>CANMKB010000001.1 GCA_947498415.1 uncultured Paracoccaceae bacterium
CGGTGAAGGGGGTTCTAAGGTTAAACCAAATAACCCGCAACCCCTATCTGCACCTTTTTTAAAGAAAATGTGAAAAACTCACTTTTCCAGTTAAAAACGTCAAATATTGCCCAAAATTAATACCGTTGGCGCATCAAATGACTTCAGAAATGGGCCCCCAACATGGCCCACCTACAAACGACACTGGGATTCTGATCCAGACTCACCCGATTTAGGCGCGGACTCAGGCAGGAATCGCATTCGCAGATGACCCGACTTCGGGGAATCGACCTACCGGGAATCAAAAAGAGCGCCATTCGGCGCTCTTTTTGATTTCAAATGTGAATCGCTTCAGCCGTTCAGCGTTGCAGACAACTGAGACAGATATTTCGCCACAAGCTCTTGAGCACGCGAGGCTGTCGCGGCCTCTGCGTAACACCGGCATTCCGGCGCATTACCGGAAGGGCGCAGATGAAGAGTCTCACCATTTTCAAAAGTCACCCGCAGGCCATCTGTCGTATCTAGGCTTATCTCCTGCCCCATCGCCTCAAAAAACGTGTCGCGTTGATCTTTGTGGTTGACCAAAGACGAGATGAAGCCGCCTGATACATCGGCCTCGATCCCGACCAAACGATCAGCCGCAGTAAAGACATTGGGTAAAGTCGCTACGAGCTCTGAAAGAGTTCCCCCCTGCTCTTTCATCATTACTAATGGTGCAAGCATCGGAAGAACACAGTCTCGAGTCAGCAAGGGAGCCATCGTTTCATTTCCGAAACGCGCCTCAAAACCCAAGAGGAACCCGCCGTTGGCCTCATATCCGATTACTTCAGCCTCTGCATCATCAGAGAGCGTCTGTTCGATCGCGGCAACTACATAAGGGGAGCCGATCTTTGTCAGGCTGATCTTAGTAAAGTCGCTCATCTGTGTGATCATCGTATTGGACGAAACCGGCGTGCACAGATGCTTTGCGCCAAGCCGTTTGGCCGTCAACGCACCCAGCACATCGCCGGGAACCAAAGTACCAGTGTGATCTGTCACCATAGGTCGATCTGCGTCACCATCGGTTGAAACCAAAGCATCGAGCTGATGATCGCGGCACCAGCGTGCAAACTTCTCACGGGCTGCCGGATCGACTGCTTCTGTATCGACAGGCACAAAAGTCTCTGTGCGTTCCAACGGCACTACCGTGGCGCCCAGCTGGCTAAAGATTTCGGCCAAGATATCCCGGGCCACAGAACTATGCTGGTAAAGCCCAACAGTCAGATCGGCCAGTGCACTTTGAGAAAAGACCGAAACGTATCTTGCCACAAAGGCTTTAGTGGCCTGTGCATGGCCATCGACCACACCGCCAGGCGTTGCCGCGACATCGAAACTGGCATCAAGATATGCATTAATCTGCGCTTCGTCGCGCTTGGATATCTCACCCGCAATGGTGTAAAATTTAATGCCATTGCGGTCTGCAGGAATGTGGCTTCCGGTGATCATGATCGCGCCGGCATTGGCTTGCCCGGCCGAGAAGGCCAAGGCTGGGGTCGGCAGTACGCCACAAGACACCACATTCTGCCCCATCGCGGTCAGACCATTGATCACCCAGTCTGCGATCAGAGGAGATGACTCTCTGAGATCCCAACCGACATATACAGTGCCGTTTGTATCGCAGGTCTGAACAAAGGAACTCACATATTGAGTGACGATGTCCTGGGTCAATTCGGTCACCAGACCTCTTACACCGCTCGTGCCAAACTTGGGGGCCATTGGAAAATTCCTTAAAATGTATGTTCTGCATTGAAATGCCCACAGATCCGGCCCGTAGGCGCGCCATGGCGAGGCTAAAACAACCAAGCGGGCGAGAAGCATTTGTAATGCTGTTTAGATATTTTTACGCAGCAAGCCAAATTGATATTCTGGATATTCGCGAACCTGTTCATACCCCAAATGCGGCAAGATTGAATCCCACACCAATCGCACAGAAGATGCAGCACGCTCATCCGCATCATAGGGTTTCATCAGTTGAGGGTTCTCAACGTAATAGCGAGAGCCCCCAATCGTCCAATCCATGTCATCTAACAAAATCATGCCACCCGGGCGCAGCAGCATATCTATGAGTGTGACGCCAAATCCAGTGCTGTCCCAAGTATGGCCGCCATCAAAAAAGCAGAAATCAAACTGCGGGCGTGGGTTGGCATTGATAAGCCTTTGGAGTTCCCATGTATAAGACCGCTTTGCAAAAAAGGGTGTCACCCGATGTGACAGCCCAGCGCGGGACAACACGTCGTCAATGTTGGGGTCCTTTTTTCGCGCGGTCAGCAAATCAAAAGTCGAAAGGTGCCCCCTATCCTGATCCTCCAATATGGCAGCGATATAGGCACTGCTTTTGCCATGATAAAAGCCGACTTCAATCACATCGCCAAAATTGTTGTCTTGAATAATACTTTGCACCACATCCGCACGGGCACGGTTCATATATGGTAGGTCAGAGAACAATTCATCTATGCGATCTAAGTGCGACATCTCGAGCCTCTCACTTCTGTTCTGTTAAGCATTTAAGTCCTTCTACCCCCTCGCCCACGACTTCAACCAGTTGATTGTGAAACGAAACGACAGGCGTACTCTTTGGAATATCGGACAAAAGAATGGCCAATTGGTGGTGCTGTTTTGAGCTACGCCCGTGAACAACAACCAACCCGATGCCATCTGCATCGATCATTTCATCAATCGAAGGCAAAACGCGCATGCGCATATCTAAAGTCTCATCGGGCTCCAGATCTTCAGCGTTATTCGCGGCGATGCCGGTAACGCTTAGCGCACCTAAAGTCAGAAAGGCCGCGCCGGCTAAGTCCGTCAGTGGCCCAACTTCCAAAACGTTTTGCGAGTGAATGAGACTGGATATACGCTCAAGCCACTCTAGGTCACCTTGGCTTTGGGCTTGCAGGATAAGCTGCAAAGGCACAGTTTTACCTGCAATGTCGTGCTGCATGAGATGCGCCCAATAGTGGCGCAACGCCCACGTCATGCTTTGACTTGCTGGGGCCCATAGTTCAGCGGGATTTGCGCCCGAATGATGGAACGCCAGTAGCTCGGCAAAGGCAGCAAACTCAGTCTCTTTGGAGCGGCGCGGCTGAATGTGGGGTTCGATGGCATCCCAACATTCTTGATAGCTTCTTTGATGTGGCTGCTCGGCAAGAGCCTGACAGGCGGCATCCCAATTTCCTTGGGTGACCAGCGCTGCAAGCCGCGCCATGCGCAACAACACACGCGGCTCACTTGCTGTTGACATAAGAGGCGCCATAGGGATGTCCAACACATCCTCCATAAGCTGTGCAGAACAGGTGCTAAGCTTTGGGCCAGGCTTTAAGACAGCAATATTGCACCATCTGGGTTGTTCTGTCGGGACCACCTCTAACATGTCAGCCGAAATCATAGCATCCAGCATACTCATCATATCTAAATGCGCCGGATTTAATCCGTGTTTTATAAGGATAAGGCCACTGCCATCTACATCAAGTGCGACTATACTCAGACAAGTTAGCAGATCTTCAGCGGTACGCGGCGCGTCTATGAGGCAAAAGTCGATCTTACCGTGCTGCCAGTCAAAAAACTCGATTTCACCTTCATGAATAGTGGCCGAAACAGCATGGCGTTCCATGATCCCTTCAAACACGGGGCGGCTGGATGCCCCGACAGGCAAAACATTGGGATGGCGATCTGAATTCAATTCTGACCATTCAAACCGATCCACAACATGAAGATCACCATGCTGAGCAAGGATCGTGCTCACCCCACCCAACCAAGGGCCAATTTCTAGTATTGTTGCAGGTTCAGGCAGGTTCACCAGCATCGATTTGATCAATGTGATGTCGGTTTCCCCCATCATACGCGGCAATTCCGGAAGGTTTTCCAAGGAAAGCTTGCCAACTCTAGGATGGGTCTGCATACTGATTTTACCTTTCTGTTGATCGGAAAATCTATGGATCAGGGTAGTTTACTGGATCATTTCGCGCAAGTTCGCCGCCAAGTAATTACTCTTTGCTCTGCCAAACGTTTCTCTGCCGCTCAAATGTTACTGGTTGGTTCTGGCCTTTCTGTGGCTGATGCACCCGGTTTGTGGGAACACATCGCAAGGCGTGCGGCGCAGGCGGGGCATGATCCAATTGCGCATGAGGTTCGAAAAACAATTTGGCAAGCAGGCGGAAACAGCGCCGCGCTAAGCCTTCAAGAAGCGGCGTACTTTTTGAATAACAAAGATCATGAAAACTGCATCTTTGTTATCGAGGGCCAATTTGGTCCAACACCTAACAACATCGAGGCACATGAATTCCTGACACGTGCCTATTTAATGCAGGCGCAATCAGCGCGCAGCGCACGGCAAATTCGCACGAAAAAAGACATCGCGCATCGGCTTACCAAAGGCCTAACACCTCGGTCCCCGGCGCATGCCATGGCCGCCATCGATCTGTTGCGCTTTTGTGGATCATTCGAACGGGCAATCGCTTTGAACGAAATGGCTCAAAGGCTGTTTCCACAGGATGTGCGCTTTTTGATGCGTAACACCAGAATGCTAGAACAAAAAGGGCAGTTCAGCGCCGCTATCCCAATTTGGCAAAGCATTGCTGAAACCTCTGATCGCTACCGTATTGAGGCGTTGCTGCGACTTCACCGGCTGCAAGAACGGTTGGAGTTGATCAAAGACGCAGACGAAACAGCAGCGCATCTTCTGACGCTAAACCTCCCGATAGAAAACCGCCTGATTTTGGCCCTGCATTTGGGGCTTCCCCATCTGGTGCAATCAGTGGCCCGTCTTATCGCGCAGGGTGGCCCAAAGGATGCACCGATCACGTTTGAGCAAGGGCAAAAGATCGGCGAAGCGCTATTAGATCATGGTGAAATTGGCCTGTTGGTATGGCTCAGACGGCAACGCTTGCCTTTAAGCGATCAGGTAAAAGTAATCTTAGATCAATGCGCCTTTGGAGAGCCAACCGGCCCTGCAATGCCTGACAGCTTTGACGTCGCCGCAAAAATTCTAAGCCCCGATTTTATGCTGCCTCTTGAAGGATTTGCATCACGGCCTCCCAAGCCTCCGGGATGGCCAGGCTCACGCAAAACGCCCGGCCGCATCCTATTGGTGAATGCTTCTTTAAAGGCGGGTGGCGCAGAACGACAATTTGTTTCCTTGATCAAATCAATGATAGATCAAGGCGTTCCTAAAGACACAATAGACGTCGCCTTTTTCTCGCTAGAAACAGATCGCGACATGGACCGTTTTCTACCCGATTTGGCGGATACTGGCGTTACAATTCATGACTTAAGCCAGCGTATCGTGCACAATCCTGCGCTGCCAAAGGATGTAGAACGTGTGTTAAGCGCCCTCCCCATCGAAATGCGAAATGATCTACGCCCTCTTTGGCATTTGATTTCAGAAGTGAGACCAAATGTTCTGCACGGGTGGCAAGACCGGGCTGCTATTTCCTGCGGGCTGGCTGGTTACTTAACAGACACCGAGCGCGTTGTATTAAGTACGCGAAATATGTCGCCCGCGACGCGACGGGATAAAAAGCTCAGAAAAGCAAAGGCCTTGTTCGCCGATTTCGCAAAACGAGAAAACTACACGCTTACTGCGAATTCAGAATTGGGCGCCCAGGATTACATCAAATGGCTTTCGCTTGAAAAAGATCTTGTTAAGCCTTTGCGAAACATTGTGGACGTCCGCCAGTTCGAGACTGTACTACGCGGTCGAAAACCAAAAGATATCGATACCCCGATCACCATTGGGGGCGTATTCCGTCTGGCGCTCAACAAACGCCCTTTGCTTTGGTTAAATACCGTCTCAGCCTTGCGCGAATTGCTCGACAGGCCCATCAAACCCGTAATCTTTGGGGATGGTCCAATGCGTGAGGCGATTCTTACAGAAGCAAAGGCATTGGGATGCGATGACCTTGAAATCATCTCTTCCGAAAGCGCGCCCACAAAAATCTATTCGCAAATCGATGCGCTGTTGTTGATGTCGCGTGTCGAGGGCTTGCCCAATGTGATGCTCGAGGCGCAAGCCGCAGGGCTTCCCGTTGCAGCCTGCGAAGTTGGCGGGGTGCGTGAGGCCGCGCAGAAACGAGGCGATGCGCGAGCATTGCTGTTGCCTGCACAAATCGAGGCCAAAGAGGCCGCAGAAAAGATTGCAAACTGGCTGCCCACAGCACTTTCGGCAAAACCGGATGCGCGTGTTGGGTTCGTCCGCACACACTTCGGACCCAAAGCGACCATTGACCCGGTGCTAGAAATTTACTGCGGGCGGGATAAGGGATGAATGTGAATGCTTAAAACGTCCGCCTCGACCCGCCGTATTGGTATAGTCGGCAACCCACATGATCCGATGGGGCAATTGCTGGAAGATCAGCCGCATCGTGCAGATGATGTGTTTTTTCCTTTAGTTGATCCAGCTGATGCAGACAATTCTCTCGATGAAATTGTGGTGCTTTCTCAGGCCGATGCCCTCGGGCATTTTCCAGCCCTCTTGGCCAGCAGCACCCCGATTACGATTATATTGCGCCGACATTCGATTGGGCAAAACAGCCCCGACTGGCAGCAAAGCTACAAGCTTCTATTAGCGGGATTGAACGAAGCGCAGCCCCCGCATATTGCCCTTTGTGCGTTAACAGACGAAGCCGTGCACAGCTTTGTAAAAGTCGCTGATCACAACATTTCCCAACTCCCTCCATTGGTCCCGACCCGTCAGGTGGAAACGACATTCCCCATAGATCGAAGCGCTTCGGAGACCACGTTCTTCTTGGTGAACTCAGATGGATCACGAGAGGCACGACGCGCAGAACACGCCGCATTCAATTGGGTAAAGTTACGACGATTGGCCAATCTGCGTGCGGTGGATCGCGATGATCAAGATCTTTGCGACCTCGTAGAGCTTGCAAATGAAACGCGCACTTCTTCGACACAATCACCTACCTCTAAGCCGCTGAAAATGCTGGCCGTTGTCCCCAACGGTGTGGGGCTTGGTCATATTACGCGGATGATGGCACTGGCCAAGGCGCTTCAGGCGAATGGTGAAACGGAAGTAATCTTCTGGTGTTTCTCGCGCGCTGCGGAAATTCTGCAAGCGGCAGGATACCAGATCATATTGCGCCAAACCGCGGCACACCTTGGGGCGCATCCGCCAGATTGGAGAGCCTTGGAAACCCAAGAATTTGCGCTGGCCATCCAAACACTCAAACCAGATCTTGTGTCATATGATGGCGCTATGATTGATCCCTTTGTGTTCAACGCGCTGAAAATGCCCGGATGCGGACGCACGGCGTTTTTATGGGTGCGCCGCGGGATGCTTCGGCCAGATTCAGACCCCTTATTCATGGAAAATGAGCAATTCGCCGATCTTATATTGGAACCGGGTGATTTAGCCGTCGAAGTCGATAAAGGCCCAACGCGCACCCGCCAAGCGGACAAGCGTGGGTTTTCGCAACACTTCACATCTGCCCCCGTCTCTCTTGCCATAACCCTTCCGTCCTACACTCGTCGTGAGGCTAAGGCACAGATGAATCTCGGCTGGGGCAAGCATTGCATTGTATCTCTCGGTGGGGCTTTTGGCGATTGGGACAGGCTTGAAGCGTTATTGATCAAACATGCTCATGCCAATGGCGTTAAGCTTATCTGGGCACAGTCTCCATTGGCCGCGCCACCGCGGTCTTCCGAGCTTCTTGTGAGGCGTCTTTTCCCACTCAGCCGCTATCTGCCCGGCATTGATGGCGTCGTCACCGCGACCGGCTACAATAGCTTTCATGAGTTGATGCTGACCTATGACAAACCCGTTCTATTTGCGCCCACAAACCATGTGCGGATGGATGATCAAGCCTCGCGTGCGCGCTATGCCGCTGCGCAGGGCTGGGCCTCGGTCGCTTTTTCTGATCGCCCCGAAGACATGGATCAGCAAATCGCAACGTTCATGAAGCAGGTCAAATCCGGTACATCCGTTTCAAACCGACCAAAGCAATCTCTGGATCAAAGAGATTTCTACAAACGTATACAAAGTGTTGCCTCACGCTATCACGCCTCGACATTGGTGGGGGCAGCAGAATGAGTTCGTCTTTTAGTCCCCCATCTTTGGTACGTCGCCTGACCCGTGAGAACAAAACCATGGGGCCGCGGCTTGCCCAGCTAGAGTTTCAGAACCTGTCCAAAGAGCTTGAAAGCACCAACCTCTTTGAGCTTCAGATCGACTTTCCAGAGGTGCAGACGCCACCCGCGATTACATTGCCAACAATCACAAGCTTCCCCTCGGCCCAGCGCCTAACCCCGTTGTCGGTGACTTTGGGGCGTACAGCTTGGGCAACAGACCCAGAGGCACTTCCGATTGTGGGGATTTGGGTGCCAGATAGGGACCATGCCGAACTTCGCACCGCCTTGCTCGCTTTGCTCAGAAAGCACTACATCGAACCGTTTGCACGATATGTATTCCTATGCGAAGCGATGCGACCGATCCCCTTTTTAGGACGGTATGAGTTCACCTACGAATACGTCGGACAGCAAGATCCGATCCAAGTCGCACAACGTATGCGACTGAGATATGGGATGATTCAACTGCGCGATTTGTTGAGCGGGGCCGCCATTTGGAAGGGTATAAGCAATCCTTTGCCCTCAACTGGCTGAATCTTGCTTGCCACAATTATGTAAAATATTCTTCGTGACCTCGGCATAAAGCTTCCCTAAACCCTCGGCAGGTCTCATTCTGAAGGTGCCAACATAGGCATCCAAGAATAAGCCAAGATAAATGGATTGAGGACGACAGTATGAAAAAGGCACTTGTAGGCGCACTTATTGTGTCCGCCGCAATAGCGACAGGTAACTCCGCGATCGCCGCGACCTGTGCAGATCGCGATCATGTGACGGCGCAACTCGCAGAGCGCTTTGGAGAGGCCCCTGTGGCCAATCAAATCAGCCATAGCAACCGAATCCTTGAGGTCTTTGCCTCACCCGGTGCTAAAACTTGGTCGATTGTGGTGACCCTTCCTGAACGCAATTTGTCTTGCCTTGCGGCAACAGGTAAAGGCCAAGCTCCACTCAACCGGACGCTCGGCTCTTTGTAAATCTAAGGCCAAAACCTGACCAAACTGCGCCCAATATCACTTTGGGCGCAGTGGTATTCTTTATGGGATTAATCGCTGCCGCCTCCGCCATCACAATCACCACCGCCGCCACCCCAGGCGTTCCACAGCCACCAATCCAGATTTGAACCGGTTTTAGGGATTTCGATCCCCATAGATGTGCGCAGCGCAAAGTACTGGGCCATATGCTCAGAGTTGCCGCGGGCGATAAATGTTTCCAACCACCGAGCGTCGAGCGATGCCACTTCTTCTGACGACGCAATCGCATAAGACGTTCGTATAGCGAAATCCAAATCCCCTTTCAGGTCAGTCATATCAAGAATGTCTTCAAGTTCGGGGCGCAAAGGAACCGTACCCAACCCACTATCCAACTCTCCCTTCAGCTGATCCCAATTCGCAGACAGTTGATCAGTTGCATCTGCCGCAGGCGGCGCAATGACAGCTGATGCACGCGTGACTGCAATTGCACCAATGATCAGCCCTTTAACCACAGTCGAGAATGTACGAAACTTCGATTTTATCGGCATCGCTTATCCCTCCTCTGGTGCAAAGATAATGCCGGCAACAGAGAAATCGTTGCTAGCGTCAAATGGGGCAAAGAAAGTCAAACCATCCAGACGTTTCGCGTCTGTAAGTTCCGCTCCGACCTCGCCATTCGACATATTGATTGAGTTGCGCTTGCGTTCTGCGATCAAACGCAGATTTTCGAGCGCTTGCTCATTGTTGGCAATTTGCTGCACAGCATCAAAGTTGTTCGTGCCTACGGCAAACAAGTTGGTTCCGTGGAACTCTGCCAAGATTGGCGTGAGATCAATTTCTACTGTCTCAACACCTTCAAAGATCGAGCGTTTGTCTTTGTCGATTGTGCCAATTGGGTTCTCGAGCAAGAGATCCAATTCGGTTGACGTGCCACTTGGTGCAAGAACCGTGATGTTTTCATCTTGGATGATCACACGACGGCGCAAGTCCCCGTTCTCTTTAAAGTTCAACGAGACTTCCTGATTGAACTGCGCCCACGGTAGTCGATCGGTCGCCGCAAAGGTTTGTTTGCGCACTTCCTCATTGTCGATTACGTAGCCAAGTCCCGCAATTTCAGCGTCCACCGGCTCACCCTCAACGCGATCAGTCAGATACGAGCCATAGCGCCGGTCTTCCGTGTGGAAGAGATCGCTGTACCAGATTTTGCTGACAGTCCGCGGCGCTGCAAAGCGCACCTCAAGACGTTCTTCAAAATCGATCTCATCATTTTGTGCACCATCTTGAATGCCGATGCCGTCGATAGGATCCCAATACAGTGTGGCTTGGTTCCAGGTCAGCCCATCGTCATCCAACCGTGAGGCACGTAAAGTGATATCCCCCACCGTGCATTCAGTTTGCCCAAGGCACCCCCTGAATATAAGCGCCCGAAAGTCAATTTCTTGCCGCAACTCTTGATCGATTTGCGACAGGTTCTGACCCAAAACAGCACTTCCCCCTAATACTAGGGGAACTGCAGCAATAGCGGCCAGACAGTTCGTCCATTTTGCTAACATAATCCTTCTCCCGCTCCGTTTTCGCACCCGATAGAACACCGGGAGAGACACGGATTTTCTTCTTTAAAAATAACGGATTATGGTGGGTTCCGGTGAAGTCTTTAGATTATTAATCCAAAGGATTAGCGGGGCTTCCAAAGGGATTCAGCTAGATTAAGCGAATTTTCTGAATGCCCCCCTATATCTTGTGTCTGAAAGTGCTTTGACCGAATTGCAACATGCACAAACATTTCGCCAAGCTAATGCATGGGTCAGTTACTCGCCGCAGAGCTGAGTCGCTGCTGCTTTTCAGCGCCAATCGCACGGGCCACAAGCAAAGAGCTATCATATGTCACGGGGCCATGTTTACAGGTTTCAAAGATACCCTGAGCCCGGCAATAGGCAAAGATTGCGCTGATGGTGCTTGATGTCAGTCGACCCGAAGGCGCTCCGCGATAGGCATCAAGGGCAGCGAGCTCTTTTTGAACAAGATAAACAAAAGACGTTCGTTCGTGTCCCCGTAAACGCATCGCTGCTTGAACAAAGGCTTCACCCGAGGCTGGCTCAAGCATGTCTGCAATTATCCGCGTCGTACTTGAGTGTTTTCTCACGTCGTAGGTCGCACTGACAGATTCAGCCATGCGTTTGTCTTTCGGTAGCAATGACAGGTGATCTTGGACGAGTGCGGCCTGACGGCTCCGAGCATTGGGGACAAAGGCGCGCAGTTTTTGATAGGCCCGCGCCAAAACAACCGCAGAATGTCGGTTGCCATTCTCTAAGTTCTGCTCCAGCGCAGAAACAATTGCCTTAACATCGGCCTCTCGCATACGGGTTGACCGACGTTCGTGATTGCGCAGGACAATCGAGGCAGCCGCCGTGTTTCCCGTTTCAGCCATCGCGATCAGGTCAGAACGCCCAAGTGTAGGGTCAGAATACTCACCCAAGTTGCCCTTATAATGCGCCATCGCCCGCTGTGCTTTGGCTGAACGCAGATCCAACTCGACCGCACGATCAAGCGAAGCCTGTGCCCCTTGAAAGTCTCGATTGAAAATTTGCGCTGATGCAAGATCAAGTAAAGCTCGATCATATCCCGCATCTACCGCCTTTCGGAGCGACTCCGCCGCCATCTTGGTATCTGCAGGCACAGCTGAACCATTCAACAAGTATCGGCCATGTTTCCACAAAGCACGTGGATTTCCTGTTTCAGCAAGTGCTGCATATAGGGCAAACGCATCTGACTGGGTTCCGCCAATGTCATCTTCGTATAAATCAGCAAGCGCCATTTGCGCACGCGCTGGATCATTGCCAACACTCATTTCCTTTAGCGTTGTCAGCCCCTCCTTCGGATCTGAAGCTGAGCCAAAATCCCCTCGCGCGTGGTGAAAGGCCAGCAAAAACCGCGCATAGCCGCTTCCGGCATCGGTTGCAGATTGAAACGACGCCATCGCCTCGTCTGTTTCGCCCAGGCGCAATTGCAATTGGGCAACCCGTAAAAGCGATTTACGATTTCCCTTTGCAAAGAGATCTTGCTGGATTTCCAAAGCGCGGCGCAGATCGTCATCTCCCGATGCAGATTTTCGCATCGATTCCGCCAAGTCATAAGCCTTTGCCATATCCGCAGCTTGGTCAGCGTAAACTGGCCCGGCCAGGCACACACACACCACTGCACTCATTATATACTTTACGCCACGCATTCTTTGTCCTCCTTAAAGGCCAATGTCCGAAAATGAGAAAGGGCCCCCTCCCCTGGGCCCTTTCTTAGTTGGTTTGAGAGATGGGCATCTGCGCACTTCCCGCACCAAGAGCAATTTGCAACGCAACATAGTTCAACGCTCGCTGACGACGATTTTGGGCAAGGTTTGCCTCTGCATCCAACTTGTTTCTTTGCAAACGTACAAAATCGAGAACTGAAATCTCTTGTACTTTGAACAGTTCCCGAGACAGCGTCACCGCCTCTGAGTTCAACTTTACAGACTGCGACGACGATCCAACTGCATTGTTGAGCTTTCGCTGAGCAACCAAAAGGGTCTCAACTTCTTCGACAGCGATCAAAACGCGAGACCGCCACTGCAAAAAGGCTGATTTTGCCCGTGCATTCCGCGCTTGCACCCGAGATTGCCGTGCACCTTGATCAAAGATGGGGATATTCAATCCCAATATGGCAATGCCATTGCGCGTCGGACTTAGATCGCTACGGCCAAGGATTGTGCCAGTCAGATCCAATGTTGGATACCGATCGGCCTCCGCTTCGTTCAGCTCAGCAACCGCCAGACGATACCCACTTTCGGCGCTACGCACATCCGGGCGATTAGACAGTAGATCTGCTGGCACACCGGATGACGCACGGAACCGTGGATAAGGTTGTCCGCGATAGGCCAAATTAACCTCGTTTACGCCAGCGACCTTACCAAGCAAGGTCGCGATCCGATTTTTTTGCCGCTCCACTTCAATGAGCAACACTGAGATTTCAGCCCGCGTTTCTGACACCTCGGCAATCGGCTGCAAAATCTCAAGGCGCGTTGTGGCCCCCTGCTCACGCAGAATATCCAAATCGCGTGAGGTGCGTTGCCAAGAGCTGAGCTCCTGCCGTTTTAAGGCAAGGCGCTTTTGTACAAATCGCAGGTCGATATAGGCGGATGTTAGGTTTGAAAGTAAGAACAACCGCGCCGCGTCCAACTCTGCCAGTGCGATCTGAGAACGCGCACGTGCGGCTTCGTTGCGGTAACGCGCGGTTCCGAAAATTGTGGCGCGTCCTGAAATTGAGCCAAGATCACGATTGCCGCCTAAAGCACTATCAGCCACTTGGGTTTCAATTCGCCCATTGATATCGACGACAGGCGCTGCGGCAAGAGTCAACGCCCCGGCTTCTTCAACGCGTAGTCGCGCTTGGGCGAGCTGAATGTTATCTTTTAGCGCGATGGCCACCAATTGATCCAACGTCGGATCTTTGAAGTGGCGCCACCAAGGGCTTTGGATTGATACTTTTTTCGTATTCGCATCCGCCGCCGAGAATTTAGTTGGTAACGGCGTAGCGGGTTTTTTGTATTCTGTAACTTCAGCGCAGCCTGCGAGCATTAAGCCACACAACCCCGCTTTCAAAAATATTGGCGCGATGAACGTCCCCATATCCGGTCTCCTTCTGTCGCCAAATTGAAATGATTTCCAATTCAGTTGTATGATCCGCGTGCATCGACGAATGTCGTGCAGACTCGCAGATCATTTGCGAGTTAGACGCCCCCATTTATGTTTGAGTACCAGTTTGTCCCCTGGTGGATCACAGCCCTAAAAGGCTGCAATCACGCTGGAAATCCGTGCTTTTGCACAAGTGTCCAGATGTCCACGTTCAGCTGTTCTAGCCGTTCTATGCTTGCATCAATATTCGTCGTTTCATTGCGGGTCACAGGTTCTGTTTTCCCAACGCGAATGTCTTTACGGCGATCTTGGATGCGCATCATAATTGTTTGCAATCGACCCTCTTCTGGATCGAATGAATAGATGCAGTGGTTGTACTTGTTGCGCAGCGTGCTTTCTTTCGTCAGCCGCGAGGTCACTCCCAAGATTTCATCTCGGAGGGCCGCGTCAACTTTCTCAAGTTTGGCAAGCCGTTGCACAAGATCCACCCGCGCTCGCGTGGTGCTGAGCGTCAAAAAGATCACCACAGCGGCATCCTTTTCGACCCCAGCCAGCCCAGCAATAAGATGGATGAGCAAGCTTTCAGTGTTCGTCCACGTATAGTTCAGACGACCGACCCGTCGCAGGATGTCATCCAACACTGGGTCGGTTGTTTGTGGATTATATGCTGCTTCAGCGGCGCCCATATTATGGCCGACAATGCTGCATCGAATCCACGAACTTCATCGCAGCGGCCGTGCGATTGCTGACCTGAAGCTTTGTTATGATGTGGTGGATATGAAGCTTGATCGTGTGCTCAGACACTTTGAGTTTTGCGGCGATCTGCTTGTTCTGCAAACCATTTACCACCTCTTCCATCACGGCAACTTCTCGCTGAGTCAGAACGTCTTTCTTAGATTCCTCAGTATCGGTTGCGACGTGTTCAGCCGCAGTCGAACTTTCGGTTTCCAATTGGATTTCCTGCAATTCTGGAGGGAAATAAGTACCTCCGCTCAGGAATAGGCGCATGACAGCTAGCCAGATATCAATGTTTTGATTCATTGGCAGAAAGCCCTGCACTTCGGCAGTGCCGCCAATATCTTCGAAAACATGTTTCCCCTGGCATTCATTCCAATAGGCCACCACAACACCCGGTGCTTGTTGCATCGGGAAGTCTTCGCTATCGGCATGCGCCAATTCTTTGACGTCTTGAATAACATTCTCGCACAGACATGCATCCACAATGATCACGCGAACGGGTGATGACATTGTAGGCAACGTGTTGAGAAATTCGGTGACAGTTTCATGTCTCACTGGACATACATCGTCGATTTCCTCGTCAACGATACGCATGACTGTTTGTGTGAAACTTTTTTGCGGTCCAATAAAGACCGCCATATCGCTGCTGATTTGAGAGGCAACCACCTGGTTGGTCTCTAAAGTCAGCGGCGCCACAGCTTTAACACTTGGCATTTGTCCCTCCAACGCTAAGGCGTTTCAGGACCCATTATTCCCGAACGCCAGGTACTAGCACTAAAGTGGTGCTCCCTTCCCCAAGAAAGCAGACACTTATCCCCAACCGCTCGATTATTAGTTTTTTATATCTGACTCAGAACTGTTTGAGCACAGAATGTTTATTGTGTGAAATCAACAGTTAAACGATAAGTCGTTAGAGTTGATAGCGTCAATTAACCGAACGGTTAATAGCCTTATTCACAAGTTATCCCCAGTTCACCGAATGATTATGTCAACTTTTTGCCACAATTTCAATCTCAACTTGATATTTTCACATTTTACACGAATTTTCAGACACTTTCTTGGCTAACCTTAGGGAAATTACAAGGCCAACACTTTGTAATTAAACGATATTTCTTAAATGTTACGCCTGTGACACATATGACTACATCTAATCTCCAGCTTACCCTGCGTTGCAAAATCGCAAATTCTGTTCTGGTCCGAAGCGGCAGCTCGGGGTGGGTTCTTTTATAACTGCCCCCGGTGGGAATTCAGCTCAGCTGTCGTTTTCGGGCCGGCTGTCAAATGAAAGCGAGGGAGGGTACAGCCACAATGACGCGACGCAGCTCGTGGGCTTGGATTAAGTCAAGCCGTAGCGTGTTCGCGGATTTTCAAACTTCATCAACAGACGTTCGACACTGGTCACTTTAAACAGAGTGTGACCGCTCGAACCCAAATTTGGGAGAAGTCATATGCCTGGCAACAGACATCATCATTTATTCGGCCTACAGGGCCAACTACAGGGTCAAGGCCAACTACAAGGTCAGGGCCAAGGCCAACATCAAGGCCAAAACCAAGGACAGGGCCAAGGCCAAAATCAGGGACAGCATTCTGAAAACCTGAACCTGAATGGCAACGGAAACCTGAACGGGAATGGAAACCACAACGGTAACGGGAACGATAATGGGAACCATAACGGTAATGGTAACCTGAACGGGAACGGCAACCTAAATGGCAACGGCAACCACAACAGCAATACCAACGACAGCTCTACCAGCTCTGACGCTCTTGGCGCTGGCTTGGGTGCGGGTCTAGGTGCAGCAGCGGCGGGTGCAGGTGCCCATGCGGGTGCTCATTCCGGTTCTAAGTCCCATTCAAATTCATCCTCTTCTTCCAAGTCAGAGGTCAGCAACAAATCTGACGTCGATGTTGACGTTAAAATTGACCTGTCAGACTGGGAGCCAACCGATGACGACTTTGCTGACTTTGATCTGAAAGGATCAACAATCGGCGACATCACTATGGCTGATGGAAGCATGGACACGGATGTTGGGGGCGATCAGCACCTAGCAAAAACACTTCAAAACGCTCTGACAGGTGCAGGCAATGATGTTGGCACAGTCAACACAATGTCGAATGCGCTGCAAGACAACGACAACCTTGAAGGTGCCGAAGTCAACAACAAGGGTAAGTACTACTCTGGTCAGAAAGCCGAAGGTGGCACTGCAAATTCTGAAGAAGGCATCGACAACGAGTCTGATGGTGGTTCTGCAGGATACGCAAAAACTTCTGGCGGTGACGGCTATGCCGGTGGCGCTGATGGTGGCGGTGCACTTGCCCTAGGTGGCAAACACTACGGCAACGCTGGCGGATACTCCAAAGGTGACGACGGCGGCGAAAGCGGCAACGCGGGCGCAATCGCAGTTGGCCTGGGTGGTCTAGGCGTAGGTGTTGGTGGTTCTGCTGATGGCGGTACTTCTGGTACAGCAGGTGCTGGTGGTAACGGCGGCAACGGTGGCAATGGTGGCAACGGCGGGAATGGCGGTAACGCTGGTAACGCTGGTGGTATCGGCGCAGGCGTTGGTGGCGATTCTGGCGCATTGGCCGGTGGTGTCGGAGGTGACTCCGGTGCAGCAGCTGGTGGCGTTGGCGGTAGTTCCGGTGCAATTGGCGGCGGCGTAGGCGGCGACGCAGGTGCAGCAGCAGCTGGGCTTGGTGGCGGTCTGGGCTTCATTCCAGTTAGCGCAGGCCTTGGTGCTGCAAATGCTGAAGGCGGCGACGGCGTAGGCCTCGCAGGTGCTTCTGCTGGCAACGGTGCTGGATTTGCTGGCTCTGACGGTGGTCACGGTGCAGGTATCGCTGGGTCTTCCGGCGGTGACGCTGGTGGCATCGGCCTAGGGTCTTCGCACTCTGGTGGCAACGACGCTGATGGCGCAGCAGGTGCAGCAGGTGCTGCCGGCGGCCACGGTGGTAACTCTGGCAATGCAGACGGCGGTATGGCCGGTGGCATGGGCATGGGTATGGGCCAAGGCGGTGGTATCGCTGGCGCATCAACCGGTGCTGGTGGTGCTGGTGGTGCTGGCGGTGACGCAAGCGGACACGGCGGACAAGCCGGTGACGCTGGCGCACTTGGCGGACACGCGGTTGTCTGGGGCGGTAATGGCGGCGCAAGCGGTCACGCATCTGCAGACGGCGGCATGGGCGGCAAGACTGGCGGCTCATGGGGTTCCCACAACGGGGATGACGGCTTTGTAAACGGCTACTCGACTGCTTCTGCAGACGCGACGCTGGATAACGCAGCTTTCAACCAGAACATCGTTCAAGGTGCCAACGTACTGGGCAACACAGTCGACATGACCGTTGTTGGTGGAGGCTACTCTTCCACTCTCATCGGCGACGACGACCTGTCCTAAGCCTTAGATTTAAAACTGATTTGCGCGGCTCACGTCGCGCAGATCCACCTATAAAAAAGTACTTCGAGCAGATTTTGGTAGACGCATGTCCGAGTGACCGGGGACCAGTATTATGCTTGATGACAAAACAGAAATTATTGCCCATTTTATCGGTGTATTTGAATTGAACACAGAGGCCGCGCGCCTCAAACTTCAATACAAAGAATTCGCAGAGCGTCTGGCTGAGAACCCGCAACTGGGTGAACTCTTTAACATCACAATCAATGTCACAAGTGGTTATGGTCTCGGTGGTTTTATGCCCGATCTGAAGTGGCCATTGTCCTTTGTGAATGTCCCTGTCAGCAACTTTTCTGTTCTCATTCCAACAGCCTTGGGCTTTGCACCAGCTGGCGTGCCCGTTCTATTTAACGAAGATTTCTTTAATGGCTTTGCGCAGCCCGGTTCTGTCGCGCAACAAATCTTCACAATTCCACTGCCTTCTTCGATGGCGACGGTCACGGTTCAAGCCAACTTTATGGAGGATATGGACCAGATCACCACCTACGAAGGCAATGCAGAGTTCATTGATGCCGCAGCTTATAACGCTGGCGTAGATGCTCTGGCGGAAATTGGGCAAACTTTGCAACCGCTTAGAACGCCGGAAGTGGCGACGAGCGAAAACGCCATCAAGCAATCTGGGCTTTCCGTTTCAGAACAAATCAACACCTTGTCTGACGAAGGCGTAGAGCCTGCGGTCGAAGGCGCCGAAATTTATGTCGCGTTTGATGAAGAGATTTCAGAATTCACTATCAACGGTGAGTCTGGCGAGGAACTGCCAGAAATTGGTGACGTCAGCCATCGTTTCGCGACGGAAGAAGAGGAAGAAGAAGCCGAAGAAAACACCGGCGAAGCGCAGTCAGCATCGGGTGAAATACTTGATGAGACCTCGCTTGAGGAAGACGCCCACGAAGTGCTTGCCGGGAACAATGTTCTCTTGAACGAAGCAAACCTTGTCACAAATTGGCTCGATGCGCCGGTCATTTCGGTCATGGGTAAAGTTGTGGTCGCTGACGCGATCAGCCAGGTCAACGTCTTCAGCGACGTCGATATGATCAACGGCATGGCGCATCACAGCGGGGAATGCGGCACCGAAACCTATAATGCGGCCCACTTCGAATACACGTCGTCACAGCCGGAACAGGAAGAAGGCGAAGTCAAAGAACAAGGCGAAGGCCCACAGAATGTTGTGGTGGTGACCCTTGAGGGCAACCTGATCAACTACAACTACGTTCAGCAATTCAACTTCGCCAATGATGGCGATCAGCTGAGCATTAGCTTTTCCGCACATGATACGATGATCCAGACCGGGAACAACACCTTGGTGAATGCCACAAGCATTCTGGGCCTGGGCTTTCACTATGATCTGATCATGGTGGATGGCGATCTGATTGATGTATCGTATCTGTCGCAAACCAACGTGCTGTTTGACAGCGACATGGTGCATTACAGCGGTGAATTTGGCGGCGACCTCACGACATCCGACAACCTTTTGTTCAACTGGGGTAAGATCAACAACTACGGCATCGACAAGCACGAAAGCATGAACGAAGCCTATGGCAAAGCATCCAATGCCTTTGCGAATGGCGATCATGACCTGAGTTCCGTTAAAGGCGATGATGCCTTTGCCAACACCGATTTGCTGCGTGTACTTCACATCAAAGGCAGCATTCTGGACGTTCAGATCGTCGATCAGATCAACGTTCTGGGGGATGGCGACCAAATTGAATTTGCCGCATCCACCTTACAAAGCGCAGATGGCGCAAATGTTTCCATCACGACCGGCCAAAACGAACTGATGAACTTCGGTTCGATCACAGACGCCGGCATAGATTCTACAATTTATACCAATGAAGGCGCCTACACTGACGCCTTTTTGTACCAAGCGGACTTCGTCACCGATGAAGACCCGCTCGCGCTCGCAGCCTCGGACACGCTGACGGGCGAAGCCTTCTTGTTCCTCGCAGACGGACTATTGGACCAAGAGCAGGCTGAAGAGACAGGCATGGGCGTTGAAGCGCCAGCAGAAACGTCAGTCGACGTGATGCAATCCGTGCTTGCTTAATCCTTGTTTGGGGAGAGTAAACTTGAAAGATTATCACACCGGGAAAACGGAAACGCATTCGGATGAGGGGGACACTCGAAACGCAGACGACAAAATGAATTCTCAAAAAGGCTCGGCATCAAACGATCCTGAAATGCGAGAAACATCTGATGGTCGCAATGTGCCTTTCACCTCGTATCGAAGTGCAGTTAACGAATTAAAAGGGACGCCGGACAAAGATCGTCCGAAGTCTCCAATCAAGCCCGCCCGAAACGGCGGCGGCGGCGGTAAGAACGGTGGGTTTCACACCCGTCTTGGACCCAACGATTTTTCAAGGGGATTGGATCGCGGCATCAAAGCGATCCGCAAGAACCTTTTGTTGGTGATCACCTTTACCTGCGCGACGAACCTATTGATCCTAGCGATCCCGGTCTATCTTTTCCAAATTTCAGACCGTGTTCTCACCAGCCGTTCCATGGATACGCTGGTTATGCTGACTGCTGTCATCATCGGCGCGGTTCTTTTGCAAGCGATTTTGGATGCCGTTCGTCGATTTGTTCTTATGCGAACCGCCGTTGAAGTCGCCGCACAATTGGGAAATCCCATTCTTAGCGCAGCGGCACGTGCATCGCTTAACAGCAATGGACGCGAATATCAGACGCTCGGAGACCTTCAGCAACTGAGGGCTTTCCTCGTATCTGGTACGCTTTTGTCCTTCCTGGATGTGCCTTTTGCCCCTTTCTTTATCTTGGCAATCTATCTTGTGCACCCACATTTGGGCACAATCGTTGTGATCACCGCTTTGATCCTGCTGGTCATTGCACTGGTCAACCAGCGCATCACATCTCGCAGTTTTTCCGAAGCCAACCAGCACCAATCCAAAGCAAACCTGCATTTGGATTCGATGTCGCGCAACAGTCAGATCATCAACGCACTGGCGATGATCCCTGAAGCTGTCAGCATCTGGGGGCAAGATACAGCCAAGTCGCTTAAATCCCAGGTCAAAGCGCAAGACCGGAACATCATTACGGCTGCCTGTTCGCGTGCAGTTCGACTGCTGACGCAAATAGGTATCCTGGGCTGGGGCGCGTCGCTTGCGATTAATGGAGAGATCACCGGTGGTATGGTTATCGCCGCGTCGATTATCGCTGGCCGCGCCCTGGCCCCGGTGGAAGGCGCCATCGAAGGGTGGAACCACTTCCTCTTATCCCGCGCGGCTTATGGGCGAATTTCAGCTCTGCTGCGTAGCTCGCCTTTGAACAAGGATCGTTTGATCTTGCCCAACCCCGAAGGGCGGCTGGATGTCGAACGCCTGTTGTTTGTACCACAGGGCACAAAACGCGTGGTCCTGAACGGGCTAAGCTTTACCCTAACACCGGGCGAGTCATTGGCCATCATCGGCAACTCTGGTGCGGGTAAAACCACGCTAGGTAAAATGCTGGTCGGATCCGTCTTGCCAACTTCAGGTGCCGTACGCCTCGACTTGATGGATTTGCGAAACTGGGATCAGCGCCAGCTGGGCACCAATGTCGGCTACCTGCCGCAAGACGTGCAATTGTTCCCTGGAACCATCAAGCAAAACATTGCCCGGATGCGCGAAGACGCAACCGATGCGCAAATTCACACTGCAGCGGTTTTGGCAGACGTACACGAAATGATCGCAAGCTTCCCAGAGGGATATGAAACCAAAGTTGCCGCGGATGGCACGCCGTTATCCGGTGGACAAAAACAGCGGATCGCTTTGGCCCGCGCCTTTTTTGGAGAGCCGCGCCTTGTTGTGCTCGATGAGCCAAACTCAAACCTTGATACCGCCGGGGATGCCGCGCTGGCACGCGCGATGTCTCATGCGAAAGCGCATGGGATGACTGTGATCGTCATTACGCAGAAACCATCGCTTTTGGGGTCTGTCGATAAGATCATGCTTATGGCCGAAGGCAACATCGCCATGTTTGGGTTCCGCCAGCAAGTGCTGGAAGCGTTGGAACAAAGACGGCGTGGCAATCAACAGCAACAGGCCCCTGCCCCGCAGCAAAACCCAAACCTCAATGGTCCGGCACCAGCATAAGAAGGAGCAGATAAATGACTCTCGTAAACTTACCGCATGATCCGGCCAACGAATGGTATTCCGAACTTCCTCGTCAGGTTTGGCGGATCGGCCTCTTTGGCCTTATCCTGATGTCGGCCTGCCTTGGGGGCTTTGGCTATTGGGCCTTTAGTGCGCCTTTGGCCGCCGCAGTTGTATCCCAAGGCAGCTTTGTTGCCACAGGGCGCAATAAAATCATCCAACACTTTGAAGGCGGCATTATTCACGACATTGTCGTGAACGAAGGCGATTTTGTAGAAGCTGGCGCTAAGCTTATCACGCTTGACACCACAGCCTCACAAACACGACTTAAGGAACTCAAGCTGCGCCAAGCTCGTCTTGACGCAATGGTCACTCGCTTTCATGCGGAATATGAAAACAGCGAAAGTCTGCAATTCCCTGACACAGTCACGCTTCAAGCCGCTGAAAACTTTGATTTCTCACAAATTCTAAGCAACCAAGTACAAAGCTTTGAATTGAACCGAGACAAGCTCAGCAATGAATTGGAACTGCTCAAGTCAAATGTGTCTGCGCAAGAGTTGCGCAAATGGGGATACACCGAACAGCGCGCATCGCTCGAGGCGCAAATTTCCCTTCTGGAAGAAGACTTTAAATCTAAGAGCGCATTGTTTGAAAGTGGCCTGACACGTAAAACTGAAATCAATTCTTTGCGGCGCTCTATCGTCGATGCAAAAGGGCAAATCGCCCGCCTATCGGCAGAGATTGGCGAAAGCGATTCCATGATCGACAAGTATCGCAAGCAAGCCATTCAAACGGAACATGCCTATAAAGAGGCCGCACTAGATGAACTCAACGCCGCACAGGCAGAGCTCGACAGTATTAAAGAGCAAATCCTGCAGGCCGAAGACGTTATGCGGCGCACAGATATCGTGGCGCCTGTCTCCGGTACAGTTGTGCGAATGCATTATCATACAGCGGGTGGTGTCATCAAAGGAGGCAAGGAAATCGCGGAAATCATCCCGCATGACGCCCCACTGATCATCGAAACACTGATCCCACGCACAGAGATCGACAGCGTTCAACTGGGTCAACACGCCTTCATCCGTCTCTCAGCACTCAACCAGCGCACAACACCGGTTTTAGATGGCGAGGTGATCTACGTATCAGCCGACTCGATTCACAACACCTCGGATAAAAATAATCCAGAAGTATACATTGCACGGATTAATCTCACGACAGATTCCCTTGGCCAAGTACCGGGCTTTGCCCCCACCCCAGGGATGCCAGCGGAGATCTTAATCACAACGCAGGAACGGACGTTCTTTCAGTATCTAACCAAACCGATCGTCGATTCTATGTCTCGCGCGTTTAGGGAAGATTGAGCCCGTTCAGACAAAATCACCAACGGCCGTGCGAACCGTTTCTGCGGTGGTTGGATGATTTTGTAAAGTGGTGCCCGAGGACGCCTCCAAGATAAGCTTATATTCAATAACTTAGATGACAATCGGCTCCATATTTGACGTCAACACCTATGGGGCCAAATAGGGTGATTTGCTAAAAGAGTGTTTGTTGCTCATCGTAAGCACCAAGGAGCGGCCGATGAGAAAGACAACGAAAAGCCCTGGCGAGAAGATCGTCAAAGACATCAAGCCGGCCACCCGGAAGCATTAATCATTCGAAGAGAAGATCCGGATTGTGCTGGACGGCTTGCGTGGCGAGGACAGCATTGCAGAGCTGTGCCGCCCATTGCTCGGCAGGGTCATGCAAAGCATGATCCCGAGAGGGGTGAAGGCATATCTCAGGGCATTTACTACAAGTGGTCCATGGATTTCATGGAGGTCGTCGCCGAGCAGACGCTCGAATTGCGCCTTCTTTTCAGTTATTTGAAGATCTCTCCAACCTCGAATATTTGTGTTCAGCCATAGCGCGGGGTCACGCATGTTGCCTCCTCAACTCCGCACCTGGTGCCGAATGAGGTTTAGTGCGGAAAGTCTAGCTCATAGCAGAATGGCAGAATGGTACCGGTCCCGAAAGTCCGCATTTTTGTGCCAGGTTATTGCGAGTGAACTTATGTAGAATGTCCGCTTTGGGGAAGCGGCAGCGCAGTGTCGACCTTCAAGATCAATGTCCACAAAGAGCCAGAAACATTGGGATAATGGCCTCCATATTGGGCCAGAATTATGTCTCTAGGAATTCCCCGCCCTATCACTGAAGGCTGCAATCAACCCATTCAAATCTCGTTTCCGATTTTGTTTCATTTGACATCGCCTCGTTAATATATCACAATATATCTATCGACAGTAGGAGGAGACTTGTTGATGAAACACACTATATTTGCGGCGGCTATTGCTGCCCTGCTTCCAAGCTTTGCATTCGCCGCTGACTGGCCTGAACGGCCAGTCACAATCGTTGTTCCTGCAGGTGCAGGCGGCGGCACAGATGCAACCGCTCGTATGCTCGCTGATCGCCTGCGCGATAAGTTCGGTGTACCCTTTAATGTTGTGAACCAAGGCCAAGGCGGCGGCGTTGTTGGTATCAACAACATCAAAACGGCTGATCCTGATGGCTACACAATCGGCGTGATCTATAATTTTGCGCACTACGCCCCGATGGGTCAGGCGGATTTCAATGCCTCAGATTTTACAGCCATTGGGCAGTACAACTTTGACCCAGCGGGTTTCAATGTTCGGGCAAATAGCGAATGGAATTCGATTGGCGATGCGCTTGATGCCATCAAGGCAGCTCCGGGTGACTATTCCATCGCTTGCGGCGGTGGATGTGGCGGCTCTTGGCCAATTGCAGCGGCGACTCTATTCAGCGAATGGGGCGTCGACCTTTCACAGGTTCGCATGATTGCCGGTCAAGGTGCTGCGGGCGCATTGCAGGACATGGTTGCCGGCGGATTTGACGTGGTGCCCTCTTCGGTACCAGAAGCGGGAGCCTTGATCCAAGCGGGCCGCGTGAAATCCCTAGCAGTATTTGGATCCGAACGTTTGGCGGCTTTCCCAGACATCCCTACTCTGTCCGAGCAAACCGATCTTGATCTCTCGCTTGGCGCATGGCGCGGTGTCGTTGCTCCTGTAGGCCTAGACGCGGAAATCGCCTCTGAACTCGAAGAGGCTTTGGGCGAGATTGTCACCGACGAAGGCTGGCAAGCGCAGATGACAGAGCGTGGATTTGGCATTCAATGGCGGGATTCCTCTGCCTTTGCTGACTTCATCGTCTCTGAAGAAGGCACAGTGCGCGAGATCGTCGCGACACTAGGCCTTTAAACGCATGTGATCTATGCCGGAGTGGCAGCGCTGCTCCGGTGTTTCTGCGTCACGCGAAAGGACTTCTGATGAAACTGGACGATCTCATCAATGGCGTTGTGTTTCTTGCTTTAGGAATTGGCATTGTCGCCTATGCCCAATCGCTGCCCACAATGGCACAAATTGAATACGGTCCCGGGTTTTTGCCCAGCATCGTGGGAACTGGAATGGCCTTGGCCGGGTTGGTCTTGATCGTCGCGCGGATTTGGAGAAACGCTGGGGCTGTTGAGGGAGGGTTCGCGTTCAATGGCAATGGAATGCGCGGCCTACTGGGCATCGGTATATTTCTCGCCGCCATTTTCTTTTACATTCTGACGGCAGACGCGCTGGGGTTTCTGATTGTCGCCCCGATACTGTTGTTTGTCATCGTCTATTGGTTCGAGCGCCGACTGAAGCTTGCCATTGCGGTTGGCATCGTGGGTACTTTTTTGCTGCATACATTCTTCTATCAAATCATGAAGGCACCGCTGCCTTGGGGCATTCTAATTGACTACTCAGGAGCGCTGACATGGTAGCCTATGACTCCCTGATGCTTTTGCTGGAGCCAACAACACTGGCGGTCATTCTCGGCTGTGCAGCATATGGCCTTGTTGTTGGTGCGATCCCAGGATTTACCGCCACGATGGCGGTCGCCCTTTTGGTTCCGATGACTTATTTTCTCGACCCGGTTCCAGCACTTGCAGGAATTGTTACGCTTGCCGCCATGGCGATCTTTGCGGGCGACATCCCCGGTGCATTACTGCGCATGCCAGGCACACCTGCATCAGCGGCTTATGCGAATGAATCCTATCTCATGGCCCAACGCGGTCAGGCAGAGACTGCCTTGGGTGTTGGACTGATCGCATCTGCACTGGGTGGTGTTTTTGGAGCACTCATGCTGATATTCGCCGCGCCCTTACTTGCTGAAATTTCGCTGAACTTCTCAAGTTTTGAATACTTCTGGCTGGCTTGCCTGGGATTGGTCGCAGCGATTGCTGCCTCCAATGCAACCCCGGCGAAAGGGGCGATATCGCTGTTTATTGGTCTGACAATTGGGATGGTTGGCCTTGATCCGGTTATGGGCCAACAACGTTTTACCTTTGGTAATATCAACCTCGTTGGCGGTCTTGCTTTCATTCCGGTGCTGATAGGGCTTTTTGCTGTATCTGAGGCCTTCCGCTTTGGCGCCAAACCTATCGAACGACCCGACATACTACCAATGTCACCAAAGTCACTCTTCGTCGGTG
Source organism: uncultured Paracoccaceae bacterium (assembly GCA_947498415.1). Lineage (GTDB taxonomy): Bacteria > Pseudomonadota > Alphaproteobacteria > Rhodobacterales > Rhodobacteraceae > Cognatishimia. The sequence continues at coordinate 26,512 of CANMKB010000001.1, forward strand.
TTTTCAGCCACGTGCGCCGCCTGAAGTGGCCGGTCTTGCGTGGGTCGGCCATCGGTTCTGTGGTTGGCGCCATCCCCGGTGCAGGTGCCGATATTGCGGCCTACATTTCATATGCCGTCGCACGTCGGTCATCGCCGCGCAAAGCGGAGTTCGGGACTGGTTCGGTTGATGGCATTGCACCAGCGACAGCCGCAAATAACGCAGCCGTCGGTGGTGCGATGATCCCTGCGACGGTATTCGGCATCCCCGGCGATAGCTTGACAGCGGTCATTATCGGCGTGCTCTATATGAAGGGCCTTAATCCTGGACCGACCGTCTTCATTATGCAGCCAACGCTGCTTTACGCGATCTTCATCGCTTTCTTAATCGCCAATATCGTGATGGTTCCCTTCGGCTTTGCCGCCATTGTTCTTTTCCGCCGTATTCTGTCAGCACCTCCAGGTGTAGTCATGGCACTTGTAACGCTGGCCTGCATTGTCGGTGCTTTCGCGGTTGAAAACACCACATTCGCTATTCTGGTCATGCTGGCGGCAGGGCTTTTGGGGTTTTACCTTGAAGAGAATGACTTCCCCTTGGCACCCGTGATTTTGGGCATTGTTCTTGGCCCAATTCTAGAATCCACATTCTTGGCATCACTTGCAAAGTCGCAGGGATCTTTCGCTGAGTTCTTCTCACGACCAATCGCGGGAAGCCTCGGAGCAATTACCATTGCAATCATCGTCGTTCCCTTATTGTATTCAACGCTCAAACGAAGAAAGCGAAGCATATGAGTAGTGACCGTCCTGAAAGCCGATCAAAAGCGGTCTACAAGGATATCGAAGAGAAAATTGTGACGCTCGTCATCTCACCTGGACGCCTTGTGACCGAACAGGAGCTGTGTACGCTCAGCGGCTTTGGTCGCACGCCGGTTCGAGAGGCGGTTCAAAAGCTTGAACGGGACATGTTGGTCTCGGTGCTACCTCGGCGCGGCATTCTTATCGAACCAATTGATGCCCAGAAAGCGATTAAAACGTTGGACGTCCGTCGTCGATTGGAACCTTTCCTTACGGCGCGTGCTGCCAATTTTGCGGAAAGCACAGAGCGGTGGCGTTTTGGTCAACTGGCCGAGCGGATCGAGGAAGCAGGGCAGAGCGGAGATACTTTGGCGTTTATGGCGTTGGACCGCGAGTTGAATGATCGCGTTGCGGAAGCCGCGCGTCACGACATCGCCTGTAAGGTTGTTTTCCCGCTTCACGCCATTTCTCGACGTATTGGTTACCTGCTCGCGCGCGAAACAGATACAGGGCCTGGAAGCGCTGCGGATAACCACAGCCGCATGGCACGCGCTCTTGCTGAAGGCAATGAAGCGGCTGCCCGAGAAGCGCTGGAAGAAACGTTTGAAACATCACAGGCAACGGCACTCAAGGTCGAAGCCATGATTGACCGAGGACAAATTAAGTTCCCCCCGGCCTAAAAGGCCAAATCACATCTCACACTTCCCAACGTTTGAAGCGATTTCAAACGATGGAGACACTTTGACCACTGAAAGGAAATTCGAATGTTGATGCCACGTAAAAAGACCCCTGACCTGTCGGTTCAGTTGGTCACCGGTGACAGGTTTACCCTCTCGGATGAAACAAATGAACGCGGGACGGTTGTTTGTTTTTACCGAGGCCTGCATTGCCCAATTTGCGCCAACTACTTGAAAGAACTCGAGCGTCTTACACCCGAGTTCAACGAACGCGGCATCGGCACCGTTGCCGTGTCGACAGATGTTGAAGAGCGCGCGCAGGCGATGGCGGAAAAGGTTGGAATGTCCAGCCTGCGTCTGGGCTATGGCGTCTCGATCGAAGAAGCTATGGATTGGGGGCTCTATATCTCCACATCGCGCGGCAAGTCCTCCTTGGACATCATGGAACCGGATCTGTTTTCAGAACCAGGCATATTCCTCGTGCAGCCGGATCGTGCGCTGTATTATGGCTCTGTTCAAACCATGCCGTTTGTGCGTCCGCACTTTAAAGAGCTGCTGGCTGCCGTCGACGGTGCCATGGCCGCAAACTACCCTGCTCGCGGCGAATATCGCCCGGAACAATGATCTTCCTGACCGTTTGGCATCCTTCCCAACCAAACGGCCATGTGAACCCGGGTCAAGCCGGGTTCACACCTTTTTAGCATTTAGAATGAGGCTCCTGTGATCCACCTATATTCATGGCCCACACCAAACTGCCGGAAGGTCTCGATCCTCCTGGAGGAACTCCGCGTCCCCTATCAGGTGCACTCCATCGACATTGGCCAAGATCAGCAGTTCACACCTGAGTTTTTAGATATCAGTCCAAACAACAAAGTGCCCGCGATTAACGACACCGAAACCGGAGTTAAGCAATTTGAATCCGGCGCAATCATGATTTACCTATCTGAAAAATATGGTAAATTTTTGCCATCTGATGTGACAAGCCGTACTTCAGTAATGAAATGGCTGATGTGGCAAATGGGCGGTCTAGGCCCCATGGCCGGACAGGGGCATCACTTTATGAAATTTAACCCCGGAGCGTCTGCTTATACAGAGGATCGATTGAAAACAGAAATCGCGCGCCTCTATCGGGTGCTCAATGATCAGCTCTCAGACAAGTCCTATGTCTCAGGCGACTACAGCATCGCCGACATGGCCATTTGGCCCTGGGTGTCACGCTATGAATGGCATCAGGTCGATCTTAGCGCCTATCCAAATGTGCAGGCTTGGTATCGGAATATCCTTAAACGAGACGCGGTGCAGCGTGGATACCACATTCCGCATGACGCCGGTCCAATTCCACAGGGATGACAAGATGATTCAAATTTTAGGCCGTGCAAATTCGATTAACGTTCAGAAAGTCATGTGGTGCGCGACAGAATTAGGTCTGGATATCGAACGCTCGGACATAGGGGGCGCCTTTGGAGGCATTGAAACAGCTGAATTTTTATCCCTCAATCCGAACGGTCAAATTCCAGTCTTAAAAGATGGCGAATTTGTAATTTGGGAATCAAATGCCATCGTACGATATCTTTGTCAGAAGTATGGGAAAACGAGCTGGGTGCCAGAGTGCGTTATGCAGCAGGGCTCTGCACATCAATGGATGGATTGGTACCTGACGGCTCTTCACGCCCCGGTATCCACCGTGTTCCTGCAACTGATCCGTACGCCGATCAAAGAACGGGAGCCAGAGTTAATGGCGACTGCGCATAAACGGTCCGTTGACCTATGGACTATTCTCGATGCGCAACTTGAAGGAAAATCATTTCTGTTGGGTGATCAGATTTCGATGGCCGATATTCCAGTTGGATGTGCGGCTTTCCGTTGGCATGCGCTTGAGATTGAACGACCAGTACTTAAGAACCTTGAACGATGGTATAAAAAGCTAAGCGAAAGGCGCGCCTTTCGCTCTCAAGTCATGCATCCCCTGACATAACCCAAACCAGTCAAGACCTCACAACGGTCTAAGCCGGCAGCGCATTATGGCAAGTGTTCAAAATCCACTTGCCGTTTTGTCGTGCCCAGACTTGGGTCGTGACCGCCTTGATGTCAAAATCAGTATTGGTCTCCAGTGTTCTTGTTTGCTGGATCAAATCCCCAATCATCACAGCTGTGTCCCCAAAAACACGGATTTGCAAATTGTCCCGTTGCACTGATAAAAACCTAAACCGGTCCCGAACACCTGACAGATAGGCATCCTTGCCGTCTACATTTCCATTTAGATGAATATGAGACAGATCTTCGTCAAGCATCGTCGCCAACCCATCGACATCATTGTTCATGAGCGCCTTGCAACGCGCATTCTCAGCAGCTTGCAACTCTGCGATATCAGACATGACAGATTCCTTCTTATGCAATTTGGCCCAAGAAACCGCGCGTACGCTCGTGGCGTGGCGCTTCAAAAAATTGTTCCGGGTCGTTTTCTTCAATGATTTCACCGTGATCCATAAAGATCACGCGATCCGCGACTTTCCTTGCAAACCCCATCTCGTGGGTGACGCAAATCATTGTCATCCCGTCTGAGGCCAGGTCGATCATCGTATCCAAAACCTCGTTGACCATTTCAGGATCCAAGGCAGAAGTAGGCTCATCAAAGAGCATCACTTTCGGACGCATACAGAGTGCCCGCGCAATCGCAACGCGCTGTTGCTGACCGCCAGAAAGCTGAGCCGGATATTTATTGGCCTGCTCGGGAATACGAACGCGCTTTAGATATTCATGCGCAACCTCTTCAGCCTCGGCCCGGGGAACACCACCCACCTTGATTGGGCCAAGAACACAATTCTCTAGGATGGTCATATGTGGAAACAGATTGAACTGTTGAAACACCATACCAATTTCACGCCGGACCGCGCGAACGCTTTTTGGATCATTTGTCAGGGCCTTGCCATTAACACGAATGGTACCGCCTTGAATTTCCTCAAGCTGATTGATGCACCGGATCAACGTCGATTTGCCAGATCCCGAAGGTCCACAAATTACTATCTTTTCGCTTGATTGTACGGTCAAATCTACGTTTTTGAGCGCTTGAAAGGCGCCGTACCATTTTTCAAGGCCTTGCAGTTCGATGGTGGGCAGGGTCTGAGCCTGCATTGCAGGCTCAGGTTTTGTTGGGACCATATTCATGGATGTGTCCTCTGCGCTCACTTGGTGACCACAACAGAAAAGTCAGGCAGGGATTCCTCAAACCATTTTTGGTAAGTGGCTTCCAACTGACCGCTGGCTTTGACCTCACCCAGGAAGGTGTTCACATAGTCCATCATCGCATCATCATCCGGGTGCACGCCAAGCGCTAGAATGAAGCGGTTCATCTCAAACTTCTCGTTGAATTTTCCCGGTGCGATCTGATGAATTTGTTTCATGCCGATATTTGACACGCCAATCGCTTCAACTTGGCCACTCAGCAATGCCTGCACTGCACTTACATCATCGTCAAAACGGCGAATGTTCGTACCCTCAGGCGCGATCTTTGTCAGCGTCGCGTCCTGACCACTTGCCCGTGTCACACCAATCACATGACCCGGCAGATCATCCGCTTCAGAAATATCCAGATCCGTTGGACCGAAAATACCGATGCGTACGGCAGCATATGGATCGCTGAAGTCAACTTTCTTCGCACGTTCCGGAGTGATCGCAAGCGATGAAATTAGCAAATCAACCTGACCGCTCAACAAATAAGGGATGCGGTTTGGGCCTGTCACAGGCACGATTTCCACGTCGACACCCAGTTTCTCACCAAGCATGGCCGAAATATCCGCATCGTAACCGTCTGGCTCATTGTTGGTATTCATGAACCCAACTGGCGGGAAATCCACAAGCATGCCAACTTTCATCGAACCTGCGCTTTGAATATCGGAAATGCTATCGGCAGTGGCGTGCTGCGTACCGAGAACGCTCAGCGCGAGCGCGGCTGACGCTGCGATCAGGCTCTTTGTTTTAGCTAGTACCATGTTTCTCCTCCTAAATGGCGTAGCGGTTGCATTTGGGCCGCGCGTTAGCGCGCTACGGCCCGATCAAATCTGGTTTCAAGACGCTTTGCGGCCAAAGACAGTGGCCAGCACAGAATGAAGTAAAGGACAGCGACCAAGCTGATCACCACGAAAGGTTTGAAGGTCGCATTGCTGATGACCTGCCCCGCCCGGGTTAGCTCGGTGAACCCAATAATGGATGCCAGAGAGGTGCTCTTTATGAGTTGCACCAGAAATCCCGTGGTCGGCGCAGCAGCAATCCGTGCCGCTTGGGGCAGGATCACATCCTTCATGCGCGTGATATAGTTATAAGCCAAAGCATCGGCCGCTTCGGTCTGGCCGCTTGGCACAGCCTGGATACATCCGCGCCAAATCTCGCCGAGAAAGGCGCTAGCATGTAGCGTCAAGGCAATGGCCGCCGCCAGCCAGGCGCTGGTTGGCAAGCCAACGATGTTCAGACCGAAGTAGACAATGAACAGCTGCATTAATAGCGGCGTGCCTTGGAACAATCGGATAAATCCGGTCGCGGCCAATCGCGCGGAATTGTTTGTCGACACGCGTGCCAACGCAACGGTTAGACCACCCAAGGCCCCGCCCAGAAATGCGATCAACGAAAGCGCAATCGTCCAACGGATCGCCAGCACGATATAGATGACTTCACCAGTTCCAAATTCACGGATCATCTTTGCGTCCTACCTGTTAACCGGATAGGCGAACCATGTGCGCCCGATGACTGAAAATGCGATGGAAAAGGCAATCGACATCATGAGGTAGATCGCGGTCGTCACCAGATAGACTTCGAAACTCGCAAATGTCAGCGAATTCAAATCGTTACCGGCGGCCGTCAGATCGGTTGCAGAGATCGCGGACACCACGCTGGAGCCAAGCATCAGAAAGATAAACTGGCTGGTCAACGCCGGGTAGACCGCGCGCAAAGCAGGCTTGATCACCACATAGCGAAGGACTTGGAGCCACGAGAGACCAATGGCCTGAGCTGCTTCGATCTGGCCGCGATTTATGGAATTGATCCCGGCCCGAATGATCTCGGTACCATAAGCGCCAAAGTTCACTGTCAAAGCCAACAGGGCCGCTTGGTTCGGCGACATACGAATGCCCAAAGCTGGCAGCCCGAAAAAGATGAAATAGATCTGAACAAGGAAGGGCGTGTTCCGAATGATTTCGACATAGATGTCGACCAACACATTTAGCAGTCGGACGCCTGATGTTTTTCCGACAGCACCAAAAATCGACACGGCGAGACCCAACAGCATCGCCATGCATGACATCTGGATTGTGAACCAAGCCCCAATCAAAAGCGTATCGAACGCCGCGAAGACCGGTTCGAAGTTAAACTGATACAACCTGACTCCTCCCGTCGTATTGTAAATCTTCAGAAGATGCGAATTTGGGTTGATTAGATTCAGCACCCATGTCGCGGATGCCCGACCTGCCTCCACAGCTCAAAACCGCTACTCACCTTCTTGATATATCACAGTATATTATTAAATATAAGTCAAGGCGCTTCTTAGAGAAACCAAGAGAGCGTAATTGCTGAGGAACGGTTAACTGTTGATAAAATTAGCAAATTTAAGGTTTGCATTTTTGAGAAACATGCCAATTTCAATGCCTTGAGCTACTCACTCTGGGCACCTTGCCTCTATTAGATCAATCGAAGAAAATTTTTGTGAGAGCCAAAGGCCCATGCAACCACGGCCCGCGGCGGACATTCGTAAATTTCGCTGCGAATGGCCGATAAGGACCGCCCACTGCTGCAGTATTTCTGTACGGCGCGAAAAACCGCTTTAGGGAAACGACTCTGCGCCTAACTGCTCAACGGTTCTTTCTGTACGATCCCGATCAGGTTTGTAGAGAACCCAGTTCTTCCTTTTGGAAGGCATCATGTTTTCAGCGATTGGGTCGCGTTAGGCCTCCATTCAGGGGCCAATTGCAACGCTCACGTTATTGTTCTTGAAAACCAGAGACTAGTGAACCTCGGGGCGTCAGTAACAACTTCGAAGTGAGGGCGAACTCATATCCGTTTATGGTGGTAGAATAGGGTCTGAAATTCGCTTCATTTGAGAAACGCTTGATCGTTTAATACTGCAAACCAGCTTGAGAACATTGTTAAACGATCATTGCTTGCACCCAGAACTTTATTATTTGTATTTTTTCGCCTAACAGCTGAAAGCCTGTTCTGACGCTCATACCTCCAAATGAACATGATGAACAAAGCGCACTCAATACGAATATAACGCACTGCCAATCTCGGACACGAGGTTGAAGGCCGTTTCGCTTTGGGGCCAAAGCTTCCCTACAAAGTTCGAGACTTCTGGCATTTTGCCTGGCGCAAAATGAAAAACTTGGATTCTGAAATTGGAATTCATCATGAAGTTTATTTTCCAGAAACCGTATATTCTTGTGGCTGCGCTGTTGCAGGGATTTGTTCTCGTTGGCGACGTCATTGAAACTGGCGCCGTAGTCGTCGACGGCAGCTTACGTCACATGCCAGCACGGTCATTGGCCATATCGGGTTGCCGTTCAAATGGGGCGACGACCTCCTTGAGATCCTTTGCTTCACGGCGCAGTTCCTTGACCTCATCACTGTTTGCGGCCCGCGCGGCGTCACCCGCCAGCCGCTTCTTCCCGGCTTCCATGAAATCCTTGGACCACTTGTAGTAATTGCCCTGAGATATGCCTTCACCCCTCTCGGGATCACGATTTGCATGACCCTGCCGAGCAATGGGCGGCACAGCCCTGCAATGCTGTCCTCGCCACGCAAGCCGTCCAGCACAATCCGGATCTTTTTTTCGGATGTATAATGCTTGCGCCCCTCTCATCGAAACTATGTTTCGATTGCTGATCAACGGTGGCCCGCTTGATGTCTTTGACGATCTTCTCGCCGGGGCTCTTCGTTGTCTTTCTCATCGTCCACTCCTTGGTGGTTACGATGAGCTACAAACCCTCTCTTAGCAAATCACCCTATTTGGACCCAAAGGTGCTGACGTCAGACACGAAATGGAGTGTGATTATGGTAAATTTAACTCGATTTTGCGCGACGTAATTGCAACAAATCGCAATCCACGAAATCCCTGCAAACAAGGTTTTATTAGACGTTTTCAAGACTTTGGGAAGTGGTGCCCGGGGGCGGAATCGAACCACCGACACGAGGATTTTCAATCCACTGCTCTACCCCTGAGCTACCCGGGCACGGGAGAGTGATTTCTCACTCGGGTTGCGGCGTTCTAAGTCACTGTTCGCAGAGTGTCCAGAGCCTTTTTTAATATTTCAGTGCAATCGATCTTCTTTTTCCTGAGAGGCTTCGAGCGCCTCCTCGAGACCGTCAACATTCGCGTCAGGAATACTGTATTCCGAGTTCAACCATTTGCCTAAATCTATGTCAGCACAGCGTTTTGAGCAGAACGGACGATACTTAGCATCTGCAGCTTTCTGGCAGATTGGGCAGCTCATGACACTAGCTCAAGTGTTGGTAAACGCTCGCGCTTTCGCTGTAGTTCAAAGTGCCCTAGAGGGGTCCAGCCCACCAAAGCCGTTTCAATGCCATCCACACGCAAAGCCGCCCGCAGAGAGCCTTCAAAGCTGCCGCGATCTTTCTTTGGCATCGGCGCCAAATCCATCACGATCTGGCCTCCAAGCCCGCGCAAACGGCATTGACGAGGGAGTTCCTTTGCGGCCGCGATATTGGCCCGTAGTCCTGCGGCAGGCGATGTATCGCCCCCGGTATTCACGTCAACAGCCACCAAAGCGCGGGTCGGTTCGACATACATAAATGCACCGCCGCCAAGTGAGGCTTTCGGGGAGTGAAGTTCCTCCAATGCATCCAAAACACCCAAGTGTTCAAAACCGCCTTCTTCGGTTGAAACATCGGCCTCCTCAACCCATTCACGCCATGCGGCCACATGTGGACCATCGCCTTCGGTTAAGACCTCAGCGTCGCCCTCGGCGTCTGCCAAAACACTCTGCGCCAGCTCTTGCATCGCCTGAATATCGGCAGCAATATCGTCTGGGTTGGCTTCGGCGCAGCTTGATCGCAGGATCAAGCCCATGTCGCTTTCTTCCATTACCTCATGCGCAATGCCTTTGAGGGTATCACGCAAGTCATCGTCTTTGATGCGGCGGCTGATGTTCAGGCCGGGCGCATCCGGCGTCACAATCGCATAGCGGCTTTTGAACAGAACGCGTTGTGTAACAGGAATGGCTTTGCCGTCTTCTGCAACACCAGTGACCTGAACCAAGATCGCCTGCCCTGGTGAAAGCCCTTTGACCTGCCGCAAAAACGCGTTGCCATCCGGGGTTGTTAAAAACATCCCACCCTGCCCTTTGACAGGTCGATTTGCGATGGCGCGGTAGATCGTGCCTGGCCTTGGGGCATCGCTGTCGATCAAGAAATCGATGAGCTTGCCATCCACCATCAGCGCGGCGGCTTCTCGATCATTGATATGATCCAGAACGATTTGACGACCCTTCATGCGATTTCCTTATGTATGGGATATCCAGCTGCGGACAAAAGTGCAGCCGTTTCGGCCAACGGCAAGCCAACGATCCCGGTAAATGATCCGCTGATCCAGGGAATAAAGGCCCCTGCTGGGCCCTGAATGGCGTATCCGCCGGCTTTGCCGCGCCAATCTTCGGATGCGAGATACGTGTTTAACTCGACATCAGAAAGGCGTTTCATTTTTGCGTAGCTGACAACATCTCTTTGCCAGACAGTGTCACCGCGGCGCAGAGCAACAGAGGTGATAATCTTGTGTCGGCGACCGCCAAGTACCACAAGAAACTCTGCCGCTTCACCGGCATCTGCGGGCTTGCCCATAATGCGGCGCCCAAGAGCAACTGTGGTGTCGGCACACAAGACGATATCGTCTGGGGCCGCCGTAATCGCTTGCACTTTTTCGCGTGCGATCCGGGAACAATATTGTTTGGGAATTTCACCTGCGAGAGGTGTTTCATCGATGTCGGGCGGGCGGATTTCATCCGCCACCACCCCGATTTGCGCTAAAAGCTCACGACGACGTGGGCTACCGGAGCCGAGAATCAACTTCATGCTGCTAGGTCCGATGCATCACGCCAGCCAGGCGCATTATTTGAAGCGATAGTTGATCCGACCTTTTGTCAGATCATATGGTGTCATTTCGACTTGCACTTTGTCGCCTGCCAGAACACGGATGCGGTTTTTGCGCATCTTGCCTGCCGTGTGTGCGATGATCTCATGGCCGTTTTCCAGCTCGACCCGAAACGTCGCATTCGGCAGAAGTTCCTTCACGACACCTGGAAATTCGAGCAGTTCTTCCTTGGCCATGGTCTCTCCTTTGCGTAGCGCTCACTCCTTGTGAGCGGCCCCTTAAATGGGGGCAATTCAGCTTTTTTACAAGCGGAATCCGATCATATCTGTTGATAAACTAGTTTCATTCAAGAATTTTCAAGCATGCTGCATCAAACCAGCGGAATTCAGGCCCCAATCCGAGGGTGGTTTCAAGGCCCAACTGGCGGGGTCTCTAGTTTTTGCAACCAATCCCCTGCGTAGGCCTCGTATTTTCTCCAAGAATCCGAACTCCCTGTGTAGATCTTTTGTCGAGCTTGTTTCTGGGACGCTGTATTGATCATTTGGCTGGATTGCTCAGGAGATAGGCAATCCTCGTTCCAATCAAGCCCCAAGGTCTCCAACAGGATTCGGATGTTCTGTTCTGGCTGTCCGGTTAACGCTTCGTATGTGAAATCGTAGATAAAGTTTGGAAATCTTTTATGCCAGAAGGACATAAGCCGTTCATACATCTGATAATAATTTACAATGTCATTGGGATCACAAGCGTAAGATAGTGCATCTTGGAACGAGGTTTTGAAATTGGACCAACACACAGCTTTGGCATCACGACGGCAATGAATGATCTTTGCCTCGGGGAAAGCCATCGCGATATACCCAATCAGGCGGAAATTGAGGGGCATTTTATCGGTAAAGTACGACGCACTCGTTGCCCTATCTGGCAGACGCGAAATGTAGTCTTGGCGAATGAAATCAATCTGCTCTGGGGTTGGCAAACGTCCTCCAGCCCCGCTTACCAAAGTTGCCTGCAACAACGCCGAGGTTTCGCCTACGGGTTCCACCTCTGGGTGGCGTGCCAAAATGGCTTCGGTTAAAGTTGTGCCTGATCTGGGCATTCCCAGAATAAATATTGGGGTCGGCCCCAGATGCTCATCAGAAATAGGTGGTTGTTGTGCCGACAGAAAGCTTTGTGAAATTTGTGAAAAGACCGCAGCATCTGACCTAAAGTTATATCCAGTCGCTTGTTTCTGGGCTTTGTTCGCGGCAAGAAAATGATTGTAGGCGGATGACAAATCATCATTGTCTTCGGAAACTTTCGCCATTGCGAAATGCAGCGCACGCAAGTCTTGCAAGTCACTCGCATCGTTCAATTTTTCATGTATGACTTTCGATATCTCACCCTCAGAATTCATATCATGATATAGGACGAAGTTATAGAAGTGTGCCGCAGTAGCGTCAGGGCATTGAACCGCCCGGCGCCCAGCATTCTGAGATTTTTTAAATTCTCCTAAACTTCCAAGTATCGCCATATGCAGATTGTGCAGCACAGCTTTGTCAGGGTGTTTTATGGTGGCTGGCTCAATCGCCTCCAGCGCTGCTTTACCCTCACCCTGCCCATACAAGCACCTTGAAATAGCAAGGTCATGGATCGGGTTCTCTGGCTCGAGCATTTTGGCGACACGAAAACTTCCAATCGCTTCGTTAAAAAAACCCCCTTTTTCAAAAGCATTCCCTAATGCAGAGGCATAGATAGGTTCTGTTGGCGCCTTTGATAATGCATTCGAGAACTGCACAAACGCCTCTCGAAGGCGGCCCTCCCCCTGCAGCGACAAACCCAACCGATACCATATTGCCGCATCATCCTGCCCGCACTCAATCGCCTTTTGAAAACTCAACGTGGCATGTCTGAATTCAGAGGACTGAAGGTACAGCACCCCTAAATCGTTATAAAACACAGGCATATCGTCTTTAAGGTGGATCGCGCGCTTGTAGTGAGAGATGGCCCGATCCAAGTTACCAAGCCCTGCATAAGACGCCCCCGCAAAGCCGTGTAAAATGGCATGCTCGGGGTGTTTTTTAAGCGCCCTCAGACTCCGCTTTTGCAACCCACGAAAATCACCGCGATTGAATTGCGCTTGCATGAGCCCCAAGTCCGGGCCGGCTTGACGAGTTTGTAATGCGGGCAAAGGCGTTCACCTTCCTGACTTAGAATCATCCAAGTCAGTTTGCCCCGAAATCTACGAAAATTTTGTTAGCGCGGATCGCCCCAGCGGCTGACCAGGTTTTGAACGATCTCATCACGAGAGATACGGTAAGATGCGAGCTTTGCGTCGCGTGTCTCCCCATTACTCGTTGGATCTGTGATAGGCCAAAACTGAACATCCGTGTGGAAACAGGCACTTAGCTCTTGCGCTTTGGCATGACTGGCAGGTGTTAAGGCTACAATTAAATCAAAGCTCGACAGTTGATCGCCCAGCTCTTCCATTTCTTCGAATGACCGAGAGCGATGCCGCGAAAGCTCTACCCCGATCTCGGCACATACCGAAATCGCGAACCCATCAATCTCTAGGTCATTCTTTAACCCTGCTGATTGGACATAGGCGTCGGTTCCATAGAATTGCTTCATGATCCCCTCTGCCATGGGGGAACGAACTGCGTTGTGATCACAGCAAAACAAAATGGATTGAGGCATGCTCGAAGCCATGTTCAACCTCCGAAATGCAATACACAGATCAAGGTAAACAGGCGGCGGGCTGTGTCATGATCAACAGATGCCTTACCCTCAAGCCGTTCAGCGAGGATGCGTGCGCCTTCGTCATGAATTCCACGCCGCGCCATATCAATCGTCTCAATTTGGCTGGGTGGCATGTTTTTCACAGCGTCAAAATAGCTTTCGCAGATCTGCCAGTAATCTTTGACAACCTGACGAAACGGGGAAAGCGACAGGTGGAATTCTGCGGCCTTTTCACCACCTTCCGTATCGATATCAAACACCAAACGCTTGTCGCGGATGGCCAACATGACGGCAAACGGGCCTTCGGGGATGCTGCGATCATCACGGGAAGGCAAATCAAAACTATTTGCCTCAATCAGATCAAACATAGCCACACGCCGTTCCTGCGCAATCTCCGGTGTCGGAGGCGGTAAGTTACGGTCATCAATTTCAATGCGGCTGATGCGGCTCATGGCTCACTCTCTCTCTGACGCGTCATATAACGCGTATCGTAAGGTTTCAGATGCGGCAATGCGGCAAGTGTGTATAGGTATTAATGCGGGGCAAGTAAGCAACGCTCTTAGGCAGGCTACACACAGATGACCAATATGATGTTTTCGCTAACCGGACAAAACGCGCTGATCACAGGCAGCAGCAGCGGCTTGGGGTTTGCTTGCGCACAAGCGCTCGCCGACGCGGGTGCCACGGTGTGGGTGAACGGACGCAACCCAATTAAAGTGGATGAGGCATGTCAAAAGATCGGTCATAATGCTCGGCCTGCGGTGTTTGACGTAACAGACCCACCAGCCTGCCAAGACATGTTAAGCCAGATTTCAAATGCAGGTGGTCTGGATATTCTAGTGAACAATGTTGGTGCCCGAGATCGCCGTACGGTCCTTGAATTTTCGCGCGATGACATTAGTCGTTTGGTCGACATTGATCTGGTTTCCCCGTTCTTTTTATCTCGGCTAGCCGTCGAGCAGATGGCACCGAAAAACTATGGGCGGATCGTAAACATCTCATCCATCGCGGGGCTCATCGCGCAACCCGGTGATGCGGCCTATACCACCGCAAAGGCAGGCATGAATGGCATGACACGGGCGATGGCCGCCGAATTTGGCCCGCAAGGCATCAATGTGAACGCCGTAGCCCCCGGTTTCTTCAAAACCGCACCGAATGAAGAGGCGGCAAAAGACCCTAAAATTATGCAACGCCTGCAAATGTGCAGCTCTTTAGGGCGATGGGGCGAGCCCAAAGAACTGGCCCCTGCGGTCTTGTTCCTTGCATCCCCAGCGGCATCATTCATAACCGGTCAAATTTTACCTGTTGATGGCGGGTATTCGGCGCACTTCTAACCGTCGAGTAATCAAAAATTAGGAATTTGGATTGAAATTCTGTCTCGCGGCACAGGCGGAGACGCCGATGACCGTGCCCGAAAAAGCCGTTCGACATTTCAAAGGGGACCCAGTCGTGCGGGAACAACCGGTTCTTTCTCGGGCAAAAAATATCTATTTTTGGTTCAGCGCATCTAGGCGTGCGAGCACAGATAATCCATGCGCCTCTAGGCTTTCGCTCTCGGCAAGTTTTGCCGCGGACGGGCCAATCGCACGAAGGCTTTCGGGGGTCATCTTTGACAAAGTGGTCCGTTTGACGAAATCCATCACTGACAAACCCGAACTAAACCGTGCAGATCGCGCGGTTGGTAGAACATGGTTTGGCCCACCAATGTAGTCCCCAATCGCTTCGGGGGTGAATTGGCCCAAGAAAATTGCACCTGCGTGGGTGATTTTTTCGCTTAACGCATCTGGATCAGCGACACAAAGCTCTAGGTGCTCGGGTGCGATACGATTGGACAATGCAGCAGCTTCATCCATGTTCGAAACGGTAATCACCGCTCCGAAATCGCGCCAGCTGGCAGTTGCGATTTTGCGGCGCTCCAGTGTTTCGAGTCGCTTTTCAACAGCTTGCACAACTGCCTGACCAAACTCGGCACTGTCTGTAATCAAAATCGACTGTGCACTTTCGTCATGTTCGGCCTGCGACAACAAATCAAGGGCGATCCAGTCTGGATTGTTCTCTTTGTCTGCAATCACCAAAATTTCCGACGGGCCAGCAATCATATCGATGCCGACTTTGCCAAACACCCGACGCTTGGCAGCTGCAACAAAGGCATTGCCTGGCCCTGTGATTTTATCAACCGGGGCAATGGTGTCTGTTCCATAAGCCAAGGCTGCAATCGCCTGAGCGCCTCCGATGCGATAAATCTCATCGACACCTGCCAACTGGGCAGCCAACAGCACCAATGGGTTTGCAACGCCATCTGGTGTAGGCACCGCAATCGCCAAACGTTCAACCCCTGCAACCTTTGCGGGGATTGCATTCATCAAAACAGACGAAGGATAGCTCGCCAATCCACCGGGCACATACAGACCAGCCGCTGAAACCGCTGTCCAGCGCCATCCAAGGGTTGCACCGGTGTCGTCCACCCAGCTGTGATTTTCGGGCATTTGTTTAGCGTGGTAGGCGCGAATACGCTCTGCCGCCAACTCCAAGGCTGCGCGTTCATCATCCGGTACCTGCGCACAGTAATCGGCTATCTCTTGATCCGAAAAACGCAGTGTTTCAGAAGTCAGCTCCAGGCGATCAAACCGTGCAGTCAGCTCAAGCACCGCCGCATCACCTCGTGTTCTGACATCAGAAATGATGTCAGCAACCACAGCATCCACATCTGGGCTATCTTCGCGCTTTGCGCCAAGCAGGGCCGTAAACTGCGTCTCAAAGTCTGTGTCGGTGATGTTCAGAAACTGCGGCATCAAGCTCTCCTTTGAGCGCGTTATTAGCGACAGATGCGCAAAGCCTCAAGAAATTAGACAAATCCAGAGTGATGGTGATTAAACGTCGTGGCCCGGCACGCGTTTGGATGGCGCGATATAAGGGCGGGTGACATCTTTCAGAGAGATCTCAAGCGCCTCAACAGTCAGTCGCAAAACTCCATCTCCTGCAAGGGTGAGATCTACATCCCCTGCCCCATCCGTACCCTCTTTGAAAGTCAGTGAAAGCAAAGACAGAATGGTGTCTGTGTCAGAGCGATCGACGCCCTGACTTGCCACCTTCAGCACATTCTCGATGACCAACACAGATTGAACACGCTCGACATCCCGGCCACGCTTGGCGGCATGATCAGTGTCTTCCCAGCGGAATCGGTTGAGCAAAATGGCAAAGCGTCGTTCGCTTGCGCGCCAAATCATCTCTGTCGCAGGGAACACCGCATCTTGCGCAAGCGCAGATAAGACTTGCAAATCCTCTGCATCAAGCGCCCCAAGGTTCAAGGGCGCTTCACGGCCATCCTCAAAACGTGCGTCTTCGGTCATACGCCTTGCACCCTTTCAATCAGCGCACCCACGCCACCAAGCTTATCTTCGAGGCGTTCGTAACCACGGTCCAAGTGATACACACGGTTTACAACCGTTTCACCTTCGGCCGCGAGACCCGCAAGGATAAGGGACACTGAGGCACGCAAATCGGTTGCCATCACAGGTGCACCTTTCAGACGCTCTACCCCATGAACGGTCGCAGTGCCGCCAGACACTTCGATATTCGCGCCCATACGCCCAAGTTCTGGGGCGTGCATAAAGCGGTTTTCAAAGATTTTTTCTTCCAAAACCGATGTCCCTTCGGCCGTACACATCAGCGCCATCATTTGCGCCTGAAGGTCCGTTGGGAAGCCCGGGAAAGGCTCTGTCACAACATCAACGGCCTTCACACGGTCGCCACGGCGCGAAACAAGCAAGCCTTTGTCGGTTTCAGAGATTGATACATCCGCTGCATCCAGTTTTTCACAAAACGCTCCGAGAAGATCGATTTTACCGCCCAGCAACTCAACCTCACCACCAGCGATCACAGGCGCCAGCATGTAAGTGCCCAGCTCGATCCGATCGGTCACAACTGGGTGTGTTGCGCTGCCCAAGCGGTCGACGCCCTGCACCACGATTGTTGGCGTGCCATCACCTTCGATTTGAGCGCCCATCGCACGCAAGCAATTCGCCAGATCAACAATCTCTGGCTCACGTGCCGCGTTTTTAATGACGGTCGTGCCTTTAGCCAAAGTCGAAGCCATCAGAATATTTTCGGTCGCCCCAACGGATGCAAAGCCAAGCTCCATCTCGGCGCCCTTTAGGCCACCGGGTGCTTTGGCGTGCAGATAACCATCTTTCAACTCAATCTGAGCGCCCAGCTTTTCCAGACCGTAAATGTGCAAATCCATCGGGCGGGCACCAATGGCACAGCCACCAGGGAGCGAAACCACCGCATGACCAAGCCGCGCCAACATCGGACCAAGCACAAGGTTTGAAGCCCGCATTTTACGAACGATGTCATAGTCCGCGATGTGATTGTCCAAGTTGTGGCTCGACATCGCGATGACCTTGCCATCTTGCAAGCTCGACACTTCAGCCCCCAATGACTGCAACAATTCAGTCATGGTCTTAATGTCGGACAAGCGTGGCGCATTGGTCAGCGTCAGCGGTTCTTCGCTGAGAAGCGTCGCCGGCATAAGCGTAAGGCAGGCATTTTTCGCACCTGCGATGGGAATTTGGCCTTTCAGAGGGCCATTGCCTTTTACGATAATCGAATCCATTTGCTCTTACCCTTTGCCCTCAATATCTGATTTACCCTCTTTCGCCGCGGACGTTTCTTGCGTGCGCGCCCGCGCTTGGGCCTTACGGCGGCCCATGTTTGCTTTCAAAGCAGCCTTAAGACGATCTTCACGCGCCTTTGACTCAGCTTGCTTTCCAGAGGATGACTTTTCTTGTTCCATGCACTTTCATTACATGAGCTGAAAAAAACATTCTAGATGCCCTTGCGCCATCTGAAAATTGAGTCTAATCACCGCGCCACGGCCGACAAGAGACGATCTTGACGCCCAACGGTTAGCTGCTGTAGCTCAGTGGTAGAGCGCACCCTTGGTAAGGGTGAGGTCGGGAGTTCAATCCTCCCCAGCAGCACCAGAAAATATCCTTTGAGATCAATATAATACATGAAATCAAGGAGTTTCACTCATCACTTGGGTTAGATTTTGTGTTAGGTTTTGTGTTAGGTGGCACTAACACAAAAACCCGAGTAGATGCCGAAATGACCAAACTCCCCAAAGTCTCTGGCGCACAACAACGTGGCGGCAAATACTATTTCAACCTGCACATTCCCGTGCAGCTTAGAGAACTGTACGGAAACAAAGCCGCCTTTCGCGACACCATGGGCACCAGTGACCCTAAAGAAGCTGAACGGAAGATCAGGCAGCAAAAGACAATCTTCGATCAGCAGGAAGCCGACAAGAAACGATCTGACGACAAGGCTCGACTTGCCAAGCTATTGACTGAGGATCAGCGAGTGAAACTAAAGAGCCTTGAACAATCCGGCGGACTTCTGAAACACATTTCTGACCTACGCGAAGTCGTAGCCTTTAACGCAGTTACGATGGGCGAAGATGACCGCGAAAGGTCAGATTTGGAGCAAACAATTGAGCATGCTCAAGCGGCATCTGATCACGAATTTGGAAACAGAGTCCTTGCGGAAATACGCGCCAGCAAACGCATTGCGGCCTCGATTGGGGAAAAAGTCCCACCACCAAGAAGTGGCCTTGATGAAGGAGTTATGGGCCTGCACGATGTCGCCGAAAAATTTTTGGATGCGAACGAGTATACGATCCATAATAGGCAGAAGGTGCATTACTCGTTGCGCCGCTGGACTGAATTGCATGGCGACATCCCTTTGGAAAAACTGGAACGTCGCCATCTGAACGAATTTAACGAAGCCCTCAAAGAGCTACCCCCTGCCCTTGGGGACCACCGCAAATTGAGCTTTCAGAAATCAGTCGCCAAACGAAAACGCGATGGCAAGGAAGCGATCAGCTTCAAGTCGCGCGAAACCTACATATCCCACCTCAAGAGCCTAACGGCCTTCGCGCTGGACCCCATGGGGGAACTGTCGAGCGATCCCTTTGCCGGATATAAATTGATCAAACCAAAGGGAAAGCACAGTCACGCAATGGAAAAGGCAAGGAAACCTTTTTCACCATCGCAATCACGCAGAATCCTAAACTTTGCAAAAAGCACATTCGATGCAAAAATCATGGACCACTGGATGCCGATATTGGCGGCTTATACCGGTGCGCAGCAAGAGGAGCTAGCTCAACTAAGATTGGACAACATAGTTCTGATTAAGAGGCATTGGTGTATTCGCATCACTGATTTGGACCCGAAGCAAAAGGTCAAGAGCAAGCGCAGCATACGTACCCTGCCCGTATCACCTGTTTTGATTGATGCTGGCTTCTTGGAATATGCGAACCGCCGCCGGCACGCTGACGCGACTTGGCTCTGGCAAGAAAGCTTCACAGACAAGCACAAGAATACGCGATTGCAAGACATACGCCCCGATAATCGGGGGCGCTTCGCGACAAATTTCGGGCAACGGTTTGCGCGTAAAGTTCGCGCCCCCTTAAATCTCACAGAACCGGGGATGACGTTTCACAGTTTCCGGCACTCTTGGGCAGACGCTGCTAGAAAAGCGAAATTGGACCCAGAAATACGCCGCAAGATAGCGGGACGACTTGAGGACTCCGACCCTGTAGAAGCGGACTATGGAGGCGATGACTTGCTTGACGAGAAGTTGGAAGCCCTAAACGCCGTTGCCCCCTTTGTTGCTAACTGACGGCGACGATCACCAAACAAACAGGTCGCCACACCAATCACCTGCCCGTTTGTGTGGATGGTACTGTCGCCCGCTTCGACGATGCCGAAGGTATCCAGCGTTTAGCGGCCCCCATACTAAGCTTTGAAATTTCTGCGCTGGCGTTTGAGCCCAGAGTGACCGATGCGGCGCTGTATTCCAATTACCGCTCTTGACACCGAGGACAAATAGCAACGGGTGAGTTGTAGCCGCATTATCGCTCTTGGAACCGACCCGGTCCGATGCGCCACCTGACAATCAAGGCAATGGCAATACCAGCAAGGACAAACTGCAACGTATTTTGGGTAAGAACCCACCATCCATAAGATGTAAGGATGCCGTCAACTGATCGGACAAAATCTCCCCCGCCAATTTGCGACTGGAAGTTCGGGTTTTGAGAAACCCGCCAGCCTTGGTATCGGCCAATGGCTATGCTTATCGCCGCGAATAATACAGCGATGGCGCCACCCCAAAGACCTGCCGAAACCCAAGAAACGGGGTATTTCATTAGCCCTCGCAAGATTGGCGCTCCAATCAACCAGCATGCACCATAAGCTACCGGCAATCCAAAGACAGCAATCCACGGCAAAGCAAACGGATTGTGCAACAACGAAGGAAGCGCCACCACGAACCAGCCAAGTAGGGCAGCAGAATTAACCGCTTTGCGATGTTCTTTTCTTGTGTAAGCTGTCGTCTCGTTCATCGAAAACACCTAGTTACCCATAAAATTTGTGTACACTATCCAAAGGGGGCTTTGAAGATGGTGTTGAGACGCGTGCGACAGCCCAAGTCTGCCAGACTTAGTTGGCTTTTCAGTGTGTATCGCGGCACACAGCCTATGCTGTTTGTTGATTTTAGAAACCGCAGATTAGAACTACATGCTTCAAAAGCCGACCTACGCGCATCCGCAGCGAAAACTAGCTCCGTCCGCACAACCGACCCTCATTGCAAGATCGCCTACTCACCTGCCAGTAATCAGCAACCCGCGCAGCCCAATCAATAGTTTGGCAGGCTGACAGGCACCTTCGCTTTCAAGTGTCCAAGATTCTAAGTCTGTGCAACCGAATGAGCTGATACTTGTCCTGACTGAAACAGGCCCGCGTTAGCGGGAAATCCTGCCCTATATTTTCTACTTTTCTATGACCCGTTTTCGTCCGTTCACTGGATTTTTTGGCCTAGTTGTGGTACAAAGAGCGTACCTTACCCTACCCCCGAAATCAGTGAGAACACATGACATTTTCCCTAACTCGGGACGATATTTCCCGTTGTACAAACTCTGGACGCACACGCGTCCGTTCAATGATTAACACCCCTTTCAAGCTCCCTTTTCAGTCCGACATGCCCGGTCCATCAGGTGGCGCTTCACGCGAACGATTTCGACTGAGCGACATCCTCGCCCGGATCAAAACCAAGGCGTGGTTCCGCCCTGAAATGGAAGCGATGCTTGCTGCGACCGATGCAGCCTACCGACAGGAACAACTTGCATGAACCAAATCTCAATCCAAAAAGAAATCGATGCGGAAAACCGCCGCCAAAGCCGCATAGATGAGCAATTGGCGGTGACATTGCCGCACCAAATGAAACGCTATGAGGCAATTCAGCAGAAGACGGAAAACGCCCTCTACCGTGTGCATGGAAACCGACTGTCGCCGCAAGTGATTGACCGCATGGTAGCGGGGTTGATCCTTGAGCCATCAGTTTTGTGCTCGATTGGTTCCAGCGAAATCAATGAAATGCCTTCGGATAATATGGGTTGGGACCGAATGGCGCGTGATCTTGTCGAACGTGAGCCATTGGCACAGTTGAGCATTCAGCACAGCGATGCAGAATTGAAAGAGAAACTGCGCCAAGAGATCACCGCTGCAATTAATCCTAGCCAACGGCTGGCGATGGCACGATCTGGTGAACTTGATAACTATGTCGATCAACGTGTGACTGCCAAACTAGATGAGCGGGCTGGATTTTAATGTCTAGTGAGATTGCGACCGAACCGGGTTCTGAGCCACTCAAGAACAAGCGCTGGGAACAGTTCGCCATCGCGAAGTCTAAGGGCCTCAACAACAAAGAGGCCTATAAAGCTGCCTTGCCCAAAGGTGTTGTGCAGTCCGATAACTCCCTACGCGTTTCAGGATCAAATCTGTTCAAAAAACCAGAGGTCAAAACCCGCGTTTTTTGGCTGATGGATAAAGAGACAGTGAAACGCTCACGCAGCGATGCCACACCGTTCACTGAACAAGAGCTATTAGCGATCTGCCTTGAGGTCACTGAGGCCTTGGAAAAGGCCTTCTACGCGGCAGAGAAAGCGAGCGTCCCACCCCAATCCTTGGAGCGCCTCAAGGGCGTCTTGGCATCACACCTGTCGCGGCAGGCAACGCTTATTGACCAAGAGACCCCAGTGAAGTCTGACGAACTCCCTGCCGACATTGCGGCGATGATTACTCGCATGGAAAATCTAGGTGGCTGTGCATGCCAACACTAAAGCAATCCACAGCAGCGTCAGCTATCCGGCTTTTACACGTCAATTTGGACGATCTTCGGAGCTACGCGCTGGACTTTGATCCGCACCAAATTGATCGGCTTATTAAGTCAGCGGATTTGATTTCAGGACAATTGAAAAAGCTGTTCGAATACGTTGTGGAAACTGACGCGAATAACGCCCCGAAGCAACCGCCCGGTACGATAATCGACATAAGCGCCGTGTCGCGCTTCTTAGACTCTGTACAGGGTAATCACATCTGCGGACGTTGTGGGGGCCTCATAGCAGACCCTAGCACCTTTGGTGTCCATTCACAGCCTGACACAGACAACGACGTTTAGAACGGCCTACCCTCCTCAGAATTCGCGTGTGAGGTCTGGCTTCCCTCGCTCGCGAACGGCGCTGGTTCTCCTTTCGCTGCGCCTTGCCCCCGCCAGTTTCTTCGCCGAGCTGGCGGGCGGCTAAACAAAAGCCACACCACGCCATGGTGATCGACGAACGGCGATAACGAACCCAACCACCTCAACCCCGACTAAGAGGAATCCAAAAATGAAGACTTAAATCATGCAAAATCAACTTACACGCCCTCAAAAGGCAGAAGCCTATTTAGCACTCATTGGAGCGTTTGGGCCAGAATCCGAGCCTTTCGCGAATGCCATTTGCTTCGAGACTATCGACAGCAGCATAGGCCTAACGTTCACTCTCCACGAGGGGATCGCGTTTGCAGTCGAGACATCCGGCAAAGAGCGCCTGACCTTAGACGTGTCGGAGATACTCGGATATGGGGCACAGGCTGTGACACGCGCGATG
Organism: uncultured Paracoccaceae bacterium; assembly: GCA_947498415.1. Lineage (GTDB taxonomy): Bacteria > Pseudomonadota > Alphaproteobacteria > Rhodobacterales > Rhodobacteraceae > Cognatishimia. Next base: position 49,750 of record CANMKB010000001.1, read on the forward strand.
GCGATGGCAGGGTTCTTTCCCGTTGGCGACGGCGAAACGTTCACCAATTCCCCCGATGCAGCGAACACACACCGCATCAAGCTACCTCACGACCTAATCAGCCGTTGGTACGAATAACGAAACAGCAATGGAGCGGGCAGTCATGCCCTTCCCGTTACCTTCTTTCATTTGGAGAAACCGCGAATGGCAGGATTGCCAGAATACAAGATTGACCGCTTCGGGAATGTTTGGGGTGAGCTTAACAAGGCCACAGGCGCGGCCCACATTCCTTGTGTAATCAAATGGGGTGACGACGACCGGAATGTTTTTCTGTGCGAAGACAAAGACGACCTTCGAACGATAATTCTTGCAGTAGCTAAAGAAAAAGATCACCGATTCAACCCAGAGGACGTGATCAAGCTCATGACTCAACCTGTATTAACACAGCTTGAAGTCACCAGCGGATTGCGACAGTCGAGTATCGATGAGCGCTGGAACGTGTGGTGATCGTCAGAATTATGAATATTTATCATAATATTAATGAATGTCACTCATGTATAGAATGGCGTGATGAATTTACCACAACATATGGTACGACAATGCGACCCAAAACAACATATTGTGTTTATAAATTGTATAGCTAGGTGGTAAATTAATCTTGCAAAGCCACTCGCAATATTGCAGCCACAAACCATCGACTCAACACGACTTAAGTGATAGGGTCGCGGACATAAGCAAAACGGGCCACCCCTTACTGCAAGATCATTGGCGTGATCTTACGGGCGACCCGTTCAAATTAACTGAGAAGAACCTAGCACAACCGGCAAAGTAGAGCAAGTTTTTCTCCCCAAGGAGCATAACAATTTAGATGCACAAACTCAATACCAACCCCGCCTGCGGGAACAATACCGGCTTGGCCAATGCAGCGCAAATTCCAACAATTGAAGCAATCCGCCAGCTATTCGACTTGGACGGTACTAACGAACAAATCTTGACAGGATGCACCGCCTATATTGAGGCACACGGATATGACGACGCGCTGAAAGCGCTTCTGGATGGTTTCAATAAGATTGATGGTCGTGATTGGGCGATGATGCTGGAACAGTATGTGCCTGATACTGACGCGCGTAGCGCGGGACCTGCGCCTGAAATCCAGAAGATGAATGATGCCGACCTCTTGGGCGAGGATCACCCAGAGATGCAAGAGTTATTGCAAAAGCCATTCGTCTTCATGACCGGCTCTATGTACGGACAGAAAGATCACCGCAACACACAGGACGGGAACTGGAATCGGGGCGAAATGCCGTTGGTACAGTGGATCGCTGGTGGCGATGAAGGTAAGACCCCTTGGGGATTAACTCGTCACCCAGTCGCGAAACGTAAAGAAGGCCCAGCAGTAGTTCTGGCAGATGCGCTGGACGGTGCCCGCAAAGATGCCGCCATTAAAACGATGTATGCCATCGGGCTGGACATCGACTCCGGTGCTGCACTTGACGACGTACTGGTTACATTGGAGGAGAAAGGACTGTTCGCGGTCGTGTACACTTCTTTCCGCCACGGCACGACCGAGCTTGTGCTAATGCACGACGACATCATGCGTAAGCTGAAACTGGACAAGTCCCCGACGCGTGCGCAGATTCAAACTTATCTTCGCGAGCATCACAAAGATCGCTACGACGCCTCGTTTATTGATCAAATCAAAGTCGTGGATGCGCGAAAGCAAACACCTGATGGTTTGCGCACGATCCTAAAGACCCCGCCCCTTGATAAGTTCCGTGTGATTTTGCCTCTTTGGGAACCGGTGGAACTGGCTGATCTTGGGGCAACGGTTAATGACTGGAAAAATGTTTGGGCAGATGCCGTTACCGGCGTCGCGGTAAACACGCTTGGCGTCAACTTCGATGCAACATCTTGCGACGTGAATCGGCTTTTCTATGTTCCCCGACATCCCGCCGATGCAGAAGATTGGTACTCTGCGATTGTCCAAGGCCGTCCACTGCGCTTCGAAGAGATCGAGCCATTCTCTAAGACCGCTTACGTTAAAGATCGTGACGCAGGCGATGCTTTCGCCCAAGCTGGCGGCGGCTCAGGCGGAACGGATACGCGAGAAGAGTTTTTAACGCCTTCTGGACGTAATTTGAACAAGTGGCACAACAAGCACAAAGATCGTTGGCTTGCGGCGGACGCAATCGAAACGTTCTGCCCGGACAAGGTTCGTGTCGCTGGTGGGGAAAAACCCGGCACAGTTCACTTAGAATGCCCTTTTGAGTACATACATTCTTCCGAAGGTGGCACCGCAACTATGGCGATGAACCCCGACGAAAACGAAATGGGCTACTGGACCATCTTCTGCAAGCACGACTCCTGTCAGGAGCGTGACAAACTTGAGTTCATCCAAGAGATGTTGGCGCAGGGCTGGTGTGAAGAAGATGTTTTGTGGGATGATGATTGGAACATCCCCTTACCTGACGAAGATTTAGAGGATGGCGAAAACGAATCCGAACACCACGTCTACAATCTCGATCCTGAAAAAGCGGCAGCAGCGGTAAATAAGGAGGGTATCGACAAAGGCACGAGCGTAGAGAAAATTCGCGAGTTTCTGGGGCACTATGTCGAATGCGACTCCGTGACCAAGAACAACCTAACCGATGTGTTGGCGGGACCGTCGCGCGGTAAAGGTGTTGCCGCTCTATCCAACAAAGAAGTCTCAGAGATTTGGGCCGGTCTGGACAAGCAGGCGGCACGCAAGAAGATCGAAAAGGACGCCAAGAAGCGCGAGAAGTTAGATGCGCCTGACTATCTGCCATTAGAACAGGCGACCAAAAACACGGTTGAGAAAGCCGCCAAAGCTTCGAAATGGCTTCCCGAAGGCTTCACCTATCAAGACGGGTATTTTGGCAAACTTGTCACCGTTGGGAATGACCTGAAATTCAACCCAACGTGCAATGCCTTTGAGGTAGTCTATTGTGCGGACGGCTCGAAAGGTCTGACGCGAACAAATCAATTGACCATTCGATACATGCACCGTTCTGAGAATTTGGGGATTGTGGAATCCACATTCCGCATCGGCGACACGTATAAGGACCAAGGGGCACTGTTGGGCGACCTGCGCAACGAAGGCCTAGAGTTCTCACCTGATGCGCCTACTCAAGACATTCTGGCGCTCTTGCGGGCTGTATCGTCGGAACGCGAAGGGGTGTATCGGGCGCAGTCGGGATGGACCGATGCACGTGACGCATTCATCGCCCCAACCGGTGAAAGCATCAAGAAAGACGACGATCCGCGCCTATACGTTTTGGAAAAGGCTATGCGGGTCTCTGGCAAAACCTGTGGCACTGTTGTTGAGTACGCAGGCGCTATGAACACAGCAATTCGCGGTAAGAATGCGAAGCTGTTCCTTCCCGGTGCCCTATTGGGCGCAGTCGGCAATCTTGCGGATTTCATCAACACTGAACATGCGGTGATCATTGCCAACGAAGGCAAGAAGAACAGCGGTAAAACCACGTCTTTGAAAGCTGGTGTGTCGTTCTTTGCCGTCGCATCGGTTGAAGGCCTGATGTTTTCTGCAAACGGTACTGAAACCGCATTCGAAGCAATGGCGATGAAAGCATCTGGCGCAGCAATGGCACCAGATGACTCCGGTGCATCAAAGCGCACAGCGGATGACGAACAGCGCCAAATCTACCAGTACGCAAACCGCATGGGCCGTGGTCGCGGGACCACCACAGGTGGGCTACAGGAGCTTAATAGCTGGAATGGTGCTATGGGTATCAGCACCGAGCGAGGCTTGCTGACACGCCTTCAAGCAGAGGGCGCGGATACAAAGAGCGGGGTGCAATCGCGGGTGTTCACTGTCAGATATGATGCAGCCGAAGTGCTTGATAAAACCGCTGACGCGGACCTACTGAAAGCCTATGAAGTTATCGCCCATGGCGGTGTGTATGGCGTGGCATGGAAGCCATTTGTTACCCGATTGTTGGAATTGGGTGTTAAAGTGGTGAAGGGGCGCGTCAGCGCCTATGAGAAGGACTGGGGACACGATGCCCATGGCGGTGAACGTGTCGTGACGACTGGTGCCCTACTCGCTGTAGCCTCTGAGATTATGCAGGAAGTGAAGTTGTTCCCAGCCAACGATTACGATGTGAAATGGGAAGACGGCAAACCGAAGGTTGACGACGATCTTTCGAATGAAGGCGACGGCGGGCTCAACGTTCAGGTGCTACTGAAAGAGGCGCTGGATGATACAATCGCGCAACGTGCCAATGTGCTTGATACAGGACAACAAGCATCGGATAGCCTGCGCATTGAAATCATCAAAGCACTGAATAGTCGCCGGATCGTAGATTGCGCCATGGAATGCGAGCACTACGCTGGGCCTCTAGGCTACTATAAATTGGACGAGAACGCGCCCAATGACGAAGACATCGATGACGGAACGGGCATTTCGAAGAGCATGTTGCGCCGCCAGTATCATCTACCATTGGATCGCTTGAATGAACTGGGGGTAAAGATCGAGCTTGCGGGATTGGTGGCACAACTGCGCGAAGTGGGTGCAATCATCGAGCCAACAGGCAACAAGCGGTATGCCAAGAAAGGAACTTGGCCCAACCCACCGGGCGAAGGTGGCGACATCCCTTCCCTGCGGATTAAAGGTGAATGGGTCCACGGGACCACGGCGGCGGATTGAACTATACCTATAATTGTACTTCTAATTGATTGATAGAGGCGGGCGTTAGCCCGCCTTATCTATTTTAAGGCACCCACCACCTATTTTCAGTAAAAATCCCCGTTGGACAGTGTCCAACGAGTGCCCAACGGCTGCCCAACGATTTTTCCCTTTATAATCAACATTCAACGCCGCAATTGGACAAATTGGACCCGTTGGACACGAAAATAGAGAGGCCTCCCCGAAACGGAAAAAATGCGCACTGGTTCGCGAGTGCAGGGTGTAAAAAAAAAACGATTCAGCGGGGCGCTCTTATATTTCTGTCCAATTTGTCCAATGTGTCCAACGAGCATCGAAAACCCCTTATTTATAAGGCTAAAGTCGTTGGACAACCGTTGGATTCTCGTTGGACACCGTTGGACAATTGTCCAACGAAATGGCGTTTTTAGGGGTATTTTTGCTCAAAAGTCGAAAGTTGGTTTGTTATTTACCCCCTCAAATCCGGGAAAATACCCCAAGTTGAGGGGGTAGATTACAAACGGACTCGCACCACTTTGAGCACCGGGCAGTTTTTCGGGATCATCCCACCAATCGCGTTAATACCCCCAAGATTTGGATTAGTCTGGCATTCGCAGGTTAACGGCAAGCGCCGCCACCTTTCGCCAACTCTCTCCTAGGCTGCATTGATGAGAAAGTTACGCATCCGCCTTATTTCATTTAACGAACCCACCCCCACGACAAAATAACACCAAAGCCTCCATACCCCCGCCAATCGCGAAAACACGCCCCACGTCGGGCGCACGGCTCGACCCGGTCGAAATTTCTCTGAATTAGCAGGCACAAACATATCGCGCCCAACTCCCGCAAGGGTTGCATAAGGGATCAATTCCTTTAGTCATGGAATTGAGCAGTACCAAAGGACTTCGGAATGTCAGACCAACTCGTTAAATATCTTCGCGCACAGGCGGAACAATTCTCCCAATATGCTGCGGAAATCTCTAAGGGCGAATTTCAAGACGCACAGCTATCTGAACTGGCACCGCCATTAATTGAAATGGTGGCCAAACTATTTGGTAAAACATCGGAAGAGTTTAGCGAGTGGGCAGACAACCTCGACCCAGTAACTGCGGCGAAGAAGGTTGCGGAGATAGAAGCAAAATTCGCCACTATCATGGGCGAAAGAGACAAATCATATCCGCCTGAATCCGTCGAAGCAGAGAATTCAGGCGAGGAAATCCCAATGGTCAAATCGCAAGCCACTTATGTCTCGATCAATCCAGCCTACATGAGGCTGCATCCTGAAAAGTTTTCGTAAATCGAGCAACGAGATAGCCAAAGACGATTATGAACAAATGTAGCCCGCGAATGTTTAGTTTTGGCGGGGGAAAAGACCTATACCCAAATGAAATAAACCGGTTCGATAATGAAATTACGAGATAGACTAAAATCAATAAGACGCGGCGATAAAGATAGGATCACATTGGCAGCAAAGTGCTTTGTTAGACCGGTTTCGCGCTACAAGATACTAAATGAAAGAATTGAAGGCCTATATTCTGACCTTACAGATGAAGTCTACGTTATCGAATTAACATCGAAGACTGACAAAACAGACAAAGAAATCGTGTTTTTGGGTAATGTCGCTGGGCCACACCTACTTAAACTTGCGAGACAAGAAGCACCGCCGTGCTTTAATATCGTGCGCTCGACCACGATGAGCGAAACCCCATTGACCGTTGGAACTCGTAGTTCACCACCAAAGCCATATAGCCCATTCAACAAAGAGCTTTATACAGCAGTCTTGTTGCTTATGCTGCAAAAGAAGTGGTCCGCAAAAAATCTTCGCGAAGACGGTAAGCCAATTTCCGATTGTCTGACAAAATTGAGCTGGAATGGCGACGAGGACCTGCCGGATTATTGGGCCAGATCGATAAACACAATATACATCAGATATAAGACCAGTGCTCAAGCAATGCTGAACGAACTACAAAGGAATACCGGAAACATTCGACCGTTGAAGTTTCCACTTTTGCAAAAGGCACTACGGAAAGACGGCGTTGAGGACATACGCCTGTAGTTTGTACCAGCCTCCTTTGAGCAAGCAGCAGCATCGCCCATTTCCACCGAGCTTAGTCTAGTACTGTCCGATTTGAGTAAAAGCACACACGACATCTGAAAATCGCCCAAATGTGTCAGATTTAACTTATCGAATCACTTATCGGACAGTAAGATAAATCCAGACACTCAAATCTGACAGAAAGGGCTTTTATGGGAGAGATTATCGGATACGCTCGCGTTTCCTCGCGCACACAGTCATTAGATATTCAACGTGACGCCCTGACGGGCGCAAATTGCACTAAGATATTCGCAGAGAAGTTCACGGGCACACGCACCACCGGTCGCGTGGAACTAGAAAAGATGTTGGAGTACGTGCGGGAAGGTGATGTTGTATGCGTCACCAAACTGGATCGTCTTGCACGGTCGTTGCCTGATCTACTCAAGATCACTGCCAAGCTGGATACCAAGAACGTTGAGTTGCGCTGCTTGGATCAAGCAATTGATACAACAACGCCAGAAGGTCGCATGACCTATCAGATTCTGGGTGCAGTCGCCGAATTTGAAACGTCCATTCGCAAGGCGCGTCAACGCGAAGGCATTGATGCAGCGTTAGCCAAAGGACCCGACAGCCCGTTCAAAGGGCGTCCAGCTACCATCGAATACAACAAAGTAGCGGCTGCGGTCGAAAAACACGGGAACAAAGCCCAAGCTGCACGGTCGCTGGGCATTAGCCGTGATAGCCTCTACCGCGTTTTGAAGGCTGGACCTGCTACGCAGGCCTGACGCAGTCCTCTAGCGACAACGACCAACATGCAAACAATCTTACTCATCTTCATTCTATTTATTTAGCAATCCTCCTTCGGAGACTTGTCTTCGAAACAAGGCTTCTGGTGATCGCGACCAACACCCAATCGCGTTTCGCAAGGAACTCTGTTCATCGATTCACGGAATAGATTGAAAGTGTGATCGCTTGTTGAGCTTTCAGGTTGATGTGTGCCGCCGTTAGGCGGTCCCCCTCTGCCAACCCTGATACCTTGGTCGCGCCGCCTGAGCCGTCACGAACCCAATCTATACCAACACCCCAGCACCGCCCTGACTGCACCCTGTCACGTGTCGTGATTGATCTTGTTTGATGATGAATCATCAGCGATCAATCGCCTGACATACTGATACTACGTTAAAAAATCGAGGGTCCGCTGACGGCTACCCCACTAGGCCTATCGTGTGCCCCCAGTTGCTGTCCTGATGTACTGGACCACAGGATCAACAAGCTAACCCCCAAATGAAAAACAGGGGTACCTTTTCGCCAACATCGTTTCCGTTCCAGACGCTAAGCGCGTCCCGAAAAGATTCAAAATTTTCTCAAGGTGTTAATACCGCCAAAAAATCGTCAGATTCAAAGTCCAAAACCGCAGCACGAATTTACATTGAGGTAATTATGCAAAAAGCACTCATTTCTCTGCCCCTACTCGCAGCACTTTCAGCGTGTGTTGAACCAGTCATCCAGACACAAGCAGGCTACCCGCCGGTTGCCCCTGAACAAGTCCAAGTTTCGTTTGCAAAGTCACCGACATGCGCCAATGCGCAAGAAATTGGCTACATGCCACAAGTCGGCTCGAACAAATACGCACAGGATCGCGCGATCAATCAGATAAGAACGCAAGCGGGCGCACGGGGTGCAAACCTCGTTCTACTTGAAACTCAAGCCACGAGCTTGTTGGGCGATATGCTCATCAACGCACGACTTATTCGCTGCCCAGTCTAACCCAATTTTAGCACTCAACCACATTACGAGTACCAAATGGATTACATGTTTACCCTGATCAAATTTTCAGTTCTGGCGATGATTGCAATTGCCGTGCTGTACATCATCTTTGAATTTTCACGCCAAAATAGGATACAAGCATCTGCCGAAAATCTTGTTGATCGCGCCCTAAACAAGTTTCCTACCTACAGAAACAAACCCGCCGTGTTGGGCGAAGAACTTGTTCTATTGATGGATGAAAGCAAACAGACTGCGCTTGTGGCGACTGCCGAAGGCAACGCGAAAGAAATCCCGTTCGCAGACTTTACCGGAATTGAAGTTCTCGAAGATGGTCACACTGTTTCAGAGACTCGCCGAAAAGGAACACTCGGAAGAGCTGCCGCTGGTGGGCTACTAGCAGGTGGTGTCGGCGCTGTTCTTGGTGCAGTCTCCGCTGGCAGTGAAACGCGCCACAAGGAGGTCGTTTCCAACATCACGGTCGCTGTCAGAACAGAAGACGCAAGCTTCCCCGTTCTTGCTTGGTGCACATTCGCGCCCACTATTGGCTTGGAGCACATGAGCGATGTCGAGGTGCAAATGCAGCGCAGAGCAGCAAATGACTTTGCTGCTCAGTTTGCTCCGATTTTTGCAGTCAACGCCAAGTCAGACCCGAATCTCAACACAATCTAATCGGGGTCAAGAAAACAGAAAGCTCTACGCTTATCTCGTTAGCAATCAACATTCTGGCACCGTTTATTGCGCGATATGAGTTCAGAATTCTACTTACCGAGCAAACTATACGCTCAAGACATGCATCTTGGAGAAACTGCAACCCTTGCAGCTTCTTCATTCATTGTCGTGCTGGCAGAACCGGGTGCGGGCAAGACCAAATTGATGGAGAGCTTTGCGCTCCGTCTCAAGTCCGAGCTTATTACAGCAGGCCGGATTGCGTTTAGCGGTGCACCACAAAAGGGCCAACCTCTTTTGATCGATGCCTACGATGAACTCGCCAAAATCGACGCGGAGGTGACCCATCCCCTTTTACTGAACAGCTCTGAAATTTCCAATAACGGGCATATGATCTGACATTTCAAAATCTGTATCTGTTGTACTGACAGAGACAACTTCCACGTTTGGCGACACAACGAAGCCGTCAATAATAGTGAGATAGTTTTCTCCACGGACAAAGGCTTGGTTTACAGTCCGAACCGTAGGGAGCGAAGTATCAATCGCGAGCTTCCAGCCCTCGGGAATACTCTCTTGCGGAAAACGATGGATCCAAAACAGGTCTTCATCAGACGTTTGATGCGGAAACGCTGTTTCGGCCAACTCCATGTTCCAATCCCCGCCTATGACGACATGAAAACCGGCCTCATAAAGACTTTTAGCATAGCTAAATACGGAATCTATCTGTTGGCGTCGCAAATCGCCTCCATCATCGAAGGCTGAAAGATGAATATTTATAAAGGCCCATTCAATACTTTCAGTAGCGCCCGGCATCTTCAGGACCTGCATACCATACTGACGATTTAGGAAGCCAAACAGAGGTTCTGGCTCTCCCACAATGGGAAATAGTTCGCCAGTAGTAGCCTTCAGATCAGTAGTAATGACGGTCCCATGTTTCAGCCTAATGGGCCACGGCAGAAGCTGTGAAGATATATCTGGACGCCACCAGAAAACATTAGATCCAGCCGTGTTTTCAAGAGGTGTTGCTACCGACTTCCATAGTGAAAGAGGTCCTGAATAAGAGACTTCTTGAAAAAATTGAACGTTAGTTGCAAGCTGACCTGCAACTTCAGTTATTTGCTCAATGTTCTTATCAACGATGGCCCTAGAAGGGGGAAATAAGTTCTCACCCCCATCGACAGCAAAATCTGACTCTCGACCGAGCCCTGCATACCCCAAATTCCATGTACCCACAGAAACAGTGTCTGGCATCCGCATTTTAGCTCGAGAGGCGCTACTAAAATCGACTGTCCTCGCTGAAAGCACCGCGCCGCGATTCACAACTGTAACAACGATGCCATACAGTACGATGGCACCAAAAATGATCAAAGCCAGCTTCATATTTGTATCCTCATTGCAAGCAAGTACCTGCTATCTTCTTTTGGATGGCATTTGGGATCTTGGCCTTACGCCACTCATCCACCTAGCCCGGTTTCAGCTTAGAATTTTCGAGAGCTTTGCTACGTTCGCCGTCTCTATCGCGTCGCTTATCAATAATCCAGCCTGCGGCGCCTAATGCAAGCAATAGCCCACCCCGATCATTGGTCAATGAGATCATAAAACCTGTCAATCCGCGTCGTTCTGTCAAGTCAAGGTATAGATCATTGAAGCGTTGAAGCATAATCCATCCTCCGCTTGCAATCTGATCTCGGCTTGCGTCGAGGGCGCTAAGAGCGCCCCCAAAAAAACCATCATAGACAAAAAAGTGCACAGACCATGCATAGAACGCTATACAGCCGATAGATAGCCACAAAAGCACATCAAATGATCCTAAAGCGCTCTCCTCGTAGGCTTGTCTGATAGGCGTGTGTTTCACAACATATTGTGTGCCAAAACTGCAAAATACTAACAGAACTAGAGTATTGATCTGATCAACCATAAATGAAGCACCTTCCCGAACCTTGCTATAGATTTGCTCGGTGAGAACCATTTTTGCTTCCGGGGAGATATTACCTATGTTGAGGCTAACAAATAAATTATCTAGTTGTAATTTCACTTCTTGGTAGTCCTGAAACTGTTCAAAGGTTTGAGCAATAACAAGCGCAACAATCATGATTACAGCTGAAAAATTAGTGATGCTGTAGATTGTGTACGGAACATAACCTCTAGCTAAACGTTTCGCAAAAATAACGCGCTTCTTAACAACACAATTGTTTTCGTCTCTAATGACGCAGTTGTCATCGCGCCTACACGTGTAAAATTCATACGCCAAGACAATTAAGCAGACAGCTCCAAATAGACCTATTGCAGGCCATTTATAGCTCGTAATAAGCTTCAAAATGCCAACATCTTCTGTGACTAGATTAACTACCAGCAGAATGGTTAAAACCATAGAGAGCGCAGAGATTTCACCATACAAACCTGACTTTGGTGGCGTTAAAATAGGTCGTACCCGGCGCTTTTTTGCATCAAGATCACCTTTTATCGCGAACTTGGAGATCCACGCTCGTCCTCCAAAATCATAAGCTAAGAAGGTGGAAAGAGCCCCAATATTAAGCGCTACAGCTATAATAAAAAGATCAACATCCTCTGTCAGAAAAGTAACTGTCACTAAAATGACAAGGAACGCGGATAGAGCAATTATCTCGTGGTGTAGTCCTTGCTTTGGATCAAGCGCGATTGATGACTTTTGACTACCATCTTGGCCGAACGAGTTTCTAATCGCGAGTACCGAGAGCCTGATAAAGCGACTTACTTTGTAAACCCAGAAAGTAGAAAGAGCTCCAATACTCAATACTGATGCTATGGTAACAAAATCCACTTTTCATGCCTACCACTTAGAACTTTCGACAAAAGTCCTCCACCACAAACCGAAGTTCAAGGAAAAACTTGTAGTACAATTGGCTTAATTTTCTGGTTTCAGAGCAAGTGCTATACTAACGTTTCTAAAATTTTTGACGGAGAAGCTTCCATCCCCTCACGCAATTTATTCAGTATGCCACTTACCTGCAGATTACTTTAAACTTTTACATAACTCATAGCGTTTCGAAATTATCCTCTCTATAGAACAAAGTCCCTCATCAAGCCTAGTTTTCTGGAGAGTCTTAAGCGTCCAATATTCTAACAGTCTGTTCAAAAACGGCCGGTCTACCGTAAGCGGACATTCAAATTTTACGCTGTGGCATCCAGCCTTGGAGTAAAGAGGCAAAAGCGATTGTCTGCTTTGGGCTGGGAGCGGTCATCTGGTAAATTTGGAATGGCGTTAACTCGTGGACGAAATTGCGGAGCAACTGCGAAAATATGCACAGACTTTGCACACGCTTTGCACAAAATTAAAATCTAGCCAACCGCAGCATGAGTAACACCTTGGATTCACTAAGTTTTAAAAAGGGCGGTCGAATAGATCGACTTTCGAGTCATCTCGACCGCCCAACGACAGAACAGTAATTGATATACGAAATGCAGGCGGCTGATCGCATTGAAGCGCAACAATAAACTCTCTTTGGCACAAGGTCGCAAATCCGCTGTTCCTAGAAGTGCAAATTGGAAACGCCAATGGCACAATTTAAACAACACCATATTGACGTAGAAGATCACGGCAGGCCACGACCGATCAAAGGGGAGACGGCAAATTGCTTCCTAACTATGATCGATAAATCCATCCGGATGGTTACGTTGCTTACTCCTTCCTAGCCACAAGAAACGTAGAATCGGCAAAACCAATAGTGATGCACAAAACCGATTTTTCTGTGTTAGGCATTGTGTTAGCTTTTGTGACACGCGAGACTAACACACAATTGAATTACCCTTTACTAACAACGCACTAGTGAATTTTTCGCTAAAGTATTGGAGATTTCAATCCTCCCCAGCAGCACCACCTTCAATACCCACATTCCCACCAGCTGAATACAGCCTTGCCCTTTCTGGTGGCTTCGATTTCAATCGGGGTGAAGGCGTGTTTTGATTTTGCAAACGCCCAATGATGCAAAGGTATGTATTTATGAAATTTTCCAAGTCTATCTGTGTTTTCGCAGCGGTGTGTTTCGCCTCTGGCGTTTTCGCCGAAGAGCTTGTCAGTCGCACCGAGCTAAGCCGCGATCCGCTTTCTGGTGTACCTGGAATGGAAGTGGTGAAAAGCAAATTGGTGTTGCAAAACGGAGGACGCATTGTGTTGCACACACATCCTGGGGATGAACATGCGGTCATTGCCCAGGGCGGTATGGTCGAGCTTCCGAATGGGAAGACGGTGGAGTTTGCAGATGGCACACCGATGTTTTTTCCCGAGGGGCAGGTGCATGGCGGAATCACGTCGCGCCATGACGCGCCGATTGTCGTGTACACCACGCATATCGTGCGCAGCGGTGAACCCTTTACGACCCTAGCTGAATGATCGGCGATTGGGTGCGCGTTACTCTGTGCGCGCCCTAGCACGCTGCCATCAAACGATAGACAATTTGCGCTGCAGTGAAATCCCAAGCTGCATTGCCATCTGGCGCCAACTCCACAACATCCAGCCCAACGCAGCGACGCCCTTTTAACGCGTGTTCGACCAAGCGCAGCGCCTGATAATAGCCCAATCCACCCGGCACCGGGGTGCCCGTCGCCGGCATCAGGCTTGGGTCCAATCCATCCACATCAAAGCTGACATACACATCTTTTGGGAAATCCTCTGGGAGATCGACGGCATGAATGTTGTCGACCACCAGCGCTTCGGCGTCTTTATAAAACACATTGTGATGCGCACGGCTTTCCATTTCTTGTTCGCACAATGCCCGCACCCCAAACTGTGCAAGCCGCACCCCCTCTTGCGCCAAAAGATGCATCACTGAGGCATGGCTGTGCTTATTGCCCTGATATGCAATCCGCAGGTCTGCGTGTGCGTCGATTTGCACAAGCCCAATCGGTTTGTTCAATGCACGCGCCACCCCCATAACGGCGCCGTAGCTCAGTGAATGCTCCCCTCCAAGGGTGACGGGGAGTTTGCCATCTTTCACAACCGCTTCTGTCCGTTGAGCCAGACGCTCCATCACGTCGGGAAGATCACCGGTGCAATCAAGAGGCTGCTGGGTGAAAATCCCCTGCGCGCAAGGTTCTTTCCCAACCGTGATCCGCTCAAGCTCGCTTGAGGCTTCGATGATGGCGGCGGGGCCGTTGGCAGTGCCAGACCCATAAGACACCGTGCGCTCTAGTGGCACAGGGATCACCTGAAAATGGCTGTCTTCGCGGCGCTCTTCTGGGCTGAGTTCGCTGTCGAGGAAAATGGTCATGACAGGCGGTCCTTAAAGTCGTGGTAGGAGAATTCTTTGACAATCTTCAGCGCATCAGACGCGCTGTTCCACAAGGCAATCGCGGGAAGAGGCACGCCGTTAAACGTATTGGTTTTCACCATCGAATAATGCGCCTGATCCAGAAAGGCGAAGCGTTGGCCAATTTCAAGCGGTTTGGCCCAAGTGTAGTCGCCAATCACATCTCCAGCCAGACAAGAGGGCCCGCCCAAGCGATAAGTGTGCCCCTTGTCGGCCTCATCCAGCAAGGCAGGGCGATAGGGCGCCTCAATTACATCTGGCATGTGGCAGGTGGCAGATACGTCGGTGATGGCGATGTTCATACCATTCTGGGCGGTATCCAAGACCTCTCCGATCAGAATACCCGCGTCAAGCGCCACCGCCTCGCCCGGTTCGATGATGACCTCTAGATCATATTTGGTGCGGATGTCTTTGAGCAAATGAATCAAAACATTGCGGTCATAGTCGTCGCGAGTGATGTGGTGACCGCCACCAAAGTTCAGCCATTTCAATTGCTTGAAATAAGGTTGAAGCTTGAACTCCACAGCTGACCATACCCGCAAAAGCGGATCAACGCCTTGTTCACAAAGGGTGTGGATGTGTACACCGTCAACGCCATTCAAGGCATCCGACGTGAGCTGGCTAATCGGCGTCCCAAGGCGAGAGCACGGCGCGGAAGGGTCGTATTTGGCGACTTCTCCCACTGATTTTTCAGGATTAACGCGCAGCCCAACCTGCACACCTGCAGCCCGGCATTTTGCAAGAAAGCGGTCTTTTTGGGCCGGGCTGTTGAAGATCACATGATCGGAGAGCGCGATGATCTCGTCGATATCCGCCTCTTTGTAGCCGGCACAAAAGGTTGCGACTTCTCCGCCGTATTCTTCGCGCGCCAAGCGCGCCTCGTAAATGCCACTGGCACAGGTACCGGGTAGATATTGGCGCACAAGCGGTGCAAGTGAGAACATCGAGAAGGCTTTGAGCGCGGCAAGCACCTTTGCCCCTGAGCGATCGGACACGTCTTTTAGGATTTGAAGATTGCGCTCGACTGCTGCTTCGTCCACGACAAAGCACGGGGACGGCACACGGTGCAGATCAAAAGAACGAAAGGCACCGGGATCGCCCGCCTGTGTGGCCATGAAGTCAGACATAAGAGAGCCTCCTATCGGAGGCTGAGGGGGCGCTGCCCCCGACGTGGAATTCTATGAATTCCCCATCTCCCCCGGAGTATTTAGACAAAGGTGAAAGGGCGCCAGTTTGAGAGCGCCCGTGTGATTTAAAAGTCCACCGGACCGTCGAGTTCGTGCACCTGCCATGGCAAGCCGTGTGCATTTAGCATGTCCATGAAGTCATCAGGATCAAGCTGTTCCATGTTCCAGACGCCGGGTGTTTTCCAGTTGCCCTTAAGAACTTGCGCCGCGCCAATCATAGCGGGCACGCCGGTTGTGTACGAAACCGCTTGAGAGCCGACCTCTGCATAGCACTCTTCGTGGTCACAGATGTTGTAGATGTAATAGGTTTTTTCACCTGATCCATCTTTGGCAAGACCTGTCGCGATATCACCGATGCAGGCTTTGCCTTTTGTCAGCGCACCCAGATCACCCGGATCGGGTAGCAGGGTTTTCAGGAACTGGATCGGAATGATCTCTTTACCGTCATGCATCACCGGATCGATCCGGGTCATACCGACGTTTTGCAGAACTGTTGCGTGCATGATGTAGGCATCGCCAAAGGTCATCCAAAAACGGGCGCGTTCGATTTCAGGGAAGTGGGTGGAAAGGCTTTCCAGTTCTTCGTGATACATCTGGTACATGTTTTTTGTACCAACGCCCGGGAAATCAAACGTTTGTTTGTTGGTCAGCGCAGGGCTGTGGTGCCATTCGCCATTTTCCCAATGGCGCACCTCTGCGAGGACTTCGCGCAGGTTGATTTCGGGATTGAAGTTGGTGGCAAATGCCTGACCGTTGTCGCCGCCATTTGCATCCAAAATGTCAATCTGTCGGATTGTGTCGAGCTTGTGCTTTTTCAGCCATGTCGCAAAGACAGAGGTCACACCCGGATCGAACCCAGATCCTAGGATGGCTGTAAGGCCAGCCTCTTTGAATTTGCCTTGGTACGCCCATTGCCAATGGTATTCAAATTTGGCGACATCCTCTGGCTCGTAGTTGGCTGTGTCTAGATAATGACAACCTGCTTCGAGGCAAGCGTCCATCAGAACCAGATCTTGATAAGGCAGTGCAAGGTTCACCAAAAGCTCGGCACCGGTTTCTTTGATCAAGGCAACCGTATCCGCCACATTGTTTGCGTCAAGCTGCGCAGTCTTAATCTCGACCCCCAGACGGTCTTTGACCGCTGCGGCGATCGCATCGCATTTCGATTTTGTCCGGCTGGCCAGTGTAATATCGGTAAAGATATCGCTATTCATTGCCATTTTGTGCACGGCGGCATGGGAAACGCCCCCTGCCCCGACAACCAGTGTTTTGCCCATCGTCAGATCTCCAGTGACAGAGTGTTATTCGTAGTAAGTATAGCCATTGATCGAGTCGCGATATGCACCCATCAGCAGCTTGCGGTCTTTAGATTTAAGTGCGCCCGTCGAAATCGCCTCATCTACCATTTTGCGGAAAGCTGCGACGCAGTCTTGAGGGTCAAATTCGACGTAAGACAGTACTTCTGAAATCGTATCGCCTTCTTGTTCGTGCAGCAGATCAAATCCGCCATCCGCCCGAAGGTCAATTGTGACGACGTTTGTGTCGCCAAATAGATTATGCAAATCGCCCAGTGTTTCCTGATACGCGCCCACATAGAATACGCCCATGTAGTAAGGCTGATCGTCAGGAAGGGAGTGTACCGGCAAGCTGCGCGAGATGCCGTCGTTTAAAATAAACCGATCCACCTTGCCATCACTGTCACAGGTGATGTCTGACAAAACCGCGCGACGATCTGGGGTTTGGTTGAGCATTTGCAAAGGCACCATGGGGTGCAGCTGATCAATGGCCCAAACGTCTGGCAAGGATTGGAACAACGAGAAATTGCAGTGATAGATGTCGGCCAGCCGAGACATTTGATCTTCGGTCACCGAAATCGCGTCAAAGGCAGTGTGGTGTTTGATACGGGCCATCAGGTGCAGATATATCCGCTCGGCGCGTGCCATTTGGCGCAGATCAATATAACCGCGATGGAACAGCGCCCGCAGTTCGTTGCGGTAGAAATTGGCGTCGTTCCAGCATTCCTGAAGCCGTTCCGCAGAGATGTAACCGGTGATCGCCCAAAGATCTGATATCAGATGATGATCGCCTTCTTGGGCGGCAGGTGCCGTGGGCGCATCGTACAGCGTCGCCTCTAACACGTTGAAAATCAGCATGGAGGATGTCGCAACAACGGCGCGGCCACTTTCTGTGACCAAGGTTGGATGATCCACCTCTGCGGCATCCATCGCATATTGAACGGTTTCGACGACGTTGGTGCAATACTCGCGGATTGTATAGTTGATCGAGCTTTCGGTCGCGCTTTTCTCGCCGGTGTAATCCACGCCAAGGCCGCCCCCCAAATCGAGATGGGTGAGCGGAACCCCTTCGGCGCAAAGTTCGGTGTAGTAGCGGCACGCCTCGCTTACAGCACGGCGCACATCGTTCACATCAGGGACTTGAGAGCCCAAATGGCTGTGCTGCAGCTTGAGACAATGCAGAAGGCCTGCGTCGCGCAATTTATCGACCGTGGACACAAGCTGGTCGGTGTTCATCCCAAATGTCGACCGATCGCCAGAGCTTTCTTCCCATTTTCCGGTAATCTGATTGGTAAGCTTAACCCGTACCCCGAGGATGGGCTCAACCCCAAGCTTTTGCACCACTTCGATAACTGTATCGACTTCTTTTGGGCTTTCCAGAACGATGACGGTGTTAAACCCAATCTTACGCGACAGTGTGGCGAGGCTGATAAATTCTTCATCCTTGATGCCATTGCAGACGATAAGAGCCTCTTTGGCCAGCCTGTGGGCCAAAGCGATCACAAGCTCTGGTTTTGATCCAGCTTCTAGGCCGTAGTTGTAAGGTTTTCCAAACTCGACAATGCGGTCAACAACCTGTGCCTGTTGGTTCACTTTGATCGGGAACACACCGCGATAGTCGCCTTTGTACGCCACACGCTCAATGGCTTCTGCAAAGCACTCATTGATGTGACGAATTTCGTGTTCCAAATAGGACGACACGCGCAGGATCATTGGGACGTGGACACCGCGATCCTCAAGATCACGTAGAATTTCTGGTAGGCTGATCGCTGGGGCATCCGGGTTTAACGGGTTTTTCAACCCAATTTCACCGTTCTCCATAACCACGATGAGGTCTTTACCCCATTTGTCGATCCCATAAATTTCATGCGGAACAGCGTGCGGAATGTTCAATAAGGTATCCCCCAAACAGTTGAGCGCGAACGCCAAGATTATGCAATCAGATGGCGCGGTTTAGGCGGGAATCAGCGTTTTTCCAAGCCAAATCTTTACCATGTGTTCAACATGGTAAATTTACCGCTAAATCTTAGCTTTCACTCAGCAAACTAGAGAGTTTACGCGCGGCCGCTTTCAACTTGTCGACATGCCCAATTGCTTGCTCGATTGGCATCCGTTGTTCCGGCGCGTGAACCGACAAAGTCGAAACAAGGCGACCATTTGCTTCTAGGATCGGAACAGCAATCGCAGTCATGCCTTCCATGAATTCCCCACGGTCCAACGCATAACCTGCGCTTCGCACCTCTTGTACCTCTGCAATGAGCTCTTCGGGGTTGGTGATGGTGGTCGGCGTCAACGCTTCGGTTTTTACGGTTTGCGCGTAGTTTTTAAGGTGGCGATTGTCCAAGGTCGACAGATACATCTTACCACTGGCCGTGCTGTAAAATGGCACCCGACTGCCCACAGGCAACTGAATGCGCAGCGGCCATTTGGTTTCGACACGGTCAAGATAGATCATCGCATCGCGATCCGGCAGCGCAATGTTGCAAGTCTCGCCAATTTCGTCCGCAAGTTTAGACAGGATCGCCACACGCGCGGTTCTGATCCGCAACGACGAAATGATGCCCGTCGACATTTCACGAAGCCGCAAACCCGGTGAATAGCCCCGCCCATCAATCTCTCTCTGGATAAAGCCTTCGGTCTCAAGTGTGGTAAAAAGGCGATGGATTGTAGGTTTGGGTAGGCCGAGTTCTTGATTAACCTCAGTGGGTGTCACAGGGACCCCGGCCTTCGCCATGGCTTCTAGTACAAGCAGCAATCGCAGGTTCGTTGGAATTCCGCCTTCTTTGCCTGTCCCGTCAGCCATGTCTTACCCTTTTTCTCTTCCTGTTTTTCAGCTCCTTAGCTTCCAGGGATCAGGATCGTCGACAGTGCGGGCACCAGCGACACGATGATCCAAACTGTGAGCAAAGACAGCAGGTATGGCACCGTATACCGCAGAAGTCTGAAATAGGGCACCCCTGTAACGCCAGAGGCCACATAGAGGTTCAGACCATAGGGCGGTGTGATAAATCCGATGGATGCACCCACCAAGAAAATTACGCCAAACTGTACCGGCTCGACGCCAACAGAATGTGCAATCGGGGCCAAGATCGGGGCAAGGATGATCGTCACAGGCAGAGATTCAAGAACCATGCCAGCGACAAATACAATCGCCATCGAAGTAAACAGAACGGCATAGTATCCGCCCATGCCGCGCACAAAACCCCCGATGATTTCTTGGGCCCCAAGCACCGAGAGGATCTGTTGCATCACAACCGAAACCGCAATGAGAGGCGCCAAAATGCCGGCAATCTGTGCAGAGCGCATGGTGATCGAAGGCACTTCCCAAGGGGTGAACCCTTTGACGACCAGATACTCAGCAATGCCACGCTCTTTAAAGTCACGATCTTCCGAAGGTGACCCCATCAGTTTGAAAATCGGCAGCGAAACAAAGCCCACGATGATACAGAATCCAACGGTTACACCGGCGGCTTCGGTCGGTGAGAATTTACCAGTGTAAATACCCCAGAGAACCAACCCGATCGCAAAAAAGCCTAGCCACGCGCCGACGGCTGTTTTAAACACGCGGCCAAATTGTAGCTTGATCAGATAGCCCCAGCCATTTTTGGTGCAAATGACAAACGCCACCAACATCATCGCCCCAACCATCATGGTGCCCGGAATGATCCCAGCGACAAACAGTTCTGAAATCGGCAAGTTCAGCAAAAATCCGTAAACGATAAAGATGATTGATGGCGGAATGATGATACCAACGGTACCACCTGCCGCAGCTGTAGCCGCAGAAAAGCGTTCGTCATATCCACCCTTCACCATTTCAGGGTGAAGCATCGAACCGATGGTTGCCGTCGTTGCCGAATTCGAGCCCGAAATCGCAGCAAACAGACCACAGGCGCCGAGCGAAGCCATCGCCAAACCACCGCGCAGCCACCCCAAACAGGAATAGGCAAAATCAGACAGCCGTCGCGCAATCCCAGACCGGTTGATCAAATCACCGGTCAGAATAAACAGCGGCATCGCCAGCAAGGCAAACCCATCTGTAAACACGTCAGCAAGCGCTGATCCTGTGTTAATCAATGGCAATCCGAGCACAAAGCTCATGCCGATGACCCAGTAGCCGATCACAAGAAATACCGGCACACCAAGCATAAAGAAGAATGTCACCCCAAGTGAGATGATCGTAATCCACGTTCCGTCAGACATTGGTCCCTCCTTATCCTTCGCCGATTGCAACTGCTTTGATCAGCGGCTCACCGCTGCGCAGATTTTTAATGTCGTCGATGTAGTTTTCCATGGCGCGTGCCGCGATCAGCACAAAGGCCAGCGGTACAGAAATCAGGAACCACCACTGAAGGATGTTGTCTGTTCCAAGTAGGATTTGGAAGTTTGCAGCAGAGTTTGCGGCGACTTGCGTCGAGGTCGTGATCACAACCCAGCTAAAGCCCAGCCACAGCACAAAATCGAGTGTCAGGCAGGTAAACTGCAAGGCGCGGGGCATGTTTGCCCGAAATTCAGCAAAAGCAAGGTGTGTGCGCAACTTCACGTTATAGGCACAGCCGAACCACGTCATGATCAGAAACAAGAAGGGCGGCAGTGTTGTTGACCATGGGGCCTGTACGTTCAACACAAACCGGCGGAACACCTCTACGAAAATGATCGCACCAATCAAAAGGTACGTCGACACCATGATCGTTGATTCAAAGTTCCGCTCTGCCCAAGGAATACGCTTGTAAATGGCAACAAAAAAGGCGCCGCCTAAAAGCGTGACAAGCGCGCCCATGACCCATGCTGCATCTGATTTCAATGCCTCGCTCATCTCCCACGCATCGTTGGATGCAAAGGCACTGATGATGTTGAGCATATCGTTGACAATATTAGCCATTATCCGTCTCCTCCCTGAGACCGAGCCTAACGCATTTGACTGTTATCGCGAGAAAAAATGATGGCGGCAGGTCAAAAGCCCGCCGCCACACGTTAACTAAATTAGGCCTTCCACCAGCGGCGAGGCTCAACATTTTCTGGCTTCATATTCGCGTCCACTTCGCGCGCAACACGGTGCAGTTCGGTGTAGGTGTCTACGCCGCCAGCCCATTTGTTGATGCGCTCACGCCATTGTTCCCAAGCCGCCGGCTGGAACTCTGGAGAACACATTTCTTCAGCCATCTTGATCTGGTCATCTGCCAGGAATGCTGGACGCACGTTATGTTCGTCAAACAATGTGCCAGGCATAACCGGATCAGAGAAACCAACGGTCTTAACAAGCGCTGCTTCGTTCGCTGCTTGAACGTGAACCTGCGCAAGGTAAGACGATTCCATCACTGCGTCTTGCAGATGGCCGTCAAGGCTATCGAATACTTTTGCAGACATCGAGGTGTGCTCGGTACCGCAGAAGAATTTCAGATCAACAGACTGAGAAACAACTGGTGACATGTTGGCATATGCAACCGCAGACGCCCATGTTTCTGCACCATCGATGAGGCCTGTTTTCAGACCATCAAGTGTCTCTTCCCAAGCAACCGGAACCGGGTTCAGGTTCAAAAGCTGCATCGCAATGCGGCCTAGCTGCGTACCTGTGACGCGGTTTTTGGTTCCGAACAGCTCTTCCAACTTGGTCACAGTTGGTTTGTCTGCAAAGTTCGCACCCATTTGTAGGCCGCGCAATTCACAGTGGCTGAATAGGAATTTCAGACCGTGACGCTTTTCTAGCGGATCGCGCAGAATTTTGTTGGATTCTGGGCTGTACAGGAAGTGGTACTGAGACGCACGACCTGGGAAAACATAGGCGTAGTCCAGAACGTTTAGGAATGGTGCCCCACCTGCTGAGTTCTGCGTGGACGCGGCGTAGATATCGATAATACCGTTCTGTGTTTTTTCAACGCAAGACAGCTGACCACAGATTTGGTTATCACCGATGAATTCAACGCGAATCTCACCGTCAGTACGTGATTCAAGGTCGCGCGCAAATTCGAGACACCCGGCACGTTCGATGAGCAGATTGCGTGCGTTAAAGCCTGCCGCACCAAATTTTAAGGTATGTTTAGCTTCTTTCGCGTAACGCTTTTCGTATGTCGATTCGACTGCTTTTGCGAGCGATGGCAGCGTTACCGTACCGGTAAACGCACCAGCTGCTAGCAAAGTCGAGGACATGCCGTAGCGGCCCGCGATCTTAAAGAGATCGCGACGCGAAATCCCACTGAGCTTGTCAGAGACTTTCATGAACTTTCCTCCCATGTTCATAATTTTTGAGACTTGCAGTATCATTTTTATTGAATTATTGATTGTAACGCAAGTAAAACATCCGAATTAACTTGAAGTCTGGGGAGGAGGCGCGGATGAATCAGAAAAGTGCTGATTATATCGTGGTTGGCGGAGGCTCAGCGGGCTGCGTTCTCGCAAACCGACTGAGCGCAAATTCTGCGAACCGTGTCATCCTTCTTGAAGCAGGCGGTCGCGATTGGAATCCATGGATTCACATCCCCGTTGGCTACTTTAAGACCATTCACAACCCATCTGTGGACTGGTGCTACAAGACAGAGCCAGACCCCGGCCTAAATGGCCGTTCGATTGAATGGCCACGTGGCAAAGTTTTGGGTGGCTCTTCTTCCTTGAACGGGCTTTTGTATGTTCGTGGACAACCGCAAGACTATGATCGCTGGGCCCAAATGGGCAACGCCGGTTGGTCTTGGGACGATATTCTTCCCTTATTTAAACGTGCAGAAAACAATGAGCGTGGCGCGGATGAATTCCACGGCGACAAGGGCCCGCTTTCTGTGTCAAACATGCGGATTCAGCGCCCTATTACAGATGCATGGGTCGCGGCGGCGCAGGCAGCAGGCTATCCATTTAACCCGGACTACAACGGTGCAACCCAAGAAGGCGTCGGCTTTTTCCAACTTACATCCAAGAACGGTCGGCGGTGTAGCTCGGCAGTTGCGTATCTGAACCCAGTCAAAGATCGCGAAAACCTTGAAATCATCACACACGCGCTTGTCGAAAAAGTGGAGCTTGATGGTTCTAAGGCAACGGGTGTGACTTATCGTGACCGCAACGGATCATCCCATACAATTCGCGCAAACCAAGAGATTGTACTTTGCGGCGGAGCTATCAATTCTCCACAAATCCTGATGCTTTCTGGCATCGGCGAAGCGGAACAGCTGAAAGAAAACGGCATTGAGGTAAAGCAAGACCTGCCCGGCGTTGGTAAAAATATGCAAGACCACTTGCAGGCGCGTCTTGTGTATAAATGCAATGAACCAACCTTGAATGATGAAGTGCGAACGCTCTTTGGGCAGGCCAAGATCGCACTAAAATACGCGATGTTCCGGGCTGGCCCGATGACCATGGCAGCAAGTCTTGCGACGGGTTTTATGAAAACCCGCGATGACTTGGAAACACCTGACATTCAGTTCCATGTTCAACCACTCTCTGCCGAAAACCCTGGCAAAGGTGCCGATCCCTTCTCTGCTTTCACAATGTCTGTGTGCCAGTTGCGACCTGAAAGTAAGGGCGAGATTCGGATCGTCTCG
The DNA here is from genome assembly GCA_947498415.1 of uncultured Paracoccaceae bacterium. Classification (GTDB taxonomy): domain Bacteria; phylum Pseudomonadota; class Alphaproteobacteria; order Rhodobacterales; family Rhodobacteraceae; genus Cognatishimia. The sequence goes on from CANMKB010000001.1 coordinate 74,171, forward strand.
AATGAGCCGACGGTCTATCCGAAAATCATCCCAAACTATCTGTCTACAAAAACAGACTGCGATACCGTGGTCGCAGGTGTTCAGATTGCACGCAAGATTGCGCGGCATGCCCCTTTGACGTCCAAAATTTCCGAAGAGTTCCGGCCGCACTCGTCATTGGAATTGGATGATTACGATGCAACTTTGGATTGGGCTCGCAACAACACCGCATCAATTTATCACCCCACCGGCACCTGCAAGATGGGCAACGATCCGTCGTCGGTCGTAGACGCGCGGTTGCGCGTACACGGCATCACCGGTCTGCGCGTCGCGGACTGTTCCATCATGCCCGAAATCGTCAGCGGCAACACCAATGCCCCCGCCATCATGATTGGTGAAAAATGCAGTGACCTCATGCTCGAAGACGCAAAGGTTTCTCAAACCGTACCCGCCTAAGCTGCCCCTACCCCTTTTCATAGGGTGCAGTATTGCCCCTTCGCCTCCGTCCATTGGCGATGGGGCATTTTTTGTGCTGCGTTGACGATATAGGGCGTTCTTCGGATAGGAATTTGGGATTGGGATGCTAAAGCTAGTGGCACCGGAACATTGCCCTGAACCGACGTAAAACTTTTTCAGACCCGTGAGATCGAAAGAAATGCCAAACCCACTCTATGACGCCCTATTCGCACCACATGCCGAAAATACGGCAACGTTCTTAGCGACCGATGATGGCACATCTGTCACCTATGCGTCTTTTGTCAAACGCGCGGCACAGATTGCGCATGTACTGGTGGATTGCGGCGTAACTCCCGGTGATCGCGTGGTCGCGCAAGCGCCGAAAGTTGTTGATACAATTGCGCTATACGCTGCGTGCGTTCAGACGGGCGCGGTCTATCTTCCGCTTAACACGGCATATACTCAGGCTGAGTTAAACTATTTTGTCCAAGACGCCACGCCGACTGTCATCGTATGCGATGCGTCTGACGAAAAGAGTGTGAAATCTCTGGGGTTTAGTGCCGCCACCGTGCTCACATTGGCAGCCGACGGGTCGGGCAGCCTAAGCCTTGCAGCCAACGGTCAACCGGGGAATTTTCAGACGGTCGAACGCAGTAACAACGATCTTGCTGCGCTGCTCTACACATCAGGCACAACTGGGCGATCCAAAGGGGCAATGATGTCCCACGCAAATCTGCTTTCAAATGCAAAAGTTCTGGTCGACCACTGGCACATCCAAGCCTCTGACCGCCTCATTCATGCGCTCCCGATCTTTCACACGCATGGCCTGTTTGTTGCGCTCAACACGTCACTGTTGGTTGGTAGCGAAGTCCTTTTGATGCAGCGTTTTGATCTGGATACGATCATCACCGAAATCCCGCGCTCAACACTAATGATGGGCGTACCAACGTTCTACACGCGCCTTTTAAGTGATGTGCGCCTTACCCCCCAGCTTTGCGATAGCTTCCGCCTTTTCATCTCTGGCAGCGCCCCGCTTCTGGCAGAAACACACACAGAGTTTGAACAGCGAACGGGCCATCGTATTCTTGAACGATATGGCATGACAGAAACGAATATGATCACCTCAAACCCATACACCGGGGACCGTGTCGCAGGCACTGTGGGCTTTGCGCTGCCTAACGAAGAGGTACGCATTATGCACAGCGGCCGTGAAGTATCCCCCGGCGAAATCGGAATCATCGAAGTGCGCGGCGAAAATGTATTTCAGGGCTATTGGAAAATGCCTGAAAAAACCAAAGAAGAGCTGCAGGACAATGGTTTTTTCATCACAGGCGATTTAGCCAAACAAGATGAAACCGGACGCATCACAATCGTCGGGCGGGCCAAAGATCTTATTATTTCAGGCGGTTACAACATATACCCAAAAGAAATAGAGGACGTACTGAACGACATAAACGGCGTTCTTGAAAGCGCGGTGATTGGCGTGCCACATGCCGACTTTGGCGAAAGCGTCGTGGCGGTTATTGTCCCCGAAGATGAAAAACTGAGCGATGCCGCACTGAAATCTGCGGTTGAAACGCAGCTTGCAACCTTCAAACATCCACGTCGATACATCCAGATCGACAGTCTGCCGCGCAACTCAATGGGCAAGGTTCAAAAAAACATTCTTCGGGAACAATACGGTGCTGAGGCCTGATTGATCAGGCCGAAGCGTGGCTACTCTACGCAAGCTCTTTCAGCAAACCACGAAACGCCCCTCGAGCCTCTCCTGGGTGACGCACCTTTTTGACCTGGCTTAAATTAGAAAGATCAGCGCCGACGACGATCAGTCCGACCATACCCCACTCGTAATGAGGCACACAGATGTGGCCATAGATGCCGGGCACTTTGAACTCGACGGTCAATTCTTGATCAATCGCTCCATTCCAAGGCTCAGCGCCCTCTGGGATCATCCCGCGTTTAGAGGCAGAGTTATGGCCTGCATCTGTCGCAAGAAACGTGACCGTATCCCCGACATTCACATGCAGGAAGGCCGGTTCAAACACATTTGGCGTGTTGTCGTCTCCACAACCCGCATTCAGCATAAGTATGCTGTGATGGCCGCCCTCTGATGTTGGCAATGGACAGGCAACGGCGGTTGTCCCGGCCAAGGACGCCATGGACAGTACAAAATTACGACGCGTAAGCATGAACCAGCAAATCCTCCCTTGGTCCGGTGGAAAGTTCGATGTCGACCCCGTAGATCTCTGCGATCTTGGGATCGCGCAGCACCTCATCCGGGCGGCCCTGGGCAAGAATCTCGCCTTTGCCAATAAGGATCAGGTGATCTGCAAAGTGCGCAGCCAAATTGAGGTCATGCAGCGCGACCATTCCAATGGCGTCACGGTTTTTGATTGCCTCACGGATTCGGCTAAGCACCTGCAATTGGTGTCGCAGATCGAGCGCCGAAGTAGGCTCATCAAACAGATAGGCTTCTGATTGCCGCACAAGCGCCTGCACCACAGACACCATTTGCGCCTGCCCACCAGAGAGTTCGCCAACGTAAGCCTCTGCCAGATGCCCAATCCCGCCGGCGTCCAAAGCACGCGCAACGGCTTTTGTGTCATCATCGCTGACACGCCAACCGCGCAGCTGTTTCTGCGCCATCATCACAACGTCAAACACAGTCAAAGCAGCGTTGGCTGCAAAGAACTGCGGCATAAAACAGACACGGCGCAGGCGCTCTTGGCCAGACAAAGTCGAAAGGTCGGTATCGTTCAAAGTGACCGAGCTATCTCTCGACGTGTTGAGGCCCGCAATACACTTGAACAGTGTGGATTTACCCGCGGCGTTCGGACCGATCAGGGCCGTCAACTGCCCTTTTTGCAGTGTGTCAAAGGCGACGTCTTTTAAAATATGGTGGGAGCCATAAGAGAAATTCAGGTTTTTGACAGTCAGCCCGCTCATTGCCAGTGCCTCTTGCGTTGACCCATGATCAGGACAATGAAAAACGGAATACCGATCAGGGATGTGATCATGCCGATCGGATAGACGATGCCTGGCGTGATGGCCTTTGAGGCGATTGAGGTGCCCGACAGGATCAAAGCGCCCGCGAGGGCCGAGAATGGCAAGAAGCCACGTTGATCTTCGCCAACGATCATCCTTGCGATATGCGGCCCAACGAGGCCCACAAAGGCAATCGCGCCGACAAAGGATACGGCAACCGCCGCCAAAAGGGACACACCCGCCAGAACAGTTAAGCGCAAGAAGGACACGTTCACACCAAGCGCCGCGGCCTTCTCTTCGCCCATGCGTAAGGCTGTCAAAGCCCATGTTTTGCGAACGAAATAAGGCAGCACAATCAGCAGAACGACCAGACAGATACCGACTTTTGGCCAAGTCGCGCGGGCCAACGAACCCATCTGCCAAAAGACCAGCTGCGCCAACTGTATCTCAGAGGCGCCATATTGGAGGAAAGACAGCAGCGCGTTGAAGGTAAACAACATCGCGATACCAACGAGGATCATCGCCTCCGGAGAAACACCCCGCAGGCGGGTGAAGGCAAAGAGCGTCAGTGACGTGCCCATCGCGACGATGAAGGCGTTGACCGTCACAAACAGAGACCCGACGCCCGGAATAACGGACCACCCCAGCACAATCGCCAATGCCGCACCAAAGCTAGCAGCAGAAGAGAGACCCAAGGTAAATGGGTCAGCCAAAGGATTGTTTAAAATGGTTTGCATCTCAGCCCCTGCCGCACCCAGCATGGCACCGACAACAACGGCCAAAAGGGCAACAGGGAGACGCAGATCCCAGATGATCACGCTCTCTTTGGAAGAGGCAACGGAAGGATCGAAGATGACATGTATCGTGCGCAGAAAGCTTAGATCTGCGGGGCCCGTGATGACATCTATAACAACGGTACAAAACAGCACAGTCGCCGCGACGCAGACAAGCAGAAACCGTTTCAAGTTGCGCTTGCGATAGCCAATGGCCAAGGCATCAGCCACGCTGGGCTGGAGAGTTTGATCAGACATGGGAATGCTCTTTCAAGGGTCTGCGGCCCCGAAGGGCCGCAGACAAAACACTTAGTTAGTGACAGGCAGAGATGCCCAGAACTGACCAGAGTTTTCAAATGGAAGGAACTTCGTGTGCAGCTCGTCCAAAGTTGCTTTTGGATCAAGATCTTCGAAGTCATCAGGATAAAGCCACTTCGCAATCTGCTGGATCGCAACAAAGTGGTAAGGCGAGTTATAGAACTGGTGGTAGATGGAGTGGAAGTTGCCTTCCTGCACCGCACGCAGATCTTTGAATCCATCACGCTGGGACAGAGCCACCAGACGTTCAGTGTTCACCTTCTCATCCGCCTCATAGCCCAGCAGAACAGATGTGACTTCTGGACGTGCTTCAGACCAGTTTGCACCTGTGCCGATGATGAAATCAGGGTCCGCCTCAACGATGCCTTCCAGTGACAGCGTCACGGAATACGCATTTGCTAGAGTAGAGGCAAAGTTCACACCACCCGCCAGCTCAACAAAGCGGCCATAGTTGTATGGGCCGAAGGACCAGCAGCAATGATCAGCTTGCCAACCAGCTGCGTTTTCCACAACAACCAATGGGCGCTCATCCGCGGGGATACCATCAACGATGTTTGTGACTTTACGCATCTGCGCGATGTAGAAATCGATGAATTCCGCGGCACGTTTTTCCTCTCCGAAAATGCGGCCAAGGATCAGAATAGAAGGCACCGTGTTTTCGGTAGCGTTGCGGCGATAGTCAATAAAGACAACCTGCACACCCGCTTTTTCCAGCTTTTCAATCAAGCCCGTTTCTTCAGCTTTGAAAAGGTTACCCACGTCCAAAAGAACGACATCGGTGTCAGCTTCCAGAACCGCTTCGATGGAGAAATCACCGGCGTATGGGTTGCCGAAGTTGATCTGACGGTTGGTGTCTTCTGGGAAAGCCGCTTGGTACTTACGGAACGTATCTGGGTCGTATTGTTCCAGATCGTTTTTCCAACCAACGATTTTTTCCAGCGGGTTGCCGTCAATCATTGGCGCAATCGCATACATCATGCGGCTTTCGCCTAGAATGATCTTGTCAGGCATTTCAGGCAAAGTGACTTCGCGGCCTGCGATATCGGTAAGGGTGATGGCTTCTGCTTGAGCATCGGTTGCTGGCGTCATGAAAATTGCGCTGGCTGCAATTGCACCAAGGAAGCCGCTGATACGTGTCTGAATAGACATAGCGGTCTCCGATTGGGTTGTTACAGCTGCGGTTTACATCAGCGCCCAAATAATTCCAAGTATTTTTATCAGAAATATATTCGGCAAAATTACGTGCGCCCCTAAATCGCCTTCAAAACTCTACAACCAGCACCGAAAGCGGTTTCGATAAGGGGTCAGGCGTGATATAATCACATCCAAACAACAATTGGATAGAGTTTCAAAAGGCCACCCCAATGAAAAGATCATATGTGAATGACGTCATCCGCCAAGCTGATGCCTTTATGAAAAGCTTCGGGTATGTGCTTCCACCTTTTGCCTACCTTACGCCTGCTGAATTTGCTGCGAAGAAAGGCGAACTCGCCGCAGTGATCGACGCCGGCTTAGGGTGGGACATCACAGATTACGGCGATGGCGACTTTGAGAAAATGGGGCTTTTCTTATTCACCACCCGCAATGGCAGCCTTGCTGATCTAAAGGCCGGTGGCGGTATGTGTTATGCGGAAAAGATCATGATTTCACGTCATGACCAGCTGTCCCCCATGCATCGCCACAACTTTAAAACCGAAGACATCATCAATCGTGGGGGCGCCACGCTTGCAATTGAAATGTTTGCCTCTGACGAAACAGGCAACATCGATCCAAAAGCTCCGGTCATAGTGGTTTCAGACGGGCAGCCCGTCACACTCCCCGCAGGTGGTGTTTTGAAACTCGCCCCCGGAGAAAGCGTAACACTACGCCCCGGAAATTGGCATGCCTTTTGGGGCGAAGGCGGCGATGTCTTGATTGGAGAGGTCTCTGGCGTGAATGACGACAAGACCGACAACATTTTCCGCGAACAGATTGGCCGTTTCTCGACAATCGAAGAAGACGAAGACCCGATCCATCTGCTTGTGTCTGACTACGACCAATGGCTCTAACCCCAAAGGCCGCCCTCTTGGGCGGCCTTTGTCATTTCGATCTTACAAGCTGTTTTCAACCTCATCAAAGAAGTGCAAATCGTTTTGGTTGAATTTTAAACCAACGGTTTTACCTTCGATATCTTCGGATGCACCAGACGTTCGAACGGTCAGCACGCCAAGCGGGCCGCAATCCACATAGTGGAAATAGTCCGCACCCAGATACTCGCTCACCTGAACTTCACCGTTACAATGCCCCTGCCCTTCGGTCGTCACCGAAATATGCTCTGGACGAATGCCAATTTGAACGGCGGTGTTGCGCCCTGCCCCACCAAGTGCGCCCGAGCCGCCGCCTTCTAGAACAAAGCTCTCGCCTTCGGTGCGGCATGGCATCAAGTTCATTTTTGGGCTGCCAATGAACTGCGCCACAAACACATTGTTGGGCGCTTCGTATAGCTCGCGTGGGGTGCCCACCTGCATGATCTGACCGTCCTTTAGAACGACAATACGGTCCGCCAACGTCATCGCTTCGACTTGGTCGTGGGTCACATAAACCATCGTACTTTTTAGCGTCTTGTGCAGCCGCGCAATTTCAAACCGCATATCCACACGCAAAGAGGCATCTAGGTTAGAAAGCGGCTCGTCAAACAAGAATCCCTTGGGCTTGCGCACAATCGCACGGCCAATCGCAACCCGTTGCCGCTGGCCGCCAGACAGGTCTTTGGGGCGACGATCCAGATACTCATTCAGTTTCAGAATATCAGCAACTGCGTCAACTTTTTCAGCGATTTGAGCCTTGGATGCCCCCGCCGTTTTCAGCGCAAACCCCATGTTGTCGCGAACACTTAGATGCGGATAAAGCGCGTAGGATTGGAAAACCATCGAGAGTTCACGCTCTGAAGGCACTTTGTGCGTGACGTCTTCATCGTCGAGCAAGATTTGCCCGCGACTGGTTTCTTCAAGACCCGAAATCATGCGCAGCAACGTTGATTTCCCGCATCCCGATGGGCCGACAAAAATGATCAACTCTCCATCGCGGATATCCAGATCGACACCCTTGATGACCTGCACCTGACCAAACCACTTTTCAACCGATTTAAGGCTAATTGAACCCATGATAACTCTCCCCGTTCTAGCCTAAGCCGCGCCTTTGATTTTCGTTTCGTGTTGCCAAGACAACCAAACTGCCGCTGTCCATGAAAAGTCAGACCCAACACAGCCTTCGCCTGTCAGCGGGTTAAAACACTCCCAAAAACCCGACTTTTCAATCGCTTGACACAGCCCATCTCGGACTTGCCCGGCCAGTTCTTCTTCTCCACATTCTGAAAGGCCCAGCGCAGTCATATAATTCATCTGCGGCCAAAGCGGTCCGCACCAATAGCGCTGCGGCTCAAAGTCGGCGGCTTCTGGATCCCAGCTCGGTAAAAGATGTTCAACCTGCCCCTGAATGCGGCGCATGTTTTCGATGACCCGCGCACGCTGTTTTGGTGATCCGACATCAGCATAAAAGCAAAGCGCACTACAATTGCTGAACCCCTCCGAGAACGTCCCGGTTCGAATGTCACGCGCGGTAAATGCCCCCAAGTCTTCGTTCCACAGATAATCTGTGGCGGCCTCGCCTTTGGCAATCCAACCTTCGATTTCCCGAAGCACCTCTGCCGACTTCCCCAAGCCTTGCGCCATCGCAAGCAAATCGCGATCAGCGCGAAGCAACACAAAGTGAATATTCGGATCAGCCATTAAAAATGGGCCTTCATCGGTCAAACGCCGTTGATCCCAATCAACGCTTTCACCAAAGGCCACGATCGTGAGGTACTTATCGTATTGCTCTTGGGTGGGTCGAAAGCGTGGATCGACATGTTTGTTGTCCATCCGGGTATATGGCGCCAGATCAGGGGCCACCGTCATGAGATCAAGGCCAATATTCCACTCCGGGCAGTTGTCTCGCCCGGTCTCCCAGGGGTGAACCGTCGCGACAATCCCGTTATACGTACGGCAATCGTGATACCACTTATGCCAAGCGAAAATCTGGGCAAACACTTGTGCCCGTTTTGCACGATGGTCTTCGCTTTCGGTGGATGTCAGCTGTCGCACAATAGTCGCAAGAACTGGGGGTTGAGATACCCCCGTCGACGGAATGTCACCCGGTGTTTTCCCCCAACGCGAAGGTCCGGGGAAATAGTCAGGATCATCCCTACGAAAGATAATGCTTGGGATCATTCCATCCGGCCACTGCCCCTCTAGCAAAGATGTAATCTCACTCCAGGCACGCACAGGATCATAGGTTGCGATGCCAAGCGCGATAAATGCACTGTCCCAGTTCCATTGATACGGATAGAGGCCATTCGTCGGGATCGTGAACCCACCTCGATCATTCCGGGTTAAGGTATCGATTGCGATTTGCGTAAGAGACATAGTTTATCCTTTCACGCTTCCGGCGGTCAAACCCGCGACCAGGAAGCGCTCGAACCATAGGAACAGCGCGAGAACCGGAACTGTTGCAATCACAGCCCCCGCCATCAAATGTTGCCTTGGAACTTCAGCGTTATTAAGCTCGGCGATCCCGCGCGAGAGTGTGTAAATGTCGACATTGTCGAGGAACATGAAAGCAAACAGGAACTCGTTCCACGCGATCATGAAAACATAAAGCGCTACAGAGGCGAGCGCCGGTAGCGCGAGCGGCAGCGTAATCTTGATGATCACCGACAAGCGATTCAGCCCGTCCATCAAACCGGCTTCTTCGAGCTCAGCCGGAATGCCCCGGAAGTAGCCTTGCAACATGTAAAGAGCGACGGGAATGGTCGTGGCTGGATACACCAGCAGCAAACCCCACAAGGTGTTTCTCATCCCCAGCTGGGAAAAGATCGCATAGAGCGGAATAACCAAAACGATCATCGGCACCATATAAATCAGCAGAATCGAACGGCTGAGAAACGCCTGACCTGGGAACTTCAATCGTGCGACCGCATAGGCCCCCGGCACGGCAAAGAATAATGTGATCGCAACTGTCGCAACAGAGACAAAGGCCGAGTTCAGCAGGTAGCTGCCAAAATGATATTCCGTAAACAGCTCGACATAACTGCGGAACAAAGCAGCAGCGCCTTGCCCGATGTCGAGCGAGAAATCCAGCGGATTGGACAAGAGCAGCTGTTGGTTTTTCAGGCTCATCATCACCATGATGAAAAACGGCAAGGCAACAGCAATTGTGAATGCCACCAGCCCAAAGCCCTTAAGAAACCGCAAACCGATGACTTCAAGATTATACCGTTTTTCACGATCAGGCCCAAAGCCGCGAACCGTAAGATGCACCGCATGAACGGAAAAAAACGAAATCATGACACTAAAGATCAGCTGGCCTATCGCAAAATGCGTCAGCGGTTGCCCTAGCGGCTGAACACCTGTGGCGATGGTCAGAACCACAAGGAAAATCAAAGCTGACAAAGCAACCCAACCGATCTGGCGCTTAACGGGTGGCACAAAGGTCAACACCCCGGCAGAGACAAACCCAGCCAATGCACCCGCAGACACCTTGGGCTGAAACGGTTCACCCGAGATGAACAAGGCCAGTAGCGTACCAAGCAAAGTGACGATCGCACCCCAGCATGCACCGAACAGGAGGCTCAGATAAAAGACATTCCCTAACCGCATCACGCATCATCCTCTGGTGAGAATTTAAAAAAGATCACTGAGAACATCAGCAAAATGATAAAGACGACAACGGCAACGGCGGCCCCTGCCCCAAGGTTTGAAACAGCAAAGGCTTGCTCGTAGACATTCACTGTCAAGGTTCGCGTGCCCGCGGCACCGCCCGTCAGCAGGAAGATGTCGTCGAATTTGTTGAAGGTCCAAATGAACCGCAGCAAGAATAAAACGGCCATAATCCCGGCAAGCTGTGGCAGTGAAATGAAACGGAATTGCTGTAGTGGCGTCGCGCCGTCAATCTCTGCCGCCTCATAGATATCCGTAGAAACCGACTGCATCCGCGCCAAAATGAACAGCATTGCCAGCGGAAAATAGCGCCAGATTTCAAAGATGATCACAACGGTCAATGCCACTGGGAACTTAAACGATAGGCCCATTAGGCTGATCTCAATATCGCGGCGCCCCAAAAAGTTAATCGGCCCTTCCACCACGCCAAGCTGCATCAATAAGGCATTCAACGTGCCACCGGGACCGGGATCTAACAAAAGCACCCAAGCCAAAGCGACAGCGATCACGGGCGCGACATAGGGCGACAGAAACAGGCCCCGCAAAAAGCTGCGCCCTCTAAACGCGAGGTTCATCAATTGCGCTGCAAAGAGCCCAACAATCAGCGCTCCGACGGTGCCTGCAATTGTGTAGTACAACGACGCCCAAAGGACTGGCCAAAAATCAGAAGCCTTAAACAACTGACGGAAGTTATCGAGCGTGAAGTCATTGTTTGTTAAAACGTTTTCAGGGACAAACTCAAAGACAGGCTTTGATGATTTCACATTCTCAGGTGTGCTGATGAATGCCTCGGTCGCGGCGACCTCGATCAGGATGTCCTCGCGTTTACGCGCCTCATAGTCGCCCAAAACGCAGGTCAGCGCGGTACCGTCGATCGTGCACCGTTCATCAAATGACAGCACATTCAGCGAAGCTGGAAGCGTATCGGTCATGGTGACATCTGCAATGTCGCCTTTTCTTGACGAATTTCGCACGCGATAACGCAATGTTGCTTTATCACCTTCGGCAACGATGTCGCCCATTAAGCGTTCGTTCACCAGCATCGACGGCGCACGCAGGTCACCAAGCGTCACGGGCTTAAAGCTGATCCACAAATTGGCGATCAGAGGGAAAAGCACCACCGACAACACAATGGCAAACGTCGGCAACAGCAGTAGGTAGGCAAAGCGCATTTCGCGTTTTGCAAGCGGGCCCAATCCCTTGGGCGGTCCTGAAGAAGTCATGGGACGTGTCCGATCAAAGGCTGGGCGCAGCGCTTGGCTGCACCCAGTTTACGTTATTGAACACCCAAAGCGATGTGTTCTGCGACGATCTTGTCTGCGGCTTCCTGAACGGAAAGCTCACCATCCGTCATTTCACGAATGACCCGTGACATGATCTGTGCGTTGACCAACTTAGACGCCGTGGCCAACTGACCATCCGCAACGCCCCAGCGGTCGCCCACAGAAAGGCCTGCCACGATGTCATCAATCACAGTCTGAGGGTAAATCGCAGAGAGGGGCGCCTTGCGGTCAACACCTACGTCCAAGGACGCCCATGCCGCCTCGTAGGATGTATCACCCGCGCTTTCGCCACGACGTACCGGGAATTTGCCCTCAGGAGCTTGTGACAACCACTCGCCATAGCCTTCGGACACAACGTATTTCACAAAGTCCTGCGCCACTTCGGTATTCGCATCCGCTGTGATGCCAAGATAGCGCACGTCAGCATATGCCGCCCCATCTGGGTTCCCCGGTCCAGAGATCACGGTTGAGAAACCCGTCGCTTCGGCCAAGGCCTTGGTCGTTGGATCGTCATTGATCGTCACCGGTGCGCTGTCTCGCAATCCGCCGAGTTCATCAAGGATCGACGGAGACCAGATGACCATCGCGGCTTTGCCGTCAAGGTACAGCTCGCGTGATTGCGACCAGTACAGATCACCCTCTGGTGAGTTGGCGACCATCTTTTTGTAAAGTTCAAGCAGCTGAACAAGGTTTGTGGTGTCTTCGTTGATGGATCCATCCGCGTTGATCGGAGAATACCCAGTCGCAAGGGACAGATGCTCGATCAATTGCATCATGTAACCTTCGTCGACCTTGGTCGCAGCCACAAAACCATACATCTCTGGCGGATTGTGAAGCGCATCCATCGCAGCGGACATCGCTTCAAACGTTGTCGGTGCTGCAAGGCCCTTTTCTGCAAAAATATCTGCACGATAGACCACAAGCTGTGTCCAACCATCTGTCGGAACTGAAACGATTTCGCCATCAGCTATAGCCATCTGAACAGGGCCTTGTGCAAAGCTGTCAACGCCCAGATCTTCCATCACTTCGGTCGCTGCCGCAGTATCCAGCAAGCCCGCTTCTGCATAGGGCAGCAAGTGCTGCACAGTGTGGTTCAAGACATCAGGCAAATCACCAGCGGCAAAGGCGGCTGTCGCGCGCGTTTGAATATCTGACTCTTCGACTGGGATCAGCTCTACGGTGTGGCCCGATTGCGCTTCAAATCCGGCAATCATATCCTGCTGGATCGCCATACGCTCTGGTTGCACTTCCATCGTCCAAACACGAATGGTGTCTGCACTTGCGGCACCTGCGAGGGCCGTAGACAATAATAGGCCAGCGATAAATTTGGTATTACGTTTCATGTGTTTCCTCCCTAACTGAAACGGTGGGTTTCACCTCTTTACGTCGCAGCGGGCCATCCGACTTTCTCTGAACCAAATAGGCCTTCTGCAATTCTTGGTGTTTTTTAGGGTCCTCTCCATCGATCACCGACAACAACATGTCGCCCAATCGGCGGCCAGCGTGGGCCTGAGGTTGTACCATCGTGGTTAACGGAGGGTTGGTATGGGCTCCAAAAGAAAGCCCATCATACCCAATTACTGAAACATCTTCGCCCGGAGCAAAGCCTTGACTGCGTAACGCTGCCAAGGCGCCAAAAGCCATGCTATCGGTTGCACAAATAATTGCGGTGGGTGGTTCGGGCAGATCAAGCAACATGCCGGCTGCAACCTCTCCCCCTTCATCTGAAAAATCAGCGGTCTGAACATAGCCCGGCACTTCGCTTAAACCGTTTTCAACAAGTGCACGTTGATAGCCACACAGACGATCTTGTGAGAATTGGTATTGGTTGGGGGCACCGATAAACGCGATTTTCTCATGCCCAAGCTCGACAAGATGATCCACTGCGGTCACAACTGCCGCCTCACCATCTACATCATACCAAGCATAGTCTGCGCAGCTGCCCGTGCGCCCGTGCACCACAAAGGGGCATTTCAAATCTTGCATCAAACGAATGCGTGGATCGTTCACCAAAGGCCGCGAAACGACAAAGCCGCCGACCCGACCAGATTTCACAAGCCGGTCAATAAGTGACAATTCATCTTTGTAGGATTCTGCGTTCCCAATGAGCAAATCCCAGTTTCGCTTGGTCAAAACGTCGGAAAGACCCTGAAGCAACTGCGCGACAAAAGGTTGCGCCAGCACATTGGCATCATGCGGCATCAGATAGCAAATCGTCTCAGGTGCACCAAGCGATAGCCGGCGCGCCGTTTGATTTGGGCGATATCCCAATTCATCTGCGGCACGTTTTACGCGGGCACGCGTTTGCTCGTTGATGTCACTATATCCGTTCAACGCACGGCTCACCGTACTTACGGTCAGCCCAAGGTGGGCAGCCAATACTTTAAGGCTGGCTTTCTTTTGCGCCACGACGTGTCTCCTCCCCAGGAACCGAAAGCGGTTTCGAAAACCGTACCGAAAACGGTTTCGGATCGCAAACTTTTTATAATTTCACTGATTTCATTGAATAAAATGCCTTAAACTGACGCTAACAAATCTAACCTATTTCCAGTTTTCTCAGAATCTATTTCATAGCGATTCTCTCGTCGCGTTGCTGAACGTTCAAAACTGCGCACCCAATAAAAACCGTATTCCATTTTGGTCAGTTTATAACTTTCGCGCCGATGACATTCGCAGCGACCTAAAAAAACGCATCTCGTAAATCTGAATTTAAACTGATCCTGCGCAACCTTCGAGAAACGGCAAGTTTTACCACAAGCCGTTCACCCTGCTTGGCGTTCGAACCAGAAGGTGTTAATCAGCCGCCAATCCAAAGTGGAGCATCTTGCAAACGCATATCGCTTAGTATACATCCGCATACAAAGAGCGCCGACATGGTCTCAGCACTCCGCTGGCCCTTCGTGCTCTCGCTCCAACAACGCTTACTCGCCGGGATAGCCATGAGCCTTTATACAGATTACCTCACCGAGATCGAAACACGCAAAGAGCAAGGCTTGAATCCCAAGCCAATCGACAACGATGCTCTGACAGCGGAAATCGTTGAACTTATCAAAGATAAGAACAGCCCTCACCGCGAAGGTGCGCTGAAATTCTTTATCTACAACACACTTCCGGGCACAACGAGCGCTGCAGGCGTGAAAGCAGCCTTCCTTAAGGAAGTTTTGGTTGGCGATGTTACCCTGGATGAAATCTCTGTCGAATTCGCATTTGAGATGCTGTCCCACATGAAAGGTGGCCCATCCATCAAGGTGCTGCTGGATGTGGCGCTTGGTGACAAACAAGACATTGCTCGTCAGGCAATTGACGTACTGAAGACACAAGTCTTCCTTTACGAAGCAGACACCGACCGCGTGAAAGAAGCCCACGAGGCAGGCAACGCGCTGGCAACCGAACTGCTGGAAAGCTACGCCGCCGCGGAATTCTTTACCAAGCTTCCTGACATTGACGAAGAAATCAAAGTCGTCACTTTCATCGCAGCCGAAGGTGATATCTCGACCGATTTGCTGTCCCCTGGCAACCAAGCGCACTCACGCTCTGACCGTGAACTGCATGGTAAGTGCATGATCTCTGAGAAAGCTCAGAAAGAAATCGAAGCGCTTAAGATTCAGCACCCTGATAAGCGCGTCATGCTGATCGCAGAAAAAGGCACCATGGGTGTTGGGTCTTCTCGTATGTCTGGCGTGAACAATGTTGCGCTTTGGACTGGTAAGCAAGCCAGCCCATATGTGCCTTTCGTGAACTACGCCCCAATCGTTGCAGGCACCAACGGCATCTCGCCAATCTTCCAAGTGACAGTTGGCGTGACCGGCGGCATCGGCCTTGACCTGAAAAACTGGGTTAAGAAAGTCGATGGCGACGGCAAAGTCATCCTGAACAACGATGGCAACCCAATTCTGGAACAGAAGTACTCTGTTGAAACGGGCACCGTTCTCAAGATCGACACCAAGAACAAGAAGCTGATGAACGAAGATGGCTCTGAAGAGCTTGTCGACATTTCTTCTGCATTCTCGCCACAAAAAACCGAGTTCATGGTTGCTGGTAGCTCTTATGCGATCGTCTTTGGTAAGAAACTGCAAAGCTTTGCGGCTGAAACTCTCGGTGTCGAGCCAACGCCAGTATTCGCGGCAAACAAAGAAATTTCACACGAAGGCCAAGGCCAGACTGCTGTTGAAAAGATCTTCAACAAAAACGCTGTGGGCACCACACCTGGTGTCAAATTGCACGCGGGTTCTGATGTACGCGTCAAAGTGAACATCGTTGGTTCTCAGGACACCACCGGCTTGATGACCGCACAGGAACTAGAAGCCATGGCGGCGACCGTGATTTCGCCTTCGGTTGATGGCGCTTATCAGTCCGGTTGTCACACTGCATCTGTTTGGGATTCCAAAGCGGCGGCCAACACACCACGCCTGATGTCCTTTATGAACAACTTTGGTCTCATCACAGGTCGCGACCCACAGGGTGAGTACCACGCGATGACCGACGTTATTCACAAGGTGCTGAATGACATCACAGTAGATGACAGCGACATCATCATCGGCGGCGACAGCCACACTCGTATGTCCAAAGGCGTTGCCTTTGGTGCAGACTCTGGCACCGTTGCCCTGGCGCTGGCCACCGGCGAAGCGACTATGCCGATCCCAGAATCTGTCAAAGTGACCTTCACAGGCACCATGAAAGATCACATGGATTTCCGTGATGTTGTACACGCCACGCAACTGCAAATGTTGCAACAGTTCGGCGACAACGTTTTCCAAGGTCGCGTGATCGAAGTGCACATCGGCACCCTACTCGCCGACCAGGCCTTTACCTTCACCGACTGGACTGCAGAGATGAAAGCGAAAGCGTCGATCTGTATCTCCAACGATGACACGCTGATCGGCTCTCTGGAATTGGCCAAAGGCCGCATCCAGACCATGATCAACAAGGGCATGGACAACGAAGTTGGCATGCTGCAAGGCCTGATCGACAAAGCAGACAAGCGCATCGCAGAGATCAGCTCTGGTGAACGCTCTGCACTTAAGCCGGACACTTCGGCCAAGTACTTTGCAGAAGTTGTGATCGATCTGGATCAAATCGAAGAGCCAATGATCGCCGACCCTGATGTGTACAACGCCGATGTTTCCAAGCGCTACACACACGACACCATCCGCCCGGTTTCCTACTACCGCGCAGAAAAGAAAGTTGACCTTGGCTTTGTGGGTTCCTGCATGGTGCACAAGGGCGATATGAAAATCGTTGCTCAGATGTTGAAAAACATCGAAGAGAAAAACGGTAAGGTCGTGTTCAAAGCACCGCTGGTTGTCGCAGCACCGACCTACAACATTGTGGACGAGCTGAAAGCCGAAGGCGATTGGGAAATCCTGCAGCGCTACTCTGGCTTTGAGTTTGATGACTTCATGCCAAAGACCAAAGCACGTACCGAGTATGAGAACATTCTTTATCTCGAACGTCCGGGCTGTAACCTTTGCATGGGTAACCAGGAAAAGGCCGCCAAAGGCGATACCGTTCTGGCGACCTCTACACGTCTATTCCAAGGCCGTGTTGTAGAAGACGCCGGTGAAAAGAAAGGTGAATCTCTGCTGGGTTCCACACCGTTGGTTGTTCTGTCTGCCATCCTTGGCCGCACACCAACATTGGAAGAGTACAAAGAAGCCGTTGCAGGCATCAACCTGACCAAATTTGCACCGCCTCTGCCACAAGAAGGCGCGAAGTCAGTACACTTCTAATTCAGGTTAGAAAAACTAAAAAACGGCCCGCCCCTGAGAATTCAGAGGCGGGCTTTTCTTTTGCATCTATCCGCGTCTCTAAGGAACACCGGGCGCTCGCGGCGGCACAATTCGGCGAGGCTATCCGCGCCACCGGCCCTGAGCGGGTTCAGGCCAATGCGGTTGCGACGTGTTATATTATCATATAACACGCTATGGAATTCACGCTTATCTCACCTTAGACCGATTGAGAGACACATTATGAAATACCTCGCGACCGCAGGCCTACTCGTTTCCACCGCACTTCCCGTTTTTGCCGAAACCGAACGCCAGCTAGATGCTCATGTTCATGGTGTAGGCAAACTGAACATTGCCGTGGACGGCGACCATATTGTGATGGAGCTGGAAGCCCCCGGTGCCGATATCGTCGGATTTGAACACCCAGCCGCATCGGATGAAGACCATGCTGCGATCGACGCAGCGGTTGACGCCCTGTCCCATCCGCTTGATCTTTTTGCGCTGACAGCCAAAGCGGGTTGCACCGTCGAAGACGCCCATGCGGCCCTGGAAGGCGATGATCATAAAGAAGAGCATGACCACAAAGACGAACATGGGCATGACGATCACAAAGAAGATCACCATGCAGAACACAAACACGACGATCACGCGGCACATGATGACCATGACGATCACGATGATCATGGCGAAGAAGCGGGCCATACCGAATTTCATGCAGAATACATGCTAGTCTGTAAGGATGTTTCTGCGGTAGAAGACATTAAGTTCAACTACTTCGATACATTCCCGAACGCGCTGGAAGTCGAGGTGCAGTTGGTTGGTGCATCTGGTGCACAAGCGTTTGAAGTCGAGCGTGACGCACCAAACTTGTCGGTTAAAGGCCTATTCTAACACGTGACGGACACGTCAAATATTATTGAGCTCAAAGATGTCCGCTTTGGTTGGCCAGGGCGGGCTTCTTTTTCGATTTCCATTCCATCATTCACACTTAAACGCGGTGAAACTGCACTTTTACTGGGGGAAAGCGGGTCTGGAAAATCAACGTTGCTCTCGCTGATCTGCGGGTCTATTGCGCCTCAACAAGGTCGTGTTGAGGTAGACAAGACAGACATCACAACGCTGCCCGCATCCACAAAAGACCGGTTTCGCGCCGAGACCATTGGCATCGTGTTTCAGCAGTTTAACTTGCTCCCTTTTGGAACCGTTTCCGAGAATATTCGCCTCCCTCTGCGCTTTGCACCTCAGCGCAAACAGCGAACAGGCGATGCCGGGCATGCCGTCATTGAATTGTGCAAAGCGCTGCAATTGCCACCCGAGCTTATCACGGCCAAAGCGGGCACATTGAGTGTCGGGCAACAGCAACGAGTTGCAGTCGCTCGGGCGCTGATTGGGACTCCGCCTCTGATCATCGCAGACGAGCCCACGTCGTCGTTGGATGCGACATCGCAATCTGCATTCCTAGACATGCTGTTTTCCGAAGTTTCTGCAAACAGCCAATCTCTGATGATGGTCAGCCATGATCCCCGCATTGCCGACCGTTTCGACACTGTCCTCAAAGTTGAGGACATTTTGACGTCCGAAAGGGTCAGCCCATGATCTTTAAGCTTGCGCTTCGTTCATTGGCGGCCCGTGGTCTGACAGTCAGCATGACCATACTAACCATCGCGCTATCAGTTGCGCTGTTTATGGGCGTCGAAAAGGTGCGGACAGGGGCAAAGAACAGTTTCGCCGATACGATCTCTGGCACTGACCTGATCGTTGGTGCGCGGTCGGGTTCGGTTCAGCTCTTGCTCTATTCGGTCTTTCGGATTGGAAACGCCACCAACAATGTATCTTGGCAATCCTACCAAGACATCGCCACGCGACCCGAGGTGGATTGGGTTGTTCCAATTTCCTTAGGTGACAGCCACCAACAGTTTCGCGTGATGGGCACATCTGCGGCATTTTTCGAACACTACAAATACCGCGGCGGCCGTTCTCTTGCGGTGCAGAATGGCGCTGTCATGTCAGATCTGTTTGACGCGGTCATTGGGGCCGATGTGGCCAAGGCCTTGGGCTATGATGTTAACGACCCAATTGTGGTTGCTCATGGCTTGGCATCCTTCACCGAACACAAAGACCAACCCTTCCGCATTTCAGGCATTTTAGAAAAAACCGGCACCCCCGTTGACCGCACGGTCATCGTAAGCCTAGAGGCCATCGAAGCCATTCACGTAGATTGGCAACAAGGCGCCAAGCGCCCGGGGGCGTCCACCCCCGTCGAGGTCATACGAGAGATGGACCTAGAGCCCAAAGCCATCACCGCAGCTTTGGTTGGCGTCAAAAGCCCCCTTCAAGTGTTTCGCTTGCAACGTGCGATCAATGAATACCCCAAAGAACCACTGCTTGCGGTGCTACCGGGGGTGGCGTTGCAAGAGCTTTGGCAAATCGTCGGAATCGCAGAATCGGCGCTACTGGGTGTTTCCGCTATGGTGGTCATCACCGCTTTGATCGGCATGATGGCGACGATTTTTTCAGGCCTCAACGAACGGCGCCGCGAGATGGCAATTTTTCGTGCCATGGGGGCGCGGCCCTTGACCGTTGTGGGTATGCTCATGCTCGAGGCGGTGATCCTTTCGACCATTGGTGCCCTCTTGGGTATCATCTTGCTGT
This sequence comes from uncultured Paracoccaceae bacterium, assembly GCA_947498415.1. Lineage (GTDB taxonomy): Bacteria > Pseudomonadota > Alphaproteobacteria > Rhodobacterales > Rhodobacteraceae > Cognatishimia. The sequence goes on from CANMKB010000001.1 coordinate 94,078, forward strand.
ATCTAGGACTTTTCATTGCCCAACCGATCGTGGATCAGGCTTATGGCCTATGGCTTCCGATCACAGCGCCCTCTGCGCAAGAGGCGATAACCCTTGTCGCTGTTGCGCTTGCTGGCGCAATTGTGAGCATGCTCCCCGCCCTTCGTGCCTACCGAATGTCTTTGGCAGATGGTATGATGGTCAAATCCTAGAAACGGCTGGACGGGCGAATGACTCTTTCACGAAGACAGGCATTGCTAACATTAGGCGCCATAGCGGCCGCCCCGCATAGCGCCTTTGCGCGTACCCATCGTGAAATCACATGGGATGACCTTATTCCAAAAGGTGTGCCCTATTCCGAGATCATTGGCGAAGGGTTTCTGGATGAACAAAATGACGTCTGGCGCCCCATTTTCGATCAGAACGCGACAAAGCTAAACACGGATTTAGATGGCGCATCCATTAAGATGCCCGGGTTTGTCTTGCCGCTGGATGTGACCCGCAAAGGTGTAAAGGATTTCCTTTTGGTGCCCTATGTCGGTGCATGTATTCACACGCCTCCTCCGCCCCCCAATCAGCTTGTTCTGGTGCATTCTGCTGACCCTTGGCCAGATGATGATCTATGGGCTGCGGTTTGGGTTTTGGGCACCATGCAGGCGAAAATCAGCGACACTGATATTGCGCAAACCGGGTACCATCTGACCGCCGAAAGCATGGAATATTACGAATGGTAGACACGCACCTAAATCGCCGTTCACTCCTCGCAGGGATCGCGGCCCTACCTCTGATGCCCCGGTCTGCCCGTGCGCGTGACTTTGTGGATCTAGAGTGGGACGATCTTTTGCCCGAGGGCAGCACCGCTCTTCCGCCAGAGCTTCAAGGTTTGATCCAACACGATTCTGCGTCGTTGATCAGTCAACAACCCGCGTCGTCTGGCGTTCGCACCGATTGGAACGGCGAAGTCGTTCGCTTGCCGGGTTTCATCGTGCCGATTGATTACAAAGGCACCGGGGTCACCGCGTTTATTCTGGTGCCCTATGTCGGGGCCTGCGTTCATGTGCCACCACCCCCGGCCAACCAATTGGTGTTTGTGACAACGGATAAACCCTATGACACTCAGGGCCTGTATGAGCCTGTGAATGTGATTGGCATGTTCGGCACGGCCTCTACGTCGACACAACTGGCCGAGATTGGTTATGCTTTGTCAGCCGACCACATCGAGCCTTATCGATAGGCCCGACGCAGGCAAACTGTCTTGCGACACCATGGTGATGCCGCAAGAGTCGTGAATTAGACCGCCAGCGTTTTCACCCAATCGGCGTAGGCACCATCCAACATTGGTTCCATGTGATCTCGTGCTTCTGCCGGCAAAAGATCCACGATCCAGCTTAGCTGTGACGTCCCCGGCAGCCAGAATGCTGCTGACAGTCGCGATGGGAGTCGAAGTGTATGTTCGAATGAATGGCGATGTGAATGCCGCGGCGACACAGGTGGTGTTCCTTGTTTCGCAAATAGAAAGCTGGCGACTTCAAAGATAATGGCTCTGTTGTACCTTCCTTTTATTAATGGAAATCCCGGCTTGGGAAGAGCCGTTTTGCCTGTTCCCGCGGGTGACGTGCACTAGACGACGAAGCCTTGCGTCGGGGCGCATCATCCGCCTGTGGCTGTGTAATACCAATAGCCTCGTCCAGCGGGTGGCCCAAATCTGAAAGCTTTGGTGACATATCCTGAATGTCTTGCGCAATCAGATGCACCACAATGCCCTCTCGTTGCAGATAGCCTGTGACCTTTAACAATCGCCCCCCCATCACTGTGCGGCGGAACTGTTCATAGACCTTGGGCCAGATAACCACGTTACTCACCCCGGTTTCATCCTCTAGCGTCAAAAAGATAACCCCCGAAGCTGTACCCGGCCTTTGCCGGGTAATAACCAATCCGCACACAGAATGCCGCCCCAGCGGAACATCCTGTAACGCGGCATGTGGCGTCAGGTTTGGGATCGCGGGGCGCAACAGCTCCATAGGATGTGCGCGTAGGGTAAGCCGCATAGAAACGTAGTCCTCAACCACCTCTTCACCCAAATGCATCACAGGCAGATCAACCTGCGGCTCAAGGAGGCTTTCGCCATCAATCGGGTCACTAAACAGCGGTAGCGGCTTTTGGCTGCGGATCGCTTTCACCTTCCAAAGCGCGGCCCGACGAGTCAGTCCCATGTCAGAAAAAGCATCAGCCTCAGCCAACCGATTTAGGACATCCGGGCGCACCCCCGCCCGTAGCCAAAGCGCCTCGGGGTCTGGGTAGCCATTGCCCCGCGCCCCCACAATCCAATTGGCGTCTTCCTCTTTAAAGCCCTTGATCTGGCGAAACCCAAGCCGCAGTGACAAAGCGCCATCCGGGCGGCGCTGCAAGATATTGTTCCACTCGGAATCGTTCACTGAAATGGGCCGCACCTCGACACCATGTTCGCGCACATCCCGAACGATCTGGGCAGGCGCGTAAAACCCCATCGGCTGAGAGTTCAGCAAAGCACAGGCAAACACCGCCGGGTGGTGGCATTTCAACCAAGCCGACACATAGGCCAGCATCGCAAAGGCCGCCGCATGGCTTTCAGGAAAGCCATAGTCCGCAAAGCCTTCGATCTGCGAAAAACAACGCTCTGCAAAGTCGGGTTCATACCCACGTTCAAGCATCCCGTTGATGAAACGCTCGCGGAAAACACCAATCGTGCCCATACGCCGGAACGATGCCAAAGAACGCCGCAGCCTGTCTGCCTCTTCGGGGGAAAAGCCTGCGGCCACTTCGGCAATTTTCATAGCCTGTTCTTGAAACAGCGGCACGCCGAGGGTTTTCTTCATCACCTCTTCGAGTTCTGGCGAAGGGTAATGCACCTCTTCAAGCCCTTGGCGGCGCTTAATGTAAGGTTGCACCATGCCGCCCTGAATGGGTCCGGGGCGCACAATCGCTACCTCGATGACCAGATCGTAAAATTCGCGCGGTTTCATCCGTGGCAAGAAATTCATCTGCGCCCGGCTTTCCACCTGAAACACGCCCACCGCGTCTGCCTGACACAGCATATCGTAGGTCGCAGTATCCGCTTGCGGCACTGTCGCAATCGAAAGCCTGTGATTGTCATGCTGCTGCAAAAGTTCGAAAGATTTACGAATGCAGCTCAGCATTCCAAGGCCAAGAACATCCACCTTTAGGATGCCTAGGGCATCAATATCGTCCTTGTCCCATTCAATGACCGTGCGGTCCTCCATCGCGGCGTTTTCGATGGGGCAAAGCTCATCCAGGCGGCCCTTAGTGATGACAAAGCCCCCAACATGCTGCGACAAATGACGCGGAAAGCCGATGACTTCGCCGATCAAACGAATGGTTTGCATAAGGCGGCGATCCTCAAGGTTCAGGCCCAACTCACGCACCCTATCCAGATCAACACCTCCGTTAGACATGCCCCAGATTTGCCCCGACAACCCAGCCGTCACATCTTGGCTCAGCCCCATGACTTTGCCGACCTCACGGATCGCAGCACGAGATCGAAAATGAATGACCGTTGCGCAAAGCCCGGCACGGTGACGGCCGTACTTTTCATAAATCCACTGGATCACTTCCTCACGCCGCTCGTGCTCAAAATCCACGTCGATATCAGGCGGCTCTCCCCGATATTTCGAGACAAACCGCTCAAACACCATGGAAATTTGTTCAGGGCCCACATCCGTGATGCCCAGCAGATAACAGAGCACAGAGTTCGCCGCAGAGCCGCGCCCTTGGCACAAAATACCCTGCGACCGCGCGAACTGAACAATGTCGTGGACTGTCAGGAAATAAGCCGGAAACCCCAGATCCGCGACCACAGCCAGCTCTTTTTTCATTAAGGTTAGCACTTTTTCTGATGGCCCGTTTGGGTAGCGCCGTAGAATGCCTTCTTTAGCCAAACGTTCCAGTCGCGCCTGCGGAGGCTCTCCGCTGGCGACTTCATCGGGGTATTCGTAAGACAGTTCTTTCAGGTCAAAACTGCATTTATCAGCAATCTCGAGTGTACGGCGCAGCGCCCCGGGATAATTGCGAAACAGCCGCGCCATATCCGCCCCAGATTTCAACCGGCGTTCGGCATTGGGCAGAGCCTTTGTCCCGATTTGATCAATCGTCAGATGCTCACGCATACAGGTCAGCACGTCGGCCAACTGCCGACGGTTGGCGCGATGCATAAGCACATCCCCCACAGCCACCATGGGGGTGCAGGTTTTCTGCGCAAGCTGGGCACAGGCCCTGAAATACGCCTGATCACTGCCGTCATACTGTGGCACAGCGCCTAAAAAGACGTGATTAGGAAAGCAGCGCCGCATCTTTTGAACATCGCCACGCGCCTCCTCAAGACTGGACTGCGGCAGGGCAATCAACGTCATGTCCTGACATCCCTGCGCCATATCTTTGAAATAAAGTGTGCAGGTTCCTTTTTCTGCCCGGCGTTTTCCTTGCGTCAATAGACGCGCCAAACGATGGTACGCCGCCCGGCTCCGCGGCAGCGCCACCCACTCAACCGCGCTATCACACAGCACGATGCGACATCCGACAATCAGCTTTGGCAGCTTTACAGTCTGCGGCTTTGCGATGGGGTTTCCTTGATCCACACTTCTCCGGGAAGACGCATCCACCCGCTGCTGAGAGCGCACCTGAATAGCCTCTTCTGTTTCTCTTTGCAGCTCTTTCAACGCGCTCCAGGCCCGCACGACACCCGCCAGCGAATTTCGATCTGTGATCGCCAACGCCGATAATCCCAACTCTGCGGCACGCACCACCAATTCTTCGGGGTGCGACGCCCCCGTTAAGAATGTGAAATTCGTTGTGACACACAGTTCCGCGTAGTCTTGACCAGACTGCCAAAGATCGGGCGCGGCTTTTCGAGTGGGGGACGTCATGCGAACTCTCCCTGCACAAACCAACTGGGATTCTGCGGCGTATAAAACATCCACAACCGCCGCCCTTGCAGAGTTTCGACACGCCAATAATCACGCACACCAGAATGCCAACCTTCGTTCTCAAGCCACCACTCAGGCGCGATGCGCTCGGGCCCTGTGGCCCGCCCCGTGCTGAAGGACATGCGCCGCCACCGAAACCGCATCGGCGGGGTGCGACCTCTGCCCGCAATCGCTTCGGGAGAAAAAAGGAACACGGGCCGAGGCGCCGTGTGCTTCCATCCTGCCTCAGGCTCTGAAAAGGCCGCAGAGGCAATAATAAAGCTGCGCTCTGGTGTATGGCTGTTCGCGGGTTGGAACCGATAGATGTTATCCAGCCCGATCCGTGTACCTATCTTGGTAATCAGATCTTCCAACTGCCCTTTGGGCGCGACAGAGATATGGCCGATCTGCTCTACGGGCAAAGGTTCCACCTGAGTGGCCTCCAGCCGCATACGCTCAATGCCGAAACCAGCCTCAACCTCGCCTATGCCACGCTCAAAGAGGGGTAATATGCGCCGCGCATCTCGTAAGGGCCGCGCCAGACGTAATTCAACCTGCTGGCTGTCATGATCCACCCGATCCAACGTCAAACATAGAACTCTGGCGCCAGCCTGTTGCGCCTTCAGTTTATCGCACAATGTCTCAAGCAGTCGCGCTGTGCCCGCCATGACATCATCGGTCATGCCAATTGGTTCTGGGAAAGTCAGCCGTACGCCGTAGTGCGGTGGGTCCGCCAGCGGTGAAATCTCTTCGGATTGCGCGCCCAGCGCCTGATCCAACCGCAGCAACACCCCCGGCCCAAACCGCTGTGCCACCGTCGCACGCGGGGTGCCTGCCAAATCAGAAATGCGCCTAAGACCCAAGCGCTGTAAGGCAATTGAATCCTTTTCTTCTAGACGCAGGGCCGCAATGGGCAAGCCCCCAATGGCACTCAGCGTCTCATGGCTTTTGGCAACGCCTTCACCATAATGCGCCAAGGCCCAAGCGGCACCACGCGTCTCCGCCAAGCCGACCTGCACCGCAAATCCGGCCCGTGCCAAACGCCGCCGCATATCCGCCAACAGCATCTCTTCCCCACCAAAGAGGTGAGTCGACCCTGTAATATCCAAAACAAGCCCGTCTTCCCCTTCAAGGCCCACCCATGGGCAATACCGCGTGGCCCAACGGCGCAGCACATGAAGAAAACGATGGTCTTGTCGTGGGTCTGCCAGGGCGCTTTGCAGATCAGGGCAGAAAGCACGCGCATCTGAATACGCCATCCCCCGCTCAAGCCCCTGCCGTAAAGCTTCTGTATTCAAACAGTAAATCCTGTTCGCATTGTTCTGCTTAAGCGTCAGTGCAAACGGCCCCTCAATCGGACATTGCCGCAAAACCCGGTCACTAGAGAGCCGGGGAAACCATAATGAAACGATACGACGCGATATCCCATCGAACATGACAAACACCAAATGTTCCCTATTTGTTCTTTATAATTCCTCCCACATGCAGAGTCGAGTCAGTGATCCACGGCAGAACTTTCATCTTCCCAATATCTCAATAAAGAAAATCAACACCTGTCTGACGAGGCCTGCAAAACCTCGATCAAGGGCCTACACTCCTCTCAGAAAACCCCAACGCACCCGAACAAGATGGTCGCCGCGCGGTCTGAAACCCACGTTTGAAAGCACTTGGCAATGACAGTTGAATATCTGAAAAAAGCGACGCTCTCCGCGAAATCTGATGCTTCAGAAGTCCACGCGACTGTGAAAACTATCCTCGCGGATATAAGCGAAGGCCGCGACGCAAAAGCCTTAAAATACGCAAAAAAGTTTGATGGCTATGAAGGCAATGTTCTGTTGACCGCAGAAGAGATCGACGCGGCGATTGCGCAGGTTCCCGAAAAGCTAAAGGCAGATATCCAATTCGCACATGACAATGTGAAACGCTTTGCAGAGACCCAAAAATCGACACTCACAGATGTAGAGATTGAAATCCAACCCGGTTTTGTGGCTGGCCAAAAGGCGATCCCGGTTGATGCGGCGGCCTGCTATGTGCCCGGCGGGCGATACAGCCATATCGCCAGCGCAATTATGACCGTCACCACCGCCAAAGTGGCCGGCTGCCGACATATCACAGCCTGCTCGCCACCCCGCCCTGATATCGGCATCGCCCCGGCCATCATCTATGCGGCCCATATCTGCGGCGCTGACAAAATCATGGCAATGGGCGGTGTACAGGGCGTTGCCGCGATGACGTATGGCCTGTTTGGCCTTCCCAAAGCAAACATCCTTGTGGGCCCCGGCAATCAATTCGTCGCCGAGGCCAAGCGCATTCTGTTTGGAAGCGTCGGCATTGATATGATCGCAGGCCCCACCGACAGCTTGATTCTTGCAGATAAAGACGCCGATGCGCATATCGTAGCTACAGATTTGGTGTCACAAGCCGAGCATGGCTATAACTCACCGGTTTGGTTGGTGACAGACAACAAACCATTGGCCGAAAAGGTCATGGAAATTGTGCCGAAATTGATCGACGACCTGCCAGACATAAACCGGGAAAATGCCTTTGCAGCGTGGCGCGACTATGCCGAAGTGATCCTGTGCTCTGACCGAGAAGAAATGGCAGCATGTTCCGACGATTATGCCCCCGAACACCTCACAGTACAGGCCAATGATCTCGGCTGGTGGCTAGATCGCTTGACCTGCTACGGGTCACTCTTTCTTGGTGAAGAAACCACTGTTTCATACGGCGACAAAGCAACGGGCACGAACCATGTCCTCCCAACGTCGGGGGCCGCAAGCTATACCGGTGGCCTAAGCGTTCATAAGTACATGAAAGTTGTCACATGGCAGCGCAGCACCCGCGAAGCATCTAAACGCGTGGCCGAGGCGACTGCACGGATTTCACGCCTTGAAGGCATGGAAGGACACGCCCGCGCCGCAGATGTGCGCCTTGCAAAGTATTTCCCAAATGAAACCTTTGATCTCAGCGCCATAGGCTGAGGTCATGCGTATCACTCAGCACACCCAGTTCGTGAACCCGCGCGAATGACTTCTAAGGCGATCCACTGCGCTCAAGACGCCCGCCGCCTCGCCAAGCGGCGGCTGCCATGGATGGTGTTTGACTACATCGATGGGGCTGCGGGTCAAGAAACCGGGGCCCGACGCGAGCGAAAGGCGCTTGATGCGGTGACGCTGACGCCGCGCGTATTAAGGGATGTCAGCACCCGCAACCTCAGCCAATCTCTGTTTGGCCAAGCGGCACAGCGCCCCTTCGGTATTGCACCGATGGGCATGTGCAACTTGTCAGCACCGGGGGCTGATCTCATGCTTGCCCGCCTCGCAGCGCAATATGAGATCCCGCATTGTGTCTCAACGGTCGCCTCAACCCCGATGGAAAAGATCATTGAGGTGGCTGAAGGGCATGCTTGGTTCCAACTGTATTACAGCGGTGATGGCACACATACCTTTAAACTTGTCAAACGGGCACAGGCTGCGGGTTTCGAAACCCTGGTCCTCACCCTTGACGTACCCGAGGTCGGGCGCCGCCCCCGAGAGCTGCGACATGGTTTTTCAATGCCGTTCAAATTGGGGCCGCGTCAGTTCTTGGATTTCGCCTGCCATCCCCGCTGGTCCCTCGCCACGCTCAAAGCGGGGAAGCCAACACTGGCGAACTTTGCAAAAAATGGCTTTGAGTTTGACCGCACTGAAAGTCGAGCCATGGCAACATGGGAAACCCTAAAACACTTACGCGACGCGTGGCCGGGCAACCTTGTGGTGAAAGGCGTGCTGTACAAAGACGACGCGACCAAGCTGCAATCATACGGCGTGGATGCTATTCAAATTTCCAGCCATGGCGCACGCCAGCTAGAAAGTGCGCCAGCGCCCATCGACGCCTTGCCAGAGATACGCAAGGCCGTTGGCAATCAGTTTCCTCTGTTCTTTGACAGCGGATTGCGCAGTGGAGAAGACGTTCTAAAGGCGATGAGGCTTGGGGCTGACTACTGTTTCTTTGGCCGCACACTACAGTTTGCAATTGCAGCGGCTGGCGAACCTGGCCTGCATCGCATCTGGGATGTGTTCAGCGATGAACTTTCCATCGCTATGGCACAGATAGGCGCCAGTGATCTTTCACAAGTCCGCGGGCCCAGCGATGTAGAAATCAATTAAAGCAAAACAACGAAAAAGGGGTGACACCAAAAGTGCCACCCCCTTCAATTTCTTTAGAGACGAAAGCTTAGCTTACGCCAGCAATCTCTTTCAGACGGTCCATGACTTCGTCACCAACCAGGCCGTTGCCCAGTTCTTCCCAAACAGGCTTCATTGCTTCAGCCCAAGCTGCGCGCTGCTCGTCTGTCAGGTAGTGAATGCCAACGCCTTCACCGGCCATGAACTCTGCCGCAGAACCGTTGATTTCAACGTTCTTCGCCATGTTCCACTCGGTTGCTGCTGCGAGAGCTGCGTTGATTTCAGTCTTTTCAGCCGCTGGAATACCATCCCACCACTGTTTGTTCGCACCAACAAGGTAGAAGGAATACTGGTGATCAGTCATCGTGATGTGATCCACAAACTGGTATGTGGAAGACCCACGCCAGGAGTTTGGTGTCACTTCACCCGCGTCGATCACACCCTGTTGCAAAGCAGTTGGCGCTTCTGACCAGTTGATGCCTACAGGGTTCGCGCCAATCGCTTCCCATGTTTTTACAAAGATCGGTGCAGACTGAACGCGAACCTTCAGACCTTCTGCATCGCTTGGCAGCAGGATTGGGTCTTGCGCTTTATAGCCCAGATCACGCGGACCGTTCATCCAAACCGCAACAACCTCGATGTTCTGGTTGTTCAGGCCTGGCATGATCGCATCACGTACAAGTGGATCTGCAACTGCCGCCTGGATCTTTTCGGGAGTGTTGAGCAGGAACGGCAGCTGCAGAGCCGCAACCTTTGGGTTTACAGAGCTGTAAATACCCGCGGTTGGTGAAATGATATGAGCGCCACCCAACTGTAGGCCCTGAATTTGGGACTGCTGGTCGAACAATGTACCGCCGTGGTGCATTTCCACGTCGATTTTGTCACCCAGGCGCTCTTCAAGTTGAGAAACCAGATATTCAAAGGTCTGGCCCTTCAGACCTTTGTTGTTGTTGTCATTCGACATAATCATTTTGACTTCTGCCGATGCAGCCGTGGCTGCCAGTGTAACTGCGAGTGCAGCCGTTACTGTTTTTGCGTGCTTAAGGAACATAATCCTCTCCTCCTTGTTATGTTTTAACACTTCTTAGTAATCATTCGCGTCACTACGATAGTCCCGGCAGGAACAGTGATAGCGGCGGGAAGAATGTGACAATCATCAGCGTGATGATCGTTGCGAGCATCCAAGGCAGCGTCGCCTTGAAGACTGAAAGAACGGGCAAACCAGAGATCGAACTTGCGACGAACAGGTTGATGCCAACCGGCGGTGTGATCAGGCCAAGCTCGATATTCACAACCATCACGATCGCAAAGTGAACTGGGTCGATGCCAAGGCTTTCTGCAGCTGGCACAAGCAGCGGCGAGAAAATCAGGATCGTAGGAACACCTTCAAGGAAGAAGCCTACAATCACGAGCAACACGTTCACACAGAGCAAGAACACGATGGGTGAAACATTCATGTCGAGCACGAACTGCGCCATCGCGGCAGGAACGCCGATCTTGGTTAGGAAGAAACCAAACAACAAAGCGTTTGCAGTGATCCAGAAAATCATACCAACACGTGGACCAGTTTCCGCTGTCACCTTCAGGAACTCACGGAATGTCAGCTCACGGTAGATGAAGAAACCGATGAACATGGCCAGCACAGCAGAGACAGCAGCCGCTTCGGTTGGCGTAAAGATTGCACCACCGTCGTAGTAATATCCAAAGAGTGTGAACTCTGGGAAACCGTAGATGCCGATGACGATAAACGCAGGCAAAGACAACGCTGGAATACTGGACCCAAAGGCAGAGCGCAGCTCGCTGCGGGTCGCCTTTTCGCGGACTTGAATGCCTTCTTTGATCGCAAGGAAGCGTGCAGTGAAGAGCAACAAAGACCCATATAGAATGCCAGGGATGATGCCTGCCAAGAACAGCGCAGGAATCGAGGTCTCTGTCACAAAACCATACAAGATCAACGGAATGGACGGTGGGATCAGAATGCCGATGGAGCCGGACGTTGCCAAAGCACCAATCGCGTAATTGTCTGAATAACCTTCTTTTTTAAGGGATGGATACAGGATGTTACCCACAGCGGCCACGGTTGCTGGGCTAGAGCCTGAAATCGCCGCAAAGAAGATACACGTTAGAACCGTTGTCATGCCGAGACCGGCACGCAAGTGACCTACCAATGCTTGCGCAAAGCCAACCAAACGCTGCACCAGACCACCGCGTTCCATCAATCCTGCAGCGAGGAAGAAGAACGGGATCGCCATAAGCGTAAAGTGGTTCAGGTTCGAGAAAAACTTTTGCCCAACAATCCCATCCGCGATCGGGGAAAACAACATTGAGCTAACAAGCGCCGACCCGCCGAGTGCAACAGCAATCGGTGCGCCGATAACGATAAGTGCAAAGAATGCAATAACGAGGGTAAGAACAATCATTCTACGATACCCTTTTGATATTTGGCGCCAATATGGTCACGGAATTGATCTTCAGGTGCATGTGCATCTGGCTTATAGAACAAGGTGTAGATCAGCAGCCCATAGCGCAGAGTCATAAGAACGGTGATCACTGGGATAATCAAAAACGGGTAAAACAGTTTGATCCCGAGCTCAGGGTGCAAAGCATTGATCATGTTCAAGAACTTCGCATAGAAGACTGAGTCAATCAGCACATAGGAAGACAACAAGAATGCCGATCCGATTGCCATAAAGTTCAACACTGCACGAACCTTTGGCGACACCAAGCTTGGCAGAAGATCAACACGTGGATGGAAACCATCACGTACCGCACGTACCGCACCAAAAAGCATGGCCCAAATCAAAGCTGTAACAAGGCCCGCCTCAAGCCAATGAATGCCGGTGTTGAACAGGTATCTCAAAACGACCTGTAAGAAGGCCATGACAAGGCCGGCTATAAACAAGCCCACCATGATCCAGTCTTCTATGACGCATAAAACGTCATCTAGTTTCCTAAGCATTTTATCCTCCCAATCGAACCGCTCCCCAGCGGATCGTAGTTAACTATGTGCAAACATTTTCTTTCCGGCGAAGGGCAATTCGACCCGTAGGATCGAAGAGCTTTCGGCTTCGGTGATATAAAGGTGACGGCCTTCGGGGCCTCCAAAGGCGCAATTGGCAGTTAAGATTCCTTTTGGAGAACGGATGCGATACATCGGTTCACCAAGGCGGCTCATGACCCAAACGGTGCCAAGCCCCATGTGGCCAATGATCAATTCGCCATTCTCTCCCAGAGCCAGACCGTCGGGGCCAGCTAATCCACCGGATAGCTGAATAAAGGTGCCTGATTTGATGACGGTCCGACTTCCGGGAAGAAACCTAACGCGCCACACAGCATTCATGCGTGTGACAGCAAGATATAATTGGCTTTCGTTTTCGTTGAGCACCAAGCCGTTCGGGCTTGGAATATTGTCGATCAGGCAATCCAGTTCCCCGGATGCACGCAGACAAAACAGACGGCCATGTGCAGATTGCAATCCGCTTTGACCTTGGTCTGTAAAATAGAGATCGCCATTGGATGCAAAGTGCAGGTCGTTCAGCCCGTGAAACCGTTCAAGCGCCGGGCGGGTCAAAAACGGCTCAACCTTTCCGCTGACCGGATCCATCACCATGATACCATGGGCATGGTCCGCAATAAAAATCCGTCCGTCTTTGTGAATTTTAAGGCCGTTTGGCTCGCCATCGTAATCTGCAGCGACCGAGAATTGACCTTCTTTATCGCAGCGCAAAATCCGGCCGTGGCAAATGTCGACACAATACAGATTGCCATCACGATCAAACGACGGGCCTTCTAGGAACGCGCGAAAGTTCTTTCCAGGGTGTTGCACATTGCCCCACTCAGAACCACCTTTTGGCGCCAGCTCTTCTGGAACTTGCGCAAAGACCTCGGCGGTCAATTCTTCGGGTGGGTTAAAGAACATAGTACATTCTCACATTGCTTTTTAATAAACATAAAAGCAATAATACCGGCAACGCAAGTCAAATGTATGGATATATAATCAAATGACCACTCATTTCTCGGTGATCGACGCACATGTACATGTTTTCGCTCCGGAAAAATACGATTACGCAGAACCTCGGAGTTACACGCCGGGAGACGCGAATGTAGAGAAACTGGCATCTCACATGGATCGAATCGGGGCCGAGAAAGTGGTTATTGTTCAGCCAAGCCCCTACGGTGCAGACAATCGTGCGACGCTAGAGGCGGTAGAGGTTCTTGGGCAAGAGAGCGCGCGTGCAATCGCTGTGGTAGAGCCAAAGACCCATGATAAAGATCAGTTGCAAACTTTGATGAAGAATGGCGTTCGCGGTCTTCGCGCCAATCTCAAAACAAGTGGCATAACCGGGATCGAACTTGCTGAATCCCAACTGAGCGCATTGAACAATCATGTGTCTGGCACAGACCTGATGTTGCAAATTTTCCTGCCAGCGGACGTGATCATTTCCCTCAAAAAATCCATCGCAAATTCTGGTCGCCCTATGATCCTAGATCACTGCGCAGGATTAAAGCTGGGGACCGAGAACTTCGATGACACCTTTGAGCAATTGTTAGAAGTGCTGTCACTCCCGAACGTCATCTTAAAGACATCTGGCCTTTGCCGAGTCGTTGACTACGCAGATGACTATATCGGGTTGGACGAGCTGATGCCTCAAATGCTTGCAGCATCCAAAGGCAGAGCGATCTGGGGCAGCGACTGGCCACATACAGGTAAATCAGTTGAACGCGCGGCCCGCCCCATCACCGAGATCGAACCGTTTATGCCGATTGATGACCAACTGTCCCTTGAGTGCCTTAAAAAATGGTCACGAACTGAGGCAGAATTTCGCGACATCACTCGCGATACATCCTTGAATTTGTTCGGATTTTAAGACCCACGCACCGTTGCGGTGTAGCGGAATGAAAATGGTTCAACATAAAAAGATTCACCGTGCAGGATGACACTCTCATCTTCCGTAAACAAGGTATGGGAGCGCACCAACAGTGGCGCTCCTGTCGCAATATTCATCAGTTCAGCCTGATCATCTGTCGCCACAACGGCACGAAGTGCCGCGTCAATTCGACCAATTCGCAGCCCCAAGCCTTGTTCAATCAACTCATGCCCGCCCTGCACTTCTAAGGCGTGCGCGGAAACATCCAAGACAATGTCTGGGGAAAAATATCGCACTTCCGATCCAATGCAATCTTCCGCAACAAGGCGCAAGCGATGCAGCGTGTTTACCTCAGTGCCAACCGCTACACCTAGCTTAGACGCCACCAATGGTGTCGCAGATGTCCGGGTAAAGGAAATGAGACGATAGCTCACGTGATCGCCAGATACCGCCATCTCATTTTCAAAGGATTGAATGTTGTGAATGTCCAGATTCACGCGGACTTTCATATCATCCTCGACACGACCCGCGAAAGTGCCCTGCCCAGCTTGACGTCTCACCAATCCTTCGAGGGACAAGCGTGTCATCACGGCCTGAACTGTCGAGCGACTGACTTCAAATTGCTTTGCAATCTGTTTTTCGGTGGGCAGTTGCTGCCCAGTCTTTAGTTCTCCCGTGCGTAGCCGGTGAACAAAATGATCGTAAATGCGCTGCTTGGCAGTGACTCCAGCGATAACTCTGACCCTCGACTCTTCTTACACTAGTAATAGCTAGTCATTTTGAGCGATTTTCGCGGAAAGGTACAGACATATTCAACAGGCGGTGCGCAAACTTAGGGTTTGCGCCCGCTTTCGTGCCAAATCAGCCGTGTGATGAAGATGTAGATCACCCACCTAGTGCCGCTGGAAAGTTCACATCGAATTTTTCACCAACCGCGCTTAGATCGCTGATCACGTTATCCGTGATTGGCAGCCCTTCTGCTGACCGCAATGCTTCCGTTTTCTCTTCCGGCTCACCCGGCATCAGAATTTCATCAACACCAGCCGCCTTGGGCAAGTCTTTGATACGAGAATGGAATGTGTCCATGCGCCCTTCAAAATCCTCAAGTGCCATGAACAAATCAGGCTTAATCGCAAAGAACAAATGGCCCACGTTTTGAGGTTCAGAATGATCAAAATACAGGCTTTTGACATCCCCCCCATAATTCGCACCGGTGAGCGCACCCGCCATCAAATCCATCATGGTTGCAAGAACAGAGCCTTTTACCCCACCAAATGGAAGACACACACCTTTAAACGCATCAGATGCGTCGGTGGTGGGGCGCCCTTCTACATCCAGCGCAAGCCCTTCTGGAATGGGTTCGTCCCGCATCGCGGCCAGGCGTATTTTGCCACGCGCGATGACGGTCATCGCCATATCCATAACAAAAGGTTTGCTGTTTGGGCCGCCGGGAATCCCCGCGGCCATGGGCGCGGCCCCAAGAAAGGCACTTCGCCCACCATGCATCGCCAAAGCGGGCGAGGAATTGGTGAACACCATCGACACAAAATTCTTTTCCAAAGCCTGCTCAACATACAAAGCACTCATCCCGAAATGGGTGGAACGATGCACCGCCACAAGCCCAATACCCAACGTATCAGCCAAGCGCATCGCCTCTTCCATCGCGATGTGTGACGCAAGAAACCCCATGCCATTGTCACCATCCACGCGCGATACGGCAGGCGTAATGTGCTCGATTTGAATGTTTGGTGTCGGGTTAACCACGCCTTTTGCAAGACGCTCTAGATACATCGGGATGCGCGACACACCATGAGAATCCAAGCCCCGCAGATTGGCTTTGACCAAATCTTCACCAATGATCTTTGCATCATCTTCTGGCAAACCGGCGTTAAAGAAAACTTGCGCTGCAAACTGCTGTAGCGCGTCTGGCGCGTATTTTTGTGTCATGCCTGAGCTTCCTTACCTTTGGTTAAATCCTGCAAAATCGCGGGCAAAATACCTCCACACTGAAGGGTGTGCACATCTTGCCAAGTTTCCACCGCGGCTCGGCAGCGTATTTTGCGCTGTAGGCCATCCGTAGAATGTAAAATCACATCGGTTTCCAATAGCGGTTTGAGCTGATCATTCGGGATATTCACCTCGAACCGATCAAGCGGCGTCAACCCAGCGTCTTTGGGCACAAAGTCGTCGATGATCTGAAGCGGTAGTACGCCCATCCCAATCAGATTGGTGCGGTGAATGCGCTCAAACCCATTTGCGATGATCGCGCGGGCCCCTAACAACGCTGCCCCTTTGGCGGCCCAGTCACGGCTTGATCCCATGCCATAGCGTTCGCCCGCCAAGATCACTGTCGATTGCCCCCGATCCATAAGCATTTGAGACGCTTCATAAACAGGGCGCGGTGTGCCGTCGTCTATCACCGTATGGGCGGGTGCTAGACCGTCTTGCAAATAGTTGATCGCAAGGCGGTTGGTGAACAAACCCCGCACCATGACTTCCCAGTTTCCGCGATAGGCCGCATAGACATTTAGATCTTTCGGATCGCCCCCGCGTTCAATCAACCATGCGCCAGCGGCACTGTTCGGGTCGATCCAGCCCGCTGGGGAAATGTGGTCAGTTGTCATGTCATCCCCTAACACCAGCAATGGTGCTGCCCGGTACTGACCCAGACGCGAGGTTTCCTTGAGAGACGCGAATTTTGGTCGTCTTAGGTAACGAGATTCTGGGTCCCACGGGAACTGCGCCGCCTTAGGGGCAATGATCTCTTCCCATTGTTTGCTTTTCCACGCCTCAGAAAAGGCCTGAGGCACATCAGCCGGTTCAAATCCCATTGCCAAAGCCGCATCAATCTCTGCTTCGCTTGGCCAGACATCTGACAGATAAACATCTTGCCCATCAGGCGAGCGCCCAATTGGGTCTTTTGTGATGTCACCATGCACCGTTCCCTTTAGCGCATAGGCCACCACTAACGGAGGAGACGCAAGATAGCCAAGGTCTAGCTTAGGATGCACACGACCCGGGAAGTTTCGGTTGCCAGACAAGATCGCACTGATGGCCTTGCCCTCGGTCAAGGCGCCTTCGATCACCTCAGGCAATGGGCCGGGGTTCCCGATACAGGTCGTGCAGCCGAAACCAACGATGCTAAAGCCCACGAAATCAAGATCATCTGACAGCTCAGCACGCTCCAAATAGGCCCGCGCAGATGGAGATCCGGGCGCCAAAGATGTTTTAACCCAATGCGGTGGGCGTAGACCAAAGGAACGCGCCTTTCGGGCCAATAGCCCCGCAGAAATCAACAGTCTTGGATCAGAGGTATTTGTGCAGCTCGTGATCGCAGCAACACCAACGGCCCCGTCCGGCACCTCGTTTGTGCCCGTCGAAGCGTCTAGGTCGTAATCACGCAAAGGTCGGCCAATAGCCGTCTCAATACGCGCACGCGCCTCGCGAGGGGCGCAACAATCCTGTGGGCGACGCGGCCCTGCAATCTGGGTACCAATGGTCGCAAGGTCGATCACAATACTGCGGTCAAACTTTGGGCGATCAGTTGGATCAAACCACAGCCCCATTTGCTTAAAGACCGGCGCAATAGAACCCGTCAGGCTGTCTGGACGATTTGTACGCTGCAGGTAACGAACGACTTCATCATCAGCAGGAAAGAACCCAGTTGATGCGCCGTACTCTGGTGCCATGTTGGCGATGACAGACCGCCCGTCAGCGGTCAACGTGGAGACCCCGGCGCCAAAAAACTCGACAAAACAGCCAGCAACGCCGACCTCGCGCAGCTTTTGCGTCACCACAAGCGCGAGATCGGTGGGCGTCACCCCAGCCCGCAAGGCGCCGGTCAGCTCAACCCCCACAACGGTTGGCACTGCCAGTGAAACGCTCTGGCCAAACATCACGCTTTCAGCTTCAAGACCGCCAATGCCCCACCCCAAAACACCAATACCGTTGATCATGGGTGTGTGGCTGTCGGTTCCCAGCAACATGTCGGGATGTGCTGATCCATCTTCGTTGATCACCAACAGCGTGGCCAATTGCTCAAGGTTGATGGTGTGCATAATCCCGGTGCCGGGTGGGTTCACCGTGACGCCATCCATGTTCACCGAAGCCCATTTCATAAAGGCATAGCGCTCTCGGTTACGTACGATCTCATTACGTCGGTTGATCGTCGGCGCATCGGTTTGCGCGTACACATCCACCGCCAGAGAATGGTCAACAGACACTTCCACTGGCAACGTAGGGGCCAGAATACTCGGGTCCATTTCGGCCTCTGCCACCGCGTCGCGCAGACCTGCAATATCGGCCAACGCAGGTGTGCACGTGGTGTCGTGCATCAAAATTCGATTGGGGCGAAACGTAAGCTCTGCCTGAGATGGCTTATCTGCGAGCCACCCATCCAAAGCCGTCAATAAATCGTCAACACGAGCCCCATTGCGGACGTGGTTTTCTGCAAGCAAACGCAGAACATGTGGCAGGCGCTGCAATCGAGGCCCTAGGATCTTTGGCAGATCAACGGTTTTCAAGGCACCACTTATGGTTTCATGGGTCAGATTTTGAGACATCACGGCCTCCGATTAAGCGATTTCAAAATGATTGGCGCTGTAAACAAAGCACCCAAGACACGTGCAATATGGTGGAACCCAATGATCGCAACCTCCTGCCCCAATGCGACAGCAATCAGCGACATTTCCGCCAAGCCTCCCGGCGCATAGGCCAAGGCCAAGGTCATCGGATCAGCTTGCAAGACATCCGCCGCTAGCAGGGCGGACCCAAACGCAAATGTAATTTGCAAAGTCACCACACAAACTGCTGCAGCAGCGACCTTAAGCAAGACGTTCAGTGCGATCCCGGCAAACCGTCCACCGACGTTAATGCCGATAAAGACCTGCACCAAATTCGAGAATTGCGACGGCACAACAAAGTCTGTCACCCCGGTCACATGCAACACGGCGCAGACAATCATCGGCACAAGTACGATCCGTGCCGGAATAAAGGTTAGACGGTTGGCCAACACACCCACAGCCACGCAAAGCCCAAACCAAGCGGCATCTATCCAATCCAAATCGATACCCGCTGGGGCGGCGTCTTTGACGATGTGATCTTCGGCGATCCAGCTGACCAGTATGGGAATGATCAAAATCGCAAGGGCAATACGCACCGCATGTACAATCGCAATGCGCCACTGCTCACCGCCCGTAGACTCGCTCAGCATGATCAACTCGGCAATGCCGCCGGGCACCGCACAAAGCGCGGACTCTGACTTCCCAAACGAGAACATCCGACGCATGATTTGATAGTTCAGGACCCCACCCAAAACCATGACAACCGCCATGAACAGAAACGAGGGCCACCAATCGGATAAGGACTGTAGAACGCTGAGTGTGACCGATGCGCCAAGCATCGTTCCAACCGAAGCGCGCACAAATGGCATCACCCGCTGAGGCTGATGCACTGGCAGTTTAAAGGCAGACATCACAATGACGCTCAGCATCGCCCCGATCAGCCAACCCAAGGGGATGCCGGTCAAAGAAACAAGCCAACCGCCCAAAGCAGCACAGGCTACAGTTGCGATTGGCTCTATCTGACCTGACTTCAGGCTCAAATCAAGTTTACGGAGCTGTAAAGAACACCGTCTGCATCAGCATAAACGTATTCGCCGGATTCAAACTGAACGCCACCAAACGTTACGGCCCGTTTTGCATGGCTCCAGTCTTCTTTCGCAGACCGCACAGGCGATGTGCCCAAAGCAAAGACCGCGATATCCATTGCATCAACTTCGACACTGTCGCGGATTGCACCGTTAATGATCAAACCTTGCCAACCGTTGTCGATGGCCCAGCCCGCCATTTTGTCACCCAGAATGGCAACGCGGGTCGATGCGCCACCGTCCACGACCAGAATGCGGCCTTCCCCGGGGGATTGCAGCAACTTGCGCATGACGGTGTTGTCTTCAAAGCATTTAACGGTTTCGATCTTACCGCCGATAAATGCCTTTTGACCAAACTTTCGAAACGGCAAATGCACCAATTGCATTTTGTCCGCATGATCATCAATGAGATCCGCTGTTTTCATGATGGCCTCAAATCGTTCCGAAGGTGGCTTTTAGGTCAGCAACGTCTTCGTCTGACAAAAGCTTGGTTTTCTGACCGCGCAGCGCGACCAAAAGCTTAGCTGTTTCTTCCAGCTCTTCTGCAGCACATACGGCAGAGAACAGGTTTTTGCCGCTGACAACGGGGCCATGGTTGCCAAGCAAAACAGCGGCGTATTTACCATTAAGGTCTCGGATCAATTCGCCAGACTTCGGATCACCTGGTTTGACGTATGGAACAAGTTTCACCGTACCAACCCGCATGACCACATATGGCGTAAGCGGTGGAACGCAATCATCTGGGTCAACATCCGCAAGGCAAGACAGCGCAGTCGCCCAAGTCGAATGCAGGTGTACAACGGCCCCAGCCTCTGGGCGTGTTTCGTAAAAAGCCTGGTGCAAAAAGACTTCTTTAGTTGGGCGATCCCCACCCACGTGGTTGCCCTCCAGATCGATCTTGGAAATCCGCTCTGGCACAAGGTCGCCCAAGGTCACATTGGTCGGGGTCATCAAGATCCCATCTTCCAATCGCACCGAAACGTTGCCTGCGGTTCCAACGGAAAACCCACGATCAAACATAGACTTACACAGTCGCGCCATATCCTCGCGCGCTTTGAGTTCAGCTGGATTCATCACTTCGTTCCCATGATAGACAACGCCTTGCTGAAGAAATCAGGGGCGCCAAAGTTACCGGATTTCAAGGCAAGCAGAACAGCGTCTGTCTCACCCACTTTTAGAACAGGCACACCCGGATCAATTTCCGGGCCGATTTGCATCGCTGGGTTGCCAAGTTCCTCGGCCACAGCCTGTGCAACAGCACCAGATGTTTCACCACCAGCAACGACAATCTTACGATAGCCGTTTTGGATCAGTTGGCGCGCCGTGTCTGCAAACAACGCATCAAGCGTTGCCGCGACTTTCTCGCGACCGTAGGTGTTTTGAATTTCTTTCACCGCTTCAGGCGTGCCGGAAGAGTAGACCAACGGCTGCTTGCCTTGATGTTCGACAATGTAGTTCACCAGCGTTTCAGCGGTGATATCACCAGACATAACCTTAGGCACGTCAATCGCATAACATGGGTGGGCACCTTCGTGCAGATCCACTTGCCCGCGCGTCGCGCCAGAACAAGACCCGGCCAAAATCGCATCCGGGCCAGCTTGTGCGTCCAGTGTCGTTTCACCGCCACGCGCTAAACGTTTGCGGATGAAGTTGCGCGGCAAACCAAGCGCGATGCCAGAGCCACCAGTGATCAGGGATGCGTCTTGCAACGCTTCGCCGATGGTCAGCAAATCTTCGTCGGATGTCGCATCCACAACGGAGAACATATTTCCAGCGCTTGCGTCCTCGGCCAGCGCCTGGGCGACACGATCAGACCCTGCATTCACAGTAGCCTGCGCAACATGGCCCACGCCCCATTCTGTTTGCAAGGACAGGAAGCGGCGAATATCTGGATCTGTCATGGGCGTAAGCGGATGGTTTTGCATCCCGCTTTCACTTAGCAATTTGTCAAAGACAAACAGGTGCCCTTGATAAACCGTGCGACCCACGGTTGGGAATGCGGGGCAAACCACAACGCCGCGGGCATTCATCGCAAGCGCAAGCGCTTGGCCCACCGGGCCAATATTGCCATCACTGGTTGAATCAAAGGTCGAGCAGTACTTAAAAATGATTTGCTGACACCCCTGCTCAAGCAACCACTCAAGAGCGGCAAGGCTTTCGGCCACAGCTTCATCAATCGGCGCAGTACGGCTTTTGAGGGAAATTACCCCCGCCTCTACGTGATCGGGTGCTGGTTTCGTTGGAACCCCCGGAAACTGCGCAGTCGCCAAACCACCTTCGGGGGCAACCCCTTTTGCAAGAGTGTTGGCAATATCACTTGCGCCTGTGAAATCGTCGGCAATGACACCAATCAGCATATGATAGGTTCCTTATTCTGGCGTTCCGCGCAATGCGGATTGAAGTTTCTTAATAGCAGCTTCGGGGCTGGTCAAAACGGGGACATCCGTGACCGCCCGAACGGCAGCTGCGGCACGGGCCATCGAAAAGTGAGCGAGCAGGATTGCATCCGCTGAATCCAACGTCTTTGCGGCCTCGGCCACCAGACGATCATGGGTTTCTGCGTCTCCGGATTTCAAAGCATCAAGCGCACCTTCCGCATAGACCGAACGGATCTTAGCGTTGGATTGGCGGCGCTGCGCTTCTTCATTGAATTCGTCTTCCATGCCACCAGCGGCAGGCGCGAATGTATAAATCATTGCAATGTCGTCACCTTGCAAAAAGGCGGCCTCAAACATTGCTTCGTTAGGCTTAAGAACTGGAATGTCAGACGTTGCTGCGGCTTCTTCGATACCACGCCCGAAGGCTGAGCACGTATAAAGAATACCGTCAGGTCGCATGTCTTCTGCGTAGCGTGCAAGGCGCACAATACGAGCGTTAAGCTCATCTAGGGTCGCGGCACCGCTTGCGCGATCTGCTGACAGGCCTTCTTCGAGGATCGTGATTGTTTCAGCGTCAGGCCAAAGTTCTTTGGCTGCGGTCTCTATTGGGTCTACCGCCACTCGAGTAGCATGGATCAGGGCAATGCGCGGATGTGACGACATCTGAATTCCTCGAAAGTTAAGTTGGGTGGCGCCGACCGACCAGCACCACCCAGATTTGGTCGACCTGAGGGAGGTCGACCAAGGGAGACTTAGGCTGCTGCGACGGCGTCGGCAACAAATGTACCGAAATCATCGCAGTTTACAGAGCCACCAAGGTCACGTGTGCGCTTTGCAGGATCGTCGATCACTGCATCAACCGCTGCGGCGATTGCTGCACCAGCGTCTTGCAATTTCTGAACGCCACGCTGCTCACCCAGCCATGTCAGCATCATCGCTGCAGACAGGATCAGAGACGTTGGGTTTGCAACGTTCTGGCCTTGGATGTCAGGTGCAGAACCGTGTTGTGCTTGTGCACAGCACAGGCCTGTTTCAGCGTTCGCGTTGATAGAGCCAGCAAGGCCCAAAGAACCGGACAGCTCAGACGCAAGGTCAGACAGGATGTCGCCATAGAAGTTTGTTGCAACAACAACGTCATACGCTTCTGGCTTACGCACCAGCAGAGCTGCGAATGCGTCAACGATGAACTCTTCTGTTTCAACTTCTGGGAAGTCTTTCGCAACTTCACGGAAGCACTCAAGGAACAGACCGTCAGTCATCAAGAAGGAGTTCGCTTTGTGGATCGCAGCGATCTTCTTGTCACGCTGCATCGCAAGCTTAAAGCCTTCGCGGCAGATACGCATAGAGCCGTGGCGTGTGATCTTACGTACGGACAACGCCATGTTCTCGTCTGGCATCATTTCGCCAACGCCTTTGAACATGTTGCGGTCTGGGTAAAAACCTTCAGTCGCTTCGCGCATGATCACCAGATCCATGTCTGGCGCTTTGTTCGGGATAAAGTCACGTGTACGTGCTGGGCGAACGTTTGCATACAGGTCAAGACCAATACGGAAGCCTGCAGATACGTTACGACCGCCTTCCACCAGCGGTGGGTAATCCATGTGGGACTGTGTGCCCAAGATCACGCCGTCAAATTCGGTGCGTGCGCGATCCAAAACTTCTTCGCGCAGCGTGATGCCGTGCTTTTCGAGGCTTTTGAAGCCAGACTCTTCTTCGTGGAAAGTCAGACCAAGATCAAATTTCTGGTTAGCCGCTTCAACAACCTTCAGCGTTTCCGCCATAATCTCTGGGCCGATACCGTCACACGGCAAAGTCATAATACGCATAATTGTCTCCTAAGTTCGTCACGCAGCGTGACACTTTCTTGAGGGGCCGGTCCGCAGGTGCGGACCGGTTGTTTCTGTTAAGGATTAGTCGCCAACGAACTCTTCGGTATCGCGCATAGATTCCATGCGCTTCTTCATGCGACGGCCCATCATCATCGGAAGGACAAAGCCCGCGATTGCGATCATCCAAAGAATGATAGCCAATGGGCTGCCTACGAGGATGAACCAGTCACCGTCAGAGATTGTCATCGCACGGCGCAAGTTCACTTCCATTTGGTTGCCCAAGAGGATGCCGAGGATCACTGGAACCAGAGATACGTCGAGTTTACGAAGTACCCAGCCCGCGATGCCAAAGCCAACCATCAACATCACGTCGAAAGAAGAGCCGGTGATGCTGTAGATGCCCACAAAGGAAATCATCGCAACGATTGGCATGAGGATCCGTGTTGGAACCATCAGAACGCGTGTGAAGATACCAACCAGTGGAATGTTCATCGCAAGTAGAATGAAGTTCGCAAGGAACAGTGCCGCGATCAGACCCCAAACGATGTCTGGGTTCTTTGTGAACAGCAGAGGACCAGGTGTGATGTTCAGCTGCAGGAGAACAGCCAAGAGAACCGCAGTTGTACCGGAACCTGGAACACCAAGCGCAAGCATTGGAACCAATGCACCACCAGATGCCGCGTTGTTACCCGCTTCAGGAGCAGCAACACCACGTGGGTCACCTTTACCAAATGTTTTACCGTCACGGTCAACCGCTTGCTTTTCAAGGGAGTACGCCAAGAAGGAACCCAAAGAGGCACCCGCACCTGGAAGAACACCTGAGAAGAAGCCAAGACCAGTACCGCGTGCCATAGATGGGATACAGCGCTTGATCATGCCGAAGTCTGGCATAATACGACCAACTGTCGCTGCTTTAGGCGCAACACCCTGGTTGCTGCGGTGATGCTCTAGGAAGATGAACACTTCGCTCAATGCAAACAGACCAACAATCGCGATCAGGAAGTCGATGCCGTCATACAGGTGTACGTGGTCGAAAGTGAAACGCTGAGAGCCTGTTTGGCTGTCGGAACCGATCATCGCGATACCAAGACCCAGTGCCGCTGCGAATGCAGACTTGGCTTGGTTGGTGGATGAGATACCGCCAAGGGTCGCGAAGGCCACTGTGAATAGAACGAAGTATTCAGCCGGGCCGAACAACAACGCGATTTTCACCAGCTGAGGGGCCAGCAGAACAAGACCACAGGTCGCGACGAACGCGCCAACAAAGGATGCAACACCGGATAGAGACAGCGCTTCACCCGCTTTACCTTGTTGGGCCATCGGGAAGCCGTCGAGACAGGTCATCATCGCTGGCTCATCGCCAGGAATGTTCAGAAGGATCGAGCTGATCCGGCCACCATACATCGCACCGTAGTAAACACTCACGAGCAAGATCAAAGAGCCGGTTGGGTCAAGACCCAAAGAGAATGCGATCGGGATAAGGATCGCAACGCCGTTTGCTGGGCCAAGACCTGGCAACGCACCCATCAGGGTACCCAAGAAACAGCCAACAACGGCAAGGAATAGGTTCGTCGGAGTAAGTGCAACCCCGAAACCATCCGCCAAAAGTGATAGAATTTCCATGAATTCAGCCCCTTAGAAACCTAGTGGACCTTCAGCCAACGCAAGGCCGAGGATGAGGTGGAATACAACGTAGATACCGACAGAAGTCCCAACACCGGATACAAGAGACCAAAGTGGTTCTGTGCCAAGTCGCCATGTTAGATAGGCGGTTGCGAATACTGTAGAGATCACAAAGCCGAATTCTGGTAGGGCCACGCAATATGCGAACATCACTGCCGCTGCGAAAAAGATCTCTGCAAAAGCGCGCATGTGCGGCCAATCTGGCTCATCATCCGGACGAACGATAAAATAGATTGAGCAAAGACCTACGATTGAGCCTACGATGTATGGGAAGGCACGTGGTCCAACCACATCCACCATAAAGCTGTCTTTGATTGTTGAAGCGGCCCAGATGTAGAAGATGGCCAACGCCAATCCAAAGCCGCCAAAGATGCGGTCACTCATAATTGCCTCCAATGAAGTGTGCATGTGGGCTGATCTGATTTTCATCAGATCAGCCCGAACTGTGAGTAAGCTATGGCTTACTCGATGATGCCGATCTCACGTGACAGCTTCTCAACGTCAGCAATGCTGCCCGCTACGAAGTTGTACATATCGTCACCAAAGTTATTGAACGGAGCGATCGCAGCCGCTTCGAGTTCCGCTTGGAAGTCTTCGTTCTCAGTCAAAGTTTTGATCGCGTTGGACCAGAACTCTTTCGCTTCGTCAGAAGCACCTGCTGGCATGTACAGACCGCGCCAGTTCGCACCAACTACGTCGTAACCCAGCTCTTTCGCTGTTGGGATATCAGGGTAGTTTTTCAGACGCTCAGGCGCCATGATGCCGATGATGCGGATGTCGCCAGATTCCAAGAAGCCCAGCATTTCAGAGAAGTCGCCGGAAAGCGCTTCAGTTGCACCAGACAACAGACCAGTCATCGCTTCGCCGCCACCATCAAAGGAAACGTACTTCAGCTTTGTAACATCTTCCATGCCAGCTTCACGTGCAACCAGCATCGGTTTGATGTGGTCGAAGCTACCTACAGATGAACCACCTGCGATACCAACGGAACGTGGATCTTTCAGGATGTCTTCCATCATGTCAGCAAGTGTTTGGTATGGGGAATCTGCACGAACAGCGATCGCACCGTATTCCGCACCAAATGTTGCCAGGAAGTGAACGTCGTCTTGAGTTGCGTTCTCATAGATGCCTTGCGCGATACGTGCGCTTGTAGACATAGAAGCAGCAACGATCAGGTTGTTGTCTTCGTTACGCTCTTTAGTCACGTGAGCGAAAGCAACACCGCCGCCGCCACCAGACATGTTTGTTACCTGCATGGAATCTTCAATGATATCCAAGTTGAACAGGTATTTTGCAGTTGTACGACAGATAAAGTCCCAGCCGCCACCAGGGTTAGATGGTGCGATACACTGTGGGCTTTCAGCTTTGAACTCAGCAGAAGCGCCAGTCGCGCCTACCATCATTGCAGCTGATACACCTGCGATTACGATTCTTTTCAACAAAGGTATTCCTCCCAGAATTGTTTTGACGAATCTCGTCAGACACAAATTTGCATATTAAACCACATAAAGCCAATATTAATTTGTATTGATAATTTCAAAA
Source organism: uncultured Paracoccaceae bacterium (assembly GCA_947498415.1). Lineage (GTDB taxonomy): Bacteria > Pseudomonadota > Alphaproteobacteria > Rhodobacterales > Rhodobacteraceae > Cognatishimia. Next base: position 121,128 of record CANMKB010000001.1, read on the forward strand.
AACCAATTTCGAAACACAATGATTCAACAATCTCCAAGCATAAACAAAGAGTTAAACGATTTTCATTTTCTAGAACAATTTTCGCTTTGGCTTTTTTGGTTATTGATACAAGAATAACCAATGCCAATTTTCGTTTGAATTTAGGCTAACTGCACGCTTAAAAGCATGAACCGCGCCATTGGCCAAACGAACCTGATTTAGGATCAAAACCTTGAGAACAACCGATCTGAGCAACAAGATAGCCCGCCGCATCGCTCAAGAAATATTGAGTGGCTCTCTTGAAGCTGGCTCGCACATCGGCACTCAAACAATCGCGAACAACTATCAGGTTTCTCGCACCCCGGTCCGCGACGCGCTGATCACATTGGAAGAAGCGAACCTTCTGGAACGTATTCCAAACCGCGGGTACTTCGTGCCAAACGACATTTCCATCAAAACCCTGAAAACCTTTGCCGAAAACCAAGAGACCGAATCCAGCTATTATCACAAGTTCGCAGAAGACTGGCTGACAGATGAGCTTCCAGAAGTGGTGTCAGAGCAAAGCCTGCGTCAGCGGTATGATCTAACGAAATCGGGTACCCAGGAACTGCTAAGCCGCGCAACGCGAGAAGGTTGGGCAGAACCAAAAGACGGATATGGCTGGAAGTTATTGCCTGTGGCGAAAACAGCCGAAGCCTTTGATGAAATTTACCGTTTCCGGATGGCGATCGAGCCTGCTGCCATGCTGGAACCATCGTTTGAGGTCGACCGTAAGATACTGGATGACCTACGACGCACTCAAGAAGGCATGTTGGAAAACGACATTTCGGAATCCCCCCGTGAAATGCTGCTCCGCAATGGTTCAGATTTTCACGAGCAACTCATTAGCCTTTCGCGCAATCCCTTTTTCCTCACATCGCTGCAACGTGTAAACCGAATGCGACGACTCATGGAATACCGCGCTGACATCAATAGAGAGCGCATCGTCGAACAATGCAGCGAACACCTGCAAATCATATCTTTGCTTGAACGTGGCGAAATTGCCGAGGCTTCTTACCTTATGCGTCGCCACTTGAGCGGGGCGCTCAAGCGCAAATCTCCGATCGCTTGGAATTGGTCCGAAGGCTCAAGAACGCCAGATCTTCTAGATTGAGTTTCACCCGCGCAGAAACGCAATAAGGCCCCTTCCCTTTTGGCGACCAACCAAAACTGGAAGAGTGATTCCATTTCAATACGTTAATGCGCTAACCCACCCCAGAGGACGGACCAATAGCTTATCGTGCTTCAGTTCTTGCCGAACGGAATAGACTGGCGTTTGTATTTCAACGCACCATCAAGGTGGATCCGCATTTTAAATGACGCTTCAGTCATTTCACCAGCTTCAACAAGATCCAGAATTTCCAGGTGCTCTGTGCACTCAACTACAAATCGGTCTTTATCAATAGGTGCCCTGTATTCCAGCAGACGCCGCATTTTATTGGCTCTGATCACACCAAAGTGGAACATCAAATTGCCAGACATGCGTGCCAATTCGGCATGAAACTGTGACCCTCTTTCAAGCTGATCAAACTTCTTGATATCCGAAGCATCGATATGAAGAACTTCTTCTTGGTCTTCCCGCAACCTCGCAACGGCTTTTTGGTCCAGCGTAAAACCCGGCTCTAACAAGGCTGCAGGCTCGATCAACAAGCGAAAGCGGTAGATTTGGTTAAACGCTTCTTCAGTTTTCGCAACTTCTCTAAGACGCCAGCCGTATCCGGGCTTTCGTTCGGCCCACCCTTCGTGCACGGCGCGAAACATAATCGAGTTTGCCCGAGATCGGGTGACGTCATAGCGTTTTCTAAGTGAGGTTTCCGTCATCTCGTTTGGAATGCGGTCATTCAGCCAATCATTCACGAATTGATCATAGGCCCCGTCCATATCACGGTAATCAACGGCAAGGTCCATTTCAGCCGCGATCTTAAGGGCATCACTGGTAACGTAGTACCCTTTGTTCAATTCACGACGCAGAGCCTTCTGACCTTCCAGCGCCTCAAGAGCCACGCGCACCGGAGACCGGCTTACGCCGAACTCGTCAGCGACAGATTGTGTCTTTAGGTGGCTCCCGACCTTGATCTTCCCAGCTGCGATATTTCGAAGAATAGAATTCGCAATGGCCTGCGGTAGCTTCGGTTGTTTCATATGATCACTTCAACGCTTAGGCGGACATATTTGACGGGCTGCACAGCCCGAGTTCCAAAACCGGCTGCGCTCTCAATTGTGTCCGATCACGAGTTACAAGACAAATACGAGGAAAGAAATATAGGAACAATACATCGCAATGGATACTGCTCCTTCTTTTCGAGTCACTTTCAGGTCCGTCAGTAGGAACAAAAACCCGATCAGTGTCGCGGTGGTAAACGCAAGCAGATCGACCCCGATCATCCGTTCCGGAATGGTGAGCGGAATGAAAGCCGACGTAACACCAAGAACCGCCAGAATATTAAAGATATTCGACCCAATAATATTCCCCACCAACATGTCTGTTTGTCCACGCCGGACACAAGCGATGGTCGTGGTCAGCTCTGGAAGGCTTGTGCCCACAGCAATCAGAGTAATTCCAATGATGGATTCATGAATACCAATCAATGTGGCCAAGTTAACCGCGTGCTCAACAGTCAGATGGGAACCAGCGGCAACCCCGATCAAGCAGGCCACAATCATCAGGGCACTTTTGGCCCCAAACTCAGTGGTGTCCTCCTCATCATCACCGCCTGCATTGTCCTCATCATCTGAATGCTCAGATTTGAAAGACGTCCAGACATAGACCAAAAGGCAAATGACCATAAAGACACCCATCGCCCTTGGGATCATTCCAATCCAACATGCCACCAAGAACAACAGGCTTGAGAGTATCCAAACTGTCCCATCACGTTGAAGGACCGATTTTTTCAACTGAATGGGGCGCAGAACAGCTGCGACCCCCAGAACCAGCAACGTATTGGCGATATTACTGCCAACCACGTTCCCGATCGCAAGGCCTTCGCGATCGAGAATGGCCGATTGGAGCGACACCACCAACTCGGGCAACGATGTTCCAAAGGCGACGACAGTAAGCCCGAGGATCATCGGTGAAATGCCGAAGTGTTTGGCAATCGCCTCTGACGTTTCCACAAGCGTATCGGCTGAATAGATCAGCAGCGCCAATCCGACACATGTCAGTAAGAGCTCATAAATCACAATAAGGATCCCTTTAGGTGAAGCCGCTTATTCAGCCGGTGTGTAACGCAGAATTTCACGGTCAGACCTCTGATTTGGATCAGGCACTGGAACCGCCGTTAGCAACGCTTGCGTGTATGGGTGCGTCGGAGCGGTACACACCTGCTCAGATTCCCCAAACTCAACCACTTTACCACGATACATAACCAAGCAGCGGTCACAGAAGTAACGCACCAGGCCAATGTCATGACTGATAAAGAGGAAGCTAAGATCCAGTTCTTGCTGAATATCCAACAGCAGATCCATGACCTTAGAGCGGATACTCAGATCCAACGCCGATGTGGCTTCATCCGCGATGATAACCTTAGGCCTAGGCGCAATCGCCCGTGCGATTGAAATCCTTTGCCGCTGACCACCCGAAAACGCGTGCGGGTACCGCTGGGCCGCACTTTCCGGAAGCCCAACCTGCCGCAACAATTCGACAACACGCGCCCGCCGTTCAGCGGCCGATGTCATCCCTTGCAGCAACAGCGGCTCACCAATCAATTGCTCTACAGTCATACGCGGGTTCAAGGATGCAAAGGGATCCTGGAAAATCATACGAATGTTGCGCCAGATCGGCTGCAATTGATCGTCATTGAAGTTGGAGATATCAATCATGTTTCCGTTTGGATCACGGAAATTCAAGGACCCACTCTGGAAATTATAGATACGCTGAATACAGCGTGCCAATGTCGTCTTGCCAGAACCACTTTCCCCAACAATCCCGATGTTCTCGCCGTCCATCAAAGAAAACGAGGCTTGATCCACGGCGTTCACAGTTGAATAGGATTTGTTGAACAAACCACCCCCACCAATGGTGAAAGTCTTGCACAGGTTTTGAACCTCAAGAACAGGTTCACCCAGTGGCCGGTTCTGACGCAGCTTCAAGCGTTTTTCAGATGGGCGATCAAAGCGTTTCGCCGCAGACAAAAGCGATTGCGTATACGGATGCACTGGCGCGTCAAACAATGTAAACACATCGTTCTGTTCGACAATTTTACCATGCTGCATGACGGCGACGCGATCTGCGATTTCTGCCACAACACCCATATCGTGGGTGATAAACAGAATGGCTGTGTTGTGATCACGTTGCAGCTTTTTCAGCAGTTGCAAAATTTCCGCCTGAATAGTCACATCAAGCGCAGTTGTTGGCTCATCCGCAATTAGGATTTCAGGGTTACACGCCAAAGCCATTGCGATCATGGCCCGCTGACGCATCCCCCCCGAGAATTCAAACGGGTACTGGTTTGCAGCAGATTCCGGATCACGAATTTCCACCTCGCGCAGCAATTCAATAGTGCGTGCGCGGGCCTCTTTCTTGCTGACATCATTGTGCAGGCGGATCATCTCATCGATCTGATTGCCAATCCGATGGACCGGCGACAAAGAACTCATCGGCTCTTGAAAGATCATAGCAATGTGCTTGCCGCGAATACCGCGCATAATCGTGCTGTTTGCTTTCAGCGCAGCGATATCAATGGCATCGCTGTCTTCGATTTTTGCGCTAGAGCCACCCTGTTTAAACAGGATGCGCCCCGAAGCGATGTTGCCCGGCTTATCGACGATCTGCAAAACAGAACGCGACAAAACAGATTTACCGCTGCCACTTTCGCCGACCAAACAAAGGGTTTCACCCGGATACAACTCAATAGAGACGTCATCCACTGCTTTGAATTCACCGTGACGTGTATTGAAACTCGTCACAAGATTTTCAACACGCAGGATCGGTTCATTAGACATTTTGAGGTCCTTCATTACTGGCTCTCCTGCGCATATGGGTCTGCTGCGTCACGCAAGCCGTCACCAAGGAAGTTCAGGGCAAGTACGGCAATCACAACAAAGATACCTGGGATAAACAGCCAAACCGCTTGCGCGATTGACCGGATGTTTTGCGCTTCTTTCAGCAACACACCCCAAGAGATGGAAGGTGGCAAAAGCCCAAGGCCCAGGAACGAGAGGGACGTCTCTGCCAGGATCATCACAGGGATCGCCAAAGAGACAGAGGCAATGATGTGGCTGACCAGAGATGGCATCATGTGGCGGAAAATCACACGAGATGGTTTGGCGCCATCCAAACGCGCTGCGACAACAAAGTCTTCGTTTCGCATCGCAAGGAAACGCCCACGCACCACACGGGCCAGTTCTGTCCAACCGATCAGTGACAGAATGACCGTAATCAAGAAGTACCGGGCCAGCGGATCCATTGTTGGGGGGATGGCCGCACTAAGACCCAACCAAATTGGAATCGTCGGAATAGCCAGAGTGAGTTCAATGACACGGGAGGAAACTGTGTCAAACCAGCCACCAAAGTAACCGGCAACCCCCCCAATCATAAGCCCCAGTATGAGGCTTAATCCTACGCCCACAAGACCGATCGACATAGAGATACGTGTGCCCGCGATCACGCGGCTGTACATATCGCGCCCAAGTCGATCTGCGCCAAACAGGAAAAAGCGATCGCGCTTGCCCTCCGCTCCGATGAGTTTGAAGTTCATCGGGATAAAGCCGGCCATGTAATAGGTCTCGGTCTTTGGGAAAAACTTGATGTAGGTCTTTTTACCCGGATCCGGGCTGTAGCTCGCCTTAAGAGTCAGCGGATCACGCTTCAGACGCATGTCCTGCACATGAGGTCTGAACGACCAGCTGCCATCCTCTTGTGAATCGATGAACTTAACCATCTGCGGCGGGTGATATACATTCCGGCGCGAGGTGTCGTTCGGGTCAAACGGCTGAAAGAATTCAGCAAAGGCCGCGACAAAATAGAATGCAAGTATCACGTACAAGCTCACCATCGCCACGCGGTGACGGCGGAATTTGTACCAGATCAGTTTCCATTGAGAGGCTTCGTCTAACGCGTGCGAAGACAAACGTGGATCAATAGTAGAGTCAGTCATTGCGCACCTCAGCGATAACGGATGCGTGGATCAACCAACGCAAGCAGAATGTCGGAAACCAGCATCCCAATAATGGACAAGACGCTCAGCATTAGGATGAAGGCACCCGCCAGATACATGTCTTGAGACAACAAGGCGTCGAGCATCAAAGGGTCAGAGGTCGGCAGCGACAGCACAACCGCCACAATCGTCGAACCCGAGATAATTTGAGGGAAGGCCCAACCAATGGTCGACACAAATGGGTTCAATGCCAAACGGACCGGGTATTTCATCAATACCTTGAATTCGCTAAGGCCTTTGGCCCGTGCCGTGGTCACATAGGGTTTGAACAATTCATCCAGCAAGTTGGCCCGCATGATCCGAATCAAACTTGCCGTCGAAGCTGTGCCAACAATGATGACTGGGATGATCAGGTGTTTCAGGAGGTCGACAAATTTCGCCCAGCTCCAGGGAGCGTTGGCATATTCCGGCGAATACAGCCCGGTCACATCTGCCCCAAGATACACAACACCGTAGTACATCAACGCCAAAGCCAGCAGAAAGTTCGGTGTCGCCAATCCCAGAAAACCCAAAATACTGATGAAATAGTCACCCACCGTGTACTGGCGGACTGCCGAATAAATACCAATCGGCAAAGCCACAGCCCAAGTGAACAACAGTGTCGACGTCGCCAAAACGATTGATAGCAACATACGATCACCAATCAATTCGGAAACAGGTTGCTGGAACTCAAATGAAATCCCAAAATCACCATGGAAGATGATGTTTGTAATCCATTTTTGGTACTGGATCAGAAACGGGTCATCGAGCGCAAAACGCTCTCGCAACGTTTCGAGCCGCGCATAGTTAACTTGCTGGCCAGCGGCCTCAAGCCGCGCAGCATATGTGGTCAGGTAATCACCCGGAGGTGCCTGAATGATTGCAAAAGCAATAAGTGAAACAACAAACAAAAATGGCACGGACCATAAGACCCGCCGCAAGATATATGCCGCCATAACTTCTCCTCCCAGCGCCGATTCTTTATTGAATTTTGAGTGGCGTCTATTGGCTATATGAAAATAGAAATCCTATAATCAAGATCAAAAATGCAATTATTTTGGTTTTTATGCTTGAAAAACCACTTTGAACACTTCTTAACTATGGCAGACGACACCCAAGGCCCGAATCCGAGTCGGGGTGGCTGTCGCTCAACGGAGGAGGAGACTTTATGAATTTTCAAACACTCAAAATGAGTGCTTGCACACTTGCAATTACATCAGCCCTTGCCGGAGCTGCATTCGCTCAGGCGACCGGTGAAAGCCCTGTATTTGCGGCCATGGTTGCTGACGGCAAACTGCCACCTGTGGCAGAACGCGCATCCATGGAGCCTGAAGTTATCGATTTTGGAGAAGTCGGATCTTATGGTGGCTCTTGGCGCTTTGGCTTGTCGAGCACAGGTGACGATGGAACACTGCGCTCCCACGTCGGCACCAACGGCCTTGTCCGCTGGCACCACAATCTCAAAGAACTCACACCTAACGTCGCAAAAGGTTGGGAAGTCTCTGAAGATGCGCGCGAATTCACCTTCTTCTTGCGCAAAGGCATGAAGTGGTCGGACGGTGCTCCATTCACAACGTCAGACATCGAATTCAGCATCAATGATGTTCTTTTGAACAGCGACTACGAAGAGCTCTCGACCCGCTTCAAATCAGGCGGCGAACCACTGCGCCTCGAAGTGATCGACGAAACAACGTTCAAGATTATTTTTGATCATCCAAACGGTGAATTCCTAGGTCAGATGGCCCGCGAAGAAGGTGCAAACCTGAACTTCTTCCCACGTCACTACTGCCAATCTTACCACCCGACCTACACAGACGACCTGTCCGCAGCAATGGAAGCCAATGGTGCGCCTGACTGGCAAACATTGTTCCTGCAGCAATGTGGTAACCCACGTGAAGGTCAACGTTGGTTAAACCCAGATCGTCCGGTTCTTGACCCATGGGTCATCGTGAACCCGCTGGATGGTGCTGCAACTGTTGTCACATTGCAGGCGAACCCATTCTTCTGGCAAGTTGACCAAGCGGGCAATCAGCTGCCGTACATCAACGATCTGCAAGGCCGGATTTTCCAAGACCCAGAAGCCATGACTTTGGCAGCCATTGGCGGCCAGTTTGACTTCCAGTATCGCCACATTGATGCGCCGGGCAACCGTCCAGTTCTCGCGGACAACCGCGAAGCGGGTGGCTATGAGCTGTACGAAGTTACGGCCGCAGGCGGTAACTACAACTGGATCCAGCCGAACCTGAACCACAAAGACCCTGTCATCAACGCTCTGTTTAACGAAAAAGACTTCCGGGTTGCGCTTTCCATCGGCATCGACCGTGAAGAAGTGATCGACACAGCCCTACTGGGTGAAGGTACCCCATGGCAGACAGGTCCGTTTGAAGACACCGATCTGTATCACGAGCGTGTTGCAACCCAACACCTAGAGTTTGATCCAGACCGTTCAAATGAACTGCTAGATGGCCTTGGCCTGACAGAACGCAATGACGACGGCATTCGCCTGATGTCTGACGGACGCCCAGCGCGTTTCTTGGTCGATATCCGCAACACATATCCGCATATCGTGGACATGATGCTGGTGATCAAGGATCAGTGGGAAGAAGAACTTGGCGTTTCGATCGACCTGAACGTGGTCGACCGTTCCCTGCACAAGCTGCGCTCTAAGAACGCCGATCACGATATGACATCGGATTCCGGTAACGCAACTTGGATGCCGGGTCAGCTGCCCTCCGCGATCCTTCCAATCGATTCCAGCTCGCGTCATGCGCCACTGTGGACCGAATGGTATCGTTCCGGCGGTAAGTCTGGCATCGAGCCTCCAGAGCACACCAAAAAGCGCTACGAGCATTGGGAAGCGATCTTTGCGACCGCAGATCCACAAGAACGTATCCGCCTCTTCCACGCGATCGCTGACATTGCAGCGGATGAGTTCGAAGCCTTTGGTGTAACCAAGAACGCATCGACTTATGGCGTTGTAGCAAAGGGTCTTAAAAACGTTCTGCCTGGTATGAAATCCACCAGCCAGTTCCCAAGCCCAGCAAACGTCTTCATGCCACAAGCTTGGTTCTACGAATAAAAAGACGCAAAATTAACTATGGCGGCCCACCGGGCCGCCATAACATTTGCAGAAGATGCCTAAACTCTGTGGATTAGAGAAATTAGGCTCTTCCCGATACTTACATAAATCAAAGCGAAAGATACGCACGGCCCGCATCACGCAGGTCAGTGAGCCGTTACACCAGCTTCGTCGCGAAGTGAGGGCGGTATCGCAAGCCATTGCCGCAGCCAAAGGCGATTGTGAAAGCCCTTGTATCAATTGGTTCCCGCGGCCGTAAAACCGTCACTGAGGCAATCAGCACTATGGCTCAGTGTGAAATCAGCTGACCATGCCGCCGTCAGCATCGTCACCCGCCTCATTCATCAGCCGTTCCATATCCGGGATCGTCACGTGGCGTTTGCCTTCGAGCAAGATGATACCGTCGCGTTTCAGCGCAGAGATCTGGCGGCTCACGGTCTCTAGGGTCAACCCCAGATAATCGGCCATCGCCTCACGGGTCAGCGGGAGGTCAAACACGATTTGCCCCTCTAGGCTTGCCAGTCTCAGCGTCGCATCCCGACGCGCAATGATCGACAACAACGACGCAATCTTTTCACGCGCTGTTTTTCGCCCCAAGACGAGCATCCACTCACGGGCCGCGTCCAGCTCATCCAGCGTCATTTGCAAAAGGCGCTGCGCGATGTGGGGCGTGTCTGCCATCATGGCTTCAAACGGCTTTTTGCGGAAACAACACATCACTATATCTGTGGTCGCGACCACATCATAAGGTGCCGTTTCGCGCCCAGGGCGGCCAACAAAATCAGACGGCAGCAACAGGCCCACCATCTGAGTACGCCCATCTTCCATAGTTTGCGTCAGCGTCGCGATTCCGGTGACAACAGAGCCCACAAAATCCATCTGGTCCCCAGACCACAGCACGGTCTGACCCGCTTCAAAGCTGCGATAATACTTGATTTGATCAAGCTGCATCAGCTCATCTACATTACACCGAGAACACACGGCGCGGTGTCGAATCTGGCAGTCTCCGCAATGGCGCGGCGCATCTGTGGGCAGTTCTAAGGTCATTTCATATGGTTCTTTTGATCTGGGTCAAAGCCCGGTGCCTTGCTTCGACATAATGCTACCCTATGACCAACAAAACGCAATTCGCAAAACTGGGACTGTTTGACGCGAAAGTCCCCCGCTACACCAGCTACCCGACGGCGCCGCATTTCAACGCCGAAATCGGGGCGAACACCCATGCCACATGGATTCAAGACATACCTGAAAACGCAGAGGTGTCACTGTACATTCATGTGCCCTTTTGCCGACGTCTATGTTGGTTTTGCGCGTGCCGCACCCAAGGCACATCCAGTGCCTCCCCTGTGGCAGCCTACGTAGAAACCCTCAAGGCCGAACTGCGCATGCTGGCACAGCATCTTCCCAAAGGGGTCACACTGTCACGCCTACACTGGGGCGGAGGCACGCCAACGCTGTTAGATCCAGCAATGATGGCCGATCTATGCCGCGCCATTTTCAAAGTTGCCCCGATGGCCCCAACCGGAGAATTCTCGGTCGAAATTGATCCAAACGAGATCGACAAAGAACGGCTGGATGTGTTGTCCACATTCGGCATGAACCGCGCCTCTATTGGGGTGCAAGACTTTGACCCAGACATCCAACAGGCCATCGGACGCAGTCAAACCTATGAGGTCACCCAAAAGGCGGTCGACATGATCCGGGAAACGGGTGTGCAAAGTCTCAACGCAGACATCCTCTTTGGCCTACCTGGTCAGACCAAAGAAAAAATCGCTGACAGTGTGCAAAAGCTTTTGTCGCTGTCCCCAGATCGTGTGGCGCTTTACGGCTACGCCCATGTTCCGTGGATGGCCAAGCGGCAGCAATTGATCCCGTCCGAACACCTGCCAACACCGCAAGAAAGGCTCACGTTATTCGAAGTGGCCAAAGAGCTGTTTGATTGGGATGGGTTTGAAACCATCGGCATTGACCATTTTGCACGTCCGACCGATGGATTGGCCATTGCGGCCAAGGCCGGCACCCTGCGTCGTAATTTCCAAGGGTACACCGATGATCAGGCAACTGCATTGATTGGGGTAGGCGCCTCTTCGATTTCGCGTTTCCCGAAGGGCTATACGCAAAACGCCCCGGCCACGTCAGCCCATATCACGGCCATTGGAAAAGACAGCTTTTCCACATCGCGCGGGCATGTATTCACCCCCCTAGACCAAGCACATGCGCGGATGATTGAAATGGTCATGTGCGATTTTCAAATCGACTCCGCGGAAATCATTGATCGCTTTGGCCTGCCAAAAGACCAACTCATGCGCACACTGATTGATGTGAATACACAGTTTCAAGGGCTCCTGAACGTAGATCAAAAAGGGCTTTGGATTCCCCCGCAGGCACGGCCGCTCACGCGATTGATCGCCCGTGCATTTGATCGCTATGACCTACACAATGCAGGTCACAGCTCTGCCATTTAGCTGGGTGCGGCGGCCAAAAGCTCTTGTGTATAGGCGGTTTGCGGCGCGTCAAACACTGCAGCAGCCTCACCCGCCTCGACAACGTCGCCCTGCTTCATCACCATGATCTTGTGACTCATGGCACGCACAACCAACAGGTCGTGGCTGATAAAGATATAGGCCAGGCCATACTTCTTTTGCAGGTTGCGCAACAGGTCCACGATTTGCACCTGTACCGTCATGTCCAAGGCCGAGGTCGGCTCGTCCAGAACAACCAGTTTAGGCCGCAGGATCATCGCGCGTGCAATCGCAATCCGCTGCCGCTGTCCACCTGAAAATTCGTGTGGATAGCGGTGCATCGTAGCCGGGTCGAGCCCGACCTCTTCCATCACTTCAGACACCAATTCGCGGCTGTTGCGCCCATCCGGGTTGCCATGCACTCCAAGACCCTCGGCGATGATCTGCTCGCAGGTCATCCGAGGCGACAAACTGCCAAACGGATCCTGAAACACAATCTGCATATCTTTGCGGAGGCGGCGCAGCTCTTTGTTGCTGACGTCTCGGATATCCTGTCCGTCAAAATGAATACCACCCTCAGAGCCAATCAACCGCATGATCGCCAGCGCCAGCGTTGTCTTGCCAGACCCGCTTTCGCCAACCACGCCCAAAGTCTCTCCGGCGCGCACTTCAAGGCTGGCTGCATTCACAGCCTTCACATGGCCAACGGTGCGCTTAAGCAAGCCGCGCTGGATCGGAAACCAGATTTTAAGGTTATCGGTTTGTGCCACGACAGGCGCGTTTTCCGCCACCGGGTCAGGTGTACCAACGGCACGGGCACTCAGAAGTTTCTTGGTATACGCATGCTGCGGATTGGCGAAAATATCAGCCACGGGCCCGGCTTCGACAATCTCACCATCTTTCATCACGCAAACCTTATCGGCGATGCGACGCACGATCCCCAGATCATGTGTGATGAACAACAGCCCCATCCCCTCAGAGGCTTTAAGCTCGGCCAAGAGTTCCAGGATTTGGGCCTGAATAGTGACATCCAGCGCCGTTGTCGGCTCATCCGCGATCAGCACGTCTGGCTTGTTGGCCAAGGCCATCGCGATCATCACGCGCTGACGTTGTCCACCGCTCAGCTGATGCGGATAGGCACCCAAACGGCTTTCAGGGTCACGAATACCAACCTTGTTCATCAGATCAAGAATACGCCCACGCGCCTCTTGCCCCACAATCCCCTGATGCAACGCCAATGACTCACCCAATTGGCGCTCCAATGTGTGCAAGGGGTTCAAAGATGTCATGGGCTCTTGAAAGATAAAGCTGATGTCGTTGCCGCGCACCTTGCGCAGCAATGCCTCGTCAGCATCCACCATTTCCTGACCGGCATATGTCACTGACCCGGCCACCTCGGCACTTGTACCAAGCAACGAAACCGTCGACAGCGCGGTCACCGATTTGCCAGATCCAGATTCCCCGACCAACGCCACGGTCTCTCCGCGATCAACGGTAAAACTCACGCCCTTCACAGCCTCAAACAACTGCCCATCTTGGCGAAAGGCAACGCGGAGGTTGTTTACCTCAAGTACGCTCATGAAAAGGTCTTCCGTGGGTCAAAGGCATCGCGCACCCCTTCAAAAATAAAGACAAGCAGCGATAGCATGATGGCAAAGGTGAAAAACGCGGTGAAGCCAAGCCACGGCGCCTGTAGGTTCTGCTTGGCTTGCAAGGTTAGCTCGCCCAAAGACGGGGCGGATGAGGGCAAACCAAATCCCAGAAAGTCTAGACCAGCCAGTGTTGAAATCGATCCAGTCACGATAAAGGGCAACATCGTCACCGTCGCCACCATCGCATTTGGTAGCATATGGCGGAACATGATAACCCGATTGGAAACCCCCAACGCTTTGGCCGCGCGCACATACTCTAGGTTACGCGCCCGCAAGAATTCGGCCCGCACCACGCCCACTAGCGCCGTCCAGCCGAACAAGACCGTCAAGAACACAAGCAGCCAGAAACTTCGTCCCAAAATCGCAAACAAGATGATGATGATATACAGGCTTGGCGTCGCGCCCCAAATCTCGATCACACGCTGGAAAATCAGATCGGTCCAACCACCAAAGTACCCCTGTACCGCCCCCGCCACGATCCCGATCAGACTGGCACAGACCGTCACGATCAACGTGAAAAAGATCGAAAGGCGGAATCCATAAATCACGCGCGACAGCACATCGCGTTTCGTATCATCGGTGCCCAACAAGTTTTGCCCATTAGGCGGTAACGGTGCCGCCCCTGCCCGATCAACCGGAGTGGTATAAGAATACGGGATCAACGGCCAAACCGCCCATCCCTTTTCAATTTCAACGCCTTCAATCACACCATCCTGCGCATCTTCGATATAGGCCTCCGGATCATCAAAACACAGCTCTGACCCACCCGTCGCAATCAAGCATTTCACTTCAGGGTCGCCATAGGCCGCCTCTGTTTGGAAATCGCCGCCAAACGCGGTCTCGGGGTAAAAGTTAAAGATCGGCGTGTAATACTCACCACGATACTGCACCAAAATCGGCTTATCGTTGGCAATAAATTCGGCAAACAGGCTTAGGCCAAAGAACACCGAGAATATAATCAAGGACCAAAACGCCCGGCCATTGCGCCTAAAGTTACGCCAGCGTCGCTGGTTTAGCGGGGACAAAGCCATCAGCCCTCCCTCCGTTCAAAGTCAATTCGAGGGTCAACGATCACATACATCAAGTCGCTCAAAATACCGATCAACAACCCAATAATGCCAAAGATGAACAGGGTGCCAAAGATCACCGGATAGTCGCGGGCAACCGCCGCCTCAAATCCCAAACGCCCCAATCCGTCGAGCGAAAAGATCGTTTCGATGATCAAAGACCCACCAAAGAACACACCGATAAACACCGCAGGGAAACCGGCGATCACAATCAACATCGCATTTCGGAACACATGCCCATACAGTACGCTGCTTTCTTTCAAGCCCTTGGCGCGAGCGGTCATGACATAGTGTTTTTTGATTTCATCCAGAAACGAGTTTTTGGTCAGCAACGTCAGCGTCGCAAAGGCGGAAATCGTAGAGGCAATCACAGGCAACGCGATGTGCCACATGTAATCCAGCGCCTTGCCGATCAATGAAAGGTTTTCCCACCCATCGCTGGTCAGCCCCCGCAACGGGAAGATCCGCCAATACGACCCGCCCGCAAACAAGACGATCAACAAAATCGCGAATAAGAAGCCCGGAATGGCGTACCCCACAATAATCGCCCCGCTGGTCCAGGTATCAAACGGTGTGCCGTCTTTCACAGCCTTACGAATGCCCAACGGGATTGAAATCATATAGGCAATCAGGGTCGACCAAAGACCAAGCGTGATTGAGACGGGCATCTTTTCTAAAACCAAATCAACAACGCTGATTTTACGAAAATAGCTCTCGCCGAAATCAAACCGCATGTAGCCCCACATCATGTCGATAAATCGTTGAAGCGGCGGTTTATCAAAGCCAAACTCTTTTTCGAGCTGTTTGATGTATTCCTCCGGCAGGCCTCGTGCGCCCACGTAATCCGATTCAGATTCAGCACCTTCAGAGATCTGAAAATCATCCGCCCCACCCGCAAAGCCGCCAAAGACATCGCCTTCGCCGCGTGTCTCCGCGATGATTTGCTCAATAGGGCCACCGGGCACAAACTGCACAAGTGTAAAGTTGATGATCATGATCCCAAGCAATGTCGGGATCACAAGCAACAATCGCCGTAAAATATAGGCTCCCAAGTGTCGTTACCTCACCGCGCCCGCGGCTTTCAAAGCCTTATATTTCTCTTGATTGACCCACCAGAAATCAAGGTAGCCTACCGCAAGCGGAGGCAATTTTTCTGGACGTCCAAACATATCGTAGTAGGCCACCCAGCTGTCGGGCACATAGCCAACCGGAACCTGAATGCGCAAGTATCGCAACACACGATCCAGCGCCATGAGCGAGGCCACTTCCTCTTCCCGAGATTTGGCGTCAAGCGAGCCGTAGATAATCGCATCCACCAGCTCACTTTTCAGCGCCTGCAGGTTGTGCGAGCTCTCATCCGCAGTTTCAGACCCATGACGTTGCAGCAATCCAATGCCGCTGGTTTCAAAGGGGCTATTGCGGTGCAACAGCATTTCATACTTCTTCTCAATGAACTGTTGCTGCGCTTGCGCGGAATCCAATGTGTCAATCGTGGCATCAATGCCGAAATCTTGCATGTTGCTGACGTAGTTGGTGATGATGGCTTTGCTCGTGTCCGAAGTGGCCGCGTGCATCATGATCTTAATCGAAAAGACCTCGCCCTTTTCGTTTTGCAACTTCCCTTTGTCATTCACCGTCCAACCTGCTTCGCCAAACAATTTCAACGCTTTTCGTTTGTTACGGCGATCAGAAAGCGTGCTTTCCTTAGAACTATGTGACCGAACGGCTTCGGTGGTGAAAACCTCTTCGGGTACCAGATCCCCTAAAGATTCCAAGAATTGCTTCTCTAGTCCTTCGGGCAGTCCCTTGGCCTCAATCTCCGTGTTTTCTACAAAAGAGTGCCGTTGCTTAGTAAGGCCATACTGCAAAGATGCACTGGTCCACTCAAAGTTAAAGGCCAGTTGAACCGCTTCGCGCACGCGCAGGTCTTGGAACTTTTCGTGCTGTAAGTTGAAAATAAAACCTGTGCCACTTGGTGGGCGCTCATTTGGAAGCGCTTCACGCTTGGCGTGGCCTTTCTCCATCGCTGGAAAGTCATATCCAGTCGCCCAACGTTTGGTGCTACCTTCTGCACGGAAGTTGTAGTCGCCAGTTTTAAAGCCCTCAAATTCCGCAGCGGAATCAGCAAAGTACTCAACACGAACCCGGTCGTAGTTGTGACGCCCTTTGTTCACAGGCAAATCCCACCCCCAATAGTCCGGGTTGCGTTTATACACGACGTAACGATTAAGCTCATAATCTTCGACAGCATAGGGGCTGCTGCCCATCGGCGACTTAAGACTTGGTTCATCCAAACGCTCACCGGTTTCTTCGTACCATTGCTTGGAAAAGATATCCAAACCACCCGCCAGCTCGATTAGTGAACGACGAGAGATTCCATCCACAAAAGAATACTTGATGGTGTGGTCATCCAAAACTTCAACACCCGTAAACCGCTGCTTCATCAGCGCTTGCAGGCCCGGAATTCCTTGCTCTTGAAATAAATTAAACGAAAACAGCGCATCATGGGCTGTCACAGGTGTGCCATTGTGGAACCGCGCTTCGGGGCGCATGTGGAAAATCACCCATGACCGGTCTTTTGGGTGTTCAACCGTGTGTGCCAACAACCCATAGGAATCAGTCAAACTGTCAGCCGGAACCGAAGTTCCAAATGGCCCGGTGGCAAACATCGCCTCGCCTGTTAGCCCGGAATGCAAGGCAAAATCGCCCTGACGGGCAAAACGGTTCAATGTGTCAAACTTCCCGCGGGTCGAGATAGTGATCTCGCCCCCCTTAGGGGCGTCGGGATTAACGTAGTCAAAATGCGGAAAATCTGCAGGATACTTCAGGTCACCAAAGAATGAATACCCGTGCGAGCGCACGATCTCATGGTCGTCGGCGTAAACACGGCTCGGCATTCCAAGCCCAATTGCAGCAGCGCTGGCACCCATAGCCCCTAGCAGATGGCGTCGTGTCATTTGAGTAAAGTCGACTGATTTGGCCTTCCGAAGCATCTTGCTCCTCCCTATCGTTGTGTAGGGCGTTGCCTGAGGGCGCGCGCCTGTTATCAATACAATAACGTAAATGCGCAAAGTGGCCACATTCAAGGCAAGAATAATAAATTAGATGTGAATCATGCGCGAGAATCCGACCATTCTCTTAGCCCTTAGCCACTTTGGTAAAAGCTTGATCCCAAAAGAAAAAGGTCGCGGCATGCACGCCACGACCCTTTGAAACATTTAGACGGTGTCGGTTCAGATTACTGACTTTGCAGATACGCAATCAGATTTGCGCGATCTGCTGGCTTTTTCAAACCAGAGAAACCCATCTTGGTACCTGGTGCAAAGCCCTTTGGGCTTTTCAGGAAACCATCCAGGTTTTCCGCAGACCAAGTCTCAGCCACAGCCACCAATGCGCCAGAGTAGGCAAAGCCATCTGCTGACGAAACAGCGCGGTCTACGATGTTTGCCAAGTGTGGGCCGGTGCCATTCGCGCCGTCTTCCAGCTTGTGGCAAGCTTTACATTTACCAAATACCTTTTTGCCTTTGGCTACATCTGCGGTGGCCAGCAATTCTTCCAAAGAAGGGCCTTCTTCGGCTGCGGCACCGGTATCAGCGGCGGCAACCTCAATCACATAGCCCTTGGCGTGCTCTTCATCGCCGTGTCCACCACCGGTGTGATACAGCGTTTCAGCGACCCAGCCGCCCAGCAAGAAAATCAAGAGAGCGCCACAGAAAGCGCCCAGGACTTTTGTCATTGTCATCGTGTCGAACATGCTACGTTTCCATCTCGTGGCGTTTGCGGGCTATCTATCCGCTTCCTTCTGCTGAACGCAAGGTATACTTACCGCGACCAATCGCCCATCTTGGGAAAAAGACGGAAAAATTGAAATGACCCATCGTATTGCCTTCCAAGGGGAACTCGGCGCGTACTCACACGAGGCGTGCCGCAACGCGCGGCCAGACATGGATGCTTTGCCTTGCGCAACATTCGAAGAGGCCATCGAAGCTGTAAACTCCGGTGGGGCGGCGCAGGCGATGCTGCCAGTCGAAAACTCGACATATGGGCGGGTTGCGGACATTCACCGACTCTTACCGCAAAGTGGTTTAAAAATTATCGACGAAGCTTTTGTCCGTGTGCACATCAATTTACTAACAGTGCCCGGCGCAAAGCTTGAAGATATCAAAGAGGCTTATTCACATCTTGTCTTGCTGCCGCAATGTGCCGGCTTTTTGACAAAACATAGAATCAAAGGCCGCGTCAGCCCAGATAACGCGCGGGCCGCACGTGAAATCGCAGAACAGGGCGACATTCATACGGCTGCTTTGGCCAGCGAACTTGCGGGCGAGATTTATGGGCTCGACGTGATGGCACGTCACATCGAAGATCACGGCAACAACACCACCCGCTTTTTGATCATGGCGCCAGACGCCCAAATGAAACGCCGCGACATTGGCCACGGCATGATCACAAGCTTTGTGTTTCAGGTGCGCAACATCCCGGCCGCGCTATACAAAGCAATGGGTGGCTTTGCGACCAATGGCGTCAACATGACAAAACTGGAAAGCTACATGGTGGATGGGTCTTTCACAGCAACCCAGTTCTACGCAGAGGTCGAAGGCCATCCCGAAGACAAGAATCTTCAACTGGCTCTCGAAGAGCTTGGGTATTTCACCAATACCGTTGAAATCTTAGGCGTTTACCCTGCTGCCAAGTCGCGTCACGTCGACTAGCCGCTTAGGAACACCTTTAAATGGCCGGCATCAGCTGGCCATTTGATAGCGATCTTCCAGATTGCGGCACTGCAACTTGAACCGCTCATTCAGTTTGCGATCAATGTTCGATCTTGCAAGCTTCATGGATTGCACCAGCAAACGCATCGGCAAAGTTCTGGCGTCGATATCGGTCACCAAATTCAGCCTCGTACGTTTTCTTGAAAGCGCAACGAACTCAAATTTAATTATAATATCAAGACCTTGGGTCACAACATCCAACGTGATGTTATCGGGCCGGTCAAATTGCGCAATCTTGGCACGCATTTTAATGTCTTTGCCACGCCAGGCGAAATCAATCTTCCAAGACGTACCAAGGCCCATCGGCAGTTCAGGTTCATTTCGCCGCACTTCGATCCCGCGGCGCATGGCCATACGTTCAAAGACCTCATAGTCAGACAAAAGATCAAACGCGTCTTCGATTGGGATGTCCAAATCTTCTTTAGTGGTAAACTGCATCGGCCTGCTCTGTTCTAATTTGCGACGACTTTAGATGAGTATAGTAAATTTACTGCTTCATTCCAACGAATCTGCAAGCCAATTGCGTAAAATAAAGTGCGCAATTGAGCCATTTCTTGCCGGACGCACCTTTGGGTGGCTTCCAGCAAAAGCCGTCGCCACTTCCTCGCGGGTCATCCAAAGCGCATCTGCGATTTCTTCGGGGTCAATATCTAACGCGGTCGACGTCGCCTCCCCCCGGCACCCTATCATCAAAGATGACGGATACGGCCAGGGCTGCGTGCCCAAATACTGAACAGCACCCACTTTCACGCCAGCCTCTTCAAACACTTCACGACGCACGGCTGCTTCGGGTGTTTCGCCCGGCTCAACAAAACCGGCCAAAAGCGAATACATATCGTCAGGCCAGCCCACACCGCGACCCAAAAGCACTTTGTTTCCGTGGGTGATCAACATGATCACTACCGGATCGGTGCGCGGAAAATGATGACGGCCACAGGTGTCACATGTGCGCTGCCAGCCCCCCATGCGCACAAAGCTTTCAGCACCGCAATTCGCACAGAACTTATGAGAGCCATGCCACGCAGTAAGCGACCGCGCAGTGGCGGCCAGCTCTGCATCACGTGCAGAAATCTGAGTCATAATATTGCGCAGCTCTAAAAAGACATCGCCGGCTTCGGCATCGGGATGCAGCTGCGCGGAGTGGTCCATAAAACTATCGGTTGGCAGATCTTGCTCGTCAGGTGCCCAGCTCGAAATATCTTGAGCAAAGCAATATCGATCCCCTTCTTGCCCCAGAAAGATGGGTTTTGCTGTCACATCGGCGATCAAACGATGACCTGCCGCAAGGCGCACCAACTGCTTTTGCTCATCGCCACGCAGCAAGGGCTTGCCACGCCAAAACAAAATGGTGTCAGACTGCTCGCTTGCCGCAAGCTGTACCAAACGCGCATCATCGGCCCGAAGATGGGCGGCACGGTCCAAACCCGAACCACCAAATGTCACTGCCTCAAAATCCACCATTCTCAATGCCTTCGTTTATTATTCTTGCTGCAAGATAGGTGGTACACCCCAACGCGATTTTCAACCAACTGAAAATGTGCACTGCTTTGCAACATTTCCGGCGCATAGCCTCTGTGTCTCGGCTTGCATTCCGTGATGGCTCGGCCTATATCCGCAATCGAGAGGTTGGCGCGGGCAAGCGCCTCGCCAACCCGGTCAGATCCGGAAGGAAGCAGCCGTAACGAGCCCCGCTTGGGTCGATGTTCAGCCTCTCACCTTGCAATTGCGCCGTGGACCGCGGTGCCGAAACGATCGGAGGGTCTTTGATGAGTGTCGTTATTGCCCTTCAGGCAGCTGGCTAAGTCGCCATCTTTGCCTGAACTCTCCCGCCTATTGCACATTTCTGCAATGGCGTTTGTTATCGTTTCAAAGGCAAACCAATGAATTTATCAATGACAGACCTTGGCTGGTCTTCCCATTTCGCAGGTCAACTTGCGGACTATCCTGATGATGCGCAGGCATACCGTATCTCTGAGGTGCATCGCGCCCACCTTATCGGACTCTCAGAGGATGGAATCACCCATCTAACCAGCCCGAATCTTTCAACCGGAGACATCGCAGTGGGCGATTGGGTTGTGACAGACCCAGAGCTGCGCGTGTTAGGCGTGCTCGAACGCAAAACGTTGATCCAGCGTCGCGCCGCAGGGCATGATGCACGGCCTCAGTTGATTGCCGCAAATGTTGATACGTTGTTTATCGTCAGCTCGTGCAACGCAGATTTCAACCTCGCCCGCCTTGAACGCTACCTCGCCTTGGCCAATACCGCGGGCAGCTATCCCGTTGTGGTCCTGACCAAAGCAGATCTAAGCGACACCCCCGAAGACTATCGCCAACAGATCGTGCGCCTGCCCATGGCGCCTTCGGTAGAGTTGATCAACGCCAAAGACACATCCGAGTCCGCGGCACTTTTGGGTTGGGTCAAACCGGGCCAAACCGCTGCTATTGTTGGCTCATCCGGTGTGGGTAAAACCACCTTGGCGAACGCCATGACCGAAGAACAGGCGCTGACGGCCGACATTCGGACAGACGACGCCAAAGGGCGGCACACCACCACGGCGCGGTTCTTGCGCAAGATGACCAATGGCGGCTGGCTGATCGACACCCCAGGTATGCGGGAAATCCAACTCTATGATGCGCAAGCTGGGCTAGATGCCGTCTTTGACGATCTCAACACACTGGCCGCCGAGTGCCGTTTTAGCGATTGCGGGCATGACAGCGAACCGGGGTGCGCCATCAAAGCTGCGATGGAGCGGGGTGAAGTGGATGCCGAACGGTTGGAACGTTGGCGGAAACTCGAAAGAGAAAACACCTACAACAACGAAAGCATTGCGCAGGCCCGGTCCCGCGACAAATCTTTCGGCAAGATGGTGAAAACCACAATGAAGGGTGCCAAGCGCCGCAAGGGTCGGTAATTTACCGCACCCCTCCGGGCGGCCGCAATGTTCTGCGGCGGCCCGACTTTGCCCAATCATACTGACCATCGGTTTCAACCGCACAGGGCCGGACCGCGCGCAAACGCCCCAAAGCGTCTTCGACTGGTTCACCAGCCTCAATCATCAACCGCAGCGCGGCCATGCCAGATCGCCCACAGCCGCCTTTGCAATGCAAAAGCACACGGCCACCGCCACGCAGCGCTCGCAAACACATCTCTGCAACATCAGGCCATTGATCTTCGAACGCCTTGTTGGGCACGCCGAAATCCTCAACAGGCAAATGCACCCATCGAGCAGCCCTCGACCGTATATCAGCCCCAAATCCGCCGGCCTCATGCGCATCCAATTCGGATTGCGTGGTCAACGTCACCACAATCGAAGGCTTCCATGCCGCAAGATCAATCACATCCCCGGCATAATCACCCTCTCGGCCCGGCATCTGAGAAATCGCCAAGGTTCCGCCGCCAACAGCAATGGCATGGATTGAAATATGTGGCATGTCGCACCTCATCAAAGCGATCTGGGCATACTTTATGCCCAGACCGAGTGCCCTCAGTGTTTCCACAAACACCTCAGCTGCCAAGTAAAATTTTACCCCAGCCCACCTGCAACCACCTGACCGGGATGACGATCCGCCCAGTCTGACAAAAACGCAGCAACCTCTTCGTTGCCCGCAAGGTCGATCGCGCGTTGCGGCAAGGCCAACCCGTAAGTCATCACGCTTTTCAAGCAGGCGATATAGTCCCGTTCATGCCTCCGCGGACAGTTTTCAGACCCATGGATGATCGTGGAAAGCAAAGTTCCCCCATAGCCATTCACATGGGTCAAATCCGGCATCAACGACAGGAAGTAATCCAAAACCTCCGGCAACCCTTCCCATCCGGCGACCTGAACAGGCGTCAAACCTTCACTGTCCGGGCGATCATATTCGACACCCAAAGCCACCAAGCGTTTCACATGCTCTAGCTTTCCCGGCAAATGAAGAATGTCGCGTACGATGTTGCGATACACATCGGGGATATGATCCGGGTCCAGAAACGCACCCTCAACCCGCCCATCGGCCGCCGCAGCAAGCCGGGCTTCGATTGTGGTCAGCTGAGGCACCACCCCCTTTGCCTCAATCGCCTGCGCCAAAGCCTTGTGTCCAAAGACCCGCGCATAGGCATAGGCACTGCTGCCCTCATGCTCTTCGGCAGGGTCAGCACCAGCGTTAAGCAATAGCTCAACCATCTCAGCACCGCATTGGCGCCGCGCCGCTTGATGCAACGCCGGAATAACAATAGGCGCTTCGCCCCCAATAGGCTCAGGATGAAACCCATTCACATCCGCCCCGGCCACAATCAACAGGCGCACCATATGAGTATTGTCAAAATCCAGTGCACGCAGCAAAGCATTGGTCCCACGTGGATCAGCGCCATGTTTCAACAACAATTCAACGCCCCGAAGGTGGCCCAGCTCTGTGGCGTGATACAGGCTTTCCCCATCATTCGGGTTTGCACCTTGTGCCAACAACCACGCCGCCAAAGCCATGTTGTCTGAATGCCCAATCGCGCCATATAGCGCGGACAACGGATGATCATTTTCAGCAGACACCGGCATGGTGTCATTCACATCAGCCCCCGCATCCACAAGCATCTTGGCAATCGCAAGCATATCCGCCTCAAGTTCGGGGTGCTGATGCACCCAACGCGAAAAACACAGATGCATAATCGGGGATTTTGGCCCTAAACGACGTACTGCAGCTTCGGGGTCAGCCCACAATGCCGCTGCAACAGCCTCTTTCTGATACAACGCAATTTGCAAGCCCAGCACACCCTCGGCCAAGTCAGGCGTTTCTGTAAGCAAATGCGCCGCAACGCTGTTTTGCCCATAGGTCATCGCGACCTTAAGGCGCTGCAACCGCGACGCACGATCCAGCCCCATGGTATCGGCAGCCAATTTCAAAGCGGGCCAACTGGCAAAGCTCTGTTCTTGCG
Organism: uncultured Paracoccaceae bacterium; assembly: GCA_947498415.1. Classification (GTDB taxonomy): domain Bacteria; phylum Pseudomonadota; class Alphaproteobacteria; order Rhodobacterales; family Rhodobacteraceae; genus Cognatishimia. Next base: position 145,221 of record CANMKB010000001.1, read on the forward strand.
CAATCACATGAAGGTAGTCCGCATGGCGCAGCTGTGACAGATCAGTTCGAGGGGGGTGCACACGCAATCGTTCCAGTGCAAAAACGTCACCGTTTTCATGGGCGCGTTTCAACATCTTGGCCGCACGGCGCAAAGCATCCAGACTCGGGGTGGGTTTAGAGAATGACATCGGTGTCTCCTAATCAGCCCAACGGTTCGCTACTCCGGGCAGGAGATCCGATCGGATCACACGATGGTCTTGATCAGGGATGCCAATGCTTTCCGCGAACCTGGCGGCCGTCCCAATTCGGCCGACGTAACCCTACAGGAAATCGCAAGAGAGACAAGAGGATAGCGCCTCCCCCCTCTCCAAACGCCCAACCGGGTACGACGCGGCGCGCTCATAACGCCTGCAACACGCCTATCCGGTAGACGCGCCGCCTGCATCCGCTTAACTTGGTGCGCAACCGCGATTCACGCGACACACAAGGCACACCATGAGCGATACGCAAGACACCAGCACCGCACCTTCCGGCTATCAGGTTCTGGCACGTAAATACCGGCCCGAGACCTTCGCCGATCTGGTGGGTCAAGACGCGATGGTGCGCACGCTGAAAAACGCCTTTGACGCTGATCGCATTGCGCAAGCCTTTGTCATGACAGGGATTCGCGGAACCGGGAAAACCACCACCGCTCGGATCATCGCCAAGGGCATGAACTGCATCGGCCCAGACGGTGCAGGCGGCCCCACCACCGAACCTTGCGGCCAGTGTGAACATTGCACGGCCATCATGGAAGGCCGCCATGTCGACGTGATGGAAATGGACGCCGCCTCGCGCACAGGTGTAGGCGATATCCGCGAGATTATCGACTCGGTCCACTATCGTGCGGCCTCGGCCCGCTACAAAATCTACATCATCGATGAAGTTCACATGCTTTCGACCAGCGCGTTCAACGCGCTGCTGAAAACGCTGGAAGAGCCACCTGCCCACGTCAAATTCATCTTTGCGACCACCGAAATCCGCAAGGTGCCTGTCACTGTTCTGTCTCGCTGTCAGCGCTTTGATCTGCGTCGGATTGAACCCGAAGTGATGATTGCCCTGATGCGTAAAATCGCATCCGCAGAGAGTGCAGAAATCACCGATGACGCACTGGCCCTGATCACTCGCGCCGCCGAAGGCTCGGCCCGCGATGCGACGTCGCTGTTGGATCAGGCCATTTCCCACGGTGCAGGTGAAACCACAGCAGATCAGGTCCGCGCAATGCTGGGTCTGGCAGATCGCGGCCGTGTGCTTGATCTCTACGACATGATCCTGCGCGGCGACGCAGGCTCTGCGCTCAACGAGCTTTCTGCGCAATACGCAGACGGCGCAGACCCGATGGCGGTGCTGCGCGATTTGGCAGAGATCACCCACTGGGTGTCGGTTGTGAAAATCACACCAGAGGCCGCCGAAGACCCAACCGTCAGCCCGGATGAACGCGCTCGCGGTCAGGCCATGGCTGAAAAGCTACCGATGCGCGTTATGACTCGCATGTGGCAGATGTTGCTCAAAGCACTGGAAGAGGTCGCGGCGGCCCCCAACGCGATGATGGCAGCAGAAATGGCAATCATCCGACTAACCCATGTCGCAGACCTGCCAAGCCCCGAAGAATTGGTGCGCAAACTGCAAAACACCCCTGTGCCTCCGATGCCCCCAAGTGGCGGTGGTCCGGGTGGTGGCGCACCGGTGTCAGGTGCTCCGCAGGGGGCCACCCAGGCCTATTCAAATACGCAAGTGGCCGGCGGCCCCGGCGGCACTGTCACGGCCCTTGCGCCACAGACCGAAAATGCCTTGGCACGCTATGCCACTTGGGATCATGTCATCGAACTGATCCGCAAAAATCGCGATGGTAAACTGCTGATGGATGTCGAGGCAGATGTGCGCCTCGTGTCCTACCGCCCCGGCCGGATCGAATTCCAACCGTCCGACAACGCTCCGCGTGACCTGGCCCAGCGCCTCGGCCAGCGCCTGCAACACTGGACCGGCAACCGCTGGGTCGTCAGCATCGCAGCCGAAGGCGGTGCCGAAACCATCGTTGAAAAGCGCAACGCGGCAGCGAATGCCATCAAAGCCGAAGCCATGGCACACCCGCTTGTACAGGCTGTCATCGCAGCCTTCCCCAAGGCCAAGATCAAAGACATCAAAAGCCAACAAGAGATCGCCAACGAAGCCATGGCCGAAGCTTTGCCCGAAGTCGAAGACGAATGGGATCCATTTGAGGAAGAATAAGCTTTGAAACGGCGCCCCTTGTCGATTCATCCCTGCTCACCCCATGCCCTTCTACGCCACGAAAACGCGATTGAGCCAAGGTGAACTCTTTGGCTTACCTTGCAGAGCCGCCCACCAATCCGTATTTAAAGCCCAACAAAACAAATTATTTGGAGACGAACATGCTCAAAGGACTGGGCCAGATTGGCGATATGGCCAAGATGATGAAACAAGCACAAGAAATGCAAGCCAAGATGACTCAGATGCAGGAAGACCTGCACGAGATGACCGTCACGGGCGAAAGCGGCGCGGGCTTGGTCAAGGCAACAGCCTCTGCCAAAGGCGAGCTGAAAGCACTCGACATCGATCCATCCATTTTTGTCGCCTCTGAAAAAGAAGTGGTCGAAGATCTGATCTTGGCCGCCATCAAAGATGCGCAATCCAAAGCCAGCGACAAAGCCCAAGATGAAATGGCGAAAATCACCGAAGGCCTTGGCCTTCCAGCTGATTTCAAGATGCCATTCTAATCTAGCAAGCCACTCTGGCCTGTGTTTGAATACAATACCAATAGCCAGGCCAGAGACGTTGCATGAGCACCAATGACCTTGAAACATTGATAGACCTGATGGCCCGCCTGCCGGGCCTTGGGCCTCGCTCTGCCCGTCGCGCGGTCTTACACCTGATCCGCAAACGGGCGCTTTTGCTCACCCCACTGTCAGACGCCATGCAACAGGTCGCGATCACTGCACGTGAATGCTTGAACTGCGGCAACGTGGGCACAACGGACATTTGCGATATTTGCTCTGACGACAAACGCGCCACAGGTGAGCTTTGCGTTGTCGAAGACGTCGCCGACCTCTGGGCCATGGAACGCGCCGGCGTGTTCAAAGGGCGATACCACGTGTTGGGCGGCACATTGTCTGCACTCGACGGCATCGGCCCCGAAGATCTTTCAATCCCCCGACTTGTAGATCGCGTCACCACCGAAGGCGTGTCTGAAATCATCCTCGCGCTCAACGCGACCGTGGATGGGCAAACCACAGCGCATTACATCGCAGATCAGCTTGAAAACACAGTCACCCTCACATCCCTCGCACAGGGCGTTCCCATCGGGGGAGAGCTGGATTACCTCGACGAGGGCACGATCACCGCAGCCCTAAAGGCACGCAAACCCGTTTAGGTGACACCGCGCGATCTAGCGCGGAGGCGTGGGCTGCAATTCTGTCCGAAATCTTCAAGAACTCCGCTTTGCCACCCCTTATTCTGGCAACCCGACCACCAAGGATGACGCTATGATTTTGAGATACACCATTTTTTACGTTGAAAACGTGCCCCAAACCCTCGTCTTTTACGAAAAGGCCTTTGGCCTCAAACGCGGCTTTCTACACGAAGGCCACGACTACGGTGAGATGGTCACCGGCGAAACAAAACTTGCCTTTTCATCTCGCAAGTTGATGACAGACCTCGGCAAATCCCCAGCCAAACCAAACCCCAAGTCTCCAACTTTCGAAATCGCCTTTGAAACCGACGATGTGGCCAAAGCCCTGCAAACCGCGCTGAACGCGGGGGCCACACTGGTGCAAGACACCCGCCAAGAACCCTGGGGGCAAACCACATCCTACGTCAGTGACCCTGATGGCTATCTGGTTGAAATCTGCTCACCCGTGGCAAGCGCCGGGTAATATAGCTGTTCTTGCAGCTCTTGGCTTTCGCGCAGCTTGCGCGGGGTCACTCCAAACCAATGCTGACATTCTCTGGTCATATGCGCCTGATCAGAGAAGCCAAATCCAGCCGCGACCTCAGCAAGTGGCTGGGCCATATGCAAAGCGGCCCGCCTGACCCGCCCCAAACGCAACCAAAACGCCGGGGATTTCCCCGTTGCAGATCGCATCACCCGGCGCAGCGTTCGCTCTGACACACCGCAGGCCCGCGCAGCCTCCAAGACAGAGCCTGCTTGCGCCAAGGCCTCTGCCCCTTCGATCGCTGCCCCATCCGCTTTGGCTGATGCGTCAATATCGCTTTCAGATACATCGCCGCCGTCCTCAATGCTGCAAAGCAATTCTTGGTCGACAACCACACCGGGGCGCAACCGATACCCCACCATGCGGGCCCCTTTTGAAACGGTGACCTGCACCACGGTCTCTTGCAACACCGAATAGTGCCAAGTTGGCACGCAATGTTCATCAACCACGCGGATCAAATCACGGCATCCATCTGGCAAAATGACACTGGTGCCATCCAGATGCGCCTCAAACTGCCATTTCTGTAAAATTGCGTTCATAAAAACAAAATGCACCGCAAAGAAAAAGCCCGCAAGCTTGCGCTGCGGGCCTTCTCATAAAATGGTCAGACAAACTTACGGTTGCTCATCCGCATCATCATCGCCACCTGGCAAGTTAAAGAAGCTATCAGCATCCGAGAAGTCTTCGCTTTCACGTGGATCATCGCCTTCAGAGGGTTCATCCCCCCCCAAAGTAAAGGTCTCCAGACCTTCGATCGCAGTTGGGATGCGCGGCTCTGCTTCCATCTCCAAAGACTGCTCGGTCGACACCAACTTGCGACGCTCATCATCGCTCATCACGCCGCCTTCCGCTGCGGATTTCGCCGCGGCTTTTTGCACCGCTGCGTCCAGCTCAGACTGCTTACACAGGCCCAGCGCAACCGGATCAATCGGCTGCATATTGGCAATGTTCCAGTGGGTCCGCTCACGGATCGACTGAATGGTTGGCTTGGTGGTGCCCACCAGCTTTGCAATCTGGCCATCGCTGAGTTCCGGGTGGAATTTCACCAACCACAAAATCGAATTCGGGCGATCTTGACGCTTAGACAGCGGCGTATAACGAGGCCCGCGGCGCTTTTCTTCGCCAACAGCAGCTGCGTTGAACTTCAGTTTCAGCTTGTGCAGCGGGTTTTCCTGCGCCGCATCCAGCTCGTCCTGAGTCAGCTGATTGTTCGCAACCGGGTCAAACCCCTTCACGCCAACCGCAACGTCACCGTCCGCGATGCCTTGGATTTCCAACTCGTGCATGCCCACGAAATCAGCAATCTGCTTGAAGCTGATTGTGGTATTGTCCACCAGCCACACAGCTGTGGCTTTTGCCATAATCGGTTTTGCCATATCGGCCTCCTAGAACATAGTTTTCCCCTCGCCAGACTTTGCGTCTGACGGCACCTTCCGAAGAAGATGCAGGTTTCCGTTGTCGGGGAACTTGCAGCCGATATAGTGCCCTTTGAGTTAAAAGGAAAGAGTGAATGCGGATTGCAACATTTCCGGCAGTGATCGGTCTACTGGCCATCTTGATGGGGTCTGCCGCCCAGGCCGAAGGCGAAAAAGCCGGCGAATTTGACTACTACGTTATGGCCCTCAGTTGGTCGCCCAATTGGTGTGCGCTCGAAGGCGATGCAAAAAACTCTCCACAATGCGAATCCCGCGAAGATCATGGCTGGATTCTGCATGGTCTCTGGCCGCAATTCCACCGCGGATGGCCCAGCTATTGCCGCACCTCCGAGCCTGCTCCAACACGCCGCATGACCAATGAAATGTCTGATATCATGGGCACATCAGGCCTTGCGTGGCACCAATGGCGCAAACACGGCGTCTGTTCAGGCCTTTCTGCACCAGACTACTATGCGCTCTCACGCAAAGCCTACGGCACCGTCACGCGCCCAGCCGTGTTTCGTAAGCTCAAAGACCAAATCAGCCTGCCCGCCGCCATCGTCGAAGAGGCTTTCCTGAAACAAAACCCAGACCTTACAGCCAACAGTCTGACGATCACATGTCGACAAGGCTACATCCAAGAGGCCCGCATCTGCCTGTCCAAAGACCTACAGCCCGTCCCCTGTGGCCAAGACGTCAGCAAAGACTGCAAAATCAAAGACGCGCTCTTTGATCCGGTCCGTTAAGAAACGGGCAAGCACCAACACAGCGCCCGCACCTTCATCTTTCTAAAAATACTCTGGGGGTGAAGGCCGAATTTCCAAATTCGGCAGAGGGGGCAACGCCCCCTAAACCCTTATACCTTCAAGACGATCTTGCCGATATGCGCACCGCTTTCCATATGCGCATGTGCGGCGGCGGCCTCTTCAAGCGGGAATTCCGAATCCATAACCGGTGCAATCCGCCCGCCCTCAAGCATCGGCCACACGGTCTCACGCAAGGCCTCTGCAATCTGGGCCTTCACCAAATCGCTCTGCGGGCGCAGGGTTGATCCTGTCAACGTTAGGCGACGCAGCATGATCTGCGCAAAGTTCAGCTCGACCTTAGCCCCCTGCAAAAAGGCGATCTGCACCAAGCGCCCTTCGGTCGCCAGCGCTTTCACATTGCGCGGCAGGTAATCGCCACCCACCATATCCAAAATGACATGGGCGCCGCCTTGCGCCTTTAACACCTCAACAAAATCTTCCTCGCGATAGTTCACCGCGATTTCAGCCCCAAGCTGGCGGCAAACCTCACATTTTTCTTCTGACCCTGCGGTGGCAAACACCCGTGCGCCCAGCGCATGGGCCAACTGAATGGCCGTCGTTCCAATCCCCGAAGAGCCCCCATGCACCAAAAATCGCTCACCGGCTTTCAGCCCGCCGCGATCCATCACATTGCTCCAGACCGTAAAGAATGTTTCAGGCAAACACGCAGCCTCACGCAGCCCCATGCCTTTGGGCACAGGCAAACAATGCGCCGCAGGGGTCAGCACATATTCGGCATAGCCCCCACCGGGCAACAAGGCACAAACCTCATCCCCTTCAGACCACTGTGTGACCCCTTCACCCACCGACACCACAACGCCAGAGGCCTCAAGCCCCGGCAATGGGCTGGCAGAGGCCGGAGGGCGATACAGCCCCGCACGCTGAAGGGCATCAGGGCGATTCACACCCGCATAGGCAACCTTAATCACCACCTCGCCCGCGCTTGGCGCAGGAATAGGCTGATCGCTGATTTTTAATACTTCTGGTCCGCCCGGTTCAGTGATCTCAATTGCCCGCATGCCTTGGCTCATCGCCCGCTCCCCCACTTATTCACGTTCTGAAATTATCCAACTACGACCGCCAACGACCGGGAAAACCCGTCACTGGAGTGGGGCGTTTCACCCGCCCTAACGAGGCCAAAGGCCCCGCAAGCGCTTTCCCCAGCGGCCCTTTGTTAAAGCTGGCCTTGGCCTTTTCAAACTGCATTACATTTTCGATTCGGCGTTCCAGAAACGCCCAAGTCGCCTCGTGACCATCGGTCTCATCCCCCAGCCAATACAAAACCGTCGCCGCATAAACCGCACTCAGCGTGGCACGTTTTGAATACCAGTTGATGTCCTCCGACGTGTCCCCCAGCGCATCCCAAATCGCATCGCTGGTGCCCCAGATCAACTTAGACCCAGCGGCCGCGTTCTGCGGCAGGGCAAACAAGGTTGTCCCCTTGCGCACCGCTTCTTTGTCTTCGCACAATTGCAATCGTTGCTTCACTGCAAAGATCACCCGATCCCGAAAGCGCATTTCGTTTAAATCAGCGGATTTTATTTCATCCACCATCGCTGCATCCCCTTTTCGGTGATAAGCGACTGCCAAATCCAACGCCCCGCGCGGGCACAAGGATCGCGCCACAGTAGGGTCGATTCCGCTATCGGCCACAGCGGCCTCAAAGGTCTCTGCCCCCCACCCGTCAAAGGCCACATGCGGCTCGGCGCAGGCTAGCAATTCTGCAATCACATTCTCTGGGGACATCTGAGGCATTGGGGTCTCCTTGGTTTGTGCACATACTAGACAGAACCCACAGCCTTTGCTATAGGGGCGGCTCCTGCAAATCCTTGCAACTTCAAACTAGAAAGGTGGTGAAAACCACATGCAGGTTAGTGTTCGCGACAACAACGTCGATCAGGCGCTTCGTGCCCTGAAGAAAAAGCTACAGCGTGAAGGTGTCTTCCGTGAAATGAAGCTCAAGCAGCATTTCGAGAAGCCATCCGAGAAAAAAGCGCGTGAGAAAGCTGAAGCGATCCGCCGTGCCCGTAAACTGGCACGTAAGAAAGCACAGCGTGAAGGTCTTCTCTAAGACTCTTCCAGCTTTTGGATACTGAAAAGAATACAACCCCCGTGGCCTCGCCGCGGGGGTTTGTTTTTGGGCTTTTGCATTGTTTGTAAAACCCTCTTGCGATTTATTACAATCATTCTAAATTAGAATTATTCTAATTTATTTTGAGGACAGTCAAAGATGAAACTAGACGCCAAACTCGCCGAGGCCTTGAACCAGCAAATCAACAACGAACTGGCTGCATCCCTGAACTACCTCGCAATGGCCGCCTATTTTGATTCCTTGTCCCTGCCCGGGTTTGCATCTTGGTTTCGGGCGCAGTCCCAGGAAGAAAACGATCACGGCATGCGAATCTATGACTTTGTCGTAAAACGCGGCGCAGACGTCACCATCGACGGAATCACAGCACCACGTGGCGCGTTCAATTCGCCGGTCGCCGCACTTGAATCCGCATTGGCCATGGAAACCGAAGTGACCAAGCAAATTCACGCGCTATACGAGATGGCACAAGACGCCAAAGAGTTCTCTGCGCAATCCATGTTGAACTGGTTCCTAGATGAACAAGTGGAGGAAGAAGATAGCTTCCGCACATTGATCGAACAGGCTCAGGCCGCCGGGGATGATCGCTGGAACTTGCTTCTGCTCGACAAAGAAGTGGCCGCGCGCGGTGGTGCCGAGGCAGAAGCATAATCGCGCCCAGCGGTCTATACGCATTTGTGAACGTCTAATGAGCGTAATCAAACGGGCGAATTACACACTTCGCCCTTTTAATACGTCGCGATGGTTATACCTTCTACTGCACATCGCTGAAGGGACGACACTATGACTGACACTTATACGCCACCCAAAGTCTGGGTTTGGGAGCAAGGCAACGGCGGCGAATTCGCCAGCATCAACCGACCAATCTCTGGTGCGACACACGACAAAGACCTGCAGATAGGAAAGCATCCGTTCCAACTGTATTCACTGGCGACCCCCAATGGTGTCAAAGTCAGCGTAATGTTCGAAGAGCTTTTGGCCGCAGGTCACACCGGTGCTGAATATGATGCTTGGCTGATCAACATCAGCGAAGGACATCAGTTTGGCAGCGGCTTTGTTGAGGTAAACCCAAACTCAAAAATTCCAGCGTTGATGGATCACACCACGACACCGCCGACACGCATTTTTGAATCCGGCGCGATCCTTCTGCATCTGGCTGAAAAATTCGACGCTTTCCTGCCAAGCGACCCTACCAAACGCGCAGAGCTGATGAGCTGGCTGTTTTGGCAGATGGGATCTGCCCCCTATCTGGGCGGTGGTTTTGGCCACTTCTATGCCTATGCACCCGAAAAATGGCAGTACCCAATTGACCGTTTTTCTATGGAAGCCAAACGTCAACTTGACGTGCTAGACAAACGTCTCGCTGACAACGCCTATTTGGTTGGCGAAGACTACACTATCGCAGATATCGCGGTGTGGTCGTGGTACGGCCAGCTTGTCCTAGGCCGACTATATGACGCGGCTGAATTCCTGGATGTCGCATCCTACAAAAACGTTGTGCGTTGGGCCAAAGAGATCGATGCACGCCCAGCTGTTGCGCGCGGACGCATGGTTAACCGTGCTTGGGGCGAACCGTCAGAGCAATTGCGCGAACGTCACGACGCAAGCGACTTTGAAAATAAGACCCAAGACAAGCTTGAGGCCGCCGAGTAGGTCAAAGTTATGTAATATTTACGGATGCGGCGCGTTAATCAGTTGCCAATTGGCAATTTTCGCGCCGCTTCTGTCTTTAGACCGGCAGGGCCGTGGTTTTGAACACGGTTCGAAGCGCAAACGAGCTTTGCATTTGGGCGACACCGGGCAAACGTGCCAGATATTGGCGGTGGATTCGCGCGAAATCTTCGGTGTTTTCCGCAACCACTTTCAGAATATAGTCGGCTGTTCCCGCCATGAGGTGGCATTCCAAAACATCCGGAATACGCGCCACGGCCTTTTCAAAAGCCTCCAAAACCTCATCCGCCTGCCCTGACAGAGTAATCTCAACGAATACCGTCGTCGGTACATTCATTTTACGCGCGTCCAGCAGGGCCACATAATCACGAATATACCCATCCGCCTCAAGGCGCTGAACACGTCTATGACACGCAGACGGAGACAGGTTTACAGCCTCAGATAGGTCCGCATTGGAAATCCGGCCTTGCTTTTGCAATGCCACCAAAATCCGACGATCTGTTTGGTCTATGGTCATATCTTCGAAGCTCCTTGCGCCTTCGCGCACAATACTCGAAGAAATTTCAATTTCTATCTTTTTATTTCGCTCGAAAAAGCAGCACATTTTGTCGCACCTCATGCACCTTAAATGTAGACAAACTTAGAGGTCAGTCATGAAAATCGGATGCCCAACAGAGATTAAACCCCAAGAATTCCGGGTCGGCATGACACCGGATGCTGCACGCGAAGCTGTGAACCACGGTCATGACGTTGTCATCCAACGTGGCGCAGGTTTGGGTGCGGGCTTCACCGACGAAGATTACCACTCTGCGGGTGCTGTAATTCTGGATACAGCCGAAGAAATCTTTGCCACTGCGGATATGATCGTGAAGGTTAAAGAGCCTCAAGCGATTGAGCGCAAAATGCTTCGCGAAGGCCAGCTCCTATTTACCTATCTGCACCTTGCGCCAGACCCTGAGCAAACCCATGACCTTTTGGAAAGCGGCTGTACTGCGATTGCGTATGAAACCGTCACCGATGACCGCGGCGGCCTGCCCTTGCTGGCCCCAATGTCCGAAGTTGCCGGCCGTTTGGCGCCACAGGTAGGTGCCTATACATTGCAAAAAGCCAATGGTGGCCGTGGTGTGTTGATGGGCGGCGTTCCGGGTGTTGCTCCGGCAAAAGTTGTCGTGATCGGTGGTGGTGTTGTGGGTACACATGCTGCGAAAATCGCGGCAGGCATGGGCGCGGATGTCACTGTGCTGGATCGCTCTTTGCCGCGTCTGAAGTATTTGGACGACGTGTTTGGCGGCACATTTAAAAACCAATATTCCACTGCAGGTGCGACAGCAGAGCTGGTGCGCGAGGCGGATATGGTCATTGGGGCGGTTCTGATCCCAGGTGCAGCGGCCCCAAAGCTGATCTCTCGGGCGCAACTGTCTGACATGAAGCCGGGAGCGGTATTGGTTGATGTTGCGATTGACCAAGGTGGTTGTTTTGAAACCTCTAAGGCCACAACCCACGCTGACCCGATCTACGAAGTCGATGGCATCATGCACTACTGCGTGGCCAATATGCCGGGTGCCGTTGCGCGCACATCGACACAGGCATTGGGCAACGCAACTTTGCCGTTCCTGCTGTCATTGGCCGACAAAGGCTGGCGCAAAGCCTGTGAAGACGATCCGCATTTGCTGAACGGCCTGAACGTACACGCCGGCAAGCTGACCTACTATGCGGTGGGTAAAGCCTTGGGTCTTGATGTGGTCTCACCAAGCATTGCTCTTAAGAGCTGATCACATCAATTTTTGGAGGCGCCGCCACGGTGCCTCCAAGATTTACGTTTCTTCTGGGTAAAGCGGGTTTTGACCTTCGAACAAAGGACGTAGTTCGCTTAGGCCTTTTGACACGAAATCCATAAAAACTCGAATGCGCGGCACTTGTCGCAAGTCTGTATGTGTTAACAACCACAGTGGCAATTGCGCAAACAGCGGTATGCCCGGCACGCGCATCAGAGCCTCATCCGTATCCCCCAAAAAACAAGACATCCGTGTTGCACCGATCCCGGCGTGAACCGCGGCAATGGCAGATGTCATATCATCTACAGTCAGCCGCGGATTAAGGTTTGGCCGCATTGTTTTCACTTCAGGCGGCGGGCCGGGCCAATGCGCGAATTTGATCCAATCCAACGGGTTGTCGCCACCTTTGTCTTGTAGGATCAAATCTCTACGCCCATAGACCCCAGCCTTTTGTTCAAAGAAACGCCGCCCGATCAGACTATCGGGTGGGTTTCGAGAGAACCGGATTGCAACATCAGCCTCGCGTTGCGCAAGGTTGAGCGATGCGTTTGTGGCCACCAGTTTCAGTTCAACTTCGGGGTAGGCGGTAATGAATTCTGCGAAGATGTCTGCCAATACACGATCAAACAACAGCTGCGGCGCGGTTACACGCAGTACGCCACGCACTTCGGTGTCGCGGGCGGCGACCTTGCGATCGAGGTCTGCCTCTAGGATTTCCATCTGCTCTGCGATCCGAACGGCGTCGCGCCCGGCCTCGGTTGGCACATAGCCGCTGGGCAGCCGTTCAAACAAGCGTGCCCCAAGGGCGGTTTCAGCTGCAGTGATTCGCCGCGCCACAGTGGCGTGGTTCACACCAAGCACACGCGCGGCCCCGCTGGTGCCCGACTGACGGGCGGTTTCGAGCACAAATCTAAGGTCGTTCCAATCTGTCATACCCTGATCGTATGCGCACACAATAGTCGCATCAATGATCATTTTTAATCATAACAACTCCATTTAAGCCTAGGCCATCAAGCAAAGGATAAACCAATGACGGCATATGCGATTGTGACTGTAACTGTAACAAACCCCAGCGTCTTTGACGCTTATCGAGAAAAAGCAGGGGCTGCGCTGGCGAAGTATCAGGCGAAGCCGATGGAGGTTTCAAAAGAGGCGCAGGTGATCGAAGGAAACGGTGCCGCACCTGATGTGACGGTCATCCTCACGTTCCCCGACCGCGACCATGCGCTGGGATGGATCAACGACCCTGAATTGGCCGAAACCCACGCGTTGCGCCGCGGGGCTGGGTCTTCGCATATCATTTTGATGTAAATAAATGGGCGGGCTGCCCCTCAACAGCCCGCCCGGCAATGGATCAAGCTTCGCGCTTGAGTTCCACCACATGAGGATAGGGGATCGATACACCCTGTGCATCAAAGGCCTCTTTGACGGCTTGAGTGAGCTCAAACTTCACATCCCAATAGTCTTCTGCCACACACCAGGCCCGCAGTGTGATATCGACAGAGCTGTCGCCCAGATTGGTGACACGCACCCATGGCTCTGGATCGCTCATCACCCGCGTGTCGGCATCTGCGAGGCTTGCAAGAATGTCTTTGGCTTTGTTGATGTCATCACCATAATCGATGCCAAACACCAGATCGACACGACGGGTGGCATGGTGTGAAAAGTTGGTGATCACAGAGCCCCAGGCCTGACCGTTCGGAACGATGATCTGCACGTTATCCGGGGTCGCCAGTTCAGTGACAAACAGGTTGATGTCTTTGACCGTACCGGCGGTGCCTGCAACTTCGACAAATTGCCCCAATTTATAAGGGCGGAACAAGATCAGCATAAAGCCCGCTGCCAAATCGCTCAGCGTGCCCTGCAATGCCATGCCGATGGCCAAAGTTGCCGCGCCCATGATGGCGACAAGGCTGGTGGCTTGGATTCCAAACAGACCCAAAACCGCAATTGCGGTCATAAGTAGGATGACCCAGCGGATGATCGACGCAACAAAAGTGCCGATCGTATCATCCAGATTTTCGTTTGCCATCACACGCTTACGGATTGTGCGGCTGACAAGTCCGGCAAAGATCCAACCCGCCACCAAAACAAGCAATGCTTTGGCTGCATTTACAACAAGCGCGGCGTGCGCTTGCGCAAAGTCTACAATCATTTCCATAGTTTTATTCCTTCTGAATCTGGCGCTGTGCGCCAGATTCTCGTTCTAAAATCAGAACGTCTTATTTCTTGAGTGAGTCGCGGATTTCAAGCAAAACATCCAATTCGCTTGGACCTGCTGGTGCCTCTTCGACTGCTTCTTCTTCCTTTTTCGCCGCTGCTTCTTTGGCTTTGTTCACGTAGCGCACCAGCATGAAGACGACAAAAGCGATGATCAGGAAGTTGATGACTGCCATGATAAAGGCACCATGTGCAAAGACCGCAGCGCCGGCTTCGCGTGCCGCTTCGAGTGTGGCGCCAGCAGCCACTTCACCAGACAACACAAGGTAAGAATTGTTGAAGTCGATGCCGCCCATGAACAGGCCGATGATTGGGTTGATCAAATCGCCCACCATGGATTTCACGATTGCTGTGAACGCCGCGCCGATGATGATACCGACGGCCATGTCCATGACATTGCCCTTGGCAATGAAGTCTTTGAATTCTTGTAACATACGCATTTCCCCTTTTAAGCCCCACCCCGCCACGCGGGTGTGATTGTGCCGCATAGACTGCCCAAATACGCGGCAAGCGGCTACAAAAACTACGGGAAAATTCGGGCTTGTTCCCCGCAAACGGCGAGGAATGCGCTATTTTTGTCTCAATTTCCGCGCCCGTTATATCAGCGTGAGATTTCCGAAGAGGAAATACTCGGTTGAGCTGTACTGGTCCTAGATCTTGCGGGCCACAATGTAGCGGCGCGCCTCGTTTGCGGGGTAGTGGCCGGTTTCAACCAACTCAAATCCCGCATCCAGAAAGGCCTGATCCAGCGCATCTGGGTGCATCATGGCAACAAACGGGGCTTTCCCGAGCTTTTGCATTAGAGGCAAGACGATCCGTATCATGCGATATTCAAGCTGCAATCCCCGCTGCGGTTTGCAAAAGGTCTTTGAGATTAGCAGACCACCGGGATTGAGGGCCGCATGGGCAGCTTTCAGCGTTTTGGGAAGGTCGTCGACCAGATGCAGCAGGTTCATCGCGATCACCGCGTCAAACGGGCCTTTTGGCATGTCATCACAATGGCGGGCCTCAAAACGGATGTTGCCCACGCATTGCTCCCAGGCTTCGGCTTTGCCTACCTCGAGCATGGATGTCGAGATGTCGGTTGCGAGGTATTCTGCAACGGACTTGGCGAGTATCAGCGCGGTGCGCCCGGTGCCTGCACCGATCTCGAGTACCGAATCCGTTTCCTTCAGATATGACTGCGTGCGTTCCAGCGTCAGTTCGTAACCGGCTTGGTTTTTAATTGGGGATTTCGCGTATTTTGGTGCGATCCCGTCCCAAAATGATTTGATATCCTGCATGGTGTAGCTCCTTTGAGCAAAATATCCCTCATTTGAGCTGCAAAAAAAATTGCCGAAATCCGCAGTCTGCTTATACATATTCGTATGAGTCAAAACCCAAACATGCCCGACTGGAACCATCTGCGCGCTTTTCTTGCGACCGCCGAAACCGGATCCCTGTCTGCCGCGGCCCGCGAACTCGGGCTTACACAGCCGACATTAAGCCGTCAGGTCTCGGCCCTGGAGGCTGAGCTTGGGATCATGTTGTTTGAGCGTGTCGGTCGTAACTTAGAGCTGACGCAGGCAGGCACCGAGCTGTTGGAACACACCCGAGAGATGGGAGACGCGGCCAATCGCGTGTCTCTGAGTGCGACGGGGCAATCCCAGTCTATTGACGGAGAGGTGCGCATCACAGCTTCGGATGTGTTTGCGGCCAATGTGCTTCCTAAAGCGCTCAAGAAGATACGCGAGGCCGCGCCGAACCTATACGTAGATGTTGTGGCGGCCAACGACATTCAGGATTTGATGCGGCGCGAAGCCGACATCGCAATCCGTCATGTGCGGCCCGATCAGCCCGATCTGATTGCAAAGCTGGTGGATGAACCCAAGGCCTATTTCTATGCCTCTGAATCCTACATCCAGCGAAAAGGCATGCCGCAAAGCAAGCAAGATTTGCTAGACCATGAGTTCATTAGCTTTGGCAATTTGGATGAGATGATTGGCTTTCTTGAACCCATCGGGGTGCCCGTCACAACCAAGAACTTTGTCATTGGTTCCGCCAATGGGCTGGTGGCGTGGCGACTGTGCCAAGAGGGGTTTGGTATTTCAATTATGGGCGAAGAGATCGCGCAAAGTGAAACCGGGATGGTGCGGTTATTGCCGGATGATCCGCCCGTCGTGTTTCCCATGTGGCTGGTGGCTCATCGCGAGCTGCACAGCAGCCGCCGCATTCGTTTGGTCTTTGATATTCTGTCGGACTTCCTGTCTGGGCAAGACGTGGACTGCCGGAAAAAGTAAGGGCCCCAGAGGGACCCTTGATCTTTTAATTAGCCGCGCAGTGCGCCGCCTGTGGCTTTGCTGACCTTTTCGACGATCTTGGCCGCGACGGCCTCGATGTCTTTTTCTTTCAGCGTTTTGTCTTTGGGCTGGAGACGGACTGTCACAGCGATCGACTTTTTGCCTTCTCCCATTTGGGATTCTGCTTTCTCGCCGGTGAACTCATCAAAGACGCGGACGGTTTCGATCAGTTCTTTGTCTGCGCCCGCTGCAGCGTTCACCAATGTGAGGGCCTCGACAGAGGTATCTACGACAAAGGCAAAGTCACGCTCAACGGCTTGTAGATCACGCAGCTGAAGCGCAGCACGGGTGGCAGACTTTTTACGTGGCAGAGGGATTTCCTCTGGGAAGATCGTGAATGCGACCGCTGGCCCTTTCACGCCCATCTCTTCCAGGACTTTCGGGTGCAATTCGCCAAACACGGCAAGTGTCTTTTTCGGGCCAAGGCAGATGCGGCCATGACGGCCTGGGTGCCACCAACCTTCGCCGCCGCGTAGAACTTGCACTTTTGCAGGGGCACCTATCGCAGACAACACAGCCTCGACATCAGCTTTAGCGTCATACAGATCAACGCCACGGCTTTCGCCATGCACGTCTTTATCGACATTGCGACCCACCAGCAGGCCGCTGATCTGAAGGTGCTGTTCACCCGGCTCACCGCCTTGGAAAGCTGCACCGGCCTCGAACAGGGCCAGATCCATAAAACCACGCGCTTGGTTGCGTGCTGCGGCTTGTAGCAAACCCGGCAGCAGGTCTGGGCGCATGTGGCTCATCTCGCTGGAAATGGGGTTTTCCAGCATGGTTGCATCATCGCCGCCACCAAAAAGGGTCGCGGATTTCTTGTCGATGAAGGAATAAGTGACACATTCGTTGTAGCCCAATGAAGCAGTCGTGCGACGCCCGATTTGCTCGCGCTTTTGCATCGGTGTCAGAATTTGCTCTGGCACGCCTGGGATGGTGCGCGGCATTGGTTTGCCGACAAGCTTTGTCAAAGACGCCATACGGGCAACTTCTTCGACCAGATCAGCAGAGCCTTTGACATCTGGGCGCCATGACGGGACGTGCGCCATGTCGCCTTCCAGCACAAACCCCAAAGCCTCGAGCGTGGCGCGTTGTTGTTCGGCTGGAATATCCATGCCGACCAATGACTGCACACGATCTGTATCTAGCTTGTAGGCGCGGCTGACGTCTGGGGCTTCACCCGTGACGATGGCCTCTGACGGCTCACCTCCGCAGAGCTCCATGATCATGGCAGTCGCCAAATCCAGTGCTTCGCGGTTGAAGGCTGGATCAATGCCACGTTCGTTGCGATACCGTGCATCCGAGTTGATTTTCAATGCGCGACCCGTGGTGGCGATTTGGATGTGATCCCAAACAGCGGCCTCAAGGAAAACGTTTGTGGTCTCGTTGGTGCAGCCTGTGGCCAGTCCGCCCATGATCCCACCGATGCTTTCAACGGCAGTGTCATCAGAGATGACAACTTGGCCTGCAGAGAAGGTGTATTCTTTTTCATCCAAGCCAACGAGGGTTTCGCCCCCTGCGGCGCGGTGCACCCGCAGATCGCCCGTCACCTTGTCTGCGTCAAACACGTGCAGCGGGCGGTTGCGGTCATAGGTGAAGAAGTTGGTGATATCGACAAGTGCTGAAATCGGACGCAGGCCAATCGCGGTTAGACGATCTTGCAACCACTGTGGCGATGGGCCGTTTTTGACGTTTTTGATCAGGCGACCCGCAAAGACGAAACAGCCGTCAGTTTTGGCGTCTTCGTCGATGGTCACGTTGATGGGGCTTGGGCCATTGCCGGTGATCTCTGCGGTTTTCGCAGGCTTCATGGTGCCCAAACCGCGCGCGGCCAGATCAAGTGCGATGCCACGTACACCCAGCGCATCCGGGCGGTTTGGCGTAATGGCGATTTCGATCACTGGGTCAACTTTGGATGGGTCATTGGCTGCGAGCCAATCCACGAATTTTTCACCTACCTCGCCAGACGGCAATTCGATGATGCCGTTGTGTTCGTCGGAGAGTTCAAGCTCGCGTTCGGACGCCATCATGCCGTGGCTTTCAACGCCGCGGATGTTGCCCACTTTGATGGTGATATCTAGACCGGGAATGTAGGATCCGGGCTTGCACAGAACCACAGTGATGCCTTCGCGGGCGTTGGGTGCGCCGCAGACGATCTGGCTTTCGCCAGCGTCGGTCATCACCTGACAGACTTTGAGCTTGTCTGCATCCGGGTGTTTTTCTGCGTGCAGAACCTTGGCGATGGTAAACTCTTTCAGACGATCAACTGGGTTTGTCACCTCTTCGACCTCTAGGCCCAGATCGGTCAGGGCATATAGGATGTCGTCAAGGCTCGCGTCGGTGTCCAGGTGGTCTTTCAACCAAGAGAGAGTGAATTTCATCGGTCCATTCCGTCGTTCAAGTTCGGTTGAAGGCGTTAGCGGGTCAAACCACCGTGCAGCGTCGGCTGATCGAGCGACGCAAAGCCATAGTGGCGCAGCCAGCGGAGGTCGCTGTCAAAGAACGCACGCAAATCTGGGATGCCGTATTTCAGCATCGCCAAACGGTCGATCCCGATGCCAAAGGCAAAGCCTTGCCATTCATTCGGGTCAATGCCGCCTGCCTCGAGCACTTTAGGGTGCACCATGCCAGAGCCGAGAACCTCGAGCCAATCGTCGCCCTCTCCCACTTTGACAGAGCCGTTTTCCCATTTGCACTGAATGTCGACCTCGGCACCCGGTTCAACGAACGGGAAGTGGGAAGACCGGAAGCGGGTTTTGACTTCGGTGCCAAAGAAGGCGGTGAAGAATTCTTCGAGCACCCACTTGAGGTTTGCCATCGACAGATCTTTGTCGAGCGCGAGGCCTTCGATCTGGTGGAACATTGGCGTGTGTGTCTGGTCATAGTCGGCGCGGTACACGCGGCCCGGGCAGATGATGCGGATCGGTGCACCCTGCTTTTCCATCGACCGGATTTGTACCGGAGAGGTGTGGGTGCGCAGCACATGTGGCGGGCGATTATCGCCCTCGGCACGGTGGGTGTAGAAGGTATCCATTTCGGCGCGTGCCGGGTGGTGGCCCGGGATGTTCAGCGCGTCAAAGTTATACCAGTCGGTCTCGATCTGCGGGCCTTCGGCCACGGCAAAGCCCATATCAGCAAAGATCGCGGTGACCTCTTCGGTGACTTGTGAGATCGGGTGGATCGACCCTTGGCGACGACCGCGCCCCGGAAGGGTGACGTCTAGCCATTCTGTCTTGAGGCGTTCATCCAACGCGGCATCAGCCAATGCTGATTTCTTGGCGGATAGGGCAGAGTTGATTTCGTCTTTTAAGGCATTGAGCTTTGGGCCCATCACCTGACGCTCTTCTGGGGTCATTTTGCCCAGTTCACGCATTTTCAGAGCGATCTCGCCTTTTTTGCCAACGGCCTGTACACGCAGGTCTTCGATCGCAGTTTCATCCGCTGCATTTGCAATCAGACCGATATATTTATCTCTGAGATCGTCCATCGTCTTACCCTTGGCATCCATTGTCCCCAGCGAATTAACGTGCGACGCCGCAACGTGCAAGCGCTAGCGTGTCTCGCGCAGATACTCTGCTGCAAATCCAGAGTATCCCTGAGACGTCACACCGTGGTGCCCTTGGATGACTTTGTGCAAATCAGCAAGCCGATGAAACGGCACTGCGGGGATCGTGTGATGCTCGACATGGTAGGGCATGTTCCATGCAATGAAGCGCACAAACCGTGTGGTGTATGTGGTGCGGGTGTTTTCAAACATGTTGGCGACAAAGGCACACCTGCCGTGTTCTGCGAGTAAGTAGAGCCGGAGGAACGGCATCCCCAAGAGTGTGGGCAACATCCAAATCCAAAACAGCAAGGGCGACACAAACAGGCTTAGGAGGGACAAGACGTAAAGGGTGAGCATTATCCGCGCTTCGATGACCGTGCGCCGCTGGGCCCGCTCTGGAATATAGCTGTGAAATCGATCGCCTTTGGCATTGCGCCAGATCTGACGCGCCATTCCTTTCCAATAAGGAATGCCTGTTACATACCAAAAGAACGCCTGCCGCCCGTCTGGTTTGTAGCCAGACATCAGCTCTGGGTCTTTATCCGGAATATTGGTGTAACGATGATGCGCGAGGTGAAAATAGCGAAACCAATAAAATGGTTGCAGGATCAACAGACCGGAAACTGATCCGGCCCCTTCGTTCAGCCATCGGGTTTTGAACGGCGTTTGGTGTGTCGCCTCATGTTCCAGCGTAAAGAGAAAGCTTATGCAGACCCCTTGCAGCACCAGAGCGGCCTGCCAAAAGGGCCAGCCTTTTGCGATCCACATGGCCCCGATCACAATCAGGCCGACATGGCCCATCAGATGCCAAATTCCTGCGCGGTCGCTTTTTTGCATAAATGCGGCAAGCTGGTCACGATCCATGGTCGCGACAAAGGTCTTGTGATCCATCCTGCACCCCGAGTTGCAACGTGTTGCTGAAACACTATCGGATGAAAATCACGCATAAATACAACAAAAAACGCCGCGGCCTATGCAGACCGCGGCGTTTTCAATTCAAACTAAGCAAAAGCTTACGCTGCGAGCGCACCTTGTGCTTGCTCAACGATCGCTGTGAACGCTTCTGGCTCGTGTACGGCGAGATCCGCCAGAACCTTACGGTCCACTTCGATGCCAGCCAGGTTCAGGCCGTTGATGAATTTGGAATATGTCAGTGCTTCGTCATGTGCACGAACAGCTGCGTTGATACGCTGGATCCACAATGCGCGGAAATTACGCTTACGATTCTTACGGTCGCGTGTTGCGTATTGGTTTGCTTTATCAACCGCCTGGGACGCTACCTTGAAGGTATTCTTGCGACGGCCATAGTAGCCTTTCGCTTGCTTGACGATTTTCTTGTGACGGGCGTGGGTTACTGTACCACCTTTAACGCGTGACATAGATCAGTACTCCTTAGCGTGCGTATGGCATGTATGATTTAACGATTTTCGCATCAGGTGCAGACAAAGTCGTCGTGCCACGTGCGTTGCGCAGAAACTTGTTTGTGCGCTTGATCATACCGTGCTGTTTGCCAGCTTGCGAAGCTTTCACTTTACCGCTTGCCGTCATTTTAAAGCGCTTTTTAGCGCTCGATTTAGTCTTCATCTTAGGCATTTCCGTCTCCTTCATAGTCGTCGGTACAAACGCGACTCGGCATGCCACTCAGCCGGACGCGCGGATAGATGGCGCGATATACGCCGCCTTTTGGGATCGTGCAAGAAGATTCGGACGTTAATTAATAAGCTTTGCAAACTGTGCAATCACCACATTGGCGATTTCATCCATCGTATAACCACCCGGCTTTGTAGATAAGGCCCAAACGACTGCCCCACCCGCCAACAAAATACACAAAGAGGCCGCTCGAGGTGAGCGGCTGTCTGAAATTGCAGACAAAAAAGCTGGCACCGAGAATACTCCCAGAACCAGCCCAATTGTTAATACTAAATCGGTATCCAAACCGGCCTCCGCACCTAAAACTGGTGCGCCCAATTTACTCTGGGTCGGTGGCCGAAATCAAACGTTCATCGCAAGGTGCGACACGAATGATGTTTGTTGTCCCCGGAATGTTGAATGGAACACCCGCTGTGACAACAACTTGGTCCTCTTCTGTTGCCAGTTCCAAACGCTTGGCTGCGCCAACCGCGGCCAGAACAGACAGCTTAAAGCGGTCAAACTCTGGAGTGACAACACATGTGGTGCCCCATGTCAGAGCCAGACGGCGCGCTGTACCCAGACGGCTTGTCATTGCAACGATGGAAACCCGAGGACGCTCGCGCGCCACTTTCAGTGCGGTTGTACCAGACTGAGAGAAACAGCAGATGGCTTTAACGTCAGTGGTTTCTGCAATCTCACGTGCCGCAGCAACAATCGAATCTGCAACGCTTTCGCCTTTGGTCGAGCGGGATGCTTCGATGATGTCGCGGTAGGTTTGATCGCTTTCAACTTCGATGGCCACGTTGTTCATTGTGGTCACAGCTTCGATCGGGAAATCCCCTGCCGCAGATTCCGCAGACAACATGATCGCGTCGGAGCCTTCGTAGATCGCAGTCGCAACGTCAGACACTTCTGCGCGGGTTGGCATTGGGCTTTCGATCATGCTTTCCAGCATCTGTGTTGCAACGATCACCGGCTTGGCTTCGCGGCGGCAACGGCGGATCAGTCGTTTTTGAATTGGCGGTACATTTTGTACTGGCAGTTCAACACCCAGGTCACCACGTGCAACCATGATGCCGTCTGAAACATCAAGAATGTCGTCAAAGTTTTCAACCGCTGTCGGTTTTTCGATTTTCGCAAGAACGGCAGCACGGCCACGAATCATCTCGCGAGCTTCCAGCATGTCGGCAGGACGCTGAACGAAGGATAGCGCGATCCAGTCGACGCCCAATTGAGCAACGAATTCCAGATCTTTTTTGTCTTTCTCAGACAAAGCCGCCAAAGGCAGAACAACATCAGGAACGTTTACGCCTTTGCGGTTGGAAATGCGGCCGCCGTTGACGACAACGCAATTGGCAAAGTCTTTGCCGCACTCTTCGACACGCAGGCTAATCTTGCCGTCGTTCACCAGAAGGTGTGCACCAGGCTCTAGTGCTGCAAAGATTTCTGGGTGAGGCAGGCAAACACGATCCAGATCGCCTTCTTTTTTATCGAGGTCCAAGCGGAACTTAGCGCCTGAAACCAAATCTTCGCCTTCTTCGTTCGCAAAGACACCCACACGAAGCTTAGGACCCTGAAGGTCAGCCAAGATCGCGATTGGGCTGGAAAGGTCTTCTTCGATTTGACGGATGATCTTGTGCTTCTCAGCAATCTCTTCATGTGAGCCGTGACTCATATTCAGACGAAACACATCCGCGCCCGCTTCGTGAAGCGCTCGAATGGTCTCATAAGTCTCGGAAGCTGGGCCCAGTGTGGCCACAATTTTTACATTTCTCAGGCGTCTCATCGGATCGTCTCACTTTGGGTGTTAGAAAATGTTACCGCTAACTATAACGGTAAAGCGTTTTGCGCAATTCCCTTTTCTTGCGGTCTCGCCTATTGGAATTAGGCAAAGGAAATGACAGGCATATGACTCAGGACGTATTTCACATCACCGGAGCTGAGCGCACGAGCCGGTGGATGATCACAGTGGATCATGCCACAAATTACGTGCCATCTGAAATCAATAACGGAGATCTGGGGATCTCGGCCGAAGATATGGAACGGCATATCGCCTATGATATCGGCGCACTTGGGGTTTCGCTGCGTCTGGGCGAATTGCTGGATGCGCCGGTGGTCAGCTCTAATTTTTCGCGCTTGGTGATCGACCCCAATCGCGGACCAAATGATCCGACGCTAGTGATGCGTCTTTATGATGGCACGATCATTCCCGCGAATGCCAAGATTGATGACGCCGAAGAGCAGCGACGTTTGCAAACCTACTACCAGCCTTATCATGACGCACTCGAAGAGATGGCCGCGCAGCGGGACGACCCGATTGTTGTTGCAATGCACAGCTTTTCGCCTCGGCTGAATGGTCGTGGGCCTCGGCCATGGGAAATTGGCGTTTTGCATGCCGCACATGATGCGCGAAATTTCGGAGAGCATGTCATTGCGCGACTTCACAAAGAGGCTGATCTGACCGTGGGAGACAATGAACCCTATGCGGGGCATCTGCCAGGGGATTCTGTAGATCGGTTGGCCCTGACTAAAGGCCGATTGAATACATTGATTGAACTGCGTCAGGACTTGATCGCAACTGAGTGCCAGCAAACCGCATGGGCTGACCGTTTGGCCCCCCTGCTACACGACGCATTGGCCGCGAGTGGATACTAGGAGAGAAAAATGCCCGATCTAACATTAGAACATTCCGCAGAAATCGCAGAGACCGTTGATATGTCTGCCGTTACAAAGGCGCTGTTTGATACGGCTTTGGCAACCGGTGAGTTCGGTGATGGGAAATCGATTAAAGTACGCTCGATCCCTTGTTACAACGTTGTGACAGGGAAAGAACCACAAACCATCGCGAGCCTGACGTTGCGGTTGCTGCCTGGGCGGTCTGTGGCGCTGAGACGCGAAATTGCAGAAAAACTGCTTGCTGTGCTTGCAGAACATCTGCCTGAGGTTGGATCCGTCAGCGTGCATCCAATCGAGCTGAACGCTGACGTCTATGTAAAACGCGTCCTTTAAGAAGGAAACCGATCATGGATGATCAAACTCGTATCGAACTTGAAGCCGCGGCGTTTCGCACTTTGCGCAAGCACCTGATGGAAGAGCGGACCGACGTTCAGAACATCGATATGATGAATTTGGCGGGCTTTTGCCGCAACTGCCTAAGCCGTTGGTATCAAGAGGCCGCGCATGAACGCAGGATTGAGATGTCAAAAGACGAGGCGCGCGAGACTTTCTATGGGATGACCATGGCGGAGTGGAAGGCAAACTACCAAACCGATGCTTCAGACGCTCAAAAGGCGGGCTTTGAAAAGTCATTCAAAGAAAACGTGACGGATAAATCTTGATATGCCCATCACCGGCAGCGCCCTCCTGCCCGATGGCAGAACAATTCAACAGATCACGCTGAACGGCTGTGGTTTGACGGTAAAGATTGTGACGATGGGCGCTGCGGTTCAGGATATTCGAAAGGCCGGTCATCAGCCATCTTTGGTGCTAGGGTTTGAAGACATCGCTGACTATGCCAACAACGCAGCCTGCATGGGCGCGATTGCAGGATCGGTTGCCAACCGCATCGGGCAAGGCCAGTTTGCCATCGACGGGCAGATCTTTGAGCTTGATAAAAACTGGCTGGGCAAACACACGCTGCATGGCGGCGCACAGGGCACACAACATCAAAACTGGAACATCGTTGAGCATGACGATGTGCACGTGGTGTTAGAGCATCTGCAACCGGACGGGCACATGGGTTTTCCCGGCAACCTCACCCTGCGCTGCACTTACACACTGCTTGAGGACGCAACGCTTGATGTGGCGCTATCGGCCACCACTGATCAGGCCACCTATGTGAACCTTGCAAGCCATTGCTACTTTAATCTGGATGGCCGCCCACAGATTGACCAACATGAATTGCAAATTTTTGCAGACGGCATTTTGGAATATGACGATGATGCCATTCCTACGGGCACAATCCTGACGCAGACGGCTTATCAAGAACCAACCGGAGTGGCGGATGGCCTGCTGGATCACAACTTTTGCCTTGCTCAGACAACAGGGATGCAACTTGCGGCCCGTGTGACAACCCAAGGCGGCTGCCAGATGGATGTTTGGACCGATCAGCCCGGCCTTCAAGCCTATAACGCACCAGAACACAGCTCTGCGGAACAAGGCTTGGACGGCGCGATGTATGGCACCTATTGCGGCTTGGCCCTTGAGCCACAGAATTGGCCGGATGCCCCAAACAAACCGAATTTTCCTTCGGCCCGCTTGAACCCGGGTGAAACATACCGCAGCCACAGCAAATTTTGCTTTAGCTAGCCCGCAGTTTCTGGTCAAAGATTTCTGTTGCAAATTGGCGCACCTTAAATTTCAGTCTGGCACTTAATGCACGTCACCACTAAAGCCTCATTATGCGCCCATTGATCCAACCCATTTTCAATCTATTGACCACCTTTGTGTTGGTCTGTGCATTGATCGCTGTTGGCTTTGCGCACAAAAGCACAAACACAATCCTGTCTCCTGAACTGGCCGACTATATTGCAGCCGGGGGCTCGATTTCTGATATTTGCGGCACATCGCACGAAACAGGACACGCTGGCGTCGTGGATTGTGAAGCCTGTCGCATCGTCGATACATTTGTGGACACCAGAGATTTAGACACCAAGCCAGTCGACCTTGAGGGGCAAACTCGGGCCTGCCAATTTATTGCAACACAGATTGCGCATCGGCAAACCCTTGATCCAGCTCGACTGACCCGCGCACCTCCAATCTCCTAACCGTTTCAACTCACATTTTTGACTGAACACATGCGCTTCGGCGCAAAGGATACGGCTTGGAGGCCACCTAGAATGACACTCGACACCAATGCGCAGCCTGAAGGCGGCGTAAACAAACTGTATTTTGCAGCATGGCGCTGGCACTTTTACGCAGGGCTATTTGTAATTCCATTCCTGGCGATACTCGCTTTCACCGGCATGATGATGTTGTGGATCTCTTGGGTGGATGGCCGCGATGGCGAACGCACAGTCGTCATCCCACAAGACACAATCACCACAGTCTCTGCTCAGGCCGAAGCGGCTGTGGCTGCGGTCCCCGGCGGCGAGTTCAAACAATACGTCGCACCGCGCACAGAACACTTGGCTGCGCTTTTTCGGGTGGATCGCGAGGGTGAGGCGATAATGGTGGCCGTAGACCCCTACACTGCCACAGTGATTGAAACCTTCCCCCGCCGCAGCGGATGGTATGATTTCTTTGATAACATCCACAGTGACTTGATGCTGGGCGTGACCGGTGATCGCATGTTGGAAACCGCAGCCTCGCTTGCATTGGTGCTTGTCGCCACCGGTCTGTATATGTGGTGGCCCCGCCAAGCCGGTTGGCGCCGCGCTTTGGTGCCGCAATTTTCACGCGGTCGATCCCTGTGGAAGTCCCTGCATGGCGTCGTAGGCCTCTGGGTGTCGTTGTTTCTGGTGTTCTTCCTGATTTCGGGCCTCGCTTGGGCTGGCATATGGGGTGGCAAATTCGTTCAAGCCTGGAGCCAGTTCCCCGCCCAGAAGTGGAACGCAGTACCGCTTTCAGACATCACCCACGCCAGCATGAATCATGACCGACGCGAAGTGCCTTGGGCGCTTGAACAAACCCCGATGCCCGCCTCTGGCAGCGCCGCAGGAACAGGGGGGCTAGCGCATGTCAGCATAGACACCGTCGATCAACTGGCCCGCGAGATCGGGTTTGACGGAAGGTACCAACTGAATCCGCCACGCGATGAAACCGGGGTGTGGACCATGTCGCGTGATTCCATGAGCACTGACAGCACCAACCCCACTTCAGATCGCACAACCCATATTGACCAATACACGGGCAAGGTTTTGGCAGATGTGCAGTTCAAGGACTATTCCCTCGCAGGCAAAGCCATGGCCGTTGGCATCGCGCTTCATATGGGAACTTTGGGGTTGTGGAGCGTACTGGCCAACACATTGATGTGCCTTGCGGTGATCTTTCTTTGCGTCAGCTCTATCGTGCTGTGGTGGAAGCGCCGCCCGACCAAATCTGGACGCCTATCTGCACCACCGATGCCCAAAGAGATGCCTTTGTGGCAAGGGGCTGTATTGGTAGGCCTTGGCGTGTCGATGGCATTCCCCATGGCGGGGCTTGCGTTGTTGACCGTGTTGATTGCAGACATCGCAATCGTGTCAAAGCTTCCAAAGCTGCGCCACCGCCTGACGTAAGACACAAAAAAGGGTGGAGTCTCCTCCACCCTTTCCCAAATCTCTCGGCTCGGAACCGCGATTAGATCGCTTTCTTGCGGGCCTCATCCAGATAGATCTCACGCAGACGCTTAGCCACGTTACCCGGTGTCCCGTCGCCCAGTGCAACGCCATCAATCGACACAACCGGCATCACAAATGCAGACGCAGAGGTGGTAAAGGCCTCATCCGCTTCCTTGGCTTCATCAATTGTGAACAGACGCTCTTCGACTTCCATCTGCGCTTCTTCTGCCAAGCGCAACACAGCCGCGCGCGTGATGCCGTGCAGAATGTCTTTGGACAGTGGCCGTGTGACAATCTTATTGCCCTTCACGAAATAGGCATTGTTGGATGTGCCTTCGGTGACGTGGCCGTCTTCTATCATCCAAGCATCATCCGCACCCGCCGCTTTGGCCATCATTTTACCCATGGACGGGTACAACAACTGCGTGGTTTTGATATCGCGACGGCCCCAGCGCACATCATCAATCGAGATGATTTTTGCACCCTTTTGCGCTGCTGGGCTATCTGCAAGGCCCGGTTTGTTCTGTGTAAACAGAACCAGCGTTGGCTTTGTGTCTTCCGAAGGGAACACAAAATCACGATCGCCATCAGAGCCACGTGTGACTTGCAGATAAACAAGACCTTCCACGATGCCATTGGCCTCGACCAGCTGGCGGTGAATGGCAAGCAGCTCATCCTTGGTGCAAGGTGATTGCATATCCAGTTCGTTCAATGACCGCTCCAGACGTACGGCGTGACCTTCAAAGTCGATCAGCTTGCCATCTAAAACAGAGGTCACTTCGTAAACCGCATCCGCCATCAAGAAGCCACGGTCAAAGATCGAAACTTTCGCTTCGGTTTCTGGCAGGTATTCGCCATTCACATATACAGTACGGGTCATCGTCGTTCTCCTCAGCCCCAAAGCGCCGCTTTTGGTGGGTGTACCCCGGCATCATCAAAAATCAAAGGTTCATCGCGGTCTTCGGCCAAGAGAAGCGGACCGTCAAGGTCTGTTACTGTCACACCTTGCGCCACCAAAGTGGCGGGCGCCATTGCCAACGAACTGCCAACCATACATCCAACCATCACCTGATAGCCCAGCGCCAATGCTTCTTCTCGCAGCTTTAGCGCTTCGGTCAGGCCGCCGGTTTTATCAAGCTTGATGTTCACCACATCATATTTGCCTTTCATCGCAGGCAAGCTTGTGCGGTCATGACAGCTTTCGTCGGCACACACAGGTACCGGGCGCTCCATACCGATCAACGCATCATCCTCGCCAGCTGGCAGGGGCTGCTCGACCAGTTCCACACCCAAGCGCAGCAAATGAGGTGCCAATTCGGCGTAATCAGCAGCAGACCAACCTTCGTTTGCATCAATGATGATGCGCGCATCAGGGGCCCCGGCACGTACCGCCTCTAGACGCGGCATGTCGTTGGCCGTGCCCAGCTTGATCTTCAAAAGCGGACGAAACGCATTTTCTGCCGCCTGCTTTTGCATGTTCTCTGCGGTATCAAGCGACAGCGTATAAGCCGTAATTTCCGGCCCCGGTTGAGGTAACCCTGCAAGTTCCCAAGCGGTTTTCCCTGCGGCTTTCGCCTCAAGGTCCCACATCGCACAATCAACTGCGTTCCGAGCAGCGCCGGCTGGCAACAGTGTTTGCAGCTCGTCTCTGGTAAATTCCGCTGGCAGCGCTTCGATTTCCGCGGTCACGCTGTCCAGTGTTTCGTTGTAACGCGCATAGGGCACACATTCGCCCCATCCGGTGAAACCATCTTTTTCAATTTTGACGGTAAGAACATTTGCTTCGGTTCGAGACCCGCGCGAGATGGTGAATACCTGCGCCAGTTTGAACACATCTTTCGTAACGGTGATCTTCAAAGACCCGCCCCCGTCTTCATCTTTCAAAAAATACTCCCGCCGGAGGCACCCGCATTTTCAGCAAGCGCCTCCGTCGGATGCTATAGATCAGATCGCAACCAATGCGTCTACCAGGCGACCTGCGCCGTGACGGTATGGATCGACAGTTGGAAGACCCATTTTATCTTCAACCTGCGCACAATAAGCTTTGGCGTCTTCGTCATTCAGGTGTTGGGTGTTGATCGAAATACCAGCAACAACAACATCTGGGTTCGACACGCGGGCCAATTGCAAAGCAACGTCCTGCAGCGCTTCCAACGTTGGCAACTTAAAACCAGGCAGGCCACGCATGTGATCACGCGTTGGCTCGTGGCACAGGATCAACGCATCCGGTTGACCGCCGTGTACCAATGCCATGGTCACACCAGAATATGACACGTGGAACAAAGAGCCCTGACCTTCGATAAAGTCCCAGTGATCTTCATCGTTGTCTGGTGTCAAATATTCAACAGAACCCGCCATAAAGTCGGCGATCACAGCATCGAGCGGTACACCGGACCCTGTGATCAGGATGCCTGTTTGACCCGTGGCGCGGAATGTGGATTTCAAACCACGTTTCTGCATCTCTGCGTCCATCGCCATTGCGGTGTACATTTTACCAACAGAACAGTCCGTACCAACAGCCAAGCAACGCTTACCAGAGCGTGGAACGCCGGTTGCGATTGGGTAGGCGACGGTCGGAACACGCACGTCGTGCAAAGTGCGGCCGTGGGTCTGCGCTGCGGCCACCAATTCACCTTCGTCGCGCAGCAGGTTGTGCAGGCCAGAGGCGATGTCGTAGCCAAGCTCTAGCGCTTTCACGAGCACTTCTTTCCAAGCAGCTGAAATCACGCCGCCACGGTTAGCAACACCGATCACCAGTGTTTTAGCTCCCGCTTCCAAGCCTTGCTCGAGCGACATTTCCGTCAAACCAAGGTCTGCGCCACAGCCCGGAAGGCTGATCTGGCCCAGCGCATTTTCCGGACGCCAGTCGCGAATACCAATCGCTACTTTCGCAGCCAACATGTCAGGTGCGTCACCCAAGAAGAGCAGATATGGGGTCTCGATCATTGCCATCATCCTTTAATACCAAGCTGAAACAAAATCCCTGAACAAAGGCGCAAATATTTCGCAAAAACCACCACGCAGACCCGGCTCATTGGTAGTTTCTTCGCGAAAATGCCTCCAACTCAAAGATATCTATCAACCACGCCCCACTCGAGGTTGCGATTCTTCTACTCTCGGCACTCCATGGCATACTTGCCGCAACGCAGCGTCGCTCGTGCTGCGAATGCAAAAAGAACCTTGCGATCCACTGAGTAATTTAATAACCAAAGCATCAGTAAAATCGTAACATCATTGCGAAGGGAACCCTTATGAGCTTCCGCATTCAACCCGCCGCCCCGAGCCGCCCCAATCGCTGCCAATTGTTTGGCCCAGGCTCTCGCCCTGCTATTTTTGAAAAAATGGCGGCCTCAGCGGCAGATGTGATCAACCTGGATCTAGAAGATTCCGTAGCACCTTCGGATAAAGACAGCGCCCGCGCCAATGTGATCGAAGCTTTGAACACCGTTGATTGGGGCAACAAGTACATGTCCGTGCGCATCAACAGCCTGGACAGCCCCTATTGGTATCGCGATGTTGTGGATCTGCTGGAGCAATCAAGCGATCGCCTTGACCAGATCATGATCCCTAAGGTGGGTTGCGCAGCTGACATCTATGCGGTCGATGCACTTGTCACTGCGATCGAAATGGCCAAAGGCCGCACCAAGCCGATTACGTTTGAGGTGATCATCGAATCTGCGGCGGGCATCGCCCACGCCGAAGAAATCGCGGCATCCTCCCCACGCCTACAGGCCATGAGCCTTGGCGCAGCTGACTTTGCCGCCTCTATGGGCATGCAAACCACTGGTATCGGCGGCACACAAGAAGACTATTACGTTGTGCGCGACGGCACCAACTATTGGGGCGACCCATGGCACTGGGCGCAGGCGAAAATCGTTGCAGCCTGCCGCACGCATGGTGTTCTGCCTGTTGATGGGCCGTATGGCGACTTTTCTGATGATGAGGGCTTTATTGCCCAGGCGAAACGCTCTGCGACTTTGGGTATGGTCGGCAAATGGGCCATCCACCCCAAGCAAATTGCGCTGTCCAATACGGTATTCACACCGTCTGAAGAAGCGGTCACGGAGGCACGTGAAATTTTAGCGGCGATGGAAACGGCCAAGGCCAACGGCGAAGGCGCAACTGTTTATAAAGGCCGCCTTGTCGACATCGCCTCTATCAAACAGGCCGAAGTCATTGTGCGTCAGGCCGAAATGATCTCGGGATCCGACTAAGACTAAAGAGCGCGCCGCTTTAGGCGCGCTCATCCTTTGGGGACCCCATTACCACGTAAGATGTGATCGAGTTCACCTGTGGCAGTATCCCCAAAACATCTGTGTGGAACGATTTATACGCCACAAGATCCGTCGCCTCGACCCGTAAGAGATATTCAACCGCACCGGTGATGTTGTGACATTCCACCACTTCTGGCGCCTTGGATATGGCTTTTTCAAAGGCCTCTTGAGCGGCTTTGGTGTGTTGGTTCAACCCGACGGTCACATAGGCCACAAATCCGATGCCCTGTTTTGAGCGATCTAACACGGCTTTGTATCCTTGGATCACACCTTGCCGTTCAAGTTCTTGGACCCGGCGCAAGCAAGCGGATGGTGACAGGCCTACTTTGTCCGCCAGCTCCAAATTGCTAATTCGCCCATCTCGCGAAAGGCACTGCAATATTTGCTCGTTTATTCGATCATACTTCGCCATTGATTGTTAAAAATCCCCACTTCCATCAACTATTCGCAACCTAATTCGGCGAAATTGGCACCATTATTGCACACATGTCAATTCATGATCTTCTTGCCCTCATCACCTTTGCCTTTGTGACCTCAGTCACGCCGGGCCCAAATAACATGATGCTTTTGGCATCCGGTGCGAACTTTGGTTTCCGGCGCACAATCCCGCATATGCTTGGGATCGGAATCGGTTTTACGTTCATGGTCGCTTTGGTCGGCGTTGGGCTGATGCAAGTCTTTGACGCTGTTCCGATCAGCTACACCATTCTTAAGGTCGTCAGCGTCGCCTACCTTTTGTGGTTGGCATGGAAGATCGCAAACTCGGCCACACCCGAAACCCAACAGGCCAAAGTGCGCCCGATGACTTTCGTACAGGCCGCTTTGTTTCAATGGGTTAACCCTAAGGCCTGGACCATGGCGCTGAGTGCCATCACGCTTTATGCACCAGAGCGTTTGCTTATATCGGTCTTGCTTGTGGCCATTGTCTTTGGCTCGGTGAATTTGCCGTCTGTCAGCCTTTGGACCGTGTTAGGTCAACAGCTGCAACGCTTTCTGCAAAGCCCTGCATCCCTACGTGCATTCAATTGGATCATGGCCGGATTGCTTGTTCTGACCCTCTGGCCGACGCTCACAACCTAAAATCGCTCGCACAGCATGAGTTGCAATTCGTTGAATCCAACGTCATATAGCGAAGCGCATAAGAGTGCGGAGTGAACAATGACCAATTACCTCGATTTTGAAAAACCACTGGCCGAGATTGAAGGCAAAGCCGAAGAGCTTCGGGCTATGGCGCGGCAAAACGAGGACATGGACGTCGAAGACGAAGCCGCTGCTCTCGACCGCAAAGCGGGCGAAATGCTTCAGGACCTTTACGGCAACCTGACAGCGTGGCGGAAATGCCAAGTAGCACGTCACCCGGACCGCCCGCATTGCATTGATTACATCAATGCCCTGTTCACCGATTACACCCCATTGGCCGGCGACCGTAACTTTGCCGATGACCATGCGGTGATGGGTGGCTTGGCACGTTTCAATGACCAGCCGGTCGTTGTCATCGGGCAGGAA
Organism: uncultured Paracoccaceae bacterium; assembly: GCA_947498415.1. GTDB lineage: Bacteria > Pseudomonadota > Alphaproteobacteria > Rhodobacterales > Rhodobacteraceae > Cognatishimia. Next base: position 178,725 of record CANMKB010000001.1, read on the forward strand.
AAAGGCTCTGACACCAAATCACGCATCGAGCGTAACTTTGGCATGGCCCGCCCTGAAGGCTATCGCAAAGCGATCCGCCTGATGGAGATGGCTGATAAATTCGGCCTTCCGATCATCACTTTGGTCGACACCCCGGGTGCATATCCGGGCAAAGGTGCTGAAGAGCGCGGCCAGTCCGAAGCGATTGCCCGCAGCACTGAAAAATGTCTGCAGGTCAAGGTTCCTGTGATTTCTATCATCATTGGCGAAGGCGGTTCTGGCGGTGCGGTTGCATTCGCGACAGCCAACAAGCTCGCCATGCTTGAGCACTCTGTGTACTCTGTGATCACCCCTGAAGGCTGCGCCTCTATTTTGTGGAAGAACGCTGAAAAGATGCGTGAAGCGGCAGAAGCACTGCGTCTGACCGCTGGTGACCTGCTTCAGCTGGGCGTCGTTGACCGCAGCATCACAGAGCCATTGGGCGGTGCGCACCGCGACCGTGACGCTGCGATTGCTGCTGTGGGTTCGACCATCGCGGATATGCTGAAAGATCTGGGCGATTTGGACGGCGACGCGCTGTTGAAAGCCCGTCGCGAAAAGTTCCTAGAGCTCGGCTCTAAGGGGCTTGCAGCCTAATCACATCAAGACGCCAAGAGACGCAGCCCCTGCGTCACATCTGTGCGGACAGCTATTCGAAGGCCGGGTTCATCCCCGGCCTTTAGTGCAGCCAGGATATGGCGATGAAATTGTGGCGGATCACTGCGGCGCAGTTTGCTGTAAAGTGTGCGCATCGTCGGACCAAGCTGAAGCCAAACGGTTTCAGCCATGGCCAACATCGCCGGGGCTTGGGCCCGCAAATACAACGTTCGATGAAAATCCAGATTGGCCCGAATGTAACGCACATCATCGCGATGGGCGACGGCCTCGGCCACTGTGCTGTTGATCGCTTGCAAACGGTCAATCAACGCCATGTGGGCGCGCGGCAAAGCCCGGCTGGCCAGCTCGACTTCGATCAAAGCACGCAAGGCGGCGAGCTCTTCGATCCGATCGGTCGACAGCTCTGGCGTTGAAACCCGCCCGGAGGCTGACAAGGTCAGCGCCCCTTCGGCCACCAATCGACGGACTGCTTCGCGGGCCGGGGTCATAGAGACCTCATATTCAGCGCCGATCCCTCGCAAGGTCAGCGCCTGCCCTGGAGCAATTTCGCCATGCATGATACGGCTGCGCAGGCCGCGATACACGCGGTCATGGGCCAAGGTGGTTTGATCTGTCGTTTTGAGTGGTGCTTGCATGGGGTAAATGTGATCACAAATTGCGGCAAGGTCAATCTGCGAATAGAGATTTAGCCAAATCGGTAACGATGTAGCTTTTCACCATGCGCCTTAAGCCAATTCCGTTCAGCGCGATGAGGCCCATAAAGTTGCTCGACCACAGCCCAAAACGCCGGAGAATGGTTCATCTGAGCCAAATGCGCGACCTCATGGGCTGCCACGTAGTTCAGCACCTCTTCTGGTGCCAGAACCAAGCGCCATGAAAACATCAAAGCACCCGCGCTTGAACACGACCCCCACCGAGAGCGCGTGTCGCGTATGGTCATGCGGCTATAAGAGCGCCCCAGTCGGGCGCTGTAGCCATCCACAGACCGCACAAGACGACTGCGCGCTTCTTCCTTGAGAAACCCCAACAGACGCGCTGGAACGCGCTCTGCGCCGCCGGGCACATGAAATTCCTCGTTTTCCATGACAACGGTGCGCCCCTGCCCGGCTTTCACTGTCATAAGAGACCCTTGGAACGGAACCTCTGACCCAATTCCAACTTGAATGGGCGTTGGGAAATCGGCGAGCTGTTTCTCGATCCAGCCTGAACGGGACTGAGCGAAATCCAACCCTTCACGCTCTGCCACATGGGTGGGCATAGTGAGGGTGACTTTGCCATCCAATCGGGACACGCGCAGGCTAATCCGCTTGGCCCGCGCTGATCGGCGCACCGATAGGCGAATATCGGTCCCAGAGAGCTGAAACTGTTGTGTCATATCCGCTCTGATCCCCTTGATGGTACGATACCCTTTGACTTGCCTCATCACTTATGGCAGTTGGCCCGAACTGTCGACAAGACTCACGTGATTTAGGGGGATTCCCATGCCCAAAGAAGAATGGGGCGTCAAACGCCTTTGCCCGACTACCGGTAAGCGTTTTTACGACCTCAACAAGAACCCGATTGTCAGCCCGTATACTGGCGAAGTCGTGGAGCTGGATTCCAGCAAAAGCCGTATGATCGCGGCTGACAATGAAGATGCAGCAACGCTGAAAGCGAAATCTGCGAACATTGATGATGCAGATGTCCTAGAGAGCGACGACGACGTTGATCTGGAACTGGACGATGACGTTCTTGACGAGGACGAAGACGAAAACGTGTCTCTCGAAGAGATCGCCGACGTTCCTGCGGACGACAACGAAGAATAAAGAGTTTGGGTGGGATTTTTCACTTGATCCCACCCAACTCAGCGCCTAATTAGTCGCGCACAGGCGATATCGCCAACATGATTTAGGGGCCTTAGCTCAGCTGGGAGAGCGCTTGCATGGCATGCAAGAGGTCAGGGGTTCGATCCCCCTAGGCTCCACCAATCTTCCTTTGTATCGTGCAGCATAGTTTTGCCTTTTGGGAAGCATAGTTCTTCCTTTTGCTTCTGTGCCCATCGGTTGAAAACCCAACTTTGATATTTTGCAGTACGGAACTTGAACTCGTTCTATTTGTTTGCTCATCAATATATCTTTACTCTGGAATCTGAGTCCCGTTTGCCCTTGTATGGCGCACAATGTTGCGATCTGCCCACGATCTGCAAAGAGAACGTCCTGCGCAAGATATCAAAGACATTGTTCCGATGGTGGAAGCTCCCGGAACAAAACCAGCTTGATAACTCTTATTAAGTCACGTGGAGCGGACCAGTTGCTGCGCCCCAATTTACAGACATTTCCATCAGACGAACTCTGGGAAGGCAGTCGAATGTCTGCTCTGCGGACAAAAGTTGCCTTTCTTAGCAACCTTAGCAACAGTGTTAATGGGTGCTTTCTGGAAGCCGGAATTGAACGATCAATCCCACTAACCAGCAAAATAGCCAGCTCCGGGTCGCCACGGAATATCGGTTGCACCATAATCAAACCCCATCGAGTGTAATGCGCTGGTGACTTGGCTACGGTGGTGCGTTTGGTGATTAAAGAGTTGCACGACCATCACCCAACGCGGGATAGCGGGCAGGTCATTTCCCAGTGGATCGCGCTTAGTCGTTTTCCCTGCTAGCCAGCCTTCAGTCCATTCATGAGCGCCTTTCGACAGAAAATCGTCCTGCTCAAGGCGAATGGATTTCAGTGTTTCCCAGTCAGGCCATGCCACGTGATTAGGCGCATGGCATTCTGGCAAGGTGCCGTTCAAGAAGTTCTGGATGTGGTGATTGACCACACATATATGATCAAGGGTATTGTGGATCGAACCAAAGAACATACCGCGATTCAGCATTCTTTCCTTTGGCCCAATGTCGTCACAACACTGTTAGACGTTATCGTTCTGCCAGAGCGTATAGGTCGCCATCTCTTGGATGTATTCACTCGTAATCATTGCAATGTCTCAAATTTGTCCGTTGGTTTGCGATGCTCGCTTGAAAACAAATATCCGCAGAGCGTACTTATTCATCGCTGGTTCCCAACAACAATCTTGCCAACAACCTTGCGCTGTTCGAGGCTATGAATTGCATCAGCAACTTCGTCTAACGGAATGGTTCTTTGGATCGCCGGTTTAAATTTACCCTGGGCAATCATCTCGAGCACGATGGCGATATTCTCTGCAACCGGTACTTCTTGGGCCACAGATGTAAATTTCTGTGCGTTTTTCGCAAACAAGCGACCAAAGAGCTTAACCTGCAGCATCCTGTAATAGCTTCCGCCGACTAACACGTACCTTCCACTATTTGTAAGCACGCTCGAATAGGCCCGTGGGCTTTGAAAACAGGCAGTGTCAATGACGACGTCATAAATACCTTGATCTAAAAACTCAATTGAGGTTTTGGTGTAGTCAACGATCTCGTCCGCCCCCCAGCTTTTGACGGCTGCGGCCTTTTCTGTCCTGCACATCGCTGTCACGTGAGCCCCCAGCGCTTTGGCAATCAAAACGGAAAATGAACCTACACCCCCCGATGCACCGTTCACGAGCACTCTTTCGCCGGGGCGAACCCCGCTCTGGATCAACGCCATCATGGCAGCTTGGCCCGAAATGGGGACTGTCGCCGCTTCGTTGAAAGAAATCTCGTCCGGTTTTCTCACCAAATCATCAGCTTTTACGACTGCGAATTCAGCGTATCCACCGCCAAAGCTCTTTCGAATATCTGCGACAACGGCGTCCCCTACATCAAAGGAGCTGACCTTTGCCCCAAGGGCCTGAACAGTTCCGGCCACATCCATGCCCGGCGTTTGGTATTTCTTTGCCGGTCTGAAGAGCCCCAAAAATAGGCGAACGATAAGGTATTTCGCTCTCACCATGTGATGATCTGCAGCGTTGATTGAACTGTTCTCGACTTTTACCAATACCTCGTTAGCTTTTGGACTAGGTATGTTCAATCCATGCTCCAGAACGAGTACTTTCTTCGGTTCACCATATTGACGATAAATGATAGCGCGCATTATTTCCCTTAACCTTTAGGGGCAGCCCCTTGTTTGGCGACACTGGTGACCTGGTCGCGTGTGGTTTCACTAGACAAAGTGAAGTTTGAGAGCCGAAAGATGAAATCTGAAGTGTAGCGTTGATCCGCAACACACTCTTTTCCAAATTTCCGTACGCCAAGAAACCACATTTTGGCGTTTGTATTTGCAGGCGTCAGCTCGACTGCTTTGATCACTAAGCATACGCAAAGCGATGATCAATTGACGAAAATTGCTTGGGGGGTATACAAAATTGTATGAACTGGAATTCGATACTGTTTGACTGGAACCAAGTTAGGGCTTTCCTCGCGACCGCAGAGGAAGGCTCATTCAGCGCGGCTGCACGGGTACTAAACACCTCGCAGCCAACGATAAGCCGGCAAATCTCAGCGCTTGAATCCTCGCTGAAGGCCACTTTGGTCGAACGCAGCGTGACAGGGCAAACTCTTACACTTACGGGGCAAGAACTACTCGATCATGTCCGCGTGATGGGGGAGGCAGCAACCCTTATTTCTATGGTTGCAGATCGACAGTCTCAGGAAGTTTCAGGAGATGTCGTTTTAACAGCCACCGACCTGATGTCGGCTGCAATATTGCCAAAGGTCTTGAGACCGCTTCGCGATACCGCTCCGGGGATCACCATTCGCATCGTTGAGTCGAATGATAACCAAAACCTTATAATGCGAGAGGCAGATATCGCCATCCGGCATGTGCGTCCACAGGAACCAGAATTGATTGCACGCCACGTTGGAGACCTGCGTTCAAATCTATACGCGGCGCGTGGTTATCTAGACAAAGCGGGCCGACCTCACACAATCAGAGAGGTCGCTGATCTTGCCTTCATTGGTATTCCAGAGCCTGACTACCTGGTTGAAGCTTTGCAAAACATGGGCATTCCTGTCCAAGCTGATCGATTTGTCATCCAGCCACATTCCAGCATGGTTGCCTGGGAAATGGTCAAAGCGGGTCACGGCGTTTCCATGTTGCCCGCATTCCTTGGCGAAACTGAACCAGGCATCGAAACCGTGTTTGCTGACGTCCCTTCCATGGAGTTTCCCATCTGGCTGGTAACGCATAAAGAGCTTCGGACCAGCTCAAGGATCAGAACCGTTTTTGACACGCTGGCGATCCAGCTTCAGGCAGTAGCCAATGAGCGGCGCTAACCAATTGCGCCTAAATTCATTCTTTAGCGATAGAGGTGGGCCTTAATAGAACAGGTTTGCTCTTAAAGGCAGAAGCACAAACTGGGTCAGTCCGCTCCGAACGCGACCGCGACTGCGGAGACCTTTGCAATGGCTTCTATTTCGTCACGGGAGTTGGCTTCTTGGCTTTGCAAGGCGAGTCTCGCAGAAGCGCCAATCAACTCGAGCAACAAAATTGCGACCGTTGTGGGATTTCTCGACATCTCGGGAAGGGCGCGTTGCATTGAAACACCAATGAGTCGCCCCACCTTTTCGTTTTCGCGACTACAAAGCTCAGACAGTTCTGGTGAGCTTTGTGCCCCCATCCATACGGCGGGGAGCACCGGATCGTCCAAAAACAATTGAAAATACTGACTGACTAGACTTTGGACTGCGTCCACTAGATCGCTTTGACGTTCTACGGGCCCAAACAACCGTCGGACAATATGGTGAATGTCTTCGTGGTGCAGTTCGATCAGCGAGACCATTAAGGCCGGCTTTCCAGAGAAATACCTGTAGATTGCGCTCCGTTTCAAATGGAAGAATCGACAAGCTCGTCAACACCGTTGTTGGGCATCTGACCCGAATGTCGATGTCGCTCATTGTGGCGCACGCGGCATAACCTTCTGTTATTATTATGTATAATACTCCTCAGGAAAATTAGTAGACATAAACTCTTCGCTGCGTCAAATTGTATACATATTGCATGCAATGATTCGATCGCGTGCATATTCTTGTTTGGGGGCGGAAAACACATGACAGAAACCAAGTCTTATCAGCGCGGCTCGGCTGCGACAGAGATTTGCAATGTGTTGCGCCGTGAGATTCTAACGTTAGCGTTGGAGCCTGGTACGCCTCTGGATGAAACAGGGCTTTCCAAGCGTTTCAACGTTTCTCGGTCCCCAATTCGCGAAGTTCTCAATCGATTGCTGGCCGAGCGTTTGGTGGAAGCGCTGCCAAACCGCACCACCATTGTTGCACCAGTTGATTTGATGAATTTCTCCAACTTCATCGAAGCATTGGATCTGCAGCAACGCTACGCAACTCGACTTGCAGCCCGCAATCGCAGCGCAGATGATTTGAGCAACCTGCGAAATTTGTCGGATCAATATCGGGACGCGGTTCACTCAGCCAAAGCATTTGAAACGCTTCAGGCGAACTTTGAGTTTCACAATGCCGTCGCGCTTGCGGGAAAAAATCCATACGTCGTGCGTCAATATGGCGAGCTCCTATCAGAGGCGCGACGGTTGCTGCACATCCACATTAACTTTTTGGACGCTCAGGGGCGTTGGGATGTCTTGGATGATCAACACGACGACTTTGTCGATGCCATCGAAGCGCAAGATGTTGCCTTGGCAGATCGCATTGCGCACGAACACACGGTTCAGTTCCACGACCGATTCCTGAAGGCTTTGCAATATAGATCTGACGATGATTTTCAGTTTGAAACGACAGATTTCCTTGGCGCAGGGGCGCACTCGTGACCACAATCAGTCAAATTCGCGTCTTGTCTCATTGCAATGATCTGGGTGGGAAAATCTGGAACCCTGCAATTCGCTGGACTCAAAAGTACGCGGTCTTTGTCGAGATCGTTGATAGCAATGGGCAAGTGGGCTTGGGTGAGTGCTGGTGTTTTGACACAGCACCCGATGCACTGATAGCGTTCTTGCGCACCGAAGTAATTCCTCATTTCGTTGGCATTCCTGTCGAAAACGCATTTGATGTGGCGCAGCAACAAATTGCTCGGGCGACTTTGACGGCGCGACATGGCATGTTGATGTCTGCTTTGTCAGGCATTGATATCGCGATCTGGGATCTGAAAGCGCAAAGTTCAGACGTACCCCTTTGGCAAACTATCGATCCGAATGCGGGTGGGGAGTTCCAGATGTATGGCAGTGGTGGCCTTTATGGTCAGCAGAAAACCCTGCAAGATTTACAGACAGAAATGCGGTCGATGGCGGATGCCGGTTTTCAGATTTTGAAGATGAAGGTTGGTGCGCTTTCTATCGAGGACGACGTCAAACGCGTGATGGCTGCGTTGGACGCGCTGCCAGAACCTTACAAGCTGATTGTCGACGGGGTTTACAAGTACTCTGCAGACCAAGCTTTGCGGCTCTTTGATGCGTTGCCGCGCCATCGCATCGAGGCATTCCAATCACCTGTTGCTGCTCATGATTACGCAGGTATGGCAAAGCTGGTCAAGCATGGTGTTCCGGTGATGGCCACCGAGGCAGAATACCGTGATGAGCTCCACCAAAAATTAGTTGAGGACGTTCGAGTTCCATTTCTTCAAACAGCACCAGTTGCCGTGGGGGGGATCTCTCGTGTGCAAGAATTGCAGCGCCTTATCGCCAATAGCGAAACTCGCTTAACGCTCGAAGTTTCGTCAACCTCAGTTGCTCTGGTTGCTGCCTGCCACTTGGCAGCGGCGAGCAAAGACATAGCGCATGTTGAACGCCACTACGTTCATCAAGTGTTCTTCGAGCAGCTCAACTTTGTATCGTCACCTGATATGCCTGGACAGTTTTCACTCCCGAAAGTTTCAGGACTTGGGTGCTTCCTGCCTAAGGATCAGGTGACGGTGCATTTCGAAACCACCCACTGACAATTTGTCCAAGAGCCAACAAGGCCATTCTAAAATCCAAAATACCAACGGAGAGTTACATGCTTAATAAACTAATGAAACTTGCAACTGCTGCATCGCTGGCATTTGCCGGTGCAACCTCTGCTCAAGCACAAGACGAAGGTGTGTTGGGCGAGATCAAAGCACGCGACAGCCTGCTTTGCACGGGCCACAACGGCAGCTATCTTGGCTTTGCCGAAGTTGACGCACAGGGCGAATGGCAGGGTTTTGACATCGAAATGTGTCGTGCACTGGCAACTGCTATCTTGGGCAGCCCTGACAAAGCTCAGATCATCCCGATCAGCTGGGCACAGCGCTTCCCTGCGATCCAGTCTGGCGACATTGATGTCATCATCAAAGTCACTGGTTGGACGATGACACGCGATACCGAGTTGGGCCTACAATACTCGCGCCCATACTTCATCGGTCCATTCTATGTGATGTCCCGGTCTGATCTGGGTGCGGAAAGCATCTCTGATCTCGAAGGTGGTGTATTCTGCGTAAATGCGGGCACAACAGTCGAGCGTGTTCTGGCTGATTACATGGAAACCAACGGCATCGAATATCAGCCGCTGGCGTTTGAAAAAGGCGAAGAGCTGCGCGCTGCGCTTTACGCTGGACGTTGTGACGCGATTGCCGGCTTTGGCCCGTTCCTGTCCTCTACTCGCGTCAATGCGCCAAACCCAGACGATTTCACAATCATCGGTGACGTGATCAAGCTTGAGCCAGAAGGCATTGTAGTGCGTCAGGGCGAAGATGACTTCCTTGATGTCATCAACTGGATGGTCACAGCTTTGTTGCTGGCAGAAGAAAACGGTATCACATCTGAAAACGTTGACGAGATGAAAGCCAACCCACCATCTGCAACTGTTGAGCGTTTGCTAGGTGTGACGCCCGGTGTGGGCACGCGTCTTGGTCTGCAAGATGACTGGGCATACAACGTGATCAAAACCGTTGGTAACTATGGTCAGATCTATGACCGTACCGTGGGCGATGACTCTCGCTACAAACTCCCACGCGGCTTGAACAACCTTTGGAACAATGGCGGTCTGCTTTACCCGCTGGTTCTTGACTAATCCCCGAATGGGCGCGCCACGTGCGCGCCCTTTTTTCCAAAAAAAGGGGCCATCATGACCAAGCTCTTTACGTCTCAAAAATTCAGAAGAACTGCAGTGCAGGTATTGTTCGTTGCTGCAGTGGTATTGTTTATTCTCGCAACGATCATCGTTGGACGCACGAATATTGCCGACCAAGGCATTGCGACTGGTTTTGGATTTCTAAATCAAACCACAGGTTGGCCCGTTAGTTTTTCCCTTACAGATGTCGGCCCTAGATCCACCTACACAGAGGTGCTTTTTGCAGGTCTGCTGAATACGATGCTTGTTGGGTTCATGACCCTTTTCTTTGCAACGCTTCTCGGCTTGTTTCTGGCGTTGATGCGCATCTCGAGCAACAGCTTAATGAAGCTCGTTGGCACGACCTACGTTGAAGTGTTCCGCAATGTGCCGGTTATTCTGCAAGTCTTTTTCTGGTATGCGATCCTCACGCATTTGCCAGGGCCACGTCAGGCGTATTCGCTTGCTGACATAGCATTCTTTTCTAACCGCGGTTTGATGCTACCCGCTCCAAGCCTGTCTGGTTTGGATATCCTGATATTCTTGGTTGGTTGTGTCGCGATCGGCTTTGGACTGAAATCTATTAAATCCAAAAAAACCGGATTGCGTCTGCCTCTGGCGATTATAGCCGCTGTCGCTCTTTTTGTTATTTTGCTGGTCACTGGGCGAGACGCTGATGTGCCACTATGGTCTGTACCAGAACTAAAAGGCCTGCGGTTTGTTGGTGGTGTTTCCCTGAAGCCTGAATTCTCGGCGCTTTTGATCGGACTAACTCTATTTGGCGCGTCTTACATTGGTGAGATCATTCGCGGCGGGCTTATGTCCGTAGATAAGGGCAAGCTAGAAGCCGGATCCGCGCTGGGCATGTCGGCTTTCCAGATCAACCGCTACATTCGGATTCCTTTGGCGTTCCGGGCGATGCTGCCTTCGCTCTCCAATCAATACATCTGGCTTATGAAAGGGACGACCGTTGGAATTGCCATCGGGTACCCCGACTATTTTGCCATCGTGTCTACGTCGATCAACCAATCCGGCCAAACCATGGAGCTTTTGGCTCTGTTGATGGGGGGCTTCATTGTTGTGAACTACTCCATCGGGTTTGCAATGAACCTGTTGAACTCTCGCCTAAAACTCAAAGGGAGAAGCTAGTATGTCTACTTCAGTTGTCCCTCCACTACCAAAACAGGGTTTTGGCAACTGGTTGAAGAAACACTTCTTCTCCACTTGGCTCAACTCAGTGTTTACCGTTATTTTTGGCGCCGTTCTAATCTGGATGTGCATCAAGCTTTCCAATTGGGCCATCTTGGATGCCATTTGGTCTGTCGATAACAAGGAACATTGCGGCCATGGGGCTGGTGCCTGTTGGGCTGTGATCCAAGACCGGGGCCGTTTGATCATGTTTGGCCTCTATCCATATGAGGAACAGTGGCGGTCAACTCTGGCCTGTTTGATCGTTATCCTGACGATTGGCTTGTCTTGCTTGCCATCCTTTTGGTCCATCAAAAAATTGCCAGCCCTTTGGGTGATAGGTTTTGGAACCTTTGTCTTGCTGATGCGCGGCGGCTTTGCTGGCTTGCCGTTGGTGACCTCAGAACAGTGGGGTGGATTGTCACTCACAATCTTCATCTTCTCTGCGGTTTTCGTCCTAGGTATGCCACTTGCTGTTGTCTTTGCATTGGCGCGGCGCTCCAGCCTGCCCGTGATCGCAAAGGGAACTGGGTTGTTCATCGACTTGGTCCGCTCACTACCGCTATTGACCATCTTGTTTGCGGCGGCGGTCGTTGTGCCGTTGCTCGTGCCAGATTGGCTTGAGGGCAACAAACTTGGACGTGTCGTCGTTGCGTTTGCTGTGTTCTTTGCGGTCTACCAAGCTGAGATCATCCGCGCTGGCTTGCAGTCAACATCGCAGGGTCAGGAAGAAGCGGCCGCTGCGCTAGGCATGCCATACTGGTCATTGGTTGTGGACATCCTGTTGCCTCAAGCCTTTCGCAACACGCTGCCATCCACCATCAACCAAGCTGTGATCACCTTTAAAGAAACGTCGATCGTCACAATCATCGGGTTTTTTGAAGTCATGGCATCAGGCAATGCCGCCATTGGTGGTGGGGAATGGACCGAACAATTTGTCGAGGTCTACGTCTTCTTAGCCTTGGTGTATTTCGTCTTCGTCTTTGGTTTGTCGCGCTATGGCGCTTGGCTAGAAAACAGAATGAGGGTTGGTCATGCTTGATAATGCGATCTCGGTTAAATCCGTCAACAAATACTATGGCGCACATCACGCCCTTAAGGGGATCAACCTTGATGTACCGCAAGGTCAAACTTTGGTGGTCTGCGGGCCTTCTGGATCAGGGAAATCAACTCTGATCCGGACAATGAACGGCCTTGAAAGTATCGCGTCAGGTCAGCTCGAAGTCCTTGGCTTAGACATTGCTGATGACGCCAGAAATCTGGAAGCAGTGCGCAAAAAAGTTGGCATGGTGTTTCAGAACTTCAATCTGTTCCCACATCTGACAATCTTGGAAAACTGTGTTCTCCCACAGATCCGTTCTGTTGGCCGTGACCGGGCTGCGGCAACCGTCGAAGCCATGGATCAATTAAAAAAGATGCATGTCGACATTCATGCAGAAAAGTATCCGGACCAATTGTCGGGCGGTCAAAAACAACGTGTTGCTTTAGCGCGAGCCCTTTGTCTGAAGCCTGAGGTGATGCTTTTTGACGAGCCCACTTCGGCGCTTGATCCTGAAATGATCTCTGAAGTTTTGGATGTCATGCAGGAACTTGCCAAAGAAAACATGACCATAGTCTGTGTGACCCACGAAATGGGGTTTGCCCAAGCTGTTGCAGATTCCGTTCTGCTGATGGCTGACGGTGAAATAGTCGAACAGGGCACGCCAGACCAAATGTTCAACAACCCTCAGCATGCGGTCACACGTCAATTCATGGATGTGGTGAAAAAATGACCCACTCTGATCAACCACGTTATGTCTCTCGTGCCGATTTTAGCGCGCCGGTGGACTGGCTGAATTTGACCGAGGCACTGAAGGCAGGCCACCGCCTGCCCAAGGCGAAGGTCGAGGACGTTTTCTTGGGAGAGCCCGGTAGCTCTTTGCTTAGTCGATCTGCTTGGATCGAAGGCCTTGGATATGGCGTGAAAAGCGTGACGGTTTTTGCGCAAAACCCGGCGCAGGGTTTGCCCTCAGTCCAAGGTGCCATGCTGTTGTTTGATCACTCTCAAGGCGGGCTACGCGCCGTGATCGATAGTGGTCTGGTCACTGATCTGAAAACCGCAGCCGATAGTGCGCTTGGCGCACGTTACTTGGCGCGGCCAGATAGTGAAACTTTGCTGGTGCTCGGCGCAGGTGCCGTGGCTGGAAATGTGATATCGGCTTATTCGCAATTGTTCCCATCCCTGCAGCAGGTTCTGATATGGAACCGCACACATTCCAAAGCCGAAGCGCTGGCGCAATCTTTTGAAAGTGCCCAAGTTAACGTTCAAGCCATCAAGGATCTGCCCGAGGCCGCATCGCGCTCTGACATCATTGTGACAGCTACCATGTCCAGCACTCCGGTTTTGATGGGTGAGTGGGTGCAACCCGGAACACACGTCGACTTGATTGGTGCCTTCCGCGCTGAAATGCGTGAAGCGGACGATGCATTGCTCCAAAAGGGGCGCATATTTGTGGACAGCCGAGATACCACCATCCACCACATTGGGGAATTGATGATTCCGATTTCTGCAGGAGTCATTTCCGAAGCTGATATCCTTGCGGACTTCTACGATTTTGCTGTGGGCCATGCTGGGCGAACGTCTGAACAGGAAATTACAATTTTCAAAAACGGTGGCGGTGCTCACCTAGATGTAATGACGGCCGACGCCATTCTTGGCGCGATCTGAAGGGAGCAAATATGTCCGGAAATTCTCAACAAGAACCCGCCGTGAAAATTGCTGGAATGCACAAATTCTACGGTACATTTCACGCGCTCAAAGATATCAATCTTAATGTGGCCAAGGGCGAGCGCCTGGTGATCTGTGGGCCATCAGGCTCGGGCAAATCCACGCTCATTCGCTGTATCAATGCACTCGAAGAGTTTCAGATAGGGTCCGTCAACGTTCTAGGGACAGAACTCGATGACGATCTGGAAAACATCGAAGCGATCCGCCGCGAAGCAGGGATGGTGTTTCAGCACTTTAACCTATTTCCTCATATGTCGATCTTGGAAAACTGCGTGCTCGCCCCAATGATCGTGCGCGACATTCCACGCGCCGAGGCGGAGGCGACCGCGCTTAAGCATCTGGAAAAAGTGCGCATTCTGGATCAAGCCCAGAAGTATCCGGGTGAGCTATCAGGTGGCCAACAGCAACGTGTTGCCATCGCTCGTGCGCTTTGTATGGATCCAGAAATCCTATTGTTTGATGAACCAACATCCGCGCTTGACCCCGAGATGATCGCCGAGGTTCTCGACGTGATGGTGAGCCTTGCAGAGGAAGGGATCACGATGCTTTGCGTGACTCATGAAATGGGTTTTGCCCGAGAAGTCGCAGATCGCGTTATATTTATGGCCGATGGGGAAATCCTTGAAGAGGCCAAACCAGACACATTTTTTGACACCCCCCAGCATGACCGCGCCAAGACATTCCTTGAGCAAGTCATCGGGCACTAACTGAACGTGAGAAACGTATGATCGAAGAACAAGCCCCGAGCCATTCAACGCATGACGCCGAAAAAGACTCGCGCAATGACACCATCAAAATCTATGTGAACGGGCAGATCGTGCCTAAGACTGAAGCCGTTGTTTCTGTGTATGACAGCGGCTTTATGCTCGGCGATGGTATGTGGGAAGGGATGCGGCTGTATGATGGGCAATGGGCCTTCTTTGATGAACATATGGATCGCTTGTTTAACTCCCTGAAATCCGTGTCGATCCAATTGGACATGACGCCTGACGATATCAAAGACTTGCTAAACCGCACGGCGGAAGCAAATGAAATGACCTCAGATGCGCATTGCCGCCTGATGATCACCCGTGGCCGCAAAACCAAACCATTTCAGCACCCAGGTCTCAGCAAATTTGGCCCAACCGTTGTTGCGATTATCGAACACTCAAAACCTGCCGAAACGCTGCTAAACAGCGGCATCCGCCTGGCGACAGTCCCTCAGGTGCGTGGCCTGCCCATGAGCCAAGACGCTAAGTACAACAGCCACTCTAAATTGAATTGTGTAATCGGAAGCCTTCAAGCCGAGCAAGCCGGTGCTGATGAAGCCCTGATGCTAGACCCGCATGGTTTTGTGAACACTACAAACGCATGCAACTTCTTCATCGTTCGACGCGGCGAGGTTTGGACCTCTACTGGGGACTATTGCATGAATGGCGTAACGCGCCAAAAGGTCATCGATCTGTGCCTTGCGAACGATATTCCAGTCAAAGAAAAGAACTATTCCCTCTATGAAGCCTATGGCGCAGATGAAGCGTTTTTGACCGGAACCTTTGGGGCACAAACGCCCGTCGCAGAAATCGACGGAAAGCCTATTGGCACAACCGTTGGCGCGGGGCCAATGACGTTAAAAATCCGCGAACTTTATAAAAATCTGGTTGCTGAAAACGTTGCGGCGCAAAAGGCAGAACAGGCATGAATGTAGGCGATAACGGCGTCTTATTGCTGGGTTGTGGCAAGATGGGCAGCGCTCTTTTGCGCGGGTGGCTCGAAGCAGGGTTGCTCTGTGATCAAGTCACCGTCATCGATCCCCGCCCCTCCGATTGGCTCTTGGGCCTTCAAGATAAGGGAGTAATCTTGAATAAGCTCCCTGAAAAGGCCCCAAGCGTTGCTGTTATCGCGACAAAACCACAAATCATGAGCGAGGCCATTCCAGATGTAAAAGCATATGGGAATGGCGTGACACTATTCATTTCAATCGCCGCAGGCACATTGATAGAAACCTTTGAAACCCTGCTTGGCGCAGAAACACCAATCGTGCGTGCTATGCCAAACACACCTGCAGCCGTTGGGAAGGGCATCACTGCGCTTGTCTCAAATAGAAATGTGGGTGCCTCACAGCTAGCGACCGCGGAAACGATCTTTGCAACGGTGGGGGATACGGTGTTGTTGCAAGGCGAAGAACAAATGCATGCGGTCACGGCGCTTAGCGGCTCAGGGCCGGCATATGTGTTTGCCATGGCCGAAGCACTGATAGCAGCCGGAACAGAGCAGGGTCTTTCAGCTGCCATCAGTACTCGCCTAGCGACCTCAACAATTGCCGGGGCCGGAGCGCTTATGAAAGAGCTGGATGCACATCCAAGCTTCCTTCGTGAGCAAGTCACGTCTCCGAATGGTACAACAGCTGCGGGTCTTGAGGTTCTTATGGCGCAAGAACGCGGATTGGTTGAGATATTTATGAGATGTCTGTCTGCTGCTGCAGAGCGTAGTCGAGAGTTGGGAGAATAGACAAAGTTCAAGGTATACAAATCATCGTGTATGTTTTTTTAGTACTCCAGATTCTGCAACAACTGATGCTGGCAGAGCCTATTTTTCCAGAAATCAATTTGCGTTGAGAATTTTTAAGTCAAATGGCCGAGCAAGGTCCGTTCAATAATTTACAATCAAAAGTTTGTCCCTTCTGAACACTTGCAGCGGATCTCAGTGCCACTTCTAAATATTAGCTCTAAACAATGATACCAGAGCGTCTGCTTCCCGCAATTTCCGAAAGAAGTATCGCACCTGCAGCGAATGACCGCTCTCCGCCCCTTTGACACTTTCCGCAAGCGGCCCAAAGCTGCCATACGTGAAATTTGCGGCTAACGACTGCTTCGAGCCCAAACCTCCCAAATGCTGCACGTTCACGAACGTCCGCTTTCTGCTATTTGAACGTTGCCTGTTCAACTCATGTCGAGGAAGCTTCTAGGCTACGGCAAACAGATCCTTGTGCTCTTCCTAAGCAAGTTTTTCTGCACCTTGCCATAGTCCGTTCTGGGCCGCCCCTGTACTTTTGATTTCGATGGCTTCTGCGATGGCCAAAGCATTTTCAAGGTCGACGCCCAAGTATCGCGCGGTGCTACTCAACACCAACACACCCAAAGGTGCTGCTCTTCACCATGTACCCAAACAGAAGTTGGGCGCTGCGTCTTTTCCGCAATCAAACGCTTCTGGTAAACGCAAGCAAGGACAAAATAGCGATGTGCTGTCTTGTCCGTGCATTTAGATTAGAGGCTTGGCAGAGGAGGTAAGTCTTGGCCTAACCACGTGTTTGAAAAGTCGTTCAACTCTCCACCTAGTGTCTTGTGCAAGATGAATGTATTCACCCAGAACAACAGATCAAGGTTCCCCTTTTTGACGCCGATAAAGGCCGGAGACTCCTTCAGGATGAACTTTGTCTCGATATCAGCATCTGCGTCTGCCGCGCTAATCGCCGCCGCCACCGTGTTGCCGCTGACCAAAACGTCGACCTGACCGGATTCAAAGGCCGCACGGGTTGCAGCATTATCGCCAAAGCGGATGATTTCGGTGGTCTCTGGGGCGATCTTGGTCAGTTCCAAGTCCTCTAGCGTGCCGCCTGTGAGGCCAACAGACATGCCCGCCAGATCAGCGACGCCTGCGATGGACTTATCCGAGGCTGCAAAGACACCCGAAAAGAACGGAGCATAGGCCGATGAGAACCAGATCGATTTCGCACGTTCCGGGTTTGCGCCCATTGTTGCGATGACCAGATCAACGCGATCCGTTTCAAGGAACGGGATACGCTGGTTTGATGTCACGGGAACCAGTTCCAACTCAACGCCCAGATCGGCTGCGATCAGTTTGGCGACATCAACGTCATATCCTTCGTATTCGCCTGAGGCACCCAACGCGCCAAATGGCGCAAAAGATTCAGGGATGGCAATTTTTACTGTGCCTTCCGCAAGGATCTCTGCAAGATCTGCGGCTGCTTGTGTTGCAAAAACCGGCAATGAAAACGCCACTGCCGCTATGAGTTTGTTTAGTCTGTTCATGATCATTCCTATTCGTTCGTGAAGTTTATGCCGCGACAGGTGCCGTTTTTGGCACCGTCCCAAGCCGTTTTTCCAGCCGAAGAGCCAGCCGAGAAAGGGGGAAACACAGCGCGAAATAGATCAACGCCATCAAGGGGTAGATGATGAAAGGTTCAGTGCCGTCCACGGGGGCATTGGCCCAGCGTTTGCCGATGCTCATCAAGTCCGAGAACCCGATGATATAGGCCAATGACGTGCCTTTGATAATCTGGACCAGAAAACCAACTGTCGGGGCAAGGGAGACCCGAAGAGCTTGCGGCAAGATCACCGTGCAGAGGGTTTGAAGAAAGCGCATGCCAAGCGCCTCAGCCCCCTCCCATTGCCCATCCGGAAGGCTTTGGATAGCGCCGCGCCAAACTTCGGCCAAATACGCGCTACTATAAAGCGTCAGCGCCAAACTGGCCGCGACCCAGATATTCACGTCAAACCCAATCAAGCGCGGCACACCGAGCCCGAACAAGAACAAAAGCATCAGTAACGGGGCGGACTGGAAAAACCAGATATAGCCTTGTGCGACGACCCGTGTCGGTTTTGCGGGCATGATCCGCAGGACTGTGATGCCAGCCGCAACGATCCCGCCCCCTATGAATGCGATCAGGGACAAATAGATCGTGAACTGCGTCGCATATAGGAGCTGAAACAAGACAACGCCTTGGGGCTCTCCAAACATGGCCGTGAAAATATCTTTCATCGCGCCACCTGCCACGCAAAAAGGCGGTGCTGCAACGCAGCAAGCAACACCTTGAAGCTCAGAGAAATCAGAATGTAGAGGGCTGTGAGGGTAAAAAAGACCTCAAAGGTGCGGAACGTTCTACTATCGATAAACTTCCCAGCTTGGGTAAGATCGTTCACACCAATTTCAGAAATCACCCCAGTTGTCAGGAACAAAAAGATGAACTGGCTTGTCAAAGACGGATACATTTTCGCGACGGCTTGGGGCAAAATGATCTTGAAGAAAATCAAAACATTGCCAAGACCAAGTGCCGCTGCTGCCTCGCGCTGACCATCAGACACCGTGCCGTACCCGGCTCTTAATATCTCCGAAAAATAGGCGGAAAAATTGAAAACCAGGGCCAAAAGCGCATGCGCCCAAAACGGCCACTGATAACCAAGCAGCATCGGCAACCCAAAGACCACAAAGAACAACTGCACAATCAGCGGCGTATTGCGGATGAACTCAACATAGCAGGTCGCTACGGTTTTCAGATAGCGGATCTGCGCAAAGCGGACACCGGACAAAGCCAAAGCCAACGTGAACCCCAACAACGCGGCAGCTAAGGTCAGTGCAACGCTAAACGCCGCGCCTTCGAGAAGGAGATAAACGTATTCAGTGCGTCTATAAATTTCAAAAAAGCGCAAATCCATGGGAAGCACGTGGCCAGATAAACCTCGGGGTTGACAGGCAGGATGCGATGCCTGCGGCACAGATCAAAGGAGCTGACAAAGAAACGAGTGATTTTTCAGACGTTTGCACAGATATTGGGCGAGCTAGGTACATCAGTTGGAAGAGCTTTGCCACAAAGAGTAACATAAGCAGAAGGTGGATGATCTTCAGCGATGATGCGTGTCGCCGCAAATGCGTCTGATAGATAGCGGCCACTGGCAACTTTGAAGGCAAGGTCGGTTTTGTCCCGCACAGTTGCTATCTAGGTGTTCTATGCTGAACGTCTGCTTTCTTTGAAATCACATCAGATTCTCCCACATTTCTCGGAACCAATTTTGTTGGGCATTCGCAATGAAACTGCATGCAGTCTGAGAGGCAGGCTTATGTGATCAAAGAGGCAAGTTCGGCAGTTCAACGTTTTTTGGTCTCTTTGATTTCAAAGAGAAAAACTCAACGTCAGAGGTAAAACTTTGTGCCCCTTCTCACTTACTTAGCGCTGACTTGAAAGCATCGAAAAAGGTGCAGAATTTGTTTTGCCAACAGCGAAATAGATTTCGCCTGATTTTATAAACGTTTAACAAGACCTCCAAAGGATAACCCTTAGAGGTCTTATTTGTTTGCAGCGCCCCGCATCCCTTCGCAGGAGATGCCCTGTGCATCCTAAGGCTAACGGTTGACACACGCGTTCGTCCGGATGTCTGTT
The DNA here is from genome assembly GCA_947498415.1 of uncultured Paracoccaceae bacterium. Taxonomy (GTDB): domain Bacteria; phylum Pseudomonadota; class Alphaproteobacteria; order Rhodobacterales; family Rhodobacteraceae; genus Cognatishimia. The sequence continues at coordinate 198,420 of CANMKB010000001.1, forward strand.
AGATCTCAGAATGCTTCATGTGTTTTCAGGTACACAGTCGATGTGCGGCATGTGCGGTTGTGTGAGACTTGGGATTGGCTAGTCTGGCGCTACGTTGCCCACAGGAAACATCTGGGCCACCAAATTCAGGATGCCCCAATGTCGCCTACAGACCGATCCATCGAAGAAGACCAATCCAACGCACATGTGCGCCGCATCCGTGGTGAATTTGTCAGGGGCGTGAGCGGGTTTCGGCATTGGATTGGGGATCCGGAGTTTCCGGCGGAACCAGACCGGTATCACCTGTTTGTCGCGCTCAATTGCCCTTGGTGCCATCGTGTCACCCTTGCGCGGGGGGTGTTGAGGCTGTCAGGTCACCTTTCGATGGATGTCGCCTTTCCCAATCGCACCACAAGCGACGACCCTGTGGCGGAAAACCTGTGGGAGTTTCGCCCCGATCGGATTGCGACGTTAACCCAAACCACACTTCCAGAGTGCACCGAAGAAACAGCAACGGGCCAATCCTATCGGTTGGCTAAGGACATCTACAAAGCAGAGGGTTCTGACGAGCAATCTGTTCCGATCCTGTATGACAAAGTGCAAAAGCGCATCGTGAACAACGAAAGCGCTGAGATCATTCGCATGCTGGACCAGCATGCCGATGCCTTGCGCGGCGAGACAAAAGCATCAAGCTTTCCGACGCTTTATCCGCAGGATGAGCGTGTTCAATCTGACATCAACACGTTGAACGAAGAGATCTATACCGCAATCAACAACGGCGCATATAAGGCTGGTTTTTCCTCGGACCAATCTGTCTATGCTGAGGCGTATCGCGCCTACTTTAAAGCGCTCGACATGTTGGAAACGCGGCTTTCTGATGGTCGTGCTTTCCTTACCGGGGAGTGTTTCACAGAAGCAGACTTGCGTTTGTTTCCAACACTTTACCGACATGACCCCGTGTATTATGTGCGCATGAAATTAAACGGTGCCAGAATATTGGATTACCCGTTCCTATGGAAATGGATATGCCGGGTATATGCGCTTGAAGGCGTTGCGGAGAGCAGCTCATTGACCCATTGTCGACAAGGGTATTTCGGGCGTTCGTGGAACGGGGTTGTACCGCTTGGCCCGGAAAGGCCGATGACATACCCCAAAGCCTACAGCCACCCAGAGCTTGCTCTGAAGGCCTAACCAAACACACCTTTTCGGATGAGATTTACACCAGCGATACAAAGAACAACGAGAGTGAGTGTTCGAAACAGGTGTTGATCGAGCCGGTCTTGGATTTTGAAGCCAATCCACATTCCAATCATGGATGGCACAATGAGCAATAGCGAGAAAGGCGCGCTGGAGGCATTCACAACCCCAGACTTCAGATGCGCCGCTGTCAGCACGATGGCCCCAGCCCCATACATCGCGCCTTGAACGACCATTTGTTTGGCTTTGGGGGTGTTCGTTGCCAACAGAAACAGAACTGTCGTGGGGCCCCAAGTGCCGGCCAGCCCGCCCAAAGTGCCCGAGATACCCCCGATAATCCATTCAGCAAGACGTCGTCTGTGGGGTGGAATGAAAAACCTCACCCCAGCCAGTTGGATCAGCGTCAGAGCTGTAACGGGCACTCCAATGACGATGTAGAACACCTGACTTGGGATCGCAGGAACAAGCTGCGCGGCCAGAAGGATTGTTATGGCAACGATGGTCATATACCGCCAATACTCGCCTACAGCGGCAACTGCGGGGCCGACTCCTTGGCGAAAGGTCTGAACGACATTGCTGACCACAACTGGGAAAATCATCGCGGCGATTGCGAATTTGGGGTCGGTTAACGAACTTACCCCTGAGACGATGATCAACGGCAGCGCAAATCCGATGGACCCTTTAACGATCCCTGCAAACAGAGCCACCGCCAGACAAAGCGCAAAGGTGGTTGGGCTAAGCGTTGCAGCGATCTCAAAATCCATTAACCGATCCGCGATGTTAAACAATTGCGTTTAGGGGTATCAGGACATGCCCACATCTCCAAGGAAGATGTATCCCGCGCCATGGATCGTTTTACTCCCTGCGGAATCTTCGAGGACATCGCTTTCAAAATTCGCAGACCAGCCGTGGAACTTTCACATTCATACTGAAATTGCTTTGGCGCTTTGGCTTTTCTCAGATGAGCGCTGACACGTGCAACACGATGGCATTGTGATCGAAGATCAACGCAAGTTCGACCGATCAGTTCGCCGCACAGATCTAGCTTTTGGGGAGGGGAAGACACCCGGGTAAACCTGCCGGAAGCACAAGCTTCGCCCCTGCTGCATAAAGCTTTGAAGAAAGCCCCTCCTCTGACGATGTGACCGTCAAACTCAGGGGGCCAGCTGCTAAAATTGAAATGTCAGCCTCAAGATTTTCAAGCAAATCTGCTGATGGCAACAACACAACATACCCCGGGGCTGCGTCTGACAGAAGTGCGACGCCTGCTAATGTTGTCACCCACCCCGCCAAAACAATCGGCAATGCGAACGCAATGCGTTTAATAATCATGGATATGCTCAAGCTGAAGATCGTTCTGTTCAAGCTCTCTGAGTGTTTGGGCCAACACACCCACTTTGACCAGGATGAGATGCCTGTAGTCCTTAAACCCCTGCCGCTGCATCGAAACAAACGCAAGATCGTTGGTCGGTTCGTCCGATATTGCAGTTAGTAGAATGTCATCATTTCCCGCAATCTCAACGAAATCTGCACCGGCATTGGCCATCGCGTTTAAAAGATGCGTAAGCTCTCTGTAGCGTGGTGTTTGAATCACCGTGCCTTGTTGCGTCGTTTGGATCACTTGCACGTTGGATTGACTGTGCAGCCAAGTCTCATCCGCACCAGACACCACCATTCTGAGTGTGAGCTCATCTGCGCCAACGCCGTCTACCGCAGAGGCGATGATACCTGCGTAAGCGGCTTTGGCACTGTATTCCAAACCAAGGGAGATCTTTCTTTCAGTATCGCGAAACGAAGCCGCCTGTACATTGTTCAGGTCATCTTTGTCTTTGCGGAAATCCCACTTGTACCAAGGGGTTTGTTGAAGGAATTCCGCATAGTCTTTGGCCTGTCTGGCAGAGAGCGTATCACTTGGCGACGGTGATGCGCCTCTCACCATCGAAGCCAAGCGCCCGAAGGTTTCTTCATAGGCCGCCTTGAGGGCCAATTCTGCAGAGAAACTCACACCGATGACATAGACCATTTGTTTTGTCGCGGTGTCGACACCGCCATGTTCTGAAGCCTGCTGTGTGACAGCACACAAAGACGACCAAAAGCCCCGGATGGATTGAGCGTAGCCATAGTCATGCGGATCATCTGTTTCGATAACACGGGCATAGTCTTCGTAGGCATGAACGATATGCCACTCTGGGTAGGTCAACAGGGTGCGTGCCTCGGAGCGATGGTCTGCTGCCGGGAGCAGAGGGTCATAGCCCTCTGCCAACGCGGTTCCCTGACAGGCAGTTTCAACGTAGATAATTGGCGATGCGAGGGCGACCACAAGCAGCAACACAAGAAGTGTTGCACGCTTGAGCCAACGTAACAGCCAACTCATTGATCTTTCTCAAATCGCAAACCGGCCAAGAGGGCAAAGCCGCCCAGCGCGAGATGAGGTAAATTGGCGAACACACGCGGCAGCGACATGTCCATGCCAAGTGAGTCATTTGTAAAAATGCCCAAATCTAAGAAGCCATATCCGGTAAAGAACCCAAATACCCCATCCCCAAGATAGGCCGCACCAAAGAGCACCAAAAAGGTTCTTGCAGCGTTCTTAGAGATGAGCCCCGCCACAAGCGCCCAAAGTGCTGAGGCGACGTGTAGTGCATCGTCATACAGATCGAGCGCAAAGATACCAAAGGCCAAGCCATTCTCGTCTGTCAGGCCCGGAAGGTAGTTAATGGATGCAGCGATCATGAGGGCGACAAAATAGCCGTAACAGATTTTCCTAAGCATCGTGTGGCATCCCCAAATAGCTGTCCCAAAGATTATTGCGAAACACCAGTTCTGGGTCCAGACGGCGTTTGTGTTCTGCAAAATTCTGTGCACGTGAATACGCGTTGTGGAATTGATCAATCTGCGCGTGTGGGCGGTAAGGTAGGTAATACGTCCCGCCGATCTCGGTAACCCGATCTATCAGCTCTTGCGTCATGCGTTTCATATCTGCTTCGGCCCGTTGTGTGAGTTCCTGACTAAATGACATGACGGCAGCGATACGATCCACCGGTGCATACGATAAAACGCTTTCGCGATCCGTTTTGACGTATCTGAGCGTCACATTCAGAAACTCTTGGTATGAGGCAGGTATGACTTGGCGGCACACCTCTAGAAACTCTTCAAAGCGGTCAAACCCGATAAAGTATTCATGCAGGATATCAGTTCGGTCAGGGTTCCTGTCATCCAATGTATGAACCGGCTCGTTGATGAGACTGTTGCGTGTGGTTGCCTTTGCCCCAAGCTTTGGGCCCACAACGGTTTCGTTCCACCAGCGGAAAGACTTCATGGGCTCGTTGCTCAATTGCGCCCGATAGATACGGCTTGCCACATGTGCCATCCATCCAGAGCCAGCCGCAGCTGGCAAGTCAGATTGATCCTGGGTTTCACGATAGGAAACCAGCAGAGCTTCATCAAAGAAGGTCGCCCGTTGAACGTTTAGGCGGCCATAGGCCATTGTGACCGATGGATCGTCTATTGATTGTCGAAAACGGCTAGCAAAATCTTGTGCGGGCATAGACGCAAACGCAGGCGCAACACGGCTGTTTTTGACCATTTCGACATCAAGATCAATGATCGCACCGACAAGCCCATACCCCCCCATGGCCATGTTAAAGAGGTCGGCGTTCTCTGCCCGAGAGCACGTCACCAAAGTGCCATCGGCCAGCAGCATGCGTAACGATTTAACTGTCGCCCCCATCGGCCCAAATGGCACAGGCCAACCATGGGCGTTTACCGAAAATGTCGCGGCGACGCCAAAGTCATTGTTGGATTGCATGACGGCCGGGGAATACCCCGCAGGGTCCAACGCCCGAATGACCTGTGACCACCGCGCCCCTGCATGTGCGCGATAAACTTGGTTATGCGTATCCAATTGCACCGACCCGTTGTCGAATGTCACAGCAGTCCCGTCACGCGGAATAGCTTGCGCTCCCATAGAATGCCGCGCCGCGCCAATATTGAATGGTCGACCCGCGCTCTGCGCATCTTTGATTTCTTGGCGCAGCAATCGCACAAGGGCATCATCTGCATTCTCTTTTAAAATGATGTGTTTGTGCACCGGCGTCGGAGACAACCCACTTGCGTCATTCAGCAGGTTTGGGCTTTGGGCAGGCTGTAACGCCTGAGTCCCGTCTTTGACCGGCAAATTGGCCTTGAAACGAGAGGTTGCAGCCCAGCCTGCAAGGCCGCCGGTTGCCAAGAGTACAGAACGCCGAGAAATGTTTTTCATATTACCAAGTCACTTACTATGCTTGGTGGAACATAGGGGCTCTGTCGTATTCACGCAAACCGGGCCAAGGGGAGGGATGCTGAACGTGAAACTTTCTTCGGCAGACATGGTCGCAAGGGCACGGGCCAAAATCACAGAACTCGAAACCCATCAGTTGATGGGCATGTTCGATGACCCAAATGTTGTCATCGTCGACATTCGGGATATTCGAGAACGTGAGCGTTCTGGATTCATCCCAAACAGTTTTCATGCGCCCCGCGGTATGATCGAATTCTGGGTAGATCCAGAAAGCCCGTACCACAAAGATGTGTTTTCACAGTCGGGCAAGACTTATGTATTCCACTGCGCATCAGGATGGAGATCTGCCTTAACAGTCGCGACATTGCAGGACATGGGGTTTAAATCAGCGCATCTGAAACACGGGTTCACTGATTGGGTAAAAGCCGGCGGCCCTGTCGAGACATCAACATAGTGTTCTTATGTTGAATACTGACAAACGATAAAATATATTCAAATTATAGAATATATTCACAGCCATTTGGTGCGCCGCGCAATCCGTGCCAAAGTGACAACGGGAGGAGACCAAAGCCATGACACCTTCGATTGACCTGAAGACCAGCCCTGTCGTCACCGGTTTCTTTGACGAGACCTCCAATACAATAAGCTATGTTGTGCAAGAACCTGATGGCTCAGCGTGTGCTGTAATTGATCCAGTGATGGAGTTTGATCAAGCTGCAGGCCGGCTGACCTACGAAAGCGCCGACCGAGTGATCGCCTATATTCGCGAGCGAAATTTGTCGCTGGAATGGATCATCGAAACCCATGTTCATGCAGATCACCTATCGGGTGCCCCCTATATTCAGCAGGAACTTGGAGGAAAAATCGGCATCGGAAAGCATGTGATGACCGTCCAAAATACCTTTGGGAAAATCTTTAACGAAGGCACCGAATTCCAAAGGGATGGATCGCAATTTGACGCTCTCTTTGATGATTGTGATACCTACACCATAGGTCAAATGAAGTGCTTTGCACTGCACACGCCCGGGCACACCCCTGCCTGTATGGTGCATGTGATGGGAGATGCTGCATTTGCAGGGGATACCCTATTTATGCCAGATGGCGGGTCTGCACGGGCTGACTTTCCCGGAGGCGATGCAGGTGAGCTATATGACTCGATCCAGCGCATTCTTGCCCTGCCGGACGCACTGCGGCTGTTCATGTGCCACGACTATGGTCCCGGCGGGCGCTCCATCGCTTGGGAAACCACAGTGGGCGAAGAGAAGGCAAACAACATCCATGTCGGCGAAGGCAAAACCCGTGATGAATTCATTAAGTTCCGCACGGAGCGCGATGCTCAGCTGGATGTACCAAAGCTGATTTTGCCGTCGCTTCAGGTGAATATGCGAGGTGGCGAGGTGCCTGAAGACAGCGACGGGAACATGGTTTTGAAAGTCCCTGTGAACAAGCTGTAACTCGGAAAAAAAGAGGCCCGCCACTCATCAGGGCGGGCCATCTCGTGTTTCGCTAGGTGTATCCTATTCGGAGTAATGCGCTTTGGTGTTCTGATGCCACCGCCACGCATCGCGCACCATGGTTTCTAGGTCAGACCGAGTTGGCTTCCAGCCTAGTTCTGTGATTGCTTTGGATGATCCAGAGACCAGCTTTGTGCAATCTCCTGCACGACGATCTCCGTCGACGTATGGAACCTTTCGATTGGTCACTGCATGGCTATGGCTCACCACTTCGCGCACTGAAAAACCCTCGCCGGTGCCTAGGTTGAACACTTGGCTGCCTTTGCCGGACTTTAGCCAATTCAACCCCAAAACATGCGCATCCACCAAGTCACACACGTGCACATAGTCACGGATACAGGTGCCGTCAGGTGTATCGTAATCAGTACCAAAAATGGTCAACGCATCGCGTTTTCCATCGATCGCATCCAACATCAAAGGAACAAGATGTGTTTCTGGAACGTGCTGCTCTCCGATTTCTCCTTCAGGATCAGCACCCGCCACGTTGAAGTAACGGAAGATGACCTTACGAAGCCCATGCGCGGCTTCAAAGTCGTTTAGGATCCCTTCGATGGCCAGCTTTGAGGCACCGTAGGCATTGATCGGAAGCTGCTGACTGCCTTCGTCCAAAACGACATTATCCTGATCGCCATATGTTGCGCAGGTCGAGCTAAACACGAAATCAAGGCAATTTGCAGCAACCGCGGCTTCGACCAAATTGAGGGCGCCCGTGACATTCTCACGCCAATACCGGCCAGGCTCTTTCATGCTTTCGCCAACCTGACTAAGGGCCGCAAAGTGCATCACCGCAATGGGTTGCTGTTCTGCAAACACTTCGTCCAGCCGCGCACGATCCATAAGGTCGCCACGCGCGAATGGGCCAAATTTGACGGCCTGTGCCCAGCCCGTCGAACAATTGTCAAAAGTGACCGGGGTAAAACCCGCATCCCTCAAGGCTTTGCAGGCGTGAGAACCAATATAGCCCGCACCGCCTGTCACCAGTACATTTTTGTTACTCATATCAAATGCACCACGCGCCTATTCAGCGGCTTTTTTGGCAAACGAAAGTTCTTGAAGATACTGACCCAGTTCATCCTTAAGGTCGTCACGCGCCAAACCGAAAGCAACGGTCGCCTGCAAGAAGCCTGCCTTAGACCCGCAATCAAAGCGTTGCCCGTTGAACCTGTAGCCATACACGTTGTCGCTGGCTTTGATTTCGGAGGCAATCGCATCCGTCAGTTGGATTTCTCCGCCTGCGCCTTCTTTCATATCATCAAGATGTTTCAACACTTGTGGTGTCAAAATATAGCGACCAATCACAGCCAGATTAGACGGCGCCGTGCCTTCTGCCGGTTTTTCGACCATGCCTTTGACAGACACCATTTGGCCTAGATCTTCTTTAAGATCGAGCACACCATAAGACGATGTTTTTTCAGGAGAAACTTCCATCGCAGCAACCATGTTGCCACCTGTTTCTTCATAGGCTTCAACCATTTGCTGCAAACACGGCGTTTCTGCCGCGATCACATCGTCAGGTAAGAGTACGGCAACGGGCTCATCGCCAACCAACTTGCGTGCACACCAAACAGCGTGCCCAAGGCCCATGGCTTTGTGCTGACGCACATAGGCAACAGCGCCTGATTCCATATTCGTGTCGTTTAGAATCTCAAGCAGATCCATTTTACCTTTACGCTCAAGCTCAGCTTCTAACGTTGGGGAATGGTCAAAATAGTCTTCAAGCGCCCCTTTGCCGCGGGACGTTACAAAGATAAATTCTTTGATCCCAGCAGCACGTGCTTCATCAATCGCGTATTGAATCAAAGGGCGATCGACGAGTGTCATAATTTCTTTTGGAACAGATTTGGTTGCAGGCAGAAAACGTGTTCCCAAACCTGCCACTGGAAAAATAGCTTTGGTAACTTTCTTGCGCATCGTAATTCCTTCCTGGCGCAGCAATATTGCGACTTGCGTAACATGGAACTCGACCGACATGAAGCGCCCGTTCCGAGCTGCGCAAGAATGTGCAATTTGACTGTGGCAGGAACATCAAAGTGACACTACAGGAAAAAGGGATAGATCGCGTAGAAGGTCGAACATCCGTGGCCAAAACGCGTAAATCTCCTATCCAATGGAGTATATGCCGCGATTTCCATCAACTGATGAACGAGCAAGCTTTAGCATTCAGTGATTAAAGGTGGTTTAGCCGGTGGCGTTCTAATAGCTCGATCAGAATGTTTTTCGCATCTTGCCGATGAGCACGGTGCCGGGCGCGGGCTGTTTCCGCATCCCCCCGTTTGATCGCATCATATACCGCACGATGATCCGCATTCGATTTGGTCGGTGTAGGACGGATATAAAGCGTCGTCATCCGTGCACGGCGCACTTGATCACTCATCATTTGGAAAATCGTCTGAACCCGGCTGTTTCCACCCAAACGCACCAATTCCGCATGGAAGCGATCATCCGCTGCGGCCCAGCCTTCTAGGTTTTCCGCATCAATGGCTTCGTCCATTTCATCAATGGCGTTTGAAAGACCCTGAAGTTCAGCTTCATCATGACCCGCTGATGCAGCTTGTTCCGCCGACAAGCTTTCAAGCTCTGTCAAAACTTCGTAAATCTCACGCATATCGCTGGGTGATACGGGTAAAATGCGCACACCTTTCCGGGGGCGCAGCTCAAGCAAACCTTGTGTTTCCAAGGTCAGGGCCGCTTCACGGATCGGCGTACGCGACATACCTAGTTTGTCAGCCAGCTCACTTTCCAGATGGTCTGTCCCACCTGCAAGTTCGCCCGAAAATATCATCCGGCGTAGCTCTTGCAAGGCACGCTGAGAGTTAGAGAGAGTTTTGACGTTGGATTGGCTCAATGTTTCTTCAGACTTATCTTTCTAGCGTCACGGGCTGATTCATAGATGGCTTCTTCGATCTCAATAACATTGAGATAATCAGAAGCTGCATTTTCTATAACCCCTTCGTTTAAGAAGCCTGAAATCACGTGACTTTGCAAGGCGTGAACGCAATCTCCGCCAAACCCTTGCCACGTATCTGGCCCTAAAACCTGCTTTTCTTCCAAGGTTTCAAATTTTCGCAAGGTCACGGAACCGTCACCGTATAATTTGAGTGTTCCGACCTCACCTTCGATCAACGCCTCCCCCATTGTGCGACGCGTATTGTCAGCCGCGTGGTCTAGGTGTCGATTGCCATCGAAAACCGCCCGAGTTCCGCCTTCTAGGTCAAAAATGACATATCCAGCGTCTTCGCCCGCGATCACCGGGTTCATTTTTCTAAGGTCCGCATAGACAGCCGAGGGGCTTCCCAGAAGGTAACGGAAGGTATCAATGTAGTGCACACCAGTTTCATGGATCAACAATCGCGGCATTTCCTGAAAATAAGGCTGCCGATCCAAATAGGCACGCGGGCCTTGGCCATCACCTGGTCGCAATCGAAACGTTGCCTGATGCACGCGGCCGATCGCGCCGGCCTCTAATAGGGATTTGATCTTACGGAACCACGGCTGGAAGCGAAAATTCTCGTGGATGATGATAGTCGCCCCGGCTGCTTCTGCTTCAGCGACGATGTCTTTGGCTTCGGCTAAGCTTTGGCAAAACGGTTTTTGGCAAATGATCCATTTCACACCATGTGACAGGGCTGTACGGATCGTGGTTGCATGGGCCACAGGCGGCAGAATGACATCAAGGATACTTGGATTATGTGCCTTCAGCATCTCTTCGAGATCGCTAAAAGCTGGCAAACCTGTGGCTTTGGCTTTGTCGATATCCCGATTGCACGAGGCCACCGCCACAGCGTTGGGCATACGTTGCCAGCTTTCATAGTGAAACTGGCTAAAGTAGCCTGCGCCAACACAGGCTACCTTTGCAATTTTCGTGTCGCTCATGCGTGACTTACCCGCTCTCTTACTGCAGCTGCGGCCTCAAGCGTGCCCGCTGTACCACCCAAATCTCTCGTCAGAACCAGACCTTCTGCCACAACTTGCTCAACAGCCTCTCTTAGTTTTGCGCCATCTGCAATCATTGACGGATTATCGTGTTTAATCCCAAGCCAATCCAGCATCATGGCGGCAGACAATATCATTGCCATCGGGTTTGCCACACCCTGACCTGCGATGTCAGGCGCTGACCCGTGACACGGCTGAAAGACGGCGTGTTCTAGTCCGATGTCAGCCGAAGGCGCGAGGCCCAAACCGCCCATAAGCCCAGCGCCGAGGTCTGAGAGAATGTCGCCAAACATATTTTCCGTGACCAAAACGTCAAAATCCCAAGGTTTTTGCACCATCCACAATGCTGTCGCATCCACATAGGCATGATCTGCGCTTAGATTTGGGTGCTGGCCGGCTTCGGCGTCAAACATATCGCGGAAAAACGCAAAGGCCCGGAAGACATTGGCTTTGTCCACGCAGGTCACACGCCCTGAGCCACGGCCCGCGGCTTTGCGGTTTGAGGCCAATTGAAACGTAAACTGAAACAGCTTTTCAGAGATGTCTCGCGTAATCAAAAGAGTTTCACGAGCCTCGTTTTCGCTAACTTCACCCTTTCCCTGTGTGTGAAACAAGCCTTCAGTGCTTTCCCGGATCAACACAAAGTCGATTTCTTTACCTTCTGGAAGATTCAAAGGCGTGCGTTGACCAGACCGAACGGTGACGGGGCGCACACCAGCAAACAATGTGAGTGCCTTGCGCAGATCAATTTGCGGCGAAATCTCTGTTCCATCAGGGTAGCGAACCTCGGGTAATCCCATCGCCGATAAGAGAATCGCATCTGCTTTTTTCGCTATTTCCATCGATTGGGTCGGAAATGATTCGCCTGTTTGAGCATAATGTGCTGCTCCGGCAGGCGCATCATTGAATGCCAAGGTATAGCCGCTGGCGCGGTCTGACATTTCGCGCAAAATTTCAACCGAAGGCCCTGTAATTTCAGGGCCAATTCCGTCTCCGGCAAATACTGCTATTTCAAATGTATCGGCCATATACGTCCCGCTTCCTTCTAAATTTCTGTTTGCGCCGGCTCGTTTTTTCAGACGCAAAGTTGACAATGCATTCATTAATGCATACGCAAATAAATGCAATCAAAAACATATTGCGTTCGGGAGGAACAAATCGATGAAGTTAACTTTGAATAAAATCGCGGTTGCGGCCATGGTCGTTGGGCTAGGAACAGCGGCGACTGCCCAAGAATACCCATATCGCGACATCACCACAGCCGTCGTTTGGGGCGCCGGAGGCGGAACCGACACCATCAACCGCATGATCATGGCAGAGATGGAGAAGCATCTGCCGGTTTCGATCAACGTGATCAACCAGACAGGCGGCGTCGCTGGATCAAATGGTTTGGTCTATGTGGAGAACCAACCTGACGATGGGTACACGCTTGTAGGCCTGTCTGAATCAAACGTAACCGCAGCGGTTCAAGGTGGTTGGGACAAGAAGTTTGATTATTGGTATCCGTTCATCGTGGGCGGCTCGCCTGACCTCATTTCTGTTCCAGCAAACAGTCCTTACAATACCCTGGAAGAGCTGGTTGATGCTGCCAAAGCGGCACCTGGTACAATTCCAGCGGCTGCATCTGGCGCAGGTTCGATCCACCACCTGAACCTATTGGCGATTGAGCAAGGTGCAGGCGCGACATTCAAGTTTGTTCCTTACAAAGGATCTGCACCGGGCCAAGAAGCGGCCATCGCAGGTGAAGTCGCACTGGTTGTAACCTCGCTGGCAGAACAAGCTGCTTTGATCGAAGGGGGTCAACTTAAGCCGCTTGCCATGCTGACGCCTGAAACGGCTGAAATTGCCGGCGCAACCATTCCTTCTGCATTTTCTGTATATGATGGCTTGGACAAGTACCTGCCCCTGAAGCAGGCAATTGGTTTTGCAATTCACAACTCTGCATCTGATGACATCAAGGCAAAACTGGGTGCCGCTTTTGAAGAAGCCATTGCGTCAGACACAGTGGCTGATTGGGCAAGCGCAAACAACTACGATGTTGGCGGCCAGTACGGTGAAGAAGCACAGGCACTGTTCTCTACGCTCGAGTCAACCTTTGCGTACACACTTAAAGATCTGGGTGCGACCACTGTCGACCCGATGTCTTTAGGTATCACAAAGCCATAACCTGAACGGGGGCGCCACAGAGCGCCCCCAACTCTTTATTGGGGAGACGACTGTGAACGACGAAGAAGATCTTGCCGTTCTGCGAACACGTGATTTTTGGAGCGCAATTGCGCTCTTGCTTGGTTCGATATTCTTTCTTTGGAAGACATCAAGCATTCCATTGTTCGGTGAAAACCGCGCCGGTGTAAGCGGCGCCGATTGGTATAATTCCGCGGCGCTGGTGCCGCTCGGAATATTTGGTGGAATGTTTATTCTGGCTGCTTGCCTACTTATCATCTCGATCCGCGCAGGCGGCGCAAGCACTGCCCTTTCAAAAGTTGGGATCGGCTGGAGCGGTCCAGAGGCTCTTCGCTTTACAACCATTATCGTCGTTCTAGCGGGCTACATCATTGGCCTCGTGCCGCGTGTCGATTTCATTTTGTGCTCTGCTCTTTTGATCACAGCTCTGATTTTTGGGTATCGCGGAGGGCACGCACCCCGCATGGTTCTCGCAGCAATATCAGTCTCTATTCCAGCGTGTTTTGCGTTTTTTGTAAACCTGCCCCGCGAAAAATGGAACGCCACCAATGATGACTGGTTGACCCTCGCAGTTTGGGCCGTGTTCACACTCTTTGTTCTCACTCAAAGTAAAAATGACCGCACAACAAAACTGATCCCAGTTTTGTCCGTGCTTGCGCCCACCATTCTTGTTTGCGCAATGGCCTTTGGATTTCGGCAAAATGTACCGAACCGAGGCGGCCTGATCTTTAGCCAGATCGAATACCAATACTACGTCACCATCAAACCCCTCTGGAGCCGCTGATATGGACTTTATATTTATGCAGCTTGCTGGTTTTGGTGGCGCAATGGTCGATCTTGTGGTCGACCCACTTACCTATGTCTATTTGATATCGTCGGTTTTTCTTGGCATCGCATTTGGCGCACTCCCCGGCCTGACAGCGACCTTGGCCGTTACAATCCTGACTGGTTTCTTTAGCAATAAGATCCCATTAGATTATTCCCTGATTGCGCTTCTTGGCGCTTATGTGGGGGCGATCTATGGCGGTTCTTATCCGTCCATTCTGCTCAACATTCCTGGCACCGCCGCGAGTGCGGCCACTGCAATGGATGGATATCCCCTTGCGAAAGCCGGGCGGGGCGGTGAAGCGCTTGGGCTGACCACCACCGCCAGTTTTATCGGTACTGTCATTGGCACCTTCGCACTTTTGATCTTTGTCTGGGTATTGCTGCTTGTTTCAAAGAACATCGCCAGCCCAGAAAAGGCGCTGTTGGCGTTGTTTGGCATTTTGTTGTCGGGCACGCTGATGTCTGAAGACCTTGTGATCAAAGGCTGGATCGCGGGCTTGGTTGGCCTGGCCATGGCGATGGTCGGGCTTGACCCATTGCTTTCAGAGCCACGTTATACATTTGGGTGGTCATATCTTATGTCTGGCTTTCAGGTTGTTCCTGTCTTGATGGGGGCCTTTGCTGTGCCTCAAATCATCGAAGGGCTACGCCATGTTCAAGCTGGGCAACTCACGGAATTTTCGGATCGCATCATCCCGCGAATGTCTGCGATTAAAAAATACCTACCAACCATCGGGCGGTCTGGCCTGATCGGAACGGGTGTGGGTGCGCTGCCCGGCGTTGGCGAAGATGTCGCTGGGTGGGTGAGCTACGGCGTTGGAAAAACAGTCTCTAAAAATGGGAAAAAGTTCGGAAAAGGGTCGCTCGAAGGGCTTCTGAGTTCTGAAACTGCAAACAATGCCTGTATCGGTGGTGCGCTCATCCCATTGCTTGTGCTTGGCATTCCAGGCTCGCCTCCTGCTGCTGCTTTGATGGGCGCGTTTAAAATCAACAACGTTATCCCTGGCCCGACGATCGACCCGGAGATCATCTTACGCGTGGTTGCGATCTTGGTTCTGGCAAGCTTAACGATGTTCATCATGGGCTTGTTCACGGCCCGTATTTTCATCAAAATTCTGCGCATTCCGCAGACCGTGTTTTTACCGATTGTCATGGTGCTTACCACAATTGGCAGTTTCAGCGTCGGAGGCGGTATCAACGATCTGTACCTCATGCTTGGTGTCGGATTTGTGGCTTATTTCATGAACCTTCTGAAATACCCGATCGCCCCTCTTGTGATTGGGGTCATCTTAGGTGGGTTGTTTGATGAAACCTTCCGTCGTTCACTCCTAATCTCTGATGGCGATATGTCGGTGTTTATCAGTCGGCCCGGGGCAGCCATCCTTGTGACTTTGAACGTAGCTTTGATTTTAAGTCAGCTTCCCGCCACCAAAAGAACCTTCAAATGGATGAAAGGGAGGCTTGTGTGATGTTCGTTGTCACTGTCAGTTTTCAGATTGAGCCGGAGGCCATGGGAGAATTCCTAGCGTTGATGAAAAAGAATGCCGCAACCTCTAAAACGGATGAGCCGGGGTGCCATCAATTCGATGTCTGTGTGGACAGAGATCAAATGCAGGTTTTTCTTTATGAGGTTTATGACAACCAAAGCGCTTTTGCGATGCATCTTGCGAGCCCGCATTTCAAATCCTTTGACGTGGCAACCTCAAACATGATCACTTCAAAAGTGGTTCACACCTTTGAAGAGGTTCACGTATGAGCGACTGGGAAGTCTATGCCATCAAATATGCCGAGCGAAACGCCCGCACCCGGGCGGACAGCTTTATCTTTGATGACAATCACGATGCACCCCACGCGATGGATTACTACATCTGGGTCATACGCAATGGCACAGAAACCATCCTTGTTGATACTGGGTACGATGCCAAAGAAGCGCAGCTGAGAGGCCGGCCTATTCAGCTTGACCCACGAGAGGCCCTTAAGCCACTTGGCATCGCAGCCGAAGACATAACAGACGTGATCATCACCCACTTGCATTATGATCATGCAGGTGGGTTGCATCTCTTCCCGAATGCCAACTTGCATCTACAGGAAGCAGAAATGGCATTCGCGACCGGCCCCTGTATGTGCCATGACACCTTGCGGGCACCGTTCACAGCAGATCATGTATGCGAGGCCATTCAGCGTCTCTATTCTGGCAAAGTTCGATTTTACGCTGGCGATGCAGAACTGCGCGATGGCATCAGCTTGCATTGTATCGGAGGCCATTCTCGTGGTCTTCAGGCGGTGCGTGTTAGAACCCAGGCTGGATGGATCGTACTCGCATCAGATGCAGCGCACTATTACGAGAACGCCCTGCGGCAAAAACCATTTCCAATCGTTGTTGACCTACAGAACATGCTGGACGGGTTTGAAACGCTGAACGCTTTGGCAAGCCACCCCTCACTTATTATTCCGGGGCATGACCCGCTGGTGAGAAAGGCGTTTCCAACATTCGGCCCCTCACACATTCTGCGGCTCGACACAGGTTGCACCCTAAGTAGTTTCGGTGAAATTCAAGCTTATTTTCCCCGTTAGTCTCATCTTGATCTAAAACCGCATTTCGTGGCTTATTCACCCAACGGAACGAACATTAATTGTATGCAATTTGGGCCACTTATGTGTAGGGTCAGGATGTGAGGTAATAGGTGAACATGACTGACATTTCTAAATTGGCTGAACTCCGCAAGCTTATGCTTGGCATGGAACGCTCTATTGGACTAGAAGAACTATCTGCGGTTGAACGTGATGTTTATTACGCAGCCACTGATCTGGCTCAACAGACCACGGGGGTTCGTACGACTGGTTTGCTTAGTCACGCGCTAATGCAGGACGTTTCTCGCCCGACATTTTTTAGAGCCCTTAAATCTCTGGTGACCAAAGGTTATCTTTCCCAAAGCGCAACATCGCGCCGTGGGGTATATGTGGTGAACCCACCAGCCAACTAATCATCCTGACTCAGGTATTCGATTGAGCGCTAAAACGTTTGCTATTGAAGTTATTGTTGCTTCTTCGTTCTATTTTGCAGCGTCAATTTTGACGTTCGAAATTCTGATGCCTGTTCAAGATGTGTTCTTTCCCGATTTCCAAAGCAGTGCCAGTTTGCTTTTCCTGCCACATGGTGTGCGCGTTCTTACAGCTTGGCTGTTGGGTTGGCGTTCAATTATCGCTCTTTTACCCGGCGTATTTCTAATTTTCTATTATCTGGCAGGCGACAATGTTTTCACCATAAGTCGCCTTCTTGCGATTGGGGTCGCTGTGTGCACGACACCAATAGTGTTTGGACTCGCCGCAAAGCTTGGGTTTGAGACCCGCCCAAAACCGAATGAAGACCCATGCTGGCCCTGCGTTATGGGGCTCGGAGTTGTTGCCGGTATCATTAGCGGCTCTCTTACAAACATCGCCTTTGGCGGCCACCCGCTGGAATATCTAGCGTTTTTCATCGGTGACGTGTTTGGCTTGTTTTTCCTGATGCTTGGCACGATGCTTTTCTTCAGGGCGATGAGGCACCGACAGCGCTAAATTGTCAGGCCATTGAGTTGCATAACGTCACGCGCAAAATTCCCCGACGTAACAAATTATCTAAAAAGTGCACATTGGCGCATTTTTATTGCGCTGCGACTGCGAAATGATTTATGCACGGTGCAGCATAGATAAGGATGTGATTCATGGCCCACGACGGACAGGAGCTTGAAATGACCCAATCAGCCCTTTTGCCTGATTTGCTGCAACTCACCTCAAAGGCCGTCGCGCCGGTCGAAGCATTGCTGGCAACAGCCACCGAAAAGCTGCGCGAAACAGTCTCTGTTGATGGGCGTGTTTCGGGTGCAAAAATTGAAGAGCATCAGACCGCAGCCCATGGGCTGGCATGGCTCGCGACCTACGCACAGTCTTTGAAGCAAATGCAGCAATGGGCCGAACGCATCGAAGCTGAAGGCAAGTTTGGCGAAACCGAGAAACTGCTCCACCAGATCGCATTCGGCGAATACTTGTGGCAGATCTATGGTGGCATTCCGATGAGCCAAGGCGAAATCGTTCGTCTTCAGGATTTGGGCCTTTCACAAGATGACATGCGTGGTTTGATGGAACCTGCTGTCATGACACTTTGCAATCAAGCCAACACCCAGGCCGCACGAACACGCTTGGTTGAATTGATGCAGGAACAGGCCGCAAATATCACAGTTGGTGTCTCGGGCCTTGATGAAGAGCTCGAGATGATCCGCGAGCAATTCCGTCGCTACACCGTCGATAAAGTCATCCCACATGCCCACAAATGGCACCTAGATGACCAGCTCATCCCAATGGACGTCATCGAAGAATTGGCTGAGATGGGGGTGTTTGGCCTTACACTTCCAGAAGAGTATGGGGGGTTCGGACTAAGCAAGGCGTCGATGGCCGTTGTGACCGAAGAGCTCTCTCGTGGATACATTGGTGTTGGGTCTTTGGGGACGCGCCCGGAAATCGCATCAGAATTGATCCTATGCGGTGGGACCGAGGAACAAAAACAGAAATGGCTTCCCAAGTTGGCCAGCGGTGAGGTTCTTCCAACCGCGGTCTTCACAGAGCCAAACACAGGGTCTGACCTTGGTTCACTGCGAACGCGTGCCGTCAAAACAGACGATGGCTATGAGATCACAGGTAATAAAACCTGGATCACGCACGCAGCACGTACACAGATTATGACCTTATTGGCGCGGACAGACCCGAACACGTCTAATCACAAAGGCTTGTCGATGTTCATCGCCGAAAAGACACCCGGCACTGACGAACATCCATTCCCGTCCGATGGTATGACCGGAACCGAGATCGAGGTCTTGGGTTACCGTGGCATGAAGGAATACGAACTCTCGTTTGATGCCTTTAAAGTCAAACAAGAGAACCTTCTGGGCGGCGAAGAGAACTTGGGCTTCAAACAGCTTATGCAAACCTTCGAAAGCGCCCGCATCCAGACAGCTGCGCGTGCGGTTGGTGTGGCTCAGGCCGCACTCGATTCAGCAATGCAATACGCCATTGATCGCAAACAATTCGGGAAGTCTTTGATCGAGTTCCCACGTGTGTCAGGGAAGCTGGCGATGATGGCCGTCGAAATCATGGTGGCGCGACAGCTTACGTACTACTCTGCCTGGGAGAAGGATCATGACCGCCGTTGCGACCTAGAAGCTGGCATGGCCAAGCTGCTGGGTGCACGTGTTGCGTGGGCCGCGGCGGACAATGGTTTGCAGATACATGGCGGCAACGGGTTTGCGCTTGAATATGAAATCAGCCGCATTTTGTGCGATGCACGGATTCTGAACATCTTTGAAGGTGCTGCGGAAATCCAAGCACAGGTGATTGCTCGCCGGTTGCTGGGGTAACTGTTGGTCAATGCGTTAGAAACAGCCTCGGCACCCTGTGCCGGGGCTGTTTTGCGCTGAGGTCTGTAGGTTAATCCCGCGCTACAGGATTGCCCTTTAGGTCGGCCCGCAGGCCCCAAAGCATTACGCAAGATATTGTCGAAAAGATCGTCCATTGAGGCAGCACCCAAACCGTGCCCAAAAGTGCCATGCCGTAGTAGATAAACAATCCGGCAAAGCCCACTTGAGTTGCGATCAAAGCAATAGCCAACGGTGGATTGGGAAATTTGGCCAAATAGGCATTCCCCACGGTAAATACGATAAGAATAACAGTAACAGCATGCCACAAAACGGCGCTGATGGCCCGAAGCGCGGGCTCAAGCGCACTGGCTTGTATGGGTTCGTGGATTTCCGGACCACCTCCAAACACGTGAAGACCTGTAGTTGCCGCCATCAATAATCCAGAAATCGCAAATGCTATGTTCATGTTGATTCTCCATACGCTTACGTATGCTTTATACATTCTTGCCCATTCCCACAACGATGCTTACGCATAGAGCATGGCAAAGAATCGTTTATCTCCCGAAGATTGGCTCTCCGCAGGGTTTCGCGCCCTTAGTACAGACGGCCCAAATGCATTAAAGGCTGAACCCCTCGCCCGTCGGCTGGGAACCACCAAAGGATCTTTTTATTGGCACTTTGAAGACGTTCCGACGTTTCAAGCTGCTATGCTGCAGTTGTGGGAAGATCGCGCCTATGTCGCGGTTGTGGAAGACCTGAATAAAGAGCCGAATCCGATTAAGCGATTGCGTGCGCTTGCGTCTGCTGCCGCCGAAAGCGCCCCGGAAGAATTTGGGGGGAAAGGTGCCGAGCCATCTATTCGCGCATGGGCGCGGGAAAGCCAAACAGTGGCCAAGGCCGTTAAACGTATCGATGATCTGCGCATGTCCTATGTGCGGGATCTATTGACGGAAATCGGCTTGACGAATTCAGAGCTTACCCGCCTTTTGTACGGGGCCTTCATCGGAATGCAGGAGCTTTCTACAAGAGACGATGAAAGCAACTCTGATGCGATGGGCACGCTCGTCGACTTAATCCTAGCTTTGTATGAGGACGCATGAAACGGTTTTTGGCACTCTCGGCATTCTGTACTTTGTGTGCCTGTCAAACTGATGAAACGATATCAGGCTTCACACAAGACGGAAGCGTATGGTCCTTGAAATCCATCAATGGATTGGACTTTACTTCAACTGCCACGATCACTTTTCCAGCCAAGGGACAGATTGCTGGCGCGGGCCCATGTAACCAATATGCTGCCAATCAAAATGCGCCCTACCCATGGATTGAAATTTCGCAACTAAGCGCCACCAAGCGCGGTTGTGCCGATTTGCAGCAAGAGGTTCAGTACTTCACTGCATTGCAGGGCGTGACACTTGCCGAAGTTTCGGGTGGAACTCTACTCCTCAGCAATGATGCAGGTGATGAGCTTTTGTTTACGCTCGATCAAGCCGACGACTAAGCGCATCAATAAACCGGCCCCGGCTTTCTGGCACAGGCCTGCCAGATAAAGTCGGCGCAAGTTTGTATTCCAAAAAGTACCCGGTCACGCCGAGCGCTTGCAGGATTTCCGCATCATTTGCATCCCCCTGTTTTTTGAGTACCGGCGGCAGAGGCAACAATTTATCGGCCCATTCCCCTGCCCCCTCTGCAGAAACGGCCCGCCCGGTCTTTGGGGAGACGTAAACTAAATCGTCTGTTTTTCCGGTTACTGCACAGCGCTGTAGGTCTAAGGAAAAGCCGAGTTCTCTAAGCAAACCGAGTTCCCATTGCAGGTAACCCAAGGCCCAAATCTGCTCATGATCGAGAAGATCCAATAAAGGGACGGTTCTTTGGTACAGGGCGTTGTGAGGCTCTCGTTCTGGCAAACAAAACCCAAGAAGGCTTGTCACCGCATTCAGACCCGCAAGTGCGAAACGGTCACCCAATGCGCTGGCGCGGCTGCGCACCGGTTCGACCGTGTATGATCCGATGTGATCTGCAAGGCGCGCACGCCAAGCGACGGCGACTTGTGAACCCGGCTGTAAGATAGGCGTCATTTTTCGACTGGTGCCGCCCCGCACTATTCCTGCATGACGCCCTTTTGTCTCGGTAAACACCTCTAAAATCACAGAGTTTTCTCCGTGTTTTCGGGTTGAGAGAACTATACCTTCGTCGCGCCATTCCATGACCGCACCCTATCGTGGTGGCCCTAGTCCGCCAAGCCCGGGTCGTCGAGCAAATGACGGCCAGCACGATCTTCGACTTCGATGATCCACAGATCAGGATCGAAGGACCGCTGTTTTTGCAAGGCGGCGTCAACATCAGCTTCGACGCCTTTGGACAGTTCAACCCATGTTCGCTCACCGCTCATTAAATCAAAAGAGCGCTGATAGGCGATGGCGTTTCCATCTAGAGTGTTCAATTTTACAAGAACAGCCCCTGCTGTGTTATCGCCATGCGCCACGACAAAAGCTGGAATTTCCTGAAAGCGCAGGCGTGCCAAATAGGCCTGCACCCAAAACTCTGCCGTTAAACGGATCATGAATTTCCGTCTTTGAAATCCAAGCCCATTTCGGAATAACGCTCGGATTCTTCAAGCCAGTTCGGGCGCACTTTCACTTGCAAAAACAAATGCACTTTGCGGCCCAAGAATTCTGTCAGTTCCTCGCGTGCAGCTTTAGAGACCGCTTTGATCGTCTCGCCACCTTTGCCCAGCACAATGCCTTTGTGCCCGTCCCGCATCACGTAAATCAACTGATCGACCTTTGCAGATCCATCTTTACGCTCTTCCCACTTTTCAGTTTCGACGGTCAGCTGATAAGGAAGTTCTTGGTGCAAGCGCAGCGTCAGCTTTTCGCGCGTCATTTCGGCAGCGATCATGCGCATGGGCAGATCCGCGATCTGGTCTTCTGGGTAAAGCCAGGGGCCTTCGGGCACTTCTTTGGCCAGCCACTTTTTCAAATCTTCAGCCCCGTGCCCTTTTTCAGCAGAGATCATGAAGGTTTCGATGAAATTGTAGCGCTCGTTCAGATCTTTGGACAAGGCCAACAGCTTTTCAGCCTGAACCATATCAATCTTGTTGATCGCCAAAGCAATTTTACGCCCCTCGCCAATCTCTTCGAGACCCTCGAGAATACGCTCCACACCTTCGGTGATGCCACGATGTGCCTCGACCATCAAAACAACGACATCTGCATCCGCAGCGCCCCCCCAAGCGGCCGCAACCATTGCACGGTCAAGGCGGCGGCGAGGGCGGAACAAGCCAGGCGTGTCAACAAAGACAATCTGCGAGTCATCTTTGAGCGCGACACCGCGAATACGGGCGCGTGTGGTTTGAACTTTGTGGGTTACAATAGACACCTTTGCGCCAACCATGCGGTTGGTTAGGGTCGATTTACCTGCGTTAGGCTCGCCAATAAGGGCGACAAATCCGGCGCGAGTCATGCGCTCTCCAATCTGGTCAGCAGGGCTTTGGCAGCAGCTTGCTCTGCCAGTCGCTTGTTTCCCGCAGTTGCTTCTTCTGCTTCGCCACTATCAAGGCGTGCAGAAATTGTGAAAACAGGCGCATGATCTGGGCCCGAACGCTTCACGAGTTCATATTTGGGTGGCTGAAGGCCACGTGCCTGCGCCCATTCCTGTAGAGACGTTTTCGCATCGCGCGCATCGGCCTCAACGGTGGTAATGCGTTTCCCCCACAATCGTAGGATCAAAGCCTTGGCGGTTTCAAATCCTGCGTCTTTATATACAGCAGCGATCACTGCTTCCATCGCGTCGCCCAGCAGTGCTTGCTTGCGGCGGCCACCAGATAGCATTTCCGATCGCCCCAGCTTTAGGGCATCGCCGAGCGCGACATCGCGCGCCACATCTGCACAGGTCTCTTTACGCACCAACGCATTAAACCGCGGCGCCAATTGTCCCTCAGAGGCATTCCGATCGTGCTCCAGCACCGCCTCGGCCATCACAAGGCCAAGAACGCGGTCCCCTAAAAATTCCAAACGCTGATTGTCGTCACGTGTCGGTGACGACATGGAGGAATGGGTTACGGCACGCACCAAAAGCTCGGGGGCATCAAAATGATGCCCCAGTCTTTTTTCCAGTGCTCTCAGCTCAGCAGAAAGTTTCACTCGACAGCCTTAAAGAAACGATCACCGCGCCACGTCCAGAAAGCAAACATTGAACGCCCCGCGGAGGAGAACATGATACGATCGGCCCGGCCGATCAGGTTTTCATATGGTACAAAACCAACCCCACCTTGCCCACGTGGAACGCGAGAATCCGTTGAATTGTCGCGGTTGTCACCAATGAAAAAGAAATGACCTTCGGGGACAGTGTAGATCCCGGTGTTATCGACGTATGAATTGTCAATGTTCAGGATCGCATGCTTTACGCCATTTGGCAGGGTCTCGATCAGGCGTGTTTTCTCACATACGCCACCATGCCCTACAGGGCCATTTTCGCACCGTGGCAAGCCACCATGTGGGCCCTGAGGCTCGGACGTTTCTTTGAAAACGCCGCCGTGTTCTAGCTTAACATTCTCACCGTTGATTCGAAGAACCCCGTTGGTCATCTGCACAGTATCACCCGGCAGCCCCACAACGCGCTTAATAAAGTCAGCGCCATTCACTGGGTGACGGAAGACAACAACATCGCCGCGCTCAGGCTCAGAACCCCAGATGCGTGTGTTCTCACCATCAATCGGGCCACATACTTTGTCGGCATCAATGCCCAAGAATGGCACACGTGGGCAGGATGCATAGGAATAGCCATAAGCCATCTTGTTGACGAACAAGAAATCGCCAATCAGCAGTGTGTCTTTCATAGAGCCTGACGGAATCCAGAATGGCTGAAAAAACAACGTGCGGAACACGCCTGCAATCAACAGGGCATAGACAATCGTTTTGATCGTTTCGACAATGCCGCTTTCTTTCGAGGACGCCTCGGCCGCCATGATATTTCTCCGCTTTGGTCTTGGGTTACTTGCGCAGTGCAGCGCCCAGTGTCAACCCGCAGGGGCCGTTGATGATGAGATCGGCAAGGCTTCGATGACAACAAAGGCCTGTGCCCAGGGGTGATCGTCGGTCAAAGTCACGTGGATCGTTGCGGTGTGATCCGCTGGTGTCATCTTATCCAACCGTTCTTTGGCCCAACCTGTGACTTCCATAACGGGCTGGCCGGTCTGTAGATTGCTGACATGCATGTCTTTCCATGCAATCCCCATCGCCAAGCCGGTCCCCAACGCTTTTGAGCATGCTTCTTTGGCCGCCCAGCGCTTGGCATAAGTGCCCGCAATATCTTTGCGGCGTTCTGCTTTCAACTGCTCGCGCTCGGTGAACACGCGGTTTTTAAAGCGGGTGCCAAACCGGTCTAGAGTACCTTGGATGCGTTCTATATTCGCAAGATCTGTGCCGATGCCCAGGATCATTCCAAAATAGCCTCGATCGCGCCGGTTTGTTGGTTTAGCGAAAAAATTAGACTTCCTGACAGGTAGTCCGCGAATTCGGGCTCGTAATATGTCACTTCGATGTGGAACGTCAGACCCAGCGCCGGGTCGTAATCGGCCTGTATCTCTTCAAATCCGATGCCAGAAAACCCAATGTTGTTTTCGAGACCAATTGTTTTGCACTGACGCCCGCCGACTTCATCATAAGGCGGGGAAAGAACCAAAACATGGAAAGAGCCTGCCGCAGGTTCAATCGTATCCAATAGAGCCACACGCACCTCACCATTCGCGTATGTGCGGGAGAATTCTTCCCATGGCTCATAAATGGCATCCGCCCGCGCGGCAAAACCACAATCAACCACCTCTTGCGCAGCAAGCGGTGACGCCATCAAAAGCCCAAGAGCAATCCATCCACGCATAAATTCAAGTCTCCAAGCGAGTAGTAAGAATTTTTAGACTGGCAGCCCCAAACAGAGCAGCAAAGGCGGCATCAAACCAGCGCTTCATCTGTTTGTACTTCTCAGAGACCGCCGGCAATGCGAACAGCACGCCATAGCCAACAAAAACAAATGTCGACATCAAAAGCAGCGCACCAAAGAGTTGCCAAATTTGGATCATGCCGGCGCCATTAGGCAATGCGATCGCATAAATAGAACCCCATGACAAAACAGCCTTTGGATTGGTGATATGGATCAAATACCCCTTCACGAACAAGCGTTCGATCGAAGCAGTGCGATGCATCAGTGGGCGCGGTGATATTGCGGATTTCATCGACTTAAACGCCAGATAAAGTAAATAAAGCGCCCCAGCGTACCTGATCAGTTCGAACAGCCAAGCATTCGCCTGCATCACAGCCCCCATACCAAGTGCAGCCGCAATGCCCCAGCTGGCCGATCCAGCGACGATACCCAAAGCAATCGAAACACCCGCACTCCGCCCGGCTGCCATTGCGGTGCCAGAGATCGCCAATGTTGCAGGCCCGGGTGTGCCGCCGGCAATGCCCCAGGCTAAAACCACGAATAAAAGTTCTGGACCCCACATTAAAGCTTTCCTTTTACATCACTAAACATTGCACTGATGCTTTGACTAAAGCCTAAGTTGCCCGGGCTTCGTCCATCAAACGACGCATTTCTTTTATCGCATCTTCCATGCCAACAAACAAAGATTCACCCATCAGGAAGTGCCCAATGTTGAGTTCTATGACTTCCGGCAATGCTGCAATGGGCTGCACTGTTTCGTAAGTCAAACCATGACCCGCGTGAACTTCCAGCCCTAGCGAATGGGCGAATTTTGCCATTTCAGCCAAACGTTTCAGCTCTTCGTCGCGCTCATCAAAGCGGCCTTCGGCGTGGAAATCGCAATAGGCCCCGGTATGAAGCTCAATCACCTGTGCGCCTATCCGATGGGCTGCCTCAATCTGCGGACGGTCTGCTGCAATAAAGATCGAAACCCGGCATCCCGCATCGCGCAGTGGTGCAATGAAATGCGCCAATCGGTTTTCCTCGCGCGCAACTTCAAGCCCACCCTCAGTCGTTTTTTCTTCGCGTTTTTCAGGAACGATGCACACAGCATGTGGCTTATGACGCAGGGCAATGGCTTGCATCTCATCGGTGGCGGCCATTTCGAAGTTCAAAGGGATTGTCAGCTCTTCCATCAGCCCATCAATGTCGGCATCCATGATATGACGACGATCTTCGCGCAAATGTGCCGTGATACCGTCCGCCCCGGCCTCTTGGGCCAGTTTCGCCGCACGCACCGGATCAGGATACGCTCCACCTCGTGCATTCCGCACGGTGGCTACATGATCAATATTTACACCCAAACGCAGCATAGCATTTGCTCCTAATGGAATTGAATCGTTGCACTGACCCTAGGAGGGTCAACAAAAAGAAGAAACCGATTTTTGACGTGCCTAGTCTTTGGAGACTTTAATATCCGCCGCATGTGCGCTTGCTTGACGCGCCTTGTTTTTCAGCGCCTCAAACTTTGCCTGAATATGCTTTGCGCGTCTTTTTTGATACGCGCGGATTACGGGAACAGACACATAATAAGCAATTGTTCCTGCAACGATCCCCGGAAGAATGCCTCCCACAAGGTACGGATAAAACACTTCGTCCCAAAAAATAGACAGCCCATGCCAATCCATATCTTGGTCTGTGAACAACGCCTGGAAGTTTTGCATCAAATCTTTGCCCGCATTGGCAAATTTTGCGACCAAACTGCTTTCGCCACCTTCTTCAAACTCTGTGCCAAGCAAGAAGTGGCCCGTCTTCAGCGAAACGACGCCGATTGGCAAGTAGGTGAGAGGGTTGCCAAAAAAGGTACCAAGCAGCGCTGCCAACAAATTGCCTTGCACAAGGCGGGCAATGAACAAAGCAACCACGAAATGAAGGCCGTAAAATGGTGAAAACGTTGTGAATACACCAGCCCAAATCCCGCGCGCAATCCGCTCTGGAGAGCCCGGCAAACGGTGAAGCCTGTGCCTGACGTAATAAAATGCACGAGTCCATCCACCGCGCGGCCAGAAAAAATTTAGCACCGCCTGCAGAAAAGGTCGTCTGTCTCGGCGCTTAAAAACCAAGTGGCTCGTCCTTATTGCTTAGGTACAGCGTGTACGCGATCGGAGTCGCGATAACGCTCAATTGCAGCAACTTCACTTTCAGCCTGTAATGCCAACATCAATGAATGCAAGTGTTCAGAATTTCTAAGTTCGACATGTATCAGAAGTCGATAAAAATCGGGTTTACGATCGGTGAATTCAAGGTCCGAGATATTGGCTTTGTTTTCGCCAATCAGTGTGCAAATCCGACCAAGAACGCCTGCGTCATTGCCAATCGTCAGATCTAATGTCGCCCCATAAACAGGTTTGTGGCGCCCCACTTGCCAATGCAGATCAATCCAACGATCAGGTTGTTCTTCATAGTGGATCAGATTTTCGCAATCGATGGCGTGCACGATAACACCTTTCCCCCTATGCCGAATGCCAACAATCCGCTCCCCAGGGAGTGGTTCACAGCAAGGAGCGCGATCAAAGCGCTGGTCAGGTGACAACCCAATTACGGCGCGATCGACAGCAACCTCATCTGAATCATCTGGCGCCAATTCAGGATACACGGCTTGGATCACATCGTTTGCGTTCAGCTCTGCGCTCCCCAGTCGCGCCAGAACAGAATCACGATCATCAAGGCGCAATTGCTTGGCGGCCATATCCAAGATTTTGTCGCTCATCTTCTTGCCGACCTGCTCAAAAGCAGCGCGCGCAAGTTCAAACCCCAGTTTTACAAATCTCTCGTGGTCTTGAGCTCGTAGAGCACGGCGAATGGCAGACTTGGCCTTACCCGTTGTTGCAATATCCAGCCAAGTTGCCTGTGGCATCTGGCCAACTGCGGTCACAATCTCAATATGCTGACCGTTCTTAATGCGTGTCCAAAGGGGGACGCGCATATGATCAATCTTAGCCCCGACACAGGCGTTCCCAATCCGGGTGTGGATGGCGTAAGCGAAATCAATCGGGGTCCCGCCTCTTGGCAATTTCACAACATCGCCGCGCGGAGTAAAGCAAAAGACCTGATCCGAATACATCTCAAGCTTAACCGCTTCGAGAAAATCTTCGTGATCTTCCTCTGTATCGAACTGCTCGCTCAACGAACGGATCCAGCGCGCCGGGTCTACGGCAAATGGATTCTCTCCGCGCACACCGTCACGATACGACCAATGCGCAGCCACACCCGTTTCAGCAACATCGTGCATTTGCTGGGTGCGAATCTGCACCTCGACCCGCCGCCCATCGCGACCCGACACGGTTGTGTGGATCGAACGATAGCCGTTTGATTTGGGCTGACTGATGTAGTCTTTGAAACGCCCAGGTACCGCACGCCAACGTTGGTGAATGGCACCAAGCACGCGGTAACAATCGTTTTCGTTCGCAGTTACGACTCGGAAACCGTAGATATCAGATAGGCGCGAGAACCCCTGATCCTTTTCCTGCATCTTGCGCCAAATGGAATAGGGTTTCTTGGCGCGGCCGAATACATTGGCTTCTATGCCAACCTTTTCGAGTTCATTGACCATGTCACCCGTAATGCGTTGGATCACATCACCGGTTTCTTTTTGAAGCGTAATAAAGCGCCGCATGATTGAGGCACGGCCATCAGGATTCAGCACTTTAAAGGCCAAATCCTCAAGCTCTTCTCGCATCCATTGCATCCCCATACGCCCGGCCAAGGGCGCATAGATGTCCATGGTTTCGCGTGCTTTCACCACCTGCTTTTGAGGGCGCATGGCACGAATGGTCCGCATGTTGTGGAGGCGATCTCCCAGCTTGACCAAAATAACCCGAAGGTCTTTGGACATGGCCATGAACAGCTTGCGAAAATTCTCGGCTTGTTTGGTTTCGGTCGATGACAGCTGAAGGTTTGTCAGCTTGGTCACACCATCAACCAGGCTAGCGATCTCATCTCCAAAAAGCTCGGCGACTTCGGAGTAGGATGCTTTGGTGTCTTCGATAGTGTCATGCAGCAAAGCTGTGATGATCGTGGCGTCATCCAACTGCTGCTCTGTCAGAATCGCGGCAACTTCGATGGGGTGCGTAAAATACGGCTCACCGGAATGCCGATACTGACCTTCATGCATCTCGAGGCCAAAATCATAGGCCTCGCGAATAAGCTTTTCGTTTGTCTTAGGATTGTAGGCCCTAACCAGTTCGACCAGATCGTCAGCCGGAATCATTGGGTGCCTTCTCTATCCCCCAGGTCTTAGCCCTGGCCTTGTGCTTCCATCAATGCGCGAAGCAGTTTCTCTTCGGACATATCGTCATCGGATGGCTTGTCCGCAGATTCTGCGCCCATCAACAGAGCCATTGAATCTTCTTCTGGCTCATCAACTTCGATTTGATGCTGATTGTCTTCAATCAAACGCTCACGCAATTCGTCAGCTGTCTGAGTTTCCTCAGCAATTTCACGTAGAGAGACAACTGGGTTTTTGTCGTTGTCACGCTCGACGGTGATAGCACCACCCGCAGAAATTTCACGCGCACGATGTGCAGCAAGCATTACAAGCTCGAAACGGTTCGGAACCTTATCAACGCAATCTTCAACTGTGACGCGGGCCATGCGGGCACTCCATTATCTGGACGGGGTTAGAAGCTGAGTATTTAGGCGGTATCGCAGGTAGATACAAGCACATACTCATAGGGGAACAACCTCTTTCAGTTCACTTTCTGGCAGGTTTGCCATCATTTCCGCTGTGGTTAGCCCTAAAATCGGGTGACACCAGTCCGGAGCCACTTCTGCCATGGGTACCAAAACGAAGGCACGGTCTTGCAACCGGGGGTGAGGGAGAATCAGTTCTGAGGGCGCTTCGCACTGCTGCGTTGCGGCATCCAGCAAGCGCCAGTGTCTGTGCGTTTCTTCATTTGGCAAAATCTGACTGCCATAGGAAACCAAATCTATGTCGAGCGTTCGAGCGCCCCATCGCACCAATCGCTCCCTCCCGCACTTAGCTTCGACCTCGTGCAAGATCGCGAGAAGGTCATGTGCGGAGTGATTCGTTTCGCAAAATGCCACTGTATTCACAAAATCCGGGCCAGATCCGGCCGGAAATGCAGGGTTGCGAAAGGCGCGACTCTCCCCTAAGGTGATCACGCCGCGAGCCCGCAACGCCTTGTACGCGTAATTGATCGTTTCCTGCGGTTGACCTATTTGAGACTTCGCATTTCCACCGAAGGCTAAGATGCAATTTTCAATCATTTTTTCACCTAAAGCTTATAAAACCTATACCTAAGGATATACCCACATACCTAAGACCGACGGCCGAAACCCTTGCTCCAACGCGAAAATGCGTTAGCTTATAAGGCCAGTTGCGCCCAGCATTTTCACACTCACGGACATTAAGGCGCCGCTTGATTACTGGAAGGACATTTTATGTTTTACAAGGACGAACGGCTTGCGCTGTTCATTGATGGATCAAATCTGTACGCAGCGGCTAAGTCGCTCGGATTTGACATCGACTATAAACTCCTTCGCACCGAATTCATGCGCCGCGGAAAACTCCTGCGCGCCTTTTACTATACAGCCCTTTTAGAGAATGACGAATACTCACCTATTCGACCTCTGGTTGATTGGCTGCATTACAATGGATTCACCATGGTGACGAAGCCAGCCAAGGAGTACACCGACAGCCAAGGCCGTCGGAAAGTCAAGGGTAACATGGACATCGAACTGGCTGTGAACGCGATGGAACTCGCGCCACATGTTGACCACATCGTGCTATTCTCTGGGGATGGAGATTTTCGGCCGCTCGTGGAAAGCCTGCAAAGGCAAGGTGTTAGAGTTTCTGTTGTTTCGACAATCCGCAGCCAGCCTCCGATGATTTCAGATGAACTACGCCGCCAGGCCGATAATTTCATCGAGCTTGAAGGTCTGAAAGACGTTGTCGGACGCCCACCGCGCGACCCAATGCCGGGTGAAGGTGAAGCGGAATACAACGCTGAAAAATAATGAGACCGGGGATCATTCCCCGGTTTTTTTATATCCAGCGACGCGCGTGTCTTTACGAGGGCACAACTTAACCTTACCTCTGTGGCAACAGCCACAGTGGAAACGCCATGACCAAATCTCCTCTTACCATCTACCTTGCTGCGCCGCGTGGATTCTGCGCGGGTGTTGATCGTGCGATCAAGATCGTTGAGATGGCACTCGAGAAATGGGGCGCCCCTGTTTATGTGCGACATGAAATTGTGCACAACAAATTTGTGGTTGATGGATTGCGTGACAAGGGGGCGGTGTTTGTTGAAGAACTGTCTGATTGCCCCGATGATCGTCCCGTTATCTTTTCCGCACATGGTGTGGCGAAAGTCGTACCTGCGGAAGCAGAACGGCGCGAGATGATCTATGTCGATGCGACCTGCCCTTTGGTGTCAAAAGTTCACATCGAAGCAGAGCGCCATTCTGAGGCTGGCCTTCAGATCATTATGATTGGTCACGCGGGCCACCCAGAAACCATCGGCACTATGGGCCAATTGCCCGAAGGTGAAGTTTTACTGGTGGAAACCGAGGCGGATGTAGACACCATTGAGGTGCGCGACGCAGAACGCCTGGCCTTTGTTACACAGACCACTCTTTCGGTCGATGACACCGTTGGCATTGTGGCGGCCTTGAACAAGCGTTTCCCTAAAATCGTGGGTCCTCACAAAGAAGATATTTGTTATGCGACGACGAACCGCCAAATGGCCGTGAAAGCAATGGCTGAGAAGTGCGAAGCTATGTTGGTGGTTGGTGCACCAAATTCGTCAAACTCTCGCCGTTTGGTCGAAGTTGGCGCCAAAGCCGGGTGTGCGTATTCACAACTTGTCCAGCGCGGCACAGACATTGACTGGCGTGCACTCGAAGGAATTACCTCTTTGGGGATTACCGCTGGCGCTTCAGCCCCAGAAGTCTTGGTAAACGAAGTGATTGACGCTTTCCGAGACCGTTATGACGTGACAGTCGACGTGGTTGAAACGGCAATAGAGACGGTGAACTTCAAAGTGCCACGCGTCTTAAGAAATGTTGATATCGCACACTAAGCCCATCGCTCGAAGCTATCGCTTCACACCAACAGGCGCGTGTTACGTTTTTCAATAGAAAATGGGCTGGACGCGTTCAGCTCACTTCGGTAGGCCCGAACTATGGCTGAACTTTATGCATATACCGATGGCGCGTGTTCCGGAAATCCAGGCCCGGGTGGCTGGGGCGTTTTACTTCGCGCGACTGATGGCGAAACCGTTAAGAAAGAACGAGAGCTTTCTGGCGGCGAGGCTGCAACGACAAACAACCAGATGGAACTGATGGCCGCCATTATGGCGCTGGAAACACTGGAACGTGCAAGTGTCATTACAGTTGTGACCGACAGCGCCTATGTCAAAAATGGCGTCACAGGTTGGATTCACGGCTGGAAGCGCAATGGCTGGAAAACATCCGCTAAAAAGCCCGTCAAAAACGTCGAGCTTTGGCAGCGCCTTGATGCGGCCCAAGCCCGTCACCAAGTGACATGGGAGTGGGTCAAAGGCCACGCCGGACACCCTGAAAACGAAAAGGCCGACGAGCTGGCTCGGGCAGGCATGGCCCCATTCAAACCCGCCAAATACACATGAGTGCGATTTCATTCTTAGACTTTTCGTCTGTTGTCATCTTTGCGCTCACCGGCGCTTTGGTCGCAAGCCGCGCACAGCTTGATTTAGTCGGCTTTGCCTTTGTGGCTTGCTTAACTGCCGTAGGTGGCGGCACCGTTCGCGATCTTTTGTTGGGTAGAGACCCAGTGTTTTGGGTCGGCCAGCCGGCTTACATTCTACTGGCATCCGCCGCTGCGCTCTTGGTTTTCTTTACCGCGCACCTCTTGGAAAGCCGCTACCGCACATTGCTCTGGCTCGACAGCGCGGCGCTTGCGGTGGCCGTTGCGGCAGGCACCGGCGTTGCGATGGACATGGATCAAAACGCAATCATCGTCGTGTTAATGGGGATCAGCACAGGCTGCCTTGGTGGCCTGATGCGTGACGTGGTGTGTAACGAGGTTCCCTTGGTGCTTAAGCAGGGCGAAATCTATGCGACTGCCGCCTTTGCTGGTGCGATCTCAGCGCTTTGCGCCGATTACCTTGGCCTATCGGGTTTTCCGGTCCTAGCGGTATGCGCTGGCACCACTTGGGCACTGCGCGCAGGGTCACTTCAGTTTGGCTGGCGATTACCGGCATACAAAGCTAGACCGCCTCGGTAGCGCACATCAGTCTGCCGCAGCAGCATCCTCAGGCAATCGCCCAAGTGTTTGCAAAACGGCTTTCATCGCGTCGCTTTTACGCGCCATTCTCGCGCGCTTTTGATGGGTTGCAACCGCTTCTAGATGCAGCTGCCTCAGCTCACTATTTTGAAGCAGCAGTTCCTTTACTTGTATCGCTTTATCGAAACTCTGAGCAAGCCCGAGATCCTGTTCGGCATTCTTGTCGAACTTATTCCAATAGTCGGCCTCGATGGTTTGCGTATGGTGATTGGCTCTTCCGCGCGCACGTTTGTTCAAAAATCCATCAAGCGAACGCAGAGCGTAATGATTCAGCTGTGCCGCCTCGTAACCATAAGGTGGCCTGATCGCGAGCCCTTTGTTGACTTGTTCTTCTGAGAACGCACGCCCATCAGGCAATATCCAACGAATATCTTCTGCACCCTCAGCCAAAAATGGCCTGTGAACCCCTAATCGTGCGAATTTTTCGCAATTCCGGTACATGGTTTTGAACATCCGTTTCTGATTTGGCCCACCCTGCGCCTTTTCCGCAGCGCTAAATTGAAGCGGAACAGGCGCGTCTAGCATTCGATCAACACCCGCATTCCCAAAAATACGCCAAACAAAGGAAATCGCATCGACATTCGGATGATCGCGGATCAAGCCAGTTAGAGTGCCGTCTGATGATGAAATGCTCAGATACTCATCAACATCTGCAACAAAAATCCAATCCGCCCGGCTGACTGCGGGTTCCGTTTGCGCCCATTTTAAAGCGCTTTTGTGAGGGCCGCGGCGCAGCACATTGTTAAAGCGATGCTGCACGATCCCCATACGATTTAAAATTCTTAGAATTTGATCTGTTTGATCCGTGCAGTCGTTCGTAAATACAACAAAGTCCGAAACGCCCAGCGTTTTATAATGCGCGATCCAGTCTAGAATATACGGTGCCTCATCCTTCATTGTCGTCACAAGCGTAACGCGAGGGGCCACCCCATTCATCTGATAAACCAATTTTATAACCTCAAAGAAATTACTTTTGAAAACCAATCAAAGACTTCACAGCGCACAGCCAAAATTTCTGCGCGTCCAACTCGATAAAAAAGTTACTGTATTAACTTATTATGTGTCCAGCTTTTAAAGCAAAGCCTCGCACAAAGACCTCCGCGTCCTGCGCTCCTTTTCCGGCACGTTGCAGGCGCAACAGCTGGACCGCACCGGTGCCACAGGCAACCGTTAATGTATCGTCAAGAAGTGTCCCCGGCTGGCCTTCGCCTTCCACCAAGCGTGACCCTAAAAGTTTAATGCGCTGACCTTCGATTTCAGTCCAAGCACCCGGGAAAGGCGATAGGCCCCTGATTTTACGGTCAATCTCGACGGCAGGCAAAGACCAATCAATTTTTGCCTCGGCCTTGTCGATTTTTGACGCATAGGTCACGCCGTTGTCTTGCTGTGGCACTGGCTTAAGCGTTGAGAGATTGGCAAGCGCATCTACGATTGCCGTTGCACCAATCTGACTAAGGTGGTCATGCAATTGCGCTGTCGTCTCTTCAGCGCCAATCGACGTGACCTGACGCATCAACACAGGGCCTGTATCAAGACCGGCCTCCATTTGCATGATGCAGACACCCGTTTCCGTATCCCCGGCCATAATCGCCCGATGGATCGGCGCAGCGCCGCGCCAACGTGGCAATAGGCTGGCGTGAATGTTTAAACATCCGTGGGTCGGCGCATCCAGCACGGCTTGCGGCAACAACAGGCCATAGGCAACGACCACGGCAACATCCGCATCAAGGGCTGCGAATTCGGCTTGCTCTGCGTCTCCTTTCAGAGAGACAGGATATCGCACCTGTAACCCCAAGGCCTCAGCGCGGGCTTGTACGGGTGAGGGACGATCTTTTTTACCGCGCCCGGCAGGGCGTGGGGGCTGGCTGTAAACAGCCAAGATCTCGTGACCTGCCTCCACCAACGCATCCAGCACAGGAACAGAGAAATCGGGTGTCCCCATGAAGACAATCTTCATTTCAGCTTCCTCGCCTTTTTGATCAACATCTCACGCTTGGTGCGGCTCAAGTGGTCAAAGTACATCTTGCCATTGATGTGGTCGATTTGGTGCTGAACCGAAGTGGCCCAAAGGCCTACGAAATCTTTCTCTGCTACCTCACCGCTTTCATCCATGTAGCGCACTGTTACTGCACGAGGTCGCGCGATCACAGCAGACACACCAGGTAAGTTTGGGCTGGCTTCTTCGTGCTCTCGAGGTTCCACGGATGCATGCAAAATTTCGGGGTTCGCCATTTTTACAACTTGGCCACGCTCGGATGAGGCATCGACCACGATCAGACGTTTCATCACGCCGATCTGGTTGGCGCCCATACCAACGCCAGGCATGGCTTCCATCGTGTCAATTAAGTCAGCCCAAACACTGCGCTCTGCATCAGTGATTTCAGCAACTGGCTCTGCGGCGATGCGCAGGCGTTTATCTGGCCATGCAAGGCATTTCCGAACTGTCATCCTCGTGCCAGCTCACGCTTAAGTTTGGCAGATTTTCGGGTCATCATCTGACGTTTCATCGGCCCAAGATAATCAATGAACAGCTTGCCGTTCAGGTGGTCGATCTCGTGCTGCACACAGGTCGCCCAAAGTCCTTCAAAGTCTTTTTCCTGCGGGTTCCCATTCTCATCAATCCAACCCACACGCACCTCAGCAGGTCGTGTCACTTCGGCGAATTGATCTGGGATCGACAGACAGCCCTCTTCGTAGACGTTTTCATCATCAGAAGATGCCAGCACTTCGGGATTGAACATGATAACCGGCTCTGGTGCGCCATCTTTAACGCAGTCCATGACGATCAGACGTGACAGCACCCCAATTTGGGGAGCGGCAAGCCCAATACCCGGCGCATCATACATGGTTTCAAGCATATCGCTTGCAAGAACACGCAGGTCATCAGACAGATCTGCAACGGCATCACAGGTCTTTTTGAGGCGGGGGTCCGGGTGGATCAAGATCGGCTTTAACATAGGGCTGACATAGGACAAGGCGCAGTTTTCTGCAACGGCTCTTGCGCTCGGCTTTCAATTCGCTAGCGTGGCCGATATTTGCTTTATGGAGGCATGTATGAATTTTGATCAGGTCATAAATCGCGTCGGCACCCACTCAACCAAATGGGATGGGATGGAGCGCGCCTTTGGGGTATCTCCAAAAGACGGTCTTGCGATGTGGATCGCGGATATGGATTTCGCCGCGCCGGACTTTTTGCAAAAAGCGACTCAAGGCCTGATTGAGAAAGCCAACTACGGGTATTTTGTAGGTTTGGAAGAATTCCACGAGTCCGTGGGCTGGTGGATGGAGACACGCCACAACTGGAAAATTGAACCCGATTGGACATTCATCACCTTCGGGTTGGGCCATGGCATTGCGACCGCACTGCAGGCCTTTACCGAGCGCGGCGATGCCGTTGCAACCTTCACGCCCGTTTACCATGAATTCCAGTCTAAAATCGAAAAAACCGGACGCGTTAACACCCAGCTTCCTTTGGCGAAAGATGATGCGGGCCTCTATCGCATGGATTTTGAATCCTACGACGCACTGATGACGGGGCGAGAAAAGATCCTACTCATCAGTTCCCCACACAACCCTGCTGGACGTGTTTGGGAACAATCTGAACTGACTGCGATGGCAGAGTTCTGTCAGCGTCATGACCTATTGCTCATCTCAGACGAGATTCACCATGACCTTGTTTTTTCGGGTCACAAGCATTTGGTCGCTGCAAATGCGATGCCAGAAATCATGGATCGGCTGGTGATCACCACGGCCGCATCAAAAACCTTTAACATCGCCGGGGCACGCACGGGCTGTGTAATCATTCCTGATGCAGGATTGAGAAAGCGCTTCGATGCATTTTTCAAGATGTTTGACATCAGTGCAAATTTGCTGGGCACAGAGCTGACAAAAGCGGCTTACTCTCCGGAAGGGGCTGCTTGGGTAGATGCACTGAACCTATATCTTGAAGACAATTACAAAGTGATGGCGGCGGCAATGGATGCCATTCCTGGTGTTGAAATGATGCCAATGCAGTCGACATATCTGTCTTGGGTTGATTTCAAAAACACGGGTCTATCCCCCGCCGACGTGCTCGACCGCATCAACAATCATGCGCGAATTGCGCCAACACCGGGCCTTGGATTGGGGAATGGCGGCGACACGTTCATGCGCTTTAATCTTGGGGCAAATCGCGCCCAAATCGAAGAAGCCGCACAACGCCTCTCCGAAGCTTTCAGCGATCTGAAATAAACTCATCTTGGCCCGCATATCCTGCGGGCCGAATGACTATTTGCGTTGATCTGTGACCAAAGCGACGGGTGCTTCATCCTCTTGAACAAAGTCCAGTGGCGGCTTTTCCATGTGCGGTGTTGCGCGTTTAAATTCGTAGAACGTTTCACCGTTGTCTTGAACCGAAGCGACAACCAAACACTGATACAGATGCTTTGCGCCGTCATACAAATCGACCAAGCCGCGCAAATGCGGCGGGTCTTCGACATCCAGTGAAAAGCCATCATCTTGAAATTGCAGCACTTTAAAGACCTCACCATCGGCTTTTACCCGAAGACGATTCTTCTTGCGCATTTCCTTTTTACGAGCTGCTTCCAGCCCCTGCTGCACTTCTTTTGGCAGAAAACTTGTCATGGCAGGCTCCATCCCATTTGACCTACCCCCTTTGTATCAATGTTTCAGATCGACACATGAAAGGTCAAGCCATTCAAAATATTAGGTATTCCCCATCTCTTTTGTGCCACACCAGCGATACCCGATACAATTGTGCACATCCGCGCAAGTGTTCTGCAAAGGCAGAGATTGTCGTGCTGTGATCTGAGGTTAGGTTAGCCCCAACCTCTTAAGGAGAAAACAATGGGATTGCTTGTAGACGGTCAGTGGGTTGACCAGTGGTATGATACCAAAAGCACGGGCGGAAAGTTTGTTCGCTCTAAAGCACAGTTTCGGAACTGGCTCACAGCCGACGGTGCCGCAGGTCCAAGCGGTACAGATGGGTTTACCCCAGACAGCGGGCGTTACCATCTCTTTGTTTCTTATGCGTGCCCATGGGCGCACCGCACCCTGATCTTTCGTGCGCTCAAGGGCCTAGAGCAACACATTACCGTATCGGCCGTGCACCCTGACATGCTGGATCAAGGCTGGACCTTTGAAAAAGACGAAGACGGCGCGACGGGCGATGATCTTTTCGGTTTAGACTTTGCACACCAGCTCTACACACGGGCTGACCCCGAATATTCTGGCCGCGTGACTGTTCCTATTCTGTGGGACAAAGAGCGTAACACCATCGTTTCAAATGAAAGCTCTGAGATCATTCGCATGTTCAACAGTGCCTTCAACGCCCTGACCGGAAACACTGATGACTACTGGCCAGAAGAACAACGTGACGCCATTGAAGAGGTGAATGAACGGATTTATGACACGGTCAACAACGGCGTGTACAAATCTGGGTTCGCGACCACACAAGACGCATATGAAGCGGGTGTTTATCCATTGTTTGACACTCTGGATTGGCTTGAAGACCGGCTGCAGCGCAATCGTTTCCTTATGGGCGACGAGATCACAGAGGCCGACTGGCGTCTGTTCACAACACTGATCCGCTTTGACCCGGTTTATCACCTACATTTCAAATGTAATTTGAAACGGCTGATCGACTATCCAAACCTATGGGACTATACGCGAACGCTTTACCAAGTCCCTGGTGTCGCCGAGACGGTGAATATGGCCCATATCGTACGCCACTATCACTACAGCCATGAATCGATCAATCCACACCGCATCATCCCGATAAATCCAAAACTGGATTACATGGAACCGACACAACGCGGATAGCGTTTCCGCGCGAAAAACATCTCTGAGCGGCGGGCACGATCCCGTTGAACGCAAAACTGCGTCGCCCCGCCGCCCTCCTGCCCCTTGTCAAATGACGTAATTTCCGCGAACACAGCGGGAATGATGGGAGGCAGCATGACACAGCAAAGAGATCACGGAGGCGGCCTCGACGTTGCAATCGCACGCTGGGGCGGTACACGCGAAACTTGGCTAGATCTATCGACCGGCATTAACCCGGTGCCGTTTCCCCTCCCCCAATTTTCCGCAGATTGCTGGACAGCACTTCCAGACGCGAACGCTCAAACTGCGTTGTTGGATGCCGCCCGTAAGTTTTGGGCGATCCCTGAAACGGTCGACATCATTGCGGCGCCGGGTGCATCGGCCCTCATTTCGCGCATCCCGTCTCTGGTGTCTGGCAACGCCGTCGACATCCCGCAACCGACCTATAATGAACACGCAGCCGCCTTTAGGGCGCAAGGTTGGGATATGTCTGACGGCACAGACCAGTGCCGGGTGATCGTGCATCCGAACAATCCTACCGGCCAATTTTGGACAGCAGACGATCTAACGGCGCAAACCAACATCATCGATGAAAGCTTTTGCGATATTGCCCCTGATCGCACGTTGATCGAGCAAACGACCAAAACTGGAAACTTTGTCCTCAAGAGTTTTGGTAAGTTTTGGGGCCTCGCCGGTCTGCGCCTTGGTTTTCTAGTTGGCGCGCCTGAGTTTATCGCGAAAATGAGAGACTACATAGGCCCATGGGCCGTGTCTGGACCTGCATTAGAGACCGCCACAGCAGCGCTGCAAGACCTCGATTGGGCGCAAAGCACGCGGCAGCGACTCGCTGATGATTGCGCACGTCTTGATGCGCTCATGTCAAAGCATGGGGCACAGCTTGAAGGAGGCTGCGATCTCTTTCGACTTTATAACGTGGATGATGCACAGGCCTGGCATGAACGATTGGGCAAACATCAGATCCTGACGCGTGTCTTTCCCTATTCTGATACATATCTGCGCCTCGGGCTGCCGCATCCAGATCGTTGGGCGCAGCTGGAACATGCGCTAACTGAGTGAGGGTTTGATGGACACTGCAGAAATCCTACTGATCGCATTGCTGCTTGATGCGGTACTCGGTGAACCTAGGTTGCTGTGGGATCGGGTTCCACATCCAGCTGTTCTTATGGGCCGATTGATTGCCGCGGCGGATCAAAGGTTCAACGTTGGGGTGTCTCAAAAATTGAACGGGACGTTGGTTGTTCTTTCTCTGCTGGGCGGTGCTTGGGGACTGGGGCACATTATCGGATGGTTCGGGTGGCTTCCAAGCGTTGTGATCGCTGCCATCTTGATCGCCCAGCGCTCATTGGTCGATCATGTCAAAAACGTAGAGAGAGCGCTTCGACTGTCTGTCGAGGATGGGCGCAAATCTGTTGCGATGATCGTCAGCCGTGACACAAAAGATATGACCGAAACTGCTGTAAGCCGGTCTGCCATCGAAAGCGCGGCTGAAAACCTGTCTGACGGTGTAATCGCACCTGCATTTTGGTTCTTAATCGCTGGCCTGCCGGGTTTGTTGATCTACAAGGTGGTCAACACCGCAGACTCTATGATTGGTTACAAAACCCCTCGCCATCTTCGGTTTGGTTGGGCCGCTGCGCGTCTTGATGATGTGCTGAACTGGATCCCAGCCCGGCTTACAGCGGGTCTTATTGCATTGTCTTACGGCATTATCACCAAATGGTCAGAGATTAGATTTGATGCCGCCTTTCACAAATCGCCTAATGCAGGTTGGCCAGAATCCGCCATGGCGCGGTCCCTTGGGATCGCTCTTGCCGGGCCGCGCACTTATGATGGTTTTGAACAAGATTTCCCGTATGTGAATGAAATGGGTCGGCAAAGTCTAAGCGCAAACGACATCCGCGATGCGGTCTCTGTCTTGTGGCGCGTCTGGGCCCTGGCTTTCGGCGCGACCTTGCTGATCGCGCTGTTGTGATCACACATCATTGCATGACCCAGCACCTCTGCTAGTGTGCGCCGAAAGATATACTGAGGTATCCCATGCGCTTTGCTCTTCCCCTTGCTGCCCTAATTCTGTCGGCAAGCACTGCTCTCGCCAATGCCCAATGCGGCGGCTCGTTTAATGGTTTCGTCAAAGGTCTGAAACAAGAAGCCATCGCGCTTGGTCACAGCAAGAACACCGTGAACAAATTCTTTGCGAATGTCGCACTCGACAACCGCACGATCAAAGCCGACCGGGCGCAGGGTGTATTCCAAAAGCCTTTCTTGGAGTTTTCTCAACGCCTCATCAGCTCCAACCGGTTGAACACGGGGAAGGCCAAAGGCAATCAATACGCAAATACCTTTGCGCGGATCGAACGCGACTATGGTGTGTCACGCGGCGTTTTGTTGGCGTTTTGGGCGTTTGAAACCGACTTTGGTGGGTTCCAAGGTGACTTTAACACACTCAATTCACTTGTGACGTTGGCGCATGATTGCCGGCGCCCTGAATTGTTCCGCCCGCAAGTGTTTGCAGCCCTAAAGCTTTATGAAAGCGGCGACTTCTCTCCCGCCAAGACAACAGGGGCTTGGGCGGGCGAGATTGGCATGGTGCAGATGCTGCCGGCCGACATCATCGAAAACGGTGTTGATGGAGATGGCGACGGGAAAGTCAGCCTTAAGACATCCGCAACCGACGCCCTTATGTCTGGTGGCAAAATGCTACAACACCTTGGCTGGCAGAAAGGGCAACCTTGGCTACAAGAGGTGAATGTGCCGGCTGATATGGACTGGTCGCTGTCCGGTCTGAACACTACAAAACCAGCAAGTGACTGGGCCAAGCTTGGCGTACAGCCGCGCCAAGGCAACTTGGCCAACTTACCAGCCTCATTGGTTCTGCCTCAGGGACGCAAGGGCCCTGCGTTCCTCGCGTATCCTAATTTTAAAGTTTATTTTGAGTGGAATCAAAGCTTTATCTACGTCACGACAGCGGCCTATTTTGCAACCCGCCTTGAGGGCGCAGCACCGTACAACCAAGGCAACCCTGACACTGGTTTGACCGGTCAACAAATGAAGCAATTACAGAAAAAACTACAGGCGCGTGGATACGATGTTGGCAAAGTGGATGGCATTCTAGGTGCAAAAACACGGGATGCGGTTCAGGCTGAACAACAGCGACTAGGGCTTCCGGCGGATGCTTGGCCAACGCCAAATCTACTTAGCAAAATTTAAACACAAAAGGGCGCCTCCGGGCGCCTTTTTTAATTTAAGCAACCAATGTTTCTGCAGCTTTCAGATCAACGGAAACAAGCTGGCTAACGCCTTTTTCCTGCATCGTCACACCAAACAACCGGTCCATTCGCGCCATGGTTACGGCATGGTGCGTGATGATCAAAAACCGTGTTTCTGTTTGGCGGCACATCTCATCAAGCAAGTCACAGAACCGCGTGACGTTGGCATCATCAAGCGGTGCGTCCACTTCGTCCAACACACAGATAGGTGCTGGATTTGCCAAGAACACTGCAAAGATCAGCGCCATGGCTGTGAGGGTCTGTTCACCACCTGAAAGCAACGAAAGTGTCGAGAGTTTCTTGCCGGGTGGCTGGCACATGATTTCCAAGCCTGCCTCAAGCGGGTCATCACTTTCAACAAGAACCAAGTTTGCCTCACCGCCGCCAAAGAGATGTTTGAACAACATGGTAAAGTTGCTGTTCACCTGCTCAAACGCAGTCAAAAGCCGTTCGCGCCCTTCACTATTGAGGCTCGCGATACCAGAACGCAACGTGCTGATTGCCGCCTCTAGATCTTCTTTTTCACCAGCCAGCGTGTCGTGTTCTACTTGAATTTCACGTGCATCTTCTTCGGCGCGTAGGTTCACCGCGCCCAGAGAATCCCGTT
Source organism: uncultured Paracoccaceae bacterium (assembly GCA_947498415.1). Classification (GTDB taxonomy): domain Bacteria; phylum Pseudomonadota; class Alphaproteobacteria; order Rhodobacterales; family Rhodobacteraceae; genus Cognatishimia. Next base: position 241,704 of record CANMKB010000001.1, read on the forward strand.
GACGCTTCAACCGATTTACATCCGCCTCGATCGTTGCAGCGGGCGGCATGTTTTCAGGCAGTACATCTAGACTTTCGAGCAACCGATCAGGGGTCTGCTCCATCTCGTCTTGAATGCGCGTTGATGCTGTGATCGCGGTTTCACGCGCGGCATCGTGCAAGGCCTCGGAACGCGCACGGGCTTCACGGGCTTCCGACGCGGCCCGCTCACTGTCACGCTCTGCTTGTTCCGCGGCGCGCAGTTTTGTTTCTGCTTCAGACAATGCATCTGCGGCCTTACGGCGGCGCTCTTCGGAATCTTCGATCGAGATTGTTAGCTCGTCACGCTTTTCGGCAATCTCTTCGGGCGCCATATGCGCATCGGCGAGTTCATCCTCCGAGGCCAACTTGCGCTCTGCGAGTTCGGATGTGCGTTTTTCAGCGGTCTCGAGACGATGACGCCACCCGCTGATTTCTTTCGTCACTTGCTGACTACGACCCAATCGCGCTTCGCCTTCGCGGCGCAACTCGTCATGGGCGGAGCGTTTCGACATCATCGTGATGCGCGCGGCCTCGACCGTCATTTTGATTTCACCCACCGCAGCGCGAGCCGCATCTAGATCACCTAGATTTGCCATGGCACGTTCAGCTTCAAGGTTTTGCTGGCGGGCTTGTAAAGCTTCTTCTTCGTGGCGCTTCACCGCGTGGCTCAGTGACTCAAGCTTACCTTCCGCCAGGTTGCGATCCGCTTCCGCGCGGCTCATGGCGCGGGCGGCATCGGCAACAGCGCGATCTGCATCGCGACGGGCCTCGCGCGCTTGTTTGTCCGCCTCTGCCAATGTTTGCAATCTAGCCTGAAGCGTCTCATGTGCTTGAACAGCGCCATCCGCCCGTGCCGACAGGCGCGCCATTTCTTGTTTAAGCTCTTCTAGGCGGTTCAACTGTTGCAACCGCAGCGCGGCGGCAGTTGGCCCATCCTCGGCCCAGGCCCGATACCCATCCCAGCGCCACAGATCACCTTCCAAAGAAACTAGACGCTGGCCCGGCTTGAGCATGGGTTGAAGGTGCATCGCGTCCTCCGCGGCAATCAACCCAATCTGGTTCATGCGGCGTTCAAGAACTTCGGGGACCGAAACATGCTGTTCCAGAGATGTCACACCGTCTGGCAGTGCCTGGGTTTCATCATAGGCCGGCAAGACATGCCAACCCGATGGTCCATCCTCATCAACCTCGGGCGCACGAAGGTCATCCGCCAACGCCGCACCCAGCGCCTTTTCAAAACCCTGCTGAACCTGAAGCCGATCAAGGATTTGCCCGCCTTCGGCTGTGTCACGCTCGACCAGTTTTGCCAAAGCTGAAACTTCGGCACGCAGTGCATTCAACTCACCTTCGGCCTCGGACCGTTCCGCGCGCGCATCTGCTTCGCGCATTTGCGTTTCTGCGCGTTCAGCTTCGGTTTCCGCTAAGGTTTCTTCGGCTTCGATGGCACGCTCTTGCGCTTCTTCGACGGTCTCTTGAGACAGATCGAACTCTTCGCCAGCACGTGCCAGAGCTGCTTTACTTTCGTCAACGGCGGCACGTGCACGGGTGGCCTCATGCTCGCTTTTTTCCTGCTGGCGCGATGTATCAGCCAAGAGACGTTGTGCAGATTGGTGACGGGCGGCAAGCCGCGCCACATCTTCGGTGAGCTCTGTCAGATCCGCTTCGCGTTCTTGCAGCAATGCCGCAGCTTCACGAGACGCATCGCCGGCGTCTTCCATACGCACGTCATGGCCTTCGGACGCTTTAGCCAGTTCGCGCTGTTCCCACTCCAACCGTTCAATCGTCTCACCGGCATCTCTATTCAGCCCGCCTTCGCGTTCGATATCGCGTGCCAGCTGTTCGATCCGGTTGGTCAGAGTCAAAATGATCTGACGCGCATGTTCCTCTTGGTCTTTCAAAGAGTCGCGCTGCACCTGGAGTCTTTGCAAGATCGCACTTGCAACAGCCTCTTCCTCACGCAGAGGGGGCAATAGAACATCTGTTTCTTCACGGGTCTTTGCCGCGGTGCGCGCCGCCGTTTCCGCCTGTGCAGCAAAAATGGTTTTGTTGCGCAGGTCTTCTTCGGTTGCGATCCGTGTATCTTCGGCCTCACGCCAGCGACGGTACAGCAACATCCCTTCGGCTTGGCGCAGATCAATGCCGATCGCCTTGTATCGCGCCGCCTGACGGGCCTGACGGGCCAGTGACCCAAGCTGACTGGCTAGCTGTTCGATCACATCATCTACACGCGTCAGGTTGGCTTCAGCGTTTTTAAGTTTCAGCTCTGCTTCGTGGCGACGCTGATACAAACCCGAAATACCAGCAGCTTCTTCTAGAATGCGTCGACGCGCTTTGGGCTTAGAGTTGATCAACTCCGCAATCTGCCCCTGCCGTACCAGTGCTGGCGAGTGCGCACCTGTGGATGCATCGGCGAACAGCATCTGAACATCGCGTGCACGAACGTCTTTGGTGTTTACCTTATAGGCCGACCCAACATCACGCGTGATGCGACGGGTGATTTCCAGCGCATCGCTTTCGTTGAACCCCGCGGGGGCCAAACGATCCGAATTGTCAATTTGAAGTGCGACTTCGGCGAAGTTTCGTGCAGGGCGACTCGAAGCTCCTGCAAAAATCACATCTTCCATACCACCGCCACGCATAGCAGTTGGGCGGTTCTCCCCCATCACCCAGCGCAGCGCCTCAAGCAAATTAGACTTCCCGCACCCATTCGGCCCCACAACCCCTGTCAGACCATCCGCAATAAGAAGGTCTGTTGGGTCTACGAAGCTTTTAAAGCCCGTCAGCCTGAGTTTGGAAAAGCGCAAATGGCGAGTTCCTGTGATTCCATGTAGATCAATCCTGTGTGCCGAAAGTGGCTCAAGTCAATGCATTTCCCCATAATGCAGTAGGATTGGCAAAGTTATCCACAAGATATTGACGGTTTCCTGTATAATTGTGTTGGGCGCTGCGATTAACAGGAATGGTGGCGAATGCAGTGAATTCTGATTAAAATGAGGGAAGATCCTCATTCTTAGTTCATATTTAGAGCCGCCATGCCTGACATTCAAATAGAACAAGCCGATCCCCGCGCCCCTGGCGCAACTGCGCTTTTGCATGCCAGTCACACATTGATGGATAGCCTTTTTGCGGCTGGCGAGTGTCACTACCTAGATATTGAAGACCTTTGCCAACCTCACATCCAGTTTTTTGTCGCCAAGCACGCTGGCAATGACATCGCCTGCATCGCTTTGGCCGATAAGGGAAGCTACGGTGAAATTAAGTCTTTGTTCGTCGCGCCAGAGGCCCGAGGGCTCGGCACTGCAGAACAGCTGATCCAAAAGGTCGAGGCCGCAGCAAAGGCGAAATCACTTGGTACCCTCAAGCTAGAAACGGGCGATGCCCTCGAAGCAGCTTGTCGTTTGTACCAAAGATTAGGGTATGCCATTTGCGGCCCATTCGGTGATTACGTAGAAAGCCCTGCATCCGTTTTCATGACCAAAGATCTTTAGCGGCACCTCAGATCATACCAGCCAGATGCTCGAAAGCTTGGACTGTTACAATGTAGATAGCTCTGCATTCGCGAAGGGGTTTTGGCGTGTTTGTGCGGATCAAGTGGCGTTGTGCAATCAAGCTGGCCCTTCATCAGGGCAACATCACCATACAATACTGAAACATTGCAGCCCGAAACCTGTTCCATCGCGCGTTCGCCTCGGCGCATTATCCGGGCTTGGTTCACCAGCCCTTCAAAATTCACTCTAATCGCCTCGGCCCGATTGCCGACACGCCTAACGTGAAATGTGCTGCCCTCAATCTCTATTTTGTGCATAGGCACCCCGGCAAATTCTGCCGACGGCATATCGCAGGCCGCTATTCCCAAACAGGTCAGGATAAAAGAAAGGCGCGGAATAGACATATCCGCACCTTGCCATAGCAACCGTTAAGATTCGCTTTCAGACAACAAATTAAGCTGAACGGATCACACGCGCCAAACGCGCCACCCCTTGGCGAATGGTTTCTTCATCCACCATTGAAAATGCCAGCCGAATGGTGTTTTCACCGCTTCCATCCGCAAAAAATGCTTTACCCGGCACAAAGGCCACCTTTTCAACTTCGATCGCCTGCTGAAGAAGTGCAGCCCCATCCATACCTTTCGGCAGGGTGACCCAAACAAACATCCCACCCTCTGGTCGCGTCCACTCCACGCCTTCTGGCATTTCTTCCTCGAGCGCGGCTAGCATTGCGTTCCGGCGCGCAGAATATGTATCACGCAATTTTTGCACGTGGGTATCGAACATAGATTCAGCAACATGATGAATCGCCATCTGATTCACGGTGGAGCTGTGAAGATCTGCGGCTTGTTTCAGCAGCACCATCTGCGAAATCACAGGAGCAGCAGCGCACACCCAGCCAATACGCAGGCCGGGAGACAGTGTTTTCGAAAAGCTACCGCAATAGATGGTACGACAAGCATCGATATCGCCTTTACGCGCTTGTTCAATCGCGAGGATCGGCGGAATAGGTTCCCCGTCGTAGCGCAACGATTGATAGGCTGCGTCCTCGATCAGAGCGCAATCCATGGCGTCACACATATCAATCAGACGTTCGCGACCAGCGCGATCAACGGTTTCGCCTGTTGGGTTAGAGAAATCTGCTGACAAATAGGCAAACTTTACTTTGCTTCCGTCAGCGGCGGCGGCAGATGTATAATCTTCGGCTGATCGGTTTCCACCCGGATACAAGCGGTCATACCGCGGCTCATACGCATTAAAAGCACCCAGAGCGCCGAGGTATGTCGGACCATTCACCAACGCTGTATCTCCGGGAGACAGGAAAAGCTTGCCAAGGTAATCCAAAGCTTGCTGCGACCCAGAAGTGATCAGAATATTTTCGGCCCCACATTGGACCCCAATCTTGCCCATTTCTTTCGCGAGCCATTCCCGAAGCGGTAGATACCCCTCGCTCACAGAGTACTGCAGCGCAGTCGCGGCGGAATCTTTGCTAAGTGCATCGAGGTATGCTTTCTGAAAAGCCTCTGCTGGGAAGAGCGCTGGGTCTGGTATGCCGCCCGCAAAAGAGACGATGCCGGGCTGATCAAGTAGCTTAAGCAGCTCACGAATTTCTGACGCCTTCATCCGAGAAGCTCGGGTGGCAAATATTTGTTGTAGGTCCATAGTTTCGACTCTTCATACTGTCTTTAGCAGACCCTATGCTCGCCGAAATAAAAGTCAACACTTCTGACGTTATTTTAAATTCCAACGCCGCGTCCCTTGATGCTTGCATCTGCACGTGGTCAAATGAGTTAACCAAAACAAGCAAAAATCCGATGCCATTTCAAAAAGTCACACCTGAAAAATTGTCAGCTTCCGTGGTCAAGCAGATCGAGTTGCTCATCCTCAGAGGCATTTTACGCCCGGCCGAACGCCTGCCTGCGGAACGCGAACTTGCCGAAAGACTAGGGGTCTCTCGGCCTTCTTTGCGAGAGGCCATATCAGAGCTGCAAGAGCGCGGCCTATTGAGCGCCAAGCCTGGTGCAGGGATCTTTGTTGCAGATGTATTGGGTAACGCCTTTAGCCCCGCGCTGGTAAAGCTATTTTCATCTCATGAAGAGGCCGTTTTCGATTACATTGCCTTTCGCCGTGACATGGAGGGGTTGGCCGCGGAACGCGCGGCGTCGCTTGCATCAGATATGGATCTGAAAGTCATCGACACCATCTTCCGAAAAATGGAAGCCGCGCATGCCAAACGCAGCTCAACAGATGAATCCCAGCTGGATGCCGATTTCCATCTCGCCATAATTGAGGCGAGCCATAACGTGGTCATGTTGCACATGATGCGCTCTATGTATCAGCTGTTAAGAGAGGGCGTGTTCTACAATCGAACCGTCATGTTCAAACGCAAGGCAACCCGCGGTGAATTGCTAGAGCAGCATCGGGTCATCAATGACGCCCTACAAAGCCGCGATGCAAAAGGGGCGCGTGCTGCAATCGAAAACCATCTGGCCTTTGTAGAGCAATGTCTCGCCGATGAGGGCAAAGCTGTGAAGAATGAAGCCATTGCAATGCAGCGTTTTGAACACGAGCAAAATCGGAATTAACCTTACTCTACAAGACACAAAGCACAAAAAAAACCCGGCCACGCGGCCGGGTTTTTTGATTTGAATTCGGGCAAAACCCTAAAACAATTTAGTGAAGTTTCGCGTCAACTTCAGCGATAGCCGCATCGATCAGCTTGTTGCCATCCGCTGCAGTCATGCCTTTCGCGATCACTTCGTTGGCCGCGCCAACCGCAATCACGACAGCTTGGTCGCGTACTTCTTTGACAGCCGAAGCCTGAGCCGAGGCGATCTGATCTTCTGCCGCGGCCAGACGGCGCGCGATAGAGGCTTGCAGGTCAACTTTGGCTTGCTCAGCCGCAGCAGTCGCTTCTTGCTTGGCGGATGCCACGATCGCGTCTGCTTGGGCCTGAACTTCTTTTTGCTTGCGCTCATAAGAGGCCAGGATTGTCTGAGCTTCTTCACGCAGTGCACGTGCTTCGTTCAGTTCGCTTTCAATGCCTTCGGCACGCTTGTCCAACAGGCCCATCAAGGTAGATGGAACTTTGAACTTCAGCAGAACCAGAAGGAACAGGATGAAGGCGACGAGAACAACGAAGTCTGTGTTCTTGAGCGAGAAGAATGGGCCAGATGCCGCAAATGCCGGTGAGGCTGCGGTTAGGGCGAGGAGAGTTGCCAGTTTACGCATGTCTCTTACCCTTTCATCCGTGCTTCGACAGCTGCAGTGACGGATTTGGCATCTGCCTTACCACCCAATGCAGCAACGATTTCATTTGCAGTGTCTGCCGCAACTTCGCGGATGCTTTCAACAGCGCCTGCGCGGATTTCGGCGATTGCCTTTTCCGACTCAGATGCTTTGGCCGCAATCTCTGCATCAGCTTTCGCTGTAGCTGCATCCAGTTCCGCCTGAATTTCGGCCTTCGTCTCTGCCACGATACGCTGTGCTTCCGCACGAGCATCAAGCAGAGCCTTGTTATAGGCTTCTTCGGCTTCACCTGCTTTCGCCTTCAGCTCTTCAGCTGCGGCGATGTCATTTGTAATTGTCCCCTGACGTTCAGCCAGAACCGCAGCAATGCGCGGCAGCGCGATGCGCGATAGGACGAAGTAGATCACAACCAGTGTGATCAAGAGCCAGAAAATCTGGTTGCCCCAGTTTGAAAAATCCAGCTGTGGCATACCTGGGGCCGAAACAGCGTCTGCTGCGTGGCCTGCGGCGTGTGTATCAGTCGCCATAACGTCCTCCTGGGAACTTCCGTAGTCTTACGGGTGGGATGCACAATGCAATCCCACCCGCACGTAAGGATGGTTCCGCTGGATTAGACGGCGAACATCAGCAGAAGAGCAACCAGGAACGAGAAGATGCCCAGTGCTTCTGCAAACGCGATACCGATGAACAGTGTCGCTGTTTGGGATGCTGCTGCGGATGGGTTGCGCAGTGCGCCCGCAAGATAGTTAGCTGCTACGTTACCAACACCCAGTGCTGCGAGACCTGTACCCAGACCTGCGAGACCTGCGCCGATGTGTGCGAGTTGACCTTCCATGGTGATTTCTCCTTACGTTGGAAGTTTGGAATTCAGTGTGAAACTAGTGAACTGTTGGACGGGTGGGATGAACCCCACCGTGTCCTTAGTGTGATGGATGCAATGCGTCGCGAAGATAAACGCATGTGAGGATCGCGAAAACGTACGCCTGGATAAAGGCAACCAGAACCTCGAGTGCATAAAGTGCGGTGATGCCCAAGATAGACAGCGGGGTCACGATGGCACCAACAGCTGTTGGGATTTCGTTAACAACCAGCGCCGCCGCAAAGGCTGCGAAAACTTTGATAACCGCGTGACCCGCCATAACGTTACCGGCCAGACGAATAGAGTGGCTGACTGGGCGCACGAAGTAAGAGATGATCTCGATAACCGCTAGAACCGGGCGCAGTGCCAAAGGCGCTGAGGAAACCCAGAAGAGTGCCAAGAACTTTGCACCGTTCTTCACAAAACCAACGGCTGTCACAGTGACAAACACCAGCAGAGCAAGAACAACGGTTACAGCGAAATGCGAAGTGGTTGTGAACGCCATTGGGATCAGACCCAAGAAGTTCGCAAATACGATGAACATGAACAGTGTCATGATGTATGGGAAGAACTTCACGGCGTCTTTGCCCGCGACGTCTTCAACCATTTTGTAGATGAAACCATATGCCAGTTCCGCGATGGATTGAGCGCGGCTTGGGATCACGGCACGGCGGGAAGAGCCGAATACCATCATCGCAACAATACAAACGACAGCGAGCGCCATCCAAACTGTAGCGTTAGTAATGGTGAACATGCCGATCGGGCCATCACCAAAGAAGGATTTTAATTCGAATTGGTCCATCGGGTGGAAAACCAAACCACCCTCGTCTGCGCCGTGTACTTCGCTTGCCACGTCTAGTCCCTCTCGTCTCTCTCGGCTTCTTCAGCCAATTTTTTTTCTTGGATCTCTTTTGCGCTACGGAGCATGACATTCACCCCGGCCGCGAAACCCAGCAATATGAACAACACTAGAAAGATCGGGGTTGTCCCGAACAGGCTATCCAGCCCAAATCCAATGCCAAAACCAATCAACAGACCGGTCACAAGCTCAATCACCATCCGCCAGGCCAGCTGTGCCTGTGAGTGGTGTTCTTCCATGTGGGGTTTGGGTGCCTGGGCCTGTTTGGCCGCCTCGATCCGTTCCTCAAGCTGTCGTAGACGCTCTTTGTTATCGGGATCGGTCACGCGCATTTCCACCGGTTGAACTTGGGGGCATTGCTATGCGGGTGGGCTGCCTGAGTCAACGCGACTCTTCGGGCAAAGATGCCGCAGCTTAAGTCATTGATTTTTATATGCTAAACTTCGAAGTACCAACTTTTAGGGGCTGGTCAGTTTTTACCTCTCCCCCATTAAGCCGCCATTTCCCGTATTCAACTCTTTGGTTGAATATGGGAAATCTTCAGGGATGCACCTATGCACAGCCAATGACGCAGGTTTTGGCGAACCCTTGCAGGCGAGTAAATCACGGTGGCCACAGCGAAACTCGCTAAGGCGCAGCGGCCTTTCGCTTGAAAATGCGACCATCAACAAAAAGCAGCCCTGAAAAAATCACGGCCATGCCAGCATATTGAATGGGAAAGAGCTCTTCATTCAAAATCAAGACACCCAACATCACAGAGGATACAGGGGCGATAAACGTAATAGTCGACGCTGTTGTACCGCCCACTCTGGGAATAAGCCAGAAAAGTAGAATGAACGCCGCGGAAGTCAGCGCAAACCCGATGATAAACAGAGACGCCCAAGTTTCTGCTCGGGTGATTTCAGGAACGCCCTCAAAGGCCAAGCTCAGAGGAACAAGCATGATCGTGCCAATGGTCAGTGACCACGTCGTGAGCAATACGCGATCCATACCATCTAAATACCGCACCAAGTTCAGCGCAAAAGCGTAGCACAACGGCGCGGCCATTGTGGCAAAGAGGGCATAGGGGTCAGACTCGCCCTGCCCTTCAAAGGAAGGCAAAGCGAGCAAGACGATCCCCACAAACCCCAGTAGAACACCAATACTGCGTAAAGGAGTCATCCGTTCACCACGCGGCCAAAAATGGCTGACAATCACAACCATCACAGGTGTCAACGCGTTCACGATCCCGGCTGCAGACGAGGTGATATATTGTTGTGTTACCGGGTAAACGGCCAAAGGAATTGCGTATTGAAAAGCTGCGAACACTGCCAAGATCATGAAGCTTTGCTTTGGAAGGTGCTTTGGCCCGTTGGTGCCAATCACCCAAAGCCAACAGCCAATGGCCCCCATGCCGACCCGCCCCATGGCGACAGACAATGGTCCAAGTTCACGCAGCAAAATTTCATTAAAGAAGAACGAAGCACCCCACCCTGCGGCGAGCGCGAATATAATCAGCCAATAACGCAGAGACATTGTACATTCCTTACGAGATACATTGTTAGCTCTACGCCCGAAGTCGCTTTGCTGTCGACCCGAATGTTGCCACAACTTGTCGCCTTCCCCTTGGGCATACCTCTCTATAAGATTGCGGCAATGAGCGACTTAGACATGAAATTCGCAGCCCTCGCCGACAGCACCCGCCGCCGTATCCTTTCGATGCTGCTAGAAGATGATATGGCCGTGACGGATGTTGCCGAACCGTTTGAGATGTCGTTGGCCGCAATTTCCAAACATCTGGTCATCCTGACACGCGCCGGATTGATCAGTCAGGAAAAACGAGGCCGGGTGAAGTGGTGCAAACTCGAACCCGATGCGCTGCGAGATGCCTCGGTTTGGATGCAAAGCTTTGGGCAATTCGAGGCGGTGAACCTTGATGCCTTTGAGCGGTTCTTAGAAGTTGAATTGCCCGATCGCAGCTCAAATGCTGATGACCCGAGCTAAAACGCGCTTCGCTATCCGCAAGGCCAATCTTTCACACGTTCCTTCAGGAAGTTCAAAAAGGCTTGCACCTTAACTGTACGGTGCAGATCAACATGCGTCACCAGCCAAAGTGGGCCGTGCCATTCATCCATCGCTGGCCAAATTTCGTGTAGGTCGGGATGTTGCTGCGCCAAATGGCGCGGCAGAAAGCCAATACCTGCACCTGCAAGCACCGCTTCTTGTATTGCGATGGGATCAGTGCTGCGAAATGTGATCTGGCTGCGCTGGATGACATTCGCGAGCCATTGATAGAATGGCGCTCGGGATTTTTCGATATCGTGCCCAACAAAGGTATGATCCCTAAACTCTTCCAACGTTTCTGGCTTTCCATGCATGTCGACATAGGCCGGAGCGGCGTAAAGACCAACGCCCATTCGCGCAAGAGGCTGAACAACATTATCAGGTTCTTGCGGGGACGGCCCAGCGCGAAGCGCGACATGTGCCTCGCCATACTCAAGTCGGAACACCCGATCATCGGTCAGATACCGCACCAATAAGCCGGGATGTGCCGCTTGAAATTCAACAAGGGCCGGGGTCAACAAGGGCGACAACGTCGCGAGCGAAGTGACGACCAACTCGCCAGACACGTCTGCCCCGCGACCTTTGATACGGCCCTCGAGTTGACCAAATTGGTCATCTGTCGCCTGACCAACGCGCATCATGTCTTCACCTGCTTCGGTCGCGGTGTACCCCCGTGCGTGACGCTGAAACAGTTTTACACCCAATCGCTCTTCGAGCGCATCAATATGACGAATGACCGTCGCATGGTGAACGCCCAAAACCTCCGCTGCCCCACTGACGGTTCCAAGGCGGGCCACTTGATAAGCCGTTCTTATTTCATCCCAGTTATCCATGTAACACCTGTGCGCTGAGGAACATAACATGTTCAAAATCACAAATTGCGTTAGTTTTTGCAATACCTAACTTAGGGCAAGACACAGATAAATTATAAATTACCCCAAGGAGTTAGACCAATGGGAAACACAGTATTGCATATCGATGGATCCGCACGCTTCGAAGATTCCGTTTCTCGGAAGCTTTCAAAGAAGATTACTGAAGACCTAAAACCGCAAAACGTGATCCGGCGTGATCTGGCTGACGGTGTCGACTTCCTTGATGAAACCTGGGTCGAGGCGACATTCGTAAAACCCGAAGACCGCAGCGCCAAGCAAAGTACCTCTTTGGATCATTCTGATGCGCTGGTTCAGGAAGTTATGGATGCCGATACCATCGTCATCGGCGCACCTCTGTATAACTTTAGTGTTCCAGCGGTGGTAAAAGCTTGGATCGACCAAATCTCTCGAGCTGGTCGTACATTCCGCTATACGCAAGATGGACCAGAAGGTCTGCTACGAGGAAAAAAAGTGGTCGTCGTTCTAGCTTCGGGTGGCGTTCAGATTGGCAGCGACACAGACTTTGCATCACCTTATTTGAAGTTCGTATTTGGCTTCCTAGGCATCCACAATGTCACCATATTGAACGCAGATCAGGCCGATAGTTTTGCCGCAGCCTGAAAAGCAGGCACCAAATACAGTAAAGAACCATGCCTCTGGCATGGTTTTGAACCTCATAGGCCAGTTCATGGCTGTAACAGACTAGCTTTAACTTAAAATGATCAGGCGGCGATTTCTGAATCTGAGGACTTGTCGGTCACGTCATCGGATGAACCCTGTGCACCACTGAGCGGCATGGTGAATGAGAATGTGCTACCCTGACCCATCACACTGGTCGCACTGATGACCCCGCCATGCATCTCAACAATGCGCTTGGAGATCGCCATACCCAAACCCGTCCCGCCCGCTTTGCGCTTAGAGCTTGAATCCACTTGCGTGAATTTCTCAAACACCTGCTGCACACTATCCTCTGGGATACCACACCCGGTGTCTGTCACGTGAAAGCAGACGAAATCACCCGCACGTTCTGACGTTATGCTAATGCTGCCCTCGTCAGTAAATTTAATGGCGTTCCCGATGATGTTAATAAAGACTTGCCGCAATCGCACTTCATCTACATGGATCATCTGAGGGGTAACCTCGTTGATCAATTCTAGACCTTTATCGGACGCCTTTTGTTCGAAATCTTCCAACAGCTCTGCAACCACATCAAAGGCTTCAAGATCGCTCAAACTCATATCCATACGACCCGCTTCGATTTTGGAGAAGTCGAGGACATCGTTGATCAAGGTCAATAGGTGCTTGGCGGAACGGTCGACCTTGCCAGCCAGGGTTTTCAATGCCCCCAACAAAGCATCGACATCGCGCCTTACGGCCTCTCCCGCCTCACCCTGTTCGTCCAACGTCGCATACAATTTAGAAGCGGCGGGAAGCAGTTCCGGCTTACATAAAAATGGCGTACCACCCAATACGACCGTCAGGGGTGTTCTAAGCTCATGGCTCATCACATCAAGGAATTCAGACTTCGCCAGGTTCGCGCGCTCAGCCGTCTCTTTCGCGTTTCTCAGTTCGGTGATATCCACCCTAAAGCCAACAATCCCGCCTTCTGGGGTTCGGGATTCTGCGATTTTCAGCCACCGGCCATCGTCGAGCTGCTGTTCAACAACTGAATTCGCAGATTTATGCGCCCGCAGTCGTTCCGCGAGCCACTTTTCTTCCTGCCCCTGCGCCTCGGGATATTGACCCCGCTTTATCCCACCTCGGATGATGTCTTTGAAAAAGGCGCCGGGCACCATGAGATCTTGCGAAACGCTGTACAACTCTTTGTATTTGTCATTGCAAATGATGAGACGGTCATCGGCATCATAATACGCAAAACCATCGTCGATACTGTTGATGGCGCTGGTCAATTGTTTCACCGCCCGTATACGCAGCTGAAGCAAACGTAGGCCAAGCCAAGTCATCGCGACCAGCGATAATCCGGCAATGAAAAAAGCCAACCGGATTTTGAAGATAACATCGGTCGGGGCGGCCCATCCACCTTTAGGGACAGCGGCAATCCACCATGACCCAACAGGCAATTCTACACGCGCATTGATCGGGTTTTGACCAAAGAGCCGGGGCTCGCCGTAAAAGACCTCACCAACTGCGCCGAGGCCATCTTTGCCCCTAATTGCAATTTCATAGCCAAGATCCTGTACCCCTGCATCAAACAGCAAACCCTCGAAGTTGATCGCCAAAGACGTGATCCCCCAGAACGTCTTTTTCCCGGTCGCCGGATCTGTGGCGAACACCGAATCTCTTGCGATCAATCCAACGCCGCCTTGCACCAATTCGACAGGCCCCGCGATGATGACATCATTTGCATCAACAACGCGCTCTACCGCTTCGAGCTGGGAAGGCAATTCTCTGTAGTTCAGACCGACGACGTTCTCGTTGTTGCGTTTTGGATAAACGCAGCTCACCACGAGATCGGGCGCGAGGGCGACGGATCTAAAGTTACGCAATCCCAGAAATAACATACTGGCCAATTCATCAAACCGCTCTTCACCCATATTAGGCTCTAATGAAATGATGGTGGACAGAGACTTTAGAGCGTCAGAGCTGCGCTGCATGCTGACCCGAAGAGTTGTCGCGAAATCATCAAGTTCATGCTGAAGTGCTGCTCGGCTGGATGTATACTCTTCTTGGATCCGCTGCCGTTCAAACAAAAACCATGCAATCAGCGTAGTGCCGAGTATCAACGTCAATGACAAAGCGTAACAACTAATCCACAAAAGTTTATTGCGCTTGTTCTTCATTCTCAGCCCCTAGATCGCTTGCCAAATATGTAAATATTTTCTGAACCTTGTACGACACCGGCACTTTAAAATCTCAACCCTAACGGGAAAATACTCCAATTCGGATGTTGCTGCAATCTCGGGGGGAATTGGGCGTTTACCAAACTTTAACGCCCTGCGACTCACTTGACTCACTCGCCCATTCCATATACGCGCAAGCCAATTCCGGAAGTCTGTCATGCTTCCGGTCCTAGACCTTTGTGTCAGGATCGCCCCCCGTCAGCGAGTTTCGCCCACGGGGGCTGTTGGCTATTGAGCGGGTCGTACCTATTTACGGCTTTCATTGGAAACGGGCTAAAAGGAGCCGAAAGCGATGTTTGAAAATCTAAGCGAACGCCTTTCTGGTGTCTTTGATCGACTAACCAAACAAGGTGCGTTGTCTGAGGATGACGTCAAAACCGCCCTACGCGAAGTGCGGGTTGCCTTGCTTGAGGCCGATGTTTCGCTGCCCGTTGCACGCGACTTTGTAAAAGCCGTTCAAGACAAAGCCACCGGTCAATCGGTGACCAAATCGGTCACACCGGGTCAGCAAGTTGTCAAAATCGTTCATGACGAGCTGCAGCATGTCTTGGCCGGCGATGAAGAAAACCCTGGCGAACTCAAGATCGATAACGCCCCAGCGCCGATACTTATGGTTGGCCTGCAAGGTTCTGGTAAGACAACAACCACTGGTAAACTCGCCAAACGCCTAAAAGAAAAGAACGGAAAACGCGTTCTAATGGCGTCGCTCGACATTTACCGCCCAGCTGCGATGCAGCAGCTTGAAATTCTTGGTGCACAAATCGGCGTTGATACGCTGCCAATCGTGGCAGGTGAATCCGCTGTTCAAATCGCAAAGCGTGCCAAGCAACAAGCAACGCTCGGCGGCTATGACGTTTACATGCTTGATACTGCGGGCCGCCTGCAGATCGACGAAACCCTCATGCAAGAAGTCGAAGATGTTCGCGACGCGGTCAATCCGCGCGAAACACTTCTTGTTGTGGATGGCCTTACTGGTCAGGTTGCGGTTGAAGTGGCCGAAGAATTCGACGGTAAAATCGGCATCTCTGGCGTTGTCCTGACCCGTATGGACGGTGACGGCCGCGGTGGTGCGGCGCTGTCGATGCGTGCCGTCACGGGCAAGCCCATCAAATTCGTCGGCCTTGGCGAAAAGATGGACGCGCTTGAAACCTTTGAGCCAGACCGGATCGCAGGCCGCATCCTTGGCATGGGCGATATCGTCGCGCTGGTTGAGAAAGCCCAAGAAACCATCGAGGCTGAACAAGCCGAACGCATGATGAAGCGCTTCCAAAAAGGCCGTTTCAACATGAACGACCTGAAAATGCAGCTTGAGCAAATGATCAAGATGGGCGGTATGGAAGGCGTTATGGGCATGATGCCCGGCATGGCCAAAATGAAAAACCAAGCCGCCGCAGCAGGCATGGACGACAAAATCCTGAAACAGCAAATCGCGCTGATTCAGTCGATGACCAAAATGGAACGTGCCAATCCACAGATCCTGCAAGCATCACGTAAAAAACGGATCGCGGCCGGTGCTGGCCTACAGGTATCTGACCTGAACAAACTTCTGAAAATGCAGCGCCAAATGGCGGACATGATGAAGAAAATGGGCAAAATGGGTAAAGGCGGCATGCTGAAACAAGCCATGAAAGGCATGTTCGGCAAAGGCGGAATGCCTGATATGCCTGCCGGCATGGACCCATCTCAAATGGACCCAAAAGCACTGGAGGCAGCCGCCAAACAACTTGGCGGTAAAGGCATGGGTGGCCTGCCCGGCTTGGGTGGCGGTGGCCTTCCTCCGGGACTGTCTGGTTTTGGGAAAAAGAAGTAAGTGAGCGGATCTACCGCATATCCTTGGACCCTCCCGGTTCAGAGTCAGCCCTCAGGGTTGGCGGCGTCATTGCGGGCACTTGTTCCGCAACTGTCGACAGACCGCCTTGTCCTACGCGCTCCGGAATTGGCGGATTTTGCAGCCTATGAAATCATCATGGCGGCGGACGAAAATGGCTATATGGGCGGGCCATACAACACCGAAGACGCATGGCTCGATTTCAATCAGGGCATCGCAGGCTGGTCGTTACGTGGACAAGGAATGTGGACCGTAACCCTAAAAGACGACACTGTTATCGGATTCGTTTGCGCAATGATCGGCTGGGGGGATCAAGAATGTGAACTTGGCTACCTATTTCTTGCTGAACATCAAGGCAAAGGGTACGCCACAGAAGCCAGCCGCGCTGCCCGCGATTACGCTTGGGACACGCAAGGTGTGAACAGTATGGTCAGCTATATCGACCCAAAGAATGCTGCCTCCATCGCTCTTGCCCAACGACTTGGCGCCGAACATGATGCGAACAGTTCTGTACCTCAGGACGACACGCCCGCTGATACGATTATCATGCGCCACAGTTCCGCGAGGCGCACATGACGGAAATCGTAACCACAGAACGCCTGATCCTGCGCAAGCCTGCGGCATGTGACCTCGATACCGTGGTTGCGTTCTTCTTGTCTGAGCGTGCGGCTTACGTAGGCGGCCCATATACATTGGGCAAAGCATGGCGCCAATTCGCCGCCGAAGTCGGTCATTGGGACCTTCTGGGTTACGGCATGTGGGCAGTGACCACGAAAGACAGCGATCAAATTATCGGCCTGATCGGCCCATGGTGCCCAGCAGATTGGCCAGAAACCGAAATCGGCTGGCTGATGTTTGATGGTTCTGAAGGCCAGGGCTATGCATTCGAAGCGGCGCAGGCTGCGCTACGTCATGCCTTTGAAGTGCTCGATTGGGATACCGCCGTCAGCTATATCGACAAAGACAACACTCGTTCTATCGCTTTGGCAGAGCGCCTTGGGGCCAAACTTGACCCAAGCGCACCTCAGCCAAAGCCAGATCAACCCTGCCTGATCTATCGCCACCCAAACCCTTCTGAGGACCGCAATGACTGACGCCGTTTCCCGCGCAGCCGAGCTGCTCAAAGATCACCGTGAAAGCATCGACCGTTTGGATGCGATCCTCGTTTACACGCTGGGTGAGCGATTTAAGCACACTCAGGCGGTTGGCCAACTCAAGGCCGAACACGACCTTCCCCCGTCTGATCCATCGCGCGAATCTGCGCAGATCGCACGTCTCGAAGATCTGGCGAGCCGGGCCCACCTGGACCCCGATTTTGCCAAGGCTTTCCTGAACTTCATTATTCAGGAAGTTATACGTCATCATAAGAAACACCAGGAATAACAGGGCTTTGCTCTGCTCACGCCATTTAAGGAGATTAACACCATGGCTATGAAAATTCGTCTCGCCCGCGGCGGTTCTAAAAAGCGTCCTTTCTATCGTATCGTTGCCGCGGATTCCCGTATGCCACGTGACGGCCGCTTCATCGAAAAGCTGGGCACATACAACCCGTTGCTGCCTAAGGACAGCGAAGAGCGCGTAAAAATGGATCTGGAGCGCGTTCAGTACTGGGTTGGCCAAGGCGCACAAGTCACAGACCGCGTTGCTCGTTTCCTCGAAGCAGCTGGCGTGAATGCTAAAACCGAGCGCAACAACCCTAAGAAGGCTGAGCCAGGTCAAAAAGCAAAAGACCGCGCTGAAGAAAAAGCAGCTAAAGCGGCAGAAGCAGCTGAAGCAGAAGCAGCTCCGGCTGAAGAATAAGCCTGGAGAGTTCTGGATTGAAAAGCTTCTCGCAAGACTTCCAGAACGATCTAGCGCGACTGTTGCGGTGGCGGCGGGATGTCCGCCGCTTCCGCACACAACCTGTAGGCGAAACACTCTTGCAGGAGTGTCTTAATAGCTTTCTGAATGCCCCCTCGGTTGGGCTTTCCGAGCCTTGGCGCATCGTGCATGTGAAAAGCCCGGCGTGCCGCACTGCAGCCTATGAAAACTTCAAAACCGCAAACGCCCAAGCGCTTGATGGATATGAAGATGAAAAATCCAAGAAATATGCCAATCTAAAGCTTTCGGGCATGTCCGAAGCTCCGGTTCAGCTCGCCATCTATTGCGACGAAGAAACACCAAAAGGGTCCGGCCTTGGGGCCGCAACTATGCCGGAGATGCGTCGTTACTCCGTGGTTGGCGCCATCAACCTGTTTTGGCTCACCGCCCGCGCCAAAGGGCTTGGCGTCGGCTGGGTTTCAATTTTAGATCCCGTCCAACTCAGTCACGATCTGCAAGTACCTAAAACATGGCGATTGGTGGCTTATCTTTGTGTCGGATGGCCAGAAACAGTCTCTAAGACGCCAGAACTCGAAGAACTTGGCTGGGAAGACCGCCGCAATCATCTTCCTGTTGAGACACGTTGAATATTGCCCTATGGCAATTTTGTGAAGAACCGCACACAAGCCGAAAGGTGTTTGGAATGACTGAAATGATCTGTGTTGGTGCCATTGGTGGCGCATATAGTGTTCAAGGTGAAGTGCGGCTGAAAAGCTTTACTGCAGAAGCCAGCGCCATTGCGGACTATGCCCCGCTGACAACCGAAGACGGCAGCCAGTCTTATGACCTGGTCATCACTCGGGCGATCAAAAACGGTTTGGCTGTACGCTTGTCGGGCGTAGTCACCAAAGAAGACGCCGATGCGCTCAAAGGCGTAAAGCTTTTTGCCCCCCGAGACCGCCTACCTGAATTGCCAGAAGACGAATTCTATTACACTGATCTCGTTGGCCTCGAAGCAAGGGATACAGGCGGCACTGTTTTGGGCCATATCAAATCGGTTCAGAACAACGGCGCAGATGATCTATTAGAAATTCACGGGCCGGGCCTAAAGAATACTGTTTTGATTTTGTTCAATAAGGCAAACGTTCCAACGGTGGACATAGGCAATGGACGTATCGTTGTGGATCCGCCGGAAGGCCTATTTGAGTAATAAATTGTTGGCGTTTGCAGTTTTGATTGATTGAGAGACCTAAGGGTCAATATCCCGCCTCTTTAAGGCTTTTGAAAATGGTTTTGATGGCCGAAAATCGTATGTCATAAAGGTGTGCCTTGGCTATATCGCGTGGCAAAATATCCGACCAATCTTGCAGCACTTGAAATGCGATGCACGTGACCAAAATAGGGCTTTGCCTTAGGTCTCGCCCATACCCCTCAGCAAAGCTTTCCCAATCCTCAGACGATAGACCAGCCAGATCAATGCACTCTGAGTGGGTTTGAAACTTGTAGCGCAAACGGGTCATCAGCCGAGCTACATCAATTTCCACAGCACCCACGCCACGCCCGGGGACGTCAATGCTATAAAAACCATCAGATCCATAAATAAAGTTACCAATATGTGGATCGCCATGGAGTTCTGCACGTGTAATGGCATGTCCTTCTGTGCCCCGACACAGTCGATGCATCATCGCGCAAAGCCCAAGAAACATCTTATGCGCGGCCACATGAAGCTCTCCGTTTCTAATCGAAGCTGCACGCGTCCGGGCCACTTTAGCGGGCCACTTCAACCCATTTAGGTTTGGCACAGAGGTGTCGTTTGCGGCACTGGATTTGTGGAGAGCTGCCAGCCAACTGCCGCAATCTCTCAGGATTTCATTACGAACCTGCTTAGGGCTCGGAGCCCAATCTAAACGGGATTCTGCCGTGGGCCCAGAAATATACTCGAAGAGTTGCACCCCAAGTTTTTCTGACGACCAAATCAATCTCGGAACTTTATTGTCAGAATTTACCGATATGAATCCCTCAATCCTTCTATGCGCAGATACCGACTTATTATGGTGCTCAGCTTGGTCCAAATTAGGTTCAAACTTGTAGATGTAGCGCGAGACTTCATCGGTTCTAACAATCATAACAACGCGCTGCACATTGGGTGCGCTTATGGCCTTAATCGGGATAAGATCGGAATTCTCTAGGGTGCATTCGATACCAGATTCGGCCAATACAGTTGGCCAAGTCTTTTTTGCTTGTTGGATCAATTTGTCTGTATTCAATGTAACGAACGCGGTTTAACAATTATAGCGTTTGGCTTAGGCAGCGCGGGTTGATATTGCAATCAAAACCACTTGCAACGAAGCGCTTCATGTCTGAACCGAAGAATAAATCACACGGTCGCAAAACGATCTCAGCCTCATTTAAGCCCCGCGAGTTGATGACTCATCAACCGCAGCTGGCCAATGTGTGGACAGCGCGGATCATTTCGCTGTTCCCTCAGGCCTTTCCCGGCGTGCTCGGAGAAAGCCTGACAGGCAAAGCGCTGAAAGACGGCAAGTGGCAACTCGAAACCACAGACCTGCGCCCCTTTGGGGAGGGTAAGCATCGCAATGTCGATGATACCCCGGCTGGTGGCGGTGCGGGCATGGTTCTGCGCCCGGATGTGCTGGGTAAGGCAATCGAACATACGCAACGTGGCGCAAGGGGGAACTGGCCTCTGATTTACCTGTCGCCTCGCGGCAAGCGGTTCGATCAACAGATGGCACGCCAGTGGTCACAATGCGATGGTATCACCCTGCTGTGTGGCCGCTTTGAAGGTGTCGATCAGCGCGTGCTGGATCACTACAATATCCAAGAAGTCTCGCTCGGAGATTTTGTGATGACCGGCGGTGAGATAGCAGCCCAAGCCATGATTGATGCCACAGTACGCCTGTTGCCATCCGTCCTCGGAAACTCGGAAAGTATTGAGGACGAAAGCCATTCCAATGGTTTGCTTGAACATCCTCAATACACCCGCCCCGCCGAATGGATGGGCTTGGAGATTCCAGAGGTTTTGATGTCAGGTCACCATGGCAAGGTCGCGGAATGGCGCCAGAAGATGGCAGAAGAGCTGACTAAGGAAAGGCGCCCCGATATGTGGAAAAACTGGAAGAAATAGCCTAGATTAGGTTTTATTGACCTCAATGTTGGGAAGGTAATATTTGTCGACCATGCGCCATCCAAATGCCCACTTAATGGGCCAACCAAAGGCGCGTGAACGGCTGGCAACCCCAGCCCTATTACTTGATCTAAACGTGCTTGATGAAAATCTTCGATCAGGGGCGCAACTGGTCGGTGCTGCAAGCAAATCCCTTCGCCCGCACTTTAAAGCACACAAATGTCTTGGGATTGCGCGGCGTCAACTTGATCTGGGGGCGGTGGGATTGTCCGTCGCGACCATCAGCGAAGCTGAAGTCGCCTCGATATTAGATACTGAAATTCTTCTGACCTCGGTCATTTCGACCGAAACCCAGATTGACCGCGCGATCAAACTGCATACTTCCGGAGTGCACATCATCCTGGTTGTCGATTCTATTGCTGTCCCCAGAATGCTTCATGCCAAGCTTGGCCCAGATGCGGCGGCTGTGAAGGTTCTGATAGATTGTGACATGGGCCGCCATAGATCTGGGGTTCCGTCTCTGGAAGAGGCGCGTGCGTTGGGCGAGAGCCTTTGCGAGAATCCGAGTGTCGACCTTATCGGGTTACAAGCATATGCAGGGCATTTGTCACACCTCGTTTCATGGCCGGATCGTCAAATTGCGTTTCAAAAATTTTGCAACGACGTCGATGCGATAAGGCAGTCTCTCGATGACCTTTTACCTGCATCCCCGATATTGACTGGCGGAAGTACTGGCTCATTGCCTTTGGATATCAATGGCCCGCTGACTGAATTGCAATGCGGGTCTTATGCTTTGATGGATATCGAATATCTGAATGTTGAGCACCCGGAGACAGGCTGGCCCTTTGATGCGGCGATCAAGGTTCAAACTTCGATCCTCAGCGCCAATTGGGCCGACCACGTCACAACAGACTGCGGCGATAAATGGCTTGCGAGCAAATACGGCTTAGCGCCCCAGATCACGCGGGGGGCACCCGACACAGCCCAATATCGTGCGGTCAGTGATGAACACGGAATGATCACCTTGCATGATGCGCAAGGTCTTAGTGTTGGGCACAAAGTGGAGGTGATACCGCCTCATTGTGATCCAACGATCAATTTGTTTTCGGCCTATCATGTATTTGATCAAGAAAAGTTAGTTGATATCTGGCCCATCGCGCCACGCGGCTCTTAGGGATTTCATCCGCGGCACCCCCTTGCCAGACTGGATAAACTGGCATAAACCCCGCCTGTCTAGGGCTTGAATGAGTCGTCTGGACCTGTTGCGTATTGACATACCGCCGCTTTCTTCGGTGCGGGCGTCCAATCAAAGCAGAAACACAAAGCAACGACGGACACCCTCTGGCGGGCGCAATGGCGGACCCGATGAAGACACAGAGTTCTTGGACGGCACCAAACTTCGTGGGCAAACCGCGGGCAAATTAGGAGAAGGTCATATGGATCTGATCGCACAACTCGAGGCGGAACAAATCGCTTCTCTGGGTAAAGACATCCCAGATTTCAAGGCGGGTGACACCATCCGCGTTGGTTACAAAGTGACTGAGGGCACACGCTCTCGTGTTCAGAACTACGAAGGCGTTTGCATTTCTCGTAAGAATGGCAAAGGCATCGCAGGTTCTTTCACTGTACGTAAGATTTCTTTTGGTGAAGGCGTGGAACGTGTATTCCCGTTGTTCTCCACCAACATCGACAGCATTACCGTTGTACGCCGTGGCCGTGTACGTCGCTCTAAGCTGTACTACCTGCGCACACGTCGTGGTAAATCCGCACGTATCGCAGAGCAAACCAACTACAAGCCTACAGCGTAAGGATTGGTCGGATGAAAAAAGATACACACCCAGATTACCACTTCATCGACGTCAAAATGACAGACGGCACTATCGTCAAGATGCGCTCTACTTGGGGCAACGAAGGCGACCAGCTGGCACTGGACATCGATCCATCTGCACACCCAGCATGGAATGGCGGCTCATCCCGTCTGATGGATGCCGGCGGCCGTGTTTCCAAGTTTAAAGCGAAATACGAAGGTCTGGGCTTCTAAGCACTGCTTTCATTGTTTCGAAAACGCCGTCCCTTGGGGCGGCGTTTTTCTTTTGGGCCTATCGCTTCCGCACCATCCATACTCCGCCACCTGCGACAAGCCCCAACACCGGCGCTGCAATGCCTACGACGTTCACGCCGGACGCCGCCACGAGAAATGTTACAATTGCGGCTTCTCTGGAGGACTGCTCTTGCAGAGCTGCTGACAGGCTGGTGGTAATGGTTGGCAATAGCGCAAGACCAGCCAAAACAACGATCAAAGCCTCGGGTGCCGCTAGAAAGAACCCAATAACCGCGGCACCAAACAACGCGAACAGCAAATACATAAGGCTTGCAAAAACCGGCGCCCAGTATCTGGCCTTGGGGTCTGCACCCGCCTCTTCCCCTGCACAGATCGCCGCCGTGATGGCTGCGAGGTTCAAGGCAAATCCACCGAAAGGGGCAAGCAATAGGCTAAGTGCACCCGTTACAGATAAGGCTGATGAAATCGGCGGTGTATACCCCACACCGCGCAATACGGCCACGCCAGCCATATTCTGCGATGACATCGTAACGATATAGAGCGGAACACCAATTCCGATCAACGTGGCGAGGCTAAACGTTGGCGATACCCACTCAGGCCGTGCCATCGAAATATCTATGTCGGCTCCGCCCCCAAACTCACCTGTTGCCCCAACCCACAAAACACCGACCATGAGAACCAGCGGAACTGCGGCCCTAGGTGTGTACCGTCGGGCCACGAAATAAGTCAGCGCCATAGACATCGACAATGCTGGCGCATCAGGCAACACGGCAAATACATTGACCCCAAATTGAAATAAAACCCCAGCCAGCATTGCATTCGCTAATGCATCTGGAATCAACATGGCAAGGCGCTCAAACAAGCCAGTGACCCCTGTCAAAAACAGCAATGCACCACAAAAGATAAATGCTCCAGTCGCCTCGGCAAGCGGGGTGCCCGGCAGCGCGGTGACAAGCAGCGCCGCCCCCGGCGTTGACCACGCCGTTAGAACCGGCACCTTATGCTTAAGCGAGAGATAGGCCGAACTTATGGCGCATCCCACTCCTAATGCGAGCATCCAACTGGTGGCTTGCGCCGGAGTTGCCCCGGCCGTCTCGCTCGCCTGAAAGATAATTGCCGCACTTCCAGCGTAGCCCACTAGAACCGCGATGATCCCCGCAATGACATGGGAAATTCTAATTTGCGCCAACATTTGTTGTTAACTCACCCTCAATAACCCTGTTAAGACTAGACCATCGTGCGCTATAGCGCACAATAGCTAATTGAAGAGAATGAAGAGAATTGCAGTTCACACCAACCTTCGCGAACTTCGTGCGAACGCTGGCCTAAGCCTTACCGCTGCGGCCAATCTAACAGGTGTGAGCAAAGCAATGCTTGGGCAAATCGAACGTCAGGAAAGCAGCCCGACGCTCGACACACTTTGGAAATTGGCAAAGGGTTTTCAAATTCCACTCACCGCTCTGATCCGTGCGCCAGAAGGCGCGAATGAAGACAGCACATTTCGTTTTACCGATGAGCTTACGGTCAAAACAATGCTGCCATTCGACAAAGATCTGGGCACCGAGAGCTTTCTGCTGACACTTCCAGCAGGGCACAAACACATTTCTGAACCACATGAAGCCGGGGTCAGCGAAGATATCTTCGCCCTGACCGGGCCGATTGAAGTGTTCACCAATGGTGAGTGGCAAAAAATTGCAGCGCAAACGGCCATACGCATTCCCGCAGATCAGCGCCATGGCTATCGTAATCCCAGTAAGATACCTCTGCAATTTTTAAACGTCATTTACTACGCCGGTCCTCCCGCGAAGGAATAATTCAATGAATCTTAAAAGCGCTTTTCTCTTTATTTGCACGTTCACAATCGCAAGCTGCGTCGAAAGCACTGACACGACTGTATCACGAAGTGACCCCCGGATTCTTGCGATGGGCGATTCCATGATGGCGGCCCACCGTATATCTGGACGGGCGGTTTCGAATGCCGTGTCCCGGAACCTAAACGAGCCGGTCAAAGACCGTTCTGTCGTCGGCGCTCGATTGATGTATTCACTGCCGATCTCCGGAGCCATGGGCCTAAACATCTCTCAACAATTTCGCAACGGCAGCTGGGATTGGATTGTCTTAAATGGCGGCGGCAACGACCTTTGGCTTGGTTGTGGGTGTCACTCCTGTGATGGAAAAATGGAGAAACTGATTTCCAAAGATGGGGCATCGGGCAAGATTCCTTCCCTCGTAAGCCGCTTGCGAAGCTCAGGCGCGCAGGTGCTATGGGTCGGCTATCTACGAAGCCCCGGATTAAGTTCCCCCATTGAAAGCTGTCGCGACGAAGGTGACGAGCTGGAAGCCCGCATCACCAATCTTGCCCAAAGCACAAGCGGTATGCATTTTCTATCAATTGCAGACCTTGTGCCGCATGGTGATACTTCTTTCCACGGAATCGATCGCATTCACCCTTCTTTGAAAGCAAGCGAAGCGATTGGTGAGCGTGTTTCAAAATACATCCGCAAAATAGACTCTCAAAGGTAAGCAGATTTCTATGGCAGAACTTTACCACAGCCCCGACGGCAACGCGCGTTGTCGTTGGGCGGGCACAGCGCCTGATTTTATCGATTACCATGATGACGAATGGGGCTACCCCGTCGATGATGATCAAAGACTGTTTGAAAAGGTTTGCCTCGAAAGTTTCCAATCCGGGCTAAGCTGGCGCACCATTCTTGAGAAACGTGAAAACTTTCGGGCGGCCTTTGCCCAATTCGACTTTCACGCCGTTGCGCAGTTTGATGAAACAGATGTTGAGCGCCTGCTGCAAGACGCCGGTATCGTGCGGCATCGTGGCAAAATTGAATCCGCCATCAACAACGCCAAACGCGCACAAGAGATGGTTGACGAGTTTGGCTCGCTAGCTCGCTTTTTCTGGTCGTTTGAGCCAAGCGCCGATGAACTGGGCGTACCACAATCTCAGTCGACATCGCCCGCATCTGTTGCCTTATCCAAGGCTCTCAAAAAACGAGGTTGGAAGTTTGTTGGGCCAACGACATGCTTTGCCTTTATGCAGGCCATGGGTTTGATCAATGACCATGCCGTCGGCTGTGTGATGCGCGAAAAAACCGAAGCCGCCCGCGCAAAATTTAAACGTCCTTAGCTATTGGCCCAGCGCTTGGCCCAGATCTTCGATCAAGTCATTCACATCTTCGATCCCAATAGACAACCGCAATAGGTTTTCTGGCAGGCCAGTGTGAGATTCCACGGTAAAGCGATGTTCAACCAAGCTTTCCACGCCCCCTAGCGAAGTCGCGCGAAGAAACAGGTTGAGCCGCCCGGCAACCTTTAGGGCGTTTTGCTTATCTCCCTTAATCAGCACAGACAGCAGCCCCCCGTAACCGCCAACCATTTGCCGCTGTGCGACGCCGTGCCCGGCGTGGCTCGCCAGTCCGGGATAAAAGACATCTTCGACTGCTGGGTGGTCGTGCAAATACTCTGCGATCTTCATGGCATTCGTGCTCATGCGTTCCACACGCAGTGGCAGAGTTCGCATACCGCGCAATAACAGCCAAGCTTCAAATGGGCCCATCACAGCCCCCGCATCCGCACGGTCGGTCTTAATAGCCTCCCAAACAGGGCTATCGGCGGCGCAAGACAGCGCACCGCCCAGAACATCGGAATGGCCATTCAAGGCCTTGGTCGCAGAGTGCATGACGATGTCTGCGCCCAAGGTCAAAGGCTTCATCAAAACCGGCGTCGCCGCTGTGGCATCCACCACCAAAACAGCCCCGATCGCCTTGGCCTGCTCTGACACTGCCAAAATGTCGACGGTCTTAAGCCAAGGGTTCGAAGGCGTCTCAATAAAAATTAGATCCGCTTTATTGGTATGTTCTGCAACAGTTGGCATGTCGCTTGCATCAAGTTCGGACAGTTCAATATTGCGTCGTTCACAAAAGGCCCTGATCCATTTTGTTGTGCCCCAGTAGATGCGACTTTGAACAATCACATGCCCGCCCGACGGCACCCACCTAAACGCTGCCGCAATCGCTGCCATACCTGACGGGAACAACAGGCTTTCAAAGGCCCCTTCGAGGGCGCGAATAACCTCTTCGGCCGTGCGCACTGTGTCACTGTGCGGGCGTTGGTACACATTATCGGCATTCAACAGTTCATAATCAGCATCACGTAGAAAAGTCGTTGCAGGCTGAATGGGGGGCACAACCCCACCGCTGCTTGCATCCACCGCGCCACCGGCATGCGCCGCTAAAGTTGCAGGTTTCACGTTTTTCATCATGACATTTCTCCCGTGGTCTCGTCATAGTGGGAAAAACTGTGAAGGACGCAATAGTCAAACGCCGTTGAACCCTGTAGAGCGCAGATATGTCCAAGGTCATCTTATTCAACAAACCATTCGACGTTCTGTCTCAGTTCACTGACAAAGGAACCGAAGGCAGCACCCGCCGAACGCTATCGGAATTCATCGACGTGCCGGGCGTGTATGCCGCGGGCCGATTGGACCGAGACAGCGAAGGGCTGCTTGTCTTGACCGATGACGGGAAGCTTCAGCACAACATTGCAAACCCCAAAAACAAAATGTCCAAATGCTATTGGGCACAGATCGAAGGGGAACCTGACAATGACGCCCTCAAGGCCTTAGCCGAGGGTGTTCAACTCAAGGATGGCAAGACGCGCCCAGCTAAAGTTCGGCGCATGGAGGCCCCGGCAATGCTATGGCCCCGCAATCCACCCATCCGGTTTCGCAAAAACGTGCCGGATACTTGGATTGAGCTGACCATAAAAGAAGGTCGCAACCGACAGGTCAGACGCATGACTGCCGCTGTGGGCCACCCAACCCTGCGCCTTATTCGGTATCGCGTGGGCAGCTGGACCTTAGATGGCATCGAAAATGGCAGCTGGATAGAAACCTCGGTTTAACCTCCCGCCACCAAAGAGCATCACTTTCAAAAAGTTGGCCCTTCGCGCAGTCGTCGCGCTTCCCCTCTTGCACGCCACAACATATAGTGTGAAAAAGCAAGGCCGGGCGCAGTCGCCCAAAGAACCTAACATCTAAGTCGAGCGGGGACACACGCATGGCGCATATCATTGTTGTAGGCAACGAAAAGGGCGGCGCAGGAAAATCGACAGTGTCGATGCATGTCGCAACAGCATTGGCACGTATGGGCTTCCGTGTTGGTGGCCTTGATCTTGACCTTCGCCAGCGCACCTTTGGTCGCTATGTCGAAAACCGCAAGAATTTCTGCACCAAGCAAGAGCTTAGCCTGCCATCCCCGACGTACCACGAGTTGCCAGAAATCGACCCTGCCACTGTGCAGGACGGTGAGAACATTTATGATCTTCGCCTATCCGCGGCCGTTGCGCAGCTTGAGCCGAACAACGATTTCATTCTGATCGATTGCCCGGGCTCACACACCCGCCTAAGCCAAGTCGCGCACTCGTTGGCCGATACTTTGGTGACGCCATTGAACGACAGCTTTGTTGATTTCGACTTGCTGGCGCACATCGATGGCGAAGGTGAAAAGATCACAGGCCCATCTGTTTATTCCGAAATGGTATGGAATGCGCGGCAACTTCGCGCACAAGCGGGGCTAAAGCCCATTGACTGGATCGTTCTGCGCAACCGTCTGGGTGCACAGCAGATGGTCAACAAAGAGAAAATGGGCAAGGCGCTAGAGCGGCTGGCCAAGCGTATCGGTTTCCGAACCGGCCCAGGCTTTAATGAGCGGGTCATCTTCCGTGAATTGTTCCCACGCGGTCTAACGCTTTTGGATTTGCGCGACATTGGTGTCAAACAGCTGAACATCTCAAATGTCGCAGCACGCCAAGAATTGCGCGAATTGCTTAAAACGCTGGACTTGCCGGGCGTGACAGTAGATTTCTAAGGCGCTTCTTTAGGCCATAGGAAAACACCGTGCCGCACACTTCTGACATTCAAGTCATCGCCCCCAACTTAAAGCGGCGGTTGTCTGGCGTGACTGCCACAATCGCGCGGTTGGTTCCTGTGCAAAAGGACAAGATCGGAATCGTGGCCACCGGCCCCGGCCTTCCAGCTGATCTCCCGCATCTGTCAATTTTGCAGGTTGCCCTGCTGCCCGCCAAGCCACGCCGGGTTTGGCATGCACGTCGAAATACAGAAATGCTGCTTGGTCTGTTCTTGCGCCATATCTTACGCAAGAACTTCAAACTGCTGTTCACCAGTGCGTCACAGCGCAAACACAGCGGGTACACCAAGTGGTTGATCTCAAAGATGGATGCGGTGGTTGCAACCTCTTCGAAAACTGCAGGTTATCTGGAATGCGACAGCAAGGTTATCTTGCATGGCATCAATCTAAACGATTTTACACCCAGTGCAGATAAGCCTGCCTTGCGGAAGCAGCTGGGGTTGCCCGATACAACTTTGCTTGGCTGCTATGGCCGCATTCGCCATCAGAAGGGCACCGATGCCTTTGTGGATGCCATGATCACACTATGCGGCCAGAACGATGACATTGCAGGCATCGTCATGGGCCGCGCCACCGAGAAACACCAAGCGTTCCTTGATGAGCAAAAAGCCAAAGTCGAGGACGCAGGGTTGTCTGATCGCATCCTTTTCAAACCAGAGGTATCTGTTGATCAAATCGCAGATTGGTATCGGGTTTTAGACCTCTATGTCGCCCCGCAAAGATGGGAGGGCTTTGGCCTAACCCCACTTGAAGCGATGGCCTGCGGTGCGCCGGTGGTTGCAACCGACGTTGGAGCCTTTACTGAAATCATCACAAATGATCAGATCGGGCACGTTGTTGAACCGGGTGATATCCCCGCCCTGACAGCCGCTTCTGCCAATATGTTGGAGAATCGTAGCAACCTTGCGGATGCGGGTCAGGCCGCAAGAATCCATGTTGAAACGCATTTTTCTCTCATGACGGAAGCTGAAGCACTGATTGAGACCTATCACGATCTCTTACGCAGCTAAAAAAGCGCAAAAACCGCGATATTCGCGAATCTAAATGAGCCTAAT
This sequence comes from uncultured Paracoccaceae bacterium, assembly GCA_947498415.1. GTDB lineage: Bacteria > Pseudomonadota > Alphaproteobacteria > Rhodobacterales > Rhodobacteraceae > Cognatishimia. The sequence goes on from CANMKB010000001.1 coordinate 271,784, forward strand.
CACAAGATTGCGTCGTAGTTGCTCTTTTTCCCACAGGCAAAGCCCGTTAAGAGGGCACGTCCGAAACATTGGAGATAGACATGGGTTATCGCATCGTCGTCGTAGGCGCCACAGGCAACGTGGGCCGCGAAATGCTGAATATCCTCGCGGAACGCCAGTTCCCGGTGGATGAAATCGCAGTACTGGCCAGCCGCCGTTCGCTGGGCACCGAAGTCACATTCGGCGACAAAACCCTGACCACCCAAGACTTGGACACCTTTGATTTCGCAGGTTGGGACATGGCACTGTTTGCGGTCGGCTCCGAAGCGACAAAGAAGTACGCACCTGTTGCGGCCAAGGCGAATTGCGTCGTCATCGATAACAGCTCGCTGTATCGTTACGACCCAGATGTGCCTTTGATCGTTCCTGAGTGTAATGCCGGTGACATCCACGGCTATTCCAAAAAGAACATTATCGCCAACCCGAATTGCTCGACTGCGCAGATGGTTGTTGCGTTGAAGCCGTTGCATGATCGCGCGAAAATCAAACGTGTTGTCGTCAGCACATACCAATCCGTGTCTGGCTCTGGCAAAGACGCAATGGAAGAGCTGTGGGAACAAACCAAAGCCGTTTACAATCCAACAGCTGATGTACCTGCCAAGGTTTACCCAAAAGAGATCGCGTTTAACGTAATCCCGCACATTGATGTGTTCATGGAAGACGGTTCCACCAAAGAAGAGTGGAAGATGGTTGCTGAAACCAAGAAAATTGTCGATCCATCCATCAAAGTTACCGCAACCTGCGTACGTGTTCCTGTTTTTGTGGGTCACTCAGAATCTGTGAACATCGAATTCGAAGAATTCCTCGACGAAGACGAAGCCCGTGACATCCTGCGCGAAGCACCGGGCATCATGGTGATCGATAAACGCGAAGATGGTGGTTATGTGACCCCAAAAGAATGCGTTGGTGACTATGCGACCTTTATCAGCCGCATCCGCCAAGACAGCACTTTGGACAATGGCCTGAACCTGTGGTGCGTCTCTGACAACCTGCGCAAAGGTGCGGCGTTGAACGCGGTGCAGATCGCGGAAACACTGGGCCGTGAGGTTCTAAAGAAGGGGTAATTCCACTTCTTACCGACAGACGACCAAAGCCCTGCCAAACTGGTGGGGCTTTTCATTGTTTAGCCCAGTAAATCTCGTGCGATACGTTCATAAATGGATGCGCCAATCGGGATGAGGTCGTCAGGAAAATCATAATCTGGATTGTGCAATGCAGCATGGTTTTCCCCCGGCCCCAAACAAAGCATCGCGGCTTTGGCGTTCCATCCAAACACACCAAAATCTTCGGAGGCTCGCATCGGCAACCGATCGGAACCATTGGGAACACCGATGGCATCCATTGCCTTTTGGGCTACTGTTGACGCATCGGCATCATTGATAGAAGCCGCGAAATCATCCTGCACTTCAAACGACACCTCTAGTCCGTGCGCCGCGGCGATGATCGTCGCGGCATTCCGCGCCTTACCCGATATAGACGCCATCGCATCATCTCTGGTCGTACGAAGGGTCGCATAGATCACTGCGTCTGATGGGGCGATGCCAAAGGTCGGCTCCCCTATGTTCACATGGGTGATCGTCACCAATGTAAAGCTGTCATCGAGCGGCCCGCCCGGCCCAAGCGATACCAACTTGGGAATCAATTCAGCAACAGCCAAACAGGGTGAAGTGCCATCCTCGGGCGTCGCGGCATGAGCGGTTTTTCCGGTTAAACGAATGGCCAAGCCTTGTGATGCGCAATTGATCAAACCCGCTCGCGTCGACACTTCACCGAATAGAAGCCCAGGTTCGTTATGAATAGCAAAAGCCCAGTCAGGCGCGATTTGTGCATATTTAGGGTCTGATACAACCGCCTTCGCGCCACTTCCGTCTTCTTCTGCAGGCTGGAACATCAAGACGACTCGCCCAGACGAAACTGGATTGCGAGAGATCAAACGACCGAGGCCCAGCAGCATCGTCATGTGGCCATCATGCCCGCATAGATGACCGCTCCCGTCGATCTGAGATCGCCATGCGTTGTTGGAAATTTCAGGGATGGGAAGCGCATCAAGCTCTGCCCGAAATAAAACGGTTTCTCCGGCATGACCGCTATCAAAAATGGCGGCCACACCGTGCCCACCCAAATCCGAAATGACATCTGACGGTGAAAGCGCTTGAAGGGCTCGAACGATTTTTTTGGCGGTCTCTGCTTCTTTGCCTGACACCTCAGGAAATTGATGCAGCTTGCGTCGAAATTCAGTCAATTCAACCTTGTCGGAGTTGGAAAGCATACGTTGCCCCGCCTGAAACATCGTTCTGAGACCGAGGTTGGTTCGATGCAGTACTTCCGCAAAACCCTCGGCCATATTCTCGAACAGATATTGTTAATTTTGTTAAGTTTCGAAAGAAATCAAATCCGATTGATAACCAAATGACAAGCTTCCGATCGACATAGTGCAATTGGCCGTGGGGGCCGTGGGTATTTTGGGGTGTTTCAATTGGAACAGGTGAACGTTCTATATGTGGACGAGGCGATCCGCCTTGATTTTGAACAAATCCGACAACTACAGGATTTGCTGGGCAATAAAACCGCCGAAGAGGTTATGGCACGTGCCATGGAAGAGCTTTCTGCGCGGCTGTCACACAGTGAAAATCTATTTCGGTTAGAAAAGTGGAAAGACCTGCGCAAATGCGTGCGTTCGATGATTGCGATCAGCGACCAAATCGGGATGCAGTCCTTGGCGCATGTCTGCAAGCATGTGATGGCGGCAATAGACGCTCAGGACTATGCAGCCACAGCTGCTACGTTTTTCAGATTGTTACGCATAGGTGATCGCAGCTTGTCTGATTACTGGGACCTTCAGAATCTCTCTGGATAGGGATTCCCAGTGCAATCGTTTGCGGGTAGGCTGAATGAAAGTCAGCAACTCAAAGACGAATATATGCCTCTGACATTTTCCAAAGCGACCAACGGCTCTTTGCCGCTTTATGCCATCCAAGCCGAACAACTGGACAATTGGATCAAAGCCCAACCCAAAGAGGTTTCGGCTTGGCTCAAGGCCAACGCCTTTGCTGCGAATATCGGCGAGGTAATCTTAGTCCCGAATTCTAAAGGCATGCCGCAAATGGCTGTTGTCGGGTTGGGGACGCCAGCAACTCGATCCCGCGGGCGATTTGAACTGGCAGCGGCTCGTGCCAAACTTCCAGCCCAAACCTTTCATCTAGAAAATGCGCAAGATGTGGATGGATTGGACGTGCAACTGTTGGGTTGGCTTTTGGCTGGATACAGTTTTGATCGATATCGCAAGCCAGCCACGCCCATGGCCGATCTCATTTGTCCTGAAACAGTTGATGCGACTCGTCTTGAGACGCTTGCAGCTGGAGAAAAACTAACCCGTGATCTAATCAATACGCCAGCCGCAGACATGGGGCCGGATGCGCTTGAGGCAGCAACGCAGTCACTTGCAGAAATGTTTGGCGCCAGTATCCACGTGACCAAGGGTGACGACCTGTTAATCGACAATTTCCCCATGATCCACGCTGTTGGTCGTGCCGCGGAACAAACACCTCGTCTGCTGGACATGCGTTGGGGCGATACCGGCCCAAAACTCACCTTGGTTGGAAAAGGCGTGTGTTTTGATACCGGTGGGTTGAATCTCAAGCCAGGCGGCTCGATGGCTTTGATGAAAAAAGACATGGGTGGCGCAGCAACCGTGCTTGGGCTGGCACAGATGGTCATGTCACTTAAACTGCCCATTCAGCTGCGCGTTCTCATCCCCGCAGTTGAGAATGCTGTGAGCGGAAATGCCTTCCGTCCAGGAGACATTCTAACCTCTCGCAAAGGCTTGACCGTTGAGATCAACAACACGGACGCAGAGGGCCGCCTTGTGCTGGCTGACGCGTTGGCCTTGGCCGAGGAAGATGCACCTGATCAGATCATTTCGATGGCGACCCTTACGGGTGCTGCTCGCGTGGCGGTTGGCCCTGACCTTGCGCCATTTTACACCAACAGCGACACTCTCGCTGCCGCATTGACGGGTGCGGCGGATCGCGTAGCTGATCCGGTATGGCGTATGCCCTTCTGGGATCCTTACGAAAAGATGATCGAACCGGGAATCGCCGATCTTGATAACGCCCCAGCCGGAGGGTTTGCAGGATCGATTACAGCCGCACTGTTTTTGCGCCGCTTTGTAGACATGGACGCCTACACGCATTTCGACATCTATGGCTGGAACCCAACCGCAGCGCCTGCCCGCCCTAAAGGGGCTGTTGGCATGGGTGCGCGTGCATTGCTTGAAGCCCTTCCCGAAGTACTGGAGTTCTAATGGATCGCCGCCTCACAGCTGCCAATAAACGCGTCGCAGACCCTTCCCTGCAGGATGTTTGGCCGGGCGTTCAGTACAAAGAACCTGACCCCTACACGGTGCATTGGCCAATAGTTGATCTGATGAATGCGCCGGAGGGCCATCGAGACCGACAATTGCTGTTTGGCGAAGCTGTAGCTGTTTACGAAATGCATGCAGGTTGGGCCTTTGTGCAAGCCGCCAAAGACAATTACGTCGGCTATGTTCCGCAATCCAGCCTGGCGCAAAGCCCCGCGCCTACACACCGAATAGCAGCGGCCGCCACCCATGTGTATGACCGTGCTGACTTTAAGTCTCGTGACCTTTTACGCCTAAGTCATGGTTGCCTGCTGCATGTGATCGGTGAGGACAACGGATTTGTTCAAACCGCCGACGGCTTTATTCCCAAGGTACATTGCGCCGCCGCAGAAATGCGTCAGGCGGATCCGGTTACAGAGGCGAAACTGTTCCTCGACACGCCTTACCTTTGGGGCGGTAATAGTCGGTTTGGGATCGATTGCTCAGGTTTGGTACAAGCGGCTTTTTTAGCCTGCGGCACCCCCTGCCCCGGTGATAGCGACCAACAGGAACAGTCCCTTGGGTATGAATTGAGTTCCGACGAAACACTTCTGAGAAACGACTTGCTGTTCTGGAAGGGGCACGTGGCGCTGGTGGCCGATGAAAATCGACTGATCCACGCAAATGCGCACCATATGGCTGTGGTTTACGAAGACATCCAAGTGGCCATTCGCAGGATTGAACAACAAGGGGATGGGGTTGTCACGTCACGCAGACGCGTCCCACCCCCTTAATTCAGGTCAGTCTACGGCACGGATTAGCTTGCGTTCTAAGACCAGCAGAACATTTTTGAGCGCGTGGCCACGTTTCAAAATCTGACCGTCCATACCAACCACAGAATATAAACCCTGCTTGTTGCGCAGCTTGGGTCGTTTTTCGATGCGATACAGCGGATACTCTGCCGTGCGCCGGAACACCGAAAACACTGCGACATCTTTTAAACTGGATATCCCGTAATCGCGCCACTCACCGGCCGCGACCATGCGGCCATACAAGCCCATGATTTGCTGCAACTCTGTACGATGAAAGGAAACCTGCATCTCAGGTTGGTGTTTCGACGGAAATGGCGTCGGAGAAGACATATTCATTCCATCAGCCTCGCCCGCTTTGACGTGGAAATCAAGCCTGCCCTGATTTTGCCTCACATTTTTCGGCAAAAGGCCCCCTGAGTTTCACGGATTCGCCCCGTGGCATCGGCATAACAGTTTCATAGCGAAAGATAACGCTACCCCGACAACGCGCATTTCTTGCCCCCACCCAGTTGCGTTGTCGGGGCTTCGCTTTCCCAAACAGCTCTAGAAGATATCTTTGTTTTGATTTGCAACTTTGCCAATCGAATAGCATCCTTGGTGTCGTTCAAGGAGCTCGACATGCAAATTCCCTTTAAGCTTTCGATTATTGGTATGGCCGTTACAGTATTGATCGCGACCGCAGCCCTGGCGCACCAAGGTGTGAAGGACCCGCATGTAAAGGCACGGATGCATGCGATGGGTGACATTGCCGCAGCGACAAAAACATTGGGAGCTATGGCAAAGGGGCAAATTCCTTTTGAAAGCACAATGGCGGCGGACGCACGAAACAGTTTAATCGCGATCTCGTTGGAACTTCCGGGATTGTTTGAGATCAACGCAGTTGATCGAGTGTCCGAAGCCAAACCAGACATTTGGGACAATTTTCCTGACTTTGTTGTACAGGCCGACGCCATGAAAACGGCAGCGCAAAATTTGGATGTGACCAGCGTCACCACGCTTAGGGAGGGGGTGCGTGCCGTTGGTGCTTCTTGCGGTGGATGCCACAAGGCCTATCGCGTGTCTCGATAGATGACGTCATAGAATGTCGTCTATGCGTCGGATACTTTGGGTATTGCGTCGCAACCTCGGTTGAAAAATCCACCCATTTCGCGCACCATTGCCCCAACCACTTTGGAGGTAATCATCATGATCCGTACGCGCGCCGCCGTGGCCATGGGCCCCGGAAAACCCCTTGAAATTATGGAAGTAAACCTTGAAGGGCCACGGGCCGGTGAGGTTTTGGTAGAGATCAAGGCAACTGGTCTTTGCCACACAGACGAATTCACTCGCTCTGGCGACGACCCAGAAGGCATCTTTCCAGCAATCCTGGGCCATGAAGGCGCCGGCGTTGTTGTAGAGGTCGGTGAAGGCGTCACTTCGCTTGAGGTCGGAGACCACGTTATTCCGCTATACACGCCGGAATGTCGCGAATGCGAATATTGCCTGAATCCAAAGACCAACCTGTGCCAATCGATCCGTTCGACGCAGGGCCAAGGCCTGCTGCCAGATGGAACAACTCGGTTCTCGATGCTCGATGGTACGCCGATTCACCACTACATGGGCTGTTCCACGTTTGCGAACCACACCGTTGTACCTGAAATCGCGCTCGCCAAAATTCGCAAAGACGCTCCGTTTGATAAGGTCTGCTACATCGGGTGCGGCGTAACCACCGGGATCGGTGCCGTCATCAACACCGCCAAAGTCGAAATTGGCAGCCGATGCATCGTGTTCGGTTTGGGCGGAATTGGCCTGAACGTGATCCAGGGTCTGAAATTGGCCGGCGCTGATCAGATCGTCGGTGTGGATCTAAACGACAGCAAAGAAGAAATGGCACGCCACTTTGGTTTGACCGATTTTGTGAACCCATCAAAAGTTGATGGCGACATGGTTGCGCACCTTGTGGAGCTGACCAAAGGCGGAGCGGACTACACGTTTGATGCGACCGGCAATGTAAATGTCATGCGCACAGCCCTTGAGGCAGCACATAAAGGGTGGGGCGAGTCGATCATCATCGGCGTAGCACCTGCAGGCGCAGAAATTTCAACGCGCCCGTTCCAACTTGTGACAGGCCGCGTGTGGCGCGGCACGGCCTTTGGCGGTGCAAAAGGCCGGACAGATGTGCCAAAGATCGTAGATTGGTACATGGACGGCAAAATCGAGATCGACCCGATGATCACGCACAAGCTTTCACTTGATCAAATCAACGAAGGCTTTGACCTGATGCACAAAGGTGAATCGATCCGCGCTGTGGTCGAGTTCTAAGATCCAATTGAACTAAATTGAGAGAGACGCCCCACGATGTTGGGGCGTTTTTCATTTTGTGCCGTAGCGGGCCAAAAAGGTTTCAACTGCTTCTTTTGCGACACCCATGATTTCTTCGTCGCTAAACTCAGACTGAACCCCAAACGAAGCCTTTAGGAAAACGCGGGCCTTGCACAGCTCTGAAAACTGCCATGCCGCCATTTCGACATCGTCAATTTTCAGCTCACCCCGCTCGATTGATTTACTGAGTTCGCGACAAATTTCACGATGTCCCATCGCGGGGCCGCTTTCAAAATAGGTTTGTCCCAACTCAGGAAAGCGATCTCTTTCAGCCAAACAAATGCGAAACGTGCGTTGTGCAAATTCTGAAGTAATAAATTTGGCAGCGCCAAACGCTGCAAGTGTCAAACGATCCTTAATAGGTTTGCTTTCGTCGAGTTGAGACACAATCTGTGTCGCCATGCGGTCACACTCAGACTGCACAACCTCTTGAAAGAGCTGCCGTTTATCAGAAAAATAGCTGTACAAAGTCGCCTTTGACACACTTGCAGCTTTGGCAATGTCGTCGACACTCGCCCCTTCGAACCCATCACGGAGAAATATTTCTCTCGCGCCTTCGAGCACCTGTGCAATTTTGCGGCCTTTGCGGGAGATCGGAGCTTGATTGTTCATCTGGCCTTTCCGTTGAAGACCTCGAATATAAACTGAACGGTTTACTTTCTTCAAGCGCAGATGCATCAACTGGCACACACCAGCTAATATTCTTGGCTTGCTGTTCGGTTAATAAATGTTACCAATTTAACATGTTGGCGATTTTCATCAAAACAATCCCATTCTTTGGGGTCATCGCACTTGGCTATATCGCTGGGCGTACCAAATTTTTTCCCGAAGATGCGACGGCATACCTTACTAAGTTTGTTTTTTACTTCGCACTTTCGGCGATGCTCTTTCGTTTTTCCGCCAGTCTATCGTTGTCAGAAATACTCGATTGGCAAGTCGTCTTTGCCTATTTAGCCGGATCAGTCGTCGTCTATTTTATCGCAACCTTTGTGGCCCTTAAGCGCGGCGAAAGCATGCAGGTGACAGCCGTCGAAGCGCAATGCGCCGTCATTGGTAATGTGGGATTCCTCGGCATTCCTATGCTTGTTTTGTTGCTGGGTGAGCAATCTATTGGCCCAAACATGTTGGTTCTCAGCGTCGACCTCATCGTCTTTTCGTCGCTCATTGTCATTCTTATCAATGGCACACGGGACGGAGGACTAAGCCTCAAGGTCTTTAAGTCCGTCGGACTAGGCATTTTGAAGAACCCGATGATCGTTTCCATCAGTCTCGGACTAATGTGGTCAGCAACCAAACAACCAATTCCTGACGTGCTAGATAGCTTTCTCGCCTTGCTCGGGGACGCCGCTACGCCTGGTGCACTGTTCGCCATCGGGGCGTCTTTGGCGCGCAAATCGGCGGAACGTGTGCAAATCGCAAGTTGGTTGAGCTTTTGTAAATTGGTCCTGCATCCCATAGCTGTCGCGGGATTTGCCCTGTTTGTCTTTGACGTAAATTCATTTGACGCAGCCGTCATTATAACAGCCTCTGCGCTACCAGTCGCAGGCAACATATATATGCTTGCCGCGCACTACGGCGTTGCGCCACAACGTGTCTCTGCGTCTATTTTGCTTTCGACAATCCTATCAATCCTGACAGTGTCATTTGTCGCCGGTTGGATGACTTCGCTCTAAATAACGTCATTAGTGCGGAAACTTGCATAGGATTGTCGCGGTCACGCTTGCTCTGACAAAGCCAGATGCGGTAGCCAGATTGCGAGTGACATAAAAGGTAAGCCGATGGAAACCATCTCGGAAAACAAATGCTTTGGCGGCACCCAAGGCGTCTACAAGCACACATCATCCGCCTGCAATTGCGATATGACCTTTGGCCTCTTTCTACCAGAAGAAGCTATAGATGGCCCTGTGCCGGTCTTATGGTATCTATCTGGCCTCACCTGCACCCATGAAAACGCCATGGTGAAGGCAGGCGCGCAGGCATGGGCCTCTGAGCAGGGCATCGCTTTGGTCTTTCCTGACACCAGCCCTCGGGGCGCTGGTGTGGCAGATGACGAAGCCTATGATCTGGGCCAAGGGGCAGGCTTTTACGTAAACGCAACCCAGGCGCCATGGTCAGAGCATTTCAAGATGTGGGACTATATTGCCGAAGAATTGCCCTCCCTATTGGCCGAGAAGTTCCCATTAGACATGGATCGACAAGCCATCACCGGTCACTCGATGGGGGGGCATGGTGCACTGACCTTCGCAATGTCACTGCCCGGCCGCTTTAAATCGGTGTCGGCCTTTGCGCCGATCTGTAATCCAACCGCTTCCGATTGGGGCCGCAAACAGCTTGCGGCCTATTTGGGTGATGACGAGGCGTCTTGGGACTCACATGATGCCGCGATCCTTATGCAGAAGAATGGATTTGACGGCCCAGTTCTCGTTGATACGGGCACCGATGATCAATTCATCGATCTGCTTAAACCCGAGGCACTGGCCACAGCTGTCGCCAAACGCCGACAAGAGGCGACGGTACGTCTTCAAAAGGGATATGATCACAGCTATTTCTTCGTATCCACATTCATGGAAGAGCATATCGCATTCCATGCAACAGCCCTTTATGGGGAATAACAATGAGCCATTATGATCTAATTATCATCGGTTCCGGCCCAGCTGGCCGCGCCGCTGCAATTCAAGCTGGCAAGCTGAAACGCCGAGTTCTTGTCATTGATCGCAAAGATCGCTTGGGGGGCGTTTCCGTCCACACCGGTACGATTCCGTCCAAGACTCTGCGCGAGACTGTACTAAACCTGTCTGGTTGGCGTGAGCGTAGCTTTTACGGACGCAGCTATCGTGTCAAAGAAGAGATCAAAGCAGAAGATCTCAAAGCACGCTTGCACATGACGCTCGACTACGAAGTGGATGTGCTGGAACATCAGTTCAATCGCAATCACGTCGACACATTGAACGGTGTCGCCACATTCGTTGGCCCCAACGAAATCGAAGTTGCGACAGAGGGTGGGGAAACCACAAACCTCACGGCCGAGAATTTCCTGATTGCGACCGGCACCAAAACCTATCGCCCAGATACTGTACCGTTTAACGGCAAGAACATCTTGGACAGCGACGAATTCCTCGACATGGCGACCATCCCACGCTCGCTGGTTGTCGTGGGTGCTGGTGTGATTGGCGTTGAGTATGCAACCATGTTTTCTGCGCTAGATGTCCGCGTCACGCTGATCGAACCCCGAGATAGTTTTCTCGATTTTATCGACAAAACGCTTATCCAGGATTTCACCCACCAAATTCGGGAAAATGGTGTTGATCTCCGTTTGGGATCAGAAATCGAAAAGATTGAAGAACACGGCGATATGGTCGAGGTCACCCTTGGAAACGGTCGCCATGTTCGCGCTGAAATGCTGTTGTTTGCAGCTGGCCGCATGGGTGCGACAGATAGATTAAACCTAAGTGCCGTCGGCCTTGAGACCGATCACCGCGGACGGATTTCGGTTGAGCGTAAAAACTATCAAACGTCGGTGCCGCACATTTATGCAGCGGGCGACGTGATTGGGCACCCAAGTCTTGCATCCACCTCGATGCAACAGGGGCGAGTTGCAGCGTGTCATGCGCTTGAAACACCAACTTTGCCAGAAAGCCCTTGGTTCCCGTATGGCATCTATTCTGTTCCAGAAATCTCAACTTGCGGCATGTCCGAAGAAGAATTGCAGGAACGCGGTATCGCCTATGAAGTCGGCGTTGCGCGATTCCGCGAAACGTCGCGAGGGCATATCATGGGCCTTGAGCACGGTATGCTGAAAATGCTGCTGTCGCTTAAAACGCGCCGTTTGCTGGGCGTACAGATTGTGGGCGAAGGCGCGACAGAGCTGATCCATATTGCGCAGGCGGTGCTAAATCTTAAGGGTACCGTGGACTACTTTGTTGAAAACACCTTCAACTATCCGACGCTTGCCGAAGCGTACCGCATCGCCGGGCTAGACGCCTTTAACCGGATGCCTATTCCGGACGAATTCAAAGTCAAACGCGAAGAACGCATGGCCGAAAAGAAAGCCACGCAAAAGCGCTTGAAGGAAGAAGCCAAGAAGTGACAGAAATCTACGTCGATGCAGATGCCTGCCCGGTCAAAGCCGAGGTCGAACGCGTCGCCACTCGACATAAGCTAAAGGTGTATGTTGTCAGCAATGGCGGCTTGCGCCCCTCAATGAATCCGCTGATCGAAAACGTCATTGTGCCAGACGGGCCCGACGTGGCCGATATGTGGATCGCTGAACGCGCGGGCCTAGGTGATGTGGTGATCACCGGAGATATCCCCTTGGCCGCGAAATGCGTTGAGACCGGCGCCAAGGTGCTCAAGCACAACGGTGAAGCCTTGAACGAACGCAATGTCGGTCAGGCCTTGGCTGTACGAGATTTGATGACCGATTTGCGCTCCGCTGATCCGTTTCGTCAGGGTGGCGGCAAAGCGTTTTCCAAAGCCGACCGCAGCCGTTTCCTAGATGCATTAGAACGCGAAATCCGTGCGGCAAAAGCCGCTAAACCGCAGAGTTAGGATCTATTTATGCCTATTGAAGCTGTCATTTTTGACGTCGGGAACGTCTTGATCGAATGGAATCCAGAGCGGTTTTACGACGGCGCAATTGGGGAAGAACGCCGCAAACAAATGTTCGGTGAACTCGATATGCACGACATGAACAATGACATCGATTTGGGGGCACCGATCAAAGATCGCGTTTACGCTTTTGCAGAAGAACACCCGAAGTGGGGTGATGAGATCCGTATGTGGCACGACAATTGGTTCGATATGGCGAGCCCCGCGATTGATCATTCTTGGCGATTGCTCCGGGCTTTGCGCTCTAAGAGTGTGCCTGTTTTTGCGCTTTCTAACTTTGGAGACGACATCTGGGATCGAGCGGCTCAGACCTATGGCATTCTCAACGAATTTGACCGCAAGTATGTCTCTGGCCGGATGCAACAGGTGAAACCCTTCAATCGTATTTACGAAATGGTTGAAGAAGACACCGGCATTGAACCCGACCGTCTGATTTTCGCGGATGATCGCGAAGACAACATCGCCACGGCGCGTGCTCGTGGATGGAAAACCCATCTATTTACCAACCCACAGGGTTGGGCTGATCGACTGGTATCAGAGGGGCTACTCACCGCTGAGGAGGCGGCCTAGTTAGGCCGGAGAGGCGGCCATCGGACGCTCTCGGATCGGCAGGTGAACAACGGCGCTAAATGCACCGACACCCACGCCGATCCACCACACCATCTCATAACTTCCGTAAAGGTCGTACATCCGACCGCCCAGCCAGACTCCCATAAAGCTACCAAGTTGGTGGCTGAAGAACACGATTCCATAAAGCGTGCCCATGTAACGCAAGCCGTAGATGTGCGCGACAAGCCCCGAGGTCAACGGCACAGTCGCGAGCCACAAAGACCCCATCGCAATCGAGAACAATATCACCGTGGTCGGTGTCATTGGTGTTAGGATAAAGGCCGCCGCCACAATGGTGCGCCCTGTGTAGATCGCAGCAAGTAAGTACTTCTTAGAGTAGCGCTTCCCAAGGTATCCTGCGAATAACGTTCCCCCAATATTGGCCAAGCCAATCAACGCGATGGCCCAAGCCCCAAGCTGTGACGTGGTGGTGACACCCACTGAGGCGAGTATCCCTGCAGGGTCAATCGGCCCGCAAACTTCTGTGACAAAGGCTGGGAAGTGCGCCGTTACAAAGGCCAATTGGTAGCCACAAGAAAAGAATCCCAGAAAGATCAACGTATACGATGGGTCACGAAATGCCTTTTTGAGGATGCTGCCCATGCTTTCTTCCAGCTCAGCTTTACTGGCCGCTGGGGCTTTGATCATCGGCAGCGTCATCAAAACCGCGAGAATGGCAGCCGCGAACACCAGGAATGTGTTTTGCCAACTTAAAAAGCCAAGCATCCACTCGGCCGTTGGTGCGCCAAAAACCTGGCCTGCGCTGCCCGCAGCAGTTGCAATCGCCAGCGACATTGAACGGTTTTCATCAGAACTCGACCGCCCCACAACTGCGAGGATCACGCCAAACCCGGTTCCAGCCACCCCAAAGCCAACCAGGATCTCATACATCTGGTGTGCCTCAGGAGAGACTGCAAAGGAAGACAGAACCAGACCTGCTGCGTAAACCAAAGCGCCCATAATGATGGCTTTGCGATCACCAATTTTTTCAGCAATCGCACCAAAGATGGGCTGCCCAATGCCCCAGGCCAAATTTTGGATGGCGATCGCAAAAGAGAATTCAGAACGAAGCCACCCAAATTCTTCAGCGATCGGAATTTGGAAAACCCCAAAGCTGGCCCTGATCGCAAACGAGATCAGAATAATGATACAGCCAGCAATCAATACTGGCGTCAAAAGAGGGGTTCGCGCTTGCATGCCAGCATCCTTTTCCACCCGTCTAAGATGCAAATAGATACCACTTGTGGTCAATTCACTATTTGTGTTCAGCACACAACGTAAACTGATGCCTATCAGCGGCTTCCATGCCTCTTCTCAGCGCGCTAAGGAAGTCGTATGAGCACTGTAGAACAAATCTACGCCGCCAAGGTTGCGGCAGGCGAATTGACCCACGACCCGGCGCAAGAGTCCGTCCTCCCCGAGTTTGAACGCGTTCGCGCCGGCTTGGCTGCGCCAGCCCCCAAAAAATCCGGCGGGTGGTTTCGGAAAGCGAAAGCCCCTGAACCAATGAAAGGCCTCTATCTTTGGGGCGGCGTTGGACGCGGCAAATCCATGTTGATGGATATGTTCGTTGATGCTGTCGATGTGCCGGCACGCAGGGTCCATTTCCACGCTTTCATGCAGGAAATTCACGCAGGGATGCACCAAGCCCGCCAAGAAGGTGTCGATGACGCGCTGGCCCCGGTGGCAGCGAAGGTGATCGAACAAGTTCGACTGTTGGCCTTTGATGAGATGCAAATCACAGACATCACAGATGCTATGATTGTCGGGCGTCTGTTTCAGATGTTGTTTGATGCCGGTGTCACGGTTGTGACCACGTCTAATCGGGTTCCGGATGACCTTTATGAAAACGGCCTGAACCGACAGTTGTTTTTGCCCTTCATCGATATCTTGAAGGATAAGATGGTGGTTCATGAGATGGTCAGCCCAACTGACTACCGCCAGAACCGCCTAACCGGCCAACAAGTTTACTTTGTACAAGCAGGCAGCGAAGCGCGGGCACAAATCAATGCCATCTGGCACGATCTCACGGGCGGCGCTGCAAGCCCTCTCATGCTGTCGATCAAAGGCCGCGAAGTGGAAATCCCGGCCTTTCGCAATGGTGTCGGTCGCGCCACATTCTATGATCTTTGCGGCAAGATGTTGGGGCCCGGTGATTACTTGGAAATCGTCAAGGAACTCAAAGTTCTGGTCCTCGAAGATATTCCGCGCCTGAGCCGCAACAACTTTAACGAAGCAAAGCGCTTTGTGACGCTGATTGATGCGCTTTACGAGGCCAAGGTCCGCTTGATCTGCTCTGCAGCGGCAGAGCCAGAAATGCTATATGTCGAAGGCACTGGCAGTTTTGAGTTTGAAAGATCCGCCAGTCGCCTGCGCGAGATGCAAGATGCGGATTGGGGTCGCGCAGAGTGATTCGAATGCCAAAATGATGATCTGAAAACGTATCAGGGGGTGCAAATTGCACCCCCTGACCGTCGATAGTTTTGCCTGTACTGGGATTTAAAGGCGCTGCTCGGCCACCCCCTATCCCACTGCCATCATTGAAAAAAGTTCTGCTGACTTCACTATACGCAGGCACAAACGAATCGGTCAAGAGGTGTTGATTCGAATTTTCCGAATCATCTACACTTCGATTCGCATAAGTGAGTCGTTTCAAAGGCTTAGAAGGCTCACTTTTTTTGCGGTATGGATATCCTTACTCGTTTTCACGCAGTATGGCGCCCGCAAGGTAGAGAGATCCGCAAATCAAAACCCGTGCATTTGGGGTGTCTTGAGTGATTTGGCGCAAAGCTTCGCGAACATCCTTGGCAACACGCGCCTTTAACCCAACTGTCTCAGCGGCCTGCGCCGTGTCTTCTGCTGGAAGCGTATTTGCCTCACCTGGAATAGTAACGGCGACAAGGCCGTCGGCCACGCCTGCAAGCGGCTTCAGATATCCTGTGACATCCTTGGTGTTTAACATCCCACAAATCATATGCGTTGTGCGTTTTGGCAATGTTTCAAGCAATGCCGCCAAAGCTTCGCCCGCAGCTGCGTTATGCCCACCATCAAGCCATAGTTCAGCATCGGGCGCTTGTTCTGCCAATGGGCCTGACTTTAGGCGCTGCATCCGCGCAGGCCAGCTGGCATTCACCATCGCTGCTTCACAGGCCGCCTCGTCTGCACCCAGATACCGCAGGGATGCCAAAGCAGCACCCGCGTTTAGCACCTGGTGGTGCCCCATAAGCGCTGGCATGGGTAAATCCAACAATCCGTTTTCATCCTGATAGATCAGCCGGTCGCGCTCTGTTGTGACATGCCAATGCTGACCATAGGCCAAAACAGCGGCACCCAACCGCATTGCCGTGTTTTCGATCACCTCAAGCGCTTCGTCTTTCTGAGGCCCCACAACCACCGGCACACCTCGTTTGATGATCCCTGCCTTTTCGCCAGCAATCTTGGCCAACGTGTTGCCAAGGAATTGTTCGTGATCAATGGAGACTGGCGTAATCACCGTTAACTTCGGATCAACCACGTTAGTCGCGTCTAATCGACCGCCCAGTCCAACCTCTAACAAAGTGTAGTCTGCGGGCGTTCGTGCAAAGGCAAGCAAAGCAGCACATGTGGTGATCTCGAAATAGGTGATGTCGATCCCACCATTCTTGGCATAGCACTCATCCAAAATTTTGGTCAGGTGCTCTTCGGTGATCAACTCCCCAGCAAGGCGGATACGTTCATGGAACCGCGCCAAATGCGGAGAGGTATATGCGTGCACTTTGGCATTCATGGCCTCTAGCCCGGCGCGGATCATCGCTTGGGTTGAACCCTTGCCATTGGTGCCTGCGATATGAACCACGGGAGGCAACTGTTCCTGCGGGTTGCCCAATGCCTCAAGCAAGCGCCAGACACGATCCAACGTCAGATCGATAATTTTCGGATGGAGCGTCATCATACGCTCTAGGATTACGTCAGAGTTTTGCGCAGCCATAAAGCCACCTTTGAGCAGAGTCGTCGTTACGATCAGCGCTAACGAAAAAACGCGCCCTGCTCAATGCAAGGCGCGTCATTTGTAGGTTCAATTCCGGCTAAATGTTATTCAACATTTTCACTTTTTGCTTCGTTTTCGTCGTTTTCAACTTCTGCGTTTGTTGGCGCTGGCAAGTCGCCTGCAACGGCAGGTGGCAACTGAAGAAGCATACGTACAATCGTAATCAGCTCTTCACGCAAATCGGTGCGCTTGGTCACGCGGTCGAGCATACCGTGATCCAGCAGATATTCAGCTCGCTGGAACCCTTCGGGCAATTTCTCACGAATAGTCTGTTCGATCACTCGTGCACCGGCAAAACCGATCAACGCATTCGGCTCGGAAATATGGACATCACCCAGCATCGCGTACGACGCGGTAACGCCTCCGGTTGTCGGGTGCGTCAGAACAACGATGTAAGGAAGCCCAGCTTCCTTCAACATCTGCACCGCGATCGTGGTGCGCGGCATTTGCATCAGGCCCAGAATGCCTTCTTGCATCCGTGCGCCACCAGCCGCTGAAAACAAAATCAATGGGCGTTTCATCTCAACAGCGCGTTCCGCTGCCGCAATGATCGCGTTCCCAACGTACATCGACATCGAGCCGCCCATGAACGAAAAGTCTTGCGCACAGGCAACGATGGGCGTGCGGCCAATCTCACCTTCGGCCACCAGCATCGCTTCTTCTTCGCCGGTTTTCTTTTGCGCCGCCTTCATCCGATCTGGGTATTTCTTTTGGTCACGGAACTGCAAAGGGTCAGCAATCGGTGCAGGCACTTCGATTTCTGTGAAAATGCCACCATCAAACAGCGCGGAAAAACGATCACGTGGGGCGATCCCCATGTGATGCTCACACTGGGTGCAAACGTTCAGGTTTTCCTTAAGCTCGCGATGAAACAACATCGTGCCGCATTCGGAACATTTGGACCAAAGATTCTCTGGCACCTCACGACGCGAGAAAATGGAATTGATCCGAGGACGGACGTAATTTGTGACCCAGTTCATACGCTGTACCCCTAGTTGCGCGAAACATAGCTCAGATAAGCTGCACTCTAAGGAATTGCAATTACCGCCTTAACGCATTGCGCGCAACCAACCAGAGGCAAAACAGCGTCATTAGCTCAAAAGGAACAACGCGAAGGATCGTTTCGATATCGGCCGGGCCGTATCCAGTGGTCAACAACGCCAAGGAATCCCAGTGATCCTTCATCGAAAGTATCAATATGGCACTGACGTTACTTACAAAATGAAGCGCAATCGCGGGGCCAAGAGTGCCCGAACGTGCCGTAAGGTCCGCGGCAATCAAACCAAACAATGTCGACCACGCAACCACCCACCAGGCCGCCTCGCCAAACAATCCGGGCTGGTAGTGAAGCAGGCCAAAGACCACGCTTGGAAGGCCCATCCAAATCACAGGATGTCGAAATCGAGCGGCCAATTGGCTTTGCAGATAGCCGCGAAACAACAACTCTTCGGTCGTGACCTGCAGCAAAATCGCCCCCAGCCCCAAGGGCAACCAAATCAGCCACTCTTGCAATGGGCTGTGAATCACGGGCTGCATTGGTTCTGGCATTGGGATCAACAAAATAAGGCCGATAAGACCTAAAGAGACCCAGAACACTTTGAAAAACTGGCTTACAGCGACAGCGGTGTTGCCAAACAGTGACCGCATCCCTCGCTGATGCACCAAACGGATGGCGACCCACAACGCAGCGACATTCGCGCCAAATGAAAGCAGTACGATCACAATGCCTCGCGCCGTCTGACCCGATGCTATTTCAGCGCCCAAAGCTTCTCCATTCGGGAGACCATAAAGCAATTTCCCCAAGCTCGCGCTAAACGCGACGCTGGCAATGATAATGGTGAAAACCCCAAGAAATAGCCTCGGCAATCCGGCACTATCGTGCGCCGGCGCAATCAGGTCTGCATGTGCGGCATAGGATTTCATAACAAATTCCTAGCGAGTTTTTGCTCAGTCGTACACATGGTTTTCTTGCCCCTGACATAGCGCTCGACTATGCCTTCGCATCAAACTTGCAATGAATAGGTCTTGAAGCGTTGATGCCAACGAAACATCTAAAAGCCCCTTTGGTTTTCGCACTTTCATTGTTTTTGACGGGGTGCCTCAGTTCGGACGGGAAAACTTCGGCCCAAAAAGGGTTCTTTGGCGGCGGCCAGCCGTTTTCAAAGCGAACAGCAGAAGGCCAGCGTAAAACTTCACTTGCGGGTGGTGACGTTAAACTTAAGGCACCCGACGGGTATTGCGTCGACCCATCCACCGAAAGCGATCAGTCTTTTGCGTTGCTTGTAGATTGCGCTGTACTGGCAGAGTCAGCTTCTGATGCGCCTCAAAATCGTGGGTTGATCACAGTGAGTGCAAGCCCTGCGTTTCCCGGAGGAGCAGATTTAGCTAACGTTTCTGAGAAGATAGGCCAAGTGACCCAGACCTTCAGATCTGACAGCGGTGCGTTGGTACTCAAAGTGGATGAAGGCGGCGATCGTGCGATTGCAGGCGCGAGTCCAGAATTTTGGCGCGGGGTTATGACTGTGAATGAACGAGCTGTAACCGTCGCCGTTTACGCACCAATCGACGGTGCCCTGGCCGGTGATGCCGGTAGAGCCATCTTGACATCTGTGATGGCAAACATCTCCAAGGCGAGCCCCAAAAAGCCGTTTCCATCTTTAGTGGCCGCGAAATCCGTACAAAATCCACAATCTGTGCAATAATCCCTAAAATTAACATCAAAGGTTGGCATTGGGTGTTTGTCTGAAATAAACCAATCGGATACAAAATAAGAAAAGACGGCAAATTGTTTCCAATTTGCGATCAGTACCATGTTGAGACGGGGCAGGATGGGCCATCAATCAAATCGACTTTGGCACAAAGCAATCCAACGCGGAGTGGCACGTTTTTGGGCGCAAATCGCGCGTGAGGCCCCAGAGGCTGAGCTGGCTGAGTTGCGTCGCCGACGTTACCAAGCCAGACGCCTGAGAACGCATCTAGACACCTTGATTTCTGTTGCAGACAGCAAGCTGGCACTGCCGATCATTGGGTCAAATACGTTTCCCAAACCGCATGGCACCGATTGGGCATGGCGTCCGCACCTGTGGCGTGAAAGTTTCCCTGCAAAGGGTGTTGTTGCTGCAAGCACACGCGAGGCCTTGGGATCAGAAGTGACGCTATTTCACGATTGTGAAATTTCAGAGCTGACGCTCCGCCAATTGCGAAACACGCGAGAGAAAGACTTAGCCCCATATGGCCTAAGAATGGATGTCTTTCGATTTGATGGGTCTTTTCTATCCCTCGTCGTAGATCTGCCAAAGGACGCGCTTCACAATCTGTCTCGGCATTTCTTGATCCGCATGGATACGATTGTTGAAATGGAAAAGCCGCTAGAAATCTTTGCACGGCTTAACATTAAACACGGCCCAAATACTGAACAGATAGTGCGCGAACTGCCGCTCCACGAAGAAGACATCATGGTGGAATTTGATCTGGCGTACTCAAAACTAAATGAGAAACGCATCGAAAAAGCATGGATCGACCTCATTTTTGAGGGCCCCGAAATGAACCAAGTGATCCTGCGGGATTTGACATTCAGCCGCCGTCCACGTGCCGAGATGTAGGGAATTTATCATGTCAGCTTACACCCTAACAAAAACACGTTTGTTCGAAGGCATCTGGGAAGGCGTCATCAGCACAGCTGATGCAGATGCGCCAATGCCTGCGATTCAGGTCATGCACCGTGACCAAGCGCTCGACAACATTCACATCGCAGAGCATGACACCCAAAGTTGGAGTCTTCGGATACCAATTCCTACCACGGCCATCGCGGACGGCGTACAAACCTTCTTGATCAACGACACGCACAGCAACGAAACGTTGGACGTCATTACGCTAATTGCTGGTGAAGCATTAGCGGGCGACATTCGTTCGGAAATTGATCTGCTGCGGGCGGAACTCGACATGTTGAAACGCGCCTTCCGGCGTCACTGCCTGGAAACCATGTGAGTTATTGACGTAACCAGAGCTTACGTCACGTAGACAAAGACATTTCGAAGCAGCATGTGCACAATCAGTTCAATCAACTGACCAAGGCCGCCATGACGAATTTCCCCAATATGCTCGCCCCACTCGATCTGGGTTTCACAACACTCAAGAACCGCGTGTTGATGGGGTCTATGCACACGGGATTGGAAGAGACCAAAGACTGGAACCGCGTCGCTGAATTTTATGCAGAGCGAGCCCGTGGTGGCGTGGCTTTGATGGTGACTGGTGGCATGGCGCCAAATCCAGAAGGCGGCGTCTTTCCGGGTGCCGCTGGTTTGTTTTCCGCCGAAGACATCAATAACCACAGGATCGTCACAGAGCGCGTGCACCAATCAGGTGGTAAGATCGCGATGCAAATCTTGCATGCGGGTCGCTATGCATATGGACCAGATTGTGTCAGCGCCTCTGCGATTAAGTCACCCATATCCCCGTTTCCACCCAAAGAGTTGGATGAGGCCGGGATCGAAAAACAAATCACTGACTTTGTCACGGCAACCCTTCGCGCTAAAGAAGCCGGGTATGATGGCGTCGAAATCATGGGGTCAGAAGGTTACCTGCTGAACCAATTTCTAGTCACGTATACCAACAAGCGGACTGATCAATGGGGCGGTTCTTATAAAGACCGAATGCGCCTTCCCGTCGAAGTGGTGCGACGCTGCCGCGAAGCCGTGGGTGAAGACTTTATTATAATCTACCGCATCAGCCTGATTGACCTAGTGCCAAATGGATCGACCTTTGACGAAGTGATCCAGCTTGCCAAAGCGATCGAAGACGCTGGTGCGACAATGCTGAATTCCGGAATTGGATGGCATGAAGCCCGCATTCCAACAATCGCCACAAGCGTCCCACGTCGCGCCTTTACCTGGGTCACAAAAAAACTCATCGGCCACGTCAAGATTCCTGTCATCACATCCAACCGGATTAATACACCCGAAATCGCTGAGCAGGTGCTCAGCGAAGGCTGCGCGGATATGGTCAGCATGGCCCGCCCTTTTTTGGCTGACAGCAACTTTGTTCTAAAAGCCCAAGCTGGCCGCAACGACACCATCGCACCCTGTATTGCCTGCAACCAAGCCTGTTTGGATCATACCTTCAGCGGAAAAATCAGCACGTGTTTGGTGAACCCGCGCGCTTGTCACGAAACGGACTTGAACATCAAAAAATCTGCCAATCCACGTAAGGTCGCCGTGGTTGGGTCTGGCCCGGCTGGCTTGGCTGCGGCGCTGACAGCTGCAGAATCCGGTCATTCTGTGACCGTGTTTGAAAAGGGTGCGCAAATTGGCGGGCAGCTTAATGTTGCAAAACAAGTGCCCGGCAAAGAAGAGTTCTGGGGACTCGTCACATGGTATGAAACGATGCTGGCTGAAATGGGGATTACTGTTAAGCTTAATTCAGAAGCGAACCCCAGCCTTCTAACAGACTTTGATGAGGTCATCCTTGCAACGGGTGTCACCCCGCGCTCACCTGAAATCAACGGAATAAACCACCCAAAGGTACTGGGATATTTGGATGTCCTGAAACACAAAAAACATGTCGGCCCGAAAGTTGCCATCATCGGCGCAGGTGGGATCGGCTTTGATGTGGCCGAGTTTCTTGTCAGTGAAAATGATCGTACCGCAGAAGACTTGCCAGCTTGGCTAAAGGAGTGGGGGGTGACTGACCCAGCACATCAACGCGGCGGTCTCTCCCCAGAGGGTGCACAACCTGCGGCACCAGAGCGTGAAGTCATTTTGCTCCAACGTAAGGCCAAAGCTTTGGGCAAAGGGCTTGGTAAAACGACGGGCTGGATTCACCGCCTGACTTTACGCAACAAAAACGTGCGGATGATAGGTGGCGTGAACTATGAACTCATCGATGACCAAGGGCTTCATATTTCCTTTGGCGAAGCGCGTGAACGCCCCGAAGTTTTAGATGTTGATCATGTGGTGATTTGCGCGGGTCAAAACCCGGAACGCAGTTTGGCGGATGAATTGGTCGCATTGGATATACCGTTTCACCTCATCGGAGGCGCGGACGTCGCCGCGGAATTGGATGCCAAACGCGCGATCAATCAGGGGACACGCGTCGCAGCCGCGCTTTGAAACAGTTTAGTCCTGATGAACAGATTGACTATCGCCGGGCGCCTGCGCCCGATCATGCATTCCATAATCCCGTAAAACTTGGACGACTTTCAGCCGATAGTTTGAAAAAATTCCCTTTCGACCTTTGGCTTGAGCCTCTCGGTGTTTCACCAAATTTCGCCAATCCTCCACGGCTTTCTCGTCTTTATAGAAAGACAAGGAAAGCAACTTGTTTGGATTGCTGAGGCTTTGAAAGCGTTCAACAGAAATGAAACCGTCGACCTGCTCGAGCAAGGGGCGCAGGCTGGAAGCGATATCCAAATAGTCGGACTTACGACCAGCGGCGATCTCAACTTCAAATATAACTGCGATCATGGTCACTCCACATTCTCAAACTTATTCAAAACACCTAACACCGTCCTCCCTGTCATCCAAATTCTTCTGTTTCCATAAGATTAACGATTACACATAAAATCTAGATATTGTCCGCGAAGCGCCCCTTTCGTGCCTCAATTGACCATCAAACATGGGTCAACAAATAGACCACGAGGAATGCGAAATGGATCGCTTAACGGAAATGGAAGCTTTCGCCACGGTTGTAGACCAAGGCGGCTTCACAGATGCTGCAAAGAAAATGGGCATCTCAAAATCCGCTGTTTCCAAGCATGTTTCTAGCCTGGAGCAACGGCTTGGGGCACGTCTATTAAATCGGACAACCCGCCGTGTGAGCCCGACAGAAATTGGCCTTGCTTACTATGACCGCGCGCGCCGTGTTTTAAATGATGCCGGCGAAGCTGACGCATTGGTCACATCCATGCAATCTGCGCCGTCCGGCCTTTTGCGCATCTCTGTTGCTACAGATTTCGGTGTGAACCACCTTAGCCCAGTTCTGGGTGAGTTTTTGGCTGACTTCCCCGATATCACGGTAAATATGGTGCTGAACAATCGCTACGTCGAACTGATTAGCGAAGGCTTTGATATGGCCATCCGCATCGGAGAGCTGGAAGACAGCTCACTTCGTGCACGGAAGCTGACAGAAACAACCCGACGCATGATTGCGAGTCCGGCCTACTTTGAAAAACATGGCCGTCCTGAAAAAATTGACGACCTTAACGAACATAAACTGCTGCATTACTCCAGCCAGTCCAATGGTGCTGTCTGGAAGCTGACCGCGCCTTCGGGTGAGAAACGCCAAGTGCGCACTGCTGGTTGGTTGAGCGTGAATGATGGCCAGTCTTTGCTGAATGCTGCAGTCGCCGGCCTCGGCATCGCATACCTTCCAAGCTTTCTTTATGCGGAAGCGATGGAAAAAGGTCTTGTCGTGGATGCAATTCCAGATCTTCCGATGGAAACACAGGGCATTTATGCGGTGTACCCACCCGGGCGCTTTACCCAGCCTAAAGTCCGCGCCTTTATCGATTTCTTGGTGAACGCGTTCGCCGACAAAGGCCCAACCGACTGGTAACCAAATTCGAATTTTCCCTGAGGCTAAATAAGCCTACCTTCCCCAGCTCAATTTGCTGGGGATTTTTTTTGTCTATTCACTGGTCAGCAAAATCGCCTCGACGCGGCGATTGGCCGTGCGACCTTCTTGAGAAGTATTGGCAGCAATTGGTGCAAGATACCCAACACCACGTGCCTCAAGTTGATTGGCAGACACGCCGAGTTGGTTGACCAGATAGCTTTGCACAGCTTGCGCTCGTTTTTGGGACAGGGCCAAATTGCCCTCTAACGCGCCAACACTGTCTGTATGGCCCACCAAGGCAATTTTCGTCGCTGTGTTTTCCTGTAGGTAATTGGACAATGCCAATAGCGAAGCATAGCTCCCAGACGCAAGTTGTGACGAGCCGGTTTCGAAGTTCAAATCCCTTAGAATAACGTGGCCGCCCAATGTCAGCGCTTTGATCACCTCGGTGGGAATGGTTGGGTCGGCGTCAGCCAATGTGGCGATCGGCAACGAAATGTCAGGTTTTGCCAACGGCAACTCCAACGCATTCGGGCCGGGTTGCACAGCAATCAACTGTGTCAGGCCTTGTTCGCCACTTCGGCTGACCAAAACACTGATGGCATCAAAACCATCGCTGGTGTCCCGCAGAGCGGCCAAAAATCTATAGTCGGATAAATCGACAAACATATCTGGTGCTGGCAGCACTTCGGTCGCAAATCTAAAGTCAAAACCGCCACAGCTTTCGGCATCGCAATCCAACAACACGGCGTAGCCTTCAGATTGAATTTGCTGCCTCAACGGATCAATCAGCTGGTCCGTGGTGATATCATTGCTCGCATACGACCAAACTTGCCGCGAAACAAAGCCATTGATTTGCCGGGTCGACAAAAACCCTTCAGCAAAAGGGCCATCTGGTAAAGCATAGCTTCCGCTTTCGCTGACTTTATCAACAGCGAGAATACTTCCGGTGGGCATGACAAGCTCGAGCGCTTGAACCCCCAAAGGAAACAGACAAATAAGTGATGCAAGTTTAAGCCGTTTCATTAAATAGACGACCCTGCCTAATCTTTGATGCGATAATGATACGCGCCAATCAATGTCATTCCCAACCCAGAATACAACTTGTTGGCCGCCATATTTTCGCGAGTTGTCACAACTGACAAGGTCTCTGCGCCATTTTCCAACGCCCAGAACGCAGACTGGCGCATAAAGGCCTTGGCCAATCCGTTTCGACGAAAATTGGACAGCACTTCGAGGGCATGAACCATAGCAACACCATTGCTCACACCTAAAAACGCGGCTCCAGCGGGCTGATCACGCAAACGGCCTAGGAAACCGGTTTTGGGTGCGCATCCTCGGCGCATCACGTTCACCCGTTCCGGCCCAATCCCGCCAACGGCCCACACTTCTTCCATGATTTTTAGCGGCTCCCACACCGGTATAATCATTGTCCTCCGTGGGCGTTCGGTCGCTATGTCAACTGCGGGCGCAGCGTACACATTTACCGGGTCTATGATGCGATAGCCCTTGTTTTGTAGAAATCGATCCAACTCATCATCGCCTTCACGGATTTGAAACAGCGCGGGCTGTCCCATTTCGCGCATCATGCGTTCGGCATTTTCAAGATCTAACCCATCCAAATGGCCTTCAAGAGTTGCGGCACTCACCCGTTTGCCGCCCCCTTTGCCATCACGCAGCACAACCGCGCCGTCTTGCAGCCTATCAGCCGGCGGCCAGGTCGCTTCGACAACGTCATAGAGCTTTTGAATACTAGGCAATGTCATGCAAATCTCTTTTCCAGCTGAACCATCACTGCATCAACCCGTTTTGCATCAGCACCGCGGACGACAATATTTGATCCGTAGGCACCATTTTCCTGAAAGGGGTATGATCCAATAGAAAGATCATCGAATTCTACTGCAAGCTCACCAAGAGGGCCCGCTAGGTCTCCTTCGCCCTTAAACAGTTTAAGCGTTTGCGAAACCAGTGGTGCCCCGCCGGTCAATTGAGGAAGAACGCTTTCGACCATGGCTTTGAACACTGACGGAACACCTGCCATGACGTGTACATTCCCTATCGTGAATCCGGGTGCAATAGAGACTGGATTGTCGATCAACGTTGCCCCATCCGGTATTCGCGCCATGCGGAGCCGCGCCTCATTTAAGGTGCGCCCTGTTAAGGCATAGTGGTCGGCCAACAACGCTTTGGCGTCTGATCGAACATCAATATGGGCAGCAAATGCCTCTGCGATGCAATCGGCCGTAATATCATCGTGTGTTGGGCCAATGCCGCCCGACGTAAACACGTTTTCATAGCTGCGCGACAGGTCTTTTACGGCCCTTACAATCGCACCACGATCATCACTGACCACACGGATTTCGCACAGATCGATGCCCTGTTTGGTCAACTCTCCGGCCAAGTGGTGGGCGTTAGCGTCGCGTGTGCGGCCGGATAGAATTTCATCCCCTATGACAAGCATGGCGGCGGTTGGGTTGGGCATCGTGCTCTCCTTATTGCCGGCAAGATAGCGGGCTTGCGCGGTCAAGCAAGGCGAAACAGCTTAGACAATGCCTTCGGTGACACTGTCAAAAATAGAGATGTCGTTCAAAGAGCGTGACAACATCATTGCGCCCTCTACAGTCGAGATCAATCGGGCGGCAGAAACCTTGGACTGCGCGGCTGACAAGCCCAAAGCACTATAAGCTTTTTCCAACCAAGATAGATTATGTTGAAAAAACTCTTGGGTCCGCTCTGCCACGACTTGGGGGAGCAATTGAATCTCGGCCCCGAACATGCCGCAAAGACACATCAGGTGATCTTCCTTTAGGGCGACACCGCAGGCATCGACATATTTTTTCAAGGCAGCTTTTGCATCCGTTGGGTCGATCGTTCCCAGCCCATTCATGAAGCGCTCGGTGTAGCGCTTGGCCAAGGCTTCACCCAGCGCGTCTTTGGTTGGAAAATGGTAGTGCACCGACGCCGATTTTATTCCAACTTCATTTGCAATGTCGCGAAAACTGAATGCGTTATACCCACCCTGACGGGCGACGCGTTCGGCGGCATCCAAGATCTTATTGGCTGTATCAGAATAGCTCATGCGTATTACTCATTTTGTCTTCTACCTATAGATAGGGTGTGTCACCTTTGATCGCAATTCGAATGCAGGATCACACAGCCCCACACTAAACCATTCCAAGCCACGCCATGGTGCGATACGCATAGACCATGAATTTTTCTGCTCCACTCGTGCCCGCTACGCTCCTTCGACGATATAAACGTTTTCTTGCCGATGCCCGCTTGGAAGACGGCACAGAAATCACGGCCCATTGCGCCAATCCAGGCTCTATGTTGGGTCTGAAAGACGAGGGCATCCGCATTTGGCTAGAACCAAATGATGATCCAAAGAAAAAGCTCAAGTACGGTTGGCGTCTTGTGGATCACGAGAACGGCCATTTTACCGGTGTGGATACATCCGTTCCCAACCGAGCGCTCAAGCAGGCTTTGCTCGCGCATGAAATACCAGAGCTCTCTGATTACCCAAACATTCGCCCAGAGGTGAAGTACGGTGAAAACAGCCGAATAGATTTCTTGCTTCATGGCGAAAATCGGCCTGACCTATATGTCGAAGTGAAGTCAGTCACTCTATCGCGCCAAATCGGAAAAGCAGAGTTTCCAGACAGCGTCACAGCACGCGGTACGAAACATTTGAACGAATTGATCGAAGTTGTAGCGCAAGGAAAGCGCGCGATGATGTTTTATCTCGTTCAACGCACCGATGCTAAATTTGTGACGTTGGCCGATGACATTGACCCAACATATGCAAAGACATTCGACAAAGCGGTCGCCGCCGGAGTGGAAGTAATCGCTTATGAATGCCGGATCAGCCCGACCGACATTTCAATCGGGCACCCCCTCCCCTTTCAACGCTGACTTCACCCCCTAGCTCTTTCTGGCAAAGCCCCCTAAATAGAGAAAACGAAATGCAATCGGAGCAGTGCAAATGATCGGCAAAGCTGGCCACACACGGGATGGGATCAAGATCCACCAAGACGTGGACTTTGATGGAATGCGCAAAGCAGGCGCAGTAACAGCTCGTATCCTTGATGAGATTGCCGAGCATGTATTCCCCGGCCAGACCACCGGTGAAATTGACCGAATTATCACCGAAAAGGTTGCTGAATACGGCACGACATCGGCCACGATCGGCTATAAGGGCTATGAACATGCAAGCTGTATCTCAGTGAACCATGTTGTCTGCCACGGCATCCCCGGTGACAAAAAGCTAAAGGATGGTGACATCCTGAATATCGACGTCACCGTCATTTTGGATGGTTGGTTTGGCGATTCAAGCCGCATGTACGTGGCTGGTAAGCTTTCGCGCAAAGCTGAGCGCCTTATCCAAATCACGCATGACGCCCTTATGAAAGGCATCGAGGCCGTAAAACCCGGCAATACCTTTGGCGATATTGGACATGCGATCCAAACCTTCGCCGAAGGGCATCGCATGAGTGTGGTTCGGGATTTCTGTGGTCACGGCTTGGGGCAAGTGTTCCACGCACCACCAAATGTCTTGCACTACGGCCGTCCGGGCACCGGGCCAATGCTCGAAGAGGGCATGTTCTTTACAATTGAACCAATGATCAATCTGGGTCGCCCAGAAACAAAAGTCCTGGCTGACGATTGGACAGCTGTGACCCGTGACAAATCGCTGTCTGCACAGTTTGAGCATTCTATTGGTGTGACACGTAACGGGGCGGACATTTTCACGTTGTCCCCCACCGGAAAATTCCATCCAACCTATGAATAAGTAAAAAGGGGCTTCGATTGCGAAGCCCCTTTTTCAAAGAGATCTCTGCTTAACTATATGTGACAGCAAGGCGATACAGGTGCCATGTCGAGTGCCCCAACCAGGGTAGTACAAGCACCAATCCCAAGAAGACGGGAACCGTTGCAATCGCCAAAAGCCCAGCTACGACCAGACCCCAGATGATCATGACACCCGGATTTTCGCGGGCGACTTTTACGGAGGTCACCACAGCAAGGGGCAGCCCAACGGGGCGATCAATTAACATCGGAAAACTGATTGCCGCGACAACCAAAACAACACCGGCAAAAACACTGCCGACCGCAAATCCCAGCAAAATCATGTTCCACCCTGCTGCTGTCGTGAACACGTCTTGAAAAAAGCCAAACGTGCTTTCCGGCATCGAAGGCCCCAAGGTGATGGAATAAACTCCAAAGGCAGCGGCCATCCATAGCAAGAACCACATTAACATAAATGATCCAAGAACCATCACGGGGCCAACGGCACGACTTCGTAGCGCTGACAAAGCACTCCCCCATGTTGCACTGCCGGTATCTTCGTGTTGCTTGCTGATCTCATACATCCCAATCGAAGCGATTGGCCCGAGCAGCGCAAATCCAGCAGCAAGCGGGAAGAGCATGGGAAGTAAGGCGCGTTCAAACGCGAGAAAGGCTAAGGCAACCCCGATGATCGGATAGATGAAAACCAATGCAAGAACATCACTGCGAAAGCGCATCAAATCGCGCCACCCAAGGGACAATGCATTGCGAATATCATCTAAACCCAACACCCTAAATTGCGGCTCGGCATCAGCGGCGCTCCCTAGATGTGTGGCGACTTCTCCTGCGGTTTTCCCTGCGTCGCCCAGCGCCTTTGCGCCCCAAGTCAGCGGATTTCCGATTGTCTGAACCATACGTACCTCCTTAGAATCCAATGCGGTTCCAAGAGGCGCCAAATCCAATAAGCGGCGCTGGTGGCCCGCGATCTACTTGAAGTATAGCATAATTTCAAACACAGCGGGTCACATTGAAGACAGCACTGTGTGTATGGAAATGTAAGAGCGACCTAGGTGTCTTCAGGCTCCAGAAAAGTCACGTGGGTGTCGCCATACTTGCGCTGATCTAAAGTTCTAAAACCCGCTGGTGCCACCTGTGGAGAATTTTCCTCAAACACGATGAGCGCATTATTCGCAATCCATCCCCCGCGATGCGCCGCCAGCAAGGCCTTTGCCCCAAGGCCCTTGCCATAAGGAGGATCCAGAAAAACAAGATCAAACGGCGATCCTGTATTCTGAGGCAAGCGCGTTACATCGACGGATAGCAACTTCGTTTCTGCCTTGGCCCCTGCGATCTTGATGTTTTGGCGGATAAGGCTTTGGGCTTTGCGCCCATCATCGGCAAAACAAACTTCTGACGCGCCTCGGGACAAGGCTTCGAGACCCAAAGCGCCAGTGCCAGCAAACAAATCCAGCACGCGGGCATCTGTGATCGGATCCCCCAGCTTGCCGCCGACCAAGACGTTAAATAGGCTTTCTCGCACGCGATCTGTGGTTGGGCGTAGATGTGCACCAGCATCGCCCTT
Source organism: uncultured Paracoccaceae bacterium (assembly GCA_947498415.1). Lineage (GTDB taxonomy): Bacteria > Pseudomonadota > Alphaproteobacteria > Rhodobacterales > Rhodobacteraceae > Cognatishimia. The sequence goes on from CANMKB010000001.1 coordinate 302,497, forward strand.
ACCCACCGACGCCAGAGCGGTGCCACGGTATTTGCCTGCGATAATCCTCACGCTTTTAACAAACCTTTCAGGTCGGTTTCTGGGTCAGAAATGACAGTGGAATCTGGAGATTTCCCAGCTTCAATTAGCCTCTTGGCAATCATGTAATCGCGAGGTGCATTCATCGCATCCACTGCAAGCAGTGTGTCTCCACGGTAATACCAAAACGATGTCCCAGCCCCTTCGGTTTTGCGCGTGACCACACGTTCGTACCCCGAATTCAGACCTGCGATCTGAAGCTTTACATTGTATTGATCAGACCAGAACCACGGCTTCGCCACATATTCCTTTTCCGCACCTAGAATATTTTCTGCAACCACTTCAGCTTGCTCAATCGCATTGGGTACGCTTTCTAAACGGATATGTGCACCCTGAAACGGGAACGAAGCACAATCGCCTGCAGCCCAAATATGCGGAACGGAGGTCTCACCGCGGGCATCTGTTTTGATGCCATTTTCGATATCCACACCTGCGCTGAGCGCAAGATCACTTGCAGGCTCGATACCAACGCCAACCACAACAAAATCAACCTCAATGATTGATCCATCGCTTAGTGTCGCACCGCGCACATCAGTTGTACCCTGCAATCCCGAAAGGCCGGTGCCCTCTAAGATTTCCACCCCATGGGATGCATGAAGTTCCTTAAAGAACTGCGAAGTTTCGGGGGCAGCAACGCGTTGCAAAATACGATCCGCCATCTCTACCAAAGTGACCTCTAGCCCGCGGGAGGCCGCGACAGCGGCGGCCTCGAGCCCGATATAACCGCCACCCACAATTAGCACCCGATTACCTTTAACAAAGTAAGGAGACATGGCGTCTACATCCGCCAAATCACGTACGGTGAAGACGCCTTTTAGCTTTCCACCGATGGCCGCTGGCAACTTACGCGGCGCCGATCCCGTGGCGAACACAAGTTCGTCATAGGCGATAACCTCCCCCGACACCGAAACAGTTTTGTTGGCAGGGTCAATCTCTGACACCCGTTGCCCCAACATCAGATCAATCCGCTGATCTTCGTAAAAACTTTCCGGCCTTAAAAACAGCCGATCAAGTGACATCTCACCCAATAGATACTTTTTAGACAGGGGCGGGCGTTGGTACGGCAAGGCCTTCTCTTCACCGATCAAAGTGATCTTTCCGTCAAAACCGGAATTCCGCAGTTTCGCAACAAGAGAGGCGCCCGCTTGGCCAGCTCCAACAACTACGACATGGCGCATGTGCGAACTCCTTAAAACATGTTGCCGATATTTTGCTGGACCCTATATCCAGAAGGTAGAGGTTTACAATCAAAGAGGCGCGACTCATGGCTATTTCAATTGGCGATACACTTCCAAATGCAACATTGACCAAAATGGGTGCCGAAGGCCCGGAAACCGTCTCTGTTTCCGAACTGTCTAAGGGGCGCAAAATCGTACTGTTTGGCCTGCCTGGCGCATTCACAGGCACCTGCTCAACTGCGCATGTGCCCAGCTACATTCGCTCCGCCGAAGCGCTCAAGGCAAAAGGCGTTGATGAAATCATTTGTGTCGCTGTGAATGATCCATTTGTGATGGCGGCTTGGGCGAATGACACTGGCGCAGGCGATGCTGGCATTAACATGCTTGCCGATACCGCGAGCGAATTCACCAAAGGCATGGGCATGGAATTCACAGCCCCTCCTGTTGGCTTCTTTGATCGCTCAAAGCGCTATGCGCTGATGGCCGAAGACGGCGTTGTAAAGGTTCTTCAGCTGGATGAAAACCCTGGGGAGTGTAATCTCTCTGCGGGTGAGGCGATGCTAGACGCCATCTAAAACGACATCGGTGAGCTCGTTCAGAGCTCACCTTATACTGCAGGGGACACGTCGCCTAGCCCACCAAACTATCCAGTTTTCGTGCAAGCTTTACATCTAGCGCACTTAGCCCATCGACATCATGCGTCGTTAAAACCACATTCACTTTGTTGTACACATTCGACCACTCAGGATGGTGGTTCCATTTTTCAGCCCAGATGGCGGCTTGGGTCATAAAGCCAAATGCTTGGATGAAGGATTTGAACACAAATTCCTTGGCAATCGCGTCGCGTTCATCCTGAAGAATCCAACCAGTTTCAAACAATGGTCCAAGCATGGCATCCCGTGCGGCTGAGCTTAGCTTTTCAGTCATTCATGGTCCTCCTGTTTCGTGTTCCGAAAAGGTCCGTAAGAAGTAAGAACTTCGATCTCTTCAGCGACAGCCTCGCGTTCTGCCACGAGATAGCGCGCGACAGCATCCGAAAACCCTTCATCCGCCATCCAATGTAGCGAATGCGTGGTCACCGGCAGATAGCCCCGAGCCAACTTGTGTTCACCCTGGGCACCAGCCTCGACGGTTTTCAGCCCCTTTTGGATCGCCCAATCGATGGCTTGATAATAACACACTTCGAAATGCAAACAGGGATGATGCTCTATGCATCCCCAATATCGGCCAAACAGCGCATCTGTGCCGATCAGGTTCATCGCCCCGGCCACTGGTGATCCGTGTCGCTCTGCAAGAACCAAAAGAATGTCGTCTCGCAACGTGGCATGTGCGATCTCAAAAAAGGCGCGGGTGAGATAAGGCGTGCCCCATTTGCGGCTACCGGTCTCCTGATAAAACGTCCAAATCGCATCCCAGTGCTCAGGCCTAATGTCATCACCTGAGTAGCATTTTATCTCTCCACCAAAGGCACGCGCTCGTTCACGCTCTTTTCGGATGTTCTTGCGTTTACGAGAACTCAGTGACGCTAAAAACGCATCAAAATCTTGATAGCCCTCATTCACCCAATGAAATTGCTGCCCGGTGCGATGCAAAAGCCCCAGTTGCTTTCCAACCTGTACCTCTTCTTCAGTACAAAAGGTTGCATGCACAGAACTCATCTGATTGTTTTTGGCCAGCTGCAAGGCACCTTGCAATAGTGCAGCCTGTCCAATTTCTTCAAAACCCGATTTTACCAGAAATCGCCGCCCAGAAACGGGTGTGAAAGGGACCGCAATCTGAAGCTTTGGATAGTATCGGCCACCCGCATTCTCATAGGCATGAGCCCAATTGTGGTCAAACACATACTCCCCTTGGCTGTGCCCCTTTGCGAATAAGGGTGCAGCAGCAATCATCCCGCCATCTGAGTGGGCGGTGACGTACTGCGGTTGCCAACCTGTGCCCGGACCAACCGAGCCGCTGTCTTCCAACGCCTTAAGAAACCGATAGGTGGTAAATGGGTCAGTGGGCCGCGTTCCACCGCCGGCCAATGGTTCAGCACATGCGTCCCAATCCGCAGGGGAAATGCCCAGCAGATTGGAATGAATTTGAATTTCTATCGCTGTTTCAGCCATCATACGCCCCCGCCTTGTCGTTATGTGGCCCGGTTCTATGTGTGATCAAGCAGGGATTGGGGCAAGATACTGCTCAAAGGTCACATTTTCGGCAACCCGACGCGCCTGCGCCTCTGCTTCAGGCGACTTTACAGTCCAGCACAGAATGTTTGCGCCTTTTGACTTTAGGTTCTGAACCCGAGGCCGATCAAGGTCTGCCATTTCATGGCTTATGAAACTCGCTCCGACATGATCGTAGTCTGGGATGTCTCTTAGATGGTCACACACCGTTTCATCCAGCGGCGCCCACGCTTTGGGATCAAAGGCGCTTGTGACCAAACCGCAAGCGATATTCGGGCATAGTGAAGAAAGGCGTTTCACCGAATGAGGGTTGAACGACATCAACGCAACTGGGCCACCGTAGTCCACAAGGCACTGCGCCGCGGCCTCTTCTAATGGGCCAATGTTCTTGCCCATCTGACCGTCTTGATCTTTTAGTTCCACCAATAAAGGAACCCGCCCGGCGACCAATTCTAATACTTCAGAAAAAGTGGGAATACCCTCTGCACCACCTTTAAGTGAAATAGCCTTAAGTGACACCGCATCGAGCGCATTCACCAAGCCTTTAGCTGTGGTCAAACGTGCGAGGTCATAGTCATGAAACACCATGGCCTGATGATCTTTTGACAGCTGAAGGTCAATCTCGATCCCGTAGCCAGCTGAAATCGCGGCCTGAATGGCCGCGCGGCTGTTTTCAGGGCGCCCATCTTGCACATCATGTAAGCCGCGATGTGCAAGAGGTGCTTTCAGAAATGCTGCATCCAGCCGTATCATTTGATTTCAAATACACCATCAATTTCAACAGCAACCCCAAATGGCAAAGACCCGGCAGACACTGCAGAGCGCGCATGACGCCCAGCTTCACCAAGAGCCTCTGCAAGAAAATCAGAGGCGCCGTTGATCACCTTTGGCTGATCGCCGAATTCCGGTGTCGAATTGACAAAACCATTCAATTTCACAACGCGCACCAGACGATCCAAATCACCACCACAAGCGGCCTTTACCTGAGCCAGCAGAGCAATCGCGCACGTTTTTGCGGCCGCGGCACCTTCGTCAACGCTTAGGTCTGACCCGACTTTACCAGTCGTGAAGCCATCCGCCGTTGCAGAAATCTGACCTGACACATGCAGTAAATTTCCAGACAGAACGTATGGAACATAATTTGCGGCCGGGGCTGGGGCCTCTGGCAATGTCACACCCATTTTCGCGAGGTTTGCCTCAAATCCACTCATAGCGTAGCTCCTAATCAACTATGTGCGCAGGCTATGATTGCCTGCACCAATTTGAAAGCGTGAAAACGGCAGTTCATTCACCTTTCGCGGTCCGGTCTTTAACTTTCGCGAAAAGCTTTGGCCAAGTAATCGGTGAAGGGCTGCACCAGATAAGCCAGGGGGGTGCGGTCTTGGGTTTTTATGAAGGATTCGACCGGCATACCCGGAATCAAAACAAGGTTTTCCGGAAGTTTCAAATGCTCACCGTCATTCACCAATATCTCAGCCCGATAATAGCTTTGCTGTGTCGTCTCATCGACAAAAATGTCGGCCGATACTTGATGTACATGCCCGTACAGTTCTGGTGTTGTACGTTGATCAAAGGTTGAAAACCGCAAGGTTACGCCCTGCCCAACAAGCACTTGTTCAATGTGAATTGGTTCTACCTGCGCTGCAATAACCAGTGGGCGATCCTGTGGTACTATGTACAAGAGCGGGTCGGCCGGGCGAATAACTGACCTTTCCGCAAAAACGTTCATACCATAAACGACCCCGGAAACTGGCGCCTTGATCGTCAATCGTGCCTGACGTTCACGTAAGATATTACGCTGCTCGAGTATCTCCATTTCTTTGAACTGAATATCCCGAAGCGAAGAGATCGCCTCTTCGCGCCGAAGTTCTTGGTTTTTCAAAATTTCGATATCGATTTCGGTCATTCGACCTTCGGCCTGGGCCTTATTCGCGAGAAGTTCGCCAATTTGCCCTGCCAACTGCGCCTCTTCGCGCTGTAAGTTTAAAACACGTGAGGCCTGCGCCAACCCACGATCGAGCAAATTCTGTTGATTACTTAACTCTTCGTTGATGAGCTCCAACTGTAGGGTCAAAGCTGCATGCTGCGCTTCGAACCCTTTAATCTGGTCGGAAATTTGAGTTTTTTGCCTAGAAAACTGCTCAATTTCTTTTTGGAGAGAGGTTTTCCGTGAATAAAACAACCGTTTCTGACCGGCTATAAGGTCTGCGATGTCTGATTTTCTGTTGGCCACCTCAACCAATTCTTTTTCAAAGTTGATGGCGCCGAGATCATCACGTTCACTTTCAAGTCGACCACGCCGGGCCATAAACTCATAAAGTTGCCTCTCGAGGATAGAAATCTCTGACGTAATCAGGGTGTCATCCAATTGAATCAATGGATCGCCGGCCAGAATGCTGTCACCTTCATGCACAAGAATTTGGGCGACCGTGCCGCCATATAAATGTTGAACAACTTGTCGATTTCGATCCACTTCGATGCGACCTGATGCGATGATGGCCCCCGAAATCTGAGTTCCCACGCTCCAGATGCCAAAGCCACCGACCAAAATCAAAAGGCTTAGCAAGCCAAGGCATAAAAAGCCGCGTGCTGAATAAGTGCTATCTGATTGTGTCACCGCACTCCTCCGACGGACTGAGAGCGGCTAATATCAGAGTGATTGCGCACTACGTTTCGCAACACGTCATCTCGGGGACCAAAGGCTTTCACACTGCCCGCTTCAAGCATTAACAAAGTGTCACACTCTTTGATCGCTGAGGGGCGATGAGCCATAACAACAACAGAGCGGCCATCTGCTTTCATACCTCTGATCGCATTGTTCAAGGCCTCTTCACCCTGATGATCAAGGTTTGAGTTCGGCTCATCTAAAACTAACAAAACTGGGTTTGAGTATAGTGCACGGGCGAGGCCAATCCGCTGGATTTGCCCTCCAGACAGCATGCTCCCAGTACTAGATAACTGTGTCTCGTATCCATTTGGCTGCTGTAAAATCATGTTGTGCGCATCCGCCTTTTTCGCGGCAGCGACCACCTTTTCAGAATCTATTTGCAAGCTAAGGCGCGCGATGTTTTCGGCAATTGTGCCATCAAAGAGCTGCACACGTTGCGGCAGATGTCCGATGTATTCACCTAGGTGCTCGGGGGCATATTGCTCTAACGCTGCCCCATCGAGGCGAATTTTCCCACCTGCAGGTCTCCAGGATGCCGTCAGCGCACGTGCCAAAGTGGATTTCCCTGCGCCTGACTGCCCAATAACACCCAAAGCCTCACCCGGTTTGACCGTGAAGTTCACCAACCGCAGCGTTGCTTGAGATTGGCCCGGCGGTATCAGCGTAACAGACTGCACATCCAATTTGGCTTTTGGAACTGGCAGCTGTGTACGTGCCTCATTAGGCGGTGCAGCGGTCAAAAGTTGTGCAAGGTTCCACCAACTGCGATGCGCACGTTGGAAGTTTGCCCAATGCCCTATTGCCAGCTCTATTGGTGCTAGCGCACGCCCCATTAGGATTGATCCCGCGATCATTGCCCCAGGAGACAGTTCGCCTAAGATTGCCAAATATGCGCCTAGCCCCAGCATTGCAGATTGCAAAAAAAGCCGAAATGTCTTGGTTAACGTGCCAAATCCGCCGACCAGATCGCTCAACACCACCTGCGTATTTAAAGATTTAGCCCGCATTGCCTGCCATCGGCCGTAGGCATGTTCCTGCATCCCCAGGCTTTGGACCATCTCAGCCTCTGATCGAAGTTTCTCTCCGATGAGGGCTGCATTGTACGAGGACATATTTGCACGTTCCTGCGGGGCGCGTGACAGTTTTTGATTCAAAAACGCGATAAGTATCAACATCGCCCCGCCTGCGGCTGACAAATATCCCAACCACGGATGGAAAATCGAAATACCAATCAAAAAAACGGGCGTCCAAGGCAGATCAAAAAGCGCATTTGGCGCTGGCGACATAACAACACGTTGAATGGTTTCGACATCTGCAAGCGCAGTTTTTGCGCGTGAGCCGTCACCCCGCGCGGTTTGAGAAATTGCCGCGTCAAATACACGACGGTCAAGCTTACTTTGAAAACGTGCCCCTATCCTTGCCAGAACGCGACCACGCGTGAAATCAAGCAGCCCCATGATACCATACAGAAAACCAAGCAATAGCGTCAGCGCGACAAGCGTTTCAACCGACCGGCTGCTCAGCACGCGATCATAGACCTGAAGCATGTAAAGCGGGCCAGACAGCATAAGGATATTGCAAAAGGCACCAAAAATACCAACAGCCCAAATAAGCGCACAAAATTCCCGACGAACGGCCCGCAGCTCTTCTAAACCAGAATGGTTTTGATCTCGGCGCGTAATCATGGTGAAGATTTTGCCTATTGAACAATGATGATTGCTCAATATCTGGACAAAGTTACTTTGAAGTAAGCGGCCTTTAGCCTGTTACCCTTCTGCCACAACCTTTTTGAGAAAACCAAGCTAGGTGTAGGCATTTTCAATCTGTAAACTAAATGGAAGACACAGATTAAAGTTGAGATTCCTCGTGCTGCCGAAAATTCAAAATACCTCGTGCGCTCTCACGCGCTCTTTTGTTGTGTTGTGCGGCGCACTCGCTTTGTCTGCGTGTGCGTCAAGTGATCAGTTTGTCTCTTCTAACGAAGTCTATGACCCAAACGAAGAGTCCAACCGCCAAATACATGAATTCAACCGCAAGGTTGATAAAGTCGTTTTCCGTCCAGTTTCCAATGGCTATGGCACCGCCATTCCTGAAGAAGCGCGGACCATGGTTTCGAATTTTGCAGACAATCTCAGCCTGCCCGCTGACATCGTAAACAACCTACTTCAGGGCGATTTGCGCGGCGCTGGGAACAACACGTTCCGTTTCCTTTTTAACTCTACGATTGGTTTGGGCGGTATCGCTGACCCTGCGAGCAACCTAAAAGTGCCGCGTCGAGAAACTGATTTTGGCGAGACCTTTCATGTTTGGGGCATGAAAGAAGGGGCTTACGTCGAATTGCCGCTTCTCGGGCCATCCACTGAACGTGATGCGATCGGCACAATTCTGGATTTCACGCTAGATCCTGTATCCACCTTGCTGCCCTCGCCCGAGAAATTCGTGGGCACTGCGGCCAATGTGGCGGATCGCATGGGTGATCGCTATGAGTTGCGCGGAACAATTGATTCAATTTTGTATGACAGCGCAGACAGTTACGCGCAGGCACGAATTCTTTACCTTCAGAATCGCCGTTTTGAACTTGGTGGCGACCAATCTGATACCTATCTCGACCCTTATGATGATCCATACGCAGAGCTGGAATAACGTATGAAACGCCGCACTTTTTTGGCTGCCGTAGCAGCTACATCACTGACCCCAATCCAAGCCTTTGCGCTGACCAGTGCACAGGCCGAAGTTTTGGTGAACAAGGTTGTTGTAGATATCAACAAAGTCATCGCATCGGGCAAATCCGTGCCGGCGATGATCAAAGATTTTGAGCGTATCTTTAACCGTTATGGCGACGTGCGCGTCATTGCACGTTCTGCATTGGGCGCAGATGCCCGACGCCTGAACAAATCTCAAGAGCGAGCGTATGTGTCCGCCTTTACTGGCTACATCTCGCGGAAATACGGCAAACGGTTTAACGAATTTGCCGGCGGCCGGATCGAAGTCACGGGAGCACGCAAAGTTAAGAGCTTTTACGAAGTTAAAGGCACCGCACATCTGCGTGGCGAAGCGCCCTTCGCTTTGAACTTCCTAGTCTCTGATAAATCAGGCAAAGATCTGTTTTTCGATATGATCATCGAAGGCATCAGTCTGCGTTTGACCGAGAAAAGTGAAATTGGTGCAATGCTGGATAAGAGAAAAGGCAATCTAGATGCCTTTATTTCTGATCTTTCAAAAGCAGGCTAACGCCACCGCCATATTGTATTCAGAAACCGGATTTAACGATCTGGTTTCTTTTTTTTCAAAGCGTATCCATCACACTTGAACGGCTTTGAAAATAGACATGCGTCACAGGATATACGATATTCGACGCTCATTTTCTGCATACCCTTGTATTCATTGATAAAAATGCTCCCTTTTGAGGGACCTGCATTACATCACCTCATCGCGAAAAAGTAAGCGAAAAGAAGGGTTTTCATATTTCGCACCCGCGGCGTTAGCGCAAACTGTATACTGTCGCATCCCGCCAAGTCATTAAAATCATTTGATTTAATCCTTCATAGAACCCCACAATCTCTGTCAGCTTAAAAATCGGAGACTTGGGCTGTGCATAATCAGAACATTCAAGAATGGGTCGGTCGCACCCAAACACAAAGCGGTAGACTAGGGATCGAAATCGCTCAAATGCTTCACGCGACACTTCCTGACAACGGTGTCAAAGTTCCGCAGCAAGGAGATGTTATCCCGCCTTTGTGGCATTGGTCGGCATTCGCGCCGAAGGTACCGATGAACCGGATCTCGAGTGACGGGCATCCTGAACGTGGAGATTTTTTGCCCCCCATTGCGCTACCCCGCCGTATGTGGGCCAGTGGGGAGGTCAACTTTCATGCCCCCATGCACGTGGGTGCAGATTTAATCCAAACATCCGCCATCGAAAGCGTGGATCAGAAATCTGATGATTTGATTCTGGTCCATCTTCGGCACGAAGTGTCAGAAAACGGCATAGTGGCTGTGACCGAGACACAAACCCTAGCCTATCTGCCGATCCCACGGATCTATCTGCCTCCAGCAAAGCGCCCAGTACCGCCCCAACATGCTTTTGCAAAACCTGTGGCCGTGAACAACGCCATGTTGTTTCGCTATTCAGCTGCAACGTTCAACGCACATCGCATCCATTATGATCTGTCCTACACCCTGAAGGTTGAAAAATATCCTGGACTTGTTGTGCACGGCCCATTGCAGGCCACTCTGTTGATGAGCGCAGCGGTGGATCATACCAAACACAGCCCCAAGACGTTTCGTTACCGTGGCATCCACCCAATGTTCTGTGACGATGATTTATACCTCTTTGGCCATGACGTGACCGACAACGGCATGAAACTCTGCACGGGGGTCCCTCACGAACACAAAGGCATGCAAGCCGAGATCACATGGAAGGACCCGTCATGAACAATATTTTGCAGGGCATGCGCATCGTAGAAGGGTCAGCTTTTGTCGCCGTTCCACTTGCTGGTATGACGCTCGCACAAATGGGTGCCGAGGTCATTCGATTTGATCGAATTGGCGGGGGGCTAGATGCAACGCGTTGGCCGATCGACCAGAACGGCAACAGCCATTTCTGGGCGGGCATGAACAAGGGCAAGAAATCCATTGCATTGGATATGCGATCTACACGTGGCAAAGAATTGGTCACACAAATCATCACTGCGCCGGGGAGGGAGGCAGGGATGTTTTTGACCAATCTTAAAGTACGCGGATGGATGGATTATGAAACTTTATCTAAGATCCGCGAAGATTTGATTATGGTGGCCCTCAAAGGTGATCGCCATGGTCGACCTGCGGTCGACTACACTGTGAATCCAGCATTGGGCTTTCCGGCAATCACAGGCCCTGAAGGGTCAACAGAACCCGTTGCACATGCCTTGCCAGCCTGGGATTGCATCGCCGGCAATCTGATGGTGTCTGCCCTTCTTGCGGCCGACAGGCACCGCATGAGGACCGGGCATGGTCAGGATGTAGAGTATTCCCTTAAGGATGTGGCCGCGGCGATGCTTGGCAACTTGGGGATCATTGGAGATATGCAAACAGGTGGCGCCAAGCGCACAAAGTCAGGCAACGCGCTCTATGGGGCCTATGGCCAAGATTTTCTTTGTGCAGATGGACATCGTGTGATGGTGATTGGTCTGACCAGACGGCAGTGGCTGGGTTTGCTCAAGATGACCGGAACCGAAGATGCGATAGCCGCATTATCCCAACACCTTGGGGCAGATTTTTCTGACGAAGGGCAACGCTACACGCATCGTGCTGCAATCACGTCAGTTTTGGCGCCATTCTTTGCAACGCGAAGCCTATCTGACTTTGCTGAAGCTTTTGATGCTGCCAACTTAACCTGGTCGGTGTTCCGCGATTTTGAAGAGGCACTGGAGCAAGATGAAGACTTAAATACCTTAAACCCAATGTTCTCTAAGATCGAGACCCCGGGAATGGGGCAATTCATGGTGCCTGGTTCTCCATTGAATTTCTCTGCCCACGAACGGCAAGCTCCCGAACCCGCCCCAGTCCTGGGTGCACATACCGAAGAAATTCTTGGCGATGTGGTACGCCTGACAGACACCGAAATCGCGCAATTGTTCGATGACGGGACGGTACAGGCACCGAGTTATCGACCCAAGGCTGCCTAGCGGTCCGAACAGTTAACCCTCGCGATCAATTCAATCGTCGCGAGGGTACTACAAACTTCACTTAACTTTGGTTTAGTTGACGCCCAAAATACCCTTGAGAAGCTGCTCAAGCACATTCTCTCGGTTGTCTTGGCGACGTTGCGGTTGGGGCGCAACAGGTTGTGGTTTGGGTTTTGGAGTAAACGCAGGAAGCGGACGTGGAGACATCCCATCCGTGATCCGAGACATCGCCTCTTTCCAGATCTCTGCTGGCAGACCACCACCCGTAACGCCGGTGAGCGGTGTATTGTCATCATAGCCCATCCAGACGCCAACAACGTAGTCAGCCGTGAACCCGATGAACCATGCATCCTTTGACGCACTGGTCGTACCGGTTTTACCTGCCACCTGCCATCCAGACAGTTTCGCACGTGCACCAGTGCCCTCTGACACCACCTTTTCCATCATATAAATGAGTTCTCGTGCAGCAGCTTCTGAGATAACACGCTCTCCGATACCACCACCGCTGCCCATCATCGGCTCGCTGTCACCCTGCAATCGAAGTTCGCGCAAGCCATAAGGTGTCACAGATGAACCCCCATTCAGGATGCCTGCATAAGCCCCTGTCATTTCAAGCAATGAACTTTCAGACGCACCAAGCGCCAGCGCCGGGCTATCCGCCAGGTCGCTGTCGATCCCGAAATCGGCGGCGACTTTGCGAACGTTGTCCCGCCCCACAGCTTCTGAGATTTTCACTGCGGGAATATTCAACGAATTCATCAACGACCATTCGAGAGAAACATTTCCGTAGTGCTTATTGGTGTAATTGCGAGGGCACCATTCGCCACTCCCCGGGATATTTAAGCAATAGGGTGCGTCTAAGATTGAATCGACATGAGAGTATCCAAGCTCAAGCGCTGTCGCATAGACAAAAGGCTTAAAGGCAGAGCCGGTTTGCCGCTTGGCCTGAACCGCCCGGTTGAATGCACCTGACACTTTGCTTTTGCGTCCACCCACCATGGCGCGAACGGCACCGTCCGCGGACATAACCACAATTGCTGACTCGGCTTTAGACCCTTCACGGACTTTATTTTCAAAGACCCACTTCAGACCATCTTCGGCCGCCGCTTGAATACGCTGATCTAGCGTAGTGCTGATGATCACGTCTTCGGTTGTGTTTTTAGTAAAGAACTCAGGCCCAGTCGACATGACCCAATCGGCAAAATAGCCACCTGATTTGACTTGCGCAGTCTCAGACAGCGTCGCGGGATTGTTTTGCCAATGTTTGGCTTCTCGTTCCGGCAAATACCCCTGCTCTTGCATCAAACGCAGAACAGTTGCGGATCGATCTTGAGACCTTTTGAGATTGCTCGTCGGCGCCAAGCGGCTCGGCGCAGTCAAAAGACCTGCGATCATCGCGCTTTCTGCCGGATTTAGCTGTACAGCCTTTTTGCCAAAATATCGCTGTGCCGCAGCCTCTGCACCATACGCACCGCCACCCATGTAGGCGCGGTTAAGATAGATCGAAAGGATTTCGGACTTGGTGTATTTAACTTCCATCGCGACGGCGTAAATCGCTTCGTGGATTTTCCGCGCCATCGAGGAACGTCGACAATCTGCGACATAAGCCGCTTCGTTCTTCCAATCTGCAGGGTCATACTCGCGCCCAAGGCATAGCAGCTTTGAGGTCTGTTGCGTAATGGTAGAGCCACCGTGCCCAGACAAGGGGCCACGTCCTTCACGAAGGTTGATCCGAACCGCAGACGCAACACCGCGTGGGCTAACACCAAGATGCCCATAGAACCGTTTGTCTTCAGTTGCGACGACAGCATTGCGCAAATGCGGTGATGTGGAGTCCGCCATTACGGCGCCACCAAATTGATCCCCGCGCCAAGCAAAGACTTCATCATTGCGATCAAGCAGCTTCACTGAGCCCCGTGCACGCCCATCCAACAATGTGTTCACATCTGGAAGCTGAAGATACTGATAACCAACTGCGAGCCCGATGATGAGGCCAACGACCATCGTGCCACGCCAGGTGATCGACCAGATCAACCGCAGCATCCAGCGCAAGATTCTGCCGAAGAACCCCAAAATACCCTTCCGCTGCGGCGCAGCTTTACGTCGAGCTGCACCACGTGAGCGCTTTTTGGGGGCTGGCTTAGCCTTTGGTTTCACCTTGGCCTTCGCGTTTGTTTTTGTGCGCCCACCATAGCGTTTTTCAGCCACAAGTGGGGGCTTACGTTTTTTGGAATCACTCATGCAGATCTGCCCGGGGTCTTGTTTTGCCGCCACTTTAACCGACGTAATCACAAATGTAGAGCCGATCTTCTAGGCAATCGAAATTCACAATTTGCATAATTTTTAATCAACGCACATCATTTGTGCAAAAAATGTGCGTTTCATCATTCCAATCGAATGATTTTTACGCCGTTTTGCTTCGGATTGCCCGCTCAACACGCTTTTCTGCCGCTGCACAGTCGAAACCGGCGCGACATCGATACGCCAGTAAAAAGGGGATCTACGTGAAACTCATCATTGCAACCATCAAGCCGTTCAAGCTCGAAGAGGTGCGCGAAGCGCTGACCGATATCGGTGTTCGCGGCCTTATGGTCACCGAAATCAAAGGCTTTGGCGCACAGTCAGGCCACACAGAAATTTATCGCGGTGCGGAATACACCGTGAACTTCGTTCCGAAGGTCAAACTGGAGCTCGTTGTAGCGGCCTCAATGGTCGACCAAGTGGTCGAGACCATCAGCACTACAGCACGCACCGGCAAGATCGGCGACGGGAAAATCTTCGTTGTGGATGTGGCGCAAGCCGTACGCGTTCGCACCGGCGAAACTAATGAGGATGCGCTGTAAGGCGCGTCAGGGAAAGGGACTCCTACACATGAAACTCGCAAGTAAACTTGGGCTGGCCGCCGCATTGGTCGCCGCTCCATCGCTTGGCCTTGCTCAAGACGCCGTTCCGGGCGTTGATGCATCCAGCGACTCTATCTTTATCCTGAACTCTTTGCTGTTCCTCGTCGGCGGCTTCCTGGTGTTCTGGATGGCAGCTGGTTTTGCCATGTTGGAAGCTGGCTTGGTGCGCGGTAAGAACGTCACCATGCAGCTGACAAAGAACATTGCACTGTTCTCTCTGGCCGCGATCTTCTACTACCTGATCGGCTACAACCTGATGTACCCACTGGGCACATGGTCTGTTGACGGCGTTCTATCTGGCGTTTGGGGTACAGCAGCACTCGAAGCTGTTGGCGTTGCACGCGATGGCGCAGACGACTACGGTTATGCCTCTACTGGTTCTGACTTCTTCTTCCAGCTGATGTTCTGTGCAACAACTGCATCCATCGTTTCTGGTACTTTGGCAGAACGTATCAAACTGTGGCCATTCCTGATCTTCACGATCATC
This sequence comes from uncultured Paracoccaceae bacterium, assembly GCA_947498415.1. Classification (GTDB taxonomy): domain Bacteria; phylum Pseudomonadota; class Alphaproteobacteria; order Rhodobacterales; family Rhodobacteraceae; genus Cognatishimia. The sequence goes on from CANMKB010000001.1 coordinate 317,648, forward strand.
CTGACAGCGATCATCTACCCACTGCAGGCTTCCTGGAAATGGGGCGGCGGCTTCCTTGACCAAGCAGGCTTCCTAGACTTTGCAGGCTCCACAGTTGTGCACTCTGTAGGTGGCTGGGCAGCGCTGACTGGCGCATTGATCCTTGGCCCACGTATCGGCAAATACAACAAAGACGGCAAAACCGTTCCTATGCCAGGCTCTAACCTGACACTGGCGACACTGGGTACATTTATCCTGTGGTTGGGTTGGTTCGGCTTTAACGGCGGCTCTCAGCTGGCGATGGGTACTGTAGGCGACGTTGCAGACGTGTCTCGTATCTTTGCAAACACCAACACAGCGGCTGCTGGTGGTGCGATCGCTGCCCTGCTGCTGACACAGTTCATGTTTAAAAAGCCTGACCTGACAATGATCCTGAACGGCGCATTGGCTGGCCTCGTATCCATCACTGCAGAGCCTCTGACCCCATCCCTGGGTGCAGCGACACTGATCGGTGCAGTAGGCGGCGTCATCGTAGTCTTTGCGGTTCCAATGCTGGACAAACTGAAGATCGACGACGTTGTTGGCGCGATCCCTGTTCACTTGATCGCAGGTATCTGGGGCACCATCGCGGTTGTCTTCACCAACTCTGATGCGTCTTTGGGCACTCAGCTGTACTCCATCGTAGTGGTTGGCCTGTTCACCATCGTCACATCCGGTGTGGTTTGGTTCATCCTGAAAGCAACCATGGGCATCCGCGTGACCGAGGAAGACGAAATCAACGGTCTGGACATGGCAGAGCTTGGTATGGAAGCGTACCCAGAATTCTCCAAAGGCTAAGCCTTACGGACGTTAGAATAGAAAGCCCGGGGATGTCCCCGGGCTTTTTTTGTGACCGGTGATTATTGATCTGATAAAGATGGCCTGATCGCGAACACAAGCCAGAAGGTCCACAATGGATACCGCTACATTTCACGTCGAAGAATTGGCCAAGCAACTCGAAGAACGAGGCTCGCTCGTCATCCGAACCATCGCCATGCCCGGTGACACAAACCCTTCTGGCGATATTTTTGGTGGCTGGCTTTTGGCACAAATGGATTTGGCGGCTGGGAACATGGCTGGGCAAATTGCGCGCGGGCGCTGCGCGACAGTGGCGATCGAAGGCATTCATTTTGTGCGCCCTGTTCATGTTGGCGATGAAGTGACCATCTATGCCAAACTGGTAAAGCTTGGTCGCTCATCCATCACGATGGACATCCAAGCCTGGGCCCGTGCGCGCGATCAAGCCCACGCCGAAAATGTCATTACCGCAAAGTTCATTTTTGTAGCCATAGATGAAGACGGCAACTCTCGCGCCTTGCCAAAAAATGCAGAAAGCAATTTGGTGTTTACGAGATTGCCAAAAAGCTAGCAGCGAACATCTAATCGCAACAAAAAAGGCGCCCAAAGGGCGCCTTTTCCACAATCAAAAGATAAGCTTAAACGCCCGCGTCAATAATCGCCTTGGCAAGGATTGGAACGGAATTCTCGTTCAAACCCGCAATGTTCATACGGCTGTCACCAACCATGTAGATCGCATTGTCTTCACGCATCTTTTCGACCAGTTCTGGCGTCGTGCCAATCTGACTGAACATACCGCGGTGTTCCGCGATAAAGCCAAACCGATCAGAGCCAGACAGGCGCTGAAGCTCGTCAGCCAACTGCTGGCGCAGTTTCAACATGCCCAAGCGGGTTTCCTCCAGCTCTGCCGCCCAATCGGCACGCAGCTCTGGGTCTGTTAGAATAGTGGTCACAACCCGCGCACCGTGATCTGGTGGGAACGAATAATTCTGACGGTTCAAGAAATTCAACGTGCCCTGAGTCAAAGGTGTTCCATCGGCAGTTTCCGAAATCGCCATCAGGATGCCCGTCCGCTCACGGTAAACACCAAAGTTCTTAGAGCAGCTTCCTGCAAGCAGGCACTCTTTGACCGAAGACACCACCAAACGTGTTGCGGCTGCGTCTTCCTCTAGGCCATCGCCAAAGCCCTGATAGGCAATGTCGATCATCGCTATCAGGCCTTTTTCGTTGATCAGATCTACAACAGATTGCCACTGCGTTAGATTCAGGTTGGCACCAGTTGGGTTGTGACAGCAGCCATGAAGTAGAACTACGTCGCCTTCTTTGGCTTCGGACAGGTCCGCCAACATGCCTTCGAAATCAACAGCACGGCTTTCGGTATCGAAATAGCGATAGGCCACTGTTTCGATACCAACGTATTTCAAAATAGAAACATGGTTTGGCCAAGTTGGGTTTGATACGAAAACCCGTGCCTCTGGGTTTGCGAGTTTGACAAGTTCAAAGGCCTGACGCACCGCGCCTGTCCCACCCGGTGTCGCCACTGCCGCAATGCGATCGCGTGCGACGCTTTTGCCCAGGATCAGGTCAGTCATTGCATTCGCGAAAGCCGGATCGCCCGCCAAAGCTACATAGCTTTTAGATGTCTGCTCTTCGACCAGACGGCGCTCTGCCTCTTTGACAGCACGCATCACTGGGGTCACACCCTCTGCGTTTTTGTAGACGCCAACACCCAAGTCGATCTTGGTGGGCCGTGGATCCTCTTTGAATTTCGCCATCAGGGCGAGGATCTTGTCCGCAGGTTGGGCTTTGAGGTTGCTGAGCATTATGCTTCTCCGGTGGCAATTGGGACGGTTGGGAAAGCCCCCCATTCCGTCCAGGATCCATCATAAAGCGCGTGATCGGTTTTCCCGAAGCGCTCCATGGCAAGACTAAGGATCGCGGCTGTTACACCCGATCCGCATGTGGTGATCGCTGGTTTGGACAGGTCAACGCCTGCCGCTTCGAAAATTTTACGTAAGTCTTCTGGAGACTTCATGGTTTTGTCGGCGTTCAGCAATGTTGCATAGGGTACATTACGCGCATTGGGGATGTGGCCCGACCGCATGCCTTCACGCGGTTCTGCGACTTCACCCTTGAAGCGTTCTGCAGCACGTGCGTCAACAATCGTGTAGTCGCCTAACTTAGACGCATGAGACACTTGGGTCACATCTTTGACCATGTGGTCGCGGCGCTGAACAAACATGTGACGATCGCGGATGACCGCCGGTTCGCGCGTGATGTCGCGCCCTTCAGCTGTCCATTTTGGCAAACCACCATCGAGCACGGCGATGTTGTCATGACCCATCAGCTTGAACAGCCACCAAACGCGCGCGGCTGAAAAAAGCCCAGAGCCGTCATAGACAACGATCTGATGACCATCGCCAACACCCATTTCGCGAACGCGAGACATGAATTTTTCAACTGGTGGAACCATATGCGGCAAGGACGAACGACGATCAGAAATCTCTTCGATATCAAAGAAACGAGCACCCGGAATGTGACCCTGGTCAAACTCAGCGCTGCCGTCACGCTCAGTGGACGGCATATACCAAGATGCGTCCAAAATACGTAGATCCGGGTCGTTCAGATGGGTCGCCAACCAATCAGTCGACACCAGTGTTTTGGGATCATCGTATGCCATGTGGCCTCCACGAGAAATAAACGTCTTTTGCCTACTACCCGAATCTCCGAAGAGCAAGGCTATCGGGCCGACAATGGATAGGCAATTTTCAGCAATCTGCAGTCAAAAGCAGGTTTTCTCGGAATGGACGTGTGGGGAGTCGCGCATTACGCTCAGGGTAATTTCGCCACGCCTTTCAATGCAATTTGGAATTGTGTCGCAATTGTGAACTCTTGCAACACAAAACTAGTGTATCCTCAAAAGCGGTATTTTAAGTTCGATTCGCAATTCAAGCGGCTACTACCTACGCCCTTGAGTGGCTGAATCCACCTAATACGAGTGCCAGGGAGTTACGAGTAGCCCCATGCTGCATAGCGGCATGGGGTTTTATATTTCTCAATAGCGTAATCAGTCACCGTGGCGCAAAAGGCGTTGTTTCTGGCGGCCCCAATCACGCTTTGCTTCGGTCGCGCGTTTGTCGTGCAGCTTTTTACCTTTGGCGATCCCAACCTTCAGCTTCACAAAACCCTTGTGATTGAAGTACAGAACCATCGGAACAATTGTCATGCCTTTGCGTTGGGTTTCATTCCACAACCTCGACAATTCGCGTTTGCTGACCAGCAATTTACGACGACGGCGCTCTTGGTGTTTGAACATCGCCCGCTCGTAAGGAGAGATGTAACTGTTTACCAACCACAGCTCACCGTCTTTTACTTCCGCGTAGCTTTCAGCAATGTTTGCTGAGGTCTCGCGCAAAGCCTTCACCTCAGATCCCATCAGTATTATGCCGCACTCGATATCGTCTTCGATGGCATAGTCATATCGTGCACGCCGGTTTTCGGCGATCACTTTGTAGTTTGGATCTGTATTCGGTTTCTTAGACATGGTCGCAATTGCTTACAGCCGCACCTACGGAGTGTCCATTGGTTTCACGGCCCCGAAATAGGGGGCCGTGGGCAAAATGCAACGTTATTGATTAAGTAGGTTTCCCCCGTAAGGATTATCAATAACCATTTTCCAGGACCCATCTTTCTGCTTACGGGCAACTGCAACAGAAAGACCATTCGCCTCGACATTGGTTCCATCCGGTGCGGTTCCGGTCATGTTCCATGGTGCGAAGTGAACGGCAATGTCACCTTCCACAATCACCTCATGTCCGCTGTAGCTGAATACAGGCGAAACCGTTGCGAATTGAGTAAAAGCGGCTTCCAAAGCGCTTCGATCGCGTGTGGCGACGCCGGGCTCGAACATAACCGTAGCATTGGCTTCGTATGTGGACATGACTTGATCAATCTTCCCAGCTTGAAATGCATGGGTCATGGTTTCGATCAAATTCATAACTTCAGTTTCAGATTTGGTCATTTGAGTTTCTCCGGCTGAGACAAAGGGGACCGATAGCGCAAGCGCCACCAGCCATGCGGCTGCATGTTTCATGAGATTTCCTTGGTTGATTTGGGTTTAGGGGGTGTGACCTGGCGGGTTCACAATTTTCAGGACATCACGCGCGATATCCCGGCCAGAACGAAGCGGCCCGGTGGCTCGCTGTAATTTGGCAGTCACAATAGAAGCCTCTGCCCGATGTGCCATCGTAACCGCGTCGTCAAACGTTGGTGCCGCCTGATACGTGCGCTCTGCTTGACCCACCCGCCCAAGCTGTCGGGCCGTCGTCACACGCCGCTCACATCGGCATGGTGCGAGCTGAGACACCAGTCCACAAGAACGCGCGGTAAAGCCCTCAACTTTACTTCTAGCCCGTGACAGCCGCTTTCTATAGGTGGCAGCCGACACATCCAGCACGTCAATCGCTTCTGATTGCGACATCTCTAAAACGTCGCCTAAGACATATGCCGCCCGATGATCTGGATCGAGGCAAAGCAAAAGCGCTACGGTACATTTTAGTCGCAACTCATTCAGCAACAGCTGGTGTTCTGCCGATGGGGCATCATCGGTGAGGCCACTCAACAGATCATCTTCGAAGGCTGAAAACGTGAGGCCCGGGTCTTGGCCACGCACCTTTTTTGCGGTCAACAGGTGGTTCATCGCAACGCGATACACCCATGTTTCAAAGCGGCTTTCACCCTGAAATGTCGACAGTTTGGTGATGATCCTCACCAGGATATCTTGCGTTGCGTCTTCGGCCAAAGACACATCACCCATCATGCGCAAAGCGAGGCGATGGACTTGATCCTGAACGTTTCGCACAATCTGATCAAGCGCGGTCGCATCACCGTTTTGTGCACGTTTTACGATCTCAATCATGTGGGCCTCCTGCTGCCTATATTAAGTTAGACAGCCCCCAGGCCCAATGTGTGACAGAAAAAATGAAAATTAAACGTGACGCTGAAATTCCGCTACGACCTTTTCGTAGACTTCGCGCTTGAAAGGCACAATATTTTCAACAAGTTGATCGAATGGAAGCCATCTCCACTCGGAAAATTCTTGATGCTCAACTTCGATGTTAATTTCCGCATCATCGCCATGAAAGCGGAACAGAAACCACTTTTGCTCTTGCCCGCGATACCGGCCTTTCCAGATTTTGGGCACGATATCATGCGGTAGATCATAGGCGATCCAATCTTGCGTTTCAGCGATCAGCGTCACCGAATTGGCTGACACACCAGTCTCTTCCTCAAGCTCTCGAAGGGCTGCCGTTTTTGCATCTTCGCCCTTATCAATGCCCCCTTGTGGCATCTGCCAAGCCGGAACTTCGCTATCAAGGCGCTGCCCTACAAACACCCCTCCATCGGCATTCATCAACATTATGCCAACATTCTGGCGGTAAGGAAGTTTTGCGATTTCGTCTGGGGTCATGTCAGGCTCCGGTATTTTGCCCTGTGTAAACACGGGGGCGGCATCCACACAAACAAAAAACCCGCCCTGCCACAGGCAGAGCGGGTTTTCTTTCTTATCTATCCGATCACTCTTGCGGTGCGAGCGCTGTCAGTCCTTTGAGAATATCAATCGCATAAGCGAGTTGATAATCATCTTCACGCAACTTGGCTGCGGCCTCTGATTTCGCCCGATCTTCTTCGATCTGGCGAATTTCATCTTCGGTCAGGCTATCGTTGTTCAAGCTGCCGCGCAGGTCAGCCTCAGAGCGCGAACGACGGGTATCTTCTTCCGCAGTCTCCTCATCACGGGCGCGGCGCGGTTGCTCGACGACGATATCTGGAGAAACGCCAAGCGCCTGAATGGAACGACCTGAAGGCGTGTAATAACGTGCCGTTGTCAAACGCATGGCACCGTCGCCGCGCAAAGGCATAACAGTTTGCACTGACCCTTTCCCAAAGCTCTTGGTACCAACCACAATGGCACGGCGATGGTCTTGCAACGCACCTGCAACGATTTCAGAGGCAGAAGCCGAACCACCATTGATCAGAACGACGAGTGGCTTGCCGTCGATCAAATCTCCGGGCTGAGCATTATAACGTTCACCATCGGTTGCTTCACGGCCACGGGTTGAAACGATTTCACCTTTTTCAAGGAACGCATCAGAAACGCGGATCGCTTGTGTAAGCAAACCACCTGGGTTGTTGCGTAAATCAAGAACCAAACCGTTTACCTTATCGATCCCACCAGCCTTTTCGATTTCTTTAGCGATGCCATCCTTTAGGTTCGGATAAGTTTGGTCGTTAAATGTGGTGACTCGCATCACCAAGGTCTCGCCTTCGGTACGGCCACGCACAGCGGTCAGCTTAATCGTGTCGCGAATGATTGAGACATCAAACGGTTCAGCTTCGCCTTCACGGGCAATCGTGATGATGATCTCAGACCCAACAGGGCCGCGCATAAGGTCGACAGCTTGATCCAATGTCAGGCCCAATACGCTTTCGCCATCCACGTGGGTGATGAAATCTCCGGCTTCGACACCGGCCTCTGAGGCTGGCGTGCCGTCAATCGGTGAGACGACCTTAACAAATCCCTCTTCCTGTGTAACCTCGATCCCAAGGCCGCCAAATTCACCACGCGTTTGCAGGCGCATCTGAGACGCGTCATCCGGTGACAAGTAGCTGGAATGAGGATCCAGAGAAGTTAGCATCCCATTGATCGCAGCTTCGATCAGATCAGCCTCATCAACTTCTTCGACATATTGCGCACGGATACGTTCAAAGATGTCACCAAACAGATCAAGTTGTTCATAAACGCTGCTCGAACGCGTCGTCTCTTGTGCGATCAGCGGGCCAGCAATCTGGGTGGTGGCCAGAATTCCGGCCAAAGTGCCGCCCAGCGCGGCCACGACAAATCTTTTCATCCTCATCCATCCTTATTGGTTAGGAACCAATCCTCCGGGTCGATCGGAGTCTTGCCCTGTCTTACTTCTATATAGAGCGTTTCTGTGCGGTCCTGACCAGAGCCATCACTTGACTGTGAAAGGATGGCACCGATTTCAGGGTCTTTTCCGCCCATCAAACCAATCGGAGCCCCGCTTGGAACAACTTCACCGACGTTTCCAAACACCGAATGCAGCCCGGCGATCACAAAGAGCAATCCGGGTTGCGGCTCTAGGACAACGACATTCCCGAAATCCAAAAGCGGCCCGCGGTAGCGAATTGTAGAGGCCGCAGGCGCAATCGCCAACGCATTCGGGCGTGTCGCCAGCACGATTCCGGGTCGACGCAAACCAGCCGCATCTGCTTCGCCGGAACGTCGCAACACCTCAGCCTGAACCGGAAGCGGCAGCTTCCCTTTGCGGTGTGAAATATCTGGCAGCGGGGAAATGCCCTCAGGTTCTGGCGCCATTTCAACCAACCCGCTTGCAAAGCCCTCAAGCGTTTCAGTCGCTGCGATCAACAGTGCTGTTTGCACCGGATCTTCGGTGAATCTTTTTGGCAAATCAGTACGATCTGAAATCGCTTTTGACAGTGAAATTCGAGCGTCCTGCGCACCATCCAAACCGTTTTGCAGAGTTTCTGCCGCGCTTTCTTGTAACTCGCGCAGGATTTGCACTTCCTCCAATTGAACGCGCAATTGAGAGGCTTTTTTGTCGAGCGCAGGGGTTACATCGGCAAGAATCATCCCTGCCCTTGCGGTGCCTTCAGGACCGTCAGGATGCAGCAACAAAGTTGGACTATCGCTACGACCGATGGATTGAAGCACCCCCAGCAGGCGCGCGATATCTTCTTCCTGATCTTTTAGAACTTGGTTCAGCTGTTTTTCCCGGATCGCCGCACGGCGCAGACCCTCACGCATCGCAGACAGACCTTGTTCGTAGGCCTGTACCGTCTGCGTTAAAGCTTTGACCCGATTTCGAGAGGTTTTTGCTGATTGTAGCGATAAAGATGCCGACTCAAGCTTATTGGCCGCGGCCCTCGCCACCGACGATGCATCCGACTGTGCGTGGACAGTGCCCGCACACATCGTGAAAGTCAGCAAGAGAGCCGCAAGTTTCATGATTGGATCAAGCTTTCACCAGTCATTTCGTCGGGTTGCGGTAAATTCATCAAAGCCAGCAAGCTTGGCGCTAGATCGGCCAGACGCCCCCCATCGCGCAAAGTCGCCCCTTCGGGTCCGTTTACCAAGACTACTGGCACCAAATTGGTCGTGTGAGCGGTATGCGCACCACCCGATACTGGGTCGATCATAACTTCACAGTTGCCGTGGTCAGCAGTGACAATCATCGCACCGCCCACTTTTTCCAACGCTTCTCTGACTGCGCCAAGCCCCTTATCAACGGATGCACAAGCTGCCATCGCCGCCTGCAAATCACCCGTATGCCCAACCATATCTGGGTTCGCGTAATTGGTGACGATCAGATCGTATCCGGCCTCAATCGCTGAAACGAATTTCTCAGTCACTTCGCCAGACGACATTTCTGGCTGAAGATCGTAGGTCGCCACCTTTGGTGACAAAGGCATAAAGCGATCTTCACCCTCAGACGGGGTCTCTTCACCGCCGTTCAAAAAGAAGGTGACGTGCGGGTATTTCTCGGTTTCAGCAAGACGGAACTGAGATTTACCTTGCTTGGCAACCCACTCGCCCAGCGTGTTCAGAATAGGCTTTTTGGGGTAAGCGGATGTCATGTATTTCACGTGCTGGTCTGAATAGTCGACCATCCCGAGCATGACCAAATCGGGTCGCGCCCCGATGTCAAAGGACTCAAACCCGTCCTCTCCAACCGCAGCCAAGATTTCACGTGCCCGGTCGGCTCGGAAGTTTAGACAAAAGAAACCATCGTTTTCTTTTGCACCGGTATAACCGTCAATCACGGTCGCTTGGACAAATTCATCCAGCTCGTCGCGCGCATAAGACTGGTTCACAGCCGAAACCGCATCTGCTGCCTCTAAGCCCTGTGCAAACATCATTGCGTTATAAGCCAGAGATACCCGTTCCCAACGATTATCACGGTCCATCGCGAAATAGCGGCCTGTGACCGTTCCGATACGCACACCTTCAGGCAAACCTGCGCTCAATGTTTCAAAATATCTCAGAGCAGATTTTGGCGCGACATCGCGGCCATCGGTAATGGCGTGCAAAACCACCGGAACATCAAACGCCCTGATGGCTTTTATGGCCGCTAAGACGTGGTTGAGATGACCATGAACCCCACCATCAGAAATAACCCCCATCAAGTGAGCCGTCCCGCCGGTTGATTTCAGCTTTTGCGCAAAATCCACGATGGCTTGGTTGTCAAAGAACGAGCCGTCCTCGATGGCCAAATCAATTTGGCCTAGATCCATTGCCACAACGCGCCCAGCGCCAATGTTGGTGTGGCCCACTTCTGAATTTCCCATTTGGCCAGTAGGCAAACCGACATCCGGGCCATGTGTGATCAATGTGGAATTCGGGCAATTTTCCATCATCGCGTCAAAGTTCGGCGTCTCCGCAAGCAACGGTGCGTTGCCTTGGGAGGTCGCGCTTAGCCCCCAACCATCAAGAATACAAAGGACAACAGGTTTAGGGGTGCTCATATCGTTAGCTCCGGTAATAATTCCGAAGTCGTTCTATCGCGCTCTGCGTCTGGATTGAACTGATTTTTCTGTAACAATGAGACTTCGCGCCTATTGTCGCCCTTCTCGGAGCCAGCCGCCAACAATGAGCGCTGAAAATACCATCAAAACCAACCATCCGGGTAAAATCGCAGTTTGGCTTAAGCTGCTAATTTCATAGGCATCGCGAGGTGTAATCCCAATCCATCCATTACCTGCCGCAGGGCGGCCAGCACGGATATTTCGAATATTCGGCACTCCTGCTGCAACCGATAGGTCCCCACCGCGCAATTGGGCAAGAACCGGCGCAAGAAGCTCCGATGTTGCAATAACATTGGTGAATTCCTTTGGTGACGCAGGACCAAGCCCGATCACGGCTGTCTTATCTTGATTTTCCAGACGATACAGACCCAACTCTGAACCGACATACGTCGCTTCAAATTGCCCTGGGCTTCCTTCAGTCAGTGGCACCGTAAGCGTTTCACCGGATGGCGTTGTAATTTTCACATCCTCTACGCCGGACGAAAGCGAGCGACGTGTAATCCGCATGGTCTGTCCGTTAACCTCTGCCCAAAGGGCCTCTTCCTCAAGATCGGGTTCGCCCATCATCCAATGAGCAAGGCGGCGCAGTAGTTCTAGCTGTGGGCCTCCTCCGTCATACCCACGTGCCCAAAGCCACGCTTGATCAGATGCCAGCAAGGCAACACGGCCCTCTTCAAATCGGTTGAGAACAAGCAGAGGACGATCACCCGCACCTGTCATAACGGTATGACCTGCGTCTGGCACCACATCGACAAGACGCAACCACTCCCCCCAAGCGTTTGGGTCAGGCAACCCAGCAGTGACCGGGTGTCTTGCACCTATTTCACTGATCGAAGGGACAAACGACTGATCAATCACCAGCGCGGTTGGACCCGCTGGAAGAATTTCAGCCAATGGGGATCGATACAAACTATCCGCCGTTGCAAAATCTGGGCCTGCCGCCACCAGAACGGCCCCACCCTGCGCCACATAATGCACGATGTTATCGAGATAAATCGAAGGTAAAATACCCCGGCGCTTATATCGATCAAAGATAATCAGATCAAAGTCATCAATCTTCTCCAGAAACAATTCACGCGTTGGAAACGCGATCAGTGACAGTTCATCCACCGGCACACCGTCTTGTTTGGAAGGCGGCCGCAAGATCGTGAAATGGACCAGATCAACAGAACTGTCGGACTTAAGCAGGTTGCGCCAGGTCCGCCCACCCGGATGAGGCTCGCCACTGACCAGCAGAACACGCAAGCGATCGCGAACGCCATTGATTTGCACGATCGCCGCATTGTTTCGATCGGTGAGTTCTTCGTCAGCTTTGGGAACCACGAACTGCAACACATTCCGTCCGCTATGGGGCAGTGTCACAGGCACTTCGATGTCGACGCCGATTGGAATGTTAAACGTTTCCGGCTCTTCACCGTCCACCGAAATCTGAAGAGGCGCTTCCAATGCCTGTGGCGACGCGCCTAAATCATCAATCCGCAGAGTTAACGTGATCGGCTCTCCCAAAATAGCAAAGGCTGGCGCATTTCGAACGGTCAACCGACGGTCCCAATCTTCAGGGTGACCTGTTTTCAGCAAATGAAATGGGGCAGGCAATTGAGGGACGCGGTCAAGATCGTGAACCTGACCGTCTGTCACTGCAATGACCCCCGCGATCCGCCCAGCGGGCTCTTCTGCTAGGACATCAGACAAGGTCTGCATCAACACGGTGCCAGCATTTTCAGCACCGTCCAATACTGGAATGCGACGAACCTCTGTATTTTTGCGGTTGATTAGTCTCTGTTCCAGGGCATCCGCCATATCCTCTGTTTGCTGCGCACGATCTGACAACGTTTGACTGGCACTTTTATCTTCGAGCAGCACGACGATATCGCTCAGAGGCTCTCTATCCTCGCGTTGCAATACAGGGCTAGTTAAAGCCGCGAGCAAAACTATAGCTGCAAGCCCTCGCAGCCCCCAACCGCTCAGACCGCGGCGAAAAGCCAACAGAACCATTCCGCCTGAAACAAGCAACAGAACAAGCAACAGCCATATCGGAAGCAACGGATCAAAGAGTATCGTTCCCGTCATTGCCCCAACCGATCTAACAATGCAGGCACATGGACCTGGTCTGATTTGTAGTTCCCGGTCAGAACATGCATGATCAAATTGATCCCAAAGCGGTACGCCAATTCGCGCTGACGCTCACCCGTCGCCCCTCTTCCAACCGGATAAAGTGGCGTGCCTCGACTGTTTGTAGCCCAAGCTGAGGCCCAATCATTACCGCCAATGATGACCGGCGTTACTCCGTCGTTCAGATTTCGAAACGGCATTCCTTCCACTTGTTCAGCATCTGGCGGAGCAGCTTCAGCCCAAACGTTACGCCCGCGATAACGACCCGGAAAATCCTTCAGCAAATAAAAGGTACGGGTCAAAACGTGATCTGCCGGCACAGGCTCTAGTGCTGGAATATCAAGCCCACGTGCAATCTGCTGAAGCTTACGGCCATTTGGGCTCGCGCTCCCGCGACGCGCCACATCTGCATCGCGCGTATCAAACAAGATCATTCCGCCGGATCGGAGATACCGATTTAGCTTTCCATAGGCGACATCAGATGGAAGCGGTTGTCCGGTTGCGATCGGCCAATATAGAAATGGAAAGAACGCAAGTTCATCGGTTTCCAAGTTTACTCCAATTGGATTTACGGGCTCAACCGAAGTGCGTTGAAACAGCACATCGCTTAGGCCGAACAGGCCGTTAAACGACAACTGGTCCAACTCACGATCCCCGGTCACAACATAGCCTAATGCAATTTCATCCGTCAGTTCATTCGTTGGTTGTGCCTGCGCCTCGCCCCCCTGTGGAATTAACAAAGCGGCCATGACCGATGCTGCAATACCGAAACCCTGCAAGCGACCAGACAACGCAAGAGACGCGAGTGTATCGACCATCAACAAGATCAAAGCCGCGGCAAGCAGCACGCCCATCAGATCTTTGCTTTCCGGTGCGCTTAACCCTTGCACCTCAACATCCGCAGGCCATTCAAACGCATCAAGGGTATCTTCAGGCGCAAGGACATTACGAACCCTGTTAGTATCGTTGCTGTGATACAGCCCCGGACGCAGCGAAGGCCCAATTGGATCATCAACCAAGGCTTCGCCAGCAACTCCGGGGAAGGTCAGACCATCCTCTAAACGCCCCGATGCGGTCAAAACCTTGATGGGTTGCCAAATTGTGCCCTCAAGTACGGAAGCCTCTGTTTCAGAAACCGCAGACAAGATTGCAAGACGATCAAGCATCTGAACAAACAACCCTGAAAGCGGCAGACCTGACCATTCCGCATTCGCAGTGACATGGAACAAAACCACCTGCCCTTGCCCAACAATTTTGCGCGTCACCAGGGGTGTGCCATCACTCAGCTCAGCCAGGACTCGATCAGCAAGGTTTGGATCAGGCTGCGCCAAAACTTGCGCCGTAACCCTGAGATCTTCGGGCACTTGGAGGCCGTAAAATGGGCTATCAATCGAGAAAGGGGCCAGCGCTTTGGGCTCTCCCCAACTCATAGCTCCGCCGACAGTCCGCCCACCTGCCCGTAGGCGGACCGGCATCAGCGGATGCTCATCCCCGCGACTTAAATCGCTGGCCGCCATTTGCGGCCCGGCGAACCGGAGCAAGATACCACCAGCTTCTACCCAGTCTTGAATTGATTGTTCTTCTGTCGGTGCCAAAGTAGAGATATCTGCAAGAACCAAAACGTCAGGACGGGCTGGCATGATGTCAAGGATAGCCCCCTCAATCACATCTGCAGTTTCAACCATGGCCTGACGCAAATAGTGGGTGGGAGACAACAATTGCAGCCCTTCGCGGCTGTCGCGAACCGTTACAATCCCGATCTCGCGACGCTTCAAACGGTCACCGGTTAGATAGGTCGCTCCGGCGGTTTCCACACCCTCGATTTCAATCCGAGTAATGCGGCTCCGTATCTCTGACGGCAGCGAAAACTCAGCCACCCCTTGCTGTGAGCCAGAGTCATATCGTATCGCCCCACGGGCCAGTGCAATTTCAACGCCATTCGGGTCAGTGCCGATAATGCCGACCAATTGCTCTGGAGTGTCTTGATGACTGCTTTGCGCAATGACTTTCAGAACACCGTCTTGGAACACGACATCAGAAATGCCCGAAACCTGAGACCCGCTTTGCACTACCTGTAGGTCACCGCGGGCTGTCAGCACGTCTAACATTCGATGCCTACCCTCATAGTCCAAACCGTCAGACACCCAAAGACTGTCGAACTCTTCATCTCCTAGATTGCCAATCAACGCCTCAATGTTTTGGCCTGTTGGCTGCCAAACCAATGGTGCAAATTTGGGTAGCGTTTGAGCGGTTGCTATGGCGGGTAAAAACTGGGGCGCGTTTGGCGACGTGACTTGCACGATCGCCGCCTCTCGCCCGCTTCGCCCTGCGTTTTCCAGCACGGTCACCAATGCCGCACTGTCGGTGCGCCAGCTTGCAGCACTGGCCCAACCACCATCCAAAACAACAAGTAAAGGTTTGTCTGACGGGTCTTCGCTCTCTGGATTTAGAACCGGGCCGGCAAAGCCAATAATTGCCGCTGCAGCAGCCAGCATTCTAAGTAACAGCAGCCACCAAGGGGTGCGGTCAACAACGCTATCCTCGTCGTTTAGCCCTAAAAGCAATGCTACGCCCGGAAACCGACGGCGGATTGGGGCCGGAGGCACAGCGCGAAGTAAAAACCAAAGGATGGGAAGTACGCCTAGCGCCAACAACAGCCAAGGTGCACTGAACGCAATCGGAAGGCCAAACATCAGCGTCCCCTTTCAATCGCGCGATACACCCAAAGGAGTGCGTTTTGCACAGGTGCGTTTGTAAGATGGCACTCATATTGCCACCCCGTCTCGCGGGCGAGCCGCTTTAGGGAGATTTTACGATCTGCAAGCCGCGCTAGGTAACGTTCCTGAAGATCGCTCGCCTTACGGGTTTCGTGGGTCAGTTCGGCTCGCATACTTTCAAAAATAGCGCGTCCCTGAAAAGGAAAAGCTTCTTCGGCAGGGTCTAAAATTTGTAATAGCACCCCACTCACGCCACGGTCTGCTGCCTTACCCAAAGCATATTCAACGGCATTCCAATCGCCTAAAAAGTCAGACAGGAACAGCGCTCTTGAATTCGGGATCATCGCTCTGGCTTCAGGGGAGCCGTAGTCGCTATTGTCGTTGGTCATCAACGCTTCGCACAGTCTCCAGATTTGACCGTCTCCACGCTTGGGCGGCAGTGCGCGGCCCGCAAGCCCAACCCGTTCCCCCGCCCGAATAAGCAAAATCGAGATCGCCAGCGCAATCAGCCGCGAACGATCTGATTTCGGGGCAAGCGCTTTGTCCGATACATATTCCATCGAAGCCGCGTTATCGACCCAAAGCGAAACAGATTGCGCGATCTGCCATTCTTTTTGTCGGACGAACTGAGCGTCCGACCTTGCAGAGCGCCGCCAATCAATCATGCGATAGCTGTCTCCGGGCTGAACCGGTCGGTACTGCCAAAAATCATCACCAAACCCGGATCTCCGGCGACCATGCTCGCCTAGTAAAACAGTATTCGCCAAAATATCTGCACGTGCCAGCAACGGAGGCAGTTTTGCAGCTGCACCCTCTGCCCTGCGGCGAAGCTGCGGATGTTCTGACGAGATCGCGTTCACGCTGCCGCCTGTTTTGCAAAAGTTGACTGAACAACATCTTGAATGAGATCACTGAGATGCTCGCCACGTGCTCGGGCCGCAAAGTTTAGAGCCATTCGATGCCCCAATACTGCATCAGCCAGATCCATCACGTCTTCGGCCGATGGGGCAAGGCGACCGTTAAGCAAAGCCCATGCGCGTGCCATCATCATAAAGGCCTGAGCCGCGCGTGGGCCTGGCCCCCAAGCGACGACATCCGCAACTCTTTCCGAGGCTGTTTCATCTCCTGGGCGACAGGCGCGGACAATATCTAAGATAAGCTCCATAACACTCTCACCGACTGGCATCTGCCGGAGCAATTGTTGCGCCGCAATGAGGTCTTCGGATGTAAACACTTGTGGGGTTTCACCACTTTCCAAACCTGTGGTCGACAATAGGATGTCACGTTCTGTGTCGCGGTCTGGATAAGGCACGTCGATCTGCACCAAAAAGCGATCAAGCTGTGCTTCGGGCAGCGGATAGGTGCCTTCTTGTTCAATCGGGTTTTGAGTCGCCAATACATGGAATGGCGCCACGAGCGGACGGTCCTCTCCGGCAACAGTGACTTTGTGTTCCTGCATCGCTTGCAGCAGGGCTGATTGCGTGCGCGGACTGGCACGGTTGATTTCGTCGGCCATCAAGAGTTGGCAAAAAATGGGCCCTGGAATGAAGCGGAAACTACGGCTGCCACCTTTTGCCTTTTCTAGAATTTCTGATCCCAGAATGTCCGCTGGCATAAGGTCTGGAGTAAACTGAACACGATTTCCATTCAGCCCCATCACAGTTGAAAGCGTTTCAACCAGTCGCGTTTTACCCAGACCTGGCAAACCGATTAGTAACGCATGCCCTCCGCATAGCAAAGACGCGAGCGTGAGGTCGACCACACGTTGCTGGCCGATGAATTTGTTGGAAATGGCTGCCTTGGCCTGACCGAGCTTTGTGCTCAGATTTTCAATTTCCGAGACAAGGCTGTCGGGATCAGTCATGACAAATCTCCTACTTTCTTTATTATATAGGTTGAGTGTATCGCGAATGGCGGAAATGGCAAAAACTATGTCTACACAAAATGTTGTAAAGTCCTCGGTCGATGAAATTACCGAAGTGGTGAAGTCGGCCTCCCACAAAGGTCTTCCGCCTGTCCACAGTTGGAATCCTCCCTTTTGCGGCAACTTGGATATGGTTATTTGCAAAGATGGAACCTGGCTGCACGAAGGTTCACCAATAAAACGCCCCGAGATGGTGAAGCTGTTTTCGTCAATTCTTCGCAGGGATGACGATGACTACTTCCTCGTCACCCCGGTTGAAAAGGTAGGAATCACTGTTGAAAATGCCCCATTCGTTGCCGTCGGCTTTGAAGTTACAGAGGATGATGACCCCGCCACACTTACATTTGAAACCCATGTCGGTGATATTGTAGATGCAGGGCCCGATCACCCCATTCGCGTTGAAATAGACCCTGCCACGCAAGAACCCGCACCCTATGTATTGGTAAGGGATCGATTAGAGGCCTTAATCGATCGCAAGACGTTTTACCGTCTAATGGAACGTTGCGAAGAAAAAGACGGTTGGTTTGGGGTGAGTTCAAATGGTGTTTTCTTTCCACTCATCGAAGCGACAGAACTGTAGACCAGCTGCCATATCCTGACAGTGCGTCTTGGTAGGAAAGGGTCTCACTTAAAAGGACCCTACCCATGACCTACCCTGTTAAAGACACCCTTGTTTGGTGTGAAATTCCTGTAACCGATATGGATGCAGGCGTCGCTTTCTATGAAGCATTGTTTGGTCAATCACTTGAGCGCGACACCACTGGCCCAAACGAGGTTGCATGGTTTCCCAAGAAGAATGCTGAAGACGTCGCAGGCCACGTTTACCCAGGCAAGCCAGCGACTGCAGGAAACGGGCCAACAGTGCACCTTCATGCGCCAGATACGCTTGAGAAAACTATCGAGCGTGTTGCAGCGGCGGGCGGTGAAATCCAAGGGCCAATCGTATCGCTGCCGGTCGGCCGCTTTCAATATGCGGTCGACCCATTCGGCAACTCACTCGGGATTTTTTCCAAGCTGACTTAGTGCGCTTCGGCCCAGTTATCGCCCACACCCGCGTCCACGATCAATGGCACATCCAGCTTAATTGCTGGGTCTGCTGCCCCCTGCATGACATCCCGCGCCGCTGCAATTGTGTCATCCACAGCGTCCTCAGACACTTCAAAGATCAATTCATCATGTACCTGTAAAAGCATCTTGGCAGGCAGGTGTTTGATCGCCTCTGGAATGCGTACCATCGCACGGCGAATGATATCCGCTGCTGTGCCTTGGATTGGCGCGTTGATCGCAGCGCGTGCTGCAAACCCTGCGTGCGGCCCCTTGGCGTTGATCTGCGGCATATTGATTTTGCGGCCAAACAGGGTTTGCACATAAAGGTTTTCTTTTGCGAACGCCTTGGTGTCATCCATGTAGGTGCGAATGCCCGGGAACCGCTCAAAATACCGATTGATAAAATCCTGTGCGTCCCCTCGGGAGATGTGCAGGTTCCGCGCCAGACCAAAGGCAGAAATGCCGTAGATCACCCCAAAGTTAATGGCTTTGGCTTGTCGACGAATATCTGGCGTCATCTCATCCAACGGTACATCAAAGACCTCGGATGCCGTCATGGCGTGAATATCCAGACCTTCGCGGAAGGCTTGTTTCAGCGCATCTATCTTTGCGATATGCGCAAGGATGCGCAATTCGATTTGGCTATAGTCGAGGCTGATAAGCTTGTTGCCCGGCGCGGCAACAAAGGCCTCGCGGATGCGCCGCCCCTCTTCTGAACGCACCGGAATGTTTTGTAGGTTCGGATCCTTCGAGGCAAAGCGCCCGGTATTCGCACCTGTTTGCAAATACGAAGTGTGCACGCGCCCGGTGTCAGGATCGATATGATCTTGCAACGCATCGGTATAGGTCGACTTTAGTTTTTGCAGTTGTCGATAGTCCAAGACGCGTCGCGGAAAATCATGAGTTGCCGCAAGGTCTTCAAGAACGTCCGCCGGTGTCGACCACTGGCCTGTTTTGGTTTTCTTGCCGCCTTCAAGCTCAAGGTCTTCGAACAGAATCTGGCCAACTTGGGCGGGTGATTGTACATTAAACGGCTTACCGGCCAGTTCGTACAGCTCCGCCTCATACTGCGCCATTTTTTGCGCAAAGTTGTTCGACATCCGGCTGAGCGTATCGCGATCAACCAAAACGCCGTGCATTTCCATTTCAGACAGCACGGGCACCAAAGGCCTCTCGAGCGTTTCATAAACGGCGGTGACTTGCTTTTGATGTAGCATCGGTTTGAACACCTGCCACAAACGCAAAGTGATATCGGCATCTTCTGCCGCATATTTAACCGCGTCGTCGACGGGCACCTTATCAAAAGTGATCGCGGATTTACCTGTCCCCAGCAGCGTTTTGATAGAGATCGGCTTGTGATTTAAATACGTTTCCGACAGCACATCCATGCCATGGTTATGAATGCCCGCATTCAAAGCATAAGACATTAACATCGTGTCATCGACAGGCGCGACGGAAACACCATATCGTTTGAAAATCTTGCAATCGTATTTGGCGTTTTGGAAAATCTTGATGACGGATGGGTCTTCTAGAAGCGGCTTGAGCAGTTTTAGTGTCTGCTCCAGCCCAAGTTGCCCCTCAACCAGCTCATCGCTGCCAAACAAGTCATCGGAGTCACCCTTTTTGTGAGCCAGTGGGATGTAGCACGCATCACCACTTTCCACACAAAGCGAAATGCCCACCAAATCAACCTGCATTTCGTTGAGGCCAGTTGTTTCAGTGTCAACTGCGATCCAGCCCGTTTTGTAGGCCTTTGCAATCCAAGCTTCGATCCCGGCCTCATCCGACACTTTCTCATAAGCATCCACATCAAATGGGCGCTCTTCTGGTGTATCTACAACCCCGCTCGATTTAGGGGCCTCTGCAATAACCGGAGCCTCTACACCAATCTGATCGGCAATCCGCTTGGTCAGCGTGCGGAACTCCATCTCCGCCAAGAAGTTCATCAGCGTTTCGGGTTCGACCTCTTGCACTTCCAAACTTTCAAGAGTGAAATCGAGCTGCATATCGCAATCCAATTGTACAAGCTTTTGAGAGAGCTCAATTTGATCGCGGTTTTCGATCAAGGATTGCCGGCGCTTAGGTTGTTTAATCTCTTCCGCGCGATCCAAAAGCGTCGGCAGATCGCCAAATTCGTTGATCAGCAAAGCAGCGGTTTTAATGCCGATGCCCGGGGCACCCGGTACGTTATCCACGCTATCGCCTGCCAAGGCCTGCACGTCCACGACCCGTTCAGGGCCAACACCAAACTTCTCCTCAACGCCCGCGCGATCAATGCGTTTGTTCTTCATCACATCCAGCATTTCGACACCACCGCCGACAAGCTGCATCAAGTCTTTGTCAGAGCTGATAATCGTGCAACGCCCGCCTGCATCGCGCGCCTGGCAAGCAAGGGTTGCGATGATGTCGTCAGCCTCGAAACCTTCGATCTCTTTGCAAGCAATATTGAACGCGCGGGTTGCATCGCGGGTCAAAGGAAACTGCGGGCGCAAATCCTCAGGCGCTGGTGGGCGATTGGCCTTATACTGGTCATACAAGTCATTACGAAATGTCTTACCAGAGTGGTCAAAGATCACAGCAACATGGGTTGGCGCATCTGGGCCTGTATTCCCCTCGACATAACGCTGCAGCATGTTGCAAAACCCAGCCACAGCACCAATTGGAAGCCCATCAGATTTACGCGTGAGCGGTGGAAGCGCATGATAGGCACGGAAAATGAAGGCCGATCCATCGATCAAATGCAAATGGCACCCTTCACCGAATGTCCCAGTGGTCTTATCGCTCATGGTTCGCTCCATTTCCATTCTGCACTCTTTTGCCACGGTGCCGCAGATGCCACCAGTACCGATTCTGCTTTTCGGTGATCAAAGCCTTTCCGGCCCCCAATCAAAAACCCGCGATAGTATCAACAAATTTAAGAGTTAAGACCATCTCAAGGTCTATCCGATAACACTGAACTCGGGTGAGACATAGGTGGTGAATATGACTGCGCAATCAAACGAAGCGCCAGTCATCATCAAACGAAAAAAGGTTTCTGGCGGCGACGGGCACCATGGTGGTGCTTGGAAGGTGGCGTATGCCGACTTCGTAACTGCAATGATGGCTTTTTTCATGTTGATGTGGCTGTTGAATGCAACAACGGAAAAACAACGAAAAGGAATTGCGGATTACTTCCATCCAACTATTCCAATCAATCGCATCTCTGGTGGCGGAGAAGGATCTTTTGGCGGCGAGTCTGTCTTTAGTTCTACTGTTCTGGCCAAAAACGGCACTGGAGGAATGCCTCCTGTAGTTGGTGCCCAAGATCGGGCTGACCGATTTGACAAATCCCAGCCGGGTGGCTCTGTCAAAGGAGACAACAATGGCGGCGACGCAGGCTTAGAAGAGGTGGAAAATCTGTTGCTTGGCGGTGGCGGCGAAAGCTATGCGTTGGACAATACGTTCCAGCACGTTGCCACGCGTCAAACCGACGAAGGGCTTGTCATAGAACTTTTTGACACGCCTGAACAAAGGCTCTTTGAACCCAATACTTCAGCGCCCTATCCAATCTTGCTTGAGCTTGCGAGGATCATTCACGACGCGGCCGGTTTAGTAGAGAATAGGGTCGCGATCGAAGGGCACGTCGCCTCTGAGCCGGTGGTTTTTGCAGAGCGCCAGGTGTGGAGTCTTTCATCTGATCGTGCGGATCAAATGCGGCGACTACTAGAAGCGCAGGGCGTGGTTCCTGATCGGATGAACCGGGTTACTGGGCATGCTGACAAAGAACTCGCGTCGCCCGACCCTCTGGATCCGCGCAACAACCGGTTAGAGGTGATCCTTCTAAGGGAATAGCCGGGAAACACTTCGCATTTTAAATGTTAGCCGTATCTTAAGTGCACGGGCCTAACTGTTGGGACAACTCAATGTTGTAGCAGAAAGGCTCGTCATGACGATTTCTTCTTCCCTAAACGCAAGTGTGGCTGGGCTGACCGCCAACGCAAGTCGACTGGCCGCGATCTCGGACAATATCGCCAATTCATCGACCTTTGGATACAAACGCGTAGAGGCCGATTTTCACTCGATGGTCATCTCGCGCTCGGGGGGGCTTTACACTGCAGGTGGTGTTCGCGCGAGTTCGCAACGATTAATTGATGAACGCGGTTCTTTGGTCACGACTTCGAATGCGACAGATCTTGCGGTTCGTGGACGGGGGATGCTGCCCGTCGCAAAAGCGAGCGAGGTGAAAGCGGGAAATGGCTCACCCGAAATGTTGCTGACGACGACCGGATCGTTCAGAACCGACGCACAGGGATATCTTGTTACCAACTCTGGACTGGTTCTTATGGGATGGCCCGCAAACCCAGATGGCACGATTTCAACGTACCCACGTGATACCAGCGCTGGACTTGAACCTATCCAAACCAACGTCAATCAGCTGACGAGCGAACCAACGACATCGATGACGCTTGGCGTAAATTTGCCTGCAACAGAGACGGATTCCACATCTGCCGGAGGTGATCAGGAACTCACCATTGAGTATTTTGACAATCTCGGAAAATCTGAAAATCTTGAGATCACCTTTACACCTACGGTTCCTGCGACGGGTTCGTCTAATGAGTGGCGTATGATCATAGAAGATAGTGCGCAGCCTGGCGTCACAATCGGTGATTACACTCTGACGTTCGACGATAGTCAGACCTCTGGGGGTACGCTTGCGTCGATTACCACGACAACCGGCGGTGCTTATAACGCAGCGTCTGGTAGTGTCATTGTCAGCGTCGCCGGCGGCCCCTTAGAAATTAATATTGGTGAAATTGGCGCAAGCGATGGTCTCACTCAATTAGGCGAAAAATTTGCACCTCTGCAAATTTCGAAAGATGGCTCTCCGGTCGGAAACATGACCTCAGTTGAAGTCGATGCAAATGGCTTGGTCCACGCGTATTTCGACACAGGTATCACGCGTACGATCTACCAAGTCCCACTTGTTGACCTGCCTAATCCCAACGGCATGGTCGCCCTAGATCAGCAAACTTACAGCCCCTCCCCTGAAAGTGGGTCGTTCTTCCTGTGGGATGCCGGTGACGGCCCAACCGGAGATGTCGTTTCTTATTCACGTGAAGAATCTGCCACAGATGTGGCCGGTGAACTCACGGATATGATCCAAACCCAAAGGGCCTATAGTTCGAACGCGAAAGTGATCCAAACCGTCGACGAGATGCTTCAGGAAACCACCAACATCAAACGGTAAGCCCTAGGCCTTTAGGAGAATCGTCATGAGTATTTCTGGAGCGCTAAGCAACGCACTTTCGGGCCTCACAGCGAACGCACGATCGGCCCAAGTCACGGCCTCTAACTTATCAAATGCCCTGACGCCGGGATATGGCCGAAGAGCTGTTGAATTGGCAACGCGAGGCATCGGGTCTCACGGTGGCGTACGCGTTGTTGGTGTTAACCGGTTGGTCGACCAAGCAACCATTTCTGATCGTAGGTTCGCATCTGCCTCACAAGCCAACGCGCAGGCAAAAAGCGACTTTTTTGCTCGTCTTGAGGGGCTTACAGGCCTGCCCGGAGAAGCAGGATCGTTAAGCACAAGGCTTTCAAGCTTTGATGAATCCTTGGTCGCGGCAGCAAGTCGACCTGACCTTTCTGAACGTTTGGATGCAGCTGGGCATCATGCTGAAAAGCTAACGGAAAAATTTCATACCATTAGCAACACGCTTCAAGGAATGCGCGCAGAAGCGGATGCTAAAATTGCTCAGATGATTCAGCGTTTAAATGCATCCTTAGCAGCAATCGAAGACCTAAACACACATATCTCTCGCATCTACAACACACCGGAAGACATTCTGACACTTCAAGACGAGCGCCAATTGCTGATTGATCAAGTCGCAGAAATTGTGCCTGTTCGCGTGATCTCGCGCGATCGCGGTGTTGTCGGGCTCTACACGGATGGTGGCGCGATTTTGTTAGATGGCCCTGCCCCAGAACTTACATTTAACAAAACGCCAACCATTGAGGCGCACATGACCTTGGCTTCAGGTGACTTGTCGGGCGTTTCGATTAATGGAAAATCGATAGATATTAGTTCTGACAATGGTCCTTTGTCTGGTGGTGCACTTGCGGGTCAGATTCTCATCCGAGATGAGCTTGCGCCGGAAGCACAATCAAAACTAGACGGGCTTGCAAGAGAGCTTGCTGAACGCTTTCAGGATCCAAGCTTAGACACGACCATTCTCGCAACTGATCCTGCATTGTTCGCCGACATCGGTGGGCGCTTCAATGCAGCAAATGAGACAGGGTTTGCGGGCCGTATCCAAGTCAACGCCCTCGTATCGTCGACAGGATCACATGAAACATGGCGTCTTAGAGACGGCCTGGGTGCGGTCACGGCGGGAAATGTCGGCAATGCCTCACTTCTCAACAGAACACGCAGCGCCCTGACCGCAAGCCAAACCGCAGCTGCGGCCAGCCTGAATTCCGCCTCCGGAGGTTTGGGCGATTTCGTCGATTCAGTTTTATCTGATCAAAGCCTCAAAAAATCGATAGCCGACAACGAACTTGGATATCGCTCATCTCAATTTTCAGCCTTCTTAGAAAAGGAACGTGCGTTTGGCGTGGATAGCGACCAAGAACTGCAAACAATGATGATCGTTGAACAATCCTATGCGGCAAATGCCCGAATGATTCAGACGGTCGACGAACTTATTCAGACATTGCTGAGGTTGTAGTCATGCCACTTACTCATATCGGCGACCTGTCACGCCACTTTGTCTTTCAAACGCAAAGCGCTCGGGTCAAAGCATCTTTAATTGAAACGTCACAGGAAATGACAACCGGTATCGCGGCCGATAAGCCAAAGCACCTCAAAGGTCAGATAGCCGGATGGGCGTCACTTGAAAGATCGATTTCACTCCTTTCAAACTTCGAGCAAACGACCAATGAAGCCAAAACATTAGCGCAATCGAAACAACTCATCCTGGATAATGCAAGATCACGCTCCGCCGATTTGCAAGAACTCTTGCTGGCTGCGAACTTAGGAACCAGTTCATTGGTCTATGCCAATAACGCTGGCCATGCAGAAGATCTGCTTACGTCAGTAATCGCTGATTTCAATACAAGCGTCGCAGGACGCACATTATTTTCTGGTGACGCGACAAATACAGCCGCTTTGGCCTCTGCCACAACAATGCTTACAGATATCCGCGCAAACCTTGGTGCGACGACGACCGTAAGCAACTTTCTAACGGTAATCGACGATTGGTTTTTTGGTGCAGGTGGCGGCTTTGAAACCGTTGGTTACACAGGGAGCACGATCGATCTAAGCCCCATTGAAACCAGGCCTGGACAAAGTGTTAACCTTGCCCAACGCGCAGATAGTGATGCCGTTCGCACAACTTTGCGCAACATTGCTATTGCTGCGCTTGCCACTGACAACAGCCTTGGATTTTCGATTGCCGATTTGCAATCACTCTCTCTGACAGCGGCCGAAGGACTTTTTTCGGCACAAAACCTTCTAACGATAGAGCAAAGTTCGCTTGGATTTGCCCAGAGCCTAATCGACGAGACGCTTACAGAAATTTCAAGTGAGATATCGTCGCACAATATCTTGCGGAATTCCTTGATTGGCATCGATCCCTATGAGGCTGCTACCGAGCTCGAGAGTCTCAGAATTCAAATGGACACGATGTACACGCTCACGGCGCGAATGTCGCAGCTCTCCCTTGCGAGGTATTTATAATGCGCTTTATTTCCGTCTTTCTAGTTGCGGCCCAGTTCATATTTTTTTCACTACCGGCTCAATCCCAAAGCGCCTCTATTCGGATCAAAGACCTTGTCGAATTTGATGGGGTACGTGGAAACGATTTGGTGGGGTACGGGCTTGTCGTTGGATTAAATGGCACCGGAGACGGCCTAAGAAACGCACCGTTCACAGAAGACATCATGGGCAACATCCTTGAACGTCTGGGAGTCAACGTAACCGGAGAGCAGTTTCGCCCCAAGAATGTAGCAGCGGTGTTGGTGACCGCTGAACTTCCGGCCTTTTCCCGGGCGGGCGGGCGCATTGATGTCACGGTTTCCGCGATCGGAGATGCAAAGAGTCTGCTTGGCGGCACTCTCATTATGACACCGATGAATGCGGCTGATGGACAGATTTACGCAGTGGCTCAGGGAACAGTTTTGGCTGGGGGCGCATCCGCTGATGGCGAAGCCGAAACAGTTGTCCAAGGTGTTCCCACAGCTGGATCCATTCCTGCGGGTGCGCGCATTGAGCGCGAAGTTGATTTTGATTTTTCTGCCATGACTTCCATGCGTTTGGCGTTAAGAGAACCCGATTTCACGACGGCGGAACGCATTGAACGCGCAATCAATCGCCACTTTCATAAATCCGTCGCGCATATGACAGATGCCGGCACTGTTAAAATCCATTTGACCAAAGTTGGCGCCCGGTCCCCTGCGCATGCCATCAGTAAAATTGAAAACCTGACGGTGGCGCCCGAACGGCGGGCCCGCATCGTGGTAGATCAGCGTTCTGGGACCATTGTTCTTGGCGAAGACGTTCGAATTTCAAGGGTTGCGGTGTCGCAAGGAAACTTAACGCTTCGAATTAGAGAAACGCCATTGGCCGTGCAGCCCAACCCGTTTTCCGAAGGTCAAACTGTAGTTGTTCCAAGAACTGATGCTGAACTCAACGAAGAACCTGGCATTCACCTAGCAGAAGTACCAACAGGTACATCTCTTTCAGAAGTCATAGCAGGCTTGAATGCACTCGGGGTGGCCCCTCGCGACATGATCGACATTCTAAAAAGCATAAAAGCGGCTGGCGCTCTTCATGCAGAATTTATTGTTCGGTAAATGGGGAATGCGCTGGCTACTTAAAGGTAGCCGCGCACCAAGCTTTCAGAGATCAATGCCCATCCGTCGGCAACCACAAAAAATGCCAATTTGAACGGCAATGAAACCACGACCGGTGGCACCATCATCATACCCATCGACATTAAAACAGTGGCAACAACAAGGTCGATCAACAAAAATGGTAGATAGACTAAAAATCCGATCTGAAACGCACGCGATAATTCAGACAGCATAAAGCTAGGTAGCAGGGTAGAATAGGCAATCCGGTCATCGGCATCGGTGGGCGATGCGGGCTCTCGTAAACCTTGAATACGTGTCAAAGTTTCAGGATCTACCCTTTGGGTCATGAACGTACGAAACGGTTCAGCTGCCTTCGCCAATCCATCCGTCATAGAGATTTGATCAGCAACCCACGGAGCAATCCCTTCTACCCAGGCGACCTCAAATACAGGTGCCATGATGAAGTATGTCAGAAACAACGACAGACTCACGATCAGCATATTGGGAGGCGCTTGTTGCAACCCAATTGCTTGCCGCAAAATCGATAAGACGGTCAAAATGAATGGAAAGCACGTCACCATCATTGCGAGCCCGGGCGCGAGACTTAGGATCGTCAGTAATAGGAATAGCTGAACGCCCCTCGCTGTCAGTTCTTGTCCACCGCCTAGATCTATGTCTATTCCTTGAGCCCACCCGAAATTAGGGAAAAAAAGAAATAATAAAATTAGCAAACTGGTTTTTAACAAAATCATTTTTAACCATTCTGGAAATCAGCGATTTCTGTCAGGCGAACCGCAAGCTGGCCTGACTGACTTCCCTCCATTTCTTCTAATTCACCGCGTGCGATCAAACGATCACCAACATAAAGCTCAACCGGATCTTCTACGCGGCGATCCAAGGGCAGCACCGCGTTTTGCCCCAAAGAAAGAAGGTCTTTGATCATTGGTCGGGCTTTTCCAACGCTGATCGTGATTTCAACTGGAACCGTCGAAAACACATTTGCACCGGCAACTGCTGCACCATCTGAACCGTCATGCATGTTTTTGTTCTCCTTTGGCTTCGTACACATATCCGCGAAGTGTCTTCTCAATTCCTTGGATCAACTTCGGCACATCAACTTGGTGTTCGGCTTCATTCATTCGCCAAAGCACCGCTCCTGCGGGTAAGTCGGCTTGAATTTGAACTTGAGTTGAAACTCCGGGCACGCTTTCTAAAACGCTTTCAATGGTTGGAGCATCTTGGGGCGAGGCTACCACCTGAATTTGCGGATGTTCTTCATTAAAAATCGACTCTCTCAGCTGATCAATGATCTGAAGGCCCAACGTTTCATGCGCAATTTTAGGAAGAATTTTTTCCACCAGTAGCTCCACCACTTCGTCAAATTCTGAAATGGTTGCCTGACGTGCCTCGGCGAAGGTAAATGTCAAATCTTGAAGGTTGCGCGCCAGCTGTGCGCCGATCATTAAGTTTGTTTTTTCGGCATGAGACAGCGCCTCATCCCAACCTGCTTGATAGCCAAGATCATATTGCCGTGTGGTAAGAGATTGACCGTTTTCAGAGGTTTGCTGCGGAACGGAATCGCAAAAATCCCTAAGTAAGTGCCCGATCGCCATTAGACTTTTTCCTCACCGTCTTCCATCCAAGAACGAAGAATTTCAACAGTTTCATCCTGCCGTTCACCGATCAGATCTCGGAGTCGTTCCACCGCGCTTTCCTGCGAAGGTAAAATGTCTGTCGCTGTGGAATTCGCGCCACCATCCAAAAGGGGAGCGGAAGACTGATCCGCCAGAAGATTAGGAGAATCCGAAACCGCCTGTCCTTCGAGCGCAAGCGGTTCGGGTTCAGACCTCTGCCCAGTCAAAATGGGTTTCACAACGAACAAACCTAGGAACAGTGTTACGAGGGCCAAAATAGCCACTTGAACCAGGCTCAAAAAATCAAGATTGGAGATTTGGAAAAGCCCTGGTGCACCTTGAGACCCCTGTAGCACAACAGGCTCAAATTCCAACGAGCGCAGTGTGATTTTATCGCCTCGCTTTGCTTCAAACCCAACGGCCGAGGCCACCAGCTCTTCAAGAACGGCGATTTCTTCTTCGCTACGTGGCTCTGACGTCGAATTGCCCTCTGCATCGGCTGTTTGCACATGGTTCACCAAAACGGCAACGCTGATACGCTTGATTTCCCCAGGGCCACGGGTGACCTGACGCTCCGTCTCCGATACCTCATAATTCACGCGCTCTCGCGTTTCATTGTTTTCGCTGCTTGAAGAATTGCCGTTTGCGGCATCCCCATCAGGCAGGTTAGATGCCACCGTCACGTCATTGCCACCACTGTCTGTGGAATTGTTACGTCGTTGCTCCGTATCTGTACTAATGGCCACGCGACTGGCCGGATCGAACACACGCTCTCTAATCGATTCAGTTTCATTTACCGTATCAATACTGATTTCAACGACGGCGTTGCCCTGACCAACCCGTGCCTCCAACAGGCGCTGCACCTTCTGGCGCAACTGATCCGTGCGATCTAGGTTATTCGCCCCATCTACCGCGCCGCTATCGGAACTCACGAGGCCCGTGGCTCCATCAATCACCGCCACATTGTCTGGCTCAAGCCCGGCCACTGCAGAGGCGACCAAAAACTTCATGGCGCGCACTTGGTTTGCTGAAAGTGCCCCGCCCATAGTGTTAACTGTGACCGAAGCCGATGCTGCGAATTGGCGCTGAAAGGGATTGGAATTCACCTGAGAAATGTGAACCCGCGCGTTGGAAATGCGTGCGCTTCCCATAATGGTACGTGCTAATTCTCCCTCCTTGGCTCTCCAATAAGCGGCATCAAACATCTGCGACGTCGTGCCAAACCCGGTGAGCGTATCGAGCAATTCGTATCCCCGGGTGCCGTTGGCCGGTAAGCCTTCACTAGCGAGGGTTAGCCGTAATTCATCTCGTTGTGTTGAATCGACATAAATTGCACCTGACCGCACTTCATGATCAACACCGCGTTGCTCTAATGCACGTACAACCTCCCCTGCGGCTCCCTGCTCTAACCCGTTGTATAAAAGCGCCATGCTAGGCGCAGAGGCCACCCGAGCGATGACAATCAAAGTTGCGACAATAGCTCCGGCAGAAATCACTGCGGTCAAGCGGCGCTGCAAAGATAGGTCGGACCAAACGTCAAGAATTTGCTGCAAAGTGAGCTCCTTAAATCGGACATTCTGCCTGATTGCAAAATTGACTTTCGACGATCAGCCTTAACAATCGGTTAGCTTCTGTTCGGCAAAATCACCTTTGTTCAAAGCAAGAGGCGAAAAATGTCTGAATCGGAAGAAGACGTTGAAGAAACTCCAAAAAAGAAATCCAAACTGCCGTTAATCTTAGGGATAGTTTTTGCAATCGCCGGTGCCGGTGGTGGTTTTTTTGTCGTTCAGTCAGGCCTGCTTGGGGGCGAGGCGACAGAAGAAACTGCCGAAGAAGACGTCGAGCCTCTAGACCCTCCGCTCAGCGATTTTGCTTTCGTGCCCATGAACCCATTGGTGGTTTCCTTGGGCCCTGCTGCACAGAGCAAACACCTTCGGTTTCAGGCCCAATTAGAAGTTCCAAAGCAATACGAAGGCGAAGTGATCGGTATCATGCCCAGAATCGTTGACGTTATGAATAACTACCTTCGTGCGATGCGCCCCGAAGATTTGGAAAAACCGGATTCTTTGATCAGGCTACGTGCTCAGATTTTGCGACGTTTACAGATCGTGACTGGGAAAGGACGCGTACGAGACCTTCTTGTCATGGAATTTGTTTTAAATTGATTGGAGAAATCATGGAATTAATTGCTGATATTTTGTTGGTCGCTGGTGCAGTTGGTGCAGGCCTCTATTGTTTTGTTCTTTCAAGAAAACTGACCCGCTTTAATGACTTGGAAAAAGGTGTTGGTGGCGCTGTGGCCGTCTTGTCTGCCCAAGTGGATGATTTGACGAAATCACTAAGCAAGGCCCAAGAGACAAGCGCTAATTCTCAGCAAAATCTTATTGAAATCACGAACCGAGCCGAAGACGTAGCGCGAAAGTTAGAGCTGATGCTTGCTGCAATGCATGACGTACCGGCTTCTCAAGAAGCAGTACCTAAACCCGTACCAGCTGAGCCAATCTTTGCGCGTCGCGCTGCGGAATGAGGATCTTGAGATGAAGCATAAAAAGGCGAAACCTACACGCAAGAGGGGCAGTCTCACTCTCATTGCTCTGTTCTTATTGTCATCTGCAGCCCTCCGCATTGCGATTGGCGCCGACCAGGCCACAGCCAAAACTGACCCCAAGCCGCTCCCCGACCTGGCGCAGAACGAACCGAGTAATTGCTCTGCTCCTGCAGATATTCAAACCGTCCTAGACGCACTGTCAAAGCGCGAAGAGAGGGTCGAACACCGAGAAAATGCACTGGCTGATCGTTGGCAAGCTTTATCGGTCGCCGAAAGTGTCGTGGAACAGCAACTTTCTGCGTTGATCGAAGCAGAGAATGATTTGCAGGCAACCATCGCTCAGGCAGAAGCAGCATCAGAAAATGATGTAGGCAAACTTACGGCGGTATACGAAAGCATGAAACCAGGCGAAGCAGCTGCTTTGTTTGAAGAAATGGATCCTGATTTTGCCGCAGGATTCCTTGGGCGGATGCAGCCTGGCGCAGCAGCAGGTATAATGGCGGGCCTTCAACCCAGCACCGCTTACACAATCAGTGTGGTGCTTGCAGGACGAAATGCAAATGTTCCAAAAGAATAAAGACGTGATGAGGGTTTGTTAACTGCCAACAGCGATACTGAAAGCAGGTAAACGACGGAGCTTTCAAATGATTGGATTCGTGGGAATCGCGACCATTTTTGTCATGGTGTTTGGCGGATATCTCGCAGCAGGCGGGAAAATGGGAATTATTTTAAAGTCGCTGCCTTTTGAGATGATGATGATTGGCGGTGCAGCGGTCGGAGCATTCTTAATCAGCAACGACATGCCAGCTGTCAAACACACGATGAAAGACCTTGGTAAAGTCTTCAAGGGCCCCAAGTGGAAGCATGACGATTATCGTGATTTGCTATGCTTGCTGTTTGAACTCATCCGACTGGCCAAACAAAACCCCGTCGCCATCGAAGAACATATTGAAAACCCATCCGAGTCTTCGATCTTTGGGAAGTATCCAAAAATTCAATCCGATAGCGAAGCGATCGCATTGATCGCAGACACCATGCGATCAGCCTCAATGAACTATGATGACCCTCATCAAGTTGAAGAAGTTCTCGATAAGCGGATGGAAGCAAGCATGCACCACGCTATGCACTCAAGCCATGCTCTGCAAACGGTCGCCGATGGCTTGCCAGCTTTAGGAATTGTTGCGGCGGTTCTGGGTGTTATCAAAACAATGGGCTCCATTGATCAACCTCCAGAAATTTTGGGTAAATTGATTGGGGGCGCTTTGGTCGGAACATTCCTGGGCGTATTTTTGGCCTACGGGCTGGTTGGTCCGTTTGCATCCAAAGTAAAAACGGTGGTTGAAGAAGATGGTCATTTCTACCAGCTGATACGTGAAGTTCTTATCGCCAACCTTCACAACCATCCTCCCAACATTTGCATAGAGGTTGGCCGCCAGAACACACCAACCCATTGCCGACCAGATTTTACCGAGTTGGAAGAAGCACTTAAAGAAGTCAAAAAGGATGCCGCATGATGTGGAAGCCTTTTCTGATTTTTAGCTTACTTAACTGCCTATCCAACACCGCATTTGCCGCCAATCTATCGATCGATACCGGAGAACATGAGGGCTTTACCCGACTCGTCGTCGCGCTCCCTAATCCGGAAAGCGCCTGGTCCCTGTCAGGTGCTGGTCGCTCGCGAACGCTAAGCATCAACGGCGAAAAAAACTCATTTGATTTTGAAAGCGCTTTTAACAAAATTACGCGAAATAGGCTAAAGGCACTGCGTACCGACGAAGATGCACAATTGGTTCTAGAATTGAATTGTGATTGCCGTCTGGCTTCTTACACTTGGCAATCCAGTCACATCGTGATTGACATTCACGACCACCAATCGGCCGACACTCATGGAAGTGTTGCGGCGATGACATCAAATCTCACCTTTCCAAAGCTCGAAAATTCTAGCGATCTTGCGCACCCACACCTACAACTTGGGGAAACCGCGAAAGCCCTAAAGTTGGACACAGATTTAGAACATGCAAAAACTGAACCATTCCGGTTAGCCGAAAACAATTCGAGAAAAAATCCGCATCAACTAAACTTGGAAAGAAATGAACTTTTCGAAGGTGTCCTTGCAGCAACATCACGCGGCTTACTTTTTCCTTCAGAAGAGCCAAAGTATCGAAAACCGATCGAGAAGAAGAACGTAAGACCTGAGATCGTCGACGAGCAAATCCCAAACATCCTTTTGCAAAATGCCTTTGAAAGAAGGCAACAGGAGTTGACCTCCAGTACTTTGCCTATCAACCCTATAGACTGCACAAGTGACACACTGCTCCGTATTTCAAACTGGAATGAAGGTGAGACTTACGATTCACGAGTTGCTCAATTTAGAACAGCACTTTTGAATGAACGTGCTGAAGTGCAAGACAAGGCCGCTATAAATCTAGCAAAAACATACATTTATTTCGGGATGGGTTCAGAAGCACGTGCTGTGTTAAAAATGGTCGACAATTCAGTTGCTGAATTAGAATTACTCTCAGAACTCGCACATTTGATTGATCAAGATCTTAACACCCAAAACCAATATTTCTCGGGGCAGCACAAATGCGATTCCATGTCCGCCTTTTGGGCCGTTCTTTCAGCCGGGCCGGACGTAAATCTCGAAAACATCAACACGAGTGGTGTCTTAAAAGGATTCTACGATTTGCCTGCGCATCTGCGTCAACATCTTGCGAACCAAATTGGCCTATACCTTGTGGCAAACAATGAAAGACCAACGGCAGAAAAAATCCTAAGTTCATTCAATCATGCGCCAGAACACGCGCAGCCGGTCTCCGAATTTCTTGAAGGTGAGATTGCAAATGACAAGGGAGAGGCAGACACTGCGCACGCTCGCTTTGCCCAGGTTATCGCAGACGATTCTGTCGAGGCCCCCCAAGCTATCGTAAAAATAATTCACAGTAATGAAGGCAAAGAGCATTTAAACGAGGCAGAACTGGCAGAACTTGCGAACACGTTTAGCATGGAGCATCGGGATTCAGAATCAGGCCCGGAGCTTCGACGCGCCCACCTATTAGCGCGATTGAAAAATCTAGAGTTCGATGCCGCTCTTGACGTGCTCAATGAAATTGCAGAACTGGATGGCGATGAGGAATACAACAATGCGCTTCAGGTTCTTTCCGAACTGCTCACCAGCACTTCAAATGACGATGACTTCTTACGCATTTCAATCAATAATTTGTCAGCAGTCTCCGATCAACTAAGCAACGAACACGGAAACGCAGTTGCGCGAAGACTATTGGCACTCAGGGTACCCGAGAAAGCCCAACTGTTTGTTTCTTCAGGAGCAGACGGTGCAATCGGAAGAGATCGCCGAAAAATCCGAGCCCAAGCAGAAATCGAATTGGAGAATCCTCTGAACGCCGCCGCACATCTTGTTGGGCTTTCAGGTAATGACGTTGACTTGATCAGAGCGGATGCTGAACGACAATTAGGAACGCTAGATATCGCCGAGACAATGTATCGCGCTATCGGAAAAATTGAACGCGCGGACTCGATAGCATGGCGTGATGGTCAATGGGAGAAATTGAAGCTGAGCGATGACGAACTAAAACGTCAGGTTTCTCAACTCATGTTATCACGTTTCGAAATCGATGCTTTACGCCCTCAAAACCAAACACTCGGATACGCCAACTCTCTTTTGGATGCCAGTGCCAGCGCTCGCGACACATTGGAAAAGCTGTTAGCACACCACCAGTTTGAAAGTGCAAGCTCTTCAAAAAAATAACGATTTAAACCAATTCCCAATCATTCGCAGCCAATGTGTAACAAGGCATTTTAGTTACCGGGGCAGCATGTTTACATTTCGAAAACGCATCATGGTTGTAGCCTTTGCGGCTTGCTTCGCGACGATTTACACTAACGGATTTGCTCTCGAATATTCTGGTCAGTGCGATTTAGCTGCCCAGAACGCTTCGGCGCAGACAGGTGTCCCGTTTGAAATTTTAGCAGCCATCACGAGAGCTGAAACAGGAAAAGCCAAAGATGGGCAAACAATACCATGGCCATGGGCTATTAACGAAAATGGGAAAGGGTTTTGGTTCGACCAACCAAGCGATGCGATCAAGCATGCGCAATCAACCATATTGTCCGGTAAAACGAACATAGACATCGGTTGTTTTCAGCTAAACTACCGTTGGCATGGCAATGCATTCCCTTCGATAGAGAGCATGATTTCACCTAAACAAAACGCCCTATATGCTGCACATTTTTTAAAAGACCTTCATCAAGAAACCCAAAACTGGCTGGACGCAGCAGCGTTGTACCATTCTCGAACGCCAAGGTTCGCCTCACGCTATCGAAAACGCGTGCAAGCATTTTTGACCGGCGATTTGCCAGTAAAGCGCGTGCAGAAAAAAGCAGGGCGTGAAAACCGTTTCCCACTGCTTAAGGTGAACAACGAGCACTCAAAACTAGGGTCTTTAGTGCCTGCAATCACGTCACAAAGAACCCATTGGTTTGGAGGGTAGAAATTGCAAAAAACGTTTCTAAATCCCACAATTTTGCTAGCCATCGCCCTTATGGCAATCATCATCATGATGATTTTACCCATGCCAGCGATCGTCTTGGATATCGGACTGGCAGCCTCGTTCGCGCTGGCGATTTTGATATTCACAATCACATTATTCATCGAAAAACCGTTAGATTTTTCGTCTTTTCCTACGGTTTTGCTGGCAGCGCTTATGCTCCGCCTGTCACTCAACATTTCGTCTACAAAACTCATAATTGGCCAGGGTCACACGGGTACCG
This sequence comes from uncultured Paracoccaceae bacterium, assembly GCA_947498415.1. Taxonomy (GTDB): domain Bacteria; phylum Pseudomonadota; class Alphaproteobacteria; order Rhodobacterales; family Rhodobacteraceae; genus Cognatishimia. The sequence goes on from CANMKB010000001.1 coordinate 353,696, forward strand.
ACGCCGCAGGAAACGTGATCGAAGGTTTCGCCCAATTCATAATGGGAGGCAGCGTGTTCCTGGGGCTGGTTGTGTTTTGCGTATTGTTGATTGTCAATTTCATGGTGATCACCAAAGGCGCTGCCCGCATGGCAGAAGTGGGTGCACGGTTTGCGCTGGATGGAATGCCAGGTAAGCAACTCGCGATTGACAGCGACATGTCCGCCGGAGCGATCGACCACGATCAAGCAAGAGTACGCCGCGAAACTGAGCAACTAGAAACGACATTTTTTGGTTCGCTCGATGGGGCCTCTAAATTCGTAAAAGGTGATGCTGTAGCGGGCCTACTGATTACGTTGCTTAATCTGATTGCCGGATTGTGCATGGGTGTCTTTGTTCATGACATGCCGATGGCACAAGCCTTTGAAACCTACTCCATCTTGACCGTAGGCGACGGGTTGGTAACGCAAATACCCGCTGTTGTCATTTCAATCGCCAGCGCTCTGCTTCTCGCAAGGGGGGGAAACAAGGGCGCCACTGATTTGACACTTGTCACTCAACTGGGAAGTCATCCGGCAGCTTTGATGACAGTTTCAGTTCTCATGATGGGCTTTGCATTGGTGCCGGGTCTACCCTTCATTCCCTTCTTTCTGGGTGGGATGTGCCTAGGTGGCCTCGCTTATTGGATGACCCAAAAGGCGGACAAATCCACTACGAATCAAGAGAAAGCAGAAGTTGAACCGATCCCAACACAAACGATTGGAGACATACTTGCGCTTGATGACATTCATTTAGAATTCGCACCAAATTTGATTGAATTGGTGATTGACCCTGGGACGGGGCTAGACGCTCGCATAACAAGCCTGAGAAATCACGTGGCTTCGACGTTTGGAATTATCCTTCCAGAAATTCGGTTAACCGACAATCATGCTTTGGTTTCTGGCACCTACACGATCCGTGTGCACGGGGTAGAGCAAGTGCGTGATATACTCGAATTGAATCGTGTTCTTGTGCTTTTACCCAACAAACCGGTGAACAATTTGCCCCCCGGTCGTGATGTAAAAGAACCGGTCTACGGCGCTGCCGCGCGTTGGGTTGAAGAAAATGCTCTAGAAAAGGTTGCACTTGCAGGCCTTACAGTTGTTACGCCTGCTGAAATTCTCGCCACCCACTTACTCGAAGCCATCAAACAAAACCTGTCTAGATTACTAACCTTGAAGTCTTTGCAAAAATTGCTGGATGAAATGGTAACTCTGAGTGATCACAATCGCGCAGAGGCGAACCGGAAGCTCTTGGATGAAGTCATTCCAGACAAACTGACAGTCGAGTTGCTTCACCGAGTTTTACGTCTCTTATTGGACGAACAGGTCTCGATTCGAAATCTGCCTTTGATCATGGAAGCCATCGTAGAGTGTCGGCAACACAACGCAAAACCCGAGGCGATTTGCGAACACGTGCGCCAAAGGCTCGGTTTTCAAATGGTTGGAGAGCTCAAGCGCGAAGATGGAAGTATACCACTCGTACAACTTGCACCGGAATGGGAAGAAACATTCGCAAACTACGAAATCGAAAGTGAACCGGGCCAGTGTGATGTCGCTCTTCCACCAGATACGTTTCACGTACTTGCAGACAATTTGACTGAAACTCTTTCAGACCTTAGCGAAAAAGGAACATTCCCAGCCCTTGTTACGTCAGGCAGACGGCGACGGTTTTTGCAGTCTCTTCTTTCGGCGAAAGGCATAAATAATCCTGTGTTGTCCTTCGAAGAAATTGGACGAGATGCGCGCCCTGCCCTTGTCGGAATTATTGCGGCCTAGCACGTTCATGGAGCAGTTCCCCTTAATCCAAGAAAACGCTTGGAACATCATGGTTGTTTTTGTGCGCACGAGCACAATCGTTGCACTTATGCCCGGGTTTGGCGAAATGGTCATACCAGCACGCGTGAAACTGATCGTTGCGTTCATGTATTCAATAATCACGTATTCATTTTTGGATCCGTCAGACCCTTCAACTGCATCAGGGCTAAAGGTTTTTTTTACAGAATTCGCAATCGGATTTACGTTTGGTGTTGGGCTGCGCGGGTTCGTTTTTGCAATTCAAACTGCAGGGTCGATTGCTGCGAACGTTTCATCCTTGGCTCAGCTGTTTAACAGCGCTGGAGAACAACAGCAGCCGATCATGGCAAACGTTTTGTACTTAGCCGCCATAACGTTGCTTTTTGTGGTTGGCACCCACGTCACTTTTGCCGAATACATTCTTGCCTCCTACACGGCCTTTCCCATCGGGCAGCACATTCCCGTTGCCGAGACGAGCCAATGGGGCATCGCGCATTTGAACGAAAGTTTCAACTTAGCCTTTCGATTAGCGGCGCCTTTCGTACTTCTTTCGATGCTCTACAACATCACAATTGGCGTGATTAACAAGGCCATGCCACAGCTGATGGTCGTCCTTATCGGGGCGCCATTTATCACCGGCGCAAGCGTTTTCTTACTCGCCATTTCAGCACCGTTTCTCCTGTCTGTTTGGTTAGACAGTATTAACACATTCATGAAATCGCCGTTTTAGGAGAATGCATGAGCGACACCCATTCAGATGAAAAACCATACCCCCCCACGCCGCAAAAGTTAAAAAAGGCGAGGGACAAAGGCGAGGTCGCTCGATCAATCGATCTTACGACTGCTGCAAGCTACTTGGGCCTTTTGGTGGCACTTGCCACTCTCGGGCCAACAACTTTGTCGCAATTTGGGAACTTCGCCCAGGGATTGCTGCGTTCATCTGCGGTTCAGTTTGAAAAACAATCTTTGACCCCAATCTTGAAGACAACGATGTGGAAAACGGCAGAGATATTCGCTCCCTGGTTCGTCATATCAGCCGTATTTGTTTTGATCTTACTGATTGGGAAACGCGCAATTGTTTTTACGCCGTCGAAATTACAGTTCAAAGGCAATCGGATAAACCCAGTTGAAAACGCCAAAAACAAATATGGTCGAAGTGGCCTGTTTGAATTTGCGAAAAGCTTTACAAAACTCTTGGTATTTTGTGTTTGTCTCGCCCTGTTCCTTTCCAGCAATACCCAACAAATCGTGGGAAGCAGCGCGTTATCTGCACACGGCGCAATCGCGATGCAGCTCGAAACTGTGTTACGGCTCGTATCTGTGGTCGTAATAGTCGCCATCATCATCGGCGCCATTGATTACATTTGGCAGTATGGTGAGCATCTTCGAAAAAATAGAATGACCCACAAAGAACTGATGGATGAATCCAAAGAGTCCGAAGGCGACCCAGAGCTCAAGCAAAAGCGGCGTCAAAAAGCTCAGGAAGTCGCAACTTCTCAGTTGATGACAGAGATCCCCAATGCAGATGTGATCATTGTAAATCCAACCCACTATGCGGTTGCGTTAAAATGGGAGCGCGACAAACCCGAAGCACCACGCTGCATCGCAAAAGGGGTCGATGAAATCGCTAAGCGTATCCGGCAAGTGGCCCAAGAAAATGCCGTTCCAATTCATAGTGATCCACCTATCGCCCGCGCACTTTTTTCAGATCTGAAAATCGGGCAGGAAATTCAACTTCAGCATTATCAGGCGGTCGCTGCTGCAATCAGATTTGCTGATAATATGAAGAACAAGCGATGGAGCACAGGGTGAAGTCTCGCGACCTGAAATCTCTTGTACATCTCAGCAATATTACTTTTGACGCAAAACAAATGTCTCTTGCGCATATTGGCCGGCGCGAGCGTGAATTGCGAAACCGACTTTCGCAACTGTCGGCGCAAGAGGCCGCAGCGCGTGCAAAAATCAACGATGATGTCTTAAATCGCTCGGGGGCAATTCTAAACTGGGAAAGATGGGTGGCCACATCACGCGGGCGACTAAACGCTGAACTTGCAAGACTTTTGGCGCAACGAGAAATCACCAAAGCCGAACTTCGCAAAGACTTTGGCCGATTGCAGGCCTCAAAAGAACTTCTCGCCAAAGAAGAGGATCGCGAGCGGCGTTTATCACACAGGCGCAAGCAAGTCTGAGCTATACATCCTGGCGTGCAATATCTTGAATTAACACGTCAGTTACAACTTCACCCAAGACGAATTGCGAGGTTTCAAACAGGGTTTTACGTAATCTATCAAGGGTCAAAGTATCGGTGAATGCGCCGTTGAAACCACCCAGGTTCGCGTGATCAAACATCACCTGTAAAAAGGCATCCCGCAGCTTAGGTTCGCGTGCGAAAACCACTTCTTTTTGCCCGGCCTCAACTTCAAGGCTAAGTGAAATGACAACCAAAGACGCCACAACTTCGTTTTGAACAACCGGAATGACGAACTGGTTGTTCATTTTGACAAACTCACGCGTCGCGATTTCCTCTTCGGTCGGCGCTGGTTTTTCTTTGGGCTTTTTTTCAGCCACATGCTCTGCGTCCCCACAAGGATGCAGCTCGACAACTTCGGTTGGCTTTTGAGTGGCAAGCCCTGCGCCGACTCCGGCGCCTACACCCAATACGAGTAAAATAACTGGAAGGAGAAACTTCATAAGAACCTCTTAAAACGGAAGAACATTGTCTAAAATTTGGTGCCCGACACGTGGTTGCTGCATATCCGAGATATGCCCACGCCCGCCGTAAGAGACCCGCGCTGATGCAATCTTGTCGTAAGTGATTTCGTTGCGACGCGAGATGTCTTCTGGACGAACAAAACCCGTTACGTAAAGTTCGCGTAGCTCATTGTTGACCCGCACCTCTTGCAAACCAGAAATCGAAAGAACGCCATTTGGCAGTTCCTCAACAACCGTTGCAGCAATGCGAAGTGCCAGCTTTTCCTTTCGCGAAACGCTGCCGTCTCCTTGTGTGGAACTCGACGAATTCAAACCAACGGCTTCATCCAAGCTCGCGCCTTCGGGCAGATCCCGATTAATCCGCTGTGGAATCCCGAACAATTGAGGGATCGATAAGCTTTCAGATCCGCTGCGAGATCGAGATGTCGCGTTGGAAATCTCAGCTTTTTCATCAATTTCAATCACCACTGTTAGGATGTCGCCACGATCCATAGCGCGGCGATCCCCAAGCAACGAACTTCTTTGACGGCTCCATAGCGAAGCATTTTCGTGAAATCGTTGTTTCTGTACATACTTTGGAAGGCCAGGTGACAACATCGCCACATGCTCTCGTGTTTGCGCGGTCTCAGAGAACTCAGGGGCTTTTCCAATATGCTCTAGCCCTCCACAGGCAGAAAGAGACAGAGCAAATGAAGCAATTAAGGTTAGAGATAATTTCGACATAAAGACCTCAATTCCACACATGCACAGAGCGGTCTGCCTGCACGACACCAGAAACCGTTGTTCGTGAACTCAGGTTCATCACGCGCAATGTTTCACCAACCGCAGCCCGCCCCAAGGAACGCCCTTCTGTGCTGATTTTCAGGCCCGTGCTTTGATAAACCAGTTCAACGATCTGATTACGTTCAATCAACGCCGGGGCGCCGACATCCTGTACGCGGATCGGTCGCCCTGGATACAAAGCCACCCGTGCCTCTAGGCCAATCACCTCTTCTGGTATTGAAAATGCCCCTGCTATGGTCGAACCATTGACCCGCACAGCATCTGATGTGATCACACTTTTGGCCCGTATCACACGAAGCGGCACCACCGTATCGGCGACCGCTGCCTCACTGACCAAGCAAAATGCAAGCCCTAACACCAACCGCATCAGCGTACCTGAACCGTTGCACCCAGCATTTGGTCCGCTGCCGAAATGACTTTGGCGTTCAGCTCGTAACCTCGTTGCGCTTCGATCAATTCGGTCACTTCGCGCACGGCATCAACTGAACTGTCTTCAAGATAGCCTTGCCGCAGTGTCCCCAACCCGTCGCTGCCCGGCGTAGAAACCAGCGCATTTCCCGACGCTTCGGTGGGTAAAAACAAATTGCTTCCAAGCGCTTCAAGGCCCTTGGCATTTGCAAATCCTGCCATGCTGAATTGCCCCAGCAATTGGGCCTCTACCGTATCTTGAAAATAAGCGTACATTTCGCCATCGGCATTAATAGAGATACTGCGCACATCAGAGGGCACCACAATTTCAGGGGCGACCGGATATCCATCAGATGTCACGACCAATCCTTCGGCATTGCGCTTTAGCGCACCATCTCTTGTGTAAGCCGCTTGCCCAGAGGGCAGGCTCACTTCAAGATACCCTGCCCCTTCGATCGCAACATCAAGATTGCCCCCAGTTTGCGACAAAGAACCTTGCGAAAGTTTAACGGAAACGGCTGCTGGCCTTACGCCTAAGCCAAGTTGAACACCAGTGGGCAAAATGGTTCCGTCCGCCGCATTGACCGACCCGGGGCGCGTCACTTGTTGATAATGGAGATCAGCAAATTCGGCCCTGCGCGCATTGTAACCAGTGGTCGACATATTCGCGAGGTTGTTTGAAATTGTCTCGACCCGCATTTGCTGGGCGCTCATACCTGTCGCGGCTATCTTTAAAGCTCTCATCGATCGCTCCTGCTATCGGCTCATGAAACTTTGCAGTGCATTCCGCACGCGTTCGTTTTCAGATTCTAGGAAACTTTGACCCATCTCATATGCCCTCTGAACTTCGATCATCCGAGACACTTGAAGAATGGCGTTTACATTGGATCCTTCCAAGAATCCTTGCTTAACACGGCCAGACAAAGCGGCCTCAACACCGCCAGGTGCGTCCAATAGCACGCCATCCTGGCGTGACAATTCGGTGGGGTCCACCGGTTCAAAGAGGCCAAGCTGACCAATCAATCGGCCACCGTCACTAATTGTGCCATCCTCTGAAACAGACACACTATTCGCATCTGGAGGGATGAAAATAGGGGCTTCCCCTGCATCAAGAACGGGATAGCCATCCGGCGTCACCAAGTCGCCGGCATTGTTCGGTGAAAACACGCCTGCACGCGTCAACCGGGGGCCCTGCGGAGTTTGCACAAGGAAGTACCCATCTCCTTCAATCGCAAAATCAAAGGTACCGTCGGTTTGCGTTAAACTGCCTTGCGTTTCCGATGTAAGTGATATGTTTGCCGAAGCCATAGACAGGGATTCAGCCCCGTCAATACGACGAACAAATTCTGAAAAAACAACACCTTGTTGCCGGTATCCGGTTGTCGCAGCATTCGCGATATTGTTCGCGATGACATCTATTTCACGCATCAATCCCATCTGCCGGGACAGCGTTGTGTAGCTACCTGCGTCCAATTCAGCCTCCTACAATCAGTGGAATAAGTTGGTTTTGGAATAGTGCGACGAGGCTTGCGGTCATAAAATCCATCGACACCCAGAACACTGCAACAATGGCCAAAAGCTTGGGAACAAAGGTCAGCGTTAGTTCTTGAATGGAAGTGAGTGCTTGGAACAAACCAATGGCCAACCCAGCCACCAAAGCGACCGTCAGGGTTGGTGCTGCAATCAGCCCTCCAACCCACAAGGAATGGCGCAAGGTGTCATAGAATTCGGCCTCGTTCATCATCAGACAGGCATCCGCAAAATTTCTTGATAGGCCTCAACCACACGGTCACGTATGGTTACCGCAGTTTCCACGGCCAACTCCGCCTGAGACAAAGCAAGCACCATAGAATGCGGATCCCCCTTCCCCGTCATTGACGCTATTGAAGCTGCTTCTGCGGTTTGTACTGAATTCACTAGATCCGAGACCGTCTCTCGGAAAAATCGACCACCATCAGAAACATTTTGTGGATGGGTTGCCGGCCGTGACGCAGAATATCCTTGCGCGGCCTTTAGGGCGCTTAAATTCATGCGTATCTCCTTTCTGGTGATTAACGACGAAGTATATCAATCAATGACGCACTCATTTGGCGCGTTTGTTCAAAAACCTTTAAGTTCGCCTCATACGAACGCTGCGCTTCGCGAGCGTCTGCAATTTCAACAAGCAAATTTACATTCGATCCAAAGTAGTGACCGCTTTCATCTGCAAGCGGATGGTTGGGATCAAAATGTTTGATCCCTTCAGCATCGTCCAAAGACATATTGCCAACCCGCACGCCTTCCTTGGCTTGCTGAAACGAAATCGTTTTCCGGCGATACCCTGGCGTATCTGCGTTTGCGATATTTTCTGACAAATGCCGAAGGCGTGTCGCCTGAGCCCGAAGGCCACTCGCAGTTGCCCCTAAAGCTTGAGTGAGATCAGTCATGATTTAACCTTCTGGTTATCGACGCCCAAGTGACAGGCGGAGTAAATTAAGAGAAGAACGATAGATCGCCAGCGCTCGGTCATGTTGTTGTTTGGTATCAACCGATCGCAGCATTTCTTCCTCAAGAGAGACAGAATTGCCGTTGGGGTCAGTTGAAATCCGACGATCACTTTGAATGATGTGATCTGCACTCAAAGACGCATTTAAATGCCTTGAGCGTGTTGAACCGCTTAGATGGTTCTGGCGCCTATCTGCCTCAAGGAACATCTCAAACCGCACGACCTGTTTGGCCGCAAAACCCGGTGTGTCTGCATTTGCCAAATTATGAGATACGACATTTTGCCTTACGGCTGCGTATTCAGCCAATGCTTGTGCCGTCTTAAAAACATTCAAGTTGTTAAACATCGGGGCTTCTCCCTCGTGTGCATAAAGCAAGGCTTAACCCCGATTCCTTTAGAAATTCTTTCAGGACTTAAGGAGTACGAGATGCCAAATGACTTTAAGCAACGGATAGACACTGCACTTGCGGAGACTAAAAACCCGAAACGGATCGGCCGAGTTACCTCCATTGAAGGCAATCTTTTAAAGGTGAGTGGGCTAGAAACGGTGTCTAAAATTGGTGACCAGGTCGTAGTTTCGCTCGGCGACGATACGGAAATCGGCGGCGAAATAGTTCAAATGCATCAGAAATTAGTATCTGTTCTTCCAGAGGGATCGGCCGATGGCATGTCGATCAATTCGATTGTTGCGCTAAAAGGGCGGACATCGATTTGCCCTGACGATAGCTGGCTAGGTCGGGTGATCGATCCAAACGGGCACCCAATCGACGGTTTCCCGCTATTGGGTGGTCGCAAACCAGTTGATCCACTCGCACCGCCTCCACCGGCGGCAAGCCGCCGCGCGCTAGGTCGACGTTTGAATTCTAGGCTCGCGGTATTCAACACCTTATTGCCAATTGTCAGAGGGCAAAGATTAGGTCTGTTTGCCGGATCTGGTGTCGGAAAATCCAGCCTTCTCGGCAACCTCGCAATCAACTTAGAAGCCGACGTGGTCGTGCTCGCTTTGATTGGAGAACGAGGCCGAGAAGTCAGAGATTTTGTGGTCAATGTCCTGGGCGAGCAGGCCATGAAAAGGACTGTTGTCGTCGCGGCGACCTCTGACCAACCACCTGCAATGCGCATGCGATGTGCACATTCAGCGATGGGAATAGCAGAGTATTTTCGGGATTCAGGCAAACAGGTTTTGTTTTTGGCCGACTCGATCACACGTTTTGCGAATGCCCATAGAGAGATCGCCATATCTTCGGGTGAAAACGCGACGCTCAATGGCTATCCGGCCTCTACAACGCAAGCGATTATGACTTTGTGCGAACGCGCTGGGCCAGGGTCAAACAATCAAGGCGACATAACTGCAATTTTTTCAGTGTTGGTTGCCGGTTCGGACATGGAGGAACCGATCTCAGATACGTTACGAGGCGTTCTAGACGGGCACATAATCCTTGATCGTGAAATTGCAGAACGTGGAAGATTTCCGGCCATTGATGTATTGAGATCTGTCTCCAGAAGTTTGCCCCGCGCAGCTTCTGCCGAGGAAAACAATGTGATCGCGCAAGCACGTCTCCTACTTGGGTCATATGAACGTTCAGAGGCGATGGTGAAAGCTGGGCTTTACTCAGCAGGCAATGATGTAACTCTAGATATCGCGGTGCAGGCTTGGCCGGATCTAGATGCCTTTGTTTCCCGGCAAGAAGACGGGCAAATCAAAGACAGCTTTGACAAACTGAAATTGATACTTCGGCGTGCGGGTAGTGGAAACGATTTGGTCTCTGGGTAAAGGCACTATTCAACCCAAACCACCCAAAAGCTGTAGCGCAATCTGACTAGAGTTCAGCGTTTGGATGGTTGAAACCTCTTTCATTAGTAGAAATCTCTGAACGAGCTCGTCGCGCCGGTTTTCATCAGAAAATTCCGTAATCTCGTTAAAGCCAAAGGTCTTTTCCGCCTGATTTTGAAAGATTCCAAGTTGCTGATCAATATCGAGTTTTCCGATAGATTCTGGAAGACCCAACGCAACCTCCACTACATTTCGCAGAGGTGGGTTTCCCATAATTGTAAACCACATGGCATCATTCGACATTTTCTCTTGCGACAACTCTTCCAGTTCACGGTCCGCATTCATTGACAGTCGAAAGTCATCGTTCTGCAGACCAACTGCTTTTTCAAAACCGCGCGTTTTAAAGCGAACAATGATATCTTCAATGATGTCAGTTTTAGTTGATGGTTCTTTTGCGTTTATTAGCGGCTCAACAGCCTCAACAAAGGCGGAATATTGTTTGTTGGCCAGCCTGTTAGAAAGCGCATCTGGTGAAAAACTTCCATCATCAAGCAATTGCTTCACAAATGCTTTGCTATTGATATCGTCTTCCAGTCCAAATGCGCCGAGAACCACACTTAGCAAGCGACGATCAGACACCAAATTTTCAGATGAGGAAATATTAGTGGCATTTTCTCGAAAGTAATCGACATCATTTTGTACAATTGGGGCGTTTACAAAAGCCTCCTTTTGTTTGTCCGCAATACGGTCAAAGAACACCCAGCCTGCATATCCGGCCGATGGAACAATCGGTTGGAAACTCATGACAAGCGCGAGGCCAGAAGGCGCTCCTCCCTAGGGAGTAATGCGCGAAGTGCCTTGAGACATTGATAGGGTTTTTCTTCTACAATCGCCGAAGTTGCGATCGCAATTTGGTTTCGACTGTCGGTGTCTGTTAAAACCTGGCTAAGCTCTTCGATACGCTTGAGCAATTGCCGATTGGCCTCGTCTGTTCCAATGTCTCCAGACAAAACAAGCTGTGTTAAATAGCAAGCGCGCCGAACCGGGGTATTGGCCTCTTCCGGATGGATCGCATCACGTAGACGCAAAATGTTTGCGTTGGGCGTCACAATGGACAGACGGCTGCGGCGATCGCCATTTTCGATGACAGCCCCGTTTATCAATACACGTTCTTTGGGGCTGAGTTTCAGAACTAAACCTGTCATGAACTGGTGCTCCTTCCGCTTAATCCCTTTAGAACTGCTACGTTAATCTCAAGCAGAGGCTTCACATTGGCATCGCCATTTAAAACTTTTGACGTGTGATGTTGTGTAAATTCAGCAAGGTAAAAAATTCGAGATCTTAGATCGGCTGGTAGTTTGTTGTCGGCGCTTGCAACATCACCAGCCCAAGCAATCCAGATTTGCGAGTTGTGGTGCAACGCCTCAGCGAGCTTTGCAAATACCGGTTGTGTCGCGGTTGCTTCTTGTCGGATTTTTTGCGTTGCCTGAGCCAAGGCTGCAAATTCAGTGTGCCGCGCTGGCCTCAGTTCAAAGGGGCTTGCATAGGCGCGTTTAGCATTTGAATGTGCTGTCACGGCGTGTCCTTTTCTTAGCTAGTGGTTCGCAAAGGAAGGGCGATTTGAACGCCCTTCCAGATCACGTTTTTAGCCTCGGAAAAGTGCCAAAATTGATTGCGGTGCTGAGTTCGCAATTGAAAGCGACTGAGTGGCCAACTGTTGTTGCGTTTGCAGCGCCTGAAGCCGTGCAGAAGCCTCTTCCATATTCGCATCAATTAATGAACCGATACCTGACTTCAATGAATCCGTTAGTTTTGAAACGAAATTCGATTGCGTCTCGATACGCTCTTCAACAGAACCAAAGGCCGCAGCGGCATTGATAGCAGTATCAATCAAAGTTTCGATTGTACCGAGCGCGTCAGCTGCATCAGATGCGTCGGCGACGGAAATTGTGGAAAGTCCGCCCATACCACCACTTCCGGCGTTCGCAAATTGGCCTGTCACGGTCAGATCAACCGCGCCGCTATTGGTAAAGTTTAGCTGGCCAGAACCGACGAATTCGACATCTAAATCAGCGACGCCTAAGGCATCAATTGAGTTCTTTAGGCCAACTGCAACGATATCGGATGTATTCTGCGTTGTAGAAACATCATTTGCAGAAACCGTGTAGTAAGCGACTTGATCGCCAATCGCGATACTCACACGATCGCCCGCAGCAAATGCCGTTCCAGCGGAATCGTCGATAACGATATTGCTAGTGCCGCCACCGTTATCAAGCGACAAAGCAACCGTATCGCCATCACCGGAAGGCGTACCGCCAGAAGATCCAAAAATGTCGTTGGCTGTATACCCGGAGTTCGCAAGGTTTTGCTGGTTTACGTTAATGCGTGACGCGGTTACGTCTCCATTGCTGTCACGGTCGAGAGATGCCAAGAACGATGTGGCAGTGGTGGTTCCATTTACCAAATTCAAACCGTTGAATTGCGCCGCATCTACCACGAAGCCAATCTGTTCAACCAATTCATCAACTTTGTTTTGCAGCTTTGTACGATCAACATTGTCGCCTTGTGCGTCTGCGATCGTGTCTTTCATTTGGATGAGCAGGTCAGTCACTGTTTCAGCCGCATTCCGCGCAACAGAGACTGTAGATTTGCCCAATGCAAGGCTTTCGGAAATGGATTTAAAGCCTGAAACATCGCTTTCCATCACCTTGGAGATCGCCCACATGGCAGAATTATCTGCCGCACTTGCAACCCGCTTACCAGTGGAAATTTCGGATTGAACACCAGATAGGTTAGAGTTGATGCTCTTCAAAGTCTGCAGCGCAACCATTGCGCTGTTATTTGTCAGAATACTGGACATGGTTGTTCCCTAAAAAGAAGTCAGCGCTTTGCGCTGTGTTGCACAATTCGCCCAAGGGCGATCAAAGGCATCGTTCTGACGTTACAAGGAGCGTTCACGCGCCTTGTGCCACCTGTTGCCAGGTGCAGGAACAACATGACTTTTAAGGTCCTAATGGTTTGCTAATCCCTCTCTTTCTTGTTCGATGCATTTAGTTCAAAATGCTCACGCTCGTTTCTCAAAATCGACGGAGGAGCGTGTTGTGTGTTTCTGGCGTTGACCGTGTTGGTCATAGATGTCCAAACTATCACGCACCTCCCCAAGCGCCTTCAGTCGCTCTGTAGTTGCCTGGATTCCACGCATGGCGCTTTCGAACAACGTTTGATTGAGTTTGAAACGCATTTGAAGTTGATCAAGATTAGGAAGACGAGACCGTTCCACTTCACTCAATTGATTGAGCAAAGCCTCTTTTCTTTGAAGCAGGTCAGGGAAGGAGGCGACATCTCCGGTCAGAAGACACGTGCGTTCTTGCTCCAATAGTTGGTCTAATTTTGTAATGATGTGTTGTACGTCACTTGGCATTTTCACCATCTTTCAATGTTTCAAAAAACATTTCAGCCAGGCCAATACCTCCTGATTTCGCAATGTGAAGCGCCTGGGCCTCGACCAAAAATGAACTGAATTGATCTTCTCCTGCGCCACCAGAAAACCCGCTAGAATCCGGGCCCAGACCCGCCTCTTTTAGCAACGTTGACAAAAACTGTGCTTCAAGCTTTACGGCGGCGTCTTCCAAACGGGTGATCGGCAAAGGTGAAGTCGCCGCTGCGGAAATTGAGCTGACCATTCTGGTACCTCCAAATTTAATTGTCTTTTTGGGATAACCCGCAAATTCTTAAATAACTGGTAAGTTCAATTGTGTGACTTTGGCAGCGGTGGAAGAAATCCGAGGTCGCTATGCACACTCAAACCATATTGTCGATACAAGGCGTACCACCGTCAGAGCAGCCACTCGCGCAGGAAGAGATCCAAAAGGCTCTTTTCGTGGGAGCTGAAACCGATGAGCATCCTTTCTCGTCCGAACTAAGAAACTTAGTCGGTCGAGATTCAAAACTTTCGAATTTGGATGTGTCGCACGAAGTGAAGCCAAATATACCGTCCGATGCAGACTCAATAGACGGATTTAAAAGTGATGTAGACGCGAAATTGAGTCACCCAGAATCAAGTGAGCCGGACCCTTTGGCCGAGCTCCCGCCGCGTGATAATCAAATCAGCACAAATGAAACTGCAAAATCCCAGCCTAAGCAAACCGAACTCCTGTTGAAACAGGCTATTGATACTGGGCTTGAAACGACAGCTGTTGGGTATGATGGTCGCGAAAATGCAGCTGAACCCGTGATTACAGCCCCGACAACACCGGTTCTTGCCACTTCTAAATCACAGGTCTCATTGCAATCAGAATTCGGCACAAGGGCTCAAAGGGATAACCAGCTTTTGACTGCTTCCAAAGGCCGCTTACACGAACAAAACAACCCAAATGATGTTCAAGTTAGCATCTCATCCCAGACCAGCATTTCGGCAAAGACGTCATCAGAGGTGGCGCCCCAAATCACTGCTGCGCAACAAAGCCAGATTGCAAAGGTTCAGACCACTCGTGCAGCGATAGAAGCACCAGGAGACCTGCCGTCGGGTGAAGTTAGGGAGCAGCCCTCTCACTTCAACCAGAATCACGATCCAAAAACTGCATCGCCTCATGTTGACGCCCTGCAGAAAAATTTAGTGCCGCCTAAGGTTCAATTCTCGACAGAGAACACGCCCGGAATGGAAGGCAGATCGGTCAAACCCACCGAAGTCTTTTTTGATCGCCACGCCGCAGCCAGTGGGGATCAAAAAGCGAATAGTCCGACAGAAATCGCCGGTTCTAACCTGAAGGCGACCCGCAGCATGCTATCGGCGCCTCAATTCGAGGCCCATCAAACTCTGGCAAGGCAACCCGTTATTGCGCAGGCCCTACTTGCCGATCCGATAGTTCCCGAGTTTCCAAGAGCTCAGATTGCTGTATCTGCCGCATCGCAATCTATTGGCAACTCAGCACCGGAAAGCCCAGACAGCGCTAATGGCCATTTGCAAACCGTTTGGGGAAGACCTGCAAGGCAACCAGTTGTTACGCAGGCCGTGATTGCTGATCCGATAGTTCCCGAATTTCCAAGAGATCAGATTGCTGCATCTGCCGGATCGCACCCTATTAGAAATTCTGCGCCTCAAGGCCCAGTTAGCTCTACCAGTCAATTGCAAACCGCCTGGGGAACACCAGCAAGGCAAATCGCTGACTTTGCAGTCTTAAGCTCCAACCAACAAACGGAACTTTTCCTTTCGCCAAATGAATTGGGAAAAGTCCGCATATCTTTGCAAACGGTAGAGCAGTCTGTGGTGGTTCAAATCTCCGCAGAAAAACAAGAAACGGCGGATCTTTTGCGTCGAAACATTGCCGATCTAGCGCAAGAATTTGCAGAACTTGGATACGAAAACATCGATTTCTCTTTTTCCAAGAGAGGAGAAAGCCAAACGAACATCAATAAAGGAGACGACGATGAAACCGTACTCGCGGCTGACTCCACAAAATTAACTCCGAGTGAACAAATACGATCCCAAAACATCGCAATCTTAAGCGCTGAATCACTCGACATTCGTTTGTAGGAACACATCATGGAAATCGCTTCTTCCCACGGGCTCTCAAATTCGAGCGCTGCTCAGACGCAACCAGCTTTGAGCTCTGATTTTGAAACCTTTCTCAAAATGCTGACAGCTCAAATGCGAAATCAAGACCCGCTTAATCCCATTGAATCAAGCGATTATGCAACACAGCTGGCGACTTTTTCTTCGGTAGAACAACAAGTTCTCACAAATGATCTGTTGAAGGCTGTACAGACGCAGATCGGTGCGATGGGGATGTCCCAACTCGCAGGTTGGGTGGGAATGGAGGCAAAGGTGTTGGCCCCTGCGGAGTATTCGGGTCAGCCGATAGAATTGGTGCCCTACCCGCACACATCTGCTGATCAGGCAGAGCTTGTGATCAAAGATGCATCTGGCGCCGAAATCCGCAGGATGACGATTCCGACAAAAAGTGAACCAATGTCGTGGGACGGAACCAATGAATTTGGCAACTCGGTTCCACATGGTCAGTATGAGTTTACCGTTGAAAGTTTCTCGGACGGCTCACTAATAGAATCTCTTGGAGCTGAGGTATACGCTCGGATCAACGAAGCCCGCACAACAAGTGATGGGGTTTATTTGGTGCTAAGCGGAGGTGCTGTTGTTCATTCTCAAAATGTCACCGGGCTTCGGCAAGCAGCATAGTTTGCTTGCCCTAACCATTTTTTCAGACTAGCGTCCGACGCCACTCAATAGCGTCGGAGTAGCCTGTGATCCAAAGGCTCCCAGTACCCCCTGTATCTGTCAGAAAGGAAGTGCATCGCATTTTTCCTTGGGCAGAGCGCGGCTATTGGACATCCCTGTTTGGTGGTCGAACAAACAGTATCTGGCAAGTCACAGCACCAACGCTGAACAGTACAGCGATTCTAAAGCTCTATCGATCGAACGCTGGGCACCTGAAGGATGTAAATCCACTCTTTCCAAATGATCCAGATTCCGAAGCAAAGTTACTGAGGCACCTTCACGCTGAAAGCTTTGCCCCAAATCTAATTGCAAAGTTTGGTACAGATCATGGCGAATGCATTTTATACGAAGCCATCCCAGGCGTACGTTGGCAAGCGGGTGTGGCAGACGTCGCAAATTTAATCACGAAACTACACCAGATCCCTGCTCCCACTGGTATCAGGCGGATCGCCAACGGATCGGCCGAGTTGGCGCTGCAATCCAAAGAAATCGCTCGTCGCTGCCGCGACCGTTCCGCTTTGGGGGAAATGCCCGAAGACAACGATATCCCGCCATCCCAAAACCTCTCATTGGTGCATGGTGATATCGTTCCAGGAAATCTCATCCAAAATGAGGCAGGCTTACACTTGATCGATTGGCAGTGCCCAGCAATTGGCGACCCCTGCGAGGATATCGCAATTTTTGTTTCGCCAGCGATGCAGCTTTTGTATCGCGGAACGATCCTATCTGTCCAAGAACGAAGGGACTTCAACCAGAATTTGCCCACAAAACTCGTCGCGCGATATCAGGCACTGGCACCCTTGTATCACTTCCGCATGGCCGCATATTGCCTGTGGCAATCTGAAAACGGACGGCCAGATTATCTAGAGGGGTACCAAGCGGAAATGGCGGCCTTACACAGCTTATCTTAGCTTTTTAAGCACCACCAAAGAGGCATATCCATCGGGCTCCATGCCAATTGATCTTTGGTAGCGGCGCACGGCTTCGATGGTAAGTGGCCCAATTTTTCCATCAACCTTAACGGTGTCAAAACCCGCTGCGGTCAGGCGGCGCTGTAGCTCTTTCCGCTCTGAAAAAGTAAGTCCGCGATCCTCACGAGGCCAGCGTGCTTTAATCGGCCCGGCCCCCTTAATGCGGTCGCTCAGGTGCCCAACACCAATCACATAGGCGTCTGCCGCGTTGTATCTCTCGATGGCATTAAAGTTCTTGAAAATCAAAAAGGCTGCCCCTCTGTGCCCAGCCGGCAAAAGCAAAGAGGCTGGGCCATAGTTTCGCAGAGGTGCGCCATTTACGCCTCGTACACCTAAAGAAGCCCACTCTTTGGGAGTTTTTTTGATTTTACGGCTCGCGAGCCCGTAGTTGAAGCCGCGTGGGAGCGTAACTTCGACGCCCCATGGCACGCCTGATTTCCACCCGCTCCGCTTAAGATAGGCCGCCGTGGAGGCCAGTGCATCTGCAGGGTTATCTGACCAGATGTCTCGTTTGCCGTCCCCTGTGAAATCAACCGCGAATGACAGGTACGACGTTGGAATAAACTGCGTGTGGCCCATGGCGCCTGCCCAACTGCCAGTCATATTTCTTGGCGTCGTGTCACCATTTTGGAGGATTTTCAGTGCCGCGATCAATTGCTGTTCAAAAAACCGGCCACGTCGGCCGTCGTAGGCAAGTGTAGCAAGCGCTTCGATGACGGGCTCAGACCCGCGAAACGTACCATAAGCGCTTTCCAGCCCCCAAACCGCAACAACGACTTCTTTGTCCACGCCATATTTACGTTCGATCTGTTCTAGAAGTTTGCGGTGTTTTCTAAGGGCCGCCTTGCCGTTTTTCACCCGTGTGTCCGAGGCTGCGGAATCGAGATACTCCCACAAGGTTTTGGTGAATTCCGACTGATTGCGATCACGCTTAATGATGTCCGGATTGTACCGCACCCCGCGAAATGCACGATCCAGCGTACCGCGGGAAATGCCTTGTTTCGCAGCGCGGGTTTTGAAACCACGAATCCAAGCTTGAAACTTCGAATTATCTGCGCTGACAGGTATCGCCTTAGGCGTTTCAGGGCGTAGGACAGGCCGAACGGATTGAACAACAATCGCAGCGCGATGCACCGTATTGGTGGGTTCAACTTGAGGCTCCGGTCGCAATATGGGGCGCAGCGATTGTGCTGGCGCATTCGCCCAGCTCGCAGTTGTCATTACCCCCATAAAAACAATGGTTTTAAACATCTTACTCAGCATTACGCGCCTCAATACTCGTGCCCTTACACTCAAGCTAACCGCGATTGATGACAACGCAAAGCAAACAAAAGTTAACAGCGTGAATCAGGCGGCTGACTGCGCATTCGATCCATATAATCACGCAACATGGACACTCGTCTGGGGCGGAAACTTGTTTCTAGAACAACCAGGTCGACCATGCGATCCAGTCGAAACGCACGGTAATCCTGCCGTAGGTGGCACCAAGCCAGCAAACAGTGACTCATCTGCATGTAGGTAATACATAGAGGGTCGACATCACGGGTTGTGGCATCTCCTTTTGCATCTTTGTATGCAAATCGGATACGGCGCTCTTCCCAGGCCGCTTGCCGAAGCTTTCGCGCATCAACAGTTGGCTTAGGCGGTGTTTCAAATCTTCGAGCCGTCAACACGGCATGGCGCAGACGGTTGGCCTGCCCGTCAGGTAAGCGCGCTTTGAGCTTGGCCAATGCGCTATTGGCCGCCTGCGCCAAATCCGGGTCGCCCACTTCCATCACTTCACGAAGGCCCAAAACCAAGGCTTCAAGTTCTTCAGCCTCAAAACCCAACGGAGGCAGATGCGCGTCTTCGATCAATGTGTACCCGAAACCGGCTTCGCCATCGATGACAGCGCCCAATGCACGCAATCCATCAATGTCTCGGTAAATGGTGCGCGGTGAAACCCCAAGTTCAGACGCAAGCATACCCGCCGTTGCCGGCGGGGGCATGCTGCGCAAAGCTTGCATGAGCTGAAAGAGCCTCATTGTTCGGGTCATGGCATACTCATATTGCGGCCTACTGACAGAAACTGGCAATAGCTTGATCTAAATTCTTCAAAAAGAGGACTGATGTGCGCGAAATGGACCAAGATATCAAAGCCAAGTTTTCGAAATTTTCGGAAACCCAACGTGATGGTCTCATGTTGCTGCGTAGCCTAATTTTCGCAGAGGCACAGACACTCCCTCAAATTGGTCCGCTTCAGGAAGTGTTGAAATGGGGTCAGCCCAGCTACGTCACACCAGAAAGCAAAGCCGCAACAACTTTACGGCTGGGCACACACCAAAAGGCAGAATTCGCACTTTATGCGCATTGCCAAAGCACTGTCATTGCCAGCTACGAGGCCCGATTTCCGGGTTGGGACCGGATTGATGGCAACCGCGCGGTTCTGTTCAACAACCTGGCCGAGATCGAACCATTTCGCCTTAAAACGCTTATCCGGCACGCGCTAACGTATCATTTGAATTAGCGTCGTTTTCGCGCCACCTTGCGTTTTGTCTTTGCCGCTTTCTTTTTCGCAGCAGACATTTTGCGACGCCCCGGTCCGCCACGCCCACCGCGCTTAACCTGCGAGGGACGCTTGCCATCAAGTTCAATCAGCTCAAGCGCGATACCCCCGGTCACAGGTGCCGCTTCGGTCAAACGCACAACACAACGTTGGCCCAAACCAATGATCATTCCGGTGTCAGATCCGATGAGAATGTTTTGTTCTGCATCAAACTTAAAGTACTCTCGCCCAAGATCACGCATCGGGATCAGTCCGTCTGCCCCGGTTTCATCCAGTTTGACGAACACACCAAATCGCGCGATGCCGCTGATTTTACCCGTAAATTCGTTGCCCAGACGTTCGCTGAGGTACGAGGCAAGATAGCGATCATTTGTATCCCGTTCTGCGAGCATCGAGCGACGTTCAGTCTCTGAAATATGTGTGCCGGTTTGCTCGAGCGTGTCTATATCTTCGATGGTCAATCCATCGTCGCCCCACCCATGACAAGCGATCAATGAACGATGCACAATCAGATCAGCGTAACGCCGAATGGGCGATGTGAAGTGCGCGTAAGACTTCAGCGCCAGGCCAAAATGCCCAAAATTGTTTGGTGCATAATAGGCCTGAGTCATCGAACGCAGCGTTGAAAGGTTGATCAACTCTGCTTCTTCGGTGCCGACTGCATCTTTCAGTAGTTTGTTCAGATGCCGCGTTTGTAAAACCTGCCCTTTTGACAACGTAAGACCCGAAGATTTTGCAACGTCTCGCAAGCTATCCAGTTTTTCTTGGCTCGGCTCTTCATGAACCCGAAACAACAACGGCGATTTCTTTGCGATCAAGATTTCTGCCGCGGCGACGTTGGCCAAGATCATGAATTCTTCGATCAGTTTGTGTGCATCCAGCCGTTCTCTGAAATCAACCGATTTCACTGTGCCCTCATCGCTCAGAACGACTTTGCGTTCTGGCAAATCCAGCTCCAAAGGTTGACGATCAGCGCGTGCGATTTTTGTCGCCTCATACGCGGCGTACAAAGGCGCGATCACCTCATCCATCAACTCGGCACAACGTTCATTCGCGTTACCATCTTTGGCGGCTTGAACTTCTTCATAGTTCAATGACGCTTCAGACCTCATCATGCCACGCACAAACCGATGACCGATTTTATGGCCCCGAGAATCCAACTTCATGCGCACGGCCAAAACTGCCCGTGGAACGCCTTCATGCAAAGAGCACAGGTCTCCTGACAAGCGGTCTGGCAGCATAGGCACAACGCGATCTGGGAAATAGCTAGAATTCCCACGCTTTTTGGCTTCTCTGTCGAGTTCAGAATTTGGCGTCACATAATGTGCAACATCGGCAATCGCGACCCAAACAATATGACCGCCAGGGTTAGACGGATCATCATCAGCATGGGCCCAACACGCATCGTCGTGGTCACGAGCATCTGCCGGGTCAATCGTCACCAGCGGCATGTCCCGCATATCCAACCGGTCTCCGAGCGGAGCAGGTTTGGCGGCGTCTGCTTCCGCAATCACCTTGTCAGGAAAACGATCGGGAATGCCATGTTGGTGGATTGCGATGAGCGAAACCGCTTTGGGGGCAGACGGATCTCCCAAACGCTCAACAATCTTGGCGCGCGGCAATCCCATCCTAGCCTTAGGGCCGGTTTGTTCGGCCTCAACCAATTCACCATCTTTAGCACCATGCATGGCACTGGCTGGGACGAACCACTCTTTGTCTTGGCCTTTGTCGATCGGCAGAATACGCCCACCTTCGTCGGTCACGCGGAAGACACCCAGAATACGCTTGGGATTTGTACCAATTCGGCGAATAACGCGCCCTTCATAGGCATAATCTTCACCCGAAACTTCCGTCAGTCGACCAAGAACTCTGTCGCCCTCACCCAGCGCTGGGTCAGAGGCCCGCAGGATCATTAGGATGACGGGTTGGTCGCCCTCGCCTTGCCATTCAAGCGGTCGCGCCAGCAACTCGCCATCATCTGTTTTTCCAGAAATCTGCAGCACACTGACAGGTGGTAAACGATCAGGGTCGCGATAGCTGCGGCTGCGTTTCTGCAAATGCCCTTCGGCTTCCAGCTCGCGCAAAATACGCTTTAGATCAATGCGAGCAGCACCTTTGATACCAAAGGCTTTGGCAATATCGCGTTTGCTGGTTTCGGTCGGGTTTTCAGAAATCCACTCAAGGATTTGCTCTTTTGTCGGCATTTGCATATTCGCGCCCTATCATGCCTGTGATGGGGCGTCACCGTTTAAGTGTAATCAAATCCTCAACTGTGTCGACATCCTGCAACGTAGCAATCTGGGCAATCCTAAGCCCACGCATTGTCTTTAGGCTATCTGCCAGCGTGTGCTGGCTAGACCATCGCACACCATCAAATAGGCCAGACGGAATGCGACCTGTGCGCTTCATTCCGACAAGCCAATAGCCGCCATCTGGTGCTGGGCCATAGACGGCCTCGTGATCACCCAATGCTTCAAAAGCTTCAGAAATACGCGGCTTTGTAATGCCGGGTATATCAGCACCGACAATACAAACCGGACCATCCGGTAGCGTATAGAAAATGCGTGACATCCGATCCCCCAAGTTCCCTCGCCCCTGAGGAATACGCGGCAGGTCTCTTGGCCAAACGCGACTTTGCAGCCCCTCCTGATCCGGCGCAACGGCTAACACTGTGTTCCACTTTGGGCTTTGAATAGACCGCAACAATCGCGCGACTTGGTGACGAAACCACCAAGCAGACACGGTCATCCCAAGGTCTTTGCCCAACCGCGTTTTAACACGCCCGGGACGCGGCTCTTTCACCATGACAACAAGGGTCGGCTTCACAAGCTCAACTCCATGTCACGATGTGGGATGCCAGCATCGTCATAGATGGGTCCACAGACTGAGAAGCCCAATTTTTCATAAAACCCTATGACATATTCCTGTGCGCCCAACATCGCTCGGGTCACACCCGGCTGATCCTTAAGGTGCGCGATACAGGTCGACACGATTGCCGCACCAAGGCCCGTGCCCCGTTGATCTTTCAAAACACAAATCCGGCCAATCTTGCCCGTTTCACCTGAATAAAGAACCCTTGCGGTGCCGACGTTCTGCCCATTCACCTGCGCTAAGAAATGTGTGGCTTGATCATCCAGATCATCCCACTCATCTTCCGGAGCGATGCCTTGTTCATTGATAAAAACGTCAACCCTTAACGCCCGACACGCCTCTATGTCATCCGTGGAAACGATTTCCCAACTCATGCAAAATAGTCCTTAAGGATACGCGAATAGATGCTTTTAAGTTGATGGATTTGCTCAACTGGAACGCACTCATCAACCTGATGCATGGTCTTACCAACAAGGCCAAATTCGACGACAGGGCAATGGTGCTGCACAAAGCGTGCGTCAGATGTCCCGCCGCTGGTCGACAACTCTGGTGTCATACCAGTTTCTGCCTGAACCGAAGTCGCAACAAGTTCTGAAAGCGCACCAGGCGGTGTAATGAAACTCTCTCCAGACACTTTGATGATCATTTCAATCTCAACACCAGTGTCTTCTGAAACCTTAGCGCGTTGCTCTTCCAACCAAGCCCCTAGGGTTTTGCTGCTGTGCGCATCATTAAACCTAATGTTCACCGTAGACTTACATTCCGCGGGAATGACGTTGGTGGCTGGGTTCCCAGTATCCATCGTGACAACTGTCAAAGTCGACGGATCAAAGTGATCTGTCCCTTGATCGAGTTCGTGCGCAGCAAGATTGGACATCAAATTCGCCATGGCCGGAAGTGGATTGTTTGCGCGATGAGGATAAGCCGCGTGGCCTTGTTTTCCCATGAAGGTAAACCAAGCCGTCATTGATCCACGACGCCCGATCTTCATCATTTCACCCATCGTATTTGGGCAAGTTGGCTCGCCAACCAGACAAACAGACATCTGTTCATCTTCGGCCGCCATATAGTCCAGCAATGCAGTTGTTCCGTCTAAGGCATCCGCCTCTTCATCGCCGGTGATCGTCAAAATTACGGCACCATTCGGTGGCGTATCCTGCACGAATTCCACGGCAGCCGCAACAAAGGCTGCGACGCCCGATTTCATATCGGTCGCACCACGACCGTACATAATCCCGTTTTCAATTTCTGCGGAAAATGGCGGTTTGGTCCACGCAGCCTCATCTCCAACAGGCACGACATCGGTGTGCCCGTTGAATCCAAAGGTTTTGGCATGCCCTTTGGCGCCCCAACGGGCAAACAAATTGCAAATTCCGCCGCGATCCACGCGAACGCATTCAAATCCAGCCTGCGAGAGTTCTGCCTCTAGCAATACCAGCGCACCACCTTCGACTGGCGTGACTGACGGGCACTGAATGAGTTTTGCGGTTAAAGCTGCAGCATCGATATTTGTCATGTGATCTCTCATAGATAGGCAGTTAAGGCGTATCTCTCTTTGCACGCGTGTGCAATTTCGCATTCCTGTTTAATACAGCTTTCACGCAAACCTGTTCTTAAAACCGTGAATGTATGTTACAAACAGGCAACCCGCCAAATAACGGGACAAGAGCAGTATGTCACAAATCCACCTCCTCAACAGGGGCCCACTCGTATGAGCTGGGTGGCCTTGATTGATCAAAATTCCAGATTACGTCACGCTGGTTTTCACGAAGACCAAGAGCTGCGCCGTGGGACGTTGATGTTTGAAACCACTGTTGCGCCGCATGGCACGCCGCAAACATTGATCGCCGCGCAATCTCCGCGTGCAGATCAAGGCGAGCTTTCAGTGCAAGCCTTTCCCGGTGGAGGCATCCACTTTTTGTTACAATCTCACGGCGATATTTTGCACACCGCCATATCGCATGACGCAGAAGATCAATCGGACGTTCTGCGGATCAGCTATTCATGGGATTTGGCAAACCGGTTTGGCGCTATTTCCATTGAACGCCCGGGAACACTAAAATTGTTTCGCCGCATCATCGAACCAGCGATGCCTATTAGTGCCCAAATTATCAAATCACTGCTCAGCACATCCGGGCAAAGCCTATTGGACCCAGCTGTTAAATTCATCGCATTGTCAAACGAGGTCGAACCTGTCGGCCCAATGCCAAGCATTTGCGCATCATCCCCAGTTCAAACGCCCTACGGTCAAAGACCTGCCGGCGAATTGCAACGGGGCGATCTGGTTATGACGCTCAGTGGAACGACAGTACCTGTGTTGCAGACCCTGCGACGTACTGTACCTGCCAGAGGCGCTTTCCGGCCTGTTAAATTGCGTGCACCCTACTTTGGCTTACAACAGGATATCGTTGTCACACCCGAGGCCCATTTGGTAGTTGGTGGCTCGCAGGTAGAATACCTGTTTGGCTCTGAGGGCGTTCTTGTACCCGTCAAACACCTGACATCGGCGGCATCGGCTACGTTCATTTCCGGCCGGCAGATGATGGAGTATGTTCAACTTCTCCTTCCAGACCACGAAGCGATCTTTGTTGGTGGAACAGCATTAGAAAGTTTGAACATCGGTCGTCTGCGGCGGAAGAAAGATATGGTGCCGCACACAATGCTTGGAAAATTCGACCCTGCAACACTGCCCGAACACTCAAAATCTGCATATCCAGTGTTGAAACAATTCGAAGCGGTGACTTTAGCCCAGCTAAGGGCAGCATAATTGTTGCACCAACGATCCAGATTGGATACCCACTTTTGAACAGAGAACTGGGGGTCTGAATTGCGTTGTTTCATTGGTTCACTATTGATTTCAACCATGATGTTTTTCAGCGCAGCCAATGCTCAAAGCATTTCAGTTGCTACAATTGATCGCGCTCCGTTTTCTTTTGACGACCAAGGCACGCTCACCGGATTTTCAATCGAGCTTTGGGCCGAGCTTTCTGAGCGTCTCGATTTAGAAACAAACATCACCAAGTTTGACAGCTTTAGAGACATGTTAGACGCCGTAGAAAACCGCAGCGTTGACATGGCAATCGCCAACATCTCGATCACCGCGGCCCGAGAACAAAAGATGGATTTCAGCCACCCCATCTTTGAAAGTGGCTTACAGGTCTTGGTGGCACAACAGGGCAGCCAAAGTTCGGGAATTTGGGGTGCCCTTTTATCCAAGGACTTGATGCTGGCCATTGTCCTTGCATTCGCACTGTTATTTGGCGGCGGGATGTTGATGTGGGTGTTTGAACGACGCGCACAACCTTATTTTGACCGACCAGCCAGAGAAGCCATGTTCCCCTCATTTTGGTGGGCACTCAATTTGGTTGTGAATGGTGGTTTTGAAGAGCGCGTCCCACGCTCATTCCTCGGACGCATTTTCGCGGTATTTCTGGTTGTCTCTTCCTTGTTCATCGTATCGGTCTTTGTTGCTCGGATAACGGCCGCGATGACCGTCGAAGCGATCAATCTAAACATCAATTCCGTCAATGACCTATATGGCAAACGCGTCGGGACAATCGAAAGTTCAACGGCAGCAGGCTATATGGATGGACGGGAGCTGGACTATCGCGGTTACCAAGATCTGGAAGGTTTAACCACGGCGTTCGAACAAAAAGAATTGGACGCGATCTTATTTGACGCACCAGTTCTTGCTTACTATGCGCGCACCGAAGGGCGAAGCTTTGCAAATTTGGCGGGGCCTGTGTTTCTTAGAGAAAACTATGGCATGGCGTTCCCGACGGGTAGCCCATTGAAAGAGAGTGTCAATCAAGCACTGTTGGAAATGCGCGAAGATGGCTCTTATAGCCAAATTCACACAAAGTGGTTCGGCTCACTGAACTGATTGTTCTTCGGTACTTTCTTCGCCATTAAAAAACGGAGTCAATTGCGCGACAACAACGGAATTCTCATCCAGTGCACGCTGCATTAAAACGCGCTCGTCATCATGGATTTCGTGCCCCTGCGCTTCACGCTCTTCCAAAGTTCCATAACCGGTCACGTCCAATGGCGCCAAATCGGCTTGCTTTAGAATAGCAACGGTTTCACGCACAGCTTCTGCCTCATCTACACCAGAAGCATAGATCATCAGTGCACCACCGGTGGCGTCTTTGGGCAGTCCATCGTCTTCTTTGCGTCCAACTTGTACGAGAAGCGTAAAGACCTGCTGGCGGGATTTTTTCTTAGGCTTATCCATAACGCTTCATTGCGAGGCTGACCCATGAAAGTCAAGTTGCGTTTGTCTTGGGTGAAGCTTATGTAATAACGTAACATACCCCAATAGTACTGCAGCAATGACCAAAAATCTCAACACCTCACTGCGCCGTCGTCGCAGAAACAGCAATCCAATGGATGAGTTCGACAGGCTCCCAACAGCACTTAGAAGTTGGGTTGCAGATGCGCAGCTGCCTTGGTCTTCTAAATCTGTTCTGCGCTTGTGGCAGAAAGGGTTGAAGATGTCGGGTGGCCAGCAAAGCGCCGCGTTAGAGTTTTTGTCAGAATGCGAAGCGCGTAAAATGAAAGAAGACGCACCCAATGTTTGGGGCGCGTCTTTTCCGATAAGCGAAAGGCGAGAAATTAGTCGCGCAGCAATTCGTTGATACCTGTTTTCGAACGGGTCTTTTCGTCAACGCGTTTTACAATCACAGCACAGTAAAGGTTGATGCCGTTTTTGGACGGCATAGAGCCCGCAACCACAACAGAATATGGCGGAACTTCACCGTACATCACTTCGCCAGTTTCGCGGTCAACGATCTTGGTAGATTGGCCGATAAACACGCCCATACCCAGCACAGCGCCTTCGCGAACAATACAGCCTTCGACAACCTCGGAACGTGCACCGATAAAGCAGTTGTCTTCAATGATGGTTGGGCCAGCTTGCATGGGCTCTAGAACACCACCAATGCCAACGCCGCCAGAGAGGTGCACGTTTTTACCAATTTGTGCACATGACCCAACAGTCGCCCAAGTGTCGACCATTGTGCCCTCGTCAACGTGTGCGCCAAGGTTCACGAAAGACGGCATCAAAACAACGCCTGGTGCAATGTATGCGGACTTACGCACAACAGCATTTGGCACTGCGCGGAAACCGGCAGATTTCCACTCGCCTTCGCCCCAGCCTTTGAATTTGCTGTCAACTTTGTCCCACCAGCCGGACCCCTGCGGGCCACCGGATTGCTCTTCCATATCTTTGATGCGGAAGCCCAGCAAAACCGCTTTCTTTGCCCACTGGTTTACATGCCAATCGCCGTTTTCCAGCTTTTCAGCCACACGCAATTTGCCTGAATCCAGCGCATTAAGCGTGTCTTCAATCGCTTCTCGTGTTTCACCACCAGTTGCAGGTGTAATCGTATCACGGGCTTCCCAAGCAGCCTCGATCGCGGATTCCAGTTGGGCGTTTGACATTGTTGATACTCCAAGCGTCAGGATTTGGGCTTTCTTAGCGAAACCCTGCGCCCGCGTCACCCAGTGAATCCGTCCGTTTGTGAGGGGAAAGCGATATTTTCACTGTTTTCCATGAAATCGGGACACATAACGGCCTCTGAAACATGGCGATCCCACCACTGGTCAACTTCGGCAGAACAGGTTACGCCTTAAGGTAACAACGCAGACAGGAAAGTACCGAGTAATGAAAGACGATCGCAAAAGCCCATTCCGTGATGCCCACACAGATCGCAGCACCGCTCAAGAAGTGCCCGACACAGAGCAAACCCGTGCCCCAGCATATCGTTTGGCATTCGCAGATTCAGACTTTTTGTGCCGTGACGAATTGCGCCCCGTGCGTCTGCAGCTCGAGCTGCTGAAACCCGAGATGATGTTGGATGCCCAAGGCATCGAAAGCACCATTGTGATGTTTGGTGGCGCACGCATCCCGGCGCCAGCCCAAAAAGATACAGCTCGCACTCAAACCCTCGCAGATCTATCGCGCTTTTATGACGAAGCCCGCGATTTCGCACGGTTGATGACTGAAAAATCCAAGAAAAGCGGCGGTCTAGAAAACGTCATCGTCACCGGTGGTGGCCCAGGCGTGATGGAAGCTGGGAACCGCGGCGCTGTAGATGCTGGCGGTCAGTCCATTGGTCTGAACATCGTTCTTCCGCATGAACAAGCACCAAACGAATACGTCACGCCTGATCTATGCTTTAACTTCCACTATTTTGCGATCCGCAAGATGCATTTCCTGATGCGTGCCAAGGCGATCTGCGTATTCCCGGGCGGCTTTGGTACACTTGATGAGCTGTTCGAAGCGCTGACGCTCATCCAAACCGGCCGTATGGAACGGGTGCCATTCCTATTGTTTGGCCGCGAGTTCTGGGAAAAGATCATCAATTGGGATGCGCTCAGCGACGCAGGTACCATCTCTGGTGACGATCTCGAGCTGTTTAAGTTTGTTGAAACGGCTGAAGAAGCGATCGAAGCTATTGATACTTGGGGCCAATCCGGTCGTCGCGACGGCATACCCGGCCGCTAACATCACGAATTGAAACGATCAGGGCCAATACACTGCTATGAGATACTGGCTCTGATCAATAGCGGCCTACAAACCCGCTTCGGATTCGATTTGTTTCCGCGATTTCCGTGCGCGTTCCGTTGCAGATTTCAACTGACCACATGCAGCCATAATATCATCGCCACGTGTCTTGCGGATCGGACTTGCATAGCCCGCGTCAAATACGATGTTTGAAAAGGCTCGAATGCGATTATTGGATGATCGCTTATACGGTGCCCCCGGCCATTCATTGAACGGTATCAGGTTAATCTTGGCCGGAATGTTGTGGCGCTTGATGTGATCAATCAAACGGTGCGCGTCTTCATCTGAATCGTTCACGCCATCCAGCATGACATATTCAAACGTTATCCGCTCGGAATTAGAAACCTTAGGATAAGCCGCAAGTGATTGTAGCAATTCTTCAATGTTCCAACGCTTGTTGATCGGCACCAATACGTCGCGCACGTCGTCCGTCGTCGCGTGGAACGAGATTGCCAGCAGACATCCAATTTCATTGGCTGTACGAGCGATTTCAGGAACCACACCTGAAGTCGACAGCGTAATACGACGGCGCGACAAGGCGATTCCCTCTGGGTCCATCGCAATTTTCATCGCGTCGCGAACATTATCAAAGTTGTACAGCGGCTCGCCCATTCCCATCAGAACGATGTTCGAAAGTAAGCGGTTTTGATCCGTCGGTTGACCTGGCACAGGCCATTCATCCAAATCATCACGCGCCATCATGATCTGGCCAACAACTTCGGCAGCGGTCAAGTTGCGCACAAGTTTCTGAGTGCCGGTATGGCAGAAAGAACAAGTCAGTGTGCAGCCTACCTGAGAAGAAATACAAAGAGTGCCGCGTCCGTCTTCAGGGATATAGACAACCTCTACTTCGTGACCACCAGCGATACGCACCAGATACTTGCGCGTACCGTCAGTGGACACCAGTTTGTTCACGACTTCTGGAATCTCAATTGTGAAACGCTCGTCTAGCTCTGCACGGTAGACCTTTGAAAGGTTGGTCATCTCGTGAAAATCGCGCTTACCCCATTGATAGATCCATTGCCAGACCTGCCCCGCACGCATCTTCGCCTGTTTTTGAGGCGTTCCATTTTCAATTAGAACTTCGCGCAAACGATCCCGGGTCAACCCA
Source organism: uncultured Paracoccaceae bacterium (assembly GCA_947498415.1). Lineage (GTDB taxonomy): Bacteria > Pseudomonadota > Alphaproteobacteria > Rhodobacterales > Rhodobacteraceae > Cognatishimia. The sequence goes on from CANMKB010000001.1 coordinate 383,970, forward strand.
ACAAGGTTGATCTTACCGCCTTCAGGCAGTTTACGCGGAATGGTGTGAACGTCCTGCGTGATTGGGGCGCTGGCTGTCATGGTTGAGTCTCCGGGAAATCAGGCGCTTCAGATACACGATATAATGCATTTTGCAAAGCTGCGTCGCATTCACATGCAAATGCCACTTTATGTCAGCACAACTTGCTATGTATTCACGACACACACTTAAGGAGTTTGTTGTGTCCGTAATTGAAACTGTACGTTATCGCCTAAAACCCGACGCCACCCAAAAACAAGCGCTAGAAGCATGGCATGAAAGCCAAAGCTTCGCACGTGCGCAACCGGGTTTTTTGTCACGTAAACTCGCCGTAACCGCTGAGGGTGAATTGTTAGACCATGTGGAATGGGAAACAATGGAGGCCGCCAAGACCGCCGCAACCAACTTTAATCCAGAAAAATACCCAGAGCTTTTGGGGTTAATTCAGGTACTCGATGAAAGCACCATGACGATGACACATTATGAGGTGCTTGGGACAGCCGAAGCCTAAATAGAAAAGGGCGGACCAATTGGGCCGCCCACATCTCTTACTCGGTACGTACGAAAGTTATCCGCAACGCTTGCTTGCATCATCAACGGCTGCAGTGAACCCAAGCAACGAGAACGTGTCTTCGGTGCGTGTTCCGCGGCCACTTTGCCCCATAAGAACGGCTTTTTTACCCCGCTTCATCGCAGCGACGATTTTGGCGTCGTCCTCGGCGCTCTGCGGCCATGCCCACTCACCTTCTGTGATTAAATCATATGTGGTGTCATCAATTTTCATGGTGACATTTGAACTGGATTTAAACGGATACCCGCCAGTGAACCCAACTTGACCTCGTGCCGCAGCGTCCGGACGATAGATCACCATCAGCAATGTCTGACCACGGCGCACGGCAACAACTGAGCCGTTGCGTGTGTTTACGCTTTCTTTGAATGTCGACACGGCCCAGCATTCACGGGGGTTAGATTCGACGAAAACGCTCCAGTCTGTCTTAGCGGCCACTTGATTGGTGCTTTCTTGCGCGGTTGCAATCGTGCCCCAAGCACCCACTGCACCAACCAATGCCCCAAGAGCCAGCGTACGCAAATTCTTTGATCCCATAGTTACAGCCTCCAAGCTGTGCTTCCCTCAATTTCACCACCCAACCAAACTGTTTTCCAGCTTTTGTTCACGAGGGCGTTTCATTCTCGATGTGCACACACTACCCTGAATTAGCCAAGCGGGAAAAGCCCCGTTGGCACGAAATTGCCCATATTGTGAAGGAAGAAATGTCTCATCCAGTCCCATTAGCCGAAATTTGGCGCGGTCCGTTTCTAGAAAGTGTTCACACGGGCCACGCGGTAGTTTGCAACTCCGAAGGTGATGTAGTTCATTCTTGGGGGGATCCAGCCTCAACTGTTCTTCCACGCAGTTCCGCAAAGATGCTGCAGGCGCTACCACTGATCGAAAGCGGCGCAGCCGATCGTTTTGGGCTTACGGATGAACAGCTTGCGCTGGCGTGTGCATCCCATAACGGGGCAGACATTCACACCGATCGAGTACGTGCATGGCTATCAACGCTAGACCTAACCGATGACGCTTTAAGATGTGGTGCACAGCCACCTCAGGATAGACCGGCGCGCCATCATCTTATTCAAACAAATGAGAAGCCCTGCCAAGTTCATAACAACTGCTCCGGTAAGCACGCTGGTTTTTTAACTCTATCCAAGCATTTGGGCGCAGGACCAGATTATCACGACCTTAACCACCCAGTACAAAGCGCATGCTTACATGCCTTTGAAGAAGTGACCGGAGAAGACAGCCCTGGCCACGGAATTGATGGATGCTCTGCCCCAAATCACGCGACGTCGCTATATGCGATGGCAAAAGCCATGGCGTATTTTGCAGCGGCCAATCCAGATGGAAACACACGTGACAAGGCAGCGTCACGCCTACGTACGGCAATGATGAGCTATCCCGAGCTTGTCGCTGGTGAGGGCCGGGCCTGTACAATATTGATGCGAGCAATGCAGAATAAAGTTGCGGTCAAAACAGGTGCCGAAGGTTTCTTTATTGCGATCCTTCCCGAACAAAAGCTGGGAGTCGCTCTGAAAATCACTGATGGGGCAACCCGCGCGTCCGAGATCGCAATCGCAGCAATCTTAGCGCGCTTGGGCGCCCTAAACCCCGCACACCCTGACGCACAAAGATACCTCAATGCGCCGATCACCAATTGGCGTGGCATCAGAACCGGGTTTATGCGCCCGGCGGCAGGGTTTACCTAAGGCGGGCGGCGAATGAGCCGCCCAGCAAGCTTGATCCGCTTACATTTCCATGCATTCAGCAACTTCAACAGTACCTTGGGCACCTTCAAGAATGGGGCATCCCTGCGCCATCTTCACTGCGGCATCAAAATCATCGGCCTGCACAATTGTGTAGCCGCTGGTAGGGTTTGCACCACCATTGTCCTCGACACGGTCACTAAACACAGTCTTTGACAGCCCAACCGGCGCCCCACCATCCACAATGGCGCTTCCAAGACCTTCCATCCATGACATCCAAGCCGCCATGACTTTTTGGCCCTCTTCAGGGGATTCAGGCTTGCCACCACCATGATATACAAAAACAAACTTAGGCATTTCTCATCTCCTACAGGTTAAATTGGGCAAAGCCCCTTGTTTCCGGTCAACGTGTTGACCGAATTCATACATTGGCATTGTGCCGTTTCTTATTGTGCGATCGCATCGCCAATGCGGCGCAGCGCGTTCGTCCACCCCATTTCGTGGCGGTTGGCAATGTCGGCGTCGTGTAGCTCTCGATGGTCAATGATCAGCCGCGCACCGGCTGCGGTCTCAACAATCGTAAAGGTCACGTGGCTTTCAGGGCCGCGCATATCTTCTGGGTCGTGCCATCCCCACGTGAACCCCACAGATTTGGGTGCGTCGACATGCGTAACGTGACCTGAAATCTTGAAATTATTGCCTTCATCACTCAGCATATGACAATGCCAAGGGCCCAGTCTGGACAAGTCTATATCTTCGTTCACAAATGACATGTTCTCGTATCCAAACCACTGCAACACATGGGTTCGTTTGGTCACAAAGGTGAACAGCCGCTCTGGCGAAACTTTGAATTCTCGCTCCAACCTGACGTCGGTCACATACCCTCCTCAGCGGCAAGCGCCGCTTCCAATCTATCTAATCCAGCTTCCCAGAAGGATCTGTGATCCATCGTCCAGTTAGAAATGGTTTGCAGCGCCTCTGGTCGCACCACATAAAATCGTTTGGTGCCTTCAGCGCGCTGTTGGACAATTCCAGCTTCGCGTAGCACCTTTAGGTGACGTGAAATCGCAGGCCCACTGATATTTGCGCGATCCACCAATTCACCCGCAGGCAATTCCCCACTCGCCATCAACCGCTCTACGATATCGAGTCGGGTTTGATCAGAAAGTGCAGAAAAAATGTGGCTAAGCTCATTCATGGGTCGATATTTAACACATTCGTTAAATAAAGTAAATTGCCGACGTTAAAACCTACCGGATCACACCCTCAAGCCAAGTTCGAAACGACGTGAGTGGGGGATAGGCATCCATGCCCTCAGGCCACACGAGGTAATATGCACCACTTTCAATCGCATGCGTTTTTGGCAAAACCTGCAAACCAAAACGCGTCTCAGCGTCCTTCATCAAAAAGCTAGGAATAAGCGCAACACCCAACCCAACCGCAGCCGCCTGAAGCATGGCCTCGAACTGATCAACCACCATGCCACTTTGCGTGTCGGCATCTACATCGTTTTTGCGCATCCATCGCGACCATGCCCGCGGTCTCGATTCCAAGTGGATCAAAGGAAGCTGAGCAAGGTCGCTTGGCTCTAACACTGCCCCCTGCGAAAGGCTTGCCGCGAACACCGGCGTTAGCTTTTCATCAAGCAGGTGAAGCGACTGAGCGTCAGGCCAGTCATCGCGACCAAAGTGGATCGCCGCTTGAAATCGCTCCTGTGAAAAATCAAAGGGCGACAGGCGCGTGGTAAAGTTCACTGTCACTTCTGGCGCATGGCCTTGAAACGCTTTCAACCTTGGTGCAAGCCAATGTGCCCCAAAAGCTGGAAGCACCGCTAATTCTAGCGCACCACCAAGTGGGTTCTTTTTAATGTCGGACGTTACATTTGAAATTTGTGTGAGGCTGTCTCGAATGCGAGCCGCATAGTGAACACCGACGGGCGTAAGCTTGAGCCTCTTACGATCTCGCGTAAAGAGCTCTACCCCAAGAAAACCCTCTAGCTTTTGCACCTGCCGACTAACCGCCCCCTGTGTCAGATCAAGCTCGTGGGCTGAAACAGTGACAGAGCCCGTGCGTGCCACGGATTCAAACGCAGCGAGCCAAGGCATCGGGGGAATTTTACTTCGAGACATCGCACATCATTCCAAATTGGAATTTAATTATACCAATACTTCGATTTTTATTCACCAAAATCTGCTTATAATTGCGCATCGACCCTGATTTCATTGCGAAATGGCATAAAATATAGACCTGACGGAGCCGAGATGTCCAAAACCTCAAGCGCACATGCATCATTTGATTGGCAAGACCCCTTTCTGCTGGACCAACAGTTGACCGAACAAGAACGAATGCTGCGTGACGCTGCCGCGACTTATGCGCAGGGAAAGCTCTTGCCGCGTGTCACCGAAGCGTTTGAGAACGAGCATACTGATCGCTCCATTTTCCATGAAATGGGTGAAATGGGTTTACTTGGCGCCACAATACCTGAGGAATATGGCGGTATCGGTGCAGACTATGTGGCCTACGGGCTGATCGCGCGTGAAATCGAACGCGTCGATAGCGGGTATCGTTCAATGTTGTCGGTGCAGAGTTCTCTGGTGATGCATCCCATCTATGCGTTCGGAACCGAGGATCAAAAACGCAAGTATCTCCCTAAATTAGCTTTGGGTGAGTGGGTTGGTTGTTTTGGTCTAACAGAACCTGATGCTGGCTCTGACCCTTCAAGTATGAAAACCAAAGCGACCAAAACGGCAAATGGGTACGTTTTGAATGGCAGCAAGATGTGGATCACCAATGCACCGATCGCCGATGTTTTTGTGGTGTGGGCAAAGTCAGATGCACACGACGGCCAGATCAAAGGGTTTGTTCTGGATAAAGGCACCAAAGGTCTAAGCGCACCCAAGATCTCTCACAAAGCAAGCCTGCGGGCCTCCATCACTGGTGAAATCGTGATGGAAAACGTCGAGGTCGGCGAAGATGCCCTACTACCTGATGCACAAGGTTTAAAAGGGCCATTTAGTTGTCTAAACAAAGCGCGATACGGTATTTCTTGGGGCGCCATGGGCGCAGCTGAGTTTTGCTGGCAAGCGGCCCGAAACTACGGGCTGGATCGCAGACAATTCGGCAAGCCGCTGGCACAAACGCAGTTGTTCCAATTGAAGCTCGCCAACATGCAAACCGAAATTGCAATGGGGCTTCAAGGGGCCTTGCGCCTTGGACGCCTGATGGAAGACGGGTCTGCGACGCCAGAAATCGTGTCCATGATGAAGCGCAACAATTGTGGCAAGGCGCTTGATATCGCGCGGGTCGCGCGAGACATGCACGGCGGCAACGGCATCTCACTTGAGTTCCACGTCATCCGTCACATGGTGAATCTGGAAACAGTGAATACCTACGAAGGCACCCACGACGTGCACGCTCTTATTTTGGGTCGTGCGCAAACTGGATTGCAGGCATTTTTCTAATCTAGGATCACGTCATGGACCGTGCAGATATTGTTGACGCCGCGTTTCGAAAACGTGTTGCAGCGCTGGATTTCCCCAAGGGGGGTCCTGCACATACCTCCCTGACGGACACAGATGCTATCGCGATTTTTAAGGCACAATGCATCAGTCGCAACCTTGATCGCCGCTCTCGGAAAATGCAGGCCGAAGGTCAAGGATTTTACACCATTGGCTCGTCAGGGCACGAGGGCATGGCGGCCGTTGCACAAGCCGTTCGGCCAACCGACATGGCCTTTCTGCACTATCGGGATGGCGCGTTTCAGGTGGCGCGGTCGATGCAAGTGCCTGGAACAACACCGGTCCGGGACATGCTGTTGTCTTTTGCCACATCCAGCGAAGACCCCATTTCTGGCGGGCGGCACAAAGTTCTTGGCTCCAAAGCGTTGAATATTCCACCACAAACATCAACAATTGCCAGCCACCTTCCGAAAGCCGTTGGGGCAGCCTATTCCATCGGCCTCTCCCGTCGCTGCCCGCCCGAACATAAAACACTGGAAGACGATGGCGTTATCCTATGTTCATTCGGAGATGCCTCGGCCAATCACTCTACCGCACAAGGAGCGATCAATTCGGCCTGTTGGGCCGCTTATCAAAACACCCCCTTGCCCCTTGTATTTATATGTGAAGACAACGGAATTGGCATTTCAACACGAACGCCAAAGGGTTGGATCAAAGCGAATTTCAGCGTCAAGCCGGGGTTGAAATATCTAGAGGCCAACGGGCTTGATATCTACGACACCTACCAGACTGTACGTGCTGCAACAGAGCATGCACGCACACACCGAAAACCTGTGTTCGTGCACCTCACGATGGTTCGGTTGTATGGGCATGCAGGGTCTGATGTGCAGCAAGCCTACCTCCCGCAAAAGGTTTTTGAAAACTGGGAAGCCCAAGACCCGCTACTGCACACAGCTCGGCACTTGGTTGAAAATAACATCGTTGAAGCCAGCGAAATTCTGAAAATTTACAAGGAAACCGAAGCGCAGTGCGAGGCTGAAGCCAAGCAAGTTGTGAGTCTAACACGCCTGAATTCAGCGCAAGATGTGATGAGTAGTATCGTTCCATCTGCGCGGGTTTGCTCTGACGCCACGCAAACAGAACCAGCTGTTAGAAACTCAAAATTCGGCTCAGATGCAAAACAGCTTAGCGTTCCCCAACCCATGTCAAAACTGATAAATTGGGCGCTGACAGACCTGATGCTCGACTATCCTGAAATCGCTTTGATGGGCGAAGACATTGGTCGCAAAGGTGGTGTTTATGGCGTCACCCAAAAACTCGCTGATCGGTTTGGCCCGGATCGTGTCGTCGACACGCTGCTGGACGAGCAATCGATTTTGGGTTTGGCGATCGGCATGGCCCACAACGGCTTTGTGCCAATTCCGGAAATTCAGTTCCTTGCTTACCTCCACAATGCCGAAGATCAAATCAGAGGAGAGGCCGCAACTCTATCGTTCTTTTCAAACGGCCAATTCACCAATCCGATGGTCGTGCGCATTGCTGGGCTTGGCTATCAAAAGGGATTTGGTGGCCATTTTCACAACGACAATTCGCTTGGCGTTCTCAGAGATATTCCGGGAATTATTGTCGCCTGTCCGTCGCGCGGGGACGATGCCGTCAAAATGTTACGCGAGTGCGTGCGCCTTGCGCGTGAAGAACAAAGAGTTGTCGTCTTTGTCGAACCCATCGCTCTTTATCCGATGCGTGATCTACACGCAGAAAAAGACAATGGCTGGCTTTCGACTTACCCCGACCCTTCCGACCGCATTGAGAATGGCAAGGTCGGCATCGCTGGGGACGGTCCTCTGGCCATCGTGACCTATGGCAATGGTCGCTACCTTTCGACCAAAGCTGCAAAGTCCCTCTCAGAAGCAGGCATCGAAACCCGCATCATTGATTTGCGTTGGCTAGCACCCATGCCCAAAGAAAGCCTATTGCACGCGCTGCAAGGCGCTAAAAAAGTGCTGATTGTGGATGAGTGCCGCCGGTCTGGAAATGTGTCAGAGGGTGTCATGACACTTGTGCAAGAGCACACAGACCTCCCAACCAGCCGTATCGCCGCCGAAGATAGCTTTATTGCGACCGGGCCAGCCTATGCTGCAACCATGCCCTCAGAACAGTCGATCATCACAGCCGCAAAGCAATTGTGGGAACACTAAGTTCCCACAATAACATTAGGCCCAGTTATACGACCACATCCATCTTTTTTTGCGCACCGACGTTGAAAACGTTTTTGTAGCGATCAATTTGGTCCTGCGGCCCCATCGCTTTGTTGGGGTTGTCAGATAGTTTAACGGTTGGCTTCCCATCCGCACCAATCGCTTTGCAAACCAACGAGAACGGCGCCAAACGATCATCGGGCACCAATCCTCGGAAATCATTGGTCAGCAACGTTCCCCACCCAAACGAGGTCTGAACACGCCCAGCGAACTGGCGTTGCAGCTCTTCGATTTTATCAACGTCCAGACCATCCGAAAAGATAACCAACTTCTGGGTCGGATCCTCACCGCGCTCTTTCCACCAAGCGATTGCACATTCGGTCGCCTCGACCGGGTCGCCTGAATCGATACGAATACCGGTCCATCCCGCCAGCCAATCTGGAGCATTTTTCAAGAAGCCTTCGGAGCCGTAAGTATCTGGCAAAATGATACGCAGGTTTCCTTCGTGTTCTTCCTGCCAATCCGACAATACCTGATAGGGCGCTTGCGCAAGGGCCGCATCGTCTTCGGCAAGCGCCGCATAGACCATTGGCAATTCATGTGCATTAGTTCCGATAGCCTCCAGATCGCGTTTCTTTGCGATCAAGCAATTGGACGTCCCGACAAACTTGTCCCCCAACCCTTCAAGCATCGCTTGAACTGCCCAATCTTGCCAAAGGTAAGAATGCCGCCGCCGTGTACCAAAGTCAGCGATCCGCAAGCCATCAACATACCGCAAGCGCTCAACTTTTTCCCATAGTTTGGTCATCGCGCGAGCATACAACACCTGAAGCTCGAATTTCTCCAACTGGTTCAACACCGCGCGGCTGCGCAATTCCATCAGCACTGAAAGCGCCGGAATTTCCCACAGCATGACTTCATGCCATTTGCCTTCAAAAGTGAGTTCATATTGGTCGCCCACCCGTTCCAAATGGTAGTCGGGCAACCGCATGCCTTCGAACCATTCCATAAAGTCAGGGCGGAACATTTGACGCTTTCCATAAAAGGTATTGCCGCGCAGCCAAGTGCCCTCGCCACGAGACAGGCTAAGCGAACGCACGTGATCCAATTGTTCGCGCAACTCACCTTCGTCGATTAGCTTAGCGAGCGGCACCGCATCACTACGATTGATCAAGGAAAACGTAACGCGCGTATCTGGCTTATTGCGAAAGATACTTTGGCACATCAACAGCTTGTAAAAATCTGTGTCGATGAGCGACCGCACGATGGGGTCGATCTTCCACTTGTGGTTCCAAACACGTGTCGCAATATCGACCATGCGGGCCTCCCTTTACCTTTTAACAATGTGCCGGGGCTTCAAATAAGCAGCAAGCACAATCCGCGCTTACAGCAATGTCACACCATGTGAGATCATATTTTCCCGCGCTGCGGCCAACGAACCATCAAGGTCAATCGCGCGGCACAGGGCCTCTTTCACAGTGACCTGAAAATCCAATTTTGCGGCATCCACGGCCGAGAAATGAACGCAGAAATCTGTGGCCAAACCAACCAACGTCAAATCCGTGATGCCGCGTGTATCCAGATACCCTTTTAGCCCCGTCGGAGTCGTTTGATCGTTTTCAAAGAATGCCGAATAGCTATCGATCTGAGGATTATATCCTTTTCGAATGATCAGATCGGCGCGATCTGTATTCAGCGCCGGATGAAATGCGGCACCCTGTCCGCCCTGAACGCAATGTTCTGGCCACAGCACCTGTGGGCCATAAGGCATCTCTATGACATCAAACGGCGACTTGCCTTTGTGGCTAAAGGCGAACGAAGAATGTCCAGCAGGGTGCCAATCTTGGGTCAAAATTACCGTTTCAAACGCGTCCATCAGCGTGTTGATAGGTTCTACAATCGCATCCCCGTCTGGCACGGCCAGCGAACCACCCGGACAAAAATCATTTTGAACATCTATGACCAACAACGCTTTTGACATTTAGCTCTCCACTGTTGGTTCAATGGGTAGGCCCAGTGACCGCTTGCGTCAACGGCTCACCTTGAAACCTGAGGGATTCGAGCGTAAGAGCGCGGCCATGTTTACAGTTTGCGCTCTATACCACTTTACCCGTTTTGAGGATCCTGCCGCTCTGCGTCCTGGGCTTCTTCAGTTGTGTTTGGACAATACCATCACAGGCACATTGCTTTTGGCGAAAGAAGGGATCAACGGTACTGTCGCCGGCCCTCGCAAAGGCATCGACACGTTGATTGCCTATATTCAGACCATGCCCGGGTGTGCTGACTTTGAGTGGAAAGAAAGCACTGCAAGCGAAAAGCCTTTCCCCCGCATGAAGGTGAAGCTGAAAAAAGAGATCGTTACGCTTGGGCAACCCGATGTGGATCCAACGGCCTCTGTGGGCAACTACGTGAACCCAGAGGATTGGAACGAACTAATTCGGTCGCCGGATGTGGTTACGATTGATACGCGCAATGATTATGAAGTGGCGATTGGTACGTTTGAAGGTGCAATAGACCCTAAAACTGAAACCTTCCGCGATTTTCCCGCTTGGTGGGAAGAGAACAAAGACCGTTTTCACAACAAACGTGTGGCGATGTTCTGTACTGGTGGCATTCGCTGCGAGAAGTCTACAAACTACTTGCTGGGCCAAGGGGTAGAAGATGTGTACCACCTTAAAGGCGGCATTCTGAAGTACCTGGAAGAAGTTCCTCAAGATGATAGCACCTGGGAAGGTGAATGTTTTGTATTTGATGGGCGCGTCTCGGTTGGGCACGGCCTAGAAGAGGGACCACACCTGCTTTGCCACGCGTGCCGTCGCCCAATTTTGCCAGAAGATCAGAACAAGCCGGAATATGAGCACGGCGTCAGTTGCCACCAATGTGTGAACGACACATCGGAACGCGACAAAGAGCGTTTCCGCGAACGTCAAAAGCAAATGGTTTTGGCGCGCGAGCGTGGCGAACAACATATCGTCGGTCTGGATTGATCCTGCTGCACTGATACTGTTTGATGCCTTCAAACGGAGGGCATCGTGCAGGCACCCATCAGAATTAAAAACCGCACCGCGCGATGGCTTTGGCTGTCGTCTCAGGGGCTATCTGAAACACCCACAGGCGCGTTGGATGTATATGACATCATCCACAAACTGGGCATGGTGCAGCTTGATACCATCCAAGTGGTGTCGCGTGCGCATCATCACATTCTCTGGAGTCGCAATCAAAACTACCGCGAGTCTATGTTGAATCCATTGCTGGCCAATGAACGCAAGATCTTTGAACATTTCACACATGACGCCAGCGTGATTCCAATGGCGTTCTTACCTGCGTGGCAACGTCAATTCAGGCGGATGCATGTGACAGCAAAGCGCTGGCACGGCGACTTGTCGGGTGCGCCATATCTGGAAGAAATCAAACAGCGCATCCGCACAGAGGGGGCGCTCTCAACCCACGCGTTTGACACAAAAATCGAAGGTCCAAAGAAAATGTGGGCCCGCCCTCCACACAAAAAAGCGCTCGACTACATGTGGATGACAGGTGCTCTGGCCACTTGTTACCGGGATGGCTTCACCAAATTCTACAATTTGCCAGAGCGTGTGTTCCCAGACTCACTGCGTGAACAATCCATGTCAGAAGAGGCTGAACTCGACTTTTTGCTCAAAGCCGCGGTCGATCGAATTGCCGTAGGGACACAAGGCGAGATTCAAAAGTTTTGGGAAACATCTTCGGCCAAAGAAACCAAATCCTGGCTGGATCAGGCCAAGCTCATTCCTGTGGAGATTGAGAACGCAGATGGCTCGGTCACCTCATCATTTGGCTGTCACGACATCGAACACAGGCTAGAGCGATTGTCGGAACCCACAAGCCGACTTCGTATTCTAAACCCATTTGATCCACTTACGCGCGACCGGGAACGGCTAGAGCGGCTGTTTGGCTTTGAATACCGCATCGAAATGTTTGTGCCCGCCACAAAACGAAAATGGGGTTACTACGTTTATCCGATTCTTGAAAACGACCGGTTTGTTGGTCGGATTGAGGTCAAGGCCGAGCGAAAGACAAAGACGCTGTCGGTCATCAATTTTTGGAGCGAAGCGGGCGTGAAATGGACCACCAGTCGTAAGAATAAGCTGAATGCAGAATTGGTACGGTTGGGCCGCTTTGTTGATTGTCCAACTGTCACTTGGGTATCGCCAAACATGCCTTAAATGAAAAAGCCCCGCCAAATGGCGGGGCCTTCTATTCAGTGGAAAAGGTCAACTTAGGCGTTGAACTTTTTGCCTTTGATCGGCGCCCACAGCTTCTTGTTGGTCAAGTACAGAAGTACTGACAACACGCTGAGGAACAGAACACCCACAAAACCAGCTTGCTTACGCGCCATCAGTTTTGGTTCAGCTGTCCACATCAGGAATGCAGATACATCTTCGGATGCGTGATGAAGGTCATCTGCGTGACCATCGTCGAACTCAACCTGACCGTCCTCAAGTGGCGGAGCCATTGAAATCCATCCACCTGGGAAGGCAGTGTTTTCATAGAAGGTTGTACCGGCCTGCGTTTTTTCTTTGCCGGTGTACCCGGTCAAAATCGCAACGATGTACTCTGGGCCGCCCATACCTTTGAAGAACTGGTTGATCCCTGTGCCCTGTGGGCCGTGGAAACCAGCACGCGCTTTTGCCATCAAAGACAGGTCAGGCGCGTTTTCCAGATTTGAACCTGGGAAAAAATCCGCAGGTTTTGCTGGACGCGTATCGTCCAACTCTGGATCAAAGGTTTCAAAGTTGTCAGCTGCATATGCACGCACTTCAGCTTCGGAGAAGTGTGGACCACCCTCGTCAGACAAAGTCCGAATTGGCACATAACGCAGGCCGTGACACGCCGAGCAAACCTCGGTGTACACTTTCAGGCCACGCTGAAGCTGGTTCTCGTCGAATTTGCCAAAAGGCCCTTCAAACGAAAAGTCGACGTCTTCGATGTGACCGGCACCGCCGGCTGCCATCGCTCCACCTGCCGCAAAGGTCAGGGCCGCAACTGCGGAAATCGCAAGTTTCTTAAGCATTATCCCTCGTCCTTTTATTCGGCTGGTTTGCCGTAGTGGGCATTGAAATCGTCTTCGATAGTCTCTGGTGTCGGCAACGGCTTTTCGATGATGCCAAGCAACGGCAAGATCACCAAGAAGTATGCAAACCAGTAGGTCGCACCGATCAAAGAGATTGTGGAGTATGGAGGCTCCGCAGGCATCGCACCGGCCCACATCAGGACAAAGAAGTCGAGAAGCAGAAGGCGATACCACCATTTAAACATTGGACGATATTTACCCGAGCGCACTGTAGATGTGTCCAGCCACGGTGTCAGTGCCATGACAGCAATCGCACCAAACATCGCCAGAACACCAAAGAACTTAGCGTCGATGATGCCGCCAGTGATCCAGCTTGTGAACATCACAACCCAAACGTCGCCAGTGAACGCACGCAGAATTGCGTAGAATGGCAGGAAGTACCATTCAGGAACAATATGCGCAGGTGTCGCGAGTGGGTTTGCTTCGATGTAGTTGTCTGGGTGGCCAAGGTAGTTTGGCATAAAGCCAACGATGGCAAAGAAAACAACCAGAACAACCGCAAGCGCAAACAAGTCTTTGATGACAAAGTATGGCCAGAACGGCAGCGTGTCTTTCTTTGCTTCTTCCTTAGAGCCCTTGCGGACATCAACGCCGGTTGGGTTGTTGTTGCCAGTGGTGTGGAACGCCCAGATGTGAACAATCACAAGGCCCGCAATCACGAATGGCAGCAAGTAATGCAATGAGAAGAAACGGTTCAGTGTGGCGTTATCAACTGCAGGTCCGCCCAACAGGAAGGTTTGCAACGCTTCACCCACGAATGGGATCGCACCAAACAGACCGGTAATAACTGTCGCACCCCAGAATGACATCTGACCCCAAGGCAAAACATAGCCCATAAAGCCGGTCGCCATCATCAAGAGGTAGATGATCATACCAACAATCCACGTCACCTCACGCGGTGCTTTGTAAGAGCCATAGAACAGGCCGCGGAACATGTGGATGTAAACTGCAAAGAAGAACAACGAAGCGCCGTTCATATGCAGATAGCGGATCATATGGCCGCCATTCACGTCACGCATGATGTGTTCAATCGACGCAAAGGCCAGATCAACATGCGGTGTGTAGTGCATAACCAGAACGATGCCGGTTACGATTTGCAGCGCCAGGCAGAACGCCAAAACGATGCCCCAAATCCACCACCAGTTCAGGTTTTTCGGAGTTGGGATCATCAGGGTGTCATAGAGAAGGCCAACAACAGGCAGACGGCTGTGTAGCCACTTTTCTGCGCCAGTTTTTGGCTCGTAGTGATCGTGTGGGATACCGGACATTATGCGCGTTCCTTATCCAAGCACCAGTTCACTGCCCTCGAAACGAGCAACAGGAACAGGAAGGTTTTCAGGAGCCGGACCTTTACGAATACGGCCGGAGGTGTCGTAGTGCGAACCGTGGCAGGGGCAGAACCAGCCACCAAAGTCACCTGCACCATCACCCAGTGGAACACAACCAAGGTGTGTACACACACCCATCATGACCAGCCATTCGCCAGCCTCGTCCATCGCGCGGTTTTCATCCGCAGCGTCGGTACCAGGTTTGTTCGCGTTTTGTGAGTCTGCATCAATAGTTAGCTCGTCCAAAGAAACGGCACGAGCCGTGTCGATTTCCTCTTGGGTGCGGCGGCGAATGAACACCGGCTTGCCCAACCATTTGACAGTCAGCTGAGTGCCTGGCGCGATGCCAGATGTATCAACGCGGATAGAGGCCAAAGCCTTTACATCTGCGGATGGGTTCATCTGATTGACCAATGGCCAAACAGCTGCGCCTGCGGTCACTGCACCTGCGCCGGCGGTGGCGTAGTAGAGGAAATCCCTCCGGGTGCCTTCGTGATCTTCTGCGTGGGACACAAGGTTTACTCCAATTTCTTGGCCGGATGGCCTATACCGGTTCGGGCCGCGCAAGCGCAGCCTCTCCAGACCGCTTATTAGCGAAGCAAAATCAGTGCGTCCAGAACACATTCGCTAGATCGTGACCAAAGCGTTGATGTGTCGCGCTTGAGACCTATGTAAAGACGATGTAACTGCCGGTTGAAACGCGCTCGAATTTTCGGAAAGGGCACCGCGATGCGGAAAAAATTAATGAGTACAGTAGCAGGATTGGTGATTCTCGCTTCTCCCGCAGTGGCTGAAATGGAAGTCAGCTTCTATCTTGGCACGCAATCTCTTCCGCATAGCCGTCTTCAAGGCGACATCGCAGGAAGACCGGTTGACCACCTTATCACCTGGGAAGGTCGTTCATTTGATCCGCCCCCTTATTACGGTGCAAAAGCGGTTTTCTGGCGCGAAAGCGGATGGGGCTATGGTCTGGAATTCACGCATGCCAAAGCTTATGCATCTGACGCCGATCTTGTGACTTTGGACCTTGAAAGCCTAGAGTTTACAGATGGTCACAACATTATCACAGCAAACGTGCATCGCCGTTGGGAAGACCAGTGGTGGAATGGTCGCCTCTCACCCTTTGTGACAGCGGGTGTTGGTGTGGCGTTGCCGCATGTTGATATCCAGGCTGGCCCATCCGATCCTCACACCTTTGGATACCAACTGACCGGCCCTGCAGTACGCTTGGGTGCGGGTGTTTCCATGGCGTTGACGGAAAAAGTAAGCGCCTACACTGAATACCAGTTCACCTTCTCCGATAACAAAGTCGAACTCGAAGGTGGCGGAACATTAAATACAAATATTAAAACAAATGCTCTGAACTTTGGTCTGAGCTACAGTTTCTAAAAGATGAAGCCCCCAAAGGTTTTCGGGGGCTTTTTTCTACTTTTTGCGGCTCTCAGTGGTCTTTTGGAATCGTGGCTTTCATTGATTCTCGTTCTGAAAACGCGGAAAACCAGTTCTCAAGCTCAACTCCTCCAGCGCGCCAGTTTCGACCATCGTGGCGAAAGTCTAGATATCCTAGTGCACAACCAACCGCGATGTGACCCATGGTAATTGGTCCTTGCAGATGGCTCATCCACATTGAGTTCAGCGCCTGTACCGAATTCGCAATCTTCTTCCACTGCGCATCTAACCAGTCAGCGTTCGGTTCTTGGCGGAAACGTTTTTCATAGGTCATGATGACCGCCGCATCCAAAATGCCATCTGCCAAAGCTTCGAGTGCCAGCACATCCCATAAGTCTGCATCTGAATACATGCCCCCACCAGATCGCGCATCTAGGTAACGGCAAATCACACGGCTATCGAACAAGGTCGGGCCATCGTTTCGAACCAGCGCAGGTATCTTCCCAACAGGATTCGCGGCTTGCACAGTTGGGTCCGTTTCCATGGGCGTTGTCTTGACCTTTACAACCTCAACATCCTCAAGTTGTCCAGTCTCCATCAATAGCACCTTTACCTTGCGCCCAAAGGGTGACGGATCAGCTGTCAAAAGTTTCATTACGTAATCCCGACGTTTCAGTCCTGTATGTTGTCGCTTTGCATGTTGCAGCTTGCCACCGAACTTGGCAAGTTGTGCGCGTTCTCAGGGCGGGGTGAAATTCCCCACCGGCGGTAAGTGGCATGTCCACAAGCCCGCGAGCGGCCCAATCAAACGGGTGTCAGCAGATCTGGTGAGATGCCAGAGCCGACGGTTAAAGTCCGGATGGAAGAGAACGACGCAAATTCTACGCCCGATTTTTGTCGGGGCGAGGTTTGTGATCGTGATCGCCTTGGGTGACGTGTCTGTTACTGAAAGGAGTTCATACGATGGCACACACCCGGTTTGCTTTTATAAAAGCACAATGGCACGCGGATATTGTTGATAAAGCCCTCGAGGGGTTTTGCGAACTGATCCCAGAGGAAAACATCGACGTCTTTGACGTACCCGGCGCATTCGAGATGCCCCTATTGGCAAAGCAACTGGCCGCAACAGGGCAATATGGCGCTGTCGCATGTGCCGCATTTGTTGTGGATGGTGGCATTTATCGTCATGATTTCGTGGCCCAAGCTGTCGTCGACGGGCTGATGCGCGCCGGAATGGACACCGGAGTTCCAGTTTTGTCTATCTCGCTGACGCCACACCAATATCAAGAGACCGAGCATCACAATGCAATCTACAGAGCGCATTTTGTTGACAAAGGCCGAGAAGCTGCACGCGCCGCACTAGGTGTTTTGAACACGCGTGCCTCGCTTGTTTCAGCAGCTTAGAAACTCCCGCTAGGGTAAGAATAAGGTGGGCGTATCGCCCGCCTTCCACACTGGATACTTCGGCATAATCTGCTGAAAGCGATCCGATTCCAAAAAGGCATCGAGCCATTCAGAAAGGTTTGGCCAATCTTCTGCATCAAATCGGGCTTTGTCGATAAAGGCGAACTGCCGCACAAACGGAAGAATCGCCATATCCGCAAGACTGGGTGTATCTTTGAACAAATAGCGTTTCGTCAGACTCTGATCCAATTGATGCAAAAACTGATGCGCCTGCGCTCGTTCTTGCTCAGAATCAACGTCCGGATAACGCGACGCATATTTCGTGTGATCGAGCGATTTCTTAAAGGGGCCATCTGCCTCTTTGATCAGATCATGCGCCCCATCGGGCATATCCAACCACAGTTCCGGATCAGATTGGCCCAGCGCCCATTTCATCACATCAAGAGATTCATCCACAACGGAATCGCCAACTTTCAGACAAGGCACAGTGGCACTTGGGCTGGTTTCCAAGAATTCAGGGGCTTTGTCACGCAGCAGAATTTCTCGCAGTTCGACCTGAACGCCTGACGATGCAATCGCGAGGCGCGCGCGCATCGCATAGGGGCAACGTCGGAAACTGTATAAAATCGGCATCATGCGACCAGCTGAACTCCGTCTATCCCTTGAATCTGCGCACTCACAATCGAGCCTTCCACTTGTGCTTCTGTGAATCGCACTTCTGTAAACTGTTCAGTTCGGCCCATATGCGGGTTTTCCAAAAGAATATGGTGCAGCTTGCCAACCTGCGCCCCCAAATGCGTGGCCACCTGAGCATCGCCAGCTGCACGCAATCGTGCAGCCCGGTCTTTGATCACATTGCCATTTACCTGACTTGGGATTTTGGCCGCTGGTGTGCCTTCTCTTTTCGAATAGGGGAAGACATGCAACCACGTCAGATCGCAATCTTTCACAAGCTTTAACGAATTCTCAAAATGCGCATCTGTCTCGGTGGGGAATCCCGCGATGATATCGGCCCCAAAGGTCATGTCAGGACGCAGTTTTTTTGCATCTTCGCAAAAGCGAATGGCGTCATCCCGCAAATGGCGGCGCGCCATGCGCTTTAAAATCAGGTCATCACCATGCTGCAACGAGAGATGAAGATGCGGCATCAAACGTGGTTCTGTTGCGATCGCTTGCATCAGATTTTCATCCACTTCGATGGAATCAATCGAACTGATCCGCAAGCGCCGTAGATCTGGAATCAGTTTGAGAATGCGCATGACCAAATCGCCAAGCTTTGGGTGCGCCGGCAAATCCGCTCCCCAGCTTGTCAGATCAACACCCGTCAAGACCACTTCGTTGAACCCTTTATCAACAAGCCGTTTGATCTGGTCGACAACAACACCCGCCGGAACAGACCGAGAATTGCCACGACCATATGGAATTATACAAAACGTGCAGCGATGGTCACACCCGTTTTGAACCTGCACATAGGCGCGCGACCGGGTGCCAAAACCGTCAATCAAATGGCCCGCAGTTTCGGTGACCGACATAATATCGTCGACCTGCACCTTTTCCGTTTCACCGATAAAGGGGCTTTGCAATGCGCTGGCCATGTTTTGCCAAGTATTGGCCTGCATCTTTTCAGTATTGCCAATGACCCGATCAACTTCGGCCATCTCAGCAAAGGTTTCAGGTTCTGTCTGCGCAGCGCAGCCCGTCACGATGATCGTCGATTCCGGATTTTCGCGCCGAAGCTTACGAATTTCCTGCCGCGCCTTACGTACGGCCTCTGCAGTCACAGCACAGGTATTCACAACAACTGCATTTGAAAGGCCAGCTTCTTGGCTTAGCTCTTTCATGGCTTCGGTTTCATACGCGTTTAAACGGCATCCGAGCGTTGTGAATTTGGGCGGCTGGGTCACTTGGTAGACTCCAAAAATTGCACCGAAAATTCACCTTTGAACACAAGCATCGTTGCGCCCGTCATCCAAACGCCATCTTCGGCCCAATTGATGTGCAGAGTACCACCATCCAGATCAATACGCACTTTACGCCCTGTCAAACCACGACGCGCTGCCGCAACGGCTGTTGCGCACGAAGAAGACCCGGAGGCCAACGTGGTGCCAACACCCCGTTCCCAGACACGCATCCTAAGATGATCCGGCCCAACCAAAGCGGCAAACTGCACATTCGTCCGCTCTGGAAAAAGCGGATCATGTTCATACAGTGCACCCAGAGATTCGAGATCGACAGCCTCGGCGTCGTCAACAAAGAACGTGCAATGCGGATTGCCCATTCCCGTCGCGGTCGGAGCGCCATCAATCGGCAATTCAAGCGTATCTACGTCACGGGCCAAGGGGATGTCCTGCCAGTCAAGCTGGGGGTGTCCCATGTTCACAGACACCAAACCATTCCCGGCCTCACGGGCGTGTAGCACACCCCGCTCTGTGGTGAGAGTCAGCTCGGCCTGACCGGACTCATCAAACAGTTTCCTTGCAATACAACGCGTTGCGTTACCGCAGGCCGCCGAAGTGGACCCGTCGCTATTGTAAAACACAAGATGGGCGTCATGCGTGCCCTTTGAGATCACGGCCAACTGATCAAACCCGACGCCTTGATGCCGATCGGCAATCGCCGCGATCAAAGCAGCGGACAACCCATCCGGGCGATCACGGGCGTCAATGACCACAAAATCATTGCCCAAACCGTGCATTTTCTCGAATTGTATCGTTTGCGTAATCTCAGTCATAAGGGCGGATATAACCCTGCTTTCAGACTTATTCTAGTCGTGTACAATTTTTGTGAGTTTTTTGGGTTGACCGCCCCTACTGTTACTCTTAGAAGCCCCCCACGCACAGCGAAGTGGGCCGTTAGCTCAGTTGGTAGAGCAACTGACTTTTAATCAGTAGGTCGAAGGTTCGAACCCTTCACGGCTCACCACTTCGCAAAAGGGCTTAGGCAGAAATGCCTGAGCCTTTTTTATTTTCAAGTTATAGGCGTTTTAACAGCGCGGATAGCATGACAAGCAGCGTTTCCAATCTATCTTGACGAAACAGCTTTGCCTTGATGAGGAATTGGGCGCGCTTCAATCCCTTTGGTGTTGCCAACACATGTACGACAGTTTCAAGGTTGGACTGTGTGAGGTGGATATTAGCCTTTGTAAGGGATCTTAAATTCCCACCGACCCACTCACCATAAGTTCCATCAAACACCGCCTGAAGCCTCCGAAAATAGGCACGTAGCCCGAATCGTGCTCCAATGGCGTTCTGACCATGTTGTCTGTAAGAAAGAACCACTTCCTCATCGACTATAACCTCGCCGCCAACGCCGCTAACCAGCTGGTAGAGCCACCAATCGTGAAATGCGACACCGTCGCAAATTCCAGCTTGGCGCACCAAGTTTAGCCCGGCTGGTGTTAGCACAGCGCTATGCCCCGTAATTACATTTTGAACCAGCGCATTTTCGAAACTCGCAGGATGTTGCGGATGGGAAGACTGGGCGAGAACGTTCAACGTGGCATCGGTATAGCTACGCTGCGCACCGTACAGACCAATCGCACCATCCCGCAGCAGGGAAAGGTGCTGAACAGCGCGCTCCAACTTATGTGGATGCCAGACATCGTCTTGGTCAGATAGGGCCACATAGGCCGTGGGCAGGTTTGGGTTGCACAGCAAAGACAGGAAATTGGTTGCGGCCCCACGCTCTGGCCCTGACACAATCTTAAGGTCATGCGCCCCAAGCCAACGTTTCTTCCAACGTTCTAGGATTTCTAGCGTGTTGTCCGTTGATCCGTCATCGCTGATCCACAATGACCAATTTTTATGGTGCTGATGCTCAAAGGATTCCAACTGCTCGTCCAGGTATGCCCCACCATTCAAGGTACACATCGCAATCACAACATGTGGGCTGGCCACTGTTGATCGAGCAAAGCAATGCGTTTCGGAATTCATTTTAGCAAGCCCAGCCAACCATCTCAAAGGAGCAACTGTGAAGAGAGCGTAATGCAAATTTACTGACAAATTGTAAGCAACCGCCAAATCCCTGCCCAAGTTTCTCCAACACACCACCCATTGGGAAAACTTAATTAGCCCTACGCAAGAAACGGGTGAGCTATGGCGCGGTTTGATACTCTGGGCACTTTTTTGGCAGACCTTGGTGGGTCGACGGAAACGATAAAAGACATGCTTATGGTCCAATCAGATGCTGGGCCAAGGTTGTATGTGATTAGCTTTCCCAGCCAGACTCTGACGGTCTTTGATCCAAACGCTGGAATGCGTGTGATCGATACAGTTTCACTCACGCTGCCAAGTGGATTGAATACAAACCTCCATATGCAATTCATGAACGATCAGCTCTTTGTGTTGGGCAATAGCGGCGTAGGGGCACAAACGTTTTCAGTGTCTTCGTCAGGAAGATTGGGCCCTGCGCAGAGTATCTTCGACGGCGCATCATCCCCACTCGCAATCGAACAACTATCGCTCGGTAGCCAACCAACGTTCATCACCACCAGCGCCAACAGCAATGTGCTTCAAAGTTGGCAGGGCGGCAGTGCTCCCTCGTTAACTGACAGTCTTTCCCTTGGCCCAACGGTGTCAGGGGCAGATTTTACGGCGGTCACACACGTCTCAAACGAGGGTGCAAACTTTGCAGTTGTGGCCGGTGCACAAAGCAACAGTTTAAGCGTCGTGCGGATTGAGGCAAATGGGTCGCTGGAGTTAACTGACCACCTCGAAGCCGGACACGACCTGTGGCTCAACACACCCTCTGCGCTCACAAGCGTCACGATTGACGGTCAGCCACATATCATTCTCGCAGCAGCTGGCAGCAGCTCTCTCCTTGTTGCTCGTGTGACCAGCTCAGGGAGCATTGAATTTGTGGATCAGGTCAATGACAGTCTGCACACAAGATTTGGAAGCGTATCCGTTTTGGAAACCTTTGAACTCGACGGACATCACTTTGTGATTGCCGGTGGTGGGGATGGAGGATTAACCCTCCTGCGCCTTATTCCAGAGATTGGCTTTGTGCATCAGCACAGTTTGATCGATGACGCGACCATGTCATTGCAAAATATATCTGCAATAGCCGCAACCCTCTCAAACGGGCGCATTGAAATCAGCGTGGCTTCCGAAGAAAGCCAAAGCATCACAACACTGCGCATCAATCCAGGAACGCTGGGTGACGTCACTGTAGGGAACGCTGGCCGCAATAACCTTAGTGGAACCGACGGTCATGATGTTCTTGTTGGTGGCGCTGGAAACGATACGCTTGATGGACGTGATGGCGAAGACATTCTTGTGGATGGCACAGGAGTCGACCAGCTTCGCGGGGGCGCGGGCGCTGATGTTTTTGTTTTCACCGCAGATCAGCAAAGTGATCGCATCGTCGATTTTGAACGAGGCATAGATCGCATTGATCTGTCTCAGTTGGGTAATATCTATTCAAAAGCCGCACTGGATTTTGAAAGGACGTCTGACGGAGTCATTATCCGTTGGCAGGATGAAACACTTGAGGTCTTGTCCTCTGATGGCGCTTCTCTGCGGGCCCGGGATTTTAACGATAGTGACCTTTTCGATTTAGACCACGTGCAAAACTCGTTGACGCAAGCACCGATACAAGGCCTCAATCGCATCTATGGAACCCAAAGCGGCGACACTTTGAATGGTGCCGATGGTCAAGACTTGCTGCACGGCGAAGGCCCAGACCTCCTTGGGTTTGACAATATTCTTTCTCAGGTCTTTCGCCTGTATCGGGCCACGTTAGACAGAGACCCAGATGAGGGTGGGCATCTGAGTTGGGCTGCAACATTACGGTCTGGCAATGCGAATTTAGAAAGCGTGACATCTGGTTTTGTAAACAGCCGCGAGTTTCAATCCACCTATGGCGCGGCTGACAACCAAGAGTTCGTCACCCTGCTTTACAACAATGTTCTAGATCGCACCCCAGACAACAGCGGCTTGTCGCATTGGGTCACTCAACTTGAATCTGGCGCGATGAACCGTGAACAGGTTGTGCTTGGCTTTTCAGAAAGTCGGGAACACAAGATGACCACTGAAATTGATGCGTTGTCTTACAATTGGGCCAATTACTGCGCTTCGTGGACAGACAATGTGTTTCGTCTCTATCAAGCTACTTTAGATCGGGCGCCAGATGAGGATGGGTTGGAATACTGGTCAAACCGCCTCGCAATGGGCACCGGATTTACAGATGTGGTCTGGGGCTTTGTAAACAGCCGCGAGTTTCAAAATACTTATGGCAACACAAGTAACCAAGACTTCGTCACGCTACTGTATGAGAACGTTCTAGCACGGTCGCCAGATGCAGCTGGTCTGTCTGATTGGACGGGGCAACTGGAAAGCGGCGCCCTGACACGCGCCGAGGTGGTGCGCGGTTTTTCGGAAAGCCGAGAGTTCATCCAAAGAACGACCGATCCTCTTACCGCATATATTCGCAGCTTGGACGAAGATGATCGCCTGTCCGGGCGTGATGGAGACAACACATTCTTTGGTGGTCGCCTGTCAGATACATTTGTTTTCAGTGCACGAAGTGACAGCACCAACGTCGTGAAAGATTTGGAACCCTGGGATCACATAGAGTTGCAATTTTTCGACTTTGAAAATACCGCAGAGGTGATTTCAGCGCTTTCACAAGACGGGCAAAACGTTGTGCTGCAAGGCGGAACAACCACAATAATGTTTGAGGGTGTGGCCACGGTCGATTTTGACCCTGACATGTTCATTCTTGTGTAGATTCATAGCCATCTGAACACGTTTGTATTCGGTTTACTGTCATCCATCCGGTCTGAGGTCAGGCAAAAATAAACATATCTTCTGTGAAATCCGAAATCTGGGTGTTTAGAAACGAAACCGTTGTATTCCCTCCGCTTAGAATTACGTCTGCGCCAACTTGGTTGAGCATGTTGATTGCAGCTGCCCCGCTAGCAACACCAAAATTCGAAAGTTCTATCCGATCCCACGTCTCCAGATCAAACACCGTGGATTGTGCAATCTGCTGACCATCAAAAACAAACGTATCAGCCAACATTCCACCAACTAACAAATTAGTGCCTCCGCCTGCTTCCAATCGATCATGACTGCCCTGTGCCATCATGAAATCAGCGAAGGCACCTGCGGTCGCGGAAATGAACTCTCTACTTTCGGAAAATCCACGCACCACAAATTCTCGTGTGGCAGATCCTGCGTCCAATAGCTGTAGCCAATGCGCCAATCCATCTGCATCCGGTGCGCGCCCTAGGACATTGTCATATAGAAGCGCCACAAATTCATCGTTAGATGTACTCCCGTAGGTGAGTTGAAACTCTCGACTATTAACGAAACCCCGGATAACATCATCAAACCTCGTTCCATTTAACAGCTCGGCACACCAATTTTGTAACCCGACGAGATCAGGCGCACGATCAAGAGTTGCCTGATAAAGGCGATACACATCATCAGCCCACCTCTGTTCGTAACCTGCGGCGTTGTAATTCAAACTCGCAAGATGCGTTCTGTTTTGAAATTCAGTGCTTTCAGAAAACCCTAAGACCACTTGCTCGCGGCTCATTTCTTGATTGCCCAATGCGTTCAGCCAGCTTTGTAAGCCAGTTGGATCAGGTGTTCTGTCCAAAACGTTTTGATACAACAAAGACACGAATTCTGGGTCACTGGCAGAGCCATAGCGGGCTTGAAATTCTGTGCTTTCCACAAATCCTGACACCACATCCGCCAGCGATAGCGCGCCTGACTGAAGTCGATTGACCCAACCCAAGTGTCCCTCTGCATCGGGAACACGGCCAAGTGTCGCAAGATATACTCGATAAATTTGGCCAAGCATCCCATCCATTGCGGCATCACTAGAATCCCCGTTCAGGAAATCATCGCCAGAGGCGCCCACCAAGACATCGGCCCCACTTCCTCCAAACAGTTGATCAGACCCGCGTCCACCATCCAAAACATCTGTGCCCAAACCGCCTTCCAGTAGGTCCGCACCACCATCGCCCTGTAGCGTATCAGAGCCTAATGCACCTGAAAGATGATCGTTTCCGCGCCGTCCATAGACAATGTTGTCGGCATTCCCACCGATCACAGTGTCGTTGCCGCCCCCCAAAACCGCCCCTTCGATCGCGTCGCCATTTTCGAAAGTCGTCCAGTAGCGGTTCACCACTTCTAGCTGCCCGCGGTCGATCAAAGCTAAGCGTACGTTGCCGGTCATCCCTGAAAGGTTAACCCAATCTTGGCCGCCATCCGTATCTTCAACGCGCCTGCGATCTATCTCGCTCGCTGAGAATTCCAAGAAATCTTTGGTGAAATGATAGGTGGAATCATTATTCCATGCGCTTCCGCGGAACTCTAAATCGACATCCCTTACAGACCCTTGATCTCCAGATTGACTGTCAGTGACCCGCAGCCTCCAGTTTCCAACAGAGGACATGCCCAGCGCGCCAGTTACACCATATGTCCAATCCCCATCAAAGGATGTGTCGCCCATTTCCCTCGCAGTCAATAGAAAGGAATCTCCAGATGGGGAAAGAAGCTCAAGAGTCAGGTCATCGCGACTGGAATGGGTGTAGTTCACGGTCACATATATATGCTCTATCGAAATGGCTTGGGTAACATGCACCTGTAGTTCGGCTGTGGCACCGTCCCGTATCGCCCGGCTTGAACCGGAATACGAAACACTCACATTCATCTCATTCGCGCTTGTGAAAGCATCGCCCGAGAATAGCTCCCAATTCTCCGCAAACCGCACAGCGGCGAACGCATCCACCATGCCGAGGCCATAGTTTGAGTGGTAGCTCACACCACCACCATTCCATCCAGAGGCCCCGTTGCTGGCCCAGCGCCCAACCTCCTCCTCTGCGCCCGATGATCCAAAATCTGATCCTGTTTGTGACGCAGAGAGCGATAGAATGTTTTGCACATCACGCCACCCGAGATCTGGATTTGCCTCAAGCAACAGTGCCACCACACCCGACACGACTGGCGTTGCGGCGGAAGTTCCCCCAAATCGATCGGTGAAATCTCCGCTGCTATACCCAGCTGAACCGGAACGATCTGTCGTAACAGATGCTGCAGGAGCGGCGACCAATATGCTGCTGCCCCAATTGGAATAATTGGCCACATCACCCGCACGATCTGTCGCCGCTACGGTGATGAATTCTGCTAGATTGTTTTTGCCATCTCCGCTGGCGTTTCCCAATATACCTAGGTCGATGTTATCGGCGTCATTTGCATCGTTACCTGCTGCTTTAACGATGATGGTGCCCAGCCCATCTCTCCCATTTTGCGCCACATCTTCAAAGGCAGTTTTCTGATATCGACCATATCCAGAACCACCGATATCTGACCCCTCAAGATACCGCGGGGTCGATCCCCAACTGTTGTTCATGATTTCAAAGTTCGCAGCGTATCGCAGCGCATCATAGTAGATCGAGCCACCCAAGTATTGAACGTCACTTAGAAAATCTACGCTGGTTAGGGTGGCATCAAACGCAACCCCTACCCCACCTCTTCCATTGTTTTCAGCGGCAATGATCCCAGCAACGGATGTGCCGTGCCCGTTGCTGCTTGAGTTTGGAAGACCGTTGTCAGCGCCCGTGCCTGATATACCGGGATAATGGCGCGACGTATCATAGTTCGCATCTAGGTCGCGGTGGCTTTGCTCGATCCCGTCATCGTAAACGACAACTCGCACACCATCCCCGCGGTATTCGTTCCAAACCTCTTCGACGTCGCCGATAAGGTCAAAGTGCCATTGATTGGAATACAGTGGATCATTAGGTCGCATGGTCTTATGGCTTTGGCTTTGGGGCCGAAAACAAAGCTCAACATTGCAAAAAATGCGATTTGAGGGACTAAGGCAAAGCTACAAATCGAGTCAGATATTGCGCCGTGAACCCGTTTTCTGGGCAATTCACACATTCCACCACCTAAGAGCCTACAGCCAAATTCTTTGACTTGTCTCACCGCGGACTAATCAGGCAGCACGTCTTTGTCGATCTAACACCACTGGGTGTTCGGGAAATTGAATTTCTGAAAGAGACCATCCCTAACAGGCAGCCTAAACCGCATTCGTTAACAAACGAAAAATCGAGATTTCATCTTAGATAGGCTCCTGGATAGATCAGTTCTGAAGAAGGTATTCAGACACGAACCCAGCTGCTTTTTGCATCCCGACCGCATTCCAATGATTATCGCCTCCCGCTTCTTCGGCTGTAAAGTAACATGCATCACAGCCATCAAACGGCTCGAACAAAGAAATCGTGGGCACCGCCCCATCGATACTCTGAATAAACAAAGATGTAATGTTTCGGGGCACATAAGCGGGGCACTCAGCTTGAATATCTGCTGATAAATCCGAGTGGTTATCCGTCACATCGTATTCTGATGGCTGAATAAGGAAGACTGGATTGAAATCAAAATCCTCTGCCAAAGAAGTCACCTTCGACACCACACCGCGCATTTGAGAACCCACTATTTGCGCTGCCAACGGGGAATCATTGCAGGCAAATTCGATGTCAAAACGGTCATCCATATAGATCTGCACGCCACCAGACTGATTTATGATCAAATCCTCTGCCGCACGCACCCGTAGCCGATCAAACTGGCCACCTTCTGCAAGCGTTTCTGGCGATTTGCACAGTTCCTCTGAACCTAAGGAGTGAATGCTATTGTGCCAATTGAGCTGCTGCCCGGTGGCGATATAGACCGCTTTCTTAACTGCTTGAGTCAGCACGAGACGATCCAGAAAATTCCGTTTCGGAAAACAATATCCGGCATTCACACTCTGCCCATTTTCAACCGGGTTATTGTTGCGAAGCAAATCACCGGCATCATTGTCTGCAAATATGTGGAAAACAACATCGTCGTATTCACGGGATTTCATCAGGTTTTCCGCTGCGAACACAGATTGGTCGGGCCCGTAGCCCGCAACCCCCAGCGCATCAACAACGGCACATTCCGACTGGTTCAACGCATCAGCAAGTTGTGCCGATAAATCCAAACCATCGTTCACAAACAAGGCCGCGATGTTCGAATCTCCAACGATAAGCACACGTCGTGTCGGCGCACCCTCGCAATTATTCGGGTTGTGACGGATTCCAAGTGAATCAAACGTGGCTGACGCCCCAAATGCTGAATCTCTCAACACTCCTTCGGAATGCTTGGGAATATACGCATCCGCGTGGTCGCGTTGCACCGCAAGCTTATCCGCATAGAGGATCCGCAGCCCGCCCTCTAGCACGGCCAAGGAAATGAGCGTGGAAACTAGGAAAAGAGCAGCATTTTTAATCCAGCTCATATTTGTCCTTATAGTTTTCGACCAAGGTTGGGTCTTGTTCGGTTTTGCGCAAAATACAGTTCCCAACGACCAGAACATCCAGTTCTGTCCCCATGAAACACCTGAAGGCGTCTTCTGGTGTGCAAACGATCGGCTCGCCACGTACGTTAAACGATGTATTCACAACCAAAGGGCATTGGGTTTTGTCATAGAACCGTTTAATCACAGCGTGATAACGCGGATTGGTGTCTTCGTGTACAGTCTGCACACGCGCACTATAGTCGACATGTGTGATCGCCGGGATTTCTGATCGCGGAACATTAAGTTTATCAATCCCAAACAAAGCATTCTGCGTCTCGTTCATCTCGATGCGCTTATCTTTGGCGACATCTGCAACGATCAGCATATAGGGGCTGTCTTCTTCAAGATCGAACCAATCACTAACATGTTCCGCAAGAACACTTGGGGCGAACGGGCGGAAGCTCTCGCGATATTTCACCTTAAGGTTCAATTGCTTTTGCATCGCAGGGGATCGAGGATCGGCAATGATGCTGCGTCCGCCTAGCGCACGTGGGCCAAATTCCATGCGGCCCTGCATCCACCCAACGGCCATACCATCGGCGAGCGCTTGGGCTGTTTGTTCTGTCACTTGGTCATCAGAAATCAATTCAAACTTCGCACCTATCGCCGTGAGTGACGTGCTGATTTCTGTGTCACCAAAAACCGGGCCAAGATAGGCCCCCTCCATCGCATCGCGCGAGGTGGATACCGCGCGAGGTTTGTCATGCATGATGTGATAGGCACCCAGCGCAGCACCAAGGGCGCCACCAGCATCACCTGCAGCGGGTTGGATCCAGATTTTGTCAAATATCTTCTCACGAAGCAGCACACCATTGGCCACACAATTCAAGGCGACACCACCCGCAAGGCAAAGGTTCCGCTCTCCGGTTTCCTTGGCGACACCCCGCGCGAGCTTTAAGACAACCTCTTCGGTGACTTTTTGAACCGACGCCGCGAGATCCATTTCTTTCTGTGTCAGTTCAGATTCAGATTGCCGAGGCGGCCCACCAAACAATGCATCGAATTTACCATTCGTCATCGTTAGGCCGGTGCAATAGTTGAAGTAGTCCATGTTCAAATGGAAACTGCCATCTTCCGCGATATCGATCAGGTTGTCTTTGATGACATCAACGTATTTGGGTTCGCCATAGGGAGCCAAGCCCATCACTTTGTATTCACCTGAGTTCACCTTGAAACCCGTGTAATACGTGAACGCGGAATAAAGCAGGCCAAGCGAATGCGGAAAGTGGATCTCTCGATGCACCTTAAGTTCGTTCCCATTGCCGATAGCCAAAGACGTTGTCGTCCATTCTCCGACCCCATCTAAGGTCAGCACCGCTGCCCTTTCAAAGGGAGATGGGTAAAACGCGCTCGCCGCATGAGACAGGTGATGCTCTGAGAACAACAACTTTTCGCGCCACTTGACCTCTTTACCAAAGCTTTGTTCAAGTTCTTTGACGATCATCGACTTTTGGAAAAGCTTGTCTTTGATCCACAAAGGCATCGACGCCGCGAAACTGCGGAACCCGCGAGGTGCAAAGGCAAGGTAAGTTTCAAGCAAGCGCTCAAACTTAACAAATGGCTTATCGTAGAAGACAATCGAATCCAGCTGATCGGCTGAAATTCCGGCCTCTTCCAGACAGTAAGACATCGCGTGGGATGGAAACCCATCATCGTGCTTTTTCCGGGTGAAACGCTCTTCCTGCGCGGCGGCGACAATCACACCATCCTTAATCAAACAAGCTGCGCTGTCGTGGTACCATGCTGATATTCCGAGGATGTACATTTCGACCTCAGAACAATGTATAGATGAAGGGGGCAACGACAGAGCCTTGCGCCAAAATCAAAAGACCGCCGAGAACAAGCATGATCATGATGATCGGTGCCATCCAAAGCTTTTTTCGCACCCGCATGAATGCCCAGAGTTCAGCTAGAAATCCCATTTCGATCCCTCAGAATTGGTTTTTGAAAGAATCGCCATCAGGCCCAATGGGCGAACGTTCTTTCCAGTGGTTTTTTCGTTGTTGAGGTTTAAGCCGAAGCTCATCCCGGCCGGCGATGCGCATGCATAAGGCAATTGGAGTAATCAGGAGAAAGAAAAGAATACCCAGAACAATTGGGCTGATGATCTTTCCTAAAAGGAAACCAAACCGCATCCAGAGTTGATTCAACGGCAACAGAATGTCTGGCTTCACCACGGCCGAGGCCCCAAAAGCGGCGGAAAGCAGCGCTAGCCCCGTCGCAATCGCCTCGTTTGAATGCCAGGCAAAATACAAAGCCGCCACGGCTCCGAGGCCTGCAAAAAAGAATCCAAACTTACGGTTGGACGGTAGTTCTATGTCTTCAAATTTCATTTTTTACTTTCGACCGACGGCACTTGCCGCTTACTTAGTCTCAGCTTGAACGTGGAAATTCGCCAATTCTATGGCGAATTTCAAAAATATCCTGTAATCGAAGGCTCCTAATCGGCTGTGTGGCCAATCCGTCACAAAGAATAAGGTGCCAGATGTCTCAATTCACATCGCGGGTGACCGAGGCGGGCTCGAACACGCGACCAGCATAGGTGATGGCTTCAGCGGCATAGTTGAACCAGAATCGTTCATTTTCCGTATCGCGAACACGCAAGCCGTCCGGCAAATCTAGCGTTTCGATGCCGGCCTGTTCACACATTGACGTCAGAATACTGCGCCACCCTTCGACATCTGGCCAACCTGCAACATAGCTTAGCTGGCCGCTGCGCATGAGTGCGGGAAACTTATCTTTTGTGCGTAATACGATGTCTGCAGAGCCCTCTAGAAACTCTCGATACTGGGTGAAAGCACCACCCGTTTCGAACGCTTCAGGTGAGTCTGGCCTTAACGACTCCAGCCGATCAACGGTCACATCTAACCCCGAAATTGCTGGAGGCAAAGGAAGCGGAATATTCATATCCTGATCCCGTGCGCCGCTGCGTGGCCCAAACAAAACCTGCGTTTTCGACAGTGTTAGAGCCTGCTTCAAGGCATCATCCATGTGCATCAAACCGGGCGCAAGGATTAGATCATAGCCCTCAAAATCTCGCGTTTCCGGGCGTAGTATGTCAATCGACAACCCCAATTGGCGCAACCCTTTGTAGGCATCGAAAACCAAACCAAAATAGCTCAAACCCTCACCATGAGGCTGAACAGCCCATGCGGCATCTGCATCATAATCAAATACCAAACCAACACGGGCCTGAGAAATCGACACATCAGGTGACTTCGCGATTTCATCTCGAACTTGTCGTGCCTCATCCATGGCCTGCGCTTCGGAACTATCCGGGCGTAGCATCCCGGCATGTAGTTGCTCCTGTGCCATCGGGGCCTGTCTCCACCGGAAATAACACACGGCCTCGGCACCATGCGCAAAAGCCTCCCAAGACCACAGGCGCACCATGCCCGGCAGTGGCGCCGGATTATACGGTGCCCAATTCACCGGACCGGGCTGTTGCTCCATCACCCACCAGCGGCCACGCCCGACTGCACGGTAGAGATCGTGGTGAAACGCTTGGAAGTCAGGATCGCCTTGGCGGGCAAAGGCCTTTTGCCGCTTTGGATCAGCCCCAACTCGGTCTTCGAGGAATCCCATTGGGTAGCTATCCCAGCTCGAAATCTCGAGATCATCGCCCACTTTAAAATGGTCAAAATCGGTAATTCGCCCCATGTAATTGTGCGCAACAGGCGAAGATGAATGTTCTCGAAGGATATCCGCTTGCAGCTTGTTAAAGCTGACAACCTGATCGGATGAAAAACGGCGAAAAGCCAGCGCATGGGCTGGATTAGGCTCTGTTACCGTCAAATTTGGCAGATCGATTTGATCAAAGGAGTTGTACTCCATCGACCAAAAAACATTGCCCCACGCCGTGTTGAGCGTCTCGATAGTTGTATAGCGATCCGCAAGCCACTTTCGAAATTCCACAAGCGCAGCGTCACAATAGGAAATCGTTGTGTCGTGGCACCCATATTCATTGTCAGTTTGCCACGCTGCAATATGAGGGTTCTTGCCATACCGTTCTGCCAAAAGCGTCACGATACGTTGGCACTCATTGCGATACCCTTGGTGACTAAAACTATAATGTCGTCGCGACCCAAACTTTCGGGGCTGCCCGTCAACATCCACTGCAATCATGTCGGGGTGTCTGTCGATCATCCAACGCGGTGGCGTTGCCGTTGGTGTACCCAACACAACCTTTAGTCCGGCGGCACCCAGAACCTCGATGGCCTCATCCAGCCAGTCAAATTGAAGATCACCAGGAATTGGCTCAAGCCGTGACCATGCAAACTCACCGATACGAACCCAGGTGATCCCCACCTCGACCATACGGCGTGCATCTTCAGCCCAGAGCTCTTTGTTCCAATGCTCTGGGTAGTAACATGTCCCAAGTGTACGTTTCATCTTTAACTCACAAAATGACCTGATGCTCAGGCTGGCCCCTTACATCGGCCAAATCGACCACGTAAGTCTGGCCTTCGGCATCACCAGACAAACCCACAGCGGCTGTCGTGGCAAACAACTTATCTAAAGCTGGGCCACCAAACGCCGGGCAAGAGACTTGCTCTGCCTCAAACTTCGCTTCCCGCAGGAATGTTCCATCTGAAGCATAGCACGCCACGCGATGGGCACCCCATTGGGCAATCCAAACGTTCCCCTGAGAATCAACAACTGCCCCATCAGGGTTCAGATTATCTTGGTTCAAGTCGACAAAAACTTCGGCGTGGCCAAGCGGCCAACCGGTGGTGGCATCCAAAGAGATGGTCATCACCTGCTTTGTTACTGTGTCACAGAAGTATGCCCGATCACCCGAAGGGGCGAAACAAATCGCGTTTGAAATCGTAATATCAGCAAACAATTGGCGAAGTTCGCCTCGATAGTAACGATAAATCGCGCCTTCACCTTCCTCGGCGTTAAATCCCATGGTGCCGATCCAAAACCCACCCTGGGGATCTGCGCGACCGTCATTGGAACGTGTAACCTTGTTGTCGGCTTCGAGGGGCACGATCAGTTCGCGCTCCCCGGAATTGAGATCAAATTTATAGAGTCCCGTCTCGGACGCCATCATAAGTGTGTCTCGGTCAATCCAACCTGCGGCAGAGACGTGTTCATCAAACACCCACTCTTGTGCTTCACCCTTAGACTGGGTCAGCAACCGGCTTCCGAGGATATCAAACCAAAACAATTGATTGCGAAGAGGGTGCCACAAAGGCCCCTCTCCCAACGCACAAATGCGACTGTCAAAGACGGTTGCCGTCATTAAGAAACCACCTCGTCATAGGCAGCCACAATGGCATCGGCTTTTGCACGAACTTCGGCAGCTGTCATGCCAGCCTTATAAATTCCGGATCCAATCCCAAAGCCCGATGCCCCCGCGGCAATCCATTCGGCAAAGTTATCTGGGCCAGCGCCACCAACTGCGTAAACTTCAGTCTCTTTCGGCAACACAGCACGATAAGCTTTCAAGCCATCAACACCAATGACGTTACCTGGGAATATTTTCAGCCCATCCGCGCCAGCACGCAGCGCTGCAAAACACTCGGTTGGGGTCAGCACACCTGGATAAGATTGCATGCCCAATTCTTTGGTTTTTTGAATAACCGGTACGCAGCAATCAGGCGACACAATTAGTTCACCACCTGCGTCTTTGACGCGCTGTACGTTTTCTGTGGTCAACACAGTACCAGCACCAATCAGGGCTTTATCCCCAAAGGCTTTTGCGATGGTTGCAATGCTATCAAACGGTTCAGGCGAGTTCAGAGGAACTTCAATGCTATTGATGCCCGCTGCAAGAATTTCTTCGCAGATTCCTTCAACTTCATTCGGCTTTACGCCCCGAAGGATGGCAATGATTTTACGGCTCATCAGATTGTTTCCTTTAGATCGGAATAGGCGGCCAAAAGACCGGTACGTGTCATTTCTTCAACGGAGTAGACAGCCGCTGAGCTACCTTGGGCAGACAGCCCTTCCTTGTACAATTCGCAAAGCGCAGGTGCACCAATCAGGGCGACATCCATGCCCAACCAATACGGGCGGGCACCCGCAAGTTCTAGTCCGACCAAATACCCAGACAAGCGGGCTTTGCCCATGGCAGGCGACTGTGCGCCAACGATGCTTTCAGCGCGAATGCCAAAGAGCTTGCTAGAGATACTCTGAGGTCGCGACATGGCGTCAGAAAGGGCTTCGCGAAAGGTATCCGAATCCCAGTCTTTAGTGTCGACTGAATGGCGCAGTACTGACTTACCGGCCAGCAAGGCAAACAGCTCACCGGTCATGTAGGTCTGGAAAGAAACGATTTCACCGGCGCTGATCCGCGCCCATTTGGTGTGGGTGCCGGGCAGGCACAGAACACCGTCAAAATCTGGCTTCATTGCCAGGAACCCGGCGATCTGTGTTTCTTCGCCACGCATAACATCTGCTGGAGAGTCTTGCTTAACACCCGGCAAGATCCATACTGCAATTCGAGGGTCTTTCACCTTGACGCGCAGTGCGTTTTCGCCATTTGGCGGGGTGCAAGGCACTGTTTCATATGACGCTTCTTGCCATCCTTGTGCAGCGCCAACCATGCCACACGCAATCACAGGGGTCACCTTGCCAGATGGAAGAACGCCATCAAGCAACTCAAGCAAAGCGCCTTCAAACTCACTGGGTTCAAGCGACCCCATGCCTTTGTCAGACCCGCGCTCATCAAAGGGAATACCTTTGTCATCAAGCAGCGTCAGACGTAAATTGCTTGTTCCCCAATCGACCGCCACAAGGGCAAGCTTATTCGCAGTCATTCCAGTCATCCTGTTGTGACGACACCCCCATCCACAACAAGGGATTGGCCTGTCATCATTTTACTTGTGCCCGACGCGAGGAACAAAGTTGCCCCCACAATGTCAGACGGATCGAGTGTATCCTTAAGGCACTGCCGCTCAAGATGAGCCTCTAGAGCTTCAGGAGTCACCCATAGTTCTTTCTGCTTATCTGTCAAAACCCAGCCCGGGGCTAGAGCGTTCACACGAATTTTGCTCGGACCAAACTCGCGCGCAAGGCTGCGTGTCATACCATTCAGGCCAGAATTTGAAGTGGTATAAATAGGATAGCCAGCATTCCCCATCATATATGAGATAGATGTGAAATTAATGATCGAGCCGCCACCAGCAGCTTGCATACCCGGAATAATTTCTTGGCAGGTAAAGAAATACGCCTTTAGATTGATCGCAATCGACCAATCCCAAAACTCTTCATCAACTTCCAAAGTATCGTGCCGCTTATCATTGGCGGCATTGTTGACCAAAGCGGTGATTGGGCCGTTGGCCTCTGCAGATTGCTGAATAGCTGCCTTCAAAGCAGGAATATCAGTGATGTCGCATTGAATGAACAAAGGCCGCACTCCGTGTTTGGCCTCCATCTCATCACAGAACTCAGTGGCGTCCGAGCGCCCCACAAAGGCAACCTTTGCCCCCTGAGACAAAAACCCATCTGTCAAATCCGCACCAATACCCGAGCCGCCGCCGGTGATGAAAACCGATTTATCCTTCAAATCGTGAAATGTTGCGTTCACCGTCATTAGTGGCTCTCCCGCGTGACTGGGCGGGTGTCTTTACCCACCAGAAAATCTAGATCAGCACCCTTGTCTGCTTGCAGTACGTGATCGACGTACATCTTTGCGTAGCCTCGGGTGTAGTGTGGCTCTGGCGCTGTCCATGCGGCTTGACGCTTGGCCAGTTCCTCTTTGCTAATCAACAACTCAAGAATACCATTGGAGGCTGAAACTTTGATGCGGTCACCGGTTTTCACCAACGCAATTGGGCCACCAGCTGTCGCCTCTGGGGCAACGTGCAGAATAACGGTGCCAAAGGCCGTGCCAGACATGCGCGCATCTGACACGCGCACGATATCGCGCACACCTTGTTTCACCAATTTTGCCGGCACCGGCATATCACCTACTTCTGGCATCCCTGGATAGCCTTTTGGTCCACAATGTTTAAGCACCAGAACAGAGTCCTTGGTTACGGGCAGGTCTTCACGATCAATATTGGCTTTCAGCTCTTCAATCGTCTCAAACACATAGGCCTCGCCTTCATGTTCAAGCAGATGATCCGAAGCAGCCGACGGTTTCACAATCGCACCATTCGGCGCCAAGTTCCCCCGTAGTACCCGCAAACCCGCTGCGGGTTTCCGCGGCTCATCGTAGGCATAAATAACGTCTCTATTATAGCATTCCGCGTCTTCGTAATAATGCGAAATGTCTTTGCCCATCACGGTGCGTGCAGTCCGCAGCTTATGGCTGATCTCTTTCAGAACAACCGGCACGCCACCGGCGTAACAGAAATCTTCCATCAAATATTTGCCCGAAGGCATGCAGTTCACCAGCAATGGAATTTCGCCGCCGATCTCAAAATCTTCCATGGTCAGATCAATGCCGACACGGCCTGCCATCGCAAGCAAGTGGATCACCGCGTTTGTTGACCCGCCTAAAGCTGCGTTCGCAAGAATAGCGTTTTCAAAGCTTTCCTTGGTCAGAACATCAGACATCTTAAGGTCTTCTTCGACCATCTCAACAATGCGCTTACCCGTCATATGCGCCAGCGCCATGCGCCGCGCATCCACAGCGGGCAGCGAACCATTCATTGGCAACGACAGGCCCATTGCTTCGGTCAGCGATGACGTGGTCGAAGCTGTGCCCATTGTCATGCAAACGCCTTTAGAACGGCTCATACCAGACTCGGTTGCCATGAAATCCTTAAGGGTCATGTCGCCCGCTTTGACATCCATAGCAAACTTACGAACGTCCGTGCCGGAGCCGAGGTCTTTGCCCTTCCACTTACCGTTTAGCATCGGACCAGCTGACACGACGATTGTTGGCAAATCCACAGAAGCCGCCCCCATGAGCTGACCAGGAGTCGTTTTATCGCAACCGCCCAACAGGACGACCCCATCCATGCCATAGGCACGAATGGATTCTTCGACATCCATTGCCAAAAGATTGCGAAACAGCATGGCGGTTGGTTTCATCTGTGTTTCGCCAAGCGACATCACTGGGAATTCGACAGGGAAACCACCTGCCTCCCAAACACCACGCTTCACACCCTCGGCCAGCTCGCGCAGGCCAGAGTTACACGGTGTCAGCTCTGACCAAGTATTACAGATCCCAATAACCGGTCGGCCATCGAAGACATGATCAGGGAAGCCCTGGTTCTTCATCCAGCTGCGGCGAACAAATCCATCTTTGTCCATCATGCCGTACCAATTACGGTTCCGTCTGTCTTTGGTCATACTAATTTTCCTTCAAGCACCCACATTTTGTCTGGAAAACTCCAAGGCAATGTGAGGCCATGGCTCATGAGATATGCACCGCTGGCCACAAGCGGCTCTGATTTCAGTAATGGGTTGCCACGTGATAATTCCGGTGCATCCTCGCGATTTATCAGCTCGATCTTATACATCGCGTCTGGCGTCAAGCGCGTAAGCCGTAATGGCCGTGGTGCAATTTGTGCCGAAGTCCCTGCTTTACCAGCGAATACAACAAACCGATCGCCACCCTGTGCCAATTGCTGTTCGGCGATGACATGATCGTCTGAACTGTCCAAACGCAGAATATCCGCCGTAGTCATCCAATCACGGTTTTCTTTCCACCATTGAGTGACGTCAGACAAGACTTGTGCCTCTTCATCCGTCAGCTCACGAGGGTCCATTTCAAACCCCATGTGACGCTGCGCTGCGACCCAAGCCCGGAAGCGGATGTCGTAAACGCGCCCAGACGTGTGACACTCGCGAGGCCCAACATGGCTACCCGTCACAGCCAACGGCAAGAAAATCGCCGCGTTGTGCTGCATCTTCAGGCGCTCATGCGCGTCGTTGGAATCAGAAAGCCACACGCGATGTGTTCGCTCAAGAATACCAAAGTCGATACGGCCACCACCAGAGGCACAGCTTTCAATTTCGACAGTTGGGAAGGCTTTACGCA
Source organism: uncultured Paracoccaceae bacterium (assembly GCA_947498415.1). GTDB lineage: Bacteria > Pseudomonadota > Alphaproteobacteria > Rhodobacterales > Rhodobacteraceae > Cognatishimia. The sequence goes on from CANMKB010000001.1 coordinate 422,420, forward strand.
GGCGATCAATCAAAGCGTATGATCCACGTGTTTGCGCAGCATCTGGCGAAGGCAACACGCGGTTATGATCCCACTTCACATAGTCGATGTCGTGATCTCGTAGTACAGCACCGATACGGTCAAACAAGAAATCCCGCACCTCCGGCAGCGCCATGTTCAACGCTTTTTGCTGACGACCAAGAATTTGATCTTCACCCCCCAATGCCCAATTTGGATGAGCGCGGTGAATGTCAGAATCTTCATTGATCATTTCTGGCTCAAACCAGATGCCGAATGTCATCCCAAGGCCATGAATATGATCAATCAGCGGCTTCAAACCGTCTGGATATTTACGTGGGTCAACTTCCCAATCTGACAAAGACGTAGTGTCATCGTCACGGTTCCCAAACCAACCATCATCTAGGACAAAACGCTCTGCACCCAATTTAGCAGCGCGTTCTGCGATGTCTTTCAGTTCTGGCAGGTTGTGGTTGAAGTATACCGCTTCCCAGCAGTTGTAATGCACGGGGCGCGGGCGATCTACATCGGGCCAATGTACAATACGGTCACGCAAGTGGCGCTGGAACGCAACCGCGCAACCATTGATCCCGTCATCAGAGAACATCGCATATAGTTTGGCAGTCTCAAACTTGGTTGCCCGAGACATTTCTACCCGAGACGCATGCCCGAATTGAATCTGGCGGCGGCCATCTGGCAGTTCTTCAGCCACCATGCGGTGACCACCAGACCATCCATAATGGAACGCATATGCATGACCGGTTGCGTTGGTTGCACCACGGCACGGCACAATAAGGCCAGGGAAATGTTCGTGACCGGTGCGACCGGTCCGGTTGTTACGATACCGGATGCCTGCCGACCATGGGGTGCGGTTCATCTGGAATTCGCCACACCACCGGCCGGCAAAATCTATCATCTCATCCGAAAATTGCGGGGCCGGAAACACCGGCGCGGCCAACCAATGCAAGTGTGCAGGGCGTGTCGATTCAACACGCGCGTAGGCTTCGATTACATGGGTTTGCCCATCAATGGCAAAGACCGCTGAATATGTCAGCGTTTTGTCTTGGTTTTCAAAAACCAAGGTCAGTTTATCTTCTTCCTCCTCTGCTTTTGAAAAGCAGAATTTAGGCATCAGCGGCGTGCCATCCGTCGAGCGGATGCTAAGGCCGGGTTGCCCGGGGAAGGTGCGCGTGGGTTCGGGGCAAATAGAAAGCTCGGGGTTTTGGTCGAGCATGCCACCCGTCACATCAAGAACCTGCGCTTTGTACAGCGAGGTCAAATCTTCTGTATCAGAGAGTCTTGGACCCCAATAGACCACCTCAGCGAGGTGGTCATTTTGGGATCCAAGAACCAGAGTTTGGCGTGAGTCATCAAGACGCCAGCATCGGATCATTTAACGGCTCCAAGTGTTAGGCCTGCAATAAAGTGCTTTTGCATCAGGAAGAACATGGCAACCGGAGGCAAAGCGGCGACGATCGAACCAGCACTCATCAAGTGATAGGCCGCACGGTACTGAGCATTAAAGCTCGTGATACCGGCAGTCACAGGCTGACTTTCAGCCCCCTGAGTAAGTACGATAGCCCAAAAGAAATCGTTCCAGATAAAGGTAAAGATCAGAACCGCCATTGCCGCGAGCGCAGGCTTCATAAGCGGTAGAACAACATACCAGAAAATCCGCCACTCAGCGACACCCTCAACCCGTGCAACTTCGATCAAGTCGAATGGCAATGCCCGGATGAAGTTCCGCATAAAGAGTGTGCAGAAGCCTGTTTGGAACGCGATGTGGAAGAACACAAGGCCGGCTTTGGTGTTGTACAAGCCCATGTCCAAAGTCAGATCACGCACAGGGACCATCAAAATCTGAAACGGAACAAAGTTGCCCGCGACAAACATAAAGAAGATCCAAAGGTTTGAGCGGAACTTATAAACACCCAGCGCGAAGCCCGTCATTGAGCTGAGCACCACGCAACCTAGCATCGTGGGCACAGTGATCAAAACCGAGTTCAACAGGTAACGCGGCATGTCAGAGGCAAAGAAAACCTTGCCATAGTTCTCAACAAACTCGAACGACGTTGGAAGACCCCAGTAGTTACCAGTGGTAAAATCGGAGTCTGGCTTAATTGAAAAGACGGCCACGGCAATCAGAGGCAACAGCCACAAGACCAATGCTGCAGGCAACAAGGCTTGGTAAGTCAGTTGCCAGCTGCGTGAGGATTTTTCGATTGGTGTAGGAAACATATCAACGGCCCCCTTTGTCGTCTTGGTACATCGAGTACAAGAAGTAGGCGATGAAGCAGAGCATGATGAGGAACAGAACAACCGCAATCGATGCGCCATATCCCATGCGGAAGCCGTACTCAGACAGAGCCACTTCGAACATGTAGAAAGACAACACGCGGCTTTCGCCAAATGGTCCACCGTTTGTCATGATCGAAATCAAGTCAAACGAACGCAACGCGCCGATGATTGTCACAACGAAAGCAATAAAGGTCGCTGGTTTCAGCTGTGGAATGATGATGTGCCACAACATGCGCCATCCCTTTGCACCATCAAGGCGAGCTGCCTCGATTTGCTCTGGATCGACCGCATTAAGACCGGTGAGATACAGGATCATGCAATAGGCAGTCTGAGGCCAGATGCCAGCTGCAATAATACCGTAGGTTACATATCGTTCATCCCCGAGCACGTTGATCGGGTTGATTCCAAATACCCCAAGGAACTGATTAAGAAGACCAAAGGTTGGGTCATAGAACCACGTGAACACCAAGCCAACCACGACTTGCGAAATCACGAACGGGAAGAAGAAGAGAGACTTGTATAGGCGAATGCCTGACACCGTCTGGTTAAGAAACAATGCGATGAACAAACCAGCTGGAATAGCTAACAGGTACAAGACCAGCCAGATCAAGTTGTTGCGTAACGAGACGTAAAAGGCGTCGTCCCAATAAAGTTCTTCGTAGTTGCCTAGGCCAACCCACTCAGCTTCACCAAGGCCATCCCACTCATAGAAGGATACGTTGATGGATTGAAAGATTGGGAAGATGACGTAAAGCAGGAACATCGCAACACCAGGCAGCAAAAAGAGCCAAGGTGTGACAGCGATTTCATTCCTCTTGTACCAGGACGACTGCGTCGCTGCCTTGGTAGATGAAGACATGGTCATACTCCGAGTTCTGGGGAATTCTTTGCTTCGAAACCCTCAGAGATATCTCTGGTTTGTTCGCAAGAATTCTAAAGAGAAGGCGCGACACGCATCGGTGCCGCGCCATTCAGGAGGATTTACTTATAGATGCGCTTTGCTGCACGGTCCAAACGAGCCAGGATCTTGTCCAGATTGTCTGGTTTCACCATGAACTCTTGGAAGCCTTCCATGGCAACTTTCGCCATTTCAGCTGGTGCGTCACGGTCAAAGAACTGCGCTACGCCACCTGGGCTGTTGGAAGACAGCATTTCAAAGCCTTCTTTAAGGAACTTGTCATCATCCACAGATGATTTTGCGTTCACTGGCAGCTGACCCAAGTTGTCACCATTATTGATAAGCGTTTGGTTTTCAGCAGACACAACAAACTTCAGGAATGCTTTAGCGGCATCTTTGTTTTTCGCACCTGATGGGATGTGGAACGTGTCAGTTGGCGCGTCTTCCGCCAATGCAACACCGTCGGTGATTGCTGGGAACTGGTAAAAGTCCAGCTTACTGTCGTCCAGACCTGCTTCGCGCAGTGGTGGCACAGCAAAGTTACCTTTCAGGATCGCTGCTGCATCACCAGATACGATGAACGGCAAAGATTCCTGCCAGCTATATGCTGTGTGGTTGTCGATGAACGCGCCCATGTCGATCAGCTCGCGCCAATTTGCAAAGGTTGCCTTCACACCATCATCAGTCCAAGCGATTTCGCCGCCTGTCAGTTTCGCATGGTAGTCGTAACCATTCGTACGCATGTTCAGATAGTCAAACCAACCACCTGCAGTCCAAAGAAACTTGGTACCGATTGTGTAGCACTTACGACCAGAATCTAGGATCGCTTGGCAGTTTGATTTCATTTCTTCAAACGTTGCAGGCTCGTTCAGGCCCAGCTCGTTGTAGATGTCGGCACGGTAATAAACGCCCCACTGGTAGTAAGTGTATGGAACACCCCATTGCTTACCGTCCAGAGTCATTGCGCCCTTTGTGGATGCCAAGTCTGCCAGCTCTGGCTCTGCCCAAACATCAGAGATGTCTTCGAACAGACCCGCGTCTACGTATGGCTTCATACGGTTCGCAGCATACCAGTTTGCAACATCAGGTGTGTTTGCAGTCAAGAAGTTACGGATCTGAGTTTTGTAAGCTTCACGGTCAATGACAGTCAGCTCGATGTTCAAATCTGGGTGCAACGCGCCAAAACGTTCTACCATGCCCTCCATAACCGCGCGCGGTGCTGGGTTTGACATGTCTGAGAAGATCACAAGATCACCCTCAAGCTTTGCGTGACCGGCGGCCATTACGCTTGTTGTCAGCGCAACAGTTGCGGCCAAAGACGCCATAACGGTTTTTGATTTTTGGAACATGGTCTTCCTCCCTAAAGCTCCACTTTTTAGTTCCAAATAATGGAACTGTGTTTTAACTATTGAAAACAATGCGCACAATGCATAGGGTTGTCAACATGTTTCAGCGGCTTTCAGCGGCTGAGGCAGGGAGGAAAAAATGATTATTCAGTCGGAAAAAAAGGACGGGACGGTCGGTAAGGCACTGGAAATTCTTGATTTGGTATCAGCGTTTGAGCGCCCAGTAAGGTTCTCAGAACTTTTGAGCCAAAGCTCACATCCAAAGGCCACTCTATACCGATTCCTTCAGACCCTGACGAATCAGGGAATGCTGTCTTATGACGAAGACCGGCAGACATATAGCATGGGTCTGCGCTTGGTTCGCCTTGCACATTCGGCATGGCAGAATGCGTCTTTGGCATCTTTGGCTTTCGAAACGCTGAACGTCCTAGAAAAGCAAATCGGTGAAACCATTCACCTTGCACAGATGGAAAATGGCCAAGTCTTGTTTGTCGACAAGCGTCGCAGTTCTGTTCTGTTTGAAACGCTGGCGCAAACTGGCCGGGTCGCACCCGCGCACTGCACCGGAGTTGGCAAAGCCATTTTGGCTTATATGTCTCCTGAACGGCTTGAGCGCGCGCTAAAGCAACAAGCGTTTGTTCCTTATACGGCTTCGACGCACCTCAATCGCGAAAGCCTGATTTCTGAATTCGAAGACATTCGAAAAAGCGGCGTCGCCTTTGACCGGGAAGAGCACGAGCCTGGCATCATATCCATTGCCGCCCCCATCTTACTTAATAATGGCCGAGTTGTTGGATCAGTTTCCATCGCAACAACCACCACACGCCACACACTAAAAGACTTGGAAACGTTTAAACCTGCACTGCTCAGTGCAACCAAAGAACTCGGTGAGGCTGCCACAACCTGGCAGTTCCCTTCACCAAAATAACTTCGGGAGAGAATACTATATGTCGGGTGTAGAGCTCACAAACGTCATCAAGAAATATGGCGAAACTCAAGTTATCCACGGTGTGGATCTCAAAATTGAAGACGGTGAATTCTGCGTCTTCGTTGGCCCATCAGGTTGCGGGAAGTCAACGCTGTTGCGCATGGTTGCAGGTTTGGAGGAAACAACAAGCGGCCAAATCGATATTGGCGCCCGTGATGTGACACACGCTGACCCATCCGAGCGCGGCGTGGCCATGGTATTCCAGACATATGCGCTTTATCCGCATATGACGGTCGAAGAAAACATGGGCTTTGGCCTGAAAATGAATGGCGTCCCAAAAGACGAAATCAACAAGAAAGTCGCCGAAGCGTCTTCCATTCTGCAATTGGACCAATACCTCAAGCGTAAGCCAAAAGCGCTCTCCGGCGGTCAACGTCAGCGTGTCGCGATCGGTCGCGCAATTGTGCGTGGCCCAGAAGTGTTCCTCTTTGATGAACCACTGTCCAACCTTGATGCGGAATTGCGCGTCGACATGCGTGTTGAAATCGCACGTCTACACGGCGAAATCGGCGCAACCATGATCTATGTAACGCACGACCAAGTCGAGGCGATGACATTGGCAGACAAAATCGTTGTTCTGCGCTCCGGCCACATCGAACAAGTCGGTGCACCAATGGATCTGTTCCGTGACCCAGACAACAAGTTCGTTGCTGGCTTCATCGGCTCACCCTCCATGAACTTCCTGAATGGCGTGGTCGAAGGCGGCAAAGTCCGTGTGCCTGCGCTTGATGATGAAGTGATCACAACATCTGTCACTCTTCCACCAGAAGGGTCAGACGTGATTGTTGGGATGCGCCCACCGCATCTGACAATCGAAGCGGCAGATTCCACAATTAAGGTGGACCTTGCAGAACAGCTTGGCGGGGTTTCCTATGAATACCTGACGGCCAAAACCGGCGAACGGATTGTGGTCGAAAGCAAAGAAGAAGATGTTCTTCCAAAAGGTTCGAGCGTCAAAGTGAACTACCAACTTGAAAAAGTGATGTTCTTTGACAGCAAAACCGAAAAGCGTCTTCGCTAATACAAACGCGCTTTTACAATATGAAACGCCCGCAATGGATTGCGGGCGTTTTTCATTTCAAGCAAATGCTGCCGCCAACACAGGCGGTAAATCAAATTCTTCCAAGACACGCGCTCGGCCATCCGCAGACATTTTGCGCGCAGTCTTTTCGACAATACGCTGCACTTTGTCGTCAGGGTGTTTTGCCGCAAAGGGTGCAAAATACCACTTTAGGAATACAAAGCAGATCACGTCCTCTAACGCCTGAACATTCGCCACACGCTTGATGCCTTCTTTGCGAAGCATCTTGGCAGTCTCGTCAATGCTTTGCGCATCAAACTCCGCAGTTGTCATAAAGCCAGAAACGGTTTTTGCGTGATGCGCGGCTAAATCTTTGCGCCACTTCAGATATCCTGCACGTCCTTCAGGATATTCAGCACGGGCAAGCACCCAACGCTCTACGTGTTGGCCGCGAGCTGCGATTTTCAATGAATCATCCGCATCGGGGAACAGTCGATCACATTCCGCGCTCATCCTTTGCCCATAAAGCAAAGCCTCAGGTTTTCCCTCATCCATTCGAGGGTCTTTGGCATTTGCATCATCAATTGCAGCAAGAACCTGCGCAAGCTTATTGCTCATAAAGCGCTCCTATGATCAGCTTTCGTGGGTATATCACCTTAACATGCGGCCAAGGGTTCTCCCAGACACCAAAGATTGTGAAATTTCTGAAAATCTCAGCGGATCGGGGCCAATATCTCCAGAATTCCCCGCGAGGAATGATTGAAACCACATCGCTGAACCCGTAAGTCCATAAGAACAGCGACACGAGGCGATTATGGCGAACTATTTGCACCAAGGCGATCTGCCCGACGATTTGGACCTTGGTCCGATCGTGGCAATTGACTGCGAGACCATGGGCCTTAACCCGCATCGTGACCGGTTATGTGTGGTGCAACTTTCAAGCGGGGATGGCAATGCGCATCTCGTTCAAGTCGCAAAGGGGCAAACCACGGCCCCGAACCTTTGCAAATTGCTAGAAGACACAAAGGTTCTAAAGCTGTTCCATTTTGGGCGCTTTGATATCGCCGCCATGTACAATGCCTTTGGCGCATTGACCGCACCAGTGTATTGTACAAAAATCGCATCGAAACTGGTCCGAACCTACACAGATCGGCACGGGTTGAAAAACCTGCTGCAAGAGTTGCTGAGCATCGATATCTCAAAACAACAGCAGATGAGCGACTGGGGCAGCGAAACGCTAAGCAAGGCCCAGCTTGAATATGCCGCCTCTGATGTTTTGTATTTGCACAAACTCCGCGAAAAGCTGAACGATCGTCTGGAACGCGAAGGGCGAACCGACGTCGCGCAAGCGTGTTTTGATTTCCTGCCCACTCGCGCAAAGCTCGACTTGGCAGGCTGGCCTGACGTCGACATTTTTTCTCATTAAGCATGGCACGCGGACTTACATACTCTCAAGCCATTTCCTGGTTGAAAATCCTGCTACCGTTGGTGGCCTTGGTGTTGCTGTCGACAATGTTCATGTTTGCCCGCTCTGTTGCCCCGACAAGCACCATTCCTTTTGCAAAAATCGAACTTGAGGAACGCGCGAAAGATCAGCGCATCACTGCGCCTTTCTTTGCGGGGCAGACAGCGACGGGCCATGACATTGCGGTTCAGGCCACATCTGCGCGACCCGACGGTGATAACCCTCAGATCACACATGCCGAGACGCTTGATGCTCGTATCAATATGCAAACCGGCAGTGTTATCGATATTTCTTCGCAATTTGCGACGATGAACAGCAAGTCATTTGATGCAAGTCTGTCGGGTGATGTTCTGGTCACATCCTCCAACGGATATGATGTCACCACACAAGAATTAGTTTTAAACCTAGACCAAGGCACTGCAAGAAGTGACACAGAAATTCAGGGCAAAGGGCCTGCTGGGCACTTCACAGCTGGCGCAATGGAAATGACACATAGCGAGGAAACCGACACGACGCGTTTCCTTTTCACAAATGGCGTGAAGCTGATATATACGCCGCAGTAAACCAAGGGGTCCTCCGTGATTGGTATTCGAACCATATTGTTCTCGCTATTCCTGGCGCTGCCCATCAGCGCGACAGCTCAAGAATTCAAAGTAGACTTTGGTGTCGCAACCCAGGATCCAGATGCCCCTGTCGAAGTTAGCGCAGACACATTGTCGGTGGATCAAGACACTGGAAGTGCATCGTTCAACGGCAACGTGGTTATCACGCAGGGCGAGATGCAAATGCAGGCGCCGCTCGTCAACGTTTTCTACAATGAAAACCAAGACGGCATTTCACGCTTGGTTGGCTCTGGTGGCGTTAAAATCCTCAGCGGCAAAGACACAGCAAAGGCCGAAAATGCTGAATATGATGTAGACGCAGGGCTGATTTATATGAACGGTAATGTTGAGCTGGTGCAGGGCATCAACTCCATCACGTCACAAAGAATGATTGTGAATGTCGAAAGCTCGACTGCCGAATTGCATGGGCGTGTCCGTACGGTGCTTCGCCCGAAGGCCGCTCAATGACCAAACCAGAACTGACCATAACCGAGGGCCATTCTGGCCTACGCGTTGAGAACCTACGCAAAAGCTACCGCAAGCGCGTGGTGATCCGGGATGTAAACCTTGAGCTGAAGCGCGGCGAAGTGGTTGCACTGCTTGGGCCAAACGGCAGCGGCAAAACAACCTCGTTCTATTCCATTGCAGGGCTCGTGGTGCCCGAAGGCGGCCGAGTCATGATCGACGGTCATGATGTTACGACATTGCCAATGTATCGCCGTGCAAAACTTGGCATCGGCTACCTTCCGCAGGAAATGTCTATTTTCCGCGGCTTGAATGTCGAAGATAACATTATGTCTATCTTGGATATTTCACAAAAAGACCGCCACAAACGTCGTGAGCGTCTTGAAGAGCTATTGTCTGAATTCTCGATCGAGCACCTGCGCCGTGCACCCGCGCTTGCACTATCAGGCGGTGAACGCCGCCGCGTTGAGATTGCCCGCTGCCTGGCGGCAGACCCAAAGTATCTGCTTTTGGATGAACCTTTCGCAGGCGTAGACCCGATTTCGGTTGGCGACATCCGCCATCTTGTGTCTGATCTAAAGAAACGCGGCATCGGTGTTTTGATCACCGATCACAATGTCCGCGAAACCTTAGAAATCGTAGATCGCGCCTATATTTTGCATGACGGCAAAGTTCTGATGTCTGGTACGCCAGATGATGTTGTTGAAAACGAGAATGTTCGCCGGGTGTATCTGGGCGACAGTTTTCGAATCTCTTAATCAAGTTTTGCAGATTCTAACAACTCGAACAAAAGATTGTCCGTCAAGATTGACAATCCGATCACATCCTGCCCCAATACGAGTATGACGCATGTGATTTTCGCTTTGCTGAAAGATCTACCCCCACCTTCTGGGGCCAAGAAGCACGAAAATCAAACAGCGTCTTATTCCTGCACACTGATCTAATTTCTCAGTCACCTTAGATGGTTACTGGGCGTTCGTTGGTGTGTTTCAAGAAAAGGAGACAGGATGCGCTACCAAATTTCCGGAAAACAGATCGATATTGGCGAATCTCTTCAACGACATGTTCAAGATGAACTTGGAGGTGTCATGGGAAAATACGCCGGGCGCCCCACGGATGCACAAATCGTCTTTTCCAAAAGCGCTCATGAGTTTGTATGCGAAACGACGGTTCATCTTTCGACGGGCCTGACTGCACAGGCAAAAGGTCGCTCAACCGAAATTTACGCAGCATTTGAAAATTGCAGTGAAAAAATGGAGAAGCAGCTACGCCGATACAAGCGTAGGCTGAAAGACCATCACAAGGAACGCGCCGAACCGGTTGAACTTTCGGGCGCTTCATCTTATATCCTCGCCACCGACACCGCTTCTGACACGCCAGAGCCAGAGTCCCTTCAGCCCGTTATCGTGGCTGAAATGGAGGCCAAGATACCAGCTCTTTCTGTCGGCGAAGCGGTAATGCAAATGGAGCTAGCGGGCGCACCGGTGCTGGTGTTCCGCAATGAGGGCAAAGACGGGTTGAACGTCGTGTATCGCCGTGATGACGGCAATATCGGCTGGATCGACCCCCAATAACTTGGTCAGACACCTCGTCTGACGAGGGGATACAGGCTAAATGGACCTATCTACGATCCTACGCCCGGAGGCGGTCAAGGTTGTTTCTGCTGCCTCCAGTAAGAAACGCTTGATGCAAGATTTCGGCGATATCGCAGCGTCTGCCTATGGGCTGGATGCTGCGAAAACTGTCGAGGCGTTGCAAGAACGCGAAAGCCTTGGACCAACAGGAGTTGGCAAGGGCGTCGCGCTTCCGCACGCGCGCATGTCTGGGCTCGAAGCAGTCACAGGCGCATTCATTCTGTTGGAAAAACCCGTTGATTTCAGTGCGGTAGACAGACAGCCGATTGATTTGGCCTTTGCGCTGTTTGCACCAGAAAACGCAGGTGTCGAACACTTAAAAGCGCTCGCGTTTGTATCGCGTACGCTGCGTGAACCTTCGATTTGCACAAAACTTCGTGCCAATCCAGAAGCGGCGACGCTGTTTACGATTCTGACTGAAAGCGATGAAGTGCAGGCCGCTTAGGCCTGCCAATCCCCAAATCCAAACGTGATGTAGTCGCGTTGATACGCATCTCTCGTAAGTTCTTCGATATGCGCTGAATAGATATCAGCCAACTGGTATGGCGTGTCTTTCGTCTTAACGCTTACACTTGCCTCAGTGGCGCTGCCAATACTCCGTGCGAGCTGAGAGAGACCCTCTTGTAGCTCTTCTTCGCGTAACACGGCATCCGGTGGCGAAACGGCGTTAAATCCAGACACGATAGCCGCCTGAGTCGCCCAATATCCATCTTGTCGAATCGCTGTTTGACCGGCGAGATTCGCTCGTACAAATTGAAGATATTGAGCAAAGGCCATCTGATGAGCCGCGACATCATACGTTTCGTCAGGCATTTCATCTGGAATGGATAGCCCAAAGCGATTGCGCAACGTGCGACGGATTTTGGAATAGCTGCCCGGCCCAGTTGATAAAATCACTCGACAAAACGCAGCATGTGCGCGAGCGACGGGATGGCGGATCACCGTAAAGCTCCGATGCGGAGTCTTCTGACGCTTCCACTGGCGCAGTGTTTTTTGGTTCATGCCGGTGATCAACTGATCAATGCTGGCCCCATCTAGCTGGGCAAGCCACGCTTGAACATCGTCGTTTGGTGCCCCCGCGATTGGCAAGAACATAAGCCCACTTTCCGGCGCGGCTACATAGGTTGGCACGGCAGGGCCACGGCGCGGTTCAAAGTTTGGCGTGCGCGCCAAATTGAACTGATCCAGCTCCGCAAGTGTCGCTGGAATATCGTCAAAGTTTTCAACTTTTTCAGAAATATGGCTGGGATTTTGCGGCTTAAGTTTCCCATCCAGCTCTTCTAACCGGCCCTCAACGCCTAAATACCGCGCAAGACCATTCATAACCTCAATATCTTTAAGGTCTTCATAGGCAACATAGAAAGCCGTTTGACCGCTGCGTTGCAGACTATTCAACAAGTACACCTGAAAATCTTGCAAATTAGCGATGTGTTGCGTGAATTCTTGCGCATCAAAATGAACTTTGCTGTCCTTTCGCTTTCGAACATCGGTCAGTTTCCATTGTCCCGTCGCCTGCGCAATTTTCCAGCTGACGTAACTGTCCATCGGGTTACGCGTAAGGATAATCTTTGCACATTTCGGGTCATCCAAGATTTCACCCAGAACACGCCCATCATGATCATGGAAAAACCGAAAACCGCTTAGGGTATCTGGCGTTTCCTTAACTGCGTCCAGCAATGTCGTAGGCGAAGAATCTCGAGCCTCTTGTGAGACGCCCAAAATCTCTTCACGGTTTGGATAACCGATGAAATGCGGATTGAATGCCTCTCCGTGGCAGGCGATCCCATCAAAGGCATTTAAATTGGCCTCAAGAAAGTTCGACCCGGTCCGCATTTCCGCAAAGACAACGAAGTATTCAAATTTTTGAGCCATTCAGATCACTGTACCAGATAGGGTTTGCGTAAGGGTGACGTTTCATTATTTTCGACAGGCGCCACTGGGAAATCACCCATGAGGTATGGATGCATTCCTTGGTTCTTTAGATTTTGAAGGAACTGCCCAAATCCAGTTAAATCTGTCATTTTTGGTGCTGTGCCTAAACGATGCGGGCCGGCTTTGCTAATCTCGTCAACGATGGCTTGAAGTGGCTCCATCGGTGCCTCGATAAACTCCGCCATCGTCCATATCCGAACGCGCGCCTTGCTCCAAGGGGATCTCAAAATATCAAGATAATCAGATTCGATTTTCTGAAGTTTGGCCGCCTGCTTTCGAAGATCCGCAAAATTCCGATTGGATTTAAACAATGGAATCGCCCAAGCGCCAGAAATCACGGAAATCTGCGCATTTGGATCTTTCGCCATAAACCAATTGTTCGCTTGATGGTCACTTGGACCATACTGAAAACACTGTCGCTCGCCGCGCGTGTTCCAAATCAAGTTTGTCAGGAAAGATCGCGGATCATAATCTCGCAATTTTGCACTGTCAGAAAGCACTCCCGTTATTTCTTTCTGACGGCCAACAAACTCAACCCGTTCAGGTGCGAACAGATGGCCATGCACCTGACATCCTGATGCTCTGGCTAGCCAGTTTTCGAAATCCTCAAACAGCTCCGAGAACCCATGAAAGACAGAATAAGGCGCGGCCGTTACGCCGTTTTCCCACCACTGATCCAGAAACCGAGACTGCATATACAAACCTGGTCGACCAATGGTTCGCCGCTCAACAGCTTTCGAAAAAATGCGATCAATTTTTGTTGGATTAGGCTCAGCTCGAGGCAGGGCGTTTTCCGGCCCCGAGAGAAACGCCTTATACAACCGATCGGCTTTAGGCCAAATTTTCCGCGCAACAAAGCAATCTGATCGACGCAGGAGTTGCAAATGATCATCATAAAAGATGTGCGGCTTACCTTGATGATCAAATTTCGAAAGCGTGAGCGAACGGCTTTCAATGTTGGTGGAGTATTGCCGCGCTAAGGACTGAAAGTAACTCTCATCCGGAATCCAAACTCTTTTGAAATACTTGTCGTAAGTTTCACGGTCGGGATCTTGCAAAATGGCGGAAAGTGTTTGTCGAGTAAGACACCACCACTGTGACCCCATATGAGGTATCAATCCATCTGGAATGCGCCGTTTGATGCGTAGCCGGCGTTGCAAATTGACGTACTTATCAAACACCCAGCGACGCTTTTTCCACGAGAATGGAAACCGCAAAGTAAATCTCTCAGAATCCAAGCCGCCAACCGTCCAAGGAACGTCTGCAGTCGTTGCCGACTCGATAAAATCGGTCCGTGGTCGGGCGTCAAGATAGTCTATCAATTCTGAAATTGGCCGAAGCGGGAGGCAAGAACCCGATGCCAGATACACGTGCCGCACCTGCTCGAAGTCTTTCAAAAGTAATTCAGAGGCTGATTGGGTCGCCGCGACCAAGCCCCACATCCCCCATTCACACTTGTGGCGTTCGCTAAACTTAATGTTCGGTTCCGTTACCAGTTTGCGACGGAATGCTTTGAACGCCTTTCGATCGACCGAGGCATCAACGTGGATCACAACCGGGCACCCTGCAGATACCCAATGACGTGCAACTTGCTCTGCGCGTTCAAGCGCATCGTGCACCAACATTACGATGCCCAGCGTCATGCCCAATTCCCCTTGGACATAAGGCCCAGAATTTCAAGCTGCCGCCAGTTGATGTACTTTTCTGACCATTTACACCAAAGCTCGGGATGATCTTTGAGCTTCTGAGCGTAGGCTGCATACTCAACACTGCCAGCATAGTGCTGACCTCGCTGTAGCTCTTCCGAAGCTTTATCGCCCAATGTGTTTAGGAACTTTGTGTGAAGCAAAATCCCACTGGGTTTTTCGCCACCCCATTTCTCATACACAAGATTTAGACCACGCGGCAAAAGAGTGTGGGTCGAGCTGACATAAGCAAAGTGTTTGTCCCATTTCACCAATGGAATTTTATTCAAAGCTGGCGCTTTTTTCGGGTCATCCTCGAAAAACGCGCGCGACCTTGGTCCACCTTGTATCCAAAGATTTCCATACTCAGGGTTCTGACTAATCGTGTAGTTGCCTGCATCAAACCAGCTGGCAATTTCCAGTGGATTTTGCCCTGCTTGATACGCAACACTGTCAATCTTACCTTTTGGATACATATCCAAAAGCATCGCCGAAAAACTGCGTACTGCACTTGTGTCTAGCCAATCCGTCAGTGCCTGAATGGGTCGACTATCTGAAAACGGATACACAAAGAACTCATCTGGATCGACGACAAGAACCCAATGGTCGTGCGCATATTTACGCTTTATCCAATTCATCCAATCCACGCCAAAATGGGCGGATTTATAACTGCTATTGGTGTACCATACCGAAACGTCTGCGGCACCGCCCAGAACATCCATGATCCCGTCAGTGCTATCATTGTCCACGAACAGGAAATGATTCACGCCCAGGTTTCGATAGTAATTCAGAAAGTAGGGCAACCGGATGGCCTCGTTTCGAACCGTCGAAACGAGTAGGACATCTTTGGGTTTGATACGATGGGTGTTGTTTTGCTTGCAGCGTAGCTCACTGGATTTGCGCACCGCACGTAGAATGCGACGCTTGCGACGAAGCCGCATCCGATATGAGTCCCATAGGCTCACTGCTATCCCCTATCAAGTATTCGCGATTGCTCTGCAATTGCGCGGACCTGTTGATCCATGTGTAACGCCTGTTTTCGCCAATATGTCACAGCCCTCTTGATGAAAGCAACGCATTTAGAAAGTGTTAGCCATCAACTGTGACTTACAGAAAACTCTCTTTAAACCAATTGGCTGCAGGAATGGGCTGGGAGAGGTGCGTTCACCAATCACCAGTTCGGATCAATCCCAATTCCTCCAGCTGAGAAGGCCCCGTATACCGAAGCGCATCTTTGTGCCACAGGTTCGGCGTGCGCCCAATCTCATCATAGTAATGATCAAATTCTTCAGGCTGGTTAAAGTGCTGTTGCCGCCCCTTTTCCGCTTCCGATTTGGCAACAATCTCTGGCAGGAATTTTGTGTGTAAAAGGGCGCCAGATGGGCGTTTACCAGACGGGCCATCGTACCCTAAATTCAAGCGCCCAGGCAAAATTGAATGGCACGAATTGACGTAAGCATATTGGAACTTCCACTTTACGAGCGGTATCTTATTCAAAGTTGGTGATCGCTCTGGCGCATCGGCAAAAAAAACACGCTCACGTGCGCCGCCTTGAACCCACAGGTTTTGCTTTGGAGACTGACGTTCAGCTCGATATGGGCCAGCATCAAACCACTCCAAAACCTCCCGAGGATCTTGCCCGGCGCAATACGCCTGCGTACCGAGCTCCCCTTTGGGATAAAGATCCAGCATCAAGGCCCCAAACACCTGATGCCCCTGCGCATCAAGCCAAGCGGTGAGGGTGTGCAAATCGGCACGATCATCGTTTTCATAAACGAGCAATTCGTCAGCATCGACCATCAAACACCAATGACTTCGCGCATACCGCATTTGCAGCCAAGTCATCCAATCCAAACCAAATCTGGAATCACGATAGCTTTGATCCGTTCGCCAAACCGAAACATCATCTTGCTTGGCCAACAACTCTGCGCTGCCATCGTCACTAGCATTATCGATGATCAGAAAGTGATCTACCCCAAGGCCCCGATAATGTTTTAGGAAATAGGGTAGGCGCGTCACCTCATTGCGGATCGTGCAGACCGCAAGAATGCTATTTGTAGAAATACGCTCTGTTCGTAGGGATAAAGGCTGAAGGCTTCGTCGCGAACGAATAGCCCTCCATAGCAACTGACGTCGTTTCAATCGCAATCGATAGGCTTGCCAAAGAGAGACTTTGCGTGATGGCACGTTACTCACATTCATCCCTTTTTATCATCACAGCACGATTTTGCCGTGTGTACAGAGGATTACAGCCTTTCATACAAAGCAAGCGTTGATCAGGTGCACCCTTCAAAAATT
Source organism: uncultured Paracoccaceae bacterium (assembly GCA_947498415.1). GTDB lineage: Bacteria > Pseudomonadota > Alphaproteobacteria > Rhodobacterales > Rhodobacteraceae > Cognatishimia. The sequence goes on from CANMKB010000001.1 coordinate 439,049, forward strand.
GGCCCGTGCAATCGCGCGGACCAATGAGATGCGTTCCAAAAACAACCTAGGCTTGCTTTAGCTCAACACTTGGCGCGTAGGCGATAAAGAACGGATTAGCGAAATCCTCTTTGCCGTAAGTCAGCGGCGTGTGATCGTCAAACCGCACAACATCTCCGCCTGCACCAAGCAGAACCGCGTGACCGGCTGCGGTGTCCCACTCCATCGTGCGACCCACGCGAGGATAGATGTCGGCCTCACCAGTTGCGACAAGACAGAACTTCAACGAAGAGCCTGCGCTTTTGCTATCTTTCACGCTGTATTTGTTGATGTAATCTTCGGTTGCCTGATCACGGTGAGATTTTGAAGCCACAATCATAAGGGCAGTATTGTCAGCCTGAGAAACACTGATGTTCTGAGTCTCACCAATAGCGTCCAGTTTGAAATCGCCGGTTTCCTCGACAGCTTGCCCAGCCTCATTGGTGAAAAACATCCGATTTCTGGCAGGAGCATAAACAACACCGCGTTGCGGAACGCCGTTTTCGACATATGCAATATTCACCGTGAAATCGCCGCGGCGGTTGATGAATTCTTTCGTACCGTCCAATGGGTCAACAATCAAAAAGGTATCGCCCTTGGCTGCATGACTGTCCGCTTGCTCTTCTGTCACAAGCATCACATCAGGAAATGCCGCGCGAAGACCCGCAGAAATAATGGCATCCGCGGCCTCGTCAGCAACAGTAACTGGGCTATCATCTGACTTCAGTTTCACACCAAAATCTTCTGAATTGTAGATTTCCATAATCTTTGCACCTGCTTCAATCGAGAGGTTGCGCATAAGAGGGATCAGTTTGCTGTAGTCCACGGTACACTCCTGCCAAAAGGCATTTGTTGAATATTTACGTCGCCCCCCTTATGCTGTGGACAACTCGGAACAGCAAGAATTCCGTATGCCTCGTTGGGCAGAAAGGGCAGCAGAGCAATGTTCCAGCAAGCCGGACCAAAAACGACGATACAATCTGCGATGACCATCTTTGAATTGGTCTATCACTCGATTGTGCGAAAGGTGCGTAAGACTCACGGCAATGCGGTGATGTCGATCCTTTTGAACATGATGCAAACAGCCATCTTCGTGTTGGTGTTCTTTGTGATGTTCTCGGTACTTGGCTTAAAAGGCGCCGCGATCCGGGGCGACTTCCTGCTCTACATCATGTCCGGCATCTTTATGTTCATGACCCATACCAAAACTATGGGTGCCGTCGTGGGGTCAGAAGGCCCGTCATCACCGATGATGAAACACGCTCCAATGAATACGGCGATTTCTATCTTGGCCGCTGCACTCAGTACACTTTACATTCAGATGCTGTCTTTGCTTGGCATTCTTTTTGTATACCACGTCGCATTTACGCCTGTAGTCATCGACAACCCTATGGGCGCACTGGGCATGATTATGCTGTCATGGTTCACGGGCGCAGGTGTTGGGCTCGTGTTGCTGGCCATCAAACCTTGGTTCCCAACTTTCGTAACTATCGCCAATACGATCTATGCACGTGCCAATATGATTGCGTCTGGCAAAATGTTTGTAGCCAATACACTACCCGGATTTATGCTCGCGATGTTTGATTGGAACCCACTGTTTCACACCATCGACCAAGCACGCGGATTTGCCTTCATCAACTATGCGCCTCGGAACACCAGCACAGAATACCCTCTTTATGTTGGCCTTGTTTTACTAATGATCGGGCTGATGGGTGAGTTTTACACCAGACGTCAGGCCTCCCTAAGCTGGGGTTCCAAAAGATGAGGCCGCTGTTGCTTGCAGCACTTATCGTTCCCAACATTGCGTATAGCGAGCCCCTGCCCCAAGACTATTTTCCAAGGCTTGGAAATGTCGTGAATGTCGCTGACGGCGACGCACTTAACATTCGGCTCAAGCCTCATCATCTTTCTGAAGCAATAGGCACCCTGCCTGCGCGGGCGGTCGATGTTGAAGTGGTGAACTACGACGAAACGGGAAAATGGGCGCTTGTGAATAGTCGTGAAGCCAGCGGATATGTCAGACGCAGCTACTTTGAGGTGCCCGAGCAACTTAATTGGCACACGTTCTCACGACCATTGGAGTGCGCTGGGACTGAACCCTTTTGGTCCTTCCGGATCACAACCGATGCACAATTGGTACGTTTTGACGGTGTTGATGCCTCAACCACCTCTTTGCCCGTTGAATGGAGTTCTGACATTGCGGCGCGTCTTGGTGGAACTATCGGCATGGGGGGTGGGTCTGACCAACTTGGTTTTTCCGCGCTGGTTGAAAACGAACTGTGCCATGATGGCATGTCTGACCGCGAATACGCGCTTCGTGTTCGTCTCTTCATGCATATGAATGGCGAGACCTTTGGCTATGACGGCTGCTGTTCTCTTTTTCCTTGATCCACAACACGAAGCGTTAGGTTGATGCGCCCCGCCTGAGAAAGCAGCGTGGATGACCCAAACCGAATGCGGTCCACCCCGTGATAAGCAAGCCTCGCTGCGCCTCCCATAACAACCACATCACCAGAGTTCAGCCAGACAGATTCGGTTTTCCCACCGCGCTCGGGGTTGCCGATCCGAAACAAGGCATCATCGCCTAAAGAAATCGAAACGACAGGCCATTCAAAATTGCCCTCATCTTTATCTTGATGCATCCCCATCCGCGCATCTTGAGCGTAAAAATTAACCAAACAACAATCTGGCATGCGATCTGACTGGCTCGTTTGCGTCCAAACCTTCAGGACACTCTCGGGAATACTTGGCCATCGTGGCCCGTTGGGGTGATGTGGCTGATATCGATAGCCTGTCTGATCGGTGACCCAGCCAAGATTTCCCGCGCATGTCATAAGCACTGACATTTTTCGCCCGCCCGGGGTGACGGGTTGATACAGCGGCGCTTGCCTCACGATCGCGCGAATATCTTCGACGATAGACCGTTGATCAGCGAGACTCAGCAGGCCTTTAAAAACTTGAAAACCTTTGATTGTCAGAGGTGTCGCAGCGTTCATTTCCGTATCCTTGCCACATCACGGTAAAAAACGCAGTAAATTTGCCTTTTTCCCCCCCACGAGATGCTTGCAGCGTCTTTTGTGGCTCCCTATATACCGTCCGAAGCGTATTGGCCAAACGGCCATTGCCAATCAGTTCGGGGCGAGATGCCGAAACGGGTCTCTGTCTCGTAAAGTCGCCTTAAGTCAGAAGGGATAAAATATGGGCAAAGTAATTGGTATCGACCTCGGTACGACCAACTCTTGTGTAGCCATCATGGACGGCTCTCAAGCGCGCGTGATTGAAAATGCGGAAGGTGCACGCACCACTCCGTCTATCGTCGCATTCACAGATGACGAGCGCCTCGTAGGCCAGCCGGCGAAACGCCAGGCCGTCACCAACCCAGAGAACACCGTATTTGGCGTGAAACGCCTGATCGGTCGTCGTTTTGACGATGCTGCGGTTGAAAAAGATAAAAAGATGGTGCCTTTCGCCATTGTCAACGGCGGCAACGGCGACGCATGGGTGGAAGCAAAGGGTGAGAAATACTCCCCTTCACAAATCTCAGCTTTCACACTGGGCAAAATGAAAGAAACCGCTGAGTCTTACCTTGGCGAAGAAGTCACTCAGGCGGTTATCACCGTGCCTGCGTACTTTAACGATGCACAGCGTCAGGCCACAAAAGACGCGGGTAAAATCGCAGGCCTTGAAGTTCTACGTATCATCAACGAACCAACAGCAGCTGCGCTGGCTTATGGTTTGGACAAAGAAGAAACACAAACCATCGCGGTCTATGACCTCGGCGGCGGTACATTCGACGTAACCATCCTCGAAATCGACGACGGCTTGTTCGAAGTTAAGTCCACCAACGGTGACACCTTCCTTGGTGGTGAAGACTTTGACATGCGCATCGTGAACTACCTCGCGGATCAGTTCAAAAAAGAGCATGGCGTTGATCTGTCCAAAGACAAAATGGCACTGCAGCGTCTGAAAGAAGCTGCGGAAAAAGCAAAGATCGAGCTGTCTTCTGCTTCCCAAACAGAGATCAACCAACCGTTTATCTCGATGGGTGCTGATGGTGCGCCTTTGCACATGGTCATGAAACTGACCCGCGCAAAGCTGGAAAGCCTTGTGGCCGATCTGATCAAGAACTCTATGAAACCTTGTGCAGCAGCGCTGAAAGACGCAGGTCTTTCAGCATCTGACATCGACGAAGTTGTTCTGGTTGGCGGTCAAACCCGCATGCCAAAGGTCATCGAAGAAGTCAGCAAGTTCTTTGGCAAAGAGCCACATAAGGGTGTGAACCCTGATGAGGTTGTTGCGATGGGTGCTGCGATCCAAGCGGGTGTTCTACAAGGCGACGTAAAAGACGTTGTTCTGCTTGACGTAACACCTTTGTCCTTGGGTATCGAAACCCTTGGCGGCGTCTTCACACGCCTGATCGACCGCAACACAACAATCCCAACGAAAAAGTCCCAAACTTTCTCGACTGCGGAAGACAACCAAAACGCTGTAACACTGCGCGTGTTCCAGGGTGAGCGTGAGATGGCTGCGGACAACAAGATCCTTGGTCAATTCAACCTCGAAGACATTCCTCCGGCACCACGTGGCATGCCGCAGATCGAAGTGACCTTTGATATCGACGCCAACGGCATCGTATCTGTTGGCGCCAAAGACAAAGGCACCGGCAAAGAGCAGTCGATCACTATCCAGGCATCTGGCGGTCTGTCCGACGAGGACATCGAAGCAATGGTTCAAGACGCGGAAGCAAACGCTGAAGCGGATAAGGATCGCAAAGAGTTGGTGGAAGCACGCAACCAAGCGGAAAGCCTCATCCACTCGACTGAAAAGTCCATGGAAGAGCACTCCGATAAGGTTGACCCAACCACGATCGAAGCGATCGAACTGGCAATTGCCGCTCTGAAAGACGATCTCGAAGATGAGAAAGCCAACGCAGACAAAATCAAGTCTGGTGTTCAGAACGTAACCGAAGCAGCCATGAAACTGGGCGAAGCGATCTACAAGGCGCAAGCTGAAGACGGTGGCGATGAGCCAGCGGCAGCGGATGCCGACGACGCAGGCCCAGCAGATGACGACATCGTCGACGCTGACTTCGAAGATCTGGACGGCGATAAGCGCTAATAGCGCGGTCGGATGAAAACACAGGGCCGGTCCGGTTGCCGGACCGGCCCGTTTTCTATCCGGCTCAAAGGAGCAACCTATGGCAAAACGTGACTTCTACGAAGTTCTAGGCGTCGGCAAAGGTGCCTCCGCGGATGAAATCAAAAAAGGCTATCGCAAGAAAGCCAAAGAATTTCACCCAGATCGCAACGCCGACAATCCAGACGCGGAATCCAAATTCAAAGAAGCCAATGAGGCTTACGAAGTTTTAAAGGACGCAAACAAAAAGGCGGCCTATGACCAATATGGTCATGCGGCCTTTGAAAACGGCATGGGTGGCGGTGGCGCAGGCCGTGGTCATCCGGGTGGCGATTTCTCATCTGCGTTCTCGGATGTCTTTGACGACCTGTTCGGCGACTTCATGGGCGGTCAACGCGGAGGTGGCGGGCGTCAACGCGCTGCGCGTGGCTCAGATCTGCGTTACAATTTGCGCGTCTCACTGGAGGAAGCTTTCTCTGGCCTGCAAAAGACCATTCAAGTACCGACTTCGGTGGCCTGTGGTTCTTGTAACGGGTCCGGCGCTGAAGGCGGTGTAGAGCCGACAACCTGCCCAACCTGTTCGGGTATGGGTAAGGTTCGCGCACAGCAGGGGTTCTTTACAGTTGAGCGCACCTGCCCAACCTGTTCGGGCCTAGGTCAGACCATTAAGAACCCATGTTCGTCTTGCGGAGGCGCAGGTCGCACCGAAAGAGATCGTTCCCTTTCCGTCAACATCCCAGCGGGTGTGGAAACAGGCACACGTATCCGTTTGGCCGGCGAAGGCGAAGCAGGTATGCGCGGTGGCCCGGCGGGTGACTTGTACATCTTTATCGAAGTATCAAAACACAGCATCTTTGAACGCGAAGGCACCAATCTGTTCTGCCGTGTTCCTGTCTCGATGACTGCTGCAGCTCTTGGTGGTGACATTGAAGTACCGACCATCGACGGTGGCCGCAGCCGCGTTAAGATCCCATCCGGCAGCCAGTCTGGCCGTCAAATGCGCCTGCGGTCTAAAGGTATGCCTGCACTGCGGGGCGGTGGCCAAGGCGATATGTTTATCGAGCTTGCTGTTGAAACCCCGGTGAACCTGACAAGCCGCCAGAAAGAACTGTTGCGAGAATTCGACCAGCTGTCCGAAGAGAACAGCCCGGAAAGCAGCACTTTCTTTAAGTCTGTCAAAGGCTTTTGGGACTCGATGAAAAGCTAGTCGACGCTTAAATCTATTGAAAAGGCGCTCTGAGTTCAGGGCGCCTTTTTTGTTGTTAACGAATTAGTGACCGACTCAATGCAATTTGTGTCTATGGCACTTTCCCCTGCCGATAAGACCGTCCCTCTTCCCCTTTTCGAGGGTGTCCCTGCGCCTAAGTCTCCGGCGCAGGAAGCCAAACTTCCATCCTATCTTCGCGACCATCGTAAACGACTCCGTTCGCGTTTTTTAGACGGCGGTGCAGCGGCTATGCCAGACTATGAGCTGCTGGAATTGGTCTTGTTCCGCGCTATTCCGCGGCAAGACGTAAAGCCAGTGGCTCGTCGATTGATGGAATCCTTTGGCAGCTTTAATGCCGTGCTATCTGCGCCAAGCGCCCGTCTAAAAGATGTAAAGGGTGTTGGAGACGCCATTGTTTGCGAACTAAAGATCGTTGAGGCCTCTGCCCATCGCCTTGCCAAGACTCGTGTGATGCGACGCCCTATCCTGAGTTCATGGGATGCTTTGTTGGAATACCTGGCCACCGCAATGGCCCATCGCGAGATCGAGCAGTTTCGCGTTCTTTACCTAGATACGAAAAACACGCTGATCGCCGATGAAGAACAAGCCAAGGGCACAGTAAACCATGTGCCTGTCTACCCCCGTGAGGTGGTGAAAAAGGCACTCGAATTGAACGCAAGCGCTTTGATCCTTGTTCATAATCATCCATCGGGAGACCCAACCCCATCGCAGGCGGACATAAACATCACCGAACAAATCCGACAGGCTTGCAGCGTTTTCTCAATCAGCCTTCATGACCACATTATCGTAGGTCAGGAACGGCACGTGAGCTTTCGAAGCGAGGGGCTACTTTAGGTTCAACGAACCCACACCTCAACTCGACGGTTCACTTGCCGCCCCCAAGCGTTTTCATCGCAGGCCATAGGCAGGGCTTCCCCGAAACCAGAAACCGAAATGCTTGTTCGTTCAGGATTCAAAGTTTCAGCGGCGTTCAACACAGCTTGTTTCACCGCTTCGGCGCGACGAATGGCGATCTTTTGGTTGCCTTCTGCGGCGCCTTCTCCATCACTGAACCCCACGAACACAAGCTCTCGCCCATCATAGGCCCCTTGCTCGAGCGCACGCGCGAGGAGCTGTGCATTAGAGCGCGATTGCGCATCTAAAGCAGAAAGACCCGGCTGGAAACGGAAAGTCGTTGTAAGGCGCTTGTGTTGGCTGAGCAGCGAAACAACTTCTTTAAGATCAGCCAACTTCACCTCATCCCCCGCACGGGTGATGGCATTTGCAATTCGCTCGCCCTGCATGGAAAGGGCGATCTCTTCGGTACCTTGATCGACAAACCCAGCGCGGCGAATAACAATCTGTGCCGCTGGACCCCGGGTGTAGGCCAAAAAATCTCTGGCGATTTTTGGCAGACGTCGCGCGGGCAAATACAAAAACATCGGCGCGGTCAGTGGGTAATCCTCGGTTTTAATACCGCGGCGATTCGCATGAACAGAGAACCCACAACCACCACTTAGCGGCAGGCGACTAGCCGCATCCGAGCTTGCATAGGTCGCAATGCCAATCGCAAAAGGATCGCGCTGTACGGCCCCCACCAAGGCTGCCATTGTCGCGTGATGCTCAGCGGCTTTCGAAATTTTCACACCGGCCGGTTTCGTCAGCCGATCCTCAATCGCTTGCAGCAATCCTGATTTTTCACCGGGTACATGAATTGCGATCGGGGCATCCGGCCCGCCAAGCACTTGCCAGTTATCAATCTTGCCAGACACCACTTTGGCCAAATCCGAGGGTGAAATTCGTGCAACCGGGTTCCCAATCGAAACGATCGGAACCAAAGCATTCAGCGCAAGTACACGACTGCGGTTCTTGCTTTGCATATTGCCAAGGCCTGCTTCATACCCGCGCTCCGCCTCTGAAATGCGAATTTCGCGCAAAGACATTGCAATGTCAGCTTCGTCCGCCAGAAGATCGGCAAAGCCTTCGTCAGTGGATGTCGCGCTGAAGTTAAACCGGGCTATGGGCTTGCGCGTATCAGATTCTGACAACTCATAAGTAAAATGCGTTTTGTCTTGGATTTGGCGAGCCACGGCATAGCCATTGCTCAGCGCAAAGGCATCAATCAAAGCCGGCATTAACACCTCGGCCATGCCAGACGCCCCTGAAATCGCTATTTCGGCGACGAAATCGGTCAGATTCGGGCAAGCAGGGCCATCGCATAGCACGCCGGTGCCATCCACCGTCAATTCACCATAGACGGTCTGAACGCGATAGAACTCTCCATCAAAGCCAAGAAGGGTGCCGGTGATTTCAACCGCACCGTCTGACGAAGTCAGCGTGATATCCTGTGCAGAGAGCGTGGTGCCCCCGCAAAAAAGGAAAAGTGCGGCGAGACACGCCGCACGCAAATTCGTCATGAGAAGGCCCTGACCTGCGTCTTATTACTGCTGCGCGATTGTCGGGTTTTGGAACAGGTTTTTCAACACCAGAAAGTCACCCGTGGCACCACATTCTGGCATCGTCAGTTCCAACGTATGAGATTGGCCTGAAATCGCCTGATCAACTTGCAGTGTTGTCGCCTTTACAAGACGATCACAGTTCGCGCCATTCACTTCAATTTCTGCTGTCATGAAAACGGGCAGTTTACCGGCCGGATATGTGTAGACATCAGCCATAAGTGACCATTCCGTGCTGGCATCACCCATGCGCATCAAAAAGCCACCTTTGCCAGATACCAGGTTGATCAAATCCCCTTGGTTTTCAAACCAAACATGGCCTTTATCACCATAGTCCGCAGTGTTTTCACGAGCATGAATTTGCAAACCACTTTCGCCCATCCACTGCATCGCGACGCGATTGTACAGCTCAAGGTCGGGCACATGAGCCACAGCATTCACCAAAGATCCATTAGGCAGAACAACCGAAAAACGGGCGTCTATTTCGAGTGCTGGCACTGTGATTTCAAGCTTGCCAAAGTCATCTAAAAACTCGCTAAAACGCAAATCGGCATGTTCGATACGAATCCGTGCATTTGGAAGACAATCGGCAGAAATATGCAAATTCACCATCGCTGCCACAGCAGGAACCGCACGTAGGGCAACGTCGCAACCCAACAAAGGTGCTGGTTCTTCGTTTGGCATCTGAGCAGTTGGCACATCAACTGCGACGTCTAACGCCACCGTTTGCACCGGCAGCCCAACAGGAATGTCTTGATCACGCGGAATCGCAACCCCAAGGCCTTCGAAAGAATTCGAAGCGGAACTTTGTACAACGGGTGCCACCAATTTTGATTTTTCAGGTGCAACGGCCGATGCTTGCGATGGGCCACTGCCTTGCAAAAAGACACCTGCCATTGCCGCCACAGAAAGAGTGGCTGCGGCGATAGCTACGCTTCGCATTTTGACATTCAATTTCATCACAGATGACTCCTGTGCCGCTGCTGTTTGGCACAGGTTATCCACAAAAAAAGGGGCGCCGATGTGGCGCCCCTTTGTTCAATCTCTGATGTTTTGTTGCCGAATTGGCCGAATTACACCAATGCACCGTGGCAATGTTTGAATTTTTTGCCAGAGCCACATGGGCACGCATCGTTACGCCCAGGCTCACCCCAAGTGGCTGGATCATTTTCATCAAACCCATCGATCAGGGGCTCAAATTCAGCGGTTTGAACGCCAGCTGCCTCTGCCGCGGCTGCCTGACCAGCCTCTTGCAACGCCGCTTGCTGTGCTTGCATTTGCGCAATCATAGCGCGCTGTTCTTCTTCGGTGATTGGACGGATCTGAGACAGGTTGCGTGTAACGTCGACGCGCAGCGTATCCAACATGGTTTCAAAAAGCTGGAACGATTCTGTCTTGTATTCATTCAATGGGTCGCGCTGAGCATATCCGCGGAACCCAACAACCGAGCGCAAATGCTCAAGTGTCAGCAGGTGTTCCCGCCACTTGTTATCGATGATTTGCAACAAAATTTGCTTTTCAATACCGCGGAAGGTGTCAGTGCCAAACAGAACGGCCTTCTTGGCCATATGCTCATCAGCTGCTTTTTCCAGACGCTCTTGAATATCTTCGTCATCCACGCCTTCTTCTTTGGCCCAATCGATCACCGGCACATCAACACCAAGCTGCTCGATACTGGCGGCATATAGACCTTCGATGTCCCACTGATCCGCATAAGATTTAGGCGGCATGTGTTGATCGATCAGATCGCCAATCACGTCATGGCGCATGTCCTGAACAATTTCAGACAGGTCTTCAGCTTCCATGATTTCACGACGCTGGCTAAAGATCACCTTACGCTGATCATTCATCACATCATCGAATTTCAGCAATTGCTTACGAATATCAAAGTTGCGGCCTTCGACCTTTGCCTGCGCACGTTCGAGCGATTTGTTGACCCATGGGTGTACAATCGCTTCGCCCTCTTTCATGCCCAGAGAGGACAGAACTTTGTCCAAACGGTCCGAGCCAAAGATGCGCATCAAATCGTCTTCCAAAGACAAGAAGAAGGCTGAACGGCCTGGGTCACCCTGACGGCCAGAACGCCCCCGCAGCTGGTTATCGATGCGGCGGCTTTCGTGGCGCTCTGTTGCAAGAACAAACAAACCACCAGCTGCTTTCACGGCATCTTCATCAGCTTTGTGCGCTTCTTCGATCTGCGCACGAATTTCATCAGGGTTCGCATCAGGGCTGGCCGCAATGGCCTCCATGATTTTAAATTCGACGTTCCCGCCAAGCTTAATGTCTGTACCACGACCCGCCATGTTGGTAGCGATGGTCACCGCGCCCAACTTGCCGGCATCCGCAACAATCTGTGCTTCTTGCTCATGCTGGCGTGCGTTTAGAACGTTGTGCTGTACATCCGCGGCATTCAGCAACTCGGACAGATACTCAGACTTTTCAATCGACGTGGTACCAACCAAAGTCGGCTGCCCCTTGGCCGATGCCTCTTTGATGGTTTCGACAATCGCCTCGAATTTTTCTTTCGCAGTGCGATACACCGCATCATCATCATCTTTTCGTGCGACAGGGCGGTTGGTAGGAACTTCAACAACGCCAAGGCTGTAAATTTCTGCAAATTCTTCGGCTTCGGTCAGCGCCGTCCCGGTCATGCCACCCAATTTATCATACAGGCGGAAATAGTTCTGGAAGGTCACCTGAGCCAAAGTCACGTTTTCAGGCTTAATGGAAACGCCTTCCTTTGCTTCGATTGCCTGATGCAGACCTTCTGACAAACGACGGCCCGCCATCATGCGGCCGGTAAATTCATCAATCAGCACGACATCATCACCGCGAACGATATAATCTTTATCTTTCGTAAACAGCTTATGCGCACGCAGACCTTGGTTCACATGGTGTACCAATGTTGTGCTTTCAGGGTCGTACAACGATTGCCCTTCTGGCAGCAGATCATGTGCACTCAGTTGCTCTTCGAGCCAGTCGTTGCCTTCATCGGTAAAGGTCACACCCCGTGTTTTTTCATCCAAAGAAAAATGCACGTCTTCGATTGCTGGAATGATCTTGTCGATCGCCATGTACAATTCTGTGCGGTCCTGCGCAGGACCAGAGATAATCAGCGGCGTACGCGCCTCATCGATCAGGATGGAATCGACCTCATCCACAATCGCAAAATGGTGGCTACGCTGCGACATCTGATCAAGATCAGACTTCATGTTGTCACGTAGATAGTCAAAGCCCAACTCGTTGTTGGTGGCATAGGTCACGTCGCAGGCATAAGCTTGCTTTTTCTCGTCTTCAGGCTGCTGCGGATAAACAACACCGGTTGTCATGCCCAAGGCGCCGTAGACTTTGCTCATCCATTCAGCATCACGTTTGGCGAGGTAATCGTTCACCGTAACGATGTGCACGCCTTTACCAGTCAGCGCATTCAGATACGCTGGGAAAGTCGCCACAAGGGTTTTACCTTCACCGGTTTTCATTTCAGAGATGTTGCCCTGGTGCAAAAAGATCCCGCCTAGAAGCTGGGTGTCATGGGCACGCAAGCCAAGTGCCCGGCGGGCCGCTTCGCGACAGTTCGCAAATGCCTCAACCAATACATCGTCAACTTTGGTACCATCTTCGATGCGCTTCTTCAGCTCACCCGTTTTTTCGATCAACTGCGCATCGGTGAGTTTCTCGAACTCTTCCTCAAGGGCATTGATTTTGGCCACGATCGGTCGGGTTGCTTTGATCTGGCGGTCGTTCGGTGTGCCGAAGACCATTTTGGTCAATTTTCCAAAACCCAACATGTTCACATGTCCTTTGTTAACAATTTCTTGCACCGCTTCTGCTTGCCCGTCTTGCCCCCTGCTCATACAACAGGGCAAGTAAACTCTTGCTGCGGCCTCAAGGCGATGTAAGGGCCATAGTATACAGTGTCAACGTCGCCAGCCGATGCGGCCACAGCCAAGGAACAAACGATGTTAAAATCCCTCAATATTCTGCGCGGTACAGCCGCCGCTCTGGTTTTGGCCTTTCCTGCGTTTGCAGACGATTCGCCCAATGCAGACACAGTTGTAGCGACTGTGAATGGCACAGAGATCACAGTAGGCCAGATGATTGCAGTACGCGGCACGTTGAATCCACAGTATCAATCACTTCCAGATGACGTTTTGTTTAACGGTATTCTGGATCAGCTGGTTCAGCAGACATTGCTTAGCCAGTCCTTTGGTGGCGAAGCGCCCAAGCGGATCGAACTAGAACTCGCAAACCAACGACTGGCGTTGATGGCAGCCGTTGTTCTTCAAGAAATCGTAGAAACTAAAATCACGGATGAAGCTGTTCAAACCGCATATGACGCGCGTTTCGAGAACTTTGAAGGTGGTCGTGAATTCAACGCGTCGCACATTCTTGTTGCAACCGAAGAAGAAGCGAAGAACATTACGCAAGATATCCGTGGCGGTGCAGACTTTGCCGAAACCGCACGTGAAAAATCAACTGGCCCATCTGGTCCGGGTGGCGGTGAACTTGGCTGGTTTGGCCCAGGTCAAATGGTTCCGGCCTTCGAGGAAGCTGTCATTGCACTGAAAAAGGGCGAAGTGTCAGACCCGGTCAAAACCCAGTTCGGCTGGCATGTCATCACGCTAAACGATTCTCGCCTGACAGAAGCGCCTGCGCTTGAGGACGTGCGTCAAGAAATCGAAAGCGAACTTCAACGCGAAATCATTGACGCAGAAATTGCCCGCCTCACCGACAAAGGCGATGTGGATCGTTCCGGCGCAGAAGGCCTTGATCCTGCTGTCCTAAAAGATTCTACCATTCTGGAGCAATAAATTGGCCAATATCGATTCAATCTCTCCTTTGGCACCGGAGGGTTTTCCAACCCTTCCGGCCATCCAAGGTGTCGAATTTTCAGCCGTTGCAGCGGGTGTAAAGTACCAAGGCCGTAAGGACGTTACATTGATCCGATTGGCCGAGGGCAGCAGCGTTGCTGGCACCTTCACACGATCTGCGACGCGATCTGCCAACGTCTTGGATTGCCAGAAAAAGATTGGATTGGACAGCGACGAAGGAGCGGCCTTTATCATCAACTCCGGAAACTCAAACGCCTTTACCGGCCGCGCGGGCGAAGGGTCTGTCACTGCGATTTCGGAGTCGGTCGCTCAGGCCACCGGCCTGCCCGCAAATCGTGTTTTCACGTCTTCTACAGGCGTCATCGGTGAACGGCTTCCTCATGACCGCATCACTGCAAAAGTGAACGAGCTTGTCGAAGGGCTGGATCCCAACAACATCGAAGATGCGGCTAACGGCATAAGAACCACCGATACCTTTGCAAAAGGTGCGGGAAAAACCTTTGAGATAGACGGCAAACCCGTAAAAATCTCGGGGATCGCCAAAGGCTCTGGCATGATCGCACCAGACATGGCGACCATGCTGGTCTACATCTTCACTGATGCAAAAGTAGAACGTGCACTTCTGCAAGAGATCTTGTCTAGCCTCACCGATGTCACCTTCAATTGCATCACGGTTGATAGCGATACATCCACGTCAGATACGCTCTTGCTGGGCGCTACAGGTGCTTCGGGTGTAGAGGTAACTGATGCGGAAGGGTCGTTCACAGAGGCCCTGCATGAGGTCATGCAAGAGCTTTCACATCTCGTTGTGAAAGATGGCGAAGGCGCGACAAAGTTCATTGAGATTCAAGTCACTGGCGCAAAGACAGACGCAGATGCCCACACGCATGGCATGGCAATCGCAAACTCACCATTGGTGAAGACTGCTGTTGCCGGAGAGGACCCAAATTGGGGCCGCGTTGTAATGGCCATTGGTAAATCTGGAGCTGCCGCAGATCGTGATCTTTTGTCGATCCGTTTTGGCGATATCACCGTCGCTGAAAAAGGCTGGGTTTCTGAAGGCTATTCCGAAGACGCCGCAGCTGAGTACATGAAGCAGCAAGAGTTGGTGATTGGTGTAGATCTAGGCTTAGCTGATGGGAAGGCTACGGTTTGGACCTGCGATCTCACACATGGCTATATTTCCATTAACGCCGACTATCGTTCTTAAGGGCAGATACTGATGAAAACTGTACTCGTGTCAGCTGTGGCATTGATAGATCCCGATGGAAGAGTCCTATTGGCTCAACGCCCAGAGGGTAAGTCGCTCGCCGGTATGTGGGAGTTTCCGGGTGGCAAGATAGAAGCTGGCGAAACACCCGAAGCGGCCCTCATTCGAGAACTTGAGGAAGAACTAGGCATCAATACCTGGAAAAGCTGTTTGGCCCCCCTGACTTTCGCGAGCCACAGCTATGAAAATTTTCACTTGCTAATGCCTTTGTTTGCATGCCGAAAGTGGGAGGGCACACCGCAAGGGAAAGAGGGACAGCAGCTGAAATGGGTCTTCCCGAAAGACTTTAAAGAATACCCTATGCCACCAGCAGATGTGCCACTCATCCCAATTCTCAGGGATTGGTTGTGAATTTACAAAATTAACGACAAATTAACTAATTTTTGCCTATCGCCACGCAATTTCCCTTGGCTTGCCTAGGAAATACCATATTCTCCGTCGCAAGCCGTGCACCTATCAGCACAGCTGAGAATTATTTCTAGCCAATCGTCAATCACGCTGGGGGTTATTGACATGCTAAAGACAATTATATTGGGCAGCTGCATCTCTGTGCAGGGCCACTTTGTAAAACGTTTGCCAGATGGTCGAATTTCTGTACGTGTAGGAAACCTTATCTACTCGGGCAAACCCGTTTAGAACTCGGTACTGATCTGACAGCTTTCGAAACGCCACTCACTTCGGGTGGCGTTTTGCTTTTGGGGCATATCAAAAAATGAAAGCCCGCTGATAAATATCAGCGGGCTTTGAATTTCGAATGCAAGACGCATTAGTCGAGGGTTCGTTGTACTTCTTCACGCTCAAAGATCTCAATCACGTCATTCGCGCGGATGTCGTCGTAATTTTCAAACGCCATACCACATTCCTGACCAGAGATAACTTCCGCCACTTCGTCTTTGAAACGCTTCAAAGTTTTCAGCGTGCCTTCGTGGATAACCACGTTGTCGCGCAGCAAACGTACGCCTGCGGAACGTCGTGCAACACCTTCGGTAACCAAGCAACCAGCAACCTTGCCGACGTTGGACACCTTGAAGACATCTTTGATTGTCGCGTAACCGATAAAGTTCTCTTTGATTTCCGCTGAGAGCAGACCAGACGCCGCAGCTTTCACATCATCCACAAGGTCATAAATGACCGAGTAGTAGCGAATTTCGACGCCCTTTTGGTTCGCAGAGTTCCGCGCAGATGCGTTCGCACGAACGTTAAAGCCCATGATCGGCGCACCAGAAGCCTCAGCCAAACCAACATCGGTCTCTGTAATCGCACCAACACCAGAGTGGAGGACACGCACGCGAACTTCGTTGTTACCGATTTTTTCCATCGCTTGAACGATTGCTTCGGCAGAACCTTGAACGTCTGCTTTCACAAGGATTGGCAACTCAGAAACGTTTTCGTCTTCCTTCGCCTTTTGCATCAGCTGTTCCAGCGTCGTCGCTGCACCGGCTGCTGCACGTTTATCCTTAGCGGCTTTCTCACGGTATTCTGCAATCTCACGCGCCTGAGCGTCTGTTTCAGTCACGTTCAAAACGTCGCCAGCTTCTGGCGTACCGTTCAGTCCCAAGACTTCCACAGGTACAGATGGGCCTGCTTCTTCGACGCGCTCACCCTTATCGTTGATCAGCGCACGGACCTTACCGTACTGCTCACCCACAACAAAAATGTCACCCTGACGGAGCGTACCCTTCTGAACCAGAACGGTTGCAACTGGGCCGCGGCCAACGTCAAGCTGCGCTTCAATCACTGCACCTTGTGCCGCGCGATCAGGGTTGGCTTTCAGTTCAAGAATTTCAGACTGCAACGCAATCGCTTCTAGCAATTCATCAAGACCCTGGCCCGTGATCGCAGACACTTCAACGTCTTGCACCTCACCAGACATGGCTTCCACAATGACTTCGTGTTGCAGCAGCTCTGCACGTACCTTCATCGGGTCCGCAGCAGGCTTGTCACACTTGTTGATTGCAACAATCATTGGAACTTGCGCCGCTTTGGCGTGGTTAATCGCTTCGATCGTCTGTGGCATCACAGAGTCATCCGCCGCAACAACCAGAACAACAATATCCGTCACCTGTGCACCACGAGACCGCATGGACGTAAACGCCGCGTGGCCCGGAGTATCAAGGAAGGACAGAGTTGTACCGCTATTGGTAGTGACCTGATACGCACCGATGTGCTGTGTAATGCCGCCGGCTTCGCCAGATACAACTTTCGCGTCGCGAATTGCATCCAAAAGCGATGTTTTACCGTGGTCAACGTGGCCCATAATGGTGATGACCGGAGGACGATCTTTCAGATCACCTTCGTTTTCTTCAACATCAGAAATCACGTCTTCAACGTCGGAGTCAGATACGCGAACCACTTTGTGGCCGAATTCTTCGATGATCAGTTCCGCAGTATCCGCATCAAGCGTTTGGTTCTGCGTCACCATCATACCCATGTTCATCAGGGATTTAACAACGTCAGCCACCCGTTCGGCCATACGGTTCGCCAGTTCAGAAACAACGATTGCTTCTGGCAACTGAACGTCACGGATCACCTTTTCGCGCTCAACAGAGCCACCCATCGCTTTTTGACGCGCGCGCTCTTGCTTACGCTTCATCGCAGCCATGGACTTTTGACGGCCACCGGCACCACCGGTTGCCTGGCTCAATGTCAGTTTACCTGAACGACGCCCATCATCCTGGCCACGGCCACGGTTGTTGCGTTGCTCACGCTCCCGATCAGCTTTTCGCTGTGTTGGTGCAGGCGCTGGTTTGCCAGACAGATCACGACGCGGTTTGTTTTCTTCGGACTTCGGCGCAGCTTTCGCAGCAGCCGCTTTTGCGGCTTCGCGTTTCTGAGCTTCTTCAGCCTCAGCCTTTTTGCGCTCTTCAGCGATAGCCTTTTCTTTAGCACGCTGTTCAGCTTCGCGCTGCTCGCGTTCCTTGGCTTCCGCTTCGGCACGGCGGCGTGCGCGTTCTTCGTCGCGTGCTTTCTCTTCAGCAGCGCGACGTTCGGCATCCTCGGCTTCACGTGCCTTTGCGGCTTGCAGCGCCTTAAGGCGACGCGCCATTTCTGTATCAGAGATCCCAGCCGGACGCTTGGACGGATCACCACCCGGTCGACCGCCAGTGCCACCAGGTTTCGATGCGCCGGGTTTTGGAACCACAACGCGCTTGCGCTTGGTCTCTACCACGACGTTCTTGGTCCGGCCGTGGCTAAAGCTTTGCTTTACGTTGCCTGGACGAGCACCCGTCCCACGTAGACCCAGAGTCTTTTTACCGTCGTTATCGCTCATGTAGCTGTCTTACCCTTTCCGACGGCCCCTGCCGCCGTGATTTCGCGTACGCCCTTTAGTCGTTGGGCTTCCTCTACAACTCTTTTCGTGAGTCCACCAGACGCAAGCGCCCCATGTATCACAGTTTGTCGCCCAAAAGCCATTCCCAGCTCATTTTGAGACAACCACCCAATGTAGCTGCCGTAATGAGGCGTGCTGAGTTTTGACTTGCCGCGTCCGGAACCGTCCGCGGCCTGAATAAGAACTTCGGCCACCTCTTTGGATAGCCAATCTTTAACTTTCTCATATCCAGCGACGGCGTCGCCAGACTTGCGTGCTAGGCTAATCAAATCGACCACCCGGCGCACAAGTTGACGTTCAACTTCTGCAACCAGTTCATCTGTGACTTTGACCTGCTGTTTAGCAGCTCGCGCAAACAATCCCTTGCTTGCAGCCGTTTCAATCGCCTTGCGATCAGCGGAAACCCACATACCGCGACCGGGCAGCTTGCCCATCACATCTGGAAAGACCTGCGCATCTGGCCCTACAACAAAACGGATCAACCCAAACTTGGGTTGGATCTCGCCTGTCGCAATACACTTGCGCTCTGGGCCATCGGCCCGGTCTTTGGGTTGTCCACCACGCGCCATTTTATTACTCCGAAGCCCGAGATCAGGCTCCCTCTTCTTCAGTTGCTTCGCCTTCGAGCCCTGCATCACCTTCGGACTGAGCAATCAGTTCCTCAGGATCAACCCAACCCAGAACAACACGTGCTGTCATGATCATGTCTTGAGCCTCTTCCAGCGTCATGCCGAAAGGTTCCAGAACACCATCATCCTTAACGCGCTGCCCATCGACAGTGGTCCAACCACCTGCCAACTCCCAATCTGCACAGGTTGCAAAGTCTTCCAAAGATTTCACATCATCTTTTGCAAGCGCTTCCACCATTTGGGGTGTCAGGCCTTCGAATGCAATAAGGCTATCTTCTGCGCCCAGCGCACGCGCTGCTTCGAGCGCTGCAGCAGCCGCCGCCTCGAGGTAGTCACGGGCGCGAGCCTGCAGTTCACCCGCGGTGCCTTCGTCAACACCGTCAATAACCAGCAGTTCGTCGATTTCGACGTATGCCACTTCTTCGAGGTTCGCAAAGCCTTCGGAAACCAGAAGCTGTGCAAAGAACTCATCGATGTCCAGCGCGTCCACAAACAGTTTGGTGCGGGCTTCGAATTCTTTCTGACGGCGTGCAGATTCCTCTGCCTCGGTCATAATGTCGATGTCTAGGTTTGTCAGCTGGGATGCCAAACGAACGTTCTGACCACGACGGCCAATTGCTAAAGACAGCTGCTCTTCAGGAACAACAACTTCGATCTTGCCTGCTTCTTCGTCCAGAACAACCTTGGTCACTTCTGCTGGTTGCAGTGCGTTCACAAGGAAGGTTGGCTGATCTTCATTCCAAGGAATGATGTCGATCTTTTCACCCTGCAGTTCGTTCACAACGGCCTGCACACGAGAACCACGCATACCAACACATGCACCAACCGGATCGATCGAACCATCATGAGAAATCACGGCGATCTTTGCACGAGAGCCAGGATCACGCGCGACGGCTTTAATGTCGATAATGCCATCATAGATTTCTGGCACTTCCATCTTAAACAGCTCTGCCATGAATTCTGGTGCTGTACGGGACAGGAAGATTTGTGGACCACGCGTCTCGCGGCGTACATCTTTGATGTAAACGCGAATGCGGTCGTTCGGGCGATAGGATTCGCGGCCGATTTTTTCGTTGCGACGCAGGATCGCTTCGCCGCGACCAATATCAACAATCACATTGCCGTATTCTTCGCGCTTAACCACACCATTGATAATAGTGCCAGCCTTGTCTTTGAACTCTTCGAACTGACGATCGCGTTCTGCTTCGCGCACTTTCTGAAGAATAACCTGCTTTGCAGACTGTGCTGCAATACGGCCCAATTCGACCGGCGGAATTTCTTCGGAATAAGTGGCACCCACTTCAGGCGCTTCCATGTACTGCTTTGCTTGCTCAACAGTCATTTCAGCCTGGTAGTTTTCCAGCTCTTCATCTTCAACAACTGTGCGCACACGTGTGAACGTTGCTTTGCCAGTTTTGCGATCGATGAACACGCGAATGTCCATTTCAGCGCCGTAACGAGATTTCGCTGCACGCGCCAGTGACTCTTCCATCGCTTCGACAACCAGACCAGGGTCGATCATCTTTTCGCGGGCCACGGCCTCGGCGGTTTGCAAAAGCTCCAGCTGGTTTGCAGAGGTAATTGCCATTTACTCAGTCTCCTCAGAACCGGACTCGGTTTCGATGTCGTCAAAATTGTCTTCGTTAAGGTTGCCTGCCGCTTTGCGCTGTTTCAGCATTTCCGCGATCAACTCATCCGTTAGGATTAGCTTGGCATCTGCGAGCCAATCAAAGTGCAGGCCAATGGTGCCCTGCTCTAGATTAACCAACACTTCTTCGCCTTCGACACCCGCAAGAATGCCACGAAAGCGTTTTTGACCGTCGATAAGCTCGGTTGTCTCAAGCTTTGCATCATAGCCTTCGAAGGTCTCGAAATCCTTCAGGCGTGTCAGCGGACGGTCGATACCTGGGCTACCCACCTCAAGCACATAAGAATCGTTCAGTGGGTCTTCGACGTCGAGCGTTGCGCTGACAGCGTTGCTGATCTGCGCACATTCATCAACTTCGATACCACCTTCGGGGCGCTCTGCCATGATTTGCAGAGTGCTTGTTTTACCGCTTTGGAGCCGCAATCGCACAAGTTCGAACCCCATGTCTTCGATGACGGGGGCAACGATCTCGGCGAGACGGCTATCAATAGCAGATTTCGCAATCATGTTGCTCATATTGAGTGTCCAAACACAAAAAAACGGGCCCGCGGCCCGTCGATCTCTCTCGGTGGAGCACCTTGCCAGAGCCAAGCGCGCCGCTGTTGAAAAGGCGTATATGCCGTTTTTTATGAGTCTGCAAGTGGTGTTATATAAGCGCAAACCACGCTAGCAAATAAAGTCTCACATCGAGCCGCAATATAAAGACTTTGGTAAGACTTATGCACCCAACATCCTGAGTATGAGGCAACAGGTAAAAGATCCATTTCTGACGACTTACTTCAACCTGCGCACCGCGCTCGGTGGCATCGCACTGATGTTTCCTCTCGTATTGCTCGCCGGCGGTTTTATCACCGAGGGTCAGGTTCTTCCGTCGATCAGTGACTACTATTTTTCATCGATGCGAGATTTTGTTGTCGGCGCCCTTGTGGCCATCGGCATATTTTTCATGGGGTACAAAGGCGATGCCCCACTACATTCCGACCTGCGTGATGACATCACCGGATTGCTGGCGGGCGCTGCTGCCATCGGATTGGCGCTATTTCCCAACAAACCCCACTCTAATGGAATAGAAACATTCTTTCACGCCATCATGGATGACCGGATCAGCGTGATCATTCACTTCCTGTCGTCCTTTGTATTCCTAACAACGCTCACAGTATTTTGCCTTCGAAAGTTCGCCAAAGACGCAGACACCCGACAAAGGCGGATCTACCAAATTTGCGGTTGGGCGATTATCGCTGCGGGCGTCTTAGCAACGTTTGCGTCTTTCGTTCGTGCCTTTGATTGGTTCGAGGCTCGACTGTGGGTCGAAGACTGGAACGTTATTTTCTGGCTCGAGGCCGCCGGAATTTGGTCATTTTGCGCGTCTTGGCTTGTTAAGGGAAAGGCAGAACGCCAAATCGCCAAGCCAGAACGCTCTCTAGAGCTCGCCTAGTCATCCTGCCATTTGGCATCGCGATGTGATCCATCGCAGTAAGGCTTGTTTCCAGACTTCCCACAGCGACAAAGCACATATTTGCGGTCAGACATATTCTCTCCTTTTGGTGGCACGGGGGATTGAACATCTAAGATCCAATAGGGACCATTCTTTTCTATGGTCACTTCAGCACCATCGCTAAGCAAATGAGGTGGGTCTGTATCCGCAAGCGCCAGCGCACCAGAGGGACATGCCGCAATCACATCCCGAACATCTTCGACGGTTCCATTGTCGGGCTGCACCCAGGGTTTCATGGCAGGATTGAAAATGTGTTTCGCCAACTTTCCACATTGCGCAGCGTGGGAACACAACATCGGATTATAGGTGACCGAAACATCTGTTCCTTGATAAGTGATCAGCCGGTCACGTCCAGCGGGTGTACCGCCTCGACTTTCAAAGCCCGCATCCTTGTGGCTGCCATCACAATACGGTTTGCTTTTTGAAGCGCCACATCGACACAACGCCATAACCGGCTTGCATTCAACTTCCGCTCCAGAGGAATCCCGCATCCGCGTGACGCCCTTGACCACCAAAGGCCCATTTTCACGCTCTTCGATCGTTGGTTTGTCAGACATTTGGCTCTCCTTTTGGGTGGCTTACTGCCAAAAGGGTACGAGCTATGGGTCGCGTTCCAAAGTTAAATTATGTGCACAGACGCGCAGATACGTCTCGGCGAATGATTAGGCGAACCACCAACGTTCAATCATACGGCTGTTGTCCAAGCCGTGGGTTTGCCCCACAGCGCCATGCGCCAACTTATTTGAATAGACATCTATGGTGTTGGCAAATGCCGGGACGATCACAGTGCTGTCTTCGGCCAACCTATGCTGAAGCTCAGCGTACAACGACCGGCGACGACTGGTATTCAACTCCGACCTTGCAGCTTCGGCGAGCTGTCGTAGTTCTGTTTTCTCAAGCTGCGGCAGAAAGCCCTCAGATAATGAATTCGATAATGTCCAATCTTCGGTCAGATGCCCGGACCGGGTATTTGCTGATATTGTTCTATTGGATGTGGGCTTCAGGTTTAGATGAATTCCTACTTCGGCCGCCGTTTTTCTGATCATAGATGCCGCCGCACTTAGCCCCGGAGCGCCCTGATCGACGACTTGCAGGTAAAAATGCGCTCGGTCTACCCCAGCGTCTTTCCACAATGCTTTGGCCAGCGCTGGATCAAATTCAGGAACTGGAACCGAAGAAGCGAAATACTGGTGCGAGGGACCAATCGGCAAATCACGCCCAACGCGACCATGCCCAAGAAGTGCGCCCCGAACAATCGTGTCACGATCAATCAGATGCTTTATCGCTTTGACCGCCAAAGCATCGCGAGAAGATGCGGCTTTAGTCGGTAATTTAAACGCAAGATGTTGATGCCCAGCGATTTCAGACACACGCAAATGGTTTTGACTTTGCAGGTGTCCAACCGAAACAAAATCGACCCCATCAATGGCATCTAGCTGCCCCTCCAACAGGAGTTTGTTTCGCGCACTTAACGCATCATAGGCATGCAGCTCCACTTCGGAAAACCACCCTTCGCGCCCATCTTTGTAATGATGATCCAAGCGCTTAAGTCGGGCAATTTGACCGGGTACAAATTCTGCCACGCGGTACAGACCAGTCCCATTCCCCGTGATCATGGCCAATTCGGCCTGCTCAGCAGGGTAAATGCACAAGTGATGATCGGCTAGCAGAATAGGGAAATCAGCGTTAGGTGCGACTAGCTGAATTTCGACAGCGTCACGACCAAATACCCGCATTTCATCAATCGAGGCGACAATCTGATATGCCGGGCTTGCGACGTTTGTATCAAGATGCAGCGCCAACGAGCCGATCACGTCTTCGGGGGTCAGCTTCTTGCCACTGTGAAAGGTCACACCATGGCGTAGTTTGAACCGCCATCGTTTGGCATCCGACGAGGCTTCCCAGCTTTCCGCAAGTTCACCAACCAGCTCACCGTTTGCGGCAATCTGCGTCAATGTATCAAACACAGCCCCATGTGCCGCGAGCTTCATGAATGGTGACTGATGTGTTCGACTATCCCAACTGTCAGTCGCCAACGCCCCAGACACCCCCAAACGCAGCGTACCGCCCGCCTTTGGAGCGGCTCGCAATGGCATACCGGACGCGGCCAAAAGACCCGCGGCTGCACCGGCGGTCAAAAGACGACGTCTGCCAATCAATTTAGTGCGTTCGTTCAAAGCGCCTCGCAAGACAGATTACACATTCATAAACTTAACAAAGCGCGACTCGACAAGGATTTCAATACAAACACTTAGGTAGTCGGCACTAAGTGTCTCGGGCCAATTCATCCATAATGCGCACCAATGTTGCACTAATTCCGGGTTCAGAAAGCGCATGCCCTGCGTTTTGCACCAAGTGCAGCCGTGCGGCAGGCCACTTTTCCGCCAACTCATAGGCTGAACGCGGTGGGCAAATCATATCGTACCGGCCCTGAACGATCGCGCCAGGAATATGACGAATGCGATCCATCCGCTTTAGAATTTGACCATCTTCGTTCAAAAAACCCGCATTTCGGAAGTAGTGATTTTCCAACCGCGAAAAAGCCCGCGCATATTCTGCTGGGGCTTGCCCCGATGTTCCATCAGACGCGACAGAGGCCAATGCATTTTCCCAAGCCGCCCAGGCACGTGCGAATTTAACTTCCACGGTATAATCACCCGAGAACAACCGTTTGTAATACGCCTCGATCATGTCATGGCGTTCTTCTTCGGGGACAAGCGCTTGGAATTTGGCCCATGTATCTGGCCAGAACTGCCCAGCCCCCCCGCCGTAAAACCACTCGAGTTCGCGCTGCATCATCAAAAAGACGCCCCGCAATATGAGCGCCACAGGACGATCTGGATGCGCCTGCGCATAAATCAGTGAAAGTGTGGCCCCCCAGCTTCCGCCAAACACAATCCATTGCTCAATGCCCAGCGCTTCACGAATACGCTCGATGTCGTCAACCAAATCCCAAGTGGTGTTATTGGCAATTTCGGCATGAGGCCGCGAGCGACCACAACCTCGCTGATCAAACAGGATCACACGATATTTCGTAGGATCAAAATACCGGCGCATCGCAGGGCTACAGCCGCCTCCGGGCCCACCATGCAGAACAACAACAGGCATACCACTTGGATTTCCCGACTGTTCGACATAAATCGTATGTCCATCGCCCATATCCATGAGCCGCTGATCAAAGGCGTCGATCGGCGGGTATAAATATTGAACTGCGCGTTTTTGACCCGAATGTTTGTCCATATCCAAACTATATAGTAATTCGCGCCCAAATGAGCACATGGAGATTAGAATGCAACCCACGTTGAACACTGTCGACCCAGCAGAAGTCGCAAAGTTCGAGGCTATGGCCGCAGAATGGTGGGACCCGAAAGGAAAGTTCAAGCCTCTTCATATGCTTAACCCTTGCAGACTTGACTATATCACACAACAGATTGCTGCCGAACACGACCGCGACCTTTCGTCTAGTCATCCCTTCAAAGGCATAACCATTCTAGATATCGGGTGTGGAGGCGGTCTGCTGTCAGAACCTATGGCCCGTCTTGGCGCAACAGTGGTAGGTGCTGATGCCGCAGAGCGCAATATTCCGGTTGCCAAGGTGCACGCCGAACAATCCGGCTTGGATATCGACTATCGCCACACCACTGCCGAGGCGATCGCAGAATCAGGTGAGCAGTTTGACGTTGTGATCAATATGGAAGTGGTCGAGCATGTTGCCGACCCTCAAGAATTCCTGACCGTGTGCCAGCAACTCGTCAAACCCGGTGGGCTCATGATTTGCTCAACGCTTAATCGCACAGCCAAAAGCTTTGGTGCTGCCATCATTGGTGCAGAATGGATCATGAGATGGCTGCCTAAAGGCACACATGAATGGCACAAGTTCATTACCCCGGATGAGCTGTTTTCTATGCTTGAAAAAGGTGGCCTCACCCCCGTCGACCGTAAAGGATTTGTTTTCAATCCATTGGGGTGGTGCTGGTCCATTTCTGAAAGCGATCTAAGCGTGAACTACGTCACGGCCAGCACCAAAGCGGCCTAGATCACTTTTCACAAACGGCGTTGGTGGAATCCCAACGCCCGCCTTCTTCGGCGCAGGCATCAACAGCGGCTGCGTTGCGCACCCAAGGCACAGCGTAGACAAGCATGAATACAATAGCGACAACCACCGCCACAAGGTTCATGTTTCCTCTGCGTTTGTTCGGCTTCAACCTTCATCCTCAAGCTTTACGCGAAGCTCGCGCAGGATCGGCAAAGCCGCACGAACGCGATGCTCGCCGATTTCGCCGACAACTTCAGACAGGATTGGCGCAATGCCAGCCAAGGCGGCATCACGTGCTTGGCGGCCCGCTGGGCTGATCGCAACCATCTTGCGCCGCGCATCATCCCAATCTGGGCGAATATGAACGTGACCTGCAGTTTCCAGCTTACCAAGAGTGTTGGTCATTGCACCACGTGTGACGTGAAACGCCTTTGCCAATTGTGCAGGGCTACGCTCCATGGATGAATGCGCCAAATGGTTCAAAACAGAGAAATGCGACAGCTCCATCCCCTTGGGCAAAGCCTTGGTCAGGCGGCTACGCGCCAATTGGTCAGCCATCAATATTTCACTGAAAAGTGAAACGGCTAAAGCATTGGATTCATTTTGGGTCTGGGCCATAGAACTCTGCATCAAGGGTCAACGACGGAATGCGTCGACGTGCTTGTGCCACTTTATCCCGATCCAGTTCAATGTAAACAATTCCGGGTTTTTCCCCCGCATCCGCAACCACTTCGCCCCAGGGCGACACAACCAACGAATGCCCGTAAGTCGTACGCGCCTTACTTCGGCTTGACGCATGAACACCGGTTTGCGCCGGTGCCAGAATCCAGCATCCTGTTTCAATGGCACGCGCCTGCAACAACGGCTGCCAATGCGCCTGTCCCGTCACAGGCGAAAACGCGGAAGGCACGGTGATGACTTCGGCCCCAGACTGCGCCAAACGTCGATACAGATGCGGAAACCGCACGTCGTAGCAAATCGTCAGACCGATATTTGCGAACGGTGTTTCTGCCACCATCGCCTGCCTACCAGGGCGATACCCCTTCGATTCGCGATAGGTTTCTTGCTCTGAAACATCCACATCAAACATGTGGATTTTATCATATCGCGCAATGATCTCTCCGGTGGGAGAAATCAGAAACTGCCGGTTTGCAAAGCGCCCATCTGTGTCAGCCGTTTTTACAGCAATCGAACCAAGCGTGAGCCAAATTCCATGCCGACTGGCGGCTTCGCGCAGGCCTGACAGGGTTGGATCTTGATCCTCAGACCTCAGCACGTCTATCTGATGTGTGCGGCTGGTGGACACACAGTTGCAGACTTCGGGGGTCAGTACATATCCAGCGCCTTCTGCGACGGCATCTGAAATCATCGCATTGATATGCGCCAAGTTCGCCTTGGGATCATCAGATGAGGTCAGTTGCAGAAGAGCTGTTTTCATTAAGCGGCCAAAAGTTGGTTCAGTTTACCAGAACGTTCAAGCGCCATCATATCATCACATCCACCGATGTGTTCCCCATCGATAAAGATTTGTGGGAATGTCCGACCACCATTACTGCGTTGAATCATTTCAGGTTTGCGATCTGGGTCTGCCCAGCAATCGATCTCAACAAAGGCGACGCCCTTGGTGTTCAAAAGGTTTTTAGCGGCAGCGCAAAACCCACATAACGGGCGCGTGTATATTTCTACGTTTTTCATGTCCGATGTCCTGTATCCTTGCCGTCTATTGCGGCATTTAGGCACGCTTTGCAACGCGCGCTAGGGCAATGACATGGATATCACCAGCCTGTGACTTTTCACAGGCAGCCGTTGCCGCAGTAAAAGTCGCGCCGCTTGTTAAAACATCATCCACTAAAAGAATCGGGCGCCCGACCATCAAATTCACCCGTTTTGGGTTTGGCTGAATGGCGTCATTCAACGTCGCGAATCGTTCATCTCGGCTTTTGCCATCCAGTGACATTGTTGCCCGAGGCCGCACCAAAAGATCTGGGCAATATTCAAGGTCCAGTGTCTTAGCCAACCTTTCCGCCAACAAAGCAGATTGGTTGTAACGGCGACGCACCATTCTGATCCAATGCAACGGAATCGGGGAAACCAGCATATTTGGGCGCACCAATGGCCGTGCCGTTCGGGTCATCCACTGTACGGCTGGGCGAACAACATCGTGTCGATCCGAGTGCTTTAGCTTCAATACCAGATCACGTGCTTTGCCATGATACAGCATGGCGGCCCTGCCCTTTTGCCAGCGACGACCCGAAGCCAAACATTCATCACACTGTGCGATTTCATCTTCATCTCCACCTGGCAAAGGCAGCCCACATAAATCGCAAACACACCCAGCGATAAACGGGGCCTCTTTCCAACAAGCGCCACATAAGCCGAAATCCATTTCGACCAATGCGCCACAAGACACACATTGAGGCGGATATAAAACCCGCAGTGCCATTTGAACTTGTTTCGCGATCAATCTATGGTCCGCCCTATGCAAAACGCCCCTCTCCTG
The DNA here is from genome assembly GCA_947498415.1 of uncultured Paracoccaceae bacterium. Classification (GTDB taxonomy): domain Bacteria; phylum Pseudomonadota; class Alphaproteobacteria; order Rhodobacterales; family Rhodobacteraceae; genus Cognatishimia. The sequence goes on from CANMKB010000001.1 coordinate 467,607, forward strand.
ACCGATAGAACTGCCCTGTCCAAAATGCGCCAGCGCGCGGATTTGGCGAAAGGTATGTTCCTTCAGGAAGCCGCAGCTGATGACATCCAAGATCGTCTCAGTTTGGTTAATCGCTCGTTTACAGCACCGGTAATTATCTCTGCTTTCCCAGAAGTGTGGGAAGGCCGAATTGACGGGGCAATGATCGTGTCTGACGAAGAGGTGCTCGACCTCACGCCGGGCCATCACGATCTGGTTATCCATGCGATGTGCCTACATTGGGCAAACGACCCAGTGGGCCAGCTCATCCAGTGCCGGCACGCGCTCAAGAGTGATGGGTTGCTCATCACATCCAGTTTTGGCGGTCAAACATTGCACGAACTTCGAGCCAGCTTGGCGCAGGCTGAAAGTGAAATAACCGGTGGGCTTAGCCCACGCGTGTTGCCCATGGGGGAGATTCGAGATCTGGGTGCCCTGTTGCAGCGTGCAGGCTTTGCCCTGCCTGTTGCCGATAGTTTCCCAATGACAGTCAGCTATGAAACGGCTTGGCACTTGATGCGCGATCTAAGGATCATGGGCGAAGGCAATGCATTGGCGTCCCGACGTCGCAACGCCTCTCGCAAAGATGTTTTTTTAAGAGCCGCAGAGATTTATCAAGAAAGCTTTTCCACCGACGGTCGCATTACCGCAACGTTCGAAATCATTTCGATGACGGGATGGACGCCGGACGACAGCCAACCCAAACCGCTTCGCCCCGGATCAGCCGCTGCACGGCTTGCTGATGCGCTTGGCACCGAAGAAACCAAACTCAAAGATTGACGCTTGGCCTCGCCAAGCTATGTCTGTGAAAGCACAGAACTTAGGACCGGATATGCTGGACTCTAAATCAAACGGCGCACGCCCTGAACACGCGGCGGCAGACCACCCCAAAGTGGTTAGAGGAAAAACCGGCATTCTGCTGGCAAATTTGGGAACCCCCGACGACCATAGCTATTGGCCCATGCGTCGGTACCTAAACGAATTTTTGTCTGACAAGCGAGTCATCGACTACCCTGCGTGGAAGTGGCAGCCGCTACTTCAGTTGATCATCTTAACGAAACGCCCCTTCAGTTCTGGTGCGGCGTACAAATCAATTTGGAATCACGACAAGGGCGAAAGCCCGTTGATGACCATCACCAAAGATCAAACTGCCAAATTCGCCGAGACGATGACACAGTTGTACGGCGATGACGTCATGGTCGATTTCTGCATGCGGTATGGCAACCCGTCTACACAAAGTAAGGTAAGGGAAATGGTTGCCGCGGGATGCGAACGTATTTTGTTCTTCCCGCTTTACCCGCAATACGCAGGCGCGACTTCGGCCACCGCGAATGATCAGTTCTTTCGTGCATTGATGAAGGAAACCTGGCAACCAGCCGCCCGCACGATCGAGCCGTATTTTGACCACCCTGCTTATATCGATGCACTCGCTGCGTCGGTTCAGCGTGGTTATGATGCTTTGACGGAAAAGCCAGATATCCTTGTGGTCAGCTATCACGGGATGCCATTGCGCTATCTGATGCAGGGCGATCCATACCACTGCCAATGTCAGAAAACGACGCGACTTCTGAAAGAAAAACTGGGATGGGCTGACACAGATTTGGTCACAACTTTCCAATCTAAGTTTGGACCAGAAGAATGGTTACAGCCCTACACCGTCGAAGAAGTCGCGCGTCTTGCCGAGTCTGGGAAAAAGAACATCGCGGTCATCGCGCCAGCATTTTCTGCTGATTGCATTGAGACTCTTGAAGAGATCAATGAGGAAATCAAAGAAAGCTTCGAAGAGGCGGGGGGTGAGACCTTTACTTATATTCCGTGTTTGAACGATGAGGATGCGCATATTGATGCTCTGGTCAAAATCGCTCAGGAAAACATGCAGGGCTGGATCGGCTGATTCAAAGCAATCTGCAAACGAAAAAAGGATGCCGCATTTGCGACACCCTTTTCTAACTTTTACCCAACCTAAAGTGGAAACGTAATCACGCAGCCACAATAGGAATTGGTATTAGTCTGCAACCGCCGCTGCAACTACTGCGATCAGCAGCAGAGGAACGATGATACCTGCAGAAGAAGAAGAAGCTGCTTCTTCAACGATTACAGGTGCTTCGATTACTGGGTCCGCCATGGAACCAGCAAATGCGGTGGATGCTGCTGCAGTCAGAGCTGCTGCGAGAACGAGTTTTTTCATAGTAACCTCCAAGAAAATTGCTTGCGCCGAACGATTGGCCGACGTCAAGCACCCAAGACTTACCTCGTAGTTCAGGTGTAAACAGTAAACTGTTGGTTTTGCAAACCCATTCACCTGTTGAAAAAGCCGTGAACTACGTTTTGTCGTCAAATAAGCAACACTTGTGTGCCAACTTTCGCCAATGCAAACAGCTCTTGAATGTGTTCGTTGAACAGACCGACACATCCGTTCGAAGAACGGCGGCCAATTTTACGTGTGTCGTGCGTACCGTGGATGCGATAATAGGTCCAACTTAGATACAGCGCATGCGTCCCAAGCGGATTATCTGGGCCCGGGCCTACATACTCTGGCCACTCTGGATTACGCTCACGCATCGAGGGCGTTGGACGCCAGCTTGGGCCTTCGACCTTACGCACTACGCGTGTGCGCCCGCGACGTGTGAGGTCTTCGGTGAGGGGCACAGAAGAAGGGTACAGTTTGTATACTGTCTCATCTTCGTTCCAGTAATGAAGTGCACGGCTGGTCAGGTCGACAAGGATCGCCCCATTTTTGAGATTATCAAAGTAAGGCTCCCAGCTCATGGAACGGAAAGACGAAGTATTGCGGCGAACGGTTTCAGTCAGATCGCGCTCTACTTCGGTGGTCGAAGAATCATTTACATCTTGAGCCAGTGCCGGAGCGCCGACAAAAGCTGCGCCCGTCGCCAAAAAAGTACGTCGACCCAACCGCAGTTTTGAAAAATCTGTCATCGTTACATGCCTTATGCGTTTCGCGTTGCCGCAAATATTATGACCGCAAAGACGCAGTCGCAAATCAAACAAGCGTCATTTGGCCTATCTCACGGGAAAGTGGGCTTTCAACGCAACGCCACTCTGTTTACACAAATACCAAGAAATTAGAGCGGAAGGACGAAATATGCGTCTTATAGCGGCTATAATGGCGTCAGCACTGGCGTTAACAGCTTGTACATCGGCGGTAACAGCGCCAACACTTGGTTCAGATGGCAAACCTTTGCCTCGACTGTATCGCATTCGGGCGAACGATACGTCCAAAATCCAATTCCGTATGCTTGATTCGGTCAATGCGCTGCGCACCGCAGCTGGCGTCGCCAAAGTGGAAATGGATGCACGCCTTGTTGCCGCGGCCGCAACCCATTCACGTGATATGTCGATTCAAAACCGACCTTGGCATTTTGGGTCTGACGGGTCCTCTCCGCTGCAGCGCGTTCAACGCGTTGGCTATCCGGGTTCCCTCGCAGGCGAAACCATTTCAGAGACCTATGAAACCGAGCTGGAAACGCTTGGGGCTTGGATGGAAGATCCCGGCAGCCGTTTGGTGATTCTTGACCCAACCGCGCGGGACATGGGTTTTTCCTGGCACCAAGAAAGCAACGGTAAGATTTGGTGGACTTTGGTGATGGGTGCCCCCGCTGGAACACCCGCATTCGTCGAAGCAACAGATCAAATTGCAGAGCTACAATAACGTTATTTGTAGATGCTGATCGGTGTTCCCTTTTTCACCATCGCATAAATCTCGCGCATTTCTTTATTCGTCACGGCAATGCAGCCCGCGGTCCAATCCGCGGGTAGTTTTTTGAGCAACTCTGGTTGACCATGAATAAAAATGTCGCCGCCCGGGCTGACCCCTTGTCGCGCTGCAAATGCGCGATCCTGCGCATTTGGGTAATCTAGACCAATAGACAGATAAAATTTGCTGTTCGGGTTTCGACGATCAATCGTATAGGTGCCCTCTGGCGTCCGCCCGTCCCCTTCTTGGGATTTGTGGCCAGCTGGCGAAAACCCAAGATCAACATCGTAGCTCCGCAGGGCCTTGTTGTGATGCATCAAATGCATCCGACGCTGTTCTTTGAACACGATAATTCGTGTGACCTCTGGCCCATTATATGTCTGAAATTTCGAAGCACAGGCCGACAATGTCGTGAGTGCGACCAATAGGATTGCGATCCAACGCATGGGATTTCTCTTTTTTACTGCTCACACCAAAACTAGCACATTCAGGCAATTTCGCCCAGCGCCGAGATGCCGTGTATTTTCACGAGATTGTTAAGTCATGCTTTGGAAAAATGACCCACAACTTCGATATGTGGGCTCCAGCGGAACTGATCAACGACTTGCACCCATTGCAGTTGATACCCCCCGCGCAGCAGTATCGCAGCGTCCCGAGCGAAAGTAACTGGGTTACAAGATACAAACGCGATCACGGGCACATTTGATTTTGAAAGCTCGTGGCTTTGCGCCTCGGCTCCGGCGCGTGGCGGATCAATCACCACCGCATCAAATTTCAAATCACTTGCAATCACCGGATTTCGAAACAAATCCCGCGTTTCAGTACTGACTTGCTTGAGCCCCTGCGCCATGCGCCAACCTTGATCAAGCGCTGCCATCATAGCCTGTTCGCCTTCGATCGCATGCACCAAAGCGTTTTGCGCTAGTGGAAGCGAAAACGTCCCACAACCAGCAAACAAATCCACGATTTTTGAGGCGCTTCCCACGATCTCTTGTACGGCCTTCAGCAGGGATGCCTCTCCTTCACGGGTGGCTTGCAAAAATGCGCCAGGGGGCGGCGTAACTTTGGCCGCACCCATGGGTTGCCAGGGTTGCAACCGTGCTGCGATAACTTCCCCATTCCAAGTAAGCCGCGCAATATCCAATCGCTGCGCTTCTTGACCAAGCTGCGCAATGAAAGGCCCATCCAAAGGCTTACCACCAGATACTGAAATATCGAGCCCTTCGGGAGACAAGGTTGCCGTCACCGAAAGCTCGCCTTTGCGCGACGTGCCGATCACCGCAAGCTCTTGTGCGATGCCCAGCGCAGGCAAAAGCGCAGGGTCCAAAAGCTGACAATCAGGCACCTCGATGATGACATCGCTGGCCCGTTTGTGAAAACCAGCCATCGCCCCTTTTTTGGTGCGACGCGCAGATATGACAGCGCGACGCCGACTTTTTACCGCAGACGTCTCAATCTTACGAAAGGATGTTTCGATCCCCTGCGCGGCAAGAGCTTGGCTAACAATTTCAACTTTCCATTCAGCGACAAAATCATCACTCGCATGTTGCAAGCTGCATCCGCCACAAGACTTATAGTGCCGACACGGGGCTTTGACCCGCGCATCAGACGGCTTCACCACCCGCACGTCCTTCAGAGAGGTTCCCTCTAGCTGCCCAGTCACCACCTCACCTGGCAAAGTAAGTGGCGCAAAGACAGGTCCGTCCGCAATGCCATCACCCTGATGGCCAAGTCGAGAAATCGAAAATTCAGTCATGCCCCGGCAATACCGGCCAGTGGAGGCTAAGAAAACCCCTTAGCTTATTCCGCAGCATCGGCAGATAGGAAACCACCAGATTGCCGTTGCCAAAAGTTGGCGTATTGCCCGCCCTTTGCCAAAAGTTCGGCATGTGTACCTTCTTCGACGATACGTCCATGATGCATGACGATGATGCGATCCATCTGAGCGATGGTCGACAACCGGTGAGCAATGGCGATCACCGTTTTGCCCATCATAACGTCATTCAGCGCGTCTTGAATTTCAGCCTCAACTTCAGAGTCCAAAGCACTTGTTGCTTCGTCAAGCACCAGAATGGGGGCATCTTTTAAGATTGCCCGCGCAAGCGCTATTCGTTGCCTTTGCCCGCCCGAAAGCTTTACGCCACGCTCCCCCAGAAAGGCATCATATCCCTGACGCCCTGCAAAATCTTGCATTTCAGAGATAAACTCGTGGGCATGCGCTCCCTGCGTTGCCTGCACAATTTGTGCCTCGGTGGCATCTGGTCGGCCATAAGCAATGTTCTCTCTGGCAGAGCGGTTAAACATCGCGGTTTCTTGGGTGACCATTCCGATCTGACTGCGCAGGCTTTCTTGGGTCACATCCCGCACATCTTGCCCAGCCACCCGCACGGTGCCGGCTTCGGCATCATACAGCCGCAATAGCAGCGACACCAAAGTCGATTTCCCAGCACCTGAGGCCCCCACAATCCCAATTTTTTCGCCTTCGTTTATGGCAAGCGACAAGTCAAAGACGCCGCCCGCTTCTTGGCCATAGGCAAAGGTGACGTTTTCAAACTCCACCACCGATGGGCCTGAAACGCGGGCAGCGTCTGTGTGATCTTCGATGGTGTGTGTTTTGGCGAGCGTATTCATGCCGTCTTCGGCCTCACCGATGTTGCCGTACATCGTCATCAGTGTCCAAGATACCCAGCCCGTCATCTGAGCCAAGCGAATGGAAATAGCGCCAGCAGTTGCAAGTTCTCCAACGCTCGCGGTGCCATTGGTCACAAAATAGAAAGTCACAGAGACCAAAGCCGCAGGCAAAAGACCCGCAATTGCGGTTAGGCCAAATCGAAAGAAAGCCGCATTTGCACCCCAAGCAATTGCGCGCTCGTGAAATTCACCCAAGGCATCTGTTGCCGCCCTGTCTTCGTGCCTCGACGATGCAAAAAGCTTCACCGTTTTAATGTTGGTAATCGTATCAACCACCTGCCCGGTCACCATTGCACGGGCCCCGGCTCGCGCCGCAGATAACCGACGATTTCTAGGTAAGAGAGTGCGCATAAAGGCCAGATAAATGCCCAACCAGATGAGCATAATCAGCGAAAGAACAGGGTTAATTACAGCCACAACAAGGATCGCACCGATCGTCGACGCTGAGGCATTTGAAATCGCATTCATGGTCTCTGACACGATGTCGACAACAGCCCGCGTGGTTTGCATTTGTTTTTGCGCGATGCGGCCTGCGAAATCGTTGTCAAAGAACGTGACAGGCTGGCCAAGCGTGTGGCGATGCAGCCGAGACAGCACAAGCTTAAATAGACTTGGCGTTACAACAACCGACTGAAAGATACCGGCAATGCCAAAGGTGGCTGGGCGTACCAACAAAACAATCGCAAACCACAGAGCAACGATAGAAGCATTCGCTTCCCAAAATGCAGCGCCAAGGTTTCCGGTTTCGATGGCGGCATCAGTGATGACCCCCAGTAAAACCATAACAGCTACTTCTGAAAGCCCTACCAGCACATAAGCAAAGGTGCCCATGCCGATAATCTTAAAACTACCAGAGAGGCACCAGCGCATAAACGCGCCCAAGGTATTGGGCGGTGGTCCATTTGCGGGTTGTTCATGATCAATGAGGTTACCGAACCAACGCGCAATATTTGATTTCGTCATTCAGCGGCCTCCACGGTGCCTAAAAATCCACCGGATTGACGCTCCCAAAAGGCGGAATATTGACCGCCAAGTGCTCGTAATTCAGCGTGGGTGCCCTCTTCTACAATCCGGCCCGCATCCATCACCAGAATGCGATCCATATGCGCGATTGTAGACAACCTATGCGCGATAGCAATGACAGTTTTTCCCTCCATCATACCGTACAAGGTATCTTGAATCGCAGCCTCAACTTCGCTGTCGAGCGCTGATGTCGCTTCGTCTAGTAGCAAAATCGGAGCATCTTTTAAAACCACCCGCGCCAACGTAATCCGCTGCCGTTGACCGCCAGATAGCTTTACGCCGCGCTCTCCGACGTGGGCATCATAACCACGCCGCCCCTCTTGATCTTGGAGATCAAGAATAAAATCATGCGCTTCTGCCTTTTTGGCAGCGTCGATCATTTGGGCTTCGGTGGCATCCGGGCGCCCATACAGCAGGTTATCTCGGATGGATCGATGCAACAAAGAGCTGTCTTGCTGAACCATCCCAATATGATGGCGCAGGCTGTCTTGGGACACTTTGCGAATGTCCTGACCATCAATCAGGATGCTGCCCCGCTCGGCGTCGTAGAAACGCAGCAAAAGCTTAACCAATGTTGATTTGCCCGCACCAGAACGGCCGATCAAACCAATTTTTTCACCAGGTTGAATCGTGAGGGAAATTTCATCCAATCCCCCGGTATCGCGACCATAATGGTGTGACAACGCCTGCAACTCGATTTTACCATCTTGATAGCTAAGCGGTGATGCATTTGGGGCGTCTAACAGGTCGATCGGTTGGGCAATCGTCTCCATCCCCTCAGCAACCACCCCCAATTGCCGGAAGAACGAGGTCAGTGCCCACATGATCCAGCCTGTCATTGCATTCAGACGCAACGCAAGCGTCGTCGCCGCAGCCACGATTCCGACCGTTGCTGATCCTTGCATCCAAAGCCAAATTGACCACCCAACCACGCCCAAAATAAGAAGCCCATTCAGTGACACCAAAACGACATCCATAATCGTAAAGATCCGCATCTCTTTCTGAAACGTCGTACGGGTCTGCTCAATCGCGTCTTTCGCGTAGTCGAGTTCGAGCGAGTTGTGCGCAAAGAGTTTGACTGAGTGAATATTGCTATATGTGTCCACCACTCGTCCGGTGACCGCCGACCTTGCTTCTGACGCGGCCTGAGACGCCGGCCCAACCCGCTTAATTGTCCAAGCAACAAGGCAGCCGTACAACACCAGCCAGATCGCCAACGGAAGCAACAATCGCACATCGGCCTGCGTCAAAAGAATGGCCGCGCCGATAATGTAAGCAATGGAAAACGTAATCGCATCAAAAACTTGAAACACGGCCTCACCCGCAGCCGGAGGGGTTTGCATGATCCGATTGGCAATGCGCCCTGCGAAATCGTTTTCAAACCAGCCTACGCTTTGCCGCAAGACATGCTTGTGCGCCCGCCAACGGATCAATGTACCAAAATTGGGCAAAATCGCATTGTTCAGCAAAAGGACATCTAAGGCCTGCAAGACCGGACGGATCAGCAGTACGAACAAACCCGCCAAAATCAATTCGGTTCCGTAATCTTGCCACACCTGTCCGGGATCACCGGAGAGAATATCAACCACGCGCCCCATGTAGTAAATCAAGCCAACTTCGACAGCAGCCACGACCAAGGACATAAGCGTCGCCAGCCAGAACACGGCTTTGAACGGTTTGGAATACTCCAACATGAAAGGCAGCAGCTTGCGTGGCGGCGTATCCTCTTCAGAGTAGTCGCAATACGGGTTTATAAGATTTTCGAAGTATTTGAAAAACATGAAGTCACTCACGAAAAAGAGCAGTTACTAGAAAGTCAAAACGGCTTAGGCATGGCCCTGGCTGTGTGCCAAGCGTGCCTTGAATTACAACAAGGTCGCTTCAGCGGTTTTTGTTGAATTCATCCATTTTGCATCTCTCCTTCATGATCTGTACGTAGGGTGTCGCACAATTTCTAATGAGTCAACACGTCTCTGAGTGAGACTATCTTAACAGCTGAGCTTTGGTCAATTTAAAGTCCGAAGCGATCCATTCCGCCTCGAGCTTACGTAAAGCGACCCCCAGTTCCCGACCTTGGAACTGGTCTGATAGATCACTTGAATGGATGGGAAATACAGCCTTAGTTCCGCGGCGTGCTTGCGCAGTAAGGTCAGGTTGAATTGGCATTTCCAGCAAACTCGACCTCAAGAGCCCACTTAGAATTGCGATCTGTTCATCCTGTTTGAAAGCGATAACGGCGATGGCATCGGTGCTTGAAACAGCCTCTCGCAGCAATGCGTGTTTGGCAGATTGTTTTTTAGACAGTCGGAGATTCTTTGCAATCTCTGGCCCGCCCAGCGCGGCAAGTCGCGCAATTGGATCGATGTTTGCCCCGATGGCTCCTTCGAAATGGACCAGTGGCGCAAGTGCGCGATCATCGGCGCCTACAAGAACTTCAGACAATACCCCGCACTGCCGCATCGCCGCGACGGAGGGGGCCGGGTCTTGCGCGGAAAGCAATTTCATCAATTCAGAGGTAATTCGTTCCGCCGACAAAGACCCCAAGCCTTCTGTGTTCGCCGCTATCGCAGCAAGGGCCTCTGCATCCATTCCCGCATTCGGGTCACCGTACCAAGCATGGAACCTAAAGTATCGAAGGATGCGCAAGTAATCCTCGCGAATGCGCTGGTCTGCGTTGTCAATAAACCGAAACTTCCGATCTTGAAGATCCGTCATCCCGCCAAGTGGATCGACAACCGTTCCATCCCGATGGGCATAAATCGCATTCATCGTAAAGTCACGCCGATGCGCATCATCCTCGACTCGATCAGAAAACGCCACGACCGCGCGACGGCCATCCGTTTCAACATCTTTTCGAAATGTCGTTATCTCGTGCGGGATGCCATCTGCTACAACTGTGATTGTGCCGTGCTCGATCCCCGTTGGAATTGACTTCAACCCAGCAGATTTCGCGATTTTTCGAACTCGCTCAGGATGCGCGTTGGTCGAAATATCGATGTCAGAAACAGGTGCCCCCAACAGAGCATTACGCACACAACCGCCCACCAAAAGTGCCTGAAAACCAGCATCTTCGAGCATCGCGCACACGGTTTGTGTCGCCGATCGGGTAAGCCAGTCTCCTGTTACTTTGCGGGTCAATCTGCCATCCTTTCAGCAAGCCCACGCAACATGCGCGCTGTGGCTCCCCAAATATAATACGGGCCATAAGGGATGGTATAATAATATCTACGCTGCCCACGCCACCGTCGCCCTTCGACGACAAAGCGATCTAATAAGGTAAGATGTTTCAGCGGCACATGAAACACTTCTTCAACTTCTCCCGGTTCTGGCCGCACATCAAACGCTGTACGTATCAGGCCAATAACGGGCGTCACCGTAAAGCTGGTGACGGTTTCATGGGGAGGCAGCGTTCCAAGAACTTCAACATTGTCAGGAGACAGACCAATTTCCTCATCCGCTTCACGTAAAGCAGCGGCCACAACGTCGGCATCGCCTTCATCCTGCTTACCACCCGGAAACGCAATTTGCCCCGGATGATGTTTTAGATGAGAGCTCCGCTTGGTCAGGATAACCTGCGCGTCTCCATCAATCATTTGGATCGGGATCAGAACACCAGCGGGGCGCAGTTTTCGACCCTCTGGCAATGTCACTTCTGGATTTAGATCAAAGTCCGAAGACGCCCCACTGTCGCGACCGATTGCCCGAAGAAGGGACGCCTTTGGATCTATCATTCTGCGGCCTTACCAGCGTCTTTACCAACAGTCATAGGGTCAAGGTCGTAGTGCGTACCACAGAACTGACAGTCTGCTGTCACGCGGCCTTCAGGCGTTGTCATTTTTTCGATGTCGCGCGCTGAATAAATCGAAAGGCTCTGACGCACGCGCTCTTCAGAACAGGTACAGCCAAACTTTACGGCCTGGGCATCATAAACCCGTGGCGCTTCCTCGTGGAACAAGCGTACCAACAAATCGGCCGGTGTCACGGTTGGGCCAATCAACTCTAGCTCTTCGACTGAAGACAAAAGGATATTGGCGCGATTCCAATTCTCTTCTTCATTTTCTTCCAGCAAATCACTCGCTGTCAGCAGGCCATTTTCACCACTGCCACCTTCACCCGACGCATGTGGAGATGCCTTTGGCATATGCTGAAGCATAACCCCGCCCGCGCGCCAATGTTCACCGACACCCGGTTCTATCGATTTGCCAAATTTCAAGGCAAAGCGTGTTGGGAGCTGCTCGGATTGTGCAAAATAGCCCTCGGCTGAGGCGCTCAGCGAACCACCCGTCAGTGGCGCGATACCTTGGTAAGGCTTTGTGCCACCACCCTGGTCAATCAATACGGCGAAATACCCATTGCCCAATTGTTCAAAAGGCGATGCATCTGTCAGACGCTCTTCGTCAAAGCTGGCATAAGCGCGAATGCGGGCCGGTTCACCATCTTTGGTAGGGCCGTAATAATCTGTCGCGATCATGCGCACAGGACCATTGGTTTGCACTTGCAAGGAAAGCTTCCACCGCAGGTTAATCGTTTGGCCGATCAACGCTGTCAAAAGTGCCATCTCGGCCACCAAGGCCTCGACTGTCGCCGGGTAGTCGTGCTGTTTCAGAATACCATGCAGTACACCATCAAGACGCGCAACGCGTCCGCGAATGTCCGATTTATCCAGCTGAAACGGCAGAACGGTGTCGTCCCAGGCAATTTTGTTTCCGAGGGTCATGGGGTTTCCTTACAGGCCTGAACTTGGCATACCGCGACTATATAGGTGCGGCAACATGAACGAAAAGGGCTGGTAACGCATGATCAGACGGTTTGGAACCCCACCAGAGCCCGGACGGCGCTATAAACACCGCGCTGGTGCATATGTGGTGCTGTTGCGTGGCGACGATATGCTGATCACACGCGAAGACAGCTCGGACACTTTGCCCGAACCAGAATTTCAGCTGCCGGGCGGTGGCATTGATCCGGGTGAGTCGCCTGTTATGGCCCTACATCGCGAAGTTTTAGAAGAAACCGGTTGGTCTATTTCAGCGCCCAAACGGTTGGGGGCATTTCGTAGGTTTTGCTATATGCCTGACTATGATCTGTGGGCCGAAAAGCTTTGCACCATTTATGTCGCAAGCCCCGTTCGCCGCCTTGGTCCTCCTCTTGAAAAAGGGCACAGTGCTATTTGGATGCCACGCAGCCTCGCAAGCCAGGTGTTGGCCAACTCTGGTGATCGGCATTTCGCAGAAATCGCATAACCCCTTTAAGCGCCGCGATGCTCCCACAAGATTCCAGATACGTCGTCTGAAAGGGATTGGCCTGCATAATCTTTCAAATACCAGGCCAGACTCTCCAAATAGGTTTCTCCGGATAAATCGGATTGCTTTGAAAGAGCATCGAACAACTGCCTCTCTTCGATCATATTGCCCAGCGCATCCTGGCATTCGGTGACACCGTCCGAAACAAGCAGCAGTCGGTCCCCTTTTTCCAGCTGAATTTCAAATTGAAAATATCGCGCATCTGCTATCAGCCCGATGGGAACGCCCCCCGTTCCGATCTGTTCTATCCCCGCGTGCCTACGATGAACCATCGGGTGCGGATGCCCCGCCTGTGCAATCACGGCATGCCCGGTTGCCATATCAAGGTCAGCAATCACCATGGTGAAATATAGCTCGGTTTCCATTTCGGTTAGAAACATCTCATTCAAATCTGTAAGAACCTGCGCCGGTGGCACAGCCTGAAGCGCACCATTGCTCCCTCGGCGCAAAGCAACGTTTTGTTCAGGAACCGACGCAGACAGATACCCAGCCAAACGCGCCGTCATCAGCGCTGAACTGACGCCGTGGCCAGACACATCTATCGCATACAGGCCGATACGATTTTCGCTAATCGGAAAATATCCAACCAAATCTCCCCCGACATGGCCAGCCGAGTGCAGCATCATACTCAACGCCCCGGTGGGCCATTCCAGATAGCGATCTTTGACCAACGATTGTTGAAGCTTTTTGGCCTCAAACAGGTCTTGATCCAACAAGTCATGCGCCTCTTGAAGAGCCTCTAGCGTCTCTCCAATCATCTTATTCTTTGCGGTTAATTCGCGCTGCATCCGCAAAATCCGCTCTCCAGCAGTGATGCGTGCCAAAAGTTCGGGCGTGTTTATTGGTTTTAAAAGGAAATCATCCGCGCCGACCTGAAGTCCGCGCACCACATGTTCCTTTTCCGTTTTTGCCGTAAGGAGGATGAAATAACTATACCCCTCTTCCGGCATGGCACGAAAAGCCTCGCAGAATTCCAGACCATTCATGCCCGGCATGATCCAGTCACTCAGCACAAGATCAGGGCGAGACTTTTTGCATATCTCAAGCGCTTCACGACCAGAGGCCGCCTCAGTCACCTCAAATCCATGATGCTCTAGCGTTAGCGAAATGATGCTGCGTTGGAGGGCGCTATCATCAACCAAAAGCACCCGCTTGATAGAGGGAACGGCAGGCATTGATTGATGTGCAGCAGGCCTGATCAAAAGATATCCATCGCATTTTTTAGGTCATCAGTTTGGTGCACAGATGTTTAGATATCCTGAATTTGTACAATTCAAACGATTGGAAACACTTCATTAAGACCTTACGCATACCCCTCTCCTACGGAGGCGCATATGATTGAATGGTCGCGAATTGACGAGCTTAGAAATATGGTTGGTGATCGCCGGTTTGGCGACATAACACGGCTCTTTTTTCATGAAATAGAGACTGAATTGGCAGGTCTGCGCAACGGAATGGTTGATGGCACGTTGCGCCAACATCTTCATTCCCTCAAGGGCGGTGCGGCAAGTTTGGGCTTTCAAGAACTGTCAAAGCGATGTGAGGCGGCGGAACTTGCAGCCTCGCAAAATCAGCTTGAGGATGCTGACCTAAAAGTCATCACTCAAACTTACCAAAAATCACGCGTCATTTTTGAACAAGGGCTCCAGCAAAGATTGTCCGCGTAAAATCAGATCAAGAATTGCGCCAACATTTCATCTTGTGTGATGTCTGTATAAGTCATCCCAGTACCATCAAGTCGTTCAAAAAAAGTTTTAAAGTTTTCCGGCTTTTTCGTTTCAATACCTATTAAGACAGATCCAAAATTTCGTGCGGATTTCTTTAGGTATTCAAAGCGCGCGATATCGTCTTCTGGGCCCAGAATGCTTAGAAACTCTTTCAACGCGCCAGGGCGCTGCGGCAGCCGAAGAATAAAGTATTTCTTCACACCCGAATATCGCTGCGCACGCTCTTTCACCTCAGGCAAACGCTCAAAGTCAAAATTCCCGCCAGATGTCACACAAACCACAGTTTTACCTTTGATCTGGTCCGCCACATCTTCCAATGCATCAATCGCCAGGGCGCCAGCGGGCTCTAACACAATGCCCTCGACATTCAGCATTTCTAGAATCGTGGTGCAAATACGATCTTCCGGCGCCGCGATGACATCCTCGGGTTTAATGTGCGCCAGTCGGGCAAAGGTTTTGACTCCAATACGCGCAACAGCTGCGCCATCCACAAATCCATCAACCTGCTCTAACGTATCTGGCGCCCCGGCTTTCAGGGCAGCCGTCAGGCTTGCCCCGCCAGCAGGTTCAACCAACGTAAATTGAATTTCGTCCCCGAAAAAACTCGTCACACCCGCCGACAAACCACCGCCACCCACAGGCAAAACCACCCGATCCGGCGCCCGGCCAAGCTGGGTCAAAAGTTCTGCGGCAACAGACGCCTGCCCTTCGATCACATCTTCATCGTCAAATGGCGACAAAAAGGTGCCATTGGCTTTGATGCAATAGTCCTGCGCTGCGGCCAAAGTATCGTCAAAGTAGTCACCCACCAATCGCACTTCGATAGAGCCTTCGCCAAAGACTTTAGTTTTGAAAATCTTTTGCTGAGGTGTCGTAACCGGCATAAAGATCACACCTTTGACACCAAAGTGCTTGCACATATAGGCCACGCCCTGCGCGTGATTTCCAGCTGATGCGCAGACAAAAAGATCTTTAGACACGTCAGCGGCTAAAACCTTACGCATCGCATTAAATGCCCCACGCAATTTGTAACTGCGTACAGGGGTCAAATCTTCGCGCTTAAGGTAAATGTCAGCCCCATACCGCAACGACAAATGAGCATTGCGCTGCAATGGGGTCGCTTCGAAAACGCTGCGCATGGCAGCTTCGGCGGTACGGGCAAGGGTGCGAAATTCGGTCATGAGAACGTTCGTGCCGCAGGCCCCAGCCAATGGCAAGGGCCGACGGGAAAGAATACAATGGGATACTGTATTAGAGCGTACGCTCTTCAACGACGACGCCATAGATCGAAGTAAGCACACTAATTCCCAACATTATGCTAAACCAGTTCACAACAACCGAAAGAAATACACCGATAGGTCCTAGTTGACCTGCAATCATGCCTAAAACAAAGTTCAGTACACCAACAAAAACCAAGTGAGATATCGTCAGCGCAAAGATCGCACCGGCAAAATCTTCGCTATGCTCCCAAGCTTGCGCAAAGGACATTTTTTGCCCCAAAGCAGCCGCAGGCAATATCGGAGACAACAAGTAGAACGTCCAAGACATCAGCAATGTTAGTATTAATGTAGACGCAACAGCCAATAAAGGCACACCAACAGCTGAGGCAATCGCGCTTGTCACAAAAGCAGCAAATAGCATCGCAAGTCCGAGCACCAACGCAATCAGCACCCCACGCCAAAAGTACGGCCAGATTTGTAAGTGAAAAGTAGGAACCAATCCGCTAGGAACTTCCTCAAGTAAAACATATCGATGCCAGGAAACCGCGGTCCAAAGCGTTCCTATTGCAAATATCAGCCCCCATACAGCAATCTTAGTAAATAGATCTGAGAATCCGACAACCGATCCTACGGTCGCATTTTCAAAGATGAATAAACTCAGGATCATCGGAACTGTCATCGGTACCGAAATTCGGACCGCATCCATCCAATTTCTCAATATTAGACTCAAAGAATGAATAAATAACTTAAAGCCCATAAAAGCCCCCAATTTCGCAATCAATTGCGAGGGTAATCAGCTTTTTTGGCACTCAGATCAAGTCGCATGACCCTCACCGCTTGCCCCAGCACACAAAAAGCGATATCGGCCCATCGTTGCCCGTCTGAAGGAAAATGAAATGTCCGCGCCCAAGAAAGTTGTTCTGGCCTATTCCGGTGGCCTTGATACCTCGATCATCCTGAAATGGCTGCAAACCGAATACGGTTGCGAAGTCGTTACCTTTACCGCTGACCTTGGTCAGGGCGAAGAGCTAGAGCCTGCTCGCAAAAAGGCAGAGCTGCTGGGGATTGATCCAAGTAACATCTACATCGAAGATCTGCGTGAGGAATTCGTGCGAGACTTCGTTTTCCCAATGTTCCGCGCAAATGCGGTGTACGAAGGTCTGTACCTGCTCGGCACATCCATCGCGCGTCCGCTGATCTCCAAGCGTTTGATTGAAATCGCCGAAGCCACTGGTGCTGACGCGGTGTCTCACGGTGCAACCGGCAAAGGCAACGACCAGGTTCGTTTTGAGCTGGCCGCTTATGCGCTGAACCCAGACATCGCCGTGATCGCACCTTGGCGTGAATGGGATTTGGGCAGCCGGACCAAGCTGATCGAATTTGCTGAAAAGCATCAGATCCCAATCGCGAAAGACAAACGCGGTGAAGCACCTTTCTCTGTTGATGCCAACCTGCTCCACACCTCTTCCGAAGGTAAAGTTCTGGAAGACCCAGCAGAAGACGCACCAGAATACGTCTACCAGCGGACAGTGAGCCCAGAAGAGGCGCCTGACACCCCTGAATTCATCGAAGTCGGCTTTGAAAAAGGTGATCCAGTTTCCATCAACGGTGTCGAGATGTCTCCGGCGACTGTGTTGACCGAGCTGAACGAATATGGCCGCAAGCATGGCGTTGGCCGTCTTGATCTGGTCGAAGGCCGTTATGTTGGCATGAAATCCCGCGGTATTTACGAAACACCGGGCGGGACCATCATGCTAGAGGCGCACCGTGGCATCGAATCCATCACCATGGACCGTGGCGCGATGCACCTGAAAGACGAACTTATGCCGAAATACGCAGAGCTGATCTATAACGGGTACTGGTATTCCCCAGAGCGCGAAATGCTGCAGGCCGCGATTGACGCAAGCCAAGAGCATGTGACAGGGACCGTTCGCCTGAAGCTGTACAAAGGCCACGTGCGCACGGTTGGCCGCTGGTCTGATCACTCTTTGTACTCCGAAGAGCACGTGACCTTTGAAGAAGACATGGGCGCATATGATCAAACAGATGCGGCGGGCTTTATTCAGCTGAACGCACTGCGGCTGAAACTGATCGCGATGCGTAACAAGCGCGTAGCAAACAAGTAATCTCACATTGATTTAGATGTGAAAGGGCCTGCCATTTTGGCGGGCCCTTTTTATTTACTTACTTTACATAAACAAATTTTAATTCTCGCGCGGTTTCACCAACGCGTGACCTAACGCGCCCGTGACTTGAGTCACGCAGCACCACCGTGCAACCTTCCGGCAACTCTTGGAGGACAGGACATGCGAAACGCTACGAATTTTAAGATAACCCTATTGGGCGCCCTCATCGCGGTCGGCGCCGCCCTATCGGGTACAAATGCGCAGGCTGGAACAGAAAAGCTTGTTGTGGCAGGCGGTTGTTTTTGGTGCGTGGAAAGCGACTTTGAAAGCGTCACTGGTGTGAAAGAGGCCGTCTCTGGTTATACCGGAGGCTCGACCGCAAACCCAACTTACAAACAAGTGGGTAGCGGTGGTACGGGCCACTACGAAGCCGTGGAAATCACATTTGACAACAGCAAGGTCTCAAGAGACCAGCTGCTAAACTTGTTCTTTAGGTCTGTTGATCCGACTGACGCAGGCGGACAATTCTGCGACCGTGGCGAAAGTTATCGGACTGCGGTGTTCTACAAAAACAATGCCCAAAAAGCGGCCGCAGAAGCCGCAAAAGCGAGTGCGCAGTCTGACCTTGGGAAAAAAGTTGTCACGCCAATTTTGCCCGCTGCCAAATTCTACAAAGCCGAAGATTACCATCAGGATTACTACAAAGGCAGCAAAGTGGTTCTGACCCGCTTTGGCCCAAAACGCCAGTCAGAGGCGTACAAACGTTATCGCACGGCCTGTGGTCGCGACAAAACGGTTAAGGCTTTGTGGGGCAGCGATGCACCCTTTGCCAACAAATACTAATTGAATGAACTTGAGATAGGCTGCGCTAGAACCGTGCAGCCTGTACTTCCTTTAAATCTGGGATCACATCAGCAGTGCCCATGCGCATGACCATCAGCGCCCCAGCGCGCATCGCCAATGTAATGGCCTGCTCCATCGGCAAACCGCGATCTTTGGCAGAGAGCAGATAACCGGTAAATGTATCCCCTGCCCCGGTCGTGTCGACGACAGGGACGGAATGCGCCGGAAAATCGCGGCTTGTGCCTTTGGTGGTATGTATCCAACGGCAGCCTTTGGCCCCGAGCGTGATGACCACATCAGCCACTGGCAACTCATCAACTGGAACGCCCAGCGCCTGTGTCAACTGCTCTGCCTCCACTTCGTTCAGGATGAGAAAATCCAAAAGTGGCAGTATTTCTTTGACTGCTGCAGCGTCAAACGGTGCTGCGGCATAGGCAACATACATCGCAAGGTCGCGGCCCATCTTGGCTGCATACACCTGATTGTTTGTCTCGTTTTGGATCAGGAGCGTATCACCATGCGCACTTTCACTTAGTGCTTTGCCGATCATGTTTTCAGAGATCGCTTTGTTGGCACCGGAGTACAAAACGATCGCGTTTTCTCCTTCGGAATCCACATTGATGATCGCATGGCCGGTATCGATATTATCAAACACGGCGATGTGCCGTGTATCTACACCATACTCCAAAAGCCGTTGACGGGCCCATGCACCGTCTGAACCAATTGCACCTATATGAGAAACCAGCGAAGCGGCCCGAGAGGCTGCGACCGACATATTGGCACCCTTACCACCAAGCCCCTTATTCATGTTTTTGGCGGCTAGCGTTTCACCAGGGCCCGGCAGATGCGGGACCTGATAAAACAGATCAGCATTAATCGATCCTAAGTTGTAGATAGCCATAAACGCCTCAACTAAAAAGAAAAATGATACAATAGGTCTCTTTATGGTATCTTACATTTTTTAGCTGAGGTCTATCTTAACCTACCTTACAGGCCGCCAGAATCGCCATGTTAACGATATCATTAGACGTCGCAGTGGTGGAACAAACCTGAATCGAGTTATCCACCCCGGATAGGATTGGGCCAATCACCGTCGCCCCCGCCATTTCCTGCATCAATTTGACGGAAATGCTTGCAGAGTGACGCGCTGGAACCACCAAGATATTCGCTGGGCCGGTCAGGCGTTGGAAGGGATACGCCTCTTGTGCCGTCGGGTTTAGGGCAACATCAACGGTCATTTCGCCTTCGTACTCAAAGTCGACTCCGCGCTGATCCAAGATTGCTGGCGCGAGGTGCATCTTTTCTGCCCGCTCAGAGACCGGATACCCAAAGGTCGAAAAGCTAACAAATGCAACACGCGGCTCTAGGCCCATGTGGCGCGCGACACCTGCGCAACGTTCTGCAATATTTGCAAGATCGATCTCATCTGGCCATTCGTGAACCAATGTATCTGCCATCAGCACGATGCGGCCTTTGTGCAAGATCGCAGTCACCCCCACTGCGCCAGCCTCGGCATTTGCATCAAACACGTGATTGATGTTTTCCAGGACATGCGCCGATTTACGCGTCGCACCGGTTACCAAACCGTCGCCGTGCCCATGGGCCAGCATCAAAGATGCAAAGACGTTCCTATCGCGCGCAGCAAGCCGGTGCACATCATGGCGATCAAAACCTTTCCGTTGCAGGCGATTGTAAAGAAACTCTTTGTAGGTTTGCAGATGCTTTGTGTTGGCTGCGTTCACAACCTCGATTTCGGAAACGGCATCAGCGAGCCCTGCGGCCTCGAGTTTTTCCGCAACATCAAGTTCACGGCCAACCACCAGCGCCTTCCCCAAACCAGAACGCTGGTAGGTCACAGCGGCGCGTAATACCCGTGGATCATCACCTTCGGCAAAGATCATCCGCGCCTGAGCATTACGCGCTCGCGCATTCATGCCACGCAGGATGGTCGCAGTCGGGTCCATGCGCGACCGCAAATTGGCCTCGTAGGTGTCCATGTCGATAATCGGGCGACGTGCCACACCGGTATCCATCCCAACACGCGCAACGGCAGGTGGAATGCGTGTAATCAACCGCGGATCAAACGGCGTCGGAATGATGTAGTCGCGCCCAAAAGAAAGCTTACGACCATAGGCCATCGCAACTTCATCCGGCACGTCTTCGCGCGCCAATTCTGCCAAAGCTTCGGCACAGGCGATTTTCATTTCGTCATTGATCGCACGTGCGTGAATGTCGAGTGCACCACGGAACAAATATGGAAACGCCAAAACATTGTTCACTTGGTTGGCATAGTCAGAACGGCCGGTGCCGACGATTGCGTCTTTGCGAACGGCTTGAGCCTCTTCCGGGGTGATTTCTGGATCAGGATTAGCCATCGCAAAGATCAGCGGATCTTTGGCCATGCTTTCCACCATGGCCTGCGTCACCGCGCCTTTGGCAGACACACCAAGGAAAACATCCGCACCCTTCATCGCATCGCCCAAAGTACGAAGCTCTGTTTTTACCGCATGGGCTGACTTCCACTGGTTCATGCCATCGGTACGGCCCTGATAGATAACACCCTTGGTATCACAAACAATGCAGTTTTCTGGCTTTGCACCCATGGATTTAACCAGTTCAATACAGGCAATCCCAGCTGCGCCCGCACCGTTCAGAACAATTTTGACGTCTTCAATCTTTTTGCCAGACAGCTTCAGCGCATTGATCAGGCCTGCTGCACAAATCACTGCCGTACCATGCTGGTCATCGTGGAATACTGGGATGTCCATTTCATCCTTGAGCCTCTGCTCAATAATGAAACACTCTGGCGCTTTGATGTCTTCAAGATTGATGCCGCCAAAGGTTGGCCCCATCAACTTAACGGCATTGATGAACTCTTCCGTGTCTTCGGTATCAAGCTCGATATCGATCGAATTTACATCAGCAAAACGTTTGAACAAAACCGCTTTGCCTTCCATCACAGGCTTAGACCCAAGTGCGCCCAAATTACCTAGCCCAAGAACCGCGGTGCCGTTTGAAATCACAGCAACCAGATTTCCCTTGTTGGTGTAATCATAAGCTGTCGCTGGATCTGCAGCGATTGCCTCACATGGGACTGCCACACCAGGGGAATAAGCAAGCGAGAGATCCCGCTGCGTGGTCATGGGGACAGTCGCGTTGATTTCAAACTTGCCTGGCGTTGGCTCCAGATGGAACGCAAGCGCTTCTTCCGGGGTGACTTTGGTCTTGGTCATGGCAACTGCTTTCTCATTAGGTACATGCCGTCTTAGCGGAGGCAAATTTCCGTCTCAACATGTTAGCGCCAAAACTCCCCACGATTTCGGGTTTCGCCTATAGATCGGATTTTGTTAAACCTCGTTAAGACCAATGAGGAATGAATTCTGTGAGCGCATCAAAATCTGGCGTCACGCCCATGATGGCCCAATATCTCGAGATCAAAGAGGCACATCCAGATGCGCTTTTGTTTTACCGAATGGGCGATTTCTATGAGATGTTTTTTGACGACGCGATCGCGGCGGCAGAGGCGCTTGATATTGCGCTGACAAAACGCGGCAAGCACAACGGAAACGAAATTCCGATGTGTGGCGTGCCTCATCACGCCGCCGAAGGGTATTTCCTTACGCTCATTCGCAAAGGCTTTCGTGTCGCTGTGTGTGAACAGATGGAAAGCCCTGCCGAAGCGAAAAAGCGTGGATACAAAGCTGTCGTTCGTCGCGAAGTTGTCCGGTTGGTCACCCCGGGAACCCTGACAGAAGATTCTCTCTTGGATGCGAGACGCCATAACTTCTTGGCCGCATATGCATCGGTGCGCGATGAAAGTGCGTTGGCGTGGGCAGATATTTCTACGGGCGCTTTGCATGTAATGGTATTGCCCCGGGTTCGACTTGGCGCCGAACTCGCGCGGCTGGCACCTTCTGAGTTGCTCGTTGCCGAAGGGACCGAGGCCGATTTGCAAGACGTCGTACTTGAAATGGGCGTGTCGATCACACCGGTTTCACGCGGTGCCTTTGATAGTACTTCCGCTGAAAAGCGCGTCGCTGGTTTATTTGGGGCGCAAGGTTTGGATGCCTTCGGGAACTTCACCCGCCCGGAAGTTGGCGCTTTGGGTGCGATTGTTGATTATCTAGAGATCACACAAAAGGGAAAGCTCCCCTTGCTCCGCCCGCCTTTGCGGGAAATCACAGGCGGCACGATGCAGATCGATGCTGCAACACGACGCAATCTAGAGTTGACTCACGCGCTAAGCGGTGGCCGCGCAGGTTCGCTATTGTCCATCATAGATAAAACGGTCACCTCTGGTGGCGCACGCTTGTTAGAGCGTCGTCTGTCATCCCCTTCGCTCGCCTTAGCAACCGTGCAATCACGATTGAATGCCGTCAGTTACTTCGTGAACCATCGCGACACCGCATCTGACGTGCACGACGCACTCAAGCGCGTTCCAGACATAGACCGAGCACTCTCACGCCTTTCGCTTGACCGGGGCGGTCCCAGGGATCTTGCGGCCATTCGCAATGGACTCACACAGGCTGAAACGATTGCGTCAAATGCGTATGCGGAATTACCGCAAGTTTTGACCGAAGCTTTGGCTGCGCTCAAAGGCCACGAAGACCTCAACGATCTACTAGACCAAGCCTTGATCGCCGAACCTCCACTATTGGCCCGAGATGGTGGATTTATCGCGCCGGGCTATGACCCAGAGCTCGACGAAGCACGCCAATTGCGTGACGAAGGGCGTGGCGTGATTGCAGGAATGCAAGCGCAGTATTCTGAGCAGACTGGCATCACGGCGCTTAAGATCAAGCACAACAATGTTTTGGGCTATTTCATCGAAACCACTGCAAAACACGCAGACGCGATGATGTCTCCGCCATTGTCTGAAACCTTTATTCATCGTCAAACCACTGCCAATCAAGTGCGGTTTACGACAGTCGCGCTTTCAGAACTTGAAACCAAGATTTTAAATGCAGGCAACACCGCGCTTGAAATTGAAAAACGGCTCTATTCCACCTTAAAAGATGCAGTATTGGCGTCATCTGCGAGAATATCCAGTACGGCGCGGGCGCTTGCAGAGTTTGATCTGCAAGCCGCTTTGGCAGAGCTTTCGATCGCTGAAAACTGGTGCCTCCCAGAGGTGAACGACAGCCATGATTTCGAAATTACCGCCGGGCGTCATCCAGTTGTAGAGGCCGCACTTCGCAAGCAAGGCGGCACACCATTTGTGGCAAACGACTGCGATCTTTCTGGTGGAGACGACGCAAGCATTTGGCTGCTTACCGGCCCAAACATGGCCGGTAAATCGACATTCCTTCGTCAAAACGCGCTGATTGCGTTGTTGGCGCAAATGGGCAGTTACGTACCGGCAGCCAGCGCAAAAATTGGGATCGTCAGTCAGTTGTTTTCACGCGTTGGCGCATCTGATGATCTGGCCCGAGGACGATCTACATTTATGGTCGAAATGGTGGAAACAGCGGCCATCCTCAATCAAGCAGATGACCGTGCGCTGGTGATCCTAGATGAAATTGGTCGCGGCACTGCGACCTATGACGGCCTATCCATCGCTTGGGCCACGCTTGAGCATCTGCATGAGGTAAATAAATCACGTGCACTCTTCGCGACGCACTATCATGAAATGACCGCCCTCGCTGGTAAACTTAAGGGCGTCGACAACGCGACTGTGACTGTCAAAGAGTGGGACGGCGAAGTTATTTTCCTTCACGAAGTGAAACGCGGCGCAGCAGATCGGAGCTATGGTGTACAAGTCGCACAGCTTGCCGGCCTACCACCCTCAGTTGTATCACGTGCGCGCGACGTGTTGGAGATGCTTGAAAAAGGAGAGCGTGAAGGCGGCAACCAAAAGGCGCTCATTGATGACCTTCCGCTCTTCGCAGCGGCACCAAGCCCAACCGTGCCACCCGTAAAGGGCCCATCAGCCGTTGAGACGCGATTGGACGATATCAGCCCTGACAATCTCTCCCCTAAAGATGCGCTAGATTTATTGTACGAGCTAAAATCCCTGAGGGACTGATTTACCAGCTCCCGCTGGCGCCGCCCCCAGACGACGATCCACCACCAAAGCCTCCACTAGAGGATGAAGAAGAGCTTTTACTCTTCTGCGGAATCGTCACATGAGTATGGTAGTGGTCGTTACAATTCTTACAATTATAATCAACGCGCTTTAACCCAGTCGAGCTTGTCGTCGCTTGTTCAACGATCGTTGACTTACCTTCTAAGGTTTTAAAGTTGCAGCTGCGGCACGCACCATAGTTGCTAAACCAACTTTTGTAAGATTCGATCGTCCGATGATCACACTGATCACAAAGCCAGACATCATAGTCTACGCTCTTTAACCGCTCTTCGACTTTCTCACCTTCTTTCAGATACGCATCATCCTGAAGCTCATCAACGCGGTACATCTTGTTCCCATCTACAGGGCAAGTCCGCGGCTTGTTACGTTTCCACCGACGGTACAAACGAAAGCCCAAGCCAGCTGCAAACGCATAAACGACCGCAATCCAATCACCGATCACATTCAAACCAAAGGAAATACGATTTTTTAATTTTTCAAGAATACTTGCGTTGAACTCGCCGGGCCACGTGCCAGTCACCTCGTGAATAATGGAATCCACACCGCGATTAATTCCCTTTTCATATTCATCAAGTCGGAACAACGGCACAATCTTTTCATCAATGATCGCAGCCATCGCATCATTCTTGGCATCACCATAGCCAGAGCCCACTTCGACGCGAAGCAACCTGTCCAATCGTGAAACCAGCAACAACACACCGTCATTGCGGGTGGAATCGCCAATACCCCAATGATTGAAAAGCCCAGTCGCAAAGGGCTCTATTGCGCCGTCATGCCCGTAATCTGACATACGATCAATAATCACCACAGCGAATTCTATGCCCGCCTCTGCGCGCACTTCTCTCAGTTTTTCGCGGATGATTTCTTCGTCTTCCTCCGACAGAAGATACGCAAAATCATTTACATAAGGCTCCCAATAATCGGGATATTCCTGTGTGACTGCGGCGCTGCCGGTCATAAACAGAATAAAGATGCTAAATATTAGTTTTCGCAAAAGAAAAAGCCCCCGATGATCGAGGGCTTTGTAGCATAAATTTCTGAGTGGATCAGCCCGCCATGGAGCTGACGCCAACTTGCGCAGGACGCAGCAAACGGTCGTGAAGCATAAAGCCCTCGATCGATACCTGAATAATGTCACCAGCCTTTGTGCCAGGCACAGGCGCTTCGAACATCGCTTCGTGTTGGTTCGGATCAAACTTGTCGCCAACTTCAGGCGCAATTACCGCGAGGCCGTGCTTTTTGAACACATTCAAAAGCTCACGCATGGTTAGCTCGATACCTTCGATCACAGCTGGTGCCGCTTGCTTTTGCTCGTCGGTGATCGCTTCCATCGCGCGCTTCATGTTGTCATAGACCGGCAACATGTCACGGGCGAGGCGGGAGCCGCCGTACATTTCAGCATCACGACGCGCTTTGTCGCCACGCTTGCGTGCGTTTTCAGCGTCAGCCATCGCACGCATCCAGCGATCTTTGTATTCGTCGCGTTCTGCTTTCAGCTCATCCAGCTCAATGGCTTCATCTTCGAGTTCATCAAGATCCGCATAAGTTTCAGCTTCCGCTTCTGCGAGATCATCCAGAAATTCATTTTCGTTTGGCTCTGCCATACTTCACCTCTAGGTCCGGTCCGAGATCAATTTCCCGACCAGTTGCGCCGTATAATCCACAATCGGCACGATCCGTCCATAGTTCAGCCGCTTGGGTCCAATGACCCCAACAGCACCCACAATCTTTCGATCAGCGTTCATATATGGAGACACCACCAAAGAGGAACCCGAAAGTGAAAAAAGTTTGTTCTCAGAACCAATAAAAATGCGCACACCGTCGCCTTGATCTGCCAATTCTAAGAAATCTGCGATATCACGTTTACGTTCAAGGTCATCAAACAGCGTTCGAATGCGGTCGAAATCCTCTTCACCGTGGGTGTCATCCAACAAATTTGAGCGCCCCCGCACGATAAGTCGTTCTTCCCCACCGCTTTCGGTTGCCCATTGCGCCAAACCACTATCAATCAAAGTTCGCGATAATTCGTCGATCTCTTGCCGGCGATGCGCAATTTCTTTCCGAATCACCGTTTGCAGAGCAGACAACGTACGGCCTTCGATGAAAGAGTTTAGAAAGTTCGCAGCTTCTCGCATCGAGCTTGGCGTTTGCCCCGGCGGCGGGGTGAACAATCGGTTTTCGACGTGGCCATCCGCCATGACCAACACCACCAAAGCGCGGTCATGGGACAGGCTAACAAATTCAATATGACGAATCGGCGCTTCGTGTTTGGGTGCCAGAACCAAGGATGCACCTTGCGTCACGCCTGAAAGAGCTGACCCAACGCGATCAAGCAGCCCCCCAACATCAGCGCTATTTCGCTCTACCGTAGCGTCGATCATCTGCTGATCTTGCTGATCCAAATCGCGGACTTCTAGCAATCCGTCGACAAACATCCGCAACCCCTGCTGCGTTGGTACCCGCCCTGCACTGATATGCGGGCTATCGAGCAACCCAAGGTACTCGAGATCTTGCATCACATTGCGTACAGTCGCAGCCGATACTTTTTCAGAAAGCTCTCGGGTCAAGGTACGAGAACCCACCGGCCCTCCAGTTTCTAAATACCCTTCGACCACACGGCGGAATACCTCACGCGAGCGATCATTCATCTCATCTAAAGTGTTCCGGCGGTCATCCATCATGGATATCAATTTATGCTGCACACACCGGCGCGCAAGCACAAAGCTCAATCGGGCTTGCACATTGCCCGTTCGCCCCTGTATCCGTTGGCCAACCAAATAGCCCGAGATAAAGGATTTCCCTATGCGCCCTTCAGGACGTCAGCTGAATGAAATGCGTGAAGTTTCCATTGAAACTAACGTAACTAAACACGCCGAGGGCTCTTGCCTGATCAAAATGGGCGACACTCATGTTCTGTGTACGGCAAGCCTTGAATCACGGGTCCCGCCCTTCATCAAAGGGTCTGGTCTGGGTTGGGTGACTGCTGAATATGGCATGCTTCCCCGCTCAACATCATCTCGCATGCGCCGTGAGGCGGCTGCGGGCAAGCAAGGCGGTCGAACCGTTGAAATTCAACGGTTGATTGGCCGCTCCCTGCGCGCAGGCGTTGATCGCGTTGCTTTGGGTGAACGCCAGATCACAGTAGACTGTGACGTGATCCAAGCAGATGGCGGCACACGCTGCGCATCTATCACTGGTGGTTGGGTTGCATTGCGCCTTGCGGTTAACAAGCTGATGAAGACAGGCGAGATTGTGACTGATCCGCTGGTGCATCCGGTTGCTGCAATTTCTTGCGGGATCTATGCCGGTCAGCCTGTACTTGATTTGGATTACCCCGAAGATTCCGAAGCCGGCGTTGACGGCAACTTTATCATGCTGGGCAACAAATCCCTGATCGAAATCCAAATGAGCGCCGAAGGCTCTGTCTTCTCTCGCGATCAAATGAATCAGTTGATGGACCTTGCTGAAAAAGGTGTATCCGAATTGGCAGAAGCACAATTGGCAGCTGTCGCATGACCCGCAAATTTGATGGCGACCGTCTTTTGGTCGCCACCCACAACAAAGGCAAGTTAGCAGAGATTAGCGAAATACTCGCCCCTCATGGTGTGACCGTTGTGGGTGCAGGTGACATGGATTTACCTGAACCAGAAGAAACCGAAAACACATTCGTTGGAAATGCACGCATCAAAGCGCACGCTGCTGCCAAAGCGACGGGCCTCCCCGCCCTTTCAGACGACAGTGGCATTACCATCGATGCGCTTGATGGTGCACCAGGTGTTTATACAGCTGACTGGGCCGAAACGGATAACGGCCGTGATTTCATGATGGCGATGACGCGTGCCAATGATGAAATTTCCGCAAAGGGTGAAGACGCCCCTCGTAGCGCGCAGTTCCGCTGCACATTGGTGATCGCTTGGCCCGATGGTCACGACGAAGTTTTCGAAGGTGTGATGCCCGGTTCTTTGATCTGGCCAATCCGTGGCGAAGGTGGGTTTGGCTATGACCCGATGTTCGTGCCAGAGGGGTATGACATCACCTGCGCCGAAATGGACAAAGCAGTGAAAAACAAAATCAGTCACCGCGGTCGCGCGGTTTCACAGTTCCTGGTTGGCTGTTTTGGCTGAAGATTGGAAATACGGGGGCTTTGGCCTTTATATTCATTGGCCCTTTTGTCAGGCCAAATGCCCCTATTGCGATTTCAACTCGCACGTATCTCGTAAAATTGATCAAAAACAATGGCTTAACGCCTACTTAACCGAGTTAGACCGCGTCGGATCAGAAACCCAAGGGCGCGTTTTAAATTCAGTCTTTTTTGGTGGTGGTACGCCATCGCTGATGGATCCAGATGTCGTTTCTGCCATCATTGATAGAATTCGAACCACCTGGCCAACGGCCAACGATCTGGAAATCACATTAGAGGCCAACCCCGGTTCAGTGGAAGCTGGACGCTTTGCCGCTTACCGCCAAGGCGGAATCAGCCGGGTTTCGATGGGCATTCAGGCCCTCAACGACAGAGATCTTAAACGCCTAGGCCGCATCCACTCTGTGTCCGAAGCAAAGGCAGCTTTCGACATTGCGCGGCATACATTTGAACGCGTGAGTTTTGACTTAATCTATGCACGCCAAGATCAATCTGTTGATGCATGGCAAGCAGAGTTAAGAGAAGCCTTGGCTATGACGATTGATCATCTGTCACTCTACCAGTTGATGATCGAAACCGGCACGGCATTTGGCGACCGCTATGCCAAAGGCAAACTACGCGGCCTTCCCGAAGACGACGCATCTGCCGACATGTATCAAGTAACTGGCGACATCTGTGCTGAAGCTGGCCTCGAAGGATATGAAGTTTCAAACTACGCTAAGCCTGGTTCTGAAAGTCGGCACAATTTGATTTATTGGCGTTACGGAGACTACGTCGGGATTGGCCCCGGCGCGCACGGGCGTGTAACGTTAGATGGCGAAAAGTTTGCAACAGAAAGCTGGCGTAATCCAGATCGCTGGCTGGCATCTGTATCCGAAGGATCTGGGGAAAATTTGCGGCAAACCATTTCTTTAGAAGATCAAGCTGATGAGATGATGATGATGGGCCTGCGATTGAATGAAGGCGTTGATCTGACACGCTGGGAAAAATTGTCAAAACGCTCTTTAAATCCCGAATCCCTCGCCCATCTTGAGAGTATTGGAATGATCCGCCGATCTTCAAATCGGCTCTTTGCAAGTCAGGACGGACGTATGGTATTGAACACCCTGCTCGCCGAGATATTGGTAGAATAACAATATGCGGTATATTTGGGGATGTATTGGCCTATTAGCAGTTACATTGGGCCTGATTGGCATCATCCTTCCACTATTGCCCACGGTTCCATTCCTACTTCTCGCAGCATTTTGCTTTTCTCGAAGTTCTGAACGCTTACACGCCTGGATCATCGAACACCCAAAACTTGGCCCGCCTATTCAAGACTGGCAAAATAATGGTGCGATCAATCCATCGGCAAAACGATTGGCTACCTTATCGATCCTAGCTGTATTTGGGCTGTCAGTAGTACTGGGTTTGAGTGCAAAGATACTGACAATTCAAGCGATTACGCTGTGTTGCGTTCTAGTCTTTATTTGGACGCGCCCAAACAGATAAAGGCCCAGTCACCCGGGCCCTCTTAATCCATTCAGGCAAAGTGCCAATTAGGTCGCGCTGAGAATGCGGCAAAGTTCATCAAGCTGATCCATATCAGAATACTTGATGGTGATCTGCCCAGACTCCCCACCAGCCTTGTGATCAATCGAAACCTTCATGCCGATATTTGCGGAAAGATCCCCCTCAAGCGCCTTAGTGTCGGCATCTTTTACTGGTTTGGCTTTCTTAGGTTTTTCCAAGTCACCCGAAGCGAACTTCTTAACAAGACCTTCGGTCTGTCGCACCGACAATCCTTCAGAAACAATACGTCGTGCAATCTCACGCGCATGATCAGAGGTGATCAGTGCACGCGCATGCCCCGCGCTCAACTTCCCCTCTTCCAGCAAGGACTGGATGTCATCTGGCAAATTGAGCAAACGCATAAGGTTTGCAATGTGGCTACGGCTTTTACCCAGTGCTTTGGAAAGCACTTCCTGTGTGTGACCAAAGCGGTCCATCAACTGACGATAACCAGCAGCCTCTTCGACAGGGTTCAAATCTGCGCGTTGAATATTTTCGATGATGGCTATCTCTAGCACCTCGGTATCATTCAGCTCGCGCACAACAACCGGAAGCTCATGCATCTGAGCTTTCTGAGAGGCCCGCCAACGGCGTTCACCCGCTACAATTTCGAAGATACCATCAGATCCAGGCTTTTTCCGAACAATCAGAGGCTGGATGACACCTTTCTCTCGAATAGAATTTGCCAGGTCTTCCAAATGCTCAGGATCGAAACGACGCCGTGGCTGATCTGGGTTTGGTTCGATCTTCTCGATCGGGACCATCATATCGGGCCGACGCTCCACTTCCGAGCCATTTGGAGCGGTGTTTTCATTCACGTCCGCCATCAAGGCAGACAATCCACGGCCCAATCCGCGCGACTTTACTTTGTTATCAGCCATGCTCGTCTCCTCAAGTTAACTTAAGCGTCGATTCCAAGATGTTTATCCAAAACTTCGCGCGCCAACGCACGATAAGCTTCGGCCCCTTTTGACAAAGGATCATACTGCAAAACGGGTTGCGCGAAAGAGGGAGCTTCAGAAACCCGTACATTACGCGGAATTTTAGTATTAAAGACTATTTCACCCAAATTCGCCCGCGCATCTTCCTCAACCTGTTGAGAAAGGTTATTTCGCTTGTCGAACATCGTCAGAACAACCCCTTCGATCCGCAACTTAGGGTTGGCCGTTTGACGCACCTCCCGAACCGTCAACATAAGTTGTGATAGGCCTTCGAGGGCAAAAAACTCACTTTGCAGAGGGATCAACACAGAATCCGAAGCGACCATAGCATTTACTGTCAACAGGTTCAGGGATGGCGGACAGTCAATTAGGACATAGTCCCAGTCGAACTCATCCATGGCCGGTTGGCGTAATGCGTCATAGAGTAAAAAAGAACGCTTTTCGTTCGACATAAGTTCAATATCTGCCGAACTTAGATCAACAGTCGCGGGAATGATCGCCATTCCTTCATCATCGATAAATTGTATCACGTCTTTAAGATCTGCTTCGCCAAGAAGAAGATCATAGGTGTTAAATTGACGTTCTGCTGTCTCGACACCAAGCCCAGTAGAGGCATTCCCCTGCGGATCCAAATCCACCACTAAAACCCGTACACCCTCTTCTACCAGAGCTGCTGCAAGGTTGATTGCTGTGGTGGTCTTTCCAACGCCGCCCTTTTGGTTCGCAACTGAAATAATTTTAGGACCGCTACCACGAATGGGATCAGACACGTTCGATTTCCTCAATATTCAATATTACAGAACCTGGTTGAGTATCACTTGTAGTGACCTCGTACTTAAAATTCCATGTTTTCTGAGCCTCAAGGACTTCTTTTTTCCAGCTAGTACCTTTTGGAAATATGGCAGTACCATCCAGTTTTAAGTGATAGTCAGAAAACTCTAACAACTTGGATAAATCAGAAAGTGCGCGCGCAGAGAGAATATCTGCATTTTGGGGCTCAGATTCCTCAATTCTGGATGTTTCAACAACGGCTTGTACACCAGTCTCACGCAAAACAGTTCGAAGGAATGTACATTTACGTACATCACTTTCTATCATTGAAAGCCGCCAAGGATAGCCCGCTTCTGCGTTCAACATCGCAACAACAAGCCCAGGAAAGCCTCCCCCACTCCCAATATCAACCCATACACCGTGTTCTTTGTGGTTCAGAGCACATTCATAAACTTCTATAGAATCCAGTATGTGACGGTTCCAGATGTCATCCAGCGTTGTTTTTGACACCAGGTTTATCTTGGGATTCCACTTTTCGAGTAGTTCTGTGATAAGTGCTAAGCGGTCTAATGTTTCACGTGAAACATTCAGTCTTTCAACGATCGCATTTGGAGAAGTAGTCACGCAGAGCGTTCCTTTTTTGCGAATTGTCTGAGTTTAGCGGCCAACAAAGTTAGCGCAGCAGGAGTAATGCCGTCAATCCGCGCTGCCTGTGCTAAATTGACCGGACGCGCTGTTTCCAACTTACGGCGCAACTCATTTGAAAGACCATCAATGTTTTCATAGCTAAACTGAGCCGGTATCACATGACTTTCATCGCGCCGTACAGCTTCAATATCGCGTTTTTGACGCTCAATGTAGTTTGAATACAGAGCATCTTTGGATATCTGTTCCTGAATGAATATCGGAACTTCAGATAATGACGCATCAAGAGCTGAGATATCGGCAAAGGAGACATCAGGGTATGACAGTAATTGAAACGCACTGCGCCGGGAGCCATCATTATTAACAACGATCCCCGCTTTCTTAGCTTCGTTCGGTGTATAAGATTTAGCTTCGAGCGACGTTCTCGTATTTTCCAAGAGCCTCAACTTTTCAAGAAATACCTCTTTACGCTTAGATCCGACTAATCCCAACTGAATACCCGTTGGCGTAAGCCTTTGATCAGCGTTATCCGCCCGTAACGACAGACGGAATTCAGCTCGGGAAGTGAACATACGATATGGCTCAGTCACGCCTCGCGTGATGAGATCATCAATCATTACCCCAATGTAGCTGTCGGATCGCCCGAAATGATGAGGTTCCATTCCTTTGGACTTCAAAGCAGCGTTTAAACCAGCAACTAGGCCTTGAGCTGCGGCTTCCTCATATCCGGTTGTTCCGTTGATTTGTCCCGCCAAATACAATCCTGGGACATCTCGTACAGAAAGTGCTGCATCAAGTGCCCTCGGATCAACATAGTCATACTCAATCGCATACCCGGGCTGGAGGATCTTTGCCTCTTCCAAACCATAGATAGACTTAACGTAGCTCTCTTGGATATCCACTGGTAAAGACGTCGAAATACCATTGGGGTACACAGTAAAATCATCAACACCTTCAGGTTCTAAAAAGACCTGGTGAGATGTTTTATCTGCAAAACGGACAATTTTGTCTTCAATTGATGGGCAATACCGAGGACCAACGCCATCGATATGACCACCATACATTGCTGATTTTTCAAGATTATCCCGAATTATTTCATGTGTTCGTTCATTAGTATGCGTTATCCCGCAAGAAACCTGTTTGGCCGAAACACGATCAGACATGAATGAAAACATTACTGGGTCTTCATCACCAGGCTGAGAATCCAGCAATTCCCATTTAATTGTTCGTCCATCCAGCCTTGGTGGCGTCCCGGTTTTTAATCGCCCAAGTGGCAATTCAAAGCTATCGATGCGTTCTGCGAGTTTAATCGACGGCTTATCACCCATTCTCCCGCCAGGTCGAGAAACATCACCAATGTGTATTACACCGCGAAGGAATGTTCCGGTGGTAAGCACCACCGCGTCAGACGTAAGTTCGGAACCGTCTGCAAGCATGACACCCGAAACCGTGTCATCAGACATAATGAAATCGGTGGCTTCGCCAATCACAATATCCAACCCTGCACAGGATTGAATTTCTTTTAGCATTTCTTGGCGGTAAATCTTGCGATCAGCTTGCGCTCTGGGGCCCTGAACTGCTGGCCCC
Organism: uncultured Paracoccaceae bacterium; assembly: GCA_947498415.1. Taxonomy (GTDB): domain Bacteria; phylum Pseudomonadota; class Alphaproteobacteria; order Rhodobacterales; family Rhodobacteraceae; genus Cognatishimia. The sequence goes on from CANMKB010000001.1 coordinate 501,991, forward strand.
TTGCGCCTATTGAGAAGTCTAAACTGAATACCAGCCTTGTCCGCCACACGCCCCATGACGCCATCAAGAGCATCAACTTCACGAACCAAATGGCCTTTGCCGAGTCCCCCAATAGCTGGGTTACACGACATCACTCCAATTCCGTCGAGCGTCAATGTGACCAGAGCAGTTTTCGCTCCCATGCGAGCGGAGGCATGAGCTGCATCACAACCAGCGTGCCCTCCCCCAACAACGATGACGTCAAAATGTTTCACGTGAAACACTCCTATTTTCCGATACAGAAACTGGAGAATATCTCATCCAGCAAATTTTCCACATCAACCCGGCCAACGATCGAATCCAGCGCCCGAATCGCACTGCGAAGTTCTTCCGCACCTATATCATAGTGATCAGCACCCAAGGCAAAGACTGCGCTTGCTGCAGATAGACCTTCGTGAGCACGCACCATTGCAATACGGTGTCGCTCTCTTGTGGCGATACCAGAACGCCCCGCCAACTTGGATAGCCTATGAGAGATATCTTGGATGAGCTCCGAAACACCTTGTCCGGTCTTTCCTGAAACAGCCCCTTCGGTGTCTTCTAGGGTATCCGCTTTCGCCCTACAGATAACATCACCCTCGAGAGGTTTAAAATCTGGTTTCCTATCGTTTTCCAACAGAAACACGCGCAAATCGGCTTGTTGGGCGCGTTCTTTTGCGCGTTCAATTCCAATACCTTCAACATGATCATCAGTCTTGCGAAGACCAGCCGTATCGAGCAAGGTAACGGGTAAACCATTGATATCCATACGAACTTCTATCACATCACGGGTCGTACCCGCATATTCAGAAGTAATAGCCGCCTCACGTCCAGCGAGTGCGTTTAGTAGTGTCGACTTTCCGACATTGGGCGCACCTACAATGGCAACTTCAAAACCGGATCGAATGCGTTCAGCAGATTGAACACCTTCAATTTCTTTATCTAGGCGTACCTTCACGCCGTCTAACAGAGAATTCACCTCGGGCGTGACATCAACGGGTACATCTTCGTCTGCAAAATCAATCGTGGCTTCGATCAAGGCGGCCGCGCGAATGAGATCTTTGCGCCAAGATTCGGCGACTTTACCTAGATCGCCCGACAGCACGCGCATAGCCTGACGGCGCTGCGCTTCGGTTTCGGATTCAATAAGATCGGCCAGGCCTTCGACTTGGGCTAAATCCAAACACCCATTTTCTAAAGCGCGACGGGTGAACTCTCCTGCTTCAGCAAGGCGTAGCCCCGGGATATCGCCAAGCACACGCAGCACCGTATTCACAACGGCGACTGAACCATGAAGTTGCAATTCCAATACTTCTTCACCGGTAAAGCTATTCTTTTTAGGGAAGTACAAAACCAGAGCTTGGTCCAGCCTACGGCCTTCGGCATCTCTTAACGTTTTCAAAGTGGCATAGCGCGCTTTTGGTAGCTCACCAAACAAGGCGGCCGCGACGTTTGATACGTCGGTGCCAGACACCCGAACGACAGCGACCCCCGCTTTCCCGGGGGCCGTTGCCAAGGCGAAAATTGTATCGTTCACCATATCCATAGGAGTTTATGTATTCATAGAATCGAAGAATTCACCATTGGATTTGGTTTGTTTTAGTTTTGAGATCAGGAATTCAACAGCGTCGGTTGTGCCCATAGGGTTAAGAATACGACGCAATACAAAGGTCTTTTGCAGATCTTTTGCATCGACCAACAGGTCTTCTTTCCGTGTACCCGACTTAAGAATATCGATCGCCGGGAAGACGCGTTTATCAGCAACTTTACGATCCAAGACGATCTCGCTGTTACCCGTACCTTTGAATTCCTCAAAGATGACTTCATCCATCCGAGAGCCCGTGTCGATCAGCGCAGTAGAGATAATTGTAAGAGAACCGCCCTCTTCAATGTTACGCGCTGCACCAAAGAAACGCTTTGGACGTTGCAATGCGTTAGCATCAACACCACCGGTCAATACCTTACCAGAAGAAGGGACAACAGTGTTGAACGCTCTACCAAGTCTTGTGATTGAGTCCAGAAGGATCACAACATCTCGTTTATGTTCAACCAAACGTTTGGCCTTTTCGATGACCATTTCAGAAACCGCAACGTGACGAGTCGCAGGTTCATCAAAGGTGGATGAGATCACTTCACCCTTAACCGAACGCTGCATGTCGGTGACTTCTTCGGGGCGTTCATCGATCAACAGAACAATCAGATAACACTCTGGGTGATTGGCTTCGATGCTGTGCGCGATGTTCTGTAACAGAACAGTTTTACCTGTCCGTGGCGGCGCAACGATCAAGGAACGTTGACCCTTACCAATCGGAGAAACCAAATCAATGATGCGCGCCGAACGATCCTTGATGGTCGGATCTTCGATTTCCATCTTCAGTCGCTCATCAGGATATAGAGGTGTCAGGTTGTCAAAGGCGATCTTATGCTTGGCCTTTTCTGGCGCCTCAAAGTTAATAGACGCGACATTGGTTAATGCAAAATAACGCTCAGATTCTTCCGGGGCTTTGATCACACCGTTGATGGTGTCGCCTGTCCGCAGGCTGTGCTTACGGATCATTTCGGGGCTTACATAGATGTCATCGGGGCCCGGAAGGTAGTTGGCCTCTGGTGAACGCAAAAAGCCAAAGCCGTCTTGCAGAACTTCCAAAACGCCGTCGCCTGAAACTTCCCATCCCTCATCTGCGCGCTCACGCAGAATTTGGAACATCATCTCACCTTTGCGCATGGTGGACGCGTTTTCGATTTCCAATTCTTCTGCCATCGACAAAAGATTCTTGGGGCTTTTCGCCTTGAGTTCAGAAAGCGCGAGTTTGTTCTCGGACATGTAAAGACACCTATCGACCCAATAAAGGCCGCTGTTCGTAAATTGAATCGGAAGACACAAGGCCCGGACGGACCCGTTTCATGCAGGATTAAGTGGATTCCAAGCTTGTGTCAAACTCAGATCAAAACTTTACAACGACGGAAATGACAATCACCGCCATCAGAAAAGTTGGAACTTCGTTCATCAGTCGAAACTGCCGTCCGGTCATTTGATTTTCGCCTGTTTCAAAGCGTTTTCTTTGCACCATCAGCCAATGATGAAAGCCAGTCATCAAAATGACGCTCACAGCCTTTGTGTAAGGCCACACAGCAGCCCAATCAACTATTCCCGGAGTGAAGACCAGTAAAAGCCCAAAAACCCACGTAGCGATGCTTGCAGGGCCCATGATAACTTTCAAAAGCTTAAATTCCATGACTTGGAATGTCTGATCAAGTTGATCGCCTGTTTGGCTCTTCTCTACATGGTAAACAAAAATGCGAGGAAGATAGAACAATCCTGCCATCCAGCTGATGACAGACATAATGTGAAACGCTTTTGTCCATGGATAAAGCAGGGAGAGCAAGTCTGACATGTCTTGGTCCTTAATGCCGATCAGCTCAATACAAATAAATAAATATTAAAAGAAAAGGAAGATGATTTGGTAGTAAGCCCAATTTCTGTGGATTACTGAGTTACACGGGATTTTTCCACATGTGTTAGTGCGGTGGGGGAATATGAGGGAAAACAGAATGATAAATCAGTTAGCTAAATTTTATCATTTATAAATATATACTTAATAGAAAATTTTGAAATACTATTGTGTGGATAAATCTGCGGAAAAGTTAATGTAAAAACGATTCCGTCACAGAAACTAATTTATCCTCATCCCACGTGGAAAGCCGGTGATGGAATCAGCTGAACCGGCAGAGTTATCTACCGCTTGCGCCCGACCTCGAATTCTCCGACAAATGATCCGCAGCTTTCAAAGCAACATTTGCACTGGGTTATCCACATGAGTCAGCCGATCATTCTCGCCTCTAAATCAAATATCAGGGCTCAATTGCTTACAAACGCCGGTGTACCGTTTGAGGTTATGACAGCACCCGTTGATGAAGAGTTAATTCGTCAGAGTTTAGAAGCGGAAGAAACAAAGCCTCGTGATATTGCGGATTCACTTGCCGAAGCTAAAGCCCAAAGAGTAAGTGCGAAATTACCGGGAACCTTGGTACTCGGGTGCGATCAAGTTCTTGATTTTGAAGGAAAAGTGTTCTCAAAGCCTCGCGATTTAGCGGACGCAAGAGAGCAACTTAAACTATTACGTAATAAACGTCATACATTGTTGTCTGCGGCCGTCATCTACGAAAATGGCAAACCAGTATGGCGCCACGTTGGGATTGTTCGTCTACTGATGCGCGATTTTTCAGATGAATTCCTAGAGGAGTATCTGGAGCGCAACTGGAACAATATCCAACACACAGTCGGCTGTTATATGCTCGAAGAGGAAGGTGTGCGGTTGTTTACGCGTGTAGATGGTGACTATTTTACTGTTCTTGGAATGCCGCTTTTAGAAATTTTGGCCTATTTAACTTTGCGCGGGGATTTAAAACGATGACTTTACCTAAGATTCCATTGGCTGCGGTGATCGGGCACCCAATCGCGCATTCGAAATCACCTCAGCTGCACGGGCATTGGTTAAAATCCCATGAAATTCCGGGCTATTATGTCCCGATGGATGTGTTGCCTGATGACCTAGAGACAGTTCTTAGAACCATGCATAAAATGGGCTATGTCGGTGCGAATGTTACGATCCCTCATAAAGAGCGCGCGTTGGAAATCGCAGATCAGGTTACAGATCGTGCAACCCTGATTGGTGCAGCTAACACTTTGATTTTCTTAGAAGATGGGAAAATACTGGCTGACAACACAGATGGATATGGCTTTATTCAGAATATCAGAAATGGCGCACCAGACTGGGATCCGACGACGGGTCCAGCGGTTGTTTTAGGGGCCGGCGGTGCTGCGCGCGCTGTCGTTGCATCGTTGTTAGATGTGGGCGTGCCGGAGATTTTGCTTTCAAACCGCACGCGCGTTCGTGCAGAACAATTGCGAGATGATTTTGGGGCGCGTGTCACTGTTGTTGAGTGGGTGCAAGTGAACACGGTGATTGATCAGGCGGCGACCCTTGTGAACACAACCTCTTTGGGGATGACTGGTAAGCCTGAACTTAAGGTCTCACTCGAAGGACTACAGGCATCTACATTGGTCACGGACCTTGTGTATACACCCTTGCAGACTGAACTGATTAAAGCAGCGCAGGCAAAAGGTTGCCAAACTGTTGATGGATTGGGCATGCTATTGCACCAAGGTGTCCCAGGGTTTGAGCGTTGGTTTGGCCCGCGACCTGATGTGACCGAAGATCTCCGGCAAGCAATTCTCGGATGACGTTTAAACTTGGTCTTACCGGCTCTATTGGAATGGGCAAATCGACAACGGCAAAACTTTTTGCCGATGAAGGTTGCGCGGTATGGGATGCAGATGCGGCTGTGCACCGGATGTATTCCAAAGATGGTGCCGCAGTTCAGGCCATTCAAAAAACGTTTCCAAAGGCTGTTGTAGATGGAGAGGTTTCTAGAGATGTGTTGAAAGACTATATCTCTGAAGATGCCAACGTATTGAAAACGATTGAAAAAATAGTTCATCCGCTTGTGGCTAATGACCGTGCTTTATTCATTCGAAACAGCAAATCGGATATTACGGTGCTTGATATTCCGCTCCTGTTTGAACTTGGAACCGAAAGTTCAATGGATGCCGTGGTGTGCGTATCTGTTTCAGCCGAAACTCAAAAATCTCGTGTCTTGGCGCGGGGCACAATGACCGAAGATCAGTTTAACGCGATCATCGCAAAGCAAATTCCAAACGATGACAAATGTGGACGGTCAGACTACGTTGTTCTGACCGAAACGCTTGAAACTGCCAAGCTGCAGGTCAAAGCCATCGTTCAAGAGATCAGGGGCCATTTGAAACATGCGTGAAATCGTACTTGATACCGAAACCACAGGGTTTGATCCGAACAGTGGTGACCGGATTGTCGAAATTGGGTGTGTCGAGCTAGATAACCACCTTCCGACGGGTGAGACCTATCACGTTTATATCAATCCTGAACGTTCAATGCCGGAAGAGGCCTTTGGTGTTCACGGAATTGGGCCTGATCTACTAGAGCCGCCGCGCCCTGCGGAACCCGGGCAGGTATTGCTCCGGGATAAACCGGTTTTCGCAAAAGTAGGGCAAAGTTTTCTGGATTTTGTGGGCGACGCAAAGCTTGTGATCCACAACGCCGCGTTCGACATTAAATTTTTAAATGCTGAACTGGGTTGGATGGGTCTTCCGAAAATTCCTTGGGAGCAAGCGGTTGATACCTTGGCGATTGCGCGTCAAAGGTTTCCGGGCTCGCCGGCATCGTTGGATGCCCTGTGTCGCAGATTTAACATCGACAACAGCAATCGTACGCTCCACGGCGCGTTGCTCGATTCTGAAATTCTTGCCGAAGTTTATCTAGAGCTTATTGGCGGTCGTCAGCCAGATTTTGCACTGTCTGCCTCTGCGGCCCAAACAAGCGTTGGTGGCCAGGTTGATGAATGGAGACCGACAAAACGGCAGAACCCTTTGCCCTCACGACTAACGTCAGATGAAAAAGAGGCACACAGCGCATTTGTCGATGGAATGGGGGATGAAGCGCTTTGGAAAAAGCTGGGGTAGCGCCCCCGGTGATCGGAGGCGCTGAAACGGATTAAGCGTCGAGCTTTTTCTCGCCGGCAGTTGCCTGACGACGCATCAATTCGTTGCGGTAAAGTGCAACAAAATCAATGTTTTCAAGGTTGAGTGGTGGGAATCCACCGTCGCGTGTGATGTCAGATACAACACGTCGCAAGAATGGGAATGTCATGCGCGGGCATTCGATCAACAAAAACGGGTGTAGCTGTTCATCAGGAACACCTTCGATCTGGAAAATGCCAACGTAGTCGATCTCAAGCAGGAACAAAGTTTCATCAGAACCCTGAGCTTTGCTTGTGACCTTCAGTTTGATCGCAGATTCATACTGATTTTCAACGTTACGCTTTTTCGCATCTAGGTTCACTTGAACTTGTACGTCCGGCTTCACGTCACCCTGAACGCCTTTTTGTGCCAAGATGTTTTCAAATGACATGTCGCGCACGTACTGGGTCAGCACATTCATTTTAATCTGCGGGGCTTGAGCTGCTTCTGGGGCTGCTGTGCCTGCGTTTTCCGCCATGGTCTTCTCCAATAAATTCAAATTTGTCCGAAGGCATATCAGAGCAGGCTATGTGCCTCAATGCTTAGTCCAGCCAGACGGACCATGGGTTGGTTTTTTAGGTGAATCGACCTCTGAAAACTCTCCATCGATGACGTCATCTGTGGAATTTTTGAAGTCAGATCTAAAATCTGATGTGCCTTGATGCCCCATGGAAAAGCTTTGCACTTTAATGCGTTTGCGGGCGTATTTCAAAACGGCTGTTCGCACTGGAGGCATGAGCAAAGAAAAGCCGACGGCATCGGTGAAAAATCCTGGGGTCAACAACAGTGCACCGGCGATCAAAATCATCGCCCCATGCGCAAGCGGTTCTGTTGGATCATTCAGTTCCGAAAACGACCGTCGCAGATTTCCAAGGGCCAAAGCGCCTTGATTTCTTACCAGCCAAGTGCCTGCGACCGCAGTAAGGATCACAATTGCAAGTGTTGGAAATAAGCCGATTGCGCCTCCGATTTGAATGAATAATCCAATTTCGATTAGCGGGACTGCCAAAAAGGCGAGAAACAACCACATTTTCCTTTTCTCCTTCACAAGCGGTGCGTGTGGACTTGACCGCGGCTGTGACTTACATAAGTCCCGTATATGAATGTTTCCATGCCCAACACGAGGTTCTAATGAATTCCCCATTGATTCAGCTTTTGGTCCTGGCCGGTATCGCCGTTTTCCTGATCCTGCGGCTGAAAAACGTTTTGGGCACACGTGATGGATTTGAGCCGCCACGGTCCAGCAGTTTGCCAAGTAGCCGAAAAGGCCCAGATCTAGAGGTCATCGAAGGTGGCCCAGATCTCGACATCACCGATCATGCCGAAGAAGGCAGCGACACTGCCGTAGCACTCACCAAGATGAAAGCAGCAGAGCCAAGCTTTGGCGTTTCTGACTTTTTGGGTGGTGCCAAAGGCGCCTACGAAATGATCCTGATGGGTTTTGAAAACGGCGATCTTTCACAGGTAAAAGACTTTCTTTCAGAGGAAGTTTTTGAAGCCTTTGAGGGTGTGATTAAAGCCCGCGAAGAGCAGGGCCTGACTGTGGACGCAGATTTTGTAGGCGTCCGTGAGACAACCTTGCAGAATGCAAACTTTGACGAGAACGACAGCGAAGCTGAATTGACCGTTCGTTTCATTGGTGAGTTGACCTATGTTGTACGCAACGCTGATGGTGAGATTGTCGAAGGCAGTGAAACTCAGGTGAAGCGCCAGAAAGACACTTGGACATTTGCACGCAGCATGGGTGCAGACGATCCAAACTGGCAGCTCGTCGCGACGAGCGAATGATTGCGGCATTGCGGGCAGCCCTTGTGGCGGTGCTCGCGATGACGAGCACTATGGCGGCTTCTGAAACCACATACACAATCCTCGATTTCTCGGATCTTGATGGATGGGAGCGCGACGATCACACCGCCGCGCTGCGTGTATTTCAGAACACATGCATAGACTTTGATGCCCCAGATTGGCGTGCAATATGTGCGGTGGCACCAACTTTTGGGAATCCTAAAAAGTTTTTCGAACTGCTGTTCCGCCCTGTCCTGATTGAGGACGGAAAGCCGATGATGTTCACCGGCTACTTTGAGCCTGAACTTAGTGGGTCTCGCATCCCAACCGCCCGATATCGTTGGCCTGTTTATGCCAAGCCGCCAGAGGTGCGATCAGGGACGAAATGGTTCACCCGTCGGGAGATTGAGACAACCGGTGCTATGGTGGGCCGCGGGTTGGAAATCGCATGGGTTGATGACCCGGTTGAGTTGTTTTTTCTGCAAATCCAAGGGTCTGGTCGCATTCGATTGCCCGATGGTGGTGCCATCCGTGTTGGATATGGCGGCGCAAATGGGCATCCCTATCGTTCTGTTGGTGCCGAGCTGGTTCGCCGCGGTACATACGCCAGCCATCAGGTTTCTGCACAGGTTATTCAGAATTGGGTAAAGCGTAATCCGGTCGATGGTGCAGAACTGTTGCGTCACAATCCGTCGTATGTGTTCTTTCGTCGAGTGGATAAAGTACCATCTGACAAAGGCCCGCTTGGGGCGATGAACCGTTCTATCACTACAATGCGCACTGTTGCAGTTGATCCGGCTTTCACTCCGCTAGGTGCCCCCGTTTGGATCGAAAAAGACGGCGCACAGCCGTTGAACCGGTTGATGATCGCACAAGATACCGGATCGGCGATCAAGGGCGCACAGCGTGCTGATATCTTCTTTGGCACCGGTGACGAGGCTGGTCGTGCCGCTGGCCGCTTGCGTGACCCGGGGCGCATGATTGTTCTGTTGCCGATCCAGCGTGCTTATGCGCTGTTGCCAGAGGCGGTCATGTGAAGAAGCGTAAACTTTCCGAAGATGACAAAGAGCTATGGCGCAAAGTGTCAGAAACGACAGAGCGCTTAAACGCAGAACCATTTAAGCCGTCGGAACCTAAATCCTCTAGCCTGCCTATACCGAAACCGATCAAGGTTGATGCGCCGCGCATCGCCCCGTTTAAGGTGGGGGCCAAAGCTGCGGGGCGTACGCCAGGCCACGATCTTGCGCCAAGCATCTCAGAGCGCGTGGCACAACAGCCCGTCAAGATGGATCACAAGGCCTATGGCAAAATGAAGCGTGGCAAGATCATGCCGGAAGGTAAAATTGACCTTCATGGCATGACAATGGATCAAGCCCACCCTGCCCTGATCGGCTTTATCATGCGCTCTTATGGTGAAGGTAAACGTCTTGTGCTGGTGATCACCGGCAAGGGTAAATCAAAGCAGGATGACGGCCCAATTCCTGTGCGTCGTGGCGTGCTAAAACATCAGGTGCCGCAATGGCTACAAATGGCGCCGGTGGCCCCTGTGGTTCTGCAAGTGTCGGAGGCACACCTGCGGCACGGCGGTACCGGCGCTTACTACGTGTATTTGCGCCGCCCAAGGTAAAGAAAAACCGCGCCGAACGGGGCGCGGTTGGTTCTTGGTCATTCACCTTAGTTCAAAATAATTTCGCGTTACAAAACGTAGCGTGAGACATCTGTGGATTTGGTGAGCTCGCCCAGATATTGGTCAACAAACTCGGCGTTTACCGTGATCTCTGTGCCGGATTGATCGGGTGCGTTAAAAGAGAGTTCTTCGAATACGCGTTCCATCACAGTGTATAGTCGGCGCGCACCAATATTTTCGACCGATTGGTTTACGTCTGCTGCGATCTTGGCCAGAGCGGCGATGCCGTCATCGGTGAAGGTGACAACAACCTCTTCGGTCTTCATCAGTGCTGTGTACTGACGTGTCAGCGCGTTGTCGGTTTCCGTAAGAATACGCACAAAATCTTCTTCGGTAAGGGCGCGCAGCTCTACCCGGATCGGCAAACGACCTTGCAGCTCTGGCAGCAAATCCGATGGCTTTGCGATGTGGAACGCACCTGATGCGATAAACAAGATATGGTCGGTTTTCACCGGGCCGTGCTTGGTGCTGACGGTTGTTCCCTCGATCAATGGCAGCAAATCGCGTTGCACACCTTCACGAGACACATCCGCACCCCGCGCATCGGACCGAGCGCAGACTTTATCGATTTCATCCAAGAAAACGATGCCATTTTGCTCTACATTTTCGAGCGCGATCTGATTGACGGTTTCATCATCAAGCAGCTTATCGGCCTCTTCGCCAATCAGCACATCATAGCTTTCCGCGACCGTCAGTTTTTTCTTTGTGGTCCGGCCGCCAAGTGCCTTACCAAAGATATCACCAAGGTTCATCATGCCCATCTGGCTGCCGGGTTGGCCGGGCACATCGAACATCGACATTGGGTTTTTGTTGTCGGACACTTCGAGCTCGATAATCGTATCGTCCAACTCACCAGCATGAAGTTTTTTACGAAACATTTCGCGGGTGCCTTCGCGCGCATCTTCGCCAGCGATTGCGGTAATCACACGTTCTTCGGCGGCGTGTTGTGCGTTGGCTTTCACGTCTTCACGCATGAATTCGCGGGTCTGCAAGATTGCTGCGTCAATCAAATCACGTATGATCTGTTCAACATCGCGGCCCACATAGCCCACCTCGGTGAATTTCGTTGCCTCAACTTTGATGAAAGGCGCTTTGGCGAGCTTTGCCAAGCGGCGTGAAATCTCGGTTTTACCCACGCCGGTTGGGCCGATCATCAGGATGTTCTTTGGGTACACTTCGTCACGCAGGTCATCTGATAACTGCTTGCGACGCCAGCGGTTGCGCAATGCAACGGCTACTGCGCGCTTTGCGTCCTTTTGACCAATGATAAAACGATCCAGCTCGGAAACGATTTCGCGAGGTGTGAGGTCTGTCATTCAGAAGTATCCTTGTGGAAGTGTGCAGCGGTCTTACTCGAAGGTGGAAGCCGTTTCAAAGGAAGAACCGGCCCCAAAACACCCAACAAAATGCTGCGGATTTTTTCCCAGAAAGCGCCAAGCAACAGCAGCGACAATCCAAGTATCAATACAGAAACCGCGGTGCCCTCGGCTTCGGATAATGTGCTTGCGACCGCAACCACATACCCAACCCCAGTGATCAGGAACGAGCGGCGGTCGATCACGATGGCAACAATCGCCATCAACGCCAGAAACGCGATCAATATGGTCATGTTGCCATCGCTTTCAGAAGACAGCAAAGACAATGCAACTGTATTTACAATCGCCGGAGCGGCAATGACATGCAGCCAAAATCCATTGGCCGAACGGCGCGAAACACGATGTGGATCGCTCATGTCAAAACCCATCGCCACTGCGAAAGTGCCTAAGCCCAAGACCAACGTCAGCCAAGCAAAGCTGCCTTCGGATGACAATAGAAAGAAGTCTTCGAGTGTTTCAGGCGGGCGACCTTGCGAAGCCGAAAATAAAACAGCCGATGCAAAGAGCGCCAGTGCGACAAAGGCCAGCGCGATCGGCACGCGAAAGCGAAGCCAAAACAGAAATGTTGCGCCCGTTGTCAGCAGCAAAGGGAATGGCAAGCTAGAGATATCATCCTGCATCACCATAAAAGGTTCGCTGAACTGAGCGTTTAGCCCAATGCCTGCATTGATGGCGAACAGCCCCGACAGCACGATCGCCGGAGCCACCATGCGGCGACGGCGAACAAAGTACTCAGATAGTGCCCAAAGAACCGCAGCGCTGATCAAAGAACGAAAAGTGATGGCGCCCGTTACATTTGCAAACTGCGTTCCGATAGAGATTGCAGAAAAGGCCACCCACCCAGATGTGAGGATGAGAAGACCAACTACGATGAAGATCTCATTGAAGCCTTTGAAGAGTTCAAAAGGTTCATCAGAAATCGAAAGGTTTTCGCGAGCGCCGCTGCGGCTGTGGGCCAGCGCAGTCAAAGAGGCCGCCTGCCCTTCGTTCAGAATGCCGGCAGACACTGCGGCTTTGAGATCTTCGGATTGGATCATGCGGAAATCTTTTCGACGGTGAGGCGCCCATTTGTGTAAACGCAAATGTCAGCCGCGATGGCCATGGCATCGCGCGCTACGGTTTCAGCGTCTTTGTCTGTGTCCATCATGCCGCGTGCCGCAGCGAGGGCAAAGTTGCCGCCAGACCCGATTGCTGTCACGTCATGCTCTGGCTCCAACACGTCGCCAGCCCCGGTGATAACGAAAATATCGCTACCATCGGAGACAATTAGCATCGCTTCTAGTTTTTGTAGATATTTGTCAGTGCGCCAGTCTTTTGCCAGCTCGACCGAGGCTCGTGCCAGTTGGCCGGGCGTGGCTTCGAGTTTAGCCTCCAGACGCTCAAGCAACGTGAAGGCATCCGCGGTTGAACCGGCAAAGCCAGCAACCACTTCATGCCCGCCAGGTTTAAGTCGTCTGACTTTGCGCGCAGTGCCTTTGATTACGGTTTGCCCAAGGCTGACTTGGCCGTCACCGGCAATGACAACTTCACCACCTTTTTTGACGCCAATAATGGTTGTGCCGTGCCAGCCTGGAAATGTGTCTTCTGCCATAAGTGCCTCCGTAATCCTTAGACCAGTATATGGGCCGGGGTCAGATCGGGTGCAAGCATTTGCAGAAGGTCGATCCGCCTTGAGAGTGTTTCAGAGCGAATTTGGCTATGTTTTTCTGAGCTTCATGGTTCCAGCCATGTCTGGCAGGTAAGCTTCGATCGCGGCTGTCGCTACCACATGGCGTGTGCCGGCCTCATCATCGGTTACGTCCAATCCGCCTTTCACAGAGCGCACTTCTGCACGCCCTCTCGGCAAATCAGCCGCGACCGCTTCGCAATCAACAGCATCAGGGTTTTGAACGCCAATGGTGACCGAAACACGCATCAGTTTGTGATCGAGATCGAGTTTGGAAAACAGCGTGATCGAAGAGTGGTGCAGCGCGTCCTGAACCGCGCGTCGTGCGGCTTTGGTGTAGTCTTGGCCATACAGATCGTTGCCTGTGCCCATTTCGAGAATAATGCGTTTTTCAGTCATCACACCGGCTCCATATCAAAGGAAACAACAATAGCTGCGTTGGCGATGACGGTATGCCCGTCGTGATGAGGGGCTTGGATGTCTAGGCCACCCTGTTCTACCGAAATATTTGGCTGCCCATATGGGAAAATCTTTTCAAGCTCTGCCACGTCGACCGCGTCAGGTTTGGCGACACCAATCTTTGCGTCGATGATCATTGCGGATTTGGGAAAATCAAACAGCTCTGCCATGTTGATCGAGTTGTGCCACAGTGCGTCTTTAAGGGCGCGGCTTGCGGCTTCGGTGTAATCTTCGCGTCGTAGGGATGTGCCCATTCCAAATTCTACAAGAACCCGTGTCTTGGCCATGTCAGCTCCTTTATCTTTGGCAGGACGTTGCGCGATTTCGCTGGCCAAGGAAAGGACCAGAGCGTTTTCGGCATTAGTCCAAAAAAAAGACGCCCAAATTGGACGTCTTTCTTTGTAAAGCAAGTGCGCTTTGCTTAGATCGAATCTTCGATCCAGCTTTGCAGAGCAGCTTTAGGTGCTGCGCCAGCGCGGTTGGATACAACCTGACCGCCATCAAAGATGAACAGTGCTGGAATGCCGCGAACGCCCATGGCCGCCGCTGCGTTCGGGTTGCTATCTACGTCAACTTTGACGATTTTTACTTTGCCTTCCAGCTCGTTGGATAGTTCTTCGAGCGCTGGGCCAATTTGTTTACATGGGCCACACCATTCAGCCCAGAAGTCTACGACGACTGGAACATCAGAGTTTTTGACTTCGGCGTCAAAGGTGGCGTCGGTGACAGCAACGGTTGCCATGAAGGTCTCCTACGGAAGAAATTGGGTCGGCCCTGAACCTATGTACCATATGTCGTGTCGTCAAGGCGCATACACGTTTCCGAGAGCTTCTGTGATCAGGGCGTCAGGCAGATCCATTAATTGTGCTGTTTTTGTCCAAAGCAAAGCGGTTTTGATCGTGTGGTTGGGGTAGATTTGTTTCAGGCAATGCGCATAGGCACCCATCTGCCGCAATAGGCCCTGAGGGACAGCTTCAGGCGCTGCTGGTACGGTTGCATTGGTTTTGAAGTCCACGACAAGGATTTCTGTCGCGCTGATGATGAGCCTGTCTACGGTGCCGTGCAGCCTTTGTTCGCCTAAGTCAGCGGTTAATGAAACCTCTGCCAAAGTTTCTTGAGCGAATAAGAAGGCTAAATGCTCTGACGTAAGGATTGTCTTTGCTTCATCCGTCAAAGCGGCCAGATTTTCAGTCGCAGTTTCCCCAAGATTTTTAAGGATTTGACCTGCCGAATGATCCCAGGTTTCGATCGGCACATTTGGTAGGTGTTCCAGCAGTAAATGAATTTGGCGGCCACGCTTTTTAGCGGCCTCTTCATCCAATCCGGCATCACCCGGCAAGGCCTTTGCACCCCCCAAATCAGATGGGCTAAGAGTTTTTACCGCTTCGACTGGCTTTGTGGCGGAACCTTTGTAGAAATCTGGTAGTTCTATCGTCGTTTCGTTGGGCTGTGCTTGAGAATCTTCGATGGGCCCCGTCCAATCGCCGTGTTCGTGGCGCAGGCCCTCACCAAAGGCATAGGTGTGCGGGACAGCGCCCAGCTCTTTCATACCAGCTTGAGCAATTTGATACCAAGTGTCCCCGGTTTTTTCCAAATCCCCTGCAGCCGCAATGATGAGCCACTTTTCTGCTCGGGTCATCGCCACATACAAAAGGCGCAATCGCTCTGCGCGTTGAAGGTCTTTTTGCGCGTCTTGCGCGTCTGATATGGCAGTTGGGGCCGAGGCGCCCGAGCTGTTCCAAAGCGGCAAACCTTTATTGATCACAACCTGATCTGTCGAGCGCAGCAATCGCTTTCCGGTATCTGGCATGATCACAATCGGGGCTTCCAGACCCTTTGAACCATGCACCGTCATGACCCTGATCTGGTCGCTTGCGCTATCCATCTGGCGTTTGATTTCCAGATCATCAGTTTCCATCCACACTAAAAACCCGGTGAGGCTCGGGACGGTACTACGTTCAAACGCCAAGGCCTGTGACAGCAGCGCATTTATGCCGTCTTCGGCCTCATTGCCAAGACGCGATAAGAGTTTGCTTCGCCCATTGTGTCGTGTGAGGATACGTTCGATCAAATCATAGGGGCGCAAAAAATCTGTTTTGCCCATGAGATCCGATAAGACAGACATCGTTGCAGGGAATTCTGCACCCCGATCCCGCAAAGCCTGCCAAAGTAGCGGTACGGTGCGCCGATGGGCTAGATCAAACAGCTGCTGCTCGCTCCATCCAAACAGTGGTGAACGCAGCACTGTTGCCAGCGATAAATTATCCTCTGGCGTGGCAAGGAAACTCAACAATGCAGATAGGTCTTTAACGGCCAGTTCAGCACCAACCTTTAAGCGGTCAGCTCCCGCAATTGGAAGTTTGGCGGCTTTGCATGCGCGAATGATTTCTTGGAATAAATCTGATCGGCGTTGTACCAAGATCAAGAAGTCTCCGGCGCGGACTGGGCGCTGACTGTAAACACAGTCATCTCCCTTTTTGGCCGGAATCGTGACCTTTTGCGAGATCATCTTTTTAATTTCGCGTGCAATATTCTGGCCAAGATATACCGTGTGATGCGTCTCACTCAGGCGATCAACAGGATCGTACCAATCCCCCTCTTCCGGCGCCTCGCTTTTTTCGATGACGGGCCATAGGTCAACACGGCCCGGCATGTCAGAATTAAATGCAATGTGGTGTTCAAACTCTGTGTTTGCATGCAATTTAAAGCAGGTATCGACAACCTGCAGAATCGCATCTGAAGACCGGAAAGAGTACTCTAGTTCTAAGGATTGCAGTGGCGTGTCTGACGCTTGAAGACGGTTCTGAAAATCGTCGCGCATGCGATCAAATTCGGCTGGGTCTGCGCCCTGAAAACTGTAGATAGATTGCTTTTTATCACCGACTACAAAGATGGTACGCGGCATGTCACTTCGTTCTGTCCCCGCCCCGGCGCCCGAGGTGAACTCTTGGGCGAGACGCTCGATCACTTGCCATTGCACGGGGCTTGTATCCTGGGCTTCGTCGACAAGAATGTGATCAATGCCGCCGTCCAGACGATATAGAACCCATTCGGCCACCGCTTGATCAGACAACAGGTTTCTTGCACGCACAATGAGATCGTCAAAATCCAGCCAACCCAAACGTTGCTTGTGCTGTTCGTAATGCGACAAGAAACGATGCGCAAAAGACCAAAGCGCAAGGCTGCGCTGGGCGTTTGCAAGGGCGATGCGCTCTGCCCTGGCATCTTCTACCCGCATCATGAGCTTATTTAGTTTTTCGATAAGATCGGGGTGATCTTTTTGCAGCTTTTTCGTGGGAAAGCTGCCGATCTTGGCTGTGAATGGTTCTTTGGCACCAGAACCCGTTAGAAAAGTGCCTTCCAGCGCGGGCAGCGCCTCATAACCAAGAACGCTTATCATCGACAGTTTCGCAGCGGCTTTGCCGTCATTTACGCCGCCAGATTGCAAAACGGGAATGAGGGCCTTGATCAGATCCTCTTCATCCCCAAGAAAGACGTTTTTGGCGATCTCTTCAAATGACAAGCCAGCTTTGATACCAAGCAAGTCAAACACCGCCGCCTGATCCACATCGCGCCCAAACTCTTGTGCATTGCGTACAATCTCAGAAGTGAGGCGTTCAAAGTTTTCACCAGTGAAAAACCGAGCAAGATCTCGCACCAGCGGCGCATCATCACCTTCTGCCATTGTTGAAACAATATCGTCTCGTAGCAGTGCCGCGGCGCGATCTTCCATTTCTTTGAACAATGGAGAAACGCCAGCTTCCAATGGAAAACGTCGTAGTAAGGATGAGCAAAAAGAGTGGATTGTTTGAATTTTCAAACCACCCGGGGCTTCGATCGCGCGGGCAAACAACGTTCGTGCTTCTTTTAGGCGATCTGAATTGATTGCACCTTCGACACCTAGTTCAACAAGCTCGGCCTTTAGTCCGTGATCGTCTTTCATCGCCCAAGCGCCCAAGCGTTTGAACAACCGGTTTTGCATCTCAGAGGCTGCAGCTTTGGTATAAGTCAGGCACAAAATGTGTTGGGGTTGCACACCCTCCAATAGCAGACGTGCAACGCGGTCTGTCAGTACGCGTGTTTTGCCTGAACCTGCGTTTGCGGAAAGCCAGGTCGAGGCATCAGGTCGCGCGGCTTGTACTTGCCGTTCTGTGGCGTCGTTCCGTATCATTTCAGATCCTCCGCCACGGGTTCTTCGGTGACATCCCATTCGCCAAAACGGGCAAGTTGATCATAGTCGCCGTGATCGGTGTCTTTGCGTAGGGCCCGACGTGAAGTGAAGCCTTGCTCAACATCAAGATAGCGGGTGATCAGTTGTTCGAACTCCTCCCACACTTGTGAAGGTGGCATTTCAATCAAAGGCGCAGACACATCTTTGGGGCTGTTTCCCAGTCCAATGTATATGGCACCCGCAACCTCAGCCGGATCTATGTCGCGAAATCCGCCTTGCTCGGCCATGGCGGCCTCAAGCAAGAGCTGTTTGTCAAAATACAGCTGTTCACCGGTTGAGGGGGGCGTGCCGGTTTTGTAGTCGTAGATAAACACACTACCCGTGGCGTCTCGATCCAACCGGTCGGCAGTGCCGCGCAGCGTAAAGCCAAGGCGTGGAATTTCTGACTTTGCTTCGCGTTCAAACGCGATGGGTTTGGCGCTGTTTTGGCGCTGGGCCTCTCCGGCTATAAACTGTTCAGAAATGCGTTCTATCCGGGCTTGCCAAAGCGCTCGTGCGGCTGGCCATGGCACGTTTTGTGCAAGAACAGTCTCTGAAACGGATAGCAGATGCGACGGCGTTAGATAGCTGCGATCTTCCGTGACATCTTTGACAAAGCGCTCGAGAACCTCATGAATAACGATCCCACGCAACAGCGCATCGGGCGTTTTCATCAACGGATCGAGTGGGCGCAAACGCAGGCTGTGACGGGCGTAAATCGCATATGGATCTCGGATCAAACGCTTGATTTCTGTGACCGACATCTGTGTTGGCCGCGCAGACAACGGAGGTCTGGGGGATGGTCGTTTCACAGGTTCGGTCGGCGTCACGGTCTCAAGGGCGGCAACCAACGACAGCCAATGTTGCCCTCTGGAGCGCATATCAGCCAGCGCTTGAGGCCCGCCTTGATCTGGCAGACCTTCCAGTAGGTTCATCAGACGGTTCACCCAACGGGACGGGACAGTTTCGGCCTCGTCTGACCGGATGGACCGCGTCAGCCAAACTTCATCTGCCCCTACAGCTTGTTGAAAGTCGTGTGCGGATAGACCGATGCGACGTTCTGGGAGCAGCAACCCAGCATCGTGACGCATTTTTCGGTTGAGCCACGGGTCTGGGCTTGGGCTTTCAGGCCAGCTGCCTTCGTTCAGCCCACCCAGGATCATTAGATCTGCCCCTTGAACGCGCGCCTCTAAGGTGCCCCAGATAAGGATGTTTGAGTGGGGGGCATCTCTGTCTCGCACTTCTCCCTGACCGATGACTGCCCCAAATAGATCTAGGTAATCAGACGCGGATAAGGGGCCGCCGTATTCTGCGTTTTCCCTCAGGTTGGAGACAAGCTTGGTTGCTTCTCTTCCGGGTTTTTCGTCCCAAAGTCCGCCGCTGCCTTCGGGCTCGACAGAGCCTCGTGCAATTTGTTCGGCGAGTGAAATATGATGTTCTAGGCGGGTGCTTAGCTCGACATCCCCACCAACCAATCTGTCACAAAAACACGAGGTGACCCATTGCATCCAATTGGTGGCCTCTTTTTGAGCTGCGGCCCATGTCAGAAGGATGTCAGCTTCGGGGAAGGTGATCCCCTTGCGCCGGATGTGCATTTCTAAGTCACGGGTCAGGCGTAGGTGAACATTGCGCCCTTCGCCAGAATGGGTCAGTGGATGCTTGAGTAACGTAAGCAATGCTTCGGACGTGAGGCGGTGGTGAAACAGGGCCCCGACATGACGCAGAAATCGCCCGGGAGGGGTCAGTTGCAATGGCGTCCCCGCGGAATCATCGGGCAAGATATCCCAACGATCCAGCGCTGCAGTAACCTGACGAGTGAGCATACGATCCGGCGTGATCAGAGCTGCTGTTTTTCCATCATGGGCGGCTTGGCGCAAGCGCATCGCAATCGCTAAAGCTTCTTCTCGAAGGGAAGAGGCCTCTAGTAACGTTACCTTTTGAGTTGCCTTGTCGAGATCCTTAAGCGCTGGACCTTCGGACAACCACTGATCTGTCACCGGCGCAGGGCGTAAAGCGAGGGAAATCAGCTTGTTGCGAGGCGGGCAGGGCGCAGCCATTGGGCCCCATTGATCGACATCTTGGGCAGAGAGATCAAGATTTTTGAGAACCTTGAGAAACCGGTACTGAGGATGGTCTTCGGCTGTTAATGCATCACCTAGTACATCCCAAACAGGGTTGGGTGTATCAAAATCAAATCCAGGCAGCACCAACGCGCCTTGAGGGAGTTTGGCAATTGCCTGCATCAACAGCATGGTTGTGCCCCGCGATCCTGTTGAACCCGCAAGGATGATGGGGTGAGTTGGCGGCGATGCCTCCCACTGTTCGGCAAGGCGTTCGATAATCATCCGCTGACGCGTTTCACTATCTGTCGCCGTTTCAGAGTTTTCGACGAAATGCCGGGCAATTCCGAAAAAAGCCTGCGCTCGCTCCCAGTGGCCTGACTGATCAGACACGTCCAGGGCCTCGATCATATCTGGTGACACGCCTTCGCCACTCATTTCATCCATGAGGCCGGCTAAACTATCTGCCAGATCGTATAGGGATGCTCGTGGTGCCAAATCTGGTTGTTGATCCAACAATCGCGCGATGAGCTGGATCAATTCAAACCGTCGGCGCAGCGGGTTCACAGCGGGTGCAACTTCGTGCGCGGCAACGCTTTGCCCAAGCCGTGTCAGCATATCAATGCGCGGCAGCAAGCTCGGCGATCCGGCATCAAACAGCTGGCGGATGCGCCGCGCCATGCGTTCTGTGTTTACGATGATCTGAACGCGAGCGATTGCCTCAACCGGTTGGTGGGCAAGTCGCTTTTTCAGACCAGACACAAGCGCCATCGGGAAATCTGCCCCGGGCTCTACACCAAAAACGCGGGCCTTTTGAGACGCATCAAACATCTGAATTAATTAACTCTTCTGCCAGTTTGATCCCGCCAGGGGTGCCAACATCGCACCATTGACCAGGATAAATTGCCCCAAACAAACGATTGCCTTCGATCATGCGGTCCCACAAGACATTAAGCGAAAAGGAGGTTTCGCGAATGTCGAACAATCCTTGCGTTTTAAGGATCTGTATGCCCCCGTAAACCACTTCGGTTCCACGAGATATGTGGCCTGTTTCACTGATGGCAAAATCTCCGAGGCCAGTGCGCCCATGGCATTGAGCCAGCGGAACACAAAGCAAAAGCGCATCCATTTTCTCTGGATCCCAAGCTTTTTGAATGAATGTAAACGGGTTTGGCCCACTCCAAATCGCATCTGAATTGCTTGTGAAAACCGGGTCATCGCCCAACAATGGAAGTGCTTTTCGCAGTCCGCCGCCCGTGTCTAGAATTTTAGGTTGTTCATAGCTGAAGGTCACCGGCTTTGAGGCTAAGTGAGTTTCAATCTGTTCGGCCCGATAGTGCAGATTGGCAACCATGTTCAGAGGTTGAACAGCTGATGCCAGATCGAGCGTGTGATCAATAAGTGGCTTTCCGGCGACTTCAATCAAAGGCTTAGGGGTGTTAGCAGTCAAGTCGCCCATGCGCGTGCCGAATCCGGCCGCAAACAACATCAAAGCGTTGGGATGGTCGCGCATTTGTCTCTCAGTTTGGTCAAAATGTCAGAAGAAGGGTGCGGAAGCTCAGTGCGTATGATGTCTGCGACTGGCTGCAGGGCTGGATGGCTTAGGTCTCTTTCCAGCAAAGCCCAAACCCGTGGGATGAAATCAACGTAGTGCGGTTTGCCAAAGTGCATGGAAAGCCGCGCGAAAACACCGATGATCCTTAGATTTCGTTGTGCCCCCAGCACATGATAGGCCGCTTCAAATTGCGCCGCATCTACACCTGTTTCGCTGATGTAGCACTGAATCATGGCTTGTTCTGTTTCAATCGGCACATCTCGCCGCGCGTCTTGGAGCAGCGACACGAGATCATAGGCGCGATGTCCTGCCATTGCGTCTTGGAAATCAAGCAACCCAACGCGGGCAGACCCTTGTCTTTCTGGCAGCCAAAGCAGGTTTTCAGCGTGGTAATCTCGTTGAATTAATACATCTGCCTCTGGCGCATATTGTGTCAGTAGGGGGGTGAGCGCCGTTTCAAACGCATGCGCCTTTGCCTCATAGGCTGACTCTGTACCGGCGCCCCGCAGGTACCAGCGCCATGCCAGCGCGGCCATTTTAGACATGATTGTTGGTGAGTAGGTTGCCAAATTTGGCGGCGGAGTGTGTTGGTGAAGTTTGACCAAAACATCAATCGCGGCGGAATACAGCGTATCTTCCAGCTCGCGCTCACGTTCAACGACACGGGCAAACAAGTCATCTCCGAGGTCTTCTAGGACAAGTAAACCGTGCTCGGCATCTTGCGCTAGAATTTTGGGTGCAGACAGGCCAAGCCGACAAAGATGTTCTGCGATGAATACAAACGGACGCACATCTTCACCTTTTTCAGGTGGCGCATCCATCAACACCAATTGGCGGCCGTCCGCAAACGAAAGCCGCTCATAGCGGCGATTACTGGCATCACCGGCAAGCGGGCTTCGTTGTGCTGATGCCCATTCAGACGAGGCTAGAAACGCGTCAATGAGTTGATTTCGATCAGTCAATATTCAGGCCTTCCAGATCAGCATCCCATCGTGGGCTGGTCCAATTCAATTTAATTGTTCTCACACCCGGAATATCTGTCATTCCCAGTGAAACCGATAAAGCCGACGCAGGTGCAAGCTCTGCCAAACGATCTGGCCATTCTACAAGACAGACTGCCTCATCAAAGGCGTCTAGCATACCAAGTTCAATAACCTCATTCGGGTCAGTGAGCCGATACAAGTCAGAATGCCAAATTTCAAATGCTTCGAGAGGATAGGTTTGCACGAGGGTGAACGTGGGCGATGGCACGTCTTCGGCGTAGCCCAGCATGCATTGAATAATCGAACGCGAAAAATGCGTTTTCCCTGCACCAATATCACCCGTTAAAAGAATGGTATCGCCGGGCTTTAGGAATGCTGCGAATTTCTCGGCGAGTGCATTGGTTTCATCGGGGTTATTCAGTTGATGCGACAAGGTATTGGACATGCGCAGAGGATAGCTTGCTACGATGGGCCTGCAAGCGCGAAGCACTAAGCCACAGCGTTTTTTGCCTCCAACGCAGGTAAGTGAGAATTCCGGCGTTTGATTTGGACCAGTCTAGACTGATCAGACAGTTGCTTGACGTGCAATTCAAAGAATCCTTGGTCCGGCAAATTCAGTGTGATGCCATCTGTAGTGTTCGTTGTGGGGGGAACGTCCAACAGGCTAGGTTTTCCATTGGAATATTGCGCCAACACCTTGTCCAAGTCAGTGGCTGTAAAGGCCGCAAAGCTGCTTTCGGGGTCAATTCCTATGAAGTGACGAAAGATTTTGTTTGTGTATTGCACGTGCCCCTTGTCATCTATCAGGGCGACGCCATCTTCAAGCGTGTCAAACATGGCCATTTGTCGATTTTGACCGACTTCAGATGCGTCGTACAACATGTTTTCATCCGTGACATCTTCGATTAGGAAAGCGAGTGCGCCATCGGGGTGAGGGCGCCCAGAAATTTTGCAGGTCCGACAATTTGGCAAAACCCAAGTTTCGCTAAATGAGCCACCAGAGGCCTTCAGAATGAGCTTGGTTAACTGCTCTTTCCAACACACGAGCTCTTCGGTTTCTGGGACGATTTTTCGATCGATTAGATCATAGTAAAATTCTTGCAGAGTAGGGCGAGACACTAGAAATTCTGCACTGAAGTCCAATAGATCAAGCAGGGCGGGATTGAACAATACAAGCTGTCGATTGCGATCGAAAATTGCCAGCCCGATGGGGATATGCGCAAAGGTTTGGCCAAGCGCTTGGATGAAATCTTGTTTGGCTTGCTCTGCTTCGAAAATCGCGGTGACGTCCACTGCAAAGTTGGTAACCGTGTTCGAGATTTTGATGGCGGACACATCAAACTGCCGCACCCTTTTATAGATGTCCTGCACTCCCAATCGTCGAGGTGTTTCAGCGCCATTTCGTGTGTTTATCTTTAGTTTTTCAAGCCGTAGCCTTTGCGCTGGTGGCAAGGAGTGAATGAGCTGTTCAAACGCTTCGTTCTTCCATGAAATTTGCCCATTTGGACCGACTTGCCAAATCGGAACCGGTGATTTTTCTGCTGCGTGCATAAAACTCACCCAGCCCGCTTTTGGGATCACATTGGTGTTGGCACGCCCAGTGCTCGGGGACCAACTGATTAGCTCAAGGCGTGTAAACTTTGGATCCTGTAACAAACTCGCATGCGCTTGATCATTGCGACCGATTGATTTGTGGCGCGTTGTGGTGCGGGGTTTTGTTTCCAGTTGCTCAGGGAGGCTAGGAAAACTGTCTTGAATGGTGGCGCGAACAACCTTCCAGGTGAGATCGGTTCCTGTTTTACCTTCAAGAAGCTGTAGCGCTTCGGGACTGGCATCAACAAGAAAGCCTCGTTTGAACAAAAATACCACGCGAGATGGCACCACTGATGAGCGCTGCGCCCAAATATTCATAAGCGAAAATTGCCACAATAAAATCGCCGCACATAGGCTCAAAAGACCAACCGCGATGAGTTCCAAATTGTTCAAATCACTCTCTCCATACCTTGGCTCATAGAGAGCAAAGTTGGAGTTTAATTACGGCTGAAACAGTAAATCAAAGATTAAGGAACGAGTTCAGAGCTCAATTTTGGGGTTCTGACCGGCAAGAAATTGCGCATCATCAATTTCGATTGCAGAACGCGGCCAAGACACTTCTACGACGGCACCGCGCCGTTTGTATTTGGGATAATGCGACGAATAGATATCAAAGCCGTTTGTGAAGTATAGCTTTGCACCGGTGCGTTCTAGCAAAGTCTTTGCGATGAAAAGGCCCAAACCCATGCCTTCGTACCCTGGGCGCTTTTTACGGTCACGCTCGCCTTTGCGCCGTCGCACAAATGGGTTCCCGATGCGACCGATCAGATGAGGCGGGTAGCCGGTGCCATCATCCATTATGCGAACGATGATTTCATCTTGAGTCCAATCGCTTTCGATCCAAACGTTGTTACGCGCAAAATCTACGGCGTTCTGGATGAGATTGCGGATGCCATGAATGATTTCAGGGCGCCGCATGATGGTTGGCTCTTCACCTTCGGTCGATTGCATTGGGTCTTCGGAAAAGCGCAGGTTTTTACCACGATGCAAATGAGGTTCTGCGGCTTCTTCGATCAGAGTCAGCAAAGGAGCGTGGCGTAGCTGTAGATCATCTTTGCCAGCCCGGCCCATGGATCGCAGAATATCACGGCATCGATCCGCTTGCTCACGGATAAGTGCTGCATCTTCGTGCAAGTCTGGGTTTTCTGCCAGCTCTTCCATCAATTCAGCGCTGGTCAATTTGATGGTGGCTAGGGGGGTACCAAGCTCGTGCGCCGCGGCGGCCACAACTCCGCCAAGGTCAGTGAGTTTTTGTTCGCGGGCGAGGGCCATCTGCGTGGCGGCCAGTGCCTCGGACATAGATGACATTTCAGAAACGACGCGACGCGAATAGATGGACGAGAAAAAGATTGTGATGACAATGCCGGCCAGATTTCCCCACAGAAACAAATCAGGCACCCGCAGGATAAAATCATTCTGGGTGCGCAGCGGAAGGTGGAATTCCAGCATGAGCGTCACCAAAATGATCGCGACTGTGGCCAATGTGATTGTGGATCTCACGGTTAGAGTTGCCGCCGATACTGTGACAGGACCAATCACAAGCAGGGCAAATGGGTTATTAAGCCCGCCCGTCAAAAACAAAAGAAAGCAAAGCTGAAGTAGGTCAAACAGCAGCATCGCGGCATTTTCGGTTTCGGTGAGCAACCGGTTCTCGGGAAACACAAGTAAGCTCACTAGGTTGGCGAGAACCGAACAAGCGACCGCTCCATAGCAAAGGGGCAGATTGAGCTGTAGGTTAAACAGTTTTTGCGCAACGATCAGCGCGGTGACCTGACCGATCACAGCAATCCAGCGGATCATTGTGATGGTCCGCAAACGAATCCAGTTACTGCGACGTTGGCCTGACATTAGGTCGGCTGTTTGGTCTGACATGTGTGGCCTCATCACGCTGGTTTGTCCTGACCCTAGGGATAGTCGCTTGATTATTCAAACACCTGCGGTGGATTGGCGCGGCTTCCAAATCGTGACTGGGGCGACCCTTGTACCTATAGGCCGAAGTGCGTACCTCGGATCCAAATGAATGTGAATGTTTATGAGGTGTCTGATGATCCGCTCGATCGCAGCTGTATCCACTGTCGCAATGATCGCTTTAATGGCGGGCATTTGGTATGCGACCAACGATAATTCGGACGATCAATTTGCGCAGTGCCGCGAAAGTACTGTGGCGGGTGGGGCCGGAGCGATAGGTGGGCCTTTTGAACTCATCAACGAAGATGGTGTGACCGTTACGGACGTTGATGTCATCACAGAGCCAACGTTGCTTTACTTTGGCTACACCTTCTGCCCGGATGTGTGCCCAATGGATACCGCTCGGAATGCCGAGGCGGTTGAATTGCTAGAGAGCAAAGATTTGTCTGTTCTCCCAGCAATGATTTCTATTGACCCAGAGCGTGACACGCCCGAGGTGCTGAAGGAATTCACAGACTATTTGCACCCGCGGATGATCGGATTGACCGGCTCTGAAGAGCAGGTGAAGCAGGCGTCAAAAGCCTATAAAACCTACTACAAAAAACAGCCAGCAGATGATGAATTCTATTTGGTTGATCACTCAACATTCACCTATCTGGTTCTACCCGAACATGGGTTTGTCGAATACTTCCGTCGGGAAACCACCCCTGAGCAGATCGCTGAAACCGTAAGCTGTTATGCTGCGAACATGTGATCGCTGCAATTTTATGCATATTTGCCGCAGGTTAGAAATTTGACCCAAAGGTAACTGCGCACTACACATTTAGGACGCCCTCATCTTACGGAAAAAGGGGATTGTACCTTGAGCAACGCAAAGACTGAGATTGGTCCAGACAAGTCACTCTTGCTGGTGGACGATGACGAACCGTTTCTGCGACGGCTGGCAAAAGCGATGGAAAAGCGCGGTTTTGAAGTTGAAACCGCTGGGTCCGTCGTTGCTGGGCGTGCGATTGCAACAGCCCGTCCGCCTGCATATGCGGTTGTGGATTTGCGTCTCGAAGACGGAAACGGCCTAGATGTTGTCGAAGTTCTTCAGGAAAAGCGCGAGGACTGCCGGGTTGTCGTTCTGACAGGGTATGGGGCCATCACCACCGCTGTTGCAGCTGTGAAAATTGGTGCGACGGACTATTTGTCAAAGCCCGCAGATGCCCAAGACATCGTGAATGCTTTGATCGCTGGCGACAAAGAGCTGCCACCTCCGCCAGAGAACCCAATGTCAGCGGATCGTGTGCGGTGGGAACATATTCAACGCGTATATGAGCTTTGCGATCGCAACGTGTCTGAAACGGCGCGCCGTCTGAATATGCATCGACGCACGTTGCAGCGTATTTTGGCGAAACGTTCGCCGCGCTAACTCACTGCGTCAAGTCGTATCGCTTCCAAATCTTATCGACGACTTGACCGTCGTCGAGGGTTTGATTGGTAAGACGGCGATAGTTTTCAAACCCACGGCTTTGATAATATGCAAGACCGCTATCGTTATCTGCGCGGATGATGGCGTTTACAAAGCGGTATCCATTCGTGCGCGCCACACTAAGGGTTTTCTGAAAGAGAGCGGAGCCTACCCCAAGTCCCGTTACACCTATTTTGACGAATGTTGCGATATCGGTGGAATCCGCATCTAGATCTGGGTGAGGTTCAATCCATTGAAACCCCAGAACCGCACCGTCTTCAGCTTCTGCCAAATGCCAAATTGCATCCGGTGTTGACAACTTACTGCGGATCATTTCCGACGTGAACAGAGAGGTGTAGGCGGTTGTGCCGCCTTTTGTGATGATCTGATTTAACAGCTCGGCCATGGCAGATGCATCCAGCGGACCGGCTCGGCGAATATGGATCATCCAATTTGCTCCAAAAGCTCTAGGTGTCGTGCGGTGAAAGCTTTGCGGGTTTCGATTGGCGGACGCAGAGTAATATCAAATCCTTCGATCCATTCTGCTTTTGGAGATCCAAAGAACTTACGCGCTTCTTCTGGAGTAAATCCTGCGATCTGGGTCGCCTCCATATAGGCACTGATTTTGTCGGCGCGTTTGATCTGAGCTTTCACCGTTTTCGGAATCGCCGCAGGAAGGCCAAATCGAATGTGGATGGCGGCGATCAAACGTTCGTCTAACGCCTCATAACCGGGGCCAACAGCGGCCTTCACCGGAGAGATCATGTCCCCAATGACATATTCAGGTGCATCATGCAGTAAAGCTGCGAGGCGCCACTTCGCTGGAGCCTTAGGATAAAGCCGCGAAAACAATGCCTCAACCAGGATGGAGTGCTCGGCCACGGAGTAGGCAAAATCGCCCTCGGTTTGACCATTCCATCGAGCAACAAAGGCAAGCCCGTGCGCGATGTCTTCGATTTCAATGTCCATGGGCGTTGGGTCAAGCAGGTCAAGCCTACGACCTGACAGCATTCTTTGCCACGCTCGCGCCATCAATATTGCCCCCTTGCATACTCACCATAGCTGTATCCCCCGTTTGGGGCGCTGAAGGTTAGCTGGAACATAGAATAACTGGGCTCGTCAAGCGAGGGCATGGCCTTGCAAAATGACTTCGCAGTCACAGGGGGATTTGTGACTTATTGATCATAAATTGACATGCAATTGTTACATTCCCAACCCCAAATTTGGTAAATGCTGCAAATTATGGTAATAATTGTGGTGTCGAGATCACCATATTGGACGCGACTGTGAAGTGTTGTGCTTTGCAGGAACGACCTTGAATCACGATATAATAATGCGAGGGGGGCACGCAGCCTCTCCCGCGTGTCTCCTCCTCAGAATTGGAACCTAAAGAGTAGGAGCACCCTATGTTTAAACGCTTGATGACCGCCGGACTTCTGTTCGGCATGGCAGGTACGGCCCCCCCGGCTCACGCTGCAAATTGTGGATTGCGCGACACCGTCGTGGATCGGTTGCAATCCAAGTATTCTGAAACACTGACCGCAGGCGGGCTGCAAGGCAGCCGCAACGTTCAGACCATGGTAGAGGTCTGGGCGTCTGAACAAACCGGCACGTTCACCGTGATCTTGACCAACCCTCAAGGGATCTCATGTGTGGTCGCCACCGGCACAGACTTTTTCAAACGCGAAGCACCTTTGGTGCCAGACGGGGTAAAAAGCTGAATTAGACGACCGTCTTGCCGCGAGGTGCCATTGTCCCGTTACGGCTTGAGTGCTATCTGACCCATAATTCTTATGTGGCAAGGAGCACGGCGAGATGCCGACAGACTATATCGTAAAAGACATCACTCTGGCGGATTTTGGCCGGAAGGAACTTGATATCGCTGAAACTGAAATGCCGGGCCTCATGGCGCTGCGTGCAGAGTATGGTGAAAGCAAACCGCTGAAGGGCGCACGCATCGCGGGCTCGCTTCACATGACCATTCAAACAGCTGTTTTGATCGAGACTTTGGTCGCTTTGGGCGCTGAAGTGCGCTGGGCGTCCTGCAACATTTTCTCGACCCAAGACCACGCTGCTGCGGCCATCGCAAAAGGCGGCACGCCTGTCTTCGCCATCAAAGGCGAAACGCTGGAAGAATACTGGGATTACGCAGACCGCATCTTCATGTTCGAAGAGGGCGGTTGCAACATGATCCTCGACGATGGTGGCGATGCCACCATGTATATTCTGGTGGGTGCGCGCGTTGAAGCAGGTGAAACCGATTTGATCGAAACACCAACCTCTGAAGAAGAAGTTGCGTTCTTTGCACAGATCAAAAAGCGCCTGAAAGAAAGCCCGGGTTGGTTTACCAAGCAGCGTGAAATGATTCAGGGCGTTTCCGAAGAAACCACCACTGGCGTGCACCGCTTGTATGAGCTGGTGAAAACCGGCCACTTGCCGTTCCCAGCGATCAACGTGAATGATTCCGTGACCAAGTCGAAGTTCGACAACAAATACGGTTGTAAGGAATCTTTGGTCGACGGCATTCGCCGCGCGACCGACACCATGATGGCAGGCAAAGTTGCCATTGTGTGTGGCTACGGCGATGTGGGCAAGGGCTCTGCTGCATCATTGCGCGGTGCGGGCGCTCGGGTCAAAGTCACCGAAGTGGATCCAATTTGCGCACTTCAAGCTGCCATGGATGGCTTTGAAGTTGTTGTTCTTGAGGATGTGGTCGACAGCGCTGATCTGTTTATCACTACGACGGGCAACAAAGACGTCATTCGCATCGAACATATGCGTGCGATGAAAGACATGGCGATTGTGGGGAACATTGGACACTTCGACAATGAAATTCAGGTCGCAAACCTGAAGAACCACAAATGGACCAACATCAAAGAGCAAGTTGATATGATTGAGATGCCATCGGGCAACCGGATCATTCTGCTGTCTGAGGGTCGTTTGTTGAACCTTGGTAACGCAACCGGGCATCCATCTTTCGTGATGTCAGCCTCTTTCACCAATCAAGTTTTGGCGCAGATCGAAATTTGGACCCGCGGTGAAAACTACAACAACGATGTGTACATCTTGCCGAAACATCTCGATGAAAAAGTGGCGCGTCTGCACCTTGATCGGATCGGTGTAAAACTGACCAAGCTTGATAAAGAGCAGGCGGAGTACATTGGTGTGACCACCGAAGGCCCATTCAAGCCGGAACACTACCGCTACTAACTGATGAAAAGAAAGGCCCCGAAACGTTCGGGGCCTTTTTTATACCTGCGCTTCCCAATCAGTGAGGAAGTGCATGATTTCCAAAGAATCGGTGAGACGCGGGGATGGCCGGTCTGCGCTTGTTGATCCCTTTGCAATTTGGGCTTCGACCATTTTGACTTGATGGTAGAACGCATCATTTGGGTCATCACAACGTACAGTTTCGACAGCACCATCAAAGGCTGTCCAAGTAAAGCTGTTCATAGGCCCCTCTGGCAACCAAGGGTTCGTATCAAATCGAAGGGTTCCCAGATCTGTCGCAATCACAAATTCATGGGCCATGCCATAGCTGTCTGTAGATTGCAGTGTCGCGAGCACACCGTTTTCAAACCGTACTGAAACAGCGGCGTCGCATACATTGCCATCGGAGTTCACATTGCCCGTTCCAAATAACTGGCGTTTGCCAAAAGCATCCGCGCCGCACATGGTTTGAACGACCAAATGCATCAAAGAAGTCGGGTAACAGCCCAGATTATAAAGGGTCCCTTTTCCGAGTGGATTAACGACTTCCGATATCGGTGCAGCGTAAAAACCACTGATGTGGCGCAAGCTTCCGATGTCTTTGCGTTTTAGGAATTCAAACAGTTTGTGTTGAATTGGGTGCGCCAGATACATCAATCCTTCGACAAAAAAACGGTCGGCCTGTTTCACAGCTTTGGCCAACTTCTCTGCGTCAGGCATCGTTGTTGTCAAAGATTTTTCACATAAAACCGGTTTGCCATGCGCCATCGCAAGATCGGTGACTTCACGATGCAGGTTATTTGGCAATGCAATATAGATCGCATCAATCTCTGGATCAGAGACGAGTTCTTCTAGGCTGCCGGTGTTGTGTTTAACACCATAAGTCTCACACAACTCTTGTCGCGTTTGCGCATTTCTGCCGTAGATGCGTGTCGCAACAGAGCCATCGCTTAATGCAATCGCCTTGAGCATGGCATGTGAAATGAAGCCGGAACCGGCGATACCCCAACGGATCAATTTGAACCTCTTAAATTTTCAAAATACGAATTGCTTGAACTTTCGCCCTTGGGCAAGCGCCAAGGTAGGCCATACGGGGAAATTTGGTGAAATCTTTTCCTTTGTGATCGGCGTGTTTGCTCCTAAAGTTCTAGAATAAGGGGGATATCCCCGATTTTTTGTGACTGGGAGAGTGACTATGGGAAAACGCGACGATTTGATCGCACAGTATGCAGATGACCTTCGTAACAAATGCGGCATGGAACCTGATATGGATCTGTTGACAAAAGTGACGATTGGTTGCGGTCCAGCAATTTACAACGCTGACGCATCAACAGTAGCCGCCACCCAAGAGGCAGAGCTGGAGACTGTTAAAAACAATTTCCTCATGAAAAAACTTGGTTTGTCTGATGGGCCTCAGCTGATGGATGCGATCAATTCCGTGATCGAGACCTACGGCCGCTCTGAGCGCAACAAATATCGCGCCGTCGTTTACTACATGCTGACCAAGCATTTCGGCAAAGAAGCACAGTATAAATAAGACTGTCCCGCCCATCCGAATATCGGGTGGGCGCATTTGATTAATCAGACCATAAGAATTAGCGTTTCATTTAAGCTATTTGAAGTTTGATCGCCCCATCCAATTCCCCTATGTTTGAACCTAAGGCCAGGATGGCCGGACCCTTTTGATATACACGTGTGGTGCGTTGGGAGCACGTGGGGTAGCGGGGGTTTCGGCACGTGGTCTCGAAATCCCCGTTTCAATTTCAGATAAGTAACCCATTGAAATTAAACGCATCGAATCCTATTTGTGTCTCATATTGAAAATTAATTTTTAGGGGGCACTATGATTGGAATGTCATTCGCAGTGATTGTCTGCATCATTATTTGGGCAGCGACACGGCTTATTCCAGAGAAATTCAAAGGGTTCACAGCAGCAGGTTATTTGCTGGGTGGTGGCTATTTCTTATTCTCGGCATTCAACGGCATATTCTTTTATGCAGAACCGGGTTTCAAATACCACGTGCGTACGATCACAGGCCAAGAAAAAATGGTCTCTGACACGGGTTTTAACTCGTATCTGTTCGGTCGGGTGAACGCTTGGAAAAACGCGATGTCTGTTCAATCGTCCACAAGCGGGCTGGGGCAGGTCACAGCGGAAAGTGAAACATCAGGCCTTAGCGCAAATCTACCCGCGCAATCGCTTGTGTTTTTGGATCAGGTTGATGCCAACGTAACCGCGACCGCCAGATTTGAACTGCCATCGGACGAAGAGGGCTTTTTGAAAATGGCGCGGCTTTATCGTTCTCCGGAAAACCTGCTGAGAACCGAACTGATCCCTGCGTTTCAAGAAACCCTTGGCGCCAACGCGGCTTTGATTTCAGCTGAAGATTACTTCCAAGGTGGCAAGACTGAGTTCAACAATGAATTCCAACGCCAGATGGAAGGAGGAATCTATATTGTCCGACGTGTTGAAGAACGCATTCCATTGGAAGAGCCTCGGACAGGTTCGGCGAATGCCTCTTTGGGAACGCAGCAGCAAGAGTATGGTGATCAGTTCAAAACCGTCTTTAAGGTTAAGAAGATTTTGGATGAAACAGGTCAGCCTCAGCGCAAATCTCAGAGTTTTACCAAATTTGGAATTACGGTCACGTCTGCACGTGTCACGGCCGTTGATCCTAACGAAGAGTTCAAAAAACGTATGCGCCTTCGTCAGCAGGCCGCAGCAGACCGTGCGATTGCACGCGAACAGCGTATTCAAGAGGAAGAGCAGCGCTTGCTTGCGATAGCCAAAGGGGAACGCGAAGTAGCAGAGCGTCAGGCACAGGCCAAAGTGCTTCAGATAGAGCGTACCACCAATGCTGAAACTGAAAAGCAGCTGACCATCACAGAAGCACGCAAGTTGAAAGAACAGGCGGAAATTGATCGGGATCGTTCCACGGTTTTGCTTGAAAAAGCCGAGATCGACGCCAAGGCTGTGAAGGTTGCGGCGGATGCCGAAGCCTATGCGAAGGCCGCGGTTCTTGAGGCGGATAACGCATTGGCCCAAAAGTTGGATGCCGAAGTTGCCATTCAGGAAGTCTGGGCAGAAGCGTACGCAAAGCGGAACGTGCCGCAGTATGTTTTTGGTGCGACTCAGGGCGAAGTGCCAACGGGTGCCGACCAAGAAGCGCAGTTGTTGCAACAACTACTGACGATGGAATATGCAAAGCGGCTTGAATACGACCGCACGCTGGAAGCGAAACAATAAATAAAAAGGCCGGGTCCACGCCCGGCCTTTTTGCTTTGTATTACTCGTTTAAAAGAGCGTTAGAACGATCCCCATAATCGTGCTGCCACCGGTGGCGTACATGCCATCCAGCACAATCAGGTTTTTCGGACGACCTGCAAAAGTATAGTTCGTCGCAATCCAAGGCGTCGCCATAAACAGGCCAAGGCCCAAGCCAGCGATCAACCCTTTTCCTACGCCTTCGATCCCCGCCAAGGCAAAGATGTGACGCATCATGCCCGCCACGATGATCAGGCAGATGATCGAAACAATATAAGGTTTTGGGTCTTTGGAGTTGGCGGGGCGACCGTCCTCACCTACTTCAACACCACTTGCTTCCATCCAGGGTTTGGCCATGGTCATGTACCAAACTGCGCCGAATGCATAGGCTGCGATTGCCGCAGCCAGAACGTTGATGAACTCCATATGTCCCTCTCTTGGTCATCTAAAGACACACACGAGTATGCCTAAATATGACGTCTAGGCTAGTTTTTTACACCACCTATGGAAAGGATCGCCTGCCATTCATGTTCTGTAACGGGCTGGACAGATAGGCGAGAATTCTTGACCAAAACCATTTCAGCCAACCGTGGGTCAGTTTTGATCATCTCAAGAGACACAGGGTTGGGCACGGTAGATACCGCTTTGATGTCTACGCATTCCCAACGCTCATCGTCAGTTGTGCTGTCTTGGTGGACCTCTGCGATCACTTCGACAATGCCGACCACCGACTTTTCTTTTTGAGAATGATAAAAGAAACCGAGGTCCCCTTTCTTCATCTCGCGCATAAAGTTTCGCGCTTGGTAGTTGCGCACACCATCCCATTCTTCACCCTCATCGCCTTTGTCGATCTGGTTTTGCCAGCTCCAGGTCGAGGGTTCAGATTTGAATAGCCAGTAACGCATCAGCCAATCACCTTATTCCAAGCAATGATCTCGACGCTCTCAAAGAGACCAGCGTTCTTATACGGGTCTTCTGCGGCCCAGGCCTCTGCCTCTGCTTTGGTTTCAAAATTCAGAACGATCAAAGAGCCACACATGTTGCCCTCGTCATCAAGGAAGGGGCCAGCCATTTCGACGGCATCTGTTGCTTTCAAAAAGGCAACGTGGGCTTCGCGATTGGCTTTGCGGACTTCTAAAGAACCGGGTTTGTCTTTGGCGATGAGAGCGAAACGCATGATTATTCCTCTTTTTGCGGACGCGCGAGCAGTTGAGACATAGCCTCGCGCACGTTGAGTTTTTGGTCAAGCAAGGCAACCACGGCCTCGGTGATCGGCATATCGATATTCAGGTCTTTTGCCCGTTTCAGAGTGGCGCGCGCCGTGGCGGCACCTTCGACGGTGATAGATTTATCAAAGTCATCGCCGCGCCCCAGAGATTGCCCAAAGCGGTAGTTGCGTGACTGGGTTGAGGTGCACGTTAGTGTTAGGTCGCCAAAGCCAGACAGGCCGGCCAAAGTTTCTGACTGCGCGCCAAGGTGTTGCGCCATGCGGGTCATCTCGGCAAATCCTCGGGTCATCACAGAGGCACGTGCGCTTTCGCCTAGGCCTGCGCCAATCGCCGCGCCACAAGCAATTGCCATCACGTTTTTAAGGGCACCGCCCAGCTCTGCGCCAAGTGTGTCTGTTGTGCGATAAATCCGCAGGTTCGGGGCCTTTAAGGCCTGCTGCAGTTCTTTGCCCGCATCTAGGTCATTGCAGGCGAGGGTCAAAGCGGTAGGCAAACCACTTGCGATATCCACGGCAAAGCTTGGCCCAGTTAGAATGGCCGGAGTTGCGGAAGGCATTGCATCAGAAATGATGCGCGTTGGGCCGAGGCCCGTTGCGAGATCAATTCCCTTGCAGCACGCGACCAACGTTTTGCCTTTTAGCATTGGCGAAGATGAAACTAAGTCTCTGAGCGTCTGCATCGGGACAGCCAGCAATGCGATATCTTCGTTCACCTCAGCGAGGTCAGATGTGAGATGGATGGAGCTCGGGAATGTCACGCCGGGCAGCCGTTTCCGATTTTCGCGATGTGCCTGCATCTGCTCAATGCTGTTTTTGTCGCGCGCCCATAGGGTTACATTAGATCCGCCACGGGCGATCGACACCGCAAGTGATGTTCCAAATGCGCCAGCGCCCAGGACTGCTATATTCATGCTTTTGCCCCTTTTTTACCGCTGCCAAGCAGGGCCGGTGCTGTTTTATCAAGTGGCCAGCGTGGACGCGCGACCAGGGTCATGTCATCCCGATGCCCATCATTGAATCGCTCTAGCCCGGCGTAGGCAATCATCGCGGCATTGTCCGTGCATAAGGCCAGCGGTGGAGCGACAAAGGCGCAAGCAAGGTTGTGGCATAGCGTCTCTAACCCAGCGCGAATTGCGGTGTTTGCGGCGACCCCGCCTGCGACGGCGAGTGTTGGAGGTTGCGGGTTTTCGTCCATATAGACCTGAAGAGCGCGGGCTGTTTTTTTACAGATTACATCAACAACAGCCTCTTGAAACGAAGCACATAAATCAGCGCGATCTTGGGTCGTCAGCCCGCCCTTTTCTGCAATGATCGCATCACGCGCACGCAGCAGAGCAGTTTTCAGACCAGAGAATGACATATCGCATCCTGGGCGATCCATCAGAGGGCGCGGGAATTTGAACCGTTTTGCATCGCCTTTTTGTGCCTCTGCCTGAACAGAGGGGCCGCCGGGTTGGGGTAGGCCAAGAAGGCGCGCGGTTTTGTCAAACGCTTCGCCTGGGGCGTCGTCAATTGTGCCGCCCAAACGTGAAAAATCGTCCGGGCCGCGTGCAATCAAGAACTGGCAATGCCCGCCACTCACAAGGAGCATCAAATACGGATACTCAACTTGGTCGGTTAGTCTGGGCGTCAACGCATGCCCGGCCAAATGATTTACGCCCACAAGGGGTAGATTTAATCCAGCGGAAAGCCCTTTGGCGCACATGACGCCTGACATCACACCACCAATAAGGCCGGGGCCAGCAGTGACCGCAATGGCATCCAAATCAGACGGTTTTAGGTTGGCGGTGGTCAAAGCCTCTGACACAGCAACGTCTAGCTTTTCTGCATGTGCCCGCGCGGCAATCTCGGGAACCACGCCACCGAAATCTGCATGAAGATCGGACTGTCCATAAACGATGTTAGACAGGATTTCGGCGGGATTACTGCCATCTTGGCGCAATACAGCGGCTCCTGTGTCGTCACAGCTGCTTTCGATACCTAGAATGGTGATTGTATGTTTCATACTGCCCGCCATTGCGCCAATCCTTATGGGCAGGTAACACCGTAAGGCGCTGCAAACAATGGGGATGCCGTGTCGCGAGCAGATGATTTACATACGCCTAAGCTATTATTAACGCGGCCTGCGGCACAATCAGCGCGATTCAAACAGCAGCTTCTTCAGTCAGGTTTTCAGGGCGAAATATTGATTTCACCGCTCCTCAAAATAGCGCCGACACACGTCGTGCCAGACTTATCCGATTATAGCGGGGTTATTTTTACCTCACGCACCGCTGTCGATTTGGCCTCGCCTTTGCCAATTACAGCATGGTGCGTTGGTGACCAAACAGCGGAGGCTGCGAATGCCGCCGGCTGGTCGGCCATTTCGGCAGGCGGTGATGTGAACGCATTATATGAGCGTATTGTCGCAGATGCTCCGGAGGGCAAAATCTTGCATCTTCGGGGGCACCACACGCGAGGTGACTTGGTTGGCCGCCTTAGAAAAACAGGTATTCATGCCGATGCCCATATTTTGTATGAACAACCCGCTGTATCCTTAACGAAGGCGGCAAAATCTATGCTGGCAGGGGAAGCACCGGTTATAGTTCCCCTATTTTCACCCCGCACGGCAGAG
This sequence comes from uncultured Paracoccaceae bacterium, assembly GCA_947498415.1. Classification (GTDB taxonomy): domain Bacteria; phylum Pseudomonadota; class Alphaproteobacteria; order Rhodobacterales; family Rhodobacteraceae; genus Cognatishimia. Next base: position 539,677 of record CANMKB010000001.1, read on the forward strand.
CAATTTCTAAAACAAGGGCCGTTTGCTGCGCCGATTTGGGTTGTGTCGTTAAGCGGGACAATCGCGGAAAGTGTCGCGGTGGCAGGTGCTGCTCGACACATCAAAGTGCCTATGCCGACGGCAGATCACATGGTAGAGGGCATCAACTGTTTAATAGATGCGCCTTGACGCATTGTGACCCGGGCTCGGGTTGCCTAGATTTACGCCAAGCGATTGCGAAATTGGATTCGAAGAGGGGGTGGCACGTGGGCCAGGCAGATAAGACCGACACGTCGTCTGATCAAAACAACGAAACGAAGACGGATATCTCAGAAGATGTTGTTGACGCTGAGATTGTGGAAGACGTTGAAACTGAGACGAAAGACAACGCCGACAGCGTGACTGAACCAGAAACAGAGGTCGAAGAGACCCCTGAGGCTGATGATGACATGAGCGATGTTGAGGGCGAAATTGATCCTGACGAGCAACCCTCTGATGATGTTGAAGAAGACGCGGATCAAAATGATGCAGATGCTGAGGTCATTGAAGAGACCCCGGAACCGGAAGCCCCTGCAGAGCCAGCACCCGCTGCTGCGCCCGTTGCGGTTAAGAAAACAGGTTTTGTCCAAACGGTTGTCGGCGGAATAATCGCAGCTGCATTCGGGTTTGGAGCTGCTGTTTATTTGAACGGTGGGCTGAACAAGAACGATCAAGCTCTGCAGGACCTATCTTCGGCGATAGCGTCTCAGTCAGCTGATATTCAGGCGCTTCAATCCAATCAGACGGCAGCGCAAAAAGCAGCGGATGATGCGCAAAGTGCTTTGAACGCTTCGGCCACGGCCCTTCAAGACGTTGTTGCATCGGTTGATGGTGTGAATGCGCGTATCGATGATTTGGCAGAAGCTGTCACGCTGCTTGATGGTCGCATCACCGTTATGGAAAAGCGTCCTATTACGCAGGGTCTGCCGTCTTCGGCTATTGAGGCGTATGAGCGGGAAGTTGAACAGCTCAAAGCTGCGGTTGCCGCGCAACGTGAAGATGCGGCCACAATGGAAGAAAACGCCAGAATGACTGCGCAGCAAGCACTTGCGCGTGCGGCCCTGACGCGGATCGTATCTGCGCTTGATTCAGGTGCACCGTTCCGCGTGGCACTTACAGATTTTGGTTCGGCAACTGGCAATGCCGCACCCGAAGCGTTGGAAGTGACAGCGGATACGGGTGTTCCAACACTGGTTATTCTGCAAGATCGTTTCCCAGATGCGGCGCGCGCAGCGCTTGCAGCAGCGCGTAAAAATGAAGCCACGGAAGGCAATCGTTTGTCATCCTTCCTGAAAACCCAGTTGGGGGCTCGGTCAGTGACACCTCAAGAGGGGGCGGATGCAGATTCCATTCTAAGCCGTGCCGAGGCAGCGCTTCGCGCCGGTCAATTGGATCAAAGCCTTTCAGAGATTGCTGCGCTTCCTGAGAATGCGCAGGCTGAATTGGCTGCTTGGGTTACTGAAACGGAAAAACGCCTTGCCGCTGTTGCAGCAAGCGAAGCGATTTCCCAACAATTGAACGCGAACTAAGGGTTTACTGATGCTTTGGTCTCTTACCAAAATCTTGATTTTTGTGGTTGCCATCGCTGCGGCGACTTTGGGCGCGGGCTATTTGATGGAAACCCAGGGCGGTGTCATGGTCACCGTTGGCGGTGTTGAATACGCGCTGACGCCTTTGATGTCAGTGATCGCGCTGGGCGTGTTGATCGTTGGTCTTTGGGTGATCCTGAAACTGATGTCTTTGCTGGTTGCCGTTGTGCGTTTTCTAAACGGGGACGAAACCGCAATCAGCCGTTATTTTGATCGTAATCGCGAGCGTCGCGGCTACGAGGCGCTGACCGAGGGCATGATGGCCCTCGCTTCTGGCGAAGGACGCACCGCGATGGATAAGGCCCGCAAGGCGGAACGTCTGTTGCGTAAGCCTGAATTGACCAACCTGATCACGGCGCAGGCGGCAGAAGTGTCTGGCGATCGACGCAAAGCGGAAGAAGTGTACAAACGCCTTCTGCAAGATGACACCACACGATTTGTGGGTGTGCGTGGTCTCATGAAACAAAAGCTGAATGATGGCAAAACAGATGTTGCGCTGAAACTGGCAGAAACGGCCTTTGCGCTAAAACCAAAGCACACCGAAACCCAAGACGTCCTTTTGAAGCTGCAGGCTGAAAAGAAGGATTGGACCGGTGCTCGCGCGACTTTGAATGCAAAGTTGAAACACGGCAGTTTGCCGCGTGATGTGCATAAACGTCGGGATGCTGTGTTGGCTTTGTCTGAGGCCAAAGATCTGACAGATGAGCAAAGCACCATTGAAATGCGCGAAGCTTCGATCGAAGCCAACCGTCTTTCACCAGACCTTATCCCAGCGGCTGTTCTTGCGGCCAAAAGCTATGTTGCGCAAGAAAAGCCACGGTATGCCACCCGCGTTCTGAAAAAAGCTTGGGAGGCAAAGCCTCATCCAGATTTGGCAGCAGCATTTGCTGAAATTGAGCCAAGCGAAGAAATCGCAGCGCGGATCAAGCGGTTTGGCGCATTGACCAAATCCACGCAGGATCATCCAGAAACATGTATGTTGATGGCCGAGCTTCATATCTCTGCCGAAGATTTCCCAGCTGCGCGCCGTTCCTTGGGCGACCTGTGGGAAACAGATCCAACGACCCGCACATTGACTATTATGGCGGCGATCGAGCGTGGGGAAGGTGCTGATGATGCTGTGGTTAAAGGGTGGCTTGCCAAGGCCCTCACAGCTTCTCGTGGCCCGCAATGGGTGTGCGACAGCTGTCACAACATTCACACCGAATGGGCGCCGGTCTGCGAAAACTGTCAAAGCTTTGATACGCTTAGCTGGAAAACGCCACCTGCTGGCGAAGGTGTCAGTACAACTGGTGTTGAAATGCTTCCGCTCATCGTTGGTGCTTTGGAAAAGCCAGCCGAGGAACCAGAGCCTGAGACTGAAGCTGCGACAAACACCATTGAGGCGAACTCTGACCCAGAAGACGCCGCACTGGTGGTTGAAAAGTAAAACTTCCGCTTTGGGCCGCGTGATAATAGTGACGGCCCAAAGCGCAAACCGCCTTTGCTCCATCGGATATACGTATGGCAGGCATCAATTCCAGATCAGAATCAGCGAGTAGGCATTTGTTTCGGACCACGTTGCAGTGATCTTCAAGCGTCTGAATTGTCTACAAATTGGCAATACTGGCGAATATTTTTAATGAAATTCAAAGCAGTATTTCGAGCCTAGCGCAGCTCGTGATACGTTGTGCCCAACGTATTTGAGAGAGTAGTCATGTCTGAAACCATGTATCCGATCGACCCAACGAGCCTTTTGACGCCGACCAAAGACGCCAAAGCGCTGGGTGCGACCTATGCAGAGCAATATCAATCTGGTGAACCGTATCACCACATCTGCATTGATAACTTCTTGCCAACAGACTTGATTGATAACGTGATCGAAGATCTCAAGCAGTTGCCGGATGCGGAAACCAGCTTTAGCCGACCTCAGGAAAATCTGAAATCATCCTACATTCCAGAGCGTCTACCGACTTTTACCAAAAACCTGTTCTACGCTTTCAACTCACGTCCTTTTGTGGCGTTCCTTGAAGAGATGACAGGCATCAAAGGGCTAATCCCCGATCCGTATTTCTTTGGCGCGGGCATTCATAAGACCAAGAATGGTGGGCATCTGGATATCCATGCCGACTTTAACGTGCACTCGGTTATGCGTGTCGAACGTCGCCTGAATGTACTGATTTACCTGAATCATGATTGGCAAGAAGAATGGGGTGGTAGCTTTGAAATTTGGGACAAAAAGATGACCCAAAAAATGGCGAGCTTTGTACCTACTTACAATCGAATGGTATGCTTTTCGACTGGGTCAGATACGTTCCACGGAAACCCTGAACCGGTGAACCATCCGGATGGTGAGGCTCGTCAATCCATAGCGTTGTATTACTACACGGCCACATGGGATGGGACACGCAAAGAGCATGACACCGTGTTCAAACCACGACCTGAAACCGCGGATGAAGTGGATCGTTTGATGGCGCGGCGTGAGTTGGTGAAAGACCTGATTCCACCAAAAATCTACCGCCGAATTGCTGGGCATTTGCACCGCATCGGGCTTTAGCCTTTTGTAATTTCGCCACATAGATTTTGGTTAAGGCGATCCATCGGGTCGCCTTTTGCAGATAATGCATGGTGCATCTTGGCATATGCTGCCTCTACAGTCATATCACGCCCGTCGATCACACCATTATTGATCAGAATTGAGCCCGCAGCATAGGTGCCAAGGGCCATGCCGCCTTCGGGGCATTGGCTGACGCCGAGAACGGGAATACCTCGTGACCTAGCGGTATGTAGTGCCGCCGCTAAGGTGTCTGAGTTTGGCGCAGTGCCCGATCCATATACACGTAGCACCAATCCATCACAGACTTCAGCCGCGGTTTGAAACAGTTCAAACGGAATGCCCGGCGCCAAGGCCAACACGGCGATTTTGTGGTCGCGATACGCATGGGCTTTCAGAGTTTCAGAGACCTGCACCGGAGGTGTGTCCCAGGGATCTGCGCGAAAGGCATCAAAGTCGCGGGAATGAGACTTTCTGGTCCGTGCGCCATGGAGCAATTGCCCCGCAAACTGAACCCATACGCCAGCTGGTGCTGAGGCGGCCGCGTTGAGGGCATCGTGCAAATTTTGAGTGCCGTCGTTGTTTGGAACAGTCAGGGGCAGCATAGAGCCTGTAACGATGACAGGGATCGATAGGCCTTCTAGAGCGAATGACAACGCTGCGGCGGTATAAGCAAGGGTGTCTGTGCCATGGGTCACAACAACACCTTGGTAGTCTGAATGCATCGACACGATGGTTTCGGCAACACGTGTCCAATCGCTGGGTTGCGCTTCGGCGCTGTCGATTAACGGATCAAGCAGTTGAATATCAACAGGGGTAGACACTTGGCCATCACCGACAAGCTCTTTGACGAAGGTTTCTACAACACCCGCTTTAGGCGCAAAGCCATCAGCGGTGGCGGTCATACCAATGGTGCCGCCCGTATGGATCAGAAGAAGAGACATAGAACGTGCCTAGTTTACTTCGTTCGTCTAATCTACAGGAAAGCCAAAATAGAGAGAGACATGTGGTTTTGGTAGCGGTAACAATTACTGCCAAGTAAGTCAGCTTTTGGGGAGGAAAGCTCGATGATTTTATGCGCTGGAGAGTGCTTGATCGATATGTTGCCGTTCAAAGGCGACGATGGGATTTCTGCGTTGCGCCCAGTGGCCGGGGGCGCGGTGATGAATACAGCCATTGGATTGGGTCGCCTTGAGGCTCCTGTACAATTTGTCAGCGGTGTTTCCAACGATCAGTTTGGAGATATGATTGTTGAGCATTTGCGCAGCAGTGGGGTGCCCACAGAGTCAGTTATTTTTAGTGATCGCCCAACCACACTTGCGTTTGTGGCCGTAAACGATGGCGTGGTTTCCTATGATTTTTATGACGAGGCTACGGCCGGTCGTATGCTTAGCCCAGACCAAATGCCGGCCGTCTCAAAAGAGGCTAAAGCTCTGTTCTTTGGTGGTATCAGTCTGATCAGCGAGCCTGCGGCGGATACCTATGCGACCTTCTTACAAGAAAACGCTGATGGTCGACTTGTAGTGATGGACCCAAACATTCGCCCGGCCTTTATCAAAGATGAGGCTGCCTATCGCGCACGATTGTACAAAATGCTTGCACAGACCGATGTCGTGAAATCCTCTGATGAGGATTTGGAATGGCTATTCCCTGACGCGCCATCGATAGAAGCTGCCATTAAGGCATTACAAAACCTCGGCCCTTCGATCGTGTTGTTTACCGAAGGCGCAAAGGGCGCAACGGCTTTTAGATCTAAAGGGTCCAGCATCTTTGTGGCATCCGAAAAGGTGAGGGTTGTAGACACAGTCGGAGCCGGAGATACCTTTAACGCTGGGTTTTTGGCTGGACTGTCAGATCAAGGGGCACTTACGGGCGATGTTTCGGATTTGACGGATGATGTGATTAAGTCGGCCTTAGCCTTTGCCGCAAAATGCGCAGCCATTTCCGTTGGGCGTGCTGGTGCTCAGCCCCCTTGGCGTCACGAAGTTTAGCATCCTGTCAGGGTCATAATGGTGGCCTTGAACACACTTAAACCTTCGCTGTTGCGAAGCACCTGGTGTAAAATTTTTAGGAAAAGTGGTGCCCAGAAGAGGACTCGAACCTCCACGTCCATACGGACACTAGCACCTGAAGCTAGCGCGTCTACCAATTCCGCCATCTGGGCTTAGATGTCGTGAAGGGGGATTTAGAGATATGACCCAACGGTGTCAACGCGCTTTTTAAAGTTTTTGCGAAAAACCACTAATTCTATTGGGGTCGGGGTGGGGGATCTTTTACCTCATTGTTATTTAAGTGAAATTCCGAATTTTCGCGATGGTTAGTGCTGCCAAAAGAGGTAAGTATTTTGCTATGTTGGGCAAACATCTACGGTTATGACGTCACAATTCTTCATTTATTCTAAGGAAATCGAGTATTTTGGAGCTTGTTCCAATTCGTATCGGCAGGTAATTGACTTCTAATTCCCAAGTTGTGGAGGGCTTCGATGTCTAAACTTGTCACCATTTATGGCGGTTCCGGATTTGTTGGGCGTTACATAGCCCGTCATTTGGCAAAAGATGGATGGCGTGTGCGTGTCGCAGTGCGCCGCCCGAACGAAGCCATGCATGTTAAGCCTTATGGTGCGGTTGGTCAGGTTGAGCCTGTTTTATGCAACATCCGTGATGAAGCCTCGGTTCAGATGGCTATGGATGGTGCTGACGCGGTGGTGAACTGTGTTGGTATTCTGGCGGAGAACGGCAAAAACAACTTTGACGATGTCCAAAACGAAGGCGCCGAGCGAATTGCGCGCCTCGCTGCCGCCGTAGGTGTTGAGCATATGGTGCATTTGTCTGCGATCGGCGCGGACGAAAATTCGAACAGCGAATATGCGCAAACCAAAGCTCTTGGGGAAAAAGCCGTTCTGGCACATATGCCCAATGCACTGATCCTGCGTCCGTCGGTTGTTTTTGGTCCTGAAGATGAGTTCTTTAACCGCTTTGCTGGTATGCCGGGGCCGATTGTGCCTTTGGTGGGCGGCAAAACCAAATTCCAGCCTGTCTATGTCGACGATGTCGCGCGTGCTGCAGTGGCAGGTGTTTTGCAGGGCAAGACTGGTGTGTTTGAACTTGGTGGGCCAGATGTCGTTACGCTTCGGGACGCTGTTTCAAACATGTTGGGCGTTATCCATCGCCGCAAATTGATTGTGAATTTACCATTCTTTGTTGGTGCGATTATTGCAGGCAGCCTGGGGCTGGCGCAAAGCCTGACCTTAGGGCTGTTCAGAAACACTCAGCTGACGAGTGATCAGGTGAAACTGCTGCGCCAGGATAACGTGGTTGCCGAAGATGCGCAGACACTTGAAGATTTGGACGTCAAACCAACCCCAATGTCTTCGATCCTGGAGGAATACCTTTGGCGCTACCGCCCCTCTGGTCAGTATGATGCGATCAAGGATTCAGCAAAGAACCTGAACGCTTAATGTTTTAAAAAGGCGGGCCACTTTGGCCCGTTTTTTATGTGTAGGCGATGATCAACAAAATGACGCCTAGGATCACGCGATAGATCACATATGGCGTAAAGCTGACACTTTGCAAAAGCTTCATCATAAGCTTGAGGGCCAGCAGGGCAGACACAAATGCCATAGACGCTGCGATGGCGCAGTCTTTGGCTTGATCTGCCGTCCAATCCAACCCGGTATCAAGCAGTAAGTATCCGCCACTCGCGAGAATGGTTGGAATGCTCATCAGCATTGCAAGTCGTGCGCTGCTTTCGCGATCATATCCAAGCGCACGGGCGCCAGTGATTGTGATGCCTGACCGAGACGTTCCGGGGATCAATGCGATGGCTTGCCATAAACCCATGATAATTGCGTCTTTGAGCGTCCAGTCTGTTGTCGACTTTTGAACGGAGCCTTTTTGGTCCATCCACCAAAGGGCGATACCAAATCCAAGCATCGTCCACCCGATGACGGCGATCGATCGCATCATGTCGTCAATGCCGGTCGCGGCAAGGAAAATCCCAAAAAGCACAACTGGAATGGTGGCTATCGCAAGCAAGAACGCGAGTTTCGGGCCGGGCTCTGCAATTTGGCCAACCAACATCTTAGGTACGCCGAAAACTGCGGTTCGAACATCAGCCCAAAAGTACAATATAACTGCGCCAAGGGTGCCGACGTGTACTGCAACGTCAAGCAATTGTCCCTGATCCTCAGTTCCGAGAAGATTGGGGAGTAAAATGAGATGTCCAGATGATGAAACCGGAAGAAATTCGGTGATGCCCTGAATAAGGGCGAGAAGAATCAGGTGATACAAAGCCATTGCGGTAGGTTCCAATTTGCCTTGATGCACGTATAAACCAGCCAAAAAAGAATGGTAGAGTTCATTTAGGTCCGAATTGGACTTAAAATTACCGCAATAATCGTCAAATTCCGCATCTTGACATAAAGAAATCCTCATTTAGGTAAGTGTTTCTGACTTTTATACCAATATCGCTTTGATTAAACAGATCGAACCGAGACTTTGCAGGAGGCAGCAGCTGTGGCTAAGCAACCGATGCTTAAATTTGTGACCGTAGACCGGGATATGCCGGAAAAACGCGCCGCGGATGAACGCAATCAAGACTATAACGAGATCTATGCAGCCTTTGCTGAAGCTAAAGCTGAGGAGCAAGCGTCTCGCTGCAGCCAGTGTGGTGTGCCGTACTGCCAATCACATTGTCCTCTGCACAATAACATTCCAGATTGGCTTCGTCTCACAGCGACTGATCGTTTGGAAGAGGCCTATGAGGTATCTCAGGCGACCAACACCTTCCCTGAAATCTGTGGCCGTATTTGCCCTCAGGATCGTCTGTGCGAAGGCAACTGTGTGATCGAGCAATCCGGTCACGGCACAGTGACAATTGGTGCAGTCGAAAAATACATCACAGATACAGCTTGGGAAAAAGGTTGGGTCAAACCGATCAAGCCTCTCGAAGAGCGTGCTGAAAGCGTTGGCATCATTGGTGCAGGCCCTGGTGGTTTGGCAGCGGCTGACTTCCTGCGCCGTCAAGGCGTTCAGGTGACTGTATATGATCGCTACGATCGTGCGGGCGGTTTGCTGACCTATGGCATCCCTGGCTTTAAGTTGGAAAAAGACGTTGTGATGCGCCGCAACGAACAGCTCGAGCTGGGCGGTGTGACCTTTAAACAGAACTGCAACGTTGGCGAAGACATTTCGTTCGCAGACATCCGCACAGCGCATGACGCAGTTGTTATCGCAACAGGTGTTTATAAATCACGCGATCTTCAAGGTCCGGGCGCCGGCGCCAAAGGCATTGTAAAAGCGCTCGACTATCTAACGGCCTCTAACCGTCTAAGCTTTGGCGACACGGTGCCAGAGTTTGAAAGCGGTGAGCTGAACGCAGCTGGTAAGAAAATTGTTGTCATCGGCGGTGGTGACACCGCGATGGACTGTGTGCGTACAGCGATCCGTCAGGGCGCGGAAAGCGTGAAATGCTTGTATCGCCGTGACCGTGCCAACATGCCGGGCTCTCAGCGTGAAACACAGAACGCCGAAGAAGAAGGCGTGGTTTTTGAATGGCTCGCAGCGCCCAAAGGTTTTACCGGCGACGCGGTGAACGGCGTGATGGTTCAGCGTATGCGTTTGGGTCAACCCGATGCATCTGGCCGTCAGTCTCCTGAAGTGATCGAGGGTGCAGACTACGTTGAAGAAGCCGACTTGGTTATCAAGGCATTGGGCTTTGAGCCTGAAGAGCTGCAAACATTGTGGAATGAGCCAGAGCTAGAAGTGACCCGTTGGGGCACAGTCAAAGCTGCCTTTACCACGGGTGAAACGGCGATGGACGGCGTTTATGCGGTTGGTGACATCGTGCGCGGGGCTTCGTTGGTCGTTTGGGCGATCAAAGATGGCCGCGATTGCGCCGAGGCCATCCTGAAACGCTTTGATGCCGCGAAATCAATCGCAGCTGAGTAAATCCAAAGAATAGTGCTGGCCGACGCCCTGACCCGTCAGAGCGCGTCGCTGGCCTCACAGTTGACCTACCGAGTTGGGGAAGGGTTAAGACATGACAAAGTACGATGAAAATTGGGTCCGCGACGAAGAAGCAAAGCGGAAGTACCTCGCAGAAAATGGTCTTTATGACGAAAGCGAAGAGCATTCTTCGTGTGGTGTAGGCCTTGTTGTTTCTCTGGACGGGCAAAAAAGCCGTAAGGTCGTCGAAGCCGGTATTGATGCGCTGAAAGCAATCTGGCACCGCGGTGCTGTTGATGCAGACGGCAAAACAGGTGACGGCGCGGGCATCCACGTACAAATCCCTGTTCAGTTCTTCTATGATCAAATTCGTCGTACAGGTCATGAGCCTGCGAAAGATGAATTGATCGCGGTTGGTCAGGTCTTTTTGCCACGCACCGATTTTGGGGCGCAGGAAACCTGCCGGACAATTGTAGAAACCGAAGTTCTGCGTTTGGGGTATCGCATTTACGGCTGGCGCCACGTGCCGGTCGACATTACCTGCTTGGGCGAAAAGGCCAACGCAACGCGCCCTGAAATCGAACAGATCCTGATTTCCAATTCCAAAGGCGTTGACGAGGAAACATTTGAGCGTGAGCTTTATGTGATCCGCCGTCGCATCGAAAAGAAAGCCGCCGCAGCTGGTGTTGGAGAACTATATATTGCGTCTCTGTCTTGCCGTTCAATCATCTACAAAGGGATGATGTTGGCTGAACAGGTTGCTGTATTCTACCCAGACCTGATGGATGAGCGTTTTGAATCTGCATTTGCGATTTATCACCAGCGCTACTCCACCAATACATTCCCGCAGTGGTGGCTGGCTCAGCCTTTCCGCATGTTGGCGCACAATGGTGAGATCAACACGCTAAAGGGCAACGTCAATTGGATGAAGTCCCACGAAATTCGCATGGCGTCTGCCTATTTTGGCGAGCTGGCGGAAGACATCAAGCCAATCGTTCCAAACGGCGCATCTGACTCTGCGGCTTTGGATGGTGTGTTTGAAGTGTTCGTTCGCGCCGGCCGATCCGCTCCCATGGCGAAAACCATGCTGGTTCCTGAAAGCTGGTCAAAGCAAGCGGTTGAGCTGCCGCAAAGCTGGATTGACATGTATTCCTATTGCAACTCTGTGATGGAACCGTGGGATGGCCCTGCCGCTTTGGCGATGACCGACGGTCGCTGGGTCTGTGCCGGTCTTGACCGTAACGGCCTGCGCCCGATGCGCTATGTCGTCACGGGCGATGGCCTGCTGATCGCGGGTTCTGAGGCTGGCATGGTGCCAACTGAAGAAGGGACTGTTGTTGAAAAAGGCGCACTTGGCCCGGGGCAGATGATCGCTGTCGATATGGCCGAAGGCAAGCTGTACCACGACACTGAGCTGAAAGATAAACTTGCAAACGCACGCCCTTATGGCGACTGGGTTGGCAAAATCCGCGATCTAGATACCGAGCTGAGCAAAGTAACAGAGATGCCTTTGCACACGGGTGAAGAGCTGCGTCAGCGCCAGATCGCTGCGGGCTACACAATTGAAGAGCTCGAGCAAATTCTTGCGCCGATGGCCGAGGATGCGAAAGAAGCATTGGCATCCATGGGCGACGATACACCAAGCGCGGTGCTATCGAACAAGTACCGCCCGCTGAGCCACTTCTTCCGCCAGAACTTCTCGCAGGTGACAAACCCTCCAATCGACTCTTTGCGTGAATTCCGCGTGATGTCGCTTAAGACGCGCTTTGGAAATCTAAAGAACGTTTTGGATGAAGACGGCAGCCAAACCGAGATCGTGCTTTTGGATAGCCCGTTCGTTGGAAACGTGCAGTTTGAAACCTTGCTTAAGGCGTTTGACGACACGGTCATTCGTATTGATTGTACTTTCCCTGCGAAAGGTGCGCAGGGTGCGTTGCGCGAAAACCTCGAACGTATTCGCAACGAAGCCGAAGATGCTGTGCGTTCCGGTGCGGGACACATTGTTCTAAGTGACATGCGTCAATCGGCTGATCGTGTGGCAATGCCAATGATCCTTGCGACCTCTGCAGTACACAGTCACCTGACACGCAAAGGCTTGCGTACATTCAGCTCGTTGAACGTTCGGTCTGCTGAATGTATCGATCCGCATTACTTTGCGGTTCTGATCGGCGCAGGTGCGACGGTTGTAAACGCATATCTAGCAGAAGACTCCCTCGCTGACCGCATTCAGCGCGGCTTGTTGGACGTGGATCTGACAACTGCGATTGCACGCTACCGTGAAGCGATTGACGCGGGCCTGCTTAAGATCATGGCGAAGATGGGGATCTCTGTGATTTCGTCTTATCGCGGTGGTCTAAACTTTGAGGCCGTTGGCCTATCTCGTGCGATGTGTGCTGAGTACTTCCCTGGCATGACATCCCGGATTTCTGGGATTGGTGTCTCTGGCATTCAAAAGAAAGCCGAAGAAGTGCACGCCAAAGGCTATGCTGCTGAATCCAAGGTACTGCCAATTGGCGGTTTCTATAAGGCACGTAAGTCTGGTGAAACCCACGCGTGGGAAGCGCAGTCAATGCACTTGCTGCAAGCCGCATGTAACCGCGCGTCGTTTGAGCTGTGGCAGCAATATTCTGCAAAGATGCAGTCTATGCCGCCGATCCACCTACGTGATTTGCTGGATGTTAAGCCATTGGGCAAGCCGGTTCCGATTGAAGAAGTCGAATCGATCACTTCGATCCGTAAGCGTTTTGTAACGCCGGGCATGTCTTTGGGGGCGCTGTCTCCAGAAGCACACAAGACCCTGAACGTTGCGATGAACCGCATTGGCGCCAAGTCAGACTCGGGTGAGGGCGGCGAAGATCCGGCGCACTTTGTGCCAGAGCCTAACGGCGATAACCCATCTGCTAAGATTAAGCAGGTTGCGTCTGGTCGTTTTGGTGTGACTGCAGAATACCTGAACCAGTGTGAAGAGCTGGAAATCAAGGTCGCACAGGGTGCGAAACCGGGTGAAGGTGGTCAGCTCCCAGGTATGAAGGTGACTGACCTGATTGCGCGCCTGCGTCACTCGACCAAAGGTGTGACACTGATTTCACCTCCGCCGCACCACGATATCTATTCAATCGAAGACCTTGCACAGCTGATCTACGATCTAAAGCAGATCAACCCAACTGTGAAAGTCACCGTGAAATTGGTGGCCTCTTCTGGTGTAGGTACGATTGCAGCAGGTGTTGCCAAGGCGAAAGCGGATGTCATCCTGATTTCTGGCCACAACGGCGGAACAGGCGCGTCTCCAGCGACCTCGATCAAATACGCGGGTCTACCATGGGAAATGGGCCTGACAGAAGCGCACCAAGTGCTTTCTATGAACAACCTTCGGGAGCGTGTAACTCTGCGGACCGATGGTGGCCTGCGCACGGGTCGTGATATCGTTATGGCTGCGATGCTGGGTGCCGAGGAATATGGTATCGGGACAGCCGCGCTGATCGCGATGGGCTGCATTATGGTACGCCAGTGTCAGTCAAACACATGTCCAGTTGGCGTCTGTACACAAGACGAAGCGCTGCGCGACAAGTTTACCGGCAACGCCGACAAGGTTGTAAATCTGATCACGTTCTACGCTCAGGAAGTTCGAGAAATCCTGGCGTCTATCGGTGCGCGTTCGCTTGATGAAGTGATCGGCCGTGCAGAATTGTTGGCTCAGGTGTCACGTGGTTCTGCGCATTTGGACGATTTGGATCTTAACCCGCTGTTGATCACCGTCGATGGTGCATCCGAGATTACTTACAACCGTGACAAGGATCGCAATGCAGTGCCTGATACGCTGGACGCTGAAATTGTGCGCGATGCGGCACGGTTCCTTCAGGATGGCGAAAAGATGCAACTGTCTTACGCGGTGCAAAACACGCACCGGACTGTGGGCACACGCACTTCTAGCCACATTGTTCAGAACTTCGGTATGCGCAATGCGCTGCAAGATGACCACCTGACAGTGATGCTGCAAGGTTCTGCGGGTCAGTCTTTGGGGGCATTTGCGGCACCGGGCCTAAAGATCGAAGTCTCTGGCGACGCAAACGACTATGTGGGCAAAGGTTTGTCTGGCGGTACCGTTGTGGTGCGCCCACCGATGAATTCTCCACTTGTTGCTGCGGATAACACCATCATCGGTAACACTGTGCTGTATGGTGCGACAGATGGGTATCTGTTTGCCTCTGGCCGCGCTGGTGAACGTTTCGCTGTGCGGAACTCTGGCGCAAAGGTTGTGATTGAGGGCTGTGGCTCTAACGGTTGTGAATACATGACTGGTGGTGTCGCGGTTATCCTTGGAACGATTGGTGCTAACTTTGGTGCGGGTATGACAGGCGGCATGGCCTATTTGTACGACCCAGCAGGCGAAGCTTTGGCATTGATGAACCTTGAGACCCTTGTGACCAATCCGGTGACTGTGGACTATTGGGAAGATCAGCTGAAAGGCTTGATCGAGCGTCATCTGAAGGAAACAGGCTCGCGCAAAGCAGCGGATATCCTGCAACATTGGGATGTCGAGAAAACAAAGTTCATTCAGGTTTGCCCGAAAGAGATGCTGAATAATCTACCGCATCCGCTGAGCGTCGAAGCCTCAGCCATTCCGGCAGAATAATAAAGGCAGGGCCCCAAAATTGGGGCCCTTTCCTTTTGGGTCACGGCAAAGCTTAGCCCCCCTTTTTGATCAGCGGACTAAATCTCAATTTGCAACCTTGGGTGCATTTTGTTTTGAAATACAGGTTTTGCGTGTATTCTGCACATAATTTGCAGGAGCCGCAAAATGAAACCGTTGTTCACTGTACTTGCCGCAATCTGGTTATTGGTGCTTAGCAACCCAGCTTATGCTGGCACATGTGGCTATAAAGATTGCTGGGGTGGTGTTGGGTTCGGGGCTGATGGCCAGGTGGGCTGGGCCTATGGCCAATGGTCAGAAAAAGAAGCTTACAAAGTCGTCCTGCAGAGCTGTGGATTTGATTGTAAGCAAGTTCGAACCTTTAAAAACAGCTGTGCTGCGATTGCCAAAGGTGACAACGGCAATTGGACATGGTCGACCCAGCCAAGCCGATCCGCAGCAGAGGACGAAGCGCGCCAACTTTGTCGGCACCACACGCATAGTTGCCGCATCGTTGTGTGGTCGTGCAGTCCCTAAGCTGACTGAATTGTTGCACCACTTGCATTGTCCGACTATCCAATTGTCGGGCAAGGTGCAGAGCAATGGCAAAGAAACCACAAAAGAAAAAGACAAAGCCACCAGCTGAAAACTGGCTGACGCGTCAATCAAAACGTCTGCGCCGCTTTATGCGACGTGGTGCGATATGGGCTGTGTCGTTGTTTATCTTTGCGATTTTGGCGTTCACTGTATTCAACCCGCCCATCACTTGGACGATGTATTCTGAGAAAAGCAGATTGGGAAAATTGGATTACCAGTGGATTCCAATCGAGGATGTCGCCCCCGTCATGTTGCGGTCTGTTGTTGCTGCTGAGGATGCCAATTTTTGCAATCATTGGGGCTTTGATGTCGAAGCCATTCGGGCCGCGCTGGAGGCCGGTGGCAGTCGAGGCGCATCGACGTTGAGCCAACAAGTCGTGAAAAATGTCTACCTGTGGCAAGGCCGAAGCTGGTTTCGTAAAGCTCTCGAAGCCGGCATCACACCGTTTATCGAAATGGCATGGAGCAAGCGGCGCATTCTGGAAATTTACCTGAATGTCGCGGAGTTCGATGAAGGGGTGTTTGGCATCGAGGCTGCATCGCGCCACTACTTTGGCATCGGGCCCGAAGCGCTGAGCGCCAATCAGGCGGCCCGTCTGGCAACCGTGCTGCCGTCGCCCAAGAAACGATCCGCGAGAAACCTAAGCCCGGCTTTGGTGCGCCGCGCTGCATCGATCATGGATGGGGCCGCGACAATCAAGGTTGATGGCCGATCTGATTGTTTTCAATAGGCTGAACTTAGCTACGGCGCATTCATTGGTTGAATCCTGCGTTCGATTTGGGCAATTAGAGTAAGGATTCTCTTTAACTCGGTTGTACGATGGCTCGTTTATTCCACGTTCCTCTTTCCCCATTTTGTCGCAAAGTTCGCTTGAGCCTTGCTGAAAAAAAGATCGAGGTGGATTTGGTAGAAGAACGGTACTGGGAACAAGACCCTGATTTCCTACGTCGCAACCCTGCGGGTAAAGTGCCTATCCTTAAGATCGACAACAAGATCATGGCGGAAAGCACTGCCATTTGTGAATACCTCGAAGAGGCCTATCCAGAGCCTGCGTTGCTTCCGAAGGGTGCTGATGATCGCTTTGAAGTGCGCCGTATCGTGGCGTGGTTTGATGACAAGTTTCACACCGAAGTCACCAGCAAGCTTTTGTATGAACGCGTGAACAAAAAGGTTCAAGGTACCGGGTACCCCGATAGTAAGAACGTCAAAGCCGGCGCTCGCGCGATCAAGTATCACCTCGATTACATGACTTGGCTTTTAGATCACCGCCGTTGGCTGGCCGGGGATCAGATTTCATTGGCGGATTTTGCAGCGGCGTCGCACCTGTCGGCTTTGGATTACATCAGCGATGTCGATTGGAACCGATCCGAAGCTGTTAAAGACTGGTACGCAAAGATCAAATCACGGCCAGCGTTCCGGTCGATTTTGGCTGATCAAGTGCCAGGTTTCCCACCTCCACCCCATTACGCTGACCTTGATTTCTGATAGAAACAGTGTGAATGGCCCCCATCCTTGCGGGCCACTAGCGGGGACAGCATGTTAGAACTGAAAGAGCGGCTCGTCGCAGAAGCGAAAGAGATGGGGTTCGACCTGTGCCGCATTTGTCGACCTGACTCTGTTCCACAAGTTCCGGCAGATTTGAAAGCCTTTATCGACAAGGAATACCATGGTCAGATGGGCTGGCTGGCGGATCGCACCCATTGGCGCTCTGATCCACAGGCACTTTGGCCGGAAGCTAAGTCGATCATTATGTTGGGCGAAAGCTATACGCCCCAACATGATCCGCTTGCAGTGCACGATATGCCAGAACATGCGGCTATTTCGGTCTATGCGCAAAACAAAGACTACCATGATCTTGTGAAAAAGCGCCTGAAGCGCTTGGCCCGTTGGCTGATCGCCGAAACCGGGGATGACACGCAGGTTAAGGTTTTTGTAGATACGGCTCCGGTTCCCGAAAAACCGTTAGGGCAGGCCGCTGGATTAGGTTGGCAAGGCAAGCATACCAATCTGGTAAGCCGAGATCTGGGGTCGTGGTTCTTTATTGGGTCAATATATACGACCGAAGTTATAGAGACGGATGCGCCAGAAATCGATCATTGCGGGTCATGCCGTGCGTGCCTAGATGCTTGCCCCACCAATGCGTTTCCGGTCCCACATCAAATAGATGCACGCCGCTGCATTTCATACTTAACAATCGAACATCATGGCCCAGTGGACGAAGAGCTTCGCCCGATGTTGGGCAATCGCATTTATGGATGTGACGACTGTCTGGGGGCCTGTCCGTGGAACAAGTTCGCCGTAGAGGCGCGCGAAATTCGGTATCATGCACGGGACGATCTGATCGCGCCAAAGCTTGCTGATTTGGTGACGTTGGATGATGCCGCTTTCCGCGCAAAGTTTTCAGGGTCTCCGATCAAACGCATTGGGCGCAATCGCTTTGTGCGCAATGTGCTGTATGCAATTGGTAACACTCAGCAGGTCGAGTTTGCAGATATAGTCCAAGCCCTTACGCTTGATCCCGATGAAACCGTAGCAGATGCGGCGCGTTGGGCTTTGGAGCGTGTTAAGGGGGTCGCATGAGCTATGGTTTAGGGATTGATACGGGTGGCACTTACACGGATGCGGTGATTGTCAAAGACGGCAGCGAAGTTGTTGCAAGCGGCAAGGCGTTAACAACACGGCATGATCTGTCAGAAGGCATCGGAAATGCGGTGTCGTCTGTGCTTGCACAAGCCGACGTGCAGGCCAGCCACATTGGCCTGGCTTCCCTATCAACCACCTTGGCGACAAACGCTTTGGTCGAGGGGCAGGGTGGTCGCGTTGCACTTGTGCTTATTGGGTTCTCCGAAACTGATGTAGATCGGCACGGATTAAAGGATGCTTTGGGTGACGATCCTGTATTGCTTCTTCAGGGTGGGCACGATCATTCAGGCAATGAGCGCTATCCATTGGATACGGAAACGCTCATGCAGTGGATTCGATCGCAATCCGGTGTGTCTGGCTATGCCATCGCAGGGCAATTTGCGACACGCAATGCAGCACATGAAATCGAAGTAGCAAGGTTGATCCAAGAACAGTCTGGTGTTCCGACAACGTGCTCTCATCATCTTTCAGCAAAATTGAATGGGCCAAAGCGGGCGTTGACGGCCGTGTTGAATGCAAGGTTGATTGGCATGATTGATGAGTTGATCACTCGTGCCTCGGAGCGGCTTAAAGACTTGGGTGTTAAAGCTCCATTGATGGTGGTGCGTGGCGACGGTGCCTTGATCAGTGCGGACAGTGCTCGGGAACGTCCAATTGAAACGATCCTTAGTGGGCCAGCCGCGTCGCTTGTGGGGGCGCATTGGCTTTCACAGCAGGACACAGCGTTGGTCAGTGATATTGGTGGAACGACAACTGATGTTGCCATGTTGCGCGGCGGGCGACCTTCGATTGACCTAAACGGTGCAAAGGTGGGGGAGCACCGCACAATGGTCGAGGCCGTTGCCATGCGCACGTTTGGTTTGGGCGGTGACAGTCAGGTGCACATGCCCAAAGATGGGCTAAGACGTAAAGTTCATTTGGGCCCTAACCGTGTTGTGCCAATCGCACTCTTCGCTGACAGTCACCCTGAATTGGCGCATCGGGTGCTAGATTATCAACTGTCGCGTCCTGTCCCCGGCGCTTATGATGGGCAGTTCATCATCCCCGTTTTGAACGCGGCGCGTGAGGGGCTTTCACAACGGGCTGATGCATTGTTGGAGCGGGTTGCTGATACGGCTTGGTCGCTTGAAGAGCTTGTTACGTCACGATTGCAGAGAACAGCTTTAAAAGAACTTGTCGCACGTGGATTGGTTCAGCTGGTTGGGGTGACCCCAACGGATGCTTGCCATGTCTTGGAGCTGCAGAACTCTTGGGATCGCAATGCGTCTGTTAAAGCACTTTCTTTGTTTGCGATGAGCCGTAGTGGATCAGGGGATCGGCTGGCGAATGATGAAAATGAACTGGCCGAAATGATATTGGCTCAGCTTGTTGATCAATCCAAAATCGCCTTGTTAGAGACTGTTTTTGCCGAAGATGGCTCGTTTGACTCACCATCAAAGGAACTTGCCCGCAACCCTTTGCTCCATGCCGGATTGACGGGCTTCAAAGGATTAGTGGAATTCCACGCAAAGCTGGGGGTTCCCTTAATTGCCTTGGGCGCGTCCTCGGGAACCTACTATCCCCAGGTTGGCAAAGCGATGAATTGCGAAACGGTGCAATGTGAACACGCGGATGTGGCAAACGCCATTGGCGCTGTTGTTGGACAAGTCATGGTGAAACGTTCGGGCACCATCACAAGCCCCACCGAAGGTGTGTTCAGATTGCATGTGGGGGATGTGCCACAAGACTACGCATTGGCAAAAGATGCCATGGATGCTTTGGAAGATTTGCTATCCCACGATGTTTTGCAAAGTGCGCAGGGCATGGGGGTTGAAGACATCAATCTTACGGCAGATCGGCAGATCAAACAGGCCTCTGTCGAAGGGCAAGAAACCTTTGTCGAAGCTGTGATAGAAGTCACGGCGATGGGCCGGCCGCGCATCGCGACCGGCTAGCTTACTATCCGTTGCGTTTTGGCAGAACCCAGTCGGGTCTTGGGAAGTGGCAGGTGTAGCCACCTTTATTCTTTTCCAAGTAATCTTGGTGATATTCTTCAGCTACCCAGAAATCACTCGCGGGCTCAACTTCGGTCACAACTTTACCCGGCCAAAGGCCAGAGGCATCAACATCAGCGATCGTATCAAGCGCAACTTCTTTTTGCGCGTCGTCTACGTAGTAAATGGCTGAACGGTAAGACGTTCCGACATCGTTACCTTGGCGGTTTGCTGTGGTTGGATCATGAATCTGAAAGAAAAATTCCAAGATTTCCCGATAAGACGTAACAGCTGGGTCAAATTTGATTTCGATCCCTTCGGCATGTGTGCCGTGGTTGCGATAAGTCGCATTAGGCACGTCACCGCCGGTATAACCCACACGGGTTGCCAATACGCCCTTTTGCTTCCGGATTAAATCTTCCATGCCCCAAAAGCATCCACCGGCCAGAACTGCGCGTTCACTCATGATACATCCTCAACTTGGTCTAAATAGGCAGCATATCCTTCGGACGCCATGTCATCTCGATGCACGAAACGCAATGATGCCGAGTTGATGCAGTAGCGCAATCCGCCACGGTCCTGCGGACCGTCGGTGAAGACATGGCCAAGATGGCTATCGCCGTGTTTAGATCTCACTTCCACACGTACCATGCCATGGGTGCTGTCGTGATGTTCCGTGACATTGTCGATGGGCTTGGTGAAGCTGGGCCAGCCGCATCCACTTTCGTATTTGTCGGAACTGGCAAACAAAGGTTCCCCCGAAACCACGTCTACGTAGATTCCAGGCTCTTTGTTTTTTAGCAGTTTTCCTGTGCCCGGGCGTTCTGTGCCACTTTCTTGAGTGACCCAGTATTGCTCGTCTGTCAGTTGGGCAATTGCGTTGGGATCTTTGTGATAATCGCTCACGAATTCCTCCTGTTCTTTGGGTTCTCTTATCAAATGGGGCGTGATCGACAATTTGAAATAGGTGTTTCACCGGGTTGAACAACCCGTGATACCTGCCCTAGCCGCGCAAAGCGGCGTGGAATATTCAGATCTCGCACCAAATCGGAATGGCCAAATCGATCCCATTCGACGTCGATAAAGACAATGTTTCTTCATACGCAGGGTTATCGGTTTTGATGCGTTTGATCAATTATGTGTGGTTTTCAAAATTGGTCTGCTCAAATTTGTATTTTTTGGCCATTTTTGGGGTGTGGGTAGAGGGTTAATCTGGCGAAAACGTTGGACGAGCCCCATGACAAACCCCATGACAAAAACCGCTGAAATTCTACCAAGTGTTTGCCCCCTTGATTGCCCCGACACCTGCAGTCTGTCGGTTGAGGTTATGGACGGGAAAATCAATAAGGTCAGAGGATCACGTGCCAACCCGTATACAGCTGGCGTGATTTGCAAAAAGGTAAGCCAAAGTTATCCTGACTTTGTTCATGGGGCTGACCGTTTACAATATCCGCTTAAGAAAACGGATACAGGATTTGCGCGGATTTCATGGGATGAGGCGTTGGACCTAGTCCATGGCGGCTTTCAACGAGAGATAGATAAATACGGTGCCGAGGCGGTTATGCCTTTGAACTACGCGGGGCCCCATGGCGAATTGGCCGAGGGGTCTATGGACCGGCGGTTCTTTAATCGGTTGGGCGCGACAGAGCTTGATCGCGGGCCGCTGTGTGGTGGAGTTCGGGGCGCGGCTTATGCCAGCCTATATGGGAACGCACCGGGCATGCCCCCTACACAGGCCGTGCATAGTGATTTGATTATGGTTTGGGGGAACAATGTTACGGTTTCCAATCTGCATTTCACACGTGTGATCAACCAAGCCAAAAGAAACGGTGCACGTGTCGTGGTGATCGACCCGCGTCGCACCAAAGTTGCTGCGCAGGCTGATTTGTTTGTGCCACTCACACCGGGAACGGATGTCATTCTGGGTCTCGCTTTGGCTGCAGAAATTGACAAACGCGGCAAGTTAGACACCGAATTTATCAGCGCGTGGGTCGAAGGCGCTGAGACGTATCTTTCTGCTGCACATCGCTATTCTGTTTCTGATGTTGTGGATACATGCGGCATCAGTGAAGAACAGTTCTTAACTCTTGTGGACTGGATCATAGAGGCAAAGGCCATGTCGACCTGTCTGGGCGTTGGTATTGAACGGAGCCGGTCAGGTGGGGCAGGGTTGCGCACTGCAATGGCGCTGAATGCTCTAACTGGGCACCATGGCAGGTTGGGGGCTGGCATTGTTGCAAAGTCTGGATTGCATGCCACGAAAACCAGCGATCGCCTTCAGGCCAGCCATCTTAGGCAGAGCCCGCCGCGTGTATTCAACATCGTGGATGTTGCAGAAAAATTGCTAGATTCGCAGATGGAGACACCTGTCAAAGCAATCATGATTTACAATCACAATCCGGTCGCGACACATCCTGATCAGGCTCGCATGATCCAAGCCTTATCGCAGGATGATGTGTTTGTGGTTGGGTGTGATGTCGTGATGACCGACAGCATGGCATTGTGCGATGTTGTATTGCCTGCTTGTAGCCATTTTGAGCATGACGATCTGTTTGGCGCATATGGGCAGAATTTTGTTCAGCGCTCGGCGCCTGTCATACCAAGAGTGGGGGAAAGTTTACCAAACACAGAAATTTTCAGACGGTTGGCGGCAAGGTTTGGCTTTGAAGAACCGGAATTCAAAGAGAGTGATGCAGAGTTGATGGATTCTGCGATGACAGGTTTGGGTGTTCAGCCAAGTCAGCTACCGCTTGATCGGGCCTTGGAAATGGGCGGCGCAGAGGGGGCTGATGCCATTCTGTGCGATAGCGTTCATCCAACGACCCCATCGGGAAAGATTGAGCTGTTTAGCAAAGATCTTGAAAGCAAATTCGATGCAGGGCTTCCCAGGTATATAGCTGTTCGATCACAGTATCCGCTTATCCTGATCACGCCTTCCTCGGACAAAAGGATCAATGCAACATTTGGCGGCTGTGCTGAATCCGATCAGGCCGAAGTTTTGGATATTCACCCAGACGATGCAAAAGCGCGTGGGCTGGTACATGGCCAGCGTGTTATACTGTGGAATGATCAAGCTGAAGTTGCCTTGCAGATCAATGTAAACGAAACTGTCCGGCCCGGCGTTGTGAGCAGCCCAAAGGGAACATGGCGGCGATCCAGTTCGACCGGGTTGACCGTGAATGCGTTGATCAGCAGGGACAGCCGATGTGATCTGATCCGAGGGGCGGCTTACAACGATACTTTCGTCGATGTGCGGGGGGCATGAATTGCATTGTTGAAAGGGTGAGCTTTGATAGTCTGGCGTTCTAAGACCTCAATACGTAGGAACCGATGGATCAAATCTGGCTCGCCTTTTCTATAGATCGCAGTTCGAACGTTCCGGTGTTTCAGCAAATCTGTGATTCCATTCGGTCGCAAATTTCCAGCGGCGCACTTAAGGGCGACACCGTTTTGCCACCGACGCGCAGCTTGGCAACCGAACTGGGTGTGTCACGCAGCACCGTCGTGACGGCGTATGATCAACTTTGTGCGGAAGGGTATATCGAGGGTCGGCAGGGATCGGGATTTACTATCTGCGAAATTGGGCAGGTTGAATTGATTGATACAGGGACGCCAAAACAGCCCGCACCACCTCCCCCCAAGAACCAGCGTGTTTTTCGGGCAGGTGAACCCGATATGCGCCTGTTCCCGCATCGAAATTGGGCAAAAACAATTGCACGCCAGTGTCGAACAATGCCCGAGTCCTTGGCGGAAGAGGGCCCATTGTTCGGAAACGCAGAGCTGCGCATGGCCATTGCGCAGCACGTCGCAGAATGGCGGGGCGTGCAAGCGCAACCAGAACAGATCATTGTTACGGCTGGTGCTGGGGATGGGTTGTCACTTTGTCTAAGTGCGCTTGCCGATGCTGGGGATCATGTCGTGATCGAAGACCCGGGGTATCAACCTCTGCGTCGAATGATCCAAGCACAGGGGCTACGGCCCAAATTTGTCTCTCTTGATGAGCAAGGCGCGCGCGTGCCGAGGCAATCTGCCAACCTGGCTGTTCTTACACCATCGCATCAGTACCCAATGGGCGGCGCCATGACGCCTCAACGTCGGCTTGCTTATTTGAATTGGGCGAGGGCCAACAATGCCTGGGTGATCGAGGACGATTACGACAGTGAGTTTCGCTTTGCGGGTCGGCCGATTCCAGCGATGGCAGGCTTTGATGAACTACATCGCACTGTATACGTGGGGAGCTTTTCAAAGATCTTTTCGAACGGGATGAGATTAGGATATGTGATCGTCCCGAATGCGCTTGTCTCAACATTCGCGGAAACGATCCAAAAGGTTGGTCGCCGCGCGAGTCAGATGCCACAAGCACCCCTCGCCGCCTTTATGAATTCTGGCGAGTTCTACCGACATATTCGGCGAATGCGCCGCACCTATGCGAAACGACGCTCTCACTTGTTGGAATGTCTGCGTGAGGATTTTTCAGAGTTCGGCACGTTCCAGGATCATCAAGCAGGGATGCAAATTGCATTTCGTTTGAAAGACGGAATTGATGATCGCACCGCAGCACAAATGGCTTTCGATGCCGGGTTGGAAATCGCGCCGCTTAGCCAGTTTTGTTCGCGCCCAAATACTCACAATGGTTTGCTGTTGGGGTTTTGTGGTTTTGACACCGATGAGTTGAATGAGGGCCTAGAAACCTTGCACGGCATTTTAGTGAAACTAGCGCTCAAATAAAAAGGGCCGCCCGAGGGCGACCCTTTAAAACAAATCCGTTCGCGGGATTAGCCGTTCACGCTATCTTTCAGCGCTTTGGCGATGGTCATTTTCACAACCTTGTCCGCTTCTTTTTTGATTTGCTCACCGGTGGCCGGGTTGCGAACCATGCGCTCTGGACGCTCGCGGCAGTAGATCTTGCCTACGCCAGGGAGGGTCACTGCGCCGCCTGCCGACACTTCACGGGTGATCAGCGCACAAACAGCTTCTAGCGCAGCACCTGCAGATTTTTTGTCGGCGCCCATGTCCTCGGCCAGTGCGGCAACGAGTTGGGTCTTGGTCATCGGCTTTGCCATTTAATGGTCTCCTTAATTCTGCCCGTTTCAAAGGGCCTCATGGCGGGCATTTAACGGAATATATTCCTTAAGCACAACGAAATGCTGCACGCGTATGCGCAAAAAAATGCAGTTTTCCCCAGTTTTGTTGCATTAGAGGAAAGCAGTTTCGTCAAATGAGCGCAATTTCCGGGAATGAAGCCGTTCGAGCGGCATGTTTCGCAAAAACTCCATCGCACGTATTCCGATCAATAAATGACGCGCAACTTGCGATTTGTAGAAGTCAGATGCCATGCCTGGCAGCTTCAATTCACCATGAAGCGGCTTGTCTGAAACACAAAGCAGGGTGCCATATGGCACCCGGAAACGATAGCCATTTGCTGCGATGGTTGCGCTTTCCATATCCAACGCGACAGCGCGAGATTGGCTAAGACGTTGCACCGGGCCGGTGTGCTCTCGAAGCTCCCAGTTGCGGTTGTCGATGGTGGCGACGGTGCCCGTACGCATGATGCGTTTTAGGTCGTAATCTTTTAGTTCAGTGACATCCGCTACGGCGTTCTCCAAAGCAATCTGAACCTCAGCAAGTGCTGGGATCGGCACCCACACCGGCAGGTCGTCGTCTAGCACGTGATCTTCGCGCAAATAGGCGTGGGCGAGTACGAAGTCCCCAAGGCTTTGCGAGTTGCGAAGACCGGCGCAATGGCCAACCATCAACCAGGCGTGTGGGCGCAAAACGGCAATGTGGTCGGTCGCTGTTTTTGCGTTGCTTGGCCCAACACCAATATTCACCAAAGTGATGCCCGACCCGTTGGCCCGTTTCAGGTGATAGGTCGGCATCTGAGGCTGTTTATCAACCGGTGTGATTGGAGCCTCGGCATCCGTGATCTCGACATTCCCAGTTGATACAAAAGACGTGTAGCCGCTTTTGGGGTCAGCCAGCATTTTTCGCGCGTATGCTTCGAATTCAGCGACGTAGAACTGGTAGTTCGTGAACAGAACATGGTTTTGGAAGTGCTCTGGGTCCGTCGCCGTATAGTGTGACAGACGCGCCAAAGAATAATCCACGCGCTGTGCCGTAAAAGGTGAAAGCGGTTTGGTATCTCCGTTTGAAGTGACCAGAACGCCATTCACGATGTCATCGTTGGTGGTCGACAGATCAGGCACGTCAAAGATATCGCGTAAGGTAAAGGCAGCGGCACCGTCTTGGGGCACGCTGATCGACTGATCATTGGCTACGGCAAAGTGTACTGGGATCGGCGTATCTGATGCGCCGACAATGACGGGCACTTTGTGGTTTTCGATCAAGAGTTCGATCTGTTGTTCCAAATAGTGTCGGAACAAATCTGGTCGTGTGATGGTGGCGGCATAGGCACCCGGCTCGGCGACATGACCGAAAGACAAACGACTGTCGATCTGGGCGAAACTTGTCGTGGTGATGCGAATTTCGGGGTAGTAAGCACGGATGCGCTGACCCCGGGGCCCATTTTTCAAAGCATCAGAGAATTCTTTGCATAGGTAGCGTGTGGCGGTTTGATAAAGATCGCACAGGCGGTCCACCGCGTCTTTTGCGTTGGTAAAGGCCTCAGGGGCTGGAACCGCAGTTGTTGCGGTTGGTATTTC
Source organism: uncultured Paracoccaceae bacterium (assembly GCA_947498415.1). GTDB lineage: Bacteria > Pseudomonadota > Alphaproteobacteria > Rhodobacterales > Rhodobacteraceae > Cognatishimia. The sequence goes on from CANMKB010000001.1 coordinate 566,268, forward strand.
AATCGGTGTCATATTTTGGCCTGTATAACGTCTGTCATTTCAAATTTTGTAACGTCCACCAGCCCAAGGTCGGAAATCCGCAATTCAGGGATCACCACAAGAGCCAGTAGGGAATGCTGCATATAAGCATTGTTCAGCGTGCAGCCGCAGCTTTCCATGGCATCTACCATGTTTTGGGCATCGGCGGCGACTTCTGCGGCAGGCTTGTCTGACATCAGACCGGCAATTGGAAGTTTGACCAATGCGATTTCTTGACCATCCTTAAAGACGGTGATGCCGCCGCCGACTTCTCCTAGTCTGTTGGCTGCAAGTGCCATGTTTTCATGATCTGTGCCGACCACGATCATATGGTGACTGTCGTGTGCAACGGTCGAAGCCATTGCCATTTTGCCGGAATAACCAAATCCGCTGACAAAGCCATTGGTTGTTGTACCCAACGCGCGGTGACGTTCGACCAAGGCGATTTGGCACACGTCATTGTCTGGATTCATAAGAACCTGACCGTCCGCAACATCCAGCTCAGCCGTGAGTGCTTTGGTTGGTGCTTGGTTTTCCACCACACCAATTACATTCGCGACGACGTGATTGGCCCCGTCAGGTGCCGCAATCACAAAGTCTGTAGCTTTGCGTTTTTTCCCAAGGCGGACCGTTTGGCGAGCATGGCTTGGCCAATTCAGATGAGGGCAAGCCACCAAACATTTGCCATCTTCGGCAACGACCACACCACGTGCGATCACCATCTCAATTGGCAATTGGGTGAGGTCGCTGGTCAAAACAACATCTGCGCGCCTTCCGGGTGTGATAGAGCCGATTTCTCGTTCTAATCCAAAATGAGTTGCAGTGTTGATTGTTGCCATTTGCAGCGCGATCAAGGGGTCACAGCCGCATTCAATGGCATGGCGCACCACGCGGTTCATATGCCCATCATTGACCAAAGTGCCGGAATGACTGTCATCTGTGCACAATATGAAATTGCGTGGATCTAACCCTTTTTCAGTGATCGCAGTGATTTGGCTTTTGACATCATACCAAGCCGATCCAAGGCGCATCATAGAGCGCATGCCTTGTCTTACTCGCGTGATCGCATCTGATTCACAGGTGCCTTCGTGATCATCGGCAGGACCGCCAGCGACATAGGCGTGAAATGCTGGCCCAAGGTCGGGTGACGCATAATGGCCCCCAACCGTTTTGCCAGCCAGCTGGGTGGCTGCGATCTCCGCCAGCATCTTTGGGTCGGCGTTGCTGACACCGGGGAAATTCATCATTTCGCCAAGGCCGATGATGCCTGGCCACTTCATGGCCTCTGCTACATCGTCGACTGAGATTTCAAAGCCGGTTGTTTCCAGGCCGGGTGCGCTGGGCGCACAGCTGGGCATTTGGGTGTAGATGTTGATGGGCTGCATGAGCGCTTCGTCATGCATCATTCTCACACCTTCGAGGCCCAACACATTTGCGATTTCATGTGGATCAGTGAACATTGACGTGGTGCCATGAGGTATGACAGCCCGTGCAAATTCAGCAGGAGTGAGCATGCCGCTTTCAATATGCATGTGACCATCACACAAGCCGGGAACCATAAAACGACCCTCGGCTTCGATGATTTGCGTATCTTCGCCAATACAATGGGATGCGTCGCGGCCTACAAATGCGATGCGGCCTTCGGCAATAGCAATATCATGATCTACTAAAATCTCGCGGCTATGTACGTTCACCCAGCGGCCTTTGCGAATGACCATATCAGCGACATCGCGTCCAGCGGCGACGTTAACCAAGCGAGGGGCAACTTCGGCCCAAGTTTTGATGTTGTTCTGCTCCATGTCCCAAGGTGACACGCACTCAGGGTGGGATCAAGCGGTGCAATGCGGACGTGAACGCAAAACACTTTCAAGTTAAGACGAACGACCCAAACGCAGAGGGGTCGCACACCAAGTTCGCTGGTGTTTTAGGGGCAAGTGATTAAAATCGATTTCAATGCAAACACGGGCCAAGACATGACTTTTGAAAATTCTGATGTGAAACCGATAGTCGTGATCTCGTACTGTGTTGGGTGCAATTGGCTTTTGCGGGCCAGCTGGATGTCACAAGAACTGCTTTCGACGTTTGCAGAAGAGCTTGGCGGCGTGACGTTGATGCCTTCTGACATTGGCGGCACCTTCGAAATTCGTATTGCGTCGCACGTGTTGTGGGAACGTAAACGGGACGGGGGTTTTCCCGATGTGAAAGCACTAAAGTCCCTTGTTAGAGACTATATTGATCCCGATAAAACGCTAGGTCATATCGATCGCGCGACTTAAGGCAGGTGCAAATTTGGCAACGATTCATGATTTAGAACGCTTTGTGATGCCTCAGGAAATCACGCATGCGACTGCTTTGCGTGAAACGCGAATGGGCATGAAGGTGAGCCATTGGATTTGGTGGGAGTTCCCCCAATTGCGTGGCTTGGGGAAATCAAAGAGGGCACATGACTACGGGATCATCGATTTCGACGAGGCGGCGCGATACCTAGCGCATCCGGTGTTGGGCCCGCGCCTGATGGAGATGTGCATGGCGTTACTATTGCATCCAGATAAGTCTGCCGAAGCTATTTTAGGGCCAGTCGATGCACAAAAGGTACGTAGCATGGCGACGCTTTTTTCAGCAGTGCCGGGGGCACCCCAGGTCTTTGACGACATCTTGAAGGTGTTTTTCTTGGGTTACGGTTGTCAGCAGACCTTAGATCAGATCGCTGATGATATTTAAGGTTAAGCCGGGCTTGCATGATGGTTGGGAAATGCGCAATTTGGCGCCATGACAAAAACACTGCTCTCTCTCGGTCACGGATTTTCTGCACAAGCACTCGCCAAAGAACTGCTCCCCCAAGGGTGGCGTGTCATTGGCACCACGCGCAAAGAGGAAAAAGCATATTCGTTTCGCAAGACCGGAGTCGAGCCGCTGATGTGGCCATGTGATCTGACGGATCATTTGAAGGGGGTCACTCATGTCCTGACTTCTGCTGGGCCCGATGCAGAGGGCGACCCCATTTTGAGAACAGCCCGCGCTGCAATCGAACAGGCCAAAGATCAATTTGAGTGGGTCGGGTATCTATCGACCACCGGGGTCTATGGTGATCGCGATGGTGGTTGGGTTGATGAAGAAACGAATTTGGACCCGGCCACCGTGCGTGGCCAGCGCCGTGTTTTAGCCGAGCGAGAGTGGCTGGATATACCAGATCTTCCAGTGCACGTGTTTCGATTGGCGGGCATCTACGGCCCCGGTCGCGGCCCCTTTGCCAAATTGCGCAAAGGCGTGGCGCAGCGAGTGATCAAAAAGAACCAGGTTTTTTCCAGAATTCATGTGCATGACATTGCCCAGGTCTTGGCTGCATCTATTGCCTCGCCTCATCCAGGTCGTATCTACAATGTGTGTGACGATGATCCTCAACCGCCGGAAGTGGTGATCGTATACGCTGCAAAACTGCTGGGTATGGAGCCCCCGCCGGCTGTGTCGTTTGAAGAGGCCGTGATGAGCCCGATGGCCCGGACATTCTATTCCGACAGCAAGCGCGTACGGAATGATCGTATCAAGCAAGAGTTGGGCGTGTCGCTGAAATATCCAGACTTCAAATCAGCGCTGCAGGCCATGCTAGACGAAGAGAACGGCGTTGGTTAATCGCCGCTCTTGTTCTGCCCTTAGGCAGATTTAGTGCCAATTTGAGTAACGCCGAGCGTGTTTAGAACCTTTGCCTCAATTTGCTCGGCATTCATGGCCGCCGCATCATACATGTCGCGCGGGCTTGCGTGGTCGATAAACGTATCCGGCAAGACCATTGAACGGTATTTCAGGCCCGTATCAAACACGGCGTTTTCTGCCAAAAGCTGCGCCACATGTGAGCCAAAGCCGCCTATCGCACCTTCTTCGATCGTAATCAACGCCTCATGATTATGCGCAAGATCCAGAATTAGCGCTTCATCAAGAGGTTTGGCAAAACGTGCATCCACAATGGTTGGGCTTATGCCCTTAGCAGACAATGCTTCGGCCGCTTTACGCACTTCTTCCAGTCGTGTGCCAAAGGAAAGAAGGGCAACGCGTTTACCTTTTTGGATCATCCGGCCTTTGCCGATCTCAAGAATTTCACCGCGTTCCGGAAGTTCTACGCCCACGCCTTCGCCACGTGGATAGCGGAAGGCAATAGGGCCATCGTCATACGCGGCAGCCGTGGCGACCATGTGCTTTAGCTCTGCTTCGTCGGCTGCGGCCATCACCACCATACCCGGAAGATTGGCCATATAAGCGATGTCAAAGCTGCCCGCATGTGTCGCGCCGTCTGCACCTACTAGGCCTGCGCGGTCGATCGCAAAGCGGACGGGCAATCGTTGAATTGCAACGTCGTGTACCACCTGGTCGTATCCGCGCTGAAGGAACGTTGAATACATCGCGCAGAAAGGTTTCATTCCGCCGGCCGCAAGGGCTGCGCAAAATGTAACGCCATGTTGTTCGGCAATGGCCACGTCAAAGCAGCGGCTTGGGTAACGCTCTGCAAATAGGTTTAGCCCGGTGCCATCAGGCATCGCCGCAGTCACCGCAACAATCTTGTCGTCTTCAGCCGCAAGTTCGACCAATGATTCACCAAATACATTGGTATAGCTGGGTGCGTTGGACGGTGCTTTTTTCTGTTTTCCGGTCAGTACATCGAACTTCGCTGTTGCGTGTCCGCGATCACGGGCGTTTTCAGCGGGGGCATAGCCTTTGCCTTTTTTCGTCACCACATGCAGCAGCACTGGCCCGTTTGCGCGCTCATGAATAGTGCGCATCACTGGCATCAATTGTTCCATATCGTGGCCATCAATCGGCCCGATGTAGGAAAAGCCGAGTTCTTCAAACAGGGTGCCACCCACGGCCATGCCTTTAAGCATTTCCTTAGCGCGTTTTGCACCTTCTCGGAAAGGCTCTGGTAATAGAGAAACGGCGCCTTTGGCGGCGGCTTTGAGTTCTTGGAACGGTTCGCCCGCATAAAGGCGCGATAGGTAGGACGACATCGCACCAACGGGTGGCGCGATGGACATGTCGTTGTCGTTCAAAACAACAAACAATCGGCGACCAAGGTGCCCAGCATTGTTCATCGCCTCATAGGCCATGCCTGCAGAGATGGAGCCATCGCCGATGACAGCAATGGCGTCGCCAAGCCCGCCTTCGCATTGCCCACCTAGATCACGGGCTACCGTAAACCCAAGGGCGGCAGAGATAGAGGTTGAACTGTGTGCCGCGCCAAACGGGTCAAAGACAGATTCAGAACGTTTTGTGAATCCAGACAAGCCATCTTTCATCCGCAGCGTGCGAATACGGTCACGACGCCCCGTTAGGATTTTATGCGGATAACATTGGTGCCCCACATCCCAGATGATTTTGTCACGCGGGGTGTCGAATACAGAGTGTAAAGCAACTGTAAGCTCTACAACGCCCAAGCCTGCGCCAAGGTGCCCACCGGTTTCCGAAACCGCAGAAACAGTTTCTGCACGCAATTCATGCGCCAGCTGTGTCAGCTCTAAATCATCAAACTGCTTTAGGTCTTCGGGTTTGTTCACCCGGTCTAAAAGCGGTGTTTCGGGTCTGGCGGACATAGCTGCCCCTTTTATTAGCTTTCCCGCGAAATAACGAAACGCGCGGTTTCCCGCAAGGCATCTGCGTTAGTGCCGTAGGGATCAAGTGCTGCGCAGCTTTCGTCAATCAGGTCTTTTGCACGGGCTTTCGCGGCCTCCATTCCAAGCAAGGATACAAAGGTCGCTTTGCCTGCGGCTTCGTCTTTGCCAAGAGTTTTACCAACCTTCGCGGCGTCTCCTTCGATATCTAGGACATCGTCCCAGATTTGGAAGGCAAGCCCTAGGCCATCGGCGTAACTTTTAAGTGCGCTTGAATCAGCCTGAGCCATGCGGGCTCCGCATTGGGCAGACCAATTGATCAGAGCGCCTGTTTTCCCAGCTTGAAGCGCCATGATTTGATCTAGGGTCAACGGCGTTTCAGCAGTTTCGGCTGCCATATCAAGTGCCTGACCCAAAACCATGCCCTGCGCCCCAGCGGCACGTGCAAAGGTGAGTGCAAGTTCTGCGCGCACTTCGGCATGCGGCGAACATTCTGGGTGTGTGATCATTTCAAATGCAAGGGTTTGCAGTGCATCCCCAGCCAAGACTGCCGTGGCATAGTCCCACTTTACGTGCACTGTTGGTTGACCACGGCGCATGTCGTCATCATCCATGCAAGGCAAGTCATCGTGAACAAGCGAATAGGCGTGCATGGCTTCGATGCCTGCCGCGGGCCAGATCGACTGGGACATCGGGATGTCATGCAGGCGAGCACTTTCGGTGACCAGAAACGCGCGAAGGCGTTTACCGCCATGGCTGGCATAGCGCATCGCTTGAACAACCGGCAGCTCGCCGAGCGGTTCAATCACAGAATCCAAATGCAGCTGCACTTGCGCCGCAGTGTCCATCAATCGAGATTTGAACACGTTTACAGTCCTTCGACGGGCTTTAAGCCATTCGGTTGGCCGTTTGCGTCAAGGGTGATGGCGGCCACTTTTTCTTCGGCTTCTTTCAGCTTTGCTTCGCAACGTGCCTTTAGTTCAGCACCGCGTTCGTAAAGCTTGATGGATTCTTCAAGCGCCACGTCTCCGCGTTCAAGTTGTCCAACAACTTGCTCAAGTTCTGCCATGGCTTGTTCAAAGCTCATTTCCGCAACCGGCGTCTCGCTCATGCGCCATTCTCCATCAATACTGTCACGTGTGCTGCGACCGAGGCCGCGAGTGCTCTCAGATCATATCCGCCTTCTAAAGTCGAGACGATACGCCCCTTGCAATGTTTTGCCGCAAGGTCGCAAAGTTTTTGAGTAAGCCATGCGAAATCTTCGGTTTGCCAATTCAATTGCGCCAGCGGGTCATCCGCATGAGCGTCAAACCCAGCCGAAATGATGATCAACTCAGGCTGATAGCGATCAATCGCCGGAAAGATCTCGCGTTGGTAAACAGCTTGCATCTCTGCCCTGCCTGAATGAGGGGACAACGGCAGGTTCCAAATGTTGTTGTGGCCGCCTGTTTCGTTCTCATGTCCGCTTCCGGGCCACAGCGGGCTTTGGTGGCTAGAGAAAAACTGCACACGTTCCTCGTTCCACAGCAGCGCCTGAGTGCCATTCCCGTGGTGAACGTCAAAGTCGATGACAGTCACCCGCGACAAGCCATGACGCTTAATTGCATGACGCGCTGCAATGGCGGCATTTCCAAAAAGACAAAAGCCCATTGGGGTGGATTGCTCGGCATGATGGCCCGGCGGTCGTGTGGCGATAAATGCATTCGAAACCTCACCCGCTAGCACGGCGTCGACTGCAGCAACATTGGCACCAACAGCGCGGCGGGCCGCCAAGAGCGTACCTACCGACATATGCGTATCTGCATCCAAAGCACGCCCCCCGGAGGTGGGCGATGCAGAGGTGATCCGATCTAAATATGCGCGTGGATGGCATAGCAAAATGTCGTCGTCGGAGCATTCCGGCGCATTGCGACGGTCCAGTGCATCAAACGCAGGTGTTGCAAGTGCGATTTGAATTGCTTCAAGTCGCGCCACCTGCTCTGGGTGACCAGAAGGCATGATGTGATTAAGGCAATCGGTGTGTGTATAAATGGCAGTTGTCATATGCGGCATCAAAGCCGGAACAAAAGCGAGCTGACAAGATGCGGAATTTACTTTTCTTAACTTGGCCTCTGATTTTTCTGGGTCTGGCCGTAAATGCAGAGCCTGTATGGCAGGTTCAGAGCGACCTGAATAATGATGGGAATGCGGAAAGTTTCACGCTTTATGAGATGCCCGAACATCAGATTAATCTGCGCATTACCGAAAACGGTGAAACACTTTTAGAAGTCGAAGATTTTGTCTGGCAGGGTGGTTTGTTTGGGCAAATCCCTGAACTTGAAGTGGCGGCTAACGGCTCTGTTCAAGTTATCTCAATGAATGAAGGGTGCTGCCGCCATCGCTGGAGCCAGACAGTCACCATAGCTTACCGAAAAGGCGCGTACCGTGTGGCCGGAATTACTTATATCTGGCGTGATACATTGGATCTGGAAGACTGGGGCATTTGTGACGTGAACCTACTGAACGGTCGGGGCACCCTAACAAAAGGGGATCTGCCTGCACGCGCGATCCGGGCTAAGGGCTACGCCCCGAAAGTTCTCGATTGGAGTGTAAGTAGTGATCTTCCAGACGCTTGCAAACTAGAGTGATCCGCTTACTCCGGCGCGAGCATATATCCAGCGCCGCGCACAGTTTGTAGGTAACGTGGTTGTTTCGGGTCGCTTTCAATTTTACGGCGCAGGCGCGTGATCTGAACATCGACAGCACGTTCTTGTGCTTGGCCACGATCGCGCCCTAGGTCTTCGACGAGTTTTGCACGGCTAATGGGTTCTCCTGGAGTGGCAGAGAAAATCTTCATCAATTGACTTTCTGTTGCGGTTAGGCGCACCAGATCGTCACCCTGCCACATCTCGCCGCGCTCAATGTCGTAACGGATATCGCCTAGCTTTAGGACCTTTGGCACAGCATCTTTGTCATTGCTTTCCGGCACACGTCGCAGGATTGCGTTGATGCGCAACAGCAATTCCTTTGGCTCAAAAGGCTTAGAGAGATAATCATCCGCCCCGGCCTCGAGACCGGCAATGCGGTCTTCAGTTTCACCTTTTGCCGTCAGCAGCATAATGGGCGTCGCAGATGTTTCCCGAATGGCGCGTGTCAGGCTTACGCCATCTTCGCCAGGCATCATGACATCCAGTACGATCATATCAAAATCGAGCCCTTCGAGGATGCGCCGGGCATGGGCCGCATCTCGGGCTGCGGAGACAAGAAAGCCATTCCGGATCAGGAATTTTTGAAGCAGACCGCGAATGCGTTCGTCATCGTCGATAATCAGTAGGTGAGGCTGCATTTCCATCATGAATTGGTCTCGCGTAATCCGGTGTATCGACGTCGCATTTCAGTATCCATCATTGCCTCTAGCACACGACGGAAGCCTGCAACATCTTCTGGGCCTGCATCGCGATAAGCGGCACGCATCCGCGTACGCTGCGCATCAGATAGTCGCGCCTCAAGTGCTGTCCCTGTTTCCGTTAGAAATAGATTGCGTTCGCGCTTATCCACTTTACCGACGCGGCTTTCGACCAAACCATCTTCGATCAGCGTCCTTAAGACACGATTGAGCGATTGCTTTGTAACGCCCAAGATTTCCAGAAGATTGGTTACAGTGGTTCCGGGTGCACGATTGATAAAGTGAATGGCTCGGTGATGGGCGCGGCCGTAGGCCATTGTCGCAAGGATCCGGTCGGGTTCAGATGTTAATCCGCGATAGGCGAAATATACCGCCTCGATTCCCTGACGGATTTGTTCGTCTGTCAGAAAGAGCAGGCTTTCACTGCCGTAGGAGTCGCCCATCTTCTTAATTTCCATTCGAAATTTATCTTTGTTCCCTTCACAATATGTCAGCGTTGTTGACACTCCAAGGGTGAATTGATAGCGAAACTCAGTTTTTGCGTAATATTACGACCGGATCGGCTCGATCTTGCGCAATAATCGAAAATTACAATTGATAAAGAAGGGTGCACCATGGCGGGCGCATATGATGATCGCGACGGGAAAATCTGGTTGGACGGCAAGCTTGTCGAATGGCGGGATGCCAATGTGCATATTCTGTCACACGCTTTACACTATGCCAGCTCTGTTTTTGAGGGCGAACGCGCCTACAATGGTAAAATCTTCAAAAGCGTCGAGCACTCTGAGCGCCTTTTGAAATCCGGTGAGATGATGGATATGCCCATCCCTTACACCGTCGAAGAAATCGAAAAAGCGAAATATGACGCTTTGAATGCCAATGGTTTTAAAGACGCCTATGTGCGTGTTGTGGCATGGCGCGGAGCGGGCGAAGACATGGGTGTTGCGTCCTCTAAGAACCCGGTGCGCATGGCCGTCGCTGTTTGGGAATGGGGCGCCTACTATGGCGACGCAAAAATGCAGGGCGCGAAACTAGATATCGCAAAATGGAAACGTCCTTCACCTGAGACGATTCCAACAGCGGCGAAAGCAGCAGGTCTTTACATGATTTGCACAATGTCGAAACATGCTGCCGAAGCTAAAGGTTGCTCGGATGCGTTGTTTTACGATTACCGCGGCTATGTCGCAGAGGCGACCGGCGCCAATGTGTTCTTTGTTAAAGACGGCGAAGTGCACACCCCCATCCCTGACGCGATCCTAAACGGTATCACACGTCAAACCATTATTCAGATGTTGAAGGACAAAGGCATCAACGTGATTGAGCGTCACATCATGCCGGAAGAGCTTGGTTCTTTTGAGCAGTGCTGGCTGACGGGGACCGCAGCCGAAGTGACGCCTGTCGGCCAGATTGGTGACCACAAATTCGAAGTCGGCGATATCACCCGCGATGTTGCTGAAAGTTACGAAGCACTGGTTCGCGCTTAATCCCATTCTTACGCTCGTGTCAAAGCCGTCCGATTTCGGGCGGCTTTTTTTATCCCTGTGGGGTCATATTTGGGCGGGCCTTGCCGCGTTTCAAGCCAAGCTGACGCTCGCGCCAAATGATCAGGATGCCACCTGATACGATCAGGCAAGCACCAGAAATCGTCCATACTGTCGGCACCTCGGCGAAGATGAAATAGCCGATCACCACCGCAAAGATCATTGAAACGTAATCAAAAGGTGCCAGCAAAGAAGCTTCTGCGTGTTTGTAACTAAGCGTCAGGAAGATTTGCGCAATACCGCCGATCAGGCCCGCGCTGATCAAATACAGAAATTCTTTAGAACTTGGCATGACCCAACCAAAGGGCAGGGTGAGCAATGACAGGATCGTCGCGGTCAAAGAGAAATAAAACACGATGGCCGAGGTTTGTTCGGTTTGGGCCAAGCGACGGATGTGGATTTGGGCAAGTGCTCGAAACACAGCTGACCCTAGAACCAGCGTAGCACCTAGCAACATCAGTGTTTGCGGGCCTCCACCATCGAACTCTGCAAGACGCGGGTAAAGAACAATGCCAACCCCAACCAGCCCAATCGTGACCGCTGACAATCGCACCACGCGGATTTTTTCGCCGAGGAACATTGCTGCAAATATCACGATCAGCAGCGGGGAGGTGAAGCTAATGGCGACGACCTGGGGCAAGGGAAGTAGGCCCAGCCCGGCAAATCCAAGCACCATGGCTGTGGTTCCGATAAGACCTCTCCAGAAGTGTCCCATAGGTTTTTTGACTTTAAGCCCGGTGCGGATTTCACCGCGATACAGAAGCCAAGCCAAAATAACAAAGAGCGCAAAGAACGATCTAAAGAACACGGCTTCCCACGCAGGCACATGTGGTGCTGACGCTTTGATGAGTGAATCCATGATTGCGAAGAGAAAGAGTGCGAAGACTTTGCTTAGAATGCCAAGTGCGGGGTTCATTGAGGGCGCCTCGTAGGGCGGGCGCTTTCGCCCGTGCGTCGCAGGTGTCGCACGTGGATTTCAGGGGTGCAATGCAAATGTCGCCTTTTAGCTGATCAAGTCTGACCAGTGTTTCGGCAACTCGGTGTCCATTTCTTTGGACATCTGGCGCAAGTACGCCAGCATCAATTTAGCACGTTTCCGGGCGATCTTGCGGCCTTTTTTGGTGCGCATTTCGTTTGGAAGCTGCAGCAATTTAAGGTGCCAATGGTCGATTGACCAAAGCTGATCATCTAATTCGCGATTGGCCGCAAATGGATCATTTGGATCCGCAAGGGGGCGATCCATCGTGCCTGCCACCATAAAGGTGCGGGCGATACCAATAGCACCCAGAGCATCGAGCCGATCAGAGTCGCGCAGAATGATAGCCTCGGGCGTCTTTGGGGGAATACCTGCGGAATAGCTGTGTGCCTCGATGGCATGTTGGGCTGCTTTGATTTCGGTGTCGGAATACCCAAGTTTGGCCAAAATAGGCTCTGCTTTTTCCGCTGACAGTCGAGAGGCCTCTTTGCGGTTTGGGGCGTCTTTTGGCAAGTTGACCAAATCGTGCAAATACGCGGCAGCCATTAAAACACGTAGATCGGCGTTGCCTTCGTCTTTGGCAATGCGCCGTGCGTTGGCCCAAACGCGATCCAGATGCAATACATCGTGCGCTGGGTCTTGTTCCATCTCGATTTTAATGATGGCGCGTAATTTCGCCCGCAGTTCTTTCATTATCCAATCGTGCCTTGATTTTCGCCGATCTGACCGCGATGCAGCAACAGATGATCTAGAATGACACAGGCCATCATAGCCTCGGCCACCGGGACGGCGCGAATGCCGACGCATGGATCGTGGCGACCTTTGGTGATCACTTCGGTGGGTGATCCGTCAATTCGGATCGACTTGCGTGGGGTCAAAATAGATGACGTTGGTTTGACTGCAAACCGAACCACAACATCTTGTCCTGTCGAAATACCACCAAGAATACCGCCAGAGTGGTTGGATGAGTAAACCGGATTGCCGTCTTCACCCATGTAGATTTCGTCTGCGTTTTCTGTGCCCTTCAAGCGTGCAGCCGCCATGCCTTCGCCAATTTCAACACCTTTCACTGCGTTGATTGACATCATTGCTGCGGCAAGGTCGGTGTCGAGCTTGCCATAAATCGGTGCGCCAATGCCGGCTGGAACGCCGCGTGCAACTACTTCGATTTCCGCCCCGACAGAGTCATGCGCTTTGCGTAGGGATTGCAGATAATCTTCCCATTCCTTCGCTTGGGCCGCGCCATTTGGAATCCAAAAGTCATTCTGGTCAATGGCCGCCCAATCAAAGCCATCACGATCAATCGTGACGTCGCCCATGCGGGTCATGTACCCTTTGATTTCAAGCTGTGGTGCAAGAGCTTTGATCGCCTCGCGTGCAATGCCGCCAGCAGCGACGCGTGCTGCTGTTTCACGTGCTGAAGAGCGTCCGCCACCTCGGTAATCACGATTGCCGTATTTTTGGTGATAAGTGATATCTGCATGGCCGGGGCGAAATGTTTGTGAAATTTCGCCATAGTCCCGGCTGCGCTGATCGGTGTTTTCGATCATCAGCTGGATGGGAGTGCCAGTAGATTTACCATCAAACACACCAGAGAGAATTTTTACCGCATCGGGCTCATTGCGCTGTGTGGTGTTTTTGTTTTGGCCAGGGCGCCGTTTATCTAGCCAAACTTGCAGCATCTCAGGTTCGATCGGTACATTTGGCGGGCAGCCATCAACCGTTGCGCCAAGCGCTGGTCCGTGGCTCTCACCCCAAGTGGTGACGCGAAAGAGATGTCCGAATGAATTGACTGACATGGGTAGGCTCCTGTTTCAAATCTCCTTTATCCTCAAAGCGCACGAGGGGGAAGCCTTTCACACAAAAGGCCGCCCATCTGTTGCGGGCGGCCCTGGTCAATCGACAAACGGTTTGGTTAGTTTACAGCCTCGACCACTTTGATTGTCGGGCGTTTTGGCTGATATTCCATGCGCTGCAAAACAAAGTCAGGCATACCATGATAAAGGTGATGCCAAATTGGTCGTTCGATGGCTGGCGTAAGATAGCGGTGTAGATCGTGACCTGATCGAGATTGGTTCACAGCATCAACACCTGTGATTTGATACATCGATAGCGCATATTGATCTGTGGTATGGGCTGCTGCGGGGACAGCGATACTTAGGGATGCGACCAAACTCGCAATCCCTACGCCCATGGAAGTGACCCCAAGGCGTCTCATTACGAAATCCTTTCTCCGGATATGTGCGAAGTTCTAGTCTTCAGATGGGTCTCGGGATGCGGGAATTCTAGATCGCTCAAGCTGTTTTGCGTTCACGTTTTGGGGAATGGGAGGGCGCAAAAACGTGAATAGATAAGAATGCACCGGACGCTTCGGTCTATTCGCAACAATATTACTTTCATGATGGGGTGTGCCCACTTTGCACACGGAAAACTTTGTCGTATGTCTGAGATTACAAAAAAAGACCCGTAGCTCAGCTGGATAGAGCAATCGCCTCCTAAGCGATAGGCCAGCGGTTCGAATCCGCTCGGGTCTGCCAATCGTTTGGTGCCTAAAAAACCAAATGTCTGCGCAAAACGCAGAACAAACATTGCGCAAAATGTTGGTTCGGTAAGTTGAGTTTTTGTTAAATAGTTGATTTAGAAGTGAAAATCACCCAAGCGGATTTATGGTTGCTATCAACGTATTATTTTTTCAGCGACATTTCTCGTAAAGAGACGTTTTATCTAAGTTCACGGTAGCCTTTGATTGCTGTTTCAAGAGTGTATGCATGCGCAAAAAGGGCGGAAAGCTGACCTTTGCTGCGTGCGCGAGTGTTTATACATAAGTGAATGAAAGTAGACATTCAGGCACTGGTTTTTCAATTGCGCCCATGCAATCACTTTGTGGGCCAAAGCCCTTGGCTATGTTAGATGCGAATTTGATTTGCATCTTTGCCCGACAACTCTAGGGTGCAAGGTAGATTTTTGATTTCGCATTGGATGTTTAGGGGTGTCACAGCAACTACTAGAAGAAATGTTGAAAAAACCGCAGCGCGAAACCGCTGGGGCTGACACTAACTTACGATTTGACTATCAAAAAAACTGGGCGTTCTGCGAAATGATTAAAAGGCATCTGGAAGGTGCCGACTATCTGGTCGCTTTTGAATACCACGACGATGTGGTCTTTATGGAGCCGGACGAAGACCCGCAGAAGGTGGACTTTTACCAAGTCAAAACAAAGAAATCATCGTCGAACGTAACCTTGGGTTTCTACTTGGCGCGGGCCAAGGCGAAAGAAGGGAGAAAGCCTTCAATCCTCGGCAAGATGTACGAGAACTTTGACGGCATCGGTGCGGGGCACAAAGTCAGAACGGTTCTTGTTTCGAACGTGCAGTTTTCGTTTTGTGGTAGCAATTCTTGTGCAGCCGACCTCAAGGAAAGCGACGTAAAGAAAATTAAAGAAAAACTGACTGACGAGTTACCAGTTTTTGATGAAGACCGCCTAAACAACGTGTACTTTCTTACAACTGGGGTCTCGCTGGACGCCATGCGAAGCTTCTTAATGGGCGAAGTGTCCGAGCTATTCAAGATGGAGCTTGGAGAAGGCCACGGGGTGAACATGCATGCTTGGACAAGGCTGGTCCAAGACGAGATCAATCGAAAGAATAACATCGACTCCGAGGGCATTTCTTCCACTAATGACCTCAAACTAACGAAATGCGTTAACCGGAAGTTCTTGACAGATACCATTCAGTTGGTTGCTAACAACAAAACTCGCGCCCCTGACATGACGCTGGTAAATGCCGAACTGAAGGATGCTGGCTGGACCGCTGTCGACCTTATGAAAATGGGAAAGAAGATCTCCAACGCGGTTTCTGACTACACCAATCCGACAAACGGCGATGCAGAGCAACTGAAACAGCGCCTCGAACATCTTTTTCACTCCGAAGCACCACCGGCACTGCCGGACTTCCTTACCATTGCTTTGTCAAAAGTGGATACGGTTACGGAAGGCTTATCGCTTTACAATGAAAAATTCTATTTTCTCGCCTTCGCAGTGATCGTGTTCAATGAAGAAATTTAATTTTCATAAACTCATTAGAAACCTAAGAAAAGGTCGTGAAGATGACAGGCTTGGTGTTCAAAAAGCTCTGGATAGTATCAAAGCTCGAGAAAGCCGCGAGAGTGGCGAGCTTTCAGGCCGGAACCAACATTCTGACGGGGGAGAATGATGTAGGCAAATCGACGCTGATTAAGTCTCTCTACCACTCGATCGGAGCCGATGCACCCCAAATGAACAATACTCGCTGGAAGCGAGCCAGGGCGTTTTTCTGTTCTGAAGTTGCACTGAATGGGACAACGTACTTTATTGTTAGGGACGGAAAACACTTCGGTGTTTTTGATGCCCAGAAGAGAATGCTTTCAAAGCATAGTGGAATCTCGACGGAAGGCGGCGTCGCTGAGTTCATTTGCGAACAATTAGATTTCAATATTGAACTGGAGAAGAGCGCTGACGGCAAGTTAGGGCGAGCTGGGCCAGCTTTCTACTTTCTCCCATTTTATGTGGATCAAGATGCAGGCTGGACTAAGAGTTGGGAGTCCTTCAGTGGTCTTCAGCAGTTCACTTCGTATCGCAAGAACATGATTGAGTTTCATCTCGGGATACGTCCACAGAGCTACTACGATGCCAAGAAGAAAGAGATGGAATTTTTGGAGAAAAAGTCAGCGCTCCAAGTCGAAAGAAACGTTCTGTCTACCGCGCTAGCTACTTTTCAGAAACGTTCCTCTCAAATCCAAGTCAGCCTTGATCCTGTGGCTTTCAAGGAAGAGTTAGACCAGTTGGTCGACTCTTACAATCTGCAGAGGGCAAGGCAACAGGATGCTCTTTCTAAGGTTAAAGACATAAGGAACGAACGAAACGCAATTGATACCGATATCGCGATTCTGCGTCGCTCAATTTCTGAGCTGTCTGCCGACTACGAGTATGCTGCGCGGCTTGAGACACCCGACGTAGTTGGTTGCCCCACATGCGGAACAGAATTCGAGAATTCATTTCAAGAAAGGTTTGGACTGCTGGATGACGTGGACTACTGCCGAGGAATTCTAGATCAGCGTCAAAAAACTCGTATCGAAGTTTCTGAAAAGCTTGATGCTGCAGAGCGCGATTATAGGTCGGTTGGGCAAGAAACCCACGAAATGGAACTGCTACTCAATCGAAAAAAATCTGAGGTGAGCTTGCGCGACATTGTCGCTTCCGAGGGCAACAAGGAGATGGTCGTTTCTCTAAGCGCCGATATCGCTAGTAAAGATGAGCTAATCGAAGAAGAACAGAAAGCGATTGACGGTTTGAAGGGAGACTTGAAGCTGGACTCGAAGAAGAAAAAGGGAATTCTTGAATATTTCCAGTCGCGCATGAAAGAATACTTGAACGCTTTAAACGTGTTCGTTTTGGAAGAGAGTGATTATGCGGAACCAACTAGAGTAATTAAGAATAACGCTCTAGGTAGTGATCTCCCCCGCGCTCTGCTAGCCCAGTATTTTGCGCTGTTGCACACTTTGAAAGAATTCGGCGGCACAAAAGTCTTACCACTGATCATCGACTCGCCGCAGCAACAAGAACAAGATTCGAATAACTTGGATGCGATCTTCAAGTTCATCTTTTCTAAGAAGCTGAATGGTCAGCAACTCATTCTGGGAACAATTTCCACAGAAACTGTGCCTGATGAAATTATTCCAGAAGGCGCGAACCGTATTGTTCTCTCCAATGAAAAGTACTCTGTTTTGCAACGTGATCAGTTTGCCGAAGCAATCTCTGATGTCGGCGAAATGCATGAACTCCTCCTGTCGAAGTAGCTGTCGCACGGATGTACGACAGAACAAATGGTTCAACCTTTTTAAGGGGTTGATACGTTGGGTTCTATCATTCCGCCTTCATAGTATTTTTTGCCGAAATGTTGGCTTTCGGTTATGCCGCTGCAAAATTTAAGACCAGGGTCAAAAGGTAGCTTTGGGCTGCTTGACCTTTTCGGTCGAGCGGGCAATCATGTACTTGGCCTAGCGCGTAGGCCGGTGTGCCCGCCATGCGAAGCAAAGCAACGCGAATTATTATTTTTGGATACCATGCCGCTGGCAGGGTCCGATGAGCAGCGGGCACCTTTTCGGATCCAGTTCGGATATGGATCATGAAACCGACATACTACCTTAAGAAACTGAAAGAACTGTCCAAGCGCTACGCGCGAGCTCAACAGGTACCTCTCCATAAAGCGCGTGATACGGTTGCCGAAGTACTGGGCTTTTCACACTGGAACGACATTACTAAAGCGCACAGAGCCGGTTGGACCCCAACAAAGGAGCATGTCTCTGCCGTTGAAAGCTTGCTCGTCGAAGCGCTGCCCGGCGATGAAACTGGTGGACCTCGATTTGGGTCATTTTTTAGAGACTCTGTTTTCGAGACAGATGTTCATCACGGCACCATTGATGGGCACGAATACTCTATCTCAGCTTCAATGGGTGACGTTCATATGCATGGGACAGGTTGGCACCTTTATGTGCCTGAAGCTCCAAACGGGGAACCTCGTCTAGAGATCGCAAAACAGATTGAGCACGAGGCTCCAGTTTATGACGCCGCGTTTCAGCAAGAAGCGCTCAAAATCGCAGTCAAACGAGCGGAACAGGTCCGTGCGGGAATAGCATCAGATTGGCCAAGACGTTCCACAAAGCCAGACAAAGACGGTCTCGTCCGTCATCCCATAAGCGGCGCTGAGTCAGATAACTGGTTCTGCCTGCATTGTAACACTTCGATAACTGGCGAACAGATCGCAAAGAGTCTTTGGCATTGCCCACGTTGCGACGCCTCTCCGCTTGATATCTTCGAAAGTCCTTGGTGGCTTGAAAAACAAGATGCACAGCCAAAGCCAATTTCAAACAAAGAGATATCTGGGCGGCCTGAGCTAGTGGTCGATGCTCTGGATACACGGTTGAAACTGGAGCTCGATGCAGAAAAGGTGACTTTATTGATACGAAGCGCTCTCGTTGAGGATGCCTCGAATGTAAGCGAGCGGTTGGGTGCTTTGTTCGCCGATATCTTTGTTCATGATGACAACGATGTATGCATCACCTTTGATGAAGGCCTCTGGCCGGAACACAAGGAACCTAATACAGCACTCGCAGTTGCGGCTCAACTCGGGATAAATGTTGATCAAGAACTCTGTCTGCGGGAGTTGCCCTTTGCTTGGCCCGGATTGGGTGAGTACACCAACAGCACCTTAGAATACACGGAAATGATGCTCAAAGCTTACGCAAACCAACGGGCTGTCAAAGACGTTGAATAAAAATGATCACTAGAGTGGAGGTTGTGGTGGGTGTCTCCGCAACCTCTAACATGTGAGAACAAAGATCTTCAGGTTTGGCCACTGCAGCGAATGTCCGGAATGCGGGCTGCGGCTGCAGCATCGGAGCTGCACGGTCAAGGGCCGCTATGGGCCGCAAACGACGGCTATTGACCTTCTGCAAACGTAAATGCTGCACCGCATCCGATGTCCACAATGAGCCCAATCCATCTCAATTCGGCGGAGCGACGAATGTCCGCTTTGCGGATAGATGGCTTAGCCTCATTCACACGCAGCAATTGAAGGCGCTGACAACGCTCGTTAGAGTTTGTCGCAGATGAAACCTCAGTAAAGAGGAATTGAGCAGTGCATTATCTAATTACACGTCGCACGATCCTCCTGGGAGCCTTGGCGACCTTTCTTTCTGGATGTGCTAACAAATTCCGCACTTACAGTGGGCCAGAGGTGACCCGGGTGCGGGTTTACAAGGGGCAGCGCATGATTGTCCTGGATGGCAACGAGGGTATTTTGCGTACTTTCCAGATGGGTCTAGGTTTCGCCCCAGAAGGTCACAAACAGTTTGAAGGGGACGGGCGCACGCCGGAAGGCTCCTATGTGATTGACAGGCGAAATCCAGACAGCCTTTTCCATCTTTCGATAGGAATATCTTACCCAAATGATGCAGATATCGCATACGCAAAAGCTCAGGGTCGTTCCCCTGGTGGAGATATTTTCATCCATGGGGGGCCGCGCCCTGGCATTGACCCGACAAACAAGCGCGACTGGACGGCTGGGTGCATTGCCGTTTCGGATCGGGAGATTGAAGATATCTACGCAATGGTGAAAGACGGAACGCCTATTGATATCTATTCGTAACCGACTTGGCTTGGAATTGGTGGCTCTTGAGCGCCTCAAAAAAGATGGTGTCGTTGAGCCTAACTGACAGTTTCAAAAAGACGGTTCAAATAGGAAAATACAGGTTTCGAATGAGTTAGGGCACCTCAGCTCTATGGGTTTGACCAGCGGCGCACGGCGAGTAATGCTTTTTGAATAGCACTTCGAAGTGTGAAGCAAAGCAATGCCCGAGTCTCCCAACCTTCCTAGGCCGGACCAATCATGAAAACCGCTTTTGTAAAACCGTATTGAAACCTTCGAACAGCAGTACCAGAGAGATGATAGCAAGCGTGACAGTCGCAGCCTTGTCATATTGGAATGAACGCACGTAAGTCTGAACGTGCAGCCCTATGCCCCCGGCGCCAACGATGCCCAAGATCAAGCTTTCCCGGAGGTTCAGTTCAAAGCGGAAGACTGTGTCGCGGAGCACCACCGGAGCCATCTGTGGCCAGATCGCCCACCGTAGTAGTTGCGCCCGGCTGGCGCCTGCGCTTTCCAGTGCAGCAAGCGGAGCAGTACCGACATTGTCGATCGCTTCAGCATAAAATTTCGCCAGCATACCGGTGGCATGAAAAGTGATTGCAAGAATACCGGGTAACGGACCCAGCCCGACAGCCCCCACCATCAGCATCGCCACCAGGATCAGTGGAATTGAACGGATTGCTGCCAGTAGCGCCCGCACCGGGCGCCAGATGGTTGCGGGTACAAGTGTCTCAGACGCAAGCACAGCCAGCCCCGCAGACAGGACGATGGCAAACAGCGTACCAAGAATGGCGATTCTCAGTGTTTCGGCCAGGCCTGTAAGGACCTCCGGCCAGACAGAAAGGTCTGGTGGCATCATACGGCCTAGAAATTCTGCCAGCCTAGGCCCCGCTCCGGGCAGTTTGTCCAAGCCGATATTAGCGTTTCCCGCAGCCCACAGAAGTGCAAGCCCGAGCACGATCCAAACCAAGATCCGGCTCATCAGCTTACAACCCGCAATCCGTCACCAGGTACTGTTCCATGGTATAATTCACTTATGTCGTCGTTGCCGACCATTGCAGAGGGCTTGTCAAACAGCACCGCGCCCGCGCGCAACCCAATGATGCGGCTGGCGAAGCGCCGCGAAAGCTCTGGCTGGTGCGAACTGAAGGCAACGGTGATGCCGCGCTTTCGTGCTGCATCGGTGATCAGTTCCAGAATGCGTTCCGCATGGGCTGGATCAAGGTTGCTGACAGGTTCATCTGCTAAGATCAGCTCAGGCTCCTGCGCCAAGCAGCGAGCGATTGCTACCCGCTGGCGCTGCCCGCCGGAAAGTTGATCCACACGGCGCTGCGCCAGATCCGTCAGGCCTGTGTCCTCCAGCGCAATGGCCGTCTTGAGGTGATCCTCCGCGCCGTACCGCCCCCAAAGCGAAGACCAGGTGTGCATCCGCCCCAGCCGCCCGTTCATCACATTCTGATATGCGCTCTGCCGATCGACCAATGCGAACTCCTGAAAGATGAAGCCGGTTTTCAGTCGAGTTTCACGTTCCGGAGCCCTGTTATTTGGAAGTCGGTTACCGAGCACCTCGGCTCTGCCGCGCCAGCCCCGGATCCGTCCATCCAGCAAAGCCAGCAAGGTCGACTTGCCGGCACCCGAAGGCCCCAGCAAGGCTACGCATTCACCCGGTGCTATTTGCAGGGATACGTCCTGCAGCACCTCTGCACCGTCAAAGCAGTGCGATATTGCATGGAGGGAAAGCGCGTGGGTCATTTCAAATAACCATAGCGGCGCGCCATTTGCCTGACCCCGTCATAGGCCTTGGGGTCTGCAACCACATAGCCGTCTGGACCATAGAGATAGGCCAGCAAATACTGGTTCTCAGTCTTGTTCAAGCGCAGCATAGCATCCACGAAGCGGTCCTGCAGGCCCGAATTTAGGCCTGGCCGGGCAATGATAGCATGGCTGGGAATTGGCTCGCTTTCGCCCAGCACCTTTACCTCGGCCTGCTGTTCGGGCGTTAGATAGAGGTCGGCATACTGGCTAGCCCCCGCCGCATCGACCAGACCGTTCGCCATCGCTTGCATGGCCTGCTGATAACCGCCAGCAAAGAACTTCTGGCCAAAGAACCGATCGGCATCGCCGGCATCGGCTACCAGCCCTTCGCGCACAAACAGGTCCAGCGGATAGAGATAACCGGATTCCGACACCGGATCTGCAAAAGCGATGTCGCGGCTCTGGAGGTCTGCCAAAGTTTCAATACCGCTGTCCTTGCGCACAAACACCCGGCCCGCATAGCTCGGCTGGCCGCGGTAAACCTCGGACAGAAGCGGCACTGCCCCGATCTGGTCTTCTGCCAGCACAAAGGGCAAGGCGCCCATGAAGGAGATATCGGCATCGCCATTGCGCAATGCCTCTACTGCCGCAGCATGATCAAAGGTAACAAAACCGGTTACCGGAACCTCCAACTGTTGGGACAACCAGGCAGTGATTGCCTCGATGTCCCCCAACAGCTTCTCCGGGTTTTCTTGCGGAATGAAGGCGAGTTTCAGCGCCTCCTCCGCAGAGGCCGTTGCTGGCACTGTCAGGGCGGCAGCGGCAGTGGTAAAAAAGGTACGGCGCGACAGCATCAGAACATCCTCTCATCAATCTCGGCTTGCATGGTTTTGAAGGCATCCCACTGGCGGCTCGCCTCAGCCCAGTCGCCAATGGCGCTGGCATCGCCAACTGCCTGAAGAATTGCGGCAAACTGGTAGATTTCTGGCTTAGCGTTTTGGTTGGTCATAACGCTCGCATCCGCCGCCAGGTCCGGCGCAACAGTGTCAATCAATACGGCGATGTTCTCTGCGTCGCGCAACGGGATCAGCGTGTCCAACGTCGAAGCAAAGGTGGTGAGTTCCTCCCACGACAAGCGGAACTCGCTGTCTCGGCCTTCAAAGCGCTGGTAGGGCTCCTCACCATCTCCCACCGCCTGTAGATAGGCAGTCAAATCTGCGCGCTGCTCGGCGTCCAAGCCCAGATCCTTGGTATCGTTGAACCAGTCTACAACGCTTGCTAGGGTCGGCAGCGATCCGTCATGCATATAGGGTGCGGTGAAGTTGACATTGCGCAATGTGGGCGTTTCGAATGCGGTTGCGGTGCCGCCTGGGAACGGCGGTTCGGCCGAGCCGATGTCATAGGTCTGTCCGTCTCGGAAAAACCGGTCCGGGGTGTGGCAGGAGGCGCAGGACCTGTCGCCAAGCCCGGCAAATTCGGTATTGAACAGTACCTCACCGCGTTTCGCAGCCTCAGAGGCCTTGTCTGTCAGCCGCCCGGCTTCGTCGATCTGAGGGTTCGGCAGAAAGTCAAAGGCGCGCAAGTAGGCGACCATCGCATCGAGTTGGAACGGCGTTGGCTCCGCCCCGGCAAACTCGGTCACGATCACATTGCGTACAAAACGGCGCAGGCTCGGCTCGCGCCCATCACGCCCGTATGGCGCTGTAAAGCGGATGCCCCGCATTGACGGCGTATCCAGGTGATCGTCTTCCCGGTCGTTGAACATCGGATTGAAGAAGGAACTGTCCACATCCATCCCGCCGGCATGGCTTGAGAGGCCGGGGATGAAGAAATCCCGGTTCACGTCGGACCGGTTGTGGCAGGTGGAACAGGCTATCCCCAGATCACGTGCTGGGGAACCGAAGATCTCAGGGCTATCGAACAGCATGTCGCCATAGGCTACAAGCGGCAGGTTGGCCTCGTCCTCGCCAGCCTCTTCAAACTGGAGCACCAGCCGGGGAAGCTCGCGCTGATCAGCAATATTGGAGCCCGGTGGGAGTGTGGCGGGCAACACTACCGGCGTACCGGAGCGAACTGCGCTCTCCGGTGCCGGGGTCAGCTTGCCACGTTCGACAAAAACGGAGGGCAGATAGTTTTTCTCAATGTACTCCACGATAACTTTTTGCGCCTCAGTAAATCGCGCGACATTCGGGTCCTGAGCGCCATAATCCAAAATACCGGAGCTACCCAGAGAAGAATTCAGAACCAGCCAGGCGCGACCTAGATCGTGTGCGGCCTGCTTGTCCGCCGCCAGGATGCCGTCCTCAAACGCGCGGTACAAGGCCGTAGACTGCGCAACCTCAAACGCGGCTTCAGGCTGGCCAAGTGTCGCCTCGGCTGCCTCTAGGTGCTGTAGAATACCTTTGGCCAATGCTGTTGTAGTCGCTGCAAACAGGGCCTGTCGGTCTTCCGAAGCCAGCGCTGCGCGAATGTTCTGGGCGTCGCTATCCGATACCCGTGACAGAGCCTCCACCGCAACTGCGCTGCCGGGTGCCGGAGCAGTCCAGTTGTTTTCAATCTTCTCCCAGGGAACGGGTGTCAGGTTCGCCATGAATAGGCTCAGCCGGTAGGCTGCGGCTCGTGGTGCCCATGGGGCTTCTTCAATGGCAGTGGCCCCCACACTAAGCGGAAGAAGGCCAATCAAGGCGGATGCAATCAGGTGTTTCATGGTTCAGTCTACAATTATTAGCCTTGGCTAAGTTTTGTAGAAAGGTCTATGTCATTGTCAAGCCCCACGTTGCTGGTGCATACACATTAGGGTGCGGTAAGCAGGGTTCCGCGCCAGCAATAGACACCGAGAGCAGAATGACCGACCAGAAACCACAACCCTTCGGACGCAACCCTGACGACCAAGCGAGCGGTTTCGAGGCAGCCCGCGCCGCTCGACAAAGCGAAGTTGTTGAGGATTATGTTGAGCTGATCTCAGAGCTGATTCACCAAAACGGTTCAGCAAGGCCAGTGGAGATTGCCGAGCGTCTCGGCGTGACCCAACCCACTGTGTCCAAGAACCTGTCGCGGCTAAAACGCGAGGGGTTCATTGTGCAGGAACCTTACCGCTCAATTCGCCTGACAGATGCCGGGCGGCGACTGGCCGAGGCTTGTCGAAAGCGGCACCGAATTGTGGTGGAGTTCCTTATCGCCTTGGGTATTTCCAAAGACGTGGCCGAGCACGATGCCGAAGGTATCGAGCATCATGTAAGCGAAGAGACACTTCGCGTATTCAAGGATTTTTCGCGGAGCTAAATGAGCCAATAGCGATGTGGTCAACGCAATTGCCATTTCCTGAAATAGCGCGTCGAGGAATGGCATTGTGCATTCAAATCTGATCTGCAAACAAAAGGCAAAGCAGGGGCGCAAGACCCCCGCAACCGAAACTCACCTAGATTTGAAATGTCGCTCAGGAGCCGTCATCGTCTGCTTGAACGATCAGTTTGGCCTCGACGGGCACGCCCCCAACCATTAGCGGGCTGTGGCTGTTGCCATTGAGAGAGACTTTTACCTCAACGTCGCCATCCGGCAGGGATGGGAGGTGTAACCAGTTGGCATAAAGGCGCCCCAGCTTTTCGCCGTTGATATAGACATGCGCGTGCCCTTCACCAAGTATATCCTCAGTAGAGGTATTTTCAGGAGAAAATCGGAAGTTTTGCGGTGTCACGTGCAAGTTCCAACCTGCCATCGGATCTTTAATCATCTTGATCGCCACGCTGGGGGCATTGCTGTCAGCCGGTAAGTTAGTGGCAGCAGAATGGTCATGGGCTGCCATCTCCGCATTGCTACCATGTTGAGACGGGTCAGCGTGGTCGTGGCTGTCAAAGGTGCTGCCGCTGCTGGCGGCGATCACAAAGCCGACACCACCACCAAAAATCAGCCCGATGGCAAAGAGCGCGAGAGAACGGGACATTTTGTCCTCCTCAATAAATGAAAGCTCCTGCCGGCGGTGACCGGCGGGAAAGCAATAGAGGAAAGGAATCAGGCGGCGGCGTTCGCGCGTTTGCCTTCAGCCTGCCAGAAGTATCCGGCAAAGCTTCCCAGCAACACCCAAGCGGCCATGCCGATGCCAAAGGCTCGGGCGGCAAAAAGCGCGCCGATCTCGGTCGGAACCGGGCCAGCGAAGGTGTCGGGTTCAGGCGCACCGACGACGTGTGGCGCTATCAGCAGTGCAGCGGCGATCAGATAGCTCACCAAGTTGCCTCCAAAGGCGATCAACCACATGGCGACGCCAGCCGTGGCAACAGTAGCAGTCCACCATACTTGGCGCACACCGACATCTGCTGCGGCTACGCCTGGCACTTCAGGCGCCAGAGACAAGCCAGGCGCAAAGTGGAAGGCAACAAAGCCAGCCAAGCCCCAAAGCAAACCGGTGCGACCGTTAATCTCACGACCCTGTTGTTCGGCAATCGACATAAGCGCCACAAGGGCCAATGCATAACCAGTATACGTCAGCATCGTGAAGATGATGCTCAGGCCGTCGCGCACCGGCTCGGCGAACATGCCGGGCAACTCGGGATGCGCAGTCACAGGATCAGCGCCAAAATGCACCAAATCACCACCCTCATAAAGTTCGGCGTGGAGAAGTACAGGCTGCACGAAATAAAGCTGCAGCAAGGCGGCAATCAGCCCCGCTGCAGCACCAGCGAACAACGCGCTGGTCAGAATACGACTGAACATGGTCTTAGTGGCAGGGGAAACCAGTTGCGTGGCGCACATCGTGAGCAGCGTCATGCAGGCCAGAAGCTTGAGCATGGCCGGTCACAGTAACAACACCCAAACCCAGAATAAGGGCGAAAACTGCGGGCAGAATGGTTGATCCTACAGCGGATGCTTTGATAGCGTTTGTCGTCATTTTAGTCCTCCTTGCCGTCACACCCGACGGCGCAAGTTACGTTCAATATACGGCCGGTCTCCTGACTCGCGGGTCGATGCGGTCTTCCTCCTTCCCAGCGCTCTCGCGCCAGTGGAAATGGAAGGTAGCTCGCCGCTCACAGTCGCGGGGGCGGTTAAGGTTGGGTGCCGTTGAATCGGTCCACCGTCCTCATTCCCGTTTCAGTTCCAGTGCATCCGCACCTTTGAACACCGTAATGATCGTTACTGGCTCATAAAGCGGCGGTTGGTCAAGTAGGAAACCGGCATGTCCGGGTTCTAAAGCGCCAAAGTCATAGCTGGAACTTTCTCATTGGGTCGCGGGCGGGCTACTATATATTTGCCGGAATACGAGCAATAGCCTTGAAACGCAGGTTTCCCAGTGGTCTTGCATCAGTGAAGTTGCCGTCTGTGCTCTCTTGATACATCTGGATGAACTTCAGTATGTCCGGCAAATCTAGCGCCGTAATTTCACCAAATAGATAGGCAGTCTTGCCGTTCTGTCGAACGGCCAACGTTTGTGGTCGCAGGCAACCGGACATACAGTCCACCTGCTGCAATCTTACCTTCACGTTCGCGAGCTCTAGCGTTGATACCACTTGATCATACAGGGTTGGGTCAGCGTCACGGCAGGTACGGCATAAAGTAAGTGTCGGTAGGTGCATGCGCCGGGCAAGTCCTTATTTGAGCGACCCTCTTAACGGTTCAATCACCGTTGGTCGTTTATTAGTTTGACTTCGAAACCTGATTTTGACGTGATGCTTGGAGAAAAGTCCATACTTTGCGATTGGCGTGCTCACCGGAGTAAGTTTCCTTGAAGGCATTTTGGAATACTCAGACCTGTGCCTTGGTAGGTTTCCACTTTCCGGACCAAACTGCTCTCAGGTAAAAATGATGCTGGCTGCTTGCGTTTTTTTACCTGTCAACATCTTGTCACGTCACTACTTCGGCTACTTTTGGTCGGCCTGCGCTGCAGCTGCTGAACAGGCCGGGCAAGATTGAGGAAGGGACTTCCACCAATCGGCTCGGTTACTCTTCCGGGTAGCTCGAAAAGACCTCGGTCGAACCGTCCCTTTGAATCAAGTATACGTCGTAGGCCTCGCGGTCCTCCTCGGGTCCCATGCCTGGCGAACCATAGGGCATTCCTGGCACTGCAAGGCCAACAGCATCCGGGCGCTCCTCGAGCAGACGACGGATGTCGGCGGCTGGTACGTGTCCCTCGATCACGTAACCGTCGACGAGCCCTGTGTGACAGGAGACCATGCGTTGCGGCACTCCGTTGTCGAGCTTGAAGCGCACGAGAAGACCGCCGAACATGTCCTGACCTGTTGGCGCGAAGCCGTTCTCTTCGAGATGGCTCATCCAGGACAGACAGCAGCCGCATCCATTGGTCTTGCGGACATCGACTGGAATTGCCTCCGCGAGAGCCTGCGTCGCCGGGAGAAATGCAAAAACGATGGTCAGAGCTTGGGTCAAGTGTTTCATGGGTCAGAGCCTTTTGGTTTCTGCCGGTGTAATTTCACCGAAGAGATAGTTGGAATGGAGCGCGGGCCTCGGCCAGTCGGGACAACGCGGTAGCTTGGCAGGCCTCGCGCTCGGCGGCTTCAATGAATGCCCAGGCAGTCGTGGTTTGGGTCAACATCGCTTGAGGCTGCTCGAGTACCCAAACCAAACGCGGTGTCCAAAGTGTAAACCTCAGCTGTTGCCAAAGTCTTTGCGCGTACAATTCGCTAGACCTCAGAATTGCCGAATAGGTTGCTTCAGGCACCACTAGGCCCAAGAATGTATGTGTGAATTTCACTATGCTTCGGCGTGCGTGTGAGCTGACGCTTCTTTCCTTTCTGCCAACGCTTGTCGGACGATCTGGAATGCAGATGAAAGGAATAAGCCCGCCATTATTGCGGCAACGATAAGATCAGGCCAACCGGTTGCTGTGCCCCATACACCCAAGGCCGCGAACATCACCGCGACGTTTCCGATGGCGTCATTACGAGAACAGAGCCAGACTGAGCGCACATTGGCGTCCCCATCCTTGTAACGGACGAGCAGGAGAACACTTGCGAGATTGGTCATCAGAGCGAAGAAGCCGATAATCCCCATAATCTCTGCTTCCGGAACGCCGACATAGAAGACACGGTACACTGTCGATCCGAAGACCCAAAGGCCCATCAACAGCAAGCTAACCCCTTTGGCCAAAGCCGCATTGGTGCGCGCCCGGATCGAAGCTCCGATCACCGCAAGCGAAATACCATAGGTCAATGCGTCTCCCAGAAAGTCGAGAGCATCAGCCTGAAGCGCCTGTGATTTTGCGTAGTGACCGGCGGTCATCTCGACAACGAACATGATTGCGTTCAGTGCAATGACGATCCACAATCGCCGCTTGTAATCATCTGATACGCCGTCGAACTTGGCGTCATGTCCACAACATCCTGACATTGGGAAGCCCTTTTGATTCTATGTTACATCTAGTCTAGAATCTCTAGTCACTAGAGGTTCAAGAGGTTTTTATGCATCTCGAGCACCTTCGAAATCTGATGGGTTCACATTCAATCGGCCTGACCAGAATGCTTGGGTTCTACAGAATGCTGCTTAGTCCAATGTGCGCCGGATTTTTGGCACGGCGAACTCCCTTGGCTCATGATAATCGATCATTGTGGTGAACCGCCCTTCAATATCGAACAGAAAAACGCTGGCGGTGTGGTTCATTGTGTAATCACCGCCATCTGTTGGCACACGCTCATAGCGCGCACGGAAGCCCTGTGCTGCGCGAGCGATTTCCTCTTGCGTGCCGGTCCAGCCACGGATCGAAGGATGGAAATAGCCGACATATTCAGCGATTGCCTCGACAGTATCCCGCTCTGGATCGACGGTGATGAACACCACGTTCATTCCCTCTGCGTCTTCGCCTAGGTCATCAAGCCAGCCGGAGATGTCCGACAGTGTCGTCGGACAAACGTCCGGGCAGTAGGTGAAGCCGAAGAAAACCATCGTTGGCCGACCGATTAGAGTTTCGGGTCCAACCTCGTCCCCCTCGTGATCTGAGAGGCTGAACTCCATTTCGGTTAGGGCGAACGGTTGCCGTTCCGTCTGTTCGGATGCACCGGGGCCATCGACCTGCCACCACCCGACAGCAAGTGTCAGTGCAATCGCTGCGATGCCTGCATAGGCACACTTGAGGGTCGTTCGTCCCGTCATCAGCCCTCTGGGCCACGCGCCGCAATACCGAGAATTGGGACTTCGACGGCGATCTCACCACCATCTGAGAAGTCGAGGATCACAGAGAAATTTTCCCCCTCGGTCATTGGTCGCTGCAGGTGCATCAACATGGCGTGCAGTCCTCCCGGTTCCAGCGAAACAGCTTCACCCGGCGCAATTTCGATCTCGCCTGCGGGTGCCATTGAACTGACACCTTCTGCATTTGTAGATGTCTGGTGAATGTCAGGCATCATCGCCAAATCTGTGCGGAGACCGGTCAGTGTGACCGTCTCGTCGCCTGTATTGCGGATGGTCATATACGCAGCGCCCGGACGATTGACCCCGACCGATGCGCGCGACCAGGCATCTTCGACGACTACGCTCTCTGAACCAGCAAAGGTTGGTGTCGCCGCGCTTGATGTAAACATCAGTGCAGCCATCAGGCCATAGAATATTGTTTTCACTTTGCTGTTCCTTTTTTGACCACTAACTACCAACCGCAGCTACTTCGGCGTCTACCTGCTGTCTCAATTCGTCCATTCCAAACGGATCCAGCGGCTTGCCATTGATGAAGAACGTTGGGGTCTGACGAACGCCTATTGTGTCTACGTCTGCTTTGTCTTGATTGAAGATTGCCACGATATCGGGTGATTTCATCTGCTCAATCGCAAGTTCGAGATCGAGCCCGGCTCCGGCCGCGATCTTTCCGAGCTTTTGTTGATCGAACGCCCCATGCGCCGCCCAGACGTCTTGATACGCCATTAGAGCATTGAGCACCGGTTCGAACTTGCCCTGCATCCGGGCCGCTTCAAGTAACTTGACGGCTGTATCCGAAATCGGTCCGTGAAACGGTGTGTAGCGTATTACAACGCGCACGGTTTCGGCGTTTTTGTCCAAAATATCTTTTACAACGGGATGAAATGCCCGACAGGCCTCACAGGCCGGATCGAAGAACTCGACAATGGTTACGGGCGCGTCCTCAGGGCCAAGGATGGGAGAGTAAGGCCGGATCAGAGATTCTGCCAATTCTGGGGCGATGGTTTCTTTCTTTGATGCTGGAGTAGGTCGGTTCACATACCAGGTTGCTCCGCCAAAACTGGCGATACCAAGGGCTGCGACAGAGAGGATGAGGCCACGACGGTTCATGAGTTTTTGTCCTTTAGTGAAAGAGCGCTCAGCGCCGCAATTGCGGCAAAAGCAGCAAGCGCCATCAGCGGGATTGGGACGCCAAAAATCAATTGGTTGTCGTCCACGCAGGAGGGTCCTGTTGCGGTGCAGGGCTGAATCCGTTCCGGGATGACACCGACATAAAGCCCGAGGTGCCAGAGCGCGACAGCGCCGCCGCCAATTGCGAGTGCGACCCCGTACCGGCCCACGCGATCATCGTGCCACCAGAAGCCGAGCCCCAGCACGATGGCCAGCGGAAACATGAAGGCCCGTTGGAACCAACACAACAGGCAGGGTGTTTGCCCCAGCACCTCGCCAATGAACAGAACGGCAAGCGAGGCGATGAGAGCGATTACCCAGGCCAACCCAAGGGCCGTTTCTCCGTATAAGCGGGTCATTTCGGTCAGAGCCTCGCTTTTAGGTCGGTGAGTATCTCTTCTGCTGGCGTGCCATAGGCCCACGACTCTGCGAAACCTGCCTTAGGATCGAAGAGGAACAGATGCGAGGTGTGGCCCATTGTGTAGCCATCTGGCGCGGAGGCCTCTTCGATCCGCTCATAGAATATCGGAAAGGTCTCAGACGTTTCTGCAATTTGTTCCGGAGTACCCGTCAGGCCGATGATCCCTGCATCAAACAAGGGCACGTATTCCGCCAGCGCAGCCGGTGTGTCGCGTTCAGGGTCAACCGAGATGAAAATCGGTTGCACTTTTTTGGCATCTGTACCGAGGTCTTCTATAACCGCTGCAACTTCGGCGAGCGTTGTCGGACAAACATCCGGGCAGTTTGCAAAGCCAAAGAAGACGAGCATCCACTGCCCGGCAAAGTCGCGTTCGGTTTGCGTCATTCCGTGGTGATTTGTCAGTTCAAATGCGGCTCGGAAAGCAGGATCAGGCATTTCCGCGTAGGTGTCGTTTAGGTTTTCATCGAACTTTAAAACCGCAAAGGCAAGAAGTGCTATGCCCACCAGACCCCATAGTACTTTCTGAATAAATGAAAATCGCACGTCGTTCCGCCTGTTTGATTCTTGTTTTCGAACAGGGTTACACCCTCTAGCTACTGTAGGTTCAAGTGGTTTTCCGTCGGACCCGCGAGTGATCGCCGAAACGTAATTTCTGCCATTGCGCCCCGGATGAGGCAAATCTACATTCACTAGAGGATTTACGGGGTTTCAACATGCTCACAATTGGTACGCTTGCGAAGAGGACCGGCACCAAGGTTCAAACAATCCGGTACTACGAGCAGATTGGTTTGATGCCGGAACCTGGTCGGACGGATGGGGGGCAACGACGTTACGGTGACGCTGAGCTCGATCGCCTCGCGTTTATTCGACACAGCAGACAATTGGGGTTCCCACTCGACGCGATCCGGGAGTTGCTCGATTTGTCTGACGCGCCGGATCGGCCCTGTCACGAAGCCGATGAAATTGCACGCCGTCAATTGAAACTCGTTGAGCAGAGGATGGAGCGGCTGAAGGCGTTGCACTCGGAACTGAAGCGTATGGTTAAGGAATGCAGCGGTGGAAACGCTGCGCAATGCCGAGTCCTTGAAGTGCTAAGAGACCATTCAGAGTGTTTGACCGAGCATGATCAAATTGGCGCCTGAGGAAGCACGGCGAACTTTTCGGAGTTTCCACTTGAACCTACAGTAACTGTAGGAATTATCTATCTCCTCGAACGATTCGAGGAGATCCAATGTGGCACATGAAGCCCCCTTGCTGACAGCAACCCCTATCCTGGATTTCGGGGCGGCACCAATCGCGCAGCTTATCGATGGGAGGGGCTGGCGCGATCTGTCCGATACTGACAAGATCGGAGCTGTTTATGACTTTGTGCGTAATGAAATCGCATTTGGTTACAATCGAGCCGACGACATTCCGGCGTCCGAGGTGCTTTCCGATGGATATGGTCAGTGCAACACCAAGGGAACGCTCCTTATGGCGCTGCTTCGGGGTGTAGGCATAAAGTGCAGAATCCACGGATTCACGATCCACAAGGGCCTTCAGCGCGGCGTTGTGCCGGAGCTTGTCTACCCGATCGCACCGGAAGAAATTCTCCACTCGTGGATCGAGGTCGAACTGGACGGCAGGTGGATCAACCTGGAAGGCTTCATTCTCGACAGCGCGTTTCTGAAGGTTCTGCAATCTTCGTTTGCCAACACTGAAAGCCTCTGCGGTTACGGCGCTGGAACAGATTGCCTGAGCGCCCCGCCAATCGAATGGAACGGGCAGGACACCTACATCCAGAAAACCGGGATCGTGCAGGATTTTGGCACGTACGATACGCCCGATGCCTTCTACGCAGAACATCAACAACAGTTCGGGCGACTGCGCGGTTGGTTCTATCGAAGTATTATCCGGTATTGGATGAATGCACGCGTACGGGCCTTTCGCGCTGGCCGACTGAAACCCGACGTGTCTGTAGCGCACAGCCATGAGGACGAGATCCATGCCGCATGATCACCACGGTCATAGCCATGCCCATTTGGACCCATCCAGCGGAGATCGTCGGGTCGCCATTGCAATTTGGGCCAACGGTCTTCTGACCGTTGCCCAGATCGTGGGTGGCATTTTTGCAGGCTCACTCGCTCTGATCGCGGATGCGCTCCATAACTTTTCGGACATGGCGGCGCTCGTCATTGCCTTTGCGGCCCGCAAGATCGCACGTCGGCCTGCCGATGAAAGGATGACTTTCGGCTATGGTCGTATCGAGACCGTTGCAGCTTTGATCAATTACACGACACTGATCGTGATCGGACTCTATCTTCTTTATGAAGGCGGCATTCGCCTTTTGGAACCGCCCGAAGTGCAAGGGTGGACTGTGGTCATCATCGCGGGATTGGCGCTGGTCGTAGACGCCGTGACGGCGGCGCTGACCTATTCAATGCAAAAGGGCAGTCAGAACATTCGCGCCTTGTTCCTCCACAACCTCTCCGACGCTTTGGCCTCGGTCGCCGTGATCGTCGGAGGCACGCTGATTATTCTTTACGACATGCGGTGGGTTGATCCTGCGATCACGATTGGAATAGCGATCTATATTCTATACTTGGCCTTCGCAGAGATCGGTGGTCCGATCCGAACCCTCATGCTCGGCAGTCCGCCGGACATTGACGGCGGAGACGTGGTGACCGCTCTGCGCCAAACAGATGGCGTCCTGGACGTCCACCATGTTCACCTGTGGCAGATGGAAGAGAATGCACCGGCGCTCGATGCCCATATAGTCGTCGAAGACGCTGCATGGGGCCGGTTGGAGCAGATAAAGGCAGAGCTAAAGGCGCAAATTGGTGCAGAATTCGGGATCAATCATTCCACTCTGGAATTTGAGCTCGACGGTGTCTGTGAGGGCGAGGTTCCGCTGTTCGGCCATGATTTGCGTCAACGCTCATAGGTTTTAGATAGCCCGTCGCGATGTTATCAATCGTCTAACCCTCGCGGTTTCGCTAAGGTTTGCGCGTGAACGTAAACTTTGGCGAACTAAATACTCCTGAGTATGCCAGACATAGTCGCACCTCCAATACCTATGCGCCCAAAACGGTCTTTTTTGTCACCCTACTTTGAGATGGCAAATTGACGGCAACGCTGGCAATGGGAGTATTCATTGTGGACTCTCGAAAGATTGCATTGGAAACGCTGGTGAAGGCTCGGTGCCGTCTTGATAAGAAGGATATGCGCAGTGGTAGTTTGCTAAGTGAGTTTCACTTTGCCAAATTCTTCGGCACCGTAGTCTGGCATTTCGAAATACCGTTTGCACTTGACGCTCAAAAGCTCTTTTCGAAACTCACTCGTAAGTGGCTGTCGCGGCTCAGCCCATAGACAAGATCTTGCGGATCGGCGTCTTGCCAAAGAACTGCTTCGGCCTTTGCAACAAGACCGTCCATCACCCTGTGCTCGAACCCCAACCTCCACGCAGATGTGTCGAATGAAAGGTCCTGCTGATAGCCGATCTCAAATTGCGTGTCCGCAGTGTTCTGGAGGCTCCAGCGAAGTCCCGCATATAGATCGTTCTGATTGTTCTGCCATGCTTGCTTATCGCGTTCATCCCAAGCGTATTCGACAGCTACGGTAATATCGCCGGGTGACCCGAAAACCCCAAAAAACGAGTGCTCGGCACCAACAGATATCGCCCAACCGTCGCTGCGTGCGCCAGTGCGGTCAAGTTGATTGCTGGTGTGGCGAAGCTCGAGTTTTGCGGCGCTGGACCCAAAGGTCACTTGTGCGTCGAAACCGGCCTGTTGCACCCACGCATAATACGGAGCAAAGGCTGAGCCCACGGAGATGATCGCCGCTTCGCGTGTCGGGCCGATATAGCCGTAAATGCCCACGTCTGTGATCCCGATGCTTGCCTCATAGCGCAGCGCGAAGGCATGCGTATTCTGATCTTTCTCAAACTGGGCATCGCCTGTGACTGGAAGGCGGGATCTCAGGCGGCTTTCGGCACTTGGATAGCGCGACGGCAGCGGGCGCGGTATGACGACCGAAGTTAATACGCCCGGTCCCAGCGGAAGATCCCAACGAAACATTGGTTGACCCAAGGTCGTCTCGCCGCTGGGATCAAACCGATAGTCGCGCGGATTGATCACATCCGACAGTCTTGCGAATTCGCTTTTCGACCAAATCAGAGTGTCATAGCCAAAGCTAAGCATTGAAGCCGCGATCTCTTGATCTAGGCTGAGCCTGTTGATCCGACCAAACTCGAAGCTGTGTTCGCCGCCTGACCAGCCACCCGTACCGTCAAATGACAACGTCAGAGTGTCGGACAAATCAAGCTGGCCTATCAAATCCAACGCGATGCGGCTTGGACTGTGCGTTTGTTGCGGTGACAGAGGATCCTCGCCAAAGGCATATGCCTCGACCCGCAGGGTTGTGCTGAGATCTGACTGGGCGCTGGCAGCTTCCGCACTGGCCAATATGAACAGCGCGACAAATCCATTGCGCACAACCGGCATCATTTATCAAGCCTTTGCGGCGACAGTTCGTCGCTTGAAACACTCTCACCAAACTTATAGCCCGACCATTTCAATATCGTTCGCTTGCCTGTTTGAAGGTTGAGCATGTCTAGCTGGGCCGGACGCCAATGACCGCCGTAATTTTTGAAACCGGTGCTGGTCATCCGCTTTTCTAGCTTGCCGCGCTTGTTGAAATACTCGGTCTGAAAAACTCTGTATTCTTGTGTGTCGAGCCAAAGAATACGCTGCTTATAGCCGGATTTTTTGTTCTTGGGATAAGCGGCGACCACATGGCAGGACAGCTTTGCATTGTCCGGGCAGGATTCATCGCGCAGCCAGCCATAGGTGTTATCCTCGAGTTCGCTGCCCCCCATATCCTCATAACTGAACTCAGATGACAGGAATTTGCCTGATCGGTTCCCCGAAGAAATGCGGCGCGCCTTGCGCGTGGCAGGCAGAAACAGCCATTGATGGTCATCCTTGGGTTCGACATTGCCATGTGTCAGCAACACGGTTCCCTTCACGTCCGCTGGAGTGGAAAAGGTCAGGCGGGAATTATCCCCCTTGCTGCGCGACGGGCGTTCCGTACGAACCAGTCGAAATGCGCGGGACGCCGAAATGCTGGATCCGCTTTGTAGGATCATTTCACCGTTCACCCGAACAGTCTGCCATCCTGCATCGCGGCGATCCTGTTCTTGCATTATGCGCAGACCTTTGGCGGTATCAGCGGCATTGGAGGACGTCGCAGGTGCGAGAGCGGCGAGAACCAGCGCCAAAACTCCTATTCGCAGACGACCAGTTGCCGAAATAGATGAACAATTCATGATTTCTCTCCCAAAACTGTTAGTTCTTCTGTTGAGATGGGCCGATCGCGCCGGGCAAGCGCGCTCAAAAGGACGGGCAAAAGAAACAGGTCGGCCAAAACGGCAAACCCAACCGTGCATGCCGTTAGAAGGGCCATATCGCTGTTCAGGGCAAAGCCCGAAAACGACATCACAAAGAATCCAGCCATTAGGCTGAGTGACGTGATGAGTACGGGACGACCCACCTCGCTAACTGCGGCAACGGAGGCTTCTTGGTTGGATTTACCCGCGCGACGGTTGCGGTTGAAAGCCATCATCATATGGATTGTGTCATCCACCACGATGCCAAAGGTCATGGCGGCCACGACAGAGATCGCAAGCGTTACCTGACCACTTATGAAGCCCCACAACCCAAAGGCCAACGCAGCAGGCAATAGGTTCGGTACAAGGCTGATAAGAGCCAACCGGGGATTGCGCAGCAAAACCATCATAGCGACTGAGACCAGCGCAAGCGCGAGTAGTGTTCCCACCACCATGGCCTTTGCGTCTCGAAATGCGATCAGGGTAAAGACATGAGCAATCCCAGTAGGATCAGCGCTAAGCAAAGGTGCATTTGCCGCAATCCAAACCGCGGCCTTTTCTTCGAAGTGGCGGGTGTCGGCTGTGGTGACATTTTGCAGCACTACCGTGGCTCTAAGCGCGCTTTTGTCCATTGAAAGCCGGTCTGAAAGATCCATGCCGTAGCCCAGCGACATTTCGTAAAGTAGGACATATTGCGCAGTGCTCGCGCGCGCGTCCGGCAGACGATAGGCCGCTGCCTCGTCCTCGTTCATGTTCATCGACAACTGCTTTATCGTGTCCGTGACAGACTGGACTGATACAACATTCGGCTGGGTGCGCGCCCAGGCGACAAACGCGTCAACCTGCGTGAGAAAAGCCGGGTTATAGACACCTTCGGGCTGTCCAGAATCGAATGGATACTCAAGAGTGCGTAGTCCAGTCAGGTTTTCTTCAATCCGGTCGGTATCGCGCCGAAATTGAAAACTCTCGTCGAAATAGGCAACAAAATCATCTTCGAATTGCAGTCTGGCAATGCCCGGGACGATAGCGCTCACGATCAATGCACTGACCAGCAAAACCACGATTTTGTGGTCCAAGGTCCATTGGGCCAGAATGGTCAGTCCCCTATGATGGTGCCTAGCTCCAACCGAGCGAGGGGGCCAGATTACTACCAGTGCCGGCACCAGAGTCAGGATTAACAGCAGTGCCACGAACAGCCCGGCAGCAACAGCATTACCCAATTGCCAAAAAGGTGGTGAGATTGAGAAATTCAGCGCCAGGAAGCCGATGATCGTCGTAATCAGGGATAAGGTGATCGATGGTGCCAGTCGCTGCAATGCATCAGCGACGGCGTTTTGGCGTGCGTACTGATCGGTTGCTGACAGGCCTTCGGTTGCAGAACCGGTGGCGGACAAAAGATGTGTCACCCCAGCTACGCTTAGTGTCAGGATGATCAACGGCGCCATGACGGTCGCAGTATTCAGCGGCACTCCCGCCCAGCACAATGCGGATATGCCAGATAAGGCTGAGATCAACGAGACCGTCAACGCAATCGCCGCGCCGCGGAAAGAGCGGAGCGAAAGGCCGAGTATCAACATGGCGACGAACACCATTGCAGGCAACAATGTCTTAAGATCCTGGCGAGCAGCCAATGTAAATGATGCATTCATTGCCGCGGTGCCTGACACAAGGATTTCGATCTCTGGGAACTCGGCCTCGATTTTTTGCTCTAATTCCAGCATCGCACGATAGGCTTCAGGGGCTTCATTACGCAGATCAAGACCTGGCAACATAAACAGAACTCGTACTTGAGTCATGCTGGCATCAGGATTGAGCAGGCTGCCTACGATTTCAGGTCGTTGCAGTGCGCGGGCGCGGGCGACATCCAGCTCAACCTGGTCGGCGTTGAGTGGATCGGGCAACAGATCACCAACGAGAACCGCATCGTCTTCGGCCCGCGAGTCCTGAAAGGTAATCACCGAGTCTATGCGGCGCACGTAGGGAAGATACCAGGCTCGTTCAACGACCTCATGTACTGCGCGGATGGCGTCGGGAGTGAAGACATCACCCGATTTTGCGGCGATCGCGATGATACCACTATCTTCACGCACGAAGGCTTCTTCAAAGTCGTCCAAGGCGATCTTGTCAGGATTTCCATCCGAAAAGAACACCCGCAAATCGGGACTCATTCCGATGTATTGTAAGCCAGTCGCCGCTATGGAGACCAATAGCAGGGTCGCTGCAAGGATTGCTCGAGGGTGAGAGACTACCAGCTGAGCTGCGTTGCGCTTAGGCATGGTGCTGATCTCCGATTGCAGAGGGAAGCTCAGTTTGCGGAATGGCCATTGGACGGGATGACAGATACAATTCTACTTGGGCCATCACGCGTTCTGCATCGCGGGGGGCGCCAAGAACCAGTTCTGAGGCACGACTGGTCAACCAACGGCGCCCGGCCACAAACAAGCCCGGCACATCGGTCTTGCCGCGTCCATCGGTGTACCAGCTGTCCAATTTGCCCGTAGCAAAAGTATTGAATGGACTGTTTTCATTATAACCGACACACCAGACGATATGATCAAAATGACAGGCGGAACCGCCCTCGAAGTTGGCCTGCCCGCAAGGTTTTCTTGTCCCATCCAGCGATGCCAGAGTGCCGATTAATTTTGCCCTCTGCACGACGCCCGCCTGCTTTAGAGACGCGTCGCCCAGTGTTTTTTTGTTCGGAACCGGATTTAGCTTTCGCAAAAGACGGGCACGAAATGTGTCGCGATCTGCGCACAGCAGGCGTGCGGACAGCAGCCAGGCAAACAAACTGCGTCCCAACAGGTGCGCAGGTGCTAGTCGGCGTCCTGCGCCGGAAAGTGTGGTCTCATATCCTTTAGCAGCAAAGTCCAGTGCCGTCTGGCGACCGCTGGCTCCATCTCCCACCACAAGCACCCGCGCGCCGGGCGCGGGGAGTGATTGCCAAAAGTCACGCGCGGTACCTTGTGTCGTGCATTGACGGATAGGTTCTGCAAGCGAGGCAGGAACAAGCGGCAATTGGTTGGATCCATTTGCCAAAACGACAGTGTGAGACCGGAGCGTAGTGCCATCGGCCAATTGCACAACGAACAAACCCGCGTTGCGCGAGAGGTTGGTTACGGTACTTCCGGTGCGTAGGGGAAGATCAAATGTGATCGCGTATTGGGTAAAATAACGTGCCATTTCAGAATTGGAGGGGTAGCCGGATGCTGGCCCCTCAATCAAATCCAACCCTGGTAACTTGGAAAGCGCGCGCGGTGTGAACAGCAAATGCTCCGGGGCTCGACGGGACCATTCAGCTCCGGCCGCCTCACCGCGCTCAAGGATCATGAAATTTAGCCCAGTGTGCTGAGCCAGCCGTCCGGCAGACAATCCGGCTTGTCCCGCGCCAATAATCAGACAGTCGAGAATACGTTCATTCTTGGGCATGTGGTACCCTCTGCATCTGGCCGATGAAATCGGCCAATGCATTAATCGTGGGATAGTTGAAGGCCAGTTCCGGCTCGAGTTCGATGTCCAATCGCTCTTCGATCAATGTCACTAAATTGACCATGGCCAAAGAATCCAGTCCGAAAGACGTTAAGGACGCGTCGCGATTCACCGTTGCGGGTCGCGTGCCGCTGCTGGTCTCGACGATATCGGCTAGTGCATCCGCAAGGATTTCAGCAAGAGCGGGCTGCGTGATCGTATCAGGCATGAAGTATTCCAGTTTGGATTGCGTGGGTAGAAAAGGCTTCGTCAATTTCGCCGCGTCTGAGCGCGGCCTTCAGCCCAAAGCGAGAAATTTTACCGCTGGTGGTACGCGGTAGGGTATTGCTGCGCAAAAGCAGAACTTGCGCCGGCACTATGCCCACGTGATCCAAAATGCGTCCTGCGATATCGGTTCGCAATGCGTCCGGATCCAGATCGCGCATCGAGGCGGCAGGTATTTCCTGCGCAACAACCAGTGACTCCGTTCCATCTGTTGATGTCAGACCTATGGCGGCACAGGAATTGGCGCCAGCACGTGGAGTACAGGATTCGCTTAGCGTCTCGATATCGGTTGGATAAAGGTTGCGTCCACGCAAAATGATGAGATCTTTCTTGCGACCGGTGACGAATAGTTCTCCATCCCAAAGAAAGCCAAGATCTCCAGTGCGCGCGAGCCCAGTATGGGGCGTTTTGCCCCAATATCCGACGCATACGTTGGCGCCGCCAACTGTGATCTCTCCTTCGACACCTTCAGGGCAGTCCCGCCCTTGCTCATCAAGGATGCGCAGATCCAAGCCAGTAGCAGGATATCCGCATGCAACAAGTTCAGTTGTACCCTTGCAGGCAATTGGACCGTCTAACTCTGGTCGCAAGGTGCGGATGCGCGAGCTGCGCGGATGCGCGGACACCATCAAGGTTGCTTCGGCCAGTCCATAGGTTGGCATGGGTGCCGTTTCGGCCAACCCACAAACGGCAAGTGATTTCACAAACCTGTCGAGCACATCAGCATTGATCGGCTCCGAGCCACACATCAGTGTGGTAACACAGCTCAGATCTAGCCCTTCCAAGTCGCCTGGGCGTAACCGATCTAGGACGTAAGAGAACCCGAAATTTGGAGCAACAGATCCATGGGCGCGGTACTCGGATAGCGCCTGCAACCAACGAATTGGGCGCTGAACGAATTCCAACGGTGACATGTAGGTGGTTTGAATGCCTGCGAAGATTGGCAAGAGCATAGTGCCGATCAAGCCCATATCGTGGAACTGCGGTAGCCAGCTAACTATGCGACTATGGGTGTGGCCAATAGCGTTTTGGATTTGTGTAAGATTGACCGTCAGGTTCTCATGACTGACGATCACGCCCTTTGGCTGGCCTGTCGAACCGCTTGTATACTGCAAAAAGCAAATGTCACTTGGCGCAACGCTGGGAAGCGTAGCATCATCGTCTCCCTCGGCAAGGGTGGCGTGCTCTACTGCCAAACAACCTTCGGGGACCGCGCAAGTCAGGCCCACGCTGTTCAGGGATGGGCTGACAAGCAACCGCGCATCGCAATCCTTGCCAATTGCTGCGATACGTTCTCCGTTGCGCACATTGCTTCCGAGGCTGACGGGAACGGCAATCCGTCCAGCATAAAGACACCCCAGAAACGCGATGACGAATGCATTGCTCGACGGATAGGCCAGAAGCACCCGATCATGTGGCTTCGTCAATGTGCAAAGGGTCCGGGCGAAGCGTTGTGCAGCCTGCTGTAGATCAGCAAATCCCAATTCATCATGTGGTTTTTCGCGAAATCCCAACCGCCGCAGCACGATCGCATTTGGGCGCTCTTTGGCGTTATGGTCTAGCGCATTGAGCAACGTGGGAAAGAGAGTGGGAAACTGTTGCATCCGATACTACTCCGCTGCTGCCAAACGCTGAAAAACGCCCAATCCATCTTCAAGCGCAGCTGCCAATCGGGTGATGTCGCCACGTGTGGTATAGCGCCCAAAGCTGATGCGCATCGAGCCGACAAGGCGTGCTTCGTCCAGCCCCATGGCTTGAAGGACATGTGAATGACGGCTGTGCTTGTTGGTGCTGCACGCGCTGCCAAGCGATACTTTGATGCCATCTACCAGTCCCAGGCGCGCGACCAGCGACTCGGCACGGATGCCGGGGAATGACAAGTTTAGGGTACACAGGGCCGTCTGCGCCTGATCTGAAGGACCGTTGACCTGGAATGACAGGTTGCGCGTGTGCAATTCGCTCAGCAGCGCGGTGCGTAGCGCATGCACATGTACGGTCCGATCCGCAAGCCGCGCGCGGGCCTCGGCCGCCGCGGCCCCCATGCCTGCTATACCGACAATGTTTTCGGTGCCTGCCCGCAACCCTGCCTCTTGACCGCCACCCACAATCATCGGTGTCAGCGCGTCGGGGTTTTTGATGTACAGCGCACCTACGCCCTTTGGTCCGTGGAATTTGTGAGCGGAGAGTGAAAGGCTGTCGCAGCAGAGTGAACTTACA
Organism: uncultured Paracoccaceae bacterium; assembly: GCA_947498415.1. Lineage (GTDB taxonomy): Bacteria > Pseudomonadota > Alphaproteobacteria > Rhodobacterales > Rhodobacteraceae > Cognatishimia. The sequence goes on from CANMKB010000001.1 coordinate 608,779, forward strand.
TCGACAGACAACTTGCCCGCAGCCTGAACGGCATCGACGTGAAAAAACGCATTGGTCTGCCGGGCAATCCCCGAGACCTCGCGAACCGGCTGGATTGCCCCCGTTTCGTTGTTGGTCAACATAAGCGACACGAGCGACACGTCGCCCTGGCAGGCCTGCTCAATTGCAGAGGCCGGCACAATACCTTCACTATCAGGAGAGACGATCCGGAGGTCGCGTCCCTGCTGATCACATATCATCTTGCCTGAAGCCAGCGTTGCGTCATGTTCGATGGCTGAGGTAACAAAAGCCCCCGAGCGATCTTGGCATTCGAGGATCGACCTCAGCACCCAATTGTTGCTCTCGGTGGCACCCGAAGTAAATACAATTTGCTCCGGATCGGCACCAATCAAGGCCGCCACATCCGCACGCGCTTGGGCCATCAAAGTCTTAACACCGTCAGGGGCCGCATAAGCCGCCGATGGGTTTTCAAACTGCTCCATTGCATCGACCATCGCCGCCTTGACAGCGTCGGACAAAGGCGTTGTCGCATTGTAATCAAAGTATCCGCTAAGATTGCTCATGCGACGCTCTCTGGTTGAAGTTGCGCGACCAGGTTGACGGCAATCTCATGGCAGTGGCGCTGCTCAGGCGTCAGCGTGCCGAACTGCTCTGCCAACTCTTCCGGTGTCGCGGCGACACAATCGGTCAGTTGCTTGCCCTCCATCCACACACACAGAATGTTTGCCGTCGCAAGCGATGTTGCGCAGCCCCAGGCCCGAAACCGGACCTGGGTGATTGAGCCATCATCGACTGCGATAGAAATGCGGATCTGGTCACCACAGACCGGATCTTTATTTTCTAGAACGATGTGCGGATCGGCCAATTCTCCACCATGGGTCGGACTAGTGAAATTCTCTGCGATACGTGCGCTAAACATGTTTGTTTCCCTCTCTCAGGCGTCCTGAGCGTCCATCTTCTTTTCAAGGTTGACGGCGCAGCAACCGAACTCAGTGGAGACAGGCGCGCGCATGATGTACTTGATCCGCTGGCCAGATCGAGTATCGCCGTCACGCTTAGGTTCTTGCGTGACGATGTCTTCGGTCAGAAGAAAACCGGGCACTGTGAAGTTCGTAGGGTCATAGATCGCGAGTTGTCCGGGTTTGCCCAACGGCATTTCGCGCGAAAGGTCGTTCTGATCGCGGACTGAAATGCGCGCGGTGGGTGACACGTGCTTGACGCCATGTTCGTCCTCGATGGCAACGATGTTGGATTCCACTAGTGCATAAATGTCCCGGACGTTTTGCGTTGGTACACCCAGCCATTCCTCGCATTCCTGGTTGAATTCCACCCGCGAGATCATCGCGCCACTGAACCGCTTCCAGCCCCCAAGGGTGATGATCAGGCTACCTGGGTCAAGTTTAAGCTTGGTATTCGTGGCCTTGAGAAACGATATAAAGCGATGGATCAGGAACGGTGGCCCAATGATATGTCGCGTAAAGGTATCCCACTCTTTAAGCTGGGCCACCGCATCCTCAGGAATCATCTGTTCATTCCGAACCATAAAGCGATGTGTGTCCAGAAGACCGGCGAGCATGTTGAGCGCTTTAATCATGCCCATCTCAGGGATTTCCTCGGTCGATGGACACAGGTACAGTCCAGCTCCCTTTGAGATTCCGAGAAACTCACGGTACATGCCGTAAACCGACTGTACACCGCCATCGACTGTCGTCGTGCAACGGCGCGCAACAGAAGGCACTCCGGATGTACCAGTAGAACGCATCTCGTGCTCTACTTCAGTGAGGCCAACTGACAACAACCGGTGGCTGTCCTGACCTTTGTAGGCTGAAACCGGGATAAGCGGGATTTTTGCCAGGTCGGCTTCGGTGTGCAACGCATCTGGCGTCAAATCGGCACATACCGCTAGATCGCGATAGAAAGCATTATTTTCGAAATGATAGGCGTAGCTGCGCTTGATCATCTCGAATTGAAAGGTTGCAAGATCTTCATCAGAGAGTGCGAAAAGCTGAGAAACCGCACCATTGGCGAGCCGGATTAGATCAGTGTTATTGGTCAGTTTGTTAACGATTTCGCTCACTTTATAGATCCTCAAAACAATAGGTTCTTTGCCGGAGGGGCATGGAATTCGATGTGAGGTCGATAACGCGATGTTGCGGCACCGCGCACTAAACGCCAGTTGGTGACAACCGAATGTTTAACTAAGGTTTAGGAAGAGATTAGCGCCAGCTCATTTTGAAGATGTCCCCTTCGTAAGGGCACACGAAATTTCAGTTTTGAGCGTTAGAGCCAGCAGGAGCAGCGCTTTTTAAAACAGAGCCAAAACATAGACTATTAGCTTCGCAACGACGTTGAACCGGTACAATTCGGCTCAGGCTCGAAGATGGATGCCTGCGATCTTGTAGGAGATAAAATTTAGTGGAAACTTGATGTGTCTTAAATCGAAAGGCTCAAACGCTGCTGGGTTTTCAGCTTGCCACGAACGAATTGGCTCCAATGAGGATAGCCTCAACCGGTGGCGCAAGTTAGGTGTTTGAGCAAATTCCTTAGGGAGTGTTTCAACCAGTTTCACAACCAAGCCGTCCACTGACGTGCAGTGAACGATTTTGATCATAACTTCAATCAGCAAGATCAGATAGGTTGCTTGATCAATTTACGTATTACGCTCTGATCTTGATGCGTCGTCGATTTTTCATTCTCTGATAGGCTACCCAACTCGATAAAGCTTTCCAGACAAGTTGCCAGTAGCTCGGTCCGAGACGATACATTGGCTTTTCGAAAAATCGCGTTGAGATGCGCTTTGATAGTGCCTTCACGCGAGTTCCGGTACTCGGCAATTTCGCTGATTTTCAACCCCTTGAGTGACAATAGGGCGACGTCCCGTTCGGAAGATGTTAGGCTCCAAGTTTCGAATTGCCAGTTGATATGACCGCGCAAAACATGGGCGATCTCCAAATTTTTTTGGCGGCTTTTCTCAAGTTTTTTAGAAACATTGCCAATGTTTCGCTTCAATGGCGACACCCACATATACAAAATGACAGCGATCATTGAAACGCTGATTAAATGGTTGAACGCGTTGACCCAGTAGTGGGGATCGTTGGGGTCAAGCGGTGCGCGGGCTAACCACGAGAATAGGACACATCCTGCGATTTGGATAAAAGCAAAAAAGGACAAAACCACGAACTCAGGGCGATTGCGTGCTTCGGATGCCATAGCGCTGAGCAACTTAGAAAACCTAGACATAATCATAAATTGCCATTCAATCAAAGCGGGTTTGGTAAATTTCTTAGACACGTATTGAGGGAATTTCATTTTAGCAAGTGATTCCAGCCTGACCAAAGACTCCTGGCGACCGGTTAAGCGGCAACTCGCCTATCAAAAGGTGAGCGCACTGAAACTTACGATGCCGGTCTGGGTAGCCCTTTTCGGGTATCGGTTAATAAGGAACCGACTAGCCGGGTGGCTTTTTACAACGGTAGCGATCCTATCGACTTTTCCCGCCTGCCGCCCGTCGCTCACATCGGATACTACTTCTCAGGCAAAGTTAATTATGTAAGGCCGCTGTTGGATGGGATGACGGTCTTTGGTTCCAACTACGATGCCCTGAGGAATGAGGTGCGGCGATGAAAGCGGCTAAACAAGCAATATTCAATAGTTTGGGCTCGTTGCTGACCTTTGCTGCTACTACTTTGAATGGCCGCTTGGTCTGCCTATTCGACATTGGTAGGAGCACAGTGAACCACTACTTTCCGCCCGAATTGTGGGTCGGACATGCTCGTTTTATGCACGCGAGCGGCCATAAAATGCGAATGGAAGGCAAGTCCGCAATGGGTCGGGAGTTGACAGCAAGGTAGCTGGATCACACAACTATTGCTTCCATTGTCATACTTTGGGCATTCAGGTCTGAATGCTAGACGTAGGTACCGTGATCAATCTGCAGCAGGAGTTGCCTTGTCGCCAAAATCCCCGGATGTGACCTAAGCATGTCAATTGGCCTCTGATTATTCAGCCCAATTGACGGCCTGAGAATCCAGTTTTCGGCTTCCACGGGATCGCCGAAAACCTCGGTTGCCCGTGCAAGGAGCGCAGCGAAATTCCAAAGGTGATTTCCTTGTGTTGCCTACAATTTAGTGTTTTTGGAATTGCCGTTTCTCTTTCGTTGAAGAGTTCCCGACGACAAACCAACGACTTGCGACAAAATTTCAAATGCAAGCGGGTGTTTCATAATGTCAGAGAGATAGAATACCGAGTGGACTGGAAGACCACTTTCGATTGCATGATGCGCTCCAATAAAGTCACGCACCTCAACCGGTAGAAGGTTTTTGCCTCCCAGTAATTGATAGACTTCCGCAGAAGGATCTGAAAACGCGGCCTGCGATTTGAAGCGCATGGCCTGAACTTGATTGGTATGTGACGTAGCCCCAGTCATTGCCGTGTCCTCCTCGCTGAAAATACTCCGTCCTTGGTCCGCACCATTTGTTGTTTCAAGCATCGCATTATCGGCCAGAAATGCGAAAAACGCCAACACTGGTGACATACTTAAGCTCGATCGTGTTTGCGAAAAACGCGAAGTTTGTAACGGACACAGCGCCATAGTAAGGCAAGAATCACTAGTAAGCGCATTTTCAGATCACCCAGTTTTCTTGATCCCAGCACTTATCGAGTTTTGTTCTGAGCACTTAAACTCCAGGTTTCCACCCACTTCTTTGAAAGTTTTTTTACTCGAAAACCCGTTTGCGAAAAACGCCGATTTTGGCTTGCGACTTTTTGCTATCTTCCCGACCGCATTGAAGAATTGCGATTGATGCGCGTTTGCGAAAAATCGAAGAAAGTCATGCAATTTCAATGTATTGCCTAGGCTGTTCCGCGAGCCCCCTCTTTTCGAATCTGAATGTTCGTGTTATGTTCTGTGTAGCTGGGGGGATTTATCAGCCGCCAAATCACCGCAGATTGTTTGGTCTGACACACGGTTTTCGTGAACGCATACGCTTTGCCAGAAGGAGGATGAATATGCCTAGTCAGCAGCCCCATGAGAGTTGGCCTCGTACAGCATTTGCTAAGATCTCTGAGTATTTGGAGTTCCTTGCAGAAGAGAACGACCTGCCTGCGCTTCCGTCGGCAAACGGGCGAAACGGGGAGAACATCGGAGATTTTGAAATCTTCCATAACGGAGAGATGGATTTGAGGCTCTTCATTCTGGTGCTGCTTCTCAGCCGTGCAATCTCCAAGATGCAACGAGATATCTTCCGGGCTAAAGCCGTCACATGCATCCGGACAGATCTGCCTTTAGATGACTGCTTCAAAGCGCTGACGATCCTCGCTCCGAGAGGCAAAAGGGTAAAAAGCGGTCGCTACGGTATGAAGGACACAAGCGATAGCATTTACCTATGCGAAATTGACTGCACTACAAGTACAGAGCGCAAGAGTGAGGAGCTCAAATCTCTCTTCGCGCGAAGAGAGCCAATCATTTTGGTTTTGGACCAAACTGGTGAGCCAGAGAGACTCCTCCCGCAGTGTTCCTACGATGTCATTGAGCTTCAACCTATACCCGGTGAGATTGTCGGCATAGCGCTTGCATTCGAATACCCAGGCCTCGATCAAAATGCACTTGGTGAAGCACTGCATCAATTAACTGAAGACAATGATCTTACAGGTCTGTCTTTTGATGATTTGGTCATGGCATTCCGTGCGGAATCTGCTTTGGACGCTGCTAAGCTGATCAACGCTCTGCTCCAAGATTTAGACGCAGATGCGCCAATCCAGAAAACTGCTAGCGCGGATGAGATCGCAGAAGCCGTTGTGCCGCTCGATGAGATCGTCGGGCTTGGCTCGGCTAAGACTGCAGCTCAGGACATTGTTCTTGCGCTAGAGGCCTACCGGGAGGGCCGTTTAGATTGGCAAGATGTTCCACGAGGGCTTCTTCTTGTTGGCGATCCGGGAACCGGAAAGACTGAGCTTGCGCGCGCCATGTCTCAAACCGCAGGCCTCTCTTTTGAAGCAGCATCATATTCCGAATGGCAGCGTGGAAACCATCTCGGATCCTTCCTGAAGGCCATGTCTGACTCATTTGAGAACGCCCAGGCAAAAGCACCCTGCATAATATTCATCGATGAATTGGACGGTTTCCAACAAGCTCTGGATGGCAGGAACTCAAGCTACGATCAAAAAGCGACCAAAGGCCTACTAGAGCAGCTAGACGGTATCCGTAGACGTGAAGGAATAGTGGTTATTGCCGCTGCCAATCGGCTTGGGGCCATTCCAGTATCAATTCGTCGAGCCGGACGGTTCGATGACGTTGTGAACATTCCTCTGCCAAGCCTGGCCGATCTGGCGGTGATCACGCGTCAGCATTTGCGGCCTTCTGAGCGCGATATCGACGTTGAAACATGTGCGGTTCATGCTGTTGGCAAGACGGGTGCAGACTGTGCCGCAGCAATACGCAAAGGCCGCGCTGCTGCTCGGCGTTCAAATCGGCCGCTCAGGACAGAGGACATCACGCAAGCCTTGATTGGCGAGCTTATGAGCTGCCCAGAGGATGTCCGTTTTCGGATGGCGGTTCATGAATGCGGGCATGCTTTTGCGGCAAACGCATTTCCAGAGCTGACGGTCGAATACGTCTGTGCATACCCGCAGAGCGCGCAATGCAACGTATCTGGGCAATTGCCCATCCACACCACAGAAACCCTGCACAGAGATCGCATCATATGGGCCGCAGGACGCGTTGCAGAAACTCTTGTCTGTGGGTCTCCGTCCAGTGGAGCTGGAGGTGACCATAGGTCTGATCTGGGCCGGATCATGTTCTCTGCCGCTAATGAAATCGGTGCATATGGGTTGGGGCAAAATGGTCCACTTTGGTTGGGTGCCAGCTACTCAGACAATCTGTTCAAGGTGGTCGCGCGCAATCACCAACGTGAAATCGCGGAGCTTGTGTCGAGAGCTGAGACGGCGGCGCAACGGCTGCTCGAACCGATGGTGCCCCAAATTGTCACTGCGGCTGAAGAGCTCATGAAATCAGGTGTTCTGGCGGGTGATCGTCTCACCAACCTGCTGTCAAACGACAAGTCATCCGCGCCCCACTTTTGACCAAGCCTCAGGATGCTGACCGGAAATTCTAGCTACTGAAAGTCAATCAAATCCCAAAAGGAAGGAGAGTAAAATGAACGATAGATTGGTGTTATATGAGATCGACAACGCCATCGATATTCTGAGCGATATTGTTGAGGTGAAACGTTCCAGAAATCTTGGCCATGCTCCGACCATCCATAAATGGATCACCGTCAAAACTGGAGCGCGTGTTGCGTTGTGGGGACAGGTCACAGGTCACCCGGAACGCATTGAACAAGACGTCATGACCTCGCCTTTGTTCTACATCGATCCAGAGGCCGGCTTTGCGCGAACGAGGTCTCGTTGGTACTGGTTGGACAAGCCGCTACGCGATGAAAATGATCTGGCCCACGAAGCAATGGTTTTTGGTCCGGATAGCGTTGAAGTGCCTTTGGAAGAAGCTCTTTCTGTTACTAGGACAATTCCCAATTTGTTGCTTATCGAAGTTGAAATTCTCGGTGACGAACACAGGAGCGAGAGGGTGAGGGAAATTCAGAAGCAGTTGCTCAATTACTGATGTGCAATCACCGCTCAGTTCAGAGGAAGTACACGTTCAACATCTGCTTTCCAAAACACTTTGGTAAGGACACGATCACCGATTTCCACTCCAGTAACTCCTAGAGATCTAAGCTCCCGTGCCATAGACCGATTGTCTTTCTGACAGAGTTTTGAGAGCAGTTTCAGCGTGGTGAATTGCGCATGGAAAGCGACTTGGTCCTCGTCGGTGCAGTAAATACCTGTTTTCAGAGTTTCTGGGTTGAAGAAGGAAGTTGTCTGGATTTTCCCCGCTTCAAATAGCGCCTGCAAAGCGCCGTCTTTCTGTAATCCAACAGTCAGACCAAACTGAGCCAGGGTAGGGTATCGGGGTTTTTCTGGCCTAAGGGCATCCATTTCAGACTGTTTCACAACGATGGCAGCGTAGCCAAATTTTCCGGCGCGCGTTCCGACCCTTAGGGTGCCTTCGTCAACGGCTCTGATGGCTTTGCTGAGGTCAACACGAGCTCGCCCAGCGGCAACTCCGAAAGCAACCCAGGTGCTGTCATCGAAATTCACAGGCATTGGGTTGGCCAGTAGGGTCTTGAGCAAAGCATCGGCGTCAGCCGTGTCCCAATGAAGTTTCGAAATCGTCGTTGGCAATGCTGGCACCAGCACACGTTGTTTGGTGAGCGTTTCGAATTGACTGGGTGTCGCTCCAAGATGCTTCATCATTTGCTTGGTCATGACGAGTCTGTTTGCCATCGAAAGCACTGGGGCGGCGCACTTTGCATCAAAGGTGAGGCGTTTATCTGTGCGTGTATCGTCGGCAGAGATGAGGTTCTTATGTGCTAAGATTTGACGAGCGACTTTGTTAGATCGGCCAATCTCTCTAGCAGCACTGTCAACCGAGTGTAGCCGCCGCGCTTGGAGCACTTTGCCTAATACCTCTTCACCTTCGGGAATGGCCCATGTCTCAAGAATGACCTCGCGCATGAGATCTCTAAAGGCATCCCAGCGTTGGTCGGCTATCCCGTACTGGCTTAGCCACGTGTAGAGTTCGCCGAACGCTTTCTTGGGGCGGTCTTGAGGGCCATCAGCTGCGGCCGTAAGAAACTTGAAGGCATTCAGAATTTCCTCCGGGCCTTGCTTCGCAACGTTGAAACCAACCAATGATGCCTCTGTGTTTTTCGGCTCAAGTGTGGCATTAACGCGCTTCAATTCAGCACCGAGCAAAGTACAAAAGTTTGCCGCGATTTCAGTATCATGGTTCGCAAGCCATGTTGAATCTTTGCTGTATTCTAGCCGCTCATCCAGCCAGACGTCATAGTCTGTGATTGGTGTGTCACATTGCGAGAGACGTCCATTCAAAATGTCATCGGATAGATCTCTGAGACGTGCGGCGTGGTCAAATCTATGCCGTGGATTGCTGATTTCCCAAAGAGGGACCAGTTCTTTTTTGTGAAGCAGACATTTTTGCACATATTTGACTTGCCATTGACCCTGCATGACCATTTGTCCTGCGGGCAGCAATGAGGTCGTCGTAACATTGTCACGAAGGCATGCGGGACAGCCCCGCACAACTGGATTCATCAATGTGCGAGAGACATATGTCTCGTTTCTAAAACGCACTTTTACGCCAGGCAGCGGCACCAGCGACCAAGATTGCACCTCTTCACGTGTTTCTTGGTCTAGTCCAAGTAGCTCTACAAGTCGTGAGATTTGCGCAGGATCATGAACCAAGAGTTTCTTATAAGACAAGCCAAGCTCTGCGCAGAACGATGCTGTAGATAGGTTGCGACTCCCGGCCGCCCTAGCGACGAGCGAGAGCATTCCTTCTCGAGGCTTGGGTTCAGGTGTTTGTGGGATTGGTAAAGACAGAGTTGGCTCCAACTTTTTTGGTTTTTGGCGCGGAAGTGCGGTGTTCAACGAAGCTATGCGCTCAACTCGTCAGTTTCCAATCTTACTGTGCAGAGCTTTCTCTCGTGATTTGAAAAGAGTAATGCTGCGCCATGCAAGAAGAGCCGTTCCAAAGCTATGAACAAGAGCGTACCCACTGGCTCACCTTATATCTGAGGCTGCCAGCTGAGGGGGTAGCTGCTGAGTTTCCGACAGAATCAATTTGTGAGAACCGCCTGGAAGCCGTTCGCTGGCCTCAGGGCCCCAAATGTCCGAACTGCAAAGAAAAAAAATTCGGCTATTTGGAAGCGCGAAAACTCTATTATTGCAAAAAATGCCCTACGCATTTTTCTTTGACTTCAGGGACACTGTTTCATCGGCGACGACTAGATTTGCGTGTATATTTTTTGCTCGCAGAAAAACTGATTGAAGCAGAAGTCAAACGATTGAGGCCGACAGGGCATCAAATCAAAGACGAATATCAAATCGCATATGCAACGGCTTTTAAGTTGAAAGCCAACATCTCGAATGCACTAAGAGACGCTGAAGGAGGACTGCTGGGGCGCTGCATATGCTTACGCGAACTGCATCTGCCGCCAGATTTAGATCGAGAAACAACTGGTCATTTGAACTGGCTGGAGAACGAGCTGCAGCAACGGCAACGGCAGTCGTTTGGCTGTTGATTAAAGTAGACAGTCCATCCACATGTGAAATCTTTGGACATCTTCCATCTCTGAAATTCAACGCGTACATCATTTTTCAAAGCACAATGACAACCTTGAGTTGCGCGAATGTTGAGTGGAGAAAGGGATCAAATTGCACGTGAAACACATGCGAAAACAGGCAGCATGAATGCTTTCAAGCCTCTGATAAAAAACAACAATTGACTCGAAGTGGTTCTGTGTGAACGCTTAGGGTGCCTAGGAAGCCTGATGTAGCGGACAACGTCGACTGGGCTCCCACAAAGAATAAGACGCGGGCTAATCGCGCACTGAACATGGAGATGATCGCCGTCGCGCTGAGGTCTCCCAAAAGCAACCTGGAGCATGCGAGTCTGCTTGCTCTGTAAAACCGAAATTTTAATTGAAAGGCTCGGGAGCGCACGCTTTCGAGAACGGAGAAGCTATGTCCTATCCACTAGACTGGGATACCTCTCTCGTAAAAACGGCGAAACAACCGCCGCTACAATTGGGGCCGATCCCAGGCGTTTTGCCCTATCAAGGTTACAGGAGCCCACTCAGCCGTAGCAATACGGCTCATCGGATCTCTATGGCACTCCCAACACCCGCGACCAATGGGGTGCCGCAGGTGTATCACTTTGAGAGTGCTCGCGAGATGGCCGTTGCTATCGAGGCGCTCCTTATACCTGAGTTTTTTAAGCTCGAGGTTCAGTTACCGCCGATTGCTTACGTCAACCATCGCGGCAAGCGCAGTCAACACAGTTTCGATCTGCGCATCACGTATCGGTGTGGCTACCGAGAGGCAGTATTCGTGCGGAACGGAACAAGCCTTCTCAGACCCGAAACGCGCGCTGACATTGAGGCGATTTTCGAGGGCGCACCTGCGACCTTCGCTGACAAAAAGGTTGTCATTAACGGCGATGGATACACCAGAGCATATAGGGACAATCTGTTACTCGTCTGGGAGGCAACTAAGACCCCTGACGAAGAGTTCGATAGGTTTGTGTTGGACAAAGCCAAGCGTACGTCTTTTTGGGACATAAAAGGCTTGATGGCTGCCTGCGACCTTGAGTGCTCGCGTGTATTCGATTCCATTCTGCGGCTGGTCGGTCTCAAAAAGCTCGGTACGAACTGGCACACAGCTATGTCCATCAACAATCGGGTTTGGGTCCTTTAATGCCTAGCGCTCCCCTCTATAAGGTCCCCGCAGGGTCGGAGCTTGTCCTCGATCACGTGCGTTGGCGTGTGATTGGCAAGGACGCTGACAGTTATGCTGTGGAGAGCATTGACAATGGGGAGTGCTGTTCGCTCTCATTTGAGCGTGTAGATACGGCCCTCGCGGCCAACGATGCTCAGCTGAGCACACCAGCGGCGTTGGAACTTCGCAAGGAGCTGTTGGCTTATACAGGCGGGATTGAAAGTACCGATCAGTTACCGGACCAAGAGCGGCAGGATATTCGTGCCAGGACTGGGCTAGCTGAGGCGATGCGCGAACTCGAAGAAGAAGGCCAAAAGCTAACACAGAGATATCTGAATCGTCGTGATGTCAGAGCTCGTTTGAAATCATCGGCCCGTTCTCTAGCTAATGACCCGCACCTCTTTCACGGCGTTTATATTGGCAGGGCAAGTTCACCCCATTCTTTGCCGAATGGTCGCTCTCTGCAGGAGATGTATCGTCGCTACATGAAGTTTGATCGTAATCCGGTTGTGTTGTTACGCAAGCATCATGCGAAAGGACCGCAGGGAAGTTCGGGTTGCAGGCTTACAGAATTGCAGGAACAGTTTATCGAATATGTTCTAAATATTATGGCGAAGGAACATCAAACGAAGCTTTCAAAAACCTACGAGTGGTCGGTGTCCGTCTGGGAAACAGATTCCGAAATGATGCTCAAAAATTTTGTGGCGCCTTCATTGACGACGGTTCGGGCAAGGTACAATGCCAGCAACCTTGTAACCCGAGAAGCTGGTCGCAATGGGATCAAATATGCACGCAACAAGTTCGGTGCAGGGTCAACCGATGTCCGTGCTTTGAAATACGGTCAACGTGTTGCGACTGATCAAGTCTACCTTTCCATCTTTACCAATGATCAAGGCAACGTCGATTTCAGGCCGCTGGCCAAAGCGGACATAGACACTGAACTGGCACAGAATGAGATTTGTCGGCTGTGGTTGCATGTTATGTTTGACGTCGCAACACGTATGCCACTGGCATGGGTCTTGACTGAAACGGCTGACTCAGACGCACAAAGGCAGCTGCTTAGAATGGCAACCAGCGATAAGAAGCGTGAGAAATTGCGTTATGGCTGCGTGAAAGATCCAGCGCCTGCGGTAGGCCTATCTCTCGTTCAATCTGACAACGGGACCGCAACTCGGAATGCGAAAATCTATCAAAGTGAACTTGGAATAGGAACGTCGATCATGATGGGACGCACCTATCACTCGTCGGACAATCCTTTCGTTGAAAGTGCAATTGGTACCTTACAATGGGAAGTTTTGAACTTTCTTCCAGGATACACAGGCAGTCGGCCAGGCGAGTTAAGCGCTTACGATGGAAAGAAAAAAGCCACGCTAACCAAAGATAATCTCATGGGGATTATTACGCGATATTTCGTTGACGAATACCCTTTCCGAAAGCACTCAGGCACAGGTATGTACGGCGCGATGCCAGTCCAGAAATTGGATGAGGCTATTGAGATTTATGGTGGTATTGACGCTCCTGATCCAATTGCTCGACGTCTGCATCTGGGTGAAAAAGACACCGTAACCACGAGCTCAGAGGGTGTTCGCGTTTACGGCATTTGGTACAATTCAACTGAGCTGCAGCGTTTTGCGGCGGGTGTGTCCAAGAATGTGACCGTATGCCTTGATCCTGACGATCTGCGCGAAGTTACAATTTTTAGTCAGGATACGAAGGTCGTTATGACCGCGCAGTTAAGAATGACTGTCTTTGCGGATATGACATTGGCCGAGGCAATAAACCTGCAGCGCCAAACGGCTGAGCGTAATCCTGAAAAGCGTCTAATGTATGAGCAGCACCTCAAGGACGAGAGGGCCCGTCGAGCTAAAGAGTCCGGCCTTTTCCTTGATCCGAATGACCCCGACGCATACGTCAATATTGAAAAGCTGAGAAGACAGTCTGAACAGTTGGATAATGTCGAGTACATTCCGATGTCGAGGTCGCAGCCAACCGTTTCGCCCGCCAGCGTTTTGGGGCCACCCCGAAAGGAAAACCCGGCTCCTGCGAATGACCTGCCACCCGAAACAGAGGTTTCTTCATCGAACGACAAGAACATCGATGTCGAGCCGACTTCAGTCAATTCGGAAAACTTGTCTGAAAAGCCGGCCCCAATGTTTGCCCCAATCAAGAAGAGTAAGTTATGAACGATTTTGTCGACGAAACGATCCGCGACTTGGTGGAACAGCAAGGAAACCGCATCTACCCGCTTTCCAGAGGCGAAGAGCTAAAAGCAGATCTGAGGCAACTGTTTAGCATCCACCTGGGCAATCTTAGTCATGGCGGGCATTTTGAAGCAGAGGGACTCTTGGTCACCGGGCAGTCAGGCAGCGGGAAAACCACAGAGCTTGTAAACCTCATCGAGAAGTTCAATGCCAGTGGAGCTAAACTACCAAACGGACAGCAAGCCAAATTCGCGTCTTGCCTCTTGAAGAGTGTCGCCGGCTGGAAGGATCTTGGCTATCGCACCGCTCGTTCTTTGCATTACCCAATTGAATCAAAAGCCAAGCTCACGCAGATCGAAATTTGGGATATCGTTGTCCGCGAAGCAAAACTCGGAGGCTATGTTGGGATTCATTTTGACGAAGTGCAGCATATCTTTCGCAAGAAGAAAGATACTGATCAGTTGGCAATTTTAGATGCCTTCAAGACATTGATGAAATCGCATGATTGGCCCCTAATCTTGATCTTTTCTGGCATCCCCGAGTTGGATGACTACATGCGTCAGGAGATGCAGCTTTATCGTCTTTTGAAAAGGTTTCCATTCGATGATGTCGTCCTTCCCAAGGATTACGAAACCGTGCATGAAATTGTTGGGAGCTATGCGCTCGAGCAAAATCAAGTAGTTGACCCTGACCTTATGTCCCAGGACTTTTTTGATCGCTTGGTCACGGCAGGGGCGTATCGATGGGGTCTGATAATCAAGCTGGTCGAAACTGCTGTAATTCAGGCAAAGAGAGTTAGCTCAAGCGTGCTTTTGCGGGAGCATTTCGTGCAATGGTGGGTAACCAAAACGAAAGCCGCGCCGGCAGTAACGCCTTATCTGCACCGAGACTTTGAGACGATGTATCGAAAGGAACATCCGTTTCTTGAGGCGATCCAAAGTTAAAGCGACATCAAAACAGGAAAATTGACTGAACCCGTGTCATCCGACGCGGGTTTTTCTTTTTGATTAGAGGCGCTTCCGCAGCCCACTCACAACTTGAGAATAGTTTGCGCAGACATTTGCTTTCTTGCGCAAACTATTTCTTTCTCCATTTTTCGTCACCTTGTAAGTCATTGAATTTTAACGGATTTTATAGCCCGTTTTGGGTGGTAATTTTGATTTGCGCAAACTATTGGTTTCTTTAGCATTTGGGGTGCTTAAAAAGCCAAATGTCTGCGCAAAACGTAGAAAAAACACTGCGTAAATGTTGGTTTGGCTGGCTGGAGTTTAGTTAATCTATTGATTTTGATGTGAAAATTTGCAGGGGCGGGTGTGCTGCTCTCTACCAGCCTGCCTTGTTCATTCTGCCAGACTGTTGGCAACGAGGCCTATTTTTTGAACTAGCAATAGCCTTCTGTAGCTGTTTCAAGAGTGTCTGAAGGTGCAAATGTGCGGATTCCGGACATGCGCTGCACACGCAAAGAGAAAAGCTGACTAAAGAAATACAGACATTCGCGGGCAGAATCCTGAAACCAGATGGCCTCTGGTCCTTCGACTTGGGAAAAGGTTGGATCAATTGAAGGAGCTGAAGCGGCTTCAGAAGGAAAATGAACGGCTCAGAAGAGCTGTGTTTGATCTGACGTTGAACATATTGATCCTGAAGGAAGCAGCAAAGGGAAACGTCTGAGCCCCGCTCGCCGCCGGGCCTGCATTGATCACGTACGCAGCCAATTCAAAGTGTCGGAACGCCGAGCCTGCCGCGTATTGGGACAACATCGTTCGACACAAAGGCATGTTCCTCGAGGTCGTCCAGATGAAGACAGGCAGGTGGCCGATATGATCGAACTGGCTCGTCAGTTTGGGCGATACGGGTATCGTCGGATTGCCGCTTTGCTGAGAGACGCAGGCTGGACCAGTCAGATGAGGCTGCTCAGTCGACTATGGCCGAAGGGTGAGAGTGGCCTTCAGGGCTTGTGTATTTACGGCCTGGCTTTCGGTATACTGCAAAAGTCGGATGGCCTCTTGAGCGAGTTGATCTACTGGGAGTTTGATTGTGGAAATTCCGCCTTTGATCCAAGCGTAATACGAAGGATCACCATATCCGACAAAAGCGATGTCAGCTTGCGGGTCTTCGCCCCGATCCATGAGCGCGGCGAGAGCGCCGTTGGATATTTCAACGCCGCCACAGATCAGGGCGGTTGCTGTTTGACTAGCGAGTAGCAAGCTGGTGCAGCTGCGCCCCATTTCAAAAGAGGGTGTGGCGGTTTGAACGATTTCCGGGTTTTCGATGAGGCCAGCTTTGGCAAGTCCGGTCCGAAATGCAGCGAGACGCAGCTCACCAGATGATAGCTTGTTGTTGGCCCCGATATATCCGATCTGTGTATGTCCCTGTTGAGCAAGATGCTGCACAGCTTCTTCGATGGCACTCAAATCGTCGATGAGGATCGTCGCAGTGGTTCCCTCAATAGAGCATTCGCGCACGAGCTGGATGATGTTGAGCCCGAAGGATTGGGTGATTTCATCCCGCGTTCGTCGCGGGGCTGGGACCATGAGGACGGCCATGGCCTGAACTTCTCGCAAGCGTTCTAAGGCAGCGTGTTCTTGATCGATGTCATCATTGGTCAGATGGATGATTAAATGGAGCGAATTCTGCTCGCAGGCCAAGGCCAAAGCATTGGCGAAACGGGCGTAAAATTCGTTGATGATATTGGGTAGAAGCAGCCCGACGATCTTTGTGCCATCGCCGCGCATGGCTTTGGCGGCTGCGTTTTTAACATAGCCAAGTTCACGCGCGCGCGTGAGGATCATATCGCGTGTGGCTTTGTTGACATTGGGATGATCAGACAGGGCGCGCGATACGGTCATATGCGAAATGCCGAGATCTTTGGCGATCGATTTGATGGTCACGCGGTTAGCCAAGATTTTCCCCTTCGGTTTCCAGCGCTTTTAACAAAGTTGTCAAATCCTGTCTTGACGGAAATGCAAATTTTAGACTAATTGTTCACGTGAACAATGCAAGGGAAATCATCCATGCCCACCGAGTTAGAACAACGTTGCCGTGACCTTGTGGCCGAGCTTGGCCTTGGGGCGGCAGAGGATGTCTCTGACGTGCGTCCGCTGACTGGCGGGGTGGCGTCTGATATTGCGATGGTGGCTTTGCCTGCGCAGAAGATCTGCGTGAAGTTCGCGTTGGCAAAGCTACGCGTGGCGGCGGATTGGCAAGCGCCGGTGCATCGAAATGCGGCAGAGTATGCGTGGCTCAAAGTGGCCGCAGAATTACTGCCTGACAGTTCGGTGAAACTTTTTGGCCGGTCTGAGAAAGAGCATGGGTTTGCCATGGAGTTTCTGGACGGTGAGGGGGTCTATCTCTGGAAGGAGGCGCTTCTTGAGGAAGCGCCTGATCGGGGAGAGGCTACACGTGTCGCTGATATGTTGGGTCAGGTGCATCAGGCTTCTGCTGCTGAGGGTTTTGATACCTCAGCCTTCCAAAACCGGGATGACTTCAGGGCGCTACGGATTGAGCCCTATCTGAGCTTCACGGCCAAGAGCCATCCTGATCTGGCGGGCCAGATCAAACCGCTTGAGGACATGCTTTATGAGAGCAGCATTGTTTTGGTGCATGGGGATGTGAGCCCAAAGAATATTCTGTTCCGGGGCGATGTGCCTTTGGTTCTGGATGCGGAATGCGCGACGATGGGGGACGCGAGTTTTGACGTGTCTTTCTGTCTGAACCATCTGATTTTGAAAGCAGTGCATTTACCAGGATCGACGGACAGTCTGCTGGGGCAGGTGGGACAGTTTTGGTCGGCTTATGCACCGCAGATCGCTTGGGAAGATCCTGTCGCTCTAGAGGCCAAGGTCTGTCGGTTGTTGCCCGCACTGATGCTGGCACGTGTGGATGGCAAATCCCCTGTTGAATATTTGGATGAAACGGAGCGCGAGGCTGTGCGCCGTCTTTCAATCCCCCTGATCAAATCACCTGTGTCCGACTTGGACACACTCGTTGAAACACTCGCCAATGTACTGAAGGACATTCGTTCATGACGGCAATCAAATCAATCACTGGACGTCGGGTCTGGGATTCTCGTGGGCATCCGACGGTTGAAGTCGATGTGCTTCTGGAAAACGGCAAGCTTGGGCGCGCCATTGCACCAGCGGGCGCGTCTCGCGGCACACGGGAAGCCATCGATTTGCGCGATGGTGGCAGTGTGTTGCAGGGGAGGGGCATCGATAAGGCTCTGGCCAGCGTCAACGGTCCGATTGCCTCTGCGTTGGTGGGTCATGATATTTATGACCAGCAGGGGGCAGACAGCACGATTTTAGAGCTGGACCCTTCGCCTCTGAAAGAAACATTGGGGGGCAATGCAACCGTTGCGACCTCGCTGGCGTTGCTGCATGCGGCGGCCGCAGATGCCGGCGAGCCATTGTGGCGTCATGTGGCAAAGGCATATGGCTGCACGCCATCCTTGCCCTTACCTGAAATCCAGATTTTTGGCGGCGGGGCGCATGCAGGTCGTCGTGTCGACATCCAGGACTTCATGATCATGGTGCCGGGTGCCAAGACGTTTGATGAGGTTATGGAAGTCACCAATGAGGTCTATTTTGCCGCTGGCGATATTATGGCTTCGCGCGGTAACCTTGCGGGTGTGGCGGATGAAGGCGGCTGGTGGCCGGTCTTCAAAAGCAACGAAGAAGCGCTGGAAACCCTGGTGCAAGCCATCGAAAAGGCGGGTGAAAAGCCCGGCGAAAACGTGGTGATCTCTTTGGATATCGCGGCGTCTGAGTTTGGCAAAAACGGCACCTATCGTCTTGCGCTGGAAGATCGCGACATGGACAGCGGTCAGTTGATTGACATGCTTGGCGGCTGGCTGGATGCCTATCCGATTGCCTCGATCGAAGACCCGCTTGGCGAAGACGACCAAGAAGGCACAATTGAGTTCACCCGCCGTTTTGGGGACCGGGTGCAGATCATTGGAGATGATTATCTGGTGACCAGCGCGGATCTGGTGCGCGAGGCGCAGGCTGATAACGCCTGTAATGCAGTGTTGATTAAGGTGAACCAGATCGGGACAATCACAGAAGCGATTGAGACCTTCAAAGCCGCGCAAGAAAAAGGCTGGGGTACGATTGTCTCTGCACGTTCGGGTGAAACCGAAGACGCCTCGATCTCTCATCTCAGCACCGGTCTCGGTGGGCGTCAGTTGAAGGTTGGCTCCTTCCAGCGCTCTGAGCGGATGGTAAAATGGAACGAATGCCTGCGCATTCAAGATCAACTTGGCCAGAACAGTTTTGCGGCTGGTCAGGCCCTTGCCAATACATGGTGGGGCAAAGCGAATAAGAAGGATAGCTGATTATGAAACTGATGCGCTATGGGGACCGTGATGGTTCCAAAACTCCCTGCATCCTGGACGCTGATGGCGTGGCGCGAGACGCTTCTAGCATTGTTGGCGACTTCGGCCCGCGCTCTTTGACGCCAGAGGTGATTGATCAGCTGAAATCTGTGGATCCAACCACGCTGCCCGTTGCGGATATCGAAGGCAAACGGATCGCACCACCCTCTGCGCAACCGTTCAATATCTACTGCATCGGTCTGAATTATTCTGACCATGCAGCGGAGGCGGGCCTGCCAGTGCCTGATGAGCCGATTCTGTTTAACAAATCCTCTGTGACCTACTGCGGTCCAAACGATGACATCCTGTTCAGCGAAAAGATGACCAAGCTGGATTGGGAAGTTGAGCTGGGCATTGTGATTGGGAAGAAAGCGCTCAACATCTCAAAAGAGGATGCGCTGGACCATGTGCTGGGCTATGTGCTGGTGAACGATGTGAGCGAGCGTGCCTGGCAGATGGAGCGCGGGGGCCAATGGGCCAAGGGCAAGAGCTTCCCGAATTTCTGCCCAACCGGTCCCGTGATTGTATCAGGCGATGAGCTGGATGACGCCAAGGCGCTGTCCATGTGGCTGGATGTGAACGGCACGCGGATGCAAACCGGCAATACCGACACGATGATCTTTGATGTGGCGACCATCGTGAGCTACCTGAGCGAATTTACTGAACTGCAGCCAGGCGATCTGATCTGTACAGGCACCCCTCCGGGTGTGGGTGCAGGCATGGACCCGCAAGTCTGGCTGAATGTTGGCGACAAGGTCACGCTTGGCATCGAAGGATTGGGTGAACAAGCTCAGACCGTGGTGAAGTTATGAACCAATTTGATCTGAAGGGGCGTCGCGCCGTGATCACCGGAGGCGCACGCGGCATGGGCTTTGCGGTTGCAAAACGCTTTCTGGAAAGCGGTGCCTCTGTGGCGCTGTGGGATATCAGCGAAGAGACCCTGGCCCATGCCAAAGACACGCTGTCCTCGCTTGGTACGGTCGTCGCGCAGCGCGTTGATGTTAGCGATTATGCAGATGTCGAAGCGGCTGCGGCACAGGTTGAAGCAGAGCTTGGCGGGATTGAGCTGCTGGTGAACTCTGCAGGGATCGCCGGCGTCAATGTGCCGGTCTCAGAATACCCAATCGAGACGTGGTACGCTGTGCAGAACGTGAACCTCAACGGGATCTTCCACACCTGTAAGGCCATTGTGCCAATCATGCAGAAATCGGACTATGGGCGCATTGCAAATATCGCTTCGATTGCGGGCAAAGAAGGCAACCCGAACGCCTCGGCTTACTCTGTATCCAAGGCGGCGGTGATTGGTCTCACCAAATCTCTTGGGAAAGAACTGGCAACTTCCAATATCCGCGTGAACGCCCTGTGCCCGGCCGTGATCCGCACCGAGATGCTGGATGACGTCACAGAAGAACAGCTGGCTTACATGCTGTCCAAAATCCCAATGGGTCGTCCCGGCACCATCGAGGAAATCGCCTCTATGGTTTCCTTCATGTGCTCAGAAGAGTGTTCCTATACCACTGGATTTGTTTTTGACCTGTCTGGTGGGCGTGCGACTTACTGAAATATTTGTGGTCGTGCCGTTACATCTGTAGCTGTACGACCTCGGTCATGGTTTGCCCCAAGCTCTTCAACCTTGCTATTCAAGGCGCGCAGAAGGTGAATAAAGAGCACACTTGGCATCGATGGCGATTGCAACGCGTTAGGTGCTGGATGTCATCACCAACCAAACTCGGTGGTTTATCCCAAGCCAAACCGCGATACGGCAAGAGAGAGTGGCCCAAACGATCACCGAAACTGAGTATCGCTAGCTGAGCCTCCCCCACTGAACTGGTCCGCCGCTATGTTTAGGAAACGGAGGACCAAGAATGGCAAACAAACGACCGAAGCCCGAAGAGATTGTCTCGAAGTTACGGCAAGTTGATGTGTTGATGGGGCAAGGCATGTCCCGTCTCGATGTGATCAGACAGATCGGTGTTGTTGAACAAAGCTATTACCGCCGGCGTAAGAAATACGGTGGAATGGGTGTAGATCAATTGAAGGAGCTGAAGCGGCTTCAGAAGGAAAATGAACGGCTCAGAAGAGCTGTGTCTGATCTGACGTTGGACCAATTGATCCTGAAGGTTCCAGCGAAACAACCGAAGAAGGGACGGTTCTGGCTGAATCCCTCTCATGGTTTGCTTTGCAATCCACTGTCGGGCAGTGGATGAATCATGCGTAAGGCTGCGGCCTGAATACCTAGCCACGTTTGGTCTTATGCATTGCCTGACAGGCGATTGCGAAGCAATCTGCCAAGAAGGACTTCGTCCACTGCAGGACCGATGATGGCAAAGTCTTCCGCACGCTGAATATTCTTGATGAGCGCAGCCGTGAATGCTTGGCAATCAAGATACAGCGTAAGCTGAACTCGACAGGTGTCATCGACGCACTGACTGATCTGTTTATCAAGCGTGGAGCGCCAAAGTTCATACGCTCCGACAATGGCCCAGGATTCGTTGCTAAGGCCGTTCGGGGTTGGATCACTGCGGTTGGTGCAAAGACAGCGTACATGAAATTGTTGGGAGTTACGCGCTCGCGCAAAATCAAGAAGTTGACCCTGACCTTATGTCCCAGGACTTTTTCGATCGATTGGTCACGGCAAGGGCGTATCGTTGGGGTCTGATCATCAAGCTGTTCGAAACTGCTGTAACTCAGGCAAAAAGAGTTGGCTCAAGCGTGCTTTTGCGGGAGCCTTTCGTTCAATGGTGGGTGACCAAAACTAAAGCCGCTCCAGCAGTAACGCCTTATCTACACCGATAGTTTGAGACGATGTATCGAAAGGAACATCCGTTTTTTAAGGCGATCCAAAGTTAAAGCGACATCAAAAACAGGAAAATTGATTAAACCCGTGTCATCCGACGCGGGTTTTTCTTTTTGACTAGAGGCACTTCCGCAGCTCATTTACAAATTGAGAATAGTTTGCGCAGACATTTTCTTTTTTGCGCAGACTATTTCTTCCTCTATATCTTTGCCTTTTAAGGTATTGAATTTTAACAGATTTTGGAGGTCGTTGTTGGTGTTGAATTTGATTTGCGCAAACACTTGGTTTCTTAGGCAGCAACAGGCCTCATACAGTTGGATGATGCACGAGGCCTGGTGTGTTTCGTTAAACGAGATCGGTTTCCATTACTTTTGCCCATGCTTCAGCAAAGTCTTGAACGAACTTTGAGGCATTGTCGTCTTGTGCGTAGAGTTCTGCATAAGAGCGAAGAACGGAATTTGATCCAAATACCAGATCCGCGCGGGTCGCCGTCCACTTTGTTGAGCCAGATTTGCGATCGTTGATATTGTAGCTGTTGCGCCCAGTCGGCTCCCAGGTGTTCGACATATCCGTCAAATTGACAAAAAAGTCGTTTGTCAGGGCGCCTTCACGATTGGTGAACATGCCGGCCTTGTTGCCGCCATGGCCGGTGCCCAAAACACGCATACCACCTACCAGAACGGTCATCTCTGCGGCTGTGAGGCCCATGAGCTGAGAGCGATCAAGAAGCAACTCTTCGGCATTTGCTTTGAAGTCGGTTTTTAACCAATTCCGGAAACCGTCATGGATCGGCTCGAGCGGTGCAAAAGACTCTGCGTCTGTTTGTTCTGCCGTCGCATCTCCACGACCTGGCGTGAATTGCACAGATACATTATGGCCCGCAGCTTTGGCTGCCTGTTCCACACCAACGTTGCCACCCAGAACGATGATATCTGCGATGCTGGCTTTGGTGTCCAAGGCGATGGCCTCGTAGATTTTCAAAACTTTGGCTAGACGGTCAGGTTCATTCCCCTCCCATCTTCTCATTGGCTCTAGCCGGATGCGGGCGCCATTCGCACCACCGCGCATATCAGAGCCACGATAGGTTCGGGCGCTGTCCCATGCGGTTGTCACCAATTCAGAAATCGTCAGCCCACTTTGTGCAATTTTTGATTTCGCCGATTCGACGTCAAATTTGGGATTTCCAGCTGGAATGGGATCTTGCCAGATCAAATCCTCCGAAGGCACATCTGGGCCGATGTAGCGGGCCTTTGGCCCCATGTCGCGATGCGTGAGTTTGAACCAAGCACGCGCGAATGCATCTTCGAAGGCCTTGGGATCGTTCAGGAACCGCTCTGAGATTTTGCGATACTCAGGGTCGATCTTAAGCGCCATATCGGCATCAGTCATGATTGGGTTGTAGCGCTTGGTGGGATCTGTTGCGTCGACCGGTTTGTCTTCTTCCGAGATGCCAATGGGTTCCCATTGCTGGGCACCAGCGGGGCTTTTGCGCAATTCCCATTCGTACTTAAACAGCAGTTCAAAGTAACCATGATCCCATTGGGTGGGGTTGGTTGTCCATGCGCCTTCAAGACCGCTGGAGATTGTGTTTGGGCCTGCCCCGGTGCCTTGAGGGTTATGCCAGCCCAAGCCTTGAAGTTCGATTCCGGCGCCTTCGGGTTCTGCCTGAATTTGTGAGGCATCCCCATTGCCGTGCGCCTTGCCGACGGTGTGCCCGCCTGCTGTCAAAGCGACGGTTTCCTCATCGTTCATTGCCATACGAGAGAACGTGATGCGCATGTCTTTTGCGGTGCGTAATGGGTCAGGGTTGCCACCAACCCCCTCAGGGTTAACATAGATCAAACCCATCACAACGGCAGCCAGCGGGTCCTCGAGAGAGGAGCGATCATCGGTCTCATCGTACCGGCCTTCGTCAAGCCATCCAGTTTCAGAGCCCCAGTAAATGTCTTCTTCTGGTTGCCAGATATCTGGGCGACCAAAGGCAAATCCGAACGTTTTGAAACCCATTGATTCATAGGCCACCGTGCCTGCATAGAGCAGCAGATCGGCCCAGCTGAGCTTGTTTCCGTATTTCTTTTTAATAGGCCAAAGCAATCGACGCGCTTTGTCGAGGTTGACGTTATCAGGCCAAGAATTCAGTGGTGCAAAGCGTTGGTTCCCGGTGTTACCTCCCCCGCGGCCGTCCGCCGTGCGATAGGTGCCCGCCGCGTGCCAGGACATGCGCACCATCAATCCACCGTAGTGCCCCCAGTCAGCAGGCCACCAATCTTGGCTGTCTGTCATCAGAGCAGTTAGGTCGGCCTTTAGGGCATCGAAATCCAAGCTTTCAACTTCAGTGCGATAATCAAAGTCTTTCCCCATCGGGTTTGTCTTTTGATCATGCTGATGAAGGATGTTGAGATTAAGGGCGTTTGGCCACCATGGCCGATTTGGCCCTTCGTTACTTGTGTTGGCCCCATGCATGACTGGGCACTTCCCACCGTTGTTTCCGTCCATCGGTCTCTCCGTCAAATCAATTTGAGTATTGCGAAATCGTTTCACGCTGGTCGCTGCTTGGTCGAGAATGCCCAAACATTACCGTGTAGAGACAAGGTAGTGTACCACCGTCATTAGTGGAAATTTTGTTTATTCGTTATTTTGATAACTAATACTTATGATTTTGAAGCGACATACTGCCACTGAGATCGAAAAAAATGCTGAGCCTTCCGTGAAATAGGATGGCTTGGCTTGCGCTATTGTTAATCCTCGCGATAATCAGGAAGACAAATCGGATAAGGAATTCCTACGTGGCCAAAGACGACAAACGCTCTCTCACGTTAAGAGACGTATCCGAAGCATCTGGTGTTTCCGAAATGACCGTAAGTCGCGTTTTGCGCAATCGTGGCGATGTCTCTGATGCGACTCGTCAGCGTGTCCTGACGGCCTCTAAAGAGCTCGGCTACGTACCCAACAAAATTGCCGGGGCGCTTGCCAGTCAGCGGGTAAACCTTGTTGCGGTGATCATCCCCTCTTTGTCCAATATGGTTTTTCCAGAGGTCCTTAGTGGGATCAGCGAAGTTCTTGAGAGCACTGATCTTCAGCCAGTTGTGGGCGTCACGGATTATCTTCCTGAAAAGGAAGAGAAGGTTCTTTACGAAATGCTGTCTTGGCGCCCTTCGGGTGTCATCATTGCGGGCCTTGAGCATACGGATGCCGCAAAGGCTATGATGCGCGCGGCTGGGATTCCTGTCGTCGAAATCATGGATGTTGATGGGACGCCAGTGGATGCGGCCGTTGGCATTTCGCACCGCCGCGCGGGCCGTGAAATGGCCAAATCCATTTTGAAGGCTGGGTATCGTAACATTGGTTTCTTGGGTACAAAGATGCCCCTAGATCACCGCGCACGTAAACGGTTTGAAGGGTTCACCGAAGCCCTCGCCAAAGGCGGTGTCGAGGTGATGGACCAAGAGTTCTATTCTGGCGGATCAGCACTCGCAAAAGGGCGTGAAATGACCGAGGCCATTTTGGAGCGCTCCCCTGATCTGGATTTCTTGTACTACTCCAACGATATGATTGGCGCTGGGGGGTTGCTGTATCTGCTGGACAAAGGGATCGATGTGCCCGGGCAAATTGGGCTGGCTGGTTTTAACGGTGTCGAGCTTTTGCAAGGTCTGCCGCGGCAGCTGGCGAGCATGGATGCCTGCCGGCGTGAATCCGGCCGCAAAGCGGCAGAAATCATTGCAGCGCGCGTTCAAAAAGAACCTTGCGAGTCCTTGATCGAACTTTCTCCGAAAATCTCATTCGGCGATACGCTCAAGCGCCGCTAATCTTTTTTGCCTAGCTCTGACTGAGCCGCTCGCAGCGATTGTCTGAACTTTGGGCCGCGGCGTCTGTTTAAGACAGCTTCGCAAAAATAGGCGACGCGGCTTGGCTTGCCTTGATCTTTCACAGCTTGCAAAAACTCTCGTAGGTATCGGCCAGTGTCTCTGCGGCGGCGCATGAGGCGGTAGAACTGCGGTCTGGTCAAATCCCCTGCAACGCAGCTTTCAATAACTTCTTTCAAAACACCCATGAGGACCCATAACGACGCCATGCGATGGCCAAGAAAACGGCATCGGAATTTTTCGATGTTGTCGCCCTGGAAGAGCGTTGCATGCATCGCATCTTGCGGCATACGCGGATCGTAAAACAAATAAGCTTTTGATGCGGACTTCAGATGCTCTGGCGCATAGCCGTAACGCGTGTTGAAATTCCGCCGCCACGCTTTGAGATACCGATATTCCCACGGTGCGGTTTCCCGGCAAAGTGTTGCTTGTGGTGAGATCAAGATGACGGTTGATCCAGGGGCTGCGGCGCTAAAAGCGGCGGCTGCATACCCGCCCATAGAAGCCCCATAAAATACAACCTTTTTAAACCGATCAAAAAAGCCTTCTTCTTTGAGGCGATCAAAGAAATCGTATACGGCTTCGTCTCGATACCACGTCCAATCGTGGGCCATCAGGCCCAACATCGACCAGCCTCGCTTTGTGACAAACCCATATCCCCAAGGCATACGGTCGTCTCTAAAGTCATACACATGGTCAAGGTTTTCAAACGTCACGATTAGCGTGTCGCCTTTGTCGACAAAGAGCGCACTATGTTCATCACCCAGCTCTTTGTAGAACCCCTCTTGATTGCCGAGCTCGGCCAGATGCGCACGCCAGTCTGATTTGCTTAGGTCTGTCACCTCTGGGATTTTTGGCTTTTGCACCAAAACGCGTATGCGATTGCCTTTCTCTGAAAGAATGGTGGTCGTTCCCAACGCGCTGAGTTGCTCTAACTGCTGCTCAGCTTGTGCTTTGCGCAAATCAAGGATGATCCGGCCGCCGGGTGCCACTCGCTCTCTGAAGAACGGCATGTACGCATCAATGGGGAAATGGAAGCCGCAAGCCAGAAAGCTAACCGCAAGATCGACGACGGGTAGTTCCATGACATCTTGGAGCACGGGGTTGGTAAGCGTGATGCGATCCGAGGGCACACCATTTCTGGTGAGAATTTCAAACGCTTTTCCAAGGTCTGAATAGGCGGCACCTTGTTGATCAAACCCAAATTGCTTTGCATCGTTGGTTTCCATGTCAATCAAATGCACATCAGCAGAAAAGTGATGGGCCGCTACGAGATCAAATAGACCGTAACCACATCCAATATCAGCAACACTTTTCGGAGCTGAATCTGCGAACAACGGCACCAAAGCATCAAATTCTCCGGCCACTTCGGTCATCGCTGAATAGGCAAGCTTTACGTTGTGCTCTTCGGCGATCTGCTCGAGCGGCTCTGAGTTGCCCTCGGACCAAGCCTTGATGAGCTTTCCGCGTTCAGAAACCCCTTCGACAGAATTTAGAACATTCGAACGCTGCAAGATGAGGTTCAGAAAGTCACCCTTCCCAAGCATCGAGAAATCAAGCTGGTCAGCTTGGATCGTCTCGGTATGAGAGGGTTTGCGAAGGCGGATTACTCTGTTCATTGGGAACTCTTACTGGAAAATCTTTACTGCACCAGACACCAGCTGGGCGCGCCATTCGCGCAGCTCTTTTGGTGTGACACTGTTGTTCTTTGCAAGCTGGGCGATGGGCTCATCGTTTTTCAACGCTTCGACCGCCAGCATCGCGCGAAAGCGAGGATCGTCAGGGCTCCCAGAAAATTTCACTTCTTTGGGTGTAATGGGCGCGTGTTTGGGATTGATCCCATGTTTGTCTAACATGCGATCCAGAAACGAACCTCGACGGGGGCGATTGTTTTCGTCGTCTCTCAGTCGAGGTTTTAGACGGCGCGCCCACAGGTGAACACCGTATGTATTTTCGCTGAACTTCGTTTCGGGATCATGCCGACTGACGATGAAATGGTTTCGATCTTTGAACGTTACTGCGTAAAACGCTGTCTGATCCTGGGCTTGTTCAATTTCACCAGACTGTTTCAAAAACCATGTTACGGCACCAGGGCCTGTAAAACCCCAATCTTGTTCGGTCATATGAACGGGTCGCCCTGCGTCACGTTCCGCTTCAAGCTCTGCTATTTGATGTTTTTTCAACCATGGCCCAATGGCGTATGGGTCTTCGAAAAAGGACATGAGGTTTTTTAGGGCAATGCTATTGCTGGGTAGGCCAAGAACCGCATTACAGACGAGATTGCGCTTTTCCCAGCCAAACACATGTTCACGTGTGAAAGCAAAGGGCCGATAACACAGAACATCACAGTCCACCCAAATTTTCCGGGTCTTCTGTAGCATATTCAAGCGCCACAGATCCGCGTGGATCGCGGGGCTTCCTGTCACCGCATGGCGGAACATCGGCTCTGCTGGGAAAATGTCGGCTGCGTCGCCAGCAAAAACGCCATCTGGCAGGTTCTCAATCGGGTCATAGCTGTAGAGGGTGATGTGGTGTCCCGCATCTGCAAAGGATTTCAGGCACAGCTGTTCCAACCACGATAAGTTGCCGCCGATCCAAAGGCTTGCGATCTCTGGGAGCTTTGCCATCTCTGCTTTTTGTCCTCGTTTTGGAAACAGTATAGCAGCACCGTTTCTGTTGTCAGTGCATTAGTTAATGCGCGGTTGTGTCTTGTCGTTCGACCGTAAAGAAATAGTCGTCTGGGTGATCTTTTAGGGCTACTTCATCAGGAATGACGTCAGGCCCGGCCAGAAACACGTTTGCACCAAAGTGCGGTAATAGTTTGGAAAGCCGCTGGAGCCTGTCGCCGGTTAAGTCTTTGTAGAATTTTGCGTAGTTTTTGGTGGCTTTAAGTTCGTCGATTTTGGCGCGGTGGGATTGCACACATTTTTCGTGCATTTCAGCAATGTCAGGGTCTGATAGCAGTTTGTCCATTTCAGCCTGCAAGGCAGGTAGCATTCGCTGAATAGAATGATCTTCGGCGACATTGTGATTCATGCGGAACCAATAAGCGAGACCTTGGTCGCGATCGACGTGGTTCACACGCCCTCGGTCACGTTTCACCAGGAAACTTTCTGCAGATCGAACGGCGTAATGGTTCAGGCACACAAGGTCATATCCGACCGTTTCCTGCGTTGAACGCCAGGCATTGCGAAAGAACTCTTTAGGCATCGGGTTCCCGGACCCGTTCACCCAATTGATACTTTCCCATAGCTGCGGATTTAGCCCTTTAGGGCGATGCACCCCAAGTTTTTTAAATAAGCCGATGTTTCGAAATAGCGTTTTGAATCCCCAAGCTTGGTGCGGTTTGCGGGTCATTTCATGGGCGCAGCGCGAGTAGTCAGCAAGGATCGGGCCATCTTTGAACTCGTGAATATCCGAGTTTCCAAAAAGCCGCCAAGTGAGTGAAATCATGTTGGCGTCACCAACCGCGTCAAACAAAGACGACAGGGTGCCATCCCCGACTTTGATGTTGATGAACTCATCCACATCCATGCAGATCACCCAATCTGCATTTTTGATGATGTCTTCATTTTCACCCGCTTGCAGGGCTGCGTGTTGTGGCTTTAGCCCGGTCTTTTTGAAAGGATTGTCCCGATGTTGGACAATGCCTTTTTCTTGCAGCAAGTCATGGAACGCATCGGTCCCATCAGTGCAGTCGTTGGTAAAAACCAGAAAATTATCTACGCCGATGACACGGTGATACGCGATCCATTCCAAAATGAATGGGCCCTCGTTCTTCATCGTAGTGATGATGGTGGTGGAGTTATTATTTGGGTTCACCTTTGGTGCTTTTAGCTTTGGCATGCGCACTGGCTTATGGTCGAACACCTTTTGCGACATTTCTATCAAGTCGGGGTCTTCAATCAGTGACGTTTTAGGGACGATCTTTGACACGGAATCTACGGGGTGACGCAACCCCATGTAGCGAATGAATTGGGCTGTATCTTGCGGCAGCGCGGACGATCCCGCAATGCGGATATACCGCCAGGTCGTGGCCTTCCCGGCGATTTCTGGCGCAACGCACCATCGTTTGCGGGGGCTATCTGCGTCAAATTGCTGACAGATATGATCTGCGAAATGGGCGGTGTCATCATTGCGCACACGCCACGGGTAGACTTGGGTGCCTTCCAACATGATGATGCCAGTGGGCGTTGATAGCGCACGGTCAAAGATATTTGGCCCGGTCGACTTAACAAGAAGATCGCTTAGATCAAGCTGAGCCACGGCACGGGCTCGATTTAAGAACCGGTGCCGCAGTAGCTCATAAATCCCAAGCTGACCAAGTGGGGATGTCCAGACATCGGGCTCTGGGATCTCCATGCGGTCTTTGCCTGGAGCATCGGGTGCACAATACGGATGATGCTCTGATGGTAGGTTTGATTGGCCAATGGGGAAGTCTGATTCAACAACGATCAGTGCCTTCAACCCATCAATTTCGGCTGCAATCTTTTTGAGTGTCGCGATGTATTCGCTATTTTCAGAGGGTTTCGAACGATCAAAAATCAGTGCCGCTTGCATCCCATGTTCGGCGACATGCCACTGCAGCCAATCACGCGTGATTGCGTCGCTTTGCCCATTCCTGATCGCGACAGCAGTATTCAGTCCTTTCAGCAAATTTAGGCGGGGCGCTGAAAATTTAGGAGTGTAGTTTGAGCCATCAAGAGAGAGTTCTGGCTGGCCCTCTGCCGAGGTAGTTAATACCAGCCCATCCCCGATTGAACGCCGCCCGTCGATTTTAGTTTCACCAACGCTTTTGATTTTTGTCGGAGAATGCCCGGCTGCAAAAAACAGCATAGAGCGCCCGCGCACGGTAAGTGCGTCAAGTGCGATGCTTTCGCCCAGACGCTGATGCGCTAGGGTAAAGTGATGAAACGCGGCCGTCATATGGCTTTGTACCTGTTAGGCCCTTTCGAGGGCTTTAATTTTTGCTGCTCTTGTTTGCACCATGGTACCACGCCAAAAGGCGTTTCTGCAAATGTGTGGGAACGACCTCGCTGCTACCGGCAGTGATGATTTGCGTCATCAGCTTTTGGTTGTCTGGATCTTGGATGAGCGCATCAAACTGATCTTGATGCCACTTCAAAGCGCTTTCATGCAGGCTTTGCAATCCAGGGAGGGCAAGAATCTTGTCCATCATCTCTTGCGTTGCGGGGCGCATGGCTGAAATGGAAGTGTCTTCGACGGTGTTGAAATTTCGCTCAACCCAATAGTTCAGGCCAATGTCCTTTTTTCGATTGGGTAATCCGCGGGCGCGTTTCAGCAGAAAGGCCGCAGCGGATCGAATGGAATAGTGGTTCATCTCAGCCAATTCGCGGCCCGATGATTGGCCGTACATAGAAATGCGGTCTTGGGACATCGCAAATTGCTCTGGCAAAAATTGCCCAGACCCGTCTACCATGATCGGGCGGCGTGCCTTTGACAGATCTTTCTGTTTTGGCCGATGAACGCCAAACATATTAAAAGGCCCATTTGGCCGAAACAGTGTCTTACAGAGGCTGGCAGCGATCGGGTATTGGGCGTTGGTTGGAATGGCCTTGGTGAATTGCTCTGTCACGGGCGCAGGGCTTAGATCGACGGCCCCGCTGTGACCAAACAATCGCCACTGTAAGACAATGGCATCGGCCTCGGGCGAGATAGAATTGATCAGGTTTTCAAAACGGTGACCTTCGGCTTTGATATTGATGAACTCATCAACATCAGACACCAAAATCCAATCTGCTTTTTGGCGCAGAGGATGCTTCCAAGCGGCCTTGAGGGCTTGCCACTGGATAGATTTTCCGGGCATTTTCTCATGTGAAATGTGCCGAACAATACCGGCCTGTTGGAGCAGCTTCAGCATTTCAGCTGTGCCGTCGCTACAATCGTTGGAATAGATCAGAAAGTCAGTAATACCCGCTGCTCGGTGATGCGCGATCCACTCAAGCAAGTACGGACCTTCATCCCGCACGGTTGTTACACAAAGAATTCTCACTGCTTGCCGCCCTTTGGTCTTTTCTAATGTTTATCACAGTCGAAAGACGTTGGCAGGGGGGAAAGCGAAAAGAGCCGTGTCTCCACGGCTCCTTGTATTTAGTTGAGACAGTCGTGTGTCGCCTTGACCAAGCTCGACATCCAAGAGGTGTAAAAGTCTGCGCCGGGCTCGATCCCAACACCTAACGGATCAAGTGTACCTGACTTGATGGTCGCATCTGATGTCACCGCTTTGATCAGGTTAGGGTTGAACTGTGGTTCTGCAAAAACGCAGGTAATCTTGTGTTCAATAATTTCGTCCTGAATATGCTTGAGTCGCGCCGCGCTTGGTGAAGAGGCGTCTGACAGCTGCAATGCACCTGCCGCGTTCAAATCCATGCTGGTTTCGAAATACTGGTAGGCGTCGTGGAACACGATGAATGGTTTTGCTTTAACCGATTCAAGCTGTGCGGCCCATTCAACCGATTGGTTCTGAAGCACTTGCGCAGAAAGGGCTGCGTTGGTCGCGTAAACTTCGGCATTGTTTGGATCAATTTTGCCCAGTTGCTCTGCAATCGCGGCCAGCCAAATCTGCGCATTTTCCGGAGACATCCAAGCATGAGGGTCTGCGCCTTCATGCGCATGGTCATGATGGCCGTGATCTTTGTCTTCAGAGTGCTCATCGTGGTCGTCTTGGTCTTTATGATCATCTCCATGATCGTCGTGCTCATCGTGATGAACATCATGGGATTCAAACACGGCGCCTTCACGTACATCCAACACTTTGGTCTCGGGTAGATGCAAAAGCTCTAGTGACACGGCATCTTTTGCCAAAGACTCAATGCTACGTTCCAGCCAAGGGGTCAGGTCTTCTCCGATCCAGACAACCATATCTGCTGTTTGAAGATCTCGCGCCTCAGACGGGCGCATCGAGTAGTGGTGTGGGGATGATCCGCTCGGCATTATGAGGGATGGAGTTCCGACACCTTTCATGACCTGCGCAACGAGAGAATGAACGGGTGCAATATCAGTTGCAACCTTGGGTGCCTCTGCAATCGCGACGGAGGCGGACAGGCAAAGCATTGTGACAGAGGTTTTTAGCATCTGAGACCCTATGTGATATTATTACAGTTTCGGCGACGCTTGCTAATAGGGTATGTGTTATATTATATCAACATCAAAATGAGAGGGCGATATGGTTGCAAATGGATTTGATACGCATGATCACACGGAATGTGTAGGATCTGGCATGACTTCTGCCGAGACCTATTGTGTCGAGCACGGTTTGCAATTTACGCCGGTCCGCCGGCGTGTGCTTGAGATTTTGTTGTCTGAACATAAGGCCATGGGCGCCTATGACATCCTTCCGACCTTGGCCGAAGAAGGGTTGGGGAAGCAGCCCCCGGTGATTTATCGTGCTCTCGATTTCTTGGTAAAGCATGGCTTTGTGCACAAGGTCGAACGCTTGAATGCCTATATCGCTTGTACGCATCCCCACTCAGATCACGCGCCCGCATTTCTGATCTGCAAGTCCTGCGACAGGGTTGTAGAGACTGAAGGCCGGATTACCGCCGGATTGAATCACGCTGCGCAAAATGTCGGTTTTCACATCGAAGCCGCGGTCATCGAAGCGGTTGGGCAGTGCCCAAATTGTGGAACTGCGCAGGTATGATACTGGCTCAGACCAAGAATTTAAGCGTCCAAATGGGCGGCCACATTGCTTTGCGCAATGTAGATTTTTCGATCAATTCTGGTGAAATCGTCACCATTGTTGGCCCGAACGGGTCTGGAAAATCAACTTTGCTGCGCGTGTTGATTGGGGCAATCAGACCTGCGTCTGGGACGGTTACGGTATCTTCGAATTTGCGCATCGGGTATGTGCCGCAAAAAATAGGAATCGACCCCACTCTTCCTATTACTGTGCGGCGCTTTCTCAGTTTGCCTACGCGACGCAAAGAGGGTGACATTCAGAAAGCCCTCGGACGGGTCCAGGCAACCGAACTCGAAAACAAACAGATGTTTGCCTTGTCAGGTGGGCAATTTCAGCGCGTGCTTTTGGCGCGGGCGCTGCTTGAACAGCCAGAGTTGTTGATATTGGATGAGCCGACAACAGGGTTGGATCAACCCGGTTCGGCAGCGCTGTATCGCTTGATCGAAGAAATTCGAACTGACTTGGGCACCGCCGTATTGATGGTCAGTCACGAACTACACGTTGTCATGAGCGCAAGTGACCGTGTTGTTTGCCTAAATGGACATGTTTGCTGCCACGGTACCCCGGATAATGTGGCCTCTGCCCCAGAATACCGCGCCCTGTTTGGTTCGGGAACGCAGGGTGCCTTGGCGCTTTATCGTCATGACCATGACCACACCCATGAACATGACGACCACGAAGGGTGTACCCATGCTTGATGACTTTCTCATCCGCGCAACTTTGGCGGGGATCGGTGTGGCTTTGGCGGCAGCGCCGTTGGGATGTTTCGTGGTTTGGCGACGGATGGCCTATTTTGGCGACGCCACCAGTCATGCTGCGATCTTAGGTATTGCTTTGGCCTTGGCCCTAAACCTCTCAATCTTTGCCGGCGCACTCGTGATCGCGCTGATCATGGCGATTACCGTGTCGACCTTGTCAGATCGCGGGTTTGCGATGGATACGTTGCTCGGCGTGATGGCGCATTCGGCATTGGCGATTGGCCTTGTGGCGGTCAGCTTTTTGCAAGGCGTACGCCTTGATTTGATGGCCTATTTATTTGGCGATATTCTTGCTGTCGGCAAAACGGACATCGCCGTAATTTGGGGCGGAGCTGTGTTGGTTGTCGCGCTGATGGTCTATCGGTGGGGCGCATTGCTCACAGCCACGCTGAGCCCCGGATTGGCGTATTCCAGCGGAATAGAGCCGAAACGCGAACAACTGTTTCTAACGGTTTGCCTTGCTGTGGTGGTCGCTGTGGCGATCAAAGTTGTGGGCGTCTTGCTGATTGTCGCTTTACTTATCATCCCACCGGCGGCGGCACGGCCACTGGCTCGCACACCAGAAGGCATGGCCCTTTGGGCCGCTGTTATTGGTGTGTTGTCGGCGGTCTTGGGGCTGCGGATGAGCTATATTTATGACACACCGGCCGGGCCAAGCATCGTTTGCGTCGCTGCTGGGTTGTTCGTGGCTGGTCTGATTTTGGGCCGATTTACGGTGCCAAAGGCGAGTTAATTTTCAAACCAGTTGCTTAGCGCTTCGGTGTTGGGCTCAACATATTGGGCGAGGCCGTCACAAAATTCTTCAAGGGCCTGCCTGTTGAGTTCGTTAACACCACAAACGACCGGTACACCGAGCGCGAGCGCTTGCCCAATTGTGTCGCGAAACCCGCGGCCACCGGCCTCGTGTTTTCCAAACTTGTTCAGCACTAGCAAATCAACATCGGGCGACAGTCTTTGAGCAACTTCGGCAACTGATTGTTCTAGGGCATTGGGGTCAAGGCGACAGCCGCGCGCATCTTTTCCCAGATTTTGCGAAATGCGAATTGTTGGCCCATCAGGCAATACCTGCACGTCCATGTCGCACAGCGGGCAGTCTTCTCGATCAGTATTAACCTGAACAACACCGCAAACGCGGGAACCGCTTTTGATTTGAGTATGGGCAAAGTGATATAGAACTTGGTCCAAATCACCTTTGCCTTTGGTCATTGTGTACGCGATTTTCATGACTGCGTCCGTTTTGGGGCCGTTCCTAGAGGTCCAGATATAGAGCCGAACGCTGAAATTGCTACTCGGTTATCGGAGTTGAGATCGCGTCAAGGTAACGCACAGCTAAATCTTGCATGGCCTGACGATAAGGCGCTGGGCCATAGCTGATCCGTGAAACACCAATTTCAGCCAACTCGGTTGCAGTGGGGCCATCCGGGAGCATCATCGCATTTACGGGCAATTCAGTTGATCCAACGATCGTGCGGATAAGCTCTGGGTCTGCCAGCCCTGGCACAAAGATGCCGTTAGCGCCGGCTGCGGCATAGGCCTCGATGCGTTCTAGGGCCTGAGGCATCAACCCAGAGTGCCAATCCCGATTGCCTTCGCGCAGGAAGACATCCGTTCGCGCGTTGATGAACATGGGCACACCAAATTCATCAGCGGCCTCTCGGGCGGCAGCAATGCGCTTTGCCTGATCCTCGGTTTTGTGAAGCCCTTTGCCACCAACCATCTGATCTTCGAAGTTGATACCAACGACACCAAGTTTCAAAACCCGCTGCACATTCTTGGCAACACCCGTCGGGCCCATGGCATAAGCACCTTCGAAATCAAGCGATACCGGCACAGTTACTGTTTTGCAGATACGGCTAACGCCCATCAATACCATCTCAAGCGGAAGCTCTTCACCGTCTTCAAAGCCTTGGCTGGCAGCGACCGACCAGCTGCCGGTGGCAACGGCCTTTGCGCCCGCTTCGACGATGACACGAGCCGCGCCAGCATCCCAGATGTTGTAAAGCACCAAAGGATCGCCCTTGATGTGCATTGCAGCAAATTCCGCTGCCAATTCCGCCTGTGTCATGCCGCGTTTTTGTCCTTATAGCCGCGTTCCAATTCGATCAGACGTTGCTTGCGCCACAATCCACCGCCGTACCCTGTGAGCGTTCCATCCGTCCCTAAGACACGGTGGCACGGAATGACCAAAGCAATTTGGTTTGCGCCATTCGCACGAGCGACAGCCCGTACCGAAGTTGGGCGTCCGATCACTTGGGCCATATCCGAATAAGACCGTGTTTCACCAGCAGGTATTTCCTGAAGTGCCTGCCAGACTTCCTGTGTAAACGCGCTTCCATGGTAGGCCAGAGGCAAGTTAAATGCGGCACTATTCCCGCTGAAAAAGGACTTGAGCTGGGCTTCGACAAGATCGGTTGTGTCAAATCGACCAAATCCAAGGCTGCCTTTTGCATAGGCCTGAAGTTTTTTCAAAGACGCTGGCAGCGCCTTGCGATCCACGAACTCAAGCAGGTGCAGGTTTCGTTTGTCACATACGGCAACCATCGGACCAAGCGGTGTCTCAATCCAGTTTGCCCGCAGCAACGCGTCTTGGCTAAAACTGCTAGGGCTTTGGCCAAGTAGCTTGCCGAATGCGGTGCGAAATGCGCTGGCGCTTTCAAATCCGGCGTCAAGTTGCGCTTCGATCACGGGGCCGCCTTTGGCAAGGGTTGTAAACCCTTCGCGCAGTCTGCGTTGCCGCGCCATTTCAAGGAATGTCATTCCGAAATGACGTTTGAATGCACGACGCACGGTTGACAAGTCGTACCCCAACCTTGCGATGTCCCCTTCTCTCCACCGATAGGTTGTACGGTCATCAAGCGCTGCGAGTAGGTGTTTAATGACGGGCTCGGCCTCAGCCATCGGGGCAAGTGGGTGGCAGCGTTTGCATGGACGAAAACCTGCCTCGATACATTTGCCGACGGAGTCAAAGAACTGGCAATTCTCAGGCTTCGGATTGCGGGCAGGGCAGGTAAGCCGACAGAAAATCCCCGTCGAAGTCACGCCGACCCAGGCGTGACCTTCAAAGCTATCGTCACGGGTACAAAGTGCGGTGTAGAGCGTGTCGTTGTCAGGTAAATCAAACATCATAGCAAAAGACTAACCCAAGTCCGTCTGAACCGGGGTCTAAAATCGGGCGTTGATGTCGATTAAATCAGATCCCAGATCAATTTTGCGGCCATCGCTATAGTGGTAAAAATCAGCAGGGGCTTAATGAGCTTTGCTCCGATTTTTTGCGCTAAGTGAGCCCCGAGCCGTGCGCCGAATATCTGGGCCACTCCCATTGCCAAACCTGTCATCCACCATGGTGTCGCGACAAAGGTAAAGGCGAGCAACGCCCCAGCATTGGACGCACAGTTGAGCAACTTGGTGTGGGCGGTCGCTTTTAGAATTCCAAATCCGGCAAGCGAGACAAAGGCGAGCATAAAGAAGCTGCCAGTGCCGGGACCCAATAAACCATCATATGCCGCAATGAGTGGCACCATGCTGGCCGAGAAAACAAGCGGAGACATGCGCCGCTCGCGGTCTTCGTCATTCAATCCACGTTGCAAGGCAAAGAAACCGGCCACACCAACCAGTAAGATCGGTAGAAAGAGGCGTATTAATTCAGTCGGAAGCATGGACACCAAAAGTGCCCCAAATATCGATGCCACAAAGGATATGCTGGCCGGTCTGATTTGTTGTCGTAGTTCAACATGCCCGCCGCGGGCATAGGTAAATGCCGCCGTTGCCGCGCCAAAGAACCCTTGAACTTTGTTTGTTGCTAAAGCGGTCAGCGGAGGTACGCCAGCAAGCAACATGGCAGGAAGTGCAATCAGCCCACCTCCGCCAGCGATGGAATCAACGAAGCCAGCCACGAAGCCTGCTGCCACAAGGACAAGTAAGATTTCTATACTGACTTCAAACATGCCTTAGGCAGCAAATTCGTCTTTGGCGTAGCCTTGGATGTAGAGCAGCGCGGTCAGGTCGCCATGGTTAATGCGAATGTCACATTCCGCCGCAACGGCCGGCTTGGCGTGCAACGCAACACCTGCGCCTGCCAATTCCAACATACCAAGATCATTCGCACCATCGCCCACGGCCATAACGTCGTCATTACTTAGGCCAAGGCGTGCGGTAATCTCTTTAAGTGCTTGAACTTTTGCCTCGCGACCCAGAATTGGTCGGCCAACGTCGCCAGACAATTTGCCATCATTGATGAGCAGAGTATTTGCGCGGTTTTCGTCAAAGCCCAGTGTCTTTGCAACGTAACCTGTGAAAGCGGTGAAACCACCAGAGACCAAAGCGGCATATGCGCCATTTGCCTTCATCGTAGATAGCAAAGACTTGCCGCCTGGCATCAACGTGATGCGGGTCTCAATCACTTTTTCGATGACGCTTTCATCTAAGTCTTTCAAAAGGCCCACACGTTCTGTCAGTGCACCTTCGAAATCCAATTCACCGTTCATGGCCCGTGCGGTGATGTCTTTGACGCGCTCACCTACTCCGGCCACGTCTGCCAATTCGTCGATACATTCCTGCTCGATCATGGTGCTGTCCATATCGGCAAGCAGCATCTTCTTTTTGCGGCTTTCGGCCGGTAGTACGATCAGATCAACATCCATTGCTTGCAGATCAGACCAAACCTCCCACAGGTTTTCAGGTTTCTCTGCTACAGAAAACTCTGCCGCTTCGCCGGTGGCCAACCATTGTGCCTCACCACCGCCCCACGCATTGCGCAGGTTTTCAACGGTTGCACGGTCAAGTGAAGGAGAAGCAGGGTTGGTCAGAAGCGTCGCGATGTACATAGGTATTCTCTGTTTAAAGCAGGTCTAAAATCGCCATTAGCCCAAGACAGCTTAAATTACCAGCAGACAGGCCGCAGGTCGTCGTGTTTCCTATCGTGGACGGAATGCGGCGCAATTACATTCAATTCCGACCGTTTGGGCCATTTTTGCTGTTGTGCGAGTCGCTCGCAGCTTCTATTTCCGGCAGCGGGACACCCTTCCCCAACGAAGGGCATTTATCTGTAAGGATAGCAATATGGCTACTCAGCAACCGGCGACGCGCCCGGCAAACCCGCGTTTTTCCTCTGGCCCATGTGCCAAACCCCCTACATTCGAATTGTCCAAATTGGCAGACGCCCCCCTGGGTCGCAGCCACCGCGCAGCTGTTGGCAAAGCCAAGCTGAAGGATGCTATCGAAGGCACCCGCGAAGTTTTGGGCATCCCCGCTGACTATAAAATCGGCATCGTTCCTGCGTCTGATACTGGTGCGGTTGAGATGGCTTTGTGGTCCCTTTTGGGTGAGCGCAAAGTTGAGATGCTGGCATGGGAATCCTTTGGCGCAGGCTGGGTGACCGATGTTGTCAAACAGCTAAAAATCGACGCCGAAGCAAAAATTGCAGACTACGGTCAGATCGTTGATCTTGCGTCTGTTGATTTCAACAACGACGTTGTTTTCACATGGAACGGCACCACATCCGGTGTTCGCGTTCCAAATGCGGATTGGATTGATGCCAACCGCACAGGCCTGACCATTTGCGACGCAACCTCTGCAGCCTTCGCGATGGATCTGGACTGGGACAAGCTGGATGTCACAACATTCTCTTGGCAAAAAGTTCTGGGCGGCGAAGCGGCCCACGGGGTGATCGTTCTGTCCCCTCGTGCGATCGAACGTCTGGAAAGCTACACACCAGCTTGGCCTCTGCCAAAAATCTTCCGTCTCACGAAGGGCGGCAAGTTGATTGAGGGTATCTTTACTGGTGCCACAATCAACACACCATCTATGCTGGCTGTCGAAGACTATCTGTTTGCGCTGGATTGGGCGCGCTCCGAAGGTGGCCTGAAAGGCCTAATCGCGCGTGCTGATGCAAATGCACAAGCCGTGTTTGACTTCTGCGACGCCAACGATTGGATCGCAAACTTGGCAGAAGACGATGCAAATCGTTCAAACACCTCTGTTTGCCTCAAGTTCACAGACGACCGCATCAAAGACGGTGCAGCATTTGCCAAAGCTGTTGCGAAACGCCTAGAAGCCGAAAATATCGCGTTGGACATTGGTGCATACCGTGACGCGCCAGCCGGTTTGCGCATCTGGTGCGGCGGAACCGTTGAAACAGCGGACATCCAGGCGATGCTGCCGTGGCTTGCATGGGCGTTTGACGCCGAAATCGAAGCACAAGCTTAAGTGAAGCGGCGGACTTAGGGTCCGCCCTCTCCCCGACATTCTTATACAAGGACCAAAACAATGGCCCCTAAAGTACTCGTATCTGACAAACTGTCTGAAACCGCTGTTCAAATTTTCCGCGATCGTGGCATCGATGTGGATTTCATGCCAGAGCTTGGCAAAGACAAAGAAAAGCTGGCTGAGATCATCGGCAATTACGACGGTCTTGCAATCCGCTCTGCAACTAAAGTGACACCGACACTTTTGGAATCTGCAACCAACCTAAAGGTTGTTGGTCGCGCGGGTATTGGTACAGACAACGTCGACAAAGAAGCGTCTTCCAAAAAAGGCGTGATTGTCATGAACACGCCATTTGGCAACATGATCACAACCGCAGAACATGCGATTGCAATGATGTTTGCTGTGGCACGCCAAATCCCAGAAGCGTCTGCATCCACACATGCGGGTAAATGGGAAAAGTCCAAGTTCATGGGTGTTGAGCTGACCAACAAAACGCTTGGCGTTATTGGTGCGGGTAACATTGGTGGCATCGTGTGCGACCGCGCCCGTGGCCTGAAGATGAAAGTCATCGCTTATGATCCATTCCTGTCTGAAGAAAAAGCGGACAAAATGGGCGTCGAAAAAGTTGAACTCGACGACCTATTGGCTCGCGCTGATTTCATCACCTTGCACGTTCCGTTTATCGCAGGTGTGACTGAAAACATCCTGTCTGCTGAAAACCTTGCAAAGACCAAAAAAGGTGTACGCATTGTTAACTGTGCCCGCGGTGGTCTGGTTGACGAAAAAGCGTTGGCAGAATTGCTGAAATCCGGTCACGTGGCTGGCGCGGCATTCGACGTTTTTGCCGAAGAGCCTGCGAAAGAAAACGCATTGTTCAACCTGCCAAACGTTGTCTGCACACCACACCTTGGTGCGTCCACCACCGAAGCTCAAGAAAACGTGGCGCTTCAAGTGGCCGAGCAGATGTCGAACTATCTGCTGACCGGTGCTGTTGAAAATGCGTTGAACATGCCTTCTGTGACGGCTGAAGAAGCGAAAGTCATGGGCCCATGGATCAAGCTTGCAGACCACCTGGGTGCCTTCGCTGGTCAGATGACGGACGAACCAATTAAAGCGATCAACATCCTCTATGATGGTGTCGCGGCCGACATGAACCTTGAGGCGCTGAATTGTTCAGTGATTGCTGGGATCATGAAAAAAGCAAACCCTGATGTGAACATGGTTTCTGCCCCGGTCATTGCCAAAGAGCGCGGCATGAAGATTTCGACCACGAACCAAGACAAGTCTGGCGCGTTTGATGGATACGTTAAAGTCACCGTTGTAACGGAAGACAAGGAACGTTCGGTTGCAGGTACTGTGTTTAACGACGGCAAGCCACGCTTTATCCAGATCAAAGGGATCAACATTGACGCCGAGATCGGTTCTCACATGCTGTACACCACCAACGACGATGCGCCTGGCATCATCGGTACACTGGGTCATACCATGGGTGAAAATGGCGTGAACATTGCGAACTTTACACTTGGTCGTTCTGACGTGGGCGGCGAGGCGATTGCGTTGCTATATGTCGATGCTGAAGTGCCAGAAAATGTACGTCAGAAACTTTGCGAAACTGGCCTGTTCCGTCAAGTTAAAGCGTTGCAATTTGAGGTCGCTTAAGCGCCGTCATTGAACTAACAAAGAAAGCGCTGCCCTTGGGCGGCGCTTTTTTATTTGAGGTCTTAAGGTGACAGAAGCGATCTATGCAGTTGGCGACATTCACGGTCATTTGGATCAGCTGGAGATCGCTTTGGACCGAATATATGCGGATAGCAGCGCAGCGGCGAACATCGTTTTCTTAGGTGACTACGGAGATCGCGGCCCCGCGTCGGCGCAGGTGGTGGATTTATTGCTTGAGGCTGAAACCAACAAACGTCCATGGACCATGCTGAAAGGCAATCACGACACCTATTTGGCGCTGTTTCTAGCTTCGGCAAATGACCACGTAAGCAAAGGGCGCCCAGACTTAAGTTGGTTTGACCCGGTGGGCGGCGGCGCGGCTTGTCTTGAAAGCTATGGCGTAGATGTCGAAGGGCGTGCAATTTGTGATGTTCATGCAGATGCGCTGGATGCAATTCCGCAAGCCCATATCTCGTTTTTAGATCGTCGCCCTCTCTACCATGAAACATCCTCTCATTTCTTTGTCCATGCAGGAATTCGCCCCGGAGTGGCCTTTGAGGACCAAGTCGAAGATGACCTCATCTGGATTAGAAAAGAGTTTCTGGATGACTCGCGGGATCATGGGAAATTGGTTGTACATGGTCACACAGCGATCAAATATCCACGGCATCATGGCAACAGGGTGAACCTTGACGGTGGAGCAGGGTGGGGTCGCCCGGTTTATCCAGCCGTTTTTGAGGGGCCAGACGTGTATTTGCTAACCGAGAACGGCCGTGAACGACTGATTCCGAACGATTAATTTGGCTAAACCTTTAATCTCGCTTTAACCAAACATCCCGCTTTGCGCCGCATTTGGTGCATGTTTTCGCTCCGTATTCCCGCCGAACGTTCATTGGTGGGGGCGTGTAATGTATAGGTGAAGATATGCAAAAGGCACGTCAGATGCAGACAGCAGAGCAGGTTTCCGGCGCTTTCGGTAAATTTGTGACGGCTCAGAAAGAGCAGACCCCAAGCGTAGTCCGTCTTGTAAACGGACTTGGGGAGTCGACGTTGTTTAAATCTTTTAAGTACTGATCGCTTTTCGATCAGTTAAAGATCAAAAAAGAGCGGCGGAATTTCCGCCGCTCTTTTTGCTTAGGTCCAATCCAGAACAACTTTACCTGATTGCCCAGACTTCATGGCTTTGAAGCCATCCACAAAGTCGTTCACGTGGAATTTGTGAGTAATCACGCGGCTGACATCCAAGCCATTTTGCAGCATCGCGATCATCTTGTACCAAGTTTCAAACATCTCGCGACCATAGACACCTTTGATGGTAATGGCCTTGAACACGATACGGCTCCAATCCACCGGAGATTTACCGGGTGGGATGCCAAGCAAGGCAATTTTACCACCCATCACCAGCGCCTCGACCATTTGATCTAAAGCGGCCTGGCTGCCAGACATTTCCATTCCAACGTCAAAGCCTTGGGTCATGCCCAGTTCTGGGATGACGTCGTTCAGATCTTCTTTGGTCACATCAACGGTGCGCACGGTTGGGACAACATGTTCCGC
Source organism: uncultured Paracoccaceae bacterium (assembly GCA_947498415.1). GTDB lineage: Bacteria > Pseudomonadota > Alphaproteobacteria > Rhodobacterales > Rhodobacteraceae > Cognatishimia. Next base: position 652,240 of record CANMKB010000001.1, read on the forward strand.
GAGCGTAAGGCGATCTGGGTTGATGTCTGTAATCACCACATTGCGTGCACCGGCATAACGCGCCACGGCAGCTGCCATGATGCCGATTGGGCCAGCCCCCGTGATCAGCACATCTTCGCCCAAAAGATCAAAGCTCAGCGCTGTGTGCACGGCGTTGCCCAATGGGTCTAGGATTGCGCCAATCTCGTCGGGCACATTGTCTGGCAAAGGCACAACGTTAAAGGCTGGTAATTTAAGATACTGCGCAAAGGCACCCTGTACATTTACACCAACTCCACGTGTGCCGGGATCTAGGTGAAACTTTCCGGCTCGAGACTGGCGGCTGTCGTAGTCAATCAAATGACCTTCACCCGAACAGCGCTGACCAATTTTCAAACCTTTGACATCGCGACCCATTTCTACGATTTCACCAGCGAACTCATGTCCAGTGATCATTGGCGTTGGGACCGTGTGGCTTGCCCATTCGTCCCAATTCCAGATGTGAATGTCGGTGCCGCAGATCCCGGTTTTATTCACCCGGATGAGCACTTCGTTTTCAGAGATATCGGGAATAGGGGCCTCGACCATCCACAGCCCTTCTTGGGGGTTGGACTTTTCAAGTGCCTTCATTTGGTTGGGTTTTATGAAAGGTTTATTCATTCGATCACTCCCAAGGTTCTGCCGACTTTCCCAAAGGCTGCCAAAGCACGGTCAAGTTCCTCTTTGGTCAACGCCGCGTTCATCTGCGTGCGGATGCGGGCTTGGCCACGTGGAACCACCGGGAAGAAGAAGCCAGAAACATAGACGCCTTCTTCAAACAGGTTAGATGCAAACTCTTGCGCCAATTTTGCGTCGCCCAGCATCACGGGAACAATTGCGTGCTCACCCTCAAGCAGGTCAAAGCCCATTTCCGCAAGGCCATCACGCCAGTAGTTGGCATTCTCAAACAGTTGTTTGCGCAGCGCGTCACCCTCTTCAACCAAGCGGATCGCTTCGATGCCAGCCGCCACAATGGACGGTGGGAGCGAGTTAGAGAACAGATACGGGCGGGCGCGTTGGCGTAGCAGATCGATCACGGCTTGCGGGCCGGCGATATAACCACCGATCGCGCCCCCCAAGGCTTTTCCCAAGGTTCCTGTCAGGATGTCCACATCGACGCCGAAATGGTCAGGCGTACCTGCGCCGCGTGGGCCCATAAAGCCGGTCGCGTGGCAGTCATCCACCATCACGATCGCATCGTATTCTTTTGCGATGCGTGTGATGTCGGGCAAGTTTGCAAGGTAGCCGTCCATCGAAAACACGCCATCCGTCGCAATCATAATGTGCCGGGCACCCGCCTCGCGGGCATCCTTGAGTCTGGCCTCTAGGTCGACCATGTCGTTGTTGGCATAGCGATAACGTTTAGCCTTACACAAACGCACACCGTCGATGATGGACGCATGGTTCAAGGAGTCTGAGACAATGGCATCCTCTGGGCCAAGCAAAGGTTCAAACAAACCACCATTTGCGTCAAAGCAGGCTGCAAATAAGATTGCGTCGTCTTTGTTTAGGAAATCCGCAAGGCGCTGTTCGAGCTCGCGGTGAATATCTTGTGTCCCGCAGATGAAACGCACAGATGCCATGCCAAAGCCCTTAGGCTCCATCACGTCTTTGGCCGCTTTGATAAGGTCTGGATGATCCGCCAAGCCAAGGTAGTTATTGGCACACAGATTGATCACCTGACGGTCACCCACAGCAATTTCACCGCCCTGAGGCGAGGTGATCATTCGTTCGCGCTTCATCAGGCCTTCGGATTCGATCTCGGCCAAAGTGTTGTTGATATGCGCAATAAAACGATCAGACATGGTTCATCTCCTATTTTCTGGAGAGATATCTACCATATTGGACTAATTTCCAAAATAGGGGATTTCACTATTGTGGATTCTTTCCGTTATGCTGGATTCTCTAACTCTGCATTACTATGGCAGAGGAGTGCACGGCAAATGATCTAAAACCGGCAGTCTGCACCAGTTTTAGCGCCTAAGTTTTGAGGTAGCGGTAAAAATATGCGCGGATCGGCTCGGAAATTTCCTGAGCGATTCACAGTGAGAGAATCAGAAGCAGCGCAGAAAATATGTATGCAAAAGCATACGTTTACTTACCTCAATCATGTTTCCGGTTGATTGCGACGCCGGAAGCCGACTTAGAAAGACGCAGCACATCAGGAGGCTTGATCGTATAGCCCGGACACAGAGCAAAGGATTTTCGCTGTATGGCGGATCTCATCCATATCCTGGTCTAAGGTTTCACCAAGACAGGTGTTGTGGCCTTCTTCGTTTTGGCAAAACTTTAGCACACGTATGCTGATACTAAAGTTGGGCAGGTAAGGTGCACAAGAACCGTGGTGAACTTACAAGAGCTTAGTCGCTTTGAACCACAAGCAAGGCGCGGGCCGGTCCCCCCAATGCATCAATGCGATGGGCAACATCTGCAGGGTAACGCGCGGTATCGCCGGTACCCAACTCATCGCTCGCATTTCCAGAGATGACGCGCACACGGCCTTCGATCACTGTAAGATGCTCACGGGTGCCGCGAATATGTGGGTCACTGTCAAGGCGGCCCCCATGTACAAAACGCAGGTCATAAAGCTCATGTTTACCTGCGTCCTCTGGAGGCGACAGAATGCGAATACGGCAACCTTCGCCTCGGTTTTCGATTGTGGGCGTGTCTGCCGCACGAAGGACTTCGACCCGATCGGCGACCTCGGACTCTTCGAGCAAATTCGCAAAGTCGACCTGTAGGGCTCGTGTCAAATTCCACAAAGTCGCAATTGTGGGGCTGCTTTCGCCACGTTCAATCTGACTTACCATTGAGCGGGACACACCAGAAAGCTTTGCAACTGCATCAAGGGATAACCCCTGTGCCCTGCGTGCTTCTTTCAGGCGGGCGGGTAACAGGCTTAGAATTTCGCTTTCGGTTTTCATAGCGTCATCAGTTGCCGTGTTCAGGGGGTGAAGTCAATGTTTTCACCGAAATTGAGACTTCAAATCCGTCCCTTACTTCTCGGGATAGTCTCTGAGAAAGACCCAACGATCCCCTTCACTCATCTCTGGCTGAAAGGCATATCCACCCAGATCAAAGTCCTTGAGGCCATCGGCCTGCGTTAAGCGGTTCTGAATGATAAACCGCGCCATGCTGCCTCGGGCTTTCTTAGCAAAGAAGCTCACAATCTTGGGCTGGCCATTCTTCAGCTCCATAAAGACTGGCGTGATGACCCGCAACTTCAAAGCTTTCAGATCAACGGCACCAAAGTATTCTTGAGAGGCGCAGTTCACCAATGTGTCGGTTCCAATCTGCTCGGCCTGCGCGTTCAGCCGTTTTGAAAGGGCATCGCGCCAAAATTCATAAAGGTTCTTACCGCGTCGCGTTTTCAGGCGACTGCCCATTTCCAAGCGATATGGCTGCATGGCGTCCAGCGGGCGCAACAGACCGTAAAGGCCTGACAGAATACGCAAATGATCTTGGGCCCACGCCACTTCATCCGGATCCAGCGACTTTGCTTCCAAGCCAATGTAGGTGTCACCGGCAAAGGCATAGACCGCAGGGCGCGTGACAAATGCATCTGGTTCAGCTTCGAAGGCTTTGAAACGATCTCGGTTCAAACGTGCGAGGTCTGGGCTAAGGTCCATTAACTTTTGAAGGTCACCCAAAGTTAGATTGCGCGCCGTTTTGACAAGCTTAAGCGCTTCGTCTTGCAGGTCAGGTTGCGTGGTTTGGGCCTCGATCGGATCCCAATCCAAACGTTTCGCAGGAGATGTTACGATCAGCATATTGGATCCTTCATAGGTTAGGTGGCCTCGCGCAAAACATCTAGAAAGGCGCCGCCAAAGCGTTCGGCCCGTTTGTCGCCAAGCAAACGCCCCATAGCGGCTTCGTCAGAGGGTTTCGTGGACGCAATTTTAGCGAGGAGAGATGCAGAGCAAGACAAGGGCTTGTCTATGCCGTCTGGCCCGCGAGACAAGTCTGCCTGAACTTCCAGCAAACGGTCATAGATGGATCCGGCTTCGCGCCCCGCAAGTTTGCGACGGGTGGGATGTACGACCTCGGCTTCGCCGGTGATGACTTGCAAGAAATCGTCGCCGTAGCGTTCCAGCTTTTTTGCACCCACACCGCTAATTCGTGCCATATCGTCTAAAGAGGTTGGCCGGTTTTCGGCCATTTCGATGAGCGTTTTGTCGTTAAAGATAATATAGGCGGGGACTTTTGCTGCCTCTGCCAAACCTCTTCGTTTCGCCTTAAGGGCTGACAGCAAAGGTGCGTCTTCTTCGTTGACCAGCGTTTTCACAGCCGGGCGCCGTGCTGCCTTTTTAATGCTGTCACGGCGAAGCTCGATGGATGCCTCGCCACGCAAAATGGGCAGCGCATCGTCCGTCATGCGTAACGCGCCATGGCGCTCTGGATCAGGGCGCAAAAGATCGTGCCCCATCATCTGACGAAAGATGGCTTGCCATTGGCGCTTATCATACTCGCGACCAACCCCAAATGTGGGCAGGGCATCGTGCCCCTTTTGGCGCATACGATCTGTTTCGTTGCCAAGCAGAACATCAATCAGGTGCCCGGTGCCAAACCATTCCCCTGTTCGCAAAACGGCTGACAAAGCCTTGCGTACAGACTCGGTTCCATCAAACACATCTGCTGGCGTGTCACACAGGTCGCACCTTTGACACGTCACATCGGTTTCGCCGAAGTAGCGCAGTAATTCGGCGCGACGGCACCGCAAGGCCTCGGCCAAGCCAAGTAACGAATTGAGGCGTGCGTGATCAGCAGCTCGCATTTCAGGCGGGGCCAGTCCTTCGTCGATTTGTGAGCGACGCAGGCGGATGTCTTCGGGGCCAAACAAGGTAAGGGTTTCTGCTGGGGCGCCATCCCGCCCGGCCCGCCCGATCTCTTGGTAATAGGCCTCTATTGACTTGGGTAAATCTGCATGAGCGACCCAACGAATATCCGGTTTGTCGATGCCCATTCCAAAGGCGACAGTGGCCACGACAATCAACCCATCTTCTCGTTGAAAGCGGATTTCGGTATCGCGGCGTTCATCAGCGTCCATACCACCGTGATAATGGAGCGCGAGATGCCCGACCTCTCTCAGCGCCTTGGCAAGGTTTTCGGTTTTCGCGCGGGTTCCGCAATAGACGATGCCAGATTGACCTTTGCGCGCAGCAGCAAATTCAAGGATTTGCTGGCGCGGCCCATCCTTGGCTGCAAACGCCAGGTGGATGTTGGGGCGATCAAAGCCGTGCAAGAATGTTGAAGGTGCTTCGCCATCAAACAAGCGACGCACGATTTCTTCGCGGGTCTCGGCATCAGCCGTCGCTGTAAATGCTGCAAGCGGGACGTCTAATGCGCGTCTAAGTTCGCCTATCCGTAGATAGTCTGGCCGGAAATCATGCCCCCACTGGCTGACGCAATGCGCCTCATCCACTGCGATCAGGCCGACGCCAATCTTACGGAGCATTCCCATCGCCGCACCAGATGCGAGTCGTTCTGGAGCGATATAAAGAAGCTTGAGCCTGCCATCCTCGATGGATTTCCAGACCTCTGCGGTTTCTTCATCGGTATTGCCAGAGGTCAGAGCGCCGGCACATACACCCGCTTCGCGCAGCGCTCGAACTTGGTCGCGCATCAAAGCAATCAATGGGGAAATCACGACGGTTACACCGTCACGCACCAATGCAGGAAGTTGAAAGCACAGCGACTTGCCGCCGCCTGTTGGCATGATGGCAAGGACGTTCTGACCCTGTACCACGGCATCCACGATCTCTTCCTGCCCAGGGCGGAAGGCGTCAAAGCCAAAAATGTCACGCAACAGGGCGTCGGCCGCCATGGTGTGTCCTGCCAATTTAGAATGTCTGCTCTTGGCAGGAAATGAATCACATCAGGTCTGAGGCGACAAGGCCTCCTTGATCACAAGATCAAAGTAAAACTGCCGGGAGAATGTAGTCGCGCAGCGAAATGACGATGATAAATGCCGCCAGCGGTGCCAAATCCAAAGGATGGGTGTTCGGCAATACATTTCGAATAGGGCGATAGATCGGCTCGAGAAGGCGGTTCAAACCATACCAAAGCTGCGCAACAAATTGTTGGCCCAAGTTGAGTACGTTGAAATTGATCAACCAACTCATGATGATGTGAATGATCATGATGAAAAACACTGCATCCAAAACAAGTCGCAGCGGACCGTAAATCGCCATCATCGGATAGTTCCTCTCTTAACCTCGACCATGAAGTAAGCGCCACGACGTCAAAGAGCAAGTGCCGCAAGGTCGGGATTGACGTTCTCGCTACTTTTGACCAAATGCATTTAAGGAGTTTGCTATGTATCCATTTATTCGTATGGCAGCGGGCGCCCTTAAAGCCCGCAAGCAAGACCCCATCGGCATTACCGAAACTCATGTCTCGCATCATATTTGCTGGCCATGGGATGTCGATTTCTGGAACGAGCTTAATAATGGACGAACTTTAACATTATATGATCTTGGGCGCATTCCAATGGCAATGCGAATGGGGCTGATGACAGCCCTTTCTGAAAACAAGTGGGGCCTGACGGTTGCTGGTACCTCTGTGCGATATCGCCGTCGCATTCGTCCCTTTGAAAGATTTCAAATGAAAAGCCGGGGCGTATGCTGGGATGATAAGTTCTTTTATCTTGAGCAATCCATTTGGAAACGGAACGGCGAATGTGCCAATCATGCGCTGTATCGTACAGCGACGACGGATAAAAACGGGATCGTTGCACCTTGGAAAGTGGCGGAGGCCATGGGCTACGCCCCGGAATCGCCTGAGATGCCGCATTGGATCAAAAAGTGGATCGAGGCCGAAATTGAACGCCCTTGGCCGCCGATGCAGGACGAGCTCACTTCAGTAACCTCTGGTGGAAAGCCGCAAGAATACCTTGCGTCTTAGGGGAAATCTTGACTAAGTCCTCATAGACATTGGGGACTGTCATGACACATAAAGCTGAGCGCCGCCGTATCTGGGGTTGGTTCTTTTTTGATTGGGCGAGCCAGCCCTATCACACTTTGCTGCTTACCTTCATCTTTGGGCCTTATATCGTTGGCATCGCTGCCGATACCTTTATGGCGGATGGTGTCAGCGAAAGCACAGCCAAAGCTCAGGCGCAAACAATGTGGTCCAGTATGTTGACTGTGGCCGGGCTGGTGATTGGCTTCTCCGCGCCTGTGCTTGGCGCCCTTGCCGATACCGCTGGGCGGCGCATACCCTGGATTTTTGCTTTCTCTTTCCTTTATGTGATCGGGGCTGGGGCGCTTTGGTTTGCGTCGCCGGATGGCTCAAACCTAACGCAGACGCTTACCTTATTTGCCATTGGCTTTATCGGCGCAGAATTTGCTTTGATCTTTGTAAATGCTCAGCTGCCTGGGCTGGGCGATGACCAAGAGGTTGGTGAAATCTCTGGTTCTGGATTTGCCTTTGGCTATCTGGGAGGATTGGTTTCATTGATCATATTGCTCGCGTTTTTTGTCGAGCAGGCAAATGGAAAGACCCTATTTGGGCTTGATCCTGCGTTTGGTCTGGACGCGAGCCAAAAAGAAGGAACAAGAGCTGTTGGCCCAATTGTCGCGATATGGTTTGTCGTGTTCATGGTTCCGTACTTCCTATGGGTGCGCGATCGCACACCAAATGGAAATAAACCGAGCATTTCAGCGGCGCTAAAACGCCTGTCTGGGTCAATCTCATCCTTGCGGTATCGCCTTTCGTTAAGCTCCTACCTTGGGTCTTCGATGTTTTACCGGGATGCGCTGGGCGGGCTTTATGGCTTTGGTGGTACATATGCGCGGCTGGTGTTGGATTGGACGATTGTCCAGATCGGTGTCTTTGGGATTATCAGCATCATTGCCGCTGCGTTGTTTAGTTTTCTTGGCGGCAAAGCTGACCGAAAATACGGGCCCAAGCCAGTTATTACCTTTGCCATTTGGGTCTTGATGTTCGTGTGTGTTGTGGTCGTTGGTATGGACCGAACGCAGCTATTTGGCATTTCACTGGCCGAAGGGTCTAGAGTTCCGGATTTGATATTCTATGGCTGCGGTATACTGATTGGGGGCATGGGCGGTGTTCTGCAATCTGCCAGCCGCTCGTTGATGGTCCGTCACTCTGATCCTGAAAACCCGACGGAAAGCTTTGGTTTGTTTGGGCTGTCAGGGCGCGCCACGTCGTTTTTGGCGCCTGCCTCGATTGGTGCTGTGACTGCTGCGACCGAAAGCGCACGGATTGGCATTTCTCCGCTGATCGTTCTTTTCTTGTTAGGACTAATCCTGTTACGCTGGGTGAAACCAGAAGGGGACCGAGCAGAATGGGAAAACTCTTCACAAGCATGACGTTCTTATTGGCTTTGATGGCGTGTCAGTCATCAGAACCGCAAGTAACACGTGTAACAGCCAAACAAGAAGTCCCTGTAGAAATGCGTGGCGTGCCAGCCAAGCAATTCTTTGGTGCTCGGCCTCAGGGCTCGGTGCAAACACCCAAACCGCATGGAGGATATGCAAAAGGGTGTATCGCCGGGGCTGAAATGCTTCCGGAGACTGGGCCAACTTGGCAGGCGATGCGCCTGTCGCGCAACCGTAACTGGGGGCACCCAGAGACCATCGATTTCATTAAGACGCTGTCGGCGAAAGCGGCCCGCCAGTCTGGCTGGGAAGGGCTGTATATCGGCGATATCAGTCAGCCCCGCGGCGGTCCAATGCTCAGCGGGCACCGCAGCCATCAGATTGGTATGGATATCGACATTTGGATGTTGCCGCCCAAGCGGCTTGATCTGTCGCGCGCGGAACGGGAAAACATCAGTTCAATCTCGATGCGTCGGTCCAACGGTGCTTACGTGAATAGTAAGTGGACACGCCAACACCACGAAATCTTGAAAGCCGCCGCAAAAGACCTAAGAACAGCCCGAATTTTTGTCTTCCCCGGCGCTAAGGTGCAAATGTGCAAGGATGAAAAAGGGGACCGGAGTTGGTTGCGTAAGGTTAGGCCATGGTGGGGGCACCACTACCATTTCCATGTGCGCCTGACATGCCCAGATGATGCACCGGGCTGCACCAACCAAGCGGCCCCGCCAGCCGGGGATGGATGTGATGATGCGCAAACATGGGTGAACAATATCTTGAACCCACCGCCTCCAAACCCTAATGCTCCGAAACCAAAACCTCGAAGAGAACTCACAGTCGCGGATCTTCCTAATCAATGCGTAAACGTTTTACAGTCGCGCTAGTCGCGGCGGTGTTTCTTGGCTGGCAAGTGCGCGCCACACCCGACGGTGTGGCGCAATTGTTGTCAGAAACAGAATGGGCCCAACCTGAACCATGGTTTGGGGGGTTTTCAGCGATTGAGATGACGGATGATGGGCAATTTGTTGCGTTGTCAGACCGAGGGCACATCGTTGAGGCATCTTTGGTTCGCGTGAACGGTGAAATAACGTCGGTTCAATCTTCAGAAGTGTACGAATTGGCTGATGCGCGTGGCAGAACGGTGGGCGCACCAAAGGGTGATTCCGAAGGTCTGGCCATCGGCCAGGATGGAAGGCTGTTTGTTTCCTTCGAAGGATCGCATCAAGTGCGGGGCTATGCACGTGTCGATAGCCCGGCAACAGATCTGCCGCGACACAGCGATTTTAAGAAAATGAGGCACAACGGCTCGCTGGAAGCCTTGGCAATTGATGCTGATAATCGTCTTTATACTTTGCCGGAAACACCAAAAGATGATCCCAAGGGTATCCCGATTTACCGCTTTGAAAATGGCGTTTGGGATCGGTCCTTCCACATTCCCAAGCGTGATGGCTTTGAGGCCGTCGGAGCAGACTTTGGCCCAGACGGGCGGCTGTTTGTGCTTGAGCGCAGGTTTTTTGGATTTGGATTTCGATCTCGTGTCCGCAGTTTCACTTTAGGGAAAGCCGGTGTCTTGCGTGAAGACCTTATTTTGTCCACCTCAGTCGGGCAGCACGATAACCTAGAAGGACTAACGGTCTGGACGGATCATCTTGGTGATACGCGTCTCACGATGATCTCAGACGATAACTTTATGTTTTTCCAAAGAACGGAAATCGTAGAGTATCGGTTGCCTCGAACACAGGGTTCGGGCTGATCTTCTGCGGCGATGTTAGCAAAAATTTCATACGATTCAAATGCTCTTGTGTGGAGAATGCTCAGTTTCACATCACTTGTGACAATCCGCATCATCGTGGGGAAAGTATCTACAAATACCACATTATTTTGTTTTGACTTATTCAAATAATGTGGCACCCTGAGCTTAGCAAAACAGCTTGAAAGGAGGTGCCCATTGTCTAGAGAAGTCACGGAGAACGGTGTCGGAACAGTTCGGAGGGACGGCAGCTAGGGCAGCCCTTGGCTGATTAGAACTTCAAATTGGTAGCTGCCTAACCGGCGCACCTCCATACATCTCGAAGGGCTGTTCCCCAGGTGGAACGGCCCTTTTCGATATCCCTAAAGACCACCTGATATGCTTAAAGTGAACGAACAGATCACCATCCAAGATTGGGAGCTGACCGAGCAATTTGTTCGTGCATCCGGCCCTGGTGGGCAGAACGTAAACAAAGTGTCTACGGCGGTTGAGCTGCGGTTCGAGGCAGAAAGGTCGCCAAGCATTCCCGGCCCGGTCAAATCACGTCTTAAACGATTGGCGGGGCGGCGTTGGACCAAAGAGGGTGCGCTGATCATTCAGTGTGACGAAACCCGAAGTCAGGCCCGCAATCGAGATATCGCGCGGGAGCGTCTTGCAGATTTGATTTTGAAGGCAACCATAAAGCCAAAAAGGCGCATCGCGACCAAACCGACTTACGGCAGCAAGCAACGTCGCCTAAAGGCCAAAAAAGAACGCGGCGAAGTCAAAGCGATGCGCGGACGCGTCAAAGACGAATAGCTACATCACGCGAATGACGTCTTTGTCGATGCCTAGCATATAACCACGCCGCGCGATGTTTTTTACCAGAAGCTCACTGACCATCTGATTGCCCAGACTGTCGCGCAGACGTTTGATCCGGGTCGCACCTGCCGCTTCTTCGCAATCCCCTTGAGGCTTTCCAGAGATCATGGCCTCGATCTCGATCCCCGACAGTACATCGTCATCCATCCGTGCCTCTGCCAGCACCGACAAAGTTTCCAGCGCGGCATCGGTAAGCTTAAAGCCCATATTGTTGAGGTAGACCTTTTTCTCGTCGCGGCTGATCAATAGGGAATTCACCTGAATGCCAGATCGTTCGATCTGCGCCATGCGTCGGTTCATCGTAATCAGCATCACCAAAAACACGAGTGCGGCAATCATCATGGCCGTCGCAAAGATGAGCAGCACAAATATCACCATGCGATAGCTGGAAAGAATCTCGGCAAAGCTAGTGCCCGACTGGGCCAGAATCTCCAGAAGCTTAAGATCTGCTTGCTTGGTGAGATCGTCATTCTCGACAAACAATTGTTCGACCCGTGCATTAAACGCATTTGCATCGGGGAGCGTGAATAAAAGCAAAGCACCCGCACCCAGCAAAATGGCCACGATGGCGATAATCCCAAACGTGACCACACGACCGCCGATTTGGCGGGCCTCAATAGCGGAGGAAGAATTTTCCTGCATCGGCTTTCCTTGCAGCTAGACCACTTGAATCAAAGACTGACAGAACATTCAGTAAAACCCAACCATCAGACGTCAATCGTGGTTGAAGTTCGCGCTTGGCTTGAGAGGCAGAGCAGGTGCCGTTGATCTGGGCAACACCATAGTGCAGCCGCAGGGGATTGTTCTGTTTGGCTTTGTAATCCGCATAGCATTCCGCCTGGGCGCTGTGCGCCGCTAAGGTGACTGCCGCTATGAAAAGCGTTTTGGTCAGCAAGTGTCTCATGCCCATCACTCTGCTGTGAACGCGATAGATATTCAATAACAACAGAGGTTTCGAGGCGTGTTATTCGATAACGTGGCCCTGTTATTGCCTGTCTTTGGCAGGTGGCGCCAGTCTGAGTTCATCAAGGTCGCATCTTTCGCGGCCAACAGAACCGCAACTGCCACCTGATGAAAGGACACGCCATGTCCCGCAAATTTATAACTTCAATCCTAATCGCCGCTGTCACGGTGACGGGGATTTCACTGTCTGCTGCCCCGGCCAAAGCCGGGAATGATGATCTTGCCAAAATCCTATTCGGGGCAACCGCCCTGATCATTATTGGGAAGGCGATTGAGAGCAATAACAAGGCTGAGGCCGCCTCTCGCCACAAGCAAAAGGTCACGCCCCCTCGTCCGAGTATTCGCCGGAAGGCGCTGCCAGCTCGTTGCCTGCGGGTACATGACACATGGGATGGCCGTGTGCGCATGTTGGGTCAGCGTTGCCTTGAAAAGCGTTACACCCACGTGAATCAGCTACCGCGCCAATGTAAGACACGCGTTCGTACCTACGATGGCCCTCGCCAGGGGTACCAAATGCGTTGTCTGCGGAACAAAGGGTTTTACCTGGCATCCAAATAAACACGACTTTGACTTGCGAGCGTTGAGGTCGAGCATAGGGGCTTAACGTGCATCCCCAGCCGCCCCGAAGATCCGGCACCGTTTCGATGGTGCCGGATTTTTCTTGCGATAGGGGCGGATCTAAGGTTTCAGATGTCGCATGACACAGCCAGATTACAGCCTCGAAGATATTGCCCTTTCAAACGGCGCCACTTTAGTTGCAGGAACCGATGAAGTGGGGCGGGGGCCGTTGGCCGGGCCAGTTATGGCCGCCGCAGTGATTCTGGACCCCAACCAAATTCCCGAAGGCCTTAACGATTCTAAAAAGCTGTCTTTGAAGCGCCGTGAAGCGCTGTATGAGGAAATTTTGGCAGTTGCAGATGTTGGGTTTGGAGAAGCCAGTGTCGCCGAAATAGACGAAATCAACATTCTACAAGCAAGCCTTTTGGCGATGACCCGCGCCGTTCAAAACCTGTCCGGCCGTCCTGATTATGTTCTGATAGATGGCAAGCTCATTCCAAAGGGATTGAATGTACCGGCCGAAGCAGTGGTCAAAGGAGACGCAAAAAGCGTTTCAATTTCAGCAGCTTCAATTGTCGCCAAGGTTCGACGTGATCGACATATGCTGGCATTGGCGCAACAGTTCCCCGGCTATGGGTGGGAGTCGAACCAAGGCTACCCGACCAAACAGCACCGCGAAGCTATCCACAGCCTGGGGATAACCCCACATCATCGGGTGTCGTTTAAGCCCATACACAACATATTGTATCAAGCTAAAAACATAACTTCCTGATTCAAAAAACAAATTGACGTGGAATCCACTTTAGTTGATCCTGTGGATAACCTAAGAGCACAAAAGTGCCTGGTTACAAATAGAGCGGAAAAATCCGCCACGCTACTGAGGCAGTAAAATGACGAAAAAACCAAAGAAGAAGGGCGCCGCGGCGCTCCCTCTAAACACGATTCTTGCTGGTGATTGCATCGAAATGATGAACAGCCTGCCAGAAGAATCCGTTGACCTAATTTTCGCAGATCCCCCGTATAACCTTCAGCTGAAGGGTGATCTTCATCGCCCTGACAACTCTAAAGTTGATGCCGTTGACGACGAATGGGATCAGTTTTCGTCATTCGCAGCTTATGACAAGTTCACCCGCGAATGGCTGGCCGCTGCACGTCGCATTCTCAAGCCAGAAGGCGCGATGTGGGTGATCGGTAGCTATCACAACGTATTTCGCATGGGCGCAGAGCTTCAAAACCAGGGCTTCTGGATTTTGAACGATGTGGTGTGGCGCAAGTCTAACCCAATGCCAAACTTCCGTGGCAAGCGTTTCACCAACGCGCATGAAACCATGATTTGGGTGTCTAAATCTGAAGGGTCAAAGTACACTTTTAATTACGACGCGCTGAAAGCCTTGAACGAAGGCGTTCAAATGCGGTCTGACTGGGTTTTGCCGATTTGTAACGGGCACGAGCGCTTGAAAGACGACAACGGTGACAAAGCGCATCCCACACAAAAGCCGGAAAGCCTTTTGCATCGTGTGTTGATTGGTTCGACCAACCCGGGTGATGTTGTGCTTGATCCGTTCTTTGGCACTGGTACCACGGGTGCCGTTGCCAAGATGCTTGGTCGCGAATTTATCGGTATTGAACGCGAAGAAGCGTATCGTAAAGTTGCGGAAAAGCGCATCAAAGCCGTTCGCAAGTACGACACCGAGGCACTTGAGGTCTCCACTTCCAAGCGAGCACAACCTCGCGTCCCTTTCGGCCAACTCGTCGAGCGCGGCATGCTGCGTCCCGGCGAAGAGCTACGGTCTACCAATGGGCGCTACAAAGCCAAGGTGCGTGCAGATGGCACGTTGATTGGCAACGACGTCAAAGGGTCCATTCACCAGGTTGGCGCCGCCTATGAAGGCGCACCAAGCTGTAATGGCTGGACATATTGGACGTATAAGAAAGAGGGCAAACACGTTCCGATTGACGCATTGCGTCAGGAAATTCGCGACGAGATGGCCCAACGCCCAAACTGAATTCAGAACACGAGTATACCTTGGCCTGCTAATCTCCGCAGGACCATTGCCGAGGTACCGCCGGTGCCCGTGATCTGACTTTCATGTGGCACCTTACCTTGCCCCGCCTTTTTGGCGGGGCTTTTTTTCGACGGAAAATCCGGGCTTCGACGTGTTAAACTATAGAAAATTTGAGGGTCAGAAAAATGAACTATCGTACCAACGTTTTAGCAGCACTTTTGATTGCAGCAGGCTCCCACGCCTTAGCGAATGATCCAAGGCATATCGGAGAACAGTCGATTAACAGCGACGGTGCGACAAAAGTTACGGCCGAAATTTGGGTGGATAACTGGTTTGCCTTGCATGTGAACGGCACAAAGATCGCAGAAGATTCTGTGGCCTATAAAACTGAGCGTTCCTTTAATGCAGAACGTATCAAGTTTAACGCTGATCTGCCGATGACAATCGCAGTAGAATTGCGTGACTTTATGGAGAATGACACCGGGCTTGAATACATCGGGAGCCGCAAGCAACAGATGGGCGATGGCGGTGCGATTCTTCAGTTCTCGGATGCGGCCGGACATATTCTGGGTGTTTCGGGGGCGGATTGGAATTGCCAAGTGATTCACCATGCCCCGATTCAAACCTCCTGTGCCAAGCAAGGAAATCCAATTGTGGGGCAAGGCGATTGTGCGGGAAACATCAGTGAAGCGCCAGCGAATTGGACCGCGCCTTCATTCGATGACAGTGGATGGGACAGTGCGGTGGTGCATAGCGAAAGGGACGTTCGTCCAAAAGATGGTTATGATCGCATCAATTGGGATCGGGACGCTGAAATTATCTGGAGTAATGATCTAGAGCGCGACAACATTGTGTTGTGTCGTGCCTCCATTGGCTAGCGCTTAGCGTGGCATCGGGTTGGTCGCCTTGTTGTAAGGCTGCCAATCTTTGATGTGTGGATAATTGGCCTTGCGCCACGCTCGAACCTTTGGGTTCATTATTCTGCGCCATAGTGGCGGAACCATCGCAACCATCGTCATGATGGGATAACCAAAAGGAAGCTGCGGTGCCTCTGACGTGCCGTAGTTTTGTAGCAAAGGAAACCGGCGATCTGGTTTGTAATGGTGATCAGAATGCCTTTGCAGATTAATCAAAAGCCAATTGGTTGCGGCGTGGGCAGCATTCCAACTGTGCTGAGGTTTAACGTGTTCGTATTTACCTTCACCAATGTGTTCACGCGTGAGGCCGTAGTGTTCGACATAGTTAACGAGTTCGAGCTGCCAGACCGCAACACCGGCCTGCAGTGCAAACATCCCAAGGCCAAACCATCCCCCGATCAATACCGCCAAAAGCAACATGAGTGCCTGCAACGTCCAATAGCGGAAAAACGGGTTAGATAAATCATGCCATGCGCGTTTTTTGCGTGCCAACATATCCTTTTCAGCGTTGAATGCAGAGGCAAGGCACTGCCATAAAACCCTAGGATAAAACCGATGGAAACCTTCATTGTAGCGGGCGGTGACAGGGTCTTTGGGGGTTCCGATGTATCTGTGATGCACCAGCAAGTGCTCGCTTCTGAAATGCGAATATAGAACCATGGCCAACAAAATATCGCCTAACCAACGTTCCCATTTGGGTTTTTGGTGCATCAGCTCGTGGCTAAAGTTGATGCCAATTGTTCCGGTCATGACGCCAACACCGAAAAATAATCCAATCGCTTCCCATGTCCCCAAGTGGTCGGCATTTGGAACATAGGCGATCAAACCGAATAGGGTTAAAAATTGTAGAGCTGGCCAAACAACTGTTACGCCACGATAGAAGCTAAGCTCTGCATCTGGGGTTGCCGGATTTTCATTTGATACATTCAGGCCAATCGCCGCATCTAGAACGGAGAACAGAAACCATGTCGCAAACGGGGCGCTGATAACCCACCATCCCCCTTGAAAGGCGCTGAACCAAATCAATGGCACCAGCAAGGTTGGAAACCAAAAGGGCAGGGCTTTGCGCAAAGAACTGAAAGAGGGCGATATACTGATATCTGTCATACTGCTGCGTTCTTTATGTCCGTTTCGGCCATTCTGCACAGAATAGTTAAGTTTGCGCAATTCCCCGACCGCCTGACGTCAAGTCAAAGGCTTTGCGCATCACAGTAGGCAAATCTGAAGGGCTAAAGTCAGGCAATGTGACGAACTCGCCAATCGATGGCGTGCGATCCATTGGAACCAATGCAGTCTTTACCGATAGGCGCAGATGAAAGTGGGTGAATGTATGGCGGGCCTCAGCCGGAATTTCCTTCCACTCTGCACGTATCGGCACGGAATGGTCTGGTACCTCTCCTTCGGTCCAATCTGATCCGGGCCATCCCAACATGCCGCCAAGCAGGCCTTTGTCTGGCCGCCGTTCAAGCAGATAAGCGCCATCCACGCGTTTGGCGATGTAGACGGTGCCCAAACGAATGGGCTTTGGCTTTTTAGGTGTTTTCTTAGGCAGTTGTGCAGCGGTGCCTTCTACCCGCGCCAGGCAAGGTGAGCGCCATGGGCAAATACCGCAAGCAGGGTTTTTCGGGGTGCAAATCGTTGCACCCAAATCCATCACCGCTTGCGCATAGTCGCCGGGGCGCCTTGCCGGCGTCAAAGAATCTGCGCATTCGGTGAGTTCAGGTTTCGCTGCTGGAAGGGGTGTGTGAATGTCATACATCCGCGCCATGACGCGTTCAACATTGCCGTCTACTACCGTCGCGCGTTGATCAAAGGCAATGGATGCGACCGCTGCAGCAGTATAGGGCCCAACCCCGGGGAGCTTGAGTAGGTCATCGATTCGGCTTGGAAATGTGCCACCAAGGTCGTTTGCTACGACGCGGGCGCATTTCAAAAGGTTACGAGCGCGTGCGTAGTAGCCAAGACCAGCCCAGGCTGCCATGACATCCTCGTCTGCTGCGTTGGCGAGATCATAGACCGTTGGCCAGCGACCGGTGAATTTTCGAAAATAGTCTTTAACGGTCGCAACTGTGGTTTGTTGCAGCATGATCTCTGACATCCAGATTCGATAGGGATCAGGGGCAACACCTGCTTTGCGATCTGCTGGAGAGACCCGCCACGGCATCTTGCGCGCGTGATGATCATACCAATCCAGTAAATCGGCGGCTTTCGGCTGCTCACACAAGTGTTATACCCTCAATATTATCTTAGCTGGCCTCAGCGGCATATCGCACTAAGATAGTGTCAAACGAAAGGATGCAAGGGCCCCATGCGCAGAGCGTCGTACAAAGGCTTTCAACGCACGTCTACCCTGCTGCGCGATCGCATTCGCAAGGCGGGTGAAACGCGTGGTTTTGCAGTTACCCGTGTTTTGACTCATTGGACCGAGATCGTCGGACAAGAGACCGCATCCATCTGCAAGCCTGTTGATGTAAAATATGGCCGCCAAGGGTTTGGCGCGACACTGACAGTGCTTACAACCGGTGCACAGGCGCCGATGCTTGAAATGCAAAAAGAGCGGCTACGCGAAAAGGTCAACGCAGCCTATGGATACAACGCCATTGCGCGGCTGCGTATCACACAGACCGCACCGACCGGCTTTTCTGAAGGTCAGGCACAATTTCAGGCCGCACCCACGAAACCCAAAGCACCGCCCAATCCGGCCGTGCAAAAAGAAGCCAATTCGATGGCGTCCCCTGTACAAGATGCAGGTTTGCGGGACGCATTAGAGCAATTGGCAAACAACGTTTTATCCAAATCAAAGAACTGAGGAAGGTTTCAGTGATGAACCGAATTATTCCAATCATTGTTGCCGTTGTGATCGGCATTGCAGCAGGTGGTTATTATCTGTCCAAGGGCGGCAGCACGCCAGCGGTGGCACAAACTTCCGTGGACACACCACAGAGCAGTGACGTTGATACGTCTGGCATTCCAGAAATGGTATTGGGTGATGCGAGTGCGCCGATCACATTGATTGAGTATGCATCTTTCACATGTCCACACTGCGCCAGCTTTCATGAGAATGTTTATCCGCAACTCAAGGCGGATTACATCGATAGCGGCAAAGTTAAATTCGTGTTCCGAGAGGTGTATTTTGACCGCTTTGGTCTTTGGGCTTCGATGATTGCACGTTGTGGCGGACAAGAGCGCTTCTTTGGCATCACTGACCTGTTGATGAAAGGGCAGTCTGAATGGGCACGTGCGGGTGATCCTGTCGCGATTGCGGATGCGATCCGTAAGGTGGGCCGCCTTGCAGGTCTTGGAGACGAACAGCTGCAAAGCTGTTTACAAGATGAAGATAACGCCAAAGAACTGGTTGCTTGGTACCAGAGCAACGCAGCAGAAGATCAGGTGACTGGCACTCCATCCTTTTTGATCAATGGCACGAAATACAGCAACATGAGCTATTCAGAATTGAAAGAACTGCTGGACGGTATGCTGTAATCCGTTCGTAACGTATCGGTATTAGCGCCCGCCACTGGCGGGCGTTTTCGTGTCAGAAGAGTGCGTTTAACGCATTGTCGATCACTGACCAGTCTGAAATCTCTAGCCGGACCGGCAGGGGAAGAACCTTTTGCCGATAGGCCGCGGGCAAACGCACGGCATCTTTTTCGGTGGTGACAAGTTGCGCTCCAAGTTTCCGAGCATCCGCATCCAAACGTGCCAGCAGGCTGGATGTAAGCGGTTGGTGATCATCCAGCGCATGGGTTTGAACCACATTGGCCCCAAGTGTGCGAAGTGTGCCAAAGAATTTCTCTGGATACCCAATGCCAGCAAAGGCAATCATTGGTGTTTCTGTCCAGTCCATGCCCGTTTCTAGGGGCATAACTTCCCCTTTTGCATGTGGAACGGTGACCGATGATCCCCAGATCTCGAGAAAGTCAGATTGGGCCTTATTAGAGCCTATTGAAAGCACCACATCTGCTCTGGATAGCCCGGCCTGAACTGGTTCACGTAATGGGCCAGCAGGAATGCAAAGGCCGTTACCAAACCCGCGCTGGGCATCGACCACAATGATCGAAAAATCCTTGGGCACAGAAGGGTTTTGAAACCCATCATCCAACAGAACAGCATCGGCACCAGCCTCTTGTGCTGCGCGAACACCGGAGGCCCGATCCTTTGCAACCCATGTTGGCGTAAAGGCCGCAAGCAACAATGGCTCATCCCCAACGTCACTTGCCTGATGAATCCGCTCATTAACCTGAAGGGGCCCTTCGAGAGATCCACCATATCCACGCGAAACCACATGCACGGTTTTGCCCATTCCTTGTAGACGTTGAATCATGGCCATCGCGGTCGGAGTTTTGCCGGTGCCACCTGCATTTAAGTTCCCGATACAGATCACTGGGATCGTCGGCTTAAGGCTTGCGGGCTTGGAAATCCGCTTTGCGGTGGCAATTGCATAAAGTGCACCAAGAGGGGCGAGCAAGTTCGCCTTGATGCCTGGACGGTTTGGTGGGTTGTCCCAAAACTCTGGCGCACGCATCAATTGGCCCCTTTTTCATCAAGGGCCTCATTCACACACTCAACCACTCGATCCACGACGATTGCCCCTTCAGATACTGTTTCCCAGCCCGCATGAACCATTTGAGCCACTTGGTCAGGGGCCATCAAACGAGATAAGGCTGCTGACAGAGTCTCTGCGTCACGCACAATGCGTGCGCCGCCTGCACGTGCCAGCCTTGAGTAGGCATCGAGGTGGTTGCGTACGCCGGGCCCATAAAGCACGGCAGACCCTAGGGCTGCGGGTTCAAACGGGTTACGCCCTCCTTGGCCCGAAACAAGCGAGCAGCCCATCAATGTGATCGGGGCAATGCGGTAAAACAAACCCAACTCTGCGGTGTTCTCAGCGATGAGAATTTCCATTTTTTCATCTGGCACTTCGCCATCGTCCCAGCTTCCAACACGCCACCCGGCCTCAATGCATTTTTCACGAAGGTCGACAGCGTCTGAGGCGTGTTCAGGGACTATGATCAGCAGCAATCTTGGCGAAATCTTACTGGTGGTCTTGTGCGCATGAAGCACAAAGGAAAGCTCTGCGGGCAATATGCGGGCCGCCAACCAAGATGGGCGTGCCTTTAAAGCTTCGCTCAGGTCTTCGAGGTCCGTTGCGTTGCATTTTAGCGCAGGGCTGTCTTCAAGAATTTGCCCGCTGTCTTCGATAGCGGAATCGCTGCCAATCGTTTTTCGTAAACGAAAGCCCGCAGCAGCGTTGCTTGCAAATATCCGTGTAAACAATGCAAGCGATGTGCGCAGCGAGTCTGGTAGCCATCGCCACCGTTTGCTTTCAAGTCCAGGCTCATCGGCATCCAGCAGAAACATCGGAATGCCTCTATCGGCGGCTTCGACTTGAAGAGACGGGCGGAGCCACGGACCAATCCAGATCGAGGCGGTTGGCTTCCAGTGATCTAAGAACACTTTTACATCAGACGGATTTTCCGAAGGGGCCTCGGCATAGATCACCCCATTTGGCAATTGTTTCGGCAGTCTTCGGCCCGGAGATAATGTCAGCAGAACTTCGGTGTTTCCACGCTGTTGCGCCAATCGCAGACCAAGCTGGGCCAGCGCTGTTGCCTTCACGGGTTCAGAGCAATGAAGCCAAAGCAGCGTTCCAATTGGGCGTGGTTGGTCAATCTTTGGCAAAGTTTTACCTTCGCGTCTGGCAAACGCAAGGTAGGCTGAGAGTGAAAGAGATGTTGCCACGTTATAAGGCTCATTGCGCAAGGGAGCGGCCATGCCGCAACGGACGAGATTTAAAGGCTAAACTAAAGCGTGGCGACATGGGCGACAAGGGCAGAGTGGTTGACCTTATGCCATATATCGGGCACCTCATTTGAAACCCGAGAGACCAAGGCTAACGATGAAACCGTTTTTGATCCTGCAATTGCGCCCTGAACAAGACGCCAGCGATGATGAATTTCACGCCATTCTTGATAAGGCAGAGCTGAACGTCGACCGCACTCATCGTATCCAGTTGGATCAGGAAGAACTGCCAAGAGACTTGGATCTATCAGATTATGCTGGAGTCATTGTGGGCGGAGGCCCGGGCTGTGTCAGTGATGCACCCGAAGCCAAATCACCCATCGAAGCACGCATCGAAAGCGCTATCTTGTCGCTGATGCCTGAAATCACCAAGCGTGATTTCCCGTTCCTTGGTTGCTGTTACGGCATCGGTGTTTTGGGCCATCATCTTGGTCGGCATGTGAACAAAGATAATTATGGTGAAGAGGTCAGCGCAGCAGATTGCCGCCTAACCGAAACTGGTAAATCTGATCCGTTGCTTGAGGGAGTACCTGATCAGTTCGAAGCGTTTGTGGGCCATAAAGAAGCTTTGCAAACTCTGCCAGAAGGATGCGTTCATTTGGTGATGTCAGAGACCTGTCCCTACCAGATGATCCGCTATGGTCAGAACGTTTATGCGACCCAATTCCACCCGGAAGCTGACGCAAAAAGCTTTGAGCTTCGGGTCGAAATTTATAAGCATAACGGTTATTTTGATCCTTCCGAAGCGGATGAATTGGTCGAAATGTGCCGCGCCGCGAATGTGGTGTCACCAGCACGCATTCTAAAGAACTTTGTGGATGTTTACGGCTAATCGCAGAGCGACTTTAGTATGTCCGCATGAAGCGTGTCGTTGGCCGCTACAACCCCGGCAAGACGTGGATCAGCGTTGTTAAACAGCAAGGGTTGCCCGTTTTGATCTGACGTCGTAGCGCCAGCCTCACGCACAATAAGATCGCCGGCCGCGATGTCCCACTCCCACGATTTCCGCAACGTTAGCATCGCATCAAAGCGCCCCTGAGCCACCAGCGACAAACGATAAGCAAGGGACGGACGGTGGTGGCGCGTAAAGGTTTGCGGCTTTTTCCAATGGCGCGGGTCCATGGATGGCTTGGTTGCCAAGATCTCTGCGGTATTCAGATCTGCTTGATCCCCAGTGCGGATGATTTCACCATTCAGACGGGCGCCTTGTCCTCTTTCTGCTGTGTAAAGCAAATTAAGCAGAGGTAAGTAAATCACGCCAGCCGTGACCACACCTTTTTGCGCGATTGCAATCGAATGGGCCCATGTTTTGGCCCCTTCGATAAAGCTGCGGGTGCCATCAATGGGGTCGATGATAAACACGGCATCGGCTGAAAGCCGCTCTGTGGTATCGACAGATTCTTCGGATAGCCACGCATAATCTGGGCGGGCCTCACGGAGCTCGGTCTCGAGCATATCGTTTACAGCGATGTCGGCATCGGTGACGGGTCCAGCCCCATCGGGCTTATCCCAGGCTTCCACACCGTTTGCGGCATAGCCGGTCGCGATCCGCCCAGCTTCCTTTGCTGCGTCGATCAAGAGTTGAAGATCAGCTCCCGGCAAGTGTCATGCCTTCGATCAAGAGCGATGGAACAACCCGAGACAAATGTGTGCGAGCGTCGTTTGCTGGGAGGATGCGGCGCAACATGTCTCGCAAGTTTCCTGCGATCGTGCATTCGTTTATCGCGTGCGTGACTTCACCATTCTCAACCCAAAACCCCGAGGCTCCACGAGAATAGTCGCCAGTGTTTGGATTGATGGTGGAACCCATAAGAGAGGTTACAATCAGACCTGTGCCCATATCGGCGATCAAGTCGTCTTTTGTCGCTGATCCCTGGGTGAGCTGGATGTTCCAGTTACTTGGTGACGGGGAACCGCCTGGGCCACGCGCCGCGTTTGCAGTGCTTTCCAGACCCAGTTTGCGGCCTGTTGCCAAATCAAGTGTCCAGCCCTTCAAAGTGCCGTTGCTGACAATCGCTCGTTTTCGCGTGGCGAGCCCTTCGCCATCAAACGGACGAGAGCCGGTGACGCGTGCACGGTGGGGGTCTTCGATGAGTGACAGTTCTTTAGGCAGAATATCTTCTCCAAGGGCGTTCATGAGCCATGAAGAGCCGCGCGCAATTGACGCGCCATTTGAGGCGGCCAGAAGATGTCCAATTAATGAGGATGAGACGCGCTCGTCAAACAAGACTGGAAACGCCCCTGTTGGCGGTTGTTTGGCATTTTGCCGGGCAAGCGCTCGCTCTGCAGCTTGCTGGCCAATATCTGTAGGGCTGCGTAGGTCAGCCTGATGAATGCGGCTGTCACCATCAGAATCGCGCTCCATTTCTGCGCCTGAACCTGCGATCGCAACACAAGACGTGCCACGATTGGTGCGCTGATACCCACCTGTAAATCCATTGCTCGCGGCTAGGTGCACCTGGGTAGAGCTATATCCAGCCATTGCGGCCTGAACTTGAGAGATACCCTCATATCCCAGTGCAGCAGCTTCGGCCTCCGCCGCATCGCGTTGCAATGCTTCGGGTTCTGGTTCGGCCGCTGGGTCAAATAATTCAAGAGCATCGAGATCCCAACTGCGGGCGAGTTGCTGCGGATCAGCAAGCCCAATGTTTGGGTCTTCGGGGGCCTCTTTCGCCATGGCCACGGCGCGCTCGGCCATGGTGTGCAGCGTGGATTCGGACACATCCGATGCAGAGACATTTGCGGCTCTTTGGCCGACAAATACCCGCAACCCAATGTCGATGCCCTCTGAACGTTCAGCGTGTTCTAGCTTACCACCACGCACATCGATCGAGACCGAGGTACCTTGCATTGCCATTGCATCAGCTGCATCAGCGCCCGCAGTTTTTGCAGCGGCGATTAAGCGCTGGGTCAAATCGTCCAGATTAGAGCTCATTGGGCCTCCAATATTCTTATATCAATCAGGTAGACTGCGAGCCGAAGCAAAGCAAGCACTGCCAATGAAATGGGCCGCGCAAATTGAATTGCACGGCCCAAAACTGAATCGTCAGATCGTTACTTCAGACGTTGTCCATTTGCCATCACGTGACCTTGTTCGTTGACTTCGATCCGCGAAGTCAGTTCGTCTTCGGCTGTGCCTGGGCGTGTAAACAGGCCCATCATCATACGTGCACCCATGGCGTCTTCGCTTGAGATAAAGCCCATTTCAACAATCTTATCGAGCAGCCCGTTGCCGCCAAGCAAACGGAAATCTGCTGCACCTTGCGGGCGAGGCATACCGTCAAAGCTATCAGTGTCAGTGTTATCAAACGTGAAATCACCTGCACCGGTCAGTTCCGCGCCGCCAAGCTCAATCACCAAATCTGTCAAGCTAAGTGCGTTCAGCTCACCTGGGAATTCGTCACTGTTTTCCAGCTCGGGATCCATCAAGTCTTTGAGAAGTTTTGTTTTGCCTTCCAAGTCAAAGGAAACGGTCGCTGGATCACGTGGCAAGACAGCACCGGCGTCAAACAGGTTCCACAGAACGTCGGGGACAGTAAGCCCACCCAAAGTCATGCCTAAGGCAAAGTTCTGCTCTTCTTCAGAGGCCAGCATTGGAAATTCCAGTCGATAGCCTGCTTCTTCAAGGTCAAAGGAAACCGGAAAAGGGATTTCTGCACCCGCTACAGAAACAGCAATGTCTTTTGCGTTGCCATTGTAGACGATGGCGCCATCTTTGATACCAAACTCAAGCTCGCCGCCTGACGATGTGCTTTCAAGGCTAAAGGGTTCGCCGTTGTCTGATGCTGTTATCTGCTGAGTAGTAGGGCCTTGTTCAAAACGACCGCCAAAGGAAAGGCCGGACCGGAACAATGCAGCAGGATCGGCCGCATCAATCACATTTGGCAGGATACCATCGCCACTAAACCGCATGGATTCCATGTCGCCTGTTATAACGAAATTGCTGTCTTCTTCTGGAACAACGACGCGCACTTCGTAGGTCACTGTACCAGTGTTAAATGTTTGCTGGGCTTCACGCATGTCGCCACGTTTCATGGTCGACTGACCAATGACATCCGCCATGCTTAGGATAAATGTCACATCATCTAGCTTGACGTCATCCACCAGAAGTTTGGTCAGCGACATGTCGAGGCTAGCAGCTGTGTAGCTGTAGGACATGTCGTTTGGATCACCGGACACCACTGTGGCCATGCCGGTCAAATCCATCTCGATCGTTGCATCGACCTTTTCGCCATCTTCAGGGGCTACATCAAAGTCGATGGTGGTTTTGGCTGGCATCCCGATGGCAACACTGCCGTCGCCTTGATTGGTAAACGTGACCTCTGGCATGTTCATGACAAACGTGCCCTCGTCCTCCGGCAAAACCATTGCCATCGCCAGACCGCTGACCGTTAATGTATCGCCAGAAGTGCTTTCTGATGCAGAAACTTCATAGCCGTAGCTTTCAAAATAATCGCGCCAATCACCCCAGACCTCTTGTGCGGTCACGTCAGCCTGTGCAGCGTTTGCCACAAAAAGGCAAGCTAATGCGGTGGAGCCGCTCATTTTTGTCAAAACTTTCATGACAAACCCTTCCAAATAAAATGTCCCTACCAAAATCGGTATTCATCAACGCAGGGTCAAGGGGCAAGACACTAGACCAGGCCGATGCCCACGATTACAGCTTATATCAAAGTCAATGACGGAGACGTGTCATAGTGGATATTCAGGGAAAGACGGTTTTGATCACCGGTGCAAGCCGGGGCATTGGGGCGGCGGCTGCGCGAGTTTTCGCCGAAGCCGGTGCAAATGTCGCGCTTGTTGCGCGCAGCGAAGAGGCAATTGCTGATTTAACTGCGGAATTAGGGCCAAAGGCGATCGCGATTCCCTGCGACGTAAGTCGTTATTGGGAAGTTGAAAAGGCGGTCGAAGCCTGTGTTCAGGCCTTTGGTGGGCTTGATGTGCTGATCAACAATGCGGGTTTGCTTGAACCGATTGAGCATCTTTCAAACGCGTCACCTGACGCTTGGGGGCACGTGATTGATGTAAACATCAAAGGCGTGTTCAACGGAATGCGGGCGGCAATGCCGGTTATGATTGCGGCAGGTGGTGGAACAATCTTAACGATTGGCTCTGGCGCGGCATCGAATCCCTACGAGGGTTGGAGCGCCTATTGTGCCTCTAAGGCCGGGGCGTTGATGTTGACCCGTTCCATAGACGCCGAAGCACGTGAGCAAGGCATTCGCGCAATCAGCCTATCGCCTGGCACCGTTGCCACGCAAATGCAGCGAGACATCAAAGCGAGCGGCATTAACCCGGTTAGTCAGTTGGATTGGGAGGATCATGTCCCACCTGAATGGCCTGCCAAGACACTATTGTGGATGTGTTCCAGCGATGCAGATGAATGGTGCGGCGGTGAAGTTTCATTGCGCAGTGAAAGTATACGTAGAAAGGTCAGCTTGACTTGATTACCCTTGATACACAAGTCAACGGGCTGTGGGTTGTCACCCTTGACCGCCCCGACAAGGCCAATGCCTTGACCGAGCAGATGTTGACTGACCTGATTGATGTTTCGAAAGAGGCGCATGGCGCCCGTGCTCTGGTTTTGACAGGTCGGGGCAAGGTGTTTTCTGCCGGGGCTGATTTAGATGCAGCGCGTGCGGGCTTGGCGACCAGCCCATTGTGGGAGCAGCTTTCTGGCGCAATCGCAGAATTGCCTGGCCTGACAATTGCAGCTTTGAACGGCACGCTGGCCGGGGGAGCTATGGGAATGGCGCTCGCCTGTGATCTGCGGATCTGCGTGCCGTCGACCAAGTTCTTTTATCCTGTGATGAAGCACGGATTTCTTCCGCAACCGTCCGACCCGATCCGCATGGCAAACCTGATCGGGCCATCTCGCGCAAAGTTGGTGTTACTCGCCGGACAAAAGTTAACAAGCGAGCAAGCATTGGACTTTGGGCTTGTGGATCAGGTTGTTCCTAATGACGCCCTGATAGAGACTGCCCACTCCCTTGCGACTGATGTCCTCGATGCAGATCCAAAGATAGCGCAACAGATCAAAGCACTATGTCCCTAGTTTGAACGTCGTTCTTGAGGTTTTCTGACCAAACGGGCAAGAGAATGAAACACTTCGGCTTACGCTCTAGAGGGGCCACATGGAACAGATGCCAGAAATCGTGCAGCAGGCTATTGGCTATGCGGAACAGGGATGGGAAATCGCGCAGTCTTGGCTGCTAAGCCCCGCCGCGTGGTCTCAATTTGCGCTGCTGGTTGTGGCGTTTCTGATCGCTTTGTGGATCACCCGGCGCGTACGCCCGATTTTGACAAAGCTTCTAACCCCTGCGGAAGACCAGAATACAATCTTCGCAAAGGCGCGTCGCTTTGTTCTTCAGTTCATCCCACTGCTGCTGCCGGTTCTGGCTTATGTCTTGACCGGCATTGGAGAAAATATCACCCGCTCTATGTTTGGATCAGGGGCCGTCATTGCATTTGGCAATCGGCTATTCCTGTTCTTGGGGGCACGCATTCTTGTAAAGGATGTGGTGAACGATCCCTTCCTAAAACTGCTTGGGAAATACCTTTTGATCCCCGTGGCCGCCGTTTATGCGCTTGGTCTTTTGGGGGTCGCGACAGCTAAGCTTGATTCCACCGTCATTCCCCTTGGAAACTTGAGTTTCTCGCTGTTGTTCCTTGTGCGCTTTGCTGTCGTCGGTGGCGTTATTTTTTGGCTGGGGCGTTGGTCGAATACACAGACGACGACTATCATTAAAAATCAGCAGGAAATGCGGCCTGCGATGCGGGAGCTGGCGCTAAAGGCGAGTGAGATTGCGATTTTTGGTATCGCCTTTTTGCTGCTGATGAACATCATGGGCATCTCACTAACATCGCTTGCTGTGCTTGGTGGTGCGATTGGTGTTGGTCTTGGTTTTGGTCTGCAAAAAATCGCGAGCAATTTCATCTCTGGCGTCATCCTATTGCTTGAGGGGCAGGCGACCGTTGGGGACTATGTAGAACTTGATGGTGGCGAAGCTGGCACGATTGTTAAAATGA
Source organism: uncultured Paracoccaceae bacterium (assembly GCA_947498415.1). Lineage (GTDB taxonomy): Bacteria > Pseudomonadota > Alphaproteobacteria > Rhodobacterales > Rhodobacteraceae > Cognatishimia. The sequence goes on from CANMKB010000001.1 coordinate 680,483, forward strand.
CTGCCCGCGCGGCGATCTTGGAAACCTTTGATGGTCGCTGGATCGTTGTTCCAAACGAAGATTTCATCACCACGCGTGTTGTGAACTTCTCGGACAGCGGGTCTGCAAACCGATACGAAGCCCCATTTTCAGTTAGCTATGACACCGATATCAATCTGGTGCCCGAGATCATTGAGACAGCCGTCGCCAAGCTTGATTTTGTTCTAGAAGATCCAGATGGCCCCGATTGTGAACTGCGCGGCTTTGGGGATTCCGGTGTGGATTTCGCCGTCGAGTTCTGGGTGAACGGGATTGATGATGGAAAAAACAAGTTCACGCCACAGGTGCTGTTCGCCATTTGGAATGCGCTCAAAGCGCGTGACATCGAAATCCCATATCCTCATCGCATGGTCGAGTTGAAAGGCGAGCTGACCACCCGTTCGGAATGACACATGTACTCGTCATTGGGGGCGGCCCTGCCGGGTTGATGGCAGCTGATGTATTGTCGGCGAAGGGTCAAAGCGTTGTGGTTGCCGAGGCGAAACCGACTGTCGCACGCAAGTTTCTTATGGCCGGTAAGTCTGGATTGAACTTGACCAAGGATGAGCCGTTCGAGGCGTTTCTTAGCGCCTACGCCGAGGCGTCAGACTTCCTTAAGCCCATGCTAAAGGCATTTGGACCTGCCGAAGCGGTCGCATGGGCCGAATCCTTGGGGCAGGAAATGTTTGCTGGCTCAACGGGCCGTGTGTTTCCAAAGGTCATGAAGGCATCGCCGTTGTTGCGTCAATGGCTGACGCGTCTTGAGCGCCAAGGCGTTGAGATAAAGACCCGCCATAAATGGGTCGGATTGGACGACGGCTATGTGTTTGAAACCCCCGAAGGAACCGTAACGTTTCAGCCAAATTGTGTGATCTTAGCCTGCGGTGGCGCAAGCTGGTCACGGCTTGGCTCTGATGGCACTTGGGCGGGCGTTGCTCACCTGGATGTCGCGCCTTTTCAGCCCGCAAATATGGGTTATTGCGTGGACTGGTCGCCATACATGGAAAAGCACTTTGGCAAACCGGTTAAAGGGACAGCTTTGAAAGTCGGCGATCAAATCTCTCGTGGAGAATTTGTGGTTTCGAAACGCGGTGTCGAAGGTGGCGGTATTTATGCGATTTCAAGAATCCTTCGCGATGGCGCACCCTTAACGTTGGATTTGCTGCCTGACCTATCAGTCGATGACATTCGCAGGCGTTTAGCAAAGCCACGAGGTAAATCTAGCCTGACCAACCATTTGCGCAAAACGCTTGGGTTAGACCCTGTTAAGCAAGCCTTGATGATGGAGTTCGTGCACCCGCTTCCCGAAGATCTTGCTCCGCTGCTTAAGGACGTGCCGGTAAGACTTGGCGATGCGCGCCCGATGGATGAGGCGATATCCACCGCCGGGGGCGTTCGGCTTAGTGACCTGACCACTGAATTGATGCTGAAAGACCGGCCCGGTGTATTCGCTGTGGGCGAAATGCTGGATTGGGAAGCTCCAACGGGCGGTTATCTTTTGACGGCGTGTTTGGCGACTGGGCGATGGGCAGGCACAAGCGCAAGTGACTGGCTGCAAACCTGAGACATTGTGCTGACAATAAGTGTCAGTGCCCAATGTTAGACGTTCATTCTAAAATTCAGCAATTAGGATGATCGAATGTCAGTGACGGGTGGGTGTCTTTGTGGCGCAGTACGATATACTGTAGAACGGAAACCAAAAGAGGCGGGGGCATGTCATTGCCAGATGTGCCGAAAGATCAGCGGCGGGGTTTATATTGCGTTTCGCTTGTCTGAGTCTGAAGTCACTTTCGAAGGCAAAGATCACATCGCGCGGTACGCCAGCTCTCCATGGGCAGAGCGGTGTTTTTGTAAACTGTGTGGGGGCAATCTGTTTTATCACGTCTTGGCCGATGGCCCTTTCAAAGGGAACCATCATATTGGATTAGGTACGTTGGATGACCCCAGCGGTGTGCCAATGGTGAGCGAAATCTACATTGATCAAAAACCAGACAGCTATGCGTTCACTGGTGACTTGCACCAAATGACTCAGGCTGAGATTGAGGCGATGTATGCCGAATACATGCCAGATTAACGGCTAGCGTCGTGACAACATTGCTAGCCTCAGCAGCGCTCGCTCAACAAGTGCCATAGCGGGCGCACTTTGCCCTGCGCTGCGCAATTGGAGGTCTGTATCCGTCAGAATGGTTAAGGCCTGTTCTAGCTTTGGCGCACCCCAGCCCTGCGCTTGCCGTAGCATTCGATCACGACGTGGCCCAAAAATCGGTGGGCGCATGCGCGAGATACCCTGCGCTGCGCCACCTGGGTCAGACGCTGCAATATAAAGCGCACGGAAATGTCGCGTGGCCCCAATGCAAAGCCCAACCGGCTGGGTGCCTTGGGATTGAAGTTTCGTCATAACGGGGCCGATTTCATGTGCACGGCCTTCAGCGACAATGTTCAAGACATCATCAAGGGCAGCTTCTGTTGAGGTCGGAGCGCAGGCCGCGACATCTTCGGAGGTTGCCGGAGAGGTGTCTTTAAATTTGTAGAGCGCGAGCTTTTCGATTGTTTGGCGGAAATCACCCGGATCAAGCTCTTTGGAGAGGTTTGTCAGATCGGTCATGGCATCGCGATCAATGTTGTTTAATCCGGCCTTTGATAGCTCTGCCTCGATTTCTTCGCGACTGGGTGGGTCATTGTAAATCCCCACTGCATAGGCATTGTTATGCCCCTCAAACGCTTTGCGGACCTTAGAGCTGGCTTTGAGTTGCCCGGCTGTCACGATGATCTGAGCATCACCCGTATTCCAGTCTTCCAGCGCAGCCAATATGGCCGGGGCCGCAGTGTCTGTTGCCTCTTCGACAAAGGCCACACGAGGCCCAGGGAAAAAGCTGACCGCTTTGATGGCATCGACAAGCTGCGCAGGGTCTTTGCGAAGATCAGCCGCTGGAATACGCGTCAGGCGCATTTCCTCTTCGCCCTGTGGGCCAATAAGCGCCGCGATGACTTCTTGACGCTTGAGCGCGATGCGCATGGCATCCGGGCCGTAAATCAGCAAGCCAGCGCGGCTTGGATCCGGTTTGCCAAAGTATCTGTTCGCATCGCGCGCTGAAAGCTTCATGCGGGTAAATCACTTGCACGGGCGATCAATGCGGTTGTGATTTGGTCTGCTAAGATAATCATAAGTCGTTCACGTGCATCGCGCTGTGCGCTCAGCTGTGCAACGGTAGAACCTGTTGTGGAATACCCCGTGAAGTTATTGACTTTGCCAGACAATAGCACCTCAGATGTCTCAAGGCTGCGCAGGGCATACGTTGCCTCTCCGATGACCTCGATGCGCGTCGTGCGGTTGTCGGTTGTGAGGGCGACGCCGTTTTCACGCAGATCGAGTGCAACAGATAGGCCATACCGGACATCTGCTGGCAGGCCTAGCCGATGTTCTAATTGGCGGCCTAGGGCAAACCCATTTGCATCACGCGGTTCATCAACAGAGATCCGCCCTCGCAAATTGCGAGCGGCCCCATCGGGGGCATATGCCGGCGTGAAACCGCAGCCCGCTAAAAGAAGCGGGCCAGCAGTGCATTTCAAAAAGAGACGACGATTAAATGACGACATTCACGATCCGGCCGGGGACGACGATAAGTTTTTTGGGTTGGGCCCCATCCAACGCCTTCACGACAGCTTCGTGGGCCAGCGCGAGTTTTTCAACCTCTTCCTTCTGCATATCTTTGGCCACGCTGATTTCTGCTCTGCGTTTGCCGTTGATCTGAATAGGAAGAGTGACTGTCGCTTCGTCCAGCATTGCCTCGTCAACAACCGGCCATGGTGCATTCACAACCAAACCTTCGCCGCCTTGATGTGCCCAAATGTCTTCGGCCAAGTGCGGTGTCATTGGAGACATCAACTGAGCCAGCGTCATGATCGCTTGCTTTTGTGCTGCGGCACCCGCCTTGGATTTCGACAGGATCGCGGTGAAAGCATAAAGCTTTGCGATTGCCGCGTTAAAGCCAAAGCTTTCAACGCCAAGGGTGACATCACGGATGGCTTTGTGCATTTCGCGCAGCAGGTCTTCGTCGCCCTGGCCTTTTGCTTCTGGGTCCATCGCGCCGATCTTGTCGCATAGGTTCCAAACACGGTTCAAGTGTTTGTGCGCTGCTTCGGCACCCGAGGCTGTCCATTCAACATCCCGCTCTGGAGGGGAATCAGACAAGACAAACCAGCGGGCGGTATCCGCGCCATAGGTCGAAATAATCGCTAATGGATCAACCACATTGTTTTTGGACTTCGACATTTTGGCCGAAGGGATCACGGTGATTTTTTCACCGGTCTCTTTGACAAAGGTGCCACCTTCACGTTCTTCAACCTCATTTGGGTAGTGGTAAACGGCGCGGCCATTTTCGTCTGTGCGCTCGGCGTTTTTATAAATCGCATGAGTCACCATGCCCTGCGTGAACAGCGCATCAAACGGCTCTTTGGATTTATCCGGCAGATGACCGGTGATGTTCATCGCCCGTGCAAAGAAACGTGAATACAGCAGGTGCAAGATCGCGTGTTCGATGCCGCCGATGTATTGATCGACGTTCATCCAGTATTCTGCGTCTGCCATGTCAGTTGGCGTTTCTGCACGCGGCGCTGTGAAACGCGCGAAATACCATGACGAATCCACAAAGGTATCCATCGTGTCAGTTTCACGCTGCGCCGGCTTGCCGCAAGACGGGCAGGCGCAATCGCGCCACGTTGGGTGACGATCCAACGGGTTGCCGGGAACAGAGAAATCAATCGGCTTGCCGCCTTCATCGTAAGGCAGCTCGATCGGTAGGTTCTCTTTCTTTTCAGGAACAACGCCGCAGTCTTCGCAGTGCACAACTGGAATTGGGCAGCCCCAATACCGCTGACGGCTGAGACCCCAGTCGCGCAAGCGGTATTTGGTAACACCTTCGCCAAATCCAGCCTTTTCGGCTGCATCCACTGCTGCGTCTACTGCGTCTTCGCCGGTGGTTTCACCGTCGATTCCAAAGCCTTTGACATAGCGCACCTTGTCAGTTTTACCCGGTACATATGCACCTTTGGTGTTATCCCCATTCAACGCTTCGAACACTGGGACGATCGGCAGGTCATATTTGGTGGCGAATTCAAAATCGCGTTCATCATGCGCAGGGCATGCAAAAATCGCGCCTGTTCCGTAATCCATCAGGATGAAGTTCGCGATCCAGACAGGCAGTTCCCAATCTGGGTTCAGCGGGTGTTTTACTTTGATGCCGGTGTCAAAGCCCAGCTTTGGCGCAGTTTCAATCGCTTCTTCGGTGGTGCCACCTTTGCGGCACTCTGCAACAAAGGCCGCGACATCTGCGTTCTCGGCTTCCAGCTGTTTCGCAATTGGATGATCCGGGGAAATACCCACGAATGACGCACCATGCAGCGTGTCTGGGCGGGTTGTGTACACCTCGATCGCGTCTTCACCATCCGTGCGCTCAAAGCCGAATTGCAAACCACGTGATTTGCCGATCCAGTTTTCTTGCATCAGGCGCACTTTGGCAGGCCAATTTTCAAGATCATCCAAAGAGGCAAGCAGTTCCTCGGACATATCAGAGATCTTAAAGAACCATTGAGTCAGTTCGCGACGTTCGACCAGGGCACCAGAGCGCCAGCCGCGGCCGCCTTCGACCTGTTCGTTCGCTAGAACGGTCATATCAACTGGGTCCCAGTTCACGACCGCGTTTTTGCGATAGACCAAATCCTTGTCCAGCATATCCAGGAACAGCGCCTGTTGCTGGCCATAATATTCAACGTCACATGTCGCAAACATCCGGGACCAATCCAAAGACAGGCCCAAAGGCTTCATCTGCTCGACCATCGTGTCGATGTTGGAATAGGTCCAATCCTTTGGGTGACCGCCGGATGCCATTGCCGCGTTTTCCGCAGGCATTCCAAAAGCATCAAAGCCCATAGGGTGCAGAACGTTGTGGCCGGTGCTCATCTTGTAACGAGAAATCACATCGCCCATCGTGTAGTTGCGCACGTGGCCCATGTGTAGCTTACCCGATGGATATGGGAACATCTCGAGCACATAGTATTTCGGTTTGTCTTGGTCTCTAACGGCTTTGAACGTGTCAGCCTTAGACCAGGCTTCTTGCCATTTCGCTTCGATTTCTGCAGGCGTATAGCGCGACATGGGGGAAAACCCTTTCAATTCTTGCTTTACGGCCCCGAAGCATAGGTGCTGACGGGGCGCGGTCGCGAAGGTGATAAGCCTCTATTTAGGTGTGGTCCAGTCAAACGGGCGCACAGAACCAAAAAATGCGGCTTTCTCACTGGGAATACTAGCGCTACATCTGTTTCAAAACCCTTTTAAGCGTCTGATTGGTAGCCCTCTGTATGAATATACTTTTCATTCATCAAAATTTCCCCGGCCAATTTAAAAATCTTGCACCCGCCTTGGCAAAGAAGGGCCACACATGTGTGGCCTTAACGCTTCGCGTCAAAGAGCCGAGTGTTTGGCAGGGCGTGCGGGTGCTTCCTTATTCGATCAAGCGCAAGCAGGGCGGCGGGACGCATCCTTGGCTGATGGATCTGGATACTAAGGTTATTCGAGCTGAAGCCTGTATGCGCGCCGCGCGTGAGCTAAAGGGCCGTGGATTTGAACCCGATGTTATTGTGGCGCACCCCGGTTGGGGGGAGGCTATGTTTCTGCGGGATGTATGGCCGAGTGCGCGAATTGGGCTTTATTATGAGTTGTTCTATCAGGCAAACGCCGGAGATACGGGTTTTGATCCTGAGTTTAAGACATCCGTGAACGAAGACGATGCCATCCGATTGCGTCTGAAGAATCTGAACAATACTTTGCACTTTCCAGTAGGGGATTTGGGGATAACGCCTACGGCCTATCAGGCGGCCAGCTTTCCCAAGGCCTATCAAGACAAAATTTCGGTGATTCACGATGGGATCGACACGGGTGTCGCCGCACCCAATCCTGATGTCAGCTTGAACGTTTCCGATGACCTTACAGTGACCCGCAAGGATGAGGTCATTACATTTGTGAACCGAAACTTAGAGCCTTATCGCGGGTATCACACCTTTATGCGATCGCTGCCAAAGCTGTTAAAGGATCGCCCAAATGCACAAATTCTGATTGTGGGAGGTGAGGGGCAGTCATACGGCGCGGCCCCGCCAAGGGGACAAAGTTGGAAAAAAATCTATATTGATGAAGTCCGAGAGAAGATTTCCACGGCAGATTGGCAGCGTGTGCATTTCATGGGCAAAATCCCCTATGCCCAGTTTTTGCAACTGCTTCAGGTCTCGCGCGTACATATCTATCTGACCTACCCATTTGTCTTGAGTTGGTCGCTGCTTGAGGCGATGAGCTGTGGCGCTGCCATTGTTGCCAGCAAAACAGAACCCGTTGAAGAAGTCATATTTGATGGTGAAACGGGCCGGTTGGTTGATTTTTTCGATCCAGAAACGCTCGCTCAGCATGTTTCAGACCTTTTGGATGATCCGGATGAACGACAGCGCCTTGGACGCAATGCGCGAGAGTTAATTGTTAAACGTTATGATCTGAAGCGTGTTTGTCTGCCCAAGCAACTTGAATGGATTAAGTCTTTGGCCTCGATGACTGCTGGAGCGCTTGAAGCATAAAAAAACGGAGCCTGCTGGCTCCGTTTTTAGAAAACATCATAAATCTCGTTCTTTACAGGCGACCGTCAGCAATCCGAAGCTGACGTGCCCGCGCCAAAATAGCGTCTTCAACTGCGCGTACAGTGCTGTCCGCCACTGGGCGGCCGTTGCGACGTTGCATAGCAATGTGAAGTGCTCGAGCATCCAGTGCAGGGTCGCGAACGAGTACGGTTGCACGATATGCGCTGCCACCGCCAGGGGGGGTGCCGTACCCTGTCACGATCACACCAGAGAATGGATCAACAGATTCGACGGGCAAAAAGTCGAGGACCTCTAGAGAGGCGGTCCAGATGTATTTGTTTACTTTGACGGTAATGTCGCTGTTGTCGCGCTTGAAGATGTCCCAAATCGAGGATTCGCGGTCTTGAACCCTGATCGCAGCGTTCGAGGCTGTGCCGCTGTTTGAGGCGCCGTAACTGTCGGCATCGCCTCCGCGACGCCCTAAACTGCCGCACGCAGTCAGCGAAGTCATTACAATGACGCAGATTGCCAATTTAACAGAGGAATTGATTGTCATGGTACCGCCCACTATGCCCAGTTCTGTTCTGTCCTATCCAAGCAAGCCAAGCTGAGCAAGGTTTTTTGAGCTTTTAATGGTGTGGGCACACAGGTGTGAAAGCCTTAGATTCCATTCTGTTTCCCCAGATCGGGTAAAATCGAGTGTGACAAACATGCATCATTTTTATCCTGCAATGATCACCCGATGTTTGCGATGCTTGCAAAGTGACCCCGGAAAGAGCGAAAGACTTGCTCATACCCTTTCTGGATTCTCCGGCTAGGGCAGAAATTTGAAAATCCGAGGGAAAAACTATGAAAAAAGTTCTCTTCGCTTCCACCGCGCTGGTTATGACCGCAGGTGTTGCATCCGCAGACGTTGCTCTGTCCGGCTCCGCGAACATGGGTCTGTTCTACGATGGTTCCACAACTATCGTTAAGAACGAGATCGACATCGACGTTAAAGCGACTGCTGAAACCGATGGCGGCCTGTCCCTGGGCGCGTCCATGGACCTGGACTCTGCACACAACAACTCCGCAACAACACAAGCTGTTTCTAACGACCCAGAAGTGTTCGTTTCTTACAACGGCCTGACACTGACTGTTGGTAACATCGGTGAAGCACAAGACGTTGGCGGCATCTCCGACATCGGTTTTGATGGTCTGGGTGTAGACGATGTTGTAGACGCACTGCGTGAAAACGGTTCTGACGACGTTCGTGTTGACTATGCATTCGGCGACATCGCAGTTGCTCTGTCTGCAGACTCTTCCAACTCCGACGTTGCAGTAAGCGTTTCCGGCGACATCGACGCGTTCTCCTTCGCGATCGGCTTCCGTGACAACACAACTGGCGGCAACGACGCAAACATCACTGTTGGTTACTCTGCAGGCGCATTCGCTGTAAACGCGACATACGCAGAAGCAGGTTCTGTTGACGGCTTCGGCATCGACGGTTCTTACACAACTGGTGACGTAACTATCACTGCAGCATACGCAGAATCCGGTGCGAACGAAGCATACGGTATCGGCGTAGCATACGACCTGGGTGGCGCAACGCTGGCCGGTGGTATCGCAGAAGTTAACAACACTACTGTTGCTGACCTGGGTATCTCCTTCGGCTTCTAATTTTAGAAGTAGAAGTACCTAAGTTAAGGGTGGGTCCTCGGACCCGCCCTTTTCTTTTGCCTGCATTTCGTGTTCTTTGCCGAAAACGGAATTGCACAGGGCAAATCAATGTCACTTTCAGAAATCCAAGCACGTATCCACAAAGCCGAAGAGGCAGCGGGCCGGCCAATTGGTAGCACTCAGCTTATTGCGGTCTCCAAAGTGCAGCCTGATGAACGTGTTGAGGCAGTCCTGAATGAAGGGCATGCTCTGTTTGGTGAAAACAAAGTCCAGGAAGCCGCGGGCAAATGGCCCGGCTTTAAAGACCGCTTTGAGGGTGTATCCGTTCATTTGCTTGGACCGCTACAAACCAACAAAGTGCGTCAAGCGATGGAATTGTTTGATGCGATTCACTCCCTGGATCGACCAAAGCTGGCCACAACAGTAGCGCGAATTGCAGGCGAACTGGGTCATTGTCCTGAACTATTCATTCAGGTGAATACCGGTGAAGAAGATCAAAAGTCAGGTGTTTTGCCAGCTGACGCCGATCAGTTCATTGCTGATTGCAAAGAACTTGGCCTGCCAATCATTGGCTTGATGTGCATTCCACCGGCCGAGGAAGAGGCGAGTTTGCATTTCGCCTTGTTGAAAAAGATTGCTGTTCGAAATGGCCTTGAAGGGCTTTCTATGGGCATGAGCGGCGACTTTGAAAAAGCGGTCGCCTTCGGTGCCACCCATGTGCGCGTTGGTTCTGCTATCTTTGGTGCGCGTGACTACGGCTAAGGGCTTTAGGCACAATCACCTTTGCCCCTCTTTCAATACGTTGTGCGATCCAGCGCAGATGATCCCGGCGGAAGGCAATACACCCTTCCGTTGGATATCCTTTGCGACGGTATTGGTGAATAAAGATCGCCGATCCCTCTCCGGGCTTTGCGTTGGGCCAGTTCCAATCCGTTAAGAGAACCAAGTCATACAGAGGATCGGCGCGACGCAGTTTCTCATGGCTATGCAAATAGGGTGCGCGAACGAGCTGGTTGTAGTCGGGTTGACCACTCGCATCGGACCATAAGTCAAAATTTCCAATGGGTTCGGCCCATGGCTGAGGCGCAGGTATACGGTCTGGGCGATAAAGCATGCCGACAATCCGGTGACATCCAACCGGTGTTGCACCGTCACCTTCGCGTTTGTTGGTCTTGATCCCGCCCTTGCCGATGGTGCATGGAAACCGCTTGCCATTAAAGCGAAGCCCAATTGGCGTAAGTCTTAAATCGCTCACAAAAGGTGCCCCGATTTTGAAGCCTTTGTCGCCAAGTAAGCAGTGTTGTGGGCGTTTTCCCCAACCTTTAGCGCGACGCGTTCGGACACAGAAATACCCGTGTCTTCCATCATTTTAATTTTGCGTGGGTTGTTGGTTAAAAGGCGAACAGAAGAAAATCCAAGCTCTTTTAGGATATTGGCGCCTATTCTGAAGTCGCGTTCATCGTCTTCGAAACCCAAACGATGGTTTGCTTCGACAGTGTCAAAACCTTGGTCCTGCAAGCTGTAGGCCCGCATTTTGTTAGCCAGCCCAATGCCACGGCCTTCCTGATTCAGATACAGTAAAATTCCAGCACCTTCTGAACCCATAAAGTTCAATGCCGCGTTAAGTTGGGGGCCGCAATCACACTTGAGCGACCCTAAGACGTCACCGGTAAAGCAGGCTGAGTGAAGACGTGCCAATACGGGTTTGTCACGGGAAGGTTTGCCAATTTCGATAGCGTAATGTTCTTCGCCGCCGTCTTCCGGGCGATAGATGTGCAGGCGGCCAGCCTCTGCGGCATGCATTGGTAGGCGGGCATGAACGACTGGGTGCATTGGGCTCGAGGCGGAAAGCAGTGGCGCTGCGAGCGCTTCGGGGACAACGGTTAGCCCGTGGTCGAGCGCCAGTTTCGCTGCATCCTTTGGGGTTGCCGTGACAGCTGAGGGTAAAAGTTGTGCAGATTTGACTATCTTCAACGCAAGGCGATGCAGCGTAACGCTTCCGTCGCGGATGCTTTGGAAGGGGCCTTTCATCGGCATGCGCAGGTCATCTGCGGGATCCGCAATGCAACGCACCCATTCGGGCGAGGCATCAAGCGGCAGCTTAATACGTGCGAGATCCCCATCATATGCCCGTGCCTTTAGCGTTTCGGCGCGGCGCGATGTCACAACTAGGCAAGCGTTCTCATCAAGGTTGCTCACGTCAGTCAAACGTTCTGCCGCGAGCGTTTCAGAGGCCAACACAAGAATCGATGTGCCATCTCCGGTCACAACGATAGGCACCCCCATGCGGAGGTCAGCCCGTGCCCGTGCGAGGCGTTCTTGTATGTCAGGAGCGAAATTCATGTGGTCTCCGTTGGCTTTCAGCGTCTCAGATGTAGTCTCTTTTGACACAATATGAAACATTTACACACGCCACTACACGTCGGCGTGAAAACGTTGCAGCATATCTTGAGATTGGCGCCAAGCACACGCAAGTCTTGTGTAACGCAACACAGAGACCCCGCAGGGAGATCACTATGGGACAGCTCAAGAAAATTCTACTTGTCGATGATGACGAGGACCTGCGCGAGGCGCTATCTGAACAATTGGTTATGACCGAAGACTTTGACGTGTTCGAGGCTGGAAATGGTTCCGAAGCAATGGCGCGCGCCAAAGAAGGTTTGTTTGACCTCGTTATTCTGGACGTCGGTTTGCCAGATACTGATGGTCGCGAACTTTGCCGCCTGATGCGCAAGCAAGGCGTTAAAAGCCCAATCCTAATGCTGACGGGGCACGACACAGACGCAGACACAATTCTGGGGCTTGACGCTGGCGCAAATGACTATGTCTCTAAGCCCTTCAAATTTCCGGTTCTTTTGGCCCGCATTCGTGCACAGCTACGCCAGCACGAACAAAGCGAAGATGCGGTGTTTACACTTGGGCCATACACGTTCAAGCCAGCTATGAAGCTGTTGGTCACTGAAGATGACCGCAAAATTCGCCTGACGGAAAAAGAAACAAATATTCTGAAGTTCCTCTATCGCAGCACCGATGGCGTTGTTGCGCGCGATGTGCTTCTGCATGAGGTTTGGGGATACAATGCGGGTGTCACAACCCATACTCTCGAAACACATATCTACCGTCTGCGTCAGAAAATCGAACCTGATCCATCAAATGCCCGACTGCTGGTGACAGAGTCAGGCGGCTATCGCCTGGTGGCCTGACAACTCATAGGTGAGTATCTTTGCAACAGCGTGGCGGTAAATATTTTCGCCACGTTGACTTGGAACCACCGGATATGAGAACCATGTAGGTAACAACGAAATCCCGCGCATATCCGGGTTACGATATGTACCTCCCTGTTGGACTGGTCCGGACTTGCTCCGGACCCTTTTTTTGTTTGGCTCCCCCCAATTCATGATGAATGCGCAGGAAACCGGTGGCGTTGCCGTCTGGGTTTCGATAGCTTGGCACAAACCGTGAACTTAACGTCTGCAAAGTCGGAGTGCCTAATGTCCTTTACCCTTGCTACCTGGAACATCAACTCGGTTCGTTTGCGCGAGCCTATCGTGCTAAAGTTGATGGAGGAGCACGCCCCTGATGTGCTGTGTTTGCAAGAATGCAAAAGCCCGGTCGATAAAATCCCGTTGGATGGGTTCAAAGCGCTTGGGTACCACTACGTGGCTGCGCGAGGGCAAAAGGGGTATAACGGCGTTGCGATCCTTTCCAAAATTCCATTGGAAGATGCCGGAGATAAAGATTTCGCCAATCTGGGACACGCCCGACATGTGGCGGCTAAGCTAGAAAATGGCGTGACCATTCAAAACTTCTACGTGCCTGCGGGGGGTGACGTTCCTGACCGCGAAAAAAACGAGAAGTTTGGCCAAAAGCTGGATTATCTGACCGAAATGCGAGATTGGTTCCGTGCGGAAAAACCTGAAAAGGCGATCTTGGTTGGTGATTTGAACATCGCACCGCGCGAAGACGATGTTTGGGATCATAAAAAACTGCTGAAAGTCGTGAGCCACACGCCGATTGAGGTAGAGCAATTCGCTGAAACTCAAGAAGCGGGTGCTTGGGTTGATGTGACGCGTCAAGATATTCCAGATGGTCGTTTGTACAGCTGGTGGAGCTATCGCGCTAAAGATTGGGATGCAGCCGACAAAGGGCGCCGACTTGATCATGTTTGGGCCACCCCTGACATTTCGAATGCAGCACACAGCAGTAAAGTTCTAAGAGATGTGCGTGGCTGGGAAAAGCCAAGCGACCACGCGCCGGTGTTCGCAACATTTGATTTATAAGCTTAGCCTTTTTTGTTTATCCTATTCAGCCAAGGTCTGGATCTCTTGACCTTGGCATCTGGGGTTGAAAGCGCCATATAGAGCGCAACTCGTTTTTCAGGAAGAGAACCTATGCTTGAATTTGGACAGGGCGACGCTGCCCCCACTGCAGATCTGATCAAAGATGTCTCTGAAGCCACCTTTATGCAGGATGTGGTTGAGGCGTCTCAAACCGCTCCGGTGATTGTTGATTTCTGGGCACCGTGGTGTGGCCCCTGCAAAACATTGGGTCCGGCCCTAGAGGCGGCTGTCACCAAAGCCAAGGGTGCGGTGACAATGGCCAAGGTCAATGTCGACGAAAACCAGGCGATCGCAGGCCAGATGCGTGTGCAGTCGATCCCAACGGTTTACGCCTTTTACAAAGGTCAGCCGATTGATGGATTCCAGGGCGCCGTGCCTCCAAGTGAAATTGACGCCTTTGTTGCCCGTGTTGTTGAACAGGGTGGTGGTACTGCTGATGGCGGGCTTAGTGATGCACTAGAAGCCGCTGAAGAGATGTTGTCCCAGGGGGAAGCTGCTGATGCCGCCCAAACCTTTGCTGCGATCATCGAAGAAGACCCCCAAAGCGCCGCGGCGTTCTCTGGTTTGGTGCGATCCTATTTGGCGCTAGATGATGTTGATCAAGCCGAAGCTGTGTTGAACGGTGTTCCTGCAGAAATATCCGAAGCTGCTGAAATCGAAGCTGTGCGTGCCCAGATCGAATTGGCTCGCCAAGCTGAAAGCGCAGGGCCGGTGGCCGAATTGCGTGCGGCAGTAGAGACTGATCCATCCAATCACCAAGCGCGGTTTGACCTTGCTCAGGCACTTCATGCGGCAGATGACGCCGAGGGTGCTGTGAACGAATTGCTCGAATTGTTCCGCCGTGATCGCGAGTGGAATGACGGCGCGGCCAAAGCACAGTTGTTCACGATTTTCGAAGCGCTGCCTGCAAATGATGCGGTTGTTTTGAATGGTCGTCGTAAGTTGAGCTCGATGATATTTGCCTGATCGCAAATAAGCGCTACACTTTTCAGCATGTTCAAAGCTGCTGATCTTCCTGAAATCGTACCGGTGTTTCCGTTGCCTGGGGCATTGCTTTTGCCCCATGCACGCTTGCCTTTGCACATATTTGAACCGCGATACCTGGCGATGTTGGATGATGCACTAAAAACGCCCCATCGTTTGATTGGCATGGTGCAGCCACTTCCACGTACCAAAGGCGAAGACTGTGAGTTGCACCAAATCGGCTGTGCAGGCCGCTTGACCCAATTCGCAGAAACCGATGATGGGCGGTATATGATTACGCTGTCTGGGGTGTCCCGTTTTCGGATCAGTGATGAAATTTCTGGTTTTCAACCTTACCGGCGTTGCCGCATCAGTTGGCAGGATTTCACTAAAGATCTGGGGACCACCGATCAGGATACCGAATTCGACCGTAAAACGTTTATGGACCTTTTGAAGCGGTATTTTTCGGCTCAATCACTTTCGACCGATTGGGAAACTCTAAAAGACGCTGACAATGAAATGCTTATCAACTCACTCTCGATGTTGCTAGATTTTCAGCCAGAAGATAAGCAAGCCCTGTTAGAGGCACCTTCGCTGACAACGCGCCGTGAAACGCTTGTGACCCTACTCGAATTTGCCCTTATGGGCGGTCAGGCCGAGGATAGAATGCAATGACCGAGACTAAAAAACATGACCGCCAAATGCTTGAGGCTTTGATCTGCCCACAAACGCAGGGGCCGCTAGAATATAAGGCCGAAACACAAGAATTGGTGTCTCGGCGTGCGAATTTGGCATTCCCGATCCGCAATGGTATTCCGATCATGTTGATCGATGAAGCGCGAGAGCTTGATTAAGCTTAGCGCATCAAGTCTGGTAGATCGCCTGTGAGGCCTGCCGCTTCTCTGATAAAATTACGGCGCAATCCAGGCATTCGGTTGACCAATCCCATGCCTAAGTCGCGCCCCGCGCGCAGCAACGGATTGTCGTTGGAAAACAGCTTATTCGTCAGATCAGTTGCCGCCACCAATGCTGATGTGTCAAACTGGCGCCATTGCTCGTAACGCTCTAGAACTAACGAAGTTGAAATGTCTTCACCACGTTTGTGTGCTTCGCTTAATACCTGAACAAGCGCAGCTACATCACGCAACCCAGCATTTAAGCCTTGCCCAGCGATGGGGTGCAACCCATGGGCCGCATCCCCCACCAAGGCGACGCGATCTGCAATAAACCGATCCGCGACGCTAAGTCCCAAGGGGTAGGTAAATCGTGCTCCGGCCAACGAAATCTCGCCTAGGAAATCCCCGAACCGTGGGCGCAAAACCGTCAAATAGTCCTCATCACCAAGTGCATGGATAGCCTTGGCATTGGCGTCAGTTTCGCTCCAGACAATTGAGCTTCGGTTGCCGGATAATGGCAGGATGGCAAGCGGCCCGGGGGGCATAAACAATTGATGTGCAACCCCATTGTGGGGCCGTTCATGCTGAATGGCGCAGACCAGAGCGGTTTGCCCATAGCCCCAGCCAGTGCGTTTGATACCTGCGCGCTCTGCCACACCACTTTTGCGACCATCACTGCCCACCAACAGCTTTGCTGTCATGCGGGCGCCACTGCTCAGGGTCACTTCAACACCACATGGTGTTGTTGTCTGATGGATGACAGATTGCTCTGAAATGCTGCGAATATTCGGTTCGGCTGAGACAGCGTCTAAAAAAGCGCGATACAGAAAGCGGTCTTCGAGCATATAGCCCATCGGCCCTTCTTCGAGTTCCGCGTGATCAAAGTGAAGAAAGAACGGCGCGGGCCCTTCGCCAACCCGTCCATCGCTGACTTTGATGTCGAGCATCGCCTGAGCATCTTGTTTGACCGTTGCCCAAACGCCGATGGCATCAAGCAAGCGCTTTGAGGCAAGGGCGAGCGCATATCCGCGCCCGTCAAAATTGCTCTCAGCGCGGGCCCGTGCCGGCCGCGCATCAACCATCACCACTGAAAAACCGGCCTGAGCCAAGCCAAGCGCCAGTGCTGGTCCGTTCAATCCGCCACCCGCAATCAGGATATCGCAATCTGTATTCATGCTGTTCAATATGCGCGTGGCTTCGGGATTGTCCATGCGTTGCAAGGCCGCTACGGTCACTTCAGTGAGAATTTCGGGGTGGTAGATGTTTGATTGGCTGAAAATGAGCGCCGCACAGCTCGGTCGAGGGATCGGGGAGGGGGCGATTGACCCTGTGGCTTTGACGCAGGCCTACCTTGGCGCCATAGACAGTCATGGTCTGCGGGATAAGATTTACGCGCATGTCACCCATGACCGCGCCCTATCCGAAGCTGAAGCAAGCGCTGAACGTGCGCGGGCCGGCGTTCGGTTGTCGCCGCTTGATGGTGTGCCGATAAGTTGGAAAGATTTGTTTGATTCTGCTGGGGCACCAACCGAGGCAGGTTCTGCACTGATCCGAGGGCGTGTGCCTGCAAATGATGCAGCGGTTCTACGATCCGCCACACACATGGGTTTGGTTTGTCTTGGCAAGACACATATGTCAGAGCTGGCGTTTTCCGGGCTTGGGTACAACCCAATTACAGCAACACCTCCCTGTGTGAATGATGCAGATGCTGTTCCCGGAGGGTCATCATCAGGTGCAGCGGCTTCGGTGGCCTTTGGGCTTGCAGCGGCGGCAATCGGCTCTGATACAGGTGGTTCCGTTCGCATTCCGGCAGCTTGGAATGATTTGGTGGGATTGAAAACCACATGGGGAAGGCTGTCAGGCGATGGGATCGTGCCGCTTTGTAAGAAGTTTGATACCGTTGGTCCGCTGTGCCGCACCGTAGAAGACGCTTCGTTAACGTTTGCTGCATTGGAAGGCGGGGCTGCTGTGGATCTGCGCGGCGCACGACTTAAGGGAATGCGTTTTGCGATTCTACAGACAGGGGCCATGGAAGATGTGCGCGAGGCGCCTATGGCGGCGTTCGAAGAATCTGTTGAGCGTTTGCGTGATGCCGGCGCAGTGATCGAAACGATCGAGGCACCAGAGATTGCACGCGCCCTGAGCTTGAGCGGCGTGTTGTTCACGACCGAGGCATACGGTTTATGGCGCGATGCGATTCAATCCAATCCGGATGCGATGTTCGCTGAGGTACGGGATCGTTTCTTACTTGGCGGACAATTTTCGGGAGCGGACTACGTGTCTGCCTGGGATGAATTACTTGTTTTGCGTAAACGTTGGAACGCGCGAGTCACCTCGTTTGACGCTGTGATTTGCCCGACTGCCCCTATTTTACCGTCCAACTTGGCGCGGCTTGAAGCTGACAAAGAGTACTACGTTACTGAAAACCTTATGGCGCTGCGCAACACGCGGATCGGTAACTTGATGGGGGGTTGCGGATTGTCACTGCCAACAGGTGTGTCTAGCTGCGGTTTGATGCTGTTTGGTGCGCCTTTTAACGAGGAACGTTTGCTAAGAGTGGGGGCAGCCGCCGAACGCGCCTTAATTTAAAGGCGCTGGCCCAAATGCCACATCATCCGCGAATTTCGCAGTTTTTCTGGACGAAAAGCGCTGTCTTCAGTAGGCTATAGTCAAACGGGGCGCAAATGATCCCGACGAACTGAGGCAGTACTATATGTTTCCCGAGCGGTTTTCGAACCTTCCGGCTTATGCGTTTCCACGCCTGCGCACACTGTTGGACTCTCACGAGCCCGGCGGTGAAGTTGTGCACATGACCATCGGCGAGCCGAAACACGCCTTTCCTGAATGGGTCACTCAGATCATCAGCGACAATGCGGCTGGGTTTAACAAGTACCCGCCAAATGAAGGCGCACCTGAATTGCTCGAAGCGATCTCAGGTTGGGTAAGCCGCCGTTTTGGTGTCAAAGTCGATCCAGCGACTCAGATCATGGCGCTCAATGGGACACGCGAAGGTCTGTACAACGCGGCTATGGCGCTTTGCCCAGAAGTGAAAGATGGTGAGCAGCCGATCGTGCTGATCCCTAACCCGTTTTACCAAGTTTATATGGTTGCCACGATTTCTGTGAATGCAGAGCCGTGTTTCGTGCCTGCACCAGCGGAAAATGGGTTTTTGCCTGATTATGCAAGTCTGCCCGAAGACGTTCTAAAGCGTGTGGCCATTGCCTATATCTGTTCCCCATCCAATCCACAGGGCGCGGTCGCAGACCGAGCATACCTTGAACAGCTGATTACGCTGGCTGAGAAGTATGATTTCAAAGTCTTTGCAGATGAATGCTATTCTGAAATCTATCGCGGTGAGGCGCCTGTAGGGGCCATTCAAATTGCGCAAGAGATGGGTGTAGACCCTGAGCGCGTATTGATTTTTCATTCCCTTTCTAAGCGTTCAAACCTACCTGGGCTACGCTCTGGGTTTGTTGCAGGTGGCCCTGAGTGCATCAAACGCATTCGTCAGCTGCGCACCTATGCAGGCACACCATTGCCGCTGCCATTGCAACGTGCTGCGGAAAAGGTTTGGTCAGATGAGGCGCATGTTAAAGAAAACCGTGCGCTGTACACCGAGAAATTCGCAATCGCGGATGAGATTTTCAAAGATGTACCAGGGTACAAAAGCCCCGATGCAGGCTTTTTCCTTTGGTTGCCCGTCGAAGACGGCGAAGCTGCGGCATTCAAACTGTGGACGGAAACCGGCGTTCGTGTCCTTCCCGGGGCATATTTGAGCCGAGACACAAACGGGGAGAACCCCGGCAAACCATACATTCGGGTCGCTTTATTGGCCCCAAAAAAAGACGTTGAGGCGGCGCTGAAGACCATTCACGCCACACTTTACGAGTAAGACTGAGGTAGACCCATGGCATATCAGGCGCGCGGACGTGATCCCCTTCTGGACAGCAACATGCAGGCCGCAATTGAAAAACGCGGTAAAGAACTGCTTGGCATTGCCCTTATTGTATTGGGGCTTATGGCTGCGGCCATGATCGGCTCGTATACGCCAGACGATCCAAATTGGATGTCTGCAACCGATGCGCCGGTCCAGAATTGGCTTGGTCGTTTCGGCGCGTCTTTGTCCGCTCCGCTGTTTATGATCATCGGTTGGGGCAGCTGGGGTGTTGCTATTATTCTTTTGGCTTGGGGTATTCGCTTTGCCTTTCATCGCGGAGATGAGCGCGCCATTGGCCGCATTGTTTTTGCGCCGATCGCACTGGCGCTGGGCGCTGTTTACGCCTCTACGTTGGTCGCAGGCGACACATGGACGCACAGCTTTGGTCTAGGTGGCCTGTTTGGTGACACGGTCACTGGTGCTTTGCTTACAATTTTACCGTTGGGCACGATTTGGGCACTCAAACTGGTGTCTTTCCTGATGGGTATCGGTGTTCTGTTGCTCACGTTGTTCGTCACAGGGTTCACCCGCCCAGAAATGAATTGGATTGGTCGCTTTTTGCTTGTTGGCGTGATCATGACTTATGCCTCTTTGATGACGTTGTTGGGCCGTGGCGCCAACGGTGCTTACGCCGCTGCGCAAAATGCGCAAGTGCGTCGGAATGAACGTCGTGCACTTGCCGCCGAAGAATCTGCCTATGCCGAGCAACAGTCACAAGCATTGGCCGCACAACAAAGTCGAGTGCAGTGGGCCCAGCCGTCAGCGGCACAAGAACCTGACTATTCTGACGCCTATGCAGAGCCTGATCCGGTGCTTGAAGAAGCGCCAAAGCCAGGTTTGCTGGCCCGCGTTCCAAGCCTGATTAAACGCGCGGAGCCCATGCCAGAGCCTGAGTTGTATGAAGAGCACAGCGTCGCTGACATCCAAGACATGCCGGGCGAAGATCGTATCAAAGCCAAGATTTCAGACGTGATCAAAAACCGCATTCGCAGCAACAAGCCTGTTTACGCACCAGAAATTGCACCGCTGACCAAAGGTATGGGGCGTGGTCCGGATCCTTTGATCGTTCAACAGCCCGAACCGACCCTGCGTGCAGAGCCTCCGTTGACCGCGGCGCCACAGTCTTTTGCACAGCCTGAGATCGAAGAAGCCGCCTATATGGAAGCAGTCGAAGAACACTTTGAGCCGGATTATGATGCCGCACAAGTTAATGACGCGCCGTTCATCGAGGCCGAAGAAGAGCACCTAGCTGCGCCGGTTGTGCCAATTCAGCGTGGTGCACAGCAAGCTCCGCAAATTCCGACAGCTGAGCCACGCAAAGTGGTCCAGCACCCACCACGCAAAGTTGTGAAGCCATCGGCTCGTGCAAAAGCCGAAGCGCAGCCTCAGTTGGCGTTTGAAGAAAGCTCAACTGCGTACGAATTGCCTCCGCTTAACCTGTTAACCAGCGCTGAAAGCATTGAGCGTCATCACCTTTCCGATGATGCACTCGAGGAAAATGCGCGGATGTTGGAAACGGTTCTGGATGACTATGGCGTTAAGGGAGAGATCGTTTCGGTTCGCCCAGGTCCTGTTGTCACCATGTACGAACTTGAACCAGCACCGGGTTTGAAGGCCAGCCGTGTGATCGGCTTGGCAGATGATATCGCCCGTTCGATGGCGGCCCTTTCTGCGCGTGTTTCTACTGTGCCAGGACGTTCTGTCATTGGTATCGAATTGCCAAACGAAAAACGTGAGATGGTGGCGTTCCGCGAAATCCTGTCTTCGCGTGAGTATGAAGCTGGCAATCGCAAATTGCCGTTGGCGCTGGGTAAAGACATTGGTGGTGAACCGATTGTCGCAAATCTTGCCAAGATGCCTCACCTGCTGATCGCGGGTACCACAGGGTCCGGTAAGTCTGTTGCGATCAACACGATGATCTTGTCGTTGCTGTACAAGCTGACACCAGAAGAATGTCGCATGATCATGATTGATCCTAAGATGCTGGAACTTTCTGTTTACGATGGCATCCCGCATCTTCTGTCGCCTGTTGTGACTGATCCGAAGAAAGCCGTTGTTGCGCTAAAATGGACAGTGGGCGAGATGGAAGATCGCTATCGCAAGATGTCTAAAATGGGCGTGCGTAACATTGATGGCTATAACAGCCGTGTCGAAGATGCGCTGGCTAAGGGCGAAACATTTAGTCGTACCGTTCAAACTGGCTTTGATGACGAAACCGGTGATCCAGTCTTTGAAACCGAAGAGATCATTCCAGAGAAAATGCCATACATCGTTGTCGTTGTAGACGAGATGGCTGATTTGATGATGGTTGCCGGTAAAGAGATTGAGGCCTGCATCCAACGCTTGGCGCAGATGGCACGTGCATCTGGTATCCACATTATCATGGCGACCCAGCGTCCTTCTGTTGATGTGATCACCGGTACGATTAAGGCGAACTTCCCAACCCGTATTTCCTTCCAAGTGACGTCCAAAGTGGACAGCCGCACCATTCTGGGTGAAATGGGGGCCGAGCAACTACTGGGCATGGGTGACATGCTGTATATGGCAGGGGGCGCAAAGATCACTCGGTGTCACGGCCCGTTTGTGAGCGATGAAGAAGTCGAAGAAATCGTAAACCACCTCAAGAGCTTTGGTCCGCCAGAATACATCGGTGGCGTTGTAGACGGCCCTAAGGATGACAAAGCTGATAATATCGATGCGGTTCTTGGGTTGGGTGGCAATACCAACGGCGAAGATGCGTTGTATGATCAAGCGGTTGGCATCGTTATCAAAGATCGTAAGTGCTCCACATCTTACATCCAACGTAAGTTGGCCATCGGTTACAACAAAGCGGCCCGCTTGGTGGAGCAGATGGAAGACGAAGGTGTGGTCTCCTCGGCCAACCATGTCGGCAAGCGCGAAATTTTGGTGCCCGAGCAGTAACTGGGCGATAAAAAGCCGAAACACGAATAATTCAGAAAGGGCGGGCTGTACCCGCCCTTTTTTGTAACTAGATTAGAGATATGAAACTGATGCGTTTTATGATGGCCCCTGCTTTCTTGGCAGCGATGGCCGCCCCAGCGCTGGCTGAAAAGCTATCGCTGGACGAAATTTCGACATACCTGAATGGTATTAAGTCAGCGCAAGCGGGCTTTACGCAGGTGAACGACGATAACTCTATTTCAACAGGTCAGCTCTTGATCAAACGGCCGGGGCGTGCACGGTTTGAATATGATCCACCAGAGGCTGCTTTGGTTATGGCTGGCGGCGGTCAAGTGGCCATCTTCGATAAAAAGTCAAATGAACCGCCAGAGGCTTACCCTCTGCGCCGCACACCGCTTTGGGTCATACTTGAGAAGAATGTGAATCTGAAGCAGCGCGATATGGTTGTGAACCATGGCTACGATGGCACGGTGACAACGGTTACGGCGCAAGATCCCAAAAATCCTGAGTATGGATCGATCCAGTTGCATTTTACAGCAAACCCGGTTGAATTACGCCAATGGGTGATCAACGATGGGAATGGTGGCCAGACAACGGTTGTCTTGGGCGCATGGGACCGCACCGTTTCGCTTGCAAACAAGCTGTTCAATATCGAGCGGCTAAAGCAACTTCGGGCGCCTACAGACGACAAGTAATTTAAATTTTTAAAGCAAAGGGGCGCTTCAGCGCCCCTTTGCTTTATCTGAATTTACGGCAGCTCGCCAATTGGCGCTGGTAAGTGGCGGACCGAGAATTCACCTCATCTGCTACGCGCAACAGCCATTGTTTTTTACGATAGGTGCCGCGTGCATAGCCTGTATGGCCATCATGATAGGCGAGGTACTGATTGCGTGCATCCCGAAGGGAAATGCCATTACGCTTGCGTGTTTCGTTGGAATACCACCCAATGAAATCAGCGGCGTCGTAGATATTGTCGCGTTTCGCGCTGTAGCTACGAGTCGCACGTTTATAGCCTTCCCACGTGCCATCAAGAGCTTGCGAATAGCCGTAAGCGCTGCTTTGTCGACCCATAGGCAAAACACCTAAGACATATTTTACCGGCGTACGCGCATCGCTGATGAACTTACTTTCCTGATAGATGATCGCCATTTGAACATGTGCCGGAATACCCCAGCGACGTTCAGCCGCCTTAAACGCGCGAACGAATTTTGGGCGTTGGTTCAAAATGGAACAAGCATCGTTCAAATTACGGGGCGCCGAACGGTCAGAGCTGCCACACGCGGCGACCAGCAATAGCAATACCAAGGCGCGAAAGTGTCTGCTCATTGGCCTCTCGCTTTATGTTGTTTTGACGAAATCATAACCTGAAAGATGTATTTGTGAAATCACAATCCAGAGGGAAGCGCGGATTTTTGCGATCAATTTAGTGATGCATTAATCAAAACTGTGCCATCGCTGTTCACAGACTGTTTCCTGAAATTGAGGCGTAAAAAATGGACAGCCCCCCCTTGAAGGCGATAAGTTTGAGGGGTAGGCCAGCATGCAATGATTACAACACGCGCGAAATATCACCTTGGACAAATTGTCCGTCACCGCAAGCATCCGTTTCGTGGCGTGGTATTTGATGTTGATCCCGAATTTTCCAATACAGATGAATGGTATGATGCAATTCCCGAGGACAGCCGTCCTCAGAAAGAGCAGCCATTTTATCATTTGCTCGCTGAAAACGATCAAAGTTACTACGTCGCTTACGTGTCTGAGCAGAATCTGATTGCTGATTATTCCGGCGAACCTGTCGATCATCCAGACATTGGTGATCTGTTTGGTCCGTTCGAAGACGGCGGTTATCCGCTGCACTTCAATATGAACTAAGTCAAAAGGGCGCGATTGCGCCCTTTGTTGTTTTTCATTCAATATCCCAGCGCACAGCCATCTTTCCGCGGGTCAGAGGCCCCTTCTAGAATGCCACTGTCATGCATTTGGATGGCTTGCGCCCCGCCAATCGCTGTCTCGGGTGTTGCAATGTCGTGTCCACGCTCTGCAAGTTCTTGCAAGACAGATGGATCATAACCGCGTTCTACATTCAGGATCCCATTTTCCGCAAAACAACGCGGTGCATCGACGGCTGATTGAATGTCCATGCCAAAGTCGATCACGTTTGTGACGAACCGCGCATGGCCGCATGGCTGATACTGTCCTCCCATAACGCCAAATGGCATCATTGGCTTGCCATCTCGAACCAGCATACCTGGAATAATGGTGTGCATCGGTCGTTTGCCAGCAGCAAGGCAATTGGGATGCCCGTCGATCAAGTTAAATCCGGCACCACGGTTTTGGAACAGGATGCCGTATTTTTCCGATGCGATACCCGACCCAAAACTGTGGAAAATAGAATAGATCAGCGAAACTGACATACCGTCCTTGTCGACGACAGTTATGTAAACCGTGTCCTTGTGAACGGATTCAGACAGCTGAGTTGCTGACGTCATTGCCCGTTTTGGATCAATTTTTTCAGCCAATGCCTGCGCGGTTTCCGCCGAAAGAAGATGGTTCAAATTCGACATATGATCCGGATCTGCCAAGAACCGATTGCGGGCATCATAGGCGAGTTTTGTCGCCTCAGCTTCGATATGTGCGCGATCAGCTCCCAAAGGGTCCATCGACTGTAAATCAAATTGAGCCAAAATATTCAGGATCAAAATTGCAATGGCACCCTGGCCATTTGGCGGGTGCTCAAACAGATCAAGGGGCCCATAAGCGCCGGATATCGGCGATGTTTCAAATGCAGATGCCTGTGCAAAGTCTTCCAAAGTGTGCACACCCCCACGGGCGTTTAAACTGCGCACCATGTCTTCGGCGATTTCACCGGTATAGAAGGCATCACGCCCATGTTTCGCGATTTGTTTTAGAACTTGTGCCTGACCCTCGGAGCGAAACATATCGCCCGGCTTTGCCGCTTTTCCAGAGATCAAATACTTATCCCGCGCGGAACCCTGCAGGGAAGACGCCGCGATCGCCCAATCAAAGGCAACTCTAGGTGCAACGGGAACCCCCTCTTTGGCGTAGCGAATTGCCGGCGCAAGGATCGCGTCGAGACCTAACTTCCCCCAATTTTCAGACAGTTTGCAAAAAGCATCGACCGCTGTGGGGATCGTGATCGCATGAGGTGAGGCAGGATCGATATTGCGATGGCCTTGTTCGCGAAGATCAGCAGCACTCGCCTTTTGTGGCGCAACGCCAGATCCATTGAACGCATGAATTTCATTTTTTCCAGCTGGGGAAAATAGAACAAAACAATCGCCGCCGAGGCCCGTCATTTGAGGCTCACAGAGGCCAAGAAGGACCGCGCCTGCAATTGCGGCGTCCATTGCGTTTCCGCCTTGCTTCAAAATATCCACAGCCGTCTGTGCCGCGAGTGGATGCGACGTCGCGCACATTCCATTTCGAGCAAAGACTGTCGATCTGCCTGGCTTTTGAAAGTCGCGCATTTCAGATTCCCCCTTTACACGCAAACCGTAGGCGGGAAATTGCAATTATCCAATACACGCCAAAGCAATTTATCGAGGAAGGGTAAATTGTAGCTGATTCACAGACCCTTCACGTTGATATGAAAGCTCTTGGGTCAACGCGTTAATAATAGGTAGCCCCCACCCCCCTTCGGGCAAGGAACAGGCATCAGGGATTGAGGCATTCGATACGTTCAATACCATCGGAACGCCGTCGTCTTGGATACAAAAGAAAATTTGATCTGCCTGCGCCTGCAAGGACACTTTAAGCCAACAGTTTGGATGCGATGATTGAGCGTGCATCACGATGTTGTTGATAACCTCGGCTAAGACAATCTCAGCATTGCTGCAACAGAGCGTGCTCATCCCGATATTCTGCATGGCTTCAATTGTCGTGGCCACAACTTCACGCACATCACAAAAGCTGGCTGGGCCAATTAGGCGGCGTTCAAACGAAAGCAAACTGTCTTTAGGAGATGACATAACACTTTATGCGGCTAATGCTGTTTCAAGATTTGGGTGGATCGTAAAGATTGTGTCCATTCGCGTCAGGCTGAACACTTTAGATACATTCGGTTGCAAGCCGCAGAGTTCAAAAGGGCGACCAACCGCAAAGAGCTTCATCGAGTTCACAATCGCCCCCAATCCACTGCTGTCGATAAAGTTAACCGCATTCAAATCTAGAACGATGCGATCCGCAGGTTGCAAGCAGGCCAAACGCATGGCCTCTTTAAATTCCAGTACGGCCAAAGCATCTATCCGTGGCACTTGTGGGGATATGATTAGGGATCGGTCTCGCAGGTCTTCGTGCAAATTCATGTATGGGTCTCATTTAAGCGCCTAATGACTGGTAGATCAGAAGGATTACCAAAGCGTTGCCCTCGCAGCGACGTTACGTTCTTTCACCGAGCCATTCCCAAGCCGCTCGCCGCCTAATAAGTTCAGGCGAAATGAGATGTGCCCAGGGTTCCTGTTGGCGCTGAAAGAAAGGGCTTTACATGCAAAAGGTTGTTATTGCCGGGGCTGCCCGGACACCGATGGGCGGATTTCAAGGAGCGTTCGGTGACGTTGACGCGCCAAGCTTGGGTGGGGCGGCGATTGAAGCGGCGCTGCAAAATGCAAATGCAAATTCCGTTGAAGAAGTGCTCATGGGGTGCGTTTTGCCTGCTGGAATTGGGCAGGCGCCCGCGCGCCAGGCCGCATTCAAAGGTGGGCTAGATGAAAGCGTTCCTGCGACCACACTGAACAAGATGTGTGGATCTGGGATGAAGGCGGCGATGATGGGCTTTGACCAGATCGCTTTGGGCCACACCAATGTGATGATCGCGGGTGGTATGGAAAGCATGACCAATGCGCCCTATGTGCTGCCTAAAATGCGCGATGGAGCACGTATTGGTCATCAGCAAGTGATTGATCATATGTTCCTGGATGGACTTGAAGACGCATATGACAAGGGACGCCTGATGGGCACCTTTGCTGAAGATTGCGCGGAAAGCTTTCAATTCACACGTGAAGCTCAGGATGAATTTGCGCTGAAGTCACTGTCGAATTCTCTCGAAGCCCAATCAAGTAATGCCTTCGATGGTGAAATTGCTCCGGTTACAATCAAGACTCGCAAAGGCGAAGTGGTTGTATCTGAGGATGAGCAGCCCGGAAAGGCACGCCCTGAAAAGATCCCAACACTCAAGCCGGCGTTCCGCAAGGACGGCTCTGTGACAGCTGCAAACTCATCATCGATTTCCGATGGTGCGGCTGCGTTGGTGTTGGCGTCTGAAGAGGCGGCTAAAGCGAAAGGCATGAACATTCGTGCTGAAATCGTGGGCCACGCCTCTCATGCGCAAGCGCCGGGGTTGTTTACGACGGCGCCTGTTCCCGCTGCTCAGAAACTGTTGGAACGGATCGGCTGGACCAAAGACGATGTGGATCTTTGGGAAGTGAACGAAGCCTTTGCGGTTGTCCCAATGGCCTTCATGCATGAAATGGGCATTGAGCGTGATAAAGTGAACGTAAACGGCGGGGCATGTGCAATGGGCCATCCGATTGGCGCTTCTGGTGCCCGGATCATGGTTACATTGCTCAACGCCCTTGAAAAACGTGGGCTGAAACGTGGTGTTGCCGCGATCTGTATCGGTGGTGGCGAAGGTACTGCGATTGCAATCGAACGCGTTTGACCTTTTAGGGATTTGAGGGCTTTATGCCCTCAAATTCGTTCAAAGGAATTCAACGTGTCTGTTAACTATCACGACCTCGCGCAATCGATCTATGCGCTGACCTCAGGCGAAACCGATGCAATTGCGTTAATGGCAACCGTTTCGTGCGAAGTCCATCACTCTGATGCACGTTTTGATTGGACGGGGTTTTATCGCGTTGTCGCGCCCGAACTACTGAAAATCGGGCCTTACCAAGGTGGTCATGGTTGCCTTGTTATTCCCTTTTCGCGCGGGGTATGCGGTGCCGCTGCCCGCACTGGAGAAATCCAGTTGGTGGATGATGTGGACGCCTTTGCTGATCACATCGCTTGCTCTTCCACGACTCAATCGGAAATCGTGCTACCCGTTAGAAATGGCGCAGGTGAATTGCTGGGTGTCTTCGACATCGATAGCAATAAACCGGGGGCTTTTACCGAAGAAGATTCGCGCGAGTTAAGTCTGATTCTCGAGACTGTTTTCAAAGCTGCGCACTGAATGAATTGACCTTGGGTAAGGTCGAGTTTCCAGAAATATTAAGATTTACGACAACTTATATCTTGGTTGCGGATAGCCGAATCTATCCATGAAAAAATTCTTTATTTTTTCATAACGCCCTGCCAGTATGAAAATCTGATGATAATTTTCACGGTGGTTTCATGCTGATTAGCAACCCTGCCCAGGCCAAAACACTAGGTGCTGATTTGCGCGCATTGCGCAAAGCGCGGGGTATGACGCTGACAGAATTAGCCGAAGCGTTAGGGCGTTCTGTTGGTTGGCTAAGCCAAGTGGAGCGGGACATGTCAGAACCTTCAATTTCTGACCTACGGGCCATGGCCAGATGCCTTGAAGTACCAACTTCTATGTTGTTCGCGCATTCAAGTGCGCCGGTTCAAGAGCAAGGCTACGTTGTCCGGTCTGGGGCACGTCGCCCAATGGGGCCTGGGGAAGAGGGCTTGATCGAAGAGCTACTGTCGCCCGACCTGACAGATGATTTTGAAATGGTGCATTCCACCTTTCAACCGCATTCTGAAATGCAAGTGCCTGCTCAGCGTCCGACACAAGAAGTAGGCTATATGATCTCTGGCAAGCTGGATCTGATTATTGGTGACCGTGAATTTACTGTCGGCCTTGGTGACAGCTTTCGCATTCGAGGCGAACAATACCGATGGGCAAATCCATACTCTGAACCTGCTGTTGCGATCTGGGTGATCGCACCGCCGGTTTATTGAGGTGCGTGATGAAATACTTTCACACCTCCAACACAGTTTCTCTCTGCTTCAACCTGAATGCGGAACTCACAAAGCGATCCATAAGTCGCACTCAATACCACCTAGGGAGCTATAATGTCTGATTTCCCCACATCCGCACGCGTCGTCATCATTGGCGGTGGCGCAATCGGTGTTTCCACGTTGTATCATTTGGCCAAAGCAGGCTGGACTGATTGTGTGCTGCTTGAAAAGAATGAGTTGACCGCAGGTTCAACTTGGCACGCAGCTGGCAACTGCCCTAACTTCTCGGCGTCATGGGCTGTGATGAACATGCAGCGTTACTCGCTGGAAATGTATCGCACCCTGGCGGATGACGTTGATTACCCGATGAACTATCACGTCACCGGTGCCCTACGTTTGGGTCACACCAAAGAGCGTATGAAAGAATTTGAGCGCGTAGCCTCCATGGCCCGTTATCAAGGTCTTGAGATGGACATGATGACACCGAAGGAAGCGTTGGAGTACTATCCGTTCATGGAGACCCATGATCTGGAAGGTGTTCTGTGGGATCCTTTGGATGGCGACATTGACCCAGCCCAGTTGACACAGGCCCTTGCGAAAGGTGCGCGCGACTTGGGTGCTAACATTCAGCGTTTTTGCCCAGCGACTGGCGTGTCTCGTGAGAATGACGAATGGATTGTTCACACCGATAAAGGCGATATCAAATGTGAATTCGTCGTGAACTGTGCAGGCTACTACGCCAAGCGCGTGGGTGAGTGGTTCAAACCATTCGGTGGCCGCGATGTGCCTTTGACAGTTATGTCTCACCAGTACTTCCTGACTGAAGAAATTCCTGAAATCGAAGCGTGGACAAAAGAGAACGGTCGCAAGCTGCCAATGGTTCGCGACGTGGACAGCTCTTACTACCTGCGTCAAGACAAGCATGGCCTGAACCTCGGCCCATACGAGCGGAACTGTAAAGCGCACTGGGTCACCAAAGAAGACCCTATGCCTCAGGACTTCTCATTCCAGTTGTACCCTGACG
Organism: uncultured Paracoccaceae bacterium; assembly: GCA_947498415.1. Lineage (GTDB taxonomy): Bacteria > Pseudomonadota > Alphaproteobacteria > Rhodobacterales > Rhodobacteraceae > Cognatishimia. The sequence continues at coordinate 710,783 of CANMKB010000001.1, forward strand.
ATTTGGATCGTTTGGAATGGTACATCGAAGACGCGATGGGCCGCGTTCCATTGTTGGGCACATCTGGTGTTGGTCGTGTCATCAATGGCCCGATCCCTTATGCACCTGATGGCCTTCCGCTTATGGGCCCAATGCCAGGCGTTAAGAATGCATTTGAAGCGCACAGCTTTACGTTTGGTATCGTGCAAGCCGGTGGCGCCGGTAAAGTTATGGCTGAGTGGATCACCGAAGGTGAAACCGAGTGGGATATGTGGGCTGTGGACAGCCGTCGTTACACAGAACACGCCGACTTTGATTTCTGCCTGAACAAAGCCCTAGAAACCTACGGCCACGAATACGCGATGCATTTCCCGCATCACGAATGGCCAGCTGCGCGGGATAAGAAATTGTCTCCAAACCACGACCGCCTTGTTGCGGATGGCGGCCAGATGGGGGCCTACAACGGTTGGGAACGTGCGAACTGGTTTGCAAAAGAAGGTGACGACACTTCTGAAGCCGCAACTGAAACTTGGGACCGTAACGGCCCTTGGGCTGTGCGCGTGAAGGAAGAAGTCGAAGCGGTACGTGATGGCGTTGGCATCATCGATATGTGCGGTTTCTCTCGCTATACTCTGAAGGGCGAAGGCGCTGCAGAATGGCTGCGCACACAGGTTGCAGGGGCACTGCCTAAAGTGGGCCGTATGAACCTTGTATACTTCTCTGACAAACGTGGTCGTATCGTGACTGAGATGTCTTGCATCCGTCATGGTGATGATGATTTCACTTTGATGACAGCCGCAGTGGCACAATGGCATGACTTTGAACTGCTATGGCGCAACCTGCCAGCAGGCCTAGAGCTGGCGGATGTGTCTAAAGAGTGGACATCTATGCTGGTCACAGGTCCGAAATCACGCGAGTTGTTCGCAGGTATTTCAGACGCTGACCTGTCGTTGACTTGGTTGAGCCTGCAGAACGCGACAGTCGCTGGCAAAGACGCGATCATGGCACGTGTTTCCTTTGTGGGTGAACTGGGCTGGGAAGTGCACGTTGCAACGTCTGACGCAGCCGAAGTTTACGCAGCAATCCGCGAAGCGGACGCAACGCCATTTGGTATGTTCGCACTTGATTCCATGCGGATCGAAAAAGGTTACCGTACTTGGAAAGGTGATCTGTCAACGGATTACACAATGCTCGAAGGCGGCCTTGGTCGTTTTGCCAAACTGACAAAAGAGCAAGATTTCCCTGGTAAAGCTGCTTTGCAAGCCGAAGCCGAAGCAGGCTCTAAGAAGGGCTTTGTGACCTTGATCGTGGATGCTGGCGATGCAGATGCACCGTATATGTCCACTGTCTTTAAGGATGGGGAAGTTGTTGGTGAAACAACATCAGGCAACTATGGTTATCGTGTTAACAAATCTATTGCCTTGGGTGTCGTTCGTGCAGATCTGACCGCGCCGGGTACCGAGCTAGAAATCGAGATCTTTGGTGAGCGCCGCAAAGCGGTTGTGCAAGAAGACGCACCACTTTGGGATCCAGCAAACGAGCGGTTACGCGCATGAGCGATCGTCCAGAGAAAAAGAACTGGCATGTAGATGTCATCGTTGCCGACGGCTTTGTGATGACAGAACTGGCTGCGGTGGTGGATACCTTGCGTATCGCCAACCGTGTCAGCGCCTTGCCCCCTTTTTCCTGGACGTACCGCGCAAAAGAAGCGGGCTTCGTGGCGTCTAGCTGCGAAGCCCTCGTCAAAACAGAGGCATTTGAAAGCCGTCCTTCGGCTGATTATGCCTTTGTCATTGGCAACTCGAACCCTGACAATGCAGCCTTGTCCTTAGGGTCAACCATTTCTTCCTACACTAGTCGTCAGGCCCAGGTTTTCCTTTTGGCTGAAGCGGCAAGCCGATATATCAAAGACAGCGGCGTGGATGCGTCTGGCTTTACAACCCACTGGGAAAACGCAGAATTTTTGCGTGAACGTTCACGTGGGTTTGAGCCGAACAATGCAATTGCCACCCAAAACGGGGGCGTTTTTACCTGTGCGGGGATGGGCACCACCGTTGATGTGACTCTTGCGCTGATCGGCCAACATGTGTCGTCCGCGACAAAGCTTACCGTTGCAAATATTTTGCTACACGACAAAATCCGTGATTTCTCGACACAGCAGCCCTTTTCAGGGGCAAAAGGCACAAGCACCGGCGATCGTGAATTGGATCAATGCATCGAGATCATGCAAGCCAACTTTGAAGATCCGATTCCAATTGGTGAACTGGTGGCTGTCATGGGGATGTCGAACCGTTCCCTAGAACGTAAATTTCGGACCTATCTAGGCACCACGCCAAATACCTTTTATCGCGAATTGCGTCTGGCTAAGGCCAACAACCTTCTTTTGAACACGACAATGAGTGTTCGGGAAGTGGGTCTGGCCTGCGGATTTTCTAACGGTTTTTCAGGTCTGTATAAAAGCGTTTATGGCATCACGCCACTTGCGTTGCGCAAACAGCGACGCGCGGGGCAAGTGACCTTGAATGACGAGTAATTCGACAAGCCCTTGATTGGGCTTGGGTGCAATTTCCGCCAACGCTGACGCTTTTCACACATCATGTTTAAGGGACCAGTGGCATCCTATTCGGAAGACGGCTCTTTCGGAGATTCTACTTATGTCCACTATCCCTTCCAAAGCCCGCGTTGTTATCGTTGGTGGCGGCGTTATCGGTTGTTCTATTGCCTATCACCTTGCCAAAAAAGGCTGGGATGACATCGTGCTGCTTGAGCGTAAGCAATTGACTTCTGGCACCACCTGGCACGCAGCTGGTTTGATTGCACAACTTCGTGCAACCAAAAACATGACCAAGCTCGCGAAGTACTCGCAAGAGCTTTATGGCACTTTGGAAGAAGAGACAGGTGTTGCAACCGGCTTTAAGCGCAACGGTTCGATCACAGTTGCTCTGACCGAAGAGCGCAAGGAAGAGATTTATCGCCAGGCCGCGATGGCACGTGCGTTTGGGGTCGAAGTTGAAGAGATTTCCAACGAACGCGTGCAAGAGCTTTACCCACACATCAACCTCGAAGGCGTTAAGGGGGCGGTCTATCTGCCTTTGGATGGTCAGGGTGATCCAGCAAACATCGCTTTGGCTTTGGCCAAAGGCGCCAAGCAAAACGGCGCGTTGATTAAAGAGCGCACTAAGGTCACCGGGTTTGTGAAAGATGACCGCAAAGTCACTGGTGTGACTTGGGAATCTGATGATGGCTCAGAGTCTGGCACCATCGACTGCGACATGGTTGTGAACTGTGGTGGTATGTGGGGCCAAGAGGTTGGCAAGATGGCTGGTGTAAACGTGCCTTTGCAGGCGTGTGAACATTTCTACATCGTCACAGAAAACATCGAAGGCCTGCCACAGCTGCCAGTTTTGCGTGTGCCTGACGAATACGCTTACTACAAAGAAGACGCGGGCAAGATGCTGCTTGGTGCGTTTGAGCCAGAAGCCAAGCCATGGGCCGTTGACGGAATTCCGTCAGACTTCGAATTCGACCAGCTTCCTGAAGACTTTGATCACTTTGAGCCGATCCTAGAGATGGCTGTTGATCGTCTCCCGATGTTGGCCGAGGCAGGCATTCATACGTTCTTTAACGGGCCCGAATCCTTTACCCCAGACGATGCGTATCACCTTGGCCTTGCGCCAGAGATGGATAACTTCTGGGTGGCCGCAGGCTTTAACTCTATCGGTATTCAATCTGCGGGTGGCGCTGGTATGGCGCTGGCAGAATGGATGGACACAGGCGAACGACCATTCGATCTTGGCGATGTGGACATCGCGCGGATGCAGCCCTTCCAGGGCAATAAAAAGTACCTAGAGGAACGCTCACGCGAGACCTTGGGCCTTTTGTTCAAAGACCACTTCCCGTTCAAGCAAAAGGAGACTGCGCGCGGTGTGCGTCGTTCTCCGCTGCACCATGAGTTCATGGCGAACGGTGCAGTTATGGGTGAATTCTCTGGCTGGGAGCGTCCAAACTGGATCGCCGACAAAGGCCAGAAAGCCGAGTATGAATACAGCTGGAAGCGCCAAAACTTCTTTGACAACGTCGCACGTGAACACAATGCACTGCGCACCAATGTTGGCATGTATGACATGTCGTCCTTTGGTAAAATTCGCGTCGAAGGCCCAGATGCCACCAAGTTCATGAACTATGTAGGCGGCGGTCAATACGATGTGCCGGTTGGCAAAATCGTGTATACGCAGTTCTTGAACCGCACTGGGGGTATCGAGGCCGACGTCACCGTTACGCGCTTGTCCGAAACAGCCTATTTGGTGGTGACACCAGCCGCGACACGTCAGGCCGACCAGACTTGGATGATGCGCAACAAGCGTGATTTCAATGTGGTGATCACTGATGTGACCGCTGGCGAAGCCGTTCTTGCGGTTATGGGTCCAAACTCTCGTAAATTGTTGCAGATGGTTTCCCCGAATGACTTCTCTAACGAAGTGAACCCATTCGGTACGGCACAGGAAATCGAGCTGGGCATGGGCCTCGCGCGGGTGCACCGTGTGACCTACGTTGGTGAGCTGGGTTGGGAAGTTTACGTTTCCTCTGACATGGCAGGCCACGCGTTCGAAACATTGATGGAAGCCGGTCAGGATCTTGATCTAAAGCTTTGCGGCATGCACATGATGGATACGGCACGTATCGAAAAGGGCTATCGCCACTTTGGCCACGATATCACATGCGAAGATCACGTGATCGACGCGGGCCTAGGCTTTGCCGTAAAGGTCGACAAGCCAGACTTTATTGGCCGCGAAGCTGTAATTAAGCGCAAGGAAATTGGGCCTCAGAACCGTTTGCTGCAGTTCAAGCTGACCGATTCAGAGCCGCTTTTGTACCATAACGAACCAATCCTGCGGGACGGTGAAGTTGTTGGTTACCTCACATCTGGTTCTTATGGACACCACTTGGGCGCCGCGATTGGCCTGGGCTACGTCCCAAGTGCAGGTGAAAAAGCGGCAGATGTTCTAGCCTCTACTTACGAAATCGATGTGATGGGCACCCGTGTTCGCGCTGAGGCTTCGTTGAAACCAATGTACGACCCGACCTCTGAACGCGTAAAAGCCTAATTTACGCAGTCGGACCACGGCCACCAAAACGTGCTTCCCCTTTGCACATTCTGGTGGCCGTTTCTAATTCACGACCGCATGGGTCCTTCGGGGCGATAGCGGTCCATCACCTCGTCAAGCAGGTCGTTGGTGATTTCCGGATTGGCGGATTGAAGGCAAGGCAGCAAAATAGACTTGTTCATATGCTGCCGTGCACCGCTCGGATTGTGATTTCGATCGGGGCGTACGTTACTGAAACATTCGACAAATTCAGTCTCTGTTACACCTAAATCCTGTGAAATCTGATCTGTTGGGCGTTTGCCGTTCGCGGCATGTGTCTCTGACGTCGCAACGCTTGCCAGGCTTAGACCGCCAAGAACCAAAATCGCGACATATGGTAGAATTTTCATCGGGTCATCTCCTGCTTGTTTCAAAGGTATTACGGAGTGATCAGAAAATTCCGTCGTGATGATCACAAAAAATCATGGGCTTGGGGGGTGGCTAAGTGCGTGGTCTCAGGGAAAGGTGGCGCACATGGAGGCTGCATTATGAGCCAAGAGAAATCACAACGTGACCAAGATACACCCGCCGGCCTGATGCTGGCGATTTCAGCCTATGGCTTATGGGGGTTCTTGCCTCTGTACATGAAGGCGCTGTCTCATGTGTCAGCGGCTGAAATTGTTGCGCATCGTGTGATTTGGTCGATCCCAATTGCAGCTCTTGTTTTGATTGTCATGCGCAGAACCAGCGCTTTGCGCGATGCGTTCAGAAACCCGCAGATGTTAAAGATGGCTTGCCTGACAGCCGCTTTGATATCGGTAAATTGGGGCATCTACGTCTATTCCATCGCCATCGATCGCGTGGCAGATGCCGCGCTTGGTTACTATATCAACCCGCTGTTTTCGATGTTCCTTGGTGCCGTTCTTCTTGGAGAGCGTCCTACCGGTGCCCAAAAGGTGGCTATCGGACTTGCTGCAAGCGCTGTGCTGCTGCTGTTCGTGATGGCACCGACACCACCTTGGGTGCCGCTTGGATTGACGCTCAGCTGGGGGTTTTACGCCTATTTTAAAAAGTCACTTCCGATTGGGCCAAACCAAGGCTTCTTGCTGGAAGTGTTGATCCTATCGGTGCCCGCGCTGGGCTATGCGGTGTATCTGGCGGCCAATGGCACCGGCGCGTTTTTGGGCCAATCTACAGATACCTTGCTATTGCTTGGGTGCGGGGTCGTCACCTCGGTGCCTTTGATGCTTTACGCAAATGGGGCAAAGCGCATCCGATTATCAACAGCAGGTATTTTGCAGTACATCGCGCCAACTCTGATCTTTATTTTTGCTGTCTTTGCTTTTGGAGAAGAAATCGATCTTGGCCGTAAGATTGCCTTCCCGATGATCTGGATGGCGCTGGTAATCTATTCCGTCTCAATGGTGCGCGAAATGCGCCGCGCCTAAGCTTGCTGCAAAGCTCTCTACGGGCTATGCAGCGCCCATGGCTGACATTACCCCGTATAACCCGCCCAGCGATCCACTCGATATCTTGCATGAAGATAGCGACATCATCGTCGTCAACAAACCCGCTGGATTGCTGTCTGTGCCGGGTCGCGGAGAGCACCTTGCAGATTGCTTGATTTCACGGGTGCAAGTCGCGTTTCCACAGGCTTTGCTTGTGCATCGTTTGGATCGGGATACGTCGGGCATTATCGTGTTCGCCCAAACATCACATGCGCAACGCAGCCTTTCGATGCAATTTGAAAAACGTACTACCAAAAAGTCCTACATTGCGCGTGTTTCAGGTAAGTTAGAGCCTAAAACAGGCACTGTAGATTTGCCGTTGATTGTTGATTGGCCCAACCGACCACTTCAAAAGGTGTGTCATGAAACAGGTAAAGTCGCGATCACCGATTGGCGTGTTTTAAAACAGTCAGAGGAAGAAAGCCGCGTCCGTTTGACGCCAAAAACCGGGCGAAGCCACCAGTTGCGTGTCCATATGCTCGCGCTCGGGCACGTCATCTTGGGCGACCCTCTTTATGCAACTGGCAAAGCTTTGGCCCATCCGCGTCTGATGCTGCACTCCGAAGAGTTGCGTATCAATCATCCGGAAAGTGGCAAAGGGATGAGTTTCAGAGCCAAAGCGAATTTCTGATCCCTTGACCTTCCCTTGAAAGAGGTCTCTGCTACGCACAATATCAGAGATATCACAACCATTAGGGAGACAATCATGGGACTCAGAATTAACGACGTCGTACCTGATTTCACAGCAGAAACAGACCAAGGCACAATTTCCTTCCATGACTGGATTGGCGATTCTTGGGCAATCCTATTTTCGCATCCCAAAGACTTCACACCGGTTTGCACCACAGAGTTTTCTGCGGTGGCGCAGCTTGCTGATGAATGGGAAAACCGTGGTACAAAAGTGATCGGCGTATCTGTCGATGGTGTCGAGGATCACAAGAAATGGAAAAATGACATCGAGCAATACGGAAATGCCAAAGCAGGCTTTCCCATCATCGCAGACGCGGGTTTGGCTGTGTCAAAGCTGTTTGATATGCTTCCTGCAGAGGCTTACTTGCCAGATGGCCGCACCCCTGCGGACAGCGCCACAGTGCGTTCTGTATTCATTATTGGCCCAGACAAACAGCTCAAGCTATCGATGACCTACCCCATGACAGTTGGCCGTAACTTCGCAGAAATATTGCGGGCGCTCGACGGTTTACAAATGTCTGGCAAGGGCGTCGCCACACCTGCAAACTGGGTGCCAGGCGAGGATGTCATCATTCCGCCGGCGGTTTCAAACGAAGATGCCAAAGCCAAATTTGGCGAGTTTGAAACTATTTTTCCATACCTGCGGAAAACTAAGGCGCCAAGATAGAGAAACAGTCTTCTTAAACGTATGACCCGATCACCAATGTAAGGTGGTCGGGTTTTGCTTGGTGATTTCTGTGCTAGTACCAGAAGGGCTTTTTGCTTCGAATAGTTTCTATTTCTTCGAAGATATACTGAGCGCCTTTGCTTTCCTCGGACATTTTTCTGGCCAAACTAAGCATAATATCTGAATCCGCTTTGCAAAGAGATACAGGTGATTTTTTGAGAAATGGAAATTTGTGTTTCTCCCAGAGAAACTCTGGCATGGCGTAGCTGATTCCGAACCGCGCTGCGGTAGCGAGTAACAGGTTTATGACGTCTTGCCGGTCTGCTGCTGACTTGCTTGCATTCAAATCTGGTAGAACCTTATTCAGAACTTCCTTCATCATCCATTCGCCTAGGTAAAGAAGGTTGTGAGCATAGCGATTTAGTTCATCGTCACTGCAGCTTGCAAGTGAATCAGGTAAAGTGCGGATGTCGTAGGTTGCTCCGTGGGTAAATTTATTGTCCACCGCAAAGCGACTCATCCCAATTTCTCCGTGGCGAACAACCTTATTCTTCTTAGCTGTCAGCTTGTAGTTTTTCCAAAATCTTAAGAATTTGGAATTTTGAAGTAACTTTGGTCCAATAGAAATGGCATAGGAGCAATAATGGAATTCGCTTAACGATGGATTGTATTCCCATTGAATTGAATGGTACTGCTCTCTGCCAACGCGAAGAATACCGTAACTTGTAGCAGCACCGGCAAAATCTACACCTAGCGCTTCCGCGTCAAGAAGCCAATTTGAGGTCTGCGGAATTGGAAACCAAGAGGAATCGTTAAGAAACACCAATCTGGTTAGTTTATGAAGTATAGGTTGCAATGAGAGATATCCGTCGCGATAGCCTCCAAAGTCATAGCCGATGTTGGGGCGCTCGATCACTCGCCATGCAAGTTTTTTCAGCTCTAAGCGATCTGTTTCTGAAAGAGGAAGGTTTGAGACAATTAACGGAGCATAACCCGCAGAGCGGATGTATTCTAGGGCTCTACGATGACTTTCAAGTAATCCCATCTTCGGAAAAATTAGGTAAATCGCAACTTTACCTTGCTCTTGAACTTCACCTTGCTCCTCTCGAATTTTCCTGCGTTTTGAAATATCGTACCAGAGCGTGACAAAAAAACGATCATATAGAGCTCGAGGTATTGCCAAGGTTTGCCAGAGCAGGCGAATCAGTTCTCTCTTTAATTTCCAAAGAGGGAAGTAGCCCACGAAAGTTGGCAATTGATTTGGCGTAGTATAGTGTTTTTTGTACTTTCGCACGCCCATCAGGAATCCAATGTTCTTCGCTCGTTTGCGTGCTGAAAAGATGTTTTCAGGCGATGCAAGTTTTGCGAATGCAAGCAGATTGCTTCGCAGTTTAGGGAAGGGGCGATTATGCTTACGCAAAGTTTGAATTCGAGATTTTGCGAGATGGAATGCCTTGAATTTTGTAACATCAGAATCTCGACCTGATGAGCGCCCACCAGTATGGATTACTTTAGCTGTCGGTACTAAGATCAAGCTGCCGCCGTCTTGACGTAGTCGCAAAGACCAGTCATCGTCTTCGTGGTACATAAAGATTCGTGGATCAAACTGATAACGGTTGAATAATTCTCGAGTAACAAATATTGCAGAGCCTGCCAGAACGGGGACTTTAGTTTCGGTTTCTGGGCAACCGCGCGGTAGCCATTCATGGCGCGGCAATAAAATGGAGCGCCGTTTGAAATTCTCGGTGCCGTCTGCATTCAAGATTTTTGGTCCAAAAGCAGTGTCTTGTGAGTGACGCGCTGCTGTTTTGAGAAATTCACTCAAGGTATCGTGTTCTAGTTGAGCATCGGGGTTCAACATCAGAAGATATTCAGTTTCTGCAGCGTGCGCACCGAGATTGCATGCGGCGCCAAATCCAATATTTGTGTCGCTATGAATAAGCGTAAATTTGTATTTTTTGGTCAATCCAATTAACGCATCACGATCGTGACCGGCGTTATCTACAACAATGACGTGTGCGCCTTCGGGAATTGAAGCCAACATGTTAGGTATGATTGGGCTACTATTGTAGCTGACCGTTACAATGGTGACGTCAGCTGCGCTAAAGCGACTCATTGGCATAATTCCTGTGAAATATTCTCGAGTTGTTACTAATTTGATTAGTGAGTTGCAATTGTCAAAAAGAAGCCCCTGAATTTGAAACAGGGGCTTCATGCAATAGTTTGCCAAATATAGTTTGGATCAGTCGGTGCTTTTGTCTGTTTGGACTTCTGCGCCAGTTTCCTGATCCACCACTTTCATAGACAGGCGAACCTTGCCGCGATCGTCGAAGCCCAGAAGCTTAACCTTAACTTCCTGACCTTCTTTCAGAACGTCGGAAGGATGGTTCAAGCGGCGGTTTTCGATCTGGGACACGTGCACCAGGCCATCGCGCTTACCAAAGAAGTTCACGAATGCACCGAAGTCGACGATCTTCACGACCTTACCAGTGTACACAGCGCCTTCTTCTGGCTCTGCAACGATGGAATGGATCATGTCGTATGCTTTCTGAATGGATTCACCATTCGGGGAAGCAATTTTGATCACGCCTTCGTCGTTGATGTCCACTTTCGCGCCAGACACTTCAACGATCTCACGGATCACCTTACCGCCAGAACCGATCACTTCACGGATCTTGTCGGTTGGGATGTTCATGGTCTCGATGCGAGGTGCGTGAACAGAGAAGTCAGACGCGCCAGATAGCGCTTTGTTCATCTCTGCCAGAATGTGCATGCGGCCGTCTTTCGCTTGAGCGAGAGCTTTTTCCATGATTTCTGGTGTGATGCCTGCAACCTTGATGTCCATCTGCAGCGAGGTGATGCCGTTTTCGGTACCTGCCACTTTGAAGTCCATGTCACCTAGGTGATCTTCGTCACCCAAGATATCTGTCAGGATTGCATAGTCGCCGTCGTCTTCCAGGATCAAGCCCATCGCAACACCCGCAACTGCGGATTTTAGCGGGACGCCTGCGTCCATCATGGACAGAGAGCCACCACAAACGGATGCCATGGAAGACGAACCGTTGGATTCTGTGATCTCTGATACAACGCGGATGGTGTACGGGAAGTCAGTTGCCGCTGGCAGAACCGCCTGAAGCGCACGCCATGCCAGTTTACCGTGACCGATTTCACGACGACCTGGAGAACCCACACGACCTACTTCACCTACAGAGTATGGAGGGAAGTTATAGTGCAGCAGGAAGTTGCTGCGGAAGTTACCGTGCAACGCGTCGATGATTTGCTCATCGTCACCGGTGCCCAAAGTGGTCACAACCAGACCTTGAGTTTCGCCGCGTGTGAACAAGGCAGAACCGTGTGTTCGTGGCAGAAGGCCAACTTGTGATTCAATGGCACGTACTGTTGTCGTGTCACGACCGTCGATACGTTTGCCGCCTTTTACAACGTCACCACGCAGGATGCTTGCCTCCAGCTTTTTCATCGCGGAACCAAGGTTTGCGTCTTCCAGCTGTTCTTCGGTCAGTGCTTCTTTGATCGCTTCGCGCGCAGCGGCAACGGCAGTTGTACGCTCTTGCTTGTCGGTCAACGCAAACGCTGCACGCATCTGAGTTTCACCTGCCGCTTTAACGGCAGCAAAAAGCTCAGAGTAATCAGGCGCTTGATAGTCAAACGGCTCTTTTGCAGCATCTTCGGCCAGATCAATGATCAGGTCGATAACAGGTTGAATCGCTTCGTGTGCAAACTTCACCGCACCCAGCATTTCCGCTTCGGTCAGTTCGTATGCTTCGGATTCCACCATCATCACGGCGTCTTTGGTACCTGCAACAACCAGGTCAAGACGTTGATCTGGCTTCGTGCGCAGTTCGTCCATGTCGTCGATTTCTGGGTTCAGGATGTATTCGCCATCCACGAAACCCACACGTGCAGCACCGATTGGGCCCATGAATGGAACGCCAGAAATCGTCAGAGCAGCAGAAGCTGCGATCATTGCAACCATGTCTGGGTCATTCACCAGATCGTGCGACAGTACAGTACACATGACCAGCACTTCGTGCTTGAAGCCTTCCACGAAAAGTGGGCGGATCGGGCGGTCGATCAGACGTGCTGTTAGTGTTTCTTTTTCAGTCGGGCGCGCTTCGCGCTTAAAGAAACCGCCAGGAACTTTACCGGCGGCATAGTATTTCTCTTGGTAGTGTACGGTCAGAGGAAAGAAATCCTGACCTGGCTTTGGTGCTTTCGCGAAAGTCACGTTTGCCATGACGCTGGTCTCGCCCAAAGTGGCGATTACGGTGCCGTCAGCTTGACGGGCAACTTTACCCGTTTCCAGAGTGAGGGTTTCTTCCCCCCACTGCATCGATTTTTTTGTTTCTGTGAACATCATCGTATCCTAGATAGGAGCACTCCCGGCCCTCCGGGTCTCCCGTTTGCATGGCGGCCCCATTGCCGCCGACCCCATTTATCTTGCTTTGAAGTGCCGGGGTCTTGGCACAACGTCTCAGATAGGCTCGCGCATAGCGCATTTTAGCTGGGTTGGGAAGAGGTGTGTGCCTTTGGGGCGATCGGGCCGACTGACTTTGATCAGAAGACCGCTCATGCCCTTTCTTTGGGTTTTCCAAGGTGCAGCGGCTTAAGGGGTGTTGATCAGCTCAGACAGTTTTGCAAACTGAAAACCCGCGGCACGAAGTTCGACTATGATATCGGAAAGTGCGTCTCGCGTACGCTGACCTGTCGAAAACATCGGATGCAGCAGGATAATATCGCCAGGCGAAGCGTGATGCAGAATATATGCTGTCAGTGCCTCTGCATCCTGATCCGCGGGGACATTTTCCTCGGGTGCCATGCTCCACATGATGGTGGGGCGGTTGTGTCTGCTTAGATATAGCGGAAGCATAAACAACTTTTTTCCGTACGGTGGACGGAAGTGAATTGTACCTTTGTGCCCGGCTTTTCGGATTTCTGCATCGGTGTCCTCGATTTCGCGACGCACACGCCACGGCGGCATAAAGACCATTCGTTTATGGGTGTAGCTGTGATTTGCAAGCTCGTGCCCATCGCTTACAATCTGCGCTCCGATGTCGGGATTTTTTGCTAAAGCTTGGCCATTTACAAAAAACGTTGCCTGGACCTTTTGTTCGGCGAGTGTTTCAAGAATGTCTGGTGTGTATTTTCGGGTCGGGCCGTCATCAAAGGTGAGGGCAATTACAGGTTTGTCAGTGTCGATCTCTGAAATCAGCATTCCAAATAGCTGAAAGCTTTCGATCCGGCTTACTTGCCAGAGGCACCAGAAGATTGAAATTAGGAAAATCGCGATAATTAATAGTTTGCGAAGCATGCTTATACCCAGTTCAAATTAGGCGCAGCTTACTGATTTATAGAATGGAAAATAGTAGGTTTTTCGAAACCTGAAGACGCTAGAACATCAAAAAAAGCCCGCACAATTTCTTGCGCGGGCGTTTACACGAACAATTCGCGATTTTAGCGACGTAGGCCGAGACGCTTGATCAAGTCAGCGTAGCGTGCTTCGTCTTTACCCTTCAGGTAGTCCAGCAGCTTGCGGCGCTGAGCAACCATTTTCAAAAGACCACGGCGGCCGTGGTTGTCTTTTTTGTGGGTTTTGAAGTGCTCAGTCAGAGTCGCGATGCGGGAGGAAAGGATGGCAACCTGTACTTCAGGGGAGCCAGTGTCACCCTCTTTGGTTGCGAAGTCTTTCATCACGCGGTTTTTTTCTTCAACAGTAATCGACATCGGGGTCTCCTATTCAAAAGGTTCAGGGCACAAGCCGGGATGTCGTCCAGCAGGGTCCTATGGAGGTCGGCCTGTGATTCCACAATCCGATGGGCGCGTATAGGCAAATTCCATGTAAAAGAAAAGGGTTTTTGGTTTGATGGGTCGATCGCGATTTAGGTAGAATAAACGATCGAAACATCCTCTCCCTTTAGGCCGCCCCCTCCGTAAACCGAAGCGATCTGTTCACCGTTTAGGGTTACATGCCCGATCGTTGGGTCATCCGGGTCTGGATCAATGTCTATTTGCGCGTCTAAGCCGGGGGGCAACATGACAACCACACTGTCTTCGGCAGGGTCAAAATCTGTCCACACCGCAGGGGATCCGGTGTTCCAGTGACCGAATACACCAACGTCAGCACCTTCGCCGCCTGTTACCAAATCGGAGGCGCCTGAAATCAATGTGTCGTTCCCATCGCCGCCCGAAAGGCTGTCGGCCTCATCAATTTCATTGCCATCGGTATCAAACACACGGCCATCGAGGACGTCATCTCCATGAAATCCTGATAACGTATCATTGCCTAAATCGCCGACCAAGGTATCGCTCCCATGTCGACCAGCAAGCCAGTCATCGCCAGCGCCACCGTTCAGCAAATCATCCCCTGTACCACCAAGCAGTGAATCCTGCCCCTCAGCCCCGATAAGTGTGTCATCCCCAACACCGCCAGCGATCCAATCACTCCCGTCCCCGCCCTCGGCTAGATCATTTCCATCGCCTGCGTCGATGTGGTCATGACCTGCTTCGCCTCGCAGTTCATCATCCCCATCATCACCAAACAACCGGTCGTCACCGTCGCCACCTGAAATACTATCGTCGGCCTCATATCCGTTGAGCTGATCATCGCCATCCCCACCGGCTATGAGATCGGATAATGCGGTGCCAGAGATGATCTGATCATCGTTTTCCGGCGAGCTTCCATTTGATGAGACATCGTGGTTTTCATCAGCGTCATCGCCGGAATCAACGGCGATGAACGATGCGCCGATGGCGACGATTCCTAAAAGGCTTGCAAGAATCCACATGGCTTGCTCCGCATTTGAACCGTTTTAGTTCATCACAGAGTCTATTTCATGCCTACCGAATTCAAGAAGACCGGTTAACGCTTAGTTAGACAGCTCGATCTGTTTGGCGATTTGCGCGGCCCAATCGCCGACAATTGGAAGAAATTCGAACTGGCTGACCCACCATGCCAAAAGAGACACCAAGATTGTTGCTCCCATGACCGATCCCAACCCAAAAGCCAGCCCTCGCATGAATTGGAAGGCGATAGAGCGCCAAAACGAATTTTGAACCCGAATGAACCGGTGATTGTTCAACCGTTCTACTTCGCGTGTCAGAGTTTGCAGTGTTTCGTTTTCGGTCATGCTCATATTTACTCAATCCTTACCGACTAACCCAAGGCTCGGGTTGCTGGCTATATGCAATGTAAAGCGGGTGCCGCGGATGGCCCATTTTTGTAAGGCCAAGATGTTGGATCATTGTATCTTGTGAAAACAAAAGATCTTTCACTTTTGCGCCCTGATCCAAATGCGCACCGTGCGCACCCCAGGCTGCGATTATGACATTTGCCCAGCTGCAAGCTTCTTGAATAGCGTTTGTATTATCTGGCCCAATTGGAGCGCTATGTTTGCGCATCTTTTGCGGGTCGGTTTCTCTGACCGCAAAAATGTTTACAGCCCGAAAGCCACCATAGCCCAACGCGCGTGCACGGCGCTCGCAGCGCTCAATTGTGGGGTCGTTCTCCACTTCGGTGGCTTTGGACGGGTTGAGCATTAGAAATGCGACACGTGGGTGTGTCTCATCCCAAACCCGTGTCAAAGAATACCGATAGACCTCGCAGTCCGAATACACGGCGGTCGAGGCAGCATCCCCTTTTTGGTGGTGGCGCATAATCATGTGCGCACCCTAATCAGGCGATAACGTTGAGAACAAGATTTAACCTTCGGAAGGAGGCAATACGAACACGCGGTTTGGATGCAGCTCTCCGGCTTTAAAAACGCCCACCGCAATCGGTTCGCCATCCAAGCTGGCCCAGCAAGCCTCGCCAAACTCGACATCATGCGCGATGACCATTCCCGGGTTGCCGTTTCTAAGCCGAGCCGCACCTTCGGGTGTGCATTTAACCTCGGGCAGATCTGCCAGCCCTTCGGTCAGGGGGCGAAGATGGGTATCGAGTTCTGGAGTTTTTGCGAGCTCATCAACCGTTTCAAGCGAAATGCCATCTTTGGCTTCGAACGGGCCAGACCAAATACGGCGCAGCTCTCTGACATGGCCATAACAGCCAAGGGCCTCGCCTAGATCGCGGGCAATAGAGCGAACGTATCCACCTTTGCCGCACGTCAGTTCTAATAGAACATGATCCTGATCTTCGCGATCCAGCATCACGAGGCTTTCAACCCACAGCGGGCGGGCTGAGAGTTCGATCTCTTCGCCATCTCGGGCCAATTTGTAGGCGCGTTGCCCATCAATTTTTACGGCTGAAAACTTTGGTGGAACTTGTTGAATGTCACCCACAAATGAGCCAAGCGCACTTTTAATATCTTCGTCGGACGGGCGAAGGTCCGAAGACGCTATGGCCTCGCCTTCGGCATCGTCAGTATTGGTTGCAACGCCAAACCGCACTGTGAACTCATATGATTTCAAAGCATCGGTGATGTAGGGCACGGTTTTGGTCGCTTCGCCCAGCGCTACGGCCAAAACGCCAGTGGCTTCAGGGTCGAGGGTGCCAGCATGGCCTGCCTTTTTAGCCCCAAACGCCCAACGCACTTTGTTCACCACAGCGGTCGATGTGATACCCGCCGGCTTGTCGACGATCAACCAGCCCGAAATATCGCGACCTTTGCGTTTACGCCCCATGGTGCCCTCTTAAAGTTCAGATGTGTCTCGAAGGCCGGGGCCTAACGAACCCAATGCACAAGGTCAATTGTCTTTGGTGCTTTCCACGACGCCCACAATTGGCCCAAGCCAGAATCCCGGATCTGACCGACCGATGGCGGGTGCGTGAATGCGGCTGACCTTGCCATCAAAATACAACGCTTGTGGTATCTTTAACGCGTCACGAAAGAAGCGGCCGAATTCATGGAACGAAACTCTGTTTTCTGACTTCACAAAGACAGCGCGGGTGCCATCCGCGCTTGTGCCCACGCCGTTCCTTACAAATTTTGATGTGCTGTCAGGCAAGAACCGTGGGTGCAGTGCTCCATCGATCACAAGCATTGGTCCGGACTGCGTGGCAAAGCGACATTCAGGTGACATGCGTTGGAAGGCAAGAGTTTCGATGACATCGGCGCGTCCTTCACGGATGCAAAAAACACCGTTGGGCAAAAGACCAAAGTTTCCCGGGCTGGCCTTGGTAAACAATTTCTGCGCTGGCTGAAAGTTCTCAACGTAGTAGCCCACCGGGCGCCGGTCGGGATGGTACATCCCCGCATTCATAGCAAAACTGAGCTGGTGGTTTGGGCCGATATGCCGGTCCACCTCAGAGAAGTGGCCAAGAACTTTTCCTGAATCATCTTTTAGAAAGAGTTTGATCCGTTCGGCTTGGGCATCGACCGTACATAAGGTGAAACGATTGCCTTCAAAGATTTGAGTACCACAGTCGACCGCATAGGCAGGCGCGGCCCAAAGCGCGATAAGCGCGGTAAGGGCACGCGGCAATCTCATAGGTTTGGATCGTCGCCTTGTTCTACGTCGCGGCGTACGCTGTCTTGGGCGAGCATTTCACGAGTCGCGTCCATTTGGTCGAAGGTGCGATCCAGGAGAAAGCGCAGCTCAGGCGCAAACTTTAGTCCAAGCTTTTTACCGATGATGCGGCGCATTTCGCCTTTGTTGCGGGCCAGCAGTTTAATCACTTCGTCTTGCCCTTTGCCGCCAAGCGGAAGCACATAGGCTGTTGCAATTCGCAAGTCAGGGGAGACACGAACCTCGCCCACAGTAATTGACATACGATTCAGGTCGGGGTCGTGAATGTCTCCACGCATCAGAATGTCTGACATGCCGCGGCGGATAAGTTCGCCGACGCGCAATTGACGTTGTGACGGGCCTGCGCCCTCATCGAAGTTGTTTTTAGCCATATTGGTCACTTATGCCTTTTCAAAAGACTTGCCAAGCAAAGCTGCCGTGATGTTGCAGTCTTTGCAAGCCATCGCGCAATGCGGTAAGGGCAGGGCAATACCGTAAAGGAGAATGTGATGGAAGACCTGCCAGGCATTGTGATCACCGGGGCCTCTGGCCGCATGGGCCAAATGTTGATCAAGACTGTGATCGAAAGTGACAAAGCACGTTTGGTTGGCGCGATCGAACGTGAAGGCCATGACTGGGTTGGTCAGGATGTGGGTGTCGCCATGGGTGGTGCCGAAATTGGCGTTAAGGTCACCGATAACCCGCTTGAGGCATTCGCTAAAGCACAGGCCGTCATCGATTTCACCGCACCAGCCGCAACATTGGCGTTCTCTAAATTGGCTGCCCAAGCTCGCGCTGTTCATGTCATCGGAACAACGGGGATGAGCGAAGAAGAAATCGCTGCGCTAGAACCAGCGTCTCATCATGCGGTGATTGTACGTGCTGGCAACATGAGCCTTGGCGTGAATCTATTGACTGTTCTCACTCAAAAGGTTGCAGCCGCATTGGACGAAGATTTCGACATTGAGGTCATCGAGGCGCATCACCATCACAAGGTTGACGCACCTTCTGGTACAGCTTTGATGCTGGGCGTGGCCGCTGCCGAAGGTCGGGGCGTGAAGCTCGCGGATGTTGCAGATCGTGGACGCGACGGGATAACCGGTGCACGAAAGCGCGGGGACATTGGCTTTACAGCGATTCGTGGGGGCGACATTGTTGGTGAGCATGACGTTCTTTTTGCCGCAGCGGGCGAACGCATTGTTTTGCGCCACCTTGCGACGGATCGATCCATCTTTGCGCGTGGCGCACTCAAGGCTGCGCTATGGGGGCAAAGTCAAAAACCCGGCGCCTATGATATGATCGACGTATTGGGGCTTTAGTTTGTAAAGTCAGATTAGAACGAAAGGGCACATCATACGGTGTGCCCTTTTTTGTTTGGATTAGCCTTGTTCAAAGCCGTGCATGCGCTTGGCCCACTGATAGGCTACAATCAGCCCTTTGATACGTGGCAACATCACAAGTGCTGCAACGATCGAGATGGCAGATAGAGAAAGCGCCATAAACAGGGGTGACGGACGCAGGCTTTCCCACATCAACGTCATGAACAATCCAGCGATGTGACCAACCACCAAAATTGTGACGTAGGCGGGGCCGTCGTCGGCGCGATGATGGTGATATGCCTCGTGACAATGAGGGCAGTTATCATTCACTTTTAGATAGCTGTGCAAGATTTTACCCTCGCCACAGTTTGGGCAACGGTTCATCAAACCGTTAATAATCGCGGGTTTGAGTGGACGATCAATTGCAAGATCAGTCATGGTTCGCTCCAATATGATACAAAAGCGCAGATAGGCGCGTTCTATACAAGTTGCAATCTGGCCATCCTGCGACCGAGCCGCGCAGGCAATGAGGTATAGAAGGTGGCTTAAAGACATCTTATCGGAAGTCATGAGCGTTTGCTGAATTTTTCTGGCAGAGCGTTTTGTAATGTGAGAGGTTGAGAATAATTACTTTAGAGAAATGTGTTTGAGGATCGCAGCCGCGATCAGTGCATTTCACAAATGTATCATACGCATTTCCGATTGTTTATTGTTGGCCAGAGCGTCAACTCATGTTCATATGTCGGCAATCAAAAAACTAAATAATCATTTAAGAAATGATCCAGACGGGAGTTAAAATGAAGAATTCATTCAAATTGGGCGTATCTGCGCTGTCGATTATGGTTGCTGGCGCAGCCGGTGCTGCTGAAATGGGCGCTGTGGATGAGCCAATCAAATTGGCTCTGAACGAGTGGACCGGCCAGCACGTGACCACCCAAGTTGCAGGCGAAATGCTAAAGGCAGCGGGTTATAAGGTTGAGTATGTAACGGCCGGCATGATGAACCAATTCCAGGCTATTGCGGATGGCGATATTCACGCAACGCTGGAAATCTGGTCCTCAAACGTTTCTGATGAATACGCTCGCAAAATCGAAGAAGGCACAGTTGTCGAGATTGGTGATCTTGGACTGAATGCACGTGAAGGCATCGCATATCCTGCACACGTTGCTGAAATCTGCCCAGGCTTGCCTGCATGGGAAGCATTGAAAAACTGCGCAGTCCAGTTTGCGACAGCTGAAACTATTCCAAACGGTCGCCTGGTCGACTACCCAGCTGATTGGGGGACACCGGGTGCAGACCGTATGCTTGGTCTTGAGTTGCCATTCAAAGCAGTTCCAGCCGGTTCCGAAGGTGCTTTGATTGCAGAACTTCGTGCATCTACAGAAAAGAAATCACCTTTGCTGATCACCTTCTGGCAGCCACATTGGGCGATGTCCGCGTATGACGTGCAGTTCGT
Source organism: uncultured Paracoccaceae bacterium (assembly GCA_947498415.1). Lineage (GTDB taxonomy): Bacteria > Pseudomonadota > Alphaproteobacteria > Rhodobacterales > Rhodobacteraceae > Cognatishimia. The sequence goes on from CANMKB010000001.1 coordinate 730,948, forward strand.
TGATTTGCCAGCAGGTGAAGATGCTTGTTTCACCGACGCATCTTGGGGCCCAAATCCAAATGCCGTGAATGACTGTGACTTTTCCCCATCGCGGATCTTCAAAGCAGGTTGGAGCGGTCTGGCAGACAAATGGCCAGCTGCTGCTGAAATCCTAACCAACTACACTTTGGCTGTTGAAGATCAGCAACCAATGATGGGTGCGGTCGATGTGGATGGCGAAGCCGTGGATGCGGTTGTTGCTGGCTGGATGGCTGAGAACGAAGCCAAGTGGAAACCAATCGTGGACGCGGCGACCCAGTAAGTCATGAGCAAAGCACCGGCGATTGAAGTCGAAGGCCTGTGGCAGGTCTTTGGCGAGAAGGCGAGCGATATCTTGAAAGAGGTTCGCTCGGCTGACACACGAAGCATAGCAACTGCATTGCAGGACAAGGGGCTTATCCCCGCTGTTCGTGATGCGAACTTTGAGGTCCATTCTGGCGAGCTTTTCGTCATCATGGGGCTATCGGGATCGGGAAAATCGACCCTAATTCGCTGTATTTCACGTCTTGTCGAACCAACTTCCGGTGCAGTGCGCATTGACGGAGAAGACATCCTTCAGGCGTCCAACAGTCGCCTGATCGAATTGCGTCGCCGTAAACTGGGCATGGTGTTTCAACACTTTGGCCTATTCCCTCATATGTCGGTGGCCGACAACGTTGCCTTTCCCTTGAAGATGCAAGGTGCAGGTAAGACCGAGCGCCGTGCGCGTGCGCTTGACGTGATTAAACTCGTGGGGCTTGAAGGGCGTGAAAGTGCCTATCCGCGCGAGCTATCTGGTGGTCAACGTCAACGCGTGGGCATTGCGCGTTCACTTGCAGTGAACCCAGATATTTGGTTTCTAGACGAGCCGTTCTCTGCTCTTGATCCATTGATCCGTCGTCAGTTGCAGGATGAATTCCTGAACATACAGGCGACACTGAAAAAGTCTATTGTGTTCATCACTCACGACATCGCAGAGGCGCTGAAGCTGGCGGATCGTATTGCCATTATGCGCGATGGCGAGGTTGTGCAGATTGGCACACCGACGCAAATCGTTTTGAACCCTGTTGATGATTATGTGCGTGAGTTTGCACGCGACATTCCAAAAGGTCGTCACATGACCATCAGTGAGGTGATGGAGCCCGTTGGCGACAACCCTCTTGCCGGAGATTGGCCCGAGTTGCGTACCGGCATGTCACTTGAAGACGCTCTGACACAATGCGCCGCGACGTTCGAAGCCGTACCGGTGATGGACGGTGACGGAAAAGTCGTGGGCCAAGTGCGCCCTGAAAGCTTTGTGAAAGCGCTGGGGAGCGAAGCCACATGAGCCTGACCAAAGGCGCATGGGCGGCGCTAATCACCGTTCTTGTGGGGGCGTTGTGTCTGTTTCTTGAGCCACACGTTGATTGGCTTGGCAAATGGCCGGCTGGCTGGACTTTGCCGGTGAATGACTGGATCAGCCAAGGGCTGGGCGCGGCTCTGGGCATCTTAAAACCTGTCGCTCGCTTTTTTGCTTGGCTGCTCGCCTTTCCAATGGATGGGCTTACATGGCTTTTGTCACAATCGCCTTGGCCCCTCACAATCGCTTCGGTCACGGCGTTGGGGTGGCGTTTAGGTGGTTGGAAAATGGCGCTTTTGGGCGCTGTTGGATTTGGTTTTGTGCTGATCTCTGGCTACTGGCTGCAATCCATGCGCACTTTGGCGCTGGTGTTCGTGTCAGTGCCACTCGCGCTGTTGATGGGGCTCGCCATTGGTATCCTGGCATATGAAGTGCCGCGCGTTAAATCGGGTGTGAACGTCGTGTTGGACGTTATGCAAACAGTGCCGACATTTGCCTATCTCACACCGCTTTTATTCTTGTTTGGATTTGGGCCGGTTGTGGGTCTCGTGGCCTCTGCCATCTATGCCGCGCCCCCGATGGCGCGAAACACTTTGTTGGGTTTAGAGCGCGTTGAACATGACATTCGTGAAGCCGCGATCATGTCTGGTGGAACACGCCGCCAACAGTTGTTCCTGGTGGAAATTCCGGCAGCCGCAAATCAGATTATGATTGGGGTTAACCAAAGCTTGATGGCGGCCCTTTCGATGGTGATCATCGCGGCGGTGATCGGTGGGTTTGATGACATCGGCTGGGAAGTTCTGCTTACGATGCGCAAGGCTTGGTTCGGTCAGGCGTTTCTTGCTGGATTGGTGATCGTTGTCTTTGCGATCGTAATTGATCGCATGTCTGCCACGCTCGCAACCCAACGCAAGGCGTTTGATCTACGTATAAGCGGAGCCATTGTTGGAATCGGCGCTATCCTGTCGTTCATCGTGAACCCAGACTCCACATCATATGCGATGATGGGTGGCGTCGCTGCGAGTGTTGATACCGCAGTGGGCACCTTTACCGCCAACAACGGTGCTGCGCTGGATAGCTTTAAAAACGGCGCAATGTTCTATGGGCTCTTGCCGCTGCGTATTGGTTTGGATCAGGCCGTGCTGCCCTTTACATGGGGTTTCATGTGGCAGCCGCAGTATTCGCTGTGGCTCTTTGGTGTTGCGATCGCACTTGGTGCCGTTCTGGCCATCAAAGGGCGTGTGGCTCAGGGGATCGTTCTTATCATTGCCGTTGGTATTCTAGAGACCGGCATCGCCGATCTGCCTTGGCCCTTTGTCCTGATTGGCGTGGGCGCATTGGGTTGGATGGGCGGCGGATGGAAGCTTGCGCGTCTTATCACAATCTTGTTGGGCACCATTCTGCTTGCAGGTCTTTGGGAGCGTGCTTTGCTTTCGCTTTATCTATCTGGTGCTTCGGTCTTTGCCTGTGCGGTGGTCGGCGGGCTTTTGGGGCTTTGGGCCGCATTAAGTAAAACAGCCTGGGCCATCATTCGTCCGATGTGTGATGTGCTTCAGACAATCCCGTTGTTTGTGTTCTTGATTCCTGTGTTGATGTTCTTTCAGATCGGAGAGTTCTCGGCTTTCTTGGCGATCTGCATGTACGCTGTCGTGCCGATGATCCGCTACACGCGCCACGGTTTGATCTCGACGCCACCGGACATGGTTGAGGCGGCTGTTTCTTCGGGTGCAACCAGGTGGCAAATGTTGCGAGAGGTGCGTGCACCCTATGCGGCTCCGTCAATCTTGTTGGGTCTTAATCAGACCATTCTATATGCCTTTGCGATGCTTGTAATTGCAGCGTTGATCGGCACCACTGGCCTTGGTCAGTCGATCTATCTTGCGTTGGGGCAAGCGGACATCGGTATGGGGATCTCTGCCGGGGCCGCCATGGCCATTCTGGCGTTTATCGCAGATCGTCTGGTGCAAGGCTTTGCCGAAGACCGCCGCAAAGCGCTCGGCTTATAGCGTAGGTTTTGCGAAGATCAGAAAAAAGGAACATCGTTTCTCAGCGAGTGGGTAGGGCCCCCTCGTATACGTTTTGGCAAACGTCTTAGAAATCGACAGCGATGCCTTTTTTCTCCCAATCGCCATAACGCACAGGCTCGGGGCCATCGCGGCCACCCAGTTCTGGTGCCAAGTCTAGCTCATGTGCCTTTTTGCGTCGCTCTTCGGCTTCGGCCAAAGCGCGCTTTGCCGCTGCGGGCAGGTCTTGTTTCGACTGTTTGGGCTCACTCATAGCGGGCGCCTTTCCGGGGTTTCTTTCATAATGGGCCCTTGATATACGCCCCCATCCCCATTGGACAAGTGACTCAGGAGCCCTTTCATGTCCCAAACCGGCGTTCAAGCGCGACGCAGCGCGGTCTATCTGCTGGATCAAATCTTGGGAGAAGGGCGATTGTTGTCAGAACTGATCGGTTCTGGTGCTCTCGATAAGCTTCAACCCGCAGAACGTGCCACAGCTCAGCGCTTGGTTCTCGACACGCTTCGTGGATTGGAACGTGCTGATCGGCTTTTGCAGAAACACTTGCAGAAAAACCCGCCTTTGACTGTGCGCAATGCTTTGCGCGTTGCAACGATTGAGCTATGCCAAGGTGGTGCAGCCCATGGTGTGGTGAACAGTGCGGTCGAAGTCGTTGGACACAATAAGCGTACCGCAACGATGAAGGGCCTCGTCAATGCAGTTCTTCGTAAAGTTGCCAATGACGGCCAAGAGGCTTGGTCTATCCTGCGCATTCCACGTTTGCCGAAATGGCTGCGTGGCCCATTGGTCGAGGCCTACGGGCCCGAAGTGATGATGCAGATCGAAAAGGCGCACTATGCGGGCGCGCCTTTGGACCTGACAGCTAAGGGTGACAAAGGTGCGTTGCATCGCTCGTTGGGTGGCACTTTGCTAGAAACAGGAAGCGTGCGTTTGACCGAAGCGGGGCAAGTCTCCACTTTGCCGGGCTTTAAAAAAGGCAGCTGGTGGGTGCAGGATTTCGCTGCAGCGATTCCCGTACAGGTGCTCGCGCCGACCGAAGGCGAGAAAGTGCTAGAGCTTTGCGCTGCGCCAGGTGGCAAGACGATGCAAATCGCGGCGACCGGGGCGGCAGTTCGAGCGGTTGATAACAGCAGATCACGGATGGAGCGCGTGCGGGAGAATTTGAAACGCACCAAACTGAAGGCTGAACTGGTTATCGGCGACGCGATGGCCGAAAGCGGCACTTGGGATGCAATTCTGTTGGATGCTCCATGTTCGGCCACCGGAACCATTCGCCGTCACCCAGATTTGCCGCACGCCAAGGACGGTAGCGAATTTGGTGAATTGATCGAGCTTCAAGCGCGGATGTTGGATCACGCGATTGATTTGCTCGCGCCGGGTGGTCGTTTAGTATTTTGTACCTGTTCGTTGTTGCCTGACGAAGGCGAGTGCCAGATCGATGATGTGTTAGAGCGCCATTCTGACCTAACTGTGGATCGTGAAGCGCTGAACCTTCCTGGAATCGATCCGGCCTGGATCACCGAAGAGGGTGGCCTGCGCTTGCGGCCTGACTATCTGGCTGATCAAGGTGGCATGGATGGTTTCTACGTTGCCTGCCTGCGTAAAGCGTAAAAGACACAGAATGCGCTCTGTCTATGCGCCCCAAGCGATTCTGGAAAAACTATGGGGCCGGGGTTATTAGAGTAATTTTTTGCGGAATGCGGTCAAGAAGTTGCGATCTTCTTGTAATGGCAAGACACATGAGATGAGTGCTATTGCCATCATTTTGTTCGCAATTCTGGTGGTTTCACAATGCAAAGTATCTCCGCTTAACCTGAGTTATGTTGCTTGGATTCAATCGGTGACTTTCCACCAAATGCGCAGTAAACTCTGACGAAACGCCATCAGAGCGTAGAGGCAGTGTGAATGTTTAATCCGAATAGCCTAGGGGCTCGGTATACGCGTGTCATGCACCGTGTGCATGCCCGCTTCAGTTCATTGGCGCGTCCAGCGACGCTGTTTACGTCAATGCCAGAGCCCAGAACAATTGGCATCTTTGCCAAGGGCCGTCAGATTCTGGCGGGCAATTATCTATTCGCTGGCCACCTCGTCGAGGCACGAGATATGTCGGTGTGGGCAATTTCCGCTCCTGACATTGAATTCGCCCAAGATCTTCATGGATTTGCTTGGCTTGATGATGTCGCCGCCGTGGGCGATTCCAAGGCGCTTAAACTGGCGCAGTCGTCTGTCTGGGAATGGATTGATCATTATGGTGGTGGGCGTGGTCCCGGTTGGACACCCGAGCTGGCAGGCCGTCGATTGATCCGTTGGATCAACCATGCTGTTTTCCTGATGCGAGGGACAGAAAAAAGGCAAACGGATGCGTTTTACAGATCTCTTGGTCAGCAAACGATCTTTTTGGCGCGACGTTGGCACGCTTCGGCGCCCGGTCTGTGCCGATTTGAGGCGCTTTCGGGCTTGATCTACGCAGGGCTTGCTTTGGAAGGCATGTCGAAACATGTGGATGGCGCACTGAAAGCTTTGGCCAAAGAATGTAAATCACAGATCGACCACCAAGGGGGTATTGGAACGCGAAATCCCGAAGAGTTGCTTGAAATCTTCACGTTGCTTACATGGGTGGGTGCCGCGATGACAGAGGCGGGAAAACCTGTTTCGCCCGAACTGGTCGCGTCTATCAAGCGGATTGCGCCAACCCTACGCACCCTTCGTCATGCGGACGGTGGACTCGCACGGTTTCATGGAGGTGGTCGAGGGCTAGAGGGCCGTCTGGATTCGGCGTTGGCGGCGAGCGAGATCAAAGAGCGTCAGGCGGACGGTTTAGCGATGGGGTATGCGCGCTTGTCTGCGGGGCGCACCAGCATGGTTGTGGATTCAAGTCCTCCGCCGACTGGTAACTATTCGCTTAGCGCTCATGCGTCGACTTTGGCATTCGAGCTGACCAGCGGGCGCAGGCCGGTTGTTGTGAATTGTGGTTCAGGCGGAAGCTTTGGCGAAGACTGGCGGCGCGCTGGTCGGGCAACACCAAGCCATTCGACATTGTCTCTAGATGGTTTTTCATCTGCACGCTTAGGCGAAACATCTAACGGCTGGCGGCAAGAGCAATTGATCGATGCCCCCAAGGATGTCCCGATTCAAATGAGTCATGCCTCTGATGGGTTACGGTTTGAGGGTGGTCACGATGGCTATCAATCGACGCATGGTCTGACTCACGCACGAACGCTTGAGCTTACATTTGATGGTGCTGGATTGGCTGGCGAAGACCTTTTGCTGGCGATGGATGACCCATCAAAACGTCAATTTGACCGCGTGCTAGACGCGAAATCATTGCAGGGTGTGCCCTTTCAAATCCGATTCCATTTACATCCTGACGTGGATGCAACTCTCGATATGGGCGGGGCTGCAATCTCTGTGGCGCTCAAAAGTGGAGAGATTTGGGTGTTTCGGCACAATTCAGGCGGGCAATTACGGCTTGAACCTTCTGTTTATCTAGAAAAAGGGCGATTAAAGCCACGTGCGGCTAAACAGATTGTTCTATCTGGCGTCGCAATAGAGTATGCGACCCGCATCCGGTGGTCATTGTCGAAAGCGCAGGGAACTGCAATTTCGATACGAGACCTGAACCGGGATGAGCTGGACCTGACACACTGACATTGGACTTCTGACCTAATGACCGATCTGACCCCTATCCGCCGTGCGCTGATTTCTGTTTCCGACAAAACCGGATTGATTGAGCTGGGCCAAGCGCTTTCTGCGCGTGGCGTTGAACTGCTCTCAACTGGTGGTTCTGCCAAAGCACTGCGCGATGCGGGTCTGACCGTGAAAGACGTTGCAGACGTCACTGGCTTTCCTGAAATGATGGACGGCCGTGTAAAGACACTGCACCCTAAGGTGCACGGTGGCCTTCTTGCGCTACGTTCCAATGACGCGCATGTCGCGGCAATGGATGAGCATGGCATTGATCCAATCGATCTTCTGGTTGTGAACTTGTACCCGTTCGAAGCAACGGTTGCTGCTGGTGGCGACTATGAGACCTGCATCGAAAACATCGACATTGGCGGCCCTGCGATGATCCGAGCGGCGGCCAAGAACCATGGCGACGTTGCTGTGGTTGTTGATGTACAAGATTATGATGGCTTGCTGACCGAACTGGATGCGAACGACGGCAACACCACATTGGCCTTCCGCAAGAAGCTTGCCCAAACCGCTTATGCGCGCACTGGCGCCTATGACGCGGCCGTTTCTAATTGGATGGCAAGCGCGATTGGCGAAGAAACACCACGTCGCCGTGCCGTCGCAGGCGAGCTTGTTCAAACCCTGCGTTATGGCGAAAACAGCCACCAAAAGGCTGCGTTTTACACAGATGGTTCTGGCCGTCAGGGTGTGGCGACTGCAAAACAGCTGCAAGGGAAAGAGCTGTCCTATAACAACATCAATGATACGGATGCCGCGTTTGAGCTGGTTGCTGAGTTCGATCCCGCCAATGGCCCAGCCGTTGCGATTATCAAACATGCAAACCCATGTGGCGTGGCTGTCGGTGCAACACTGGTCGAAGCGTATCAAAAGGCATTTGACTGTGACCGGACGTCTGCCTTTGGCGGGATTGTTGCGCTAAACCAGCCTTTGGATGCAGAAACCGCGAAAAAGATCACCGAGATCTTTACCGAAGTGGTCATCGCGCCAGGTGCGTCTGATGAAGCAAAAGACATCTTTGCAGCGAAAAAGAACCTGCGCCTTTTGCTAACCGATGGTCTACCTGATCCACGCAAGCCGATCATGGCGTATAAGCAGGTCGCCGGTGGTATGCTGATCCAAGACAAAGACGTGGGCGCCGTCGCCCCTGAAGAGTTGAAGGTCGTTACAAAAGTCGCGCCAACTGACGAACAGATGCAAGACCTTCAGTTTGCTTGGAAAGTGGCCAAGCACGTGAAGTCTAACGCGATTGTTTATGTGAAAAATGGCGCAACCGTTGGAGTTGGTGCAGGCCAAATGAGCCGTCTTGATAGTGCAAATGTTGCCGCCGCAAAAGCAGGGCGCATGGCCGCAGAGCTTGGTCTGGATGAAAGTCTCGCGAAAGGGTCAGCTGTGGCCTCTGATGCATTCTTCCCATTCGCAGATGGTTTGCTTGAGGCCGCGGCGGCGGGGGGTACATGTGTGATTCAGCCAGGTGGCTCTATGCGTGACCAAGAAGTCATCGACGCGGCAGACGAAGCTGGAATAGCAATGGTCTTTACAGGCATGCGCCACTTCCGCCACTAATACATAATATTGGCCCGCCGCGCACGGGGAGGCGGGCCAAAGTTCAATACGGCTCCCAGCAAGAGGCCTAAAATGGCCCGGCCAGGGAATGCAGAAACATCTGCGACAGGGCATCTTCGGGTGCGATGAAAAAGGAAACGAGCCATGAGACTCGTATTTTGGGCAGGATTTTGGGCATTTCTCGTCGACCAGGCGAGCAAATATCTTGTGGTTCACGCGTTGGATTTGCGCGAAATCGGCAAGATCGAAGTGCTTCCTCCGCTGTTGAATTTCCACATGGCGTGGAATCAAGGGATCAATTTTGGGTTACTGTCCAACAGTGCAGATGCCGCAAAATGGGTTTTGATTGCTGTGGCGCTCGGGATCAGCGGGTTTGTGTATTACTGGGTCTATAAAGATCGCCCCGGAAACAAAGGTTTGATCGCTGCAGGGCTTCTTATTGGTGGCGCCTTGGGCAACGTGGTCGACCGCTTGCTATATGGCGCTGTTGCCGACTTTTTGAATATGTCCTGCTGTGGCATCTACAATCCGTATGCCTTTAATGTCGCTGATATCGCAATTTTTGCTGGTGCTCTTGGATTGGCGATTTGGGGTGGTACGCAAAAGCAGGCGTGACCTTCTTTAATTGATGCGTTAAAGCTTTCGGAAATGGCAGGAGTAATGTGATGCGCATTTCACGAGCGATGATCTTTGGATTGGCCCTTTTGGTATCTGCGTGTGCCAACGAAAAAGGTATTCGAGTTCTATCCTCTGGCGACAGCGGACCTGATGAGTTTGCAATTATTCCTTCTAAACCATTGGCAACTCCTGAGGACTATGCAGCCTTGCCCGAGCCCACTCCGGGTGGTGCCAACCTAACAGACCAAGATCCACTCAGCGACGCCGTTGCGGCCCTTGGTGGTCGTGGTGAGCGAAACGCAGCAGGGCAGGGTATTCCGGCTGGGGATACGGCCTTGATCAGCTATGCGGCACGCCGCGGTAGTGGCGCGGGTATCAGGGAAGCACTTGCCGGTGATGATGAGATCATTCGCAGCCGCTTTGATCGCTTTACCGGATGGCGTTTGGCGCGAGCCGATCGCTATAACGATGTCTATCGCCGCTATCATCTGAATCCTTATCGTGAATTGGCGTTCTGGCGCTCGCGTGGTGTGAAAACACCAACTGCACCTTCCCAACCCTAAGCGAGAATGTTCTCACAAAAGCGTTGAAAGGGTTGAAGCCCTGACGGTGCGGCGTAACTATCACTCTTATACAACAAGAGGAGTGTTACATGCGTCGCATGATGATGTTGGCCGGGCTATTTGCTTTGTCAGCACTGCCCATCCGGGCCCAAGAGATGGTGACAGACTTTGTGCTCGGCAACGGCATGCAGGTTGTTGTGGTAGAAGATCACCGCGCACCCGTGGTGATGCATATGGTCTGGTACAAGGCGGGTTCAGCCGATGAACAGCCTGGCGTTTCTGGTGTCGCCCATTTTCTAGAGCACTTGTTGTTCAAAGCGACGGACACGCTTGAATCTGGTGAATTCTCTGAAGTTGTTTCAGCCAATGGTGGCCGTGACAACGCGTTCACCAGCTATGACTATACCGCCTATTATCAGCGTGTCGCCTCCGACAGGCTTGAATTGATGATGAAGATGGAAAGCGACCGGATGGTCAACATCCGTTTGACCGAAGACGACATCCTGACAGAGCGCGATGTGATTATCGAAGAGCGCAATCAGCGTACCGAAAACAGCGCCGGCGCCTTGTTTCGGGAACAACGCAGCGCCGCCCAGTATTTGAACCATCGCTATGGTGTTCCAATCATTGGCTGGCGGCATGAGATGGAGCAGCTCGATCTACAAGATGCGCTCTCTTATTACGAACAATACTATGCACCGAATAATGCAATTTTGGTTGTGGCGGGTGATGTTTACCCAGACGAGGTAAAGGCGCTTGCTGAACAGTATTACGGTGTGATCCCAGCAAACCCAGATTTGCCCGAACGTTTGCGCCCACAAGAGCCGCCTCATACTTCCGCTCGTCGGATGGAGTTTCGTGACCCGCGCGTTGCGCAAGAGTATGTGACACAATCGTTCTTGGCGCCTGAGCGCGATAGTGGAGATCAGAAAGAAGCAGCGGCTTTGACGCTATTGGCGCAGGTTCTGGGCAGCGGCCCTAATTCTGTGCTGGCGAGAAAGCTTCAGTTTGGATCCAAGCAAGCGGTCTATGTTTCTTCGTTTTATAACGGTGTGTCCCTTGATGACACGACGTTTGATCTGATTATCGTACCCGCAAATGGTGTGTCTTTGCGCGAAGCCGAAGATGCGATGGGGGCAGCGATTGAGCAGTTCTTACAAGACGGAGTTGATCCGGAACACTTAAAGCGCATCAAGATGCAGCTTCGGGCTGAACAGATTTACGCACGTGATGCAGCAGATTCTGTTGGTAATCGCTATGGGCGTGCTCTGACAAGTGGTCTGAACATTCAGGATGTTCAAGAGTGGCCTGAAATTTTGCAGGCCGTCACTGAGGCAGAAATCATCGAGGCGGCCAAGCGGGTGTTTAACCCAGATCGCTCCGTGACGGGCTGGTTGTTGCGCCCGACATCAAACCAAGAGGTGACGCAATGAAGCACTTTGTAGCAGCTGCGATTGTTTTCTTTGCGGCGCTTCCTGCGCGCGCAGAGATCGCCATTCAAGATGTGGTCACGCCGAACGGAACGCGGACTTGGTTGGTGGAAGAGCATTCTATTCCTTTTGTCGCGCTCGAGCTGCGCTTTAAAGGTGGTGGAACGTTAGACGCCCCCGGAAAACGCGGCGCAACCAACTTGATGATGGGCCTTCTGGAAGAGGGCACCGGAGAGATGAATGCAATGGATTTTGCTCGTGCAGCAGAGGAGCTGGCAGCAGATTTCAGCTATGATGCTTATGATGATGCCATCAGCATCTCTGCGCGGTTCCTGACCGAGAATAGGGATCAAGCCGTCGCGCTTTTGCGCAAATCTGTTGTAGAGCCACGCTTTGATCAGGTGTCGATAGATCGCGTGCGCGAGCAAGTGATTTCCGGCATTCGTTCGGATGATAAGAACCCAGACCGTATCGCTTCGCAAACCTTCGACGGGCTGGCGTTTGGTGATCACCCTTATGCGACCTCGTTAAATGGCACTGAGGAAAGTGTCGGTGCACTGACCCGCGACGATATCGTTGAGGCGCATCAAAATGCGCTCGCTTTGGATCGGGTCTATGTTTCTGCGGTCGGTGACATTACTGCAGATGAACTTGGGCGATTGGTTGACGAGCTGCTGGCTGGTCTGCCGGAAACAGGTGCGCCGTTCCCCGCTCAAGCGCAATACCGTTTAGAAGGTGGTCAAACGCTTGTTGATTTCGCAACCCCTCAGTCCGTCGCAATCTTTGGTCACGAAGGAATTGAACGTGACGACCCAGATTTCTTTGCAGCTTACGTGCTGAATGTGATCTTAGGCGGTGGAAGCTTTGACAGCCGCCTGATGACCGAGGTGCGTGAGAAACGCGGTCTAACCTATGGCGTAAATACTTTCTTGATCCCCAAGGATCTTGGGAGCCTGTATTTGGGTAGCGTCGCATCTGCAAACGATCGTATTTCGCAAGCTGTCGAAGTCATCGAGTCTGAATGGGCCCGCATGGCAAACGAGGGCCCGACACAGGCCGAATTGGATAAAGCAAAGACGTTTCTAACGGGTGCATATCCATTGCGGTTTGATGGCAACGGGCCCATCGCCAATATCCTTGTCGGAATGCAGATGGATGACTTGCCGATTGATTATGCGGCCACCCGAAATGACAAAGTGAATGCCGTAACGCTTGACGATGTAAAGCGTGTGGCAAAGCGCATTTTGCGCCCTGAAGATTTGCATTTTGTAATCGTTGGACAGCCTAAGATCTAACAGGTTTTAAATCCTTCCCAGGGGCCTTAGAGGCCCTTGGTGAGTCTTTGAAACGCATCCCATTCCAGGATTTCTATCCCAGACGCCTTAGTCGCTAAGTTTAACGCGAATGCTTGTCCAAGCTGTTTTATCGCTATGCCACGATACTTGCGCAGCGGCCCAGACAACAATGGGTTTAGACGGGGCCAGATTTTCAAGACAAGTGCCTGACCTAATCCATATCGGTTATGAGGCGTAATGATATTGCTGGGGTGAAACAGGCTTAGCCTGATGAAATTCATTTTCATCAACGCAGCTTCGAGTTCGCCTTTGCTTCGCAAGAAAAATACCCGGGATTTGGGTGATGCTCCGACGGATGACAAAAGCTGAAAATGCCCAACACCTGCATCAACACAGGCTTGACCAAAGTCTATGACCGCATCTCGGTCAATTTTCACGAATTCTTCGCGCGTCACTTTAGAAGGTGCGCCGACACCCAGCGTGCAAATGGCAACGTCGTCACCATTTATTAGATGTGAGTATGTGGATGCGTCGAGAGGGCCGACGATGTGTTCTCTGAGCTTCTCTGAAGTCACATCTGTGATCGGCCGTCTTGTCAGGGCCGTTATGGTTTTGACTTGAGGCATCTGGTCAAGCGCCACGATCACCTCGGAGCCCACCGCACCGGTGGCTCCGAGAAGGACAATGTTCAGGCTGTCAGCTTTGGTCATTCGCCGTAAGGGATCCAGATGTTTTTCACTTCGGTCGCGGCCTCTAAGAAGATGCGGCCCTCGCCTTCGGCACTTGTCCAATTGCGACCATAGCCGTTGTTGACCCAAGTACGCTTTAAGTTCCCGGCGCTTCCCGCTTCGATCTGTTCGGAAATGTCAGATGAGCTAAAACTCCAGACGGCATCAACATTCAAATGCTCAGCCAAAGTTTTCGACAGCTCTGCATGATCGCCGGACAGGATGTTCACCACGCCCGCAGGCACGTCAGATGTTTCGAGAACTTGATAGAAATCGAGCGCAGCCAGCGGGTAGGCCTGTGATGCGGTCAATACAATCCGGTTGCCCATCGCAATAGCGGGTGCCATCAACGAGATCAGCCCAAGCAAAGGTGCTTCGTCCGGGCAAACTGCGCCGATCACACCGACGGGTTCTTTCATCGCAAGTGCGACACCGCGGATCGGCACGCCATGCGCTTGCCCATCGTATTTGTCAGCCCATGCCGCGTAAGAGAATAGCCGTGAAATCGACGCTTCAACTTCGGCGGCCCCACCCTTTTTGCCAGTCAATCCATCAATGCGTGCTGCAAATTCGTTGGATCGGGCGGACAGGTTTTCGGCGATGTAGTACAAGATTTGCGCACGAAGGTGCCCGGTGGTCTTTGACCATGCCTTTGCTCCTGCCGCGGCTTCAACTGCATTCCGAATGTCTTTGCGGTTAGCGATCGGTGCTTGACCCAAAAGCTTGCCCTTAGAGCTGTACACATTCTGTGAATAGCCACCATCAGGGCGCGCTTGTTTGCCGCCGATGTAGAGTTTCGCCGTGCGGTCCAACGGATCGATTGGGCCATCCTCGCCAGCAAAGGCCTCGACCTTGCGGACAGCCTTTGCTGTGGATTTAGGTTTTGTGTAAGATTGCAGGCCTTCCCAACCGCCTTCGCGCCCAAATCCACTTTCGCGCACACCGCCAAAACCAGCAGCTGCGTCAAAGAGGTTGGTCGCATTCACCCACACGATCCCAGCGGACAGCTTTGGTGCAATATCCAGCGCAAGGTTTACGTTTTCAGTCCACACTGTCGCCGCCAGGCCGTAACGTGTGTTGTTGGCGATCTCGACAGCTTCACTGGGTGTCCGGAAAGTCATGGCACATAGCACTGGGCCAAAGATTTCTTCCTGCATTAGCTTTGATGCTGTGGACAGGCCAGTGATCAACGTTGGTGGGTAATAACATCCGTTGGCCGGGAGTGCGGCGTCGGAGGTATAGGTTTCACCATCTGTGTTGTTCTCGACCAAATCAGAAATGGTCTGTAACTGAACCGGGTCAACGACGGCGCCAACGTCGATGCATTTATCTAGTGGATCACCGATGCGCAGCCCATTCATCCGAGCTTTCAGCTTGGTGTAAAATGCCTCGGCAATGCCTTCTTGTACCAGTAAGCGTGAGCCTGCGCAGCATACCTGACCTTGGTTAAACCAAATTGCGTCCACCAATCCTTCGATTGCGCTGTCGATATCGGCATCTTCGAAAACGATGTAAGGGGATTTCCCGCCGAGTTCGAGAGTCAGAGCCTTTCCGCTCCCGGCCGTTGCCTCACGAATTTTGCGCCCCACTGACGTGGAGCCGGTAAAGGCAATCTTGTCGATGTCGTCATGCTGAACAATCAGCTCCCCTACTGCACCGTCGCCGGTGACAATGTTTACCACACCTTTTGGTAGGCCCGCTTGGCGGCAAATGTCTGCAAAGAGCAGCGCTGTGAGGGACGTATATTCCGCAGGTTTCAGCACCACGGTATTGCCCATCGCAATAGCGGGCGCGACTTTCCACGCCAACATCAACAATGGGAAGTTCCATGGGATAATCTGACCACAGACGCCAAGGGCTTCGCGATCTGGCAATTCGCTATCCATCAGCTGGGCCATGCCCGCATGGTAATAGAAGTGACGATGAACAAGCGGGATGTCGATATCGCGGCTTTCACGGATCGGCTTGCCGTTGTCGAGCGTTTCAAGAACGGCAAACAGGCGGCTATGCTTTTGGATCAAACGCGCAATCGCATAAAGGTAGCGCGCTCGGTTGTGGCCTGAAAGGCCAGCCCATTTGGGCTGTGCGACGCGTGCCGCTTTAACGGCAAGATCAACTTCGGCCTGCGTGGCTTGGCTAAGAGTTGCAAGCTCTTCGCCAGTGGCTGGGTTCTTGGATGAAAAATCACTGCGCGCTGCAGAAAACTCTCCGTTGATAAAATGACCAAAGCCAGCGCCCTGATCGACAATCCACGCCAGCGCATCAGCTGCGCTTTCTGGGGCAGGGCCATATTCCATGGTTTCAAAGATCTCTTTTACAGTCATGGTCTTTCCTTAGCCTATCGCGTGGCGGTAGCCGGCGGAATATGCGCCGGTGATATGGTGCTCAAGCTGACGCTCAATATCGCCAAGCAGGGATGATGCGCCAAATCGGAATAAATCGGGTTGCAACCATCGGTCGCCAAGTTCGTCTTTGATCAAAGCAAGGTAAACAAGAGCGTCCTTAGCTTTAGAAATCCCGCCAGCAGGTTTGTAGCCAACGCGATACCCTGTGCAGTCATAATAGTCGCGTATCGCGCGGATCATAACCAAAGACACAGGAAGCGTTGCATTCACACTTTCTTTGCCGGTCGAGGTTTTGATGAAATCTGCACCCGCCATCATGCAGACCAAAGATGCCTTTGCGACATTGCGAAGTGTGCCCAATTCACCCGTGGCCAAGATGGCTTTCACGTGTGCGTCGCCGCAAGCTTCGCGGAAGGTGCGCATTTCGTCGTATAGGGCTTGCCAGTTTCCTTGCAGGACGTGGCGGCGAGAAATCACAATATCGATTTCCGCAGCACCAGCTGCGACGGATTGG
Source organism: uncultured Paracoccaceae bacterium (assembly GCA_947498415.1). Classification (GTDB taxonomy): domain Bacteria; phylum Pseudomonadota; class Alphaproteobacteria; order Rhodobacterales; family Rhodobacteraceae; genus Cognatishimia. The sequence goes on from CANMKB010000001.1 coordinate 747,076, forward strand.
CGAATTTCTTCAACACGCAGGTGGAAAGGGGATAGGCCCGCAGGGAAGCCTGTTGATACTGCGGCCACCGGAATTCCGGACCCTTCTAGTGCCGTGACCGCTGTCTCGATCATGTCGTGGTAAACGCAGATCGCCCCAGTGGTCAGTGTGGGCAGTTCAAGTGTTTCCAGAATCTCTTGGCGCACTGGCTGTAGGGCTTTGGCGCATAACCGTTTAACACGCCCTTCCGTGTCGTCCCCGGAAAGCGTTGTCAGGTCGATCAAAGAAATTGCTTTGGCCAACCAAGCGGCTTGATGCTCTTTCTTAACCGAGCGACGGCCGGGCAAGGTCTTTGCACGGCGTTCAACGGCAGACGTATTCACTTGGACAGCGCGGACCCAATCAAGGTCGAGCGCCATGCCAGGATTGCGCGGCTCAACCGCCTGCGGCAGTTGATGGGTATCGCTAAGAAGGGTGGTTTTTTGCATGTTGCACTCATGTTCAGAACGAGCGCAACTTTTCATGCTTCCCCCTTTTTTACAAGCATCCTGAGGCGATGAAACATAATTTTTTGTCCATATAGTCAAAATTAAATGCGAATAATTCTCAATTGCGTTGACTTTGTTGCGAATAATTCTCATATTCAACTTAACAAGAAGGAAGCCCTCAATGCGATTCTCCCGACGTGGTTTTTTAGCTACCTCCGCAGCGCTTGCCGCAACGCCCTTGTCGGCGATGAGCCGTCTCGCTGTTGTCGCCACCACAGGGATGATTGTTGATGCTGTGCGCCAGGTGGGTGGTGATCTAGTGGATGTGCGCGGCCTAATGGGGTCTGGTGTTGATCCACATGCTTATCGCCAAACACGTACCGATATTGTCGCGATGACGCGCGCGGATTTGGTGCTGTGGCATGGTCTTTACCTTGAGGCGCAGATGGAAGCGTTTTTCCATGACCTCGGTAAAAAGCGGAATGTTGTTGCGGTGGCCGAAGAGCTTTCACGTGACTTGCTGCTTGGGCACGATGATTATGACGATAAGTTCGACCCGCATGTCTGGATGAACCCAGAGATTTGGTCACTTGTGGTTGCTGAAGTGCGCGATGCTCTCATCGCTGCGCAACCTGAAAGCGCCGAAGTGTTTAACGCCAACGCTGCAAGGCACTTGCGCGATCTTGTGCGCCTATCGGACTATTCGCAAAACATCCTATCAACGGTTCCTGAAACAGCCCGTGTGCTTTTGACCGCACATGATGCCTTTGGCTATTTCGGCGAGGCCTATGGATTTGAGGTGCTGGGCATTCAAGGTATCTCGACCCAATCTGAAGCAGGGTTAAACCGCATTGGTGAATTGGTTGATATGCTTGTCGATCGCAAGATTGGTGCTGTCTTTGTGGAAAGTTCTGTCTCGGACCGCTCTATTCGTGCGCTGATCGAAGGCGCAGCGGCGAAGGGGCACAAAGTGCAAGTCGGCGGAGAATTGTTCTCGGATGCGATGGGCCAAGAGGGCACCTATGAGGGGACCTACTTGGGCATGATCGATCACAATGTCACTGTGATCGCTTCAGCGCTGGGCGGACACGCACCTGCGCGCGGCATGAACGATAAGCTAAGCGCGGGATTTTAAAGGTTTGAACATGTTACTTTCTCTCGCGACACAAGAAGGCATTATCGCAGCAGAGCACATTCCTGCGGATAGCCCATTGGCCTTGCGTGGCATGACCGTTTCGTACGGTGAGAAGCCTGCTGTGTTTTCAGTGGACATGACAATTCAAGAAGGTGCGATGACGGCCATCATCGGCCCGAATGGCGCAGGTAAGTCAACTTTGCTTAAGGCCGCCCTGGGCGTTGTTAAGCCGCTGGCCGGCCATGTAACGGTTTTTGGCCAATCGCTTAAGTCGCAACGGCATCGCATTGCCTATGTTCCACAGCGGGCAAGTGTAGATTGGGATTTTCCAACCCGTGTCCTTGATGTGGTGTTGATGGGTCTTTACCGCGAATTGGGCCTTTTGCGTCGTGTGCGTCGTGCGCATGTGGAAAAGGCGATGTCATCCCTTGATCGCGTTGGCATGACGGATTTCGCGGATCGCCAGATTGGGCAATTGTCTGGCGGGCAACAACAGCGTGTATTCCTTGCACGTGCTTTGGCGCAAAGTGCTGACTTGTATTTGCTCGACGAGCCGTTCGCGGGTGTAGATGCAGCAACGGAAAAAGCGATTATTTCTGTCCTGAAGTCGATCAAAGACGAAGGCAAAACCGTGGTGTCGGTACATCATGACCTTGCAACTGTGCGTGACTATTTTGATCATGTGTTCCTGATCAATACTCGCAAAGTTGCTGAGGGCACTGTTGGTGAGGCCTTTACCGAGGTTAATCTGCACAAAGCCTATGGTGGGCGTTTGGCGACAGCTCAGATGGACCAGTTGAATCTCGCGGCGATCTGATGTGGCTCGACGCACTGACATTGCAGCTTGGCTATAACGCCACGCTTGTCACACTCGGGGCGACCTGCCTTGGCGTTGCGGCAGGGGTCACAGGTACATTTCTGTTTTTACGAAAACGCGCACTTGTCAGTGATGCTATCAGTCATGCCACGCTTCCGGGGGTGTGCATTGCCTTTATGATAATGGTTGCCTTAGGTGGCGATGGTCGAAACTTAATCGGTCTATTGGCGGGGTCAGCCATCTCGGCTTGGGTTGGCTTGCTGTGTATTGGATGGCTTACCAAAACCACCCGTCTTGCCGAAGATGCAGCGATTGGAGCAGTTCTGTCGGTCTTTTTTGGCTTTGGGATTGTCCTTCTTACAATCATTCAAAACATGAGCGCTGGGCGGCAAGCCGGGCTTGAAGGTTTTCTGTTGGGCTCGACCGCCGGAATGCTGTGGAGCGACGCTGTCATTATCGCTGTAGGAGGCACTCTGACGCTTTTGGTTGTGATGACATTGCGTCGCGTTATGGCGTTGGTTGCCTTTGATCCGGGGTATGCAAGTGCGCGAGGCGTGAACACGGATCGTATTGATTTAGCGATCATGGGGCTCGCCATGGCGATCACAGTCGTCGGACTAAAAGTTGTGGGGCTGATCTTGATTGTCGCCATGCTGATTATTCCGCCTGTCGCCGCACGTTTCTGGAGCGACCGAACAGAACGAGTTGTGGTGATTTCGGGTCTCATTGGTGGTGTCTCTGCCTATCTTGGCGCAGCGATTTCTGCGAGTGCGCCAAACCTACCGACAGGGCCAATCATTGTGCTGATGAGTTTTGCACTGTTTCTGTTTTCGATGCTGTTTGCCCCAACCCGTGGTGTGTTGGCCGCGGTGCTTCGGCATTTGCGATTTCAGCGGCGTGTTCATATGCGGCAGGGTCTGTTGGCGCTGGCGCAAGGGCAACCGATTTATGAATCGTACACATTGCGATTGCTACGGCGCTCGGGGCTTGTGCAAGCGGATGGTGTGGTGACAGACCTTGGAAAATCTCGTGCTTCTAAGGCCCTACGTGATGAAAAGCGCTGGGAAATAATACGGTCAGATCAGGCGCTGGAAGGGGCTGCGGCTTTGTATGACGGCCTTCGTGCGCTTGAGACTGTGTTAACAGCGGATCAGATCGCGGAAATAGACCGCAAGATTGGTGGACCACAAGGAGTGACGCCATGACAGGAGCTGAGTTTGTCCCGCTGAGTTTGACGCCGTTGCTGATTGGTACGTTTGCGGCGATTGCATGTGCCCTGCCTGGGAATTTTCTATTGCTGCGCCGTCAGGCGTTAATCGGGGATGCCATCAGCCACGTGGTGTTGCCCGGCATTGTGGTTGCGTTTCTGGTAACTGGTGTGGTGTCTGCTTGGCCCATGATGCTTGGCGCGGCCGCTGCATCTATGTTGGCTGTCGGGCTGATCGAGGCTATCCGACGACTTGGCAAAATTGAAACGGGCGCGGCGATGGGCGTGACCTTTACGGCGATGTTTGCAGCGGGTGTTTTGCTGCTTGAACAAACTGACACATCATCGGTCCATCTTGATGTAGAACACGCGCTTTATGGAAATTTGGAAAGCTTGATTTGGCTGAATGCAACCGGATGGCACAGCCTGTTGGATATAAGCGCCCTAAATGACTTGCCGCCTGAGCTTGGTCGGATCTGGTTGACGTTGATCGCAGTGGTGGTGTTTACCCGCGTGTTTTGGCGCCCTTTGAAAATATCGACATTTGATCCCGGTTTTGCCGAAGCAATTGGTGTTCCGACCCGATTGACAGGCTTGGCGCTGGTTGTGGTTGCGGCAATTGCAGCGGTTGCGGCCTTTGATGCGGTCGGGTCTATCATCGTCATTGCGATGTTTATCTGCCCACCTGCCGCAGCACGCATGATGACCAATCGGCTTGAGAAGCAAATTTTGTGGAGCGTCGTGTTTGCTTCGACATCGGCAATTGTTGGATATGTGTTGGCCGGGTATGGCCCTTTGTGGGTCGGAAGTGAACATGCCGTCAGTGCGGCTGGGATGATTGCCACCATATCGGGATTGATTTTGGCCCTGGCCGCTATGTTTGGGCCATGCCGTTCTGCGCAAAGCGGGTAATCAGTCAGCGTACCAAGGAATCCAAATTGTAGCCCCTGAATTCTTTATTGGTTCTTAGACTCATCAAGGTCCGCATTTGCTGGACGCAGGGAATATCGGCCAGTCGATCTCTGAACAGTTGTTCGAAGTCAGCTGCATTTCTGGCGGCGACTCGAATCAAAAAGTCAAATTCCCCTGAAATCATATGACATTCCAAAACATCGTTGAGCTTGATGATGGATTCCTCGAATTCTTCAAAGTCTTTTCGTCTGTGAGATGACAGCTTGATTTCGATAAAAACCTGCAACTCCAATCCGATAGAGGTGCGGTCCACATGGGCAGCGTAATGGGAAATCTTCCCATCTGTTTCCATCATTTTGACGCGCCTGTGACACGCAGAAAGTGACAAACCAACCTGCTCTGACAGTTTGGCCATCGATATTTGGCTGTTTCTTTGAAGGATGGAAAGAATTCGACTGTCTATGCGATCCAATGGAAATTTTCCCATATGTTGTGTAAATTGACGTTCACTTTCCGATATTTTCTCAATAATGCGCGAATTTCAAGAACAATTGCATCCCTTGACAATGTAGGTTGTCATCGCGTCAGTTTGACGCGCAACAATAAAAATATCGGGAGTGACACTAATGTCCGAAAAATTCGTCGTCGGTTTCGATGGCAGTGAAGCCGCCAAAGGCGCGCTTGCATTTGCTATTGACCGCGCCAAAGCGTTGGGGGGATCTGTTGTGATCGCTCACGTGCTTGAATGGTCGCCTTATTCTTTCCTGACGCCAACTGAGTTGGAAGAACGTCACAAGCGTCGTAAGGAAGAGCTTGATCGTGCTGAAACAGCGCTTATGAAGCCTGTCGTCGCCGGTTTGGCCGATTCTGGCGTCACCATCGAGACCGCCATCAAATATGGCAATATCGCTGAACAGCTGGGTGAAATCGCCAAAGAAGCGGGCGCCAGCCAGATTGTGATTGGTCGTAATGGCCACAGCGGCCTTGGTAGCCGTGTATTCGGCTCAGTTGCAGGTTCTCTGGCGCAAATTGCTCCAGTTGCCACAACTATCGTTCCATAACGAAAACCTGACAGGGACAGTCAAATGAAAACCACTTTCACGCGCGCAGCTGCGGCTGCGACTGCGCTCTCTCTGGCAACTGTGCCAGCGTTTGCGCAAACTATTGATGAAAAGGTCAACGAAGTCTTTGCCAACTCTACCGGTTGGTTTGTTAGCCTTATCTTCAGCCCATTCCCAGGCACCACTTTCCCATGGATTGTAGGTTGGTTGGTTGTTGCGGCAACAATATTCACTCTGTACTTCGCATTCATTCAGTTGCGCGGCTTCAAACACGCGATCTCTTTGGTGAAAGGTGACTATTCTGACCCGAATGATGCGGGTGAGGTTAGCCACTTCCAAGCTTTGGCCACGGCGCTATCCGGCACTGTTGGTCTGGGTAACATCGCAGGTGTTGCGGTTGCCGTTGGTATTGGTGGCCCTGGTGCGACCTTCTGGATGATCCTTGCGGGTCTGATGGGGATGGCATCCAAGTTCACCGAATGTACGCTGGGTGTAAAGTATCGTAACGAATACCCAGACGGTACCGTTTCTGGTGGCCCAATGTACTACATCACCAAAGGTTTCGCAGAGCGCGGCATCCCAGGCGGTAAGCCATTGGCGGTTCTGTTTGCGATCTTCTGTATCCTTGGTGCGTTCGGCGGCGGTAACATGTTCCAAGCGAACCAAGCGCATGCTCAGATCACAAACGTTGTGGGTGACTATCCTGGTGTGATCACCGGTCTGGTGTTCGCAGCTGTTGTATTTGCTGTGATCGTTGGTGGCCTGAAATCCATCGCGAAAGTAACTGAAAAAGTCGTTCCTTTCATGGGCGTCATGTATGTTGCGACTGCTCTTGTAATCCTGCTGATCAACTTCGACCAAATCGGTTGGGCGTTTGGCCAGATCTTTGAAGGCGCATTCACAGGCCTCGGCGTTGCCGGTGGTATGGTTGGTGCTCTGATCCAGGGCTTTAAACGTGCGGCATTCTCAAACGAAGCAGGCGTTGGTTCTGCGGCGATTGCACACTCTGCGGTACGGACCAAAGAGCCGATCACCGAAGGCTATGTGTCTTTGCTTGAGCCGTTCATTGATACCGTTGTGATTTGTACCATGACTGCATTGGTGATCATCATCACAGGTCAGCTGATGGTTGATCCAGCAACAGGTAACTACCTGCTGAACGAAGCGGGTTCTGCGATCGCGACAGTTGATGGCAACTCTGGTGTTGCTCTGACATCTGCAGCGTTCTCTTCAGCCTTTGGTGGCTTCAAGTACATCCTGGCATTGGCCGTGATCTTGTTCGCGTTCTCTACCATGATCTCTTGGTCTTACTACGGTCTGAAAGCTTGGACATTCCTGTTCGGCGAAAGCAACGGGTCTCAGTTGTTCTTCAAAGTTCTGTTCTGCGTTTTCGTTGTAATCGGTGCATCTGCGTCTCTGGGCCCAGTCATCGACTTCTCTGACGCGGCAATCTTTGCAATGGCAGTTGTGAACATCATTGGTCTCTACTTCCTGATGCCGGTCGTGAAGCGCGAGCTAGAGGGCTACCTTGGTCGCCTGAAGTCTGGCGAGATCAAAAAATTCAGCACACCAGCTGAGTAATTTGACCTCTAACGATTAAGAAAAGGCCGGGCTTGTCCCGGCCTTTTTTCTTGTTGATAACTCAGTGCAAGCCCATGGCAGAATCGGCCTAGTTTGTGCTAGATTTGGCGGTATGTTGAAGGAAGACCGCAAAATAAGCGAAAACCAACCTGTTATTCGCCAACTCGATGAAGGTGCAATTAACCGCATCGCTGCGGGCGAAGTTGTTGAACGCCCGGCCAGCGCGGTTAAGGAACTCGTTGAAAACGCAATTGATGCAGGTGCGTCCCGAATAGAGATCGCGATTGCGGCAGGTGGCAAGACACTCATCCGTGTCACGGACGATGGATGTGGCATAACGCCAGACCAATTGCCGCTTGCATTGTCTCGCCATGCGACGTCGAAAATAGATGGTTCTGACCTTTTAGATATTCATACATTCGGATTTCGAGGAGAAGCGCTGCCCTCGCTTGGCGCGGTCGGGCGGCTGACAATTACCTCCCGTTCGAAGGGATTTGAGGCGTCTTCCATTTCTGTTTCTGGTGGGGCCATCAGCCCGGTCAAACCCGCCGCACTGACGGCAGGCACCATCGTTGAGTTGCGAGATCTGTTCTATGCGACTCCGGCGCGATTGAAATTCATGCGCAGTGATCGGGCAGAAAGCCAAGCGATAGGCGATGTGATCAAGCGGCTGGCGATGGCAGAGCCTTATATCGGATTTACACTACGTGATGTGTCGAGTGGTGGTGAAGGCCGCGTTAGCTTTCGGACAGAGCCACAAAATGGCGATCTATTTGATGCGCTACACAGTCGTCTGGCGCGGATTCTGGGCAGTGAGTTTGCCGAGAACGCGCTGCGTATTGATGCGGAACGTGAAGGTTTGCGGTTGATTGGGTATGCGGCACTTCCGACCTATTCGCGTGGATCTTCGGTTGCGCAGTATCTCTTTGTGAATGGCCGCCCGGTCAAAGACAAACTTCTGGTTGGTGCGCTTCGCGCGGCCTATTTTGATTTCTTATCACGTGATCGCCATCCGGCGGCGGCGTTGTTTGTTGATTGCGATCCGCAAATGGTCGACGTGAACGTACACCCTGCGAAATCCGAAGTTCGCTTTCGGGATCCCGGAGTGGCGCGTGGATTGATCGTATCAGCATTGCGCCATGCTTTGGCAGAGGCAGGGCACCGCGCATCGACGACGGTGGCGGGTGCGACGCTTGGGGCCATGCGGCCAGAACCAACAGGTCGGGTGTATCAGATGGATCGCCCATCGTTGGGTGCGCGGGCCGCGGGCTATCAAATGCAAAGCCCGTTGCCACATTCCATCAGCGAGCCGCATGATATGCCGGGGTTTGCTGAAACGCCGATGATGCCATCAGGCCAAATTCCCGAGTCTCATACCGCTTCGCTTGGCGCAGATGAACCGGCGTTGACACAATACCCGTTGGGTGCTGCGCGGGGGCAGGTGCATGAAAACTATATCATCGCCCAAACTGAAACGGGCATGGTGATCGTGGATCAGCACGCGGCGCATGAACGGCTTGTGTACGAAAAGTTAAAAGCGCAAATGGCTGAAAACGGAGTGGCGGCTCAGGCATTGTTGATCCCTGAGATTGTGGAATTGTCCGAAAGCGATTGCGCCCGTCTGTTGGCTGTTGCCGAAGAACTCACCAAGTTTGGCCTTACGATCGAGGCCTTCGGGGGCACTGCTATCGCCGTACGGGAAACGCCCGCGATTCTGGGTGAAGTGAATGCACGAGCGATGGTCCTCGACATTTTGGACGAGCTGGATGATCAAGGTGAAAGCCATTTGGTGCTGGCAAAGATCGAAGCGATTCTGAGTCGTGTTGCCTGCCATGGATCCATTCGCTCTGGGCGTCGGATGCGCGCAGATGAAATGAATGCCCTTTTGCGGGAAATGGAATCAACGCCTCATTCGGGTCAGTGCAACCATGGCCGCCCGACTTATGTAGAACTCAAACTGGCTGACATTGAGCGGCTGTTCGGACGGACTTAAATGGATTTAACCGATCCTCAGACGCAAACCTATCTTATTGCAGGTGCTGCGGTTTTTTTCGTTTTCCTGTTCCTAGTGTTGCGATCCTCACTCAACCGGTCGACCCGCACGACGGAAAACCTAGCGCACCAAATGGCGAATGTTGGCCAACGCGTGGATCAACTTTCGATGGGGCAAAGCCAGTTGGATGGCAGTTTGAACACCGTCGTTCAAAACCAATCCACGGCGCAGACGCAGATCACCACAATGATGGAGCAACGCCTGGGAGAAGTGCAAATCAACCTGCATGAAAACCTAGCAAAGGTGCAGCGGCGTACCGGTGAAAACCTTGCAACGATGCAGCAGCAAATGGCGGACAATTTGGCGGCGCAGCAGCTGAAATTGCAAGAGAATCTCGCCGATATGCAAATGCGAACAAATCATTCACTGTCTGAGCTACAAGAAAAGATGAACCTCAGCCTATCAGGCAATGCCAAGCAAACGGCGACCTCTCTCACAGCGCTCCAGGAACGCCTTGCGACGATTGATAAGGCCCAGGAAAACATTACTAAATTATCAGGTGATGTTCTAAGTTTGCAGGACATCCTATCCAACAAACAAACCCGTGGTGCCTTTGGTGAAATTCAACTGAATGACATCGTGGGTAAGGCGCTCCCCCGGGATAGCTTTGCGCTGCAGCACACGCTGTCGAATGGCAAACGCGCGGACTGTTTGATCCATTTGCCAAATCCTCCTGGTCCGATTGTAATCGACAGTAAGTTCCCACTGGAGGCCTATGAGGCCATGCTTGCGTCGCAAACTGACGCAGAGTTGAAGGCCGGGATTCAGATGTTCAAAACCTCTGTTAAAAAACACATCAACGACATTTCGGATAAATACATCATCGAGGGTGAAACCGCGGACGGAGCCCTGATGTTCTTACCGTCCGAGGCGATTTACGCAGAGCTGCACGCAAAGTTTCCAGATTTGGTGCATGAAGGATTTTCCAAGCGTGTTTGGATCGTGTCGCCGACGACCTGCATGGCGACTTTGAACACGATGCGTGCCATTCTAAAAGATGCACGGATGCGCGAACAAGCGGGCGCCATTCGTAAAGAGCTGGGGCTTTTGTACGGGGATGTTGAGCGGCTTGGGACACGTGTTGATAATCTGGATCGACATTTTGGTCAGGCCGCCAAGGACATCTCTGAAATCAAGATTTCCGCAGACAAAGCCGGCCGTCGTGCACGCCGTTTGGATAACTTTGATTTTGAGGAATTGGCACCAGATGAACCCAATGTCGTGCCGTTAACCAAGCAACCCGGCGAATAAAGGCGCATACCATCAAACGAATTTGACCGGGATCAAGGCGCACCTGTGGTACAGTGTTGAGGGTGGCACTGTGAATAGGAGCCGCAAAATGCTTGAAATAACACCGTCAAAAGTTGCGCAAGTTGTCCTGATGGGGCGCGAATTGGATCGAGCCGAAGGCGAATTGCGCGGGTTCTTTGAGCGTCTGACCGACGATGAAATGCTGGATCTGGTCGCGATTATGTGGATCGGACGCGAAAGCTTTGAGCCTCAAGAATTGGCCGAGGCTTTGCGCACCGCGCGAGATGAACGAAGTGCGCCATCTGCAGATTATTTGTTGGGAACACCTCATCTGTCAGACCATCTGGAAAACGGTATGGATTCGCTTGGTATTTCTATGGTCGAAGCTGAAGAGAACTTGATCAACAGAACGTGACGCTGGGTCTATGCGGTTTGGGAGACTGGGTATTTGTAACCTGAACCGAATTGGGGGAAGGTGGCCTGAATATTTCGTTATGAGGCCGCTATGTTGAATCTTAAAGACCCTACTTTGTTTCGTCAGGCGGTGCCTGTTGGCTCGCGCTGGATCGAAGCATCCGCTGAAACTGGAACCCCGGTTCACAATCCATCCAATGGGGCTTTGCTGGGTTATGTGCCGAATCTAGGGGTGCAAGAAACAGAAGAGGCCATCGCAGTCGCCGAGAAAGAGCGCCACGCATGGGCGGCATTGCCAGCCAAAGCACGAGGAGCCGTGCTGCGCACTTGGTACAACCTGATGATGGAGAACAAAGACGACCTGGCCATTATTCTGACGGCAGAACAGGGTAAGCCACTTGCAGAAGCCAAAGGCGAGATCAGCTATGGCGCTGGCTTTCTAGAATGGTTCGCCGAAGAAGCCCGTCGTGCCTATGGCGAAACCATCCCATCGCCTGCGCCAGACCGCAGATTTGTTGTGATAAAGCAGCCCATCGGTGTGGTTGCGGCGATTACGCCTTGGAACTTCCCGAACGCGATGATTACACGCAAAGCAGGGCCTGCATTGGCCGCTGGATGCGCGATGGTGGTGAAACCTGCACCGCAGACTCCGTTTTCAGCAATTGCGATGGCCATTTTGGCGGAGCGCGCGGGCCTGCCGACGGGCTTGTTTTCTGTTATCACCGGCGATGCAGCTAAAATTGGCGGGGTCATGACCGCCAGCCCAACTGTTAAAAAGATGACGTTTACAGGCTCTACGGCTGTTGGGTCATTGCTATATGCGCAGTGCGCACCAACGGTGAAAAAGCTAGGGCTGGAGCTTGGTGGCAACGCGCCATTCATCGTGTTTGACGATGCTGATTTGGATGCCGCCGCCGAAGGCGCACTGTGGTCTAAGTTCCGTAACAATGGCCAAACCTGCGTCTGCGCCAACCGCATCTATGTCCAATCTGGAGTCTATGATGCCTTTGCAGAGAAGTTTGCGGAAAAGGTGAAAACGCTTCGAATTGGGGATGGGTTTGACCCTGATGCGCAGATGGGGCCATTGATCGATGACCGTGCCGTCGCCAAGGTTGAGCGGCAGCTTGACGATGCTATTGGCAAGGGGGCGCAGGTTGTCATTGGTGGACAACGTCATGCGCTGGGTGGGCAATTCTTTGAGCCGACGGTATTGCGCGATGCGACTTCGGAGATGGCGTTTGCTAAAGAAGAAACCTTTGGCCCGCTTGCCCCTCTGTTTAAGTTTGAAACAGAAGAAGAAGTTGTCGCCGCAGCCAACGATACAGAGTTTGGTCTAGCTGCCTATTTTTACACAGAAAATCTGTCTCGTAGCTGGCGCGTGAGCGAAGCACTTGATTACGGTATGGTGGGTGTGAATGCAGGCGTGATTTCAGCTGTTGAGGCGCCTTTTGGTGGTGTGAAATCCTCGGGCCTTGGCCGCGAGGGAGCCCATCAAGGCCTAGATGAATTCATGGAAGAGAAGTACATATGCATGGCAGGAATGTAATCTGATCTCGATTGGTTATGCCGGGCCTTTCGAAATAAAAAACGCGATGCCACAGCGGCATCGCGTTTTTAATATTAAACCTGAGAAAATGATCAGAAGTCGAGGTTTTCAACGCTGAGTGCGTTTTTCTGAATGAACTCGCGGCGTGGTTCGACAACATCACCCATCAGCTTGGTGAATAGGTCATCTGCACCTGCCATATCTTCGACCTTTACCTGAAGAAGCGTACGCGCATCCGGATCAAGCGTGGTTTCCCACAGCTGATCTGGGTTCATTTCGCCAAGACCCTTATAGCGCTGCAAGGTCAGGCCGCGTTCACCTTCGGACAGGATGGCGTTCAGCAGATCCAGTGGCCCGTGGATCACTTGGTTGCGATCTTTGCGTACAAGAGAGGCGGCAACGCCATAAACTTCTTGCAAGCTTTCAGTAAAGCTTCCGGTTTTCCGGGCTTCGCCAGAACGTAGCATTGGCCCATCAAGTGTGCGTACTTCTTCAACTCCGCGCAGAATGCGGGCCAGTTTGATGCCATGATCCTGCGTGATGCGGCCCTGCCAGCCGCGTTCGTATTCAAGGGCAATCAGGTCAAGCCGAGCCGCAACCTTGTCTGCCACACCTTGCAGGTTCGCCTCGACAGCACCGGGAACAAACGCACCGGCGATGGCGGCCTGTTCAAGAATGTGACGTGGGTAATGAGTTGGGAAGGCATCCAGAACACGTTTCAATTGGCGGGCTTCGTTCACAACGCGGGCAAGATCTGCGCCGACGATTTCTTCGCCACTGCCCAAGCGCAGAACAGCGCCTTCGACGCCTTGTTCGACCAAATAATCATCCAATGCAGCTTGGTCCTTGAGGTATACCTCGGACTTGCCACGGGCCACTTTGTACAGCGGTGGCTGCGCAATGTAGAGGTGGCCGCGTTCGATCAACTCGGGCATTTGACGATAGAAGAAGGTCAGAAGAAGCGTACGAATGTGCGCACCGTCAACGTCCGCATCGGTCATGATGACGACTTTGTGGTAACGCAGCTTGTCGACATTGAATTCGTCGCGGCCGATTCCTGTGCCAAGCGCCATAACCAAGTTGCCAATCTCTTGGCTCGACAGCATCCGGTCAAACCGCGCACGTTCCACATTGAGAATTTTACCACGGAGCGGCAGCACCGCTTGTGTCCCACGATCGCGGCCTGTCTGCGCAGAACCACCGGCAGAGTCACCCTCCACAAGGAAGACTTCGGTTTTCGATGGGTCTTTTTCAGAACAATCTTTGAGCTTACCGGCAAGGTAGTTCACGTCCATTGCCGTTTTGCGTCGCGTGAGTTCTCGTGCTTTGCGAGCAGCCTCGCGGGCAAGCGCTGCTTCGACAATCTTACCGACGATCATTTTGGCTTCGTTCGGATTTTCTTCGAACCACTCAGACAGCTTTTCTCCCATCAGGTTTTCCACAGCTGGGCGGACTTCTGATGACACAAGCTTATCTTTGGTCTGGGAAGAGAATTTTGGATCCGGCACTTTTACCGAAAGCACGCAGGTCAACCCCTCGCGTGCGTCATCACCGGTGAACGAGACTTTTTCCTTTTTCGCGATACCGCTTTCTTGGGCGTATTTCGTGAGCGTACGGGTCAGTGCCCCGCGGAAGCCCGCCAAATGGGTGCCACCATCGCGCTGTGGGATGTTGTTGGTAAAGGGCAAAACAGTTTCGTGATAGCTGTCGTTCCACCACATCGCGACTTCGACACCGATGTCATCTTTTTCACCGATCACGTAAATCGGCTCTGGCATCATTGGCGTCTTGTGGCGGTCGACGTATTTCACAAACTCTTTTACACCACCGTCATAGTAGAGCTCGACCTTCAGAGGTTCAGCTGGGCGCTCATCCTCGAGGATGATACGGACACCAGAGTTAAGGAAGGCCAGCTCGCGCAGGCGTTTTTCAAGAGTCTCGAAAGAGTATTCGAGGTTTGAGAACGTATCGGTGGACGCAAGGAACCGTACTTCGGTACCCGTGTGATCCCCTGCCTCTCCGACGACTCGCAGATGTTCAGCGGTCTCACCGCGTTCAAACTTTGCATAGTGCTCTTTTCCGTGCCGCCAGATGCGCAATTCAAGCCAATCAGACAAAGCGTTCACAACGGAAACACCAACTCCGTGAAGGCCGCCAGAGACTTTGTAGGAATTGCTGTCAAACTTGCCGCCAGCGTGCAGCTGTGTCATGATAACCTCTGCTGCTGATACACCCTCTTCGGCGTGAATATCGACCGGAATACCGCGCCCGTTGTCACTAACAGAAATAGAGCTATCGGCGTGAATTTTCACGGTGACGTAGTCGGCGTGTTTCGCCAAAGCTTCGTCAATGCCGTTGTCGACAACTTCGTAGACCATGTGGTGCAAGCCAGAGCCGTCATCGGTGTCGCCGATATACATGCCGGGACGCTTGCGCACCGCTTCCAAGCCTTTGAGAACTTTAATAGAATCCGCGCCATATTGCTCGGCGTTCTGGTTGTTGTCGCTCATACGAGGAGGTCCTTTATTCTTTCGGTATTTTATACTGTTCCGGGCAGGGAATGTCACGTCAATGCCGTGAAAAACTGGGCGGATATGCGCGAGAAGTCGCAGGCGTTTCGTCTCGTCGTAAATTTTTGATTTTGAGTATTTTTAGAAAGATGAAATTCAGGACGGTTTGATATCTGAAATGCCGTTTTCTTCGGTAACCGTGAAGTACTGTGCGCGATCCCCTAATGCATCGAACAAGTGGTCTTCGGTACCTGTCATCCAGGCCTGTGCTTTGAGCTTTGTGAGCTCGTCATAGAGTGCCGCGCGGCGGTTTGCGTCGAGGTGCGCTGCGACCTCATCAAGAAGCAGAATAGGGCGCGTTCCGGAGTGCTCGCCGAGCGCACGTGCATTGGCGAGGATCAAGGATATGAGCAGGGCTTTTTGTTCGCCTGTCGAGCAATCTGAGGCAGGGACTCCCTTGGCGGCATAGGCGCCATAGAGATCTGTTCGATGCGGTCCGACAAGGGTGCGGCCCGCGATGATATCTCGGCTGCGGCTTTCTGCGAAGGCGTCTTTGAAGTCTTCTTCATTCTTAGGAATGTCGCCTTCCGTTTGTTGAAGCTCAAGCTCTGCAATCGGAAAAGCCGTTGATGTCTTGGCGTAGGCGTTCTGTAGATGTTGAAGCGTTTGAGTGCGATGTGTGTGGATCAAAGTTGCCGCCTTGGCCATGTGATCCTCGAGCGCCTTATACCAATGGGCATCGCGGATTTGTTCTTTCAGAAGCTTATTGCGCTCGCGCATCGCCTTTTCATAGGTCAGGGCGGCCTCGGCATGGGCCGGGTAAAAGGACAATGCTGTGCGATCGAGAAAGCGACGGCGACCCTCTGCGCCTTCGATCCAAAGGCGGTCCATTGCGGGAATCAGCCAAATCACGCGGCATAATTCGCCTAGTCTTGTCTGGGGAATGGATTTTTCATCAAGTTTGATCTGACGCGCTGCGCCTTTGTCAGACCAAGTTTCGACCTCATGCTGCCCGGTATCGGTGTCGAGTATTCCCGAAAGCTTCCACCCTAATGCTTCGGGGCGGCGGGTCATGTCTTGTGCGCTTGCCCGGCGAATGCCCCGGCCAGGTGAGAAGAGCGACACAGCTTCTAGGATGTTGGTCTTGCCCGCCCCATTGGGGCCAAAGATCGCAACTGGGCGTGTGTCGCAAGAAATCGTGCTGAGTTTATGGCTGCGAAAATGGCTGAGAGTCAGCTGTGTGAGCGCAAGAGTCATAAGGCCCCCTGCAGAGTTGAGGAGGCCTTAAGGTAAAATGATATGTCGCGAATACGGCTCACACGCGCATCGGCATGACAACATAGACAGCCGTGGTGTCGTTGCCTTCACGCATCAAGGTCGGATCGCCGGCGGAGTTAAACATAAATACTGCGTTCTCACGATCGACTTGGCTTGCGATTTCAAGCAAGTATTTGGCGTTAAATCCGATTTCCAGACGCTCGTCACCGTAGGCCACGGCCAGCTCTTCCTCGGCAGCGCCGGAATCTGGTGCGTTAACGGACAAGATCAAACGATCTTCGTCGAGTGCGAGTTTCACCGCACGTGAACGCTCTGACGAAACGGTTGCTACGCGATCAACGGCTTGCGCGAACTCAGCGGCGTCAACCTCTAGCCGGCGTGTGTTGCCGGTTGGAATGACACGTGTATAATCGGGGAAGGTGCCGTCGATGACTTTGGACGTCAACGTAATGTTGGGTGTTGCAAAGCGCACTTTGGTTTCTGAAACGGAAACCGCGATATCCATTTCATCGTCGTCCAACAGTTTACGCAACTCGCCGACGGTTTTACGTGGCACGATGACACCAGGCATGTCTGCTGCGCCATCTGGCAGGTCGGAATCGATCCGCGCGAGACGGTGGCCATCAGTTGCAACGCAGCGCAGCACTTTACCGCCTTCGGCATCAGAAATATGCATATAGACGCCGTTCAAATAGTAACGGGTCTCTTCTGTTGAAATCGCGAACTTTGATTTGTCAAACAACCGACGCAGTTGCGCGGCATTGGCCGTAAAGTTACAGGCGTACTCTGAGGACGCCATCACAGGGAAGTCTTCTTTTGGAAGAGTCGCCAATGAGAAGTTGGATCGGCCCGCCTCGACAGTCAAACGGCCAGAGGCACCATCATCAGTCAGCGTGACCAATGCACCGTCTGGCAGTTTGCGCACGATCTCGTGCAGCGTATTGGCGGAAACTGTGGTCGCTCCGGCGCGTTCAACTTGAGCCAGCGCTTTGTCGACCACTTCGATATCGAGATCGGTCGCACGAAACTGAACGGATTCGCCTTCGGCCTCGATGAGAACGTTCGCTAGAATTGGAATCGTATTGCGACGTTCCACAACTGATTGTGCTTGGGACACAGCTTTGAGCAAAGTGCCGCGTTCGATGCTGATTTTCATCCCTAAAACCTCCGAAGTCGGGGGGCTCACAGTAGCTGTTTCCTACTGCGGCTCAAGACATTTTTGTTTTTTTCGGCTGTATTGACCGGAGGGTCAAGCGCCTGACGAAAAAGCGGGCCTCTTTGGACCCGCTTTGATGCATTTTTTGCGAAACTGTTACGCTTCGAGCGCGCGACGCAGCAATTCGAGATCTTCTGCGATTTGACCATCTGAGCTGCGCAGCTCTTCGATGCGTTTGACACCATGCATAACCGTTGTGTGGTCACGTCCACCAAAGCGGCGCCCGATTTCAGGCAGCGAGCGGCTGGTCAACTGTTTGCACAGGAACATGGCAACCTGACGTGGGCGTGCAAAGGTACGTACCCGCTTTGGTCCGATCATATCGGACAGGCGAATATTGTAGTGTTCTGCCACGCGACGCTGAATTTCTTCGACGCTGATTTTGCGTTCGGATGCTCGCAGAACATCAGACAAGCAGTCTTGTGTCAGTTCCATCGTGATTTCACGACCCACCAAAGATGCAAAAGCGAACAGACGTGTCAGAGCGCCTTCGAGAACGCGAACGTTTGTGCTGATACGGTGTGCCAAAAATTCCAAAACGCCATCTGCAAGTTGCAGGCCTGGGTACTGGCTGCGGTATTGATCCACCTTGGATTGAAGAATGCCCAAACGCAGTTCGTAGTCAGTTGGGTGCAGATCAACGACCAGACCGCACTGCAAACGAGAACGAATGCGATCTTCGAGATCTTTAATTTCACCCGGTGCACGATCAGCCGAAATGATGATCTGTTTGTTCTGGTCAACCAGAGCATTGAACGTGTGGAAAAACTCTTCTTGGGTTGAATCTTTGCCGGCGATGAATTGCACATCATCGACCATCAACACATCCACAGAGCGGAACATTTCTTTGAAGTCCATCATCTTGCGATCACGAAGCGCTTGGACAAAGCGATACATGAATTGTTCAGCAGACAGATATAGGACGTTCAGGTCTGGGCGCTGGGTTTGCAGCTCCCACGCAATCGCGTGCATGAGGTGCGTTTTACCAAGGCCAACGCCGCCATAAAGGAACAGGGGGTTAAAGCTTACAGGGCCTCCTTCGGCAACGCGACGAGCGGCGGCATTTGCAAGCTCATTTGGTTTACCGACAACAAAGCTGTCAAATGTGAAACGAGAATCGAGTGGCGCGCCTGGCAGGTCATCCTTCGCGGAGTTGGATGCTGAAGCCCCGCGGGTCGCGGGTGCCGCTGCAGCTTGGTCGATTGTAGGAGATGTCACTGAACCCGAATGTGCAGCATTTTTATTTGCGACTCGAAAGTGCACACGCTGAACATTTTGACCAACTTGCGAAAGCTGGTGAATGATCAAATCCCCAAAATTTTGAGAAACATAGTTACCGATGAAGTTGGTTGGCACTGTAAATGTGGCCACACCATTTTCCAGTTCAGCAAATTTCAAAGGCTCAATCCAAGCCTTATAGTTGTTTTGCCCAACTGTTTTTAAAAGGTCTTGCTGAAGAGACCCCCATTGCTCCTGTGTCATTCGTCCCCGATTCCGCGTCTTGCCTTGTGGGGCTTATGCCCCGTGTATTGCCGTTCCCCGATATCAAATCGTCGGCTTCGGGCCGTTCGCAGATTTGTCGCTACCCTTCCCCTACGAATAGACAAAATCTTCTTACCCGGTCAGAGTCCCCACTCTGTCCAGTGATCTGTCGTATCCGCACGTGTGTGCGAGCAAATTAGGCTCTGGCGCAGTGGTCAGGACCAGTCAGGAAATCCACGTTAAAGTGGTGTCTCCTCACGGTTGAACCTGACAGCGGTACTCAGCTTTCGCTGATTTGGCGCTAGCCCCCCGAAGTGACGATGTGAATCGCAAGACTAAGCTAGCAATATCGTCTGCAGGCGGGCAACTGATCTTCGATCTTGACTCTAAGATTGATGGAAAAGAATCTCTTTGAGGTCTCAAAGTTTAACATATAAAAAAGGCGCCCCCGTAACGGAGGCGCCTTAATTTATTCGGTTTGGCAGGGGGTTAGCCCAGTGATTTCACGCGTGAAGCCAAACGAGAGATTTTGCGGGAAGCAGTGTTCTTGTGGAACACACCTTTGGAAACGCCGCGCATTACTTCAGGTTGAGCCGCTTTCAGCGCTTCTGCAGCTGCAGTCTGGTCGCCAGATTCGATTGCTTCTTCTACGTTGCGCAGGAATGTACGGATGCGGGAACGGCGTGCTTTGTTAACTGCAAAGCGGCGTTCGTTCTGGCGGGCGCGTTTTTTCGCTTGTGGTGAGTTTGCCATGAATCTCAGACCTTTATTTCAGTGTTCGTTCAGTTGTGGATGCGTGTTCACCACCCAGACGGGTCTGCCCAATCTCTTGGGACGATTCTTGCCTAGACGGGCATCACGCGCATGTATGGCGGCGGTGTATAGTCCAATTCATTCAGAAAGGAAACCGCTAAATTATATGGAGAACCGCGCTGTTTCTGAGAATCGCGCTGCGCTGCAGCAAGCCCGAATCGCGGGGTAATTTTGCAACATGGTTAACGGATGAGCGATTCTTATATTCGTGAATTGAAAGAGCCGCCCATGATTGAGCGGCTCTTTCGAAACTCGATTGCGGCTGCGTCTCACTTGTCGCGAAACTGAGCCTCGCGTTTTTCCTGGAATGCTGCCATGCCTTCTTTTTGATCCTCAGTCGCAAACAGAGAATGGAACAGGCGACGTTCAAACAGGATGCCTTCGGACAAGGTTGTCTCGTAAGCGCGGTTCACTGCTTCTTTTGCGGACATCGTCGCGAGAACGGACTTCTCAGCAATCTTCTGAGCCGCGCCCAAAGCCTCATCCATCAGCTTTTTGGATGGAACAACGCGCGACACAAGGCCGGAACGTTCTGCTTCTTCGGCATCCATAAAGCGGCCAGTCAGATGCATATCCATGGATTTTGACTTGCCAACAAAACGTGTCAGGCGCTGTGTCCCACCGATCCCAGCGATCACGCCAAGGTTAATTTCTGGCTGGCCAAATTTTGCTGTTTCAGACGCGATGATGAAGTCGCACATCATCGCAAGCTCACAACCACCGCCCAAAGCGTATCCAGAGACCGCAGCGATAATAGGCTTGCGGGTGCTGACCACTGCATCGCCTTCACGCGCGAAGAAGTTGGAAAGATACATTTCGACAAATGTCTTTTCAGACATTTCTTTAATGTCAGCACCAGCCGCAAATGCTTTTTCCGAACCGGTTAGAACGATGCAGCGCACTTTGTCGTTGGCATCCGCATCTGACAGGGCTTCGGCCAATTCACCGAGCAATTCAGAGTTCAACGCGTTCATAGCGTCCGGGCGGTTTAGTTTTATCAGTGCAACGTGGTCTTCGATTTCGACGGCGATCGTCTCAAAAGCCATAGATTTGCTTTCTGTTGTTTCCAGTTAGGAACGATTCCTTACCATTTGAGGGGCGCGGATCAAGCTATCTTTGGCATTGCGGACAGTAGAATGATGAGCGTCCAGATTGAGTGATTCGGGCAATTGATCCGTCACATTTGGCGTCACGGCACGGGTTTGCCTCTCTGCCGTAGACATCAAAGCTATGCTGAAAATATCCAAGTTCTCCATCGGCTTGCCGGAAATCTTTCAACGAAGAACCACCTGCTTCAATGGCCTCGCTGAGCACGTCTCGGATGATGGGAACAAGTTGTGCAATACGGTCTTGAGAAACGCGATTAACCTTACGTCGCGGTGAGATTTTTGCGCGGAAAAGCGCCTCGCAAACGTAAATGTTACCAAGGCCTGCCACTATTTTTTGATCCAAGAGCGCTGATTTAATGGGCATTTTGCGCCCGGAGAGTTTTTTAATGAGATAATCCTCATGAAAATCATTCCCCAATGGTTCCGGGCCGATTGATGCCAGTAGTGGGTGCTGGCTAGCGGTTTCAGTGTCCAATAAATCCATCGCTCCGAAGCGTCGAGGATCATTAAAGGTGACGCGGGCCCCGTTCTCCATGTCCAAAACCACATGATCGTGTTTCTCTGGGGTAGGGTGTTCGTGCACAAATTGCCCTAGGGGATCACCCGAGACCAGCATGCGCCCCGACATCCCTAGGTGAATCAAAAGCGTTTCGCCGGAAGAAAGATCCGCCAGGATGTATTTAGAGCGACGGCGCAAGCGGTCGACGCGCTTTCCGGTGAGGCGATCTTTCATGCCTTCGGGAAAGGGCCAACGCAAATCGGGCCGATTGACCTGCGCAGATGCAATCACAGCGCCTTCCATTGCGGGGGCCAGTCCACGGCGGACAGTTTCGACTTCTGGCAATTCAGGCATGTGATTTCCCTAACGATGTTTTGACCACATTTACCCACTTTAGCCATTGGGGAGTAGGGGCATCTGCCGCATTGCAAATACACCGCATTGTGCCACCCCAAAACGCCCTATATGTAGAGCGAGACCAAAGAGATGGCAGGGACATGATCCAAGACGACCAGAGCACAACCCACTTTGGGTTTGAGACCGTCAAAGAATCCGAAAAGGCCGGGCGCGTTCAAGGCGTGTTTGGCTCTGTGGCAAGCAAATATGATGTCATGAACGATGTCATGAGCGTTGGCATTCACCGTATCTGGAAAGATGCGATGATGGATTGGCTTGCACCACGCCGTGGGCAAAAATTGCTGGATGTCGCTGGCGGAACTGGCGATATTTCGTTCCGTTTTTTGAAGCGGGCCGGTGAAGGCCATGCAACAGTTTGCGATCTGACAGAGCCTATGCTTGTCGAGGGACGTAAACGCGCAGAAGCGGAGCAGAGATCTGATAGCCTAGATTGGGTTGTGGGCGATGCAATGGCGCTGCCGTTCGAAGACAACACGTTTGACGTCTATACCATCAGCTTTGGCATCCGAAACGTTACGCGCCCACAAGAAGCCCTGAATGAGGCGTATCGCGTGCTCAGGCCTGGCGGGCGGTTGATGGTGCTGGAGTTCAGCCAATTGCCAAATCCTGCCATGCAGTGGGCCTATGACCGCTATTCCTTCAACGTGATTCCAGAGATGGGTAAACTGATCGCGAATGATCGTGACAGCTATCAGTATCTCGTCGAATCGATACGCAACTTCCCAGATCAAGACACCTTCTTGGATATGGTTAAAAAGGCAGGGTTCGAGAACGCAAAATACCGCAACCTGACGATGGGCATCGCCGCGTTGCATTCAGGGTGGAAAATCTAGAATGCGGGGCCCGCACAATATTTGGCGTCTGATCCGCACAGGCGCCACTCTCGAACGCACGGGCGCTATGAGTGTCGTGCTAGAGGCCTTTAATGCGCCAAAGCCACTACGCGTGATGGCACGAGGCGTCGTTTGGCCTTTCCGATGGATTGGGATCAAAGGTGATCCCGACATGCCACCGGTTGTCCGCGCACTTACTGCGCTTGGACCTGCCTATATTAAGTTCGGCCAGGTGCTATCTACCCGTCCCGATGTTGTCGGGAGTGAGATGGCGCGTCAGCTGCGTGTATTACAGGACCGGTTGCCACCGTTTTCGATCGAAGAGGCCAAAGCCGCGGTCAGCGCAGAGCTTGGTGAGCCGGCTGATGCGATCTTTTCTGAGTTTTCAGAACCTGTCGCCGCGGCGTCCATCGCACAGGTGCACAAAGCGCAATTGGCAAAGACGGGTGAGATTGTTGCGGTCAAAGTCTTGCGTCCAGGCATTGAACGCGCGTTCCGCAAAGACGTGGACGCATTTTACTTTGCCGCAGACTTTGTTGAGATGTTCCTACCGTTTTCGCGCCGTTTGCGTCCGCGTGATGTGGTCGAACACTTTGATGGCGTGGTGACAGGCGAGTTGGATTTGCGTCTTGAAAGCGCGTCTGCCAGCGAGTTCGCAGACAACACTAAAAACGATTCTGGCTTTCAGGTTCCGTTTATTCGGTGGGATCATTCTGGTCGCCGCGTGATGACAATGGATTGGGCCGAAGGTGAATCGCTTGGTGATAATAATGCCTTGGATGCAGCTGGGCATGATCGCCATGCCCTCGGTAGCCGAATCTTGCAGCTCTTCTTAAGCCATGCGCTGCGCGACGGTTTTTTTCATGCGGACATGCACCAAGGGAACCTCAAAGTTGCGCTCAACGGTGACATCATCGCCTATGATTTTGGGATCATGGGGCACATCGATGAATATACGCGTCGTGTGTATGCCGAGATACTATTTGGGTTCATTCAACGCGATTACCAGCGTGTCGCCGAAGTGCATTTCGAAGCGGGCTATGTTCCTGCTGATCGTGACGTTGATGAGTTTGCACGCGCCCTACGCGCGGTTGGCGAACCGATTTTTGGCATGGATGCGACCAAGATTTCGATGGGGCGTTTGCTGAATTACCTCTTCGAAGTCACTGAGCGCTTTGGCATGGAAACGCGCACAGAATTGATTCTGTTGCAACGTACCATGGTGGTGGTCGAAGGCGTTGCGCGGTCATTGGATGAGTCGATCAATATCTGGGATGTCGCTAAGCCCGTTGTCGGCGGCTACATCAAAGATTCAATTGGTCCAAAAGCGTTGGCGAACGATCTTTGGAAAACTGCAAAAGTCATGGCGCGATTTGGTCCTCGCCTGCCGGGTTTGGTCGAAGCGGCGCTTATCAATCAAGTGATGCCAGCGGTACAGACCAAGAGTAAAGTATGGCCTTGGGTCGTTCTCAGCGGCAGTGTCGGCGCCTGTGTCGGTGCCGCGATACTGGCTGTATTCGTCTGGGCGATCTAAGACAAAGCTCTATGAGATACAAAAAAACCCGGCCTAGGCCGGGTTTTTCTTTTTTTGATCAAGCAGTGATTAGTTCATCAAACCTGCATGACGCATCGCCGCGTCCAGCTGTTCTTTGGTGCTGTCCAAAAGGCCAGTAAGTGGTGAACGTACTTCTTCCGAGCACAGACCTAATTTAGACATCGCGTATTTCGCGCCAACGAGGCCCGGCTCAACAAAGATGGCTTCGTGCAGCGGGAACAAGCGATCTTGCAGTTCCAATGCTTTCGCAAAATCACCCGCAAGCGTTGCTGCTTGGAATTCTGCGCAGAGTTTCGGTGCAACGTTCGCAGTCACAGAGATACAGCCCTGACCGCCATGCGCGTTGAACGCCAGCGCTGTGCCATCTTCGCCAGAAAGTTGAACAAAGTCTGGGCCGCATGTCAGACGTTGCTGGCTGACGCGGTTGATGTCGCCGGTTGCATCTTTGACACCAACAACACGAGGCAGCTTGGAAAGCTCGCCCATGGTTTCAGGTGTCATATCAACAACCGAGCGACCCGGAATGTTGTAGATGATGATCGGCAAGTTGCAGCAATCATGAAGCGCAGTGTAATGCGCGATCAGGCCGCGTTGCGTTGGCTTGTTGTAATATGGGGTGACAACCAGGCCCGCGTCTGCACCTGCTTTTTCAGCGAACTGCATCAAACGCATTGCTTCAAGCGTGTTGTTGGAACCGGCACCTGCAATCACTGGAACACGGCCCGCGGCTGCGCGCACCACTTCTTCGATTACAGTTTCATGCTCGTCATGAGTTAGCGTTGGGCTTTCGCCGGTTGTACCAACAGGGACAAAACCGTTTGTGCCTTCGCCGATATGCCATTCAACCAGCTTCTTAAGCGTTTCCAAATCCAGCTCGCCGTTCTTGAACGGCGTGACGAGTGCGGGAAAAGACCCTTTGAACATGACACGCTCCTTTGTTTTTTGCGTAGCTGGGCGAAACGCCCGTGAAAGATCGCGCGGACACTAGCGATAAGTCGCCAGTTTGCCAAGTTAGGGATTGGACCTAAGCCCGACGCGGATTACCTTTGGCTGGGTATCCAGCGTCATCTAGGAAAAAGCAAGACATGTTAAAGCTGATTTGGGCGTTTCTTTTAACGGTATTTCTTGCAGATTCTGCCGCAGCACAAGCGGCGAATGCTTTAAGCAACGCGATGTCGTCGGTCCGATCAAAAGATTGGAGCGCTGCGTCACAGGCAGTGCGACGGCACGGTGAGGTCGCTCAAGACATCGTCAATTGGCACCAATTGCGGGCTGGTTTTGGCAGTGCGTCGGATGCATTGGCGTTTCTTGAACGGCGTGGTGATTGGCCGGGATTACCCTACTTGCGCAAGCAGATGGAGCCGGCTTTACTTGGCGCATCGAGCAGACAAGTATTGGCGTTTTTCGCTGAAACAGAGCCTCAAACCGCGAAAGGCGCCCTTGCCTATGCCGATGCGTTAAGCGCGAATGGCAGAAAGAACGAAGCGAATTCCGCGATTGTTCGAGCATGGCTCACACTAGCCATGAGTGGCGCGACACAGGAGCGTTTTCTTTCCAAGTATAAACGCGTTCTGAAAGATCATCATTCTGATCGGTTGGACAACGCAATTTGGCAAGGGTGGCCCGATAACGCACGACGCATGTATCCGTTGGTCAGTGAGGGCTGGCAAAAACTGTCTGAGGCACGTTTGGCTTTGAGGGCCAATCGAGATGGTGTTGATTCACTCATTTCAGCGGTGCCGCGTCAGCTCGCATCGGATCCGGGTTTGGCCTTTGAGCGTTTTCAATGGCGTGCCAAAAAAGGGCGCAATTCAAGCGCTATAGAACTGTTACTTCCGCAAAGTCGGGCGCAACAGCTTGGCAATCCCGGAAAATGGGCTGGCTGGCGTCGGGCCCTGGCACGCAGCGAAATGAGAGCCGGGCGACATAAATCAGCTTACGCTGTTGCAACCAATCATGGGCTGACCAGTGGAAGCAGCTATTCGGATTTGGAATGGTTGTCTGGATATTTAGCACTGCGGTTTCTGAACAAACCGGGAATCGCTTTGCAGCACTTTGTGCGGTTTGAACAATCGGTAGAAACACCGATCTCGTTTGGCCGTGCGGGTTATTGGATTGGCCGTGCCTATGATGCGATGGGCGAACGAGCGTCTGCACAAAAAGCCTATGCAGGTGGTGGCGTCTATCAAACGTCATTCTATGGTCTATTGGCGGCGGAAAAGGCTGGCATCGCTCTTAAGCCTGACTTGAGGGGAACGACTGCCACCTGGCAAGGGGCCGAGTTTACGACCTCTTCCGTACATAAAGCAGCCCTGCTTCTACGAGCCGCGGGGGAAAAGGCGTTGGCCGAACGTTTCTGGACTCATCTCGCCGAATCTCAGTCTGCGGCGTCGATGGCGCAGATGGGGCAAATGGCGATTGATTTGAACGAACCGCATATCGCTGTGATGTTGGGGAAGCGTTTTGCCCAACAAGGGATCACGGTCCATGCGCCTTACTATGCTGTGCATTCTTTGGCCCAACGGCGCAACTTGCCTGTACCAACCGAAATGGCACTGGCCATTGCTCGGCGTGAAAGCGAATTTGATCCGGTGGTTGTGTCTGGCGCAAATGCGCAAGGGTTGATGCAAATACTGCCAGGTACAGCGAAACAAGTGGCCGGAGAGTTGGGCCTGCCTTACTCCAAGTCACGCCTGTTATCTGATCCAGACTACAACGTGACACTTGGCACAGCCTATCTTGCAGGTTTGGCACAAGAATTTCAGGGCAACGTCATCATGGTGGCAGCCGGGTATAACGCCGGGCCGAGTCGCCCCTCGCGTTGGATGCGCGAATACGGCGATCCACGTCGTCGTGGTGGTTTAGATATCATCGATTGGATCGAACACATCCCGTTCAATGAAACCCGGAACTACGTGATGCGTGTGGCAGAAAGCTTACCGATTTATCGGGCCCGTTTGGGAAAAGATCCGTTACCCCAACCCTTTAGCAAAGAGTTGGTGGGGCAATCATTGTTACGGTAAATTACCGTTGGCCTTTGCGTTCGCGCCAAAACGTAAACACGCCTGCACCAACAACGATGGTCGCCCCGATCCAAACATTCAGGCGAATGCTCTCGGCAAAGGCATATACGCCAATGATTGCGGCAAAGGGAAGTTGTAGGTAGGCAAAGGGCTGAACGGCGCTGGCCTCTGCGACGTCATAAGTTTTAATCAATAGCCAATGCGCACATAGGCTCGTTGTGCTGAGCAATATTAGCCACACAACATCGCTCGACTGAATGGGTTGCCAGTGAAACACACCGATGATGGTCATCACGACACAGCCAACAACCCCGGTATAAAAAAATGACGTGTCAGCACTGTCGTCGGATGCAACATACCGCGTGAGCAGACTATAGCCCGCAAATAGAAGGGCGCCCAAACAGGGTAGAATTGCGTAGGGCGAAAATACTCCATCTCCGGGTTTCAGAATGATGATGACGCCGAGCAATCCAATACAAATCGCGATCTTTCTTTGCCATCCAACGGTCTCACCTAACAACGGGCCTGAAAAGGCGACGATGAGCAACGGAAAGCACATGAAAATCGCATGAGTTTCGGTTAGGCCAAGCAAAGTAAACGCCAATACCGTCACGCTGACCTCTGCCGCGATCACAACACCCCTTAAGATTTGAAGCCTTGGGAATGCGGTCTTTGCGGTTGCTCTCAGCCCCTTATTTTGAAGAGCCAAAACAATGACAAAGGCGGCAAACACCCAATATCGGATCATGACCACTTGATAGACATTATAGGCGTCTGCAAGGTGCCGAGAGATACCGTCTTGCACCGCAAGAAAGAGCGCCGTCAGCCCCATCAAAAGAATGCCAAGACGCGTATTATTTTGGGCAGTCATGAATCTTGAGCAGGCATCGAGGCGACCGTCATATGCCGTTTGCGGCCAAAGCCTGGAATACGGGTAACTTCAAACCCAGCGACCTCAAGGTTTCTGCGCACGAAACCCGCAGCGGTATAAGTTGCAGCCGTGCCGCCGGGTCTGGTGTGGCGTCCGACTTCAGACAATAGCTGTTCATCCCAAAGCTCTGGGTTCTTTGCGGGTGAAAACCCATCCAGGAACCATGCATCCGCTTGCCAATCTTCAACGCGAAGCGTTTGTCGAGCGTCTCCGATGATCACTTTGGCTTCTATGCCTTGCAAAGTGGAAAGCGTTTTGTCCTCGGCCCATGCAGCCACCAGTTTTTCGGCATAGGATGCTAGATCTGGGAAGGCCTCAAGCGCACGGGCCATCTCTTTGGCTTCCATGGGAAAGGCTTCAAAACTTGTAAACTTAAGGGGCTTGGTTTGCCCTGCCTCATCCCAGGCTTGCCATGTCGCCAACAGGTTCAGACCAGTTCCAAACCCGAGCTCTGCAATGTGAAACCCTGCGGTGAAACGTGAGGGCAGATCATTGCCTGACAAAAAGACATGACGTGTCTCGTTCAGACCGTTGTCTAAACTGAAGTAGGGGTCATCAAATCTTGTCGAAACCGGAATACGAGCATCGCGCCATTCCAGGCGTGCAGACTGGTCGCTCATCGTTGAATGCCTTATGAATGCGCCAAATGGCCTGAGGTTAGCATTGGGCAATATATAAAGGGTTTGCAATGGTTGATGTCACCGTAATGGGCGCGGGTGCCTTTGGGCTATCTGTGGCATGGGCCTGTGTGACACGTGGCGCACGCGTTCAGGTGATTGACCCAAACGGAGTAGCAGCTGGCGCATCAGGCGGTGTTGTGGGTGCACTGGCACCGCATACTCCTGAAAATTGGAACGTCAAAAAGGCCTTTCAATTCGATAGCCTTAGTATGGCCAAGGCCTATTGGGCTGAAATAGACTCTATATCAGGCAAGTCGTCTGGCTATGGGTGCACTGGGCGTCTCCAACCGATCGCCGATGAGCGGGCTATGAATTTGGCACAGGCGCGCGCCATCGGGGCGCAAAATTTGTGGCAGGGAAAGGCCAATTGGAAGGTCGTAAAGGCCGAAGATGTGGGCGATTGGAAACCGCGAACGCCGTCAGGCTATTTGATACACGACACACTAACCGCCCGTATTCACCCAAGACAGGCCTGCGAATCTTTGGCCGAAGCCTTGCGCACAAAGGGTGCTATGATCATATCAGATGGCGATGCGCTGGGCCAGATCGTTTGGGCCACGGGTTGGAGGGGTTTGGTTGATCTATCCAGCCAAATTGGAAAACCCATTGGTAATGGTGTCAAAGGCCAGGCCATTCTGCTTGAATTGAACAAGCCAGACCTTCCGCAGTTGTTCGCAGATACAGTCCACATCGTGCCGCACAGCGACGGGACAGTCGCCATTGGTTCGACAAGTGAGCGAGACTTTGAAGATCCCACAAGCACAGACGAGCAGATTGATCAGGTCTTAGCAAAGGCGATTGCAGCAGTGCCTGAGTTGGAGGCTGCACCGATTGTTGCGCGTTGGGCCGGTGTAAGGCCACGTGCAAAAAGCCGCGCCCCGATGTTGGGGCAGCACCCAGAGCGAGAAAGTGAGTTCATTGCCAACGGTGGGTTTAAGATTGGGTTCGGAATGGCCCCGAAGGTAGGGGAGGTCATGGCTGACCTTATCCTTGAGGGCAAAGATACCATTCCTGATGATTTTAAGCCCGAGGCATCCCTTTAGGTCTCAGCGACCTCGTTCGATCTCTAGGCGCAATGCCTCCATCAAGCGCTTTACTGATGCGACATAACGATCAGATTCTAGCGTGCCATCTTCGGTGAACGCAGATCCGCTTGAGGCAATTGCAATTTCGGATGCAGGCACGATGCGGGCATTAAACGGGGTCATGCAACTGCGCAACATAGTTTGCGCACGAATGCCGCCAGCGCGCCCGGCCGCAGCGCTCATCAATGCAACAGGCTTGCCTGTCCAAGGCTGCGGCTTGCTTCGGCTAACCCAATCCAGGGCATTCTTGAGAACACCAGTGATGCCTGCGTTGTATTCCGGAGTGGAGATCAGCACGCCATCTGCACTTTGAATTTGAGTGACTAAGGTTTGCACTGCATCAGGCAGCCCTTCGCGATCTTCGTCATCCCCGTTGTACAATGGAAGGTTCAAATCAGCTTCGACGAGCTCTGCGCCTTTGAATAGCTGTGCCGCAGCGCGGATAAGTTTGGTGTTTGTCGCGTCAGTACGCAACGAGCCTGAAATGCCGAGTAATTTGATGGTCATCGTTCGTTCCTTTGGTCGTTCCCCAAAGATCTAACGGTACCGCTGGGCAAAACAACATGAATTGCCGCACAGTCCATGTGCGATGCCTCAAAGAAAAAGCCCCGCCAAAAAGGCGAGGCTTGGGAATAGGCAGAAAATTAAGTTTATGCTGCGTTTGGCAGAATAACGATCTCAACCCGACGGTTTTGGGCCCGGCCCTCAGGTGTCAGGTTTGATGCAATTGGCTGGTCTTCGCCGCGGCCGCTGGTTTGAACACGCCCAAATGGTACGCCGGAATCAAGCAGTACGTCTGCTACAGCTTCGGCGCGGCGTTGGCTTAGTCCTTGGTTGTAGCTTGCGTCACCCACGTTGTCGGTGTGACCTAGAATCTGGATTGTCGAATTTGGATAAGCGATCAAGTTGCCCGCAATTGAACGCAGGTCGCGTTGTAGATCAGTGCGCACAAAGCTGCTGTCTGTCGCAAACAGGATGTCTTGCGGCAATGTCACAATCAAGCGGTCGCCGGTGTTTGTGATTTCGACATTGTCGTTGTTTAGGTCACGGCGCAGATCGGCCTCTTGTTTATCAAGCTCGTTGCCAACAAGGGCACCAATGCCTGCGCCAATCGCAGCGCCACGTACAGCGCCTTTGCCTTTGTTGTCTGCCGTAATGGCGCCAAACAGGCCACCAACGGCCGCACCAATCGCAGCGCCGTTCTTGGTTTTTGTGCGGTCGATGCCTGCGTAATTTGGATCAGTACAGGCTGACAGCGCCAATGCGCCACATAGGGTCACGCCAATTGCTTTTGCTCGGATCATGCTATGCCTCTTTTCATGCGGGTCCGTTTGCCGGACGTCTAATGTCTGCCGCGATCCTGCGCCTTACCTTGCCGATGAACAAGGGGGAAATCGGCGGCGGGCTGCTCACAATGTGGGGATTTCCGCCGAAAATCCGCTGAATATACCAATTTAGGTGGTGTTTTCAAAGTTGGCGGCCTCATAGGCCAGCATCGCACGCTTGACGGGTAAGCCCCAATGATACCCACCTAACCCACCTGATTTGCGCAAGGCGCGATGGCAGGGAATCACCCAACTGATTGGATTGCGGCCAACCGCGGTACCAACTGCACGCACCGCTTTGGGGCTACCGATTGCATCGGCTATTTCAGAATAGGTGGTGACATGTCCGCTGGGGATTGACACCAACGCTTCCCAAACCTTGATCTGTAAGGGGCTGCCGATCAAGACAACCGGAGTTTGGTGCATGGTGCGCTGTCCACTAAAGGCAGCGATCGCCCACGGCTGTAAGCGCTCAGCATCCTCGATAAAGTTCGCTTTTGGCCAACGAGACGTCATATCGGACATGGCTGCATCAGCCCCGGTTTCGGCCGCAAACGCCACGCCGCAGATGCCGCGCTTAGTGCCCATCACCAACGCTGTGCCAAAGGGGCTTTCAAACCAACCCCAGTGGATGGTGAGCCCATTGGCCCCTTGGGCATAGTCGCCGGGGCTCATAGCCTCCCACCGCAAGAATAGATCGTGAAGCCGGCCACTGCCAGAAAGCCCTACGGATTGCGCAGTTTCGAGCGTGGTAAATCGTTCTCGCAATAGTGCCTTGGCATGCCCCAATGTGAGGTATTGTTGAAACCGTTTTGGGGACACACCAGCCCATTTCGAGAACATGCGTTGGAAATGCGCAGGACTCATCCCCATGGCTTTGGCAAGTTCCTCAAGGCTCATCTGGTCGCCACTGTCATCAATCAACTCGATGGCGCGGCGCATAACGCCGTAATGATAACTTTGTTCCATATCGGTCATATCCGCCTCCTTTGATTAAAACCTATCGTTCCGCCTTGGGGTAATCGACCCGAAACCTGCGTTTTCTCCATTGTGACGGCGGAATCGTTGAAAAGTGTTCCTGGTCTCGGTATGTGCAGGCGTCCTGTTCAACGCGCCCGGAGGCGATATGGCCAAGCAGCTAGATTACCAAACGATCCGCGAGATTTTTACACGCTTTCAAGAGGCGGCGCCTGAACCGGAAGGTGAATTGGATCATGTGAACGCATATACGCTTGTCGTGGCTGTCGCGCTTTCAGCGCAGGCCACCGACAAGGGGGTGAACAAGGCCACCAAAGAACTGTTCAAAATCGCAGATACACCGCAAAAAATGCTCGACTTGGGTGAAGAGGCCGTCATCGAGCATATCAAGACGATCGGTCTTTATCGGAACAAAGCCAAGAACGTGATCAAGATGTCGCGCATTCTCGTCGATGAGTACGGTGGCGAGGTGCCAAACTCACGTGCAGCGCTTGAGGGGCTGCCGGGTGTTGGGCGTAAAACGGCAAATGTTGTTCTGAATATGTGGTGGCAGTTCCCGGCCCAAGCGGTCGACACACACATCTATCGTTTCGGCAATCGGTCCGGGGTTTGCCCGGGCAAGGACGTGGTCGCTGTAGAGCGGGCCATTGAAGATAATATTCCTGCGGATTTTCAACTTCATGCACATCACTGGATGATTTTGCATGGGCGATATCATTGCAAGGCACGTAAGCCGTTGTGCGGAACGTGCCTGATCCGCGATCTCTGTATGTTTGAGGAAAAGAACCTATGAGCAAGTATCAAGTTGTCGGCATCGGCAACGCTATCGTTGATGTCATAAGCCAGTCTGATGACAGCTTTTTGGACCTGATGGGTATCAAAAAGGGCATTATGCAACTGATCGAAAAAGAGCGCGGTGAGCTGCTTTATGGTGCGATGACAAATCGCGTGCAGGCGCCGGGTGGCTCTGTCGCCAATACTTTGGCGGGTTTGGGTAACCTTGGCTTGTCGACCGCTTTTATTGGCCGAGTGAACAACGACGCGCTGGGCCAGTTCTACGCTCAGGAAATGGTTGCCGGTGGTACAGATTTCCCGAACGCCCCAATTGAGGGGGGCGAATTGCCAACTTCTCGTTCTATGATTTTTGTATCGCCAGACGGCGAACGCTCGATGAACACCTATCTGGGTATTTCGTCAGAGGTTAGCGCAGATGATGTTTCAGAAAATGTCGCAGGGCAGGCCATGATCTTGTTCCTTGAAGGGTATCTGTATGACAAACCTAAAGGAAAAGCCGCGTTCGAACGGGCAGCAGAGCTGTGCCACGCGGGCGGCGGCAAAGCCGGGATTTCATTGTCTGACCCATTCTGTGTTGATCGCCATCGTGCCGATTTCCGCCGCTTGGTCGGCGAGCTGGATTACGTGATTGGCAATGAACACGAATGGAAATCTCTGTACGAAACCGAAGATTTAGAGGCAGCCCTTTCACAAGCTACCAACGATTCTGGCCTGATTGTGTGTACACGTTCCGGCAAGGAAGTGGTGTTGGCAAAAGGTGGCGAGCGCGTCACTGTACCGGTCACAGAGATCGTTCCTGTTGACGCAACAGGCGCGGGAGATCAGTTCGCAGCAGGCTTCTTGTACGGATATGCGACAGGCCAATCCCTTGAAACATGTGGACGCATGGGCTGTGTTGCAGCGGCAGAAGTGATCAGCCACTACGGTGCGCGCCCCGAAACAGATCTAAAGGCGCTTTTTGTGAAAGAGGGCTTGCTATAATTTCCTGATGAGACACGGCGCAGCGTTGTTGTGTCTCATCCATGCGCCGGTCTGCACGTCGCAGATGCTTACACAGGGATGAGACGATCTTTTGAAACAGCAGCCGGCCTAAAAGCGCAGCGGCTCGCAGTACAAAAGCCCGATTTTCCTAAAATCTCGTTGATTTGTTTGGAGCAAGTCGCGCCGAATTCGGTTCAGGATGACTGGCCGAGCCAGTGCGTTACCGTTCTTTTTTGATAAAGCCTGGGCCACTTCAAGTTATGCGCAAGGTGGGCGGCCCAAACCGCCCAACATCGTTAGTCACCTAGTTTGGCGTGGATTTCATCTAGGTCGATTTCGCCAATCGGCAATTTGTTCGCAGGGTTTTCGAAGTCGTATTTGAACAAATCGAAATCACGTTTGTACATTTCGTAGACCAGATGCTTTGACAGATCGTCGAAATAGTCTTCGACCGGATGCGCACGTTTCGGGCCGTGGTCTGCAGATTCATTGAACCGAGGCACGTCGTCTAGTGAAACAGGGTGCGCGACATCAATCTTATCGAGAACGCCTTGCATGCCTTCGTTGAACTTTTCCGTCCAAAAGATCTGATCATAGCGCCCTCCATTTACAATAAACGTAGAAACGTGCCCTGAACTGGCGGACCAGTGAATGTCAGGGTCCATCGGGCGGCGCCAGCGTACAGTGTCACGCGCGAACAAAAGAAAACGGCGGAAGCTTGCGATTTGGTCAAACTCTTGTTTGCCATCTTCGCCGCCAACCTCGATGCCATATTTTTGGATGAGCATCGGGACCAAGTTACCGCGATACCGGCGACCGTTGCGTTGAATGCCGCAAATCTTATCGAAGAATGAACTTAAGATGCGTGAGTAAGGGTTGCGAACACAGGTAAACGCAAAGCTTTCATGCCCATGTACGACCGTGCTAATTGGGGTTTTGCTGTCTTCATGGGCCCATTTATGGAGACCATCTTTGGCATCGTGAATGTCGCCGTTAAAGTATTCGCCATGATCAGAATAATACATGATTTGGCCAATTGTGGAGCAAGCGCATTTTGGAACGACGCGATAAACGACGCTCTGACTTTCTGTCATCCAGGTGCCCGGGAATCCCATTTTCTTGTGCCTCCGGCTTATATGTGGCGCAAATTCTTTAGCCACACTTTTGTATAGGTCTTAAAAAACCAAAATTTCCCAGTTTATTCAATCGGTGTTCATCTTTAATAAGTAAACAATCGGGTTAATACGAGGTTACAGTTTCGAGTATGTCAAAGATCGCATACATTCTTTTGTGCCATAAAGACCCAGAAGCGATTATTCAGCAGGCCAACCAGCTGACCGCAACAGGGGATTTCATCTCAATTCATTTTGATGCGAGTGCGGATCCAAAGAGCTTTGAGCAGCTTCAAAAAGCATTGGGGGAAAATCCTAATGTGACGTTTGCAACCAAGCGCATCAAATGCGGATGGGGTGAATGGTCGTTGGTGCAAGCAACCCTTTATGCGATCGAAGCGGCCCTAAAGGAATTCCCTAAAGCCACTCATTTTTACATGCTGTCTGGCGACTGCATGGCGATTAAAACATCGGAATATGTTCACAACTTCTTAGACGACCATGATTGTGACTTTATCGAGAGTTTTGATTTTTTCGAAAGCGATTGGATCAAAACCGGGATGAAGAAGGATCGGTTGATCTATCGCCATTTCTTCAATGAACGTGAGCGAAAGCGGCTGTTTTACGGCGCCTACAATATGCAAAAACGCCTCGGCCTTGAGCGTAGCATCCCATCTGACATCCAAGTGCAAATCGGCAGCCAGTGGTGGTGCCTGCGTAGACCGACGGTTGAGGCCGTGATGGAATTCACGCGCAAACGCCGTGATGTCATGCGGTTCTTCCGAACAACGTGGATTCCTGACGAGACCTTCTTTCAAACAGTGGTCCGGCATCTGATCCCTGGTGATGAAATTAACACTCGGACTCTGACGTTTTTGATGTTCACCGATTATGGGATGCCATTGGTGTTCTATAACGATCACTATGATCTGCTTTTAAACCAAGACTTCCTGTTTGCGCGAAAAATAAGCCCCGAAGCCACGGACCTGAAAGAGCGCCTTGGGAAGCTCTATGCTTCGAGTGATATCGAATTCAGAATTTCAGGCGAAGGCCCAAGCTTGTTCAAGTTTGTGACAGAACGCGGGCGTGTCGGCCGTCGATTTGCGAATCGCTTCTGGGAAACCGAAGCAACCTTGGGCCGAGAGCGGGAACTTATGATTCTCGTTTGTAAAAAGTGGCACGTGGCAAAGCGGCTGTTGGGTAAAATTAAACAAGAAACGAATATCCCGGCTGTGGACTACCTCTTTCAAGAAGAACACACCGACCTGCCAGACCTGGGTGGCATTCAGGCGACCATCGAAAAACGGACTCGTCACCGCCGGGCCTTGATCCGAATGCTATTTGATTACTTCCAGTCCAACCGCATGATCATTTGCATGGATCCGGGATCGCTTGACTTGCTGCACGATTTTTATAGCGACCGGTCTACGACACGGGCTCTGGAAATTCAGTGTGATTACTCCGAAGAATACCTGAAGGGGCATGCAAGTCGTATTGGATTGGCCGGGGAACAGACTCCGATGGAGACCTTCAATCGTATCCTACCAACGATTTTGCGAGATATTGACGATGAAAGTGACGCCATTCGGGATGCGGATTTCGAAAATTACTCACGGATTCGCCAAAAAGACGAAATTGGCGATTTCCTAGATCCGATCGCGAATTTCTTGTCTGTCAATCAAGACAAGGCGCGCGAAATCGCGATGACGCCTCATCTCTTCTCTGACTAGCTGTTGGAAGACGTCAGCGAAAGGAAGACGTCTTCTAGATCGGCTTCTTCGGTTTTGACGTCTCGAATGCGGATTCCGGCATCGCGAACGATTTGCAGGACGTGCTCTGCCGATGTTGTGCGTGTGTGATATGACAACGCAAGCGTGCCGTTGGTGCGCTGCGTGATTTCAATATCGCGGTGTTCCGGCAGTTCGTTGATCGGGTCTTCGGGGTGCACAACCATGGTTTTTGAATCAAGCTGACCTAGTAGGTTTGCCGTGCTGTCCTGCGCAATTTTCTGACCTTGGTTGATAATGGCGATCTCATCGCACATCTGCTCTGCCTCTTCGAGGTAATGTGTTGTCAAAATGATCGTGGTGCCGCGTTTGCGATTCAGCATTCTCACGTTTTCCCAAAGCATTTGGCGCAGCTCGATATCTACGCCTGCCGTCGGTTCATCCAGCACAAGCACCTGTGGGCTATGCACCAATGCTTTGGCCAACAATAAGCGGCGGCGCATACCGCCAGAAAGCGTGCGTGCATACGCGTTTGCTTTGTCCTGTAGACCAACGAGCTGAAGGATTTCATCGCTTTTGCGTTGTGATTTAGGAACGCCATAAAGCCCAGCTTGCACTTCTAGTGCGTTTCTTGGCGAGAAAAACGGATCAACATTAAGCTCTTGCGGCATGACGCCAATAGCGGCGCGAGATTGACGTGGGTTTTGGTCTTGATCGAACCCCCAAATATTCACACTGCCGGACGTTTTTCGCACCAAGCCGGCGAGAATGTTAATCATGGTGGATTTGCCCGCGCCGTTGGGGCCAAGCAATCCAAAGATTGACCCTGCTTTAACGGACAGATCGATGCCTTTCAGCGCCGGTTTTTCTGGCGCACCGCGGCTCGCAGCGTAAACCTTACAAAGATCGGTTAATTCGATGGCATTCTGTGTCATTGGCTCTCTTGCTCTTAACCGATTGTTGGCTCATATTCGCGCATAGCTAAACTGGACCGGAACGACAACCTGAAGGACCTCGCCAAATGACGATCGAAGCGCCAGAAATCAAGATTGTGGACAGCTATCGTATAGCATGTGACGGCGGCGAAGGTGCGCTTGGCCACCCACGTGTTTGGCTTAGTATTCCGCATGATGCTGGTTTTGTGGAATGTGGATATTGTGATTGTAAATACATTCACAAAGACCATGCCGACAAGGCAGCCTAAAACTATCACAAGGTTCAAATGGAGCATGGTGATTTGCGGTTCCCTCAAATCACAAATGCGTTTGCGCGAATAGACGATCTGGTGCCTCAAGGTGTGGTACTGCGTTGAATTGCGTCATCAGCGGTTTATCCAGCAACATGTGTAACTGGTGAATGGACGTATTCATAATCGCCAGACACATTCGCGCCCAGCCCGATGTATCCAAATTCAAAGATTGGCGCATGATTTCGCTAATCACACCCCCTGAAGAAAAGACCAAGGCAGGCCCGTCGCCCGACAGTATCTCGTCGATCGCTTCGCCAATTCGATTTGAAAAAGTGGTATAGGTTTCTGGGATATCTGTTAGCAAATCCTGCTCCCATGCACCAAGTACCTTTGGAATGTGTGCAGCAAACCCCTCGCGCGAGTTTGGAACTTCTAATTTGAACTGGCGCTCCATCGCTTTGGAGAGATCAAAGTAGGGAAACTCATTCAGTCTAGGGTCTTGTATCACTTCGCCGTAACGCTGTGCTTGGGCGCCCTGTGCCGTTTCGATATGGCGCTGCATTGTGCCACAGTAAACACGGCTAAAATGTTGCTTATTCGCATTGAAATGGTTGCCCAGCCAAGCGGCCTGCTGATGACCCAAATCAGAAAGTTGATCATAGGAATGTTCATCGCGTGCTTGAGTATTTGCCTGTCCGTGGCGGATCAAAGTAATTTGAGACATGGTGACTCCGAAAGTGACTGGCAACTTGCTATGCTGTGACGCGGATAGAGGAAAGGCACGATTTCATGACACCTAATCGGTGACGCCTTTCGGAAATTTGTGGGCGGGAAAACAACATCATGGCGCAAACCTTTTATTACGCGTCGCGAAACTCGCCTTTGGCCACAAGTCGTATGCGGTAGAGTACATACAAATTGTAGGAGACCCAGCATGTCGGACACAGTCAAATTCGTCCTCGACGGCAAGGAAGTTGAGGCCGAGAAGGGCCTGACCATTTGGGAAGTTGCCAATGGTCGGGGGCTTGTGATTCCCCATCTGTGCCACAAGCCTGCACCCGGGTATCGTCCCGACGGCAACTGTCGTGCTTGCATGGTTGAGATTGAGGGCGAGCGTACGCTTGCAGCCTCGTGTATTCGTGAACCCAACGAAGGCATGATTGTTCACACCAACACCGCCCGTGCAGAAAATGCGCGGAAAATGGTGGTTGAGATGTTGGTAACAGATCAGCCTGATCGTGAAGAGGCGCACGACAAATCCAGCCATCTTTGGGATATGGCTGATTTGAATGGTGTCTCTGAAAGCCGCTTTCCCAAGATTGAAGAAGGGCGCATCCCTCTGCTTGACGATTCTCATGTTGCCATGAGCGTTAACTTGGATGCCTGTATTTCCTGTAGCCTGTGTGTTCAGGCATGCCGCGAAGTGCAGGTGAACGACGTGATCGGCATGGCGGGTCGTGGTCACAACGCATACCCGACCTTCGACATTTCTGATCCAATGGGCGCGTCTTCTTGTGTAGCCTGCGGTGAATGCGTGCAGGCCTGCCCAACAGGTGCTTTGATGCCCGCCAATGTTGTTGATGAAAACCAAGTCGGCGACATGAGCGATTTTGACAGCGAAACCGAAAGTGTATGCCCGTTCTGTGGTGTGGGCTGCAAGGTGAGCCTCAAAGTTAAAGACGGCAAAGTGAAATACGTTGAGGGCATTAACGGCCCGGCAAACGAAGGCCGTTTGTGTGTCAAAGGCCGCTTTGGATTTGACTATATTCATCACCCACATCGCCTGACCAAACCGTTGATCCGTCGCGATGACGCGCCGGCCAAAGGGTTGAATGTAGATCCCGGCAATCTTGATACCCACTTCCGCGAAGCGACGTGGGAAGAGGCGATGGAATTTGCATCAAGCGGTTTGAAAAAGCTGCGCGAGGAAAATCCAAAGAATGTAGCGGGTTTTGGCTCTGCTAAATGTACAAACGAAGAGGCGTACCTCTTTCAGAAGTTCATTCGTCAAGGTTTTCAGCATAACAACGTCGATCACTGTACACGTCTGTGCCACGCCTCATCAGTGTCTGCTTTGATCGAGAACGTTGGGTCGGGCGCAGTAACAGCGACGTTCAACGAAATCGAAAACGCAGATGTGGCCATTGTGATTGGATCGAACCCGATCGAAAATCACCCGGTTGCAGCGACCTATTTCAAGCAATTCACCAAACGTGGCGGAAAGCTGATCGTTATGGATCCACGCGGAGTTGGCCTGCGTCGTTTCGCAACCGAGATGGTTCAATTCAGACCGGGCGCAGATGTATCAATGCTGAACGCAATCATGAACGTGATTGTGGAAGAAGAGCTGTATGACAGCCAGTACATCCATCGTTGGACAGAAAACTGGAGCGCCGAAAAAGAGCACCTACGCGACTTCACGCCCGAAAAGATGTCAGAGATTTGTGGTGTTTCCGCAGAACAGCTTCGTCGTGTGGCCCGTACCTTTGCCAACGGCAAAGCCGGATTGATCTTTTGGGGTATGGGAGTGTCTCAGCACATTCATGGCACCGACAACTCTCGCTGCTTGATTTCCTTGGCGCTGATGACTGGAAACGTAGGTAAGCCGGGCGCAGGTCTGCACCCGCTGCGCGGTCAAAACAATGTTCAGGGTGCTTCTGATGCGGGTCTTATCCCGATGTTCTTGCCAGATTACCAAACCGTCACAAGCGATGACGTGCGTAAAAGCTTTACCGATGTTTGGGGCGGCGGTGACTTCAGCAACGAAAAAGGCCTAACGGTTACCGAAATTGTAGACGAGGTTTATGCCGGCAACATTAAGGGCATGTACATTCAGGGTGAAAACCCGGCGATGTCAGACCCAGATGTTGAACACGCCCGTGACGCATTTGCGAAGCTAGAGCTAATGATCGTTCAGGATATCTTTCTGACTGAAACAGCAAACTATGCTGATGTTATTCTGCCTGCTTCTGCGCTTTATGAAAAAAACGGTACGGTTTCCAATACCAACCGTCAGGTGCAACGCGTGCGCCCAGCTGTGACACCTCCGGGCGAAGCCCGCGAAGATTGGAAGATCACAGTCGAACTTGCGCAACGCATTGGCCTGCCATGGTCCTACAGTGATGTGTCTCAAGTATTTGCTGAGATGAAGCTCAACATGAAAAGCCTCGACAACATCACGTGGGAGCGACTGGAGACAGAGACGATAACCTATCCATCATTGCACGAGACCGACCCAGGTCAGGCAATCGTGTTTGGTGAAGGCTTCCCACGTCCAGATGGCCGTGCACGGTTTACGCCGGCCTCAGTGATCCCACCAGACGAAGCGCCAGATGCCGAATATCCAATGATCATGACAACAGGTCGTCAGCTGGAGCATTGGCATACAGGGTCAATGACACGACGTTCAAAGGTTTTGGATCATGTTGAGCCAGAGGCCAACTGTTCCCTCAACCCGCGTACGCTTAAGTTGATGGGTATCGAGCCGGGTGAGATGATCCGCCTGTCGACCCGTCGCGGAAGCATCGAAATCATGGCGCGGGCAGACCGTGCGATTGCCGAGGATATGGTGTTTGTTCCGTTCGCTTACGTTGAAGCGGCGGCAAATGTTCTGACCAACCCAGCTATCGACCCTTACGGCAAGATTCCAGAGTTCAAGTTTTCGGCGGTACGTGTCGAAAAAATCGAAGGTCAGATCGCGGCTGAATAGGCCCGAACCTACCAACAAGAATTAGGCCGGGTTTGCTATGGCAGATCCGGCTTTTTTACGGGTTAAGCAACAGCCAAAGAACGGTCGAGTCGTGCATACCCGCGGCGCTGAACGCGGTTACGAATGCGGTCGGCCGCAACGGAAGCTTCACGAAGGTTAGAGAATGTAACTTTGCTTTCGCAGCCTCTACCGCCAGCTATGCCCCATTCACACAGCACCGAAATGTTATCAAAAAGATCATACGACAACTCTACCCGATAGTATCTCGGGCGGCGTGATTTACGTCGGTGATACATAAGACATACGGCCATACAGTCAGACTAGCCTCTTGATTCGAGCGAATCAACTAAACCGTTCGAATCGTTGCATCAAGTTAAAATCGGCATCCGATTCACTGACATTTATTGGAAACAAGGTGCGGTTGTTTGGCGCGTGGTCTCTTGATGAAACTCAGCAAGGATATACATGCATGACACTGCGCATGTCATATGCGCCCGAAATCCTAAAAAATAAGAGCACGATATTATGCCAGCACATTGGGACGATTTGAAAACCGTTATGCATCTCGTGCGGAAGGGCTCGTTGGCAACAGCTGGTGACGCCCTAGAGGTGAGCTATACAACGGTGGCGCGCCGTATCAAACGCATTGAAGAAGACCTTGGGTTGCAGCTCTTCGAGCGCCTGGCAGATGGCTATCAGCCAACTGACGCCGGTCGCTTGGTTGCAGAGCGGGCTGCTGCCATGGAAAGCCAAGAGCACGATTTGATGCGTCATTTGTCCTCTGTGGATGAGACGCTCAAAGGGACACTCACGATTACGGCCCCTCAGTTGGTGTTTACGGGTATGATTGGGCCAGCAATTCGTGAGTACAGTCGCTTGTACCCAGAAGTGCAAATCCAGCTCAGGGCGTCGGTAGAGATGCTTGACCTCAGCCGGCGCGAGGCAGATTTGGCCATCCGCGTGAGTAATGATCCTGGAGATAGCCTGGTAGGGCGTCGGTTGGCTCAGCAACAAAGTGGGTTCTTTGCCGTCCCAGAGCTGGTTGATATGCTGGGGAAGGATCCAAAGGCCCGCGTGAATTGGATTGGGTTTAACCAAAACCCGAAGGTGCCTGATGTTGTGATGGAACATTTCCCCAATACCAAGATTGGTTTGCTTTCTGACGACTACATTTCGATGCTCAGTGCTGCAAAAATGGGTGTTGGTATAGTTGAAATCCCGTTCTCGATCGGGCGTCAGGCAGAGGGTTTGCGGTTGATAGAAACGCTCCCTCCGCGCGAATTTCCTGACATTTGGATGGTTGCGCATCGGGATGTTTGGGCATCGGCCAAGGTCGCGGCATTTCGAGAGTTACTCTTGCCGATTTTTCGTGAACGGCGCACACAGTTTACAGCCTAATCCAAAAAGAAAGCCCCCGCTGCCGGTGTGGTCGAGCGGGGGAGTGGGAGTGACTTGCCCGGAACGTTACTGAGGCAGACGGCCCGAGATTTCCGACTTAGGAAGAGGAAATCAGTCTGAATTCTCCGATACTTACTTCTACAACAATAAGCTGATGAAATCTAGATGTAGTATGCTAAGGTGGTTATCTGTCAGCATATTGAGCAAATTCTTGCCCATTTGGCGCTCTCCTCATCTGCCCAAAGCAAAGTTTGGCGTCTCGCACATTTTAGCGCACACTACAGGTGGGGATGCTGAAACCACTTGGAGGGGAAGATGCGAATACTCTTTGCGGCAATAGCAATTGTTTCGTTTATGATTGCGACGTCAAGCCAAGCACGTGATTTGGCATTGATCGTTGATCAGCAGAACTATCGGTATTTGAAAGACCTGCCGAAAGATCGCGGACTTTCTCAATTTGAGCAGACACTTTTGAATGCGGGTTTCGAAGTGGAACTGTTGCGCGACGCTTCTATCGGGGCATTGCGTGCGGCAGTATTTGCCACTGACACTGCGGCCGAAGCAGAGGCTGGTCGTGTGATCATCTTTGTGCGCGGGCACGTTGTGACCGATGGCACCGACAATTGGTTGATCTCGAGTGAATCGCGTGTCCCTGATCGATTTGATGTGGGCAGCAAGGCGCTTTCCCTTTCCTTGTTCGAGCGAACCTTGGGCCATGCAGCAGGGCGCTCTCTCCTCCTTGTCGCGCCCTCATCGCGCCCGCTTGATGGCTTGGATGGGCTTTCCGTCGGTGCATCTACATTGCAACCAGGGCAGGGTGTGACGGCAATGCTTGGCCGCTCTTCGGACCTTCGCTCCGCCGTTGATGGGTTGCTGAATGAGGGCACGACAATCACCGACGTGGCTGAACGATTGTCTGATCTACAAGTGACCGGCTTTATGCCGCGTTCAATCCCATTCTCTGTGGCGGATGCGCCGGGTGCTCCGGCTCAAGATCTTGGCGAGGTCGCCTATTGGAGTGCTGTGCGCGATATAGGGACCAAGGATGCGATTGATGCCTACTTGAACCGATACCCAAATGGTATTTTCGCTGACGAGGCGCGGCGCACAATTGTTGCACAAGTCACAGATCGTGAAACGCAGTTGAAAGAGGCCGAGGCGAACATGCGATTGTCTCGAAACGCGCGACGCGCTATCCAGCGGGATCTGGCCTTGCTTGGGTTTAATCCGCGAGGGATCGATGGAGTGTTTGGACCTTCGACTCGCAGGGCTGTTGCTGCATGGCAAACCGATCAGGGCCTTGAACCACATGGGTATTTGGATCGGGATCAGCGTGGTTTGATGCAAGAAGCTGCGCTTCGTCGAGCGGCAGCGCTAGAAGAAGAAGCAAGGCGGCGCCGCGAAATCGAAGAGGCCCAAGATCGTGCTTTTTGGCAAGATAGCGGTTCGCGTCGCACCGAATCTGGTTATCGGGCTTATCTCGATAAATTCCCTGAC
Organism: uncultured Paracoccaceae bacterium; assembly: GCA_947498415.1. Taxonomy (GTDB): domain Bacteria; phylum Pseudomonadota; class Alphaproteobacteria; order Rhodobacterales; family Rhodobacteraceae; genus Cognatishimia. The sequence goes on from CANMKB010000001.1 coordinate 791,662, forward strand.
GGGCTATACTCGGGGATCGCACGAGATGAGCTGAACGCCATCGAAGCGGAACGACGCGCCGAAATGGATGCCCGTGAACGCATCGCTTGGGATGCGGCGAGAAACCAGAACACCATAGAGTCCTACAACCGCTTCTTATCTGAGTATCCAGGAGGGGTGTTTGCAGAGGCTGCTCAGACCAGAATTTCTGAGTTAGGTAGTGAAGTGAGGGATGCCGAACTGCGTGCTAAATACATAGGCGTTGAGAAATCCGTTGCAGGCTCTGGTGCTGCGCGGCTTCTGATTGAAGGGCGGCTTGCAGCTTTGGGGCTTGATCCGGGAGAGGCTGATGGAAAGTTCACGCGTCAAACCCGAAAAGCCCTTAGACGCTTTCAGCGTGTAAGAAACCTTGAGCCAACCGGCTATGTTGACCAGGCTACCATGGTTCAACTTTTGCTCGGGCGCTAAACACCGGAACATTAAAAAAACCGCTTCGAAAACGAAGCGGTTTCTAATCTCTGCCAAAGGCGTCGGGTTTAGCCCTGACGTGCTTTGAAGCGGCGCTGCGTCTTGTTGATGACGTAAACGCGGCCCTTACGGCGCACAATGCGGCAGTCGCGGTGACGCTGCTTGAGCGAGCGGAGCGAGTTCTTGACCTTCATAGTCTTCTCCTCATATCGCGGCGCGGCGTGCGCCTGTTATCGGGCTGCCCTTATAGAAAGGGCGGTGAAATCATGGTGGGCGATACAAGGATCGAACTTGTGACCCCTTCGATGTCAACGAAGTGCTCTACCGCTGAGCTAATCGCCCATGAAACCGTTGCAGCACTCGTGCCCCTTAAGAAAAGGAGCGCGGGATTTCCGCGCTGGTGGAGGGGTCTATAAAAGGAGTCGCAGGGGGGATCAAGGGCTTTCGGAAAATATCTTTTTCGGGCTATGATTTATTTCGAACAGGAGAGCAAATGCCCGCACGCGCATATATATTGGACCGGCCCAAAGAATGCACTTCCTCGGTGGTTTTTGCGTCACCGCATAGCGGCAGTGACTACCCGGACTGGTTTCTGCGCAAGACGATTCTATCGGATTTGGCTATCCGGAGCTCAGAAGACGCATTTGTCGATAAACTGTTTGATCGGGCGTCCGACTATGGGGCACCTTTTTTGAAAGCAGGCGCACCACGTGCCTTTATTGATTATAACCGCAGCGCAGAAGAGCTAGACCCGGCGCTCATTTCTGGCATTCGAAAATCCGGGAACAACTTGCGCGTTGCTTCGGGATTGGGAGTGATCCCTCGGGTGGTGGCCAATGGTCAGCCGATCTATCGCGGAAAATTGGGACTGGAAGAGGCCGAGGCGAGGCTAAACACCTATTGGCGGCCGTATCACAATGCGCTTCAATCACTGCTCAACGAGGCCAGATTCAAGTTTGGGCATGCGATCTTAATCGACTGTCACTCGATGCCTCATGAGGCGTTAGAGAACGTGAGGTTCTCAAAAGGGGTGCGGCCTCAAATTGTGCTAGGGGATCGTTTCGGAGCATCTGCGCACCCAGACATCGTCAATCAGATCGAAGCCGCGTTTGAGGGGGCAGGGTTTACCGTATCGCGCAATACACCTTTCGCCGGTGCATTTGTGACCCAGCACTATGGCCGCCCCTCACGGGATCAGTTCGCTGTTCAGGTCGAAATCGACCGGTCTTTGTACATGGACGAAAAACGAATAGAGCCCAACGAAGACTTTCCCAAAGTGCGCCGTGCACTACAAAAGGTCATGGCGCAGATCACCGCAATCGGGCGACCTGCACAAAAGCTTGCAGCAGAGTAATCTCTGCGTAACAGATGTCGTTATACAGCCTGCGCTTCGGGCTTGGCATGAACGGCACGAAACGCGATTGAGAGGCGGTTCCAGGTGTTGATCATTGTGATCACAGCTGTGAGCTTAACCATCTCTTCATCACTAAAATGGTTGCGGGTTTCTTCAAAGAGAGCGTCATCTGGTGTGCTGCTCCCAAGTCGGGTCAAAGATTCCGTCCATTTAAAAGCAGTTCGCTCGCGCTCTGAATATAGGAAACTATCGTGCCACGCTGGCACGAGATAAAGGCGCTGTTCTGTTTCGCCGTCTTTCTTGGCTTCTCTGGTATGTAAGTCGATGCAATAGGCGCAGCCATTGATCTGAGATGCTCGCAGTTTGACCAAATGAATCAAACTACGCTCCAATCCGCTTTCTTCGATAGCAGTGTTTAGGGTTAAGAAATTTTGCAATAGCGCTGGGGCCGCGCTCCAGTAATCGAGGCGAGGTTGCATGATGTTCTCCTTATGTGTCGAGATTAAGTGGGTTGAGGTCTTATGTTTTCTGCAATGTAGGTTTCACCGCTTTTCAGCAGACGCGGATCAGCCGTTGCAATGTGCTCAATATTGAGGGCGGCAATCGTGATTTTTCGTAGCTCATCACGATAGGCTTGTTCGGCCTTTAACATGGCGACATTGATCCCGCAGGGCTTTGGAAAGATGTCACCATCTGGCAAACACGGCCCATTCTTGCGGATTTCTTTGCATCGGAAAGCAGGTTCAGCGCCTTCTACCGACAGCACGATGTCCAACAAGCTTATCTGATGCGCTGATCGCGCTAAGCGATACCCGCCATGCGGGCCGGGGACAGATGCCAGAATGTTGTCAGCAACGAGCAACTTTAAGTGCTTTACGAGATAACTTGAGGATACCCCATAATACGTCGCCAATGCCGCGGCGGGCATGACTTGTGTTCCATCTAAGGAAGCCAATGAGGCCACGCAGTGAATGGCCGTTTCGACACCGTCGCCAAGTTTCATGTATGCCTCCCGATTCGTGGATATAGTTTATCATGGATAAGTATTGGCATCAATAAGAGGCGAAGCACGATTTTTGTTGTATCGCTATCGGATGCCGCGACCCTTGGAGATTGCTTCTTTGCCAAAACGCGCTCGAATCGCGTCGGTCGCGCGTTCGGCCTTTCTGCGCTGGGCTGCCTTAGGATCTAGCAAATCTGCGGATAGGTCGGCCTCGGTCTCGGATACAATATCTGCAATGCCGACACCGATGAGACGATATGGGCCTTGGTTGCCAACCTGATCAAAAAGCCCCTTGGCCGTTTGGTAGATTGTATCTGCCATCTGGGTTGCATCGCGCAGACTAAGGCGCCGCGAAATGAGCGAGAAATCAGACCGTTTAAGCTTGAGGGTCACAACGCGCCCCGCCTTTGCTTTGGCTTTTGCGCGATCTGAAACTTGCTCACTTAGTCGCCAAAGATGCCCGTCTAGCAAATCCAAGCTGCTGGTATCTTCAAAGAACGTTGTTTCTTTGCTGATGCTTTTAACCGGATTGCGAGCAGTGACACGGCGACGGTCTTGGCCGCGGGCAAGGTGCCACAGTCGATACCCCATAGAGCCAAAGCGTTCAGAAAGCTCTTTCTGATCCCATCGAAGGAGGTCTGAAAAGGTGCGAATACCGGCACGTTCTAAACCTTCTTGGGCTGCCGGGCCGACGCCCCAAATCATGCGAACAGGCTTATCTTTTAGAAATGAGTCAGTTTCAGCTTTCCCGATCACAGCAAAGCCCTGCGGCTTGTCGAGATCAGAGGCGACTTTGGCCAGGAATTTGTTGTGGCTGAGGCCAATGGACCCCGTGATGCCCAACTCATCTTTCATGCGCTTTATCAGCCGGGCGAGCATGATTGCAGGTGGTTTCCCATGCAGCTTGGCCGTCCCTGACAAATCCATGAACGCTTCATCAAGTGAGAGAGGCTCGATCGCAGGAGTTAGCTCATCCATCATGGTGCGGACTTTTCGGCTGACGTCTACGTAGACCTGCATTCTTGGTTTGACGACGACTGCGTCCGGGCAAAGTTTAAGCGCTTGAAACATTGGCATCGCGGAACGCACACCGCGAATCCTGGCGATATAGCAGGCGGTCGACACGACACCTCTGCGTCCTCCACCAATGATGACCGGCTTGTCAGCGAGCTCTGGGTTGTCTCGTTTTTCGACGCTTGCGTAAAAGGCGTCGCAATCCATATGTGCAATAGAAAGGTCAAACAGTTCCTCATGCCGGACGATTCGTAGCCCCCCGCAGGCGGGGCACCGACGCGTTTCGGCCACTTCTGTGAGGCATTCACGGCATAACGCAGGCATGGTAGGTATCCATTGTGAAAGACGTTCCCAGCATAGCATTCCAATACGGCGATGGCAGCAGATTTACGGGTGCCAAGGTGGCAGTTTTTGTCGGCAGCCAGATCGTTACGATTTTACGCGATGATAAACCTACAATCCCTTATCCTAATTATTGGGATTTAACGGGCGGCGGCCGTGAGGGACATGAAAGTGCTTGGGAGTGTGCTGCGAGAGAGTGTTTTGAAGAAGTCTCACTGAGGATTTCAAAAGCAGATCTCTTATGGGGGCGACTTTACAAGTCTTTGGGACAGCAAAACTGGTTCTTCATTGCGCGGGTTGATGCAAGCAGACAACAAGAATTGCATTTAAGAGATGAAGGCCAAGCGCTTCAGCTCATGTCAGTGGATGAATATCTGACTCATCCGAAAGCGATCTCGCGTTTCCAATCTCGCCTGTCCGACTGGATCGCCGGACAGTAGGCCGAAGTACGGTTTAAATATTTGCAAGTTCGGCTTGGATGGCTTCTGCCGCTGCTTTAGGGCTGTCAGCTGTCCATACAGGGCGGCCAACAACAATATGGTCTGCACCATCTGAAATTGCGCTAGATGGGGTTGCGACGCGTTTCTGATCACCCAATGCCGCACCAGTTGGGCGCACTCCAGGGGTCACGATCAGGCGACCTTTGGCTTCAGGCAGGGCACGGATCAGGGCTGCCTCTTGAGGGCTTGCAATAACGCCATCGGCACCTGATTCAAACGCGCGGCCCGCACGCTCTTGAACCAGATCTTTGATCTCGCCGTCCTTGATCAAAGCACCGTCCAGATCTTGGCGATCAAGCGAGGTGAGGATTGTGACGGCAAGGATTTTAAGGTCTTTGCCTGCCGCCCCTTCTTTGGCCGCTTTCACGACATAGGGGTCGCCATGCACAGTTAGAAAATCAAGATCATACTGCGCAAGCCCACGCACCGCATTTTCGACAGTCGCCCCGATGTCGAACAATTTCATATCCAGAAAGATCTTTTTGCCATGTTCTTGTTTAAGTTCATTGGCCAAGGCCAAACCGCCACCGGTGAGCATGCCAAGACCGATCTTGTAAAAGGAAACAGCATCTCCAATTTGCTCTGCAAGTTTCAGGCCTTGCAACGCGTTTGGAACATCAAGGGCTACGATTAGGCGATCATCAGACATGGTGGGGGCTCCGGCTCAAGTGAAATCGGTCGTGTCTACGCCAGCTCGAAATGTGATGCAAGCGCAGGTGCGGTTACCTCTTTGGTAAGACGATCTTGCGACGATTTGGCTGTTCAGGCATTGCAAATTCCAACGCGCTCGGCGCGGCATTCCGATATTCGGGCATTCGAAGTAGTTGGCGGATAATATCCTGTGAAATAAGCCCATTGAGCATGCCCCGTCGCCCAGATTGATGGGCCGGCACATTGCAATCAATCTGAATTGATTGCCCATCAGAACCCGCGATGCGCACTTTTGCCAAGCAGCGCCCTTGGTCATCAAACTGCCGTTCAAGCAACTTTATGTGCGTAATTTGCATATCGAAGCCTCTCCATGATGGAGCAATAACCTATGAGAGTTAATATTCTGATTGGCACGATGCGGGGCAGGTGAAATACAACTCAAATCAATCCTTGAGGTCTTGAACTGAGAAAATCATTTGCCCACATTGGGGTTGAGGCCCATCATACGGCATGCCGCCAAGCGGGTGCCAAATAATCTCGGGCGCTTGAAAAAGGAGAATGACCATGGACTTCAGTAAGTTCACGGAGCGGTCGCGTGGGTTTGTCCAGGCGGCTCAGACGATTGCGATGCGGGAAAATCATCAAAGATTGCTTCCTGAACACCTTCTCAAAGCATTGATGGATGACGATCAAGGATTGGCGTCTAACCTCATCAGCAGAGCTGGCGGCGCACCACAACGGGTGGTGCAAGCTTTGGATGTTTCAGTTTCAAAAATTGCAAAAGTCAGCGGCGATACTGGTCAGCCTTATATGGATAACACCACAGCCAAGGTTTTGTCTGAGGCAGAAAAGGTCGCCAAAAAAGCGGGCGATAGTTTTGTTCCGGTTGAACGTATTCTGATGGCGCTGGCATTGGTGAAATCCAAGGCGAGAGATGCGCTTGAAGCGGGTGCGATCAATGCACAGGCGCTAAATGCTGCCATCAATGACATTCGCAAGGGGCGCACCGCAGATACCGCCTCGGCCGAGGAAGGGTATGACGCCCTTAAAAAGTATGCGCAGGATCTGACAGAGCGTGCGCGCGATGGGAAAATCGACCCTATTATTGGTCGAGATGATGAAATTCGCCGCGCCATGCAGGTTTTGTCACGCCGAACAAAGAATAACCCGGTGATGATTGGGGAGCCCGGAGTGGGTAAAACTGCCATCGCCGAAGGTTTGGCGCTGCGCATCGTGAATGGCGATGTGCCTGAATCATTGCGTAACAAGCAATTGCTGGCCTTGGATATGGGCGCTCTGATTGCAGGTGCTAAATATCGCGGTGAGTTTGAGGAGCGTCTTAAAGCGGTTCTGACAGAAGTCACCGAAGCTGCTGGCGATGTCATTTTGTTCATCGATGAAATGCACACTTTGGTCGGCGCTGGTAAAGCTGATGGCGCAATGGATGCGGCGAATTTGATTAAGCCAGCATTGGCGCGAGGCGAACTGCATTGTGTGGGCGCGACGACATTAGACGAGTACCGCAAATACGTAGAGAAAGACGCAGCCCTGGCGCGGCGCTTCCAGCCTGTCATGGTCGAAGAACCAACCGAAGAAGATACGATCTCGATCCTTCGCGGAATCAAAGAGAAATACGAGCTGCACCACGGTGTGCGCATCTCAGATTCGGCCTTGGTTGCCGCTGCAACATTGTCGCATCGCTACATTACAGATCGGTTTTTGCCAGATAAGGCAATCGACTTGGTTGATGAGGCCGCAAGTCGGCTGCGCATGGAGGTCGACTCTAAGCCAGAAGAGCTGGATGCTTTGGATCGTCAGATTTTGCAATTGCAGATCGAAGCAGAAGCGCTGCGTGTAGAGGATGATCAGGCGTCGAAAGATCGTTTGGAAAAGCTCGAGAAAGATCTAGCTGATCTGCAGGATCGTTCATCTGAACTGACGGCCCGCTGGCAGGCAAGCCGCGACAAGCTGGCCTCAGCCCGTGATCTTAAAGAACAACTTGATCATGCTCGCGCTGAGCTCGACATCGCGAAACGTGAGGGCAATTTGGCCAAAGCGGGTGAATTGTCTTACGGCGTGATCCCCGGTCTTGAAAAGCAATTGGCGGATGCCGAAGAAACCGAGGCTGATGTTGCTGTTGAAGAGGCAGTGCGCCCAGAGCAGATCGCAGCGGTTGTCGAACGCTGGACCGGCATTCCGACGAGCAAGATGCTTGAAGGGGAGCGCGAGAAGCTTTTGCGGATGGAAGACCAATTGCACAAGCGCGTCATCGGCCAAACTGCGGCTGTGACAGCGGTTTCAAATGCCGTGCGTCGCGCCCGCGCTGGGCTGAATGATGAAAATCGCCCACTTGGGTCGTTTTTGTTTCTTGGGCCAACTGGTGTCGGCAAAACCGAGCTGACAAAGGCTGTCGCTAATTTCTTGTTTGATGATGATAGTGCGATGGTGCGCATTGATATGTCTGAATTCATGGAGAAACATGCCGTTGCACGTCTGATTGGCGCCCCTCCCGGGTATGTAGGCTATGATGAAGGTGGCGTTCTTACCGAGGCAGTGCGCCGCCGGCCATATCAAGTTGTTTTGTTTGACGAGGTCGAAAAAGCGCATCCTGACGTGTTCAACGTTCTGTTGCAGGTTTTGGATGATGGGGTTTTGACTGACGGGCAAGGCCGGACTGTGGACTTCAAACAAACGCTGATCATTTTAACGTCAAACCTTGGGGCGCAAGCGCTCAGCCAATTGCCGGATGGTGCAGATGCCAGCCAAGCGCGTCGTGATGTGATGGATGCGGTTCGCGTACATTTCCGTCCGGAGTTTCTGAACCGACTAGATGAGACGATCATATTTGATCGCCTTGGTCGTGAGGATATGGGCGGTATCGTTGATATTCAGCTGGAGCGATTGATCAAAAGACTTGCGGGGCGCAAGATTGCGATCTCTTTGGATGACGACGCCAAGACTTGGCTCGCAGATGAAGGCTACGATCCGGTGTTTGGTGCGCGGCCACTTAAGCGTGTGATCCAACGTGCCTTGCAAAACCCATTAGCAGAGATGTTGTTGGCTGGTGATCTGAAAGACGGTGACACCTTACCCATCACGGCCGGGCCTGATGGGCTTATGATCGGAGATCGATTGGGGGCAACGCGTAAGCCCAAACCGGATGATGCGGTTATTCACTAAAGACAAAGGCGCACCTACTTAGGTGCGCCTTTTTTCTGGCATCACTAATTCTAGCGTGAAATTGATTTGCGATTCAGAGAGTTACTGCGCACTCTGCGCAAAAATATCGATTAAACGAGGTGCCACGTATGAACGCAGCCATGGAATCCACATTTGATTTGCTCCAACTTCTGGCGCAGATGTTTGTGTTCGCGATTGGTGTCGCCTTTTTAGTCGCTGTCATATTGTTTGTGATCGACCGCACTCAAACCGGCGATGCTGTGCGCCGCAACTATCCTGTCATCGGCCGGTTCAGGCATTTGTTTTCAGAACTGGGGGAGTTCTTTCGCCAATACTTCTTTGCGATGGATCGCGAAGAAATGCCGTTCAACCGTGCACAACGCGAATGGGTGGCTCGGGCGGCACTGGGGAAAAGCAATACAATCTCATTTGGATCAACCCGCAACATCAATGCGGTGGGTACGCCGATCTTTGTGAATGATCCTTATCCACCGCTCGACAACCAGTTCGCAGCATCGGAGCCGCTTATTATTGGGCCAGGTGCCAAGATTCCTTTCTCTGCCCCGTCTTTCTTTAATCTGTCAGGCATGAGTTATGGTGCTCTTTCTCGTCCTGCAGTGCAAGCGTTGTCGCGAGGCTGCAAAGAGGCTGGGATTTGGATGAACACAGGCGAGGGGGGCTTGTCTCCCTATCACCTCGAAGGTGGCTGCGACATCGTGTTTCAAATCGGGACGGCCAAATACGGAGTCAGATCCGAGGATGGCGGCCTCTGTGATGACAAGCTTCGCAAAGTTGCGGCACATGAAAACGTTCGCATGTTTGAATTGAAACTCGCGCAAGGTGCCAAGCCGGGAAAAGGCGGGATTCTCCCGGGTGAAAAGGTGTCTGCCGAGATCGCTGAGATACGGGGCATTCGCGAGGGCGAAAGCAGCCTGTCGCCAAATCGTCATCGCGAAATCGGCAACAACGAAGAGTTATTGGACATGATCCAGCGCATTCGTGAGGTGTCTCGTAAGCCTGTGGGCATCAAGATTGTGGTTGGGTCGCCCGACCATATCCGTGATCTGTTCGGCGCCATCCAAAAGCGCGGAGCCGAAGCTGCGCCAGATTTCATCACGATTGACGGAGGCGAGGGCGGCACCGGGGCCGCGCCCATGCCTTTAATGGATCTTGTGGGTATGACGATCAGAGAAGCGCTCCCACGCGTCGCTGATTTAAGGGCTGAATTTGGCCTGACAGATCGTATCCGGCTGATCGCAAGTGGCAAATTGATCAACCCTGGCGACGTCGCATGGGCGCTTGCGGCTGGTGCAGACTTTGTTGTGTCTGCACGTGGCTTCATGTTCTCTCTGGGCTGCATTCAGGCGTTGAAGTGTAGCAAAAATACTTGCCCAACAGGCATCACCACTCATGATCCGCGTTTTCAAAAAGGGTTGGTGCCGGAAAGTAAATTCAAGCGGGTCGCGCAATACGCCAAGGGCATTGTAAAAGAGGTCGAAGTGATCTCGCATTCTGTTGGTGTTAGTGAACCACGTATGCTGCGGCGCCATCATGTGCGACTTGTGCTAGATTCGGGCCGATCTGAACGCATGAATAAGGTTTACCCTGAGGCGGGCTAACCGAATTGTTACACTCAGCCCACCACATCGTTATGCGATGTGGTTTGGCTTGCGTGGTGGCTATGGCTACATCACTCTGTAAGCACAAAGGAGTGACAAATGGCCCACCGCTGGACGAACGACCTCACACATGACGATGTGACGCCGCATGCAACCTATGTAAATCGCCGCCAAATCATGGCCGGTGTGGCTGGGCTTGGTCTAGCGCCGTTGGCCGTGACCAGCGCAAAGGCGGAAACGCTTGAGCCAAATGATTACGAAACCATCACAAGCTACAACAACTTCTATGAGTTCGGCACGCGCAAAGAAGATCCGGCAAAACACGCCCATCGCTTGACGACAACGCCATGGACAGTGACCATCGATGGTTTAGTGGATCGCCCAGGCAATTACGCTTTCAAAGACATTATGGATCAGATGACCATCGAAGAGCGGATCTATCGATTCCGCTGTGTTGAGGCGTGGTCAATGGTTGTTCCTTGGAATGGATTTGAACTGAAAGACCTGCTTGATCTGGCCGGCGTAAAAACCGAAGCGAAATACGTCGCCTTTGAAACGCTGTATCGGCCTAAGGAAATGGTCGGCCAAAGATATGCCGTGTTGGATTGGCCGTATGTCGAGGGTTTGCGCCTTGACGAAGCGATGCATCCACTCACCATTATGGCGACCGGGATTTATGGCAAAGACATCCCAAAGCAAAACGGAGCGCCTGTGCGTTTGGTTGTGCCGTGGAAATACGGGTTTAAATCCATCAAGTCGGTTGTGAAGATCACCCTGACCGACAAAGAGCCACCAACAAGCTGGAACCAATCGGGCCCAAGCGAATATGGGTTCTATTCCAATGTTAACCCGACTGTTGATCATCCACGCTGGTCACAAGCGTCCGAGCGTACAATCGGCGGCGGATTGTTTGCGAAACGCAAAGAAACCCTGATGTTCAATGGTTACGAACAAGAGGTCGCTGGTCTGTACGAGGGTATGGATTTGCGGAAGTTCTACTAAGCCATGGTAAATTGGATCAATACCTACCTGCGTAAGCTGCCTGCTTGGCCCATATATGTCGTCGGCGGTTTCTATCCGCTGTGGCTGCTGTGGCAGGGCCTGAACGGTGGGCTTGGTGTTGATCCTGTGAAGTCTATGGAGCATGCGATTGGCGAGGCTGCCCTGCAACTGCTGATCGTGGGCTTGGCGATTACCCCTCTTCGCAAGCACCTAGGGCTGAACTTGCTTAAGTTTCGTCGGGCGATTGGGGTGCTGGCCTTCTTCTATGTATTCGCACATTTCCTCGTCTGGTTGGTTCTTGATGTGCAGTTGCTTGGGCAAATCTGGGCCGACATTCTGAAGCGCCCGTATATCACAGTCGGTATGGCTGGTTTACTTTTGCTCCTACCGCTTGCGATGACGTCCAATAATTTGTCCATGCGCAAACTTGGGCCACGTTGGCGTAAGTTACACAAACTGACTTATGGTGCGGCTCTTTTGGGTGGCCTTCACTACGTGATGCTGGCCAAAGGCTTCCAGCTAGAGCCATTGCTCTACATGTTGGCAATCGTGGTTTTGCTGCTTTTGCGGGTTAAACTGCCCGGCCTTAAGGTGAGGGCTCGCACGCCCTCATAGCAAACCTTCATGCAGTCTAATGAAAATGCTCAGCCTTTGGCTGGGTATTTTTCATTGGTGAATCGCTGTGGGACTCACCTGCAAATCACCCTCTATTGTGTTGTCTGTGTTCCTGACCCCTAAGTATTGATCTGACCACTCTTATGAAGCGAGGTTAAGCTATCTGCTCTAAGTCCTCTTTGAGGCTATCAGAGTAAAAAATTATGACTAACTATATGTTTTTATTCATTTTTCACATTTTCTTTAAAAAAGGTGCAGATAGGGGTTGCGGGTTATTTGGTTTAACCTTAGAACCCCCTTCACCG
>CANMKB010000002.1 GCA_947498415.1 uncultured Paracoccaceae bacterium
GGTTGTAGCTCAGTTGGTTAGAGTACCGGCCTGTCACGCCGGGGGTCGCGGGTTCGAGCCCCGTCAACCGCGCCACTTTCGGATATTTGCAAAGCACCCTTCGGGGTGCTTTTTGCGTTTCTGACTGATTATTAGGGTGGATTTAGTGTAACCGATTTCGACTTGAACTTATTTAGATAACCTCGTGAATTTAAGTGGTTATTTCTGATATCTAATATCTGAATGCTTGGCCCGTCGGTTGAAAACTGGCAGTGCTTGATCGCGCAACATTATTAATTCGTGGAGCTTAATAGGCCGCACCAGCGAAATGCGCACCTTGGATTGATGGTCATTGTGCAATGAGCACGACGCCGCAACCACTTTGAGGGACGCGCAAGGTTCATCTGCTGTAAGGGATAATGGCGGAGAGACAGGGATTCGAACCCTGGAGACGGTCTCCCGCCTACACACTTTCCAGGCGTGCGCCTTCGACCACTCGGCCACCTCTCCGTGAGGGGGTGTTTAGCCAATATGTGCGGGGGGGTGCAAGGGGCAAATGCAGATTTTACAAAGTTTTTTTGCGCCTGACGATCAATGGGAAAAAACTCTAAATAATAAAGGCTTGCGCGGCATAGGTATTGGGAACGCCGCGCAAGGTAGGCTGTGGATTAGGTCATTGCATCCAGAATACGGGCCCAGCTCCGGATCCCTTTGTGGAAGCTTTCCAGATCATATTTCTCGTTTGGGGAGTGAATCTGGTCATCATCCTTGGCAAAGCCAATCAACATCGCGTCTGTCCCGAGAATGTCTTTAAAGTGACCCGCAATCGGAATAGAGCCACCACAGCCCGCAAATGCAGCCGCTTCAGGCCATTCATCGGAAAGCGCTTGACGGGCCTGCTCAAAGGCTGGGTGATCAGTTGCCATTACGGACCCTTGGGAATTGCCGTGACCTTTGAATTCTACGGTGACATCGGCAGGCAGGCAGCTTTCAACATAGGCGCGGAATGCTTCGCGAATTTTGTGCGGGTCTTGGTCGCCCACAAGGCGGAAGCTGATTTTGGCAGAGGCCTCTGCAGGCAGAACGGTTTTAAATCCTTCGCCCGTGTAGCCACTGGTGATGCCGTTGACCTCACAAGTTGGGCGCGACCAGATCATTTCCAATGGGGTACGGTCTTGTTCGCCCGCAGGTTCAGACAGATTTACATCACCCAAAAACGCTTTGTGATCAAAAGCCAAGGCTTGCCATTGCGCCGCCAAGTCTTCGGAAAGTTCCGGCACGCCGTCGTAAAAGCCGGGCAGGGTGACGCGCCCCTGATCATCATGCAGTCCTGCGATGATTTTGGTTAACACGCGGATGGGGTTCATCGCGACGCCGCCAAACATACCAGAGTGCAGGTCTTTGTTGGCCGCTTTGATGGTCAGCTCTTCGCCCAGCAATCCTCGTAAGGAGGTTATGATGGCCGGTGTTTTGGATTGAAACAGACCTGTGTCGCAGATCAAAGCGATGTCTGATTTCAGCTCTTCGGCGTTTTCTTTCATGAATGGCACCAAAGACGGAGAGCCGCTTTCTTCCTCACCTTCAAAAAAGAACGTGATTTTGCAGGGCAGGGAGCCGTGCTCTGCCTTCCAGGCACGACATGCCTCGACAAACGTCATCAGCTGGCCTTTGTCATCAGATGACCCGCGCCCTCGGATAACCTGACCTGCGTCTGTATCTTCAATCGCTGGTTCAAAAGGGGGATTGTCCCAAAGGTCAATTGGATCAACTGGTTGTACGTCGTAGTGTCCGTAAAACAAAACATGCGGGCCGTTGCCCTCGACGTGACCTACGACCATCGGATGGCCCGGTGTTTCACGTTTTTCCGCTGGTACGCCAATGCTTTGAAGATCACGCACCAGCCAATCGGCTGCGCTTTGGCAATCATCTTTATAGGCGGGATCTGTCGAGATGGATGGGATGCGCAGCAGATCCAGCAAACGCTCGGTGGCAGCGGGCATTTCGGCGTCGATACGGTGTAGGATGTTTTCCAGACTCATGGCATTTCTTTCCAAACCAAAAAATTCGTTTTCGGAAACCTAGAGCGTTTCAGACAGAACCGAAAGCCATGCAGCCTTAAGCACAGAAAGAGTACGATTTTTGGCCAATCTTCTGCGTATTCCGTGGATTTCTGAGCGCTTATTGGCGAAATTGAAACGCTTTGCCCTCTTTATCATCCCAAATTGAAAAACATTGATGTGGATCAAAGTGTCGCGAGGGGGCAAATGCAATCTAGCGCGAAAGGAAAACGCGCGATATATCCAACTAACTCATAGATTTTTTGCCTGCGAAGGCGAATCTCTTGGATCGCAAGCTGCGCGCCAGCAAACCGGAGGTAAGCCAGTGGACTATTCCGCTAAGCTAGATGCTGCTCTGACTCGTCTTCATGAAGAAGGCCGCTATCGCACGTTCATTGATATTGAGCGGACAAAAGGGCATTTTCCGCACGCGACATGGCGCCGCGAAGATGGCACGGAACGTCCGATTACGGTTTGGTGTGGCAATGACTATCTAGGCATGGGGCAGCACCCAGTCGTGTTGGCCGCTATGCAAGAAGCGATCGAGGCAACTGGTGCCGGGTCTGGCGGAACGCGCAATATTTCTGGCACGACAGTGTATCACAACCGTCTTGAGGCCGAGATTGCAGACCTGCATCAGAAAGACTCTGCACTGCTGTTCACCAGCGCCTACAATGCCAATGACGCAACGCTTTCGACTTTGCCAAAGTTGTTCCCTGGTTTGATTATTTATTCGGACGAGCTGAACCACGCTTCGATGATCGAAGGCATCCGCCGCAATGGCGGGGCGAAACGTGTGTTCCGCCATAACGATGTGGCGCACCTGCGCGAGCTGTTGGCTGCGGACGATCCAGAAGCACCAAAATTGATCGCTTTTGAATCTATTTATTCGATGGATGGCGATTTTGGCCCAATCGAAGAGATTTGTGATCTTGCCAAAGAATTCAATGCACTGACATATCTTGATGAAGTGCATGCAGTAGGCATGTATGGTCCCCGCGGTGGTGGTGTTGCTGAACGTGACGGGCTGATGGACCGCATTGATATTGTGAATGGCACATTGGCCAAGGCCTATGGTGTTCAGGGTGGGTATATTGCCGCCAATGAAAACATGTGTGACGCAATACGTTCATATGCGCCGGGCTTTATTTTCACGTCTTCTATGCCACCGGCCGTTGCGGCTGGGGCGGCTGCGTCGATCCGTCATCTGAAAGAAGACAGCACTTTGCGTGAACAGCACCAGATGCAGGCGCGAATCTTGAAAATGCGTCTCAAGGGCTTGGGCCTACCGATCATTGATCACGGAACTCACATCGTCCCAGTGATTGTCGGAAATCCTGTACACACCAAGAAACTCAGCGATATGTTGTTGGAAGATCACGGAATTTACGTGCAGCCTATCAACTTCCCAACTGTCCCTCGTGGCACTGAACGGCTGCGCTTTACGCCGTCTCCGGTGCATGGGCCAAAGGAAATTGATGCACTGGTCAAAGCGATGGACTGCTTGTGGTCGCACTGTGCGCTGAATCGTGCCGAACTGGCCGGCTGACAAAACCCAGCTGTGTAAAATAAAATTTAACTGTGTTAAGTTAGTCTCAATATAGGGGACAGCTCGAATCGGGGGCGAATTTCGAGCTGCGTGCAGTGAGGCATTAGGCATGATTAGGCGCAAATGGCGCAAATCTGAAAGCGTGGATGACGGTCCGAAAGGATTCGATGACTTCGACTTTCGATTGGGTGACGAAATGCGCGGTGAACGCGCAACGATCGGTAAATCTTTGTTGGATGTACAACGAGAATTGCGGATCAAGGCCTCTTACATCGCTGCTATAGAAAATTGTGATCCCTCTGCTTTTGAAACACCCGGCTTTATCGCAGGGTATGTGCGCTCGTATGCGCGCTATTTAGGGCTGGACCCAGACGAAACCTTTGCCAAGTTTTGTCATGAAAGTGGGTTTCAAACCGCACATGGCATGTCAGCCGAAGCGTCGTCACCTCGAAAAAACGACAAGGTTGTCGCAGGGGCGGCAGGTTCATCTGATCCATTCGCAACGCCGAATACCCCCTTCATTCCAGTACAAGATTCTGTCTTGTCGCGCATTGAACCGCGGGCCATTGGATCGTCTTTGGTTTTGTTGGCCTTGATCGGCGGTATTGGATTTGGTGGATACAGTGTTTTAAACGAGGTGCAGCGCGTACGCCTTGCACCTGTTGAACAAACACCCATTGTCCTGTCGGATCTTGATCCGCTCACCGATGCAGCTTTGACAGACACAGATGAGCTGGCCGAGGGCGCTGGCGTGTTCACGCCACCTGAAAACACATTGGATCGTCTGTATCGTCCGCAAGCTTTGGATGTGCCGGTTCTTGTGGCGCGAGATGCACCGATTTCTACGTTGAACCCACATTCCGCTGGCAGTTTCACATCAGAAAGACCATCGATTGCGATCGCTGAATCCATTGAGCCTTCGGCACCTGCGATCCCGCAGGTTCTTGAAGAAGTGGACCCAGAAGTCGTGATGGTGGCCGTTCGTGCTGCTTGGGTGCGGATCCGCTCGGCTGATGGTTCTGTGGTGTTTGAAAAAACACTCAACGCCGGTGAGGAATTTACCATTCCTAAAACCGAAGTGGCCCCGACGCTGCAAGCTGGCATGTCTGGCTCGATCTATTTCCGTGTCGGCGACGAAATTCGTGGACCAGCGGGGGAAGGCACAAGCGTTGTACGCAATTTGGCGATTAACCTAGAAGCCGTGCAGGAAAACTTTGAGGTCGCAGACCTCTCGCAAGACAATGCATTGGCAGATTATGTCTCGCTTGCCGCCGCACAAAGTGTGATCATCGGTAACGAATAACATTTCTTAAGAAACGCGCATTGCCCCTGTACATGCAGCAGCTTACATAGGCCCCATAGGAATTCCGATGGGGCTTTTTCATGTCGATCAACCATATCCGTCCGTGGCGCAATATCGAACGCCGTAAATCGCGCCAGATTATGGTGGGCAATGTGCCTGTTGGGGGCGATGCCCCGATTTCTGTGCAAACCATGACCAATACGCTTACCTCTGACGTGAAAGCGACGGTGAAACAGGTGCTGGCCGCCGCAGAGGCGGGCGCAGATATTGTGCGTGTGTCGGTGCCAGATGTGGAATCGTCCACCGCCCTGCGTGAGATCACCAAAGAAAGCCCTGTGCCTATCGTGGCCGACATCCACTTTCACTATAAACGTGCGATCGAGGCCGCAGAGGCCGGTGCTGCTTGCCTGCGGATCAATCCGGGCAACATTGGCAGCGAAGAGCGTGTGAAAGAGGTGATCAAAGCCGCCAGAGATTACGGCTGTTCCATTCGGATTGGTGTAAATGCCGGCTCGCTGGAAAAACACCTGTTGGATAAATACGGCGAACCATGTCCTGATGCGATGGTGGAATCTGGGCTCGAGCATATTAAGATCCTGCAAGATAACGACTTTCACGAATTTAAGATCAGTGTGAAAGCCTCAGACGTGTTCATGTCTGCGGCGGCATATCAAATGCTGGCAGAGGCCACAGATGCCCCCATTCACCTTGGTATCACCGAGGCGGGTGGCTTTGTGTCCGGCACCATCAAATCGGCCATTGGTTTGGGCCAGTTGCTTTGGATGGGCATTGGCGACACGATGCGTGTCAGCCTGTCTGCTGATCCAGTCGAAGAAGTCAAAGTTGGCTTTGAAATTTTGAAATCTTTGGGGCTGCGTCACCGGGGTGTAAACATCATCTCATGCCCGAGCTGTGCCCGCCAAGGCTTTGATGTTATTAAGACAGTTGAGACTTTGGAAAAGCGCCTAGAGCACATCAAAACACCAATGAGCCTGTCGATTATTGGATGTGTGGTGAATGGGCCGGGTGAGGCGTTGATGACCGATGTGGGCTTTACCGGCGGCGGTGCTGGGTCTGGCATGGTGTATCTGGCCGGCAAAGCCAGCCACAAGATGAACAACGATCAGATGGTTGAACACATCGTTGAAGAGGTCGAGAAAAAAGCGGCCCAACTCGATGAGGCCGCTTCTTCAGATTAATACGTGTTGGCTGCCCTACGGGTCAGCCGCGCTTTTGCGCGACGAACTCACGCATGCTTTCCAGCGGAAGGTAGCCGCGCAGCATTTCATCCTGCACCACAAAGGTAGGTGTGCCGGTGATCTGTAAGCGCTGCGCCAGGGCGCGTGTTTCATTGATTTCGCGAGAAACTTCATCGCTGTTCATATGCGCGATCAGGGGCTCAGCTTCAAACCCAAGACCAGAGGCCAGACGGCGCAGCGTTACGTCGGTTACGTTAGACCGCATCCGGATCAGTGCGTCATTTGCGGCCTCATAGGCCTCGGCACCCAGCTTTTGTTTTACTGCGATGGCGAACCGAGAGCTTTTGTCGCTGTCTTCACCCAAGATTGGGAACTCTTTGACAATAATACGAATATTGCCATCGCTTTCGACCAATTCTTTCACTTCGTCATGGGCGCGGCGGCAATAACCACAGCGATAATCCACGAATTCCACAAGGGTGATGTCACCCTCGGGGTTGCCACCAACCCATGAATAGCCGTCGTTGAAAATGTCTTGGGCATTGACCTGCACCAAGGTCACATCTTGCTGTGCCTGAGAGGAGGCCTGGCGCTGTTCTAGCACCTGCATTGCTTCGATCAGAACCTCAGGGTTCTCGATCAAATAGGAGCGGACTTCTTCGCGAAAGATCTGACGTTCCTGATCTGTCAGTTTTTCCAAGTCCAGTGCGTGGACCGGCAAAGCGAGGGCTGCAAATGCCGCAGCCAGAATTGAGGATTTCACCTTCATCTCCTATCGTTTCTTTTTCTTTTCGGCCCGTTTGGCCGCTACTGCAATATCATCGGCGCGACGCCAGCCTGTTGACCCTTGGGGCAAAACAGCCAGTGCGCGTTTGGCTTGAATACCTGCATCTTTCATACGCCCCTGCAAGGCGTATCTTTCGGCCGTGGCCACTGCGGCCATGCCAGGATTTCCGGTTTGAGCATATGCACCGCCCAAATCACGCAAAATGCGGCGATCACGAAAATCAATGCTGCGGGCTTTTTCCAAAACACCCAATGCTGCGCGGGGGTTCTTTGCGGCCAGTAATGCCCGCCCGTATCCGCCCAGCATCAATGCATTGTTGGGGGCCAGATCTGCGCCCTTTTTATAGGCCGCGACAGATGCTTTGATCTGACGGCTTTCGATTAGGATTTGCCCCTTAAGCTCATATAAATATGGGTCATTCGGGCGTAACGCGATGGCTTGATTGATCGTTGATATGGCTTTTTTACTGTTGGATTGACGGTGGTGCATCACCGCCTCACGCATCAGCCGCACATCCTTGCTAGGGCTGGTTTTCAGATTGCGTTTCGTCCATTTGGGGCTACGCATAAAGGCTGAAAGTTTGCCCTTGGCACGGCCAAACCAATAGTCTGACTTGGGGTTGGGCTTGGCTTTGCCAGCATGGGCCTGCGCGGCGGCCTTGGCGGCCCGCAACCGATCTCGCGTGAGTGGGTGGCTGCGCACATAGGGGTCTTGGCGGTTGGTATTAAGGGCCTCTTGACCGCGAAACAGTTCAAAAACATTCACCGCCCCTTTGGTATCCACGCCCGCGCGAACCAAATAAGAAATCGCTGATTTGTCAGCCGAGGCTTCTTCGGAACGTGTATGAGACAAAAACACCCGCTGAGCAGAGCTGGTGACGCCAATCGCAATACCTGCACCGGCCTCGGCACTGCCAGAGGCGGCAGCGGCCACAGCAGCCAGAACAGCGCCCAATCCTGCAACCGTGCGGGCGTTGCCAAAGTTTTGGGTGCGTCGTGCGATATGGCCATTGGCAATATGGGCCGCCTCGTGGGCAATCACAGCTTGCAGCATGGCGGGGCTGTTGGTGCGTAGCAGAAGACCTGAGTTTATAAATATATGTTTGCGATCTACGACAAAGGCGTTGAGCTTGCTGTCGCTGACCACAAGAATACGGACAGAGCCGCCAAGCCCCGCGGCGTTCAAGATCGGCGCGGCGAGTTGCTGAAGCGAATACTCGATGTCAGGATCACGGATCAGCGAAATCGCCCGCGCGGGCAGGGCGCTGAGCCACAAAAATGAAGCAATCAATAGCGTTGTCATCGAAAGCCGAAGCTTGGTTGACGCAGATAAATTTTCACGATCAAAGGTCATGGAGACAATAGGACGGAAAACCATGCGAAACTCAAGCCGAAGCCAAGTTGATCCCTTTATTGTGATGGACGTGATGGAGGCCGCCCGTCAGGCCGAGGCCGCAGGACGCCATATTATTCACATGGAAGTGGGCCAGCCCGGCACACCGGCGCCACTGGGCGCTCGGCAGGTTTTAGCCGAAACGATGCAGCAAGATGCGCTTGGCTATACAGTGGCCTTGGGCATTCCGGCGCTGCGCCAACGCATCGCCCAGATGTATGGGGAATGGTACAACGTTGATCTTGATCCGCAGCGCGTGGTGGTGACCTCTGGGTCGTCAGGCGCATTTCTGTTGGCCTTTACGGCGCTGTTTGATGCGGGCGATACCGTGGCGATTGGCGCACCGGGCTATCCGAGTTACCGACAAATTCTAAAGGCGCTGTCGCTGAACCCATTAGATTTGCCAGCCCAGCCGGAAAACCGTTTGCAGCCTGTACCAGATGATTTCGCGCAGCTTGATATACAGGGTCTTTTGGTGGCGTCACCTGCCAATCCTACAGGCACAATGTTAGACAAACCCGCACTTTCGAGCCTAATATTTGCCTGTGACGACAAAGGCGCGGCTTTTATCAGTGACGAAATTTATCACGGCATTGAATACGAAGCCAAAGCTGTGACCGCGCTGGAAATCTCGGATGACTGCTATGTCATTAATTCCTTTTCCAAGTACTTCAGCATGACAGGCTGGCGCGTCGGTTGGATGGTGGTGCCCGAGGATCACGTGCGCACCGTGGAACGTTTGGCGCAAAACATGTTTATCTGCCCGCCGCATGTGTCGCAGGTGGCGGCCTTGGCCGCGATGGAGTGCACCGACGAGCTAGAGGCCAACATGGATGTCTACCGCGCCAATCGTGCGTTGATGTTAGAAGGGTTGCCCAAAGCAGGGTTCACCAAATTCGCGCCGCCAGATGGGGCGTTTTATGTATATGCAGATGTAAGTGATTTCACAGACGACAGCCGAGCCTTTGCTAAGGACATTCTGGAAGAGGTTGGCGTGGCAGTGACACCGGGGTTGGATTTTGATCCGATCCGTGGCGTTGGCACCTTGCGGTTCTCTTATGCGCGGGCGACCGCCGATATCGCAGAGGGACTGGTGCGACTTGAGAAATTTATGAAGTCGCGCGGCCACATCTGAGTTTCGCTTAAGTCCGCGCAGGTGTAAGCTGGGAGTCAAACAGCCAATAGAGCCCTTCATGAGCAGATTTTCGTTCGTAAACCGTTTCATTGCCCC
The DNA here is from genome assembly GCA_947498415.1 of uncultured Paracoccaceae bacterium. Taxonomy (GTDB): domain Bacteria; phylum Pseudomonadota; class Alphaproteobacteria; order Rhodobacterales; family Rhodobacteraceae; genus Cognatishimia. The sequence goes on from CANMKB010000002.1 coordinate 9,498, forward strand.
GCTGCTATGTGCAGCGCTGTGGGGGATGCCTGCCCATGCGCAATCGCAAGATTTCAGTGGATTGGCGCGGGTGGATATGGCGCAGTCTAAGATCGCTGATCGCGGGCGCGGGCAAGCGACGATCAACTTGGCTTTGTCGCAGGGGGTGCCTTGGCGCGTGTTCACATTGGATGAACCGCGCCGTCTGGTGATTGATTTCCGTGAAGTCGACTGGACAGGTGTGACCACTGAGGCGTTGGATCATAGCGATCAAATCACCCAAGCCCGGTTTGGCAGCTTTCGTCCGGGCTGGAGCCGTATGGTGCTTGATCTGAAAGATCCGATGGCTGTGCAAAGTGCTGAAATGCGATTGGATGAAACGCAGGGCACTGCTGAATTATCGCTTGTTATCAACTCGGTAGATGCCAAAGCCTATGCAGAACGGGCAGGGGCGCCCAATGATCCAAGATGGGATTTACCCAAGGCCGTAACGGCTGATGTACAAAAGAAAAAAACCGATTGGGCACAAACCGTTGTTGTTCTTGATCCAGGGCACGGCGGTGTTGATCCGGGTGCACAGCATGGGGACATCCAAGAAAAGGATTTGATGCTGCAGTTTGCGCGTGAAATCCGCGACACGCTGCGCCGGACCGGCGAGTTTGAAGTGATCTTAACCCGAGATGACGATTTGTTTGTGTCCCTCGAGGGGCGCGTTGCCCAAGCACATCAGGTACAGGCCGATATCTTTATTTCTCTGCATGCAGATGCGGTGCAGCAAGGCCATGCCCATGGCGCCACCGTTTATACCTTGTCAGAAAAGGCCAGCGATGCCGCGTCGCAATATCTGGCAGAGCGTCATGATCGTTCGATGGTGCTGTCCGGTGTTGATCTGACGGGAACCGATGATCTGATCGCGAATGTCTTGCTGGATTTGGCCCGCCAAGAAACCAAACCACGGTCAGAACGGCTGGCCAAAGCGATGGTGCTAGGGATGCAGGGCACCATTGGTAAGCTGAACAACAAACCCTACCGACAGGCCGCGTTTTCGGTTCTTAAGGCCGCTGATATTCCATCTGTCTTGATTGAGGTCGGCTTTATGTCGTCTGAGCGTGATTTGAAAAACCTGCAAGATCCGCTGTGGCGTCAAAATCTAGCCGAAGGCATCCGTGATGGCCTTCAGGCGTGGGTCATTGCTGACAAAGCCGCTAAAGACCTTGTAAGACAATAATAATCCCAAAAATCGGCGACCCTTTGCGCGAGGGAGTCTTGCACTGTCTTGTGTTTTGACCCCACCGTATTCTCACAGTATAGAAAGAGCACTTCGAAGCGGGGGCAAACGTGCTGCGATTCATTCTTTCTTTTTTTGGTAGCATCTTCACTTTGGTGACGATGGGCGCGGCTGCTGTGGCGCTTTCGATTGGTGCGGTGTTTTACATTTACGGCAAAGACCTTCCCAGCCATGAATCCTTGGCGCAATACAAGCCGCCGACCATCAGCCGGATTTATTCTGGTGAGGGTAAGATCATTGATGAGTTCGCAAAAGAACGCCGTCTGTTCGTGCCCGCCGATGAAATCCCCGACATGGTGAAAAATGCCTTTGTGTCGGCGGAAGATAAGAATTTCTATACCCACAAAGGCTATGACCCCCGCGGTATGATTGCCGCAGCTATTGATGCGGCCCGTGGTGCGCGGCTGCGTGGTGCGTCTACGATAACCCAACAGGTCATGAAAAACTTCCTGTTGTCTGGCGACCGGACAGCGGAACGCAAAATCAAGGAACTGATCCTTGCCTCGCGCGTGGAAGATGTGCTGAGCAAAGATGACATTCTGGAACTTTATCTGAACGAAATTTTCCTTGGTCAGAACTCTTTTGGGGTGGCTGCGGCCGCGCAGACCTATTTCAACAAATCGCTTGCTCAGCTTGAAGCCCACGAAGCAGCATATCTTGCAACATTGCCGAAAAAGCCGTCCAACTTGCATCCAGTGCGCCACAAAGAGGCCGCCGTGGGGCGTCGTAACTTTGTGCTCAAAGAGATGCTGGAAAACGGTTACATCGAACAGGCGACCTATGAGGAATCGCGTGCGCAGCCTTTGCTGTCTGTGCAAAACGGTGATTATGAAAGCTTCCGCTCTGCCTTGCCGTCTCGTGATTACTTTACTGATGAAATCCGCCGCCAGCTCAGCCGCGACTTTGGTGAAGAAGAGTTCTTTTCTGGTGGGATGGCTGTTCGTGCAACCCTTGACCCAGAGCTGCAAGATGTGGCCGCCCAAGCGCTGCAACATGCCTTGGAGCGCTACGATCGCTCACAAGGGATTTGGCGCGGGACTGGTCAAAAGATTCCAACAGAACTGTTAAACGATGAGGCCGCTTGGCGCAGTGCCCTCGCCAATCTGCGTGTCCCACGCGACATCAAGGTGGATAGCAAATGGTATCCGGCGGTTGTTCTAAGTGTGGGGCAAAACGATGCACGTATCGGGATCGAAGGCGTCGAAGACGATGAAGATGGTCATTTCATCAGTCCAAAAGATGTGACTTGGGCGCGCAAACGGCTTGAAGACGGTACTTTGGGTCGCAAAGCACGTGTAGCTGGTGACTTGCTGGAAGAGGGCGACGTTGTTTTGGTGCGTGCGGTGACCAAAGACAGCGACGGCAGCTTTGTGCGTTGGTCTTTGCGCCAAGTGTCCGAAGTGCAGGGCGGCTTTATGGCGATGGACGTGAACAGCGGCCGTGTCATCGCGATGCAGGGCGGTTTTTCCTATCAGGACTCTGTGTTCAACCGCGCCACCCAAGCGCAGCGCCAGCCCGGTTCTAGTTTTAAACCGTTCGTCTATGCTTCGGCATTGGACAGTGGCTATACCCCCGCGACCATCGTGATTGACGCCCCGATTGAGATCAACACACCTCAAGGTCTGTGGCGCCCACGGAACTCGTCAAACAAGTTCTACGGCCCAACGCCTTTGCGCACCGGGATCGAATTTTCAAGAAACCTCATGACCATTCGTCTGGCCCAAGAGGTTGGTATGGATGTTGTGGCCAACTATGCCGAACGCTTTGGGGTCTATGACGATATGGGGTTGTTCCTGGCGAACTCTTTGGGGTCAGAGGAAACCACTTTGTTCAACATGGTTGCGGCCTACGCGATGTTTGCCAATGGCGGCGAGCGGGTTGAACCCACTTTGGTGGACCGCGTGCAGGACCGCTTTGGTAAAACCATCTATCGCCATGATCAGCGTACCTGTGATGAATGTCTGGATCCGACGATCGCCAATGACCGCGCACCGAAGGTCACTAGCAACCGAGAGCGCGTGATGGATGCCATCACTGCGTATCAGCTGACATCCATGATGCGCGGCGTTGTAGATCGCGGGACAGCAAGTGCCGCCATCAATCTGCCTGTGCCTGTGGCCGGCAAAACCGGCACCACCAACGAGGCGCGTGACGTTTGGTTTGTGGGCTTTACCAACACCATGGTTGCAGGCTGTTACATTGGCCACGATCAACCACGTCCGTTGGGCAGGGGCACCTTTGGCGGCAACACCTGTGGTCCGGTGTTCCAAGAGTTCATGCAAGCTGCAATCAAGAAATACGGCTCTGGTAAATTCCGTGTGCCTCCGGGTGGACAATTTATCAAAATCGACCGTTTCACCGGTGCGCGTTTGTCTGACGGTGCAGAGGGGCAGAACGTTGTGGCGGAATATTTTCGCCTGGGCGAAGAGCCAATCTTTGGCGTCGCCTTTGATGGTGGCTTTACCATGGGGGCTAACTTGCCGTTGGTCGAAGAGGTGCAAACAGGTCGAGCTGTGACAACATCGACCGGTAAGAAAGCCGTTGTGGGGCCGGATGCCTCGTTTGGGACTCTCAGTTCCGGCGGCCTTTACTAACCAGACAGTAGGAATTTCAGCGCAGCGGGCAGGGTGATCTTGCCCGTCCTGCCACTGTGGTTTATCACGACCACACCAATGAAAGACGGGAAAAAACATGCGCGCTGAGGTTCAGAACACGGTTGCTGAAATCGAAAAATCCATTGATCTGTTGAAACAGCGTCTGGATTGGGAAACGGCTGAATTCCGTCTTGAAGAATTTAACGCACGCGTCGAAGATCCAAATCTTTGGGATGATGCTGAGGCCGCACAAAAATTGATGCGTGAGCGTCAATTGCTGGTGGATTCCATTGATGGCGTGAAATCTTTGGCGCAGGACTTGTCTGACAATATCGAAATGATCGAATTGGGCGAGATGGAAGAGGATGACGAAGTCGTTAAAGACGCCGAAGCCTCGATTTTTGCTTTGAAAGACACGGCTGCTGAAAAAGAGCTAGAAGCCCTGTTGAATGGCGAAGCGGACAGCAATGACACTTTCCTCGAGATCAACTCGGGCGCCGGTGGCACAGAAAGCTGTGACTGGGCCTCGATGTTGGCGCGGATGTATGTGCGTTGGGCTGAAAAGCGCGGCTATACCGTTGAGCTGCAATCCATGACCGCGGGCGAAGAAGCGGGCATCAAATCAGCAGCGTATAAGATTTCTGGCCACAATGCCTATGGCTGGCTGAAATCTGAAAGCGGTGTTCACCGGTTGGTGCGTATCTCGCCGTATGACAGCGCAGCCAAGCGCCATACGTCGTTTAGCTCTGTCTGGGTGTATCCGGTGGTGGATGACAACATCGATATTGAAGTGAACCCATCAGAAATCCGCGTGGATACCTATCGCTCCTCCGGGGCGGGTGGTCAGCACGTGAACACCACGGATTCGGCTGTGCGGATCACGCACCTCCCAACCGGAATTGTGGTGACGTCATCAGAAAAGTCGCAACACCAAAACCGCGATATCGCGATGAAGGCTTTGAAATCAAGGCTTTATCAGCAAGAGCTCGACCGTCGGAATGCCGCCATCAACGAGGCCCATGAGGCCAAAGGCGATGCCGGTTGGGGTAACCAAATTCGGTCTTATGTTTTGCAGCCCTATCAGATGGTGAAAGATCTGCGCACAAACCACGAGACATCTGACACCAAAGGGGTGCTTGATGGGGATTTGGATGGGTTTATGGCGGCAACCCTGGCGTTAGATGTGGCTGGCAAAAGCCGTGCAGACGCGCAAGGTGAGTAAGACGCCTTACGGCGATGAGGGGCTTTGCCCCTCAAACTCCCCAGAGTATTTTTAGAAAGATGAAGAGGATGACACGCTAAGGGTTGCCTTGGCGCGTTTGTTTTTGTCTCATGACAGGGCGCGAACATACATTGGAGGAATGTATGCACGAGGCACCAGATCAAGGGGTGCCCGATTTGGGCGCCGTGACACCAGACATTATTGTAGATGCTTTGCGCCTCGGCTGGCGCGACCTGAGAGCGGAACCGCTGATTGGGCTGTGGGTTGCATTGTTTTATGTGTTGGGCGGCTGGGTCATGACAGCGATCACTGTCTCAACGGGTCAGACCTATTGGTTGGTCTTTGCCGCAATTGGGTTTCCGCTGTTGGGGCCCTTTGCTGCGGTGGCCTATTACGAGGTATCTCGGCGTCGCTGGCTCGGGCTTGAGATCGCAGCGGCGGATGTCTTTGGGGTGGTGTTGCGTCAAAGTCAGCGGCAGTTGCCCTCAATGTGTGCGGTTATTGTGATCGTGTTTCTGTTTTGGTTTTTTCTGGCTCATATGATTTTCGCGCTTTTCATGGGGCTTTCGGTGATGACCAATGTCAGCAACAGTTTGGATATCTATCTGACAGGCAACGGGCTGATGATGCTGGGGTTTGGAAGTATCGTTGGGGCGGGTTTTGCGCTGATCTTGTTTATGATCACGGTCTTTGCGCTACCACTGCTACTTGATCGCGAGATTGATTTTGTCACCGCGATGATCACCAGTTTTCAAACAGTTCGCGCGAATTTCTTACCCTTGTTGGGCTGGGGCATTTTCATCGCCGTGGCAACCTTTGTTGCCATGATCCCAGGCTTTCTGGGGTTGTTGTTGGTGCTGCCGCTGCTCGGCCATGCCAGTTGGCATCTTTATGCTTTGATCAAGACATGAAAAAGGGGGCCTAAGCCCCCTGAATTTATTCGATTTTAATCGAATTAGTCGAGGGCACCACGAGACAGCGCTGCAACGCCGGTGCGGGCCACTTCTTGTAGGCCCAGCGGGCGCATCAGATCGGCGAAGGCATCAATTTTCTCAGGTGCGCCAGTGATTTCAAACACAAAGCTATCGAGCGTTGTATCCACCACATTGGCGCGGAAAATTTCGGCCATGCGCATGGCTTCAACGCGTTTTTCGCCGCTGCCGGCCACTTTGAACAAGCCAAGCTCGCGCTCGACTGATGCCCCTTCGACCGTGAGATCGTGGACGTCATGCACCGGCACAATGCGGCCAAGCTGCGCTTTGATCTGTTCGATCACCTGTGGCGTGCCGTATGTCACGATGGTGATGCGTGACTGATGGCCTGTGTGATCCACTTCGGCCACGGTCAGGCTGTCGATGTTGTAGCCGCGCCCCGAGAACAGGCCGACAACACGGGCGAGAACCCCCGGTTCGTTGTCAACAACAACCGCCAGCGTGTGGCTTTCTTCGACATCCGAAAAGTTCGGGCGCAGGTTATAGGCAGAGTGGCTCGTGGAGCCTTTTTTGATTTTTAGAGCAGCCATGTTGTCTCTCCTTACACCAGAACCGCGCCGCCGGCTTCGATCGCGCCTTGCGTGCTTGCATCGCCCAAAAGCATTTCATTGTGTGGTTTGCCCGATGGGATCATCGGGAAGCAGTTTTCGTGTTTCTCAACCAAGCAATCAAAGATCACAGGCCCGTCGTGTTTGATCATTTCCATGATCGCGTCGTCCAGGTTCTTTGGATCGTCACAGATGATACCTTTGGCTCCAAAGGCTTCGGCGAGCTTTACAAAGTCGGGCAGGGATTCTGACCAGCTGTGGCTGTAGCGTTCGCCGTGCAGTAGCTCTTGCCACTGGCGCACCATGCCCAGACGTTCGTTGTTCAGGATGAACTGTTTCACAGGCAGGCGGAATTGGGTTGCTGTGCCCATTTCCTGCATGTTCATCAGCCAAGAGGCTTCACCTGCGACGTTTACAACCAAGGCATCCGGATGGGCCATCTGCACGCCGATGGACGCGGGGAAACCATAGCCCATGGTGCCCAAGCCGCCAGATGTCATCCAACGGTTCGGTTCCTCAAAGGTTAGATATTGTGCCGCCCACATCTGGTGCTGGCCCACTTCTGTGGTGAAGTAACGATCCATGCCTTTGGAGAGTTCTTCCAAACGCTGAAGCGCGTATTGTGGTTTGATAACAGAGCCTTTTTGCTCAAACTTCAAGCAATCAACAGCTTTCCATTCTTCAAGCTGCTGCCACCATTTCGCCAGACCTTCTTTGTTGGTCTTACGGCCGCGGGATTTCCAGACTTTAAGCAGATCTTCCAGTACATGGGCCACATCGCCCACGATTGGCACATCAACGCGGATCACCTTGTTGATCGAGCTTGGATCAATGTCGATATGCGCTTTCTTGGAGTTCGGCGAGAAGGCTGAAATCAGACCTGTGATGCGGTCATCAAAACGTGCACCCACGTTGATCATCAGATCACAGTCGTGCATCGCCATGTTGGCCTCATAGAGACCGTGCATCCCAAGCATACCCAGCCAAGACTTGCCAGATGCTGGATAGGCGCCCAGCCCCATAAGGGTTGAGGTGATCGGAAAGCCTGTTGTGTCTACAAGTTCGCGCAGCAATTGGCTGGCCGCGGGGCCAGAGTTGATGACGCCGCCACCGGTGTAAAACACAGGGCGTTCAGCTTGTTCCATCAGTTCAACAAGCTCTGTGATTTCGGTGATGTCACCTTTCATCTGTGGCTCGTAATGAGACACACGTGCTTGTTTTGGCTCACTATATTCGCCCGTCGCAAACTGAACGTCTTTTGGAATATCGATTAGAACAGGGCCAGGGCGACCGGTGCGGGCCACGTGGAACGCCTGATGCATTGTCTCAGCCAGCTTTTCAGTCTCTTTGGCCAACCAGTTGTGTTTGGTGCATGGGCGGGTGATGCCCACGGTGTCGGCCTCTTGGAAGGCGTCCGAGCCAATCATAAAGGCCGGTACCTGACCGGAAATCACAACAATCGGGATCGAATCCAGCAGCGCATCTGTCAGGCCGGTGACCGCGTTGGTTGCGCCCGGGCCAGACGTGACGAGTGCAACGCCGACCTTGCCAGTTGAACGCGCATAGCCTTCGGCGGCGTGCACCGCTGCCTGTTCGTGGCGTACCAAGATGTGACGAATGTCATTCTGTTGAAAGATTTCATCGTAAATCGGTAGGACAGCCCCGCCGGGGTATCCGAACACTGTGTCAACACCCTGATCCTTCAGGGCCTGAATCACCATTTTCGCTCCGGTCATTTGACGTGTCATCTGTTTCTCCGTTTACAACGTCTCTTTAACAAAAAAGCCCCCGAATTTTCGGGGGCGCATGGTTTCCAATATGGGTTCCCGTTACCGGGCCATGCGCCTATTTCCTAGAATGACGACAAGTGCGTTCATAAGTCGGGTCCTCTTTGCGTTAGCGGGACAATATTTATGTGGAAAAGTGGCGTCAAGCGGCAATCGTCGAAAAAATATGTCTCGATGTCACTTTTTTCTTTTCAAATGTTGCGCCAGCTGGTGGGTTTTGGGGTGTTTTCGAATTTTGAGCTTACATATACACGCCTGTACCGTGTAAGACCCCATGTTCAATCGCGTACCGAGTGAGTCCCGCCGTCGAGCTGATGCCCAACTTGCGTTTGATATTCTTGCGGTGGGTTTCCACGGTGCGCACCGAGATGTTCAGTTCATTGGCCACTTCTTTGTTGGATTTGCCCTGCGCCAATTGCAGCAAAACGGTTTGTTCGCGGCTTGTAAGCTGTTCGCGGCCTTCATGTTCTGATGGCTCAAGCGATCCTTTCGCGCCGGTGCACAGATACCGCTTGCCGCGCATGACGGAATCAATTGCGGTTTTAATTTCTTCGGTGGGCACGTCTTTTAGCACATAGCCCATGGCGCCATGGCTGAGGGCAGTGGAGATATATTCGGGGCTGTCATGCATCGTCAGGATCAAGATACGTGTATCTGGGCGACTTTCCAAAACCATTTCAGTTGCGGTCAGCCCGCCAATGTCTGGCATGTTCAAATCCATCAGAACCACATCAATTTTGTTGTTCTTAAGATAAGCCACAGCCTCGCGCCCGTTGGTTAACGTCGCGCGGACCTGGATGTCATCATAGCTTTCCAGGATGGATTGAATGCCTTCGGCGACCATTGGGTGGTCGTCCACGATCACCACAGACACTTGATTAGAGAGGGTATTTCCGTTGCTCATGCTTGGGCTCATGCTTGGGCCTTTCGTTTCGTGTCGCCGTCTTGTTCAGGCGGCAAAAGCTGGCTCAGAGGGATTTCTGCGACAATCACTGTGCCAGATTTACTAGAGAATATCCGCAATGTGCCATTCATCTGTTCAATGCGTTCTTGCATGTTCCTCAGCCCCAAGCCGCCAGAAGGCTGGCGATGGCGGTCTTGGGGGATGCCAGAGCCATTATCTGTGATCCGCATCGTCGCACCACGGCGGTGTCCTCGCAGATCAATTGACATGCGTGTCGCACCTGCGTGGCGTTCGATGTTGGTCAGGGCTTCTTGTGCGACGCGATACAGTGAGAATTTTGCATCCGGATTTAGACGATTTCGAAAGACCACGGTTTCAAATTCTGTTTCAATTCCGGTTCTTTCGCCAAAATCCTCAACCAGTGCGCGAAGAGCAGGGCCCAGACCAAGATCATCCAGAACACCGGGGCGCAGGTCTCTGGAAATACGACGGACTTCTTGGATGGCATTTGACAGGTGGTCCATACCGCGATCAAGGGTTTCAGCCGCGCGATCATCCCCAGAACTTATGCGCCGCCGCGCGGTATCGAGGGCATAGCGGACGCCCACCAGAACCTGTGAGATCCCATCGTGCAATTCACGGGCCACGCGACCGCGCTCTTGTTCTTGGGCGTCAAACACCCGTTGTGTGAGCTTTTTCAGTTTGGCATCCGCCAAGCGGCGTTCACGGATGTTGATGAACAGACCTGACAGGAACACGAGTAGAAGGGCGCCGAGTGTAATCGCGCCGATATATAAGAAGGTTTGCCGCACGCGGGCCTCGACCTCGGCACGGGCCGCAGCAGTTGTGGCCAGCACGTCATCAATGAACACACCGGTGCCCACGGCCCACCGCCAGCTGGGGAAGCTGGTGACATAAGAAATCATCCGCGCCTCTTGGCCGGTCGAGGGTTTGGGCCACAAATGTTCGACATACCCATCGCCCTGGCGCGCGACTTCGATGAATTCTGAGATCACGGGCGTGCCTTCAGAATCACTAAGGTCAAGCCAGTTTTCGTTGATCAGCTCTGTCTGGCGCGGAGAAACAAGGTTGTTGCCATCGTAGTCATAGACAAAGAAAAACCCTTCGTCCCCATAGATCATGGCCGCCAGAATTTGCATGACTTGTTGCTTTGCCAATTCATCCTCTGGAGACGCATTTCCGTAGATGAAGTAGAACCCGTTACGTGCTTGAGTTACATAGTTTTTTAGCTCTGCTTTCTTAGCTTCGATCAACTGCCCTTCCAGCGATTTAATTTCCCGTTCTGCGAGGGCCCGTGACTGGTTCGCAACCAGCACCGAAATTGCGGCAACAGCAAGGATCAGTGGAAGGGTGGCCAGAAGGAAAAGCTTCTGCCCGTAAGAAAGCCTGAAATGTGCAATCCAGCTGCGCATAGTCGAATCGAATACGGCGATATGTCGTAAATTAATAGCGCTATTATTACGTAGGGTTTATGAATAGCCACTTATTTGAGCGGCTAATGCACGGAAATTACATAGTTTTAGGCGTTCTTGATATTAAGCTACGTAGTAGTAGGTATTTCAACATTCACATCACAAAGCTAGGCTCACAAACACTGTAAACGGTCCGCTCTGTTTTTGAGAATATCAAGGCAGAGCACGAATACCTTGGGAGGATAGTTAATGGATCGTCGTTCTTTTTTAAAGAAGTCAGCACTTGGCGGCACCGCTGCCGCAGCGGCATCGACGCTCGCGGCACCAGCATACGCACAGGGCAAGCGTACGCTGACGATGGTAACATCTTGGCCGCGTGGCTTTGCTGTTCTGGATGATGCTGCGACCTACTTGGAAAACATGGTTTCCGAAATGTCTGGTGGTTCTTTGACCATCGACAAAAAAGCGCCAGGCGAACTGGTGGGTGCACTTGAAGTGTTTGATGCTGTGACCTCTGGTCAGGCGGATATGTATCACTCTGCAGACTATTATTTCATCGGTCAGCACCCAGGTTATGCCTATTTCACCGCGGTTCCATTCGGTGGCACAGCGCAAGAAGTGTCTAACTGGTACTACCATGGCGGTGGCGAAGAGCTGCATGACGAGCTGGGCTCTATCTTTAACCTAAAAGGCCTGCTGGCAGGGAACTCTGGTTCTCAGTCTGGTGGTTGGTTCCGCAAAGAGATTAACTCTGCGTCTGACTTCAACGGTTTGAAATTCCGCATGCCAGGTCTGGGCGGTAAAGTTCTGGGTAAACTGGGCGCATCTGTTCAGAACATCCCAGGTGGCGAACTGTACCAAGCGTTGTCTTCTGGTGCATTGGACGGTCTAGAGTGGGTTGGCCCAATGGCTGACGAACGCGCCGGCTTCCAGGAAGTTGCAAAAATCTACTACACAGCGGGTTTCCACGAGCCAGGCTCTGCTTTGTCTTCCTCCATCAACCTTGATGTTTGGAACGAGCTGTCTGACCAGCACAAAGCGATCCTACGTTACGCGTCTATGGCGGTCACTCAGTACCAGCTGTCTGAAACTCTGGCGAACAACGGTGCGGCACTGGCACGTCTGCAAGCGCAGGGTGTGAAAACCATGCAATTCCCAGATGACGTTTGGGATGCATTTGGTCGCGCCTCTGCAGAAGTCATGGATGAAAACATGGGTGACGAGCTGTTTGCGAAGATCCGTAAATCGTTTGAAGAGTCCCTTGCGAACTCTGCATCCTGGATCAACAAATCTGATGGCTACTACGTACAGCAACGTATTCGCGTTCTGGGCGGCTAAGTTAGCCTTAGTGAAACAAATGGCTCCGGGAGACCGGAGCCATTTTTCGATCCGGCCGGGAAAGCCCCGTGATGCCAGATCGACAAACGACCTTTAGGGGGACATCATGCAAGAGTCTGGCGCAGCCAGTTTTGGGCAGATCCTCGCTGCCTTGGGAGATGGTCTTGTCTGGTTTGGACACAACATCCTCATGGGTTTTGCGAATATCGCGTATGCCGTCACACACCCTGGATTGTGGTTGGATTGGTCCAACAAAGAATCCATCATGCGGTTTGTGTATTACGGTGGGTCCGTAGAATTCTTTTTCGCCGTCTTCGCGCTGTTTTTGACGGTCACAGCCATTGGCTTGTGGAAAAACAGTGTGTTGTGGGGCGTTGTTCGCCTGTTTGAAGGCATCTCTAACACCGTTGGCCGGTTCTTTGCCTGGGCCGGGTTATTGATGGTGCTACAACAGATCATTATCGTTTTCATGCAGCGTATTTTCACACGCCCCGACATCGTGTTCGGCTTTGGTGTGCCGCTGCAATTTGACATCAGCTGGTACGCCGAAGAGCTTAAGTTTTACAATGCGTTGATCGTTGCTTTGTGCGCGACCTACACCTTTGTTCAAGGCGGGCATGTTCGGGTTGATCTGGTTTATGCAGCCGTCAGCTATCGCAAGAAAAAGATCATCGATATGTTTGGGTCGATCTTTTTCATGATGCCTATGGCCGTCTTGGTCTGGATGTATGGCTGGTACTTCATGTGGCGTCACTTGATTGTGCCAAAGCCATCCGCAAGTGACACGCTGGAACGCCTGTTGCTCAAATCCCGTGCGTTGCGCTGGAATGTTGAAACCATCGGCTTTTCACCCAACGGTTTCACCGCATATTTTCTGTTCAAAATTCTTCTGGTGGCCTTTGCTGGCTTGGTCTTCATGCAAGCGATCGCCTTCTTCTACCGCTCGTACCTTGAGATGAAAGAAGGGCCAGAAAGCGAAGGGAAATACCTTGACCGCGATACGCTGGGCGAGGGCGAAGAAGCCTATGAAGGCACACACTGAGGTAGGGACACACTATGTTATTCGGACTTGATGGGGTCGAAATCGGCCTGATTATCGTCTTTCTCTGCCTCTTTGGGGGCATTTTGTCGGGGTTTCCCGTGGCCTTTGCCATCGGGGGCGCAGGGATTATCTCTTTTGGTATCATCGCGGCGCTTGATAGCGCCGGGCTGCTGATCCACCAAGCGATTGATACATCATCAACGCTTTATGCGGATTTGATATCGCAAGGCATTAAGGCAGATACGATATCGGTCTTTAGATACCCAGACCTTCCAAGGATCGCAGAACCGGTCTTTGCAAGCGGCTGGGAAACAGCGATGGATCGCAATCTGTCGTTTGTTGTGAACCGTATGAACGAACGTGTTCTGGCGGGTCAGTCTATCGAAACGCTGTTGGCAGTTTTGATGTTTGTTCTCATGGGCATCACCTTGGAACGCTCTAAGATCGCAAATGATTTGCTGACAACAATGGCACGTGTCTTTGGCCCGTTGCCTGGGGGTTTGGCGGTGTCGGTTGTGGTTGTGGGGGCGTTCCTTGCTGCATCCACTGGGATCGTGGGCGCGACTGTTGTGACCATGGGCTTGCTGAGCTTGCCAACCATGCTGCGCAACAACTATTCACCAGAACTGGCGACCGGTGTGATCGCGGCCTCTGGGACCTTGGGGCAGATCATTCCACCGTCTATCGTGATTGTTCTATTGGGCACCTTGGCGGGGGATTTGTATTCCGCGGCGCAAGAGGCACGGGCGCAGGTTGCGGGCTGTACTGATGCGCTGACCTATCTGGGTGAGCCAGCGGTTGTTTCAGTTGGTACGTTGTTCCAAGCGGCCTTGCTGCCAGGGGTGATGCTTGCGGGTCTGTATGCGCTTTATGCCTTTGGCTATGCGATGATGAACCCAAGCAAAGCACCTGCTGTGTCGTTTAGCGGCAGCACGGGTGAGATCATCACGCGCAACGAACGTCTGACATGGTTCTTGTTTGCGCCGCTGGTTCTGATTGGTGGCATGTTCATGCTGTCATCCGCGAATGTGGTGGGCAATCAGTACATTACGGTCGATAGCTACTCTGACGGTGGTCAATCTGCGACTTTGCGTACAAATGTAGGTGCCGAATGTCAGGCCTCTATGATTGAACTGCATGGTCAAGAAGCGTGGGATTTCGCCCTCGCGGAACAAGCGACCATCGACGAAGCCGGTGGTGTTGTTCAATCCCGTGAGTTGACTGAAGACGAAAAGACCGAGATCTTTGCAGAGCGTGTTGCAGCAGCAGCGCCGATTGGCTCTGGAGTGGCGATCGCCTTCACCATGCTGGCATTGATCCTGACAACAGCACGTGGTGTATCGCCTTCGGCCAATCCACAGCGGTTGTATATCGGTTTTGCAGGGGTGGCCTTGGCTTTCCTGATCGATATTCTGTTCATCACGCCAACAACGACAGCTGGAGCAACCTTTGTCTATCTGGCGCTTCCGATCGCACTTACGCTATACGGCTGTAAATACGCGGGTGGGCTTTTGGGCAAAAACGAAATCCTGCGCGTGGTGTTCCCACCGCTGGTTCTTATCGTGGCTGTGCTTGGGTCGATCCTGGGCGGCATCACCAACCCAACGCCCGCAGCGGCGCTTGGGGCAGGTGGGGCCATCCTTTTGGCAGCCTATCGCAAACTGCAAGACGAGGAACAGTCTGGCAAGATCATCCTACAGGCGTCTTTTGCCATTGTGATCATGCTGTTGATGGGCATCAACTTTGATCTTCGGATCAATCAGCCTGATGTATCCGCTGAAAGCTGGGTTGCCTTCTTTGTGGCCTATGGCTCGTATCTCTTTGCGATGTTTGGCATGATCTACAGCTGCTGGGTTCTCTTCCGCAGCTCGGTTTTGTCTCCTGTCGTTCGAGAAACCGCCAAGGTAACTTCGATGGTCTTTACCATTCTGATCGGGTCTCAAATCCTGAACCTTGTGGTGATTTCCTTTGGCGGCGAACATTACATCCAGCAATTCCTGCGCTCATTTGACAATGAGTTCACGGTCTTCCTGATTGTGATGTTGGTGCTGTTTGTTCTGGGCTTTGTGCTTGATTTCCTTGAGATCATTTACATCGTGATCCCGATCGTGGGGCCTGTCATCTATGGCGGCACCTTTGATCCGAAGTGGGTGACGATCATGATCGCGGTGAACCTGCAGACATCGTTCCTGACACCGCCCTTTGGCTTTGCGCTGTTCTATCTGCGCGGGGTTGCGCCGGCGAGCGTCACCACACGGCACATCTATCGCGGTATCATCCCGTTTGTGCTGATCCAGGTGGTGGGCTTGGGGATCCTTTGGTTCTTCCCATCCATCGTGACAATCCTGCCAGCGCTGATTGGCGGCTAATCACACGATCCTGTCGAAACAACAAAAGGGCCCCTTGGGGCCCTTTTTCATGTCTGGCTCTGAAAAGATCGAGTTCAGTAACGTGTCGTGGTTTTTGATACTGGCAGCGAGATACCCGACACCTGTTCGGCAATCGGACCGCTGCTTTCTGGTACCTTCAAACTTGCGTTTCTCTCTTCTTTTTTAACGCGCTGCCACCGAGAGTTTATGTATACCTCAAGCCCCTCAAAGCGCGATTTATATCCCATCTTATCGCTGCCGGGCACCCAATAGCCCAGATAGACATAGGGCACACCAACCTCTTGGGCGATGCGGATATGGTCAAGGATCAGGTAGGTGCCCAGTGATTGCCGCGCCAGTTCTGGGCGGAAAAAACTATAGACCATGCTCACCCCATCTTCGAGCACATCGGTCAGGCTGACCGCGATCAATTCATTGGTCTGTTCGTGGGTGTATTCTACAACGCGCGAGCGGATCGGCGTTTCTTCGATCATGGCCGCAAATTCAAACACATCCATATCCGCCATGCCGCCATCGGCGTGGCGATGATCTAGATAAGTGCGAAACAGATCATATTGTTCTTCGGTGGCCCAAGGCGATGTGGCCCGGCGCACAAGTTGCGCGTTGCGGCGCATCACACGTTTCTGGCTTTTGGTGGGGGTAAACCGCGACACATCAATCCGGGCCGACAAGCACGACGCACATTCGGTGCAAGATGGGCGGTACAACACGTTCTGTGACCGTCTGAACCCTTGCTGAGACAACGAGTCATTCAATTCTTGCGCATTGTCACCTTGCAAAGCTGTGAACAGCTTACGCTCCATCTTGCCTGGTAGATACGGGCAGGGCTGGGGCGCAGTGACATAAAACTGAGGCGCAAGAGGCAGTGAGTGACGCATAAGGACCGCAAGTTGATAGACAGAACAATTGAACTGTATCAACGCGATCCCGCTGCGCCAAGAAAAATGGAAATTATTGGATAATCTTAATAACGCGCCGCGCGGTTAATCGCCACCGAGCCCATCACATGATCGGTCAAACCCTGCTTGCGTGAGGACGTCAGCATCAGCACGATAGAGATCACCTGAAGGATGGGAAAAGACAGCGAAACACTATAACCGAGCGTGTGCAAAAACGCCTGCGCCAGATCAAAACGGTCGCCAGACTGATCGCGCAGCTCGATCCCCATCAACCGCATCCCAAGGGTTGCAGACCCGCCCGCCAGTGTCACCACACGATAGGCAAAGCCCACCACAAGCAGCATCAGCGGGAAAAAGAAAATCCCTGTAAAGGCGGTGAACGGCAGGATCAGCACGCATAGGATGCCAATCAGAACCATATCGATGATCCAAGCGAACAGACGTTTCATCGGAACGTCGGCATAGAACTCAGACTGAGTTTCTGGATCGGGAAGGGTGTATGCGCGGGATGTCATGGGGCTCCAATGTCCATAAATGAGGCCCCCGGTCAATCGGGAGCCGTAAGGTTTAGGTCGTAGACAGCTTATGCGTCTTCTTTGGTCTCAGCACGTTCGTCTGATGCTTTCTTGGCACGTTCGTCCATAAACTGGTCGAATTCAGACTTGTCTTTTGCTTCACGCAGGCGCTCTAGAAAGCCTTCAAAGCTGGCTTGCTCGTCTTCCAGACGACGGATGGTCTCGTCGCGGTAAGCGTCAAAGGCCGTATTGCCAGTGGATTGCATCACGTGCATCCGACGTTTGCTTTTCTTATAGCCGCAAGATTTATTGAACATGCGTTTGCTCCAGATCATGTAGAACAGAAGGGCCAGACCGACTGGCCAGAAAAAGACAAAGCCCAGGACCATGGCGGCAATCCACGCGCCTTTGCCCTTGCTATCAAGCCAGGCCTCGCTGCGCGAAAACCAGCCCATGTGGGAGGAGTCTTGGGCGGCGGTGGCTACAGGTGTCATTTGGTTCTCCGTGGTTAAAGTTGATGTGAATGCCTTTCACATTACAACAGATGGGGAGGCCGCAGGGGTGTTGCAAGGGGTGATGTGAAAGTTTTTAACATTATCGCCCAATTTTCAGAATTCCCTTTGTTTTATGGCGATAAATTGTCTCTGAAGTAGCAACGTCGCTTAGTGAAACGCGGGTTTGGGGATTTGTTTCACGACATTTGAGCTTTGACATATGAGGACTGAGTCATTTTCGCGCCTCTTGTGCGATCAAATCAAAGCTGACCATGCGGCAATGCTTGATAATACCCTAGGTGCAATTGTTCATGTTGGGTTAGGGTTACCGCGTGGGGTACACATGGGTGCTTGCGATACTCGATTGCGTTTCAGGTGGCCAACATAGCAAGCCACCACCTTATGAACATAAAGCTTTGGATGTTTTAGTATGACAGTTGAATTTTTATTGACGTCGCTGGTTGTGGTGCTTTTGCCGGGCACTGGCGTCATTTACACATTGGCCATTGGGCTGGGACGCGGTTTTAAGGCCAGCATTGCCGCCGCCTTTGGCTGCACACTTGGCATCGTACCGGCTGCCGTGGCCAGTATCATTGGGCTGGCGGCACTGCTGCACACCAGCGCGTTGGCGTTTCAGGTGATCAAATTTTTAGGCGTGGTCTATTTGTTTTATATGGCCTGGAAGATCCTAAAGGATGACTCCGTTATGGAGGTGTCAGAAAACAATGCCAACTTAAGCTATGTGCGGATGGCGACGACTGGGGCCTTACTGAATGTTTTAAATCCAAAACTGTCTTTGTTCTTTTTGGCGTTCTTGCCGCAGTTCATATCCACGGGGTCAACACATGCAACAGCATCGCTGATTGGATTGGCGAGTGTGTTTATGGCCATGACCTTTGGGGTGTTTGTGATCTATGGCGCTTTTGCATCTTATGCCCGCGACTATGTCATTCAACGGCCATCGGTCATGAAGTGGATCAAACGTTGCTTTGCGGGCAGCTTTGGTTTTCTAGGGGCCAAACTTGCGGTTTCAAACTAGGTAAATGCAAAAGGGCGCCCAAATCGGGCACCCTTTGCTTGTATGTTTAGCGCTTAGAATTTCTGGTAAACCGTGCGCTTTTGCAAATAGCCTTCGATGCCGTGCATCCCGTCTTCGCCACCCACACCACTTAGTTTGTGGCCGTTGTGGTAGCCTTGGATGTAGCCAATGATGCCCGAGTTTAAAAATATGGTGCCGGTTTCCAAACGTTGGATCGCATCCATATAAACAGAGGGGTTCTGGGTCCAAAGGTAAGCAGACAGCCCATCTGGGCGGTCATTGGCGATCGCCAGTGCTTCTTCGTAATCCTTCACGCGCACAATCGGCAGAACCGGGCCAAAGATTTCTTCTTGAACAGCAGCCGAGTCAGGCGTTGCGTCTACAAGAACCGTGGGTTCATACCAGTTGCCTGCTGCAAATTCCGGATCAGTGGGGCGTTGCCCACCAAGTGCGACCTTTGCCCCAGACGCAACAGAATCTGCAACAATACGCTCAACCCGTTCAAGCGCACCGGGCGTGGTGATTGGGCCCATACCGCCATTGGTGGCCGGATCCCCCAGTTTCACCTCAGCTGCGCGTTTCAGCAGCTTTTCGGTGAATTCATCCGCGATCTCTTCTTCGACCAAGACGGTTTCATTACAGATGCACACCTGACCGGCGTTTGCGAACCGCGCGATCACTGCGGCCTCGACCGCGGCGTCGATGTCTGCGTCTTTCAGAACGATAAACGGCGCGCTGCCGCCAAGTTCCAGTGACAGGGCCGTGATGTTCTTGGCAGAGGCTTCGGCAATCATCTGACCCGCACGGATCGATCCGGTCAGAGTGATCATCCGCACGATCGGGCTTTCTGTGAGTGGGGCACCCACCTCGGCACCGGTGCCCGTCAACATGTTGATCACGCCAGCTGGCACGCCTGCCTCTTGCACGATGCGACAAAAGACCGAGGCTGTCACGGGCGTGGCCTCATGGGGTTTGATGATCATCGTGTTGCCGGTGACCAGCGCCGGTCCAACCTTGCGGCCAATCAGAGCCAGCGGATAGTTGTAGGCCATCAGGCCCAGCGTAACCCCGTAAGGCACCTTGTAGATAAACAGCTGTTCGCGTGGATTGTCAGACGGCAGAATATCACCGCGCAACCGGCGTGCGGCCTCGGCGGAATAGGTCATATAGCGGATGGTGTCGGTGACTTCGCCTGCGGCCTCGGCGCGGGATTTACCCTGTTCTTGCACCAACAGCTGCTCCAGCAGGTCCCGTTCTTTTTCAAGACCGGCTGCGATGGCATAGATGTGGTTGGCGCGTTCAATCGGTGGCAAAAGTGCCCATGATTTCTGAGCCTTCTGCGCGCTTTCTAAAGCGCGATCCACGTCATCCTCGGTACAGGCCGGCACCTCGGCCCATTGTTCGCCATTGGCAGGGTTCACAACCGGCATACGTGCGCCATTTGAGGCATCTATGAATTCGTTGTCGATGAAACATTGATAATACATACGGGGTTCCTTTGGCTGCCAAGCCGATACGATTGGGCAGAGTATCGGTGGATTATGGTCTGTTGAATAGGGGTGTCCTAGAGGAATGTCCTCTAGGTTTCTGTGCTTTGTCCTAGAATGATGATTTTCCCAAAGGCCTCGCCGGACACCATAAGTTCTAGCGCGTCTTGGGTTTGGGTCAGCGGAAAGCTTGCGGCAGTGAGGGCGTCAAAGTCGATGGCCTTTGCCTCGATCAGTTGAACGGCTTCTTCAAACTCTTTGTTAAACTGAAAAGATCCCGTGACCTTGATTTCCTTAAGCATGATCAGGTTCAGCAAAACTTCGGCCTTGGCCATCTGCACATTGCTGAGAATGGAAACGGTGCCTTGTTTACGTACAGCCTTTAAGGCTGTGTTAAACGCCGGGATCGCGCCGCTGGCTTCGATCACCACGTCAAACTGGGCTTCGATGTCTTTGTCATCAAACGTGCCCACAACCAACCCAGCCGAGGCGCCAACCCTTTGGGCCAGTTCAACGGCCTTGGGGCGCAGGTCGCAAGCGGTGACATCGGCCCCACGGGCAGCCGCGCCAGCAATCGCAAGCAAACCCATCGGTCCACAGCCGGTCACTAAGACCTTTTGGCCAGATTTCACCCCACCGGTGTTAAGATTGTGCAAAGCACAAGCCAGTGGCTCGGCAAAGGTCAGATGTTTTGGATTCACATCCGCGCTAACTGGGCGGCAGCAGCGGGCAGGGTGATCTATCGTTTCGCGAAAGAACCCATCCAGATGGGGCACCGTGGTGGCAGAGCCCGGGAATTTCTTAGTGGTGCACAGGTTTTCTTCGCCGCGCTCGCAAGCATCGCATTCCTGACAATTCATGATTGGGTTTAGCGCAACAAGCTGACCTTTTTTCAAAGACGTGCCGTTTGGATCTTCGACATAAGCACACGCCTCGTGACCCAGAGTGACCGGGTTGTTCAGCACAAAGATGCCGTTGGCGAAATGGGAATAGTAATGAAGGTCAGTCCCGCACAAAGACCCCACCGCAAGACGCAGGCGGGCATGGCCGCGCGGGATGTCTGCGGGCGTGGCTTGGCTGGCAACCGTGATGGCCTTGGCCGCGGTCAATTTGGTTTCGATAAGCGACATCTATATTTTCCTTAAAATCCAACCGCATATCCGCCATCAACCGGCAGATTGACGCCATTCACATAGGCCGCTTGATCAGAGGCCAGATAAAAGATCGAGTTCGCCACATCTTTGGCAGATCCCAATGTGCGCGTCGGAATGCGGCCTTCGATCTTTTCACGGCGCACCGGGTCTTTGGCTAGAATTTCACGGGTCATATCAGTGATGATGAAACCGGGGCTGACGGCGTTACAGCGTATGCCAAACTGGGCCGCATCCACAGCCACTGACCGCGTCAATCCAAGAACAGCAGTTTTCGCAGTAACGTAAGCGGCGGACGAGGGAAGGGCCATGATGGCGCCCATTGAGGCGACATTTACAATTGCCCCGCCAGTGTTTTGATGCAGGCGTACATAGGCACCGCAGGCGGCAAACATGGCCCGCACATTAACGTTTAACACATGATCCAGTTCTTCAGGTTTGACGTCCCACATGGGCTTGCGCAGATGCACCCCGGCATTGTTAACCAAAGCGGCGATTGGGCCGTGGTCTTTGTAAATTTTGCCTATATAGCTGGCGTCTCGATCTGCGGCGACATCACATTCAATAAAATGCGCCTTGCCTTTGAGATCATCAAAATCCCCACGGCTGCGTGCAACAACACAGACATCGAAACCGGCGTCTAGGAAACGCTGAGACTGGCTGAATCCCAACCCTTTGTTTCCTCCGGTGATAACAGCAATAGGCATTTAAATGTCCTTCTTTACATTGTGTTGGAACATGATGTTCAACTGCTTTAGAAAGGTTTCAACCGGAATGTTTTTGCGGAAAAAGTCCGGGAAAGCCGCACAGATGTCATCAACAAACTCAAGAAACCAAACCTCTCTTGGGCGTGTCCAAGCATTGTTCATCGTGTGAAACCCACCTTTGAAAAAGCCAGAGACATCTGGGTTTTTGCTTTGGTCGATCCAAGTGTGTCGATTTGCAGGTTGGCCGTTGTTTTCAAGGTAAATACCAGATTGCACCGGGGCAGAGGTGATCCATTTGGCAAAGGCTTTGGCCTCTTCGGGGTGTTTGGTTTTTGAAGACACGCCAATCCCTGCGCCGCCCAAAATACCACGTGGCTGGCTGTGACCGGCGCATAAAGGCAGATCAAAGTAAGCGATCTGATGGTCGCGAAAATTGGGACGCGCATAGTTCACATAGCCAAACAAACACGGCGAGCAGGCAAACTCATCGGTGGTGCTCATCGC
Organism: uncultured Paracoccaceae bacterium; assembly: GCA_947498415.1. Classification (GTDB taxonomy): domain Bacteria; phylum Pseudomonadota; class Alphaproteobacteria; order Rhodobacterales; family Rhodobacteraceae; genus Cognatishimia. The sequence goes on from CANMKB010000002.1 coordinate 31,811, forward strand.
TTCGAGTACGGCGATTGGGTTCATATCTGCCTGTTCGCTTGGCCCCAGTTCATAAAGCCTGCGTATAATCGTCAGCGCGTATAGCCCGTTTTCATCTGACACAAAGGTTTCGTGGTTGCGCGGCATGTTTTCTTCGCCACGCCCGGCCACAAGCGTCATGAACATATCAAAGGCATCCACGGGTAAAAGTGGGGTCAGGGGGCGGAATGCCTTGGCATCTGGGGCGAGGAACGCCTCCCAGGTCTTGGGCAACGGTGGTTTTAAGTCTGGGCGATAGGCCGCCATCTGACAGGCGGCATCAATCGCGTAGGCCCAAACCTGATCTTGCCAGACATAGCTTTCTGATGATCCTCCAATAGACGCTGCTGCATCAATGTCGCGATCAAGGGGCAAAAGCGCACCTGATTCAGCGATTTGCCCAACGTGAGGGTGATCGAGAACGATAAAGTCATAGTCCTGCGCAAGTTCCTGGATCGGCGCATCCGCAAAGGCCTGTAACGATCTTTTATTCCACGAGATTTCAACCCCTGTCGTATCTGCATACACCCGCGACGCAGCCACAACAGGATCGTATCCGCGCGGATGATCCCATGTCATGCCCCTTAGCTTCATAATGCGTTCCTCAGATTGTGCTGGGTATTGGTCGCATGGGGCTTGCTGGTATTTCAAGTATAAAAGATATTTTTAAATATGGAATTTGCATTGCTTCCCTTTGGAGCACTTAAATACGGTTCTCCAAGGGCATGCTTTTTACGTGGGCTTTGGGCAGAGGCGTTGCTAAAGCCCAAAGCCGAATACGGGCAGGTGGCACCGGTTAATTGACCGATGCGTCTTTCGTTAAAAGGGCTGCTAATGTTTGGTCTGCCGCTTCCAGGGCGCCCTCGATATAGCCGCCGAACTGGGGGGCTGTTTCTGTTCCGCTCAGCAAGACCCGCTCATCCCAAAGCGCCATATCGACATCCAGCGAACGATAATGCGGATGCGCGTATAGCGGTTCAAGATCCAGCTGTGTTGCCGTCTTTGAATCAGGTGCCCAATCTTTGATTAACAACGACTTAGGCTGTGCAGCAGATGGGCCAAACAATCGAACAAGCTGCGCAATGATGGCCTCTTTAAGCACAGTTTCATTGCGCCGTGCATGTGCGGGCACTCCGATAAAGCCAAACAAACCAAATGGGCCATCGGTCTGAGTCGACGCGTCATGAATTTCAACCATCGGCCCCACGCGTGACATTGCATCGCCCGACAAACCTTCGTCGCGCCAAAACGGCGTGTCATAGATCGCAACGGCCTTGGCTTGGGCTGCCATCCAGGTGGGCACATGATTAAGCGCCGCAGCGGTTTGATCGGGCAGGGCGGGTGTATACTGTAACTCTGCTGCGACACGTGGCGGCATGGCCAAAACAACATGCTGGGCTGTGATGCGCTGCGCGTCTGTGGATGTGGCTATGACACCGTCTTCTGTCTTTGTGAGAGATCGAAGCGCCCATGAGGTTTTCACACGATCTGTCGGCAGTTGCGCCGCCAGCCCATCGACCAAGGCCGCCATACCGCCTGCGATGCGCAACGAGCCTTCCATTGACGAAAAACCGCGGCCACGTTGCAGGCGTCCTTGTTCATCCTCAAAGCTTAACGCGCCTTGAGCGTATTGTTCAAACACCTCAAGAGTCAGACGCTTGGCGAGCAGAGCGACACGCGGTTGGCCCTGCCAAAACCACGCTGGCCCTAGGTCAAAATAGCCACCATTAGACCGATCTGTAAGGATGCGTCCACCAAGACGATCGCGGCCTTCAACCAGAAAAACATCATGACCTTTGGCGTGCAATTGCGAAGCCAAACTTAAGCCAGATAGCCCACCGCCAACAATCAAAGTGTCACATTTCATGGTGCATGCATTCCTTTAAAACACCGTTGTAGGTCGTTGATATTAAAAGAAACACGCCCGAAAGATCAGGCGTGTTCTATCATTTGCCATCAGTCTTCAGAGCGACAGAACTTAAACGTCCGGCGCCGCTGCATATGGCAAGTGGCCGGTTTTCATCCAAAGTTTCGCGCCCTCTGAACCGGCTGTCACAGACAGCGCAGCACCTTCGGGCAAACGCAACCAAGCGTTCTTATCCAATGTATCTTCACCGGCTGTGACAGATCCGCCAATCACGAAAACTTCGATACCGCCAGCTTCATCAGAAGAGTAGGTGGCCCCAGCATCTAGATGGCTATAGCTGACTGTTTCACGGTCATCTTTGTGCAAGATTGCCGTTGCCACGCCATCAACCGGTGCTGCCAATTCCTCGGCCATGGTTTTGCGAAACTGCGTGCGGTCGTCTTTGTCAAACTGCCAGAGCTTTACAAAGATCACACAGCCTTCATCCGAACCCGGCGTGTGCTGAGATGTGGGCGGATTGCGAACATAGGTGCCTTTGGGAAAGTCACCATGTTCATCCTGAAAGACGCCATCCAGAACAATGAACTCTTCGCCACCAGTATGGGTGTGCGCCGAGAACTTGCTCCCGGGTGCATAGCGCACGATTGTCGTCGCACGCGCAACCTCTGCACCAATGCGATCAAGCATCCGGCGATCAACACCTTTCATCGGGGATGGTTGCCATTCTAACTGATCAGAATGAACAACGACGCGCGATGAAAAATCAGAATTGATTTCCATGTTGTATCCTTTCTTACCCAATCGGGGGCCAAAGACTTAGCCCGCAATGGATGGGCGTTGCGCAACTTTAGCACGCCATGCGTGAAGATGTGTCAGGCTTTCTGGAATTTCAACTTTCGCAAAGTCAGCAAAGGCCAAACCAGCAAATGCGGTGATATCTGCCACGGAAAACGCATCACCCGCAAGATAGTCACTATTCGCCAAAACAGTGTCTAAATAGGACATGGTTTGACCGGCAATTTCTTTCTGTTTGTTGCCCCATTCGGCACATTGATACGTCTCAAGATCTGGGCCCAGGCCATCTGTCGCGTGGTGAAAATAGGTGCCAACCGCGTTTAATAGCCCGTTCTCTGCGCGGAGATTCATCATCGAAATCTGTGCGCGTTCTTTAGCTGTTTTACCGGTCAACGAGGGGCCTTCGAATGCAGCATCAATGTATTCTGTGATCGCATTACACTGTGAGATATGTGTGCCGTCCGCCAATTCGAGGCAGGGAACAACGGCGTCAGGGTTCATCTTTTTGAACTCTGGGCTCCGGTGTTCGCCACTCATCACATCAACCGCAACAAATTCAACTTTGTCAGCTGCGCCTTTTTCAGCCAGAGCAATGCGAACGCGGGCCGGGTTTGGAAACCCTTCAACGTCATAGATTTTCATTTTTCATCTCCATGTTGGATGTGTTCACTAAGTGAGGGTGGTGTATGTGCTTACCTATCGATAGATAGATTCAATCTGCAATTTTGAAAACCCGAAAGGCCGTGGCTCGCTTTTTTGTGAACGGTGATACCCAATGAGGTCGGCTTCTGAATTACCAGCAAATGCAGAAATGAATGTAAGGTTAAGCATCAGGACAAGGCTGGGATGACCGCCAAAGTTACCGCGGGGCAGCGTCTATCTACCGTGCACCATGTATCGCATAATGGTTATTATGTAATATTAAGATGTGCCAGATACGCCTATAAATCGCATTAATACAAATCCCCCAAATATGCCGAACTATTAACAAAACGTCTCAAATCGCAAAAAGATTTGCTTTATCGCATAAATCTCAATCCGAAACGTGGGGTTTCTTGTTTGCACTGTGGACAGCTATGAGGCCGTCAGGCTAAAAAAGGATTAGTTTGGGGAATGGTATGACTTCTATTTTGATATTGAATGGGCCGAATTTAAACCTGTTGGGCACACGACAGCCAGAGGTCTATGGCAGTACGACGTTAAAAGACATTGAAGATCTGTGTGCCAAGCACGCTGCAGATCAGTCAATCGCGATATCTTTTCAGCAGTCAAATCACGAAGGTGCTTTGGTGGATGCGATCCATACCGCGCGTGGTGTGCATGATGGCATTATCTTAAACGCTGGCGCGTATACGCATACGTCGATCGCTCTGATGGATGCGATCTCATCTGTGGCCCTGCCCGCCATTGAATTGCATCTCTCAAACGTTCATGCCCGTGAAGAATTTCGCCATAAGTCCTTTATATCAAAGGTTTCTGTCGGTGTAATCTGTGGCTTTGGTGCCAAAGGATACACTTTGGCAATCGACGCGATGATGGATCATTTGAGTTAGACAAATGGACTCTTCAACGCTTCGCTACATCGCTGCGATAACAGCTGCGAGCTCGATTGAGTCGTTGTGGAAGATGCACGTCGACAAAATGGCTGAATACGGGTTTGACCGTTTGATCTATGGCTACACGAATTTTCGGGTGGACTATAATCTTGGCGACCCCGAGGACTTTGTTGTCCTGTCAAACCATAAGCGCAAGTATCTGGATGGCTTCTTTGGCCAACGGATGTTCTTGCATGGCCCGATGATCAAATGGGCGTTGAATAACGAAGGTGCCTGTAGTTGGCGCCATATCGCAGAACGCGCTATGAATGATGGGCTGACCAAAGAAGAAGAAGACGTTCTGTCATTCAACATTTCTCATGGAGTGACAGCGGGTTACACCGTGAGCTTTAAGTCGATTTCACAACGTTCTAAGGGCGCAATTGGCCTGACGGGCCCGATTGGTAGCTCTCAAGAACAGCTGGATGAGATTTGGCAGAAACACGGTGAAGAGCTTATTTTGATGAATAACGTTCTGCACCTGAAATTGCTGAATATGCCCTATCAAAACCCTAACAGAGCGCTCACTAAGCGACAGCGTGAGGTGCTGGAATGGGTGTCGGACGGCAAAACCATTCAAGACATCGCAACCTTGTTGGGGCGCACCACCGCGACCGTTGAAAAACACCTGCGACTGGCCCGAGAAGCCCTTGCGGTTGAGACCACTGCACAGGCCGTTTTGAAGGCAACTTTCCTAAAGCAGATATTCACAATTGAATCTGTGTGATCTCAAATCGAGATTATTAACGTAAAGTAAGGTTTTCCTGACCTTTGGTTTTCTTGCCTAACGTGTATGAATACACACGGTTCCGTGAGTGTGGTTAATTTTAACCTGGAATTAATAAAGGGCATAACCCGCGCCATTTCGCGGCCCTGTGTTCTTTACTTTGCGGGTTTACCCGTGAGTTTCAGATGTACTTGGCTATAGATCGCCAAGTCATTATTAGGGCCCAACCATCCCCATGAGCGGGCCCGAGGTTTGAAGCGGTGTATTGGCCAATTTTGCCAGTGCGCCGCTTCTTCTTTTGGGGGATGCTGCACATTTTATAAATGGTTCACCCTGCCCGGTTGCCAATTCAAAACGCGCTGAGTGCAAACAAAAACGCCGCCCAAAAGGACGGCGTTTTCTAGAGTATTTAGAAGAGTTTAGCCTTGAGCTGCTTTGGCAACTTCTGCTGCGAAATCTTCTTCTTTTTTCTCGATGCCTTCACCAACTTGCATGCGCACAAAGCCAACGATCTCAGCGCCTGCTTCTTTCGCAGCTGCAGCAACAGTTAGATCTGGGTTGATGACAAAGTCTTGGCCCAACAGGGTAACTTCGGCCATGAATTTCTTCATGCGACCAACGATCATTTTTTCGATCACTTGCTCTGGCTTGCCAGATTCACGTGCGATTTCGATTTGAACGTTTTTCTCTTTTTCAACAACCGCTGCGTCGAGGTCCGCTTCGGACAAAGACTGTGGGTTAGCAGCTGCGATGTGCATTGCAACCTGCTTGCCGAATGCCTCGTCGCCGCCTTTCAGCGCAACCAGAACACCGATGTTGCCCATGCCGTCTGTTGCTGGGTTGTGGATGTAAGATGCCACAACGTCGCCTTCGACAGTCGCCATGCGACGCAGAGACATGTTTTCACCGATTGTAGCGATCGCATCAGTGATCACTTCAGAAACGGGTTTACCGTTCATGTCAGCATTTGCCAGCGCTTCAACGTCAGACACACCCAATGCAACGTTTGCGATGCCCGCAACCATGCCTTGGAAGTCAGCGTTTTTGCCAACAAAGTCAGTTTCAGAGTTTACTTCAACTGCAACGCCTTTGCCGCCTTCGACGGTTACAGCAACCAAGCCTTCTGCCGCTGTACGGCCAGATTTCTTAGCAGCTTTCGCCAAACCTTTGGTGCGCAGCCAATCGATTGCTGCTTCTTGGTCACCGTCAGTTTCGGTTAGTGCTTTTTTAGCGTCCATCATGCCTGCGCCGGTCATCTCGCGCAGTTCTTTCACCATTGCGGCCGTAATCGCCATCGTGGTTCTCCTAAGAATTTGAGAAGTCATTTATGGGGGCGGGCTTACCCTGCCCCCATGTCAGAAATGTAACGCTTACGCGTTTGCTGGTGCTTCTTCTGCAACAGCTTCTTCAACTGGTGCTTCTTCGAAGGCACCCAGGTCTACGCCAGCTGCGTCGAGCTGTGCGGACATGCCGTCCAGAGCAGCGCGAGCCGCCAGATCGGTGTACAGAGCGATCGCACGGGATGCGTCGTCGTTACCTGGGATGATGTAGTCGATGCCTTCTGGAGAGCAGTTGGTGTCAACAACAGCAACAACTGGGATACCCAGTTTGTTGGCTTCTGCGATCGCCAGTGCTTCTTTTTTCACGTCGATCACGAACAGCAGGTCAGGAACGCCGCCCATGTCACGGATGCCGCCCAAAGACGCTTGCAGTTTCTGCTGGTCACGTTCCATGCCCAGACGCTCTTTTTTGGTCAGGCCTTCGCCGCCAGATACGATCTTTTCGTCGATCTCTTTCAGGCGGTTGATAGACTGAGAAACAGTCTTCCAGTTGGTGAGCGTGCCGCCCAACCAGCGGTGGTTCATGTAGTACTGAGCAGATTTCTCAGCTGCGTCTGCGATCGGTGCAGCCGCTTGACGCTTGGTACCAACGAACAGAACGCGGCCGCCTTTAGCAACAGTCTCGCGAACAGCATTCAGAGCCGCGTCCAGCATTGGAACGGTCTGTGTCAGGTCCATGATGTGGATGCCATTACGGGAACCGTAGATGAACTCGCCCATGCGAGGGTTCCAGCGTTGTGTTTGGTGACCAAAGTGTACGCCTGCTTCGAGCAGTTGGCGCATTGTGAACTCAGGAAGAGCCATGCGTGTATTTCCTTTTCCGGTTTACGCCTGAGTGGGGGAAGTAAGAGCGTTTGCTCCAACCGGCGGACCGTCAGGGATGTCTCCCCCAAGCAGCCCAAACCCCACCTGCGGGTTTGAATGGGCGCGATTTACTTGAAAGAATGCACTGTGGCAAGCGATGAAATGCAAATAAACGCTGTTTTTTACAGGTTTTCTTGGGAATGTGCCGATATCAGATGCCCTGCGCGGACTTTGTCTTGGGTGGCTTTGGCCAAAAGCTTGCGATTGGCGAATTCTGCGACTGTGACCGGCGCATGATACACCACTTTGATATGGCCCTGATTGCGGGCTGCAAGCATCTGAATCATATGCGCCCCAAAGTCCATATCTCCCCACCAGCCAAAGAACCGCGGATCCGCGCCTTTCGGGGCAATATAGTTCACGCTCACCGGTTGAACTTTCAAAAATGGCTTAAGCTCATCGGTCATAAACGCCGCAAAGAGCGTGGATCTAAAATCCAAAACACGCAGGCTGTCAGTTGATGTACCTTCGGGGAAAAACAACAGCTTATGGCCCGCCTTTAAACGGCTTTCAAACAGCTCTTGCTGGGCTTTCGCCTCTTTGCGATCCCGTGCGATAAAGACGGTTCCGGTTGCTTTGGCTAGGGTGCCAATGCCCGGCCACCCGGCCACTTCAGACTTTGAAACGAAATACAAGCGATCTGCGGCGTTCAACGTCAGGATATCCATCCAAGAAGAATGATTGGCCACCACGGCGCCGCGATCTTGCATCGCTTGCCCTTCGGTTTCAAAGCGAATGCCCATAAGGCGCAGCGCGTTGCGGCACACAAAACGTGTAATCGAAGGCGTCCAAGGGCGCCCTTGGCCAAAGAACGGACGCTCGATCAGGCGCAGCGTATAAAGCGTTAACAATCCAACACAGAGCAAGACCAATACAGGAAGGCCCCGACGCGCCACGCGCAGCCAGCCCGTAAATGTGATCTTAGGGAACTCAGTGTAATTCCCATCGCTGTGCCAGGTCTGCGGCTGCATCACTTTGCGCCTCGCGTATAGATGTTGCGCTGGGTGGCGTTCAGCTTTTCAGTATCCATCACCAAACACACATCTGTGGTGTTAAAGGCATGGTCAACATAAGCCCCCTCGCCCACACATCCACCAAGCCGCAAATACCCTTTGATCAAGGATGGCACCTCGCGCATGGCCGCCACGCGGTTGATGTCATTTTCGGCAAAAAGGTTCATGTTCTGATAGTGGTCAGCTCGCGCTTTCACGCGAATGTCTTCGGGCGCGAGGTGACGGTGATGCAGCAAGGATAAAGACGGCGCCAGCGCATCAATATCGGTGCCGTGAAAGCTGGCGGTGCCAAATAGAATTTCGATCCCGTGCTTGAAAACATAATCCGCCAAACCATTCCAAAGCAGGTACATCGCAGCCCCGCCACGGTAATCAGGATGTAAGCAAGAACGGCCTAGTTCCAGTAACTTACGACCAGACTCTTTAAGTGCGGAAATGTCGTATTCGCCTTCGGTGTAATACTGCCCAATCTGGGGCATCTGATCATCGCGCAACAGGCGATACACGCCGACGACTTGGTTTTCGACACCTTCTGACCGATTTGTATCCAGCAACATCAAATGATCGTAAAACGGATCGAACTTGTCTTTCTCAAGCCGGTTTTCATGATCAACCAGATCACCCGAACCGCCCAGCTCTTCGACAAAAACAGTATAGCGCAGGCGTTGTGCCGCACGCAGATCTGCGTCGGTCTCGGCAAGTTTCAGCACAAAGTTGTCGCTCGAAGCACTCATGTCGTGGGATACCTGTTTCTTTCCGTCGCTTTTAAGGGCGCACTGCAGGCTTGGCAACCGCAGCCCCTTATGCCTAAGATGAAAAGAGAATTTTCAATATTCTAATGTATTTACAGATTGTTAACCAAGACTATGTCTCAATAACCGGAAGCAACGCCACCCGACTGCTATCGAGGACTATTTTGCCCGCTTCGCGAAAAATCACTGTGACCTTGCCTCCAATATTGGATTGCACCTGTCCGACACCCCAATCGGGTTTCTGCGGGTGCTTTACCAACATGCCTGGTTCCAGAAAGGCATTTAGATCGTCCATTTAACCACTCCTTGAAAGGTATTTAATGTCTACGACAAACCTCACCGCACTTGTAGCCTCTCGTATCTGCCATGACCTGATTAGTCCGGTCGGTGCGATTTCTAATGGGGTTGAACTGATGGGGTTAACCGGCAGCGGCGGAGAAGAGCTGAATCTCATTTCAGACAGCGCGCAAAACGCCAGCGCACGTGTTCGATTTTTCCGGGTTGCCTTTGGCCTTGCCGCACATGAGCAGATGATCGGAAGCTCTGAAATGCAATCGATTTTTTCGGGTCTTGCAGATGATCGATTTTCAGTGACATGGCATGAAACCAAAGATGTCACCCGCGGCGAGGCGCAACTGGTGTGTCTTGCGACGCTTTGCCTAGAACACAGTTTCCCACGGGGCGCAGAGATTCATATTCATCACGATGACGTTTGGACGATTGGGGCCAGTGGCGATGTTTTGCGGGCTGATGACGAATTGTGGAACCCGATGATCAGCGGTTATGTGCCTGATGATCTAACCCCTAAAACCCTGCCATTTGCGCTATTGCCGATGGCGCTGCGCGACCTGGGGCGGCGGTTGAACGCCCGGTTTGAAATAAACCGGGTGCTCTTAACCTTTTAACGTTTAGGCGCGGGTCGCGCCGTCAGCTTCGACGATGTATTTAAAGCTGGTCAGCTGCGCTGCGCCCACCGGGCCACGCGCATGCATTTTACCGGTTGCGATGCCAATCTCTGCGCCCATGCCAAATTCGCCACCATCGGCAAATTGCGTGGATGCATTGCGCATCAGGATCGCAGAATCCAACCGTTCAAAGAACCGCGCAGCCACAGCATCATTTTCAGTCAGGATGCAATCTGTATGGCTAGAGCTGAATTCGCGGATATGCGCGATGGCACCATCCACGTCATCGACCACCTTTGCCGCAATATCCATATCCAGATATTCACGGCCCCAGTCTTCGTCCGTGGCGGCCAGAGTGCCGTCGATCTTTTGCAAGGTCTCATCGGCATGCACACGCACGCCCGCCTCAACCAGCATTGAAATCGCATCTGCACCAAGACCGTCTGCCAAGTCTTTATGAACAAGCAAACATTCCGCTGCGCCACAAATGCCAGTCCGGCGGGTTTTGGCGTTTAGGATCACATCCAACGCTTTCTTCGGATCAGCGTCTTTATCAAGGTAGATGTGCACGATGCCTTCGAGGTGGGCAAACACCGGCACACGCGCCTCGCGTTGTACAAGACCCACAAGGCCTTTACCGCCGCGTGGCACAATCACATCCACAGTATCCACCATGGTCAACAATTCCTGCACCGCTGCACGGTCACGGGTTGGGATCAGTTGAACAGCATCCTCAGGCAACCCTGCGGTGCGCAGACCTTCGGCGAAACACTGATGGATCGCACTGGAGGAATGGAAGCTTTCAGAACCACCCCGCAAGATCACGGCGTTGCCTGATTTCAGGCACAGCGCTCCGGCGTCAGCTGTGACATTCGGGCGGCTTTCATAGATCACACCAATCACGCCCAAAGGCGTGCGCACACGCTTGATGTTAAGACCACTTGGGCGATCCCACTCGGCCAGAACCTGACCGACCGGATCGTCTTGTTCTGCAACGGCGCGAAGGCCATCACAGATGCCCTGAATACGTGTTTCATCCAGCATCAGGCGATCCATCATTGCATCGCTTAGGCCCTTGTTGCGGCCGAATTCCAGATCTTTGGCGTTGGCCTCGATGATCTCGGCACGGCGCGCCCAAACAGTGTCTGCAGCGCACAACAGAGCCTTTTCTTTGGCTTCCGGCGGGGCAAAGGCCAGCTCTGCGCTTGCGGCCTTGGCGCGTGCACCAAGGTCAGCCATCAGGGCGGGGATATCTGCGATGTCGTTCATCAGATCATTCCTTTGCGAGTGTTGAACTATGTTTTGCCTCGATCTGAGGCGGTTAAAGAATTCTAAGTTTTCAAAGCGCCAGGTCATCCCGGTGGATGAGCGCCGTGCGCCCGGCATATCCTAATAGCGATTCAATTGTAGAGCTTTGCGCACCCTTGATCGCGGTGGCCTCTGCCGAGGTATAGGCGCTAAGCCCCTGCCCCAGTTTTTGGCCACCCGGTCCCAGAACTTCGATGGGATCGCCGCGTTCAAATGTACCGTCTACGGCGGTGACACCGGCCGGCAATAGACTGTTGCCATGGGCCATCGCGTTGGCGGCCCCTTGATCCAGCATCACAGACCCCTGCGGTTTCATCGAACTGATCCAGCGTTTGCGCGCCAGCTGAGGTGTAACTTGCGCCGTGAACCAAGTTGCGTTCGCGCCGTTTTCAAGCGCGGTCAAAGGCCGCATCACTGACCCTTCGGTGATCGCCATAGCGCAACCGCCACTGGTTGCCGTCTTGGCGGCCAGCAGTTTGGTGATCATGCCACCTTTGGACAATCCAGACACACCCTCACCTGCCATGGCCTCGATCTCTGGGGTGATTTCATCAATCACATCATAGCGTTCTGCGGCGGGGTTGCTGTGGGGGTTATCAGAATAAAACCCATCCACATCCGACAAAAGGATCAATTGATCCGCACCAGTGGTCAGCGCGATCTGCGCGGCCAAACGGTCATTGTCGCCATAGCGAATTTCATCGGTGGCCACGGTATCGTTTTCATTCACGATCGGCACAACGCCCAGCTTTAACAGCTGACCGAGGGTCGCTCGGGAGTTCAGATAGCGGCGACGATTGGCGCTGTCTTCGAGAGTGACAAGAACCTGAGCGGTTTTGATCAGATGCGGTGACAGCACGTCTTCGTAGGCGCGCGCCAAGCGAATTTGACCCACAGCCGCCGCAGCCTGAGACTGTTCAAGCGGTAGATCCGTATTGGGCAAGCCAAGTGCGCCACGGCCCAATGCAATTGACCCAGACGACACAAGCACCACATCGGCACCGCCGGCCTTTAACCAGGCCACGTCTTGGGCCAGCCCCTCTAACCAGTCTTTGCGCAAATCCCCTGTGGATCGGTCCACCAGCAAGGCTGACCCGATCTTGATCACCAGTCGTTTTGCTTTGGTTAAGGTTGCCAAGGCGCCTCTTCCTCTTGTTCTTCGCTTTCCTGCTTAATGCGCAGGCGATTATCGTCAATCTTAGTGCGCAACGCGCGCAACACTTCGGTGACCCCTTCTTGAGCCGCGCCAGACATAAGCATCACGGGGTGCCCCGTTGCCGTCTCAAGTTCTTCTTTCAAGAACGCGCGCTCTTCGGCATCCATTGTGTCGATCTTGTTAAGCACAGTGATACGTGGTTTTTCCGCCAAGAAACCGCCATAGGCCTCAACCTCGTTCACAATGGTCTGGTAGTCCTGCGCCGGATCGCCGGATGTGCCGTCGACCAGATGCAGCAGAACCGCACAGCGTTCCACGTGCCCAAGGAACAGATCCCCAAGACCACGGCCCTCGCTTGCGCCTTCGATAAGGCCCGGAATATCAGCGACAACAAATTCAACGTTATCAACACCTACGACCCCAAGGTTCGGGTAAAGTGTGGTAAACGGATAGTCTGCAATCTTGGGGCGTGCGTTGGATGTTGCTGCAAGGAAAGTGGATTTCCCCGCGTTTGGCATCCCCAGCAAACCGACATCTGCGATCAGTTTTAGGCGCAGCCACAGTGTACGCTCAACACCTTCTTGGCCCGGGTTGGCCCGGCGCGGTGCCTGGTTGGTGGACGACTTAAAGTGTAGGTTGCCCCAACCGCCGTTGCCACCTTTGGCCAGTAACACGCGCTGGCCGACCTCTGTGAGGTCAGCAATAACAGTTTCTTGATCTTCATCCAGAATTTCGGTGCCCAAAGGTACGCGCAAAATGATGTCGTCCCCGCTGGCGCCCGTGCGCCCACTGCCCATGCCCGGAATACCGGACTTGGCAAAAAAGTGCTGTTGGTAGCGGAAGTCGATCAAAGTGTTCAAACCGTCCACGGCCTCTGCATAGACAGAACCGCCGTTGCCACCATCACCCCCATCTGGCCCACCGTATTCGATGAACTTTTCACGGCGGAACGAAACACAGCCACCACCACCGCCACCAGAGCGGATATAGACCTTGGTCAGATCAAGAAATTTCATGGCGATGTCCTTTTTGGGCGACGTATCCCCGCCTACTACAGCGCTTCGCGCCAAACTTGAAGCCAAGTTTTTCGCGAAACGCTTTGGTCATAGACGGGGTTGGGTTAGTCGAGTTTGAGACTGTATGTCCAAGTTGGCACTGCGGAATCCCGTGCAACCGAGAAATTTTCAGCGTCTCCAAGGTATTGGAAGCCATTGTTGGTCAGAACGCGGGCCGAAGCCGGGTTGTCCTGAAACACGCTGGCAAACAGGGTTTTAGAGTCGAGTGGATTGGCCGAAATCAGAGCCTGTACCACCTCGGAGGCAATACCTGTGTTCCAAAACGGCGGCGCGACCCAGTAGCCCACTTCGAACTTACCTTCGTCCACATCTTCTAGGGAAATGAGGCCCATCAACTCGGCCCCGTCCGCCTTAAGGCCATCAATCACCCAAACATGTTCTGTGCGGTCTTCGGAGAGCGCACGGTTAATGAACGCATCGGTGGCGCCGGGCGGCAACGGATGTGGGATGGTTGTCGTCATGCGGGCCACCTGTAGGTCGCCTGCATACATATCAATCAAACCCTGATCCGAGCGTCGCAGCGGACGCAAGACAAAGCGGTCGGTCTCCACAGTAGGTTGGTTCACGATTTTATCGTGTATCATTTGCTCGCTCCTCCAAACAAATCAAACGGCACGGTCAGCGTAGTGAAAGTGGCCAACGTGCACATAAGCCAAGCGCCTGCAAAGATATCTGCAAGAGCACTGGCAATCTGAACGCCTCCCAACGTCCAGAGGTGATGAACAATCAGCTGACAGGCCAAGATACAGATGGCGATTGTCATGATCGTCTGCAAGGCAGCGCTGCCCCAGTTCACAACAGATGTGATGCCTGAAGTCGCGTGGTGTGAACCCTGCTTTTGCCCCTTATGATCGGCGTCGCAGTACGCGAACTTTGCGATATAAGTGGCTGATATATATTTCAAATCACTAAACATGATTTTTGCCATTTCGACAAGGGGCCGATCCGAGTCGTGACCCTGGGTAAAAAAGACTCTGCGCCACCACTCAGATGTGATCATCTGTGTCGCGTTCATCGTCTTTGAACTTGTTACTGCGACGTGCATCACATCGCTCCTTACAAAAAGAAAGGGACCGGCTTTTCAGCCGATCCCCTATTGTCATTAAAACCTTTAGGTCGGCTTACTCAGCTGCCTCCGCAACCGGGAGAACAGAAATAAAGGTGCGGCCTTTGAGGCCCTTGTGGAACTTTACGTTGCCTTCGACAGTTGCAAAGATCGTGTGATCTTTACCCATGCCAACGCCTTCGCCCGGCCACATCTTAGTACCACGCTGACGCATGATGATGTTGCCAGCCAGAACAGCTTCGCCACCGTATTTTTTGACGCCCAAACGACGACCCGCGGAGTCGCGACCGTTACGGGAACTACCACCAGCTTTTTTATGTGCCATATCGTTAGTCTCCTATACTTCGCTTACTTCGCCAGCTCAGCAGCTTGCGCTACCCAGCCTTCGCGCTCAATGCGGCCTTTGAAAGACAGCTTCTCGTCGAATTCTGCGATTTCCGCTTCACCCCATGCCGCGATTTGCGCGAATGTGGTGACGCCTGCTTCCAGCAATTTCTTTTCCAGAGCTGGACCAACGCCAGACAGTTTCTTCAGATCGTCAGCGCCTTCAGCGGCAACAGTTTTTGCTGCTGCTTTTTTAGGGGCTGCTTTCTTTGGAGCTGCCTTTTTCGCTGGTGCCGCTGCTTCAACAGCTGCGCCAGAAACAGAGCCAGAACCAATCGCGGCTTGAACGCCGGATTTGTCTGCGCCAGATGTCAAAATGTCTGTTACGCGAACCAGCGTCAGTTTCTGACGGTGGCCAACAGTACGCTTAGAGCTGTGCTTACGACGACGCTTAACGAACTTGATCAGCTTTTCGCCTTTGATCTGGTCGACAACGTCTGCTTGAACAGCAGCGCCTTCAACGAGAGGTGCGCCAACAACGGTTTTATCACCGCCCAGCATCAGAACTTCGTTGAATTGAACTTTTTCGCCAGCGTTTGCAGCCAGTTTTTCGACACGCAGGATATCACCTGCCTGTACTTTATACTGTTTGCCGCCGGTCTTAAGGACTGCGAACATGTCCTGTATTCCTTCGATCTACCGCGTCATTTGGCCCCGTTTCCGGTGTTTTGGCAAAAGCCGCCTCAAACTGCGCGCCTATGATTAAGGCGTAATTACAATAAAACACGGCGCAAGGAATCCTTACGCCGATGCCGCGCTTATGATCCCGTCCTGTGCATAAGTCAACGTTTTCTTATTCAATCCCCAAGTTTTCTTGAGCGAAAGCGCCCTAAAGCTCTTCGCTGGGGCGTAAGCCATCCAGTTCCTGCGCAAGCGCTTCAAACCGATCCCCCATGATTTGGAAATGCACCGCATTCATCAGCTCATAGACCTTTTGCATTTTCGGATGCTCCAGCGCCTCTGTGTAAAGCAACAAATCTTCATCGCTAAAGCCCTGATAAGTATAGGCCGCGCCTGCCACAGCAGAAGCCTGCATGGCAATCAGTGTCGCTTCTTTGTTTGAATCGATTTGGTCCCACAGCATCTGTTCATCCAGATCATCACGAATGACCCCCGCCCGCGAGGCCGCCACCATGAACCGCACCTGGATGCTTTGCACGGCGCGCAGACCTAGGTTTTCTGGGTCAATGGCAACGTTCATGCGCTGAAAATATTCGATCTTGGGGCTGCCATCTTCGACCATACCAGCCACAAGTTGGCGACCTGCGATCTGTTTCAGATCATCATCATCCATATGAGACAAGTTTTCTGCAGCCACCAGACGTTTGCCTAACTCGCTGTCATAAAAGGCAACCGCGTGGTCCAGAAGATCTTGATCAATCGCTTCGGATAGCAATTCAACTGACGCCACATGCATCTCTTCTGGGACAAAGGTTTTGGCCACCAAAGACGACCAGCGCTTGCCAAAGGCATTGTCTTCAAGCCCCAACATCGAAGGTGCATCCTGTGCGCCCAGCGACATGGATTCCACTGCCACATCAAAGCCTGTGACCTTTAGGAAGTGTTCTACATCCGCCGGCTCTGCGGCCTGTGCCACTGTGGCCCCAATGATCGCGGCCCCAAATTGAATCGTGGTGATCGCAACAAGACACGCGCGTCTGATCATAATAGTTTCCAATCCTAAATTGCCTGTATTTAACTTAGGGAATATGGCGCTTCAAACAACGGAAAACCCTCTTGCAGCGATCAAAATTCCGCTATACATCCGCGAAACCAAGACCCAGTCTGACCTCAGCGGAGAGGTGCCGGAGTGGTCGAACGGGGCGGTCTCGAAAACCGTTGTCCCTTCACGGGGACCCAGGGTTCGAATCCCTGTCTCTCCGCCATTGTCCAAAAATGTGTTGATTTAAGGTTATCTGAACTGAGGATTAGATACTTGCAATGGCTGGTGTGAGCCCAGACCTACCGACTTGCTGCGATGTGTCGAAAGTCTGCTATGCGCAACACGACTTGCCTTCTTGGATCGGGGGACAAGGCACCGTTGCGTATGAACAGTACACGCAACAGTCGTCTTCGAGCGGTTTCAATACTGTCTGGCAGGACTTGCACTCATAGAACCACTGGCAGGCGTCAGTGGGCATAGTCTCAGTCTCCACATGCCCACAAGATGGACAGGTCAGCGTGGATTCCAAGACTACTTTTGTTGCTTCTGTCGCCATAGCGCATACCCCGTCAGTATAAGAAAACCTGCCAAGATCGGCAGCAAAACAGCGTCGTTGTAGAGAACGCCAAGCAAGCCAGTCAGACCAAGTGCTGTGAGTACAACCGGCAGCAACGGCGTGAAACAGCAGAGGATTGCGAGGATCGTTCCGCCTACTCCAAGTGCCAATAGTTTGCTCTTCATCGGGTCGACCTCCATAAATCCCACATGAACCGTTGTGCTGAGGCTTCCCAATATGGCGATGACAGTGCAACCAAGAAGGCAATGGTTGCGAGGGATGTCCAGATTATCGTGGACCGCCTACGCGTTGCGCATGATCTGAGCGATATCAACCGATACCACGCCCAGATGAGCGCTATGGCGACTGCGACAAGGATCAAACCTCGATACGCAATGAAAGGCCCAAGCATTGTGAGCCATGTGCCTCCAAGGCCGATGATAGACAGCCCAATTGGCAACACACAGCATGAGGCTGACAACAATGCGAGAAGTGCCGCGAGTGGCATGGCTAGTCGTGTAGCCACACCGGGTTCAGTCGCTGTTTGTTGATTTGCGTTCACGTCCATTTTTAGGTTCTAACTCCTGTAGTGACTACAGGAGCAAGCAAAATGTTCACCATCGGCAAGGCATCAGAACAAAGCGGTGTGAACATCGAAACGATCCGCTATTATGAACGTGAAGGCATAGTTCCAAAACCGGGGCGGTCTGCAGCCGGACGCAGGCTCTATTCACCTGATGAAATTGCGACACTGAGGTTCGTTCGGCGATGTCGAGACTTGAGTTTCCCAATCTCAATCATCCAGACATTCCTGTCGCTGACGGAACAGGATGATCGAAGTTGCGGTGAAGTGAAGGTCTTGGCCGAAAACCATTTGGATGAGATCAACGCCAAGATCGAAAACCTGACACGCCTCCGCGAAGCACTTCTGAGCTTGTCCGCGAACTGTGATGACGGGACTGCGGCTTGTCCGATGCTGGATTCTCTCATGAAAGATGGCTTTGGCGGAGACAAATCAGGGCAAAACAGACTTTGAGTTGGGTCCGGCGAACGGCAGCAAAGTCCGCAAAGTTGAGCACAATCTCCTCAGCTCACCCCTCCAGGTGCAAGTTCACGCGGCGGTTTTGGCGGCCTTTTTTCTCGATTTTGCCAAGGCGCACGCGGCCGATCTCGGTGGTGCGGGCGACGTGGGTGCCGCCGCAGGGTTGCAGATCAACTTGTTCATCGCCCTGCCCGATCCGTACAAGGCGCACGCGGCCTTGGCCTTTGGGCGGCTGAACGGACATGGTTTTGACCAGCCCCGGATTGGCGGCCAGTTGATCGTCACTGATCCAATCTTCGGTCACTTCAAGATCGCGACCAATCAGGTCATTCAGCTGCTCTTCCAGCGCGTCTTTGTCGGTGGGCGCCTCTGGCATATCAAAATCCAGCCGCCCTTTCTCAACGCCAATCGACCCACCTGTCACGGGCAGTGGAATGATCACCGACAAGAGGTGCAGCGCGGTGTGAACCCGCATGTGGCGATGACGGCGTTCCCAATCCAGTGTTTGGATCACGCGTGTTCCCACAGGCGGCAATGGCGCGGGCTCGGCGGGAACAAGGGCGATGCCGGCATCCTCGGCCTTGACGGCGGTGGCGATTTTTAAAGTGCCCGTATCCCAAGCAAGGCCACCGCTATCACCGGGCTGGCCGCCGCCGGTTGGATAAAACAAAGAGCTATCCAGAATGATGCCGCCTTCGGGGGTGTGGCCCACAACAAGCCCCGTGGCTTCGCGTATATAGCTGTCTTGGCGGAACAATAAATCGGTCATTCTGGGCTCTCCTCAGTCTTTGTCCCGTACTGCTTTCTTGGCCCGTCTTGTGCAGGGTGCAGTGTTTCGGGATTACGCAGCCAAATGTCTGTTTGGGCAAATGGAATTTCGATGCCTTCGGCCATAAAGCGCTCGGCGATGGCATAGTTCAGATCAGATCGTACGCTCAGCACCCAATTCACATCACGCAGAATGGCGCGGATTTCGAAATCAAGCGAGCTGGCCCCAAAGCCTTGAAATACAACGCTGGGGGCTGGGTTTTGCAACACCATTGGGTGAGCATTTGCGATCTCAAGCAGGATCTTTTCGATGCGCCGCGGGTCCGTGCCATAAGCCACGCCAACCGGTGCAATGACGCGCCCGACTGTGTTGCCGCGGGTATAGTTGGTGACGGTGCCGCTGACCAGATCAGCGTTGGGCACTATCACATCTGTACGGTCAAAGGTTTCAATCCGGGTAGAGCGAACAGAGATGTCACGCACATAGCCCATGCTGCCATTCACCTCGATCCAGTCGCCTTCGGAAATTGGGCGCTCGATCAACAGGATGATGCCGCTGACAAAATTTGACACCACGTTTTGCAGACCAAAACCAATGCCGACGGACAATGCACCTGCGACAAGCGCGATGGAGCTGAGGTCGATGCCGGTGGCGTTGATGGCAATCAAAGCCGCAAGGAAGATGCCCACATAGCCAAGGCCCGAAACCACAGCGTTTTGACCGCCAATGTCCATTCTCGTCTTTGGCAGAATGGTGTTTTTCATCGCCCCCTGAAGCAGGCGCGTTAGGGTAAACCCGGCAAAGAAAATCAGGACAAAGGTAAAGAAATCGGCCGGTGAAAAATTGGTATCCCCAACTTGAACGCCTTGTGACAGGCGCAACCAAAGCTCTGCGAGATCAGAGCTACGTGCGCCCCAGACCATCGACAGGATGGGCATTGCGGCAATCACCATCGCAACACCGATCAGAACCGGGATCAGGCTGTCCTTGGCCCCGTCCCGTCCGCCAGAGGCCAGTACAAACACCGCAGTGGCCACGCGTTGCAGGACCAAGACCGCCGCAAGCACTTGCAGCGTTGTGATCGTCGGAAACATCAATTGCTTGGCGGCGTTAAAATATCCGATGGCTGCGATCGCGACGCCAAACAGTGCAATCCCAAACAGGATACGCCCTAAGACAGCGATCAGCTGGTCGCTGTAGCTTGTGTCTTCGTCTTCTGGGTTGTGATGGCTAAGCAAGATGGCCATGCGCCACAGGACAATCCCCGTAATCACAAACAGCGGGAAATAGGCCACGGCCTGTGCTGCATCCGTCCATGTATCGTATTGAACAAGGTCTTCCAAAAGCGTTTCGAATGCCAAAACAAGACCCAAAAGCCCCGAATAGACCCGCCCTTCGGCGCGCTTTTCAGCAGGCAAGCGAATAAACGGCTCTACCTGTTCCGACTTTGGAAAGACCCGACCGCCCAGCCAAATTGACGCCAACAGGATAAAGCCCGCCCAAGGCAGGCTCGATAAGATCAGCTCGCCGCGCAAACCCGTCAAACCTGTGGCATAGGCCGCAGACACCAGCGCCATAAGCCCGGCCCACGGCAAAAGGATTTGCCCCAATGAAACAGCCGACGATGCAAGCCAACGGCCCATGGTTGCTGATTGCACCTGAATGGAAAAGGCCAGCTTTTCAAACCAAAGACGCCCACGCGCCAACAGCAGAAAGGCGAGCGACAGCAAAAGCAGCACTTCTGGCGCGTTGTTGCGCAGGTCGGCAAATTGAACCGGGTTGTTCCAAGCGCTTGCAACTTCGTTCCACATACCCTGTACAGAGGCGGTTGTTTCCTCAAGGGTCTCTGGCCAGTTCACCGGGTTTACAGGCAAAGGCCCGCGCTGCAACAGCGCATCGGCCTGACGTTCACGTAGGATGTCGTCAATGCCACCAATCAAGCCATCCGCCTCTGTGTAGGCAACTTCGGCTGTCTGAACCGGTGCGCGCAGCACCGACAGACTTGCAGACAACGATTGCCGTTGCGTGGCGATATCTGCTGGTTCGCCCTCATCCGGCTCTGGGCCAAGCGCGTTTAGCTGGTCGCCTACGATTTTAATCGCGTTTGCGTTGGTTCCACGGGCCGTATCAAAGATATCGCGCCATAGCACAAGCTGGCTGCGCAGCTCGCCGAGGGCCGTGTCAGAGGCGCGCCCCGCTTCGACTGCGTTTGATGCGCGCTCCGCGACAGCTTTCCAAGCGGCGTAGTCTGGCGTGTTATCGTTTTGTGCAAAAAGAAAAACCGTGCCGCAAAAAAGCAGCACGGTTGAAAGCCAAACGCGTAATGCGTTGATCATCTTAAGCCTCAAACGTCTTCAAACACGCCGGGGATGCTGCGCGGCCCGCTGGTCATCCAGCTTGGCACCGGAAGCCCCTTGTCGCGCAGGAAGTCTGGGTTGAACAGTTTGGATTGATAGCGCGTGCCATAGTCACACAGTACGGTGACAATGGTGTGGCCCGGGCCCATTTCTTTGGCCATGCGAATGGCGCCTGCCACGTTCACGCCGGAAGAGCCACCAAGGCACAGGCCTTCGTGTTGCAACAAATCAAAAACAACTGGCAGAGATTCAGCATCTGGAATGCGGAATTTCATGTCAGGTGTGAAACCTTCAAGGTTGGCAGTGATCCGCCCTTGGCCAATGCCTTCGGTGATGGAATTGCCGGGGTTTTCATCGCCTGTGTACAGCTTGTACATGCCAGACCCTTCCGGATCTGAGAGCGCAATTTTCACACCTTTGGACTGTAGTGCTGTGCCAACGCCAGCCAATGTGCCACCAGAGCCCACGGCGCAGACAAAACCATCAACCTTGCCACCAGTTTGTTCCCAGATTTCTGGACCGGTGGTTTCAACATGGGCTTGACGGTTGGCGACGTTGTCAAACTGGTTGGCCCAGATCACGCCTTCGTTGGAATTGCGCGCCATTTCTTCAGCCAGACGACCGGAATAGCGCACGTAGTTGTTTGGGTTGCTGTAAGGCGCGGCCGGCACCTGTACCAATTCCGCCCCAGCAAGGCGGATCATGTCTTTCTTTTCCTGACTTTGTGTTTCAGGAATAACAATCACGGTTTTAAAGCCCATCGAGGCGCCAACCAGCGCAAGACCGATCCCGGTGTTGCCTGCGGTTCCTTCGACGATCGTGCCACCGGGGCGCAGATCGCCGCGTGCGATGGCGTCTTTGATGATATAAAGTGCGGCACGATCCTTGACCGATTGGCCAGGGTTCATGAACTCTGCTTTGCCCAAAATTTCACAGCCCGTTTCTTCGCTGGCCTTGTTCAGCCGGATCAGAGGGGTGTTGCCAATGGCGTCAGCCAAATCTTGAACAATACGCATCGTTTGCGCCTTTCTTAAAAACGTCTTGGACCCTGTCTATGGTGCCTGCGGACGGAACTCAAGTCATCGCGACGCTGCGGCGCGAAGTCTGTCTCGATGGCGCGCCAACCAAAGGGCACATAAGACCAACGGCGCGTTGGCTGCTTGCATCGTATCCACCAGTTCCATCAGTTCATCAAAGCTAAGCAGATAGGATTTAATATCCTCAGATTCGCTTGCAAGTCCTGACACCCCGGTGGAGTCATCGGGTAGATCGGTTTCGGCCAGAAACATAAAGAAATACTCGGTGCTACAGCCCGGAGAGGCGTAACATTGTCCTATTTTATGCAGCGCGCTGATCGTAATTCCGGCTTCTTCAGCGGCTTCGCGATGAGCGGATTGTTCGGGCGTTTCTCCGGGATCAATGCGACCTGCGATTGGTTCAAGAACCCAAGGTTTGTCATCATTGCGCACAAAGGGACCAGGACGGAATTGCTCTACCAGCATGACGCGATCTCGAACCGGGTCATAGGGCAGCAATATAGCGGCATCGGTGCCCATGAACACCTCACGCTTGACCGCTGCGCTTGCGGTGCCGTCATATTGTTTGAATGAAAACTCATGTTCTTCGACGCCAAAGAACTGCGTGTAAGGCCGCGTGAACCCAAGGGATTTCACGTCTTCACGGCCAAATCCAGAGGGGCTATAGGCACGATTTTCGCGTTGTGCCTGTAGCTTTTGCGCTGCCCGGACGCGGATCATCGGAAACATGAAATCAAGTTCTGAATCAGTGCGTTGCCCGAAAAAGCTCATGGCTTCTTGGGCGGCCAAACAGGAAAGTTCCCCCCAAGTGTTTTGCCAATCTTGAAGCGACCACAGCGCTGCTGTTTGCCAGCGATCAGGTGTGGGAAAGTAGACCTCCGCGGTTTCTATCCCACCTGATGTTTCAACAGGCACAGACTTGAGTGCATAATCAAACCCGCCCTCATAGAAATTCAATCGCGCGACTTCTGTTTCCGTCAAATTACGGACAATCACGCCTTCGGTCGTTCCCTCTTCGGTCACGATAATAGGAAAGGATTCTCCTGCCACCGCATAGGGCTGATGCCCTTGCAATGTGGCGTTTGAAATATCGCCGTCATTCAAAGAACGGCCCAAAACAATCTCTAGCAACGGCAGGTGCCGAAGCGTTCCGTAAAAAAACAATGTAGACAACACTTTATCTCCAGCGACGAGACGCGCCTTCTGCCATCATACCTGTCAGAAGTGCGCCACCCAACAGCACCGTGATGATCGTAGGAGTCATCAAAAGCAAGCCGTATTCCATCATCATCAAAAAGATTGATTGGATCGCTTCTGAAACAGAGTCATACCGCAGCTTTGTAGAGTTCTGGAGCATGATCCAGCTGCTGTGTAAAAACAGAAGTAAAATGACCAATGCAAGCATTGCTGTGAGACCATGGTTTAACGCGTAGACAAGGCCCTGCCCTACGTTTCTGCCCATGGTGCGCCACCCAATAATAAAAGCAAAGGCCATATTCACATAGGTGAATGTCCCAAAAGCTGTGCCCTCGGGCATTTGTGGTTTAAACAGCTCGGATACGATCATCGCCATAATGGCAAGGCATATCGCTGAAGTAAGTTTTGCGCCTGTCGGCATGAGGAGTGTCCTGCATTATTTTGTGCAAGCCTACCCCTTACACGCTTCACCCATCAAGACGCGCACGAAAAACAACTTTCAGGTGTTGCCGCAAGTCTCAGTTTGGCGGTTAAAGAACCGCATCCAACGCAGTCAAAAGCTTATCAATGTCTGCCTTGCTGGTGTAATGCACAAAGCTTAGACGCAATACGCCGCTGGCGGGATCAATGTTCATGCCCTCAAGTGCCCGTACTGCATAAAAATCACCGCCGCCTGACATAATACCTTGGTCTGCAAGGGTTTTAGCGATTTCGACGGGATTGCCCTGCGGCACAATTGCGATTGTCGGCGCGCGTTTGGCGGCTTCTGATGGGCCAAGCAGGCGCAGCGTATTGCGGGATGTGATCATATCAAGCACAGGCTGCAACAATTCGGTTTCATGGGTACGCATCAGATCGTGCACGCCCTGCCCTTGTTCCGCATCCGAACCACCGATGTTGTGGTGGTTGGCCATGGCCTCAAAATAATCCACCATCCCGGCACAGGCCGCCACTTGCGCATGATCAGGCCCTGCGGGTGTGAAGCGTTTGTACAAGACATCTGCGTTAAAATAATGCGCCTGATTGGGCAGCATCATCCCCAGTGATCTGCGCATGACCATGACACCTTGATGAGGGCCATATGTTTTGTAGGCCGAAAACAGATAGATATCCGCCCCTAGATGGCCCACATCGGGCAACCCATGTGGCGCATAGCTTACCCCATCTACGCAAACAAAGGCGCCCGCTGCATGGGCCAGCGCTGTGATTTCGGTCACTGGATTTATTTCGCCCACGACATTGGAACAATGCGGAAAACACACAAGGCGCACAGAGTCATCAAGCAGATTAGCCAGATCATCAGGGTTAAGATGCCCTGTTTGCGGATCAATGCACCATTCGCGCACTTCGATCCCAGCATCGGCCAAACGCCGCCACGGGCCGGAATTGGCCTCGTGATCTTGGTTGGTCACGATGATCGCGTCACCTTCGGACAGCCACTGCCGAAACGCCTGGGCCAGCACATAGGTGTTTTGCGTAGTAGATGGGCCAAAACTGATTTCATCGGTTTCAACACCCATCCATGCCGCAAGGCGTTGGCGCGCCTCATCCATTTCTGCGCCTGCGTCTTGGCTCGCGGCATAAGGCGCATAGGGTTGAACTTTGCGTTGGTGGTAAAACCGTGTCAGACGATCAATCACGGGCTGACAGGTATACGAGCCCCCCGCGTTTTCAAAGAATGACTGCCCTTTCAGGCTGGGTTCCGCAAAGGCCGGGAATTGCCCTCGTACAAAATCCACATCCAACGTCACGCAAGTCTCCTTCCCGATATGGCTTTGATGGGTTGCGCAATCCCTTGCGCCACCTCAGCAATGTTGGCCAAGACGCCTTAGCTTTCAAGCGCCGCGCGGATTTTTTCTGCGTGGGCTTTGATTTCCCCAAAGTCACCCATCTGGCCTGCTGGGCCCATCGGTACGCCTTCGTGGCGGGGGTGAATGTGATAATGCAGATGCAACACTTCCTGCCCGCCTGCGGCCTCGTTGAATTGCTGAATGGTGATACCCTGTGCACCCATGGCCGTTTTGGCCGCCTGCGCAACCCGTTGCACCGTTGTAATACAGGCGCTGAGTTGTTTGGGCGTGGCATCCAGCATGTTGCGGCACCGGGTTTTGGGGATCACAAGGCAATGGCCTTTGGACCGGGGCATAATGTCCATAAACGCCAGCGTTTCATCGTCTTCGAAAATCTTCTCACACGGGATTTCGCCGCGTAAAATTTTGGCAAAGATGTTTTCTGGATCATAGGACATCGGAATATCTCACGGCTGATAAAAGGTTCAGCTGTAGTGATGCCATACATCGGTATACCGCGCCAACTTAAATGATCAGCTGGCGCGGCTAGAATTGTGTTTATGCGTTGACGTCTACGACGACACGACCGCGCACCTGACCGGCCAGAATATCGGCGCCCAGTTGCGGCAGATCGGTCAATGTGGCCGGGTGCACCATGGCCTCCAGCTTATCCATTGGCAGATCTGAGGCGATGCGTTTCCAAGCGGCCAAGCGGTTGTCATAGGGCTGCATCACGGAATCGATCCCCAAGAGGTTGACGCCACGCAGCAGGAACGGAATGACCGTCGCAGGAAGATTGGCCCCGCCGGCCAAACCCACCGCAGAAACAGAAGCACCGTACTTCATCTGGCCCAAGACGCGCGCCAGCATGGGGCCACCCACTGCATCCACACAACCCGCCCATGTTTCTGTTTCCAGCGGGCGTTTTGTGGTTTCGTTTAGATCTTCACGTGGAATGATCTGCGTGGCGCCAAGGGATTTCAGATAGTCATTTGTATCTGGGCGGCCTGTCACACCAGCAACCTCGTAACCAAGATTGGCCAAAATCGCTGTGGCGACAGAGCCAACACCACCCGCCGCACCGGTTACAAGAACCGGGCCTTGCTCAGGCGTTAAACCGTGGTTTTCCAAAGCCATAACAGCCAACATTGCAGTGAATCCTGCAGTGCCAACAGCCATCGCCTGACGGGTTTCAACGCCTTCTGGCAATGGCACCAGCCAATCGGCCTTTACCCGTGCCTTCTGAGAATACCCACCCCAGAACATTTCGCCCACGCGCCAACCTGTCAGAACAACGCGATCGCCCGGTGCGTATCTGTCGTCATTGCTGCTTTCCACGGTACCGGCGAAATCAATTCCCGGAATATGCGGGTAATTGCGCACAAGGCCCCCACCCTTTGCGCTTAGGCACAGACCGTCTTTGTAGTTCACGGTCGAATACTCGACGGCAACAGTCACGTCACCCTCTGGCAGATCATTCTCGGTCAGGTCTTCGAACGCGGCAGTGGCTTTGCCGGTCTCGTCATCCCGACGCATCATCAAGGCTTTAAACATGAGTGCTCTCTTTCTTTCCAAATGGTCCCAAAAGGCGCTGGATCAGCGCGGGCCTTTCCAATCAATCTGACAGATTTCTGCGGAACGTCCGTCAAAATCCCAAACACGACCATAGGCACGCACGCGGCCTTTGGTGGCTGTAGCAACGGTGATGTCAGCGCCCATCCAGTATTGGGTGTTCTTCACAACGATGTCTTCGCCATCATCTGCACCGCCCACAGGTACCACTTCACCGTGGATGTGTTTGCCCACGATCAAACGGCGTGTTTTGCCTTCGGTTTCAAACACAACAGGTGCGCGCTCTGCCCCAAGGAATTCGCTGACCAATAGCTTAAAGAGACCGGTGGTTCCTCTTGCTTTTCCAGAGAAAATATCAATCAGGCCGTCGTAGGCTTCTTCGCTGGCACGGTCATCAATATAGGCTGCGGCTTTCCAGTTGCCGCGCGCCATGAGACCCGGGATTTCAAGCACAAGACCTACGTTCAGGCCTGACAGATCCACATCGCCAAAGTGGCCTTCATCAATGCGCACACCGGCCCAAGCTTGGCAGTAGCCTTCGGTTGGCGGGTGTTGACCCAATGAAACCACACACGGGCAAAACACTGTGCAGTTGCAGTTCAGAATAAGTTCGCCCTTGATCGCCCAAGGCGGAATTTCCGCTGCCACAGCGGGTGCTGTTTGAGTTTCCGACATAGTTTCCTCCACTAAATTATATTCACAAATTGCCAAAGCCCAGCTGCGATCAGCACAACACCCAAAGGGGTCGTGACCCAGCGGCCAATGTCTGGCAGTTTCTCGATCACCATCAAAACCGTCGCGAGCGCCATGAACCCTAGGTTCATCACGCCGCCCACAAATCCGAGCAGCATCAGCGCCCAACAGCAGCCCAAGCACACAAGCCCAAGGCGTAGACCATTGCGAAACGGCCCCTCTTCCCAGTGCTGCATGAAAAACACCAAGGGCCGCCGGCACTTTGAAAGGCAGGCATGTTTCAAGTTGGTAAACTGGTATCCCCCGGCAATCAGCAGCAGCACGCCATTCAAGATGGCAGATCGGCTGTCACCAAATACAGTGACCATATTTGCGCGCAGCAGCGCCATTTGTATAAGCGCTGCAAAGACGGAAAACCCAACCCAAACAATAAGGTAGCCCCCCACGAGTGCGGGAAAATTAATGCGGTCATCCGCGTGCCCTAAATCATCATAGGTGGCAAAAGCAGGCAAAGCCGTCGGCGCCATCATGGCCGCACTCATCAAGGACCACATCAGGATCATCTTAAGTGCGCCAACGGCGTCTGGTGTCATGGTGCACAGAGCCACCCAGAAATCGGTGCCATAGATCGCTGACAAGGTACGCAACTCTTGTGGCGCGGACATGAAGAATAGCGCCAGCCAGCACAATAAGATCCCCGCGAATAGCATAAGCCAATGAAGCCCGGCCATTTGTCTGATCATATGAGCAACGCGTGACGACACAGAATTCTCCGAATTTGCAAGGATGCGCGGATTGTGGTTAAAACCGCTGGTGTTGTTTTAAATGTCTGACATTTCCAATTGTCTGACAATTAAAATCTCAACCCGCGCCGTAACGTCACAAAGGAATGCTGTGTGAAAATTGATCCCAATAGCTCTGCAGACCTCTCTGTTCAGATCGCCTCTGCCATCAAAGATGCGATCATTGCCGGGGATTTGATTGTAGACGAGCGTCTGCCTTCGGAAACCGAACTGACCGAGCAATTCGAAGTGTCACGCTCCACCGTGCGTGAGGCGTTAAAACGTTTGGCTGCGCAATCGCTTATCCGCACGCAACGTGGTGCCACCGGCGGTGCCTTTGTGAATCGGCTGAGCTATGAAGATGCCTATGCGCAGCAGATCACCACGGCGACCCTATTGCTCAGTATGAATGCGGTCAGCTTTGATACGGCTTGTGAGGCGCGCTATGCGCTGGAGAGGGCCTGTGCGCCTTTGGCTGCGACTCGTCGCGATGCAGATCATTTGGCCACCATGCGCGCCGAAGTCTTTCGCCAAAATCAGCCGGGCCTGTCGGATGAGGCCTTTTGCGCCTCTGACGTTGCGTTTCACCGCGCACTTGTGGATAGCGCCGCAAACCCGGTGCTGAGCTATCAGCTTGCCGGTGCAGTCGAGGCCATGCAGCCCCTGATGAACATGATCACCTTCACAGAACGGGATCGTGCGCGCATCGTTGAGCTACACACCATGATTGTCGACGCGCTTGATCAGGGCGACGCCGAGGCGGTTACGACGGGTCTAACAGAGCTTGAAGAAGAAACGCGCAAGTTGTCTCAGAACGCCTTTGAAAAGCGCGCTGCGCAACAGCGTTAAAATTCGCGCGCCAGCAGTGCCCCTGCAATCGGATCGTTATCTTCATAAGCCGCAGACAAGCGAACCGATGTTTTCGGCGCTATTTCATAGGCCATGCTGACACCGGTGTGGTCGCGATCAGGGTTAAAGCTGTGGCGATGATAGGCCAACACGGAAAGCTGATCGGAAAAATCATGCTCTGCAGACAGTTCCAAAGATGTTCCCAGATCATTGGCGTCGGCATAATAGGCCGTCGCTGCAAAGGTGGTTTTCCCAACATTTTGGGATAGACCAGCCTTAGCGTTCACCAAGGTTCTGCCGGGTTGTTTTACGATTTCTGCTGCCGCCTCAAGCGTGCCGAACTGTGTTTCAAACGCGCCGCCAGCCCCTAGGACGTATTCGTCATAGGTGTCGACGTAATGCAACGAAGCAGCATATTTGATTGTCTCTGCAGTTGATGTAATCGATAAACCAACCGGCAGGTACGCTTCTTGAGTAATCGCACCCTGCGT
This sequence comes from uncultured Paracoccaceae bacterium, assembly GCA_947498415.1. GTDB lineage: Bacteria > Pseudomonadota > Alphaproteobacteria > Rhodobacterales > Rhodobacteraceae > Cognatishimia. Next base: position 61,475 of record CANMKB010000002.1, read on the forward strand.
GGTGCGACTTTGGGTTGTTCCTATACTAAACAAAGAGTTATGCGGCAAAGCTGTGATCTCTGGTGAGGTGGCAAACCAATCATAAGCCGGTTTTGGCACGCCCAATTCAAGATGACCACTGTCTAATTGATACCCAAGGGTGACATAGGTTTCATGTGGGCGCCCCACCTGACCAAAGCCCCCAAGGTTGGCGGTAAACCGGTTGTATTCAGCGCTTAGATTGAAATCACCAAAGATAAACTCATCAACAGAACGATCGCTTTGGATGCCTGCCGCGAGATACCCTGAGGCCCCGAATGTCACCGGATTTGCAGATGCCATAGATGAAGAAAGCAGCAACGCAACCGCGCTGCTTGTGAATAGATTGGACGGTATCATGTCTCAACTCGTAAAACTTTGTTAACTTTTGTCTCAAATTGCGTCTAAGCATTCGAAGTTCAAGACCTGAGCCAGTCAATTTTTCTGCATGTGCGAAATAATGCCGAACCAAGACCGAAAGTGTGGGGATTTTAGGCGCTTAAGTCTGAAACCCCCTCTTGCATCTTAGGCCACGACACCATATTTCTAAGTTGTCCTTCGGGACTATGAACATAAACGCGCTCGTAATAAGCGGATCGGACCCGGGGGCGGTACCCGGCGTCTCCACCATAACACTCTGGCGGTGTCCTTCATTTGGGGATCACAATCAGAAGCGAGGGGACGAAATAGGATCGACGAACGTCTAAAGGGGTTAGCTTTGTTTCGGCTGTCTGCCACCGTTATCGGCGAAACTTGTACAATTGCAAATGACAATCGTGCTCCAGTAGCAATGGCCGCGTAAGCGACCGGAGATACTGACCTTTAAGTCCTTGGGCTAGCTGCCTTTGGCGGGGTTCGCAGGTACCTGGCAACAGAAACCTGCACTTCCACCATCCCTAATATGAATCGAAATACTGTTGTGCCTGCTTGCGCTGGTTCGACCATTCTAGCTTTAGGCTGGCCATCAGATTGACCGCGACGCCGTTGTTCGAAAGAACCGCCAAAGCCATTGAATTTTCAGGGCAAATGTAAAGCCCGCTTGTTGCGCCCGCAGTGCCCCCATCGTGGTGAAGAATTCTAGCGCTTTCGTTTGTCAGCGACATAGAAATCCAGCCGGCGCATTGCGCGACGGGTTCAGTCGCACGCCGAGGACCAAGGCCGAAGATCGGGGCTGCCGTCGCGCATATGGCGCGATCAAGCGTGGTTTCAGGGGCGTTCATCGCTTGGATCACCCGGGCCGAAAAACGCGCCAAATCACGCGCAGATGAGCGTAAGCACCCGGCCGCTGCCATAGACTGAAACGTCCAAGGCGGTACAAGTTGGCCTTTTGTGTTTTTTGGATGCACAAACCGACAAAGCTGTTCTGCACTCAGGTGATCGGTTGTATCGGTCATCCCAAGGGGGGCTAAGACTTTGGTGGTGAGCAATTGAACAAAGGGAACACCCTCTGCGATGGCCAAGGCCTCTCCCAATAGACCGACACCCAGATTGGAATAGCCGTAACGTGGCTTAGTAGGCGGTTCTTTTGCAGATCGGCTTCGCATCCAATCCATCAGATCTGCCCGTGAAAAGCTGGCATAGGGATCTTTGGGCAAAGGCCTGAGCAGCGCTTGCCATATCGGCACATGGATACGCGGCAACCCACTGGTATGCGAGGTGAGTTGTCTGGCTGTGATCCAGCCTGGCACATCCGATAAGTCATCTGAAAGCGTTTGGATCGGCGCGTCTGGGTCCACCTTTCCTTCTTCTACCAGGACATAAAGCAATATCGCGGTGAAGACTTTGGTGATCGACCCGATCTCAAAGATCAGTGCCTCATCCGCGATCCCCGCAATACCATCACCAGCGCGCGTGAAATCTGTATCGCCCCGCGTCAGGCTCATCCCAACAGCGGTGTGTTGCGGACTGGCGTAGGGTTTCATCATCGCCTGAAGTGTGGTGGTGCTGTTTGGAAAGCTCATAAATCTTAACGCATCTTAAAAACGGATAAGAAACAGATGGTCTTCTTGGTCTACGAATTCCAGATGTTGGTGCCAATTGTTTTGGAGTTAAGCAATTGATTGCCCACACCAAACGCGCCACTCTAGAGTGACCATAATTGCTTTGACCCGATTGACCTGATGCAAGCGGTCTGGCATCTTTAGCCTATGGGGTCTGCGATTACCCCGTGAGGCCAAGGCCAGACGATCGCATCCTCTGTTCAATTTTATGAAGGATGCCCTATGCCTGCGTTCAACGAAGTTTCCACGACACAACTGATGCGCCTGATTGGCACACCGGATTGCCCCGATATCATCGATGTGCGCATTCCCGAAGACGTGGCCGCCATTCCGGTCATGGTGCCAACTGCGCGGCTGGTTGACTTTAAGGATCACGCAAACCTTGCCAGTGACCTGCGCAAAGATCGCGCTGTAATCATTTGCCACAAAGGCAAAAAACTAAGCCATGGGGTTGCGGCCTCGTTGCGGGCGCAAGGGATTGCGGCTGAAGTGCTTGAAGGCGGCATGGTGAATTGGAAAACAGCCGGGCTTCCGGCGGTTCCAGTGAAAACCCTGCATCAAGTGTCTGATCTATGGGTTACGCGCCACCGCCCCAAGATTGATCGAATCGCCTGCCCTTGGCTGATTCAGCGGTTTGTGAACCCAAATGCACAGTTCCTATTCGTGCCACCAGCAGAGGTCGATGATGTGGCTGATCGATTTGGGGCCACCCCTTTTGATATGGAAGACGGCGATTGGAGCCATCGCGACGATCGATGCACCTTTGATTTGATGATCGAACGCTTTGGCCTGTCATGCACCCCGCTACAGCGATTGGCAATGGTTGTGCGCGCAGCCGATACCAACCAGCACCACCTTGCGCCCGAGGCCGCGGGCCTTTTGGCCATATCGGCTGGCTTGTCGCGTCAGTACAAAGACGATTCCCAGCAACTCAAGGCTGGATTTGCGATCTATGATGCGCTTTACCGCTGGGCACGTGATGCCCACACCGAAGGTCACGACTGGCCGAAATCGAGCGGAGAAAAGTAATGCCCCCCAGCATGGTTGATCTATGGCGCGTCTTTGGACGCATTGGAGTGTTGTCATTCGGTGGTCCAGCGGCACAAATCGCGCTTATGCACAAAGAGCTGGTCGAAGACCGTAAGTGGTTGGGCGAAAAACAGTTTTTGGGGGCTTTGAGTTTCTGCATGTTGCTGCCCGGCCCAGAGGCGATGCAACTGGCCACCTATACCGGCTGGAAGTTGCGCGGGATCTTGGGCGGTCTACTGGCGGGGCTGTTGTTTGTATTGCCCGGAGCGGCTGTCATCCTTGCTTTGGCCGCTCTGTACGTCAGCTACGGCGCGCTGCCTGTGGTGCAAGCCGCCTTTATTGGCGTCAAGGCCGCTGTGGTGATCGTAGTTTTGCAAGCGCTTTGGAAGATTTCCAACAAAGCCCTAAAGGATCGGTTTTCATGGGGGCTTGCTTTGGCCGCTTTTGTGGCGATCTTTGCGCTTGGGCTTCCGTTTCCCTTGATTGTGGCGATTGCCGCCGCGCTGGGCGCACTGCGGGCGACAGAACCGAAGACAGACACAATCGCCCTGCCCGCGCGTTCTTTTGGGAAAACCGCCAGCACAATTGTAATCTGGTCTGCGCTTTGGGCGACACCGGTGGTTGTGGTGGCTGCACTGAACCAAGAGTTCCTGACAGACATCGCGCTGTTCTTTTCAAAGCTCGCGGTTGTGACCTTTGGCGGCGCCTATGCGGTTCTGGCCTATATGACCCAAACGGTCAGCATTGATTATGGCTGGATCAGTACGACGCAAATGATTGATGCGCTGGGCTTGGCTGAAACCACGCCGGGGCCGCTGATCCTTGTCACTGAATTTGTTGGCCTGTTGGCGGGCTATCAGCAAGGGGGTGTTGGGCTGATGCTATTGGCGGGCGCTTTGACACTTTGGTGTACCTTTGTACCTTGTTTTCTGTGGATATTTGCCGCAGCGCCCTATGTGGAGTGGCTGCTTGCGCGGCCTCGACTGAAAGGCGCATTGAGTGCGATTACAGCCGCTGTGGTTGGGGTGATCCTGAACCTATCAGTTTGGTTTGCGCTGCATGTTTTGTTTACCAAGATCACCACAACACAATTTGGTGTGCTGCCGGATGTCTCTACCTTTCAGCCGATTGCCTTTGGATTATTGCTGGTCGCCGGGTTTTTGTTGATTATTCAAAAGCTTGGATTGGCTAAAGTTTTGGCAATTGGGGCGCTTTGTGGCGGCGTGATTCACTTTATGTAAGCAATTCATTGCGTTCGCTGCTTTCGTTTTCTGGCGAATCTTCTATGTTGTCAAAAGGAAGAAGACATAGAGGTTCCCATGACCGGATCAATTGACTACGGCAACCTGATGCATCAAGCGATGCGCGGCCTAATTCAAGAGGTTTTGCAGGGCGTCAAAGACAATGGTCTGCCCGGTGAACATCACTTCTTTATCACCTTTGACACACGCCATCCCGATGTGAACATCGCCGCATGGCTGACAGATCGCTATCCCGAAGAAATGACGGTGGTGATGCAGCATTGGTATGACAACCTTGATGTCACCGATGAAGGTTTTGCGGTCACACTGAACTTTGGCGATGCGCCAGAGCCACTGTATATTCCATATGACGCAATCCAGACCTTTGTAGACCCATCCGTCGAATTCGGACTGCGGTTTGAAACCCAGTCCAGCGATGATGAAGACGATGAAGATGAGCTGCATCTGGTGGATGTGGATGACGTCGAAGATGATATCGAAGACGACACTCCCGAAGAAGAAATCAAGGGCGAGGCCGAAGTGGTCAGCCTCGACAGCTTCCGCAAATAAATCCTGCCAGTTTGGCTATGTGACGTTTCGGTGAAATTTCGCCGCGACACCTTGTTTGGAATCACAAACTGTCTTTCATCAAAGGCAGGTGAATTTCGAACAAGGGTTTTCCAAATGGCCAGTGATTTTGCAATTTTTCTGGGCGAAATGATGCGTCGTCCCACGCAGGTTGTGGCGATCGCCCCGTCTTCTGCGGCGACCGCCCGCTTGATGACCGAGGGTATTGAATATGTCAAAGGCCCCATCGTCGAGATCGGACCGGGCACCGGCAGCTTTACCAAAGCCATATTGGAACGCGGTGTTGCTCCAGACCGCCTGACACTGATGGAAATGAACCCAAGGTTCTGCGAAGCATTGTGCGAGAAATTCCCGGGAGTTCGCGTGATTAACCGCCCGGCGCAAGATATAGAAAAGATTAAGCTTTCTGGGATTGGTGCTGTGGTTAGCGGTGTGCCCGTCTTGTCGCGCCCTACCATCCAGCGTGAGGTCGTGGGGCGTGCGATGAATGTGATGGCGCAGGATGGGTTCTTTACCCAAATCACCTATAGCCCACAGTCCCCCATTTCAGATGAGATGCAGCACGAGCTTGGGGTGTCTTCGGAAAAGCTGGGCACCGTATGGGCCAACCTGCCGCCGGCGCGTGTGTTCAAGTTCCGCAAACGCACCCATTAAACCTTTGATGGCTGGGGCCATTTGTTGCCCCAGCGCCTTATGCGGCGTTGATGGCGTGCCGCTTTTGCGCCAACCGGTCGCGCAAGAGCGCCTGTAGCCCTTTTCCCCATGCGGCCCAATTCAACTTTTCATCAAAGCACTGACGTGCCGATTGGCGTAGGCTGACATAAGTTGCCGGATCAGCCAGATAGCCCTGTATGATCTCGACAAAGGCCTCTGGCCCCGCATCTGGGGCGATTGCATGCCCATTCACCCCATCCCATACTGGAACACCCCCGCGCCGCATACAGAGCGAGGGCAATGCAAAGGCAGATGCCTCACAAAAGGCAAAACCGTAAGACTCAAGCGAAGGCTGCACCAGAAAGTGACTGTTGCGGAACAGGCCTTCAAAGGTTTCAAGATCTGCTGGAATGGTTTTATCCAAGTTTGGATAGATATCGACCGCCTCTTCCACACCTAAAGCCTTTAGGTCTTGTTTAGGTGGTGTGGTGCCCACAACCGACAGTCGCGCCTTTATCCCGTGCTGACGCAGCTGTGCCAATGTTTCAAGAACCATGGGGCCTCCCTTGGCCCACCAATCCCGTCCCACCAGCAACAAGCGCAGGCCATCGGAAAAATCCTGATTGATCTTCAGCGTCGCAGCATCAGGCGTTGCGATGTTCGCCCCCCAAGGCAACACCAGAGATTTTGGGTCTTCTAAGCCATAACAGCGATCGGCGACCTCTTTCTGCCAATCAGATGGCCATAGGTTGAGATCATTGGCCAAAAGCGTGCGTGTTTCATGTTGCTTCACCCAACCATCCAACAAGCGGCCCGGTGTAAAGTAGCTGCCAAAGCCTGCCCCAATTTCTGACGTGCGATAACTGGATTGCGTGGCATCTGATGTAAAAGCGCAAAGCATATTTGCCGGCACCTTAAGGTGCGCCATGGAATGCATACTATACACGCCCATTACCACGTTAAAATCCTGCGCCAACAGCTGCCGCTGTACATGGCGGGCAATCACCCGTGACAGAGCATAGTGCAACCGCCACCGCGCCCGGATATTAATAGCGTCAGGGGTTTTTAACACAAGCTTGCGCAGCGGTTCGGCCAGCCCCCAGCCATTGTCGATATACTGCACATCACCCACGTGAGATTGCATCGCGTTATAAATCCGCGCGTTTCCGCCAGAATACGTCCAAGACAGTTTGGGACTAAGATCACACAAATATGCGATTTTTAACGGCGATGGGCCGCTCATAAGGGTCTTCCTTGTTCACGCTGCTCTTTCCCTTTGTATCTCGCCCATTCTTGGCGGAAAAGCGACCCGTTTGGGCATTTCTTACGGCTTTTGATCGTGCACCTTAAGAAAGGTTAACGCAAACAGTCGATTTTGCGTGGTATTCAATTGTATACAGCATTGAACTTTGCGCTCTGTCAGGTATGACATTGGCCAAGATTTGTTACGGAGCTCACAATGACCGACACACGCACCGAAACTGACAGCTTTGGCCCGCTCGAAGTTCCAACCGATAAGTATTGGGGCGCTCAAACACAGCGTTCCATCATGAACTTCCCAATTGGCTGGGAAAAACAACCTGTTGCCATTGTTCGCGCGCTTGGCGTGATCAAACAGGCCTGCGCTATGGCCAACAAAGAAAGCGGCAAACTGGACGCCAGCATCGCAGATGCGGTCATTCAGGCCGCTGGCGAAGTTTTCGAAGGTAAGTTTGACGACAACTTCCCGCTGGTTGTTTGGCAGACCGGGTCTGGCACCCAGTCCAACATGAACTCCAACGAAGTCATCGCAAACCGCGCGATTGAAATCCTTGGCGGCGTGATTGGCTCCAAAGATCCAGTTCACCCCAACGATCACTGCAACATGGGTCAGTCTTCAAACGACACATTCCCAACCGCGATGCACATCGCTGCAGCGATGACCGTGCGCGACGTTTTGTTGCCTGGTTTGAATAAGTTGGCCGAAGGTCTTGAAGCAAAGTCTGAAGAATTCAAAGACATCATCAAGATCGGCCGAACCCACACCCAAGACGCAACACCACTGACACTGGGTCAAGAATTTGGTGGCTACGCCCATCAGATCCGCCAGGGCATCGCCCGCATCCAAGCAGCCCTGCCAGGCATATATGAACTTGCCCAAGGCGGCACAGCGGTTGGCACCGGCCTGAACACTCAAAATGGCTGGGGCGAAAAAGTTGCGGCCAATATGGCTGAAATCACCGGCCTGCCCTTTGTCACCGCGCCAAATAAATTCGAAGCGCTCGCCGCACATGACGCCATGGTCTTTATGTCTGGTGCATTGGCGACAGTGGCAGGTTCGATGTATAAAATCGCCAATGACATCCGGTTCTTGGGCTCTGGTCCACGCTCAGGTCTGGGCGAGCTGATCTTGCCTGAAAACGAGCCGGGTTCCTCGATCATGCCGGGCAAAGTCAACCCAACGCAGGCCGAGGCGATGACGCAGGTCGCCGCTCACGTCATGGGCAACAATGCAGCCATGACATTCGCGGGCTCTCAAGGCCATTTCGAATTGAACGTCTACAACCCAATGATGTCTTACAACCTGCTTCAATCTATGCAGCTGTTGGGTGATGTGGCTGATAGCTTTACCGAGCGTATGCTGAACGGCATTCAAGCCAACGAACCACGCATCGAAAAGCTGATGAAAGAATCGCTGATGCTGGTCACAGCACTCGCGCCCACCATCGGTTATGACAACGCAACCAAAGTTGCGAAGACCGCGCATAAAAACGGCACCACTTTGAAAGAAGAAGCGATCGCGCTTGGTTTTGTGGACGAGGCAACCTTTGATGCGGTTGTGCGTCCAGAGCAAATGATTGGCCCAAAAGACTGATGGGCAAGCCGGTTAACCTAAACCGGTTTAAAAAAGAAAAGGCGCGGGCTGACAAAAAAGCCCGCGCTGATCAAAACGCTGTAAAGTTCGGCCGCACCAAAGCGGAAAAACTGTCAGATACAGCCGAGATCAAAAAACTACATCAGCATCTGGATGAGCATAAGCGGGACGACACATGAGCCGCCCAGTCAAACGCTCACTCACGCTCAAAGGTCACCGCACCAGCGTTTCTCTCGAAGACGAATTCTGGCGTGCCTTCCTCGATATAGCCGAAGAAAAAAATATGCCAATCAATGCCTTAGCGGCAGAGATTGATGCATCGCGTGATCTTGATAGCGGTCTGGCCTCGGCCATCCGCATCTACATCCTGCGCCACCTTCAAAACAAGGCGCGGCGCACGTCTTCATCTTTCTAAAAATACTCTCGCCGAAGGCTTGGCCTTAAAGGCCAATCAGCCTGCCGATGCAACAGAACGCACACGCTCGATCATGGCACGCAAACCATTGGATCGCTGCGACGACAAATGCTCATTCAGCCCCAAACGTTCCAGCTCCGCGCGGGCATCCACGTTTAAAACCTCAGTCAAAGTCAAACCGTTGTACAATTTGCGCAAAACGGCAATCAGACCGCGTACAATCATGGCGTCGCTTTCACCATCAAAGGTCAGCACGCCGTTTTCGATCTTTGGATGCAGCCAAACCTGGCTGGCACAGCCATCCACTTTGGTGGCAGGCACCTTAAGCGCATCATCAAGCGGGTCCATCGCTTTGCCCTGCTCGATTACATAGCGATAGCGGTCTTCCCAATCTTCCAGAAAGTCAAAATCTTCAACGATTTCTTCAAATGCTGCGCTGGCCATCGGTCATCCTTTCGTTGCACATCAGTTAGCCAGCGCAACACAAAAGGTCCACCCCCGCCTTGCGGCTTTTCAACGGCGGTACAATCGGGTAACCCTATGCCAAAGCATATGGGGCGAAAGATGCAGAAATCTCTTGGTGTTCTTTTGGTATCGACACTGGTTCTGACGAGCTGCGGCCGTGTGGCCGAGTCGCGTTTGAATCCGATCAATTGGTTTGGCCGTGCGGAGCGTGTGGAATCCACCGAAGAGGTGAATCCGCTTATTCCGCAGGAAAAGGAAAGCATCTTCCGTCCAACCACTGATGACACCTATCCCGGCACGCCTGTCTCAACTGTCACAGAGCTTAAGGTTGAGCGTGTTTCAGGCGGGGCATTGATCCGTATCGAAGGCGTTGCGGCGACCCAAGGCGCATTCGAAGTCTTGCTTGAGCCAGAAAACGAAGATCATCTGCCTGTCGATGGAGTGCTAACCTATAATCTAAAAGCGATTCAGCCAGCGGGTTTCCGCACAGGTACACCACAGTCGCGTGAATTGACCGAGGCGATCTTCCGCACAGATCAAGAGCTGCGCGGCGTGCGCACCATTCGCGTGGTGGCAACCAGTAACGCATTGCAGGTGCGTCGCCGTTAAGCGACGCCCATTCAATTTAAGAAAGATCGACGATTTTAACGGTGCTGCCTTGGGCAGACAGCGCGATTTTGCCATCACATAGGCGCAGTGCGTCTTCGCCAAAAACCTCACGCCGCCAGCCTGACAAAGACCGCACGTCTCGCTCACCGGATGCGATAGCATCAAGCTCAGCAGTAGGTGCAATCAGCTTACTCGCCACGCCGGATGTTTCGGTTTTTGTTTTTAAAAGAACACGCAACAGATCGGCCAATGCTGGATTAACTTGCTGCTTGTCTTTCGCGCGGCCAACTTTCGGCATTTTGGAAGGGTCACATTCAATCCCTGCCTTGATCGCTTTCAATATCCCCTCGGCAATATCGCCCTTGCGCGCTTCGCGAAGCAAAAGTCGTGACTTGCTAAGATCATTTGGTGTCAAAGGCTTAGTAGAGGCAAGTTCAATCAATGCATCATCTTTGAACACGCGGTTTCGAGGCACGTTTTTAGATTGCGCATGCCCTTCGCGAAACTTTGCAAGTTCGCGAACAATGGCCAAGAACTTGGGGGTAGTGGTTCGCGTTTTGACCCGCTGCCATGCGTCATCCGGCTGGATGATATAGGTGTCTGGCGACGTCAGCACCTGAAGCTCTTCTTGTACCCAGCGCCCACGGCCACTTTCTTGCAGCTTGGCATCCAGGAATTCATAGACTTTGCGCAAATGGGTCACATCCGCCAATGCGTATTTCTTTTGTGCATCGGTCAAGGGACGACGAGACCAGTCGGTAAAGCGGCTTGATTTATCAACGCCCGCTTTTGCAATCTTACGCACAAGCGTTTCATACCCCACCTGCTCGCCAAAGCCGCAGACCATGGCCGCAACTTGAGTATCAAACAACGGTTCTGGGAATACACCAGCCTCGACAAAAAAGATCTCTAGATCTTGGCGGGCAGCGTGGAAAACTTTGACAACATTGGTATCGCGAAACAGCTCGTAAAGCGGTTCCAAAGACATTTCGCCAACCAGAGGGTCAACCAGAACGGCATTGTCATCATTGTCACCTGGCATTGCCAATTGAATGAGACAAAGTTTCGAATAATACGTCCGTTCCCGCAGGAATTCAGTATCGATGGTGACATAAGGATGGTGGCGCGCCGCTTCACAAAATTGCGCCAGCTCTTCCGTGGTTGTCAGTGTCTTCATAAAAGGGGTCGTTCTCTATTGTTTGTTATCGCGTGACCTGCCCTAGGCTTATGCCGAAATGGGCAGAAATGCAAACGCGCCCCAAAGGAATAATGGGACGCGTTAAGCAAATTGTCACAGATGGATCACGTCGCGGTTGCCTGAGGCAAAATTCCGCAGAACGGCCGGATATAAGCGGTGTTCTTGAACCAAGACCCGAGCCGCCAAATCATCCGGCGTATCGCCTTGGTGAATTGGCACACGGGCTTGCCCTAGAATGGGGCCATCATCCAGCGCGGGAGTCACAAGATGCACCGAGCATCCATGTTCTGCATCCCCGGCTTCAAGTGCGCGGGCATGGGTGTGCAACCCTTTGTATTTTGGCAAAAGCGACGGGTGGATATTAAGCATCTTCCCATCCCAAGGGGTCACAAAGTCTTCTGTCAGAACACGCATGAAACCCGCCAGACACAGAATATCGGGCGCGGCCTTTTCAAGCTCTGCCTGAAGAACGGCCTCAAAGGCTTTGCGATCTCCTGCAAAAGGGCGGTGATCCACGACTGCTGTGGATACTCCCAAGTCTGCCGCTTTTTTCAGCCCGCCTGCGTCTGCGTCATTGGCCAATACCAAGACAGGCTCTGCCGGATGATCATCCGCTTGCATGTCTTCGACAAGGCGGACCATGTTAGACCCGCCTCCCGAAATAAAGATCGCGACGCGTTTCTTCACAGCAGAGTGCCGGTGTAGCGCATCCCCTCACCTTCGGTGACGGTGCCGATGCGATAAACGGTTTCGCCCTGCTCTTTCAGCAGCTCTGTCAACGCATCTGCGCGATCTGCTTCGACAGATAGGATCATGCCAATGCCGCTGTTAAAGGTTTTCAGGATTTCCGCCTGATCCATGCCGCCGGTTTTTGCCAGCCATTGGAATACAGGGGGCAATTCCCAAGTGGAAAGATCCACATCCGCACCCAAGCCTTCAGGCAGAACGCGTGGCAGGTTTTCTGTCAGGCCACCGCCTGTGATATGAGCCAAGGCGTGCACACCACCCGCGCGAACTGCGGCCAGTGCTTGTTTTACGTAAAGGCGTGTAGGTTTCAGCAAGGCTGCACCCAAAGTGCCATCTTCCCATGGGCAATCGTCAGACCACTGAAGGCCAGAGACCTCGACCAGTTTACGCACCAAGGAATACCCGTTGGAGTGTACACCGTTTGACGCCAGACCGATCAGAACGTCGCCTGCTTTGACACCTGCTGGCAAATCAGCGCCGCGTTCCATCGCACCTACAGAAAAGCCCGCCAGATCGAAATCGCCCGCTTCGTACATGCCCGGCATTTCTGCGGTCTCACCACCGATCAACGCACAGCCAGACTGGTAACAGCCCTCGGCAATGCCTTCGATGATACGTGCGGCGGTTTCGGTTTCGAGTTTGCCGGTTGCAAAGTAATCTAGAAAGAACAGAGGCTCTGCACCTTGGCACACAAGGTCGTTGACGCACATGGCCACCAGATCAATGCCAACACCGTCAACATTGCCGGTATCAATGGCGATCCGCAATTTGGTGCCAACGCCATCGGTCGCTGCAACCAAAATAGGGTCTTTGTAGCCTGCGTCTTTCAGATCAAACAAAGCACCAAAGCCACCAAGGCCCGCCATCACGCCAGAACGCGTGGTGCGCTTTGCCGCTGGTTTAATGCGCTCTACCAGTTCGTTGCCTGCGTCGATATCAACACCAGCATCTGCATAGGTGATGCCATTTTTACCTTGGGTCATTGAGGTCTCCGTATCGCTGTTGCGACGGCCCTAACCTATCGTCACGCAAAGGGCAATATTTGCTTGAAAGAAGGCGTGTGCTGAGTCAAGAAATCTGCTCGTTTTGGGTTTGATTTTGGCTTGACGCCCCTATCGGTTGTGTTAGCCATATCGCCACGGTGGGCCTGTAGCTCAATTGGTTAGAGCAGAGCGCTCATAACGCTTTGGTTGCGGGTTCAAGTCCTGCCGGGCCTACCAAATCCACCATTTCCTTAAGTGTTTGCCTTTAGATGCGTTGTCCATGTCTTTGGAATGACTGCTAAATCGCGATGACGATATCGGCCTGAAGGCCACCCAGAGATTCGCTTTTGCCAAGTCGCAATACTCCGCCATGGGCCCGCGCGGCGTCTGCCGCAATGGCAAGGCCAAGGCCAACACCGCTGCCTTTGTCTTGGTTGCGGGCTGGATCAAGGCGGGTAAAGGCTTTTAAGGCCTCTTCGCGCATGTTTTCTGGGATGCCGGGGCCGTTGTCTTCGACTCGGAACACGATAGAGCGTTTCAGCTGCATGGCACTGATGTGCACTGTGTCGCCGTAACGGGTGGCGTTGTTCACCAAATTCTCGATCGCGCGTTGCACCACCATCTTACGGATCAACAAGTCTTTGCTGACGGTACATTCAATAAGGTTCACCTCGGCATTGCCCCGTGCGGCGTCGTTGATCACCTGATCCAGAAAGGCCCGCACATCCACATGCTCGGGTTCGGTTTCAGAGGCGCCACGCGCGAAGTTCAGGAATTCATCCAACATCCTTTGCATGTCGTCGACGTCACGTTCCAGCGGTTCACGGTCTTCCTCCTCAAGGAAGGAAAGCCCAAGCCGCAGCCGGGTGAGCGGTGTGCGCAGATCGTGGCTGACGCCTGACAAAAGCATGGTGCGCTGTTCAATCTGACGCTCTATCCGTGCGCGCATATCCAGAAAGGCGCTGCCCGCCGCGCGCACCTCGACAGCCCCTGCTGGGGAATACGGCACATGACGACCACGGCCAAAGGCCTCTGCCGCGGCAGCAAGCCGCGTGATCGGGCGCAGTTGATTGCGCAGGTAGATAAAGGAAATAAAGGTCATCAGGATGCCAAAGAACACCATATTCACCAAAAGCTGGTGCGGGTTTGAGGCTGACATACGTTTGCGATCCACCTGCATCACCGCTGGGCCGTGTTTGGTCGCAATTGACAGCAAGACAAGATTGTCATCTGGCAGTTGGATGTTTTCCACGGCAGGCAAACGCATGTGCAGCTCTCGCATCACGACCAAGCCTGAAAAATCATACCAGCGCCGAGACGATTTGGTGACAGAGGCATCAAAGGCGGTTGCGATTCCAAGCCCGTTGCTGAGGGGTGAAATACCCTGAAGCGCCTCTTGCGGGCCTGGGGCGGCTTCTATTTCTGAGAGTACAAACTCCAGTTCACTCGCCAAAGAACGCGTCATTTGCGCCGTAACGCCCTCAAAATGTCTTTGGATAAAGACAACAGAGACAACCAGTTGTAAGGTAACCACGGGCAGAACAAGAATTAACGCAGCACGTCCATATAGCCCACGGGGCACATAGTTTTTTAACCAAGAGAATTTCATGCCTGTGAACATGGCCTTTGCGGCGACAGAAGGAAACCCCGATGCAGACTGAGACAGTTGAATTTCTAAAAGAGCCGGGTGTTATCCAAACCCTTGCAGAGGGTGTGCGTTGTATTATTGCGCCCAACCCTTCACCTATGACCTATTGGGGCACCAATACTTATATTGTCGGTCAAGGAGAACTGGTGGTCATAGACCCCGGTCCCGAGGATGACAGCCACCTAGAAGCGATATTGGCTGCGCCTTCTGCCTTTGAACGCATTGCACATATCGTGGTGACGCATACGCACAAAGATCACTCCCCCCTCGCCCGTCGACTGTCTCAAGCGACCGGTGCGCCGATCTATGGGTTTGGAGATGCTTTTGATGGCCGCAGTGAAATTATGAGCAACCTCGCAGAAACCAGCGATATTGGTGGCGGCGAAGGTTTGGACACTGATTTTGAACCTGACATCCGCCTAATGCATGGGGCGCGTTTGGATTTCTCTGGCGGGACACTCAAGGTGTGGCACACGCCCGGGCATATCGGCAATCATATCTGTCTGGCATGGAACGGCTTTCTGTTCAGCGGCGATCATGTCATGGGCTGGGCCAGTTCGATGGTATCTCCCCCGGATGGTGATCTGACCGATTTCATGGCGTCTTGCCGCATGTTGCAGAATACCAGCTGGAAAACCTTTTTCCCCGGCCATGGAGCCCCCATTGATGACCCCCAAGCGCGTTTGAAATGGTTGATCAAACACCGTGAAACCCGTGAGGCGGAAATCCTAAAGGCGCTTGAGGGCAATGGCACCACCGCGCGTGATATTGCGCAACATATCTATGTTGATCTGCCACGCGATCTATTGGGCGCAGCGACACGAAACGTCTTGGCGCATCTGATTGACCTTAGCGGGCGTGACCTTGTGGACCCGATCCAAGGCATTGATTCACAATCGCTTTTCAAGCTGCGTTAAATAATTTGGCTGAAAACGAAAAAAATGTAACAGCACCTCTGGACGCCGGAAAATTCGTTGGCTATACGGTGCCTCGTTGATCCGGCGTAGCTCAGCGGTAGAGCAGTTGACTGTTAATCAATTGGTCGTAGGTTCGATCCCTACCGCCGGAGCCAACTTAAAATACCGTATTTGTTCCGGCGTAGCTCAGCGGTAGAGCAGTTGACTGTTAATCAATTGGTCGTAGGTTCGATCCCTACCGCCGGAGCCATATTTCCCAGAAAATATGATAAAATACCAAAGCTTGCGCTAAGGTGTTCACGTTCTTGTTTAGCGATAGTTGTATGGGTATGGCGTTTACGCCATGAACTTCATGCACAACTTAAAGAGGCGCGAAATTCGCGCCCCACAGTCTCTGTTATCAGGTTTTCTTAAAGGCGTTCATCAAAGCATCGCCTAGGGCCCCATTTGAGGTATTGCCTTTGCTTTGTGGCGTAGACTGATGTTTTTGATAGGTTTTCTTTTGCGGCTGACGATGTGGCTTCTCTGAACGTTCTTGGCGCTGATTTTGGCCACCACCTCCATCTTTGCGCATCGTCAAAGCAATGCGTTTACGTGGCACATCTACCTCGGTCACGCGTACTTTGACGATTTCACCAGCTTTCACCACATCATGCGGGTCTTTGACAAAGCGATCAGCCAGTTGGGAAATATGAACCAAACCATCTTGGTGCACCCCAACGTCCACAAAGGCGCCAAAGGCCGCAACGTTGGTCACGGTGCCCTCCAGCGACATGCCGGGTTTCAGATCTTTAATGTCTTCGACGCCTTCAGCAAAGGTGGCTGTTTTGAATTCTGGCCGCGGGTCCCGACCGGGTTTCTCGAGTTCTTCAAAGATGTCTTTGATTGTCAGACGGCCAAAACGGTCATCTGCGAAATCATCTGCCTGTAAACCCGCAAGGGGGCTTGGATCTTGCATAAGGCTACGGATGTCACGACCACATGCCGAGACGATTTTCCTTGTAACTTCATAGGCTTCTGGGTGAACTGCCGAGGCATCCAGCGGTTCATCCCCATCGCGAATACGTAAGAACCCAGCACATTGTTCAAAGGTTTTTTGACCCATCCGTGCGACTTTCAAAAGCTCTTTGCGGGTCTTAAAGGCGCCATTTGCATCGCGGTGTTCCACGATCAAATCCGCCAACATGGGGCCAACGCCGGACACACGGGCCAACAAAGGTGCAGAGGCAATATTCAAATCAACCCCCACGGCGTTCACGGCGTCTTCGACCACTGCTTCGAGCGATTTTGACAGGCGAGATTGATCGACATCGTGTTGATACTGACCCACACCGATGGATTTCGGTTCAATCTTAACCAGTTCCGCCAGTGGGTCTTGTAGACGACGCGCAATGGAAACAGCGCCGCGCAACGATACGTCCAGATCAGGGAATTCTCGCGCGGCCAGTTCTGACGCTGAATAAACTGAGGCGCCCGCCTCTGACACCACAACCTTTGTGGGTTTGTTGCCGGGAATATCGGCGAGAACATCGGCGACCAATTGTTCGGTCTGACGGCTTGCGGTGCCATTGCCAATTGCAATCAATTGTGCGCCATGTTGCGCGATCAATTTCATGATGGTGTGCTTTGATCCTGCCACATCGCGGCGTGGTTCGAACGGGTAGATCGTATCGGTGTCAATCACCTTCCCCGTGTTATCAATCACGGCGACTTTTACACCGGTTCGAATACCCGGATCCAAGCCGATCACCGCTTTGTTGCCTGCTGGGGCCGCCAACAAAAGATCTTTTAGATTGCGGGCAAAAACCTGAATGGCCTCTTCCTGCGCACGGCCGCGCAGGTCTCCCATTAAATCCAGCATCATCGAAAGGCTAAGTTTCACGCGCCAAGTCCACTTGGCCACTTTGCGCAGCCACAAATCACCGGCTCCGTTGCTCTGCACATCCAGCACTGCAGAAACCATGTTTTCGATGCGTTCAAGGTCGGCTTCATCGGCGGGCGCGATATCAAGACTAACAACCTTTTCATTGCTGGCGCGCATCATCGCCAAAGCGCGGTGGCTGGGTACGTTTGACCATTTTTCGGTGTGATCAAAGTAGTCAGAATATTTTGCCCCATTGGCCTCTTGGCCCGGAATGACCGTGGCCCGCAGTTCAGCTGATGCTTTCATATGTTCACGTAAGCGACCGAGAAGATTGGCGTTTTCCGTCAGGCTTTCCGCCACAATATCGCGAGCACCGTTGAGAACAGTTTTGGCATCCGGGTATTTTTCGGATGTATAGCTTGTCGCCAATGTCTCTGGATCAGCCGAACGATCTGTTAGGATTTTGTCGACCAAATCACCCAGACCATGCTCACGCGCGATTTCTGCGCGGGTGCGCCGCTTGGTCTTATACGGTAGGTACAGGTCTTCGAGCGTTGATTTGGTGCTTGCCTTGGCAATGCTCGCGGCCAAAGCATCCGTCATCTTTCCCTGTTCGGAGATGCTTTTGACAATTGCGCTACGGCGATCTTCGAGCTCTCGCAAATATCCCAGCCGATCAGACAATGTCCGCAATTGGGTGTCATCCAATCCACCTGTCGCCTCTTTCCGGTAACGCGCTACAAAGGGCACTGTGGCCCCGCCGTCTAAAAGTTCAATCGCAGCAATGGCTTGCTTGGCAGATGCGCCGATTTCAGTTGCGATGGTCTGGGCGATATTTTGCGGCAGCGTTTTGGTCATAAATGCTCGTATTCTGGGTCGTTCAAGGGTTAGAGGGCTGGTGATAGCCCCCTTATCGGTCTTTGAGAAAGATTGTGTTTACGCGGATCAGCGGCCTTTGAACAGGCCGCCCAACAATCCACGCACGATGCGCCGACCGGTTGTACCGGTCAATTCTTTGACCACCATCTTGGTCATTTTGTCGCCAAAACTTGTGCTGCGCCCAGATCGAGCGCTGCCCATACGCTTGCTTGAAGACCGGCCAACGCGCGCACCGCTATAGCGACGTGCCGAGGCATATTCGCGCTCTGCCATGGCCATGTCTTCCTCGCGGGATTCCAATTCCTCAGCTTGTTTTGCTGCTTGGGCGGCACGGGTTTGCAACACCTCATAGGCGGACTTTCGGTCGACTGTTTGGGCGTATTTGTCATTTAGATCAGAGGCTTGGATCACAGCCTTGCGTTCTGCCTTGGTAATTGGCCCCAACTGAGATGACGGCGGACGGATTAAAGTGCGTTCGACAATGCTTGGCACGCCCTTTTTCATCAAGGTTGAGGTCACGGCCTCACCCACACCCACATCGCGGATCGCGTCTTCGGTCGAGAAACGCGGATTATCGCGATAGGTTTCGGCCGCCAGGCGCAAGTTTTTACGATCGCGCGCCGTAAACGCACGAAGGGCGTGTTGAACGCGATTGCCCAGCTGGCCAAGGATATCTTCGGGCACATCAGCCGGGTTTTGTGTGATGAAATACACACCGACCCCTTTGGAGCGGATCAAACGCGCCACCTGTTCGACCTTGTCGATCAAGGCTTTAGGGGCATC
This sequence comes from uncultured Paracoccaceae bacterium, assembly GCA_947498415.1. Lineage (GTDB taxonomy): Bacteria > Pseudomonadota > Alphaproteobacteria > Rhodobacterales > Rhodobacteraceae > Cognatishimia. The sequence goes on from CANMKB010000002.1 coordinate 80,367, forward strand.
TTCAAACAATAGATGTGCTTCGTCAAAGAAGAACACCAACTTGGGCTTATCTGGGTCGCCGACCTCTGGAAGTTCTTCGAAGAGTTCAGAAAGCAACCAAAGCAAGAAGGTGGCGTATAGGCGTGGTGAGGCCATTAGTTTATTGGCGGCAAGGATATTCACCTGCCCGCGCCCATCGGCGTCGGTGCGCATCAGATCACCAAGCGCGAGCGCCGGTTCGCCAAAGAAGTCAGCCGCCCCTTGGTTTTCGAGAACCATCAGGCGCCGTTGAATGGCACCGATGGATTGCACCGAAATATTGCCATAGCGCAAAGAGAGATCAGCGCGGTGTTCCCCCAACCAGACCAGCAGTGCCTGCAGGTCTTTCAGATCAAGAAGTGGCAAGCCTTCTTCGTCAGCGACACGAAAAGCGATGTTCAGAATGCCCTCTTGCGCCTCTGATAGTTCAAGAAGACGGCTGATCAAGAGCGGACCCATTTCAGAAATGGTGGTGCGAACGGGGTGGCCTTGCTCTCCGAACAGATCCCAAAAGGTGACGGGGAAAGAGCCATACCTATAGTCGCTGAAACCGATTTTTTCTGCCCGTGCGGTAAAGGCGTCATGCAGCTTGAAATCCGCAGAGCCAGAGGCCGCAAGGCCCGACAGATCGCCCTTAACGTCTGCCATAAACACAGGAACGCCGGCGTTGGAAAAGCCTTCGGCTAAGATTTGTAGCGTGACTGTTTTGCCTGTGCCGGTTGCGCCGGCGATGAGACCGTGACGGTTGGCATATTTTAGATTCAAAAACTGCTGCGTGGCGTAGCTTTCACCGCCGCCCCCTAGGAAAATTGAATTTTCCACATTTCACCTCTTACTTCTGACGCTTATGCGACGGGTCTCAAACGAAACGTTAATCTCTATGGTCCACCATGCCAATGCCCCAAGCGGCCTTTTCCGAAAGGTCTCACTTAATTGCCTTGGGGCAAATCCTCCCTGTTAGACTGGGCGCCCTCATGGGCGCCCCTTTTTATGAATGTTTTTTGACTTTTGACGTTGACGGACAATTTTTTTCGACGTAGCGTCCTACACATAAAATAAGTCGGCCCAGTCCGACGGGGAGTGAAATTTAAAAGGGGCCTTGTGGCCCCTTTTATATTTTCGTCAGTTATCTATATTTACCAAGATGTTGCAGCGTGAAGCTTATGGTTTGCATGATGGCAAATTGTTGCCGCTTTGGCTGGTACGAAAAGATAAGCGGCCTGACTCTTTGCTGAGTGCATGGTATGGCCATTTCGATCAGATATTTTAAGAGGGCAAGATGCTCAATTTCCCAAAAGTCGCCATCACAGTTTTGGCCATAGGCCTGTCTTCTGCTGCTTTCGCACAGGATGCAGAACCCGCGGTTGATCCAACTTTGTCAACGGGCGAAGATCTTAAAGCACCCGCTGCTGAGCCTGAGGTGCGCACCGAGGTGTTTGGCGATTGGACCGTCAATTGCCAAGATGTGGACGGCACCGAAAACTGCCAGATGTATCAGCTGTTGAAGAACGGTGAGTTTCCAATCGTCGAGGTCAATCTGTTCAACGTCGACAATGGCAGCCAGGTGTTCGCTGGTGGCTCTATCGTGGTGCCTTTGGATACATTGCTGACGGCCCAACTGACCATCGCTGTGGATGATGACCTGGCCAAACGCTACCCCTACGCCTTTTGTACCCAAACGGGGTGTGTCTCTCGTGTTGGTCTGACCGAAGCAGACATTACAGCCTATAAAAAGGGCAATGCCGCGACAGTTTCCATCGTGCCTGTTGCAGCGCCTGACCAAAAGGTCGAAGTGGCCATGTCCCTTAAAGGCTTCACCAAAGCCTTTGATGCGCTAAAAGCCAAATAAGTTTTCGCAGCTAAAAACAAAAAAACGTTCCTTCCGATTGGAGGGAACGTTTTTTATTGATCTATATCGCTTTGTGATTAGACCGCGCGGAGCGCTAAGACTGCGTTTAATCCGCCAAAGGCAAAGGCGTTAGACAAAGCCACATCAACCTTAGCTTCGCGTGCTTGGTTGGGCACGACATCCAAGGCGCATTCAGGATCAGCTTCTTCGTAGTTGATGGTAGGCGCAATGACGCCGTCTTTGACCGCCATGATACAGGCCAACAGTTCCACCGCACCCGTGCCGCCAATCAAGTGGCCATGCATGGATTTCGTCGAGCTGATCATCAGATTGTCTGCATGCGGGCCAAACACATCCGCCACGGCAGAGCATTCTGTTTTGTCGTTCGCCGCGGTGCCAGTGCCGTGGGCATTGATATAACCCACGTCTTCGCGGTTGATGCCCGCGTCTTGCAAAGCACCGGCAATGGCGCGCGCGGCCCCTTGTTTTGAAGGCATGACAATATCGCTGGCATCAGAGCTCATGGCAAAACCCGCGACTTCGGCGAGAATATCTGCACCACGGGCTTTGGCGTGTTCGTACTCTTCGAAAACAAACATGCCTGCGCCTTCGCCCTGTACCATTCCGTTGCGGTTGGCCGAGAATGGGCGGCAGCCGTCTTTGGACATCACGCGCAGACCTTCCCAGGCCTTTACGCCACCAAAGCACAACATGGATTCAGACCCGCCTGTCACCATCACAGGTGCCATGCCGCTGCGCACCATTTGGAATGCTTGGCTCATGGCGTGGTTCGAGCTGGCACAAGCGGTCGCCACGGTAAAGGACGGCCCCTTGAGGTTAAACTCCATCGAAACATGGCTGGCGGCTGCGTTGTTCATCAGCTTTGGCACAACAAAAGGGTGCACGCGGTTTTTACCGTCTTCGTAAACAGTGCGGTAGTTTTCATCCAGCGTCTGCATACCGCCGCCAGAGGTGCCCATGACAACGCCAGATTTCGCAGCCAACTCGCCACTAAAAGTCAGACCTGACTGCGCGACTGCCTCGCGCGCGGCCACCAGGGCAAATTGGGTAAAGCGATCATAGAGCGCCATTTGCTGACGATTGAACAGGCCTTCCGCCTCAAAGCCATGCACCTGTCCGCCGATTTTGATCGCTAAGCGATCCACATCGCGGAAATCCAGTGCGCCAATGCCGCATTTGCCTTCGCGCATAGAGGACAATGTATCAGCCACATTATGGCCGAGCGCATTGATGGTCCCTGCCCCGGTGATGACGACGCGTTTCATGATGGTCTACTTTCTGAAAGGCCCACGGGCCAATCGCCTTATGCCTGATCGGATACCAACTTTTCGATGCCTGCGATGATCGAGGCAACGTTAGAAATATCAAAATCGCTTTCCGTTGGTTCGTTCGCATTGAACGGAACCGTAATGTCAAAGGCCTCTTCGATCGCAAAGATGCTCTCGACCAAACCAAGGCTATCGATGCCCAGATCTTCGAGTGTGCTTTCCAAAGTCACGTCAGACGGCTCGAGTACGGCCTGTTCTGCGATGATTTCAATCACCTTGTCTTTGACGCTCATGTCTTCTTCCTTTCGGCAGGTCTGCGCAGAGATTTAGTCTTTTGAAGTTAGTTTTGAAACAGCTATCTTCAATGCAGCCACATCCTTTGTGATCCGTGGCAAACGACGCAGTCCTTTGTAGGCCTCTATCTGTGTTTCCATCTTCATTGCCGGAGAGCCCAGCATCACGCGCCCACTTGGGATGTTGGATAAAACAGTTGTGTCACCGCCAGTGATCACATTGTCCCCCACCACAAGATTGTCGCCGACACCTGTTTGCCCGCCAAGCACGACATTATTGCCGATTTGTGTAGATCCTGCGACACCGACCTGTGCGCACAGCAGGCAATCGTTTCCGATGGTGACGTTATGCCCGACTTGAACGAGGTTGTCGATTTTTACACCATTCCCGATGCGTGTATCGCGAATGGTGCCGCGGTCGATGGTTGAGTTTGCGCCCACTTCGACGTTGTTACCAATGGTCACAGCACCGACGGAGTGGATACGTGCCCAGCTTTGGGCCTTTTGCGAGTTCTCAGCGCCAAGGGTCTGACGGGCCTCTTCGACCGTGGATTTTTCAGGGGTCACAAATGAGAACCCATCCCCTCCAATCCTTGCGCCGGGCTGACACCAGAAATCGTCGCCAATCTGAACGCGTGCCGCAAGGGTGACGTGATCTTTGATATGGGCATTGGCCCCAATGGTCACATCAGCGCCAATATAACACTGCGGGCCAATCACCGTATCGCGCCCAATTTTGGCGCCTTTTTCGATGATCGTGAATGCTCCAACGCTGACGTTCTCGCCCAGATCTGCAGATGGATCAATCACGGCAGAGGGGTGAATGCCTGGTGCAAACCCTGCGCCCTGATCAAACATCTTGGTCAACCCAGCCATCGCATAGCGCGCACGTGGTACAAGAATGGCCGCCTCTAACCCAAAGCTTTCCCAATCGGCATCGGCCCACAACATCGCGACACGGGCTTTGCTACTCTCAAGCCCTTCTGCGAATTTTGGGTTTAAAGCCAAGGCCAAATCGCCTTCTGTCGCCTCGCCCGGTTCTGCAATGCGGCTCACCAAAAGATCAACAGCTCCAAAGGCTTTCGCCTTTAGAGCCTCTGCAATTTGAGTGACAGTATAAGTCATCGGGCCCCCTGATCGTTGGGGGAAGGTCTTATCCGCGAACGGCGCGCAAGACCACCCCTTCCTTCGCCAGAGCTTTCCAGATCTTTGCGTCACGCCCGTAAATATCACGGCGGTACTGCATAGGACCTTTCGCATTGGTAAAGGCGGTACGGTAGATAATGTGTACCGGAACGTGTTGTTCCAAGTTTACCTGACGCTCGCGACCTGTGTCTAGAATACTGTGGAAGAACGCCTTTGGATTGCTTTCCTGACGGGCCAGCAGCGCATAAGCAAACTCAAACGGTTGTGCCAAGCGAATACAACCGTGGCTATAGGCGCGCACTTCGCGAGAAAACAGGTTCTTGGCCGGGGTATCGTGCAGATAGATATTATACCGGTTCGGGAACATGAACTTCACGAGGCCAAGCGCGTTGCTGCGGCTTGGGGGCTGTTTGATATTGAAAGGGAATGTGGCCTTTGTGTACTGGCTAAAGTCCACATTACTGCGGTTCACCGTGCGGCCGCGGGAGTCGACCAGTTTCAAATGGCTGACGGCGTTCCGGTTTTTCTTGAGCATCGGCAGATACTCTTTTGTCGCGATTGAACGAGGCACGTTCCAGGTTGGATTGATGACCAAATGCTCCATCGTGTCAGAGAACTCTGGGCTGACGCGGTCAGATTTGGTTGCGCCAATCACAGAGCGGGTTTCAAAGGTCACTTTGCCGTTGTCGATGATTTTCGCTGTAAAATCGGTCAGGTTCACCAAAACATGGCGACGCCCACGCGCTTGGTTGTTCCAACGCTCGCGTTCCATCGCTACGATGACAGACTGCAAACGCTGCTCTGCCGATTTGTTCAACTCTTGAATGGTGCCTTTGCCGGCAACCCCATCTGCGGCCAAACCATGGGCCAGCTGGAATTGTTGAACAGCCTTTTGAATGTTGGCATCAAAAGTCTGCGTAGAGGAGCGTTTCATAAAACCAGTGCGGATCAGGCGATTGCGCAGTTGCGCCACAGCTGCACCACTGCTGCCCGGCTCTAGTTTGGATGCGGTGACTTTTTCGCCAAAACCACCTTTAGACAGCAGTTTTTCCAAACGCAGCTTTTCTTTCATCAAACGCGCATATTCTGGGGTCTCTGGTGGCAGAGACTTAATAAAGCGTGAGGCAGAGCTTTTGGAGAAGTTGGTTAGATAGGCTTCGCGGCTACGATACGGCACTTCGCGAACGATGTTTGCGTCAACTCGTTTTGGCGTAAGCATACCTGTTTGTACGTCGCGGGCGTATTTTACAAATGCCTTAGACAGCGCCACTTCGGCTTCACCCAGGGCGCGTTTTGTCTTGGCGGCTGCAAGTTTCGCCTTAAGACCTTCGATATCGTACCGTTTTACAGAGAGGCCGTGTTCGTCAGCAGAACCCAATGCCGCAAAAAACGCTTTGCGGCGCTCCCGAAATTTGTTGCCCTTCCCTGTCCACAACGGCTGATAGCCGTTGGCACGATAGAACGCGGCCACATCTTTATCGCGTGATGCTGCTTCGGCGACAGACTGCTTGAAGGCTGTAACTTCGGCCTCTGCCAATGGTGCGGTTGCCATGACACTGGCAAGAACCAGCCCAACAACAGCGAGTTTAACAGACAGGAAACGGAGCAGATTCATTGCAGGTACCTCATTACAGACGGCCACGATACGTCCCGTATTCTTTCCTTTAGGTGCAAGAGAATGTCCATTCACATTTTAAGGAAATGGCCACTCGAATCTGGCTTGATGCACGAAACCTTCGCATTGCTGCGGAAAGGACACAGTAGGGCGGATTGGGCAAAATTCTGCTCAAAACCCTTGAATAGATCGTAAGGGCTAAATCTTCACTTGGCGGACGAATCAAACCGTGCAATAAAACCCGTACATCTGGGGATGTTAACACAACCACGTTTCAGGCGTGGGGCAGGAAAGCGACGGACAGGCGTACCGACTATGAAGACCGAGGGCTCATCGAGCATCACGCGGCGTGGTGTGTTGGGTGCATTTGCATCTACAGCACTATTGGCCGCCCCGACTTTCACAAACGCAGCTGGATTCCTCAGAGGCGGAGGCGACATTCGTCGTTTGCGCATGTATTCCCAGCGTACCGGTGAAAGCATTGACACGATCTATTGGATCGAAGGCAACTACATCAAAGAAGCCTTGAAAGAAATCAATCACTTCATGCGCGACTGGCGCACGGATGGTGTGATCAAAATTGACACGCGTACCATCGACATCATGGCCGCATCGCACAATCTTATGGATGCGAAAGAGCCCTATTTGTTGTTGTCAGGCTATCGCAGCCCACAGACCAACGCGATGCTGCGCAGCAGATCACGTGGCGTGGCAAAGAACTCTTTGCACATGAAAGGCCAAGCCGTTGATTTGCGCTTGAGCTCTCGTTCTGTTGGACAGATTGCAAAAGCAGCAACAGCGTGTCGTGGTGGTGGCGTCGGCCGCTATTCAGGTTCAAACTTTGTCCATATGGACTGCGGCGTGGTACGCACTTGGGGCCGGTAAAGGCCTTAAACCTAATCGAATGATTAACAAGGGCACCATTTGGGGTGCCCTTTTTCAATTCTAGGTAAAAGTGTTTTAAGGAATAAATGAATCAAGGTGAATCATATTCAATGCATTCATTTCAATGTAGCCCGCCAAAGTCGGATGTACTCCATCACCTGTGGTGACCAAACCATAGGCTGAACGATCCACATATGAGACCCGTACATCGTTGATCTCGACATCAATCAGATTTTGTAAGCTGTTGTTGAAATCCGCTGGGCTTGATCCGTCATCCATCACCGACAGACATAGAACGGTTCCATATCCTTCGGACAAAAGAGTGTTGACGATATAGGTGTAGTCCAACCGGTCTTGGTTAGACATGGCGCCGTCGCCGTCATTTTGCCCCAAGTCCAGAACAGCCAAGTCCTGCGCATCCACCTGCACATACCCCATGACCGTATCTATGATAGATCGCGTCTGGGCAATCGTGCGGCCACTGACCCCCATGCAATTTGACAAATATCCATTGCGCACCGCTGTTGATGGCATATCCGTGTAAAGCGGTCCGCCCACAAAGTTACCGTGCACAATACTGTGCCCATAGTGATGGAGCTGAGGGCGATCCAAAACCTGAAACGGATCATGTGAAGCCACTGCAAACACTTTGGCGAATTGACCAGATTCATTGCTGAAAAAACAAAACTCATGCGTGCCTTGTGGCGGATCAAACGTGGCAAAGCCAAAGTCATCATCGGTTTCAAGAGAGATAAGCGGACCACCGTCAACAGACACCCCGACCCCACCGTTAACGGCCGTCGATGTGATGTAAAACTTGCGAATGTCAGTACCGCGAACGGCGACGCTTCCCATACCCGCCGTGGCCTGCGGTGGATTGTGCAAAGTATCCAGCGGAGCAAAACCAGCCTTTTGGTGTGGTCTGATCATCGCAGCAGAACCAACGGCCGCCTCACCAACCTGTGCCACATATTCAGGAATCACCGCATACGCGTCTTGCCCCGTGATCGTCAGAACATCCCCTGTGGTTTCGAAATAGGCAAAGCCCTGCGCTGGATTCACACTGCCAAAAAACACGACATGTTCGACGTCAGCCAGCCCTTCAAACAAAGTTACAACCCCACCAGTGCGTTGCGGCGTTGATGAAACACCATCCACAACCACGAGAAATGGCTCACTTTCCCCATTGCCAAACGGCAGGTTCAAATAGGCTGCGGTGCCTTTGATTGTCAAAACCGCATAGGTGAGTGATTGATACATATTGATCCGAGATGGATCAGAGGTATTGTTTTGAATGCCAATGATGGATCGATTGAAGTTTTGGGCTGACACCGGAGATGACAATCGCGGCACCTCGCGCACAGGCATAAGTGGCGGTGCATACCCCTGACCTGTAGACACTGAAAGACCAATATCCATTAGGCCAATCCCACCAATCCAGTCGCCGTCGTTCCCGTTGCAAAGATGCGTTTTGCCCGAACCGGAAACGCAATGCCGGCGGCAATGAAAACCGTCGCCTCATCGCCTTCAACCGTTTCAAGATGCACCGCACCCGAGGTGGCCACATTCAAGGCGCGTGTGAATTGCGCCAGATCAGCAGAGTCATTTGCTGTAATCGCAAATACAGAGGCCGCCGGGCTAGAGAGACCGGGGGTGGTGTTGGCAAATTTATCTGACATTGTGTTTTCCTTCCAAACAAAGACCCAAAGAGGTTGCGCCTAAGGTCCGTGGAAGACATGTGATTGTGGTTACGCCACCGTACGGTGCAGATGCGCCTTGGCTGCAACATCAAAATACGCCAAGGGCGCGATGCGTTTAGTTTCAATCACTTGGAAGTATGGCGCACCCATGAGGATTCGAACCTCAGACCTCTGCCTTCGGAGGGCAGCGCTCTATCCAGCTGAGCTATGGGTGCCTGTTGCCCGTTATAACCGAGCAAATGTCAGCCGCAAGATGGAATTCTATAGAATTACCCTGCGGCTGAGGATTCTGAGATTAGGCTAAAAGGTCGTGGGCCAGTTCCAATGCGTCCACCAAAGTGTCGACGTCTTGGGTTGTGTTGTACATACCGAATGACGCACGGCAGGTGGCACTGACGCCAAGATGATCCATCAAAGGACCGGCGCAATGGTGCCCTGCCCGCACGGCCACGCCGCGTTTGTCTAGGATTGTTGAAATGTCATGCGCGTGGGCCGCACCCTGCAATGTCATGCTAAAGATCGCCGCTTTGCCAGCAGCATGGCCTTGAATATTCAACCAATTCAATCCCTTGAACTTGGCTGCCGCATAATCACGCAGGGCGTTTTCATGGGCTGCGATGTTGTCCATTCCGACTTCCATGAGGTAGTCGAGCGCGACACCCAAGCCGATCGTCTGAACAATGCCTGGTGTGCCCGCTTCAAATTTCATCGGTGGATCGTTGTAGATCACAGTGTCTTTGCTGACTTCCTTGATCATATCGCCGCCGCCGATAAAGGGGCGCATTTCAGCCATGCGGTCTTTTTTCACAAAAATCGCGCCAGAGCCTGACGGGCCATAAAGCTTGTGACCCGTGATCGCATAGAAATCACAGTTGATGTCTTGCACATCAACCGGCGCATGCACCGACCCTTGCGAGCCATCCACCAACACCGGAACACCCACGGCATGGGCGCCCGTGGTGATCGCCTTTACATCCACCATCGTGCCCAAAACGTTTGAACATTGCGTGATGGCAATCAGCTTTGTTTTAGGTGTGATCGCATCTAACACAGCTTGCGGATCAAGAGATCCGTCTGCGGCGACATCCACCCATTTCAGCACAACCCCCTGACGTTCGCGCAGAAAATGCCAAGGCACGATATTGGCATGGTGTTCCATCACGGAAAGGATGATTTCATCCCCCGCCTGCAATCGCGGCATCGCCCAACCATAAGCCACCATATTGATGCCTTCGGTGGTGCCAGAGTTCAGAACGATTTCGTCTTCGCTTGCAGCATTCAGGAATTTCGCAATGGTGCCGCGCACAGATTCATACTTTTCCGTCGCGAGATTTGAAAGGTAATGCAGGCCCCGATGGACGTTTGCATATTCCTCGGCATAGCCTTTGGTGATCGCATCAATGACAACCTTTGGCTTTTGCGCTGATGCACCATTGTCTAGGTAAACCAATGGCTTACCGTTCACTTCTCGACTTAGAATAGGAAAGTCTGCACGGATTTTTTGGACATCATACATGTCGGTATCCTTACTGGGTCGCGCCCACAAGTTGTAGCAGAACAGAAAGGGCCATCATGGTGATCAAAAACGCCATGCCCAATACGCCAACCGATTTGCCAAGAGAGTTAAACCCTTCGGCTTCGTTTAGGAAATTCACTAAGATCCACAGGCCATACAGGCTGCCCAGCATCAAAATGAGGCTCGACAAAAACAACGACACAAAGCCCAACACCAAGGCCGCAGCGAACAACGCGGCGCGCATGAATTGCAACCAGGTGAACAAAGCCAGAATGTCACGAAAATCCGCGGCGCCTTTCAGGAAATGTCCTGCTAGGAAAAACGCAGCGGATAGGCCCGAGAAGGTTGCCAACATCGAGATAAACATCGCGATTGGGCCTGCGCCACCAACCAGTATTACGGTCGCCTCGACAGGAAAACTGGTGAGCATCATCGTTAGGATAATCGCATTCAGCGAAGCAGCCAAAACCAAGGCTTGCCACGTTTGGCTTAGCGAAATGTCCAAAGATAGCACTTTGCGACCAGCCTCTGCGGGGGTCACAATCGTTTGCACAAACAGCTCTTTTAAAGCCTGGTTCACGCCGCTTCCTTTCGCGCCATGTCTAATCCCGCATACCAAAACCAGAAGAAGCAGGTAAAGGCAATCAGGCCAACCCCGTCATACACGGTCCCTGCCCCGATAAACCCACCGACCAATCCGCGAAACAAGGCGATTGGTGTGGTGGCGAGGATCGACCAGAACAAAGCGACACGGCTGGAATATCCGCTGATCGGCTTACCAATCAGTTTCATCACCAGCTGTACCAACATGCTGATCACATAGAAAAACAGGGGCATGATGAAAATCCACAGGAACAGTTGCGATCCTAAAAGTGGATTAAGTTCAATCTCTTGCAGATGTGCCTGACGAGACAATTTGGGCCATTGCGCCACAAAGATCACGCCGCATGCAGCCATGATCAATGCAAGCGCCCTGTCTTCGCGCGGCCCGCCAGGGAGACGGCGCGCAAAGACAGCTCGAGGACCACGATAAGTGGCCAGTATGTCGCGAATGATCGACATTAGCCGCGACGACGCTCCAGCCAGCCTTCTAGGCGAGTCAGAATGCAATCGGCCAATTCGCCGTTTTCGATCTCTTCCACAGCTTCTGCCAGAAACGCCAGTGTCATCAAATCGGTCGCGATGTCTTTTGGCACACCACGCGCTCGCAGATAAAAAAGACCTTCTTCGTCAATCGCACCAGAGGTCGACCCGTGTGAACAGGCCACATCATCGGCGTAGATTTCAAGCTCTGGCTTTGCCAAGAACTGGCTGTCGTCATCCAGCAACAAAGATTGGCTGATTTGATAGCCATCTGTCTTTTGCGCATCCGGCTTCACCAAGATCTTACCCTGGAACACACCTGTCGCGCCGTTGCGCAGCACTTTCTTAAACACCTGACGGCTTTCACACGCCACAGCGTCATGGGTGACAAACACAGTGTCATCGTGATGGAAATCACCATCGCCAACACAAGCGCCCGCAACATGTGCAATCGCGTCGTCGCCAGTCAGTTCTAGTACACAATCATTGCGCGTCAAAACACCATTCACTGTCAAAGTGAAGGATTTGAATGTGCTTTCTTTGCCCAAACGACCAAAGATATGGGTGGCTGCACGACGTTCGTGATCTCGACCTTGTGCGCGTACATGGTGGAACTCAGCATTGTCGGCAACGTCAACTTCCAACACTTTGTTGAAACGCGCCGCAGCTGGGCCGTTTTCAAGCAAAGTAAACGATGCGCCCTCTTCGACCTTGATCACATGGTGCAAAATCGCGTCAGAGGTGTCGTCTTCGTGCTTGTAGATAAAGTTCACTGGACGCGACACTTTGCCTGTCACGCGGATGATAATGCCATCTTCTGCAAGTGCGGTGTTCAGCGCCGCAAGCGGACGTTCCACAGGGTTCTGACCATTGGCTTCCAATTGACCATACAGGTCTTTGGCCCAATGAATGTCTGTGTTCACGATATCAGACAGGCATTCGATGGAGAAACCTTCGCCTTCAAGCGCATCAGATTGATCGGCATCAAAGATACCATCCACAAACACAACTTTCAGACGGTCGATTTCGTCAAACATCGGCGCTTCGCCGTGATCAAACGGTGCCGCAGGTACGACGTCTTGCGCGGTCAGCGTTTCAGGACGTGTGTATTTCCAATATTCGTCACGACGAACTGGCAGACCATTGTCCACCACGCGTGCCATAGCGGTATCGCGGATCGAGGTGATCCACGCCGCGCCAGCTGGCACGGAAACGCCGTCCAGTAGCTCGGCCGTAGCCTCTTGTTTCTGTTGAAGAAAGCTCATTATGCAATCTCCGCCAGGATGTCGGCGTAACCGTTCTTTTCAACTTCCAGCGCCAGCTCTGGGCCACCGGTTTTTACAATACGACCGTTTGCCATGATGTGCACAACGTCTGGTTTGATGTGGTCTAGCAAACGTTGGTAGTGGGTGATCACAAGGAAACCACGGCCCGCATCGCGTAACGCGTTCACACCGTCAGACACCAATTTCATTGCATCAACGTCCAGACCAGAGTCTGTTTCATCAAGGATGCACATCTTTGGTTCCAGCATCGCCATCTGCAGGATTTCGTTCCGCTTTTTCTCACCACCAGAGAAGCCAACGTTCACTGGGCGCTTCAACATATCTGCGTCGATTTTCAGTGTTTTCGCTTTAGCGCGGATTTCCTTCAGGAAGTCTGCTGCAGACATTTCTTCTTGGCCACGTGCTTTGCGCTGAGCATTTACTGCAGTGCGCAAGAAGGTCATGTTGCCGACGCCTGGGATTTCAACTGGGTATTGGAACGCCAGGAACAGGCCCAATGCGGCGCGCTCTTCGGCTTCGAGCTCCAACAGGTCTTCGCCGCCCAAAGTCGCTTCGCCCTCGGTGACTTCGTAACCATCACGGCCAGACAACACATAAGACAGCGTGGATTTACCAGAGCCGTTCGGGCCCATGATCGCATGGACTTTGCCCGCTTCAACTTTCAGGTCTACACCCTTAAGGATTTGCTTATCTTCATCTTCAAGTTTGACCTTCAGGCCTTTGATTTCCAACATTTCTTCTACCTTTGAATGTCTATTTCGTGGAGGAGCTGCTCAGAACGTTTTTGTAAATAACGTGAACAACTCGGTCATATCATCGCGAGGAAAATCCATTGGCGACACTTCAAATCTCGCCATTCTCCCGCAGTATTCTTTGGGTTTGATCCAGCGCTCGACCCGTTTGTAAAGGTCGCGTTCCAGGTAGTCGTCAAATAGTACGGTGACGTCCCTTTTCGTGCGCAGTAGGACCGTGGCCATGCAAGCGGCACGGCAACGTCCATCAATCAGTACGACATCGGGTGCCTTGAAATCTTCGCGATCCCAGACAGACAGTGGATATAGATGGTAGCGACGCCAGGCTTTGTCGTCATTGGGTTTGCCCCATTTCCCTGTCTTACCGATGTTGCCACGATGCATATGCACGGTGGATTTGGTGCCCTCTTGTGCAAACAAAGCTTCTAGATTGGCCAGCCAAGTCCCATCGGATTCAACAGAGAACACGGTTTTACCCTCGAGCTCTGACGCCATAACCGTTGAGCCGCCGCTGCCATATTCCAAAATAACATTAGCTTCAGAGTAAACCTCACGCACTAGTTCAGCGACCTCCACGGGGAAGGTCAACTTGGGCCGTGTAGGCCGTAAACTGGTATCAGGGGTTCCGTCAGCCATATTATTTCTTTCCCATTACTTCCAATGATCGCGTTAACTCGTCCATCGGTGTGACGCTACTATGTCTCAGCCCAGCACAACCGCTGTACCAGAGGCGGAAACCATCAACATGGATTGACCGACCACTTCGTAATCCAGATCAACGCCGATCACGGCATTGGCCCCTTTAGAAACGGCGCGCTCTTCCAGCTCACGTAGGGCTGTGTCACGTGCGTCTTGCAGCTTGCTTTCATAGGCACCAGACCGGCCACCGACGATGTCAGTGATCGAAGCAAACACATCGCGCACAACATTTGCGCCCATTATCGCCTCGCCCACGACAATGCCGCGGTAGTCCGTGATCTTGCGTCCTTCGACGGAATTTGTGGTTGTGATAATCATCGTTATCCCCCGATCCATTTGAACAACATCATGGCCGACATCGCGAGCGCGCCAGCGGCAGCAGATGTCACAAAGACCGAACCCGCAATGAGACCTCCGGTTTCGCCACGACGTTTGCGCATGCTCATGCCAATAAGAACCCCAATAGAGGTTCCAAGACCCACGCCCAGCGATCCTTGCATCAATTGCTGCAACTCGCTCATTATCCGACAGACCCTTCTAGGCTGATCGCGACCAATTGCTGCGCTTCCATGGCAAATTCCATCGGCAGCGCCTGAAGCACTTCTTTGGCGAACCCGTTTACAATCAATGCAACCGCTTCTTCTTCGTCCATACCACGTTGACGGCAATAGAACATTTGCTCGTCATCCACTTTGGATGTCGTGGCTTCGTGCTCCACGCGCGAGCTGTTGTTTTTGACTTCGATATACGGAACGGTGTGCGCCCCGCATTTGTCACCGATCAGCAAACTGTCACACTGGGTGTAGTTACGTGAATCCTTGGCTTTCGGGTGCATCGACACCAGACCACGATAGGTGTTCTGTGCTACGCCCGCTGAAATACCCTTAGAGACAATGCGCGACTTGGTGTTTTTACCCAAGTGGATCATCTTGGTGCCGGTATCGGCCTGCTGGTGGTTGTTGGCAATCGCGATGGAATAGAATTCACCTTGGCTGTCATCGCCACGCAGAATGCAGGATGGGTATTTCCAAGTCACAGCAGACCCGGTTTCAACCTGTGTCCACATCACCTTAGACCGATCACCCCGGCAATCGGCGCGTTTGGTCACAAAGTTATAGATACCGCCTTTGCCGTTTTCATCACCGGGGAACCAGTTTTGAACGGTCGAGTATTTCACTTCGGCGTCTTCTTCGATGATGATCTCTACCACCGCAGCGTGCAGCTGAGCTGTGTCACGTTGTGGGGCAGTACAGCCTTCCAAGTAGCTGACATAGCTGCCTTTATCGGCGATGATCAAAGTCCGTTCGAACTGACCAGTGTTCTCGGCATTGATGCGGAAATACGTGGACAGTTCCATCGGGCAGCGCACACCCGGTGGGATGTATACAAAAGACCCATCTGAAAAGACTGCAGAGTTCAGCGTGGCGTAGAAGTTGTCAGACACCGGTACAACAGAGCCAAGGTATTTCTTAACCAACTCTGGGTGATCACGGATCGCTTCGGAGATTGAACAAAAGATAACGCCAGCTTGCTTCAACTCTTTCTGGAACGTTGTGCCCACAGAAACAGAGTCAAACACCGCATCAACGGCGACTTTGCGCTCTTCTTCTGGCATTTCAACGCCCGCAAGGATCGCCTGTTCCTTCAAAGGAATGCCAAGTTTTTTGTAGGTTTCCAAAAGCTTAGGATCAACTTCATCCAATGACTTTGGCTTGGTCTCCATGGATTTCGGACGCGCATAGTAATACTGGTCCTGAAAATCGATCTCAGGATAGTTGACCATGGCCCATTTTGGCTCTTCTTTGGTCTGCCAGCGCTTAAACGCCTCCAGACGCCATTCGGTCATCCACTCAGGCTCTTCGTTCTTTTCCGAGATCAGGCGAACGATGTCTTCGTTCAAACCTTTCGGAGCGTACTCCATCTCGATATCGGTTTCCCAACCGTACTTATACTTTCCACCGACTTCACGAACAGCATCGACCGTTTCCTGATCGACACCTTCTTTGACTTCGGTTTGGTCCAAAGTGGCCATTTGCGTCTCCTTACATCACGCCGCACGGGCGCGGAATTTTTCCTTTAAGGCCAGCCACTTGTCGGCAAAACCCATAACATCCTGTTCTGTCGTTTCTGGGCCAAGACTGACCCGAATTGCACTAGAGGCCGTCACCTCGTCATATCCCATGGCGGTCAGCACATTGCTGCTTTTGACCTTGCCGCTCGAGCAGGCAGAGCCCGCCGAAATCGCATAGCCCGCCAGATCCATCTGCATGACTTGCGTTTCACCTTTCCAACCGGGTGTCGCGATGCATGAGGTATTGGGCAGACGTTTCGCGCCGTTACCTACAAAGATCGTTTCCGGATCAGCCGTTTCAAGGCGCTTTTCTAACAAATCGCGCAGAGTTTCCACCCTTTGCCATGTGCCATTTTCCAGATCAGCCATCGCGGCACTTGCGGCAGCGGCAAATCCGGCGATACCGATCACATTTTCGGTGCCCGCCCTACGTCCCATTTCCTGTCCGCCGCCCTTAAGCTGTGCAGGAATATCGGTGCCACGTTTCATGATCAGCGCACCAATACCTTTAGGGCCGCCAAGTTTGTGCGCAGATACAATCGCCATGTCAGCGCCCAGCCAGTTAAAGGCGATGGGCAGCTTGCCAAAGGCTTGTGTCACATCTGAAACGGCCAACCCGGGCGGGAGGTCTTGCAAAACACCGGTTTCAGAATTCGCCATTTGAAGGCATGTCTGAGACGCATCTTTTACTGTCACAATACCATTGCGATCAGCGGATAAATCACTATCAATCCATGACCTTACGGCGTCATGTTCAACATCTGAGCCAACCAGATTGCGCCCCATCAGCGCCAGGGCCGCGGCCTCTGTTGCACTAGATGTGAACACGATGTCAGCCCCGTCTGCGCCCAAAGCGGTTGCAAGGGTCTGGCGTGACTTTTCGACAAGCGCTTTGGCGGCGCGTCCTTCGGCATGAACAGAAGACGGATTTCCACAGACATCCATCGCCGCAATCATCGCATCGCGCGCCTTGACGCGCAAAGGCGTTGTGGCGTTATGATCGAGATAGGTTCTCATTCCTCATCAACCACCGCAAACAAGGTCGGCACCGCTGGGCATGGCGCCAGATCGTTTTTGATGACATCTGACAGGCGCGTTTGGTGCAAGAACACATACACATGCGCAGACAGGCCTTCCCACAGACGGTTCGCCATAGATTGCGCACGTGAGCCACTTTGCGCACCCGATGCACCTGCCCCAGTATGTAGTGCGGATACCGTTTCATCCACGGCGCCCAAGATATCTACAATCCGAATCTCTGATGAGGGAGACGCCAGCCTGTAACCACCACCGGGCCCACGCACCGATTCCACCAGTTTTGCGCGGCGCAATTTGACGAAGAGCTGTTCCAGATAGGCCAAAGAAATATCCTGACGCTCAGAAACCTCGCCCAAAGTTACAAGCTTATCAGTGTCTTGCAGCGCAATGTCTGCAAGGGCCACAACGGCGTAACGACCTTTGGTAGAAAGTTTCATGAACCAGAGTTTCCTCGCGAATTGATTGACCTGACGCGCCACTGTGTTTACATGCGCTAGATGCATTAGCCGGATTTGGGTCCGGCCCCACATTTAGAACCGTTCTAAGGTAGCCAAGAAAATTCGTCAAGAATTCACTTGCATCCAAAACGAAGGAGACAGGGACCCCTATGCCCGAGGTCATATTTCCCGGACCAGAAGGCCGCCTTGAAGGCCGCTATCACCCACAAAAAGACCGTGACGCACCGATTGCCATTGTGTTGCACCCACATCCGCAGTTCGGCGGAACGATGAACAACAAGGTCGTCTACAACCTGCACTATGCATTTTATAATATGGGGTTCACCGTACTGCGGTTTAACTTCCGTGGCGTAGGTCGCAGTCAGGGTGAATACGACCAAGGCGTTGGTGAATTGTCTGATGCAGCCAGTGCGCTGGACTATCTGCAATCCATGAACAGCAATTCCAAACATTGCTGGGTTGCCGGCTTTAGCTTTGGTGCTTGGATTGGGATGCAGCTGTTGATGCGCCGCCCTGAGATCACAGGCTTTATCAGCGTGTCTCCTCCGGCGAATATGTATGATTTCAGCTTCTTGGCACCCTGCCCGTCGTCTGGTCTTGTCATCAATGGCACCGCAGACCGTGTTGCGCCACCGGCGGACACCACCGCTCTTGTGAATAAGCTTCACGAGCAAAAAGGCATCACGATCACACATAATCAGATCGAAGGTGCGGGCCACTTCTTTGAAGAGCCGCACATGGACACCATGATTGGAGACGTCACAACCTATGTAAAACGTCGCCTTACTGAAACAACTCGGTGATCCAATGAGCTATGTTGAGAACCTTGGAGAAAAACTGGCACGTGACGTTTTATCGGTCGCAAAAGAGACCGATGATTTGAACCTCGTGCAAGACATCTCCAAGGTTCTTGAAGCCTCTTCTTCAACTTTACACGAGGCGTTTATGACGGCGGTTCGTGTATACGATGCCGAAGAACGGGCGCGTGGCGTGCTTGAACAAAAGCTGAATGCAGCATTGAAGGCCGCCAAATCTCAATGAGTGAAACACGACTGTCCCGCCAAATCGCTTTTCTAACCGAAATCGATAAGCTGAAGGCCGTGGATCGTTCAAATTTCATCGTCGATGGCACACGGGTTGAAAACTCGGCTGAACACAGCTGGCATCTGTCGCTGTATGCGTTGATCTTATCTGACTTCGCCCCCAAGGGCACGGATCTAATGACGGTGATCACCATGCTGTTGCTGCATGATATCGTCGAAATTGATGTGGGCGACCATCCCATTGATCAACCCACCGATTGGCAATTCGTCGAAGTGCAAGAGCAAGCAGCAGCGCAAAGGTTGTTTGGTTTGTTGCCAGAGGATCAAGCCAATACGCTCACATCGCTCTGGCGTGAGTTTGAGGCCAAGCAATCCGGTTCAGCCATCTGGGCAAAACAGTTGGATTGGTGTCAGCCGATCTTTCAAACGCTCTTTAACGATAAGATAAAAGACATCCCGGATCACATTGAAATCGTTTCAGAAAACCTAAGTGTTGGCCGTGCAAAAGCGCTGCAAACTCAATTTCCCGAGGCCTATATTAAGGCCACCGGGATGTTGGGTAGCAGCAGTGTGCAATCCTCTGAAACCTTTGATCAATGCCTTAGCTTTTTGGTCGAGGTCGACAAGCTTAAAACCGTGTATCGTGCCACCACGTTGTGTGACGGATCACGGCGTGAAAACTCGGGCGAACACAGTTGGCACATTGCGATGTATGCGCTCATCCTGGCAGAACACGCCAACCGCCCCATCCAAATCGACCGTGTTGTTAAGATGCTGTTGATCCACGATCTGGTCGAGATCGACGCAGGCGATAACCCGATTCATGGGGATCACGACCTTGCCGAGATGGCAGCCATCGAACAGGCCGCTGCTGATCGCCTCTTTGGGCTTTTACCGTCAGAAATGAACAAAGACCTACGCGCTCTTTGGGAAGAATTCGAAGCCGCAGAAAGCGATGATGCGGTATTTGCAAAATCTGTGGATCGGGTGCAGCCTGTGATCGCCAATCTTGAAACAGGTGGCGGCAGCTGGGCTGAATACAACGTCAGCCGCCAACAGCTAGAAGATCGTGTGGGATGGAAAGTGGCCAAAGGCGCCCCTGCCCTTTGGGACGATCTGCAAGCGCGTATTCAAGCGTGGTTCACAGCCAACGCCTAAGTTGGGTTAAACGCAAACTCCTGCGCACCTTCTTTGTTAATCTGCAAGAACTTACCCGGCGCAAGGGCTGTCCAGCCGTCTTCATTCGTTTCCAAAGGTTCTGATACCACAGCCCACCCTTGGTACGTTTCGCTGTAGCGATAATAAACAGACGGCGCGATGTGGTCACTGCTGTAACGGGCCGCATATAGGGTTTGCCCATCACTCATCGCGGCCGATAGGCGCATATGGGGTGCGACACCGCGGTTCCGGCTTAGGGTTTCTAGACAGCCAACCGCCTGTTCCAAGGCGTGACGTGGTCTTTCATCTAGGCCTAACCCCAGCGCCAACAGGAACAAGACCTCTGAATCTGTGCTGCCTTTGCGATAACCATAATACTCTTCTTCGATCGCCATATCCGCCGTCTTGCGGAAATTTTCAAAGCCTCCCACTTGGCCGTTGTGCATGAACGACCAAGTGTTGGCTGCAAATGGATGGCAATTGTTACGGCTAATGCAAGATCCGGTCGAGGCCCGAACATGGGAAAGAAACAGACCAGATTTT
Source organism: uncultured Paracoccaceae bacterium (assembly GCA_947498415.1). Classification (GTDB taxonomy): domain Bacteria; phylum Pseudomonadota; class Alphaproteobacteria; order Rhodobacterales; family Rhodobacteraceae; genus Cognatishimia. Next base: position 100,809 of record CANMKB010000002.1, read on the forward strand.
ACATGATGTGCAATTGCCTTGAGGTTTGGATCTGACCAAGCAGGATATACATCGCGATACAGCCCTGGTGCTGTGCGATCCCCGTACCACGCAATGCCAAACCCATCGCCATTGGTGGCAGTTTTACATTCAGAGGCCTCAACGCTTTGGGCCACCAGTGAATGACCGGGGCGCGTTATAATGTCTTCGAGAAATATCGGCGCACCAAGATAAGCTGCCCAACGGCACATGATCTGCTCTCCATTCGTTTGAATAAAGAATAGCGCGTGGCCGTTTGAACTGTCGACTGCACGATTTGCACAACGTCGAGGGCGCTTTTGCACAGGTAAAATGGCTTATGGCGCTTTTAGGCTGGCATTTTTGTGCGCATCGCGTTAGGGCCGCCGTGAACAGAGACGAGGCAGGCCAAATGGACCTACGCAATATTGCGATCATCGCACACGTTGACCACGGGAAAACCACCCTGGTGGACGAGCTTTTGAAACAATCTGGTGCCTTTCGCGCCAATCAAGAAGTGGCCGAGCGTGCCATGGATTCTGACGCGCTAGAGCGTGAGCGTGGGATTACCATCTTCGCAAAGCCAACCAGTGTTGAGTGGAAAAGCACTCGCATTAACATCGTCGACACACCGGGCCACGCCGACTTTGGCGGCGAAGTGGAACGTATCCTGTCTATGGTGGATGGCGTTGTATTGCTGGTGGATGCGGCTGAAGGCCCGATGCCTCAGACCAAATTTGTGACCTCTAAAGCCCTAGCGCTGGGTCTGCGCCCGATCGTTGTTTTGAACAAGGTCGACAAGCCAGATGCTGAGCCGGATCGTGCGCTTGATGAATGTTTTGATCTGTTTGCGTCTTTGGATGCCAATGAAGATCAGCTTGATTTCCCTCACATGTACGCGTCAGGCCGGAATGGCTGGGCTGACCATGATCTGAATGGTCCACGTGAAGATTTGACCGCCCTGTTCAACCTGATCGTTGATCACGTGCCAGAGCCGAAGCAAATCAAAAAGCAGGGCGATGATTTCCGCATGCTGGCCACCACATTGGGCTCTGATCCATTTGTGGGTCGTTTGCTGACAGGCCGTGTTGAATCCGGCACTTTGCGCGTGGGTGCAACGGTGCAGGCGCTGTCTCGTGTTGGTCAAAAGATCGAACAGTTCCGCGTGACCCGTATTCAAGCGTTCCGTGGTCTGGCAGAACAAGACATCGAAGAAGCACAGGCAGGCGACATCGTTTCGATCGCAGGTATGGCAAAAGCAACTGTTGCTGACACCATCTGTGCGCTGGCCGTTGACGAACCGCTGGATGCTCAGCCGATCGATCCGCCCACCATCACTGTGACCTTCGGCATCAACGATTCTCCTCTGGCGGGTCGTGACGGTAAAAAAGTTCAGTCTCGTGTGATCCGTGATCGCCTGCTGAAAGAAGCGGAATCCAACGTTGCGATCAAGATTGCTGAAACACCAGGCGGTGAAGCGTTTGAAGTTTCAGGCCGTGGCGAACTTCAGATGGGTGTTCTGATTGAGAACATGCGTCGTGAAGGCTTTGAGCTGTCAATCTCTCGTCCGCAGGTGATCATGCGAGAAGAAGACGGCCAAAAGATGGAGCCCATCGAAGAAGCCACGATCGACGTGGATGACGAATATTCGGGCGCGGTTATCGAAAAGCTGACCGGTTCCCGTAAGGGTGAATTGGTTGAAATGCGCCAAGCGGGTGCTGGCAAAACCCGTATCATCGCACATGTCCCCTCTCGTGGCCTGATTGGCTATCACGGTGAGTTCCTGACCGACACGCGCGGTACAGGCGTTCTGAACCGCGTATTCCACGGTTGGGCACCTTTCAAAGGCGCGATCCCTGGTCGCCGCGCTGGTGTTCTGATTTCCATGGAGAATGGCCAATCCGTCGCCTTTGCGCTGTGGAACCTGGAAGACCGCGGCAAGATGATGATCGGCGCACAGGCTGATGTTTACACAGGTATGATCATTGGCGAACACAGCCGTGAGAACGACCTGGAAGTCAACCCGCTGAAAGGTAAGAAGCTGACCAACGTTCGTGCCTCTGGTACAGATGAAGCGGTTCGTTTGACCACGCCGATGACGTTGTCTTTGGAGGAAGCGATCGCTTACATCAACGATGACGAGCTGGTGGAAGTGACGCCAAACTCTGTTCGTTTGCGCAAGCGCTACCTTGATCCGCACGAGCGTAAGCGTATGGCAAAAGCCGCCGGTTAAGGTTTCGCGGGGCTCTGCCCCGCACCCCGGAGTATTTTAAGAAAGATGAAGAGGCGCCCGCATATGTCGCGGCGCCTTTTTACGTTTGCGAGCGATCAACATGTTGGTCGAGCAGAATAGCGTTTCCATCTGGATCTTTGAACGTCACGCTGGCGGGACCATTGCCTTCTGGATCTGTGGGGTAATCGATTGTAATGCCCGCTTTTTGCAACCGCGCTTGCATGTCGCGAATGTCTTCAAAGCTTTCAACTGCATTGGCATCTTGATCCCAGCCAGGATTGATTGTGAGTATGTTGCCATCAAACATATCCTGAAACAGGCCGATTACTGCGCTGCCGTTCTTTAAGATGGCAAACCCATGGGCGGACATGTCGTGAAATCGTACAAAGCCAAGGGCCTCGTAAAAGGCCATTGACGCATTCAGGTCTTTGACAGAGAGGCTGATTGAAAACGCACCGAGCGACATGAGACACCTTTTGTTAAGAGGTGTTCAGCATGGCGGAATAAACGGCTGCGCGCTATTAATATCAGTCTAATACTTCGATCAGGGTCAAGGATCGAGAAGAGGCGCCTTCGGCAAATGCGACGGCCTCTTGGTACTCGGGGCTTTGAAAACAGGCCTCTGCGGCCTCAAGGCTTTCGAAACGGATGATGGTATGGCGTTGCCATCCGTCGCCCTCAAGTTGGCGAAAATCCGCGCCACGCGCAATGAATGTGCCGCCCATGCGTTCGATCACAGGCACGGCGCGTTTTCCGTATTCGGCGTAAGCCTCTGGATCAGAGACATCGACGTGACTGATCCAGAGCGCGGCCATTAGGCAGACAAGACCGCTTCTGCGGCAGCGATCGCTGCGTCTGCGTTATCTGTAGATTTAGCACCACCTTGCGCCATGTCCGGGCGGCCACCGCCCCCTTTGCCGCCAAGTTCAGCAACTGCTGCACGCACAATGTCTGGCGCTTTGACTTTGTCGGTCAAATCTTTGGTGACGCCGGCAGCCACAGCGGCTTTGCCATCAGCATCTGCGATCAACAAGACTGCGCCGCTTTCGATGCGCGCCTTGTGCTCGTCAATCAACGCAGGCAAATCACGACCGGAGACGCCGGACAGCACTTGGGCCACAAATTTGATGCCATTGATGTCTTTGGCGTCTGCGCCACCGCCAGAAGCTGCACCGCCTGACATCGCCAATTCACGACGCAGTTGAGCCACTTCGTTTTGCAGCGCTTTTCGTTCATCCATCAGGCCTTTGACCCGGTCAGCGACGTCAGCTGGTTTTGCTTTTAGCAGACCAAGCACATCGCTGAGGCTTTTGGCCTCTGATGCGGTGTGCGCTTCGGCTGCGGCGCCTGTCAGCGCCTCAATCCGTCGGACACCAGAAGAAGACGCGCTATCCCCCAACAATACAAATGAGCCAATGTCACCGGTTTGTTTGACGTGGGTACCGCCGCAAAGTTCTAGCGAGTAGGTATCGCCATCAAGACCTTTGCCTGTATCAGCACGGCCCATGGATACCACACGAACCTCATCCCCATACTTTTCACCAAAGAGTGCTTGTGCACCAATCGCGCGGGCATCATCCGGAGTCATAATCCGAGTTTCCACCGGTGTGTTTTGACGGATGTAGGCGTTCACTTCTGTTGCAACGGTTGAGAGTTCGTCTGCAGACAGTGCCTTGGTGTGGCTAAAGTCAAACCGCAAACGGTCATCTGCATTCAAAGACCCGCGCTGCGCGACATGATCTCCAAGCGCATTGCGCAAAGCTTCGTGCAGCAAATGGGTTGCAGAGTGGTTGGCACGGATCGACGCGCGGCGCGCATTGTCCACTTTCAGCTCGGCCCCTTGACCGGTAGAAATGGTACCCTCGGTCACTTGGGCGATGTGAATGAACACGCCTGCCGCTTTTTTGGTGTCTGTGATGTTGGCTGTGCCGGTTTCGGTTTTGATCACACCTGTGTCGCCCACCTGACCGCCGCTTTCGGCGTAAAATGGGGTTTGGTTCAGGATGATCTGAACCATGCCATCTGCAGTGTCGGTGACTGCGCCATCTGTCACAAGCGCAACAACCTGGCCTTCGGCCACTTCGGTGTCGTAGCCCAGGAAATCGGTGGTGCCGTGCTCATCAGCGATATCAAACCAAATGGTGCTGTCAGCCGCCTCGCCAGAACCAGACCATGCCGCACGCGCCTTGGCCTTTTGCTCTGCCATCGCTGTGTCAAACCCATCGGTATCAACCTCAAGGCCCTTTTCGCGCAGAGCATCCTGCGTCAGGTCAAGCGGGAAGCCATAGGTGTCATAGAGTTTGAACGCCGCCGCACCCGGAAGCGCTGCGCCCTCGGAAAGACCTGTGATTTCATCGTCCAGCAGCTTGAGACCGCGATCTAGAGTTTGCTTAAACCGGGTTTCTTCCAGTTTCAGTGTCTCTTCAATCAAAGACTGAGCTTGACCCAATTCAGGGTATGCCGCGCCCATTTGGCCAACCAAAGATGGAACCAATTGGTGCATGACCGGGTCTTTTGCACCCAAAAGATGCGCGTGGCGCATGGCGCGGCGCATAATACGGCGCAACACATAGCCCCGACCATCATTTGAGGGCATCACACCATCGGCGATCAAGAACGAGGTCGACCGCAGGTGATCTGCGATCACGCGGTGGTGTACGTTTTGATCACCATATGGATCAACCGAAGTCGCATGGGCAGATGCCTCTATGAGGGACTTCATGACATCGGTGTCATAGTTGTCGTGGCTGCCCTGCAACAATGCACCGATGCGTTCCAGGCCCATACCAGTGTCGATGGACTGCATGTCCAGATCAATCATGGAACCGTCTTCGAACTGCTCATTTTGCATGAAAACAAGGTTCCAGATTTCGATGAAACGGTCGCCGTCTTCTTCGGGAGAGCCGGGAGGGCCACCCCAAATGTGTTCGCCGTGGTCATAAAAAATCTCGGTACACGGGCCGCACGGGCCAGTTGGCCCCATCTGCCAGAAGTTGTCGCTGGTGGCGATGCGAATGATCCGGTCCTCGGGAACGCCGATTTTCTTCCAGATGTTAAAGGCCTCGTCATCGGTGTGGTACACGGTAACGTAAAGCTTTTCTTTAGGAATGCCGAATTCTTTGGTGATCAATTCCCACGCAAATGGAATGGCCTGTTCTTTGAAGTAATCGCCAAACGAAAAGTTGCCGAGCATTTCAAAGAAGGTGTGGTGGCGCGCTGTGTACCCCACGTTATCCAGATCGTTGTGCTTGCCGCCGGCCCGCACACATTTCTGCGAAGACGTGGCGCGCTGATAATCGCGTGTTTCTACTCCTGTGAAGAGGTTTTTAAACTGAACCATACCCGAGTTTGTAAACATCAACGTTGGATCGTTGCGCGGCACAAGGGGGCTTGAGGGCACAATTTGGTGGCCCTGCTTTTCAAAGTAGTTCAGGAAGGTCGACCGGATGTCGTTCAAGCTTGGCATTCGACGGGCTTTCTGGCAGAAATTTACTGTTCCAGATGGGTTTAGCCCGGCCCTGCGAGGGTGTCCACAGTTGCTTGCCCCCAGACATGCCAAAGGCCGCACGAACCGCGCGGCCTTTGTGAGAATTTAGAATGATTTACCCGTCGATCAGGGCGTCGTTATCATCTTCACCTTTGGGCATGTCAAAATCCAGCCCATGAGATGCACGAATTTTATCTTCGATCTCAAGGGCGATACGGCTATTTTCACGCAGGAAGGTTTTGGCGTTTTCACGCCCCTGCCCGATACGCTCATCGCCATAGCTGAACCAGCTGCCAGATTTGGCCACGATGCCGCCTTTGACCCCAAGGTCAAGCAGTTCACCCATCTTAGAGATGCCTTCGCCATACATGATGTCGAATTCAACTTGCTTGAATGGCGGCGCGACCTTGTTTTTCACAACCTTAACGCGGGTAGCGTTACCGACCACTTCGTCACGATCTTTCAAGGCACCGATGCGGCGAATATCCAGACGAACCGAGCTGTAAAATTTCAACGCGTTCCCACCGGTTGTGGTTTCTGGCGAGCCAAACATCACGCCAATCTTCATCCGGATTTGGTTGATAAAGATCACCATACAATTTGAGCGGCTGATCGAGCCGGTCAACTTACGCATCGCTTGGCTCATCAAACGCGCCTGCACGCCAACGTTGCTGTCGCCCATGTCGCCTTCGAGTTCAGATTTCGGTGTTAGCGCCGCAACCGAGTCGACAACAACCAAGTTCACCGCGCCGGACCGCACCAGCGTGTCGACAATCTCAAGCGCCTGTTCACCGGTGTCTGGTTGAGAAATCAGCAGCTCGTCCAGATCAACGCCCAGCTTTTTAGCGTATTGAGGGTCAAGCGCGTGTTCGGCATCGACAAAGGCACAGACGCCGCCTTTTTTCTGTTCTTCGGCGACGCAATGGAGCGTCAGCGTGGTCTTACCAGAGCTTTCAGGACCATAAATTTCAATGATACGGCCCTTTGGCAGGCCGCCAATGCCCAAGGCAATATCCAGCCCCAAAGAGCCGGTTGAGGTTGCCTCGATCTCTTGGATGGCATTGCCATCCCCAAGTTTCATAATAGAGCCCTTACCGAACTGACGTTCAATCTGGGCCAACGCGCTATCAAGCGCTTTTTGTTTGTCTGCGGAAGCTTTGCTGCTCATGTTCAAAAGATCTGCCGTTGCCATGTTTGACTTCCTTATTCCACACCCGCCACTCGGCGGCAATGATTGCCTTTGTTCGCCTCTTGTTCTCATTCTTATGAGATCAAAAGGAGAACATTGCAACAAATTTCTTTTCAAACCCACTTTTTCGCAAAGCACTTAAGAGTTAGTTTACAAGCTAAGAACACGAGAAAAAATAAGGTTGAGGCGCGTAAATGCTTGTTTTCTGGAAAGAAAAATTGGTTATCTTGGCTGTTCCCAAAACCGGAACAACGGCGATTGCAGACGCTTTAGGGGAACGCGCGGACATTTTAATCAATGATCCCCCCGAGCTGAAACACGCACCACTCTATCGTTACAACCGTTTTTTCCGCCCAATGTTTGAAAAAGCCTGCAAGGAAGAGAACATGGAAACTATGGCCATGATGCGTGAACCCGTGTCGTGGTTATCAAGCTGGTACAAATATCGCACGCGAGACTTTCTGGTTGGGCGTCCTGTGTCTACGCGTGGCATTAGTTTTGATGATTTTGTCTTGGAGTATTGCAAGGACAAACGAAAGCCCTTTGCCAATATCGGAAGCCAGGCGAAGTTTTTGGAGCCTCGGCCAAATGGTACAAAGGTGAATTATTTGTTTCGTTATGAAGACCAAAAGTCAGTGCTTGGGTTCTTAGAGGAACGTCTTGAAACCAAGATCGCCCTGCCCAAAAGCAATGTTTCGCCAGACCTAAAGTTGGATTTATCGCCAGACGTCAAAGCAGAGCTTCGTCGCACGCGTGCCGAAGAGTTTGAACTATACGAGTCGTTGCTCTAGCTGGCTGATCTGTTGTTCTACTAAGGTTGTTAACTCTGACAAAGAAAAGGGTTTTGCCATAAATTCGGAATTCGGGATTTTGGCTTTTTCTTCAGCAAAACTTTCTTCAGCGTAACCGGACATGAAAATTACATTCACGTCCGGGCGCTGCTTACGGGCTTCTTTAACCCAGGTTGGGCCATCCATTCCAGGCATGACCACGTCAGATACAAATAGATCAATTTGCAATGAAGGGTCTTTGAGCAGATCAAGCGCATCTTCAGCGCACTTGGCCTCGATCACCTTGTAGCCCTTGAATTTCAAAGCACGCGACGCAAATGCACGCACCGAGGCTTCGTCTTCGACCAATAAAACCGTGCCTTCGTCGTTTTCTTTATGCTCAATAACTTGCACGGCTTTTGCCTTTAGGCATTCAGCGTGCTGGATGGCGGGAAACAGCAGCATAAATTCTGTGCCTTGCCCAACCGTACTGTCTAAAAAGATGAACCCGCCAGATTGCTTAACGATGCCATAGGCGGTGGATAGGCCAAGTCCCGTCCCTTCACCCGTGCCTTTTGTGGTGTAAAACGGTTCAAAAACCTTGCTCCGTTTTTCTTCTGAAATCCCAGTGCCCTGATCAATAATTCGAATGCTGACATAGTCCCCCGGGGGAACAGTGGCCCGGTCGCGTTTCAGCGGGTCTATCAAGGTCAAATTCGAAGCATCCAACCGCACCGTGCCGCCATTTGGCATGGCGTCGCGCGCGTTCACAACGATATTCACGATCACCTGCTCAAATTGGGCGAGGTCGACATTGATGCACATCACATCTGGGTCAGGCTCAAGCTCTAACGAAATCCGTTCGGCCACCAAACGATCTAAAAGGCTCGTTAACCCAGATAATGCTTCGCGCACATCTAAGGTGACCGGTTGTAGGGTCTGTTTTCTGGAAAAGGCTAAAAGCTGGCCCACAAGTGCTGCCGCCCTGCCCGCGTTTTCTTTGATTTGGATGAGATCCGCACTTTCAGCATCTTCTTTGTGCTGTAGCAATAACAAATCACAATGGCCTGTAATCGCCGTGAGAAGATTGTTGAAATCATGCGCAACCCCACCGGCCAGCTGGCCAATCGCCTGCATCTTTTGGCTTTGAACAAATTGCGCCTCAAGCGTTTTAAGCTCCGTTGCATCATGGAGCACCGCTAAAACAGAGGTTTCATCGCCAAGCTCGACCCGGCCCAGTGTTACTTGAACAAACGCCTCTACATCATCGCGACGAAGGCGCAGGAATTCACTTTGGTTTTGAAACCTCTTGCTGGCGGCTTCGTCTAGCCACCCTTGCATCGGGCGCCCCAATCCTTCCATCAAATCAGAAAGATGAATGGCCGTTTCAAGAGTCTCACCGAGCATTTTCTGAGCCGCTTTATTGGCCAGCAACACTTCGCCCTGCGTGCTGATTTTCAAAACCGCCACAGGAAGGTTAAAGAAATACATGTCAGCATGGTTTTCGTGATGCTCTGACATGGGGCAAGCCAATATCTGGCGGCTGTGGTCTGCGCGAATATGCTGCGCCATCCAAACAACTTGTGGGCCGTTTTGAGTATCTAACGTCAGAGCACATGAGGGTTTGTCACCAAGTTTTGGCAAAAGCCTCTCAAGACGATGGGCTTGTGGGCCAAATCGTGTCTCTGCGATTTTGTTTGCATAGTTGATGCGTCCGCGATGATCGACCTCGATCAAAGGGTGCTGCAAGGGCTGCGCGTCTTCGACCATGTCGTGATACAGTATCTCAATCGACCACGAAAAACGCTTTGCGTTAAGTTTAACAACTCGACACACAAGCCGTGTTTCAAGAGTGATGATGAGATCTTTGGATTTCCCAGATTTCTGGGCCGTCCAGAGCAAGTTTTGAACGGAATCATCAGGTTCTGCTACGCAGGAGCGCAGCGCACATGTGATCGAACTTCCGGTCAGCCCCGCCTCAAAAGCGGCGTTGTTTCGGTGGATAATCTTGCCGTCTGCGTCGCTGATAAGTTGCGGTACAGTATCTGCAGAAGACAGTTCGACGATCGATTCTATGGATGCGCCCCCAATCGTGTTTTCTGTCACACGCGCAACGATCAGCCCGCAAAGACCGATGATCATACCCAGCGAAATCACTGCAAAAGGATGACCAAAAGAGGCCGGAACCCATTCGTACAAAGACGCAAGAAACACAATACAGGCGCCCAAAACAGTTGCGGCAACGAGTTTAATACCTTGCTTTACGGGGCGAAGACCTTTTTCAACTGTCATTAATACAAGTTTAATCCCTGATCATCTAAAAGGCAGCTAAATCACTGAAAACACGATAACTTAAAGAAAGCATAAAGATGCCGCCTATAGGTGTAATTCCCCCATAGGTTGAAAAGCAAGATATTTTTAGAACTTTAGTTAGATGCGTTTTAAAACGGAAAGGAAAAATCCGTCACAGCCTTCTAGCGGAGTCCACTGCCGCTGAGACACCAAAGCCCAATCGGTATGGGACTTACAAAAACGCGAAATTTGATCGTGGTTCTCGTCTGACAACATCGAACAGGTCGCATAGGCGATATGTCCACCCGGGGCGACAAGATCGACCACGGAATTCAAAATCTCTGACTGTACCTTGGTAAGGCTTTCCAAATCCTCAAGGCTCGTGCGCCACTTACTGTCAGGATCACGGCGCCAGGTTCCGCTGCCAGAACAGGGCACATCACAAAACACCAAATCAAAGGGCGCGTGGTTTGTAACTTCGCCGGTTTCTAATTCTTGAGCCTGCACCCCTGCCCGTTTTGCACGCACTGGCAAGTCGCGCAATCGCTGAGGGTTGGCGTCATGTGCATAGAATTGACCATTGGTCAGTCCAGCCATCGCCAAAAGCTTGCCGCCGCCGCCCGCACAATAATCCATGATTTTCATGCCATCCTGCAAAGGAAGCATCTCGATCGCGGCTTGACTACCGGCGTCTTGCAGTTCGATCAGACCTTCGGCAAAAGCGCTAGAGCCCTTTACGCGGCGCTCGCCCTCAACCACTTCAATGGCGGTCGCAGCAAGAGGATGTGGCACACCTACGATACCGTCTTCTTTGATCCGCTCGATACAAGCGTTACGGTCTATCTTTTGCAGATTGACCCGTAAAATCACCGGGGCCCGATGACGCAGAATTTGTTCAACTTCGGTGAACTCATCACCCAAAGCGGTTTGCAGTTTTGAAACAGCCCACTCTGGAAGATCAAGCTGGTCAATGCCAGCCGGGTTGGGTTGTTCGTCATCTCCTAAGGCCTCTGGGGCATATTTGATACCGGTAAAGATACTTTGCGGATCAATGCCTTGCAGTTGCAAGAGGCCCACCATCAGCGCACGACCGGATAGCCCCCCACCGATTTGTGCACAGGAATTGCGTTGGCGCAAAACGTCAAACACATGATCACGCACTGCCGCGCGATCCTTAGAGCCCGCAAAACGTGAATTGCGCGCCCAATTGGTTAACGTACGTTCGGCCGGCGCACCTTCGATAATACGATCAAGAAGTTCAATCGCGGTTTGAACGCGCGCCGCTGGTGTCATCAGCCGATCCGATAGTTTGGAGATTCACGGGTGATCTGAACGTCATGCACATGGCTTTCTTTCAGACCGGCCCCGGTGATTTTAACAAAGTTGCAGTTCTTGCGCATCGCATCGACCGTTGGGTTACCCGTGTAGCCCATCGCGGCACGCAGACCACCCACCAATTGGTGAATGACCGCCCCTGCCGAGCCTTTATAGGCCACCTGCCCCTCGATGCCTTCAGGCACGAGTTTGTCGCTGGCGGCGTCTTTTTGGAAATAACGATCTGCGGAACCGCGTGCCATCGCGCCCAAAGAGCCCATACCACGATACGATTTAAACGAACGACCGTTGTACAGAATGACTTCGCCCGGGCTTTCATCGGTGCCTGCGATCATGCTGCCCACCATGGCACAGGATGCGCCCGCCGCGATCGCCTTGGCAAAATCACCAGAGAACTTGATCCCGCCATCTGCGATCACCGGGGTGTCCCCCGCTGCAGCGGCGCAATCCATGATTGCGGTCAACTGAGGCACACCAACGCCGGCGACCATACGTGTGGTACAGATCGACCCTGGGCCAATGCCCACTTTAACCGCATCCGCGCCTGCGTCGATCAGGGCTTTGGTGGCTTCGCCGGTTGCAACGTTGCCCGCAATGATTTGCACATTGCTGGAAAGCTTTTTCACGCGGCTCACAGCCTCAAGAACACCGGCAGAGTGTCCATGCGCTGTATCGATCACAACGATGTCTGCACCGGCATCAATCAGCATTTCTGAACGCGCAAAGCCGCTGTCGCCAACAGAACTTGCCGCGGCCACCCGCAGACGACCTAGATCGTCTTTGCAGGCTGTTGGGTTCAGCACCGCTTGTTCTGTGTCTTTCAGGGTCAGCAGACCAGTCAGCTTGCCGTCACCATCGACAACCAGCAGCTTTTCGATGCGACGTGCGCGCATCAGGCTTTTGGCTTCTTCCAGATCAGCAGGCTCTTGCAGCATGGCAAGATTGTCGCTGGTCATCATGACACGCACAGGAGTGTCATCGCTTTCGGCAAAACGCATGTCGCGGTTGGTCACAATACCCACCACGCGGCCTGAACCATCAACAACTGGGAAACCAGTGACACGGTAGCGCTCTTGCAGCTCTTTCGCATCAGCCAGTGTTTGGTCGGCGGTTAGCGTGATCGGGTTGTAAACGATACCGCTTTCAAAACGCTTCACACGGCGCACTTGGCGCGATTGCTCTTCTGGATCGAGGTTTTTGTGAATAACGCCCATACCGCCAGCCTGCGCCATGGCAATCGCCATTTTATATTCGGTCACGGTGTCCATGGCCGAACTTAGCAGTGGGATATTCAATGAGATGGCCTTAGTCACACGTGTACGCGTGTCAGCTGTGCTTGGTAGCACCTCTGATGCGCCGGGAACCAGCAGAACGTCGTCGAAGGTAAGAGCCTCACGAATCTCCATCACACATCTCCTTGGTGGGGTCGTTTGGCGCTTCCCTATTGCATGGATGCGCCCAAGGGAAAAGCCCTAAATCACTATAAACCATCTTGTTTCGGTTGAAATGCCGCCAGCGGACACTATTGTGCCGCTTCACTTCTTTCCCTTTGCGCTTTGACGCTTATGCTAAGGGAACATAACGACAATTTTGGTGCCACAACATGAGCAGCGACCCACTTGTAATCTTTACCCCTTCCGGCAAGCGCGGACGTTTTGCCGTGGGTACGCCGATCTTGACCGCGGCACGTCAGCTTGGGGTCGATTTGGATTCGGTCTGTGGCGGACGCGGCATTTGTTCGAAATGTCAGATCACACCGTCAATTGGCGAATTTCCAAAACATGGCGTGACCGTATCTGAAGATGCGCTGAGCGCGTGGAATAAGGTCGAGCAACGCTACAAAGACAAGCGCGGCTTGATGGATGGCCGTCGTTTGGGGTGTCAGGCGACAGTGCAAGGCGATGTTGTTATTGATGTGCCGCCAGAAAGCCAGGTTCACCGGCAAGTGGTGCGCAAACGGGCCGAAGCCAGAGACATCACGATGAACCCGTCGGTGCGTTTGTATTATATCGAGGTGGAACAACCAGATATGCATGAACCCTCAGGTGATCTGGAACGTTTACTTTCCGCTTTAAAAGAGCAGTGGCAACTCACTGATATTCATGCCGATTTACATATCTTATCAGCCTTGCAACCGGCGTTGCGTAAAGGCGATTGGAAAGTTACCGTTGCCGTACATTTAGGAGATCAGCACCAGGCCGCGAAAATCATGCATATCTGGCCGGGCTACTACGAAGGCTCTGTCTACGGGTTGGCGGTTGACCTTGGGTCTACCACAATCGCGGCGCACCTCTGTGATCTGCAATCCGGCAATGTGGTTGCCTCGTCTGGAATCATGAATCCGCAGATCCGCTTTGGCGAAGATCTGATGAGTCGTGTGTCCTACGCGATGATGAACAAGGGCGGTGATCAAGAGATGACCAAAGCCGTTCGCGAAGGGATGAACGCCCTCTTTGTACAAATCGCGGCTGAGGCTGAAATTGATAAGTCACTGATTATGGATGCGGTGTTTGTCTGCAATCCAGTGATGCACCATTTGCTGCTTGGGATTGATCCGTTTGAACTCGGCCAAGCGCCGTTCGCGCTGGCGACAAGTAACTCATTATCTTTATGGGCCAATGAGTTAGATCTTACTATTCACCCATCCGCGCGCGTGTATCTGCTCCCCTGTATCGCCGGGCATGTGGGTGCAGATGCAGCAGCCGTTGCGCTATCCGAGGCCCCTGATAAATCAGAAGACCTTGTCCTTGTGGTCGACGTGGGCACCAACGCTGAAATCCTATTGGGGAATAAAGAAAAGGTTCTGGCCTGCTCTTCTCCTACTGGCCCCGCCTTTGAGGGTGCGCAGATTTCATCCGGTCAACGCGCGGCCCCTGGTGCCATTGAACGCGTCGAAATCAATCCAGACACCAAAGAGCCGCGTTTCCGTATCATCGGGTCTGATCTGTGGTCAGACGAAAACGGGTTTGATTTGGCCATCGCCACCACCGGGATCACCGGAATTTGCGGGTCTGGCATTATCGAGGTTTTGGCTGAAATGCGCATGGCGGGCCTGTTGGATGCCTCTGGGCTCATCGGATCCGCCGATCAAACCGGCACCAGCCGTTGCATCCGAGACGGGCGCACAAATGCCTATGTTTTATGGGATGGAACGGCTCAGGGCGGCCCGCTGATCACGGTCACCAACGCGGACGTGCGCGCCATTCAAATGGCCAAAGCCGCGCTGTATTCTGGCGCACGGCTGTTGATGGATAAGATCGGTGTGACACGGGTAGACCGTGTTGTTCTGGCAGGCGCTTTTGGCGCACATATTTCGGCCAAACACGCGATGGTTCTGGGCATGATCCCGGACTGCCCGCTTGATAAAGTCACAAGCGCGGGCAACGCTGCGGGCACAGGAGCGCGCATCGCTTTGCTGAACACCAAAGCCCGGCGCGAAATCGAAGAAACCGTGCGCCAGATCGAAAAGATCGAAACCGCTGTGGAATCCCGCTTTCAAGAGCATTTCGTCAATGCTTCGGCCATGCCAAACGCAGTTGATGCCTTCCCTGAACTTGAGAAGATTGTCACCTTGCCTGCGGTCAGTTTTAACGACGGCGGAGAAGGTGGCGCGTCGGGGCGTCGTCGCCGCAGACGCGGATAAGCCAAGCGCGTAAGCTGCTAAACTCAATTCGATACATTTAAAGATTGAATCACAGGGCCATATACGGTTATCAATTTCACAACATATTGTGTTCATGGATTTATTATGAAGCTCATTTATACGCTCACGGTCTCCGCCAGCCTTGTCCTGTCAGCCTGTGCTGAACACCCCAATCGTGTAGAAGCGGCTTATATCCCCAGCATTGTTTATACAGGTGCAAACTGCTCTCAGCTGCAAACCGAACAATATAAGCTGGCCCGCCACGTTGAGCGTTTCACTGAAAACCAACGCAATGCGTCAGGATGGGATACGGGGGCTGTGACCGTCGGTGTTCTGATCTTCTGGCCTGCGCTCGCCACCCTGCCCTTTACCCGCGATCAGCAAGCGCAGCTGGCAGTGACCCGGGGGCATTACAATGCATTGGTCGAAGCAGGTAAATTCAAAGGCTGCCCGATGCAGGCCAAACTGCATGACACACATCCCACCGAATGGAAAACCACCATCGCTGAGTTCCCGCCGTTATAAACGGCAAACTCGAAATGGGGCTTGTGCTTTTTTTGTGGTCACGGTAACCGATCAAAAGCGGCGGGTATGGTGAAAAGGTATCACGGCAGCTTCCCAAGCTTTAGTTACGGGTTCGATTCCCGTTACCCGCTCCAAAGAAAAAGGCTGATCCTCGGATCAGCCTTTTCTGTTGAATACTGCTAACATTCGATTGCTTGTTAGAGCGAAGTCAGCTCATCATTTTGTTTTTGATCATACCCACAACCGCTGTCAGAACCGCGCCACCACCTGCGCCACCGACGAGTGAGCCGATCAAAGATGCGCCATCTGCGCCAATCAGACCAGCAATGGCAGAACCGCCGCCAATGCCGCCGATCAGGCCAACCACAGTATTAAGCACTTTGCCCATATTCATTTGGCTCGAGGCCGCCCCGGCTGCATTGCCGCCCACGGCACCTGCGATCAGTTGAGTGATTAGTGTCTCCATTGTCCGTCGTCTCCCCAAAATCGAGCCATTCACACACACCCATAAAACGCGGCTCAAGAGGTTTTATGGCGACACACACATGCCGTTGAAGAAACCTAGTTGGGTTTAACTCTATCAATTAAGGGGAAATTTCGCAAAAACAGCGCATCGCGCCCAAAGAAAAAGGCCCTGACCATCTCTGACCAGAGCCCCTAAGTGGATTGAGTTTTGGCTTAGCCGAGGGCGTAGCCAGCCCCGCGCACGGTGCGTACTGGGTCCTCGCCGCCATGGGCGCAAAGCGCTTTGCGCAAGCGGCCCACATGCACGTCAACCGTGCGGCTATCGACGTATATGTCGCGTCCCCACACTCGATCCAAAAGCTGTTCACGGCTCCAGACACGGCCTGGTTTTTCCATAAAGGTCGACAAAAGACGGAACTCAGTTGGGCCAAGCTTGATAGGGGTGTCCGAACGTGTCACCCGATGGGTTTCACTGTCGAGCACGATGTCATCATGTTCCAGACGCTGACCGACAGAGGCCGGCCGTACCCGGCGCAGCTGATTGCGCACGCGTGCCATCAGTTCCAGCATGGAATAGGGTTTGACCACATAGTCATCTGCCCCGGTTTCCAAGCCGCGTACGCGATCAACCTCTTCAGAGCGCGCTGACAGCATCAACACAGGAATGCTGCGCCATCGCGAATTAGACTTGATGCGACGGCAGATTTCGATGCCTGAAATACCCGGCAACATCCAGTCTAAGACAATGATATCAGGGGATTCTTCATCCACCAATAGCATCGCTTCATCGCCATCAGCGGTGGTGACAACATCAAACCCCTCGGATTTAAGATTATAGGACAAAACCTCGCGCTGAGCGGGTTCGTCTTCGACAAGCAAAACTTTTGGATGGTCTGTCGACATCATCTTAATCCTGATTAATTGGGCTTAGACAGCTCAGGGTCTTTCGTGGTGAAATCGCTTTTCGGGCGGAGTTCTTCGGGCATATTGCCTGTCACCAGATAGATGACCTGCTCTGCGATTGCCGTCACATGATCGCCCATGCGTTCTGTGTTTTTGGCGATGAAATGCAGGTGCATACATGGTGTGATGTAGCGTGGATCTTCCATCATGAAGGTCAGGAATTCACGGAACAAGGCGTTATACATCTGGTCGATCTCTTGATCGCGTTCCAGAATTTCATAGGCCATGTCAACGTCACGCTGGATGTAGGCATCCAATGCATCCTTCAGCATGATCTGCACTTCACGTGCCATCCGGCCCAGAGCCGCACGCGCACCATCCACCGGTGTCATATGAACCAGCACAGAGTTTCGCTTGGCCATGTTCTTGGCATAGTCGCCAATACGTTCAAGGTTGCTTGCGATTTTCATCACAGACAAGATCACACGCAGATCAACGGCGGCAGGAGCCCGCAATGCAATGACACGTGCGGATTCTTCGTTGATCAGTGTTTCCAGCTCGTCGATGGCTTTGTCAGCCTCACGCACCTTCTGAGACAGCTCTTCGTCGCGATCTTTCAGCGATTTCGTCGCATCCAGAATGGCTGCTTCGACAAGGCCGCCCATTTTCATGATGTGGGCTTGAATGCCCTCAAGATCACGGTCGAAAGAAGAAAGAATATGATTGTCAGAAACCATTGTTTTTATCCAATACGGCCCGTGATGTAGCTTTCAGTGCGCTCATCGGTTGGGTTTGTGAAAATTTTAGACGTCTCGTCATATTCAACCAGGTTGCCCAAGTGGAAAAAGGCAGTGCGCTGGCTGACACGTGCGGCCTGTTGCATCGAGTGCGTCACGATCACAACAGAGAAGTTTTCGCGCAACTCGTCGATCAGCTCTTCGACCTGTGCTGTTGCAATCGGGTCAAGCGCAGAACAGGGTTCGTCCATCAGCAGGATTTCAGGTTCAGTGGCAATCGCACGCGCGATGCACAGACGCTGTTGCTGACCACCCGACAGGCCCGTGCCGGGCGCGTGAAGACGGTCTTTAACTTCATTCCAGATCGCACCGCGACGCAGGGACTTTTCAACTATGACATCCAGATCAGCCTTGGATTTAGCCATGCCGTGAATGCGTGGGCCATAGGCGATGTTGTCGTAGATCGACTTTGGGAATGGGTTTGGCTTTTGAAAAACCATGCCCACTTTGGCCCGCAGTTGAACCGGATCAACGCGCTTGTCATAGATATCTTCGCCATCCATCAAGATGCTGCCTTCGATACGGCAAACGTCGATCGTGTCATTCATGCGGTTCAGACAGCGTAGGAAGGTTGATTTCCCACAGCCAGATGGGCCAATGAACGCAGTGACGGTTTTATCCTGGATCTCAACGTTAACGTCTTTGATCGCTTGATTGTCGCCGTAGAACACTTGCACGTCGCTGGCAGAGATTTTGATGGCTTTCTGGTCCACGTGGGCCCCCAGTTTCGGATCGTCGTACATTTCTTTCATCCTTATACCCTTTACCAGCGGCGCTCAAAGCGGCGGCGCAGGACAATTGCCAATGCGTTCATGATTACGAGGAAAACAAGCAACACGCAGATGGCTGCACCTGTTTTGGCCTCAAAGGCGCGTTCTGGGAAATCCGACCAGCGGAAGACCTGAACCGGCAGCACCGAAGCAGAGTCTGTGATGCCCGATGGAATATCCACGATAAAGGCCACCATGCCGATCATGATCAGCGGAGCGGTCTCCCCCAAGGCTTGCGCCATGCCGATGATTGTGCCGGTCAGTATACCGGGCATCGCCAAAGGTAGAACGTGATGGAATGTGGTTTGTAGTCTTGATGCCCCAACCCCCAGCGCCGCGTCGCGGATGGATGGTGGCACAGCTTTAATAGCAGCACGGGACGCGATGATGATTGTTGGCAAGGTCATCAGTGCGAGAACGATACCACCGGCCAATGGGGCCGAACGTGGCACACCAAAGACACCCAGGAACACCGACAAGCCCAGCAAACCAAACACGATCGAAGGCACCGCCGCGAGGTTGTTGATGTTGACCTCTACGAAGTCAGTGAATTTGTTCTTAGGTGCGAATTCTTCAAGGTAGATCGCCGCAAAAACACCAATTGGGAAAGCCAGCAGGAACGTCACAAGCATCGTCCAGAAAGAGCCAACCACAGCCCCCCAGATCCCGGCCAGTTCAGGTTCACGGCTGTCGCCAGAGCTGAAGAAACGCCAGTTAAACACCTGATCAATTGCACCACGGTCTTTGAGCGTTTCAATCGCAACGATCTGTGTGTCAGATACTTTACGCGCGACCGGTGGCAAGTCAGTGATCAACATTTGCCAATCAGACAGATTTTCAACAACGCCGTTGAGCGGTGATAGAACAACACCTTCGGCGGTCACATCATCAACTTTGTTCAGTTTGATCCAGCCACTATTGGCTTTGATAAAGATCGTACGGTTGTCTTTGTCGATCTCCTCTGCACCCAGGTTGCCAGAAGCACGCGCTTCCAGGCCTTCGGCATCTGCGATCAGCTTGTCCCGCGCAGCTGTGCGTTGAGCGGCAAGCTTGGTGTTCTTCTCGCGCTCTTCTGCGTCAGTCGCAGATTCGGCGCGGCGTTTGAATTCTTGAACACCATTGTTTTGCAAAGCGGCCTTACGGCGCAGCGCTGTGGCATCCTCTAGCAACGCCAGCTTCACGTCGGCCAGCGCCTCGGCGAAATCGTTGGAAGTGGATGTGATTTTGGCGGTCTTACCGTCCATAACCACAGTCAGCTTGCCTGACACGTCAAATTCATCCAACTCACCAAACAGACCCTTGAGATAAAGGTCGGTGACGTCAGAGGCGAGAAACCGATAGTCGATTGTTTGGCCCACCAAAGACGTATCGTTAGACACCATCTCAGCCAATTCAAAAGATGCGCCACCCGAAATCACATCATAAAGCTCACGCTTTTCAGTGCGACCTTTGATGTCAGGGAAAGTTTCGCGCAGGGTCGATTTGGTCAAACCTGCGAAATCAGCCCGCAGAATTTGTTTTGGATCGAGTTCGCCGGATGGATCAATATCCTCGGCGGCCAATGTCACGGGCAAGACAACATAGCTTTCGCTTACCGCGCTTGTGGCTTGCGAGATCACTGAGAACAGCAGTGTGAATAGGGCCAGACCTGCTGCGCCGATCGCCGCAATGCCGTAGGCTTTTAGACGGGTTTCTGCCCGGCGACGACGCTTGAGGCGCTTATCATCCCCTGCAAGCAGAGAACCGTGGCTTCCTGTTATATCAACCATTTTCGTCTCTCTTAGTCATACATTTCGCGGTAGCGGCGCACGATGCGCTGCGCGAGCACGTTCATTAGAAGGGTCACACAGAACAGTGTGAAGCCCAGCGTAAAGGCAGGTCCGGCGGCGGTTTCCGCCTCGGTGTCACCGGTGATCAGCATAACGATCTGTACGGTCACAGTGGTCACGGCCTCAAATGGATTTGCGGTTAGGTTTGCACCCTGCCCGGCTGCCATCACAACGATCATGGTTTCACCCACCGCCCGTGAAAAGCCCAACAACACCGCGGAAACCATGCCCGGCAAAGCCGCCGGCAAAACAACCTGACGGATGGTTTCGGCCTTTGTGGCCCCAAGACCATAAGAGCCATCGCGCATCGCCTGAGGCACAGCGTTGATCACGTCATCTGACAGTGAAGAAATGAATGGGATGATCATGATGCCCATAACCAAACCCGCAACCAATGCGGATTCAGATGAAATCGGCAGGCCGATGAAATCACCACTGTTTCGAAAGAACGGGGCGACCGTGATCGCTGCAAAGAAGCCATAAACAACGGTTGGAATACCGGCCAAGAGTTCCAGCATCGGCTTGGCAAATGCACGCACGCGCTTGGAGGCAAAGTCAGACAGGTAGATCGCGGCGAACAGCCCAACCGGAACCGCCACAAACATCGCAATCAAAGTGATCAACAAGGTACCGGCGAACAATGGGATCGCACCCACTTTGTCGGCGTCCATGCTGCCGTGATGTACACCCGACAGAGGAGACCAAGTTGTGCCGAACAAATATTTGTCGACGCGCCAGTCCAGTTTATCAAAGAAGTTCAAGGTTTCAAAAATCAAAGAGCCGACGATGCCAACGGTGGTCAAAACCGCGATGGTCGCCATCGCCGCAAGAATAACCTGAACAACCTTTTCAGAATTGTTCCGCGCCCGGAATTCAACGTTTACGTTTCGCTGTGTGTGGCCTGCGGCGGCAAGAACACCCGCGATAACACCCAGCATACGCACCCAGGCCCAAGTGTTGGCCAGACCTGAATATTCTGCGGCAATTGCTTCTCGCACTTCACCGGTTTTAGACGCCACCGTCCCGGTCGCAATTGCTTTTGCGTCAGTCAGGATCAGCTCACGTTCGATGAAAACACTATCTGGCAAGGCATCATGAATAGCGCCCAGCAAGCTTGTATTGATGTGGTAATTGGAGGCCAGCGACAGGGTGATCAACACGCCCAGACCGCTGAGTAGCACCCACAAAAATGAGTAAAACCCGTGGTAGGACGGGCGGGAATGCAATCGCGAAGGTTCGCCGCCAGAGGCCGCTTGAGCGCGGAACTTGGCGAGGAAGAAAGATGCGATCGCCACAACAAAGATAAAGGCGGTCAGGACAGCAGTCATTGGGATCCCCAAGGTGAATGGCACCTTTCCCAAAGGCACCTAAGTAGAACAAAACAGGGAGCGTATAGCCCCCTGTTTCATTCGAGAGCAACTCAGAACTTTATTAGTTCCACTCGTTGCCGGTCATTGGTGTCAAGTTCATGACGTTGGTCTTGATTTCTGTGTGCTTTTCAGCAGGCAGAGGGATCAGGCCTTTGTCCAGCAGGTAACCTTCGTCACCGGATGCTGCTTCGGACATGAACGCGTTCGCGTACTCTTGGATACCTGGAACAACACCAACGTGTGCTGCTTTGATGTAGAAGAACAAAGAGCGAGACACTGGGTAGTCGCCTGCTGCGATGTTTTCGAATGTTGGAACAACACCGTCAACAACTGCGCCTTTGATGGCGTCTGCGTTTTGGTCCAGGAAGGAGAAGCCGAATACGCCAAGTGCGTTCGGGTTTGCTTCCAGCTTAGAAACGATCAGGTTGTCGTTTTCGCCTGCTTCAACATATGCACCGTCTTCACGGATGTGAGAGCCGTCTTTTTTACAGTATGCTTTGTCGCCAGCTTCCGCTTTCGCGCAACCTTTTTGCATCACCAGCTCTTCGAACGCGTCACGTGTACCGGAGGATGGTGGTGGGCCCAGAACCTCGATTTTCAGTGCTGGCAGGGATGGGTCAACTTCGTCCCAAGTGGTTGGCTTAGGGCCTTCGGCCGCCAGAGCTGTCCACAGCTGAGCGCGTGTCAGTTCAAAGTCTTCACCAGCGTGTGCGTTTGCAACAACGATGCCGTCAAAGCCTACAACCGCTTCGGTGATTTCTGTGACGCCGTTTTCTGCGCACAGTTTGAATTCTTTCGCCTTCATGCGGCGAGATGCGTTGGTCATGTCTGGATGCTCAGTACCAACACCGGCACAGAACAATTTCAGACCGCCACCGGAACCAGTGGATTCAACAACTGGAGTTTGGAAATCTGTAGATTTACCAAATTGCTCTGCAACAGCTGTTGAGAATGGAAACACGGTGGAAGAACCAACGATACGGATCTGGTCGCGTGCGGCTGCGGATGTGGCAGCGATCGCTGTAATTGCTAGCGCGGACGCGGTCAGTTTTACGGACATGTTTAACTCCTGAATGTTCGAACCACCGTTCTTGGCGGCTTCGAGAAGGGAACTAAGTGTTCTGAGCTAAGCTTTTGTGACACGTATGTAACGCTTTTATGACAGGGCGTTTTGCAGGCCAAAAATATTAAGATTTAGGTAAAATAATTTGGAAACTGGTGCCCTGACCGACTTCAGATTCAATTTTCATGCGGCCTCGATGGCGATTCACGATGTGTTTTACAATCGCAAGGCCCAATCCGGTGCCTCCCATCTCGCGAGAGCGGTGAGAATCGATGCGATAGAATCGCTCTGTGAGGCGAGGAATATGAATCGGATCGATTCCCGGTCCTGTATCATTCACCGAAACACGCACCGCCGGAGATCGAAGAGCCGTGTCTTTTTCAGTTTCATCAAAGCTGATCGAAACGGTTCCATCTTCGCCACCGTATTTTACAGCGTTCTCAATCAAGTTGGTAAAGATTTGTACCAGTTGATCCCGATCGCCGGGCACGGTCATCGGTTCACTTGGCAGTCGCACATCCACCAGATGCCCCCGCTCGCGTGCGACTTCGTCCAGATTGCGTACGACGCTTAAAATCACATCCGCCAAATCAACATGTTCGGTCGGGCGCATCCGCGCATCTTCTTCGACCCGGCTCAGGGACAATAGATCCCCCACCAAGCGGTTCATTCGGCTTGCCTCATCGGCCATGATGCCCAAAAAGCGTTCGCGCGCGACGATGTCATCTTTTGCAGGCCCAAGCAGCGTTTCAATGAAACCAAGCAAAGCGGTCAGGGGCGTTTTCAATTCATGGCTGACATTGGCAACAAATTCGCGGCGGATCTCACCGGCTTGTTCAACTTGGGTGATGTCTTGAAAACAGGCCAGCACGCCTGAGCATCCAGGCATATCGACAAAGGAACAGGTCACTTCATAACGCACCTCTTGGGCGCCTTCGTTATGAATGTAGATCGTGTGTTGGGTCTCGCGGGTGCGCAAACAGCTTTCAACAGCCGCGCTAAACCCCGGTTGGCGAAACACCAGAATGAATGTGCGCTTGTCATCTGCATTAGGTTTGATCGCCAATGCGCGGGGGTTTGCCCCCTGAATGCGAGCATCAGGGCCAATAAACACCGCCGGAAGCGGAATAGCATTAAGAAGTGATTTCACCATAGTTACACAGCCCAGTCGTCGTCGGTATTTTGCGGCAGACTTGTGGAAGTGAGCTGAAATGTAAAGTGAAAGCCCTGTAACGGGCTTAGACCTGCGTTAACCCAGCCCGGAAACGACGCATGTTGTTCTGATAGCCAACAGCAGATTTACGCAATCCTTCGATCGCGGCATCGTCCAATTGACGGACCACTTTGCCGGGGGATCCCATCACAAGTGAGCCATCTGGAATAACCTTACCTTCGGTGATCAGCGCATTGGCCCCGATCAGGCAATTCTTACCGATCTTGGCCCCGTTCAGCACAGTGGCACCCATACCAATCAAGCTATTTTCGCCAATAGTACAGCCATGGAGCATGGCCTTATGGCCAATGGTGCACCCTGCCCCGATGATCAGTGGAAAGCCCATATCTGTGTGCAACACACAGTTTTCCTGAATGTTGCTGCCACTTCCAACGCAAATTTCTTCGTTGTCGCCGCGAAGCGTAGAGCCAAACCAGACAGAGGCCCCGTCTTTGACCACAATATTGCCAATCAGATTGGCATCCGGTGCGATCCAACTGTCTTGTGCAATCTTTGGGGCAATGCCATCCAGCGCGTATAAAGTCATTTTTCGACCTCGATGAATTCTTTGTTCAGCCCACGGATGAAATCCATCATGCCCGGTTGCTGAGACAACTTCAGACGTTCTGCCGAAATAATGGCCTTAAGCCGTTCAAAGGTCACATCCAGATTGTCGTTTACCAGAACATAGTCATAGCCATCCCAATGGCTGATCTCATCCCAGCTTTTGGACATGCGCTTTTGAATAACCTCTGGCGCATCCTGCCCCCGGCTTTCCAAGCGGCGGCGCAACTCTTTGATGGACGGCGGTAGAACAAAGATCGAAAGCACGTGATCTTGCAAGGACGAGCGGCTGATTTGCTGCGCCCCTTGCCAATCTACATCAAACAAAACGTCTTTCCCTTTTTCGATCGCCGCCTGCACGGGCGCCTTGGGGGAGCCATAGAAGTTGCCGAACACATGGGCATGTTCCAACATACCGTCTTCGGTGACGGAGGCCTTAAAAGCATCTTCGCTCATAAAGTGGTAGTCTTCTCCATCCACTTCACCGGCGCGCGGTTGGCGTGTGGTGGCAGAGACAGAGAACGAAATCGTCGGGTCCCATTCTCGCAGCCTTTTGGACAAGGTCGATTTTCCAGCCCCAGACGGAGATGACAAAATAATGAGAAGGCCCCGGCGGTTTTCAAGACGGTTTTGCATGATTATTCCACGTTCTGAACTTGTTCGCGCATTTGATCGATGAGGGCTTTAAGGTCCAGACCGATGCGGGTCAATTCGACATTTTGCGCCTTAGAGCACAGGGTGTTGGCCTCGCGGTTAAACTCTTGCATCAGAAAATCAAGCTTGCGACCAATCGGGCTTCCTTTGGCAATCAACGTTCCAGCCGCATCGACATGCGCATGCAGCCGATCAATTTCTTCGGTGACGTCACTTTTTACAGCGATCAGCGCAAGTTCTTGGGTCAGCCGTGCCTCATCGACACCTTCGGCGTTTTCCAGAATTCGGTTAAGATTGTCACGCAAAGCGTTCGCCATCTCACCCTTACGTGTTTCCGCGACGGCTGCGGCCTCTTGTGTGAGGCGCGTCATTTCGGCCAACTGTCCGCGCAGCACAGCATCAAGCGCTTCACCTTCGCCATTGCGCATCTGGTTAAAGTCTTTCAGCAGCGCTGGTAGGCCTTTTACAATCGCGTCGCGCAGCTTTGCAGTGTCTTCATTGTTGTTTGTCGTGTCCAAAACGCCGCGCACGCCCAGAATATCGACACTGTTGCTGGGCGATAAAGACACTCCGCAGTTCATCGCGTCTTGTTCGACTTGCGCCATCGCTGTCAAAACGGCCTGCAAGGCGGTTGGGTTGACCGAAACTTGCGCCTCTTCGGTTTCTAGCTTTTGTATACGCAAGCTGAGCGCCACCGATCCGCGGGTCAGGGCCTTGGTCAGGGCAGCGCGCAGCGCCGGTTCCAACCCTTCGATCCAGTCAGGCACACGAATGCGCAGATCAAGCCCTTTGGAATTCACGCTACGCAACTCCCATGCCCAGCTAAAGCCCTCGGCCGTTCCCTTCGCCGAAGCAAAACCGGTCATTGATCGTAACATATGCGTCTCCTTGAAATCGTTATCGTAGTTAATGCCATACAGCGGCGCGTCGCAATGGAAGATGCACCTATCCGAATAGATAAAGCCTATCCGGCTGGGTTAACCAACTGGTAAGGAAGTCCACCAAATTTGAATGAAATCTGTCATAGTGTGTAAACACTCGCTGCTAACCAAGGATGATAGATCTCATGTCACAAGATCTCTTTACTCAGGCCGATGAACTCCCGCGTTTCAACGCAAATGACTCTGTTCTGGCCTATTGGGAAGCCCTAAGAGATTTGGACCCACAACAAGCCGAAGTGCCGCTTCGGTCAGCCTTGGATCCGCGCGGCATTCAATCAGCCCTACCCTATGCTTTTGTGCTGGAACGGATCACGCCACGTGTGGCGCGGGTGCGGATTGCTGGTTCAAAAGTGAATGACGCCTTTGGATCAGATATGCGCGGGCTTCCGATCACCGCCTTGATCAGCCCCGAAAAACGGTCGCGATTTTCAGACATGTTAAAAGATGTGTTTCACATGCCCGCCATGGCCCGCATCAACCTGATGGCAGAGCGTGACAAGTCTCAGCGTTGCGTGGGGCAGATGCTGTTACTGCCCTTGCGCGATGATAGCGGAGAGGTCAGCCGTGTTTTAGGTTGCATGGAATTGATGACCCTTCCGAAACGCCTGCAAAAACGGTTCAAACCCATGGGCGCAATCATCAAACCCATTGGTCCAAGCGGCCACACCGGCATCAACAGCCTACGCAACCGCGCGCTGCGGGTGGTTTCATCTCAAGGCGGCCTGAAACCCACTGCGCCAAAAGGCTCTGATAAAGGCCACCTAAAATTGGTGGTCAGCAATGAAGAAAGCTAAGGGCAGCAAACAATAAGTTAGGCTCGCTAAAACGAAAAAGGCGCACCCATCTGGATGCGCCTTTTCTTTTCCAAATCAGACTGGATTAGCTGGCCAAAGCCGCCTCATTGCCTTCACGCAGCGAAGACAGCTCTTCGGCGACAAGGAATGCAAGTTCCAAAGACTGGCTTGCATTCAAGCGTGGATCGCAAGCTGTGTGGTACCGATCAGACAGGTCTTCCTCAGTGACTTCACGCACACCACCGGTGCACTCTGTGACGTCTTGCCCGGTCATCTCGAAATGCACACCACCAGGGATTGTGCCTTCGGCTTTATGGACCGCAAAGAACTCCTGAACCTCGCGCAGAACGCTATCAAATGGACGGGTTTTGTAACCGGTCGCAGATTTGATGGTATTGCCATGCATCGCGTCACAAGACCAAACAACGTTTGCGCCTTCTTCTTTAACAGCTTTGATCAAGCGCGGCAGGTGGTCCCCCACGGTGCCTGCACCAAAACGTGCAATCAGGGTCAAACGGCCTGCTTCGTTTTCTGGATTCAGCTTTTGCATCAGGACCTTAAGGTCTTCAGCAGTCGTGGTTGGACCACACTTCAGACCAATCGGGTTTTGAACACCGCTGAGGAACTCAACATGTGCACCATCTGGTTGACGCGTACGATCGCCGATCCACAGCATATGGCCAGAGCCAGCCAGCCAGTTGCCGGATGTGGAATCCAGACGCGTCAGCGCCTCTTCATACTCAAGCAGCAGGCTTTCGTGGCTGGTGTAGAAATCAACCGTATGCAGCTCGTGCTCATGGGCACTGTTGATGCCAGCCGCTTCCATAAAGTCGAGCGCATCAGAAATACGGTTCGCCATCGCACGGAATTTGGCAGCTTTTTCACTTTCGGTGAAACCCAGCGTCCAACCGTGAATGTCACGCATATCTGCGTAACCACCGGTGCTGAACGCACGCAGCAGGTTCAAGGTTGCAGCGGCCTGAGTGTAGGCCTGAAGCATCTTGGATGGATCAGGAATACGGCTCTCGGCGGTAAAATCGAGCTCGTTGATGATGTCACCACGGTAGCTTGGCAGCTCGACACCGTTCACGGTTTCGGTTGGGGCCGAACGTGGTTTTGCGAATTGACCCGCCATGCGGCCCACTTTGATCACAGGAACTTTGGCACCAAAGGTCAGCACCATCGCCATTTGCAACATCACTTTAAAGGTGTCGCGAATGTGATCTGCACTGAATTGATTAAACGATTCAGCGCAATCTCCCCCCTGCAACAAAAAGGCCTCGCCGCGAGACGCGGCTGCCAGTTTAGCCTTCAGGCTCCGCGCTTCGCCAGCAAAGACCAAGGGCGGATAGCTTGCGAGCTTCGCTTCTACAGCGGTGAGCGCGTCCTGATCCGTATAGTCCGGCATCTGAACCCGAGGCTTTGCGCGCCAGTCAGATTTAAGCCATTCTGCCATTGTCTTTACTCCGATAAAAATACTTCGATCGCGGTTTTTTGTTAGCGATCTCAGGACATATGCCAAATTCTATGCTTGACCGAAACCCCGCAAATGAATGAAGTGACATATCTGATTTGCCCCTATGTAAAGGCCCTACGCACGATGTCGCAAAAGACCGCGATGGATTTGGAACATCCTGTCGCCGAGAAACCTCGGCGGTTTATCTTTGTTTTATTGCCAAATTTCACAATGTTAAGCTTTTCCGGAGCCTTGGAATGCTTGCGTTTGGCCAACTTTATGTCGGGCCAAACCCTGTACACATGGCAGTTGGTCAGTGAAACATCTGAACCTGTGAAATGTTCTGCTGGTGTGAATTTCCCTGTTGATTCCGGGCTTGATGAATTGGGGCGTGATGATACGATTCTCTTGTGCGGTGGGTTGGATATTAAGTCGACAACATCAACCAAGCTTTTGAACTGGCTCCGCCGTGAGGCCCGCCGCGGTGCGGTGGTGGGTGGCATTTGCACGGCGCCCCATGTGATGGCCAAAGCAGGCCTTTTGGATGGGCGCCGGGCGACGATCCACTGGGCCAACCAAGATGGGTTCATCGAAGAATTTGATAATGTTGAACTGACGCGCTCTGTTTTCGTGATGGATCAAAAGCGATTGACCGCAGCAGGTGGTACGGCTGCGATTGATTTGATGTTGTCGCTGATCTCCGATCAGCACGGCACAGAACTCGCCGCTGCGGTCGCAGACCAGCTGATCTATTCGTCGATCCGGGCAAGCAAAGATGTGCAACGCCTATCAGTCCCCAGCCGCATTGGCGTGCGTCATCCGAAACTGTCGCAGGTGGTTGAACGCATGGAAGAGAACATCGAGGATCCGATCAGCCCGTCTGTTCTGGCCGAAGATGTGGGCATGTCGACCCGCCAATTAGAACGGCTGTTTCGTCGCTATCTCAACCGATCCCCCAAGCGGTATTACATGGAGCTGCGTCTGCAACGTGCCCGCAATTTGCTGATGCAAACAGATATGAGCGTGATCAACGTGGCACTCGCCTGTGGCTTTGCCTCGCCCAGCCACTTTTCAAAATGCTATCGGTCCCAATATGAAACCACGCCCTATCGCGAGCGTGGTACCGTGGGTGGATCGCGCGATTAACGAGAAATTCGAAACACGCTACCGCGATCATCAGAGATGAACCAGATGCTGCCATCTGGGGCTTGTCTGATATCGCGGACGCGTTTTGTTTCTGCGGATTTCAGGGCTTCGACTTCCTTTATCTTCTTCCAATAAAGCCTTGAAATATAATCAAACTTCAGGCTTCCAACAAAATGTTGACCTTTCCATTCTTGAAACATGTCTCCAGTGTAAATCATGTATCCCGACGGCGCGATCGAAGGGTCCCAATAATGCGCCGGTTGCTGCATCCCGGGTTTTTCGGTGCCCTCGCCAATTTGTCCACCTGAATAATGACGCCCATAAGCAATCACCGGCCAGCCATAGTTTGCGCCTTTGACGATGCGGTTAATTTCATCCCCGCCCCGCGCACCGTGTTCGGCGGCCCAGATTTGCCCATTAAACGCCATCGCAATCCCCTGCGGGTTTCGATGCCCATAGCTCCAGATTTCTGGCAAGCCATCTGAGCGCCCCACAAAGGGGTTGTCGGCGGGCACAGATCCATCGCGGTTGATCCGCACAATTGATCCATTGTGACGCTGCGTGTCCTGGGCGGATGGGCGATCGCCTCGTTCGCCTATTGTAATAAATAGAGTGCCATCTTGGGCTTCTACGATACGGCTACCAAAGTGACGGCCACCCTCAGATCCAGGTGTCATTTCAAAGATTTCAGTGAGGTTCGTTAGCTTTTTCGCCCCAGCATCCAGCCGCGCCACCGCCACCGCTGTGCCAGAACCGCGGCCTTGTCTTTTGGCATAAGTGAGAAATATCTCTCGGCTATCAGCAAAATCCCGGGCGGCAACCACATCAAGCAATCCGCCCTGCCCGTCCGCCACCACGTCTGGTATGCCAGACACCCGTGTTTTTTCACCATTTGCGGTCACATAAAACAAACGGCCCCGGCGTTCGGTGACCAGAAAGCTATTGTCTGGCAAGAAAGCTAAGGCCCATGGGTTTTTGAACCCCGAGGCCATGCGCGTGACATTTAACAAGCCAATCTTTGTTTCGAGCTGCTGGGCCTTGGCAAACGTGCCAAACAGCCAGATCGCAACAAATACGAAAATCATCAATTTGATCAGTTTAAACATCTCACCCTCACACAAACCTTTGCCACAACATGACCTGTTGCAGCGCGTTTCCCAACACACGACATGGTGAAAAATTACCACACTTTGAACAATCCATGCCTTTTCGGCACATTGTTGCCCAATTTGGCAGCAAACCTAAACTTACGGATGGGTCTGTATCCACAGGCTCTCTGGCAGCGAGACAGAAAACCCAACAGGCTGAAACAATGGGTGTCTCGCTGGACTGAGGCAAACCGCAACGAAATACAAGGAGCACAAAATGCCGATTTCAATGCAACAGAACATTCCCCAAAGCGCGACACCATCGCGCCCACAGCCGCCGGTTCCCGCAAAACCCAGTGGGCAAGACAGCAAAAAACCCATCTTCACAGATTGGGCAAGCATCTGAACTGATGTCGAAAATTGTCAGGTGACGGCGGCGACGTAGATGATAGATTGCACCTATGTCGACACCAGTATCCTCTATCCGAAATCTTGGCCCGGCCTACGAAGAGTCGCTGGCTAAGATTGGTATCAATTCTGCCGAAGAACTACGCGCAATTGGCGCTGATGAGGCTTATGGCCGCCTGCTTGCCGCAGGTTCTCGCCCCCATTTCATTGGATACTACGTTTTGGTGATGGCCCTTCAGGGGCGTCCTTGGAATGACTGCAAAGGCAAAGAAAAAGACGCGCTGCGGGTAAAGTTTGATGCGCTGAAGGCGGCTAAGGCCGACAAAGGCCTTAGCGATCTAGAGCGTATTCTCAATCAGATAGGTGTGATTGAGCGAACCCGCGCTTAGGCTTCGATCTCGGTGATCATGTCGACACGTGTCCCGTGCCGCCCACCTTCAAACTCTGTTGTCAAAAACGCATCTACAATTTCAATCGCCAGGTCTTGGCCTGTGACGCGTGCACCAATCGACAACATGTTTGCGTTGTTATGCGCACGGATCATTTTCGCAGAAAACGTTTCAGAGCACACACCACAGCGAATACCTTTGACCTTATTGGCGGCCATCATGATGCCCTGCCCTGTGCCACACAGAACAATACCCAAATCAGCCTCACCTTTTGCCACAAGGTTGGCAGCCGCTTCGCCATGTTTTGGATAATGCGTGCTTTCAGGCGTGGTTGGGCCAATATCAACGGGCTCAAAGCCTAAAGCTTTGATGTGATCTGCAATTTTCTGGCGCAGTTCAATTGCAGCGTGATCGCTGGACAGCACAATACGTTTAACGTCGGTCATCTTATCTTTCCCTTTACGATTGACCCCACGGGCCAGCCATAGAAAAGGCCGCCTCGAACACGAGACGGCCTATGTATCTTACCAAATCAAAAGCAGTGGCTTAGCCGACCAGCTCCAGACCGGAGAAGAAGTAAGCGATTTCTACCGCAGCCGTTTCTGGAGCGTCAGAACCGTGTACGGAGTTTTCGCCAACAGATTCTGCGAACTCTGCACGGATGGTGCCTGGTGCCGCGTCTGCTGGGTTAGTTGCGCCCATAACTTCGCGGTTCTTCGCGATTGCGCCTTCACCTTCCAGAACTTGTGCAACGATTGGCTCGGACGCCATGAATTCGCACAGTTCGTCGTAGAATGGACGCTCAGCGTGCACAGCGTAGAAAACGCCAGCTTGTGCTTTGGTCAGGTGAATACGCTTTTGCGCAACAACGCGCAGGCCAGCTTCTTCGAATTTCGCGTTGATCGCGCCAGTCAGGTTGCGGCGGGTTGCGTCAGGTTTGATGATG
Source organism: uncultured Paracoccaceae bacterium (assembly GCA_947498415.1). Taxonomy (GTDB): domain Bacteria; phylum Pseudomonadota; class Alphaproteobacteria; order Rhodobacterales; family Rhodobacteraceae; genus Cognatishimia. The sequence continues at coordinate 133,076 of CANMKB010000002.1, forward strand.
GAAAATGTGCGTTCCAGAGCCATGGTCATACCTCAAAGGCTAAAGTTGAATTGGCCGCGCAGTACCATGGGAAAAAGCATTTGCAAAGCCCTATCGAAAGGCAGGAATGAGATTGACAAGCTTGGTCTTGTCATAGACTGCTCGCAGCCATGTTAAAGATCTCTGATATTTCCTATAACGTCGAAGGCCGCCCTCTGTTTGAAGGCGCCTCTGCGACCATCCCAACGGGCCATAAAGTCGGTCTGATTGGCCGGAATGGCGCGGGTAAAACCACACTGTTTCGCCTCATCCGGCAGGAATTGGTGTTGGAAGGCGGCAGCATCACCCTGCCCGATCGCGCCAAAATTGGTGGTGTTGCGCAGGAAGTGCCCAGCAACGAAGTGTCGTTGATTAATACAGTTCTAGCTGCAGATACCGAACGTGCTGAACTTTTGGCAGAATCAGAAACAGCCACAGATCCCGGCCGCATCGCAGACATTCAAACACGTCTGAGCGATATTGATGCCTGGAGTGCCGAGGCCCGTGCCGGGTCCATCCTTAAAGGCTTGGGATTTGATCACGAAGATCAGTTGAAACCCTGTTCTGCCTATTCAGGTGGGTGGCGGATGCGTGTTGCGCTGGCGGCGGTTCTGTTTTCACAGCCAGATTACCTGCTGCTTGACGAGCCAACCAACTACCTTGACCTCGAAGGTGCGCTTTGGCTGGAAAACTATCTGGTCAAATATCCGCACACCGTATTGATCATCTCCCACGACCGCGAGCTTTTGAACCGGTCTGTGAACGCGATCCTACATTTGGATTCAAAAAAGCTGACCTATTACTCTGGTCCTTACGATCAGTTTGTAAGGCAACGCGCCGCGCATCGCGCGGTGCAGGCGGCGGCCGCGAAAAAGCAAGAGCTTCAACGTGCCCACCTGCAAAGCTTTGTTGATCGCTTTAAGGCCAAGGCCAGTAAAGCGAAACAGGCGCAAAGCCGTGTGAAAATGCTGGAAAAGATGACGCCGATTACAGCGCCCGAAGATGCGGCGCGTGTGGTGTTCACCTTCCCCCAGCCAGATGAATTGTCGCCACCAATCATCGCCACCGAAGGCGTGTCTGTGGGCTACGGCGATACCGTTGTTCTAAAAAACCTTGATCTGCGCATTGACCAAGATGACCGTATCGCCCTGTTGGGGAAAAACGGTCAGGGTAAATCAACCCTCGCGAAATTGTTGTCGAGCCGCCTGGAAAAGATGGGCGGTAAGTTCACCAAATCGCGCAAGCTTAAGATCGGCTTTTTTGCGCAGCATCAGGTCGACGAACTGCATGTCGATGAAACACCCATTCAGCACCTCATGCGTGAACGCGGCCACGAAGGCGAAGCACGCATTCGTGCGCGCCTTGCAGGTTTTGGCCTAGGAGCAGCCCAAGCAGAAACCGAAGTTGGCCGCCTATCTGGTGGGCAAAAGGCACGGCTGTCATTGTTGCTGGCCACGCTTGATGCGCCACAGCTGTTGATCCTCGACGAACCCACCAACCACCTTGATATCGAAAGCCGCGAAGCGCTGGTTGAGGCTCTGACAGCCTATCAAGGTGCGGTGATTTTGGTCACACACGATATGCACTTGCTGTCACTTGTGGCTGATCGTCTGTGGCTCGTGAAAGATGGGACTGTAAAACCATATGAAGAAGACCTTGCTGCCTATCGCAAGCTTTTGCTGAGCAGCGACAAACCAGTCTCTAATAAGGGGAAAAACAGCCCTTCTGCAGCGCCAAAGCCTGCTAAGAAAGCGTCTCGCGAAACGATCCTTTCACTTAAGTCAGACGTGCGCAAAGCCGAAGAACGCGTGGAAAAACTGAACCAGATGGCCGAGAAACTATCGACCAAACTGGCTGATCCAGATCTATATGAATCTGCCCGTGTCGGTGAAATGGAAGTTTGGCAAAAGAAATACGGTGAGGTCATGGAAGCCCAAGATCGCGCAGAAACGCTGTGGATGACAGCGCTGGAAAAACTTGAAAAAGCAGAATCTTAAGCGATAGGTTTACACGATGGATAGCGCGTTTTTGGTCACGTCTTTTGCGACGTTGTTTGTGATTATCGACCCAGTGGGTCTGCTTCCGGTGTTCATCGCACTGACACCGGGCATGTCCTCGGCCAGGCGCAGGGGCATTGCCATTCGTGCGTGTTTCGTGGGCTTTTGCATCCTGTCGCTTTTCGCCTTTTTCGGTGAGGCCGTTCTTGGCTTTATCGGCATCTCCATGCCTGCCTTCCGCATCGCGGGCGGCGCCCTGTTGTTTTTGACAGCACTCGACATGTTGTTTGATCGCCGTGCGCAACGCCGGGAGGATCAGGCCCAGGACGCTGATGAATACGACCCATCCAGCGACCCATCCGTGTTCCCGATGGCCATTCCGCTGATTGCCGGTCCTGGGTCGATTGCGACGGTTATTCTGCTCAGCAGCCAAAACCCAGGCATTCAAAGCACCTTCCTTGTATTGGGCGTGGCCTTTGCGGTTATTGTTGCGGCGGTACTCCTGTTCATGGCAGGGAGCCTGTTGGAACGCGCCTTGGGCAAAGTTGGCATCAATGTTGTCACGCGCCTGTTGGGCATGTTGCTGGCCGCCCTTTCCATTCAATTCATCTTAGATGGGCTGAAGGCCTTTGGGTTTGCCTCGTAAAGCGCTGAAACACTTCCTATATTTATTTTAAGGAGTGGATGATGGACCAAATAGACACCGGCAATTTAGTGTATCTTGTAGCGCTTTTGGCGGCGTTGATCTTTTGGTTCCGCCCTGCATTACGCCAGGGCTTTAGCAAAACCGTACAACAGATGTTGATCTGGGGTCTGATTTTCGTTGGCGCTGTCGTGGTGATTGGAACTTGGGAAGATATTCGCCAGACCGTTCAGCCCTATCAAGTGGTGGTCAAAGATGAAAATCGCATCGAAATTCCAGTGTCCCGTGATGGTCACTACTATCTAACGGCAGAGGTCAACGGCGAACCGATCCGCTTTGTGGTGGACACGGGTGCCAGTGATCTGGTGTTGAATAAATCTGATGCGGAAAAGGTTGGCATTCGCCTTGAGGATCTTCGCTATTTTGGGCGTGCCTCGACGGCCAATGGTGTTGTGCGCACATCAATTGTACGTCTGGATGAAATCGTGGTTGGGCCTCATGTCGATCGCAACTTTGCGGCAAGTGTGACCGAAGGTGAAATGCGCGAGTCTTTGCTTGGTATGAGCTACCTTCGGAATTTTGAACAGATCACCATTGCCAACGGTCTGCTTATTCTAACGCGCGAATAAACTGATTTAATCAGCTGAAGTTTCAGCGTTTTTCTCCCAACGGCCACTTTCTTCTGACCAATATTGCGCGGCACATCCAGAACCGGTTAACGCCTTCCATTGGGCCCGCGCGGCATCCAATGCCTCTGGGTCATGCCCATCAAATAGAATGCAAACACGGTCCGCTTCCTGTACCTCTTCTGGTGTGACTTCAGCGCCGTCTATGGCCATAATACAACTAGCGCCATTTGGGGCGTCTCGTGTTGTGGTCAGCAAAATGGGTTGCAACGCATCATGTTCACCGCCCGCTTGGCCGTGGGGCAGAAAATCATCTTCCGCCCCCTGCCATAGTTTTTGGTCAAGCCAATCAATGCGCCCTGCCTCATTCCCTCGAACAACAATCTTCCAACCAGCCCCTCGCGCCTTGCCAAGAATCAAAGGCAAAGTGACCTCAATTGGGTTTTGCGTCAGGTGATAGAAAAAGGCAGCGCCCATGATTTACTTACCGTCCGTGACTTCAAAGCGGTTGGAAACCAAACGATTTAGCGCAGCAACGCCCCAACCCGTCGCCCCTTTTGGCGCAAAGTCGGTTCCGCCCGCAACATGGGCCACACCGGCAATATCTAGGTGCATCCAAGGCGTTTCATCTTGCACAAACCGGTGTAGGAACTCCGCCGCAGTGATCGACCCAGCTGCACGACCACCTACGTTTTTCACGTCAGCAATCCGGGATTTCAGCTGATCGGCATAGGCTTTGCCCAATGGCAAACGCCAAGCGCCTTCACCCTCTTGCGAGGCTGCACGTAGGAAGGAATTGCATAGCGTATCGTCATTTGAAAACACACCCGCGTTTTCATGGCCAAGGCCAATGATCACCGCTCCGGTCAATGTGGCAAGATCAATCATCGCAGAGGGTTTAAAGGTCTCTTGGGCGTAATGCATAACGTCACACAGCACCAAACGGCCTTCGGCATCGGTGTTGATGACTTCGATTGTGTCACCTTTCATCGAGGTCACAACATCGCCCGGACGTGTTGCGTTGCCAGATGGCATGTTTTCAACCAGCCCCACCAGACCGACGACGTTTGCTTTGGCTTTGCGCAGCGCCAGGGCGCGCATGGTGCCCGCAACAACACCGGCGCCGCCCATATCCATGGTCATGTCTTCCATGCCAGCCGCCGGCTTCAAAGAAATCCCGCCCGTGTCAAACACAACACCTTTGCCAACCAATGCCAGCGGCGCAGAGCCTTCTTCGCCGCCCATCCATTTCATCACGACAACTTTTGACGGGCTATCAGAGCCCTGCCCGACGCTCAGCAAAGCGCCCATGCCAAGCTCTGCTAGCTTGTCTTCTTCTAAAACTTCAACCTCCAAGCCAAGATCTTGCATGGCCACAAGACGCTCTGCAAAGTTGGTGGTTGTCAGAACATTGGCCGGTTCGTTCACCAGATCACGGGTAAAGAACGCGCCTTCGGCCACAGCAAGCAACGGCGCAGCAGCCTCGGCCACTTCATCAGGTTTGGTCGCCATAACAGTCACTTGGCGGGCATCTTCTTTGACTTCAGACGTTTTGTGAACATCAAAGCTATAGTCGCGCAACGCCAGGCCAAACACCATTTCGGCGGCTTTGTTGGCATTGCCCACGCACATCAAAAGGTTCTTATTGCCGCGTTTCTTTGCCAATTCAGCGCCAGCCTTGCGCACGGTTGGCACATCTGCGTTCCTTTCCAGACACAAAACATCGACGGCCTCGGCGGCCATTCCGATTGGATAAGCGAGAACACGCGCATCGCCTGCCTTTGGTTCATCTTCGACCAGACGAGCAATTGCGCCTTTGGTCAGGCGGTTCACACGGCGCGCTGCCGGATCCAACTTGCCTTCAGGGGTTACAAATACCGCAACGCGCCCTGCAAAAGTGGCGATTTCATCGATATTGGTTTCTTCAAACGTGAATTGAACAGGTGTGACCAAAGCTTTGCTCCTTGTCTAATGCAACAAGTCCTATCCAATCCCCCACGCGATGACCAGATAGCAGTTTTACCCGCCCTACATTTGAACTAAAGTCGCTAAAAATATCCATTTGCCTGGGGGGGCAATAAGTGAACAGATTCGACCGCTACATGCTGTCGCAACTAATGATGCTGTTTGGCTTTTTCGCGCTCGTGCTTGTCTCGGTGTATTGGGTCAACCGTGCGGTTGTGCTGTTTGATCGGCTCATTGCGGATGGGCAATCAATCTTTGTCTTTTTTGAATTCACGATGCTTAGCTTGCCGGCGGTGATCAAATTGATCCTTCCCATCGCTTGTTTTGCGGCGGCCACCTATGTAACGAACCGCCTGTCCAGCGAAAGCGAATTGACGGTAATGCAGGCCACAGGGTTTAGTCCTTGGCGCCTGGCCCGCCCGATCTTGAATTTCGGCTTGGTGATTGGCGTGTTAATGGCCGCGCTATCGTTGTATTTGGTGCCCACAAGCATGACGCAATTGGAATTTCGCGAACGAGAGATTTCCGAAACCGCCACTGCGCGTTTGTTGACCGAAGGCACATTCATCCATCCCTCTCGAAACATTACGTTTTACATCCGAGATATGGATGCCAATGGCGTGTTGCGTGATGTCTTTCTGTCTGATCGCAGCGACAAGGATCAAACGATCATTTACACCGCCGATGAAGCCTATTTGGTCAATGATGAGTCCGGCCCTAAACTGATCATGGTTGATGGTCTGGCTCAAATTCAAACTGTGAATGATGGTCGCTTGTTTACGACGAATTTTTCGGATTTTTCCTATGATATCAGCGCATTCTTGAGCCATGGATCAAGCCGACACCGTGCGCTTGAACGCTCGTCGACTTATGATCTTTGGTCTGACCCTGCGGGTATGTCAGAAAAATTGCGCCTCGGAGAGGGCTGGATTGCAGCTGAGTTACATGGGCGGATTGCACAAATTCTTATGTGTATCGTCGCCGCGCTGGTTGGCTTTGCAACGCTTTTGCTTGGCGGATTTAGCCGCTTTGGTGTTTGGCAGCAGGTGGTGCTGGCCTTTGTCATTCTTGTGATCCTTGAGGCGATGAAAAACGGCGTTAGTGATCCGGTCCGCAAAGACGCTACGCAATGGTTGTTAATGTATGTGCCAGCGCTGATCGGCTTTTCCATTGTGTGGCTGATGTTACTGTCCCGAGCACATCCAATCCGACTGCGGAGACGTTCACCGCTATGACCCTGTATTTCTATTTCGCTCGTAAGTTTGTTTGGATGTTCGCCGCTCTGACCGGCGTCTTCATCATCCTCTTGTTGCTGTTTGATTTGGTTGAACACCTGCGCAAATTTGATGTTGCGCAAATTGGCTTTTTCAAGATCTTCCAATTGATGCTGCTGAACATGCCAAAAGAACTGTATCAAATCGTTCCCTTGATCATGATCCTATCGTCTTTGGCGCTGTTCCTCGGCTTGGCGCGCAGTAGTGAATTGGTTGTGACGCGTGCAAGTGGCCGCTCTGCTTTGACATCGCTTTTGTCGCCTGTCGCTGTGGCTTTGTTGATTGGTATGCTCGGGGTCAGCACCTTAAATCCAATCGTGGCGGCAACAACCAAGCGCTATGACGACCTGTCCAACCTTTATCGAAACGGCGGCAATAGCACGCTTTCGATTGGCCGCGATGGCATTTGGTTGCGCCAAGGCGGCGAAGACGGCCAAACTGTGATCTATGCGGTTGGTGCAAATCATGATGCAACCAAACTCTCGGGCGTGACATTCCTGTCTTATGCACCAAATGGCGGTCCGCTGCGCCGCATCGAAGCCGCATCCGCAGAATTGTCTCGGAACCGATGGACATTGCAGGATGCCAAGATTTGGCCGATTGAAATCGGTGTGAATTCTGAATCACAGTCAGAACGCCATGTCACCTATGAGCTGGGAACCACCCTAACGGCGGATCAAATCAGAGACAGTTTTGGCAAACCAAGAACGGTGTCGATTTGGGAATTGCCTAAGTTGATCAACCAGTTAGAAACCGCAGGGTTTTCGGCCCGCCGTCACACGATGTGGCTGCATATGGAATTGGCTCAGCCGATCTTCCTGATTGCCATGGTGTTGGTTTCAGCGGCCTTTACGATGCGACACACGCGCATGGGCCGCACGGGTGTGGCGTCGTTGGCTGCAACAATGTCGGGCTTTGGATTGTATTACGTGCGAAATTTCGCTCAGATTTTAGGGGAAAACGGCCAAATCCCAATTGAATTGGCGGCCTGGACCCCACCGATTGCCAGCGTGCTCTTGGCGATGGGCTTATTGTTACATATGGAAGACGGATGAAGACCTTTCCGAAGTATTATTCAAACTTGTGTTGTGCCGCGCTCTTGGGGCTCAGCATTTGGGCCACACCGATTTCGGCGCAAAGCGGTGCTGAAAGTGATCAGGATGTGATCCTGATTGCTGACTCCGTTTTTCTGAGGGGCAATAATATTCTAACGGCCGAAGGCAATGTCGAAGCCGTTCGAGGCGACACTCGCCTCACCGCAACTGCAATTATTTATGACAGCGGCCAAGACAGCATTCGGATCGAAGGCCCAATCAAGATTGAACAAGGTGGCGACACCGAAATTTACGCCAGTTTTGCAGAGCTCGACACATCGCTTCAAAACGGTCTTCTTGAAAGCGCACGCGTGGTTTTGAATCAACAGGTCGAACTGACAGCCTCGCGGATGCGCCGCTCTCACGGTCGCATCAGCACGCTTGACCAAGTGAGCGCAACGTCGTGTAAGACCTGTAACGATGGCCGTCCGCCGCTTTGGCAAATCCGCGCGAAACGCGTGCGCCACGATCAACTTGAAAAGCAGTTGTATTTTGATGACGCTCAATTCCGCATTATGGATGTGCCTGTCTTTTATCTGCCACGCCTGCGCCTGCCCGACCCAACGTTGAAACGGGCAACAGGTTTTCTTGCGCCTGAGTTGCGCACACGTACGCGGTTGGCGACGGGTGTGAAAGTGCCCTACTTCATTCGGATCGGGGACCACAAAGACCTCACACTTACACCTTACATTTCTGCAAACACCCGAACGTTGGAATGGCGCTATCGTCAGGCATTCCGCACCGGCGACATTACCTTTGAGGGTGCGTTTTCTGATGACGACATCAGCAACTTTGGCACCCGGGCTTATGTCTTTGGCAAGGGTAAGTTTAACCTAAGAAACGACTACAAGCTAAGCTTTGATCTTAAGCTTACGTCAGATGACGCCTATCTGGCTGAATATGACTATGGCCCCGAAGACCGCTTGCGTAGTGAATTGGCGCTTGGGCGTGTGAACCGGCGTGAAAACACGCGTGTCGCTTTGACATATTATGAATCGCTGCGTGACACAGAAAACAACGATCGCCTTCCGTCGATCATCCTATCAGCACGCAAACAGCACCGGTTTTTCCCGTCTGCCTTGGGCGGAGAAGCATGGTGGGAACTTGAGACCCACAGCCATTATCGCCGTTCCACGGTAGATAAAGACGCAGATGGTGATGGTGTCGTTGATGGGCGCGATGTTTCGCGACTGAATGCAGAATTGGGCTGGCGTGACACTTGGCTTACCCAGCAAGGTATTGAGTTTGGCGTCACCAGCCATCTTGCTTTCGATGCAGTCGCTACGGCGCAAGACGCCACCAACACCGATGACAGTTATGTTCAATTCACACCAACTTTGGCGGCGCACTTACGCTATCCTCTAATCCGAACAACAGCGTCTGGCGCGACACAAATACTTGAACCTATTGCACAAATCGGTTGGAGCGGTGGCGACAACCGCATCGGCAGCTCTAACGTGATTGCAAATGACGAAAGCACACGCGTTGAGTTTGACGAGGGCAACCTATTGGCACTGTCCCGTTTCCCTTCTGATGACCGTCGCGAACGAGGCTTGGTAGGAGCTTGGGGTGTGAACTGGTCTCATACTGCTGACACGTGGAACGCACATCTCACCTTGGGACAGGTGATCCGCGAAGAGGAAAATTCTGATTTCAGCCTAAGTTCGGGCTTCCAAGGCACCTCTTCGGACTATTTGCTTGCAGGCCAGATTAAAACCGATAGCGGGCTGGTCTTTACGGGTCGCTCGCTGATTGACGATATCAATGGTCTGAACAAAGCCGAAGCCCGTGGTGGTTGGTACAACGACACCCTTGAACTTAATGCTTCATACGTGTGGCTTGATGCTGATGCCGACGAAGATCGTAATTCAGACCTGTCAGAATGGAACTTGGATGGCCGATATCGTGTCGCCAAGCACTGGACAGGGCTTGCGAACTGGCGATTTGATGTGGCCAGCAAATCTACCGCAGAGGCCGGCATAGGCGTGGAATATCGCAATGAATGTGTGAACGCGCGCTTTGCCGTGTCTCGGCGGTTTACCTCATCAACGACTGTGCGACCTTCGACTGACTTAAGCTTTACCGTCGAAATCCTTGGCTTTTCGGCTCAAGGCGTAGATAAGAGCTATACAAGAACATGCAGTACTACGGCAGGATAACAAACCCATGACCTTGAAATCTTTCCTGAACGGAGCCCTTGTGGCCGGTGTCCTTTTTGCAAGCGCTTCGGTTGGGGCGGCACAAGGTCTGTTTTCGCCTGCGGTCACCGTGAACGACAAAGCTGTGACATGGTACGAAGTCAATCAACGTGCACGCTTTTACGAAGTGATCCGCCGTTTGGGTGACCTTAAAAAAATTGCCAAAGATGATTTGGTGAATGACCGCCTGCGCCTAATCGCGGGTGATCGACTGGGTGTGACTGTTTCACCTGACGACCTTAAGACCGGGATGGAAGAATTCGCGCAACGTGCAAACTTGACCGCTGATCAGTTTATCGCAGCGCTCGCAAAAGATGGCGTCGAAGTCGAAACCTTCCGCGATTTTGTGAATGCAGGCCTTGTTTGGCGCCAGGTTGTCGGTGCACGTTTCCAGGGTCGTGTACAGATCTCAGATGCTGAAGTGGATGCCGCGCTTGGCACTGCTGGGCAAGCCGGATTGCGGGTCTTGCTGTCAGAGGTCATTATTCCTCTGACCCCAGAAAACGAAGAGCAAGCACGTGCGGTTGCCAACGAAATCAGCAACCTGAAGTCTTACGCGGCCTTTGCAGATGCAGCGGCGCGTTTCTCGGCCGCACGTTCACGTGAAAAAGGCGGGCGTTTGGAATGGCTTCCTTTGTCACGCCTGCCCGGCCCTATTCAGCCCGTGGTTCTTGAGTTGAAACCGGGTGAAGTTTCTGCGCCGCTCGAACTAGACAGCGCGATTGCGGTGTTTCAGATGCGCGGCATTGAAGAACTGCCAAAGCCAGCAGTGCCATTGGCGGCCATCGAATATGGTGTTCTGCGCCTTGCGGGTGGTCGCACCCCTGAAACGCTGGCGCAGGCACAGCGGATCAAAAATAGCATCGACACCTGTGATGATCTATACGGCGTGAATCTCGGAGGGCCAGACGAGGCACTTCAAGTTGAATCCCGTGTTCCTTCTGAAATCCCGCGTGATATCGCACTAGAGCTGGCTAAGCTTGATCGCCACGAAGTGTCTACAGCTCTGACGTCATCTGACGGTAACCAGCTGCTTGTTGTGATGCTGTGTGGTCGCACTGCAGCCATTAACGAAGAAGCCAATCGAACTGATGTTCTGAACGCATTGCGCAACCGTCGTTTGGCGTCTTATGCGGATGGGTATCTGGAACAGCTCCGTTCCGAAGCCACCATCGTCGAAAAATGATTGCGCCAATTGCCTTAACCAGCGGTGAACCCGCGGGCGTTGGCCTTGAACTGGCCTTTAAAGCATGGGACCAGCTGCGGTCAGACATTCCATTTTTTCTGATCGCAGACCCAGATCATTTGCCAAAAGATGCAAACTTTGCTGTCATCGCCTCTGCGCATGAGGCAGCAGATGTGATGGACGAGGCCCTGCCCGTTCTTGCCCACCGATTTAACGGCGCAGCAACGCCCGGCACCCCCGATCCAGCCAATGCGCAAGGCGTGATGGATGTGATCGCCAAAGCCGTCGACTTGACCCTAACTGGCGAAGCGTCTGCTCTCTGCACCGCACCTATTCACAAAAAAGCACTGATAGATGGGGCTGGTTTTCCATTTCCCGGCCATACCGAATATCTGGCGCATCTGGCAGGTGCTGACAGAGTTGTCATGATGTTGGCCTGTGATGAATTGCGTGTGGTGCCAACTACAATTCACATCGCCCTAAAAGATGTGCCAACAGCGCTGACCCCCGCGTTGTTGCGCGACACCATCCTCATCACCCATGCTGATTTGAAAAGCAGATTTGGCATCACTGATCCAAAACTCGCTGTTGCTGGTCTGAACCCGCACGCCGGCGAAGGCGGTGCCATGGGGATGGAAGACATCAACCTCATCGCCCCAATACTGGCAGAGCTACAAGCGGCAGGCATTGATATTCGCGGGCCCATGTCAGCAGATACGATGTTTCATGCGGCGGCGCGAAAAACCTATGATGCAGCGATCTGCATGTATCATGACCAAGCTTTGATCCCGATCAAAACATTGGATTTTGACCGCGGCGTGAATGTCACGCTTGGGTTGCCGTTCATCCGCACATCCCCCGACCATGGCACTGCATTTGACATTGCCGGTCAGAATATTGCAAACCCCACCAGCACCATCGAGGCGCTGCGCATGGCCGCGCAGATGGCGACGCCAAAGCCTTCTGCCTGAAAAGAGACCACATGTCTGCAATTGATAACCTGCCCCCATTGCGCGATGTGATCGCGACGCATGAACTCTCGGCGCGCAAGTCCTTGGGGCAGAACTTCTTACTTGATCTGAATCTGACTGCGAAAATTGCGCGTCAGGCCGGAGACTTAGAAGGCTCTGATGTGCTTGAGATTGGCCCGGGCCCCGGTGGTCTAACACGTGGTTTGTTGGCCGAAGGCGCACGCAAAGTACTGGCAATTGAAAAAGACCCGCGCTGTATGCCCGCGCTTGCCGAAATCGCAGAGGCCTATCCCAATCGTTTTGAAGTCATCAATGGCGATGCGCTTGAAATTGATCCCCTCGCGCACCTCACCCCGCCCATTCGTGTGGCAGCCAACCTGCCCTACAATGTGGGCACCGAATTGCTGGTGCGTTGGTTGACCCCGAAAGAATGGCCACCATTCTGGCAAAGCCTGACCTTGATGTTTCAACGCGAAGTCGCAGAGCGCATTGTGGCCACGCCGGGCAACAAAGCCTACGGGCGCCTTGCGCTATTGGCCCAGTGGCGCGCCGATGCGAAAATCGTACTCAGCTTGCCGCCAGAGGCTTTCTCTCCGCCGCCCAAAGTCCACAGTGCAGTTGTGCATCTGACCGCATTGGAAACCCCGCGGTTTGAGGCAGACCCAAAAGTGCTAAATCTTGTTGTGGCCACAGCCTTTAACCAACGTCGTAAAATGCTGCGCTCATCATTGAAATCTGTGTCGTCCGACATCGAAGACCGTTTGATTGCAGCAGGCATCAAACCCACCGAACGTGCAGAACAGGTTTCGCTTGAGGAATTCTGTGCGCTGGCACGGGAAGTGGCCAAGGGCTAAGCCAGAAATGGCGGCTACGTCCTTTGGTAGACACTTAATACAACACCAGACTCTGTTGCGGTATGGCGTGTCAGGCGAAAATCTGTGCGCGGCCCACCCGTTTCAAACAGCTTTCGCCCCGATCCGACAACCACAGGAAACGTGATAAGCCGGTATTCATCCACAAGGTCGTGCGCCATCAACGTCTGCACCAACTGTAAACTGCCATGTACCTGAATACGTGGGCCCACTTGCTGTTTGACTGTTGCGATTTGTTCAATCGCATCTGTGTTGAGAAACTCTGAGTTCTCCCAATCACTGGTCAGCATGGTGGATGTGACAACAAGTTTCTCCGACCGTCGAAACAAAGACGAATGAGCGCTTTCGGTTTCAGCAGTCTGGCGTGGCAAGAACATTTCATAGGTTTTTCGCCCAAACAGAAACGACACGGGCTCTTCCATAAGGTTATCATTCACCAGATCCATAACGTCGCCGAAATAGTCAGCCATCCAGCCGCTGTGCTGAAAATCACCAGAAGGGTCTTCGTCTAGTTGTGTCGGCCCTTGGGCCACACCATCGACGGACAGAAACGTTAAAACAGATAATTTTCTCATCAATTCCACTCCAAATACGGTCACTGACATCATTAATTACTCTAGTGAACACTTGACTATCATGGTGATACAAACATAAAGTCAAGTGATCACTTCACTAAAGGAGAGTTTAAGATGACTTCTCTAAGTGGCATATTCGCAGCCCTTAGCGACGACACCCGCCGAGCGGTCCTGCACCAGCTTAAAGGGGGCGAAGCCAAGGTATCAAACCTGGCAAGCTCTTTTGATATGACACTCACTGGGGTTTCTAATCATCTGCAAACATTGAAGAATGCAGGGCTGATCGAAATTGAAAAACGAGGTCGCACTCGATATTGCCGACTGAAACCGCACACGCTGCGACTGGCGTCAAATTGGTTTGATGACTACGAAGCCTTTTGGGATCATCAACTGGATCGCATCGAAGATGCGTTAACTGCCGATAAAGACCCGCGATAACGCATGACCAATAAAAAAAGCCCAGAACAATGTCTGGGCCTTTTCTATAACAATTTGACTGCGCTTACTCAGCGGCCTTTGGCTCTTCTGGCTTAGGCTCTGCAGGTTTGCGACGGCGACGCGGCTTTGGTGCCTCGGTACCATCCTGACCAGCGGGCGCATCCTCTTGTTTGCGCGGACGGCGCGCACGTGGCTTTGGTTTAGCCGTTTCTTCAGGCGCTTCTGGCGTTTCCACCAAACCACTGTCTGCCCCATCTTCGATGACATCCATTGCCACATCGGGCTGAGGTGCCTCTGCCGGGTCAGATACAACATCCGGTGTAACCGGAGCTGGTTGATTGCTTTCACGTTCTTGACGATCCGCACGTGCGGCGCGTTCACGATCACGCTCGGCCTGACGCTCTCGGTTCTGACGTTCTTGATCTTCGCGACGTGCTTCCATTTCGCGTTGTGCTTCGGACAACATACGCATGTAATGCTCTGCGTGTTGCTGGAAGTTCTCAGCGGCAACACGGTCATTGCTTAGTTGTGCATCACGGGCAAGTTGATTGTACTTGTCGATAATTTGCTGTGGTGTACCGCGAACCTTGCCTTCTGGGCCGCTGCTGTCAAATACGCGATTGACGACATTACCGGAAGGACGATTGCGGTTGTTCTTGGACCGCGAACGGGATTTCGAAGATCTCATGTCTAAGCTGTCCAGCCTTGGAATAATTGCTTTTTATGACTGCGCTAGCGCCCTCATGGCGAAACATCTGGTCATAAGATTTTTGGCTTGGTGTCCCGCGCGACGGCCCCTTAGAATTCCAAGGGCATCCAACGTCAGGACATATTCTGATTACCGCGCAGTCGGCCCGCGCACAAGGGGGTCATGGGAATTTTAGGCAAAAAAACACGGTTTCAGGGTTTTTTCGCAAAATCACTCGGGTTTGCGTGCAAAAACAACACGATCACGCCCATCCATGTCTTGCAAAACGTTCACGTCAATCAAACTGGCTTCTTTGAAAATCTGCGCCACATCCGGCCCTTGTTTCCAGCCGATTTCCACGGCAATTTGCCCACCTGCATTCAGATGCTCCGCCGTACCTGTCGCAAGAATGCGATATGGTGAAAGACCATCTCCCCCTGGCGTCAGTGCCAGATGTGGATCATGCAGTGCAACATCCGGATCAAGATGGGCCATCTCTTCTTCGGTGATGTAGGGCGGATTGGACAGGATCAAATCAAACCCGCCCTCGATATTTGAAAACCAATCTGACTGAACAGCGGTCAGCCGGTCTTGCACCCCATGGGTTTTTGCATTGCGTTTGGTGACGGTCAAACAAGGCTGTGATACATCGCAGGCCAGCCCTTTTGCAGTTGGCCACTCTGCCAGTAAAGTCACTGCGATGATGCCGCTGCCACACCCCAAATCAATAAACCGCTCCGGCTTTGGCCCTTTCAGAACCGCATCAATCAAGCTTTCTGTTTCGGGGCGTGGGTCCAACACATCCGGAGTGACTTCAAACGGCCGCCCCCAAAACAAACGCCGCCCCAAGATGCGCGACACCGGTTCACGCGCGCCTCGACGCGCGAGGTATCCGTGAAAGGTTTTCGCCTCTGATGCGCTGACAGGATGATCTGGTTCTAAAGTCATGCGAGACACAGACAAGCCAAGCACCTCTGCCAGCAGCAGCCGTGCATCCCGTTCGGGGCCGGCAATACCCGCATCGCGCAAGGCCCGTGTGCCTTCTCGCAGAACTTGGCGCAGGATCATGCTGATTACCCCTGCATTTCCGCCAGTTGTGTGGCCTGATCGTCAGCTGTCAGGGCATCCACGATTTCGTCCAGATCGCCCTGCATCACCTGATCCAGCTTATACAATGTAAGGTTAATGCGGTGATCTGTCATGCGCCCCTGTGGGAAGTTGTAGGTGCGAATACGTTCTGAACGATCACCAGAGCCCACCTGCGACTTACGATCTGCTGAGCGTTCACTGTCAATGCGCTGACGCTCTTGGTCATACAGGCGCGTTTTCAAAACCTGCATTGCAATTTCGCGGTTCCGGTGCTGGGATTTCTCAGAGCTCGTTACAACAAGGCCGGACGGAATATGGGTGATCCGCACAGCAGAGTCAGTGGTGTTCACGTGTTGCCCCCCTGCCCCGGATGACCGCATGGTATCAATACGAATGTCGTTGGCATCGATGTGAATATCTACATCCTCAGCTTCGGGCAGTACCGCCACAGTCGCCGCAGATGTATGCACCCGCCCGCCGCTTTCCGTTGTGGGCACTCGTTGTACACGATGCACACCGCTTTCATACTTCAAACGCGCAAAAACATTCTCGCCTTTCACATGGGCCACAACCTCTTTGATCCCGCCGAGTTCAGTCGCGGCCTCTTCGATGATATCAAAGACCCAGCCGCGAGCTTCGGAATAGCGCTGATACATCCGCAGCAAATCACCGGCAAACAACGCGGCCTCATCACCACCTGTTCCGGGGCGAATCTCGATCATCGCCGGGCGTGCATCGGCGGCATCTTTGGGCAACAGCGCCAGTTGAAGCGCTCTTTCAGCATCCGGCAGTTGCGCCTTAAGCGCTGGAAGCTCTTCCTCCGCCAGCTCCCGCATATCCGGGTCATCCATCATGACCTCGGCTTCTTCCAGATCAGCCAACAATTGTTTGTAGGCCGAGATCTGATCCACCAGCGGTTTAAGATCAGAATATTCTTTTGCCAACGCTGCAATATCTGCACCCGCCGCCCCATCTGCCATCTGCGCTTCGAGATACTCGAACCGTTGGGCAATTTGTTCTAAACGCTCAAAAGGAACCATGGCGCTACCTTCCCGATCACGCAGGTTTGGTCAAGAGGCGATCCTGTGCTAAACTTCAGTCATGAGAGTGTTTTGTATAACATTTTTACTGTCGCTGCTTGCGCTTCCGGTTGTTGCGGATGTGACAGCCCCAAACGGGCGCACGATCGATTGTTATTGCACCGATAAATCAGGCAGCCGTGTAGAACTGGGCGAATTCACCTGTTTGCAGGTGGATGGGCGCATGTTCATGGCACAATGCCAAATGTCGTTAAATGTCCCGATGTGGCGCGAAATTTCCTCAGGTTGTTTAAGCTCAGAGCTCGGAGCCTTCTCTCCAGACGCCCCATTACACATGCTTTGGTCTCTCACCTCTCAAGGCTAACACCCTTTCGCCCAATCCTGTGTCTCGATAGAAACATCTTATGTTGAGTTTAAGAAAATTAACCTGAGCCATTCCACCCGTTTAAATAATCCCGTAGAGCCCGCGCAACTGAATATACAGCTGGTTCTTAACTATGACGATCAACACAAAATTCACGGCCCTTTCAGCGGCCATCTTATGCGCCTTTGCACTTTCAGGCACAGCCTCTGCCGGGGCGTTGAATGACCCGATTGTCGAAAAACCCATTTCAGCCATCAACGAGAAAAACTGGCAGGGTCTGCGCGGTGGTTTGGCGTATAACACCGAAGTAGATAGCCTAACGCGGGTCTTTTCCGAAGGCTTCCAGTTTATCGACAACAAAAATGACGGCCTAGAAGACCTTGGTGGTTTTCTTGGCTTTGATTTTCAGCACGGCCATCTTGTCTTTGGGATCGAAGCCCAGGCGACTCCGCAAAATAATCCGGTGCAAGGCAACCCAACCCGCATTCATGGCGATCTTCAATCGCTGCGGGGCCGAATTGGCTATGCTGCGGGTAAAACGCTCTTTTATGGATCATTTGGCTCAGCGCAGGGCAGCTTTGATGATGCCGGCAGCAACGTTGATTTGAATGGGCAGGTCTATGGGTTGGGGATCGAACACTTGATCACCGATCATATCTTTATTGGTCTCAGTGCAGATCACTACGTGATGTCCGGTGAAAACATCATGACCGCCAGCAATGTTGAAAGCGAACAGACCATCCTTCAACTGCGCATCGGCTTTACATTCTAATATTTAGACAGGCGCGGCCCTCAAGTGGGTCGTGCCTGTTTCCAACATCGACAGCTTTGATAAAGTGAACCGACGATTCACATCCGGGACTTTATCGTGTCAAACGCCTCTTCCGCCGATCTTATTCATAATCCCAACGGTGGCCTGCCCCGTTTGGTCGAAATCATGCGTCGCTTGCGCGATCCGAAAACCGGTTGCCCGTGGGACATCGAGCAAGATTTCAGCACCATCGCCCCTTACACCATCGAAGAAGCCTATGAAGTCGCTGATGCGATCGAACGCGAATCTTGGGACGAGCTAAAAGGCGAGCTGGGCGATCTGTTGTTTCAATCTGTCTTCCATGCGCAAATGGCAGATGAACGCGGGCTGTTTGATTTGAATGATGTGGCCAACACCATGTCTGACAAAATGGTTGCACGTCATCCGCATGTATTTGGGGATGAAAGCCGCGATAAGTCCGCCGAACAACAAACCCTCGACTGGGAAACCATCAAAGCCGCAGAACGCGCGGGCAAGGAACAAAAAGGCACTTTGGATGGCGTCGCCCTTGGGTTGCCTGCTTTGCTACGTGCCGTGAAACTGCAAAAACGTGCGGCACGTGTCGGCTTTGACTGGCCTGACATCTCACATGTCCTCGATAAAATGATTGAGGAAAGTCAAGAACTTGTCGAGGCACGCGAAAGTTTCACCCAAGCTGAAATCGAAGAAGAGTTTGGGGATCTCATGTTTGTCATGGCCAACCTTGCCCGGCATCTGAACATCGAGCCAGAATCCGCTCTGCGTGCCACCAACGCAAAATTCACGCGTCGATTTGAGCAAGTCGAAGCAAAGCTGTCACAACGCGGCAAACGTCCCCAAGACAGCAACCTTGAAGAAATGGATGCGCTTTGGGATGAGGTCAAAGCCGAGGAAAGGGCGCTTAATAACGCATCGGCAAAAATACCCGATAAATAAATTCAGGTATTGACCTGACTAAAAAACTCAGATTAAAGCTGCGCCAACGAAACAACAAACCGATTGGTGCACCTATGTTTGCGTCTTTAAAGAACACCGCCTTCGCAGCAGCCGCTACGATCATCGCCCTTCCTGCCGTCGCAGAAGAGGTCAATGTCTATTCCTATCGCCAGCCAGAGCTGATTAAGCCGCTGACCGATGCCTTCACCGCTGAAACCGGCATCAAAGTAAACGTGGCCTATCTGAAAAAAGGCATGATCGAACGTCTGCAAGCCGAGGGCGCCCGCTCTCCAGCAGATGTAATCCTAACAGTCGATATCTCTCGCTTGGCTGGTGTGGTAAATGCTGGCCTGACCCAACCGGTTGAAAGCGAGACACTCGCGGCCAATGTGCCAGCGCAATACCGTGATCCAGAAAACCACTGGTATGGTCTCACCACCCGTGCCCGCATCGTCTATGCCTCTAAAGATCGCGTCGCAGACGGTGAAGTCACCACATACGAAGATCTGGCAGACCCAAAATGGAACGGCCGCATTTGCACGCGCTCTGGCACCCACGCCTATAACGTCGCCCTGACCTCCGCGATTCTGGAACACCACGGTGCCGAAGAAACGCAGCAGTGGCTCGAAGGTGTGAAATCCAACTTGGCACGCAAACCACAAGGCAACGACCGCGCACAGGTCAAAGCGATCTGGGCTGGCGAATGCGATATTTCCATCGGCAACACGTATTACATGGGCAAAATGCTGTCTGACGACGAGCAAAAAGCTTGGGCTGACAGCGTCAACGTGATCTTCCCGACGTTTGAAAACGGGGGCACCCACGTGAACGTATCCGGTGTGGCCATGACCAAATCCGCACCAAACAAAGATGCAGCCCTGAAGATGATGGAATTCCTGACATCTCCAAAGGCACAGGAAATCTACGCCGAAGCGAACTTTGAATACCCAATCGCCGACGGCACCGAAGCGGTCGATCTCGTCAAAGGCTGGGGCACATTCACACCAGATGCGGTAAATCTGATGACCCTCGCAGGCCAGCGCGACGCGGCGATCAAACTCATCGAAACCGTAGATTTCGACGGCTAAGCCCATTCAAATCACACTTTTAAAGGGGCGCCTTCGGGGGCCCCTTTTTTGCATTCATCTTTCCAAAAGTACTCTGGGGGTGAATGGCGCAGCCAGAGGGGGCAAAGCCCCTTCCTACCCCGCTTTCATCCCAGCCCCTTCGGCAACCCACCGCCACTTCGACATCGCCGCGCATGCTTTCGACTGGACATCATCGGCACAAAAACCCACTGTTGCCGCAAACAACAAAGTGGCGCAGCAGATGTCAAAGACACCCCGCAAAATCATCATTGATACCGATCCTGGACAGGATGATGCGGCGGCGCTTTTTCTGGCGCTTGGTAGCCCAATAGAGCTTGATCTGCTTGGGGTCACAACAGTTGCAGGCAATGTGCCTCTGCCGCTGACGTCAAAGAACGCGCGAATTGTCTGTGAATGGGCCAATGCCGCTGACACCAAAGTGTTTGCAGGCTGCGACACTCCGATGAAACGCCCTTTGGTGACAGCAGAACATGTGCATGGCAAGACAGGCTTAGATGGTCCCGACCTGCTGCCGGACCCCAAAATGGCATTGCAAGATCAACACGCAGTGGATTTCATCATCGACACGCTTCGCCGCGAACCTGCAGGTACAGTCACTTTATGCACGCTTGGGCCGCTAACCAACATCGGCACGGCCTTTCAAAACGCACCTGATATCATCGAACGCGTGCAAGAAATCGTTATGATGGGTGGCGCCTATTTCGAGGTTGGGAACATCACCCCAGCCGCAGAATTCAACATCTACGTTGACCCAGAAGCCGCTGATATTGTTTTCAAATCTGGCATTCGTATCGTCATGATGCCACTTGATGTCACACATAAGGCGCTTACCACGAAACCGCGCATCCAAGCGATGCGTGATCTGGGCACGCCCGCGGGCATTGCTATGGCCGAGATGCTTGATTTCTTTGAACGTTTTGACATCGAAAAATACGGCTCCGAAGGCGGCCCGTTGCATGACCCCTGCACCATTGCTTATCTATTGAAACCCGACTTATTTCAGGGCCGGTTGGTGAATGTGATGATTGAAACTCAATCTGACCTCACCCTTGGAATGACCGTCGCTGACTACTGGGGCGTCACAGATCGCGCTCCGAATGCGATGTTTATGACAGAAATCGATGCTGATGCCTTTTTCACCCTCCTATTAGAAAGGCTGGCCCGCTTATGAGCACAGCTCTGCACCTCGCGAAGCCCGAAGACCTCGCAAAGCTCATGCCACTTGTGATGGCCTTCCACACAGAGCTTGCGCTTGCCAGCGAAGAAAGCGCGTTGGAAAATGCGTTGATCCCCTTGCTCGAAGGTTCACCCTATGGCGCGGTCTATTTGATGGGCCCGGCGCGTGCGCCAATTGGCTATGTCACGCTGACCTTTGGTTGGTCGATCGAGTTTGGCGGCATGGATGCCTTTGTGGATGAAATCTATATTCGCCCCGGTGTGCGCGGACGCGGTATGGCGCTTGATGCGCTGATTTCTTTGCGGTCGATGCTAAAGTCTGCGGGCGTCAAAGCCATACATCTTGAGGTCGCACGCGAAGACCAACGGGCCCAGCGATTGTATGGTCGGGCGCATTTCAAACTCAGAGAACAGTTCAGCCTTATGAGCCTAAAGCTCTAAGCGCTGGCGCAGCGCCTTCTGGCACCCTATATCTGCCCCATGAGCATTTCGATCCCCTTTGACAACAGCTACACACGGCTTCCGTCTCAGCTGTTTCGCCGGCATTTGCCAACACCTGTTCCAACGCCGCGCTTGATTGAGTTCAATCAAGCACTGGCACAGGATCTGGGGATTAAAAATACATCGCAAGACATTGAACTTGCGAACATATTTGGCGGAAACACCATGCCAGACGGGGCTGATCCCATTGCGCAGCTATATGCGGGGCATCAGTTTGGTCATTGGAACCCTCAGCTCGGGGATGGCCGTGCGATTATGCTTGGCGAAGTTGTCGGCCCTTTGGGTCGTCGCGACATTCAGCTTAAGGGATCTGGCCCCACACCCTATTCGCGCAATGGCGATGGCCGCGCGTGGCTTGGACCGGTTTTGCGCGAATACGTCGTGTCTGAGGCGATGCATGCCCTTGGCATCCCCACAACACGTGCACTTGCAGCCGTAGAAACGGGCCAGCCCGTTCAGCGCGAAAAGGCCTTTCCCGGTGCGGTGATCACCCGCGTGGCCGCCAGCCACATTCGTGTGGGTACGTTTCAGATAATGGCCGCGCGGCAGGACCTTGACGGTTTAAAGGCCCTGTATGACCACGCGGTCGCACGTCATTACCCACAGGCCAATGACCCGCTGGCGTTCCTAGAGGCAGTGATTGAGGCGCAGGCACAGTTGATTGTGAAATGGTTGTCGGTTGGCTTTATTCACGGCGTCATGAACACTGACAATTGCACGATCTCTGGTGAAACCATTGATTATGGGCCCTGTGCCTTTATGGACAATTTCCATCCCATGACGGTGTTTTCGTCGATCGACCGCACAGGCCGCTATGCCTATGGAAGCCAGCCTGACATCATCGTCTGGAACATGGCGCAACTGGCAACATCATTGATCCCTTTGATGCCTGACACAGATCAGGCTGTCGCCGATTTCACCAAAGCCGTGCATGCCATGCCGGATCGTATCCAAGACCTGTGGCTTGAAACCTTTGCAGCCAAGATCGGGATCGACGATCCGCAACCCGAAGACGCAGCTTTGATCAACAGCTTGCTTAAGTTGATGAGTGATCAGAATGCTGATTTCACCAATACATTCTTTGATCTTTCACAGGGCAACGCCCGAGATCAATTCACCGATCGTGCCTCCTATGACGCATGGCATAAAGGCTGGAAAACTCGTTTAAATTCAAACGGTAATGCGGAAAAAATCATGCAGTCAGTTAACCCCTGGATCATCCCACGCAATCACCAAGTTGAGTCGATGATCCAAAGCGCGGTGGATGGGGACTACGCACCATTTCACAGGCTGAATGCTGCACTGAAGTCGCCTTTTGCCAAGCGTGAAGAAGATCAGGATTTAAGCCATCCTCCTCTCGAAAACGAACGCGTGCTTGCGACCTTTTGCGGGACGTAACGACGGCCAGCAAAAGCCGTCGCATTTTCTGGAAAACAGAGAAGTCCCATGCTACTTGATTTCCAACTGTGTTTCGGGATTGCGTTATGAACTTTCTGCAAATTACGTCGCTTTTAATTGTATTGGCTGGCGCCTTTGGGGCGATCAATTATCTCTTTCTTAAACTGCCATCCGCCATCGGTATTCTGATCGTGGCTCTTTTGGCCAGCTTTGGCGTTCTTGGGCTTGATCTGATTGTGCCTCAACTGGGTATTGCCGAAACGGCACGTGGTGTCATTTTGGGGATCGATTTTTCGGATGCCTTGCTCGAAGGCATGTTGGGCCTGCTGCTGTTTGCCGGTGCGCTGCATGTCAAACTGAGCGATCTGAAAATGCAGTGGCGTCTGGTGTTCCTGATGGCCACTTTGGGCGTGGCCTTGTCGACTGTCATCATTGGGGCTGCGTTTAGCTGGATGACCGGTATGCCGCTGCTGATTGCCTTGGTCTTTGGCTCTCTGATCTCACCAACTGACCCGGTCGCGGTTTTGGGTGTTCTGCGTGAGGCCAATCTACGCAAATCCTTGGAAACCAAGATTGCAGGTGAAAGCTTGTTTAACGATGGGGTCGCCTATGTGGTCTTTCTGGTGCTGGTCGGCCTGGCCTTTCCGGGGGATGATCATCACGGATCTGGCCTAGCGGATGCGGCCAAACTCTTTGTGCAAGAGGCCATCGGCGGCGCTGTCTTAGGGGTTGTTTTGGGCTGGCTTACATTCCGTGTGATGCGCCACATTGACGACTACAGCCTCGAAGTTCTTTTAACGCTTGGCTTGGCCTTTGGCGGCTATGAGCTTGCGGTTTGGCTACATGTATCGGCACCTATTATGGCCGTCTGTGCAGGTTTGCTGATCGGTGACATTGGCGCCAAACACGGCATGTCTGAAGAGACCCGCAAATATGTCGATGCTTTTTGGAAGCTGATTGATGAAATCTTAAACGCGGTGCTGTTTTTGCTGATCGGTTTCGAAGTCTTCGCGATTGCGTTTGAAACAGACTACCTGATGGCAGGCGTTGCCTCGATCTTCCTTGCATTGATCGCACGCTTTGCGGCGGTGGCTGTGCCCGTACTTATCCTCAAACCCTTCCGCGACTTTAGCGCCGGTGTCGTGCCCATCATGACGTGGGGCGGCCTTAAGGGCGGGATCTCTGTGGCATTGGCGCTGTCGCTGCCAGATAGTGAATGGAAACCTCTGATCCTGACTGCGACCTATGTTGTCGTGATCTTCTCGATAGTCGTGCAAGGCTTGACCATTGCGCCCTTGGCCAACAAAGTAGGCCGTGAACCAGATTTAATGTAAGGCTCGATGATGACTGACTTTTTTGTCTATGATGTGTTTTCGCAAGAGGCATTTGGCGGCAACCAGCTTGCGGTCATTCCTGATGCGACGTCCGTGCCCGAGGCGGATTTGCAGCGCATCGCGCGCGAGTTCAACTTTCCTGAATCGGCCTTTGTCTTTCCGCCAGAGCAAGACGGCCACTTGGCCAAAGTGCGCATCTTTACCCCGTTGAAAGAGATCGACTTTGCCGGTCATCCACTGATCGGAACCGCTGTGTCTTTGGCTGATATGGGCAAAGCGGGTGATATGGTTTTGGGCCTGCGTGTAGGCCCGATTGCCTGTACCGCAGAAAAAGGGCGTGCCCAGTTCACAACCGAGGTGCCTTTGAAAATCATGGCGCGTCCGCACCCTGCCCTTGTCGCACGCACGCTTGGGCTTACGGAAAAGGATGTGGTGACAAAAACCCACGTGCCCACCATGGCCACCTTGGGCCTGCCGTTTACGATTACCGAATTGGCCAGTCGTGAGGCGCTTGAACAATGCTTGGTTGATATTTCTTTGATGCGCGATGGCGCAGAACAATATCCCGCAAGCTTAGACTTTGCCCAGTTCGCCTACTTCCGCGAAGGCGACACGATCCATGCCCGCATGTTTGCGCCGCTGGATAACATTCCAGAAGACCCCGCTACTGGGTCTGCCTGTGCCACGCTGGGCGCGTTGTTGCAGCAAATCTTGGACGAGGATCAAACCCTGACGATCCGTCAAGGCGAAGACATGGGCCGCTTGAGTATTATCGAGCTCAAAACAAACGGCCCCGCAATTACAATCGCTGGGGCCGCTAAACGTGTGATGCAAGGTCAGTTGGTGTACTAAGCGCGATTAAGCACTTTGGGCCTTTTGACCACGACCACCGCCGCCACTTCTGCGGCGTTGGCCGCCCGGCTTGCCGCCGCCTGGTTTACCACCTGGACGACCGCCACCGGGTTTGCCAAAGCGACGCCCACCGCCGCCCCCGCCTGGCTTACCGCCACCTGGGCGACCACGACCGCGGCCTTTGGATTTGTGGCTTGGCTCTTCAAGATCCATCCATGGATTGCCCGAAGCGGTTGGGATCTCTGTCTTCAAGAGCTTCAGAATTGCGCGGAACTCATCACATTCATCCGGTGCGCAGAATGCAATGGCCATACCATCCATACCGGCACGCGCGGTGCGGCCAATACGGTGGACATAGCTGTCAGGCACATTTGGCAGGTCATAGTTGTACACGTGACGCACAGCCGGAATATCCAGACCACGCGCGGCCACATCCGTCGCAACCAATACTTTGATTTCGCCTGATTTAAAGGCTTTGATCGCACGTTCACGCTGCCCCTGAGATTTATTGCCATGTACCGAATTGGCCGCAAAGCCGCGTTTATCCAGCGTTTTCATCAAACGCTCGGCACCGTGTTTGGTGCGCACAAAGACAATCGCCGCTTCTTCGCGGTGCTTGTCGAGCAGTTCGATCAGCAGGCTCGTTTTTTCAGCCTTGGCAATATAGTGTACCGACTGTTTGATCTTGTCGGCGGCTTTGCCCGGAGGCGAAACCTGAATGCGCAGCGGGTTGCGCAGGTAGGTTTGTGCAATTTCGTTCATCTGCTTCGGCATCGTGGCCGAGAACAGCATGGTTTGACGATCTTCTGGCAGCGCCTGAGAGATCGTGCGCAAGGCGTGAATAAAGCCAAGATCCAGCATCTGGTCTGCTTCGTCCAGCACAAGGAAATCTGTGTCTTCAAAATCAATCGCGCGGCGTTCCATCAGGTCGATCAAACGGCCCGGTGTTGCCACGATCACATCTGTCCCACGACCAACGCGGGTGATCTGAGGGTTGATTGAAACACCCCCCACAACCAAACCCACCTTATAAGGTGTGCCTTCTGTCAGTGACTTTAGGCTTTCTGCAATTTGGTTGGCCAACTCACGTGTGGGGGCCAATACCAAGGCGCGAACCGATTTAGGGGCCGGTTTGCCAGAATAGCTCATCAACTGTGCCAACAACGGCAAACCAAAAGCAAGGGTTTTGCCTGTGCCGGTTTGCGCCAGGCCCATCACGTCTTTGCCGTTCAACGCATGCGGGATCGCACGGTCTTGAATCGGAGTGGGTTGTTTAAGACCTAGTTTTTCCAATCGCGTTACAAGCGCTTTTGGCAAGCCAAGCTCGTCAAAATCTGCCATCGTCTGTCCTTTCGCACCCCAATGCTTTGGGATGTTGGGTGTTTGCCGCCAACCGCAAACTGGCGCACCATGCGCCCCTGCCCGACAGCCGATTGTCAGGTTTGGCCCGACAATGATCTGGTCTATTTTATGTGTATGCGACCAGAACAGCGCACATGCGCTGAAATAGTTTGGGCGTCAAGCAGGAAAACGCGTGGATAACTTGGGAATTGCTGTAGAAATAGGCAACGGTGCCTTGTAATGAGGAAATCCAGTAGCGATCTTGAGGCCACAATGAACGACACCATCATTTCCCGCTGCGAGGCCAATGGCCTGCGCATGACAGAACAACGCCGCGTGATCGCTGCGGTTCTTGAGGAAAGCAAAGATCACCCAGATGTCGAAGAACTTTATGCCCGCGCGAGCGCCCGCGACGAAGGCATCTCGCTTGCTACGGTCTATCGCACGGTAAAACTGTTTGAAGAAGCTGGCATTTTGGACAAGCTGGAATTCGGCGATGGGCGCGCCCGTTATGAAGATGCGGAACGCGAACACCATGATCACCTGATCAATATCAATACCGGCGAAGTGATTGAATTCATGGACCCAGATATTGAAAAGCTACAGGAAAAGATCGCTGAAAAGCTTGGTTTCCGTTTGATGGGCCACAAGCTTGAACTGTACGGCGTCCCCCTCTCGAAAAACAAAGTCTGACCGTGGAAAATATTCGCGCCATGACGCTCATGGTTTTGGGCATGGCGTGTTTTGCAAGTGCAGATGCCCTTATTAAAATGGCGTCACAGTCTTTGCCCTCTGGCGTTGTGTTAACGGTGATGGCCTTGGGCGGGTCTACATTGTTTTTGGCAATTTGCTTGTATCAGGGCACCCGTGTTGTTTCTCCGTTGTTTTTTCATCCCATCGTGATGCTGCGCAATTTGGCAGAAGTCGGCGCGGCGATTTGCCTGTTTCTCGCCTTTGCTTGGTCACCGCTTTCGACGGTCTCGGCCATCATGCAGGCGCTGCCGCTGGTGTTAACCCTGACCGCTGCGGTTTTGCTGAAAGAACGTGTTGGCCCGCGCCGCTGGACAGCGGTTTTGCTTGGGTTGGTGGGTGTTTTGATCATCATTCGCCCCACACCTGACACCTTTGAATTGGCGACATTGATGGCCTTGGCGGGAACCGTGTCCTTGGCCTTACGAGATCTGACGTCACGACTGGCTCCATCAGAGGCCTCGACACCGCTCTTGTCGTTTTACGCATTCTTTGCCCTGATCCCGGCAGGCATTGTGATGGCATTGTTCGAAGAAGAACCAAGCCCTTGGACCTGGCCCTTAGTGACCATGCATGCAGGCATCATCTTGTTTGCCTTTACAGGCTACTATCTTGTGACGATCGCTATGCGCGTGGGTGAAGTTTCTGCTGTCTCACCACTCCGCTACACCCGGCTGCCATTTGCAGCCCTTTTGGGATTCTTTATATTCAGCGAAATCCCCGATCTCTGGACAACACTTGGCTCTGTCCTTGTGATCGGCTCTGGCCTGTATGTGATGTTGCGCGAGGCGCAATTGAAACGACGCGCAGCTGCCTAATCTCTAGGCGGCACAAAGCGGAAATTTGGCCCAAAACGTTGCGCCATTGTCATCGTTATTGAAATAGCCAATTTCGCCCCCCATGCCTTCGGTCATCTGTTTACAGATGGATAAGCCCAGACCGGTGCTTTTGAATTTTTTCTTCTCACCTGACTTGGTTTGTACAAACCGCGAGAACATCCGGCCTTCCAACTCTGGTGGCACACCAGGGCCGTGATCGCGGACCTTAAAGCAGATGTTGTCATCATGGAGTTCAAGGTTCAGTTCAATTTCCGAATCCGCCGGAGAGAACTTGGCTGCATTTGAAAGAAGGTTCGCCAATATTTGCTGTAGGCGGTTTACGTCGACCTCAAGCATGATCGGGTCAGTGCCCTCAGGCATGTTGGCCGCAACGGTTTGACCGTCTTGCAAATAACCCTCGATGGATTGAGACGCATCAGCAACAACTTCACGCGCATCAAGTTTGCTGAGGTTATAGTTCAACTCGCCGCTTTCCAGCGATTTGAAATCAAGCAATTCATTCACCAAATGGAGCAAACGATTGCTGTTGCGTTGCGCCAGCCCAAGTAGGTTTCCAATCGCCGGAGCGACCTCGCCCAGTTGACCGCTATTGGCCATCTTCAACGCACCCAATACCGATGTAAGTGGCGTGCGCAGCTCGTGGCTGATCATCGCGACAAATTCGTCTTTGGCTTTATCTTGCTCGATCCGTTCGGTCACATCGATATGCACACCGGAAATTTTGACAGGTTTGCCATCTGCGTCGCGGTCGGTCACACCGGCATCTGATTGCACCCAAACCCAATGGCCCGCGTTATGACGCAAGCGGAAAGTGGTTTTGCTTCGGTTGGTTTCGCCTGAGAACAAGGCCCGATCAGCTGCATTAAACGCCCCAAGATCATCTGGGTGAATGCGCGCCATCAATTCGTCTTGCGGAGAAATCTCAGCATCTGGGGCAAGACCAACCATGGTTTTCCAAGGGGCAGACACAGCAGATTCGCCAGTGGTCAGGTTCAAATCAAACAACCCGATTCCAGCATCTTCTAACAATGTGGTCGCTCGCGCTGCCGGAATTGTACCTCCGGTCGTAACCTGTGACTGGGTCAATTCACCCTCCGTCGCTGCTCATGCATTTCTAACCTGCCATCGTTCATTAAACGTTTTTTTTCTTTTCACCAGCAAAACGGCGCTTAACACCTGTTTTAGCCCAAAAACTTGGTCAAAAAAGGGCAAAATGTATGATTATGCTTCATTTCTGGCGATTTCCATTCCTCGATTCTACGCCTGATTGCGACATTTATTCACTGTTTACCCTAACGTAGATCAATTCCTCCTGTTAGCGTTAACAGAAACCGTTTACTTTTCCTCTGACACTGTTATGAAGCCCCCAAGTGAAGAA
The DNA here is from genome assembly GCA_947498415.1 of uncultured Paracoccaceae bacterium. Classification (GTDB taxonomy): domain Bacteria; phylum Pseudomonadota; class Alphaproteobacteria; order Rhodobacterales; family Rhodobacteraceae; genus Cognatishimia. The sequence goes on from CANMKB010000002.1 coordinate 162,518, forward strand.
AGTCATAAGGGAAGTGACATGAGCACCATCATTGATATTCACGCACGCGAAATTTTGGACAGTCGCGGCAACCCTACAGTCGAAGTTGACGTCGTATTGGAAGATGGCACCATGGGCCGTGCAGCGGTACCATCTGGCGCCTCTACCGGCGCATATGAAGCGGTTGAAAAGCGTGACGGCGACAAATCACGTTATCTTGGCAAAGGCGTTTTGGAAGCGGTTGCGGCGGTAAACGGCGAAATCGCCGAAGCTCTGGTTGGCTTTGACGCAACCGAGCAGGAATCCATCGATGCCGCGATGATCGAATTGGACGGCACTGACAACAAAGGCCGTTTGGGCGCAAACGCAATCCTCGGCGTCTCTTTGGCCGTTGCCAAAGCAGCTGCAGATTTCACATCTCAGCCATTGTACCGCTATATCGGTGGCACACAGGCGCGCATTTTGCCTGTTCCGATGATGAACATCATCAACGGTGGCGAGCACGCAGACAACCCAATCGACATCCAAGAATTCATGATCATGCCAGTTTCGGCAACGAACGTGAAAGAAGCGATCCGCATGGGTGCAGAAGTCTTCCACACGCTGAAAAAAGAACTGTCTGCCGCAGGCCACAACACCGGCATCGGTGATGAAGGCGGCTTTGCGCCAAACCTAGAAAGCACCCGCGTCGCGCTAGACTTCGTGATGGCTGCAATCGAAAAAGCAGGTTACACACCGGGCGAAGACATCTACCTCGCGCTGGATTGTGCATCCACCGAATACTACAAAGACGGCAAATACGAGATGAAGGGCGAAGGCATTTCCCTGACATCCGAAGAAAACGTCGCATATCTGGCGAAACTGGTCGAAGACTATCCAATCATCTCCATCGAAGATGGCTGTGACGAAGACGACTGGGACGGCTGGAAACTGCTGACCGACACCATCGGCGACAAATGTCAGCTGGTTGGAGACGATCTGTTTGTAACCAACCCAACTCGTCTGGCGTCTGGCATCGAAAAGGGTTCTGCGAACTCTATGCTGGTGAAAGTGAACCAGATCGGTTCCCTGTCTGAGACACTGAAAGCCGTTGATATGGCCCACCGTGCAGGCTTTACCAACGTGATGTCGCACCGTTCAGGCGAAACCGAAGACAGCACCATTGCTGACCTCGCAGTTGCAACCAACTGTGGCCAGATCAAAACCGGCTCTCTATCGCGTTCAGATCGTTTGGCAAAATACAACCAGCTGATCCGTATCGAGGAAATGCTGGGCGAAACAGCTGAATACGCAGGTCGTGCGATCCTGAAAAAGTAATTTCAGTCCAAAAGTTTAGAAAAGCCCCGCTTTATGTGGGGCTTTTTTCGTTTTATGCAGCTGGTTATGAAACAACCGTCAAAGCTCAATCACTTTCAGACCAAACACGCAAACCTTCTGATGCACAGCTATCAGCGGTTCACTGGCCGGGCCTTGCTTGCGGAAGCCGATGCAAAATCCTTGTACCACGCCCCCTTCCCTGTTTTGTCCCACAACACGGCTGACGATCCGATTTTAACATATGGCAATCTTGCCGCCCAAAGGCTTTGGGAGATGGATTGGGAGGCTTTGACCCAATTGCCATCACGTTTGACGGCAGAACCTATGCATCGCGATCAACGTTCGGATATGTTTGAGCAAATGCGCACCAAAGGTTGGATTGCCAATTACGAGGGCATTCGCATCAGCGCCACAGGCAAACGCTTTCGTATTAAAAACGCCATCATCTGGACGGTCACTGACCGCGCAGGCCAACGCATTGGTGAGGCCGCCACATTTAAGGATTACACCCCATTATGACCGCAGATCAAATTATCGCGCACCTCAAGCTGCAGCCTCATCCCGAAGGCGGATATTATCGTGAAACGTGGGTGGCGAATTCCCAAGGTCGTGCCAGTGGGACGGCGATCTATTTTCTGTTGAAAGCCGGCGAAACCAGCCATTGGCATAAGGTCGATGCGACAGAGATCTGGCACTACTATGCAGGTGCCCCAATCGAGCTATCTCTCAGCGAAACAGATACCGGGCCAGCACAGGTTTACACGTTGGGCCCTGATTTAAGTGCCGGACAAGCACCGCAGGTGATCGTGCCAGAACATCATTGGCAGTCGGCCAAAACGACCGGAGATTACACGCTTGTGGGCTGTACCGTGTCCCCCGGATTTCAGTTCAGTGGCTTTACACTGGCTGCGCCTACGTTTGATATTCCGCGCGACATCTTTCCAGAATAAACGGCGAAACCGCTGAAAAAGCGATCCAAACACCGATTTATGCGTCAAAACCACTGCTTCTGACTAAAACATCCATCAATTCCCCTATCTTGGATCAAATTCCCTCTTAGTCTGAAAACATAGTTTCAGTGGAGGAATACAGATGAACAAGCAAGTTGCTGAATTCATAGGCACGTTCACCTTAGTTCTATTTGGGTGTGGTGCGGCGGTGATCGCGGGTGGTGACATTGGCCTAACGGGGATCAGTTTTGCCTTTGGTTTGGCGTTGATCGGTATGGCATACGGCATTGGCACCGTATCGGGTTGCCATATCAACCCGGCAGTGTCGTTGGGCATGGTGGCCGCGGGCCGCATGGACATGCCAGAGGCGGTGAAATACATCATCGCGCAGGTGGCCGGCGCCATCGTGGCCGCGCTTGTGTTGTTGATTATCGCAAACGGGTCCGCCGATTACTCTGTGGCTGACAATGGGCTTGGCCAAAACGGCTGGGGCAAAGGATATCTGGGAGAATACGGGTTCTTCTCGGCCTTTGTGTTTGAATTTGTTGCAACCTTCTTGTTCATGGTGGTTATTCTAGGCGCAACAGGTGCTGGCGCACCGGCCGCAATTGCCGGGCTCGCCATTGGTTTAGCCTTGGTTGTGATCCACCTTGTGGGCATTAACATCACTGGTGTTTCGGTGAACCCTGCCCGTTCTATTGGGCCTGCCTTGTTTGCCGGTTGGTTGCCGATTGCACAGCTTCCGCTCTTTATCATTGCGCCTGTTTTGGGTGCGGTTGCAGCTGGGCTGTTGTTTAAGTCCGGGATGCTGGACGCAGTTTCAGAAGCAGACACAAGCACACCATCGGATGCCGAACTGCGCGCTGAACGTGACGCCCTTTTGCAAGAGCGCAACCAGCTCGCCGCTGATCTGGCAATGTGCCAAAGCAATCTAACAACACAAGCTATGGCACCTGCTGCGACGGCCCCCGTTGCAACCGAGGCTTCAAAACCCAAAGGTCTAAGTGCACCACGCAATGGCGCTGCGGATGATCTTAAGAAAATCAATGGGGTCGGCCCAAAGATGGAACAGCTTTTGAACCGTCTTGGATACTACCACTTTGATCAGATCGCCGCGTGGTCGCCTTCTGAAGTGGCCTGGGTCGATGACAATCTAGAAGGCTTCAAAGGTCGGGCAACGCGAGATGAATGGATCAAACAAGCCAAAGATCTTGCGTAACTAGGCACGACTGTCGAGCAGACACGTCCAGCAGGGAACCAGCCGTCCTATGATTAGGTCGGCTGGTTTTCTTTTGATGGGTGGCTGACGACCCCGCCCCCGACTTTGGCCATCACACCCGTGGTGGACGGGCAAGACGTCGGCAAGCCGCGCACCACGCGTGCCGCAAGAAACGCAAAGGCCTGCGCCTCGAGCATGTCGCCATCCAGGCCGACGTCTTCGATCGGCACGACCGGGCAATCCAAAGACACACGCAGCATTTCCATTAAGACCGGGTTTTTCCGTCCGCCACCGGTGACCAACACCTGTGATGGCGGTTTGGGGCAATGCTGCATTCCTTGGGCCACAGCGGCCGCTGACATCGCAGTAAGCGTGGCCATTGCATCAGAGTCACTTAGCTCTTTCACCAAGCCAATCATTTCGGAAAAGTCGTTTCTGTCCAATGACTTTGGCGGCACTCTTGAGAAATAATTCTCAGCCAAAAACAGCTCAAGCGCCCCAGTTTCTACTTCTCCAGACATGGCAACTTTGCCGTCTTTGTCATAGGGCTGTTCGCGGCGGGCCTGCATCAAATCGTTCATCGGCGCATTGGCAGGGCCAGTGTCAAAGGCCAGCAATGCGCCCTCTTCATCGGGAGTGGATTTACTGGGATCAACCCAAGTCAAATTGCCAACACCGCCCAAGTTCAGAAACACCACAGGCGCAGTCGCGCCAAACCACTTGGCACAGGCAAAATGGTAAAATGGCGCGAGCGGTGCACCTTCGCCGCCCAGCTCTACATCTGCTGTTCTGAAATCCCAACAGACCGGCACGCCGGTTTTATCTGCCAAAGCCACACCATCGCCCACTTGCAATGTCCCTTGTGCTCGCGGCGCATGGGCCAAGGTTTGGCCATGAAAGCCGATCAGATCACAGCCTGCAAAATCCCGCAAAACTTGCGTATGGGCCACCTGAACCGTCACCGCAGCCCGATCCACATCAGGCCCGACCCACTGACCAAGCGCCTGTGTCAGAACCCGCTGTTCTGCCTCAGAGTAAGGGCGATAGGCCGTTTCCCCAAAGGCGAATATCCGCACGCCATCGGTTTCCAACACGGCCACATCCACACCATCAAGCGATGTGCCCGACATAGCCCCGGCCACTTTAATTGGCCCCTTGCTCAACTTGGCCTTCAACATGGCCTTTTCCTTTACCTCAACCCTGCTTATACAGCTTTCAACATCATATGAGACGGATACTATGACCTACCACCCCAAATCGGACTTTTTGCGTGTGATGATCGAACGCGGCTTTTTGGCTGACTGTACCGATTATCAGGGCCTGGATGATGCACTGATCGCGGGCGTGGTGCCCACATATATCGGTTATGATGCAACGGCAAAGTCTTTGCATGTTGGTCATTTGCTTAACATCATGATGCTGCGTTGGTTGCAGAAAACAGGCCACAAGCCGATTACTTTGATGGGCGGCGGCACGACCAAAGTGGGCGATCCATCTTTTAAAGCGGACGAACGTCCATTGCTCTCACAGGATGTGATCGATCAAAATATTTCGGGAATGCAGCAAGTATTTGCGAAATATCTGGAATATGGCGACGGTCCGACAGATGCGATCATGTTGAACAACGCAGAATGGCTTGACGGTTTAAACTACCTAGAGTTCCTGCGCGATATTGGTCGTCATTTCTCTGTGAACCGGATGCTGTCCTTTGAAAGCGTAAAGTCGCGCTTGGATCGTGAACAGTCACTCAGCTTCCTTGAGTTCAACTATATGATCCTGCAGGCATATGACTTCCTAGAGCTGAACCGTCGTTATGGCTGCTTGTTACAGATGGGTGGCAGCGACCAATGGGGTAACATTGTCAACGGTATCGACCTCACACGTCGCGTGATAGACAATCAGATCTTTGGCCTAACTTCACCATTGCTCGCTACGTCTGACGGCAAAAAGATGGGTAAATCCGAAGGCGGCGCAGTGTGGCTGAACGCCGACATGCTGTCTGCTTACGAGTTCTGGCAGTTCTGGCGCAATACGACGGATGCCGACGTGGGTCGGTTCCTTAAGCTTTATACGGAACTTCCTGTCGAAGAATGTGATCGTCTGGGCGCCCTAGCCGGGTCTGAGATCAACGATGCGAAAATCATTCTGGCCAACGAAGTGACCACCCTATGCCATGGCGCAGATGCGGCGGCGGCGGCCGAAGCGACCGCACGCGAAGTCTTTGAAAAAGGCGGTGTTGGGGATGATCTGCCAACGCTGACGCTGACAGCAGAAGACATTGGCGACGGCATCTCTGTGGTGCAGTTGATCGTACGCTCTGGTCTGGCAAAGTCAGGCAAAGATGCAAAGCGTTTGATTGCCGAAAACGGGGCCAAACTGGATGACCAACCATTGACCGAAATGCGCATCTTTGATGCGGCGGCGCTGGCCTCTCCGATCAAGCTAAGTGCTGGTAAAAAACGCCACGCTTTGGTGAAGCTGGCGGATTAATTTCGCCATTTCAATCTGGTATTTACCCATGAGCGTCCCATTTGGGGCGCTCATTTCGTTTTAGACGTGCCGTCATTCTGGACAGCTCCCCCTGTGAGACTTTATTTGAACATATGTTCAATAACCCCTCTGGGAGAGGCTCATGAAAATTACAGAAACCGCAGCAGTAATCACCGGTGCAGCATCTGGTCTGGGCGAAGCGACCGCGCGTTGGTTTGCCGCCAACGGTGCAAAGGTTACTATTTTGGATCGCGATACAGAGCGCGGCGCAGCGGTTGCAAAAGAGATCGGCGGCACGTTTGTCGAGACTGATGTGACCAGCGAAGACTCTGTTGCCGCTGCTATGACAGCAGCCAAAGCGGCCATGGGCAAAATCACCGCAGCTGTGAATTGCGCAGGCATTGCACCGGCGGCGAAAACCATCGGCAAAGACGGCGCGCACCCGCTGGGCCTATTTCAGAAAACCATCGACATCAATCTGGTGGGTTCATTCAACGTCGCCCGCCTAGCGGCTGAAGCCATGGCTGAAAACGAACCAGACGCAGATGGCTCTCGTGGTGTGATTGTAAACACTGCGTCGATTGCGGCGATGGACGGCCAAAAAGGCCAAACTGCTTATGCGGCATCTAAGGGTGGTATCGTTGGTCTGTCATTGCCAATGGCACGTGATCTGGGCCGCACAGGCATTCGCGTGATGGCGATCGCACCGGGCATTTTCCGCACCCCAATGCTTGAGGCCTTTGGCCAAGAAATCATGGATGGCCTAGCCAAAGACGTGACATGCCCACCCCGTTTGGGTGAGCCAAGCGAATATGCGCGTCTGGCTCAATTCATCGTCGAATGTGGCTATCTGAACGGCGAAACCATCCGTTTGGACGGCGCGTTGCGGATGCAATAAGCTTTAAAAGTCAAAGGATTAGGCGGTTTCCGCCTTTTCCTCTAACATCAACCATTCTTCCTCGGCGTCTTGCAGTGCGGTTTGGCGCTCCACCAAAGCCTCGGTCGCTTTTTGGAATTTCACCGGCTCTTTTGTGAACAACTCTGGATCTGCCATAAACTCTTCGAGTTTCGCGATTTCAGCCTGAAGACGATCCATTACAGCGGGCAAAGCATCCAAACGTTTTTGTTCTGCAAAGCTTAGGCCCGCAGCAGCGGCTTTTTCCGCCTTTGGCCTATCTTTCTTAGACTTCGGCTTGGCGCTCGCCACTTTCACCGGCTCATCTGGCTGACGCTGCGCACGGTAATCACTCCATCCGCCCGCATAGACAATCGCTTGCCCGTCGCCTTCCATGGCGATGGTGGTCGTGGCCACACGATCCAGGAAGTCACGGTCGTGGCTGACCAACAAAACCGTGCCGTCGTAGTCATCCAGCAGTTCTTGCAACAGATCGAGCGTTTCGACATCCAGATCGTTGGTCGGTTCGTCGAGCACCAGCAAATTGCTTTCACGTGCCATCAGCTTTGCAAGCAACAAACGCGCTTTTTCACCGCCGGACAAAGATCGCACAGGAGCGCGTGCCTGACGTTCGTCAAACAAGAATTCTTTAAGGTATCCCACAACATGTTTCGGGTTGCCGCGCACCATAACTTGATCGGCTTTGCCAGAAACCCGCATCTCTGGGTCGCCCGTTAGGCTGTCCCACAGGCTCATATCTGGATCAAGCTGCGATCGCGTTTGGTCAAAGACCGCAGGAATCAGGTTGGTGCCAAGGGTCACGGTACCTTCATCAGGTGCTTCTTGGCCCATGAGCATCTTGATCAAAGTGGTTTTGCCAACGCCGTTCGGGCCTACAAAGGCAATTCGATCACCCCGCTGGACCAGGATATCCAGCTTTTCAACAATGGTCTTATCCCCAAAGGATTTAGCCAACCCTTTAACTTCCATAACCTTCCGGCCGGATTTTGGCCCGGCCTGAAAGTCCATCGCGGCTGAGCCTTGCCGCTTGATTTGGCCCGCACGTTCTTTGCGCAGCTCGCCAAGGGCCCGCACGCGGCCCTGGTTGCGTTTACGACGTGCCGAAATACCCTCAACAGCCCAACGGGCCTCTGCCTTGATCTTGCGATCCAGCTTGTGGCGGGCCATGTCCTCTTCGTCCCAGATTTTGTCGCGCCACGCTTCGAATGCATCAAAACCCTTTTCCTGACGGCGCACCATTCCCCTGTCGACCCAAAGGGTTGCACGGGTGAGCTCACGCAAAAAGGCGCGGTCGTGGCTGATCAACACATAGGCGGCACGTGTCGATTTCAGCTCTTGCTCCAGCCAGCCAATCGCTTCGATATCAAGGTGGTTGGTCGGCTCGTCCAGCAACATCAGTTGCGGGGCCTCGGCCATTAGTTTGGCCAATGCCGCCCGGCGACGTTCGCCACCTGACGCCGTTTCAACGGAACGGGCTGGATCAAATTTCAACCCCTCGCCCGCGCGTTCCACTTTATAAAGTTCACCGGCATCCAGACCCGAAGACGCGAAATCACCAAGCGTGGCAAAGCCGTCCATTGTCGGATCTTGTTCCATGTACCCAACAGAAGCCCCAGGCGGCACAACAATGTCGCCCTTGTCTGCCTCGACCAGGCCCGCCATGACTTTCATCAAAGTCGACTTGCCAGAACCATTGCGCCCAACCAAGGCAACGCGGTCACCCGGCTGCACAACAAGATCAAGGTTATCAAAAATCGGATCACCGCCGAACGTCAGCGAAATCCCATTCATCTGTAATAAAGGTACACGTGCCATGAGGCGTGGCTAACCAGAGCCATGGGCAAGGTCAACTGGTCTTCGTGCCTTTACCCCGACAGCGCCCGCAACAATCGCTTGCGGGCGGGTGGAATGGATTTGATCTCAAGTCCTGTGAACACATGCATCGTGTTCATTTGGTCATCAACAACCGCATGGTCGCTGACCCAGCCCCCCATCATCAAATATGTGCGCAGCAGAGGAGGCATTTTGGTTTGGGCGCGTTTTAAGTCTGGCTTGCGACGCAAACGCGCGGCGTATTTAAAGACCTTTGGCGCCTTAGCCCGGGGCACCCAACGTTTGGGGGCCAAATGGCGATCGCGCAAAAGTGCAAAGGCATCTAGATACGGATCAGAATCAGTGCCTTTGAAAGACGAACAGCCAAACAACATCTCAATATTGTTATCATCGACAAAGCCCGTCATCGCAGCCCAGGCGACTCGGAGGATGTCTGGATCGGTCCAATCGGGGTGAATACAGAATCGCCCCATCTCGACCATAGAGCCTTGATATTGCTCTAATGCGCTGAGTTCGTAGAACTTGGCAGAATAACTGCGAGAGATTTCGTGGCCATCTGACAATGGCAGCATCCGAAAACAACACACCAGGGTGGCTGACTTGCGGTCTTCGACAAGGATATGCGCACAGATCGGATCAAACTCATCCGCATCAACTGCGCCGCTGCCATCCCCATGAAAGGCCAATTGCCGCAAGCTTTGCGCCGCAAGAATATCTGCGTCTGTTTGGGCCAGTCGGGCGACATAGCGCCCCTTCTTTAAGCCAATCATCTGCACACCCTCGTCCTGTTTAGGTCTTATCCGATATAAGACCTAAAGCGTGACAAACCAGTGACAGTTTTATTGTAGAATGGAACCAGCGTCAAAATTGCCGATATTGCCTAACAACTGGCGAATAAAGGAAACATTGTTCAAACCGTTGTCTGTCACACGGCGCGACAGGGTTACGACGCGACCATCCTCTAGGCCAAAACGTTCGATGTTTGATACCACGCCATTGCCATCAAAGGAGATGGCTACCAGCTCACGCTCGACTTCGGTTGGGCGGAATGGACCAAAAGTTCTGACCCGGCTGCGGACATAATAATATCCGCCCTCATCCAGAACGCCGCCGGCTGTTGGAGCGCCAACGGTCTCGGCGACACTGTCTGCTGTGTCGACACCAACCACAACATTGGCAAGGTCTTCCTCGTTTGGAACATAGCCGTGGTTGCGGTATTGTGCAGCGCAACCCGCTGCCAAAACACAGAGAGCCAAAGCCGCTGCTTTGATCGGTTTATTGAAGTTTGTCATACCTGCCCTCTTGCCTTGGCGTATTTTGCCTTTTAACGGCTTACAAAATGAAGGGCTTAGGTTCAAGAATGGAAGGCAAAATGCGTCATGAGCGGTAACAATTCGTCAAAATCCCTGTTTCGTGTCTCGGATCTTTCCCAAAAACAGGGTGCAAGCTTCAGTCTGACACCTTCTGCGGACGCCCTAAGGGAGATCGAATCTGCTCTGGGCCTGCAAGCTGTACGCAAAGTTCGGTTTGAAGGTGACCTTTCGACCTTTGGAAAACGCGACTGGCAACTTAACGGCAAACTGGGCGCGACTGTTGTACAATCCTGTGTGGTCACACTCGAGCCTGTGACAACCCGGATCGATACAGATGTGACGCGTCAGTTCATTGCCGACTACGAAGCGCCAAGCGAAGAAGAATATGAGCTGACCGATGATGAAAACATCGAGCCGCTGCCTACAGAAATTGATGTCTTTGAGATTCTCAAAGAAAGCCTCGCACTTGCCCTGCCGCCCTACCCGCGCAAAGAAAATGCCGAGTTAACCACTTCGGCCTATACAGAGCCCGGAAAAAAGGCGATGACAGACGAAGATGTAAAGCCTTTTGCAGGCCTTGCAGCGCTGCGCGACAAGCTGAGTGGTGATAGTGAAAAATAAGGGTTGCGCTGTGGGATTTTCTCACTATTTTCGCGCGCTCATCGGAATTTAGCGTTGGACTTGGCCGCACGGAACGCGTAAAGCCTCGGAACGCTCTGAAATTCAGGCATTGCGCCTGATCGAGATTGGGTGAATAGCCCAAAGAAATCGGGCCTAGCGCCCCTATGAAATCGGGCTCCGGCCCCAGTAAACTGAAGGTTGCGACATGGCTGTCCAGCAGAACAAAGTATCAAAATCGCGCCGCAATAACCGCCGTGCACATGACGCGCTGGTTGCAGGCAACCCAAACGAATGCTCTAACTGTGGTGAGCTAAAGCGCCCACACCACGTTTGCGCATCTTGCGGCCACTATGCTGACCGTGAGGTTGTTGCACTGGCTGACGAAGTCGAACTGGACGAAGACGCAGCATAAACTGATCAGGTTTAGCCCGCATGTCCGATAAAAACGCAAATCACGTTTCGGGTGCGGGCCGCACGATCATTTCGGTTGACGCCATGGGCGGCGACAGAGGACCGGCAGCAGTTGTTGCCGGTATTTCTCGTTCTGCCAAAAAGAATCCGGACATCGGGTTCATTTTGCACGGCCCTCGCGAAACACTGGAAAAACTTGTCGCTCGTAAGAAATACCTGAACGGTCGTGTCGAAATCCGCGATGCCAAAGGCGTTGTGTCGATGGATGACAAACCCAGTCAGGTGATGCGGACAGGCAAATCAACGTCGATGTGGTCTGCAATTGAATCTGTCCGTAACAAAGAGGCAGATGTCTGCGTCTCTTGTGGCAACACAGGCGCATTAATGATGCTGTCTGTGGTTCGGCTGCGCAAGCTGCCCGGCGTAAATCGCCCTGCCATTGCAGTGCTTTGGCCCTCTCGCAGCCCGCAAGGGTTCAACATCATGCTCGACGTGGGTGCGGATATTCGCGCTGACGAACATGACCTGATGCAATACGCTTTGATGGGCGCCTCTTACGCCCGCAATGGTATGGAGCTTGAACGCCCACGTGTCGGTTTGCTGAATGTCGGCACCGAAGAACACAAAGGCCGCGCCGAACTTAAAGCGGCGCACGAGCTGATCACCCAAAACGCCGATAAAGCTAACTTTGATTTTGTGGGCTTTGTAGAAGGCGGCGACATTCCCGGTAATGTGGCTGATGTGATTGTGACCGATGGGTTCACAGGCAACATCGCGCTAAAAACCGGTGAAGGCACCGCCAGCCTGATCGGCAGTCTTCTGAAAGAAGCGTTCAAATTCTCGCCACTGTCGCGCATTGCGGCGGTGCTCGCCTACACATCCATGCGCCGCCTGTCCAAACGGATTGATCCGCGCCGTGTGAATGGTGGTGTTTTTCTTGGCTTAAACGGTACGGTTGTAAAATCACATGGCAGTTCAGATGCAACGGGCGTTTCGGCCGCTGTAAAACTTGCCTATCGCCTTGCTCAATCAGGGTTCTCTGAAAAACTGGCCGCTCGGGTTGCATCTGCTGTGCAAGTGCAGCAGGATGCGCCAACCGCCGCGGACAAGAACGGATAAAGACATGACACTGCGCGCCGTCGTTAAGGGCGTTGGACACTACCTGCCAGAGCGTATCGTTCCAAATGCTGAATTCGAAGCCAGCTTAGACACAAGCGATGAATGGATTCGCTCCCGCTCTGGGATCGAACGCCGTCACTTTGCTGCCGAAGGTGAAACCACCTCTCAGATGGGGGCACAGGCTGCACGGGCTGCGCTGGAAAACGCAGGTCTGACAGCCGATGACATTGATCTGATCGTTGTGGCCACATCTACGGCCGACCTCACCTTTCCGTCTGCTGCAACCATGGTTCAATCCGAACTGGGCATGACAAAGGGTTTTGCCTTTGACGTGCAAGCGGTTTGCGCGGGCTTTGTCTATGCCCTGACCAATGCAAATGCGCTGATCCTCGCGGGTCAAGCCAAACGCGCATTGGTGATTGGTGCTGAAACCTTCTCTCGGATTATGGACTGGGAAGACCGAGGCACCTGCGTGCTGTTTGGGGATGGCGCTGGTGCGCTGGTGCTTGAAGCACAAGACGGCACCGGTGAGAAATCCGATCGCGGCATCTTGGCGACAGATCTAAATTCAGACGGGCGCTACAAAGACATTCTTTATGTCGACGGTGGCGTTTCAAGCCAGACAACTGGTCATCTTCGGATGCAGGGCAAAGAAGTCTTCCGCCACGCTGTCGAGAAACTGGCAGCAACAGCACATACTTCGATGGACAAAGCGGGCATTTCCAGCGACGAAGTCGATTGGGTTGTGCCCCATCAGGCCAACATCCGCATCATCAAAGGCACCGCCAAAAAGATGGGTGTATCGATGGATCGCGTGGTTGTGACAGTTCAAGATCACGGCAATACTTCCGCTGCATCGATTCCTTTGGCACTGTCTGTGGCCCATTCCGAAGGCAAAATCTCCGAGGGTGATGTCATCGTAACAGAGGCAATTGGGGGTGGTTTGGCCTGGGGATCCGTGGTTCTGCGCTGGTAATCGCCCGTTACGCCCCGAAACCTTATGTAAACCCTTGATTGCACGTCATTGATATTGACAGGAAATTTCCGTTCGCCCTATGCTTGGCAAAAGCTTTTATGGGGGACGTTATGACCGACAAGACACTGACGCGCATGGATCTAAGTGAGGCTGTGTTTCGCGAAGTTGGACTTTCCCGAAATGACTCTGCTCAATTGGTGGAAAGTGTCCTTGGGCACATGTCTGACGCATTGGTCCGTGGAGAGCAGGTAAAGATCTCTTCTTTCGGCACATTTAGCGTTCGTGAAAAAGCCGCCCGCGTGGGCCGCAACCCTAAAACTGGCCAGGAAGTTCCGATCAACCCGCGCCGTGTTTTGACTTTCCGTCCTTCGCATCTGATGAAAGATCGCGTGTCCGACGGCAACCGCAAGTAAGACGGAGCAAGGGCCATGGCCAAGTCCAAAGAGGCCTTTCGCACAATCAGCGAAGTCGCTGATTGGCTTGAAACGCAAGCGCATGTGCTGCGTTTCTGGGAAAGTAAATTCACACAAGTGCGCCCGGTCAAACGGGCGGGTGGCCGCAGGTATTATCGCCCTGCGGACATGTTATTGCTGGGTGGCATCAAAAAACTGCTGCACGATGACGGTATGACCATCAAAGGTGCGCAGAAAATGATGCGCGAACAGGGCGTTAAAGAAATCAGCGCCCTCTCCCGCCCGATTGATGATGATCTGATGGATGGAATATCGCCGAAACCGGCTGCGCCAGACGTCAAAGAAACCGCACAGATCGAAGACGCTGTGATTGTGGAACCCGAAGTTGTCGACGACGTTGCAGATGCTGCATCCGAACTTCAAGAAGCCACCACTGTTGCAGAAATTGTAGAGCTGGCCTCTGTCACCGCGCCTGCGGAACCAGAAGAGACAATCGAAGCCCCTATTGAACACGCCAAATCGCCTGTTCCCGAAGAGGTCGTAGAAGAGGTTGAGGAAACCTTAGAAACCTCTGACACTGCTCATGATCTGGAAGACGAAGACTCGCGTGCTGTACCATCCAAGCCTTTGGCCGAAGACACCGAAGGATGGAAACGTCGCAAAGCGCTTATCGAACGCCTGCTTGAAACAGACCACATTCCAGCGACGAAACAGTCCGAAGTGGCCGCCGCTTTGATCAAACTAAAAGCGCTTCGAAAACAACATAGCGAAGCCTCTGCTTCGTAAACCATCCATGGCTGTATTTTTGGATATTGGGACTTGCCCCCGCGCAACAATGCGTTATGAACAACGTCACCGTCGGGCTATAGCGCAGCCTGGTAGCGCGTCCGTCTGGGGGACGGAAGGTCGCAGGTTCGAGTCCTGCTAGCCCGACCAACAAAAACGCCTGGGGCTGCAAGCCTCGGGCGTTTTGTACATCTAGCCCAAGTGCTGAGGAAAGAGACATGACTGGGGTTTTGCCAAGCCAAACCATTGAAACAATGCTGAAAAACGGCCAGATCGCACCCAGCGAACCCGCCGTTGAAGGCCAAGTTCAACCTGCAAGCCTGGATTTGCGCTTGGGGCATGTGGCCTATCGCGTCCGTGCGTCTTTCCTTGCCGGCGAAGGCAATTCCGTCGCAGATCGACTGACCAAATTTGAGATGCATCGCATTGATTTGTCCGAAGGCGCGGTGCTGGAAAAAGGCTGTGTTTACGTTGTGCCGCTGATGGAACATCTTGCACTTCCGTCCGACATCAACGCTGTTGCAAACGCCAAAAGCTCGACCGGGCGGCTTGATCTGTTGACCCGTACCATCACCGACGGTGGGACAGAATTTGATCGCATACCATCGGGCTATCATGGCCCGCTGTACGCGGAAATTTGCCCACGCTCGTTTTCTGTATTGGTGCGTCCGGGCATGCGTTTAAACCAGATCCGGTTCCGCAATGGCCAATCCATTTTGCTCGATTCCGAGCTGACAGCCCTGCACGCCGAATCTCCTTTGGTCGATGGCGACGCTGTGATTGACGATGGCCTTGGCTTTTCCGT
This sequence comes from uncultured Paracoccaceae bacterium, assembly GCA_947498415.1. GTDB lineage: Bacteria > Pseudomonadota > Alphaproteobacteria > Rhodobacterales > Rhodobacteraceae > Cognatishimia. The sequence continues at coordinate 177,666 of CANMKB010000002.1, forward strand.
TGATCTGCGCCCAACCGAAGGTGATCTGGTGGGATACCGTGCTAAACCACACACCGGTGTGATTGATCTGGATCGCATCGGGGAATACGACCCAGCCGAATATTGGGAAGAAGTGCGCAGCCGAGATGGGCAGATCATTCTAGACCCGGGTGCGTTTTACATTCTGGTCAGCCGCGAGGCTGTGCATATTCCACCGCAATACGCCGCTGAAATGGCCCCTTACCTTGCAATGGTGGGCGAATTCCGCGTGCACTACGCTGGTTTCTTTGATCCGGGCTTTGGTCACGCCGAGGCTGGCGGATCCGGGTCGCGTGGTGTGCTTGAGGTGCGCTGCCACGAAGCGCCGTTTGTTTTGGAACATGGCCAAGTTGTCGGCCGTTTGGTGTACGAACAAATGGCCGATGAGCCTGACCAACTGTATGGCGCAGGCATTGCGTCAAACTATCAGGGCCAGGGTCTTAAGCTCTCGAAACACTTCAAAATGGGCTAAGGCCCTATTTCACATGATCCCCCGTGGCAAACTCAGGCGTGATTTCGGCCTGAGCGCCGCGTTCCAGATGTGTCGACAACACGACGTAGGTACGCGTGTTGTGAACACCGGTTGAATTATAAAGCCGCCACAAGAAACCCTCCATCGCGACAGTGCTTTCAACGCGCACCTTTAAGATCACGCCAGAATCGCCGGTCACCGTATGGATTTCTTCGACCTCTGGGTATTCCGTCAATTGCGCGATGTCCGAGGTCTTGCCCCAGCCTGATGCCTCGACATGGATAAAGGCCATAAAGCCTTTACCAACCGCCGCCCCATCAATTTCGGCGACGGTGCGTTTGATCACTCCGGTGGCCCTAAGACGTTTCACCCGTTCGTGCACCGCGGGCGCTGACAACCCAACCTCTTTGGCTAAATCAGCGTAGCTTCGGGTCGCGTCTTGCGTCAGCGCACCTAATATTTTTCGATCCATCGCGTCTACCGTACGCTCCTTGGACGGTCTTTGCCGAATGTCATCTGTTTTTTCAGTGCTCATATCGTTTCCATATTCCGCAATCCTTTCAGCCATAATAGCTAAATACTGAATGATGTTAAGGTGAGATACTGAAATGATGATTTTCATACTGATGATCTCGATTGGGCTAATCGGAGCCAACGCCCTTGTGCTGTCGCCGATTGCCACTGAAGTGGCCGGTGACCTTGGGCTTTCGCAGACCGCTGACATCATGACCGCCGCCGCGGGTTATGGCGTGAGCGTGGCCGTTTCAGCGCTTGTTTTGGCGCCTTTGGCCGATCGATTTGGTGCAGACACCATCATGCGTCAGGCAATCTTGTTAATCACGCTCGCCATGGGCCTAAGTGCTGCGGCCCCAAACGTCGCGTTTCTGATTGGGGCGCAGGCCTTGGCTGGCATTGGCGTTGGCATGGCCCTCCCCGCAATCTACACGATGGCCGCTGTCATTTCAGCGCCCGGTGAAGAAGCAAGAACAATCGGCAAAGTGATCACTGGCTGGACATTGTCCATGGTCGGCGGCGTAAGCCTAAGTGCCTTTGTCGCGGATGCCTTTGGCTGGCGCGCGGTGTTCGCCATCTTGGGCACGTCACTGTTTTGCGTTCTGCTGGTTCAATACCTACGCCCCCTGCCCGCCGCACCAAAATCTGGAAAAATCACATCTCCAATTGGCGCAATGCGTGTGCCCGGCATTTTCTCGGCACTGTTTTCTGTTGCGATGATTGGCACCGGGTTTTATGGGATCTACAACTACCTTGGCACGTGGTTGACAGACCACCTTGGCCTGACCACGTCGTCCACAGGTTGGTTTACGCTGTCCTATGGGTTGGGCTTTGCCGTGGCGATGCTGGGGGATCCATGGTTGGATCGTCTTGGGCCGCGCCGCGGGTTGATGATCGTGTTTTCCGCGCTCACCGTATTTTATGTCAGTGCAGCCTTCACAACACATCATGCAGTTTGGCTGTGTCTGTCGATGGCGGCTTGGGGTGTATTGCAGCACCTTGGGCTGAACCTGACCGTCAACCGTTTGACACGTCTTGATCACGCTCAACGTGGTGCAATCATGGGGCTGAATTCAGCGGTGATGTACCTGAGCGTATTTGGTGCAACCTTGCTGTATCGCCCGCTATTTGACGGATGGGGGTTGATCGCCTGCATCTTGGCATCAGCGATACTTGCGATGTTTGGCGCGATCGAGGCCTTGGCCTCACGTCAGCAAGGAAAAGGCTTAGAAACGGCTAAAGCGACGTAGCACTTTCATGGTTTGCCGGGTGCCTTTGGTATCCATGTTATAGCTGCTCTTTTCCGTGCCCGACTTATCATAACGCTTTTGAAGTGCGTTTGTGCCCGCAGAAATACCTTTGTTCATCACCAAACGGATAAGGCGACGGATCACCATATTTGTGATTTGATTCATATTCATAGCGCCCTCCATTCATGTGAATACTGGCTGAGTTCGGCCAGTCAATAACAACAAATTACGCCTATTCTAAGGCGCTTAATCTTCAAACAGTTCTGACTGACCAGATGTGGCTTCTTCTTCGTCTTCGCCTTCAACTGCGCTTGGCATCGAACTTGGCGGCGGACGGTTGTCCAGCAAGCCTGCGGCGCGCAGCTCTTTCAAACCAGGCAGATCGCGTGCAGTCTCCAAACCGAATTGATCAAGGAACGCCTGCGTCACAACAAAGGTCACCGGACGCCCCGGTGTCATCTTGCGGCGGCCAAACCGGATCCATTCCATTTCCAGCAACTGATCCACTGTGCCTCGGCTCACAGACACACCCCGAATTTCTTCGATCTCAGCCCGCGTGACGGGCTGGTGATATGCGATGATCGCCAAAGTTTCGATCGCAGCCCGCGATAGCTTGCGGGTTTCGACCTGTTCTTTCTGCATCAAAAAGCCCAGGTCGGGTGCTGTACGCATCGCCCAAGCATCCCCAACCCGCATCAGATTAACCCCACGGCCCTCATAGCGTTTGCGCAGATGCGCCAAAGCTTCGGCAGCATCACAGCCATGCGGCAGTCGCGCATTCAAGTCACGCACGGTGATAGGGTCTGCTGTCGCGAAAAGGATCGCCTCGACCATGCGTTCTTGTTCTCCCATCGGAGGCGCATCAAACAGGCTTTCCTCGGATGCTTCGGGCGTTTCAGCCTTGGTTGCATCAAGTTCACCTTCTTGCGGTTCAAGGCTGGGCGCTGCGTCCATCGGTGTGTCTTCAGCCATCGTCACTCTCTTTTCTGCGAACTTGTATGGGCGCAAAGGTGCCGCCGGTTTGGCGAAGTTCGACTTTGCCCTCTTTGGCCAACTCTAGGCTGGCCGCAAAGGTAGCAGCTGTGGCCGACCGGCGTTTCTTTGGATCACTACCCCAACCATCGGGCAGGTAACTGACAATATCAGTCCAAGCGCCCGCAAAACCGATCAGGCCACGCATACGATCAAGCGCTTGTTCCATGGTCCAAACCGACTCACGGTCGAGTACAAAGGGCCGGAATTCATCTTTGGTGCGCAGGCGCGAATAGCCCTGCATCAAATCAAGCAAAGTGGCGGTATAGGTGATTTTCTTAACGCTGGTGACATCTTCGGGAATGCCACGTGCAAAGAAATCTCGCCCCAGCCGATCACGCGCCATCAGCTTGGCGGCACAATCCCGCATGGCTTGCAGGCGCTCGAGCTGAAACGCCAGATGTGCGGCAAGTTCCTCGCCCGAGGGGCCTTCTTCTTCGGGGTCTGGTGGCAGAAGCAGTCGCGATTTCAAAAACGCAAGCCACGCCGCCATCACAAGATAATCAGCGGCCAATTCGATACGCAGCACTTTTGCGCGTTCAACGAAACTCAGATACTGCTTGGCCAGTTCCAAAATCGAAATGGTACGCAGATCAACCTTTTGCGTCCGTGACAACGTCAGCAACAAATCAAGCGGCCCTTCAAACCCGTCGACATCCACGATCAAAGCTTCGGCCGCAAGCCGCTCTGCAACGGCCTCACGTTTGCTTTGTTCGATAAAATCTTCGGTCATGCGCTACCCTTGTATCAGGCTTTCAAGCTCTGACGTCAGCGCCTTTATGTCAACAGACTCTGCTGGTTTACGCGCATTCAGCACATCCTGCGCTCGGCGCTGCGCGATCTCTGTCATATCACCCGCGGCAACAACCACGTCTTGCATCTCGGCCATATCGCCATTGCAGTGTAAAATCACGTCACATCCCGCAGCGATTGACGCCACAGAACGCTGTGTCATGTCACCCTCAAGCGCTTGCATAGAAATGTCATCGGTCATGATCAGGCCGTCAAACCCGATCTGTTCTCGAATGAGGCCCATCATTTTCGTAGAGACAGTGGCAGGCAGATCATCAAGTGCCTTATAGACCAGATGCGCCGTCATCCCCATCGGCAGATCATTCAGTGCTTTGAAGGGCGCGAAATCTTGCTCTAGCTCTTTGACCGAGGCTGTGACAGTGGGCAATTCCAGATGGCTGTCCTGTTGTGCACGCCCGTGACCCGGGATGTGTTTTAACACGGGCAATACGCCACCATCCATCAAGCCATTGGTCACAGCGCGGCCAATCTCAATCACTGCGTCCGTCCCAAACCCGTAGCAGCGGTTTTGCAAAAACGGATGCGTGTCAGAGGTGGCAACGTCAACCAAAGGGGCACAATTGCAATCAATGCCAAGCGTTGTCAGCTCGTGTGCTTGAATACGCGACCGCAGGTACATGCTGCGCGCCGCATTGGCGCCTGCTTTTTGAATTTGATCCAGCGGCGGCAACCAATCATAGCCCAACGCGCCGCGCAAACGCTGAACACGACCACCTTCTTGATCAATCAAGATCGGCGCTTCATGTTGAACGCAGGAACGCAGTTCTTCTGCTAAAGACCGGATTTGATCTGCGGATTCGATATTCCGAGAAAATAGAATAAAACCAAAGGGCTGCACGTCTTTGAAAAACGCACGCTCTTCTGAACTTAGGCGCAAACCTTCACAGCCCAGAATAGAGGCATTGAACGTCATCAGCGAGTCACCACCGGGATACAATCTGCATTTTCAGCTTTGAGTGCCGAACACAGACGGCGCGCATCGCTGAGATCAGCAAAGCCTTCGGCGCGTAGGCGATAGAAGGTACGGCCACCGCTGGTTGCCTTTTGAACAACCCGGTTTTTGTCACCTAAGTAGTCGCCGAACTTGCCTTGCAAGCGCTGCCATTCGTTGCGGGCCACATCCGCTGATGGATAGGCCCCAAGCTGCACAAGGCGGGTGCCCGCTGGGATTGCCGCACTGTCGATTTCGCGTGGTCCGGTCGCCACGGGCGCTGGTGCGGCAGCCGCCGCAGCTCGATTGCGGGCCGCCAGACCTTCTGGGCGTAGTTTTGGACGTTTTGACACGCCAATTCCGCCCTTAACGATTTTAGGCTTTGGCGCCTCTTCCAGCGCGGCCACTTCGGCCAAGGGCTGGACGTTTTCAGTCAGTTCTTTAACCAAACCATCCAAAGCGCCGGGATCCAGCGGTTTTGGCGCGGTGATCGGCTCTGGTGTTTGGGCGATCTCTTGTTGAACGGGGGCGACGGGTTCAGCCTCGGTTGGGTCTATGCGTGCCAAAGTTACCGGCGCGTCTTCTTCGTCCAAGCGGATCGGGGCTGGCGCAAGAACCAGGCGGTCGGCAGGTGCCCCGGCGGTACCATCTGCGGCCACGGTGTTGACAGATAGACCTTGGTGCGCGGCCTGTGAACCACCCGGATCAGCTGGTTGTTCCCGCATCGGGCCTTCGATCGCGCGGACCACCGGGATGCCGGTCACATCGCGCACAAGCAGTTTGTATCCCCAAACGCCAGCCCCAACGATCAAGGCCAACGACACAGCCGCACCGGCCCAATTGGCCAGATTGCCCATTGTCTTACGCGGATCAAATGCGACATCACCCTGTGGGTGTGCTGTACCGGGACGTGTACCCGGCTGATTCAAGGGGATTTGTACCATGCTCGCCTCTTGATATCCGGCGAGTTAGTTTCACCGGGGTTGTCTTGCCTAATGCCTCAACCCCGGCGATGTGCAGTTTTACCGCATCTCTTGTGCTGGAGTTACCCCCAGAATACCAAGACCGGCAGAAATAACAATGGCCACGGACCGTGCGAGGGCGATTTTCGCCTGCGTGGTTGTTGGATTGTCTTCCTGAACAAAGCGCAGTTCAGGCTTGTCTTTGCCTGTGTGGTACAGGCTGTGCATTTCGCTGGCCAATTCATACAGGTAGAACGCAATGCGATGCGGCTCGTTCGTGCGGCTCGCGATCTCTACCAAACGCGGCCATTCAGCCACTTTCTTGGCCACCGCAATTTCGGCAGGATCGCTCAGCAAAGATAGATCAGCATCCGCAATGGTCGCATCGGCAATGTCGATTCCAGCATCGCTGGCTTTCTTTACCGCAGAACACACCCGCGCATGGGCGTATTGCACATAGAACACCGGGTTGTCTTTGGATTGCTCAAGCACTTTGTCAAAATCAAAATCCAATGGCGCATCGTTCTTACGGGTGAGCATCACAAAGCGGGTCACATCGGCGCCCACTTGGTCCACAACATCACGCAGGGTGACAAATGTCCCTGCCCGTTTAGACATTTTGAACGGCTCACCGTTTTTAAACAGTTTCACCAGTTGGGTGAGCTTGATGTCGATTGGGGTTTGCCCATCAGACAAGGCAGACACAGCCGCCTTCATCCGTTTGACATAGCCACCGTGGTCTGCACCAAAGATATCGATCAACAGATCATAGCCGCGCTGCACCTTATCGAAGTGATAGGCGATGTCAGGCGCAAAGTAAGTCCAAGACCCGTCAGATTTTTTCACCGGGCGATCTACGTCATCGCCGTGATCTGTTGACTTAAACAGGGTCTGTTCACGAGGCTCCCAATCTTCGGGCTTTTTGCCTTTTGGCGGCTCTAGAACGCCTTCATAGATCAGGCCCTTGTTTTCCAAAGAGGCAATCGCACCTTCGATCAAACCTGTGCCATACAGAGCTTTCTCAGAGAAGAAGTGATCCATCTCAATGCCAAGCGCCTTAAGGTCTTCGCGGATCAAGTCCATCATCGCATCTGTGGCGTAAAGACGTATTTCAGCAAGCCAGACGGATTCGTCTTGGCCCACATAGGCATCGCCGACTTTGTCTTTCAATGCTTCACCCACAGGGATCAGGTAATCACCCGGGTAGGTCCCGTCTTCAAACGCCACCTCTTGTCCGTGCGCCTCTAGGTAGCGCAAGTAAACAGACCGTGCGAGCACATCAACCTGCGCCCCACCATCATTGATGTAGTATTCACGGGTGACGTCGTAGCCTGCAAAATCCAGCAAAGACGCCAGTGCATCCCCAAAGACCGCACCGCGGGTGTGACCCACGTGCAAAGGTCCGGTTGGGTTTGCAGAGACATATTCTACGTTTACTTTTTTGCCCTGCCCCATGTCAGAACGGCCAAAATCGGTACCAGTCTCTAGAACAGATTTCACAAGGTCACGCCAAAGACCCGCGTCCAACCGCAGATTCAGGAACCCCGGCCCTGCCACTTCGGCTGTGTCGATACGATCATCTGACGCCAGCTTGGCTGCCAAAGCTTCGGCAATGTCGCGCGGCTTCATTTTGGCAGGTTTGGCCAAAACCATAGCGGCATTGGTGGCCATATCGCCATGCAGCGCATCGCGTGGCGGCTCTACCGCAACATTTTTGAAATCCAGACCTTCCGGCAGCGTGCCCTCGGCCTGCATGGCGGTGAGCTGTTCAATCACCAGCTCGCGGATCTCAGAAAACAGGTTCATCAGACGTGTCCTTATGCTTTGCAGGCGGTTTACCACCAAACGCGGGCAGGTCAATGGTGGGAGGAGCTTTGAGCGTTTCAAATGCAAGACAATTGGAACTGCGGGTGCGGTGTTTTGCAGGCTATTGTGAATCTTTGGCGCTTGAACCGAGTTTTTCGGTTTGTTCACTTAAAGCATCATACCGCAGGAGGGCGAAGGGCCATAGTTGCAGATTGGATGACGGCTGTGGGGAGGAAACTGACCTCGCGACAAGTCCAACCGATAGCTGCTTTTACAGTAAATTCTAGATTGAGAAGTGCTGCAGTCCTATACCTAAAATCATCAAGAGGCACAGTCTTTCGTGGCCACTAAGAGCTGCTCTTCACCAATCAACAAAACCGAAGCTGGGTCAGGCAGAATCCCCACGACCCCGTCGATCTGCTCCTCCGTCTCGACATTGGTGAATCGCTTCATATCCTTTGAGTGATATATCTCGCCTGATAGGTGATCAATGACGAGATAGCTCTGCCATGCGTCGACGAATTCAATATTGACTTCATGCGGCCAAGGACTTTCAGCCGGGAAGTTTTCGACCCTATCAAACGAAAGATCGTCATTTAGGATGAATACTCCCTTCTCAGATTTGATGATATTCAGTCGCCCTAGGGTCTTGATGCGTGGATGGTCACCAATGTCCTTGTAAGGCAACAACTGTCTGTCAGATAAACGAACGCCGTCCAGAACTACAATGCCCGTGTCTGAATTCACAAATACTGGATTTTCATCGAGAATGGTTATTGGGCGAGGGTGATAAAAGATTGTTTCGCCAGAAACATCGCTTTGTGATGCGAGATCTGGTATCAAGTGCGCCTCCGTTTCATCTGGACCAAGTACCAAGAATTGGGGCGGCAACGTCTCTATTGTGTCGTTCCAATATGTAAAGCGCCTCTTCTTTGGTTGAGACCAAGGTCCAACCCTGCCGATCCAATTATGACTTGACTTATGAAACCTCCAAATCCCTGCCGGAAGGCTTGCTTCAAATACCAACCCTTTCTCAGAAAGGCGAAAGATCAGTGGCTCATAAGCGGTATTTTCTGGAAAAATCCTTATAAAACGGCTACTTATCTGAATTTCTGCGTCTTCCAACGTATCGAACAATCGCTGACCGTCGGACAACTCTACTGGAACCCTAGCCCAATCGCCCCCAAGCTGTCGGAACCAAATTGAACTGCTTGATTGCGCCGTACTTCCGGTAGGCCCAGTCAGAGACAGGACACCGCCAATTTTCGAAATTGTGCGCAGCGAAACTGTTCGGTCACCATTGAAACTCGGTAGATCGATGTCATCGATGGTTCGGTCCGCCCTGATCCGTCTTTGTTGCTCTGATGAGGGCGCACGCCAATAAACATCCCCCAAACCTTGGTCAAAAAATGCGTTCTTGTACCCTCGGGTCGCCTCTATAGGCTCCCAAGCAGTGGCATCAGATCCGAGCCGGAAGATCACTCGCGGACGAGATCCAAACCCAAAAGCCGCGCCGTTCGGTCCAAGATGAATGCCGTGCTCAAATGCAAAGCCCCAGACATGCGGAAAGTCATTCTGTATCAAGGCCAGGCTTGTACCATTGAACTCATATAGTTCTTGGCGGTTGGTAGCCTTAACGATTACCCCCTCAAAACCTGGAACAAAGCGTGGCGACGTTGCGATCCGATACGGCTGCTCAAATTCTACTGGCAGCATCGCTTGCCCCCCGACGACAGGCACGACGCAGACATCTGCAGCATTGGCGATGCTTGTCGCCAGAAAGATTACCAATGCCATTGTTTGTTTGTACACTTACGCTCTCCAACGAGACACTCGCCATTTCTAAGACAAGATCAAATGGCCTAACTTGCGGCCATCTTCTTTCTGACTGTCAAATGGTTCTTAGCAGACCTTCGTAAGCGGTGCACCACCAGACACTTTGGCCTCACACCCACCATTCTCTGCATCCCTTCAAACGCCCGCTCAGCGGCAGTCCGAGTAACTTCTTAAGAGAATAGTCGCCCGAAAATTACACACCTACAAAGGCAGCTTCTGCCCCATCAGCCGTTCGTACTCCGTCAACGCATAGCGGTCGGTCATCCCGGCGATATAGTCAGAGACTTTGCGGGCGATCTGAACCTCGTCGCTCATCTTTTGCACGTCTGTTTGCCAGCGGTCCGGCATCAGATGTGGGTTTTCAAGGAATAATGGAAACAGCGCCTCGACAACCTTGGTCACTTGTACCCGCTTTTCCACCACAGATGGTGCGCGGTACATGCGGGTGAACAGGAAGTCTCGGATCACTTTCAAATCGGCCCAGATGGCGGGTGAAAACTGAACAACGGGTGCGCCGTATTCGCGGATTTCTTGTGCGGATTGGGCGTCTGCCGTGGCCAATAGGCCCTTTGAGGTTTCAATCACATCGCCAACCATCACACCAAACACCCGGCGCAAGGCCTCGTGTTTGCGGCGGATGCGTTCAAGCCCGGGATAGATGCGATCCACCTCGGCAAAACAGGCACCAATGATGGGAAGCGTTTCAATATCAGCCTCTGAAAACAATCCGGCCCGCAAACCATCCTGCAAATCGTGATTGTTATAGGCAATGTCATCGGCCAAGGCCGCGACCTGTGCCTCTGCACTGGCGTGGGTATGCAGTTCTAGATCGAAAATATTGTTATATTCAGCCAGCGCATAGGGCACCTCGCCCAGCACGGGACCGTTGTGTTTTGCAATGCCTTCAAGGGTTTCCCACGTCAGGTTCAACCCGTCAAACGCTGCATAGTGACGTTCCAGCGAAGTCACAATCTTGACTGCCTGCGCATTGTGATCAAAGCCCCCATAGGGCTGCATCAACAAATCAAGCGCGTCTTCGCCTGTGTGCCCAAAAGGCGTGTGGCCCAAGTCATGGGCCAGGGCGACGGCCTCTGTCAGTTCTTGATTTAGGTTGAGCGCCCCGGCAATTGTGCGCGCCACCTGGGCGACCTCAATCGAATGTGTCAGGCGCGTTCGGAAATAGTCGCCCTCATGTTCCACAAAAACCTGTGTCTTGTGTTTCAGGCGCCGAAACGAACTAGAATGGATGATCCGATCTCGATCTCGTTGAAAACACGACCGAAAGGCGCTTTCTTCTTCCGAAACGGGACGCCCTCGGGTTTGGGCTGGGTCAGATGCAAAAGCCGCTCTCATCACGCTGGTCCTTGTGGCCGGTGCTGTGGTTTCTTATATTGCACTCTGCGAACAATCTTCACTGGGTGCAACCGCCCAAATGCCTGTCAGGAGTGACAAAATGCAGCTTCCGCCAAAAGTAACCGAACGTGCCTTTGCACGGCTGGCTGAAATCGGAGCGTCAGATCAGGGCCAAGCCCTGCGCATTGCAGTCGAAGGTGGCGGGTGTTCCGGCTTTCAATATGAGATCAAGCTAGATGCGCCTGCGTCTGACGATCTGATACTTGAAGGCAATGGCGAAAAGGTTGTGGTCGACGAAGTATCGCTGCCGTTTCTATCAAACGCCGTGATTGACTTCACCGAAGAGCTGATCGGTGCACGATTTGTTATTGAAAACCCAAATGCCACCAGCGCTTGCGGCTGCGGCACAAGCTTTTCAATGTAAACCCTTCAACTTTCAGCAAAATCTGAAAATGACTTCATCAGCGCGAGGGTCTGATCTTTAAAGTTATGGGGCTGCATGAATGCCATCAGCTTATACAGCCCACTCACCTTAATCTGCATATCCACATGCCAGCGCGTGCCGCCCACCGGCGACACCACAAAGCTGTTGCGCGAAATACTGGCAGATTGTTCAGACACATATGACACGGTGAACCCATCGGGCAAATCACGCTCTAGGATGGTTTCAATCAGCTGAAATGGGCGATCGCCAACTTTGAACTTGAGCAACGTTGTTGCGCCAACGGTTCCGGGTTCGCCATCCAAGGCCTCTGCCCCCACAAACCCATGTTGCCAATGTCTGCGATGCTCATGTGAGGTCAGCAATGAAACGACTCGGTCGCGCGGTTGGTTGATGTCGTGGCTGACAGAGTATTTCATCGATTACACCTGAATTCGGGTTGAGCGTCCCCCTTCTTAACGCCATAGTCGCCACATGAAAATCGCGACGTTTAATATCAACGGCATTAAAGCCCGTATCAACGCCCTGCCACAGTGGCTGGACGAGGCGCAACCTGATGTGGTTGTGCTTCAAGAGATCAAATCCGTGGACGAGGCCTTCCCCCGTGAAATCCTCGAAGATCGCGGCTATATCGTTGAAACCCATGGGCAAAAAAGCTTTAACGGCGTTGCGATCCTGTCCAAAATTCCGCTCGAAGACGTCAGCCGTGGCTTGCCCGGGGATGACAGCGACGAACAAGCCCGTTGGATCGAGGCCACAGTCATGGCTGACACACCTATTCGTGTGTGTGGCCTGTATTTACCCAATGGCAACCCAGCGCCGGGGCCGAAATACGACTATAAACTCGCGTGGATGGAGCGGATGCACAAACACGCCCAAACTCTGTTGGCCCGCGAAGAGCCGTTTTTGATGGCCGGGGATTACAACATCATCCCGCAGAATGAAGACGCCCGCCGCCCCGAAGCCTGGCAAGAAGACGCCCTGGCCCGCCCAGAAAGCCGTGCTGCCTATCGCCGGTTGCTAAACCTCGGTTTTACCGAAGCCTTCCGCGCCCGCACCCAAGGTCCTGAACATTATTCGTTCTGGGACTATCAAGCAGGCGCATGGAATCGCGATGACGGCATTCGTATCGACCATTTCCTACTGTCTCCACAATGCGCGGACCTGCTGGTGGATTGTCAGATCGACAAGGAAATCCGCGGCCGCGAAAAGCCGTCAGACCACGTGCCGGTTTGGGTAGAATTGTCGGTTTAACACGCTGAAAAAGCTTATTTAAACCGCGGTCACATCGTGGCGGTAGATCCAGTCAAACTGCCCCATCATCTTGCCCGGCACAATTGTGCCAGCCAGGCGCATCGCAGTATGCGCGGCCGTGCGGATCAGCGGATTGGACAGATGGTATTTCCATGCATTGCCATTGGCCGCCTCAACAATCTTGGTCACACGCTCCATACGACGAGACTGATACAGCGCCAAACCCGCCTCCTTATCATCGGTGACCGAAAGCGCGTCGGCGAGAACCCAAGCATCCTCGATCGCCATCACAGCCCCCTGCGCCATAAACGGTAAGGTTGGATGCGCCGCGTCGCCCAACAGGGCCACAGACGCGCCGTGCCATCGCGGCGCCACCGGGTGACGGAACAGGCCCCAAACCCCTGTTTCCGTGACGTTTTTCAAGATTTTAGAAATTTCGCCTCCGAAATCTGCAAAGGCCTCGCGCAGATTGTCTGGGTCATCTTGATGGCTCCAGCCCTCGGCTTGCCATTCTGGTTTTTCCTGCACAGCAACCAAATTCATCAACTTGCCACCGCGGAGCGGATAGCTCACCACATGCCGTTTTGGCCCCATATGCACGGTTGCCACATCCGGCACATCTGAGGTCATCGGCACGGTGGCCCGCCACGCGGTTTGACCTGTAAAAAACGGGGCAAGGGTTCCATTTAGATTTGGGCGCACCACAGAGTGTAAACCATCTGCACCGATGATGAGATCGGCCGTTTCTGATGTGCCATCCGCAAATAGAAGTTGACCTGTACCATCGTCGACATCTTGCACCTTAGCGCCCGTTACGACTTTGACGCCTGACTCCAACGCGAATTTGTACAAAACATCAATCAAATCAGCGCGATGCAGGAAGAAATAAGGCTGCCCCTTACCAAGCTGCCCCACGTTCAGACGCGTCACCAAACGCCCTGCCCGGTAATCTCGCAGCTCAACTGCTTGCGCCCGCACGGCGGCTTGCGAAATTGCATCGCCCAGCCCCAACGCGCGTAAAACACAAAACCCATTTGGGCTCATCTGCAAGCCTGCACCCACCTCGGTTATCGCCGGGGCTTGTTCAAACACCTGCACCTGTGCGCCGCGTTGCGCCAAACATAGCGCGGCCGTCAGACCACCAATTCCACCGCCGATCACGGCAACTTGCATACCCAATAAAGTCATAGGGCCTTTGTGAAACGAAAAACGCCGAAGCAAAAGCCCCGGCGTTTCGATTTCTTGGGTGGTGCGCGGCGATTAATCGTCGCGATGAACCTTTTCGCGACGCTCATGGCGCTCTTGCGCCTCAAGTGTCATGGTCGCGATTGGACGTGCATCCAGTCGCTTCAACGAAATTGGGTCCCCGGTTACTTCGCAGTAGCCATATTCACCTTCGTCAATCCGACGCAGTGCTGAATCGATTTTGGTGACCAGCTTTCTCTGACGATCCCGAGTACGCAGTTCTAATGCGCGGTCGGTCTCTTCGCTGGCACGGTCCGCGATGTCAGGAATATTGCGCGTGTTGTCTTGCAATCCTTCGATCGTATCGCGGCTACCATCTTGAAGCTCTTGCTTCCAATCCAATAGCTTACGTCGAAAATATTCAGTTTGCCGCTCATTCATAAACGGCTCATCATCTGCGGGACGATAGTCCTCAGGCAGGAAAACTTCTACTTTCATTTCCGCTCCCTCATAGCGGCCTTGCCTGCGCCTGCAAATTCGCAACCAAAGGCCCCCTCAATAAACAAGCATCTACCTTAGAAATTACGTAATGTCACTACCCGATATGGTCGCATTGCGGTCAGGTATTCCGTAAGTTACGGTAGAAAGAAGCATTTGTTTTGGGTAGGAAAAACTATGAAATTTACGGGTACCGACAGTTATGTCGCCACAGATGACCTAACGGTAGCTGTGAATGCCTCTGTTGCACTCGAACGTCCCCTTTTAGTGAAGGGAGAGCCAGGGACCGGCAAGACAGAACTGGCCCTTCAAGTGGCAAATGCGCTGGGTTTGCGCATGATTGAATGGAATGTGAAATCCACCACCAAAGCCCAACAAGGCCTATACGAATATGACGCCGTTAGCCGATTGCGCGACAGCCAGCTGGGCGATGAACGCGTCAAAGATGTGAAGAACTACATTCGAAAAGGCAAGCTTTGGGAAGCCTTTGAAGCGGATGAAAAAGTTGTCCTGCTGATTGATGAAATCGACAAGGCTGACATCGAGTTTCCGAACGATCTGCTGCAAGAGCTCGATAAGATGGCGTTCCACGTTTACGAAACCGGGGAGACCATCAAAGCCAAGCAACGGCCGATCATTATCATCACCTCAAACAACGAAAAAGAGCTGCCAGACGCCTTTTTGCGCCGCTGTTTCTTTCACTACATCCGCTTTCCTGATGCGGAGACGATGAAATCTATCGTGGCGGTGCACCATCCGCATGTGAAAGAACAATTGCTGACAGCGGCCCTGACCCAGTTTTATGAAATTCGCGAGACTCCGGGGCTTAAGAAAAAGCCATCGACCTCTGAAGTGATTGATTGGCTTAAGCTTTTGCTTGCCGAGGATCTATCGCCCGAAGACATCGCCCGCGATGGCGCTGACGCGTTGCCGAAACTCCATGGGGCATTGTTGAAAAACGAGCAGGATGTGCATTTGTTTGAACGCTTAGCCTTTATGGCACGGTCCAAACGCTGATGCGTTGGGCGTGGCGACATACGCTTGGAGTGGCAGGAGTTTTGCTGGCGGCTTGCGGGTCGCCCGAACCTTCTGCACACCCAACGCGGGCCACTTTGGCTGAAACAACACTGCCGCCTTTAAAGAGTTTCTCTGCCGCACGCCCTGCTCCCACCTTGCGATCAAACGCAGCGATTGCACAGGACTTTCTGGATTTGTCTTTCGCGCTGGAAAGCGGCCGTGAGCTGCCGCGTTTCACCCGGTTTGAAGGCCCGATTTCTGTCAAATTGACAGGGCGCAGCACTGCGACTTTGCGCAATGATCTCAACCAGTTGCTGGCCAGACTTCGTAACGAGGCAGGCATCAATATTCGGCTGGTGTCAGAGGGCAGTGCGCAGATCACAATCCAATCGGTGGCCAAGCGTGACATTCGTCGCGCCCTGCCCCATGCAGCCTGTTTTGTGGTCCCAAACGTCAACAGCATTGCAGAGTACCGCCGATCAAGAAACGCACCGCGCACAGATTGGGCGGGTCTTGAAATCCGCGAACAAATCGCAATTTTTCTGCCCTATGATACAAGCCCCCAAGACGTTCGGGATTGCTTGCATGAGGAACTTGCGCAGGCGCTCGGCCCGCTGAATGATCTGTATCGACTGAATGACAGCGTTTTTAACGATGATAACTTTCACACTGTTCTGACCAGCTTTGATATGCTGATCCTGCGGGCGCATTATGACCAGGCGCTTTCTAATGGGATGAGTCGCGATCAAGTGGCCCAGCGTTTGCCGTCCATTCTGGCACGGCTAAACCCCAGGGGCGTATCAGCGGGCACAGCCTCTGATTCGCAAACTCCAGACAGTTGGAAGGCCCATATTCAATCTGCTTTGGGTCCGAATACCACCTCTTCAAAAAGGGTTGATTACGCGCGACAAGCCATTGAAATTGCGTCTAATTTAGGGTGGACCGATCACAGAAGAGGCTTTAGCCACTATGCATATGCGCGCCTGCTGCAAAGCCATTATCCAGAGGCGGCACATAGTCATTATCTGCAGGCGGATCGCTATTTTACACTTAGTGCCCCGAACGGCCCGCATCGCAGCACGGTGTCGGCCCATTTGGCGGCCCATGCGCTTTCAACGGGTGATCCACGGCGGGCTCTTAAGATCATTGACCGCAACCTTCCCAATGCACGGGCCTTTGAAAATGCGATCGTCTTGTCGTCTTTGTTGATGCTGAAAGCCGAAGCTTTAGACGCGCTTGGCCGCAGCAATGAGGCGCAGGCGGCACGGCTGGACAGTTTAGGCTGGGCGCGATACGGCTTTGGCCCGGATTGGGCCGTACGCGCAAAACTGCGCGAAGTGGCCTCGCTTAACCCGAACAACAGGAGCTTTTGAAGCTTATGATCGTGATTATCTGCGCCCTTCTGGGCTGTGTCATTGGTGGCTCAACCGCAAAACGCCGCGGCGGTCAACGTCTTGATATCCTTCAATATGCTGCTGGGTATGCCATCGCATTTTCCATTGTGGGTGTGCTGATCACAGTTGCGATTGATAAGGCCGTGACCTAGCCCATGTTTCAGCCGCTGTTTGAAAACCTAAGAACGGAAGGCGTGCCCGTCAGCCTACGCGAATACCTTAGCTTTCTGGCTGCGTTGAAAACCGGGATTGCGACCTATGACAGCGAGGTCTTTTACTACCTTGCGCGCACCACGATGGTGAAGGACGAACGCAATCTGGATAAGTTCGATCGTGCATTCGCGTCGACGTTTGAAGGATTGGGCGAGCTTTCGGCCGAGGACATCCTAGAGGCCGTCGACATTCCCGAAGAATGGCTGCGCAAGATGGCAGAAAAACATCTTTCCCCAGAAGAAATGGCCGAAATCGAAGCCCTAGGGGGCTTTGATAAGTTGATGGAAACGCTGCAAGAGCGGCTGAAGGAACAAGAAGGCCGCCACCAAGGCGGCAACAAGTGGATCGGCACCGCGGGAACCAGCCCATTTGGCGCTTATGGTTATAACCCCGAAGGTGTGCGTATTGGCCAGAAAGAAAGTCGCCACAGACGCGCTGTAAAGGTCTGGGACAAGCGTGAATTCAAGAACTTAGACGGCGATGTTGAACTCGGCACACGCAACATAAAGGTCGCCCTGAAACGGCTGCGCAGCTGGGCCCGAGATGGCGCAACAGATGAGCTTGATCTTGAAGGCACCATCCGCGCCACCGCCGAACATGGCTACCTAGATGTGCAAATGCGCCCGGAGCGGCGCAATGCGGTTAAGGTATTGTTGTTCTTTGATATTGGCGGCTCGATGGATCCGCATATCCGTGTTGTCGAAGAATTATTCTCGGCTGCCCGCACTGAATTCAAACATCTTGAACATTTCTATTTCCACAATTGCCTTTACGAAGGCGTCTGGCGTGACAACTCTCGTCGGTGGAACGAACAGACCCCCACTTGGGAGGTGCTGCGCACCTATGGGGCTGACTATAAATGTATCTTTGTGGGCGATGCGTCGATGTCACCCTACGAAGTGGCCTATGCCGGCGGTGCCAACGAACATTGGAACCAAGAGGCTGGCCAAGTTTGGCTAGAGCGTGCACGCGACCAGTGGTCTTCGCATCTATGGATCAACCCGGTTCCTGAACAACAATGGGAATACACCCATTCCATCAACATGATCCGCGATATTTTTCCAGATCGCATGGTGCCAATGACCCTTGCCGGGCTTGATCAAGGCATGAAGCTTTTGATGCAATGACGTTGACCCGGGCGTGATGCGCCCCCATATCTAAGCACATGATTAAGTTTACCCCAATCCTACTGGCCATCTTCTATGGTATTGTGATGTATCGCTTTTCCGCGTGGCGCCTCTCACGTGAATTGGATGAAAAATCCACAGAGCTTGCAGATGCTGAATTGGTTAAACTCACACGCAAAATGGCAGAGGCTTTGGATTTGCCCCGTATTCGTGTGCATATCTACGAGATCGAGCCCATTAACGGGCTTGCCGCGCCCGATGGGCGCATTTTCATCACGCGTGGCTTTTATAATCGTTTTCGATCGGGGGATGTAAGCCGCGAAGAACTAGCCAGCGTGATTGCCCATGAATTGGGCCACGTGGCCTTGGGCCATTCGCGCCGCCGCATGATTGATTTTTCAGGTCAAAATGCCCTGCGCACAGCGCTTGCTATGGTGATCTCTCGCTTTATTCCTGGGATTGGCCCTTGGATCGCCAACACATTGATGAGCCTGTTGGCCGCGCGACTGTCACGGTCAGACGAATATGAAGCGGATGAATATGCGGCAGCTCTGCTGACAAAGTCTGGGATTGGCACCGCGCCACAAAAGTCTTTGTTTGGCAAACTAGAGGCCCTCACTCAAAGCAATGCAGGCAAAGCGCCTGCTTGGCTTCTGAGCCACCCAAAAACGCCAGAGCGTATTCAAGCGATCGAAGCGCTCGAACAGAAGTGGGGCACAGCTTAGGCTGATTGCTTAGCGAAAGACCTTAGCCAAACGCGGAAGCCGCGCCTTTTTCAACAGCGCATGGGTTGTCCAGACCTCACCAGACATCTCTGAAGCCGTCTGCCGGACACCTTCGACCACTGCGGCAACCGCATCTGGCGTCTGCTCCCAGCAGCCCCTCACAAGCGCATCTGGATCAATACGATCCAGACCTTCTTCGGCAAGGATATGGCGCGGGAAATCTTTAGCATTCAGCGTGACGATTTTATCGGCATAGCCTGAAATCGCAGCCGCCAAAACATGCTCGTCTGCAGCGTCTGGCAAATACAGCCGATCCTCAAGTGAAGGTTTCCAAGTGACTTCGGCGTTGGGCCAAGCAGAACGGATCAGGGCAATTTCGCCGCGCGCTTGGACTTCGCCCGTTGGGCCAATCTTACGCGCGGCACGCGCCCATTCTTCTAGAATGCGCGCAGACCAAAGCGGTGTATAGGCGCCGGTTTTGGCCACGCCCAGCAGGACTTCGCGCATCACTGTTGGATACAGAACGCAGGTGTCCAGCAAAAGCTTCATAGGCGGAAGAACAGCGCCTTAAGGTATCCGCTTTCCGCCAGCTGAGGCATCAGGGGATGGTCTGGCCCTGCAAAGCCTGTGTGGATCAATTGACCACGGCGCCCGCCCCGCCCAATGCCGCGTGCGGATGAATTGCGGAACAGCGAAAGCTCTGCTGCGTGGGAACAGGAGCACAGCACCAAATAGCCACCTTCGGCCACCAGAGGCGCTGCCATACGCGCCACACGCTCATAGGCGCGCAGGCCCTTTTCCAGCGCAGGCTTTGATGGTGCAAAGGCGGGCGGATCGCAGACGACCACATCAAACTTTGCGCCTTCTTCGGCCAAGGCTTGCAGTTGATCAAAGGCATCGCCCTTGCGGGTTGTAAAACGGTCTTCGAATCCTGCGCGTCTTGCGCCCTCTTCAGCCAAGGCCAATGCTGGCGCAGATCCATCCACGGCCACAGCGCTTTCTGCCCCACCAGCAAGTGCCGCCAAGGAAAAGCCACCTACATGTGAGAACACATCCAGCACCCGTGCGCCTTTGGAAAGGCCTGCCGTAAAGGCGTGGTTGGGGCGCTGATCAAAGAACAATCCGGTTTTCTGACCACCTGTCAGATCTGCCATATAGGTTGCGCCATTCATTTGAACCGCAACGGGGCCGTCTGGGGCTTTGCCCAGAACCGCACCGCTTTCGTCATCCAGCCCTTCAAGGCTACGCGCACGGCCAGACCCGCTTTTGAGTACATTGGCAACGCCTGGGACCTGCGCCAAGGCTTCGGTCAGCTGGGGCATCAAGCGATCCGCCCAAGCCGCGTTTGGTTGCACCACACAGGTGTCGCCAAAGCGATCAATGATCACACCCGGCAAGCCATCAGTTTCTGCATGAACCAAACGATAGAACGGCGCATCATACAGCCGTTCGCGCAACTCAAGCGCCTTGGTGATCCGTGCAGCAAACCAAGCGGCATCAAGCGTGGCCTCTGGGTTGCGATCCAACATGCGGCAAATGATTTTACTGTTGGGGTTAACGGCCACAAGCCCCATCGGGCGACGTTCGCTGTCTTCGAGCACAGCAAGTGTGCCCGGCGCGATGTTTTTCGTGCGGCGGTCAGTGACAAGTTCGTTTTCATACACCCAAGGAAAACCATGACGCACTGCGCGGGCATTGGCTTTGGGTTTCAGGCGAACAATCGGGAGCGTATCTGTCAGGGCATCAGTCATGGCGCTCTCCTACTGGGATATGGCGCACAAGGAAAGCACCGAAGCGCTTACTGTTGATTTTTGCGCGCTTGGCGTCCGCCACGCCGCCCCGAGACGGTGATGCGGTTTTGCCCTTCGGTCAGAACTTCGGTCATGGGGTGATCAGGATTCTCAGGCCTGTAGTGATCTAAAAGCTGTTTGATCTGTGTCGGGCCATCCATATCTTGGGGCAAACCAATGGCCCAATCCATGAAAATGGAACGGCATTGCTGAAGGTCAATGCCATCAATACGATAAGATTCACGAATCAACCCTTTGGGATCATACATTTTCTTTCCCTTCATCCGTTGCGCCGAGCACATCTGAAATCACGTGCCCTGCGGCGGCCGTCTCGGCCACCAAGCGTTCTGAGAATGCATCCATGCTCACATCTCCCGTTTCGCGCAATAGGAAACTTTCAGCCCCCGCCGCCATTTTATCAGGCGAGATGGCCCCCCCGCCCAACAGGCGGCTGGCGACCTGCACAGTCCAACACAGATCGTAGGTGGCTGACAGAAGTTGCGCCGCGTCTGCGGGTATCAAGCCCACGTCAACGCCTGCACTCAGCGAGTCGGCAATGTCATGGCTGCTGCTGCCTGCCAACAGTGCAACGGCCTGTGCTGTCAGTTCGATGTCTTGCAACCGCCCTGCTCCAAGCTTGGTGTCCCAGGGACCATCAGGCGATTTGGCGGCAGAAATCTTTTGGCGCATATCCAAGACATCGGCCTTAACCTTTTCCGGATCAGACGGCCGCGCCAACAGCGCACAACGGAAGGTTTCAATATCGGCCATCAGTGCTGAGGTGCCGGCCACAGGCCGTGCCCGCGTCAGCGCAAGATGTTCCCACGTCCAAGCTTTGTTTTCTTGATAGTCGGTAAAGGAGGCAACAGAGGTGGCCACAGGCCCCTGCGTTCCGGAGGGACGCAGACGCATGTCGATTTCGTACAACCGCCCTTCGGCCATCTGTGCGGTGACTGCTGTCACCAAGGCCTGTGTGAGCCGCGCATAATAGGCCCGCGCCGCCAGCGGGCGTTTTCCATCGGAATAATCCACCCCATCCGCATCAAAGATCACAATCAAGTCGAGATCAGATCGGGCATTCAAGCGTCGTGCACCCAATGACCCCATCCCAAGCACCATCGCCCCGCGCCCCGGCGGTGGACCATGTTTTGTGCTGAACTGATCGACCACAACAGGCCACAGCGCGGCCACAACCGCCTCTGCCAAATCAGCATATTGCGCCCCGGCCGCGGTTGCCCCAATAAGTCCGCGCAGATGATGGACCCCGATGCGGAAGTGCCATTCTTTGGTCCAACGTCGGGTGTCATCTAGCTTGCGTTCATAATCAGGCTCTTCGGCCAGCCTCGTCGACAGCTCGTCTTTCAGCGCCTCAAGCCCGGGCCAATCCGTAAAAAACGCCCCGCCAATAACACCATCAAACACCGCAGAGTTGCGCGACAAATAGCGTGCAAGCTCTTGCGATGTGCCCGCGATATCTGTCAGCAAATCAATCAGTTGCGGATTGGAATCCAACAGTGAAAACACTTGAACCCCGGCCGGTAGGCCCGCCAAAAACCCATCCAGAGCCACCAGAGCTTCATCTGGTTTTTCCGCGCGTTTCAAGCGACTCAGCAATTCCGGTTTCAGCCGATTGAAAATCTCCAAAGCGCGTTCAGACCGCAGCGCAGGATAAGTGTTCCATCGTTCTAGAATGGCTTCATCAAACCCATTCTCAACCACAGGTTCAGAGGGTTGCGCAGTATCAGGAGCAAAGAACGCCTCGGTCAAGGCATGAACATCTTGGAACCGCTTGATCAGCCCTGCCCGTACTTCATGCAAATCCTGGCCCATCAAACACGCAACGCGCTGTTGCCCCTCTTCTGATTTGGGGAAAGCATGGGTTTGGGTGTCATGAATCATCTGAATGCGATGTTCGACCTCACGCAATGCACGGTAGTGCTTGCCCAATTCTTCGGCGGTGCTTTGATCGACCCAGCCTTTGTTGGCCAGTTGTGTAAGCGATGCAACGGTTTCGCGCCCCCGCAATTCAGGGTCGCGTCCGCCTGCGATCAGTTGGCGGGTCTGGGTGAAAAACTCGATCTCTCGGATTCCCCCCCGACCCAGCTTAACATTATGCCCCTCTAGCGTGATTTTCCCGCCAAGACCTTTGTGTTCGCGAATACGCAAACGCATATTATGCGCATCTTCAATCGCCGCAAAATCAAGATGCTTGCGCCAGACAAAGGGCCGTAATCCCTTAAGAAAACGCTTTCCAGCCGCAATATCACCTGCGGCACCACGGGCCTTAATAAACGCGGCGCGTTCCCATGTGCGACCCAGACTTTCGTAATAGCGTTCAGCCGCCTCCATCGCCAGGCAAACAGGCGTGACCGCAGGGTCAGGCCGCAGGCGCAAATCAGTGCGAAACACATAGCCTTCGCCCGTTGGATCATTCAACAAGGCCATCGCCCGGCGCGTGGCCCGCACCAAAGAGGCCCGCGCATCAAAGAAATCATCAGGCTCATAGCGGGTTTCATCAAACAGGCAGATCAGATCAATATCGCTGCTATAGTTCAACTCATGTGCGCCCATTTTGCCCATGGCAAGACACACCAGACCGCCGCAATCTGAAACGTCATCTTCGGTCTGGCCCGGTAATTTACCGCGCGTGATCTCTTTGGCAACCATCGCTTTCACGGCCAAATGGGTCGAAAGATCGGCATAGTCGGTCAGCGCTTTTGTCACCTCTTCAAGCGACCAAACCCCTGCCACATCTGCCAAACCTGTTAGCAAAGCAACGCGCCGTTTGCCCTGCCGCAATGCAGACCCCAACTGATCTGGCGCCTGCTCGGCCATATCATGGGCCACCTGAGCCAAAGCGCCTTCGGGCATTTCCATTGCGCCGGGCAGCCAATCAGCCTCTTTTTCAATCAGGGATTTCAGATATGGGCTGCTGCCGGCGGTGCCGATGATCAGCTTTGACATGTCCCCAGCTAAATCAGGAACACAAGCCGCCGCATCCTGCCCTGCTTGAAGGTCATAGGGCCGTGGCAATTTGGTGAAACGCGATGCAAAATTCATGCATTGACCATGCCGAGCTGTGAAAGACGCGTCAACTTGATATGACGCGGGCATCAACCGCATAAGCTGCGTTCGTCTGGTAGAGCATTGTTCTGAAAGAGATAATGGTGGGTCGTGAGAGGCTCGAACTCCCGACATCTTCGGTGTAAACGAAGCGCTCTACCAACTGAGCTAACGACCCATGAGGGGGCTTCTATCGCTCTCGCATTCAGGGTGCAAGCACCTCTGAAGATTAATTTACTATTTTTTTGCGCCCCTTCACAAAAAATTTTGCGGCGTCGATGCCACATTGCTTGATCGAAGAGGAAAATCACCGTTCGCCCGAATTGACATAACATCGTCCCTTCGCGTTGATACGTTCATTCTACACAATTGGGGACACCCCGGGGGACACAATGAAAAAACGATGCGCGGCTTTGGCCGTTACTCTTGCGATGACATCTGCGGCTCAGGCCGGCAGCGTGTCTGATCCAGAAATCGAAGCACCTGTCATTGCAGCTGCCGCTGAATCCAGCTCTTTGTCTGCAGGTACAGTGATGGCGATTATGACTATATCTATACTTTGGGCGGCGCTCGACGATTGATCTTGTCACATCAGCATATGAAAAAAGGCGCTCTGCCGGTTCTGACAGAGCGCCTTTTCTTTTTCTAAACCAAGATGTTAGTGGGCGATTGCACCGCTTGTGCCCGCATCTTTCTTAAGGGCTGCCGCTGCGGCGGCTTCTTCAGCGGCCTCATCCCATTCGATGGGCTCAGGCTTGCCAACCAAAGCACGTTCCAGAACTTCTGAAACATGAGAAACCGGAATAATTTCAAGGCCTTCTTTGACGTTGTCCGGAATATCCGCGAGATCTTTCTCGTTTTCTTCCGGGATCAGAACAGTCTTGATACCACCGCGCAAGGCTGCGAGCAGTTTCTCTTTTAGGCCACCAATTGGCATCGCATTCCCGCGCAAGGAAACCTCTCCGGTCATGGCAATGTCTTTGCGGACTGGAATACCTGTCAGCACAGACACAATCGACGTTACCATCGCCAAGCCAGCAGATGGGCCATCTTTTGGGGTTGCGCCATCAGGCACGTGCACGTGGATATCCATTTTATCAAAGGCCGGTGGCTTCACACCGATCTGAGGCGCAATAGACCGCACATAGCTGGCCGCCGCGTCGATGGATTCCTTCATCACATCGCCCAGCTTACCGGTGGTTTTCATGCGGCCTTTGCCCGGCAACTTCAAACCCTCGATGTGCAACAGATCGCCACCTACGCTTGTGTATGCAAGGCCAGTCACAACACCTACCTGGTCTTTGCCTTCGGCCAGACCATAGCGGTATTTTTTCACACCCAAGAAGTCATCCAGATTGTCAGGTGTGACCGTCACAGACTCTTCTTGTTTGCGCACGATCTTGGTGATCGCTTTCCGCGCCAGCTTGCCGATTTCACGCTCAAGGTTCCGCACGCCCGCCTCACGGGTGTAGGTGCGGATCATTTCTTGCAACGCTTCTGGTTCCAGTGAGAATTCCTTGGCTTTCAGACCATGGTTCTTGACCTGTTTTGGGATCAAGTGACGATGCGCAATCTCTGCCTTTTCGTCTTCGGTGTAGCCCGCCAGCGGAATGATCTCCATCCGGTCCAGCAGTGGGCCCGGCATGTTGTAACTGTTGGATGTGGTCAGGAACATCACGTTGGACAGATCATATTCGACCTCTAGGTAGTGGTCGACAAATGTGCCGTTCTGTTCTGGGTCCAGCACCTCAAGCATCGCAGAAGACGGATCGCCACGGAAATCCTGCCCCATCTTGTCGATTTCATCGAGCAAGATCAGCGGGTTGGTGGTTTTCGCCTTTTTCAATGCCTGAATGATCTTACCCGGCATAGAGCCGATGTAAGTGCGGCGGTGACCGCGAATTTCAGATTCGTCACGTACCCCACCCAGGGAGATACGGATGAACTCGCGGCCAGTGGCCCGCGCAACCGATTTACCCAAAGAGGTTTTACCCACGCCCGGAGGGCCAACAAGGCACAAGATTGGGCCTTTTAGCTTGGCAGACCGTTGCTGCACCGCAAGATATTCCACGATGCGTTCTTTGACTTTATCCAGACCGTAGTGATCTGCATCCAAAACCTCTTGGGCTTTGTTCAAATCTTTCTTAACCCGAGACTTCGTGCCCCAAGGAATAGACAGCATCCAATCCAGATAGTTGCGCACCACTGTGGCCTCTGCCGACATCGGAGACATGTTCTTGAGCTTTTTCAGCTCAGCATCAGCCTTTTCTTTGGCTTCTTTAGAAAGCTTGGTCGCAGCAATCTTTTCTTCCAGCTCTTGCAATTCGCCAGAGCCATCTTCGCCATCGCCCAGTTCCTTCTGAATGGCTTTCATTTGCTCATTCAGGTAGTACTCGCGCTGGGTCTTCTCCATCTGGGTTTTCACGCGGGTTTTGATCTTTTTCTCAACCTGCAACACAGACATTTCGCCCTGCATCAGGCCAAAGACCTTTTCCAGACGTTCAGACACAGAAAGCGTTTCCAAAAGCTCTTGCTTTTGATCCACTTCCACACCCAGGTGGCCCGCCACAAGATCAGCCAAACGCGCAGGTTCCTGCGTTTCGGCGACGGCGCTTAGCGCTTCTTCGGGGATGTTTTTCTTAACTTTGGAATAGCGTTCGAACTCATCCCCGACGGTGCGCAGCAGCGCCTCGATGGTGGTGGCATCGCCGGGCATTTCCGTCAGATATTCTGCGGTCGCCTCAAAGAAGATGTCATTTTCAAAGAATTCGTTGATCTGCACACGCGCTTGCCCCTCGACCAGCACTTTTACAGTACCATCGGGCAACTTCAGCAGCTGCAACACATTCGCCAAAACGCCTGTGCGGTAAATACCTTCGGCCTCTGGATCATCCTCTGCGGGGTCGATCTGGCTGGCCAATAGGATTTGCTTGTCGTCTTGCATCACTTCTTCAAGTGCGCGGACAGACTTTTCCCGGCCCACGAACAGCGGCACAATCATATGTGGGAACACCACAATGTCGCGCAGCGGCAGTACGGGGTAGGATGAATTGAGTGGCTCTTGCATACTCGGTCCTTATCTTTGGCAAAACAGCCCGGTCCCGCTTTGCGGCAACACTCGCTGTTTCCTCTTTCGAGTTTTCTATCTGGTACGGCTCGGCAAGGGTTTCAACCCAAGCGCCTCTATTGTTACCGCCCAGAATGCCCTCTGGTGCCGGGGGACACAAGGGATGAATTCGGAGAATTTATCCAGCTTTAAGCATGTATTTGGCCAGAGTACGAAAATGGGCGATACATCGCATGGAATGCGTCACTTATAGGGGCTCAATGTCACCCTGAGCACGCCCGTCGTGGAAATCTTTTTCCCAAGCCTCAAATGTACCCGCGGCAATCGCGTTGCGCATTCCGTCCATGATATCTTGGAAATATTGCAAGTTGTGCCAGGTCAGCAGCATGCCTGAAATCATTTCATTGCTGCGGAACACATGGTGCAAATAGGCCCGCGAATAGTTTGTACAGGCAGGGCATGAACAGTTTTCATCCAATGGACGTGGATCATCGGCGTGACGCGCGTTTTTGATATTCACCACACCATTGCGGGTAAACGCCTGCCCTGTCCGTCCAGACCGAGACGGCAAAACACAATCCATCATATCAATGCCGCGCTTCACGGCGCCGACGATGTCATCCGGTTTGCCAACGCCCATCAGATAGCGTGGTTTATGAACTGGCAATTGATCTGGTGCGAAATCAAGAACGCTAAACATCGCCTCTTGGCCCTCGCCCACGGCCAATCCACCCACTGCATAGCCATCAAATTCAATCTCGCGCAGCGCCTTTGCGCTTTCCTCGCGAAAATCTTCCTCAAGCCCGCCCTGCTGAATACCAAACAGCGCATGGCCAGGACGATCACCAAAGGCCTCTTTGGATCTTTCAGCCCATCGCATCGACAAACGCATCGATTCAGCGATGCGATCTCGATCAGCCGGCAATGCGGGGCATTCGTCAAAACACATCACAATGTCAGAACCCAGAAGCTTTTGGATCTCCATAGAGCGTTCTGGGGTCAGTTCGTGCTTTGACCCATCAATGTGGGATTTAAATGTCACGCCTTTTTCTGTCAGCTTGCGCAACCCGGCAAGCGACATCACCTGAAACCCGCCGCTATCTGTCAGAATGGGGCGTTCCCAGTTCATGAATTTATGCAAACCGCCAAGCCGATCAATCCGCTCTGCTGTGGGGCGCAACATCAAGTGATAGGTGTTGCCCAGCAAAATATCCGCCCCGGTAGAGCGCACGCTTTCCGGCATCATGGCCTTCACCGTTGCCGCTGTCCCCACGGGCATAAAAGCCGGTGTACGAATCTCGCCCCGTGGCGTGTTGATCACGCCTGTGCGGGCTTTGCCATCGGTTGCGTGTAGGTCAAAGGAAATGCGGCTGGTCATCAGGTACCCTTTTTATCTTTGCGCCTTCCATACGCTGCCTTATGACAGTTGTAAAACCTCTGCATGTGCACCACATGCAAATCAGTAATTTTTTGAAAGGGTCCACATGACCGAAGAGATTATCTTCCAAATTCTATCCGCAAATCTTGTTTACCTGCTCGCTGCGGCCTTTGTGATCATAGTCATCTTCAAAGGCATTCGCATCGTGTCCCAATCCGAAAAACATGTGGTCGAACGCTTTGGCCGCCTGCATTCGGTTCTTGGGCCAGGCATTAACTTTATTGTCCCCTTTCTTGACAATGTGGCGCATCAGATTTCCATTCTTGAACGGCAATTGCCCACCGCAAGCCAAGATGCCATCACCAAAGACAACGTGCTTGTGCAAGTGGATACCTCTGTCTTTTACCGCATCACAGAACCTGAAAAGACCGTCTACCGCATCCGCGATGTGGATGGTGCGATCTCTACCACCGTGGCTGGGATTGTTCGGGCTGAGATCGGTAAAATGGATCTGGATGACGTACAGGCCAACCGGGCGCGGCTGATTGAAACCATCAAAGCCTCTGTCGAAGACGCTGTGGATGATTGGGGCATTGAAGTGACCCGCGCCGAAATCTTAGACGTGAACCTCGATCAAGCCACCCGCGACGCGATGCTGCAACAGCTCAACGCTGAACGTGCCCGCCGCGCGCAGGTGACAGAGGCCGAAGGCCAGAAGCGTTCCGTCGAATTGCAGGCGGATGCCGAACTCTATGAAGCGGAACAAAAAGCCAAGGCGCGCCGCATTTCCGCAGAGGCCGAGGCCTATGCCACTGAAGTGGTTGCCAAAGCCATCAAGGAAAACGGCATTGAGGCCGCGCAATATCAGGTGGCACTAAAGCAAGTTGAATCGCTGAACGCATTGGGCAATGGCGAAGGCAAACAAACCATCCTACTGCCGTCTGCCGCTCTCGAAGCCTTTGGCGATGCGTTTAAACTGTTGAAGGGCGGCAGCTGATGACAGAATTCTTCACAACCTGGTGGATCTGGCTGGCCGCAGCCTTAGTGCTTGGCATCGCAGAAATGCTGATTCCGGGCTTTATCTTTCTGGGGTTCGCCATTGGCGCGGCGATCGTGGGGATCGCGATGATTGGCCCACTGGCGCTCGCCAAACCTTCGCTGATCTTGCTGATCTTTGCGGTTTTATCACTGATCGCTTGGCTTCTGCTGCGCCGGTTCTTTGCGCTCCCCAAAGGTCAGGTTAAAACCTTTGACCACGACATTAACGACTAATAGGTCGGGCGCTGCGGGGCGCCCCCTCTTCATCTTTCCCCAAATACTCTCCCGCCGAAGGCGCCCTGCCCGATCTTCACACCCAAAGGGTGCGATTTATCAAGGCCCTTACCCTAGACGCCCCTGCCCTTATTCCCTATATCAACGCTCAGGATTGACGCAGGAAAGCAAATGACTCAGGATTCCCAGCCCATCGAAGGTACACCATTGATCGCACCTTCCAGCACGGACCACCCGCTGCACGAAGCATCCGTCGAAGCGTGCCGTAGTGTGTTTGACCCGGAAATCCCGGTCAACATCTATGATCTGGGCCTGATCTATACGATTGCTATTAATGACGAATCCGAGGTGAACGTCACCATGACCCTCACCGCACCGGGCTGCCCTGTGGCTGGCGAAATGCCGGGCTGGGTACAAGAAGCGATTGGCTCTGTCCCCGGTGTGAAAACCGTAGATGTCGAACTCGTCTGGGAGCCCCCATGGGGCATGGAAATGATGAGCGACGAAGCCCGCCTTGAATTGGGCTTCATGTAATCTGATGAAACGGTCCTTCGGGGCCGTTTTTTTGTGGCTCCCTCCGCTTTTGGGTCTCATCCTCATTGGGGTACCCGTGTAAATATGCAACCCTTTTAGGCTGCAAATAGAAAATCGCAATCAATTTAGGTTGCATTTAACCACTTGCATCCTATTTTGGATGCATGACCCAACAGAGACATATCGCCGTCCTCACCGGAGACATCGTCGGTTCGACCGCGCTGGGCGCAGCGCGGGTGCGCCAGGCCATGCAGCTATTGGCCCAAAGCGCGACACATCAAGCCGATTGGCATGGCAACGCACTGCGCTTTACGCAACACCGCGGCGATGGCTGGCAAGTCGCGCTGTATAAGCCAGAACTCGCGCTGCGCAGTGCATTGGCGTTTTATGCGGCGATCCGCAGCAGTGGCAAAGATATTTCCACCCGCATCGCCGCGGCCACCGGGCCATGGTCTGGCACATTGCAGGATGATCTGAACACCGAAAACCAACCGCCTTTTATTGCCTCTGGCACCCTGCTTCAAACCATGACCCGCCAGCAAACGCCCAACCACATCCAAACCGCTGATGACGGTGCGACAGGCGCAAGCTTTACGCTCGCCAGTTACATCGCAGCGTCCTGGACCCCAGCACAGGCGCAGGCCATGGCGTGGATATTGATGCCGCAACAGATGCAGCCGGGTCTGACACAAATTGGAAAAGAACTTGGCAAATCACGGCAGGCTGTCACAAAGTCAATCGAAGGTGCGGGCGGTTTTGCTCTCATCGATGCGTTGACCACATTAGAGAAAGCCATTTAGCATGATTGAAACCCTAACCGCCCTGTTCGCAGCCCATGTTCTGGCGGATTACGTGTTTCAAACCAAAGCGATGGTCGACAATAAACATCGCCTTAGCTTTCTGGCCTACCACGGCGTGATTGTCGTGGGTACGGCCATTGCTCTGACAGGCAGCATTGCCCTTCCCGTTTTCATATTGGCCGCTGTGCATATTGCCATAGATTGGATCAAAACCCGCAGTGGTGATCAAATTGGTGCCCATCTGTTAGATCAGCTTGTTCATCTTTTCACACTCGCACTGGTGGCATACATCGCTCCAGACCTCTGGAGCAGCGGGATTTGGGCAGCAGCACCAGGTTTCATCCCCCACGCGCTTTTGCTGACCGCCGGGGCGATCTATGCCACCCGCGCCGGAGGCTTTGCGGTTGGCATTCTGATGCGCCCATATGGGCCAGATTTTTCAAAAGACAGCCTACCGGGCGGCGGGCTTTTGATTGGTCTATTAGAACGCGGCTTGATCTATGTTCTGATCCTTGCAGGTCTTCCAATTGGGATTGGCTTTCTGGTGGCTGCGAAATCCGTCTTACGATTTGAATCTGCAAAAGAAGGCGACATCGCCGAAAATCGCAAACGGTCGGAATACATCATCATAGGCACGCTGGCCTCGTTTGGCTGGGCCATTATTGTATCGCTCATCGTGCTGCTCTTGCTGGCGCAACTGCCTTCTCTGGGCTTGAACCTCCCCACACAATAGTTTCGAAAAAGCTTCACGTTCTTGTTTCAAATGTCGCGTTTTACTCGCGTCAATAGTGCTGGGGATTCCGCACTAACGACTGGAGAGTGACATGAAAACGAACGTAATCACCGCAATGGGCGCCACACTGGCCGCTGCTTTGCCTGCCATGGCTTTTGCAGCCGAAGTTGAACTGGGCCCGCGCCCTTACTACTTGATTGATCAGATGGCAGACAGCCCTCTGAAATCAAAGCTGGAAAGCTGCCGTGACATGCAGTTTCAGCCAAGCGATTTTTCCATTGGTCACCGGGGTGCGCCGATGATGTTCCCAGAGCACACCGTTGAATCCAACCGTGCTGCGGTGCGCATGGGTGCTGGCATTCTGGAATGTGACGTGACATTCACAAAGGACAAACAGCTTGTTTGCCGCCACGCGCAAAACGATCTGCACACCACCACCAACATTCTGGCCACCGACCTTGCAAGCAGCTGCACTGCCGGTTTCGCACCCGCCAAAGATGGTGAAAACGCCACTGCTGAATGCCGCACATCTGATCTGACCTTGGATCAGTTCAAAACGCTAAACGCCAAAATGGACGCCGCCGATAAATCCGCGACAACCGTCGAAGGCTATATGGACGGCACAGCAGGCTGGCGTACCGATCTGTATGCGACCAAAGGCACTGTGATGACCCACGCGGAATCCATCGCATTGTTCAAAGACTTAGGCGCAAAGTTCACACCAGAACTGAAATCTCCTTCGGTTGAAATGCCGTTTGATGGCTATTCTCAAGAAAATTATGCACAAGCGCTGATCGACGAATACAAAGCCGCTGGCATTCCGGCGTCTGACGTTTGGGCCCAGTCTTTTAACTTGGACGATGTGCTGTATTGGATCAAAGCAGAGCCTGAGTTCGGCAAACAGGCTGTTTTCCTTGACGACAGCTATAACGAAGAAGGGTTTGATCATAACGACCCATCCACATTCCGTCGCCCCATGGCAGAGCTGAAAGCGCAAGGCGTGAACTACATCGCACCGCCCATGTGGATGTTGGTTACTCTGGAAGACGGCAAAGTGGTTCAATCCGCTTACGCCAAAGAAGCCAAAGCCGCTGGACTAAAACTGATCACTTGGACACTTGAGCGGTCTGGCCCATTGGCAAACGGTGGCGGCTGGTACTTCAACTCTATCACCGAAGCGACCAATAACGACGCAATGTACTTTGAACTGCTAGATGTTCTGGCACAAGACGTGGGCATCGAAGGTATCTTCTCTGACTGGCCTGCAACCGTCACCTACTATGCAAACTGTATGGGTATGGCGAATTCTTGATCAAAAAGATCAAAATAATGAGGGGCGGCCCGTGTGTTCAAGCACGGGCCGTCTTGATGTGTCAACAAGAGTGCCCTATCTAAAGTGTCGAACCAGAAAGGCATTCACATGTTCGGTATTCCAGGCAAACAGGCCGTCACACTGACGCCCGCCGCGTCAAAGCAAATCGTCAAACTCATGGAGGCTGAAGGCCACCAGGGCTTGCGCATTGGCGTGAAAAAAGGCGGTTGCGCTGGTATGGAATACACCATGGACTATGTGACCGAGATCGACCCTATGGACGAGATCGTGGAACAAGATGGTGCGCGGGTGATGATTGCCCCAATGGCGCAGATGTTTTTGTTTGGCACTGAAATCGACTATGTCGTTTCTTTGCTTGAAGCGAGCTTTCAGTTCAAAAACCCCAATGTCACCGAAGCCTGCGGTTGCGGTGAATCGATTAAATTCGACGGCATGTAATCCCGTTAACAGTCAAGAATATTGGTGTTTTCCGCCCTTCTGCGTCAAAATGGTACCGCTAACGGCTTGACGGGTCGCGCTCTAGGTCTCAAAAGATAAACCGACAATTTCAGGTAATTCGGGGAGACCGCCATGCGTCGCAAACTTGCAGCAGGCAATTGGAAGATGAACGGGCTGGCGGCCCAGCTGACAGAGCTCGAGGCGATGAAGCCCGCCGCCGCAACACAGCAAACAGATGTCTTGATCTGCACCCCAGCGACCCTTGTGTCGCGTGCAGTTGATGCCGCAGCAGGCAGCACAATTGCAGTGGGTGGCCAAGATTGCCACGCCAATGCATCTGGCGCACACACCGGAGACATTTCTGGCGCAATGCTGGCAGACGCCGGTGCGACCTATGTCATCACGGGCCACTCAGAGCGCCGCGTGGATCACGCAGAAACAGACGCCATCGTTGCCGCAAAATCAGAAGCCGCCTATGCCAACGATCTGGTTGCGGTGATCTGCATTGGTGAAAGCCTGGACGAACGCGAAAGCGGCAAAACCTTGGATGTGGTGGGCACACAGCTTGCGGGCTCTACCCCAGCAGGCGCAACCGGTGCAAACACCGTCATCGCCTATGAACCTGTTTGGGCGATCGGCACCGGCAAAGTTCCAACACTTGAACAAATCGGCGAAGTGCATGATTTCATCCGCACCCAACTGGTGGAACGCTTTGGAGCCGAAGGCGAAGCAATGCGCGTTCTCTATGGTGGTTCCGTAAAACCAAGTAACGCAACAGAGATCTTTGCGGTCTCTAACGTGGATGGCGCATTGGTCGGTGGCGCAAGCCTGAAAGCCGATGATTTCAACGCCATCATCACAGCGCTCGACGCGGCATAAACGTTCAAAAATTCGAAACAAAAGCGCACCTAGCAATGACCTGGGTGCGCTTTTTTCGTTTGAACGATGCGACGCTTGTGAAGCGGCAGATTGTTTGACGCTTGAATAGGAGTTCATCAAAATCAGCCGTTCAAACTAGCGCAATCGAGAGACATAATGCCAGACGAAGTGGATGTTGGATTTAACCATTTAAACAGCTGTTTTGATGGCTGCGCTTTGCCGAATTCACTTCATGGCAAATACTCTGGGGCGAATATCTGTAAGAAACCGACCACCAAAAATAACGCAAAAAAACTGAACGCAGCGTATCCAATAGCTTTTGCCCACTTCCTCCGTAACTCGGGGAAAATCTCACCTGCAATGAAATGTCCAAAGGTATTGTTGACGCCATTTGGGTTGGCCAAATCCTTCCATGGGCTCTGCGCATCCTCCCAGTCCGAGGTTCCCGACAAGGTAAAGACAACCTTTGCCTGCCAATAGAACGCGACCCCAAATGCGATCAAGGTGTTTGCAAACAGCAAAAGCGCAATGAAAGAAACAAAATAGGTCATGGGCCGGACATAATGGTCTGCGACACGTTATTCAATTCTAACCGCAGATATTGGTACATCGTGCAGCGTCTGCGACTTTGAGCTCACTCACGCCTATCGCCGCGGGGATCGCGCAGGGCCGCTTCACCCTAAGGAGTCAGCGGCGTTGCCTGAAAAAATCTCGCCTGCCGTAGAGGGCAAAGAGCTATCTATAGGTGGCAAACTATCGGGCACGCAAAACGTCCCTAGAACACCACATTCATCATCGTCATCGACACCACAAGGAACAGGATCGTCATGATCCCCCCGCTTTTGACAAAGTCGGTCACCTTATAGCCTGCTGGCCCCATGATCAGCGCATTCACCTGATGGGTTGGGATGAGGAAGCTGTTGGATGTACTGATCGCAACGGTCAGGGCAAAAATGGCCGGGTCTCCGCCCGCGGCAACAGCAATAGACACCGCCAGCGGCACCAGCAGCACTGTTGCCCCCACATTCGACATCACAAGCGTAAAGATCGTGGCCAGTACGGCAACGCCTGTCTGAAGGGCCCACAACGGCCAACCATCCAGCAAGGCCAAGATTTGATGCGCAATCCATTCAGCCGTGCCCGTGCTTTGCACCGCCTGCCCCAAGGGAATAAGACTGGCCAAAAGGAACACCGTGCTCCAACTGACGGCCTCATAGGCCTCGTCGACATCCAGCACTTTGGTCAAAATCATCCCAACCGCGCCCACCAATAGGCACAGCGACAGCCGCACGTCAGAGAATAGGATCAGCCCCAGGGCAATCGCAAAGAACAGCAGCGCCCAGCCCAGCTTGCGCGGGCGCAGCTCTTCGCGTGGGAAATCTTGGGTCACGACCACAAAGTCTTTGTCATTGGTCAGCTTGGTCAAAGCCTCCCATGTGATATGCACCACAAGCGTATCGCCCACCTTAAAAGGCACTTCGGCAATGGCAGTGGCCTCATGGTCATCGGTTTCGATATAGCTCAGCGTGTCCCCATCTCGGTGAATGGCCAGCATCGACGCCGTATAGGCCTTACGAAACGATATCTCATGGGCCGTTTTGCCAATCAGGCTAGAGCCCGGCGGAATAACAACTTCGGCTACACCAGACTTGGTCGGCGCGTAATCTTCGGCAAAGACTTCAAGGTCTTTGTGCAGGGTGAAGTCTTCGTTCAAGACCATTTCGCGAATGCCCTTGAGCGGGCCAAGCACCGCCAAACGACAAGGTGTCTCGATCTGCGTGGTGATCAGGGGCGCAAACCAACGCTGACCACTGACGGCGGACCCGATGATATACACATGATATTTTTGCATAATTTCATCGAAAGTCAGCTTTTGGCATGGATGACGCTCTGGGATGGTTATTTCAACGATATCAGTATGTAAGCCATAGATGCTACGGAGGTATTCCTTCAAAGATTGTGCAGATGTCCCGTCGCCGGTTTTGCTTCCCTTTGGCAAAACCCAGCGGCCAAACACAACGAAATACAGAATACCAGTGATCACCAAACAGACCCCAATAGGGGTGACGGAAAACAGCCCAAAGGGCGCCATCTTTTCACCTTCAGGCAGCATTTGGTTGGCCGCAAGAATCAGGTCATTGAGTAGGATCAAAGGCGACGAGCCCACAAGCGTCATGGTGCCGCCCAAAATCGCACAAAATCCCATGGGCATGAGCAATCGTGACAAAGGAATTTCAGTGCGAACAGAAATACGGCTGACAACCGGTAAAAACAGCGCCGCCGCCCCAACGTTTTGCATAAACGATGAAATAACACCAACGGTGCCAGAGATGATCGGGATTATGCGCCCTTCGGTTTTTCCACCTTTTTTCAAGATGATAGCTGCTACTTTTCCCATGATGCCTGTCTTGTCCAGACCGGCCCCAATGATCATCACCGCAATAATCGAGATCACCGCGTTTGAGGCAAACCCGTCAAACAGTTTGGTCACATCCGCGATGTTTTGAGTGGCAGGCAGTTGCGAGAGCAACCCGAGTATGACCATGACTAATATGGCCGCTAAGTCTATTCGAACAATTTCAGAAACAAACAGAAATACTGTGAAGGCCAGCAGTCCTAGGACCACCGACATCTCTAACGTCAATGTAATGGATTCCAAGTGCCCGCGCCTCCTTCTGATAATTAATGTGCATAATTCAAGCGAGACACACAATATTGTTTCGCGATTTTCTTGAATGATCTTTTAACTTTTCACCCTTGCGCCCGTTTTCAGATCGGTGTCCTCTGCGCGAATGACCGACTTAATTCAATCCCCGACTGACCCTGACTTTGTTCAGAACCCCTACCCGTTTTATGCCGGGGCATTGGAGCACAGTTCTGTTCAATTTTGGCATGATTACAATATGTTGGCCGCCTTTTCTCATGCAGCAGTTTCCGTATTGTTCAAGGATCGTCGATTGGGACGCGAAGTGCCTGAGCACTTGGCCAAAGAGCCATCTGACCACACCAAACCTTTTTACGCGATCGAAGCGCATTCCATGCTAGAGCTTGAGCCACCACGCCACACCCGGCTGCGCGGCTTGGTGATGCGGGCGTTTACCTCGCGCCGCATTCAGACTTTGGGGCCAGAGATTGAAACGCTGACCCACGCGTTAATAGATAACTTCCCCGACGAACCGTTTGATTTGCTGACAGAATTTGCCACCCACCTGCCCGTCATCATCATCGCGCGACTGTTGGGTGTACCCGAAGATATGGCACCGCGTTTGCTGAGATGGTCAAACGCGATGGTCGGC
The DNA here is from genome assembly GCA_947498415.1 of uncultured Paracoccaceae bacterium. Lineage (GTDB taxonomy): Bacteria > Pseudomonadota > Alphaproteobacteria > Rhodobacterales > Rhodobacteraceae > Cognatishimia. The sequence goes on from CANMKB010000002.1 coordinate 215,090, forward strand.
ATGTATCAGGCCGCCCGCACCCACGAGATGGAGCTTGCAGCGGCACAGGCCTCGACCGAATTTGCCGATTTCATCCGCAGCTATGTTGATGAGAAACGGGGCAAGCCTGGGGATGACCTGTTGTCAGAGCTGATCGCCGCCGAAGAAGATGGAGAGAAACTGTCGACAGACGAGTTGATTTCCACCTGCATTTTGCTGCTCAACGCGGGTCATGAGGCCACGGTGCATTCCATCGGCAATTCGGTGAAAACCTTGCTTGAAGTTGGGTTTAACCCAGCGTGGTTTGCCCCGGATATGGTTGCCCAAACCATCGAAGAGCTGATCCGCTTTGATCCCCCCCTGCATATGTTCACACGCTATGCTTATGAGGAAGTTGAGATTGTCGGACACATTCTGAAACCCGGTGATCAGATTGCATTGATGTTAGGGGCCGCCAATCGCGACCCTGCGATGTGGGACAATCCGCATAAGTTTAACCCAAATCGCCCCATCAAAACGAACATGGCTTTTGGCGCTGGCCGGCACTTTTGCGTGGGCGCCCCACTGGCGCGGCTTGAACTTCAGATCGCGCTGCCCATCTTGTTTGAGCGCTGCCCTAACTTGACACTAACAGCCAAGCCGAAATACGGAAATGTCTACCATTTCCATGGGTTAGAGGAGCTGCGCGTCAGCCGCTGATCATTCTTCGACCAAAGGTAGGAAGGTCGTGGATTTGATCTCTTCCATCGACAAAAGCGCGGTTACATTGTGCACACGCACCTCTGAAATCAGCGCCTGATAGAACTTGTCATAGGCACGTGCATTCGCCACGCGTACCTTGAGGATGTAATCAATATCCCCCGCAAGCCGATGGGCCTCTTGCACTTCGGGGCGATCTTTAAGGGCCTTAAGGAACTTGGCCTGCCAATCGGCCTCATGTGCGCTGGTGCGGATCAAGACAAAGAAACACGCCTCAAAACCCAACGCCTCTGCATCCAGCAAAGCCGTTGTTTGTTTGATGATTCCGCCCTCGCGCAGCTTACGAATTCGATTCCAAACTGGGGTCTTCGAAGAGCCGACTCGACGCGCAATTTCGTCCAAAGACAGCGCCGCGTCCTGTTGCAACTCATCAAGAATTTTCCGATCCATCTCGTCAATTCGCAACGCCATCCCGTTTCCCTCAGTATTTTGGAACATTCAGGTCGATTTTGAAACCCACAAGAACATTCGTTTCTATTTTCGCCGATACCTAGCGCAACACAGGAACAATTTCCTATATTACATTCAAAGTCAAACACGTAAGGTGCATCGCCATGAAACACTTCCCCGTCTATCTGTCTGTAGAAGGACAGCGCATTGTCCTTTCGGGCGGTGGCGAGGCGGCTGTGGCGAAACTGCGCCTGTTGCTTAAGACCGAAGCAACCATCGAAGTTTTCGCCGTAAAGGCGGATGCCGAAATTCATGCATGGGCCTCCGACCATAAGCTGACCTTGATTGCCCGCCCACTGCAAGTTGGTGACGTCGATGGCGCAGCGTTGTTTTATGCGGCGGACGAAGACGAAATCGAAGATGCTCGTACATCGAGCCTTGCCCGAGACGCTGGCGTCTTGGCCAACATCGTCGATAACCTACAAGACAGCCAATTCATCACGCCCGCGATCGTCGACCGTGACCCGGTGACTGTAGCGATTGGCACCGAAGGCGCGGCTCCTGTTTTGGCCCGCGCCATCAAAGCGGATTTAGAAGAGCGCCTTTCCCCAAATCTTGGGATGCTGGCACGGATCGGCAAATCTTTCCGCAAAGCCGCCGAGGCACTGCCTTGGGGCCGTGCCCGTCGCAACTTTTGGTCAGACTACTACTTTAAAGCAGGCCCTCGGATTGAAACCAAAGGCGAAGCAGCCGCACAGCAAGCGCTGGACGAACTACTGTTTGCCCATCTTTATGCAGGCAAAGACGCTGGGCACGTTGCTTTTGTCGGCGCGGGCCCCGGTGATCCTGAATTGCTGACACTCAAAGCCCGCAAAGCGCTACATTCCGCGGATGTCGTGATTTATGATCGCTTGGTTGCCCCAGAAATTCTGGAACTGGCCCGCCGCGAAGCGCAGCTGATTGATGCGGGCAAAACCCCCTATGGGCAGCAAACCCCACAGGAAACGATCAACGAACTGATCGTCACACATGCCCGCAAAGGGGCGCATGTGGTGCGATTGAAATCTGGCGATCCAACGGTCTTTGGCCGTTTGGATGAAGAGATCGAGGCCTGCGATGCCAATGCTGTTCCCTGGCACGTCATTCCTGGCATCACTGCCGCCTCTGCGGCGGTGGCCTCGATCGGCCAGAGCCTGACCAAACGCGGTCGGAACTCTGGTGTCCGCATTTTGACCGGACATGATGTAGCAGGTTTTGCAGATCACGAATGGCGTGATCTGGCAAAGCCCGGCCAAGTGGCCGCGATCTATATGGGCAAAAAAGCCGCTCGGTTCATTCAGGGCCGCTTGATCATGCATGGCGCAGATCCAGCAACCCCGGTGAGTGTGATCGAAAACGCCTCTCGTCCAAACCAACGTGTTGTGACCTCGACCATCGCAACACTTCCAACCGATTTGGCAAATGCAGACCTGTCAGGTCCGGCGCTGACTTTTGTTGGCCTGACCCCGCGTTCTGCGGTTGCCGTCCTACCTTATACCAAGAAACAGGAGCTCGCCTGATATGGCCCGCGCTTTCACTCCAAAAGTCATCACTGCAAACCACCTTCTGGAAGGTGACGTGATCTATATGACCGACACCGGTGAGTGGACACGCCTCATGTCTGAGGCTGTTCTGTTGACCGATGAAGCTGATGCAGATGTACGTCTGCTGGAAGCTCAACAACAAACCGACGTGACCGTTGGGGCCTATTTGGCAGATGCCATTGAAGGCGAAGACGGTCGTCCATCCCCCACCCATTTCCGCGAAGAGTTCCGCCGTACAGGCCCTAGCAACTACTTCCACGGCAAGCAGGCAGAGGCATAATCATGTATCAGTACAACGACTTTGACAGCGCCTTTCTGGCAGAACGCAACCGGCAATTCCGTGGCCAGGTGGAGCGTCGTATCGACGGTTCCCTGACCGAAGAAGAATTCCGCCCACTGCGTCTGATGAACGGCCTGTATCTACAGCTGCACGCCTACATGCTGCGTGTTGCGGTGCCTTATGGCACCCTGTCTGCGGATCAGATGGATACATTGGCTGTGCTCGCTGAAAAGTGGGACAAGGGCTATGGCCATTTCACCACGCGTCAAAACATCCAGTACAACTGGCCAAAACTGAACGATGTGCCTGACATGCTCGACGAGCTGGCCAAGGTGAACATGCACGCCATCCAGACCTCTGGGAACACAATCCGTAACGTGACCGCCGACCATTTTGCCGGCGCCGCAGCGGACGAAGTCGCAGATCCACGCCCAGTGGCTGAATTGATCCGTCAGTGGTCCACAGATCACCCGGAATTCCAGTTCTTGCCACGTAAGTTCAAGATTGCCGTTTCCGGTGCCGCAAACAATGACCGCGCCGTGATCAAGGCCCATGACATTGGTCTGTATATCGTTGAAAACGATGCGGGTGAGATCGGCTATCAGCTGGTTGTCGGCGGTGGCCTAGGCCGTACGCCAATGATTGGTAAAGTCTTGAAAGACTTCATCAAACAAGAAGACCTGTTGTCTTATCTTGAAGCGACAGTCTCTGTCTGGAACCTGCTGGGTCGTCGCGACAACAAATACAAAGCGCGTATCAAGATCACTGTGCATGAGCACGGCATCGACGAAATTCGTGAACGTGTTGAAGAACGTTTCCAAGCGATCCGTCCAACCTTTGGCGGCATTGATCTGGACATGTTTGAAGACATCAAAACCTTCTTTGCAGCACCAGAGTTCAAAACAGCGTCAACCGAAGCCTATGATGCGGCCTATGATGCAGATCCAATGTTCCGCAGCTGGGTGGATGCCAACCTGTCTGCGCACAAGCAGGATGATTACTCTATTGTGACCATCTCGCTTAAGAAGCATGGCGAAACACCGGGTGATGCAACTGCAGAGCAAATGCACGCGATGGCTGATATTGCCCGTCAGTTCGCCCATAACGAGCTGCGCATCAGCCACGAGCAAAACGTGATCCTGCCGCATGTTCATAAATCAGACTTGCCTGCAATCTATGCAGCCCTGAAAGAGCAAGAGCTGCACACCGCAAACATCGGTCTGGTCTCTGACATTATCGCCTGCCCGGGCATGGATTACTGTGCGCTGGCGACAGCGCGGTCGATTCCAGTGGCCCAGCAAATCGCGTCTCGTTTTGATGAGCTGAAGATCGAGCATGACATTGGTCATCTGCAAATCAAGATCTCAGGCTGCATCAACGCGTGTGGGCACCACCATGTAGGCCATATCGGCATTCTGGGTCTGGATCGCGCAGGCGTTGAAAACTACCAGATCACTCTGGGGGGCGATGCAACAAGCACAGCCGCCGTTGGTCAGCGCGTTGGTCCGGGCTTTGCCTATGACGAAATCGTCCCTGCGATTGAACGCACCGTTCAAGGGTATCTGGAACTGCGTGAAGGCCCAGAAGAGACCTTTATCGAAACCTTCCGTCGTGTCGGCCTCGCGCCGTTCAAGGCGTTCATTTACCCCGAGGCGCAGGCCAATGCCGCATGATGACAACAGCTCTGTAAGTGCTGTGTCTGCTTTGAACTTAGGCGGGTCAGAGATTTCTGACCCCTTAAAGGACAAGGTCACACGGCTGAATGCCCAATTTAAGCATCACTCGGCAACTGCGGTGCTTGAAGGCGCGTTGAACAATGATGATGTGGGCAAGCTTGCCCTCGTCAGCTCTTTTGGGGCGGAAAGTGTTGTGCTGCTGCATATCGCGGCCATGGTGGATCGCAATGTGAACGTGTTGTTTGTGGATACAGAAATGCTGTTCACCGAAACGCTGGAATATCAGCTTGAGGTGGCCGAGCGTCTGAACCTGACAAATCTGCAAGTGATCAAAGCCAGCCAAGCGGCCCTTGATGCCGAAGACCCGGATGGCACGTTGCATCAACGCGATACCGATGCCTGCTGTTCGCTGCGCAAGACCCGCCCGTTGCAAAAAGCGCTGCGTGGGTTTGATGGCTGGATTTCTGGGCGCAAACGGTTTCAGGCCGGCACACGCGCCGCCCTTGAGTTCTTTGAAGTCGAAGACCTGACAGGGCGCATCAAAGTAAACCCATTGGCCCATTGGGCCCCAGCAGATGTGTTGGCCTATATGGAAGAAAACCGTTTGCCACGGCACCCGCTTGTGGCCAAAGGCTATCCATCCATCGGGTGCGCCCCTTGCACCAGCCCGGTTAAACCCGGCGAAGATCCACGGTCCGGCCGCTGGCGCGGACAAGATAAAACCGAATGCGGCATCCATTTCGAAAACGGAAAAATGGTGCGCAAAGGAGTAAACGCATGACTGTTATTGTCACCGACACCGGCTTTGCAGCCGACGACTGGACCAACGGCTTTGTCGCATTAAACGCTGACGCCGAAGAAGCCGCAAATGATGTGAAGGCATTGGATCTTGCATCTGACACTTTCCCTGAGAACCTGGGCAACCAGATTTCAGGCGTCGACATGATCCGCATTGATTTCCCATCCTCTGCGGATGGCCGCGGCTTTACCATTGCGCGCCAATTGCGCCTGATGGGTTTTACAGGCCGGCTGCGGGCCAAGGGCCACGTTTTGGCAGATCAATACGCGATGGCGCGTCGGTCTGGCTTTGACGAGGTGGAAATTTCCGACGAGCTCGCTGCCCGCCAGCCAGAGGATCAATGGCTCTTCCGTGCCAATTGGAAAGAGCACGACTACCAAAATCGCCTTCGCGCGAAAGCAACAAAATAAAGGGCTTACGCCACAAGGTCATAGATTGGTGCATACCAGACATGACGGAATTGGCCCTTTTCTCACGACTAGAAACTGTTACATGGAGGGCGGGTAATCCCGCCCATTGTTGATATGAACGAGCTGACACCCGTGACTGAAGCACCCGCCGTAGAAGCGAAGAAACCCGCCCTGCCCGATCCGCAGACCGTAACCGAAGTAAAACATTGGAACGATCGCCTGTTTTCCTTCCGCTGCACGCGCCCTGCGTCGCTGCGTTTCCGTTCGGGTGAGTTTGTGATGATTGGCCTGATGGGGGATCCGCACCCAGAGACTGGCAAACAAAAGCCTTTGCTGCGCGCCTATTCCATCGCGTCCCCTTCGTGGGACGAGGAAATGGAATTCTATTCCATCAAGGTGCAAGACGGCCCGCTGACCTCTAAGCTGCAGCACATCAAGCCGGGTGATGAAATCATCTTGCGCCCAAAACCTGTGGGCACTTTGGTGCATGACGCGCTGATCCCAGGCAATCGCATCTGGTTCTTTGCAACAGGCACCGGCTTTGCGCCTTTCGCCTCCCTGCTGCGCGAGCCAGAAACCTATGAAAAATTCGATGAGATCATCATCACCCACACCTGCCGAGAAGTCAGCGAGCTGACCTATGGCCGTGAGCTGATCGAAGGCCTGAAAGACGATGAGCTGCTCAACGAAGTCATCGGCGAAGGGTTCTGGAAAAAGATCAAATACTATCCAACCACCACCCGCGAAGAGAGCCCAAAGATGGGCCGCATCACAGACCTGATGAAGTCTGGCGAAGCCTTCAAGGACTTGGGTGTCGAGCCTTTGAACCCAGACACAGACCGCGCGATGATCTGCGGCAACCTGGCGTTTAACCTCGAGCTGAAAGAAATGTTTGAGAACTATGGCCTTGAAGAAGGCGCAAATTCAAAGCCAGCGCACTATGTGGTTGAAAAAGCCTTCCTCGACTAAGGCAGTCTGGTTGTGAACAAAGAAAGGCCCGCTCACGATACCGAGCGGGCCTTTTTGTATTTGAACGACGATTACGCAGCTTTGCTAAGCGGGACAAAGCGCGCTTTTGTTACGCTCTGTCCGAACGGCTGGTTACGTCTTTAGGCTTTTTTGGGGCCGTTTCCTGTGGAGCGCCACTTCAGCTCAGGAACTGCTCTATCACCGCGGCTTGTTGCTTTTCGCCCGTCGGATCAAGTTCGGTCTTAAAGCGGGTGAAGTCCTCGCCCCATTTCGACGTACGGGTGCGGATCGGCGGGGTTTCGGCGTCCATGCATTTCATCACCACTGCTGCAACTTCATCCGCAGTTTGGTATATGTCTTCTCCGCTCTGACGGTTTTCAGCGCCGCCGATGTATTTCTGCAGGATCGGCAAATATTCGTCGTCCAACATACCGCCGGTGTTTTGCACGTGTTTCAGTACGTTGTTGGCAAATTCAGATTGGATGCCGCCGGGTTCAACCGTGGTAAAGTTGATCCCGAAATTTGGAGTAACGTAGCAAGCCAACGCCTCGGAATATCCCTCAACGGCGAATTTGGCGGCGCAATAGATTTCGTTGAACGGCTGTCCGACCAAACCACCGACGGAGGATATGGTGATGATATGGCCAGAACGGGCTTTACGCATATGAGGCATAACCGCCTTGGTACAACGCACAACGCCCATAAAGTTCACGTCCATCACCCAGTCGATATCGTCTTCGCTCGCTTGCTCTGTCGTGCGTACAAAACCTGCGCCCGCGTTGTTGATCAGCGTGTCTATGCGGCCCTCAGCGCCAATGATTGTGTCAACGGCGGCCTTGACGGACGCTGTGTCCTGCACGTCAAGCTGCAGAATGTTCAGCGAAACATCAGCCTCAGAGGCGGCGGCTTCAAGGCTACCTTTCTTGGCCAAATTGCGCATAGTTGCATAGACCCGGTGGCCTGCTCGAGCGGCTTGAATCGCAAGACTGATGCCAAGCCCGGTTGAGGTTCCGGTGATGAGGACGACTTTATGCATAGGGACGCTTTCTTCGGTTAGGCAATAAATGAGCAAATGCTCACTCTGCATATAATGAGCATATGCTCACTGTCAATCTCAATGGGATGTGGCTAAACTGGCCTGGAACTCATCAACTCGGGAGAACCACTTGGCGCGCACAAAATCCGGTGACAAACCAAATGCCCTACGCGCGGCGACAATTGGAGAGGTCGCTAAAGTTGGCTCAACCGCTGTCTCGGTCAATAAAATCGCAAAGCGGGCGAACTTGTCTGTCGGAACGCTGTACCGTTACCATGAAGCAAAAGATGATTTGCTGTTCTGGGTCTTCAAACAGGTGAAATCAGATGTCCACGATGCAATGATGACAGCGGCGCACGAGAAGGACGGCGCTGCCGAGCGTTTGCGCGCAATGTGGTTTGCTCTTGTGGAGTATGGCTTCGCAGCCCCCCATGATTTCCTATTTGCCGAAATGATGTCGGCTGAACTCCGTGGCGCCTTTCAGCGGGATTTGGTGCTAGAAAAAATAGAACATGAAGTTCTTGCTGAAATCCAAGCCGGCATAGACAGCCAAGTGCTCGTTCATGCACCTGTAAAAACCCTTGAGACCATTCTCGCGTCTCCTGCGATCACACTTGCCCGCCGGGCCTCTATAAGCGGTGTGCAAATGGAAAAACACGAATTGGACCGCGTGTTCGATCTTGTATGGCGCGGCATCGCACAAGTGGGGCCAGCCGAGTGGTAGCAGCGTTCTAGAAACAGGCGTTCACGCAGACCGCAGCATCCACCACTTTGGGCTCAAAGCAGACCTTCACTGCAAGCTAATGCCGGCTTGTTTTCGACACAAAAAGCAGTGGGTCTTCAACATCACCTCTTTAAAAAAATGACCTAACGCATCACCTGTTTCAAACGTTTCTCCAGCCGTCCCATTTTCTCTGCCGATTGCAACATCTGGGTGCGCAGGCCACGCATTTCAGCCAAGATCGCAGACAGTTCTGCTGGTGTAGCGAGGCTGTCTTCGGGCGCATCAAGCCCCTCACCTTCGCCCGTGAGCAACCACCCCAGCGACACGCCCAAGTTGCCAGACAGCATCGACAAGCGGTTGGCACGGGGTTCGGATAGATCGTTTTCCCATGCGGCCAAGGTCGAGGTTTTCACACCAATGCTTTTGGCGAGTTTGGCTTGACTGAGACCGACATTCTCGCGTGCGCCAGCAAGGCGATCTCCAAAGGTTGCTTCCTTTTCATCAAACCAACTTGTTTCATCTGTCATGCGAAATCCCCTTTGCGTTGCAAGGATACTCACATGCTTGCGCCCGGTTGGCTAGGCAAAATTCAAAAACTGTGTTCGCGCATGAAATACCTAAGTCTTTCTTCATGAACGAAAAACCGCGCCCCAATTGGGACGCGGCTGTTAACCAATTAAGATGTCTTGGGTTCGTTTACAGACCCAAAGCGCTCTTAACTTTATCCAGAGCGGCTTGCAGCAGTTCTGGGTTGTTTTGCGCTTGCTCAACGGCAGTGCTGAGCGCTGTCTTTTGGATCGCACCCAAGTCAGAACCGTCGATCATTTCCTTAACCTTACCAAGGTCAAAGCCCTCTGGGGATAGGATGTCTAGCGCAGATGTTGCGCCTTCGGTTGCTTCAGCGGCTGTATCAGTCGCTGCTTCGGTTGCTGTGTCTGCTGCATCTGTGGCGGCGTCAGTCGCGGCCTCGGTTGCTTCGGTCGCAGTTTCTGTGGCCGCTTCAGTCGCCTCCGCTGCAGTGTCGGTCGCTGCTTCGGTTGCTTCTGTTGCAGTGTCCGCTGCGGCTTCGGTGGCGCCAGTTGCCGCTTCGGTCACTGCATCTGCCGCGTCAGTTGCAACATCTGCAGCTGCTTCGGTCGCGTCTGATGCTGTGTCTGTCACAGCTTTCATCGCATCTTCGGCTTTTTCAGTTACGCCTTCAACGGCATCAGAAACAGCTTCTTCAGCGGTTTCTTTTGCGGCTTCTACAGTTTCAGTGACAGTCTCTTCGGCCTTCTCCATCGCGCCTTCCACAGCCTCTGCTGCTTCGGTGACAGCTTCTTCTGCATCTTCTTTTACAGCTTCAACCGCATCGGTCACTTTGTCTGTCAGGCTTTCGGCTTCTTCTACAGCTGTCGGCGCTTCGACCTCAGCCACTGGTTTTTCCATTGCTTCTTCGGCCGGCTTTTGGCCGAACTGAAAATAAGCCACAACGGCCACTGCTGCCGCAATTACAACCCAAATTAAATTTTTCATGGCTATTCTCCCACGGTGTGTTTCTTTTTCCTGAACAGGAATTGTCTTGGTGGAGCATGACATGACGCCTTGCGAAGACCACAACAAGGGGGAAAGTCGCCGCACTTGGCTCAATTCCGCCCATTAACTGCTTGTGTCGGCACAAAGCCGCATATAGTTTACGTGCCTAAATCGGCTTAATTATTGAAGGATCAAAACCATAGCCCGCAGACCACATAACGCGCCACCCCAGCGCGATACCGGCCCTCGTGTCAACGATCGCATTCGCTCTACTGAGATCCGCCTGATCGGCGCAGAAGGCGAAAACCATGGCGTTGTAACCCCTGCCAAAGCAATGCAGCTGGCACGGGACGTTGAACTTGATTTGGTTGAAATCTCACCAAACGCTACGCCCCCGGTCTGTAAGATCATGGACTATGGCAAATTCAAATACGAACAGCAAAAACGCGAATCTGAAGCGCGTAAAAAGCAAACCACGATTCAGGTGAAGGAAGTGAAATTCCGTCCAAACACCGACACGCATGACTACGAAGTCAAAATGCGCAACGTGGTTAAGTTTTTGGAAAAGGGCGACAAAGTCAAAGTCACCCTGCGTTTCCGCGGCCGTGAAATGGCACACCAAAACCTGGGCCGCGAGCTTCTTGAGCGCGTCGCAGAAGACACGAAAGAATTGGGCAAAGTGGAAAACATGCCTAAGATGGAAGGCCGCCAGATGATCATGATGATCGGCCCTCTGACGCGATAATACATCTCATCATGAGGTGAATTAAAACCCCGGCCAATGTGCCGGGGTTTTCTTTTATGCGCTCTTGCCGGCTGTCTATGCATTTCGGCAGAGACCATTGGCGCGAAACACCAGATCTATATGTCACGCACAGGCCGTTGCTTCTATCTCAAACAACAGCCCTGGAATCGCAAGGCGGGTCGCACCCAGCAGAGTCATAGGGGGTGCCACGTGATGGGCGCCAAAGCGCATACCCATCAGATCAAAGTTCTTCAATGCCTCATCCACATCCGTGGCATAGACCCCCAGTTTTACAACATTGCCGAGAGTCATTCCGGCCTCTTTCAGCACGGTCTCTAGGTTATCAAGCGCGAGGCTGATCTGCGCCCGCATGTCACCGATATGTTGTGGATTGCCTGCGTCATCCACGGCAGTTTGACCTGCGCAGATCACTTGGCGTGTGGCCCCATCCAAGACCTCTGCTTGATTGTAGCCTAGTTTAATCGACCAACCCCAAGGGTTCACAGCTGTCCGTTTCATTGTTCAATTTTCCATGTTTTGGTGTCTGGCATGGGTTTAGAACGAAACAGTGCCAAAAATTGTCACCATTTGTGATAAGGTGCAGATATGAATGTAAGACTCAGACATGACGCCATAGTGCGCACCCTGCGCCGCAACGGCACTTCAACCATTGAGACACTCGCCCAAGAGGTTGGTGCCTCCCGTCGTACAGTATTGCGCGACATCTCTGCGCTGCGCGACCAAGGCTATGTGATTCATTCGGATGTGGGGCGCGGTGGTGGGCTTCAGCTTGATCCTCAATCCATGCAGGCCACGGCGAAACTTTCTGTGCCAGAGGTGTTTGCTTTGCTGATCAGCGTGGCCGCAATGCGTGCGGCTGGAAACCTGCCCTTTTCCGATCTTGCAGATGCGGGCCTTGCCAAGATCGAAAAGTCCCTGCCCCGAGATAAAGTCAAAGACCTGCGTGCCTTTCTCGAGTGTCTGTATATTGGCCAGCTTTCCCCGCTACAGGATTTGTCAGACATGGGCAAAATCGACGACACTTTGTTGCCGGCCTTTGAAACCTGTTTTCTTAAGCGTCACTTTATGCGCTTTGCCTATCGGGATGCGAAGGGCCAACACACCCAGCGCGAGGTCGAGCCGCAGGCCATGCTGATATTGCCGCCCGTGTGGTACCTTGTGGGCTGGGATCCCATGCGGGAAGATTTTCGGCATTTCCGAATGGATCGCATCAGCCACCCCCAACCAGTTGAAGACACAGAGTTTCGCCGCCGCCATGTGCCCTTTGAAGACGATGTTTGCCCCTATAGCGCTATGGAGCGCTAAGGGACGATCTCAATACGTTTCCAGCTTTTCCGCATCATCCTTGATGTCGTAATAGCCGCCCTTGTCCTTCGTAAAGATGTGCTTTGTAAGGACCATGTCAGATGTGTCATCCAAACAGCCCGAGGCAATGGCCAGCACGTTTGGTTGCGCATCCATCATATAAAACAAGCTTGATCCACATTGATTGCAGAACCCCCGTTTTGCGAAATCAGAAGAACGATACCACGTTAGCCCGTCGTCTGCCTCAAAACGCACTTGATCCAGCGGTGCCACGGTAGAGGCCCAAACATGCCCGCTGGAACGACGACATTGCGAACAATGACAGGCGGTGATCGTGTCTCTAACCTCACTTGCCTGAAACCGTACTGCCCCACATTCACATTGCCCAGTTCGCATCACTCTCTCCTTTTCGCACAAGAAAACGGTGATCGAGTTTTAAGCGTTTTGCAATACGCACGTTCATTCATCCATTTGGTTGACTGAGAGCTACTCACATGTTATTCACCCATATGGTTGAACGAATAGATGACCAAGAACTGACCGAAATTCTAAAGGCCGCCAGTGACCCAACCCGGCGGGCCCTGCTGACATTGCTTGCCCAGCATGGCCCTTCTCGTGTCACGGCCTTGGCCACCCACTTTGATATGAGTCTCAACTCTGTCTCCAAGCACATCAAAGTGCTGGAAAAAGCAGGGCTGGTGCAGCGCCGCACGGAATGGCGAGAACACATCATCGAAGTGCAGATGGCGCCGCTGCGGCGCATCGACATGTGGTTCACAGAACTTCGATCAATCTGGGCGCTGCGCCTGGATTCCCTTGATGAGATTTTGACAACGGAGACTGCCAATGACGACGACTGAACCCAACACCGACCTTCGCCTGACCACTGATCGCGTGATCAAAGCTTCACCTGAAAAGGTGTTTAACGCCTGGCTTGATCCCAAAATGCTTGCGCGTTTTATGCAGCCCGGCCCAGATATGACCGTGCCCAAAGCAAGCTCTGACGCAACCGTCGGCGGTGGCTTTGAGATTGTCATGCGGGCGGGCGATCAGGATATTCCCCACAAAGGGACCTACCGCGAAATCTCTCCGCACGACCGTATCGTGTTCACTTGGGAAAGTGCCTTTTCCCCTGCTGAAAGCGAAGTCACCCTTGATCTGCGCCCAGACGGCGCTGGCACCCATATCACACTGACTCATGTGACCTTCTATGACGAGGAAACCCGCGACAACCACAATGGTGGCTGGATGAACATCCTCGCCACCCTCGCAAGCGTCGTAGAATAAGGGGAACGATCATGGAAACGTTGAACTGGACGGCCGTGATCGTCGGAACCGTCGCTTCATTTCTGGCTGGATGGGCCTACTTCAGCCCACGCCTTTTGGGGCGCAGCTGGGCTGTGGGCTCTGGAATTGATCAAAACCCACCGGCCTCCATGCCGTGGATGGCCATGGGGCTTCAGCTGATTGCCTTGTTCATTTTGGCACTGGTTGTAGGTGTCACCGCCCAAACCGAAGCTCTGGGCACCGCCCTTTTGGCCATCGCGGCCGGGGCAACGCTTGTGATGGCCCAAGATGCATTCAGCCAGAAATCCACGACTGCGATCTTCATCGACGGAGGATTCGTTTTGGTTGCTGGTTTTTTGATGATTTTGGCGCAGGGTCTTTTCTAACCCACCGCCACATCACAACCAATGGTAAAGCGCATCCACAGCGGTGCGCTTTATTGGTATCAATTTGACCCTAATTTAGACCCCAAGGCTTGCTCGCCACATTTCAGCCGCATTCAGATTTTAGCGCATCGCTATTGATTAAATTGATTACGAGTGCTGAGCCCCATGCCAAAGACACGAGACAATCTACGTATGTCCCTGACCGGAATGAGTTTTCCGCAGTGGAGATCCCGTATGGAATTGTTGACAGACGAAGATGGGTATTGTCATCCCTTAGGCTCAGATCACGCGGCGATCTTTCTTGAATCCGGGCCTCGATTGCTTGTCAGCTTTGAACAATTTGACGCGCTTTCCACATTTAGCGAACGCGCCCATCCCATGGGGTTTAATTACATTCGCAATCTGGGGTGGTCCAATATGTGCCTTTTGGCCAAAGACCGTTCCTGGTTTCGATCTCCTGAGATTTTCGCGCATTTTGATAGATTGGCTGACGAAGGCTTTTTTGATGAATTCGAACAGGTGCTATTTTATGGCGCCGGGCCTGCAGGCTATGCCGCGGCGGTCTATTCTGTCACCGCTCCGGGCGCACGTGCGCTGTTGATCTCACCGCAAGCCACGCTTGATCCACATCTCACACCTTGGGAAACCCGTTTTCGCTCGGCCCGCCGCCAATCCTTTGTCGGCCGGTATGACTATGGCCCCCGCATGATCGAGGCGACGTCTTTTACCCATGTGATCTTTGACCCAAGACAGGCCCTAGATGCGATGCATGCCAGCCTGTATGCACAGGCCGGCGCACATCTATTGCCCCTCCCCCATGCCAGCGAAGACGTCCAAGCTGACCTGCATCACACCCGGCTTCTACCTCGGATGATCTCAAAAGCCTTGCACGGCACCCTTTCGACCTATGAATTCGCGCATCTGCGTCGCAAGCGTCACAGCGACAAAACCTACCTCAAACGCCTGATGCAAGCCCAAGAGCCGCGCCACAAACAGCAGGTTCTGGTGTTACAGCATCGCCTGCGTGGGCAAACCCGCCGCCGCGACCAACGCAAACTGCAACAAGTGCGTCAACACAACCAACCGCAGCTGCGCTTGGTCAGCAATTCTTAAAAATCGCAAATCCTACTGGATTGCAGGTCGATTTCTGTGTAATCGGCTGGCATGACCCAAAGCCTCACGATTGCCCGCCCCGACGACTGGCACCTGCACCTGCGCGATGGCGCAATGATGCAAGCCGTTCTGCCTGAAACTGCCCGCCATTTTGGCCGTGGCATCATCATGCCGAACCTTGTCCCACCGGTGGTCACAGGCGCCCAAGCAGCCGCCTATCGCGAGCGTATTCTGGCGGCCCTCCCGGAGGGCATGACGTTTGATCCGCAAATGGTGCTGTACCTCACAGAAGACACAGACCCAGAAGATGTGGCCGCAGCCCATGCAAGTGGCCTGGTGAAAGCCGTAAAGCTTTACCCTGCAGGCGCCACAACAAACTCTGCCTCTGGTGTGCAGAACTTTGACAACGTGCGCCCCGTGCTTGAGAAAATGGCTGAAATCGGATTGCATCTATGTGTGCACGGCGAAGTCACCAACCACGATGTCGATATCTTTGACCGCGAAGCGGTGTTTATTGATCGCATCTTGGATCCGATCCGCAAGGCCACACCAGAGCTGCGCGTGATCATGGAACATATCACCACCAAAGATGGCGTGGATTACGCGAAATCAGGCGGCGACAATCTGGGTGCCACCATCACAACGCACCACCTGATCATCAACCGCAACCACATTCTCGCAGGTGGCATCAAGCCGCATTACTACTGCCTGCCTGTGGCCAAACGCGAAAAACACCGCCTTGCCCTGCGCGCTGCCGCAACCTCTGGCGACAAAACATTCTTCCTCGGCACTGACAGCGCCCCGCACACAGATGAAAACAAGCTGCTGCCCTGCGGCTGTGCCGGTTGCTTTACAGCGACCAACACAATGGCCCTGCTCGCCCATGTCTTCGAAGAAGAAGATGCGCTCGACAAACTCGAAGGCTTTGCCTCTAAACACGGCCCGGCTTTCTATGGGCTACCGGTCAATGACAGCACCATCACGCTGACCAAATCTGACACAGCCACAACCTTCCCGGAAAAAATCAAAAGTGCGGATGGCCCTGTAACGGTCTTTGATCCAGGCTTCCCGGTCTTCTGGGACGTGACCTAAGCCGCTTCATCTTTCTAAAAATACTCTCGCCGAAGGCTCCCGCACCTTCAACATCGCCCAAACGCCCAAGGATAAAACGCCATGATCCCAACCAGCTACCCGACCCGCGAAGAGATCGCCCGCCTGACCGCGCGGATGCTTCTGGAAATCAAGGCCGTCAACTTTAACACGCAAGAGCCGTATATTCTGGCCTCTGGCCTGCCAAGCCCATCCTACATCGATTGCCGCAAGTTGATTTCTTACCCGCGCATTCGCAGCACCTTGATGGATTTCCTAACCGTGACTGTCATGCGCGATGCGGGCTTTGAAGCCTTTGACAACATCGCGGGTGGCGAAACGGCTGGCATTCCGTTCTCTGCTCTTGTGGCAGAACGCATGGCGCTGCCAATGACCTATGTGCGCAAAAAGCCCAAGGGCTATGGCCGCAATGCCCGCATCGAAGGCGCGATGAGCGAAGGCGAGCGCGTGTTGCTGGTCGAAGACCTGACAACCGATGGCGGTTCTAAGCTGTCGTTTGTGGATGCCATCCGCGAAACCGGCGCGTCCTGTGGCCATACAGCTGTGATTTTCTACTACGATATCTTCCCAGAAACCACCAAGACACTTGGCGACCACGGTGTCGAACTGCACTACCTTTGCACTTGGTGGGATGTTCTGGCCGAGGCACGGGCTCAAAAAGCCTTTGATGAGGCCACTTTGTCGGAAGTTGAAAAATTCCTCAAAGACCCTCGCGCTTGGCAAGAAGCCAATAAACGCGACTGATCCTGTGGAAAGCCTGTGAATAGTTCACAGGCTTTTTCCGATTCGACGGTCTCAAAAAACATCACATTTGGACATTTGAACCGAGTGTGCCACTATATCTAGGCGACGCGTTTTTTCGCTCTACCAGAGCGTAAATTTGCCCACAGGTTTATCCAAGGGTTATCAACAGACCTTTCCAGATTTTCCTAAGGCCGAATTTACGCTAACACCATGGTGGGGCATACGCGGCCAATCATAAACCCGCGCAGCGACCGGGGGAGCAGTATGAACGAACTAACAACCATCAATCCGGGTGTCCCAGAGGCGCAGGCCGACGCAAAGGCTGAGCTTGAGACCGTGCCACATTCTATCGAAGCGGAACAACAGCTTCTGGGTGCGATCTTAACCAATAATGACATCTTTGACCGGGTGGCTTCGGTGATCAACTCAAGCCATTTCTACGATCCGGTCCACGCCCGCATTTACGAAGTGGCAGCCTCGCGGATTGCAAAAAACAATCTCGCGTCGCCTGTTACGCTGAAAGCGTTCCTTGAAGACGACGAAGGGCTCAAGGAACTCGGGGGGCCAGCCTATCTGGCGCGTCTCGCCGGGGCTGCGATTTCCGCCTATGCGGCGCGCGACTATGCGCAGATGATCTATGACATGGCGATCCGCCGTGAGCTGATCGGATTGGGACAGACCATCGCGCAACGCGCCACCAAAATGGATGTCAGCGAGGAACCTCGCGAGCAGATCGTTCAGGCCGAGCAAGCGCTCTATAAGCTGTCTGAACAAGGCAAGACCGACAGCGGCTTTGTATCCTTCCTCAAAGCCGTCACCGAAGCAGTGCAGACCGCCAACGCCGCCTATCAGCGCGATGGCGGTCTGGCCGGCATTTCGACCGGTCTGATTGATATGGATAAAAAGTTGGGTGGCTTGCACCCGTCTGACTTGCTGATCCTTGCGGGTCGTCCATCTATGGGCAAAACATCCCTTGCCACCAACATCGCCTTTAACGTGGCCAAGGCCTATAAAAAGGGCATCCGCCCCGATGGCAGCGAAGGCGCTGTCGAGGGTGGGGTTGTCGGTTTCTATTCCCTTGAAATGAGTTCCGAACAGCTTGCGGCGCGTATTCTATCTGAGGCGTCAGAAGTACCATCACAACAGATCCGCTCTGGTGACATGACCGAAGAGGAATTCCGTCGCTTTGTGGATGCGGCGAAATCGCTAGAGGCCTGCCCACTCTTTATTGATGATACCCCGGCCCTGCCGATTGCGCAGCTGGCCGCACGGGCGCGTCGTCTGAAACGGACCCATGGGCTTGATCTTTTGATCATCGACTATTTGCAGCTTTGCCGTGGTACCGCGGAAAACCGGGTGCAAGAGATCGGCGAAATCTCGATGGGCATGAAAGCAATCGCCAAGGAACTCAACATCCCTGTGATCGCCCTGTCCCAGCTGTCGCGTACGGTGGAAAGCCGAGACGACAAACGCCCACAGCTGTCTGACCTTCGGGAATCTGGGTCGATTGAGCAGGATGCTGACGTTGTTATGTTTGTATTCCGCGAAGAATACTACAAAGAGCGTGAAAAGCCCGGCGAGCACGATCTTGAAAAAATGGCCGCCTGGCAGGAAGAAATGGAACGCCTGCACGCCAAGGCCGAAGTCATCATCGGCAAGCAGCGTCACGGCCCAATTGGCACGGTTGATCTGTCGTTTGAAAGCCGTTTCACGCGCTTTGGCAACTTGGTCAAACCATGGCAACAGGATCAAGGCTACGAATGAACGCCCCAAAAGACCCAGCTCAAGACCGTTTGAAATTCAAAGGCCGACCACGTCTTATTCTGCACATCGGTAGCCAAAAAACCGGCACGACCACCATTCAGGGGTTTCTGAAAAACTCAGCACCCCAGCTTTCAGAGCTGGGCGTACACTACGTCAAAGCCGGCCGGACCAATATCGCGCATAACTCTGTGTTGCAGCATATCAACAAAGGCAATGGCGCCGAGGTGGCTACGGCCATGCTAGATGAGATTATAAGCCATCCAGATCAGTGCTGTGTGATTTCATCTGAGATGTTCTTTCGCCGCGAAATCGCGCATTTCTTTGCACGCTATTTTCCGATGGAACTGCGTCGCCACACAACTGTGTTGGCCTATGTCCGTCGCCAGGACAAATACGCCGAAGCCATGTACAAGCAGCGCGTCAAAAACGGGCGCTTCCGCGGCTCCCCGGCAGACTATGCCCATGCCGTGGTCAATTTGAACTACGGGTCCATACTTGGCCCCTTTGCCCGCGCCTTTGGCCTTGGCAATGTTTTAGTGCGCCCGTTTGAGCGAAAGCATTTCCCAGGCGGAGACGTCTTGCGCGATTTCGCCTCGATCGCCGCGCTGCCCGATGAAATCATTGCATCTTATGAAACCCCATCGGCAAATGCCTCTCTCAGTCGCGAAGTCTCTGAAAAACTTGGCGACTTGAAACGGTCTGGGTCTGACGTGAACACCCGTGACGTGATCCGTTACCTCATGGCCAACAAACCCGCAGGCGCAGTTCGGTCTGGGGATTGCTATGCGCTGCGCGAGCGCCGCGAGATGATGAAACAACACCGCATCGCAAACGAAGCCCTGTGTGCCACGTATCGCCCAGACCTTGCTGCACTCTTTGACACAAGCGATCTTAGCGACGACACCGCCTATGCGGTTCCCACAGCAGAAGAACAAGAAACACGAGAGACTCAGGCCCGTGCGGCCATTGTGGATGCGGTGAACGCGCTGTCTAATCAATAGACGCCGTTCACAAATCATCAGCCATCACACGCACAGCCCACGCCTTTTCGACAAGTGTAGGATCGGCTGATGCAAGAGTCGCCACAGGCTTTGCCTTTACGGCAGGTTTTACAGCACGCCGCGCTAAAGACTGTGCCTTCAACACCTTCAACAAGATTAAGCATCTGGGCAGTCGCATTGGGAACACGCTCGACATCCGCATGAAAAGAAATTGGTAGGTCTTGCGGCTGAGACACAGGATCAGCGAATGCAAAAGTCGAACAGAAACAAAGTAGCAGCGCGGCAATAAGGCGGAAAGTCATGAATTAAGTCTCAAAATGATTTAATGTTAATCTTTCTTAACAAAGTCCAAACACCAATACCAAGACTTTCTCAGGGCCCGTTTCTTAGCCAAAACCCTACCTTCGACCTGTGTGTAAACGTCGTCTGCTAGACACCATAGGCGACGAACCCCATTCACGATGCGACTTCCCCCTTGACGTGCAGGCTGCGTCGTTTCAACTAGCGCGCATGGCTACTGCACTACTTACTATTGACCTCGCCGCGCTGACTCAAAACTGGAAAGCGCTTGATGCAAAAACCAACTGCGAGACCGCCGCTGTGGTCAAAGCGGACGGCTATGGTTTGGGCGCTGCCCGCGTGGCAAATACGCTTGCCCATGCGGGGGTGCGCAAGTTTTTTGTCGCCGCCGCCGAAGAAGGTGCAGAACTGCGGGCCGCCCTTGGCCCGGGCCCAGAAATCAACGTGTTTTCAGGCCATATGTCCGGCGACACCGATATGATTCACGACATGGAATTGACCCCTATGATCAATTCGATTGATCAAATGTTGCGCCACGTCGAGGCCCTGCCCGGGCGCCCATTTGGGGTGCAACTTGACAGCGGGATGAACCGTTTGGGCATGGAGCCCGCCGAATGGGCCGCTTTGCGCGACATCACCGAGCAACAAACGCCAACTTTGATCATGTCACACCTGTCATGCGCAGATGACCCCGATCATGCAATGAATACACAGCAGCTCAAGGTCTTCAAAGAGATGACCGCCGGCGTGAATGCCCCGCGCAGCCTAGCGGCCACCGGTGGGATTTTGCTGGGCCCTGATTACCATTTTGACCTCACCCGCCCCGGCGTTGGTCTCTATGGCGGCCTACCCTTTGCCCAGGCGCAACCGGTCGCGCGTGTTTCCGTTCCGGTCATCCAATGCCGTGATGTAGAAGTGGGTGAAACCGTGGGTTATTCCAACACCTGGACAGCGCAGCGCCCATCCCGCGTGGCCACCATCGCAGGGGGCTATGCTGATGGCATCATTCGCGCTATGGGGCCAAATATCGATGTCTATTTCGGCAGCACCGCCTGCCCGGTCATTGGCCGCATTTCCATGGATATGATTGGTGTCGATGTAACAGACCTGGGCGAAGACCCAAAAATGCTGGATCTTCTGACCGAAGATCAAACCGTTGATGTTCTTGCAGAAGCCGCCGGAACCATCGGATATGAAATTCTGACCAATATGGGCCAGCGTTACACACGCCGGTATAGCTCTTGATAGTCTTATCTCCTGTCGCGGCTCTGGGCCGCGCGATCATCGCTTTGCTGGCTGTTACGGGCCGCGTCACGCTTTTCGCGCTCGAAGGCCTGTCACATGTGTTTCGCCCGCCGTTCTATCTGCGTGAGTTTCTGACCGCGCTATTACAAATTGGTTGGTTGTCTTTGCCGGTTGTCGGCCTGACGGCATTCTTCACAGGCGGTGCCTTGGCTTTGCAAATCTATGCAGGCGGCGCTCGTTTTTCAGCCGAGGCCGTTGTACCCCAGATCGTCGCCATCGGCATGGTGCGCGAGCTTGGACCTGTATTGGTAGGCCTGATGATCGCGGCGCGTGTGACCAGCTCGATCGCAGCAGAAATCGCGACGATGAAAGTCACCGAACAAATCGATGCTTTGGTCACGCTGTCGACGCATCCGATGAAATACCTCACAGCCCCACGTGTGCTGGCTGCGTTGATTGTTGTGCCAGTGCTTGTGGGCATCGGTGACATCATCGGCATTTTCGGCGGCTTTGTCGTCGGGACCCAGCAATTGGGGTTCAACCCGGCCACCTACATCAAGAACACCGTCAACTTCCTTGAATTCTCAGATATTTTTAGCTCAATGGTCAAAGGCTGCGCCTTTGGCGGCATCGCCGCAACCATGGGGTGTTACTTTGGCATGCGGTCGGGCCGCGGCGCACAGGGCGTGGGCGAAGCAACCAAAGCCTCTGTCCAAGCGGCAGCGGTCCTGATCTTGGCTGCCAACTTCCTTCTTACATCGGTATTCTTCTCGTCATGATCACACTTGAAAACGTCCATAAGTCCTTTGGCCCAAAGCAAGTGCTGCGGGGCGTTGATCTGACGATCCCCAAGGGTGAATCCATGGTGATTATCGGCGGTTCAGGCACCGGGAAATCGGTGATGCTGAAATCCGTTCTGGGTCTTATCGCCCCAGACCAAGGCCGCATTCTGGTCGACAACGAAGATGTCACCAAAGCCGATCGCGATGCCTTTCTGGCCCGCTTTGGCATGTTGTTTCAAGGCGGCGCCCTCTTTGACAGCCTCACGGTCTGGCAAAACGTCGCCTTTCGCCTGTTGCGCGGCTCCCTCAAGCGCCCCAAATCTGAAGCGCGCGAGATTGCGATCGAAAAACTGCGCCGCGTGGGTCTCACCGCCGATGTCGCGGATCAATTCCCATCAGAGCTGTCAGGTGGCATGCAAAAGCGCGTTGGCCTCGCCCGAGCGATCGCAGCTGAACCGGAAATTATCTTCTTTGACGAGCCGACCACAGGCCTAGACCCGATCATGTCGGGCGTCATCAATGATTTGATCCGCGAAATTGTGGTAGAAATGGGCGCCACTGCGATGACCATCACCCACGATATGACCAGCGTGCGCGCCATTGCTGATAAGGTTGCCATGTTACACGGTGGCCAGATCAAATGGACAGGGCCAATCGCAGATATGGACGCAAGCGGTGATCCCTATCTGGATCAATTCATTCACGGCCGCGCCGAAGGCCCAATCGAAGCCGTGCGCTAACCCCTACGCCTGCGTCGCGCACCCTGCATTCATCTTTCCCCAAATACTCCCGCCGGAGGCTCCTGTGCGTGCCAAATCCGCGCCAGTTTGATTGAGTAAACACATCTCAATCCGTCCGAAAAAGACTTGAACCAGACCCACTGTTTCCATTTTCGAAACAAATTGACCCCTACTATCTCGTTGTTATGAAACAATAATTGACTTGCATTAACTTTAGTTAAAATGAGATTATGTTACCCGAAGAGGGACACATCATGGGTAACAAGTTCAACGGCCTCGCGCTGTCAGTCATTAGTATCGTTCAAACTTTCACATTAGCGACCTTGATCATCACTGCTGTGGTCATGGCACTCTGGACCGGGCTTGCCGCGTTTGGCGTTTGGCCTTGGCTGGGCCTCAATCTTACGCTGGGCGACACCGCCATTGCCGGTGCTGGGCTCTATGTTCAGATCGGTTTGACCATCCTCGCCATCGGGCTTTGCGTGTTCTTGCCGTCCAACGCACGCGTCTTGCGCCTCGAGCATTCGCATCGCAAGTTCTCGATCAATCTGGAAGACATCGCCAAAGCCTATCAGATCAGCCATCAATCTGATCGCAAAGGTATTTTTGCACTTTCCGAAGAGTTTGACGCGGTCCGTGAACGCATGCTTCACCTGCGCAAACACCCGGACCTCGGAAATCTCGAACCCGAGATCCTAGAGATCGCGGCACAGATGTCCTTTCAGTCACGGGATCTGGCCACGATCTATTCCGAAGACAAGGTCGAACGCGCATTTCAATTCCTCACACATCGTCAGGAAGAAGCAGACAAAATGGAAGATCGCCTCGCCGCGGCCCGCCAAACCTGCGACGAGCTGCGCCGTTGGCTTCAGGACGTTGAGGCCGAAGAACGCATCGCGAAACAGCAAATCGAACGGCTCGAATCTGACCTGTTTGAGCTATTACCAAGCCTTGGTTTCGAACTCGACGGGGAGCCAAATGTTGTCAAGTTAGACACACTTCCTGCAAAAAAGGCTTCAAAAGCCGAGGCAGAATCCACCCCCAAGCGGTTGCTCTGAAACATATTTGACCAGATTGACGGTGTTTTTCTGACGCAAACCTCTTAGATGTCGCAAGGTGCGAATTGCGACATCGGAGATAGAATGCTGCGCTACGTCAATCTTTCCTTGCTGATCTTGTTTCCCATCAGCTGGTTTGCCCCCTTAATGCGGGCGGGGTTATTGCCGCTTTTTGGTCTTAGCGAAATCTCTGTCATCTCGGGTTTGCAATCCCTTTGGGGCACCGACATTGCGCTGGCGCTTCTGGTGACGTTCTTTGCTGTCTTTGCACCCATTCTCAAAACTCTGGGGATTGCGTTGATCCATTTTGGATACATGCGCCGCAAAGCGCTTCCGATTTTTGATGTATTGGGCAAGCTCGCCATGGCCGATGTGTTTCTCATCGCGCTTTATGTGGTCATCGTCAAAGGTGTGGGGCTGGCAACAGTGGAAACCGCATGGGGTCTTTATCTGTTTACGGGCTGTATTTTGACCTCGATTGCAATTAGCCATTTGACCCGCCGCCGATAAGGGGGCAAAACGAGAACATGGCAAAAGCAAAAGCATCTTATTCCTGTTCGGCCTGCGGGTCTGTTTTCAACAAATGGTCGGGGCGCTGTGATGGCTGCGGAGAATGGAACACCATCTCCGAAGACACCGGTATTTCAGCGGGGCCTTCTAAGGCCACACTGGGCAATTCCAAGGGGAAGTCTGTTCACTTGACAGATCTCTCAACCGAAGAAACCCCACCCCCGCGCAGCCTATCGGGCCTTGCCGAGCTCGACCGAGTGTTGGGGGGCGGGCTTGTTCCCGCCTCTGCCATTCTGGTGGGCGGTGATCCGGGGATCGGGAAATCCACACTGCTTTTGCAGGCCGCAGCGCAATTTGCGCGCCAGGGTTTGAAAACCATCTATGTCAGCGGCGAAGAAGCCTCGGCGCAGGTGCGAATGCGGGCGCAACGCCTAGAACTGACAGACGCCCCCGTGCAATTGGCCGCAGAAACCAACCTGCGCGACATTCTGACGACGCTTGATCAGGAAAAGCCGCAACTCGCGATCATCGATTCCATTCAAACCATGTGGAGCGACAATGTCGGCTCTGCCCCCGGTTCGGTGTCTCAGGTTCGGGCCGCCGCACACGAACTGGTGTCCTTCGCCAAACGCAAGAATATCGCGATCATCATTGTGGGCCATGTCACGAAAGATGGGCAAATCGCAGGCCCTCGTGTTGTGGAACATATGGTCGATACAGTTCTATATTTCGAAGGCGAACGGGGCCACCAGTTCCGTGTGTTGCGCGCCGTAAAGAACCGTTTTGGCGCAGCTGACGAAATCGGCGTCTTTGAAATGACGGGCCGCGGCCTATCAGAGGTCACCAACCCCTCTGCCCTGTTTCTGTCGGAACGCGGCCAACCGGCCCCGGGCTCTGTCGTCTTTGCAGGCATCGAAGGGACCCGCCCGGTTCTTGTGGAATTGCAAGCGCTTGTGGCCCCCAGCCCCCACGCGCAACCGCGTCGCGCGGTTGTTGGATGGGACAGCAGCCGGCTTGCGATGATTCTTGCGGTGCTCGAGGCGCGGTGCGGAATCCCGTTTACAGGTCTTGATGTCTATCTAAACGTGGCCGGTGGCATGAAAATCAACGAACCTGCCGCAGACCTAGCGGTGGCCGCAGCATTGTTATCCGCCCGCGAAGACGCAAGTATCCCTGCGGAAACAGTCGTATTTGGGGAAATCTCGCTTTCTGGGGCCCTTCGTCCGGTCAGTCAGACAGAAAATAGGTTGAAAGAAGCCCAAAAACTTGGTTTCACGTCAGCAATCGCCCCAAAGGGTGGCAAATCTCCAACAGTGCCAGGAATGGCGCTCAATCAAATCGGGGATTTGACACAATTTGTTGGGGATATATTCGGCGCAGGTTAAGCTGCACCAACAAAAACGCTAGGCATGTGGTCGGCAAACGACCCATTAAAACAGAGGCAAAGGGACAGGAACTGCCATGGAAGGTTTCACCATTATCGACGGCGTCGTCGCGGGCGTCATTATCCTTTCGGCCTTGTTGGCCTATTCACGTGGTTTCGTACGCGAAGCCATGGCCATCGTGGGCTGGTTGGCCGCGGCCGTGCTGGCCTTTATCTTTGCACCGACTGTAGAGCCTTTGGTCAAAGAAGTTCCAGTGATCGGCGAATATCTGGCTGATAGCTGTGAGCTGGCGATCATTGCAGCCTTTGCGGCGGTCTTTGCGGCAGCCCTTGTTGTTGTATCTCTCTTTACACCGTTGTTCTCATCACTGGTGCAGCGCTCAGCCCTAGGCGGGTTGGATCAAGGTCTTGGTTTTCTGTTTGGGGTTTTTCGCGGCATCCTGTTGGTGGCAATCGCATTCTTTGTGTATGAAACCGTCGTAACCAGCCAGAACTTTGAAATGGTGGACGACAGCCGCTCGGCCAAAGTCTTTGCCCGTGTCACAGGTCACATCGAAGACCGCGACCCAGAGCAGGCATTGGGTTGGATTACATCTCAATACGAAGAGCTGGTTGGGACTTGCGGTCAGTAAACGCGGATTGAGAATGAAAAAAAGCCCGGCGCAGAGAAGTCTGTCGCCGGGCTTTTCTATATCAGGGAATGAAACTTAGAGTTAACCTGCCAACTTCAGGCCCGCGCCTCACGTTCCATCCGGGCAGCCCAAGCATCTGCAAGATCGGCCAACACCGCATTAAACTGCCGTTTTGCCGCGACTTTAAACAAGGTCCGCATCAAAGCATTCCCCTTCGGCGCGGCTTCGATATTGATGGTGAAAGTCGCATCAACGCCATCGTCTTTGACAGACCATTCTCCATGCAAGTCTTTGATAGGATATGGGTAGTCTTTGGCCTCGGTGTGAATGCGAAATCCAAAGACACGCCCGTCTTCATAAAGGTCGCAGGTCTCTAACCAACTTTCCCCTTTTAGGCCAAAGCATCGACGTTGCATCCCCATACTCTCACCTTCGACAACCTCTACTTTTGACAGATTGTCCGCAACATCTGCATAGCCTGGATGATCATTCATCACCCGCCACACCACCTCCTTGGGCGCTTTGACGGGGCGGCGAACAGTGGCCACAAGCTTATTCCCAGACGAAGTGACAGAGGTTTGGCTGAGAGGCTTTTTGATCCTGCGAGCGCCCATGAATTGCCCAATCGCAAACACAGCAACACACAAGGCCACAATAATAAGTAGCGTATGACCAAGTTTAGAAAACAGTGCCCCTTGCCACATCAAGAGCCCCTCTGTCGCCAATATCCAGCCAATATCCATGGCCGTGATAAACAGCACTTGCCCCTTTGGTACAAAACGGTTGCTGGCCATCCACATAAGATCAAGCCCAAACAAGATCAGGCTACCGCCCAACAGACGCAGCACCAAGGGGCCCCAGCTCACCGGATCTGAGAAAAGCAGCCCTGCCACGCTGTGCGGCATTCCTAAGAGCACGAGCCCCACAACCAGCGAAAAGGCAGCATTCAGCGCTAGAAACAGACGCGCAGTTTTAGAGTTTTCCATGGGTTATCTTTCACAACAGTTGAACTTATGGCTGATCATGCCCCTTGCGTGCATTGGTTCAATTACCTTGCAGGTTAGTGAAACGCCTTAAATGGGAGTGATGCAGACAGGATTGCGGAAGCGCACGCCAACGGTGTCGCGACCTGTCATCGTGGCCGTTACTTCGATCGGCCCAATAGATAATCTGCCATCAGGCCAATACGAAACGGTAAGCTGTCCTTACGTTCGGCAACCTGTCGTAGGCTTAAACGGCGACGTCGGATCACCGCACGTGCAACGCGGTATTCCATTCTACGTTTCCACCGAAGCAGGCGAACCGGGAGCAATCGCTTTAAGAACGCCCACAACCAACGCAATTGCAGAAACGCTGCGGCGTTAAATACGGTTTTCTGCACGCTCGCCCAAATCATACGTCCCACTGTTGCGGCCAAGGCGGCAAGCCACAGTGGAATTTTCACCGAAAACAGCACCAGCCATAACCCGATGGTCGAAACTCCCAACGCAAGCGTCGCCAACACAACAATGGCGGCGGCGAGCATTTTCTCAAACCATCCAAGATTGCCATACCAACGGAGCAACCCATCATAAGTAGACTTAAGTGATGCGGTGTAACCTCGGATGAAACCCGACAACCGGCGCAACGACGCCTTGCCAACGATCAAAGGGACCAAAGTGGTCATGACCCATTTTTTGATCAGCTCTATACGTAGAAAAGTCCCGGCCTGTAATTTGAACCAAGCCAAAAAGACCGGACCATCCAATAAGACGATCTTTTTCCAAAGGAGCTTAAGCTGCACCAGCAAAAGACCAAGGGCGACAAGAAAACTTTCACCAAAATAGATCGTCGCCCCAACCGAAGCGACGATGGTAAACAGCAAAAGTAAAAGTGTCCTCAATAACATAGGTGTGAGATTAGCTTTCGCTCGCGGGACGAACAATGTCTTTTCACCGTACGATTTGAGATGATCTCAGTGGTTCAGGCACCTGATTGCAGGCATCACGGTTCATGTCCATATGACGAGAACGTCTTCTGAAATATGTTCAAATCCTGAGGGAAACAAAAGTCCGACGCCAAGATTATCCCCAAATGACCCCACGTTCTGACCTATTCTATTAAGCATCCGTCAGTTTTTGTGTCTTGGGCCCAAAGCTTTGTGTTACTTTAGTGACATACGTCGCCCAACCCTCTAAGAGAGGCCCAGCAAGATACATGGATTCGGAGCTTCCCTCTTGTCGAGCCATATGATCACAGCCAATTCCACAGGCGGCCCTTGGTCGTTTGCGATGAATGGCACCTGCAAGCAGGTGATCCCTGACCATATGGCGCCAAAGCTTTATCACAACACTTGCTGCCTGCCCCTTGCCTTAAAATCCACCCTCACACCTGCGTCCCTTGCCGCGGGTGTTTTTGTTGAGGTCGATTGATATGGTATTGATCCCGGTCCAAGCAGCACCGACATCTCACTACTTCTGCGAAATTGGAGCCAGCCCATGTGCGGTATCTTAGGAATCTCAAACCGGAACGCTGACGTGTTCGCCGAAATCTATGATGGTTTGCTGATGCTGCAACACCGAGGTCAGGATGCCTCGGGCATTGTGACCTACACCGGCGAATTCTTTCGCGAGCGTAAGGCGAATGGCCAAGTCAAAGACGTGTTCAACGCGGAAAACGCCCAAACCCTGACGGGTAAAGTGGGCATCGGCCACGTCCGTTACCCCACCGCAGGGTCGCTTAGTGCGGCCGAAGCGCAGCCGTTTTTTGTGAACGCGCCTTACGGCATATACCTTGTGCACAACGGCAACATCACCAACACGCAGGAACAGCGTAAAAAGGTCACCGGCAAATACAGCCGCCACCTGCGCACCACGTCTGACTCTGAAATTCTGCTGAACGTTCTGGCCGATAAAGTGGCCGACGCCATGAAGGTCAACGGCAACCACGACCCAATCCGCAACCTCTTTGCGGGTGTGAAAATGATGATGGAGCGTATTCAAGGCGCCTATTCCGTGATCACCATGGTCGCTGGCGTTGGCATGTTGGCGTTCCGTGACCCGCACGGCATCCGCCCCTTGTCTGTGGCCAAACGTGCCGCTGAAGGCGAAGGCGATGACTATGCTTTTGCGTCTGAGGATGTGGCGTTTGACATTAACGGTTTTGACAAGCTGCGCGACGTTAAGCCGGGCGAAGCGATCCTGATTGATCTGGATGGCAACATGCACAGCTTCCAGGCGGCCGAAGGCAAGCTGACCCCCTGCATTTTTGAATACGTCTATCTGGCGCGTCCAGATTCCATGCTCGATGGCATTTCAGTGTATAAAACCCAAATCCGCATGGGTGAGACACTGGCCAAACAAATCCAAGAGCTGGACCTTGAGATCGACAGCATCATCCCAGTGCCAGATTCCGCCCGCCCTGTGGCGCTGGAAGTGGCAAATGCCACGGGCATCCGCTATCGCGAAGGTCTGGTGAAAAACCGCTATGTGGGCCGGACGTTTATTATGCCGGGTCAGGCAGAGCGTCAGAAATCTGTGCGCCGCAAGCTGAATACGATCTCATTGGAATTCAAAGATAAGAACGTTTTGCTGATCGACGATTCCATCGTGCGCGGCAACACCATCAAAAAGATCGTTCAGATGTGCCGCGAAGCGGGCGCGAAAAAGGTGTACGTGGCCAGCGCGTCCCCTCCGGTGAAATATCCGAACGTCTATGGCATCGACATGCCAACCAAACACGAGCTCATCGCCCATGGTCGCGAGATCGAAGAAATCCGCGAAGAGCTGGGCTGTGATGCGCTGATCTATCAACATTTGGACGATCTGATTTGGGCCGCCAAAGAAGGTAATCCAGAAATTGATGCCTTTGATTGTTCTTGCTTTGATGGCGAGTACATCACCGGGATCAGTGATGACTACCTGTTGTCATTGGAAAACAGCACCCGCGTTTCTGCGAAAATCAAGGACATGCCAAGTGGGGGCACCGCCCCTAAGTTGGCATCGACAGGATAAATGACTGGCCACCGTGCCCCGATCAGGTTCAGACCGCACCACTTCTTGTGTGCGTTGGGCTTTCAGGGTGCGGGCTATTCTCCGGCGTTCACCGCCAATATGAGTGACATCGTCAACGGCCGCCTGCGTGATGCGGGCGGTGAAAACGTTAAGATCACCGTGACCTTTGTCGCCGACAGCATCTGCACCCCCTGCCCCGAACGCCGCGGTTTGGGCTGCGTTAAAATCAACACCATCAAACAATTAGACGAACGCCACGCCAAAGCCCTTGGGCTGCGCGACGGCGACTGCATTTCATGGGGCGAGGCGCTGAAACGCATCAAAACCAACGTGCAACCCGGCGATTTGACAACGCTGTGTCAGAATTGCCAATGGCTGTCACTTGGAGCTTGTGAAGGGGCGCTTGGGCGGTTGCATGAGGGGTGACTGAAAAGGTCTCGTTTGAGTGGTGGGTGCTGAGCCCATGGTAGCATTGCGCAGAATGCGGACTGTGCAAAGTTTATCAGTTGGGACACGTGGTCTATACTTAACTTATAGGGAGGGCGAGCTTTATCGAGAAAGCGATGACCTGACCGAATTTTTTGACGAATTGAAAAAGAACATTAAAGCTGCGCAGCAAGCGGATTTCCGAGCGCAGCAAAAGTCCACATAGGAGCACCAAGATTGGAGGCTATACTCTCAGAACTGATTGAGTGGATTGATCGAAGGTTAGGGGGCAAGCGTCCTATATTGTTTGCGATAGTTGCTGGCTTTCTGTTCGCTGTGGGCGTCGGTTTTGTGATTTTGGATTTAGTATCAAAGTTCAGATAAGGAGGGTTTCTGCCCACAGGTCTGGCTCAGAAATTAATGTCTGCTTCGGGCTGAAACCAGACAATCATCTCATCCACATCCCCCCAACACCTCCCTTTTCGCCGCACCTCACACCTTCCCCTCTTGACCTCTCGCCGTAATCCGCTCAAACCAAACCCATGACAGAAAAAATCGCCCTTGTGACCGGGGCCTCTCGTGGGCTCGGTTTTGCTTTCGCTGAGGCGCTTGCGCCTGAGTATCACGTGGTGGCCGTCGGCCGGACTGTTGGTGGTCTTGAAGATCTGGATGACCGGATCAAGGCCAAAGGAGGTCAGGCAACGCTTGCCCCGATGGACATCACCAATGTCGACGCCATGGCGCAGCTGTGCCGCTCGATCTATGATCGTTGGGGAAAAGTGGACCTGTGGGTCCACACAGCGATACACGGCGCACCCTTGACCCCTGCGGGCCATATCGACCAGAAAGATTGGGCGAAATCGGTGGCATGCAATGTCACGGCAACCGGTCAGCTGATCCCATACATGACCCCCTTGCTTGGTGCCGAAGGACAGGCTGTGTTCTTTGATGATCCACGCGGTGGTGAGAAATTCTTTGGTTCTTACGGTGCAACCAAATCTGCACAAATTGCCTTGGCAAAGTCGTGGCAGGTGGAAAACGAAGCCACCGGGCCAAAGGTATCGATCCTGTCGCCAAACGGCATGCCTTCTGGCACACGCGCCCGGTTCTTCCCCGGCGAAGATCGCGCGACTTTGACCGATGCGCACGCCGAGGCGGCACGGCTCTTGGCAGAGCTTTCGCTCTGATCTAGGCGTCCAAAACCAAATCAAATCTGAGACCGTCGTGGTATTTCTGCGGCGGTCTCATTCTATCTTAGGGTATCTCTTGCCCCTACCCGAAGTCTCACCTAGAGAAGTCGAAATAGATGCAACTGCCAGCTGGGGGGCTTCATGCGCATTCTCATTACAAATGACGATGGTATCAGTGCACCAGGCCTTGCCGTGCTCGAGGCCATCGCAAAGGAGCTTGCGGGGCCAGAGGGCGAAGTCTGGACCGTTGCACCTGCCTTTGAACAATCAGGCGTGGGTCACTGCATCAGCTACACCCATCCGACCATGATTGCGAAGATGGGAGACCGCCGTTTTGCTGCCGAAGGCAGCCCAGCTGATTGTGTGCTTGCTGGTATGTATGACGTGATGGCAGACGCCAAGCCTGACTTAATCTTATCTGGGATCAACAAGGGCAACAATTCAGCGGAAAACACCGTTTATTCCGGCACAATCGGGGCCGCTATGGAGGGTGCACTGCAGGGTGTCCCCTCGATCGCGCTGTCGCAGTACTATGGCCCCGGCAACGCCGCGCTTGAAAATCCGTTTGAGGCTGCGGCCGCATATGGCGCAAGCGTTATCTACAAAATTCTGATGGCGCGGGTTGAAAACACATCTGCCTACAATCTGTTCTACAATGTCAACTTCCCGCCTGTCCCAGCAGCGGACGTCAAAGGCATCAAAGTGGTCGCACAGGGTCGCCGTGAGAACACAAATTTCTCGGTTCAAGCACAGACCTCCCCCTCACATCGTCGCTTTCTTTGGGCGCAAACGGGGAACCAACGTGCCAAAACAGCCGAAAACACCGATGCAAATGTGAATTTGGCCGGTTATATATCCGTCACACCTATGCGCGCCGACCTGACCGCCCATGATGCATTGGCGGCCCTGAAAGACATCGAATGACCGACGATCTCGCCGAACGTAAAATGCAATTCATGTTCGCCCTACGCAGCAAGGGCGTCACGGATGTGCATGTTCTGACTGCCATGGAAAAAATTGACCGTGGCCTGTTTGTGAAAGGCTTGTTTGCCGATCGCGCCTACGAAGACACGCCTCTGCCCATTCCTTGTGGGCAAACCATCAGCCAACCGTCTGTGGTTGGATTGATGACGCAGGCGCTTAAGGTATCTCCGCGTGACAAGGTGCTCGAAGTGGGCACAGGCTCTGGCTATCAGGCTGCAATCCTGTCTCAATTGGCGCGCAGGGTTTACACCGTCGAACGCCACCGCCGCCTCGTGGCGGGCGCTAAAGAGATATTTGAAATCTTGGATTTGGCCAATGTCACAGCCTTTGCTGCTGATGGCAGTTTTGGTCTACCCGATCAGGCCCCGTTTGATCGCATCATCGTCACAGCGGCTGCTGAAGATGCACCCGGCCCGTTGCTTGCGCAGCTCAAAGTGGGCGGCATCATGGTGGTGCCAGTTGGGCAATCTGATGCCGTGCAAAGCATGATCCGTGTCGTGCGCACGGAAACCGGATTTGACTATGAAGAGATTAGACCTGTGCGATTTGTGCCACTGGTCGAGGGTATGGCCCGTGACAATTAGGCGTCTTTTTGCCTATATGGCCGCGTAATTGGTGGGGGTGCGACGCCTAACAGCGTTGTCCCGTAAGATGTAACACGTAAAAGAAGCCCCAAGCAAAAATCAATCGGGGCTCTGTGAGGAATTCGAGATGACACTTTCCCTGCGTCCGCTCAAGACATATGCGATGGCAGCCTCGGCGTTTGCCCTGTTGGCAGCCTGCGAAGGCGGATTTGACTTTGATCTGCGTGGTGGTCTTGGCCAGAAACTAGACACCTCTCAGGCAGCCGTCACAGCGACCGCGCCGCGCCCTTCTCCTGACAGCCGTGGTATTATTTCTTATCCGAATTATCAGGTGGCCATTGCCCGTCGCGGCGACACGGTTTCGGATGTGGCAGCCCGCATCGGTGCCAACCCGCAAGAGCTGGCGCAATACAACGCCATCAAGGTGGATGACCCGCTGCGCGAAGGTGAGATCATCGCCCTGCCAAGCCGTGTGGCAGAGCCTTCAACCGGCCAGGTCATCAACCCATCTGATGTGGATATCACCGCCCTTGCCGGCAGCGCGATCGACAATGCCGCGCCGACAACCGTTGAAACGGAAACACTTGAGTCTGCTCCTACGACCGAGGTTGCCGCCGTACCAGAAAACGCACAAATCGGTTTTGAACCGATCCGCCACACTGTTCAACGTGGTGAGACGGCCTTTACGATTGCACGTCTTTACGGTGTAACCGTTCGTGCCTTGGCGGAATGGAACGGTCTGGGGCAAAGCTTTACGATCCGTGAGAACCAGATCTTGCTGATCCCACCCGCGCAACCTGCGGCCCCAAGCAGCAGCCCGCGCCCTGAAGTGCGCGAAACGGCATCTGCAACAGCGACGACAGCACCGGGTGAAGGGTCTCCGACGCCAACCCCACCAAGCGCGACCAAACCCCTGCCCGCAGAACAGCCCACTAAAGCCGTTGAAAAGCCAGCCTCTCCTGATCTGTCGAAAACCCAGACAACCACCAAAAGCTCTGGTCAGATGGGCTATCCGGTCAGCGGGAAAGTCATCCGCCCATACTCTAAGGGTAAAAACAACGGTATCGATCTTTCAGCATCAGCCGGTAGCCCAGTGGCCGCCGCGGCTGACGGGACTGTCGCCGCGATCACCACAGATGCCGAAGGCGTAAAGATCATTGTTGTGCGCCATCCACAGAACCTGATGACCGTTTACTACAACGTTGAAAACGTGGGCGTCACCAAAGGCACACCGGTGAAACGTGGGCAGAAGTTGGCAGCGATTCCAAGCAAGGACAATTACCTGCACTTTGAAGTACGTAAGGGTTTTGACAGTGTCGATCCTGCGCCATACCTGAAATAAGATCTTCATCATAAAAGAAAAAAACGCGCCTCTCTGGGCGCGTTTTTTTGTTTCTAGCAGTCTAGAAGTTTATGACAGGCTGACGCCTTTACGCCCGGCCAAATCGGTAAAGTATTGCCATGCCACCCGGCCGGAACGCCCGCCACGTGTGGCCTGCCATTCGATGGCCTCAGCCCGCAGCGTCTCGGCATCAATCTCGACCCCAAAGGCACCACAATAGCCAGTGATCATCGCTAGGAATTCATCCTGATCACAGGGGTGGAAGCCCAGCCACAGACCAAAGCGATCTGACAAAGAAACCTTTTCCTCAACCGCCTCTGATGGGTTGATCGACGTAGACCGTTCGTTTTCGATCATATCGCGTGGCATCAGGTGACGCCGGTTAGAGGTCGCGTAAAAGACCACATTGTCCGGCCGCCCTTCAATCCCCCCATCCAGCACCGCCTTTAGGCTTTTGTAATGTTGATCATCATGAGAGAACGACAGATCGTCACAAAACAGCAAGAACCTTTCATCGCTGCCCCGCAACAGGTTAAGCAACCGCGCCACGCTTGGCAGATCTTCGCGCTGTAGCTCGATGATCTTAAGGGGATGCCCCTGGCGGTTCACCTCGGCATGGACGGATTTCACGAGAGAGGATTTCCCCATACCGCGTGCACCCCACAACAGGGCATTGTTGGCGGCAAAGCCCTTGGCGAATTGCAGTGTGTTTTCCAACAACGTATCGCGCGAGCGATCCACACCAATCAGCAGGTTGATATCCACCCGGCTGACATTTGGCACTGGCGTCAACCGGTCTGGTTCAACATGCCACACAAAGGCATCTGCACTGTCAAAAGACGGTGCCGCCAAAGGCGCTGGAGACATCCGCTCTAGCGCCTCGGCAATACGTTTCATCGTTTTATTTGCCATCAGAATTCAGGTCTTCTTGTTCTGCGAGATCGTCCATCTCTTCGTCGTCATAATAGCCTTCGGCCCGCAGTTTGGCTTCGCGCTTTTTCTCAACCCGGCCCACAAGGAAGATCGAGATTTCATAAAGCCCGTAGACCACGACAAACAGGATCAACTGAGTGATCACATCCGGCGGTGTCACCAAAGCAGCCAGCAACAAAATACCAACAACGGCGTATTTACGAACGTTGCCCAGCCCTTCGGCGCTGACCAGACCGGCTTTGCCCATCAAGGTCAGCAGCACCGGTAACTGGAAACACAGACCAAAGGCCACAATCATTTTCAGTGTAATATCAAGGGTTTCATTGACCTTGCCGTTAAAGACAATGTCGATGCCCTTGTCTTGTACAACTGCATTTGGATCAATGGCTTCGCCAGAACCAACGAGCGCTGCAAAGTAGGATGGTAAATCCGCAAACCCTAAGAAAAAGGCCATCGCCAACGGAACCACCACCAAATGCGCAAACGATGCGCCTAGCAGAAACAACGCAGGGGACGAGATCAGAAACGGCAGAAACGCGTTCTTTTCGTTTTTATACAGCCCCGGCGCCACAAACCGCCAAAGCTGATAGCCAATCACAGGAAAGGCCAAGGCCAAGCCGCCCACCATAGAGATACGCACCAGCGTAAAGAAATATTCCTGTGGTGCTGTGTATTGCATCACCGGGTTTGGATTGCCCAAATCCCGCATGGTGTTTTCAATGGGGATCAGCAAGAAATCCAGTATCTGCCCCCCAAAGGAAAAGCAGATCACCATCCCCACAATAAACGCCAAAACCGCGCGGATCAGGCGTGTGCGCAGCTCTGCAAGGTGTTCAATCAGCGGGGCTGCGCTGTCTTCGATGTCGTCAGTGTGGCTCATTCAGTGTCTTTCGCCTCTGGTGCAGCATCGGCTTGCGCCTTTTTCGCCGTTTGCTTCGCGGTGGCTTCTTGGATCTTCCGCGCGGCATTCGCGCGATCTTCGCTGAGGGCGGTGGATGGGTTCAGATCAAGCTTGGTCAAAGAATCCGTGGCCTCTTTGACCGAATCCATCGCTGCTTTGGCCGGGTTTTGAATGGTGTTTAACCCATCAGTCGCCGACTTAAATGAATCCTTGGCTTCTTTCACACCCGCCTCATCTGCGGCTTGGTTCATCGCATAGGAAAACTCGCGTCCCATTGCCTTGGCCTTGCCCACAAACCGGCCCACCTGCTGAAACAACACCGGCAGGTCTTTAGGGCCGATCACAATCAGCGCAACGATCCCGATGACCATCAGTTCAGTCCAGCCGAGGTCAAACATAGTTTAGACCTTGTCTTTATCGTCTGCTGGCGTGACGTCTTTGGCTTCTTCTGCCAGGTCTTCTTCCAGCTCTTTGGTGCCGTCGTTTACGCCCTTTTTAAAGGCGGTGATGCCCTTGCCCACTTCGCCCATCAGTGACGAAATCTTGCCGCGGCCAAATAGAACCAAAACCACAACAGCAATCAGCAGAAGGCCGGGAAGGCCGATATTGTTCAACATGATGTTTCTCCCATGAATGGGCATTTCGCCCAACAATGTATCTCTGCTTCATTCCTACTGCTTTGCCCGAGACGCCGAAAGCGGCAATGCCGGGGTGAAACTTGCAATTCGGATAGTTTATGCCATTTTAAATGACACTATTCTGTCAGTTGTCAGAAAATTGGCAAATTTGAACAGAATCAATCAAGCCGAGGTCCGATGAAACGCAGTGCACGCCTGAA
Organism: uncultured Paracoccaceae bacterium; assembly: GCA_947498415.1. Taxonomy (GTDB): domain Bacteria; phylum Pseudomonadota; class Alphaproteobacteria; order Rhodobacterales; family Rhodobacteraceae; genus Cognatishimia. Next base: position 252,527 of record CANMKB010000002.1, read on the forward strand.
CCTGTTAATGGAACATCTGAAAGACGGACAAACCCACCGGGCTGAAGATCTGGCGCAGGCACTCGGGGTCTCGTTGCGCACGATCTACCGCGATATGGATACGCTTAAGTCGAGCGGTGTGCCGATTCAGGGCGAACGGGGCCATGGCTATGCGGCGCAGGCGGTGCTCACCCTGCCTCCGCTAAACCTCACAATCGAAGAGCTTGAAGCACTGCATCTGGGTCTGGCTGCGATTGGTCAAAGTGGTGAACTTGATCTGGAACAGGCCGCGCAAACGCTTTCAGATAAGATTGATGCAGTCCTGCCAGAGGATATGCACAGCGCCCCCAAGGGCTTTGGCTATGCGACCTATCCTTTTGCCGAGGCCACCAACGCCTTTAAGCACCTCACCACGCTGCGGTCTGCAATAAGGGCGCGACAACGGCTGATGATTGAAATGCCCGATGGTCTGCGACATGATCTTCGCCCGCTCAAACTGGATTATTGGGGCCGGATATGGACGCTTGTGGGCTGGTGTGACAGCAAGCATGATTTCGCAAGTCTTAGGGTCGAACAAATCCAACTGATCACAGTCTTGCCGGGTTTGTTTATCGAGGAACCGGGCAAAGACCTGGCAACGTACAACGCCCGCCTCGCCTCACCAAGTCGCGCGAAGGGATCGCCATAACAATCTGGCTTTCTTAGAAAAATCGCTTTCACCCAATGCGTCATCTGCCACACGTTCTGGGGTTTGGACCACTTGTGTCAAAATGGCTTCAGCCCGCCATCCCAATCGCAACGCAGGCACTGATGGTTTAGATGTTTTGGTATTCTTGATCGCACGTAGACGGTCTAACCCGCCCTGCGCCAGCTTCACCAAAGATTCAGGGCGACCATCAACCAATGGCACTCGGTTTTGCGCTTCAAACTCTGGAATGGCCATAAACCACCGTGCCAACCCATCAGCATAACCAAGATCGCGGGCAAGCGTTTCTTCGGTTCCGCCCAACATCGCAACAGCTGTCCACATCAGCGTGCCCGCGGTTTGATCAATGTGGCGTGAAAAATCTGCCTCATCCTCAAACGGGTCTTTGTAGATATCCCAGCGCCGCGCCTCGATCATCTGATCTAGGGCAGGCACAAGTTTGGCGTCGAGGGTTTCCGCGAGGGGCGTTACAACTTCGTGCCGACGCGGCGTTGCGCCTGCAGCGATCTGGTCCAGCGCATCGCGCCACCATTGCAGGCGCATTTCGGCGATCATGCTTTCCTGCGTGACCCATGGGGCACGGGCGACTTCAATGTTAAACGCATATAGCGGAAACAGCAGCTCGCGCACAGGCACAGAGGCAGCCATGATACCAAGAAACCGATCAGGGTCACCCTTCTGGACGATCCCCGCGCAGGCGGCGATGTTATCGTTCATGCTCAGCCCTTAAATCGGCGTGGCGCCGTCATGCACCAATTTCCAGATGGTCGCATCCAGCAGTGCTTCAAACGAAGCATCGACTATGTTCGGAGAGACCCCGACGGTCGACCAGCGACGCCCCTGCCCGTCTACGCTATCAATGATAACACGCGTCACAGCCTCGGTGCCGCCCTGGGTAATCCGCACCTTAAAGTCGACTAGACGCATATCATCAATCACGTTCTGATATGGACCAAGGTCTTTGGCCAGCGCCTTTGCCAGCGCGTTAACCGGGCCACGATCAGAGCCGGTTTCATCCACCGATTCACTGACTGATAGCTTTTTCTCGCCACCGACTTTCACAACAACCACTGCTTCAGACAGGCTCACCATCTGATCACGCTTGTTTTTGCGCCGCTCTACGGTGACTTTATAGCGTTTCACCTCAAAGAAGTTCGGCAGCTGGCCCAACTCTTGGCGCGCCAGCAGCTCAAAGCTCGCTTGGGCTGTATCAAAGGAATACCCATCGGCTTCTTTTTCTTTGATCCGGTCCAGAATGCGGGCCAAGGCAGGGTTGCCCTTTTCCACCTCGATCCCGGCCTCGGCCAGACGGCGGCGCAGGTTGGATTGGCCCGCCTGGTTCGACATCGGAATGATCCGCGCATTGCCCACAGTGGACGGGTCCACGTGTTCGTAGGTCGATGGGTCTTTCAAAATAGCGCTGGCGTGCAGCCCAGCTTTATGGGCAAAGGCCGACGCCCCCACAAAGGCCGCTTGTTTGGTTGGAACACGGTTCAGCACGTCGTCCAGCATCCGGCTGATGCGTGTCAGTCCGCTGAGGGCCTCAAGGGTGACACCGGTGTCAAACTGGCTGGCGTACGGCTCTTTCAGCAAGAGCATCGGGATCAGCGTTGTGAGGTTGGCATTGCCGCAACGTTCGCCCAAACCATTCAACGTGCCCTGCACATGCCGCGCACCTGCATCAATCGCAGCCAAAGAATTGGCCACCGCATGTTCCGTGTCGTTGTGGGTGTGAATGCCCAGATGATCCCCGGGAATACCTGCGGCAATCACTGCTTCGGTGGCGTTGCGCACCTCATTCGGCAGCGCCCCCCCATTGGTGTCACATAGCACAATCCAACGCGCACCGGAGTCATAGGCGGCTTTCACAGCCTCTAGCGCATAGTCAGGATTGGATTTGAACCCATCAAAGAAATGCTCGGCATCAAACATCGCTTCGCGGCCCTGCGCCACGATATGCGCCATGGATTTGCTGATGTTTTCAGTGTTTTCTGCCAGCGTGATGCCCAATGCCTTTTCCACATGGAAATCATGGCTTTTGCCCACCAAACAAACCGCAGGCGTGCCCGCGTTCAAAACAGCAGACAGCACATCATCGTTTTCTGCAGACATACCGACGCGTTTCGTCATGCCAAAGGCCGTGAACGTCGCTTTGGTGTCGGGGCGCGTTTCAAAGAACTCGCTGTCGGTGGGGTTGGCCCCGGGCCAGCCGCCTTCGATGTAATCCACACCCAGCGTATCAAGCGCCTTTGCGATTTGCACTTTCTCGGCGGTGGAAAACTGAACACCTTGGGTTTGCTGCCCATCGCGCAGCGTGGTGTCGTAAAGGTATAGGCGTTGTTTGCTCATTTCAGGGCCTCCAACTTGGCGGCATCAAAATTTGCACCGGGCAGTAGTTCCACGCCAGCTTTGCTCATCCGCACTTCGACACCGGCCTCAAGCAGCGCGGTTTTCAAGCGATCCACTTCAGAGAAGTCTTTGGTTTCCATGGCCTTGGTGCGAGCATCGGCCAGCAGGGTCTCAAAGCTGGATAGATCAACATCCGGCTTGGCGGCCCATTCAGGGGCCACGGCATCAAGCAACCCAAGGAAATTCAGCGCAGCCTTTAGGCCCGGCCCATCCCCGGCATTTGCGAGCTGATGCATCTCTGACAAGGCTTTTGAGGTGTTCAGATCATCTGCCACCGCTGCAATCAAAGACACAGGCACTGTGCCCGCCTCAGCACCTTCAGCCACACCGTACCACTTGCGCAGCGTCGCCTCTGCTTCAGCCGCCTTCTTAGCCGTCCAATCCATCGGCTTGCCGTAGTGCGTTGACAGGAACACAAAACGAATGACTTCGCCCGGCACGCCCTGATCCAACAAATCGCGCACGGTAAAGAAGTTGCCTAATGACTTAGACATCTTCTTGCCTTCGACTTGCAGCATCTCGTTGTGCATCCAATAGCGGGCAAATTCTCCCTTTGGATGGGCGCAGCAGCTTTGGGCGATTTCGTTTTCATGGTGCGGGAATTGCAAATCATTGCCGCCGCCGTGAATGTCAAAGCTTTCGCCCAGCAGGTCATGCGCCATGGCAGAACATTCGATGTGCCAGCCCGGACGGCCTCGGCCCCATGGGCTGTCCCAACCGGGCATCTCATCGGTCGACGGTTTCCACAGCACAAAATCCATTGGGTCGCGTTTATTATCTGCAACCTCAACCCGGGCACCGGCAATCATGTCATCCACAGACCGCCCTGACAGCGCGCCGTAGTTGTCATAGCTTTTGACCGAAAACAGCACATGGCCCGCGCCATCTGAATAGGCATGCCCTTTGGCGATCAGATCTTGGATCATCGCAACCATCTGCGCGATATAGGCTGTGGCGCGGGGCATATGATCTGGCTCACGTGCGCCCAAAGCCCCCATGTCTTTGAGGTACCACTCAATGGTTTCCTCGGTGCGTTCGGAAACCAGATCTTCTAACGTGCCCGCGGCCCCGGCTTCTTTGCGTGCCAAAGCTGTCGCGTTGATCTTGTCATCCACATCGGTGAAGTTGCGCACATAGGTCACAGCATCTTGGCCGTAGACCTCCCGCAGCAAACGATTGAGCACATCAAACACCACAACAGGCCGCGCGTTGCCCAGATGCGCCCGGTCGTACACTGTTGGTCCACAGACGTACATTCGCACATTCTTAGCATCGATCGGCTCAAAGACCTCTTTTTTGCGGGTCTTTGAATTGTGCAGCTTGATCGTGGTCTGGCTCATAGTCTTAGCGCGTCCTTACGCAGGTCCGTATACAAAGGGTGCGCGGCGGGCTTACCAAGTTCACAACATATTTGGAATAGAAGAACAGCCCGCCGCGTGATGTCAGCAGGAAATGCAGCAAATAATTGAGATGCGTACAGTGTTCATGGGGGCGACCCTAAAAGGCCGCCCCCCCTTCGGTCAAGAAAAGAGTGACTCTTCTAGACCTGCCTTTGACGCAGAGAGACCTGTGATTGCGCCAAAATCGTAAAGGCAATGCCAAGGGCGATCATCCCGGCCCCCGCCCAAGTGGACAACGCATAGACTTCACCCAGAAAAACCGAGCCTGAAAACAAACCGGCAGCAGCGGCGACATAACCGGTTTGGCTTAGCAACAAGGGACCGCCCAGCTTTTGCAGCCGAAAATAGGCCGGGAAAATCAAGGCAGCCGCGATGAGCTGCACCAGCGTCACCCATGGAACTTCGGTCAACTGCACCAAAGGCACAGCTCCGTTCCCTACGGCAGACACCACCAAAAGCGCTGCGAAGGCCGCAGTTTGGCTCCAGAAGGCCAAAGTGGCCGGGTGTGCGCCCTCGGGCCAATCCAACGTCCGGTAGATGTTTCCGGCAGCCAATAGCATGGGTAACGTGATGCCCAGCAGGCCCCAGATCCGAGCGCCTGCGGTCAGATCCCCCCTCCCCATGGCAACAGCGCTGGCGCCTATCAACCCGAGGCCAATGCCCAATACACCCAGCGGCGACGTGCCCTTTAAGCGAAAGAGTACAGACAGGCCGAGGGTGAACACCGGCGACAAAGCAAACATAAGCGCCACGCGCCCTGCCCCCAGATGTGGGATCAACACAAAGATCATCACATTGACCAAGGCAAACGACACAGATCCTGAAATCACCACATAGCGCAGCACCTGCCCGCGTGGGATTTGAAAGTCTTGGCGGCGGATAAGGTCTGGCGCAATGAACAACACCGCGCCAAACGAAATCACCATGGCCCACACAATGGGCGGCACCCCTGCCTGAGAGGCGATTTTGCCCAATGGGAAGGTCAGGCCAAACAAGGTGCCCGTGTATATAAGCAAGCCTGCGGGGTTTTGATAAAGCCGATCAATCATATTGGATCACCTCGAACTCTATCCCGTCTGGCCCATCAAAGTAGAACCGTGTGCCTGGTTCGTAGTTCGCATGGTTGTGCGGTACAAACCCTGCGGCCTTTACCCGGGCTTCGATCATGGCCAAGTCATCCACAACGATGCCAACGTGGTTCAACCCGCCGCGCTGCTCATAGCTATTGCTGGGGTCTTTCAAATCTTTCGCGGGGGAATACAGCGCCAGATAACTATCGTCGCTGCCAACATGAACCGTATGGCCGTCGCCCATCGCCTCACCCTGCCACCGGATCGTCCAGTCAAACAGCTCAACCAATACGTCTGCCATCGCCAAAGGGTTAGAAACGGTCATATTCACATGCTCTAGACGCATTGCATCTTTTCCTTCTTATTGAAATCACGATGCAAATGTTATAATTCTTCAAGTGAGCTTTAACTCAAGTGGAAAGTTTCATTGCAAAACAAACGGGTAGCAAAACGCGGCATTAGCATTGGCCAAATATCAGACCGTACGGGCCTCGCGCCGTCGGCCATTCGCTATTACGAAGACGAAGGTCTGGTCAGCCCCTTCCGCAATGCTGGCGGCCAACGGCAGTACGAACGGGCCGACATTCGCAGGCTGTCTTTTGTGATGATCGCGCAGACTATGGGGTTTTCGATTGCTCAGATCGGCGAAGTGCTGGATCGCTTACCCGAAGGCCGCACGCCCACTCCTGCGGATTGGGCCCGTATCTCAAAGACGTTCCGGGCAGACCTTGATGCCCGCATCGCCCAGATGGAAGCCTTGCGCGATAAGCTTGATGGCTGCATCGGGTGTGGATGCCTGTCGCTATCGCATTGCAAATTGTACAATCCAAACGATCGCATCAAAAAACGCGGCTCTGGTCCACGGTATTTGTTGGGCGATACGCCAGACGAGCTAACCGAAGACTAAAACGGTGATTGCCAGATCGATTTTTTTCGTTGTAGAGTTTTTACATAACGCAAAGGATCACATGAAAAACTGCCGCTGGAAAATCTCGCTTGTGTCACGCACCATCGGTGCGGAACGTGGGCGTGCAGCACGTGGTCGACCTGTTCTCTAACGAAACTCACCATTTTCGTAACATATTGAACAGGAGGACTCCCTCTGATGACAGCAAACAGATCCCGACGCTCTGGAGGACGCCAGGCCCGCCGCATGGCCCGCGCCGCCGCCCCCACAGCAGAGCAACGCGCCATTCAACCGGGTATGTCCGGAGGGGCCTATAAGCCGCTTTCGCCACAAGATCAGGACCGTATTCACGAGGCTGCATTGCGGGCACTCGAAGAAATCGGATTGGTCGACGCGCCTGAAAGTGGCATCGCCTATATGACCAAAATGGGCGCCAGACTTGGCGACGATGGGCGGCTTCGGTTCCCCCGTGAGACCGTGCAAAACGCGTTAGATCAGGCCTGTCGCGATATCACGCTTTACAGTCGTGATGGGCAAAACGATCTACATCTTTCCGGCACGCGGGTGCATTTTGGCACCGCTGGGGCTGCGGTTTCCATGGTGGATGCACGTGGGCAAAACTACCGCAACTCCACCCTGCAAGACCTTCATGATGCTGCAAAAATCGGAGATGCACTGGAGAACATTCACTTCGTTCAACGACCTTTGATTGCACGGGATATCACTGACAATCGGGAAATGGATCTGAACACGCTTTATGCCTGCTGTTCGGGCACCACCAAGCACATCGGCACCGCATTCACCGAAGCGGATTTCGTGGATGATGCCTTGCAAATGCTGCACATGATGGCGGGCGGCGAAGACGCGTTTCGGGCGCGACCCTTCGTGGGCAACACCAATTGCTTTGTGGTGCCCCCACTCAAATTCGCGACCGAAAGCTGCGAGGTTATGGAGCGCTGCATTCTTGGCGGAATGCCGGTGTTGTTGTTGTCAGCAGGCATGGCAGGCGCGACCGCGCCATCTACAACCGCCGGGGCGATTGTTCAGGCCGTGGCGGAATGTCTGGCCGGGCTGGTCTATGTGAATGCGGTGAAACCGGGCCATCCGGCGATCTTTGGCACATGGCCTTTTGGGCTGGATCTGCGCACAGGCGCCATGACGGCCGGTTCGGGTGAACAGGCCCTTTTGACCGCAGGCTGTGCCCAGATGCACCAATATTATGGCCTGCCCGGCGGAGCGGCGGCAGGCATGACGGATTCTAAATTGCCAGACATGCAGGCCGGATGGGAGCAGATGTGCTCTAATTTGATGGGTGCTTTGGGCGGGTTGAACATGGTCTATGAAGCCGCTGGAATGCACGCGTCACTTTTGGGATTTTGCCACGAAAGCCTGATCTTGGGTGACGATTTGATCGGCCAAGTACAACGCTGCCTACGTGGTATCGAGGTGGATGACACCACCCTTGCGCTGGACCAAATGAAAGAGGTTTGCATGGGTGGCCCGGGCCATTATCTGGGCACGTCAGAAACCCTTTCCAGAATGCAAAAAGACTATTTTTATCCGACACATGCCGACCGAACCTCACCTAAAGAATGGGCCGAAGTTGGCAAGCCAGACTTGATCGACAAAGCAACCAAACGGAAAGAGGACATCCTATCAAAACCCGCAGCTGCGGCGTTTGATAAAGACCTTGATGCCCAACTTAGGGCAAGCTTTCCGATCCACTTGCCAGCGTTTGAATCATGAATAGAAAATTGGGGGGCCATGCCCCCCAGTTTCGCTACTCAAGCTCACTCTTATACCGCTCGATTTTAGTTTTGCCTGCGGCTTGAGCATCGTCGTAGAAAGAGCGCACCCTTTCTAGAACTTGGAATTCGTGGCGGGATATACCCCCCGCCGAGGGTGCCGGAAAGGCCGACACGGCCCCCCCCCGTCTCAATCAGCTACAGCCAGATGTTCCGCCGCAGGTGTTGCATTTCATGCAAGTGCCGTTGCGCACCAAAGTATAGTTGCCGCAATCGCCACACGGGTCACCTTCGTAGCCCTGCATCTTGGCTTTGGTGCGGGCATCGAGGCTCACCGTGCCTGTTGCCACTGCTGTTTGCACAGTCTGGGCCACTTCGGGCACCAGCGTTTTCAGCGCGGTTTCAGGATCTACACCGCCGTTCAGCACAACAAGTTCTTGCGGAACCCGCTTGCGAAGATATCCGGTGGAGGAAATTTGCTTAAGCATTTCCAAAGACTTAGAGGCCGTACCGTCACTCAATTCTTTGATGTTTGAAACGCCTTCCTCTTCTCCTCGTCCCAGATCATCAAAGCTTGCGCCCTCTGGTTTGACATGGGCCAGATCTGTGCGATCCAGATAAGACACGGCCAGCTCGCGGAAGATGTAATCCAAGATCGACGTTGCGTTTTTGATGCTGTCGTTGCCCTGCACCATGCCCGCTGGTTCAAACTTGGTGAAGGTAAAGGCATCGACGAACTCTTCGAGCGGCACGCCGTATTGCAGACCAACCGACACGGCGATGGCAAAGTTATTCATCATCGCACGGAAGCCTGCGCCCTCTTTGTGCATATCGATAAAGATTTCACCCAAAGAACCGTCAGAATATTCGCCGGTCCGCAGATAGACTTTGTGCCCACCTACAACCGCTTTTTGCGTATAGCCCTTGCGGCGCTCTGGCATTTTTTCGCGGTGTGATTTCACCAGCTCTTTGACGATGACCTTTTCGACGATCTTTTCTGCCAGAACCTGTGCTTTTTCTTGCGGGGTGCCGGATTCTAAGATCTCTTCGGCCTCTTCATCGTCTTCGATCAGCGCGGCGGCCAAAGGTTGTGACAGTTTAGAGCCATCACGATACAGCGCGTTTGCCTTGGTGCCCAAAGACCAGCTAAGTTCATAGGCTTTTTGGCAATCTTCGATCGTTGCATCATTTGGCATGTTGATCGTCTTAGAGATCGCACCGGAAATAAACGACTGCGCTGCGGCCATCATGGTGATGTGGCTGTCGACAGACAGGTAACGCTTGCCTTTCTTGCCGCATGGGTTGGCGCAATCAAAGATGTGCAGATGCTCATCTTTCAAGTGCGGCGCACCCTCTAGTGTCATGGTGCCACAAACATGATCATTGGCTGCATCAATGTCAGCTTTGCTATAGCCCAGATGAGACAGCAGGTTGAATTCTGGATCATTCAGCTTGGCTGCCGGGATACCCAGCGTTTTGGTGCAGAAGTCTTCGCCCAAGGTGAAGTGGTTGAAAACAAAGCGGATATCAAAGGCCGTGCCAAGCGATGCTTCGACTTTGTCGAGCTCTGCTTTGCCAAAACCGTGGCCTGCCAAAGTGGTAGCATTGATCGCGGGCGCGTTGCCGATGGTGCCGTGGCCCACCGCGTAGGAAATGATCTCTTCGATCTGAGCTGAACCATAGCCCAGTTTGGTCAATGCGCCCGGAACAGAGCGATTGATGATCTTAAAGTAACCGCCGCCTGCGAGTTTTTTGAACTTCACCAAGGCAAAGTCAGGCTCGATGCCGGTTGTGTCGCAATCCATCACCAAACCAATGGTTCCGGTGGGCGCAATCACAGAGACCTGCGCGTTGCGATAGCCGTATTTCTCACCCAGTTCCAACGCGGTGTCCCAAGACGCCATCGCCAATTTGGCCAGCGTTTGGTCGGGCACATTGGCCAGATCCAGCGGCACTGGTTTTACTGCCAAGGCGTCATAACCCTCGGTGGCGCCATAGGCTGCGTTGCGGTGGTTGCGAATGACGCGCAGCATGTGGTTTGCGTTTTTCGCGTGGCCCGGGAACGCCCCCAATTCACCCGCCATTTCAGCGGAAGTCGCATAAGACACACCGGTCAAGATCGCGGTCAACGCACCGGCCAATGCGCGACCTTCGTCGCTGTCATAGCCCAGACCCATGTTCATCAGCAGGCCGCCGATGTTGGCATACCCCAAACCGAGGGTGCGGAAGTCATAGGAACGTTGTGCAATTTCCTTGGATGGGAACTGCGCCATCATCACAGAGATTTCCAACGTGATGGTCCACAGACGCGTTGCGTGCATGTAGTCATCCGCTTGGAATGTGCCATCTTTTAGGAACGTCAGCAGGTTCATAGACGCCAAGTTACAGGCTGTGTCATCCAAGAACATGTATTCAGAACAAGGGTTTGAACCGCGAATCTCACCGTCTTCTGGGCAGGTATGCCACGCGTTTACGGTATCGTGGAATTGAATGCCCGGATCAGCACAGGCCCATGCGGCGTGGCCCACTTGCTCCCACAGATCGCGGGCTTTGATGGTTTTGGCCACCTTGCCATCGGTGCGGCGGATCAGTTCCCAATCTTTATTTTCACGCACGGCTTTCAGGAAAGCATCTGTCACGCGAATAGAGTTGTTGGAGTTCTGACCCGACACCGAGGCGTAGGCTTCACTGTCCCAATCCGTGTCATATGTCGGGAATTCAATGCTGGAATATCCCTGCTTGGCATAGTCCAGCACGCGCTTGACGTAAGTCTCTGGAATTGCGGACTTCTTAGCGCCACGGATTGCGGATTTAAGCTGGTCGTTCTTCTTTGGGTCCACAGCGTCTTCTGTGGAACCGTCCCAGCCGCGAATGGCTGCGAAAATCTCGTTTAGCTTCTCTTCATGGATTTTGGAGCCAGCGACGATTGACGCGACTTTCTGCTCTTCCTTCACTTTCCAATTGATGAATTCTTCGATGTCCGGGTGGTCGGCATCGCAGATCACCATCTTGGCTGCTCGACGGGTGGTCCCGCCTGATTTGATCGCACCAGCGGCACGATCCCCGATTTTTAGAAAGCCCATAAGGCCAGAGGACATGCCCCCACCTGACAGGTTTTCACCTTCGGCACGCAGAGACGAAAAGTTTGTTCCGGTGCCGGAACCGTATTTAAACAGGCGCGCCTCGCGCACCCAAAGATCCATGATCCCGCCTTCGTTTACCAAGTCATCTGATACAGACTGAATAAAGCAAGCGTGCGGCTGTGGATGTTCATATGAAGATTTCGATTTGGTCAGCTTGCCCGACTTATAGTCGACATAGTGGTGACCTTGGGCAGGCCCATCAATGCCATAAGCCCAATGCAGACCCGTATTAAACCACTGCGGAGAGTTTGGCGCGGCGCGTTGGGTGGCCAGCATGTGGCGCATTTCGTCAAAATACGCGCGGGCATCTGATTCAGTGGTAAAGTAGCCACCCTTCCAGCCCCAGTACGTCCATGCGCCCGCCAAACGGTCAAACACCTGTTTGGCACTGGTTTCACCACTCATCTCGGCGCCTTCCGCCGGAACAGAGCGCCAAAGGAACTCAGGCACTCCCTTTTCTTTAACCGGCTTTAGAGCGCTTGGAACGCCCGCCTTACGGAAGTATTTCTGAGCGATGACATCCGAGGCCACCTGGCTCCAGCTTTTGGGAATTTCAACGTTATCGAGCTTAAAAACGACCGACCCGTCAGGGTTCCGAATTTCAGATGTGGTGGTAATGAAATCCAGGTCTGCGTAAGCGTCCTGATCAGCTTTGGTGAATTTTCTCTCGATCTTCATTTTTGCCCCTGAAGTCTCAGAATGTTTAAAAAGTCTTTTGCAACAGGGTCAGCGCGCAAATTTCACCACATATGCAGCGCCACGTTGGTCAAAACTTCTTTGTGCGGTCCCCCCGATATGGGTGACCGTCCCTACCCCAACATCGTCAGAGTTTGGTAATTCCGTTTAGTCCCTACGTGGTCGTCTACACGCTATATATGGTATGCGGCACGACCCACCCCCACAATCTGGCGTATCGAGGTGCGCTCGGTCAACGATTTTATTTTGGAGAAACGCCGGAATTTCCTGTTGACGAAAACTTTACGAAAGCTTGTTTCAACCTGAACTTGATTCCTTCACAGGTTACTCAAATTGTTTTCCACAGCGCATATAATTATGCTGGCAAGGAAGCCCTTATAAACTAAGAATTTTTTATTTACCAAAAGGTAAATGCGCCAACTTACCCACAATATGTAGGTATTAAACCAAAGTTAACACTAGATATATGACATTTTTTCAACAGAACTCAAAAACACAGGGCATTCGTTTTCTGACCCTCAGAAAGTCGCGATCTGATACCTGAAATCTGAAATTGCTCAAACGAATGGCGCCGCGCTGGATGCGCTGGCAATTCGTAAACTTGGGAAAGAAAGAAGTGGTCGGGGCGGCGAGATTCGAACTCACGACCCCCTGTACCCAAAACAGGTGCGCTACCAGACTGCGCTACGCCCCGGACCGTGCGCACCGTTTAATCTGGTCGCGCGGGAATGAAAAGAGAAAAGTGACAGATTTTAGAAAGAGAATGATCCAGCGCGAAAACATTCCCATGAGCGCCCTTGTGCCGCCGTTACTGTCAGTCTGTGTCAGCATGTAAACTGACATCTTCTGACAGCACCCTTCATTATGAAAGCCGCACCAAACGCGCCATTTAGCAATGGCCCATTCTACACGTCACTGCAAACGTCACACGAGGCATATACTATGAAACTGAATTACTTTGTCATTGGAACGAACAACATGGATGCAGCTGTTACATTCTATAATGCGCTCTTTGACCAATCCGGCATCCCGCAAGTGTTCGCCACAGAACGCATGACCTATTGGCAGGGCGAGGGCTATTTCTTTGCGGTTGCCCTGCCCTTTGATGAAGAGCCTGCGACTTTTGGCAATGGCACCATGCTGGGCTTTGAAGTAAATAACGCCGAAGACGTCACACGATTGCATGACAAAGTCATTGAACTTGGCGGGCACAGCGAAGGCGCCCCTATGCAACGTGGGCCTAAGTTTTCAGCCTATGCCCGCGATTTGGACGGCAATAAGTTAAGCTTTTATGTGTGATCTGGATCGGGGCGGCCTTGAGCCGCCCGTTGCATGCCAGAACATGGCACGCCGCAGCCCCTTACTGAATCGTGTACTCGACAGACTTACCTTCACCCTTGTTACGCGTGATGCGCAATTTATTTCCAGATATTTCGATCACTTGGCAATCCGTCCCCAGGTCTTTGTCCCCCAGCTTTCCTGAGCGGCATAAGTATTGATCGCGCCACTCCCAGGTTCCTCTGAACTTCAAAGCGCCAAATTTACCCTTCATTTTCCCATTCTTCAAAGCCTTGGCGCAGCCACTGTCGTTACATCCATTTTTACCGACAACATTTTCGATGTACTCGGCTTTGGTGGTAATCCGCGAAAAGCCTTCGGCAAGGGCTGGAGACGCTGTAACAACAGCAAGTGCAAAATAAGCGATCAGCTTCATCGTTTTTCCAATTCTTAAATCAATTCGACACAGTTAAAATGCGTTTTAACGAATGCAGGGTGCCGCAATCTTCTTAACGCGTCAAATTATTACTTATTCAGAAACGGGTTGCAAAGCTCTTTGACGAAGGAATGAAGGCGGAGGCTCAACATCTACGACACATGACAATTCCAGTTGGATCGTCACGATAAGATGTTGGGAATATTAGGGAAAGAAGTGGTCGGGGCGGCGAGATTCGAACTCACGACCCCCTGTACCCAAAACAGGTGCGCTACCAGACTGCGCTACGCCCCGGACCGTTCGCACCGTTTAAACATCACACCCCGAATTGAAAAGAGCTAAATTGCGCAAATGCATAATTTTTGTGATTTGTTTGGACGACCTAAACCGGTTCGCGGCAAGACCATGCTGCAGTATGTTGAAGTACAGCGGGGTGGCGCAGCTCTGTGCCCGCTTGGATACCCAAAGCTCGCGCCAAACCGCCATTGATTTCAAGCACATAGCGGCCCGGCTTTTTACTGGGCAATGCGGTTTCATCCAGCGGTTTCGCATTGTGGGCGATATCGACCACGGTGCCAGTCTCATCCATGTAGATGATGTCGAGAGGGATCAGCGTGTTGCGCATCCAAAAGGCCAGTGGCCCCGTGCGATGATAGACAAACAGCATTCCGCTGCCCATTGGCATCGACGGTCGCCCCATCAATCCCCGTGCCCGGTCGCGGGCGTTGTTTGCAACTTCGACAGTGAAACGTGCCGTGCCCCAATCACCGCGCAAATGCACGGTATCTGATCGACAGGTGGTTTCTGCAAAAACGGCGGTGACAGAAAGCCCAACCCCCAGTGCCGCGCCAAGAATGGATAAAACAGCGCGGCGGGGGTTCAACATGGCTTACTCGTCTATATCTGCTGCAGTTTCCCAGGCGCTGACTTGAGTGGCCATTTTTCCACGACGCCCGTCAATGATACGGATAGCAATCGCTTCGCCCGGCTGCAACTCTGCCAACCCGCAGCGCCGCAACACTTCGACGTGAATAAAGACATCTTCAGGGCGACCAAAGACATTGGCAAAGCCAAAGCCCTTTCCTTTGTCAAACCACTTCACCCGTGCGGGCTCTAGCGTCAGGTCTGCGATTTCATCTTCAGACAGATGCTCGAAATCCCCCAAGCCAGCCAAATTGGCCGCTTCTGGTGGTTCAACAGAAATCACCTCGACCGCTTGGACGCCGCGGTCGGTTTCCTGGACAGTCAGCTCAATATGTGCGCCGTCCGCAACCGAGCTTTGCCCGAAATTGCGCAACACATTTGCATGCAGAAGAATGTCGGGCCCACCTGAGTGAGACACGACGAATCCGAACCCTTTCATTGGGTCGAACCATTTCACCTGCCCTTTGATTTTAGGGGCAGTAACTTCATTCATTTCCTATGCCTTACCTAACGTAATCCCATCCCCATGGTAGCTCTACTTTTGCGATATTAACCGAAGTTCGGCAAGAACAAAATCCCAAGCCTTTCATAGACTTGCACTTTTCAACGTAGAGGGTTCAAGGGTTCAAACGTATAGTTTCCCAACTATCTGAAAGGCTTGCACGTTTCCAAACGAAGCGATCATGTAACCTGTAAGCACCGTCCGCCCACAACTCAACCTCAAGTGGAGCAATGCGGAATCCCCCCCAAAAGGAAGGGCGTTTGGGGGCTGTGCCGTGCTTTGCGGTCACTTTAGCCACCTCTGCCACCAATGATGCCTTATTTTTCAAAGGCTTAGATTGATCACTGGCCCAGGCCCCTAGGCGACTTTTGAGAGAGCGGCTTTCATAATAGGCATCTGCTTTGGCCCCATCTTCGCGACTCACCAAACCACGCACGCGCACTTGGCGACGTAACGTTTTCCAATGCATCACAAAGGCCGCTTTGCCAGTGGCATCCAATTCTTGCCCCTTGGCAGAGCCGTAGTTGGTGTAAAACACAAACCCATCTGGTTCGATATCTTTCAGCAAAACCATCCGCGCATTGGGCAGGCCATCCGAATCCACCGTGGACAGCGCCATGGCATTGGGGTCATTGGGCTCAACCTTTTCGGCCTCGGCCAGCCACGTGCGAATGATCTCGATTGGATCATCTCCGGCAAATATTCCGCTACGGTCTGTCATTCTGTCGCTCCGATACCACTTTAGTCGCGCCCCTAACGTGTGTCGGCCTTGATGCAGGTCAACCGATCGCCTAAAGGTGCATTTAAAAGCGAATAAGGGACGGAGTTGTCCAAATGTCAAATAATCTGATGGCTGGTAAGCGTGGCCTAATCATGGGCCTTGCCAACGATAAATCTATTGCCTGGGGTATTGCCAAAGCTTGTGCCGACGCGGGCGCAGAGCTTGCGTTCTCTTATATGGGCGATGCGTTCAAAAAACGTGTGGCCCCACTGGCAGAGCAATTGAACGTCGACACACTGATCGATTGTGATGTGTCAGACCCAGCGTCCATCGATGCTGCCTTTGCTGAAATCGAGAAAAAATGGGGCAAGATCGACTTTATCGTTCACGCCATTGGCTTTTCTGACAAAAACGAACTGCGTGGCCGCTATGTCGACACCAGCCGTGATAACTTCCTGATGACCATGGATATTTCCTGCTACAGCTTCACATCCGTGATGCAACGTGCAGAGAAATTGATGACAGATGGCGGGGCTGCACTGACCCTAACCTACTACGGTGCCGAGCAGGTGATGCCGCACTACAATGTCATGGGTGTGGCCAAAGCCGCGCTGGAAGCATCGGTTAAATATCTGGCCGAAGACCTTGGCAAACAGAACATCCGCGTAAATGCGATTTCTGCAGGCCCGATCAAAACGCTTGCGGCCTCTGGCATCGGTGATTTCCGCTATATCCTGAAATGGAACGAGCTGAACTCTCCACTGCGTCGCACCGTGACCATCGATGATGTGGGCAATTCTGCGCTTTATCTGCTCAGCGATCTGTCCTCTGGCGTAACGGGCGAAAACCTGCACGTTGATTCTGGCTATCACGTGGTTGGTATGAAGGCCGTTGATGCGCCAGATATCGACGCGGTCACTGGTAAGAAATGACTTTAACTGCATTTCTGGCGTCTTGGCTTTTGTGCCTGGCCGCCGCAATGACACCTGGGCCGGCAGTTTTAATGTCGGCTCGTATTGGTTTGCGCGAAGGCCTGGCCACAGGCACGGCTTTGTCCGCGGGCATTGGCGCTGGCGCAGTCTTTTGGGCCAGCACAGCGCTGTTTGGCCTGTCGATCCTGTTTGACTACGCCCCTGCCCTGTTGATTGCGCTTAAAATCTTGGGTGCCGTGTATTTGATGTATTTGGCCTACAAAATGTGGGCCCATGCGGATGAGCCAATTGAGCAATCTGACGAAACCCGCACCCCGCGCGGCAAATTCGCAGCGTTCAAGCTTGGCGTATTGACCCAGCTTGCCAATCCCAAAGGGCCCATCTTCTTTGGCGCGGTATTTGCTGGTACCATTCCAGAAAGCGCCCCACTGTGGATCTTGGGACTTTTGCTTGCTCTTATTTTCATCGGCGAAATGGCGTGGAACATCATCGTTGTGCGAATTTTCTCGTTTGAAAAGACAAGACGTGGTTACATCAGCCTCAAAGGCGTTTTTGATCGTGTCTTTGGTGCGGGGCTTGCGGCCTTGGGGGCCAAAATCGCGATCACCTGAATTTAAGGATTTGCGATATGGACTGGACACATCTTTTGGCATTTAACCTGACGTTGCTGGCCGCCATGGCCAGCCCGGGGCCTGCGATGTTGTTTTCCATTCGCGCCACATTGTCAGGCGGGATGAAACAAGGCCTAACCACCGGCGCTGGTCTTGCTGTGATGGCTGCATTGTGGACAACACTTGCCCTGTTGGGGCTTGATAGCATCTTTGCCGTGTTTCCCTGGGCCTACATGGCCATGAAACTCACCGGAGCGCTGTATTTGCTATGGATTGCCTTTGGCATGTGGCGCGATGCCGCCAAGCCAATTGCAGCATCAAACACCGACACGCCACACCGCCGCGCTTTTGTGACGGGCATGACTGTGAACCTTGCCAACCCGAAATCCGTGCTGTTTGCATCTGCTGTCCTACTGGTCATATTTCCCCAAAACCTCACCTTTGCGGAAAAGGCATTTGTGGTTGGAAATCATCTGTTTATTGAATTGTGCTTCTACAGTGGCTTTGCGCTTTTGATGTCGACCTCGGCGGTGCGCGATAGGTACTTGCGGCTGAAACCCATCCTTGATCGGGCGGCCTCGGTGGTTTTGGGGGCACTAGGGGTGCGTTTATTGCTGGATCGCAGCTAAGACCATCGCGTTTTTGAGTGTTTGATCAAATCATTCAATCTGATATGACCCATGCAATCTGCTCAGAACACAACATAAGAGTGACACATGAATGATCGTCTGCCCCACGAGAAGGGCTTTCACATCAGTTGGGACCAAATTCACCGCGATTCCCGTGCTTTAGCGTGGCGCTTGGATGGCCAAGGCCCAGACAATGGCGCTTGGAAGGCCATCGTCGCCATCACGCGTGGCGGCATGGCCCCAGCGATGATCGTGGCCCGCGAGCTGGATATCCGCCATGTGGATACCATTTCGGTGAAATCCTATCACCATCAGGATCGCGGCGAAGCCAAGGTCATCAAATCCCCTGACGTTGAAATGATGGGAGACGGTGAAGGCATTCTGATCATCGACGATCTGGTCGACAGCGGAAAAACCTTGGAATTGGTGCGCTCTTTGTATCCCAAGGCGCATTTCGCCACGGTTTATGCCAAACCGCAGGGACGCCCGCAGGTCGACAGCTTTATTACCGAAGTCAGCCAAGACACGTGGATCTTTTTCCCTTGGGATATGGCGTTGCAATATGTGCAGCCCTACCGCGGCTCTGACTAAATAGGTTTTATCATGACGGGTTCTTCACGCACCGCACAAACCTTTGTGCCGCCAGTTATGGCTGCGCGCAGTTGGGTGGCGGATAAATCCTTTCCGGCCGACAAGCCGCTGATCAATGTCAGTCAGGCCGCACCGGTCGAGGCGCCACCGCTGTCTTTGCGAGAATTCATCGCCAAGACCGCCGTCGAAACACCAGAGGCGCATCTTTATGGCCCTGTTCTTGGATTGGATGCCTTGCGGGCGGAAGTGGCCAGCCAATGGTCCACTGCCTATAACGGCACGATCCATGCGCAACAGGTGGCCATCACCTCGGGTTGCAATCAGGCTTTTGCGGCCACTTTGGCTGCAATTGCGGGCGAAGGGGATGAAGTCATCCTGCCAACCCCTTGGTATTTCAATCATAAAATGTGGCTTGATATGCAGGGCGTCACCGCGGTGCCTTTGCAAACCGGTGCCGATCTCCTGCCCGATCCAGACACAGCTAAAGCCCTGATCACCGAACGCACCCGCGCCATTGTGCTGGTCACCCCCAACAATCCCGGTGGGGTCGAATATCCGGCGGCACTTGTGCGGGCCTTTTATGATCTGGCCAAAGCGCATGGGATCAAGCTGTTGGTCGATGAAACCTATCGCGACTTTGACAGCCGCACGGGTGCACCACACGACCTGTTCTCTGACCCAGACTGGGATGAGACCCTGGTTCAGCTCTATTCCTTTTCCAAAGCCTATCGGCTGACCGGCCACCGTGTTGGGGCAATGGTCACCAGCCAGACTCTTTTGGCAGAAGCAGAGAAATTTCTCGATACTGTCACCATTTGCCCTAACCAACTGGGGCAATATGCGGCGCTCTGGGGGATGCAGAACCTTGGGGATTGGCTGGCAGGTGAACGCGCAGAAATCCTGGATCGCCGCGCGGCGATTGCCGACAATATGCCTGTATTGGCTGACAAAGGCTGGAAGCTTTTGGGATTAGGCGCCTATTTCGCCTATCTTGAACACCCGTTTGACATGCCATCTGACCAGCTTGCCAAAGCTTTGGTGGATCAGGCCCATGTGCTAACCCTGCCGGGCACGATGTTCACGCCAGAGGGTGACAAAGCCGGTCAGAAACAGCTGCGCATCGCCTTTGCCAATGTAGACCGCACAGAGATTGGTACTTTGTTTAAGCGCCTTGCTGCATTTGACGCACAAGGCCACTGAACCTCGGCTAGATATTCGCCTTTAAAAAAGGTGCCAATCCGACCGATAAGCTGATCGCGTACTTCACGGCGGGCGCGGTCTGGATTGGCACCGCACAACAGGTCAGGCTCGCCCTTATTGCGCAAAATCTCAGCGCTCTTTTCTTTGCATTCAGCAAGAAACCTAAAGTGGTTTGCCCCGCGACAAGCACATGGTCTGCGTTTGGGGCGTGCGCACCTGCTGGAACGGTTACCTGAGTGCCTAGGTTCAAAAGTGAAACGTCGATACGCTCTAGGCTGTTCGGCGTCAGCGTGTTGATAATACCCGGATCAATAATCACAGCCGCTTTGCAGCTTTTGCGGATCACCCCGCGCACTAACCGTTGCCATAGCTGTGTATCCTCCGGCAGCCCCCCAAGACTGATTTGCGATTGATGCCGATATAGGGGTACTCAGCTATGTTCTGTTCGATGTGATCAAGTACCGCAATCACATCCTATGGTCGGGCCAAATACGTCGTAAGCGCCGCATAGGCCCGGCCCAATGCAGCTTATGATGCCAGCGACCATTAAAATACTTCCATATTCAACTCGTTAATTATTCAGGCAAAGCAAAAAATCACCTTCGCCCTAGATCAATATGTTTACGCATTCAATTCGCTCTCCAGATGCCAAATCTTGGAAACAATCTGCCAGCCTTCGGAACCTTTCACGAACCCAAGGTGATCCACAAAAATACTATTATGGGCGCGGATGCGGATTTTAACGGTGGCGCTGATCGGAGACAGATAGTCAATCAGTAAGATCTCTGCCTCTTGGTCTTGCCCCACGCTGGCGGGTGACGTTCGCCCTGCCACATCTTGGCTAAAGCTATCAATGGATTCGACAAAGACGGTTCCGTTGTCTGCATCAAACAGGCTGGATTGTGGATGAAATACAGCATTCAGCTTTTGCACGTCACATTCATGAATGGCGTCAAAGTAAGTTTGGATGGCGGCGGTCAATGCGTTGAGTTGGATCATGCTTTCTCTCACTGTGTGCGTTCGCTATGCGGTTGATGGTTCATCCTTGCCATGAGATGAAAAATCGCGATACTGTCAGAAAAGACAACCATCGGTCATATTTAGCCAAAATGACAAAAACAGACACACCTTCCCCAAAAAGGCCTTTGGTTTGCGCGATCGCTTATGATGGGTTGTGTACCTTTGAGTTCGGCATTGCTGTTGAGTTGTTTGCCCTGTCACGCCCTGAATTTGACCATTGGTATCAATTCACCACCGTCAAGGCAGAGCCTGGCCCCATCACGGCGGTCGGTGGGATTCAGATTGAAGCCCAAGACGATCTAGAGCTTTTGCAACAGGCGAGCCTGATCATCGTGCCTGGATGGCGCGGAGCTGAAACACCAGTGCCAGCATCCCTTTGTGAGGCCCTGTATACGGCCCATGAACATGGGGCACGCATTGCATCGATCTGCTCTGGTGTGTTTGTGCTCGCCGCTGCTGGATTGCTGGATGGGAAAACGGCAACCACCCATTGGCGCTATACAGAACTCCTTGCGGAGCGTTATTCGAACATCACGGTCGATCCGGATGTTTTATTTGTACAAAACGAACGCATCTATACATCTGCTGGATCTGCGGCAGGGTTGGATTTGGGGCTGCATATTATCCGCGAGGATTTTGGTGCCAAAGCTGCGGCCAGCGTGGCGCGCCGATTGGTATTGCCTGCGCAGCGTGATGGCGGACAACGACAATTCATTCCGCGCCCGGAACCTAAAGCACGCATTGGATCAGGGCTCAGCCAGTTGCAAGATGCCATACGATCATCGCTCAACGAAAGCTGGCCGATGGATCGCATGGCGCAAACTGCCGGAACAAGTGGGCGCACATTGGCCCGTCGATTTTCCGAAGAGCTTGGCACAACCCCCTTAAACTGGTTGAAATTGGAAAGGGTTAATCGCGCAGCTGAACTGCTAGAGAACACAGAAACGCCCCTTAACGATGTGTGGGATGTTTGCGGTTTTGGGTCTGCCGAGACCTTTCGGCGAGAGTTCCGCAAAGCCATGGGCGTGGCTCCCATTAAGTATCGTGAGCGTTTTGGGGCGCTTTCCGAAAGTATTTGACTGTATCGTTTCGTCCCACATAGCCGTAGAAATCATCTGTTTATTCAGAAAACCTTTTGACAAGCGATACGTATTACATCCCTTCCCGCTTGCCCCCCCTTTGATGTCGTCGTAGACATGCGCAACCAATATATTCTGCGCCAAACAGGGGGCCGCATGTCCGAGAAGAAAAACTCTATCTCCAAAACGCTCGTATGGATTCTTATGGGTCTGTTGATCTTTGGTCTGGGCGGCTTTGGCATCACCAATTTGGGCGGCGCAGTTCAGAACGTTGGATCGGTTGACGGCAAAGACATCAGCGTGGATCAATACTACCGCGCCTTGCAAGAAGAGCTGAACGCTCTTCAGGCACAAACCGGACAGCGCGTTCCTTTCGCGCAAGCCCAGCAGTTTGGTGTAGATCAACGTGTTTTGGCCCGTTTGCTGAACACGCGTGCGCTCGATGCCGAAGCACAGCGCCTTGGTTTGTCGATGGGTGATGAAAACCTGAGAGAGCAAGTTTTGTCCATCTCTGCTTTCCAGGGCTTGGATGGCACATTTGATCGCGAAGCATACCGTTTTGCACTGCAAAACTCTGGCTTGAACGAAACAGAGTTTGAAAACTCACTCCGCGAAGACGCGGCCCGCAACCTGTTGCAAGGCGCGGTGATTGCTGGGGTCGAGATGCCTTCGACTTATGCAGATACATTCATCGCCTATGTTGGCGAACGCCGGGGTTTCTCGATCGCACGTCTGACCGAAGACAATCTGGATGAGGCGATTGCAGAGCCAACTGACGCAGATTTACGCAGCTACTATGACGCCAACATTGATGACTTCATGCGCCCGGCGACCCGCGACATCACCTATGCATGGATCATCCCATCTATGCTGATCGACGAAGTCGAAGTTGACGCAGATGCGTTGCGCACCGAATACGAGGCGCGTACCGAAGAATTCAACCAACCGGAGCGCCGCCTGGTTGAGCGTTTGGTCTTTGGCACGTCAGACGAGGCCACCGAGGCGCTGGCACAGATCAACGCCGGTGACGCGACATTCGAAAAACTGGTAGAAGCACGTGGCCTGACATTGGCTGATGTCGATATGGGAGACGTGACGAAACCATCTCTGTCTGACGCTGGCGATCTGGTCTTCACCGCGGAAACCGGTGCTGTTGTTGGCCCCCATCAAACCGATCTTGGCCCGGCGTTGTTTCGCGTGAATGCGATCCTGGCGGCACAGGAAACCACCTTTGAAGAGGCAGAACCGCAACTGCGTGACGCCATTGCAGCGGATCGTGCACGTCGTGTGATTGATGCGCAGATCAATGACATCGACGATCTGCTTGCGGGTGGTGCAACCCTAGAAGAGCTTGTGGAAGAAACTGATCTGCAATTGGGCAGCATCGCCTACCACACAGGTCTGTCCGAAGGCATCGCAGGCTATCAAGACTTCCGTCGGCTGGCAGCTCAGATCAGTACAACGGATTTCCCAGAGATCGAAAGCCTGGATGACGGTGGCATTTTTGCGCTGCGCCTTGATGGCGAAACCGAAGCCGCCCCTGCCCCCTTTGACGAGATCAAAGAAGATGTGGCCGCCCGTTGGCGCAGCACTCAGGTTGTGGCAGCTTTGACTGACAAGGCCGAGGCCTCTGTTGCAGAGATGCAGGCCGGTGCTGATATTATCACTCTGGGCCTGACCGTTCAGCAAGAACGCGACATCACCCGAGGTGACTTTGTGCCAGAAGTGCCAGCAGATTTCCTTGAGACCATCTTTGGTATGGCCCAAGGCGATGTGGTTGCTGTTCCAGCAGACGATACCGTTCTGGTCGTAGAACTCGACAGCATCGACGACGCTGAAACCGATACGCCAGAGGCAACCGCCCTGCGCAACATCGTATCTCAGCAGGCCACTCAGGCTTTGGCACAAGACATCTTCGACGCCTATGCAAACACCATTCGTGGTGGGGCTGATATTGAAATCGACCAACATGCGCTGGCCGCGGTCCACGCGCAGTTGCCGTAAGGAAGAAAGCAAACAACGTGGCTTTGGTTCCCTCTTTTGAAGACTTTGAGGTCGCCTATAAGGCTGGCCAAAATCAGGTCGTCTACACGCGGCTCGCCGCTGATCTGGATACGCCCGTATCCCTGATGCTGAAACTCACCGGCGCACAGCGCGATGCCTTTATGCTGGAAAGTGTAACCGGCGGCGAAGTGCGCGGGCGCTATTCGATCATTGGTATGAAGCCCGATCTGGTCTGGCAGTGTCATGGCAAGAAAAGCCGCATCAACCGCGAGGCCCGCTTTGACAGCGAGACATTCACGAACCAATCCGGTGATCCGCTCGACAATCTGCGCAGCTTGATTGCGGAAAGCAAAATTGACTTGCCGGATGGGTTGCCACAGGCCTCTGCAGGTCTGTTTGGGTTTCTGGGCTATGATATGATCCGCCTTGTGGAACATCTGCCCAATGTGAACCCTGACCCACTGGGGTTGCCAGATGCCTGCTTGCAGCGTCCTTCTGTTGTGGCGGTGCTGGATGGGGTCAAAGGCGATGTGACCGTTGTGTCACCAGCTTGGGTTAAAGACGGCGTCTCGGCCCGTGCGGCCTATGCCCAAGCGGCGGAACGCGTCATGGATGCGGTGCGTGATCTGGAACGCGCCATGCCGCAAGCCACCCGCGAAATGGGCGATGAGGCAGACGTGGGTGATCCGGTCAGCAACTTCACCAAATCCGGCTATATGGACGCGGTTGAAAAAGCCAAGGATTACATCCGTGCCGGTGACATCTTTCAGGTGGTGCCCGCGCAACGCTGGACACATGATTTCCCGCAAGATCCGTTTGCGTTGTATCGCAGCCTGCGCCGCACCAATCCGTCGCCATTCATGTTCTATTTCAACTTTGGCGGCTATCAGGTGGTCGGCGCGTCACCTGAAATTCTGGTGCGTGTCTTTGGCGATGAAGTCACCATTCGCCCCATTGCAGGCACCCGCCCCCGCGGCGCAACCCCCGAAGAAGACCGCGCCAATGAGGCCGATCTGATGGCGGATAAAAAGGAACTGGCAGAGCATCTGATGCTGCTGGATCTGGGCCGCAACGATACGGGCAAAGTATCCAAAGTCGGCACCGTGCGCCCCACCGAAAAGTTCATCATCGAACGTTACAGCCACGTGATGCACATCGTATCCAATGTGGTGGGTGAACTTGCAGATGACCAAGACGCGCTGAGTGCGTTCTTTGCGGGCATGCCGGCGGGAACGGTCTCGGGTGCCCCTAAAGTGCGCGCGATGGAAATCATCGACGAGCTTGAGCCTGAAAAGCGCGGCGTCTATGGCGGCGGCGTGGGCTACTTTAGCGCAGGCGGCGACATGGATATGTGCATCGCCCTGCGCACGGCGATTGTGAAAGACAAAAAACTTTATGTGCAGGCCGGTGGCGGCGTCGTTTATGACAGCGACCCCGAAGCTGAATACATGGAGACCGTCCACAAATCCAACGCCATTCGGCGGGCCGCCGAAGACGCCGGAAGGTTTGATCGGTCTGGCAATAGCTAAGAAAAGGCCCGCCATTTTGGCGGGCTCTTTTGATTGGGGTGGTTGTGGGACAAAGCAACTGTCCCACTAGCCCTGTGAAACATCTAGACTGTTCGAAAGAGTGACCCGATTTGAGGTCAGCAGGAATCGCATACCTATCCAGGTTGAATATCAATAATTTCTTCTAACAAATTTAATAATTTAGCTTTCCATATTGCATCCGGCCAAGCGTCCATAGGCTTTAAGTCTCTCGAGTAACCTTTCTAGAGGTTTGCGCTCTTTCCAAGTAATTTGGAAGAATTGTTTGAGGTCGGTACTCTTTCCGTATTGGCTAACGGAAACCCACCGGTTTAACTGGCCAATATTGGGAATTGCATAGGCAAGATAAGACTCGATCTTTGTTAAAGCCCCTCGGTGCACCGACGTAGTAACATGGGGCCAATTCGCTCCAGGGTAGTTACTTTCAACCCACTCTTTAAACCTAACAAGAGTAAGAGGACGAAGTGGATAACTATTATCAAGGCGCGTTTCGAACCCATAAAATGCATTCGCCCCCTGTCCTAACTGCTGTATTTCCCGCTCTGAAAACTCTTTGAAGTAATCAAGATTAACAAAGCGCGTGTATTCACTTGTCCAGCCATTCTGTGGAGAAGGCGTAACTGATCGAACGAAACTTACCCAACAACCAGATATCTCCACTTCTCCGTATCCCATCTCCTCAAGCGCTTCCGTCAGGTTCGCCTCCGCATAATTGTCTATGCGATGTTTGTCGTTCTCTGCAGCTGCTTGATCGACCATACCAAAAACAGCAATCACAAATAGTAAAACCGTATTTGAGGCGAAGAGTGTGGGAGTGTTGAGTTTCATAAAGGCTCTAGTGGTTTGGGTTTTGTAAATGAAAAGTTTTTGGAGCGAAGAATTCGTGAAATGGTAGATATGTGATCGGGGATTGCAAAGTCGCTTAATGCACTTTGCTAAGTTTCAAGTATCACGGGGTTGGTCTGCATTGCTTCCCCGCCGTGCAGCTTCAACCCTACTCCGGCTTCGGCGGCGTAGGGATCATTTTAACCATACGACGGCTAAGATCCTTCTCAATGATCTTTGCTTCGTAAGGCTTCATTTTCTTCCACCTGACGCATTCCTCGCGTGTGCGGCCACAGCCAAGACACCAGCCACTGGGGCCAGTAAACTCACACACATCGATGCAGGGGCTTTTGCGTTTTTTCATTGTTGTGGATTTATCGTACGGGATATGGAGGTCAATGATTGCTGTGAGAGATGTTGTTTCCATCCGCGCTCAGGGCGCTTCTTTATGCCAAGTATCGGCCAATACATAGACCCGATGTTCGGGCTTGTACTGGCGTCAAGCAAAGACAGAGCGTGGGATTTAGCCCAGCTCACCCAGTCCCTCCTAAGGCGCGGTCAGCACGGCTGACACAGGCGCCACGGCCACAGTGCTGGCGCGGTCTTGCAAGGCCCAGCTGGCCAAAGCCGAGATGGTTTCAGGCTGTAGACGGCCCATCATAATCACGCCGTTGGTTTGGCGTGCCTTGAATGCGGCTTGGTCCAGAAAGCGGCGCATGACCACCTCTGTTTGGCCAGCACCGTCAAAATCCCGGAATACGCTCATCGAGGGGACACCTTCGCGGGCCGCAAGCTTTTGGGCGGTGTTCAACCCTTTGGGCTGCATCACAAGGCCATGGCCGCTGTCGAGCACATAGGCAATTACCTGCTCTGAAACTTCACGGTTTTCCTGAACACCATTGTCCAAACCTTCTAATACGGCGACCGCTTCGGACACCTCGGCCAGTTGCGCGGTCAGGTTGACCTCAACATCGGTTGCTGTGGAGCCGGTTGGCAGGTTCACAACTGCCAAAACCTCAAGCCCCATGCTGCGATAGGTCGACATGCGATTGGATGCATCCGCCTGACTCGCATCAACTGCGATGGTCAAAGGCAGTGGAAAGTCTGCCAACGTGGCCACATCCAGCTCCGTTGCAACATCATCCAGCAGAACGATGGACATCATCGGTTTGTTTTCAACATTTGCGAATTCAGCCCCGAAATCGGTCAAGGGCGCGGTTGAAACTTCTACGACGATCGCTTCGGGCGCCGGTTCTGCGGCAGCTGTGTCTTCGACTGGGGGTTGCGCGTTGCCACTTTGAATGCTGGGCAAGCGCGTTGATGTCTTTTGCTCAAAGCGGTCTTTGATGTCTGTTGCTGGTTTCAACAAAGATACGGTTTCTTCGGCGTCCCCCACCTCAGGCGCTTGTGGTGCCGTTGGGCTTGCAAATTCAGATGGGGCGTCATCTGTGCCGGGCTGTGGATTGGCTTGTGGCGCATCCGACGACACTTGTGGCGCCTCTGTTTCGGCTGGCGCTGTTGGTGCTTCGGCTACATTTGGGGCCTCAAACGGTTGGGTTTCAACCTGAGTTGGGCTTGGCGGCTGCGCAGGCTCGACGGAAATAGACAATTCAGTTTCATCTGCGGGCGTTGTGATGGGGGCGGCCTGTGGGTTTGGCAAAACCGGTTCAACCTGCTCCACTTCTACAGAGCCAGAGCGGTCTGCATTTGGCACCGTTGGGGTGCCTGCGACTTCAGCGGTTTCTGGTTTCGGCGCAGAGGAAACTTCGGCCACGGGCGCATCATCAACAGGCGCGGCGGGTGCCGGGCTTTGTGCGGTTGAATTTGCCTCAACCGGGGCATCCGCCTCTGACGTGCCGTCTAATTGTTGTGCAACTGGGGCCGCAGGTTCTGTTTGTGCCACCTGAGAATCTGTCTGGCTTTCAATATTGGAGGGCAATGGCGACAGCAACGACAAGACGCTGACCCCAACCAAACCAACGATTCCGCCTAAAAATAGGCCTTTCAGAATTCCACCCAGCATAACCCAGCCCTCAACTTCATTGGCTCTCAACAGTGTTTAACCAAGTTTTCCCCAGAATTTCACTGTGTTTTTTTCATCAAAGGGTTCCCCCTGCCCTTGACCCTCTGGGCCAAGCCTGTCCATGTATACCGCGACCATGGGTGGGGTTCCTACCCCGTTCTTACTCTGAAGCCAAAAGTGTGATGCTATGCTGCTACTGATCGATAATTACGACAGCTTTACCTACAACCTTGTTCATTATCTGGGCGAGCTAGGGGCCGACGTAAAGGTCTGGCGCAATGACGCGCTGAACACACAAGAGGCGATGGCCATGAAGCCTGAGGGGATTCTGTTGTCACCCGGCCCCTGTACCCCGGATGATGCCGGTATTTGTTTGGCGCTGGTCGAGGCTGCGGCCGAAACCAAAACACCTTTGATGGGCGTGTGTCTGGGGCACCAATCCATTGGCCAGGCCTTTGGCGGCAATGTGGTGCGGTGCCATGAAATCGTGCACGGCAAAATGGGCACGATGCACCACCATGACAAAGGTCTGTTCAAAGGGCTTCCGACCCCGTTTGAAGCGACGCGCTATCACTCGCTGATTGTCGAGCGTGAAACCCTGCCAGACTGCCTTGAAATCACAGCAGAATTAGACGACGGCACCATCATGGGTTTGCAACACAAAGAGCTGCCGATCCAAGGGTGCCAATTCCACCCGGAATCCATCGCCTCGGAACACGGCCATGCGATGTTGCAGAACTTTTTGGATACGATGAAGGTGTCGGTATGAGCGATGCAATCAAACCGCTCATTCATGCGGCAGCTGACGCCCCGCTGACCCGCGCCCAAGCCGAAGAAGCCTTTGGCATCTTGTTTGACGGCGATGCAACACCGTCGCAAATCGGGGGCCTACTGATGGCGCTGCGCACGCGTGGTGAAACCGTTGATGAATATGCGGCCGCGGCGGCAGTAATGCGAAGCAAATGCTTGCCAGTTCAGGCCCCTTCGGGCGCGATCGATATCGTGGGCACAGGCGGCTCTGGCAAACATACACTTAACATCTCAACCGCCTCGATCTTTACGGTCGCGGGTGCTGGGGTGACTGTGGCAAAGCACGGCAATCGCAAAGCCAGCTCTAAGTCTGGTTCTGCGGATGTTCAAAGCGAGCTTGGCATCAACGTTATGGTGGGGCCTGAGGTGGTTGAGAAAGCCATTTCAGAAGCAGGCGTTGGATTTATGATGGCGCCGATGCACCATCCGGCCATCAAACACGTGATGCCGACCCGGCTTGAGTTGGGGACGCGCACGATCTTCAACATCCTTGGGCCACTCACAAACCCTGCCGGAGTGAAACGCCAGCTCACCGGTGCGTTTTCTCGCGATTTGACACGCCCAATGGCCGAAACTTTGGGGCTGCTTGGCTCTGAGTGCGCGTGGATTGTGCATGGTTCTGACGGTACAGATGAGTTGACGATCACGGGCACCAGCCATGTGTCAGCCCTGGGCACCGATGGATGCGTGACAGATTTCGAACTGCATCCCGAAGAGGCAGGACTGCCTGTGCATCCGTTCGAAGACACCGTCGGCGGCACACCTGAGTTTAATGCAACGGCGTTGCGCGCACTTTTGGATGGGCAACATGGGGCCTATCGAGATGCGGTTCTGCTAAATGCAGCAGCGGCCCTTGTCGTTGCAGATAAGGCGTCTGATCTGAAAAACGGGGTCGAGTTGGCCCGCGAAAGCATTGATTCCGGGGCTGCCAAAGCGAAACTCAAAGCGCTTGTGCGGATCACATCCGAGGCAAGCTGAATGGACCAGACAGCGGTCACATCAGATGTATGTCATACCCCTATGACGGTGCCCAAAGCTTGGGCGCATCTGGCGTTCTTTGCACAGAGCCTTCCTAAGATTGAAACAGCGCTTGCTGCGGATGATCGCCTCATCTTACCGCCAACCAACCAACGGCTGGCGGCGCTGGATCATGTGGCCCCACCTGATGTGCGCGTGGTCATCCTAGGCCAAGATCCCTACCCAACACCGGGCCATGCCCACGGGCTTTCATTTTCCGTTGAGCCTGACGTGCGTCCTTTGCCACGAAGTCTCAACAACATCTACAAAGAGCTTATTGACGATCTGGGCCACGCACCGCTGTCGGGCGATTTGCGCCCATGGGCCAAGCAAGGTGTGTTGTTGCTCAACACGGTGCTAAGCGTTCCTGCTGGTGAGGCCAATGGCCACAAATCTCTCGGTTGGCAAGCACTGACGCATCAGGTCTTGGCCGAAGTATCTCAAACCCCAACGGCCTTTGTGCTTTGGGGCAATCAGGCGCAAAGCCTTTCCAAACACATCATCCCGGGCGATCATTTGATGATCGAAACAGCCCACCCTTCGCCCTTGTCGGCGCGTAAAGGGTTCTTTGGCTCTCGCCCGTTTTCTCGTATCAATGACTGGCTCGCCGCCCGAGGCGACGCCCCAATCAACTGGACCGCTTCATGACTGCTACCGTTCTGGATAAAATCAAAGCTTATAAGCTGGAAGAAGTCGCTGCTGACAAGGCCGCTAAACCTTTGTCTGCTGTCGAGGCCGACGCCAAAGCCGCCAGCCCAACCCGTGGGTTTGCCGATGCATTGATGAAAGCCAGCCGTGATGGATATGGTTTGATCGCCGAGGTCAAAAAAGCCAGCCCGTCCAAAGGCTTGATCCGCGAAGACTTTAATCCACCCGTCTTGGCCAAAGCCTATGAAGACGGCGGCGCGACCTGTTTGTCTGTGCTCACCGATACCCCGTCTTTCCAAGGCGCGAAGGAATATTTGGTGCAGGCGCGTGAGGCCACCAGCCTGCCCGCCCTGCGCAAAGACTTTATGTATGACACCTACCAAGTGGCCGAGGCCCGCGCCTTGGGGGCCGATTGCATTCTGATCATCATGGCGTCGGTGTCTGATGCGCAGGCGCAAGAGTTAGAAGATGCAGCCTTTGGCTGGGGCATGGATGTTTTGCTAGAGGTGCATGACGCCGAAGAATTGGAACGCGCCAGCCGCCTGAAGTCGCCTTTGATGGGTATCAACAACCGCAATCTCAAGACTTTTGAAACCACGCTCGACACCACGCGTATCCTATCCAAGCAGGTGCCCGGTGATCGCTTGGTTGTCTGTGAAAGCGGTTTGACCACTCCGGCTGATTTGGCTGATATGGCCCGCCACGGCTCGCGCACGTTCTTGATCGGCGAAAGCCTGATGCGCCAAGACGACGTGGCCCAAGCCACCCGCGAGCTCTTGGCCAACCCTTTGATGCCCGGAGCGATGTAATGGCAGACTCCCCCAAGCTCACCCATTTTGATGCCAAAGGTGAGGCGCATATGGTGGATGTCTCTGAAAAAGAGATCACATCCCGCGTTGCGACCGCCGAAGGTTGGATCAAGATGAGCCGCGAAGCCTTTGATATCATTTCAGAAGGTCGCGCGAAAAAGGGGGATGTTTTGGCGGTGGCTCAATTGGCGGGCATTATGGGCGCCAAGCAATGTGCCACTCTTATTCCACTGTGCCACCCGCTGCCGATCAGCAAAGTCTCGGTTGATCTGGTTCTGGATGATACATTGCCCGGCGTTCGCGTTGAAGCCACGGTGAAAACCACCGGCCAAACTGGTGTTGAGATGGAAGCACTCACCGCTGTGAACGTTGCGGCCCTTACCGTTTACGACATGGTGAAAGCCGTTGATAAATCCATGGAAATCGGCGGCATTCGGGTGACCCTAAAGGATGGCGGAAAATCAGGGCGGTATACGGCAGAATGATCCCCGTCTCCGAAGCGCTAGATCATCTTTTCGCCCTGGCCCAGCCCTTGGGTACCGAAACCGTTCCTTTGGCGCAGGCCAACGGCTGTGTATTGGCGCAGGATGTTCAGGCGCAGCGCGATCAGCCTCCGTTTGATGGTTCTGCCATGGATGGGTATGCGGTGCGCCAGTCTGATGTGAGTGAGGGCGCGACCTTTCATGTGATCGGAGAGGCTGCTGCCGGACATGGCTTTGAAGGGACCGTTGGCAAGAGCCAGGCGGTTCGAATTTTTACCGGCGCCCCTGTGCCCACAGGTGCAGATCGAGTCATCATCCAAGAGGATGTCCGCCGTGACGGCGACACGATAACCCTAACGGGCACTCTGGATACCGGGTTTCACATCCGTCCAAAAGGCGGTGATTTCAGAGATGGGCAAACCGTCCCTGCCCCCAAACAGTTGCGTCCTGCTGATGTTGCGCTCTTGGCGGCGATGAATATTCCCAATGTGACTGTGAGCCGCAAGCCTGTGGTTGCGATCATGTCGACCGGCGATGAACTTGTGATGCCGGGCGAAACGCCAAACGCGGATCAGATCATTGCTTCAAACAGTTTCGGCCTGCAGGCCATGCTGCGTGATTTAGGATGCGAGGCGCGATTGCTCCCCATCGCCCGGGACAATCGCGAAAGTCTGGAACTGGCGTTTTCGCTATGTGACGATGTTGATTTGGTGCTGACCATCGGCGGTGCATCCGTTGGTGACCATGATCTTGTCGGTGCAGTGGCTGCCGATTTGGGCATGGAGCGCAGCTTTTACAAAATCGCCATGCGCCCCGGCAAACCCTTGATGGCAGGCCGATTGGCCTCTGGTGCTTTAATGATCGGGTTGCCGGGCAATCCGGTGTCAGCCATGGTTTGCGGGCATGTGTTTATCACCCCTGTGATCCGTGCGATGTTGGGATTGGGCACACAGGCTGCGCCAGAATTCATGGCACCTTTGGCCACAGACATTGGCGCAAATGGCCCGCGTGAACATTACATGCGTGGTAAAGTCGAAAATGGCGCTGTGACTGTATTTGCACACCAAGACAGCGCATTGCTCACCGTTTTGGCCGAGGCCAATGTTTTGGTCATTCGCCCCCCAAAGGATGGCCCTCAGCCGGCTGGAACATCTGTGCGCTGCATCGCGATTTAGCCAAATATTTACGCTGTTTTGGGGAACAAACCCCAAACACTTGACACAAAACAAGAACAAGCGTAGAACAAATCCAAATCTTTGGTGGAGGCGAGCAGATGCTGACAAAGAAACAACGCGACCTATTGGAATTCATTCACAAGCGTCTTCAGAAAGACGGCGTTCCGCCGAGCTTTGATGAAATGAAAGATGCGCTAGACCTGCGGTCGAAATCGGGGATCCATCGTTTGATCACCGCTTTGGAAGAACGTGGATTTATCCGCCGTCTGGCCCACCGGGCCCGCGCGATTGAGATTGTGAAACTCCCCGATGGCATGGCCCCACCCCGTGGGTTTGAACCCAAGGTGATTGATGGCCCCCATCCCTCGCCCTCGCAACCGGCGAATGTCACTGCAAACGATGTGCAGATGCATGCCCGCGAGCTGCCCGTGATGGGCCAAATCGCGGCTGGTGTTCCGATTGAGGCGATCAGCCATGTGCATCACCACGTGGCGGTGCCGGGGCAAATGCTAAAGTCCGGCGGTCAGCATTATGCGCTTGAGGTCAAAGGTGACTCGATGATCGAAGCGGGCATTAACAATGGTGACGTTGTGATCATTCGCGAAACCGCCACCGCCGATAATGGCGATATCGTTGTCGCCTTGATCGAAGATCAAGAAGCCACGCTTAAGAAATTCTACCGCAAGGGCGATTCAATCGCACTTGAGGCAGCCAACCCTGCTTATGAAACCCGCGTATTGCCTTCGGATAAGGTGAATGTTCAGGGGCGCTTGGTGGGGCTGATCCGCAACTACTAACGCTGGCGTTTAGATGCATCAGGGGGCCGCGGCGACCATAGCCGCTGGCCCCTTTTTTCTGCCACAGACCTGATTTCTAACCCAGTGTCTGTTCGCCAAAGGGCGATTGCCCCTGTGTCGTCTAACATTTGGGGGTCAAACAACAAACAATCCAAACGGGCGTTAAGAAACACAGCAGAGACAACCACATCCCCCGGTTGGCACCCCTCAAATAACTTAGCGGCGCGTTTGCCGCTGATGTGCCAAATCGTCGAACCGGCAAAACCGATCTGAAACAACGGACTATGACCCCCACCACGCTGTGCGGCTTGCGCTTGCGTGACCAGATCACCGTCATTTTCAAGCCACCGCGCAGCAACAAACCCCTGCCCCGCCTCCTTACTTAACACACGCCCCTTTGGGGTCAGCACCCCCACAAGCTTTCCGGTATCTGCGATCAATACATCTGGCCGATCGGCAGTGTGCCACAAGACCAAGGCGCAGATCACTGGAACGGCCCCAACACCACGCAAACGACCCTGCCAAAGAATGCAAAACAACAGCCCCAAAGACAGCATCGCCAAAACGCCTTGGGGCGGGCTTACGATCGCAAGGCGGGCATGATCAAACCCGGCAAAAGTATGGGCCACGGCCAAGATCCATTCGATGCCCCATCTCATCACTGTCAACGCAACGCTTTCGAGCCCTACAAGCGACAAAACTGCCGCCAGCACAGCAGACGGTGCCACAACAAGCCCCATCACTGGAACCGCCAACAAATTCGCCAGCAATCCATAGCTGGCCCACATGTTGAAATGCGCCGCTGCAAAGGGCGCGGTCGCCGCCCCAGCAACGGCGGAGGATATGACCGTGGCAGAAATGGGTTTTAACCAATTGGGACCAAGGGATTTTCCACGCAGCCATGTGAACACCACAACCAACGCGGTTGTCGCTGCGAAAGACATATGAAACCCCGGTGATAAGATGCTCTCAGGTCGCCGGATCAGAACGATCAGTGCTGCGACAGCCACAGCCCGCAAGCTGATGACGCGGCGATCCAACAGAATTGCGACCAGCGCAACGCCCGCCATCACAAAGGCCCGCTCTGTCGCAATGCTCGCGCCTGAGACAAACAGATAGCCACTGGCCGCAACCAACGCAGAACTGGCGGCGATCTTTTTAGCAGGCAGGCGAAATTTCGTTTGTCCCAATAAGGCAACTGAGAACCGCACCGCCCAATACACCACGCTGGCCAACAACCCCATATGAAGACCCGAAATCGCCAATAGATGCGCAAGATTGGTGTCTCGCAGGGCCTGCACCGTACCGGGTGACAGACCAGAGCGCACCCCGGTGATCAAAGCCGCCGCGATTCCACCGGCCTCTCCGCCGATTTGGGTTTGAATGGCCTGCGCCAGCGCGTAACGGAACTGAACGAGGCTTGGCGTTTCAGGCGCATGACGCAACACAAGCGTCGGATTGCGCGTATACCCCACCGCCCCAAGCTGCTGAAACCACGCATAGCGCTGAAAGTCATAACCTGCGGGTTCAACCGGACCATTGGGCGGGCTGAGGTGACCTGTTGTACCAACCCATTGATGTGGCTTAGGCGTGATCCAATGTTGATCGCCATGCAATGAGATCCGCACCTTGTGAGGCCGCTCATGTGGTTTTATCCGTGTTAAGATCACGCGATCTAGCGTCAACCGAATTGCATCACTTGCAGATCGGTCTATTGCAATCACACGGCCTTCGATCGGGCCGTAGTAATGCCCCTGCAGCACCGGGGCTGAGACCATATGTGCGCGGTTTGATCCTAATAAGAAGCCCAGACAAATCAATACGATCAACCACAACACTGCGGACATCCCCGGCCCGAACCTGAAAGCCAAAAATGCCAAACACAAAATTGCGCCACCAAGCGCCAACACGTGAAGCACTGTCGGTTCAAAACTGATGGAGAAATAGATCGCCAGCCCGCACCCCATTGCCACTGGTGCCCAGCACAGCCAATGACTGCGCTGCGCTTGCAACGTGACTTCCATCAAAGCACCCACGGGCGACCCTTGTCCTAGCACTGTCAGGCCGTTAGACAGTGGCCAAAGAAAATCCTCACTTGGTTACTGAAAGGTTAAGCCTGTCATGTCCGGCACGGTCGTCACTCGTTTTGCTCCATCGCCTACGGGCTTCCTTCACATCGGCGGTGCACGCACTGCCCTTTTTAACTGGCTGTATGCCCGCGGTCGCGGCGGTAAGTTTTTGCTGCGCATCGAAGACACTGACCGCGAACGGTCTACTCCGGAGGCCACCGAAGCGATCCTGAAAGGCATGAAATGGCTTGGGTTGGATCACGATGGCGAGGTGATTAGTCAATTTGACGGAGCAAAACGCCATGCCGAGGTGGCCCTCCAGCTTTTGGCTGAAGGCAAAGCCTATAAGTGTTTTGCCACCCAAGACGAGATTGAACAGTTCCGCGAAACCGCGCGTGCTGAAGGTAAATCGACGCTTTACCGCTCTCCATGGCGCGATGCCGATGCATCAACCCACCCGGATGCGCCCTTTGTGGTGCGCATCAAAGCACCTTTGACAGGCGCGACCGTTATTCGCGATCAGGTGCAGGGTGATGTGACCATTCAAAATGAACAGCTGGATGATATGATCCTGTTACGTTCAGATGGCACCCCAGTTTACATGTTAGCCGTTGTTGTAGATGACCATGATATGGGTGTGACCCATGTGATCCGTGGGGATGACCACCTAAACAACGCCGCGCGTCAGATGCTGGTCTATGAAGCCATGGGTTGGGACGTGCCTGTATGGGCGCATATTCCGTTGATTTTTGGCAATGACGGCAAGAAGCTTTCAAAGCGCCACGGCGCGACAGGCGCCGAAGAATATCAAGCGATGGGTTACCCCGCGGCAGGTATGCGCAACTATCTAACCCGTCTCGGTTGGAGCCATGGGGATGATGAATTCTTTACCGATGCACAGGCCAAAGAGTGGTTTGACCTTGATGGTATTGGCAAAAGCCCGGCGCGTTTTGACTTTAAAAAGCTCGATAATATTTGCGGTCAACACATCGCCCAAACTGACGATGCCGCATTGCTGCAAGAAATCACTGAATATCTTGCAGTCGTCGGGGAACCCGCCTTGGATAATGCAACCTCCGTAGTACTACGGGACGCCTTGTATTGTTTGAAAGATCGCGCGAAGAAGTTCCCGGAACTTATTGAAAAAGCTCAATTTGCTTTAGCAAAACGGCCGATCACGCCAGATGAGAAAGCCTCAAAAAACCTTGATCCAGTATCCCGTAGTATACTGAATGAATTGACGCCGCAGTTGCAAAATGCTAGCTGGACACGCGAAGGACTTGAGGCAGCCACGAACTCTTTTGCAGAGGCGAAAGAAATTAAGTTCGGCAAGATGGCTGGCCCGATGCGGGCTGCATTGGCAGGCCGGGCGGCGACCCCAAGCGTATTTGATATGATGCTCGTTCTGGGCCGAGAGGAAAGTCTCGCCCGGATTCAGGATGCGTCACTGGAAAGCTAAGCCTTAGGTCGTAACCCGACCTTAAGGCTTTCAAGCAAATAAATGCCCCGGGCGCGTTTGCGTGCCCAGGGCCATATGAGGAAGGGAAACCCATGACCGACAGCACAAAATCCGCGACGTTAACCGTTGATGGTGCGTCTTACGATCTGCCGATCTTCTCACCGACAGCCGGCCCAGATGTAATTGATATCCGCAAGCTTTATGCGCAGGCGGGTGTGTTTACGTATGATCCTGGTTTCACATCGACAGCGTCTTGTGATTCCACCATCACATTCATCGACGGCAACAAAGGTGAGCTGCTGCACCGCGGCTATCCGATCGACCAACTTGCTGGCAAATCCCACTACCTCGAGGTGTGTTACCTGCTGCTATACGGTGAACTGCCAAGCGCGGCACAGCTGGAAGATTTCGAAAACCGTGTGACAAACCACACGATGATCCACGAGCAAATGGCGAACTTCTTCCGTGGTTTCCGCCGTGATGCGCACCCAATGGCGATTATCACGGGTGTGGTTGGCGCGATGTCTGCGTTCTACCATGACTCAACAGATATCAATGACCCATGGCAGCGCGAAGTGGCGTCGATCCGTTTGATCGCGAAAATGCCAACCATTGTTGCAATGGCATATAAATACACAATCGGTCAGCCGTTTGTATATCCACGCAATGATCTGGATTACGCATCCAACTTCCTGCGCATGTGTTTTGCGGTTCCTGCCGAAGATTACGAAGTAAACCCGATCCTATCCCGCGCGATGGACCGTATCTTTACGCTGCACGCCGACCACGAACAAAACGCGTCGACATCGACTGTACGTTTGGCCTCTTCTTCTGGCGCAAACCCATTTGCATGTATCGCCGCAGGTGTGGCGTGTCTGTGGGGCCCAGCACATGGTGGTGCAAACCAAGCATGTCTGGAAATGCTGCGCGAGATCGGCACCGTAGATCGTATTCCAGAATTCATCGCACGCGCAAAAGACAAGAACGATCCGTTCCGTCTGATGGGCTTTGGTCACCGTGTTTACAAAAACACAGACCCACGCGCGACGGTTCTGAAACAGTCTGCTGACGAAGTGTTGGAGCTGCTGGGCGTCGAAGACAACCCACTACTTCAGGTTGCAAAAGAGCTAGAGCAAACCGCACTGAACGACCCATACTTTGTTGAGAAGAAACTGTTCCCGAACGTTGATTTCTATTCAGGTATCATCCTCGAGGCGATGGGTTTCCCAACATCGATGTTCACCCCAATCTTTGCGCTAAGCCGCACAGTGGGTTGGATTTCTCAGTGGAAAGAAATGATCGCTGATCCGCAAAACAAAATCGGTCGTCCGCGTCAGCTGTATCTGGGTGAAACCACCCGCGACTATGTGGATATCGAAAACCGCTAAGCCTCTTTAGCGATGCCTTTAAAACGCCCCGATTTCGCCAAATCGGGGCGTTTTTTGTTGCGCAAAACGAAACACACTATTTTTACCGTCCATTTAACTTTTGCACAACTTGACAGCGAGCTGTGCCAAATATCTAGTTAGCTCAAATTTGAATTAGGATTTTCGATATGGAATTGCTTTTGCTTTTGCTTCTACCGAGTCTCGCATTGAGTAGCAGCTTTTCAGGTAGCTCTGACGATGGAGACGACCCAACCGGTGACCCAGGTGCGCCATCCGGCCCCGGAAACGGTGGTAGCGGCGGCGGCACCGGCAGTTCTCCCACGATCGGCGACCTCATTGAAGGCACTGACGGTGACGATACGCTACTGGGAACACCTGATGACGACACCCTTCTGGGCGGCGCAGGTGATGATGTACTGTTTGGCAACGATGGCGATGACACGATGCGTGGCGCGGAAGGGGATGACACCCTGTTCGGCAGCAACGGCGATGACCTTTTGCGCGGCGGAGCAGATGCGGACATTCTTGTGTCTCAAGATGGTAACGACACGCTCTATGGCGATCACGGCGAGGATGTTCTGTTTGGGCGTACTCTGGACCTGGAAGAATCCTCTTCTGGAGTCGAAGGAGACTATGATCTCGTCATCCCAATGGTCGCAGATTCAACAGATGACGCCGACGAACTGCGCGGTGGCCGCAATGATGATATGTTGCTGATGGGCGGCAATGATACAGCCTATGGCGGTGTCGGGGATGACTGGTTTATCGCCTTTGACGACAACGCTGCAGCAGCGACGGTCGCCGACTATGATCCATCAGATGACATGCTTGTGCTAAGTTATACAGGCGACACACCGCCAGAGATCACAATTTCCGAAGACGATGACGGCAATGCCATTGTGCTCGCCGATGGGTCTGAGGCCATGACTGTTATCGGTATGGCTGGCGAGATCTCGGTGTCAGATGTGGTTCTGCTGGATGCAGAGAACTCAGCTGAATTCCCAACACTGATGGGCAGCCCAGAAGATGATGAGTTCGCGGCCCCGGGCCTTACGCTGTCTTATGATGGTGGCGACGGTGATGACACCGTCACAGGGTCCGCTGCGAGCGAAACCCTGATCGGTGGCGCGGGCGAAGATGAAATCGAGGGCGGCCATGGCGGTGATGTGATCGATGGCGGCGCGGACAATGACGTGCTGGATGGCGGTCCGGGTGGCGACACCATCTTTGGTGGCACAGGCGACGACACATTGTCGGCCGGTAACTCCCACAGCTTTGATTTCCTGAATGGCGGCGCTGGCAATGACGTGCTGACCGGCAACTCGTTTGACGTCCTCGATGGCGGCATCGGCGATGATTATCTGGAAATTCACGGCAAAAACCAATCCGATGAAAGCACCCCAGATGCGGCGCCCGGCGTGGTTTACCGGGATGCAGAGCTGATCGGTGGCG
This sequence comes from uncultured Paracoccaceae bacterium, assembly GCA_947498415.1. Taxonomy (GTDB): domain Bacteria; phylum Pseudomonadota; class Alphaproteobacteria; order Rhodobacterales; family Rhodobacteraceae; genus Cognatishimia. The sequence goes on from CANMKB010000002.1 coordinate 293,010, forward strand.
AAGGCAACGACACATTGGTTGTCGACATTGATCGCCTGCAAGACGACAGTGGCGAGGCCTTTTTGGCAACCTCCACCCTCACAGGCGGCGCGGGTGAAGATGTCTTTGCGGTCAACCTTGATCTGGCTGACAATGAGAACGTGAACCTTGAGGGCGGCGCGGCGGCTTTGATCACCGACTACACGCCCGGCGAAGATGTGATTGTATTGCAGTCTGATGTGGATCTTGGGGCAATCACCGTTGTGCCACAGGAAAATGGCGACGCAATCGTCATGATGGGTGACCGCGAAATGATCGTTGTGCAAGGCGCAGCAGAAACGCTGACCGTGGACGACATCCAACTTTCAATGCTTGCGGCTTAATACTCTGGCATATGAGACGCATAAAAAGAGCCACCCGATTGGGTGGCTCTTTTGTTGGCGGTGTATGTCGGCTGCGTGGGACAAAGTTGCCGTCCGCTGCGACTGCTCCAACGTCGGCTTTTGATCATCTTCGCTACTAATGTGACCTATTTCCCTTCGTAAGTGCCTCTAACGACTTGCCGCTATTACCCGCTCTTCTTGTTCGTTGCTCATGCCACATTTGAGACCTAAGTCTCGCCGTGCGCGGTCCCATGTGATGAGAGGTTGCAGTGTTTCCATCAGCATCCGTGCCTTTAAACCCGCAGCACGCGCGCGGCTAGCATCTACCTCAAGAAAATGACGGAAGGCAGGTATGTCAGGGACCATAAGTGGCACGTCCGTCCAAGGACTTACTTCGGCCGCTGAAAAGGCGTCAGGAGGAACCCAACGGACATCTCCCGTTGATGAAGTAACGTTAGATATTGCCTCCAAAAGGTCGCGCAACGGCATGACCTCACCATTCACGTTCCAAATCCCACCGAGATTGTCCTTGGCGCACAGCACTGCAAACTCTGCAGCATCACGAACATCGAGTATTTGCACTGGGCGGTCCTTTGGCAATGGCGCGGGTATTGTACGGTCTTTGGAGTGCCCAGCTTCATCTATGCGCCTCACCCACCAAGTCAGCCGATCAGTATAGTCGCCCTTGCCAACGATTAATCCTAGCCGCAACACTGTCGCGCGGTCTCCCATGCGCCTCTCTGCCACACGCTCGCAAGCACGCTTCAATGGTCCGTATGATGGCCCATAAGCAGTCGCCGACCCACGATCAGAAATTGGTACGTCGGCTGCGCGATCAAAGTCGTTCTGTGTCGCGTCGGGTACCTCCGTTGCTTCTGTAATTCCGGGGCTGTCGTATCGTCCATAAGTGGAAAGTGACGAAGCAAAAATGTAGCGGTCAAGCTTGTTGTCGAGTGCATCCAGCAATGTCGAAACTGCATCTGGTGTGAAGGCACAAGTGTCAAAGAGCCATTTGAAAGATCGGCTCTTTAGCGCACTGAGATCGCCATGACGATCAGCTCTTATTAATTCGACACGATCTGGAAGTTCGCGCAAGGTTGAGCCACGAGAGAGCACCGCCACCGAATGACCGCCATTGATGAGCGCTTCAACAATTGCGCCGCCGAGGAAACCAGTCCCACCTACCACAAGAGCATCAATGTTGTTCTTCTTTGACATATCAGAGGAAGACTAGCGATTTAGTTCCATTACGCAATGCCGCCGTTGGTGCAGTTCGCAGCATCAGTCAATATGGGCTCAAAGCGGACCTGAGCAACCCATCACAGAAAGGATGCCCTAAACAGGCATCCTCTTTGCTTCCTTTACCGGCCTTCGTATTTTGCCGGGCGTTTTTCTAGGAAAGCAACGACGCCTTCTTGGAAGTCGCGGGTTTTGCCGCAGGCGCCTTGCAGTTTGGCCTCATGGGCCAATTGATCATCCAGATTGTTGGTCCAGCTGCTGCGCATGGCGTCTTTGATGCGCGAATAGGCTGCGGTCGGGCCGTTGGCCAGATGCGCGGCGCGTGATTTCCAATGCGCTTCAAACGCTGCGTCTGGCACATGTTCCCAGATCATGCCCCATTCATCCGCTTGTTTTGCAGAAATCTTATCGGCAAACAAAGCAGCGCCCATGGCTTTGGCCATCCCCATTTGGCGTGGCAGCATATAGGTGCCGCCTGCGTCTGGCATGAGGCCAATGCGCGTAAAGGCTTGGATGAAATAGGCGCTTTCGGTGGCGATTACCACATCTGCAGAAAGGGCAAGATTGGCCCCTGCCCCTGCGGCAGCGCCATTCACGGCAGCGATCACAGGCAAAGGACAATCAAGGATCGCGCGGATCATTGGGGTGTATTCATCCCGCAATGTACGCTCTAGATCCAGCGTGGCCGCATTGCCGCCATCCCCCAGATCCTGCCCCGAGCAGAACGCGTCTTGTGCACCGGTCATCACAACCACACGCACGCCCATGGCATGGCCATGCAGACTAACGTCTTGAAGAATATGTGTGATTTCAGCCCGCATTTGTGCGTTCAGCGCATTCTTTTTGTCAGGACGGTTCAACGTCAAAACCGCAATGCCGTCGTTGATCTCAAAATTGATTGCTTGATATTCCATTTGGGCCTCTCAAAAGCTTTGATGCAAAGATAAGACTCTTCACGCTCGTGTGAAGGGCGACCACGCGTTAATCTTTCAGGATTTCAGCAAGACGCGCCTTTTCTGCGTCGCTGAGCGCCGTTTCACTGCCTTGAGGCGCCTTTGCACGTCGCCGCAGATATAGCCCCCCCACCAACAATGCAAACACAAGCATCGCCGGGCCAGCCGCCCAAAGCACAATATTACTCCCCCCGGTGCGGGGGCGCAGCAGCACATATTCGCCGTAGCGATCCACAATAAAGTCGATCACTTCGATGTCGTCATCGCCCAGCACCAAACGCTCCCGCACCAAAACGCGCAGGTCGCGGGCGATTTCTGCGTCGCTTTCATCAATGTTTTCATTGCGGCATACCAAACAGCGCAATTCTTTAGACAATTCACGCGCCCGCAGTTCGAGCAAGGGATCGTCCAGAATTTCGTCCGGCTGCACGGCATAGGCTGGCGCAGCCACAAGGCAAAGGATCAACAACAGGCGTTTCATTCCGCAGGCACCCCGGTTTTCGGTGCTTTGCGGGCACCAGCTGCGACGCGGTAACGTCGATCACTTAAGCTTAGCCCACCGCCAAGCGCCATCAGCGCACAGCCTATCCAAATCCAGTTGGTGAGTGGCTTGATATAGGTGCGCAGCGTATAGCCGCCGCCCTGCTGCGCATCACCGATCACAACATAGACGTCACGCCAAATGCGGTAATCAATCGCCGCCTCGGTGGTTGGCATCTTGGCAACGGGATAGATGCGTTTTTCCGGCTGAAGCAGCGCCAGCTCTTGCCCACCACGGCGCAGACGTACATCGGCCTTTGTGGTCAGGTAGTTTGGCCCCTGCTCATCCTGCACCTGTTCAAGCGTCAATTCATAGGCGCCCACAGTGAACGGTTGGTTGATCTGCGCAATGCGAATGTCGTCTTGCTCCCAAGCGGTCAACCCTGCAACGCCCAGCATGGTAACGCCCAGCCCCGCGTGTGCGACGGCTTTGCCCCAATCGGCCCGTGGCAAGCGCATCAATCGCGAAAACCGTGGCCCAATGGGCCCACGCCCGGTGCGGCCAAACAGATCAACCGCAGCGCCCATCACAACCCAGCTTGCCAAGAACAGCCCGATTGGGCCCAGCAGGCTTTTCCCGCTTTGCAATGTCCAGGTCAGCCCGGCAATGGCCAAAGCCACCACAAACCACGGCAGCAACCGTTTCGCCGTACGCCCCACTTTCGCGCGTTTCCAGGGCAGCATCGCCCCCAAGGGCAAGACCAGCCCAAGGGCGATCATGAACGGTGTGAAAGCCTGATTGAAAAACGGAGGCCCAACGCTCAGCGTGCGCCCAAAGAACATGCCTGCAATCAAGGGCCAGATCGTGCCGATGAACACCACAAAACAAGCCACGGCCAACAGAATATTGTTCAGAACCAATGCACTCTCGCGGCTGACCATGCTGAAAATCCCTTTTGCCTCAAGCGCCGAGGCGCGGGCCGCAAAGAGCATCAACGCGCCACCAACAAAGACCGCAAGGATCGCCAGAATAAACACGCCGCGCTCTGGATCATTTGCAAAGGCATGAACCGAAGTGATCACGCCGGAGCGCACGATAAATGTGCCAATCAGCGAAAAGCCAAAAGCAAGGATCGCCAGCAGGATTGTCCAGCTTTTCAAACTTTCACGTTTTTCCACAACGATGGCGGAATGCAGCAACGCAGCCGCCAAAAGCCACGGCATAAACGAAGCGTTTTCGACCGGATCCCAAAACCAGAAACCGCCCCACCCCAATTCATAATAGGCCCACCAAGACCCCAGAGCGATGCCGATGGTCAGAAAGACCCAGGCAGCCAGTGTCCAAGGGCGCACCCAACGGCCCCAAGCTGCATCAACGCGCCCTTCAATCAGGGCGGCCACAGCAAAGGAAAACGCCATGCTGAGGCCCACATAGCCTAGGTATAAAAACGGTGGGTGAAACGCCAAACCGGGGTCTTGCAGCAATGGGTTTAGACCGCGCCCATCAAAAGGCACGCTGTCCATGCGCTCAAACGGGTTGGACGTCAGCAGGATAAAGATAAAAAACGCCACAGCGACGGCCGACTGCACAGATAAGGCCCGGGCCCGCAACGTGGGTGGAAGATTTCCACCAAACCATGCCAAACAGGCGCCAAATAGCGTCAGAATCAGCACCCATAACAGCATAGAACCTTCGTGGTTCCCCCAAACCCCGCTGATTTTATACAGCATGGGTTTTAACGTGTGCGAATTGGCATAGACCAAACGCACAGAAAAGTCTGACACCACAAAGGCGTGGGTTAGCGCCACAAAGGCAAATCCCGTGAGCAAAAATTGTGCGGTTGCGGCTGGCTCGGCCAGCGCCATCCAACCGGGCAAGCGCCTGTGCGCTCCCACCATGGGCACAATGGATTGCACAACCGCGACAACCGCAGCGAGGATCAGGGCGAAATGGCCAAGTTCAGTCAACATGTTCTTGGATATACGCCTGTTGCCCGGTTAGGCCAATTCAAATCGCTGTGCAGCTGCGGCACAAAAGGTCGCGCATCACATCGCGACCTCACGCTGCCAATCCCGCAAAGCCGGATTGTCCCCCGTTTGAGGCTTGGCTTGTTTTTGCGGCTGCGACACGGTTTGAATACGGGCCAGGCTGTCTGCCATTTGTTGTTGAAACGCCTGCCCCTTTGCCTGATGCCGTGCGCCAAAGTAAAAACTCACAACAACACCGAGTAGCCACCAAAGCGGTTCTGGCACCAAGGCGATCCCCTGCATCCGAAGCGCAAAGCCATCTGGATCGACCATGGCCATCACAAAAAGCCCCAAACAGCCCAAGGCCATCATGGGCCGTGGCAAGCGATTGACACCATCCATAAAACGATCAAAAGCACCGCGCGAGCCAGGCAAGAACTCTCCACTAAATTGAGTAAGCGCAGAGGCCTGATATTGGGAGGCGCGTACCGAAGCCCCCTCAGAATTCTCACGAAACACCTCTGCTGTTTCTTTCAGAACGTTCCGGCTACCACCAAATATCAACTCAACAACCCGTGCAATCAGCCCCATGATGCCACCCTCTTTTCAAATTCGGACAAACTGAGATGATAACGCGGTGAGATGAACTCTTCGGCGCGTTTGATCCAGCCGCCTTTCCCACCGGATCGACTCTTGGCATATTTGCGCGACGCGGGACGTCCATCCGCCAACCTAAAGTAGAAATTCCGACGTGCGATCCCATAGGCATCAACGATGTGTTTAGGTGCAAGGGCCACAGCGGTTTCACAGGCCGCAATGGTTTTCGGGCCAATGACCCCATCCGCCGTAACGGGCTGACCCATGTCCGTGAGCAAACGCTGCAATATCGTCACTGCCGCAGATCCTGCATTCACATACATATCAAAAACAGAGGCCTGAAGGACCTTTGGCAGCTGATCGATCTGAGGCTTGTGAAAGTAGTGTTTCAGAAACACATCCACAGCCTGCGCCCGTGTCAAACGCCGCAGATCGGCGATATCAACGCCCCCATCTTGATCTAGGTCGAGCCCAAGCCTCTGAAGAGTTAACAGCGTCACGCCATGATTGGTGGCACCACCCGGATCATCTGGGTCATCCACAAACCCGCCTTCGCGTTTCAGAATATCTTGGGCAATCTCTTTCGGAGTTTTCATGTTTTCACCTCATGCGCTTTACACCAAAAGCCTGAGGGAGAGCTATTAACCCTGCGCCACTGCGCCGTCCGCCCCCTGTGCAACGCAAGATCGTCCCGACACAACCTGCCCAAAACCACGAGAGCCAAACAAAAAGCGCCCCGGTCATGTCTGACCGGGGCACCGCTTAACGTCTTGGATCAATCAGCTTTCGCTTTCCTGATACACACCCTGTTCCTTTAAGGCGTCTATCACCTCTTTGGGCATGTAAGTCTCATCATGTTTCGCAAGAATTTCAGAGGCTTCGAACACACCGTTGATGTACTTACCTGTGCCCACCATGCCCTGATTTTCTTCGAACAAATCAGGTAAAACACCTGCATAGCTTACAGGCACAGAGGCCCCGCCATCGGTGACTGAAAAGGTGACAGCCTCGCCCTGACCGCGCACAAGTGATCCGTCTTCGACAAGGCCGCCGATGCGAAACACTTCGTTAGGTGCCGGAGGCTCTGCAACGATATCGCTTGGAGACCGGAAGTAGTTAATCCCGTCCTTCATCGCCCATCCGATCAATGCCGTCGACAGCGCCAGCGCCACGACAGCAACGATGATCACCTGAATGCGTCTTTGCTTTTTCAGACCTTTCATCGCCCACTCCTTTGCCCAGATGGGCGATCACACTAAGGGAAACACGGGGCCAACATCAGGCCTGCGGTTTCCTCTTCGCCCAGCATCAGGTTCGCGTTTTGCATCGCCTGCCCGCTTGAGCCTTTTGTCAAATTATCAAGCGCGGCCACCACGATGGCACGGCCCTCGATGCGATCCTCAACAACACCAATGTGACAGAAGTTACTGCCACGCACGTGGCGCGTACTGGGGGCTTGGCCAAAGGGCAGCATTTGGATGAAAGGTTCGTCCGCATAAGCCTTGGCCAATGTGTCATATATAGTTTGCGCATCGCCCTGCACATAGACAGTGGCCAATATGCCGCGGTTGGCCGGCACCAAATGCGGCGTGAACTGCACTTTGACAGGGCGGCCAGCGATGGCCGAGAACTCTTGATCAAACTCACCAAGGTGGCGGTGTGTGCCGCCAAGCGCATAGGCGTGGTAGCCCTCGCTGAGTTCTGCGTGCAAAAGATTCTCTTTCAAAGAACGCCCGGCGCCAGACACGGCGCATTTCAGATCAAGAATGATCTGGTCCAGATCAATAACACCGGCCTCGATCAATGGGCGCAGCGCGTATTGGCCCGTGGCTGCGTTACAGCCAGTGCCCGCCACAAGACGTGCAGATTTAATCTCTTCGCGATAAAATTCGGTCAAGCCGTACACAGCCTCGGCTTGCTGTTCCAACGCGTCATGCTGACCGCCGTACCATTTCACATATTCTTCGGGATCACGCAGACGGAAATCTGCTGATAAATCAACAACTTTCACCGTCTTAGGAAGGTCCCGGATCACCTTTTGGCTGGTCGCATGTGGCAGGCCACAGAACACCAAATCCACTTTATCAAAGTCGATCTGGTCAATGGTTACCAAATCTGGCAATGCCAAATGGCGCAGATGTGGGAACACATCAGCCATAGCCATACCGGCCTTTGAATTCGCGCCAAGGGCCACGATTTCCATCGAAGGATGGGTTGCGATCAAACGAACAAGTTCTGCGCCTGTATAACCAGATGCACCCAGAATTGCAATTTTATGGGTCATGTCAGACCTTTCTTTTTGCGGCAGCAGACCCGCCGTGGACAGTTTCCCGCCCTGAACTGAAGATTTGCAAAGCTATTTACGGATCAAGTGGCAGCCATTCAAGCCGCAGTAAACTCAATCTTTCGTCGCAAGAACTGCGTGGCACGGTCTGACACCCGTTTTGGATCACCTGTGGTGAGAAAGACGTTCTCGGTGCCCTCGCCCTGCATCTTGGGATGACGGTCCAGATAATGCGCAAGGCTTTCAGCCACCAAGTTGGCCTGGCTGTACACCTGAACATCTGCTCCCAGGGCATCCTGAAAAATGTTTTCCATCAACGGATAGTGGGTGCAGCCCAGAATGGCGGCCTCGGGCGAAGGCATTTTACGTCGCAGTGCATCGACATGACTGCGCACAAGCGCCTCTGCCAAGATCAGATCGCCATCTTCGATGGCATCCACCACACCGCCACAGGCCTGCGCCTCGACATCCACGCCAATGGCGCGGAACGCCAACTCGCGTTGAAAGGCACGGCTTGCAACGGTCGCGGGTGTCGCAAACAGCGCCACATGTTTCACATCCACCTCGCGCGGCGGGCTGTTGTCGCCCCAGTTGCGTTCTGTCATCGCCTCGATCAGCGGTACAAACACACCCAGCGCCCGTTTGTTTTCGGGCAGCCAACTTTCCTGCATCCGGCGCAGGGCAGCAGCACTGGCCGTGTTGCAGGCAAGAATGACCAGATCGCAGCCCTCTTCCCACATGCGTTCGATGCTTTTGGTGGTTTTCTGAAAAATATCTTCGGCATCACGTACGCCATAGGGCGCGTGGGCATTGTCGCCAAAATACACCAGAGGTACATCTGGCAAACGCTTGCTGACCGCATCGTAGACTGTCAAACCGCCTAAGCCGCTATCGAAAATCCCTACTGCCATGTCATCGCCCCTTTAGATCAACGCCTGTCGCATATCATTGAGACCGCCGGTCCCGATATTTTTCCTCAAATTCAAACCCATAGGGCACTTTGGCCTTGGGCGTTGGGGACAAAGCATAGGTTTCTTGTCGTAAGAAGTCCATGAGGCGTTTGGTATCGTTTGCGCGGCTTTGAATAGCATTTGACGCAATGGGTTTGCCGATGATCACACGCACGGGTGTATCCACACGTTTTTTAAATTCACGGATCAAAAACCCCATACGCAACGTGAAATGCAGATGGCTTGCGACTTGAAACAGGCGCGAAGTGGTCCCGTCAAAATAGATTGGCACAACTTGCGCCTCTGATTTTGCAATCATTCGCGCGGTAAACCCGCGCCAGCCAGGATCAAGCGGAGGGCCAAAGGGTTTGGCTGCCGTGCTGACCGTACCGCCGGGAAAGATACCAATCGCCCCACCCTTGTTCAGATACTCCACAGCGGTCTTTCGAGTCTGCAAGTTCAGACGCAAGGCCTCTTTGGTTTCGTCAAAGCTCACCGGAAGTAAAATGCGGTTCAGGTCTTCGGCCTTGCGAAAAACCTGATTGGCCAAAATGCGAAAATCACCACGCGTTTCAGACAGGATATGTCCCATCATCAGCCCATCTAAAATGCCATAGGGGTGATTTGCCACCAAAACAAGCGGGCCATCTGTTGGGATGTTTGCAAGTGATCCGCCCACGATCTCGAGGCTTAAGCCATAACGCCTAACCATCACATCCCAAAAATCGCGCCCCGCCCTGACGTCTTGGTCATAACCTGCGGCGCGTTTGATTAGGCGTAGCCGGCCCGTTGTGTTTTCCATCAAACGGATCATGGCCCGTCCGGCCTTGGTTTCGGCGGAATGGGCATAGCTGATATCCCCAACAATGGCGCGATGTGACACGTCACCCTCCTCAACGCACGGCTCACACAAAAACGGCCAGCCCAGCAGGGCCAGCCGTGTTCTAGGATAAAGAATTTTTACACCAACTTGTAAAGGTGTTGCTGATCACTCTGCTGCCTGTGGCAAGTCCTGTGTTGTGCGCAAGGCCGCCAAAAACTCTTCACGGCGCTTGGCGGCTTTGGTTTCATTGGCCTCTTTGACCGGGCCATAGCCTTTGACTTGCAAAGGCAGCTCTGCAAGGGCGATGGCCGCGTCATGGGCATCGGCCCCGTGTGACGGCAGGATTTCGGCCATGTCAGCCTCATACTGCTTGATCAAGGCACGTTCCATTTTACGTTCTTGGGTTTTGCCAAAGATATCAAACGGGGTACCGCGCAGGCGTTTCATCTTCGCCAACAGCTTGAACCAGCGTATCATACCTTCGCCAAACTCACGTTTTTCTGGTCGCCCGTTTGATCCCATTTTTGAAATCATCGGAGGCGCCAGATGGAAGGTCATTTTGAAATCACCGTCAAACTGCGCTTCGGCTTTTTGTCGTGTTTCCAGATGCATACGCGCCACTTCGTATTCATCCTTGTAGGCCAGAAGCTTGTGATACCCCATGGCCACAGCCTCTTTCAGGCGCGCGTCCTGAATGCCATCCACCAATTTGCGATACTTCTTGGCCAAACCTTTGCCCTGATACTTGATCAGATGATCCGCACGGAAGGCAATTTTGTCTTCCAACGACTTCGGCGTTGCCGAAACGTTGGGGGCCAACATCGCTTGGGCATCGGCGGTGTGTTCCGCCGCCCAACGGCCCAGATCAAAGGCGCGTTGGTTTTCCGCCACCTTTTGCCCGTTCAACTCAATGGCTTTGAAAATCGCCTCACGGCTGACTGGGATTTGCCCCTTTTGCCAAGCGGCGCCAAAAATTATCATATTGGAATAGATGCTGTCGCCCATCATCACCCGCGCCAGCTCTGAGGCATTGAACAACAACAGCCCCTCTTTCAGTCGCGCCTCAAGTTGAAGCGACAGGCGATCGCCCGGGATCTTGAATTCGGTGTTTCGGGTGAACTCACCCGTGATGATTTCATGGCTGTTCACCACCGCACCTGTACGGCCCGTGGATGTCAGGCCAAGGGTTTTGGCCCCCGCGCTCACCACCAAATCCCCACCGATCAGCGCATCACATTCCCCTGTTGCCACACGAATGGCGCTAATTTTGTCAGAGGTTTCCGCGATCCGGCAATGGATGTGCACCGCGCCGCCCTTTTGCGCGAGGCCTGCCATTTCCATCATGCCGGCGGCTTTGCCATCAATCTGGGCCGCCTGCGCCAGCACCGCACCAATGGTCACAATCCCTGTGCCACCAACCCCTGTCATGACAACGTTGTGGGTCAGCTTGATGGGTTTGATCGCTGGCTCTGGCATATCCGGCAAGGTGAATTCCGCCGCCGCTTGTTTTTTGATATTTGCCCCCTCAACAGTCACAAACGATGGGCAGAAACCATTCACGCAACTGAAGTCTTTGTTGCAGCTGGATTGATCAATGCCACGCTTACGGCCCAGTTCCGTTTCTACGGGCACAATCGACACGCAGTTGGACTGCACGCCACAGTCTCCACAGCCTTCGCAGACGTCGGTATTGATAAACACCCGCTTGTCAGGGTCTGGGAAGGTTCCGCGCTTACGGCGACGGCGTTTTTCATTGGCGCAGGTCTGCACGTAAACGATGGCAGAAACACCCTTGAAGGTGGTCATCTTATCTTGGACGGCCATGAACTCGGCACGTTCATGCACCATCAAACCGGATGGGAAGGCAGACAGATCAATGTCTTCTTTTTCATCATAGACTAAGGCGATGTTTTGCACGCCCATGGCTTGCAGTTCGCGTGTGATTTGGGGCGCATCAATGCCTCCATCAATCGGCTGACCGCCGGTCATCGCAACCGCATCATTATAAAGGATTTTATAGGTGATGTTGGTCCCTGCGGCCAGGGCCGCGCGGATCGCCAGCGATCCAGAGTGGGTGTAGGTGCCGTCCCCCAAGTTCTGGAACAAATGGTCCCGTTTGGAAAACGGCGCTTCGCCCACCCAATTCACGCCCTCAGCCCCCATATGGGTAAAGCCTTCGGAGTTTCGATCCATCCACTGCACCATATAGTGACAGCCAATCCCTGCCCCCGCACGAGAGCCATCTGGAACACGCGTCGATGTATTGTGTGGACAGCCCGAACAGTAATGCGGCACGCGGTTGGCCAAATCTTCGGCGTTGTCGGCCCGTTGGGCGGCCTCCAGCGTATCAAGCCCGGCCTTGACGGCATCGGTGCCACGCCCTTCTTCGATCAAAATACCGCCGATCTTTTGTGCGATCATAATCGGATCAAGCGCCCCGCGGGTTGGGAATAGCTCTTCACGGCCCATGAGGCCTGCGCCGCCTTTGTACCAGCCATAAATGCGGCGCCCGCGACGATCATCAAAGATCGCCTCTTTCACCTGAACTTCGATCAGCTTGCGCTTTTCTTCGACGATCACAATCAGATCCAGCCCCTCGGCCCAATCATGAAAGCCCTTCATATCCAACGGAAACGTCTGACCGATTTTATAGGTCGTAATGCCCAGACGCTCGGCCTCTGCTTCGTCGATGCCCAGCAGTGACATTGCATGGGTCAGGTCGAGCCAGTTTTTGCCCGCCGCTGCAAAACCGATTTTCGCACCGGGTTTGCCCCACATGCGTTTGTCCATCTTGTTGGCATGTGAAAACGCCTCAGCGGCGAAACGTTTGTAGTCGATCATCCGCGCTTCTTGGGCATGCGGCGTGTCAGGGGTGCGGATGTTCAGCCCACCGTCGGGCATGTCGAATTCCGGGATCACCACATTCATGCGATCAATGCTGCCATCCACAACGGCGGTCGCCTCGATCGTGTCTTTCATGGTTTTCAGGCCAACCCAAACACCAGCAAACCGCGATAATGCGAGGCCATAGATGCCGTAATCAATGATTTCTTGCACGCCGGCGGGCGACACCACTGGCATATAGGCATCCACCAAGGCCCATTCAGATTGGTGCAACACGGTCGAGCTTTCGCCGGTGTGGTCATCGCCCAAAGCCATCAGCACACCGCCGTGTTTTGAGGTACCCGCCATATTGGCATGGCGCATCACGTCGCCTGACCGATCTACGCCGGGGCCTTTGCCGTACCAAAGGCCAAACACGCCATCGTATTTTCCTTCGCCCCGCATTTCAGCTTGCTGACTGCCCCAAATTGCGGTTGCGGCGAGATCTTCGTTCAAGCCTGATTGGAAAGTGACATTCGCCGGTTCAAGGTGTGATTTCGCGCGGGTCATGACGCTGTCGACGGCCCCCAGCGGCGAACCACGATATCCGGTGACAAACCCGGCTGTGTTCAGCCCTGCGGCCTCGTCACGGGCTTTCTGCGTCAGCATAAGGCGGACAAGTGCCTGCGTGCCGTTTAACAGCACCTGTCGTTTGGACAGGTCAAACTTATCGGATAACGAGACTTTCTGGATGCTCATCTGGCTTCTCCCCTTGCAGCTCGATGATTAAAATATAGCACAATAATAGGTCATCATTACTGACCCAACCAAGGAAAAATGGACACAACTCAAAAGAAACCTCGCGTCACAACTTTCGTTTTTTCTTAATTTCTACTATGGAGTAGACGGCATTTTGAAAGTTGCGGAAATGGACTGGGACAAGCTAAGAATCTTTCACGCTGTAGCGGATGCAGGCAGCCTGACTCATGCTGGGGATGCCCTGCATTTGTCTCAATCTGCCGTTTCGCGGCAAGTTCGTGCGCTTGAAGAGAGCCTGAACACAACATTATTCCACCGTCACGCACGTGGACTGATTCTCACCGAGCAAGGCGAGCTTTTGTTTGACGCGACACGCGCCATGTCAAAGCGCCTTGATGCTGCAGCTGCACGCATTCGCGACAGTGAAGAAGAAGTGTTTGGCGAATTGCGTGTTACCACCACGCTGGGATTTGGGTCGATGTGGCTCGCCCCACGTCTGCACAAACTGTATGAAAAGTTCCCTGACCTGAACATCGACCTCATGCTTGAGGAACGGGTGCTTGATTTGCCCATGCGCGAAGCCGATTGCGCTATACGCATGAAAGAACCAAGTCAGGCTGACTTGATCCGCAAACGCCTGATGAGCGTACGGATGCGGCTATATGCGACCGAGGGGTACCTCAAGACCCATGGGGTTTTGATGCATCCCGAAGATCTGACCAACCACCGTATCATTTGCCAAAACACAGGCGCAGCGCAGGTCAGCGCGGGATCGGCCCTCGTACAACATTTGTTGACCTATGATGTGCAGTCTCGTTTGAATGTGAACAACTACTTTGGGGTTCTGCAGGCGGTTCAACATGATCTGGGGATCGGCGTTTTGCCAGACTATATCGTCGAAGAATCCCCCGAACTGGTACGCGTTCTGCCAGAACTGGAAAGCGCCGAGGTGCCCGTGTATCTGGCCTACCCCGAGGAACTGCGCCACTCCAAGCGCATCCAAGCTTTCCGCGATTTTGTGCAAGAAGAGATCATGGAGCACCGCAAACACATGCGGGAACAGGGGAATATTTAATTCCCTGCTTCCGGGCGGCCATTAGCTGCCGTTGCGCAAATCCTGCGGAAGGTCCGTACGTATCGCAAACTCTGAAAAGCGGGCTTTGATGTGTCCGCCCATTGGGGTTTGGACCAAAACCCCCAATTGAAGTCGCTGCTTTACCGGCAATCGCGCATAGCGCACCAAGCGCCACTGAACAGGAAACCTCAAGGGTGTCGTCCTTCCATGCCCAATCCATCAAATCCGCATGTTGGGTTTCAATACCCTGCAAATTAAATCCTCCAAGTTTGACGTTGTAAGTGATGCGCAATGCATCTTCCCTACAAAACAACGCATTACGGGTCAGGGTCTGCGCAAAACGAAAGCCAGACTGCGCAATTCGCCCACAGCCATGCGTTTTTCGCATAGCGGGTTTGCGCTCGCGACGTTGGGTTTCTCTTGATTGTTCACCAAGCGCCTCCTATTTCAGCTATCGAAGACGGTGATTGCACGATTGCGCATCATCTTCATACCTCCCTGTTGGACTTCGGCCGAGCTTATGCTCGGCCTTTTTTTTTGCCCGCCCCACAAGGGTGATACACGCATTTTGATCTCTGAGATCACCAACAATCGATTGCCTGTGCGGTCACATCTGTCATCCTGTATGTCGCAGAACAAAATGAGGAACGTCATCATGGCACGGGATTGTACGTTGAATTGCGCATGTGGCGCCACGGAATGGTACATCAAAGACAAGCGCACCGGGCGGCATATCATGTGCTACTGCGCCGATTGCCAGACCTTTGCCCGCCACCTTGGCCAAGACAACCGGCACCTTAAGAACGGCGGCACCCAGATATTTCAAACAATTCCAGCCAATGTTGAGTTCACAAAAGGCGCAGAAAACCTCTCTTTGATGCGGCTTTCGCCCAAAGGCACGTTCCGTTGGTATCTGAAATGCTGCAATACACCCTTTGCCAATACTCTCCCCAAACGCGCCATTCCGTTTGCCGGGATGATCCTTCCGGCGGGGCATGATGCCTTTGGGCGGGTCCGGTCGCATGTGAATACCGAGGCGGCGCATATCAGTGTCAAGCAAACCGGACTTGGTGCCACAGTCTGGGCGTTTATTTCGCGCGCCATTGCCAGCCGCCTGTCTGGCACGGGAAATGTCACGCCCTTCTTTGATGATGCGGGCGAACCCGCCGCCGAAGCCCGCATTTTGACGAAACAGGAACGTGCGACAGCAAGGCCCTGACAAAGATCACATCAGCCCCTTCCCCAACGGCGCGCAATACACTAAGAGACCCGCATCGCAGGACACTAGCCCCTTTTTGGGGATCGCAAGGGAATCTGAAGACATGCAAGACCCAGTCATCACCGAAGACGTCATCGCCGCACACGGTTTTACCCCCGAAGAATACGCCGAGGTGATCAACATTCTGGGCCGCGATCCAACATTCACTGAAATGGGTATCTTTTCAGCGATGTGGAACGAGCACTGTTCTTACAAATCTTCCAAAAAGTGGCTGCGCACCCTGCCAACCGAAGGCCCTCAGGTGATCTGTGGCCCGGGCGAAAACGCGGGTATCATTGATATTGGCGATGGCGACGCTGTTGTCTTTAAGATGGAAAGCCACAACCACCCCTCTTACATCGAACCGTACCAAGGTGCGGCGACCGGTGTGGGTGGTATTCTGCGTGATGTCTTTACGATGGGTGCCCGCCCGATTGCCGCGATGAATTCTTTGTCCTTTGGCGAAACCTCTCACCCGAAGACCAAACAGCTGGTCAACGGCGTGGTCGAAGGCGTCGGCGGATATGGCAACTGCTTTGGTGTTCCAACAGTTGGCGGCGAAGTGCGCTTTCACCCAGCCTATAACGGCAACTGCCTTGTAAACGCCTTTGCTGCAGGTCTTGCGAAATCTGACAGCATTTTCTACTCCGCCGCCTCTGGCGTGGGTATGCCTGTGGTCTACCTTGGTGCGAAAACCGGCCGCGATGGCGTAGGTGGCGCAACCATGGCGTCTGCGGAATTTGACGACACCATCGAAGAAAAACGCCCAACCGTTCAGGTGGGTGACCCGTTCACTGAAAAGCGCCTGATGGAAGCCACGCTAGAGCTGATGCAAACCGGCGCTGTGATTTCCATTCAGGATATGGGCGCGGCAGGCCTGACCTGCTCTGCCGTTGAGATGGGCGACAAAGGTGGCCTTGGCGTTAAGCTGAACCTTGAAGATGTGCCGCAACGCGAAGAGAACATGACAGCCTATGAAATGATGCTGTCAGAATCTCAAGAACGCATGTTGATGGTTCTAAAGCCAGAACTTGAAGAAGAAGCCCGCGCTGTCTTTGTGAAATGGGATCTGGACTTTGCCATCGTGGGTGAAACCATCGCCGAAGATCGCTTTTTGATCTTGCACAACGGTGAGATCAAAGCTGATCTGCCACTGTCTAAACTGTCTTCGACCGCACCTGAATATGATCGCCCATGGGTCGAAACACCTGCAGCTGATCCTTTGGCGGATGTGCCACAGGTCGATGCGATTGACGGCCTCAAGGCGCTAATTTCTTCCCCAAACTATGCTGGCAAACAGTGGGTTTATGACCAATACGACAGCATGGTTATGGCAGACACCGCACGCGGCCCGGGCAAAGGCTCTGGTCTGTTGCGTGTCCATGGCACTGACAAAAAACTCGCGTTCACATCTGATGTGACCCCACGCTATGTCAAAGCCAACCCGGTTGAGGGCGGCAAACAAGCAGTTGCCGAAGCCTATCGCAACCTGACAGCCGTGGGTGCGCTGCCATTGGCAACCACAGACAACATGAACTTTGGCAATCCAGAAAAGCCTGAAATCATGGGTCAATTTGTGGGTGCCATCAAAGGCATCGGCGAAGCGGTGAAAGCGCTGGATATGCCAATCGTTTCTGGCAACGTATCGCTTTACAACGAAACCGACGGCAAAGGCATTCTGCCAACGCCAACCATCGGGGCCGTGGGCCTTGTGGCAGCGGACGAAGAAGCGATCGAAGGCGACGCACGCGAAGGCCATGTTGCTCTGTTGGTCGGTGAAACCCAAGGCCACCTTGGCCAATCTGCCCTGCTTGCAGAGGTGTTCAACCGCGAAGAAGGCGATGCCCCGCAAGTTGATCTGGCCGCTGAGAAGGCCAACGGTGAATTCATCCGTGCAAACCGTGCGCTGATCAAAGCCTGTACAGACCTCGCAGACGGTGGCCTTGCGCTGGCAGCCTTTGAAATGGCCGAAGCCGCTGGCGTTGGCGTTCAGCTGGATGCCGAAGACACACCAACCCTGTTTGCTGAAGATCAGGCGCGTTATTTGGTGGCCTGCAACTTTGATCAAGCCGAAGCGCTGATGATCGAAGCAGGCAAAGCTGGTGTAACAGTTCAATCTGTTGGCAAATTTGGCGGTGACACCGTCAAGTTCGGCTCGTCTGAGGCACCTTTGGCCGATCTGGCGGCAACCTTCCGCAGCAGCTTTGCTGCGGCGGTTGCGTAAGCGATTGCGGGGAGGCCTATGACCTTCCCCGATCTCAAAGAAGATTGCACAAAATGTGCCGCGCTGTGTTGCGCGGCATATCCTTTTGACGCTGACGAAGATTTCGCTCTGGTGAAATCAGTCGACACCCCCTGCCCGAACCTTTCCGATCGCTGCTTTAAGTGCAGCATCCACGACAGCTTAACCAAAAAAGGCTTTCGCGGCTGCGTCACCTATTCCTGCGCGGGTGCAGGTCAGCGTGTGACCCAAGACCTGTTTGACGGTGAAACTTGGCGCGACGACCCGGATCTACTGTCACACATGACTTATGCGTTGCGTGTGCTGCGCCCGATCCACGAAGCGATCCTTCTGTTGCAAGAGGCGCAACGCCTTCCGATCCCGAAAAGTGCTATGGCCCAAGGGGCCTCGATCATGGCAGCGCTTTGCCCAGAAAACCCGAAATCTGTTCATGATTTTGAGGAAGATACCGTGCAAGACGCGCTTGCAGATGTGCCAGCCTACCTGCAATCCCTCGCTCCATTTGTCTAATCCGCTTGCAGCTCTGCAAGGCGCACCCTAAGTTATTGCCAAGAATATACAGGAGTATACATGGCCATTCTCGCCTCTGATATCGAAGCGCTTATCCGCGCTGGTTTCCCCGACGCTAAAATCACCGTGATGGGCGATGATGGGCAGCATTTTGCGGCAGAAGTGATTGATGAAAGCTTTCGCGGCCAAAGCCGCATTGCGCAGCAACGCGCCGTGAACGCAACCGTGAAAGCCGCGATCGACAGCGGTGAATTGCACGCGTTGGCACTGACAACAAGCGTGCCTGAATAGCAGATGATCAGGGTGATCGGTTATGTTGGTCACAACATTTCGTTCACCCCGGCCCTAGTTTTATCGCCAATCATCCTCTATCTGGCACTCAAGGATTACATGCCGATCAAACCATATCGGCACGATACAAAGGACAACGGCAAATGACCGACGTGAATGCTCGTATCGACGAGACCGTAAAAAACAACGATGTTGTGCTGTTTATGAAAGGCACAAAAGAAATGCCGCAATGTGGTTTTTCCAGCCGCGTGGCAGCTGTTTTGAACTACATCAGCGTGGATTACACTGACGTGAATGTTCTGGCCGACGAAGAAATTCGTCAAGGCATCAAAGAATATTCTGACTGGCCCACTATTCCTCAGCTTTATGTCAAAGGCGAGTTTGTGGGGGGCTGTGACATCATCACCGAGATGACACTTTCTGGCGAACTAGACACTTTGTTTGATGGCAACGACGTCGCCTATAACAAAGAAATGTCTGACAAAATTCGCGAAGCGAACGGCTAAACGCCGATCACAATCAGATGCATGAAAGGCGGCCCTCAAGAGGCCGCCTTTTGTTCTACATTTTCTGCAATCGCCTCAGCCCGCGCGGCCAGTTCTGCCAAGGTTTCTTTGACAGACGGCGGCACAACAGCAACTTCAATCTTCTCAGGCTCTAGTGTTGGAGTGTTTTGCAAAGCTTCAATCTCGGCGGCTTGTTCCGCCACTTTGGCCTCAAGCTCGCGCATCTTGTCTTCCATGCCTGCAGTTTTATCCGCCAACATCAAACCAGACATCAACAACATCCGCGGTTCAGGAATGCGGCCAATCTGACTGGTAAGCACACGTGCCTCGTCATCCAGCATCTTTGCCGCTGAACGCAGGAAATGCTGTTCGCCGTCCTGACAGGCCACTTCAAAAATGCGACCACCGATGGAAATTTCGACCTCAGGCATCAGGCATTCCCTTCCATTTCTTCAACATCTGCTTCGTCCAGCAGAGGTTCGAGCGTTTTGATAATCACATCCGCTTCGGCACGTTCCAGATCATAGGCCGATTTCAAAGCTTCAAGCTCTGTTTGCAGGGACTGATTGATGACTTCCGCATCCACAACCTTTTCCAAGGCCGCCTGACGCAGAGCAACAGCATTCGAACGCATCAATTTGTTCGACCGGCGCATCCGCACCAAACGGTTGCTAAGCCCTTCCCAGGCTTCTCGTTCTTCCACCGCATCCTGACGCACCGCAGCAATCTCTTCAGCGTGAACCGCTTTGAGCGTATCAATCTCGGCGAGATGAGACGCCGACCCATTGCCTGTCAAAGACTGGCTTGCAGTCAAAGCGCGCACACGTTCTTCGAGTTGTGCATTGGTGGCGCGTTCTGCCTCAAGTGCTTGTTGAAGCGCCTGAATTTCAGCGGTTTGATCTGAGTTTTCGATGGCAATCGGCGTCGCAGCTGGCGCCCCTATCCCATCAACACCTTTAGCAATGCGGTCCAGCGCTGCGGACAACCGGTTTTCAAGATCTGCAATCTCGCCCATGAATGTGACCCTCTCGCCCGTTTACAGGCCTGTTTTCGCACACAGGAAAGCGCGAAACGAATCGCCATTCCCCCGTATTTTTACCGAGTTTACCCAATGGGGTGACAAAATGCGCCCCCTTTCATTTCAATCACTTGCAGCCTGCGCTTAATCCTGCCTGCAAGGCTATCCTTGATATTGCCTACAAGCCTGTTATTGAGCCTCTAACCACCACGATCACACAAAGGACGTTGCCCCGTGGACATCGCCGCATTGAAAGCAAAAAACCCAGAACACTGGATGAAATCCACTGCGATCCGCGCCCTCGCGCTGGATGCTGTTGCAGCCGCAAACTCAGGCCACACTGGCATGCCGATTGGCATGGCGGATGTCGCCACTGTTCTGTTTGAAAAGCACCTGAAATTTGACGCTGCTCATCCGCAGTGGCCAGACCGCGACCGCTTTATTCTATCTGCCGGTCACGGCTCTATGCTGATCTATGCGCTGCTGTATCTCAGCGGCGACAAGCAAGTTACTTTGGACCAGATCAAGAACTTCCGTCAGATGGGCGCCCTGACTGCGGGCCATCCGGAAAACTTCCTGATTGACGCTGTTGAAACCACCACAGGCCCTCTGGGCCAGGGGATTGCAAACTCTGTTGGTTTTGCAATGGCCGAAGAAATGCAGCGCGCCCAGTACGGCAAGAAAATCGTTGATCACCACACCTATGTGATCGCAGGCGACGGCTGCCTGATGGAAGGTATCTCGCAAGAGGCCATCGGCATTGCAGGCCGCCATTCTTTGGGCAAACTCATCGTTCTGTGGGACAACAACAACATCACCATTGATGGCACAGTTGAACTGTCTGACAAAACCAACCAGGTTCAGCGTTTCAAAGCGTCTGGCTGGCAGGTCATCGAAATCGACGGCCATGATCCAGAGCAAATTGACGCCGCCCTGACCGCCGCGAAGAAATCTAAAAAGCCATCCATGATTGCCTGCAAAACCCACATCGCTTTGGGCCACGCGGCACAGGATACATCCAAAGGCCACGGCGCTCTGACAGATCCAGAACAGCTGAAAGCCGCAAAAGACACTTGGGGCTGGAACCACGGATCCTTTGAAGTCCCAGCAGATGTGAAAGCCCAGTGGGAAGCGATTGGCGCACGTGGTGCCGCAGATCGTGAAGCATGGGAAGCGCGTTTTGCTGAGGTCTCTGGCCAGAAACAAGCCAAGTTCAACCGTGCCTATGCACTGGAAGCGCCAAAGAAGCTGTCTGCATCGATCAAGGCGCTGAAGAAATCCGTTTCCGAAGAGCAACCCAAAGTGGCCACCCGTAAGTCGTCAGAAATGGCGCTTAAGGTCATCAACTCTGTGATGCATGAAACTGTGGGCGGCTCAGCTGATCTGACGGGGTCCAACAACACCAAGACCGATGATCTTGGCATGTTTGAAACCGACAACCGTGGCGGCCGCTACGTCTATTGGGGCATCCGCGAGCACGGCATGGCCTCTGCGATGAACGGTATGGTTCTACACGGCGGTATGCGTGCTTATGGCGGCACATTCATGGCCTTCACCGATTACGCACGTCCTTCGATGCGTCTGGCGGCCCTGATGAAAATCCCAACCGTGTTTGTCATGACCCATGACTCCATCGGCGTTGGCGAAGATGGCCCAACCCACCAGCCGGTGGAACATGTGGCAATTTCACGTTCCACTCCAAACACATACGTATTCCGCCCAGCGGATACAGTGGAAACAGCGGAAGCTTGGGAAATTGCTGTGACCAGCAAAACAACCCCATCCGTGATGGCCCTGACCCGTCAGGGCCTGCCGACAGTCCGGACAGAGCACAAGCTTAAAAACCTGACAGAACAAGGCGCATATGTGCTTGCGGATTCTGACGGCAAACGCCAAGCGATCCTGATCGCCACCGGCTCTGAGGTTGAAGTGGCGCTGAAAGCCCGCGATCTGCTGCAAGCCGAAGGCATCGGCACCCGCGTAGTCTCTATGCCTTGTATGGAACTCTTTGCAGAACAAGACGAAAGCTATCGCCGCAAGGTTCTACCAGCGGGCCCGGTGCGCGTTGGCATCGAGGCTGGCGTGCGCCAAGGCTGGGATCAATGGCTTCTGGGCGAGCGTGGCAAATTCGGCAAAGCCGACTTTGTGGGCATGAACAGCTTTGGCGCCTCCGCCCCAGCGGGCGAGCTCTTTAAGAAATTCGGCATCACGGCAGAGAACGTCGCTGAAAAAGTCAAAGCGATGCTTTAAGCACCGCAAACAACAAACTCAAAGGGCGCCCCAAACGGAGCGCCCTTTTTTAATTCTGACCTAAAGCTCACAAAGCAACGCCTGTAACTTTCGGCCCGCATTCATCTTTCTCTAAATACTCCCGCCGGAGGCATCCCAAACCCGCCAAGCCGAACCTCAGCCCGCGTTTGGCCGCAGAGTATTCCACACAGGCACTAGAAATTTTGTCACAATTGGGATCAAAACAAACCCCAGCGCCAAACCAAACACGCCATCCATGCCCGCCTTGGCAAACCACGCCACAAAACCTTCCCAGGCCGCCGGCACCATATGGCCCACAGCATAAGCCCAATCGTGGATGTGATGGCCCAACCAGCCCAATCCCAGCTCCTCCATGCCGTGGATCACAATAGACCCACCAACCCAAAGCATCGCGGCGGTTCCTACGACAGTGAGCAACTTCATAAAGTGCGGCATCGCCTTGACCAGCCCGCGTCCCAAGGCACGTGTGACGCCCAGGCGGCCATTGGCACTGAGCCACAGGCCCACGTCATCAGCTTTGACGATCAGCGCCACCGATCCATAGACGGCAACTGTGATGCCAATACCCACCATGGCGAGCGTTGCAGCGACCATCCAAAAACTGCCTTCGGGGATCGCAGCCAAAGAGATGGTCATGATTTCAGCGGATAAAATGAAGTCCGTCTTAATCGCGCCCGCCACTTTTTGTTCTTCCAGATGCGCAGGATCATCGGGGGCGTCTTCGGCAAAGACATGGTGATCATCATGCGGCACCAGAATATGATAGATTTTTTCTGCCCCCTCAAAGCACAGATAAGCCCCACCCAGCATCAAGAGCGGTGAAATCAGCCATGGGGCAAAATTGGCCAAGAGCAGCGCAATAGGGAGCAATATCAATAGCTTACTTTTGAAAGAGCCCCGTGCGATTTTCCAGATGATGGGCAATTCGCGTTTGGCTTCAAATCCATGCACATATTTGGGTGTGACCGCGGCATCATCAATCACAGCGCCCGCCGCCTTGGCCCCGGCTTTGGCTGCATTGGCCGCCACATCGTCGATCGAGGCCGCAGCCACTTTGGCAATTCCTGCCACATCATCCAGCAAAGCCAGCAATCCGCTCATGTCATCTCATCCGTTTTATGCGCTTGCCTAAAAATAAACAGCCCCTCGGGGAAACCAAGGGGCTGTGTGGAATTTCAGATTTTGAAACGGCAAAGATGCTTATTTGCCGAGTTTCGCAAGCATGGCTTTGTTGACATCAGGCGTGACGAATTTCGTAATATCGCCATCAAGACGCGCAATTTCTTTGACCAGCTTGCTGGCGATGGCCTGGTGCTGCAGGTCGGCCATCAAGAACACGGTTTCGATGCTGCTATCAAGCGCACGGTTCATGCCAACCATTTGATATTCATATTCAAAATCCGTCACAGCCCGCAGACCGCGTACAATGATCGACGCGCCAACATCCTTGGCACAATCAATCAGAAGATTTTCAAAAGGATGCGCGACAATCTCGATCCCAGTTTCCTGAGAGAGCTTTCCGACTTCGGCTTCGATCATGGCAACGCGTTGCTCAAGATCAAACATCGGCCCCTTGTCGCGATTGATCGCCACACCAATGACCAGCCTGTCAACCAAGGCCGAGGCGCGACGAATAATATCGATATGACCCAAGGTGATGGGATCAAAGGTTCCGGGGTACAGGCCTGTGCGCATGTGTCTTCTCCGCAAAATTCGTAGCCGCACGCAACATTATTGCGATGTAAATTGCAAGCGCACAACGAGCTAAGGGTAGTCTTACGGACGAAACTGACGGAACGGAACAGAATCCGCTCCGTCAAATCAAAGGCTTAGTGCCCCATGATCATCCCTTGCAGGGCGTCCTTTTCCATTGCCAGCTCTGTCAGGCGGGCCTTGACCACATCGCCAAGGGTAATCAGCCCCACCAGAACCCCATCTTCGACAACCGGCATGTGGCGGAAACGCCCTTCCGTCATCTTTTGCAAAACCACATCCGCATTTTCAGCGCGGGTGCAGGTGACAAGATTGCTTGTCATCATGTCGTCGACTTTATCGCTCATACATTGCGGGCCACGCTTGCCAAGTTCGCGCACGATGTCACGCTCTGACAAAATCCCATCCGCTGTTGTCCCATCTGCCGAGATGACGACTGTACCGATCCTGCGCTCTGCTAGAACTTTGGCTGCGTCTTGTACCAATGTTCCGGGTACAATCGTCACAACCTGTATATCCCCTTTGGCTTTCAGAATCTGTTGAACCAGCATAAATGCGCGACCTCCGCAAAATTATTTCAATACGACCAGCGTTGACGCGGGGCCAAGAAATGTCAAGCCAACGCCTCAAGCCGCGTTACCTCTTGTTTCAGGCCCTCACACAATGCTTTAGCAAAGCGATTAAGCCGCTCTAACCGTTTATCGTCTTCATGGCGCACAAGGTAAAAACTTCGCGTTAACGAGACGTCTTTTTCCAGCACTTTTTTCACCTCTGGATAAAAGGGCAGTGAAAAATCATGCACAATGCCCACCCCGCCCCCTTGGCGGATCCAGTTGACCTGCACAGACACCGAATTTGACGACAGGTCTGGCTTTTCCAAGCCAATCTCGCTGATGTAGTCGAGCTCTTTGTCAAAGATCATATCTGGGATGTAGCCCACGATCCGGTGATTTTGCAGATCGTCTGTGCTGCTAAGCGCAGGGCCGCTGTTCAGATAGCTGTCAGAGGCCGCGAGACTAAGGTGATAGTCCGCGATTTTCTGCACCATCAGACGCCCCGCCGTAGGAGGGCTGACCGCCACTACGAAATCTGCTTCGCGCTTTGATAGATTGATCAAACGCGGCAATGCCACGATTTGAATCTCGAGTTCGGGGTTGTCTTTGGCGATCTGGGCACAGACCTGTGGCAGTAAGAAATTGGCAGCGCCGTCTGGGGCCCCAATTCGGATCTGGCCAGCCAAGCCCCCCGCCTGCCCGCTCAAATCTTCTTGGGCCATCTGCATCGATTGCTCGACCCGCGCCGCATGGGTCATCAAGCGTTGCCCCATATCTGTCAACGCGTATCCTGTTGGCGACTTTAGGAAAAGCGGCGCATCATAGCTTTCTTCCAACCGTGAAATGCGGCGCCCCACCGTCGCTGGATCAATCCGAAGACGTTTACCGGCGGCCGAAAGGCTTTCGTCTCGTGCAACCGCGAGAAACACGCGCATGTCGTCCCAATGTATGTTCACTCAGGCACCCCCTTTGCATTTTTGCAAGATAGATTTGAAATACTGCCTCTTTTTCATGTGATTTTGCAAGAGTATCGTAGCGCCAACGAATTTGGAGGACCCCAATGCAAGAGCTAACCCACTATATCAACGGCGAGCACGTCAAAGGCACGTCTGGTCGTTTTGCAGATGTTTTCAACCCAGCCACTGGCGAAGTTCAGGCCAAGGTGCCTTTGGCCAGCAAAGCTGAACTGGACAAGGCTGTTGAAATCGCAGCCGAGGCACAGGTGGCTTGGGCCAAAGTGAACCCACAGCGTCGTGCACGTGTGATGATGGCCTTTGTTGGTCTGCTGAATCGCGACATGGACAAATTGGCAGACGCCCTCTCCCGCGAGCACGGCAAAACCTTCCCAGACGCTAAAGGCGACGTTCAGCGTGGTCTTGAAGTTGTAGAATACTGCATCGGCGCCCCTGAAATGCTGAAAGGTGATTTCACCGATAGCGCCGGCCCTGGCATCGACATGTATTCCATGCGTCAAGCTTTGGGTGTGACAGCGGGCATCACGCCGTTCAACTTCCCTGCGATGATCCCAATGTGGATGTTTGCCCCTGCAATCGCTTGCGGCAACGCGTTCATCCTGAAGCCATCCGAGCGTGACCCATCCGTGCCTTTGATGCTGGCCGAGCTGATGGAAGAAGCTGGCTTGCCAAAGGGCATTCTACAAGTTGTGAACGGCGACAAAGAAGCTGTGGATGCGATCTTGTATAACGACACCATCCAATCTGTTGGCTTTGTCGGCTCTACCCCAATTGCGGAATACATCTACGGCACCGGTTGTGCCCAAGGTAAACGTGTTCAGTGCTTTGGTGGCGCGAAAAACCACATGATCATCATGCCAGACGCAGACCTTGATTTGGCAGCTGACGCGCTGATCGGCGCAGGTTACGGCGCAGCCGGCGAACGCTGCATGGCGATTTCTGTTGCGGTTCCAGTGGGCAAAGAAACAGCAGATCGTCTGATCGAAAAGCTGATCCCACGTGTCGAAACACTGAAAGTTGGCCCATACACCTCTGGTGACGATGTGGACTACGGCCCCGTTGTGACAGCTGCGGCAAAAGCCAACATCGAACGCCTGGTGCAAACCGGTGTGGATCAGGGTGCTGACCTGGTTGTGGATGGCCGTAACTTTAGCCTGCAAGGCTATGAAGAAGGTTTCTTTGTAGGCCCAAGCCTGTTTGACAACGTCACAACCGACATGGACATCTACAAGCAAGAGATCTTTGGTCCGGTTCTGTCGACTGTTCGTGCAGAAACCTACGAAGAAGCCATTGGCTATGCCATGGACCACGAGTACGGCAACGGTACTGCGATCTATACCCGCGATGGCGACACCGCGCGTGACTTTGCAAACCGTATCAACATCGGCATGATCGGTATCAACGTTCCAATCCCTGTACCTTTGGCCTATCACACCTTTGGTGGCTGGAAAAAATCTGCCTTTGGTGACCTGAACCAACACGGTCCAGATGCGTTTAAATTCTACACACGCACAAAGACCATCACATCTCGTTGGCCGTCAGGCATCAAAGAAGGTGGCGAATTTAACTTCAAAGCGATGGATTAATTCTTCCCATTTCATCGCCTTT
This sequence comes from uncultured Paracoccaceae bacterium, assembly GCA_947498415.1. Classification (GTDB taxonomy): domain Bacteria; phylum Pseudomonadota; class Alphaproteobacteria; order Rhodobacterales; family Rhodobacteraceae; genus Cognatishimia. The sequence continues at coordinate 320,268 of CANMKB010000002.1, forward strand.
ATCGCGATTAAATGTAGAGCCAAACCGAATTGTGGCGCACTGATTTTCAGTGCGCCATTTTTTGTCATGACAATAACCAGACAATGACACAATCTAAGGTTGATTTCACCTTTGAATCGTTGCATCAACTTATTGGTAATATACACAAATTATACCAACAAAGATTAACAGGTTTTTTGTTTGCCACACGCGATATGGGTAAGGAATTAGATGCCCACCATCACTTTTGCTCTTCCGGAAGACAACGCAGTCTATGCGCGATGCTCCGGCCACCTTGTTCCTAAGGATATTATCGACTGGAATGTCGACAATCGCGTGGCGAGCGATAATTCTGATCGTTTTCTGGTGATCGTCGATTTGTCAGATGTCACAGGCACAGACATGACGTTTCGTGACATCAATGCCATTCATGGCAAGCTGAATCGTCATTACTCAGCCAATGGGAATCGCCTGCATCTCGTGTTTTTTGCGCCAGATGATCTGGCTTTTGGAATGACACGCATTCTGGAAAGTCTGTCTGCCATGTCAGATTTCATCAAGGTTGAGATCTATCGCACATTGGATGCCATGAACGATAGCCTTGAAGGGCTTAGCAAAAGTTTCTCTGCGCTTAAGCAGAATTTTCAATCCTTCAATTCTGATATGTCCCTTTGATCCAATTGCAAATTTAGGACATCTGCTTGCTCTTCCCTCGTCATCTTGCCTAACCTGTAAAGAAAAACGCAAAATGCGTAGGGGAGGAAAAGATGGGTTTAGACGCACCTGATTTCACAATTGGAATCGAAGAAGAGTATTTGCTGGTTGATAAAGATTCACTCGATCTTGTCCCGGCGCCAGCCGAACTGATGAGCTCTTGTCAATCTGAACTGCAAGATCAAGTCAGCCCGGAATTCCTGAATTGCCAAATCGAAGTCGGCACCAAAGTGTGCCAGACCGTTGGCGACGCCCGAAATGATTTAAAACGCTTGCGCAGTTGCATCGCCCGCGTTGCGGCCGATCACAATTTGGCACCGATCGCGGCCTCTTGTCATCCGTTTAGCGATTGGCGTGCACAGCATCACACGGACAAAAGTCGATACAATCAACTTCAACAATCTTTGGGCGGGGTTGCCCGGCGCATGTTGATTTGCGGAATGCACGTGCATGTTGGTATCGAAAACAAAGATCAACGCATCGATTTGATGAACCAACTACGGTATTTCTTGCCACATCTTTTGGCATTGTCGAGTTCCTCTCCCTATTGGCAAGGGGATGACACTGGTTTGGCCTGTTATCGGTTGACCGTTTTTGACAACTTGCCGCGCACCGGATTGCCTGCGGAAATGGACAGTTGGGGCCAATGGGAACGCTCTGTTGATGCGCTCAAAGAATTGGGAGTGATCGAGGATTCCTCGAAAATCTGGTGGGATTTGCGCCCATCGTCCAAGTTCCCAACACTAGAAAGTCGGATCTGTGATGTCTCCCCACGTCTTGAAACCGCACTTACATTGGCAGCATTGACCCAAGCGCTGGCCCGTATGCTGTGGCGATTGCAGGTCAAAAACCAACGGTGGCGTGTCTATGATAGCTTTCTGATCAAAGAAAACCGCTGGCGGGCGCAACGCTATGGCACCACCGAAGGTTTGATCGATTTTGGACAGCGCACCATTGTGCCGTTCGAGGATTTGATGGAAGAATTGATCGAGCTTTTGGCGGAAGACACCGAGGCGCTGCAAAGCACCGCCGAAGTCGCCCATGCTGCTGAAATCGTTACAAAAGGGACCGCTTCTGAACGTCAACGCGCCGCCTATAGAGCGGCACTCGACAGTGGCAAATCCAAAGACGAAGCGCTTAAGGATGTCGTGCGTCATCTGATTGATGAGTTTCAAGCTGACCTATAGGGGCAAAACTCGTTGAAACGCCACGTCACAACAGAGAGACGTGGCGTATTTGCAAAGAATATTCCCTGACAGACAGGCCCGTAGAAACTATAATTGAACAAACATTCAATTCATGTCGCGTTAAGATCGCGACGAGATGCACGGAGACGCCTCATGGATTTTGCATTGACCGAAGAACAGGGCCTAATCTTTGACATGGCCAAAAGTTTTGGTGCGGAACACATCGCGCCATTCGCCCAGGAATGGGAACGCCAGGGCACGATCCCAAAAGACCTATGGCCGAAACTGGCTGAATTGGGTTTTGGTGGCCTGTATGTTTCTGAAGAATATGGCGGCTCTGGCCTGTCTCGTACTGACGCGACATTGGTCTTCGAAGCACTGGCGATGGCCTGCCCAGCGGTTGGTTCGTTCCTGTCCATCCACAACATGTGCGGTGGTATGATCGACAAATTCGGCTCTAAAGAGCTGAAAGAAAAATACCTCCCAGCCCTGTGCAGCATGGAAAAAGTCTTTTCCTACTGCCTGACAGAACCGGGCTCTGGCTCTGACGCAGCTGCGCTAAAAACCCGCGCAGAGCGCACGAACGACGGCTACCAACTGACTGGTACCAAAGCATTTATCTCCGGCGGCTCTTATTCTGATGCCTATATCGTGATGTGCCGCACAGGCGAAGCTGGACCAAAAGGCATTTCCGCGGTTGTCATCGACGATGGCTCGGAAGGTCTGAGCTTTGGCGCGCTAGAGCACAAGATGGGTTGGAAAGCCCAGCCAACCACTCAGGTGCAAATGGATGACTGTGCTGTGCCCGCAGAAAACCTGTTGGGCGAAGAAGGCAAAGGCTTTTCTTACGCAATGGCAGGGCTTGACGGTGGCCGCCTGAATATCTCTGCGGGTGCTTTGGGTGGCGCGCAACAAGCGTTGGATCAAACGGTTCAATACATGTCTGAGCGCAAAGCCTTTGGCAAAAGCATCGACCAATTCCAAGCGCTGCAATTCCGTTTGGCAGAGTATGAAACCAAGCTACAAGCGGCGCGTGTTTTCCTTCGTCAAGCAGCATGGAAGCTGGACAACAAAGAACATGACGCCACCAAGTTCTGCGCGATGGCCAAATTGATGGTCACAGATGTTGCGTTTGACGTGGCCAATGGCTGTCTGCAGTTGCATGGCGGATATGGCTATCTGTCTGACTATGGTATTGAAAAGCTGGTGCGTGACTTGCGCGTTCACCAGATTCTGGAAGGCACAAACGAAGTGATGCGCCTGATTGTATCTCGTCAGTTGATCAACGCCTAAAAGACCAAGGGGCTTGCCGCATGAGCGACATTCAAATTCGTAAGGTCGGTCAGACCGGTCGTATTACACTTTCACGCCCTAAAGCCTTAAATGCGCTCAGCTGGGACATGTGCCGCGAGATCGAAGCAGCGCTTGATCTTTGGGCGGATGACAACGACGTCAAAATGCTGGTCATCGATGCAGAAGGCGACAAAGCCTTTTGTGCCGGTGGCGACATTGCTGATCTTTATGATCGCGGGCGCGCCGGTGATTTTGAATATGGGCAACGGTTCTGGGCGGATGAATACCGCATGAACGCCAAAATGTTCGAATTCCCAAAACCTGTGGCAGCCTTTTTGCAAGGGTTCACGATGGGTGGCGGCGTGGGTGTGGCGTGCCACGGCTCGCATCGTGTCGTCGGCGAAAGCAGCCAGATCGCGATGCCCGAAGTCGGCATTGGCCTTGTGCCAGATGTCGGCGGATCTTTGATCTTGGCGCGGGCACCAGGTCGATTGGGTGAATATCTTGGCCTAACCGCATCTCGTTTGTCAGCGGGTGACGCCATTGCCGCAGGTTTTGCGGATTACTTTATTCCCGAAGCAGACTGGGCTGATCTGATCCAAAAGCTCGAAGAGACCGGCGATCATTCTTTGATTGATACAGCGGCCTACCCTGCGCCAGTTGGCGCGATCGCAGCACAGCAAGCTGAAATCGACACAGCCTTTGGCGGTGAGCGTTTGCAAGATATTGTAAACACGCTGCGCAATACGGATAGCGAATTTGCCACCAAGACGCTGAAAACCCTTTCGCGAAATTCTCCGTTGGCGATGGCCTGCGCGTTAGAGCTAATCCGACGAAATCGCCTCAGCGACAACATCCGGTCTACGCTTGAGCAGGAATACCGCTTTACGTCTCGGGCGACAGAGCATGGTGAATTCCTCGAAGGTATTCGGGCCGCAATCATCGACAAAGACCGCAAGCCGCAGTGGCAGCACAGCCTGGAACAACTACCAACCGTAGAGGTGGCACAGATGCTGTTGCCATTGGGAGAAAGCAAACTTCGGTTTGAAGAGGGAGAAGACGCATGAACATTGGTTTTATCGGTCTAGGCAACATGGGCGGCCCAATGGCGGCTAACCTCGCCAAGGCAGGCCATGTGGTGACCGGATTTGACATGGCTGACGTCTCGATTGAGGGCGTCAAGATGGCCGAAACCGCGGCTGAGGTTGCAAAAGGCGCAGATGTGGTCATCACAATGCTGCCCAACGGAAACATTCTGCGGGCCGTTGCAGGTGACATCATTCCGGCCATGTCGCAAGGCGCGGCGTTGGTGGATTGCTCGACTGTTGATGTCGACAGCGCACGTGCGGTGGCACAACAAGCTTCGGATGCAAACCTATTGTCGGTTGATGCGCCAGTATCTGGTGGCATCGGTGGCGCCGCAGGCGGCACATTGACCTTTATGGCAGGCGGAAGCCCGGCGGCCTTTGCCAAAGCCGAGCCCCTGTTTGATATCATGGGTCAAAAGGCTGTCCATTGCGGCGACGCAGGTGCAGGCCAAGCGGCAAAAATCTGCAACAACATGGTGTTGGGTGTAACAATGATCGCAACCTGCGAAGCATTTGCTTTGGCAGATAAACTCGGTCTGGATCGCCAAAAGATGTTTGACGTGGTGTCCACCTCTTCTGGCTATAGCTGGTCGATGAATGCTTATTGCCCTGCCCCAGGTGTTGGCCCACAAAGCCCAGCCGACAATGATTACCAGCCCGGTTTTGCCGCTGATCTGATGCTGAAAGATTTGCGTCTGTCACAGCAAGCCGCCGAAAGTGCAGATGCAGACACGCCAATGGGTGAGCTTGCCCAAGCGTTGTATACGCAATTCGTTGAATCAGAAGACGGCCAAGGCAAAGATTTCTCTGCCATGCTGCCCCGCTTTGAAAAGCGCGGCCGGTCTTAAACTACATCGCGGCAAGCGCCCTGAGCGCTTGCCCGGTTTCCGCATCCGCCGGGAACATCAATTCGACCTTGAGCTCTGAAAACACATCATCATTGGCCCCGCTGAAATGGGACATGGTTGAAAACAGAGCCATCTCTGCCTCTCCAAATCGATAGCGTGTGGCCAGCACCACCCCTGAATCCTCGGCGATGCTGTGGGTGACTTCCTGTTCGTTCACGCGCGCTTCAAATTCTGCCAGCGCAGTTTCTAAGACGGTGTCATTGCCCAGCTCCATCAACTCGGTCCGCAACCGCGCACAAAGAAATCTTTCGACTTCGGGCAGATTCACGATCGAACCACGCAGCGGCGCATTGTCCAGAAAAGCCTCAAGAAGGCTTGTGCCCTTTGTGAGCCCCACCGGTGCCAAAAGCATCTGTGCCGGTGCATTGGCGGCCACCAAATTCCAATGACGATCCAGCGCAATGGCCGGGTATGGCGCATGGTTTTGCAACATCCAACTCATGGCTTGATGCAGCGGCACGAGCTCTTCTTCGGACAGCACCCGTCGCGTGGGGGCTGGGGCCAATCCTGCGGCCATCAGCATACGGTTTCGCGCCGCGGGCGGCATGTTCAACACCTCTGACAACCGCAGCAACATGCCCCGTGTCGGCTGAGATCGCCCTGTTTCCAGAAAACTGATGTGACGGGCAGAGACGCCTGCCAACATGCTAAGATCCATCTGGCTCACGCGCCGGATCTGCCGCCATTCTTTTAAGACACGTCCCAAATTATCCTGCATCAGAGTTCTCCTTTGCATCAGCTTATCGGCAACACAGCCCCAATACACCTACCTGCAAGGTAATTGTTTTGGCACTGCCGCTTGCGTGATCACCTGCACAGTTCATTATTAGGAGAACATTATGAGCTTGAAAACCAGTATCCGAATGTTGCAATTCGCCTGTATCGGCACCGTTATATTTGGCCTTGTATTATTGCTTGGGCTGTTGCCAGCACAAAGCGGATTTAACAATTTCTATGCTGATATTGCCCACATGCCGCTTGATCAAAAACAATCCGTCCAAAGTGAAACAGAACGTCTGATGTTGGCGATTTTCGCCGGGCTGATGCTTGGATTCGCTGGGTTTGTTTGGCAAATCACCAAACACGTTTATGCCAACGATCCCGCCCTTGGCGCACGCTTGATCATCCCCGGTGTCCTCATGTGGTATGTGACGGATAGCGCAGGATCATTTATCGCGGGCGCTTGGTTTAATGTGGTTATGAACAGCTTTTTTCTAGCGCTGTTTCTTGTACCCATCCTGATGTACCGCAGCGCAGGAACGGCCAAGGCCATCACAAGTTAACGCCAGTCCCCTGATCGTTTTAGAAAGGGCGATGGCTCGGTCATTGGGGCACGTATTGGCAAGGCGTTTTAAACGTACCACATGTCACTTGGCGTGACCTCAATGATCCGCTTTGCCTCTTCGAACTGCGCAATGCGATCGGATGTCCAATCGATCTTGCACACGAGCGTTTCGAGGCGGAACCTGAGTTTTGGGGAAGAGGTTTTTCTAGTTAAGGCTCTTAAGAACCTGACACATTTCAACGCCTTTCATATCCAAATGATATGTGATGCCCATCGTGTTGCCGCCAACTACAGTCTCTATGAAGGTGACTCGCACCCCCACCATGGGCGCGTCAAAATTAGTCAATTCACTTAAATTTTGTCTGAGAGATGGCTCAGCTTGAATCGCCTTGTAGGAATTCTGGGCGTGGACATGACACAGGGATTTGGCGTCGATCAGTTGTGGCCGCTGAGAACCCGCTTGCAAGGAGACTTTCAGCTCAAGAACATTCCCGGCCTCTGCGCCTCCCTTTCTGTGGGCCGCTGTGAAGACCCCAAGTGTCAACTCTCCTCGCCCACCAGATTTCAGAAACACTTGTTCAGCATAAGATGCATTTGCCCAATGTCCGAATACGATCAAAACTACAAAAAGGTGATAATTCTTTTTCAAATCAATTCTCTAAATACAAACAGGCCAGAAGGCCTGCTTTGTGTTTTAATCAAATGGGTCCGCTATTCAGCGGCAACACGTTTAGGGTTAAGCATCTCTTTCAGATACCGCCCCGTGTGGCTGCGCGGTTCGTCAGCGACGACTTCGGGTGTGCCTTTGGCCACGATTTCACCGCCGCCATCGCCCCCCTCGGGGCCAATATCAATCAGGTAATCCGCGGTTTTCACTACATCTAAGTTGTGTTCAATCACCACAACCGTATTGCCCTGATCGACCAATTCATGCAGCACTTCCAACAGCTTACGCACATCTTCAAAGTGCAGACCTGTCGTCGGTTCATCCAAGATATACAGCGTGCGGCCGGTAGAACGTTTCGCGAGTTCTTTGGACAGTTTCACGCGCTGTGCCTCGCCCCCAGATAGGGTTGTCGCCTGTTGGCCGACCTTGATGTATCCAAGGCCCACACGCGCAAGCGCATCCATTTTGTCACGAATGCTTGGCACGGCTTTAAAGAACTCTTGCGCGTCCTCTACTGTCATATCCAACACATCTGCGATGGACTTGCCTTTGAATTTGATCTCTAGCGTTTCGCGGTTATAGCGAGCGCCCTGACAGGTTTCGCAAGTCACATAGACATCTGGCAAGAAGTGCATTTCGATCTTGATGACACCATCGCCCTGACAGGCCTCACAGCGACCACCTTTGACGTTAAAGCTAAACCGACCGGGTTTGTAACCGCGTGTCTTTGCCTCTGGCAGACCGGCGAACCATTCCCGGATCGGGGTGAACGCCCCGGTATAAGTCGCAGGGTTGGAGCGCGGTGTTCGGCCAATCGGGCGTTGGTCAATGTCGATGACCTTATCCAGATGCTCAAGCCCTTTGATGGTTTCACAGGGCGCTGGCGTTTGACGGGCGCCGTTCAGGCGCATAGAGGCGGTTTTGAACAGGGTTTCAATGGTCAGCGTAGATTTACCACCACCCGACACACCAGTAACGCAGACGAACTTTCCGAGTGGGAAATCAGCAGTGACCTTTTGCAGGTTGTTGCCCGTGGCTTTGACAACAGTGACTTTCTTACCGTTGCCCTTGCGCCGCTCAGTGGGCACTTCGATTTCGCGCACCCCTGACAGATACTGCCCGGTGACTGAGTTTTCATCAGATTGGATTTCAGCGGGCGTCCCCTTGGAAACCACTTGCCCCCCATGCACGCCTGCCCCCGGGCCAATATCAAAGACATAATCCGCCTCGCGGATCGCCTCTTCATCGTGTTCTACCACGATCACCGTATTGCCTTGATCCCGAAGGTTTTTCAGCGTGCCGAGCAGGCGATCATTGTCACGTTGGTGCAACCCGATGGACGGCTCATCCAAGACATACAAAACGCCCGTCAGGCCCGAGCCGATCTGGCTGGCCAAGCGGATACGTTGGCTTTCCCCACCCGACAATGTGCCGGACGAACGGGACAAAGAGAGGTATTCCAAACCCACATTATTAAGGAACCCAAGGCGTTCCCGGATTTCTTTGACAATCGCGCGGGCAATTTCGTTTTTCTGATCACTCAGACTGGCGGGTACTTCTTCGATCCAAGCCAAGGCCTCACGGATCGAGAGTTGCACGATGTGGCCCACGTGTTTCTCGGCAATTTTAACCGCCAGAGCCTCTTCGCGCAGGCGGTGACCGCGGCAGGCGCCGCAAGGGCGATTGTTTTGATAACGTTCAAATTCTTCGCGGATCCAATTGGAATCCGTTTCGCGATACCGACGCTCCATATTCGGGATCACACCTTCAAAGACGCGGGTCACCTGATAGACACGGCCGCCTTCGTCATAACGGAATTCGATTTCTTCTTCGCCAGATCCATAAAGGAAAACCTGCTGCACATGTTTGGGCAGGTCTTTCCATGATGTGTTTTTGTCAAAGTCATAATGCTTTGCGATGGCTTCGATGGTCTGCAGGAAATACGGAGATTTCCCTTTGCGCCAGGGCGCCAACGCACCGTCATAGACCTTGAGCGTGGCATCCGGCACCACAAGACGTTCGTCAAAGAACAGCTCCATGCCTAAACCGTCGCATTCCGGGCAGGCCCCAAAAGGTGCGTTGAACGAGAACAGGCGAGGTTCGATTTCTGGAATTGTGAAGCCGCTGACCGGGCAGGCAAAATTTTCTGAAAAGGTGAAACGCTCGGGGTCGCCCTCTTTTGGGGCGGTCTCAAGAATGGCGATGCCATCGGCCAGATCAAGTGCGGTGCGCAGGCTGTCGGCCAGACGTGTTTCCAGCCCGTCACGGATGACAATCCGATCCACAACCACATCAATGTCGTGGCGGTATTTTTTATCTAGTGTGGGCGGCGTGTCGAGTTCATGGAACTCACCATCGACTTTTACACGCTGGAAACCCTGCTTGCGCAGTTCTAGGAATTCTTTCTTATATTCCCCCTTCCGGTCGCGCACGATGGGCGCCAGCAGATAGCCCCGTGTGCCCTCTTCGAGATTCATGACACGGTCGACCATGTCCTGCACTTGCTGGGCCTCAATCGGCAGGCCGGTGGCGGGAGAATATGGGGTGCCCACACGCGCAAACAACAGACGCATATAGTCGTAGATCTCGGTCACAGTCCCAACGGTCGAGCGCGGGTTTTTCGACGTGGTTTTCTGTTCGATGGAAATAGCCGGGCTGAGGCCGCTGATGTGATCCACATCAGGTTTTTCCATCATATCAAGGAATTGACGCGCGTAGGCCGACAGGCTTTCGACATAGCGGCGCTGACCCTCGGCATAGATCGTATCAAAGGCCAAAGAGGATTTACCAGAGCCTGACAGGCCAGTGATCACCACCAGCTGATCGCGTGGAATATCCACATCTATGCTTTTCAGGTTATGCTCACGCGCACCGCGCACTTCGATGTTTTTTAGCTCAGCCATTCACGCCCCCGGGGTCTGCCCCAGACAGATAGGTCCAGGGCGCAGCTTATCCAATAGCAAAGAGTGAACAAAATGTGAACACCCTTGGATCTCTTAAGGCCACTCGTCCCGCGAATAAAAACGAAAAACAAGATGGGATTTTAAAATTTTCACACCTTGGGGTGCAAAATAGCGTCCCCCTCCTGACGGTTCATGGCAGCAGGTTACGCTTTGCGCGCAAGCCCCCAAGTCACCATGGGAAAATCACGTTCGTTCTCAAGGGAATCTGTTTCAGAATCATATTCTGGCGGCCATACCTCTTCGAGGTTGCGCGCCGCAGCCTTACGGTTGCCCCAGCTCGCTGTGCGAATATCATCTTCGGGAAAGCCCGCTTCGATCAGAAAGTTTTCCAATCCGCGGGCTGACCAGCGTGTGCAGTCATGAGGGGCCGCATGAAACGGGATGTGAAACGGCACAGCCAGCCAAAAATATCCGCCGGGGCGCAACATCTCGATAACGTTTTGCGTGGCTTTGTAGGGGCGATCGAGATGCTCCCATACCTGATTGGCCAGAATCAGATCATATTTCAAAACTTCCCCGTCCGCGTATTTCACCGGACCATCGCAAATATCATGCGCAGGGTATTTGTATTGAACATAGGATTTCGCATTCAAGTTCTGCCCCCATTGGCCAGAAAACTCAGCAATATCCATTTCTTTTGCGCCGATTTCTTCCATCAGTCGACGACTGCGGCGGTTCATCACCACCCGGTTCAAGCTAGGCATGTGCTTGGCTCTTCCTCTTAAATGTGAATCGCCCGATCAAAGGCATCCAATACGCTTTCGTGCATCATCTCACTCAAGGTAGGATGAGGAAAGACCGTTTCCATCAAATCTTGCTCAGTGGTTTCAAGCTGGCGTCCAACCACATAGCCCTGAATCATCTCGGTGACTTCAGCGCCGATCATATGTGCCCCCAGCAATTCGCCGGTTTTGGCGTCAAATACGGTTTTTACCAGACCTTCGGGTTCGCCCAAAGCGATGGCCTTGCCGTTGCCAATAAAGGGGAAGCGACCCACTTTGATGTCATAGCCGGCCTCTTTGGCTTTGGCTTCGGTGAGCCCAACAGAGGCCACCTGCGGGTGGCAATAGGTACAGCCCGCGATGCTCTCTGGTTTCACGGCATGGGGTTTCTGCCCGGCGATCAATTCAGCCACCATAACACCCTCGTGGCTGGCTTTATGTGCCAACCAAGGTGCACCGGCGATATCACCGATGGCATAAAGCCCCTCCACGCCGGTGCGGCAGTATTCATCTGTGACAACATGGGTGCGGTCGATTTTCACGCCAAGCGCCTCAAGCCCCAGACCTTCGGTATTGCCGACAATGCCAACCGCAGAGATAACGCTATCAAACTCTTGCTTTTGCACCTTGCCGCCCACTTCGATGTGGGCAGTCACCTTGCCTTTGCCGCGATCCAGTTGTTTGACCATGGCTTTTTCCATGATTTTCATGCCCTGTTTGGCAAAGGCTTTCTTGGCAAAGCTGGAAATCTCGGCATCTTCGACCGGCAGAATACGATCCATGACTTCCACCACAGTCGTTTCAGCACCCAAGGTGTTATAAAAGCTCGCAAATTCAATACCGATCGCGCCAGACCCGATCACCAAAAGCTTCTTCGGCATACGGGGCGGTTGCAGAGCATGCTTGTATGTCCAGACCAGATCCCCGTCGGCCTCAAGGCCCGGCAATTCCCGCGCACGGGCACCGGTTGCCACAACGATATGCTTGGCGGTCAGTTCTTCGGTGCCTTTGTCAGTTTTAACAGAGACCTTCCCTTTGGCGGGCAAGCTTGCTTCGCCCATAAAGGTTTTGACCTTATTCTTTTTCATCAGATGGCCAATGCCAGAATTCAGCTGTTTGGCCACACCCCGAGAGCGTTTCACAACCGCGTCGAGGTCATACGAAATGTTATCTGCACTCAGGCCATAATCTTTGGCGTGGTTCATCAGGTGAAACACCTCTGACGACCGTAAAAGCGCTTTGGTCGGAATACAGCCCCAGTTCAGGCAGATACCGCCCATATGCTCACGTTCGACAATCGCGACTTTAAGGCCCAGCTGAGCACCGCGAATAGCGGCGACATAGCCCCCTGGCCCTGCTCCGATTACGATCATGTCAAATGCTTGCGCGGCCATCTGTACCCTCCACTCACGAAATTTCATACGACCTTACGTCGCATCTCTGGAAGTGCAATCCGCTTTTCAGTTGTTTTCGGCTGGTGCATCGCTTTTCAAAGGCCGATCGCGCCAATCTTGGGCATAAAAACTGTAATTCACAAAATCGACCCAGCGATCCTGTAATTGCTCGCCGGACGTGCCCCGACTGACCTCTAAAAAACCAAGACGTTTACAGATCTCTTGGCTTTTCACATTTCCCTCGGCTCTCTTGGCTTTTCACATTTCCCTCGGCCACGTCGATTTTGATTTCTTGCAACCCCAAAGTCTGAAACCCATAGGTCACAAGAGATTTGACGGCACGTGTCATGATGCCCTTACCTTGAGCGCTTTCCGCAAGCCAATATCCAATGGTGCCACATCGGGTTTTGGTGTCGATCCGGTTGTAACCGCACATCCCCACAAAGCGCCCGCGTAGAAATATTCCAAGCCCAAGACTTGTGCCCTCGCGCCAACCCTTTTGGGTTTTCGAAATGTGATCACTCACCCCCACAAGCGAGGTCACATGCGCAGGCCAAGGCAACCATTCCCCAAGAAATTTGCGGTTGGCGTCAATCATCGCAAACACCGCTGCGGCCTCGCTTTGACGCCGCATCCGCAATGTGAGGTCTTTATCGATATGGAATTCTGGAGCCGGGTTCATTGGAAAAGTCACACTTAAATCAATACAATAAAAAGAAAAGCGCGACCGAGGCCGCGCTTCTAAATACGTCTTAGACGGTCAACTGCAAAGCCTTGCCTTAGGCCATCGCGCCCTGCAGTTCACGCACAGTCACACCATAGCCCCCGGCCTGAACATAAGACATTTCAGGGGTTGTGGATTTCCGCTCTAGCGCAGAATTGCGATATGGGAAGCGACCAAATTGACGGATCACTTCACGATGCGCCCGTGCATGCAGCAAGTTGCTGTCGCTGTTTGGCACCCGCTCTTTGATCAACCGTACACAACGGTCTTGATCACACAGGTTTTCGGAATGCATCAGCGGCATGTAAAAGAACATCCGTGCCGGAGCATCAATGCGCAAATCCCACTTCTTGGAAATCGCAGTTTTCGCAGCCGCCAGAGCGAGACGATCGGAAGCAAAGGCTTTGCCTTGATCGCGGTACATATTGCGAGAAAATTGATCCATGAGAATGATGTAAGCCAAAGCGCCGTTTGGATAAGTCAGCCACTGTCCAAGGCCGCCTTTCATCGCTTTGTTCCAGGTCTCTTCAAACCGAGTCCGGATCGTTTCATCAAGTGCTTCGTTTGAAATGTACCACGCACTTGGGTCCACTTCGTCTAACCAAAAGTTCAATACGTCTTCGGGCGTTGACATCAGACTGTCTCCCTTATGCGATGCCCACCAGTTACAAAAACGTTACGTTGAAAGATTCTTGCTTGGAAGTAAAAAAGTGCAACAAAACCGACATTTACCTCGCGGTGTCGATTAGGCCTCTTCCTCTGACGCATCCGCAACAGTTTGTGCATATTCCTGCGCCGTTTCCCAAACAACAGGCGAAGCCGCAGGCGTAACCGATGCAAATGCACCAGTGTCTTGCACTGCAACAGCACGACGGCGTGTCATTCGGTACAGCGCATAAAAGCACAGGGCCGCCATCAAGATGGCAAGGAATAGAAAGAACGATTGAGCGCCGAAATTGGTCATCATCCAACCAATGATCATTGGGCCAGCGACGGCCCCCACCCCAGTGACAAACACCAAACCACCCGCCGTGGCCGCCATGTCTTCGGCGTCTACAACATCGTTGGTGTGTGCAATCAGCAAAGAGTAAAGCGGGTTGATGGTGCCGCCTGTGATAAAGGCCGCCGCGCATAATAGGTTAATGTCAGAGATCGAGGTCATCCCAAGAACGCTGCCCAGCCACGCCACAGAGGCCACAATCGCGATCAGCTCGCGCCGGTCCATCCGGTCAGATAACCACCCCAGCGGGAACTGCATCACCATCGCGCCCACATAGAATGAGGCCACAAAGATTGAGATTTCTTTCACAGTCAAACCGGCCTGTGTACCAAACACGGCCGACATGCCGAACTGCGCAGCAAAGCCCCCGCCCAACAGGAACATACCGACAACGCCCAAAGGAGACGTCTCAAACAGTGCACGCAGGCGCATGGGCTTGGTGGCACCAAAGGCAGGTGTTGGGGACACCGACAGCAAAATGGGCGCGAAAGAGATCGAAACCAGAATGGATGGGATCACAAACAAAACAAAGCCCGACGGATCACCCAGAACCAACAGGCCCTGCGCTGCCACAATGCCGACCATCTGAACGATCATATAAAGCGAAAGCGCTTGTCCACGGTTTTCGTTGGTGGCCGAGTTGTTCAACCAGCTTTCAGCGGTCACATATACGCCAGAGAAACTGAACCCGATGATCACCCGCGCAACCACCCAAACCCATGGATTTGCAAGCGTGGGATACAGGATCAAAACCGCAGAGATAAACGAGGCCAGCGCAGCAAACACACGCACATGGCCCACACGTCGGATCATCTCGGGCGTAAGTTTAGAGCCGCCCAGAAAGCCGACAAAATAGGCCGACATAACAAACGACATCTCGTAAGTGGAAAACCCTTCGATTTCCCCACGCACACCCAGCAACGTCCCTTGAAGACCGTTCCCGACCATCAAAAGCATAATGCCCAATAATAGCGCCCAAGAGCTTGAAATGAACTGACCCATCTTCGCCGTCCTTATTTGTCTGGGATCACACTAGGAGGGGCGATTTAAAGCGTCCTTTCCAATCGCGACATTTTCGAAAAATCGGATGTCTTTTTCAGACTATTTTTTGGGCGGAAGCAACAGGGATGAATCGCCATAAGAAAAGAAGCGATACCCGGTACTAATCGCGTGATCATAGACCTCACGCATACGATCCTGGCCCATAAGAGCTGATACAAGCATCATCAATGTCGATTTTGGCAGGTGGAAATTCGTCATCAGCGCGTCTGCCACATTAAAATCGAAACCAGGGTAGATAAAGATATCGGTCTCACCTTCCCAAGCTTGGATTTCCCCGCTCTGGGCGGCGCTTTCGATCAGACGTAGCGCCGTTGTGCCCACCGGGATCACCCTGCCTCCAGTGCGTTTGGTCTCTGCGATCTCAGCGGCGGCGGTCGCGCTGACTTGGCCCCATTCAGCATGCATTTTGTGGGTGGTCACATCCTCGACCTTAACCGGTAGAAATGTGCCAGCCCCGACGTGCAACGTGACTTCGGTAAATGTCACGCCCAGCTCTGCGATCTTGGTTAACAGTGCTTCGTCAAAGTGTAAGGACGCCGTGGGTGCGGCCACCGCCCCAGAATGGCGGGCAAACACGGTTTGATAGTCTTCTTTGTCTTGCTCATCGGCGGCGCGTTTGGCTGCGATATAAGGCGGCAAAGGCATGGCGCCTGCACGGGCCAATGCATCGTCAAAGGCCTCGCCGGTGACATCAAACTGCACAACCCCCTGCCCGTTTTCTTTGGCGATCAAAGTTGCTGTGAACCCTTCGCCAAAGTCGATCACTTCACCTTCGTTGATCTTCTTTAAGGGTTTGATCAATGCACCCCAGGCTCCGTCAGAGCGCGGGTCAAGCAAAGTTACTTCGATCTTAGCGCTCACTTCGCCCTGCGCCGATTGGCGTGTGCGCCGCCCAGAGAGACGGGCCGGAATAACCTTGGTGTTGTTTAACACCAGACGATCCCCGGGCTTAAGGAACTGCGTGATGTCAGAAACCACTGCATCGGACAGCCTGTCAGATTCCGCCACCAACAGCCGCGCAGAGGTGCGCGGATTTGCAGGTCGCGTGGCAATCAACTCTTCAGGAAGATCAAAGTCAAAATCAGACAATTGCATCGGCGCGTGCTTTCGTTTGGCAGGTCAGACCTGCATCTCTCAGAGATCAATTAGTGGTGTCTGGTGCCACGTCGGGCACCGAGGATGTCGGGCGGCGGAAAATGTCGCGCAAAAAGCCCGGCGTCAAGACCGATAGCGGGTTAACACGCACAGCGGGATCATCAGACGTTCCGCCAAGTTGGTAGTTAAAGCCAAAAAGCCCTTCGCCACGCCGTGAAATCGGCCGCCCCACGACATTCAGCAAGTACAAAGGCGAGATGACGCCCTGCATCTGCAACTGTTTGTTGTCAAAACGATAAATTCCATCCATGGACAGCCCCATAGATGGGCCAACAGCGCTGCCTTCGGTCACATTCACCCCACCGGGCGACAGCTTGAAATCGGCCTGCACATCCGCAAAGGCAATGCCTTCACCGCCCAATTGCTCCAACAGCCCAACAACACTGATCGCATTCAACAGGGCCGCAATCGCCGGAGCCTCGCGCACGCGTACGTTTTTCATAACAAGCTTGCCATCGTAATGGCCTTCGGCACCCACCGGGCGCAGGGTTAAATCTAGATCACCGCCGTAGGTTTGACGCATGATGCCAGCGGCGCGAATAACACCGCCCCCGTCAGCGGATCTAATACGCACCGCGCTGCGCGCCCCTTGTGGGACAATCACGCCGTTTACGGACGTGCTGCCATTCACACCGCTGGTGAATTTTCCGTTGAAGCCACCGGCAGACGAAAATGTGCCGGACAAATCGGTCAGCTCAATTCCGTCAGAAATGACCACTCGATCCAAACGCGCCTGCAAGGGGCCATTGTCTGACGACCCGCCGGCCCCACCACTGCCACCGCTGCCAGCACCACGCTGCGCAGCGTTTTGCATTTTAGGCAAATGCAGCGTGCCACCGTTAATCTGAACGCTCGGCGCACGGCCAGCACCACGGCCCACCAATGTCACCGCCCCGTCAAACCAATCCGCCACGCGGACACGTTGCCAGTTGGCTTGGCCCAGACCGCCGGTTTCATTCACAGAGATGGTCCCATCCGCAGACAACCCTGGCCCTGACAAAGAGATCCGATCTAAAGAAATGGGTGCCGTGAACCGCCCTGATATACCCAAAGCGGCCTTTTGGCCCGGGGCCTTAGACCATCCAAGGTCTGCGAGTGTCAGCCGCGTGCCAATAAGGTCAGAGCTTGCCATAAAGCTTGGCACCTGCCCCTTTTCAAAATCAATCGACATCGATGCGGAGCTTGCACCGCGGATCATGCCGTCTGGTAAACCAAGTTCAAACGCTTTGGCAAAGCGATCTCCGATCTCAAGCGTCCCAGTCAGTTGGCTTTTGCCCTGCCCACCAGCTGTGATATCGCCCTGCCATTTTGCATCAAACGGCACACCCGCAACGCGGCCTGTGCCCGCCACAGACACCGTTTCATTATCCGCTTGAACGATCAAAAGGTCAGATGTGATGGGTTTTCCGGGAATGAAATGATCGGTTGTAACATCTCGCACCAGTGCCGAGGCTGAAAAGGCAACCTGTTCAACTTTCAATCCTTTGACGAGCGGCAGCGTCAGCGTGCCTTTGACCTGCGCTTGCCCTTCTGCAAATTCAACAGGAAGCTTTGCGTTCGTAAAGACATTCAGAGGCTTTTGATCCAACAGGCTGGCCACAGCGGTGACTGTGCCCGATGTATTCAAGCCCACCTCGGCGCGGGTTGGTTTTTCGCGCGTGTCTGGAATTGTGAACGTGGTGCCCGCAACACCAAGCGTGCCCCCCTCTGGAGGAGCAACAAATCCATCATGGGCCTTTACGACAAAGCGGTCGCGCATCAAGACGGCTTCGCCCTTGCCATCCTGTATGATGGGCAAGGTTTTGGCATAACGCACATCTGCATCTTCAAAGTCGAAATCAACATAGACGTCTGGGCGCTGCTTAGGCTGCGAGCGGATCGCGACATTG
This sequence comes from uncultured Paracoccaceae bacterium, assembly GCA_947498415.1. GTDB lineage: Bacteria > Pseudomonadota > Alphaproteobacteria > Rhodobacterales > Rhodobacteraceae > Cognatishimia. The sequence continues at coordinate 338,298 of CANMKB010000002.1, forward strand.
ATGTCTGTCAGGCGGCCCGCGTGAATGTTTTCATCTATCCAAGTACGAGTCTTTGCTGCTGCCCGCTCGGGCCACCATTCCACAACACGGCGCGCATCAAGAGCATCCATGTGCCCATCAAGCGAAACAACCCAGTCTTCTTCGGTGGTTTCAAGCCGCCCGCTAAGAACCAGATTTTGCCCCTGATCCTGAACCAGCAATTCACCGATCTCGACTTTAAACGGTTCAAATGTCAGACGGAAATCGCCTTGAACTTTGTCCAAAGCAATTGGGTCATCAAACAAGTCAGCCGGATTTCCGGCCACTTCGCTAAAGGAAAATTGCCCCAGCAAGGCCGTTGGCAAACCGCCATCCGGCGCCAAAAGATGTGCGTTCCCGGCCGCTTTGGCCGTACCCCAAGCGCTATCTAGCGCGAGTTCATCAAACACCAGCGTGTTTGTGTCTGGCACAAATGTGAAGGCTGTGCGTGCTGTTTCAAACGGAATAGGTTTGATTCCATCACGCGGTTGCAAAACCCCTTTTTTGATTTCAAGTCCGGCATTTAGAGGGCCAAGTTGACCTTCGTCGTCGATCAAAACATGCAGTTCTCCGGAAATCGGAGCATCCAGAATTTCAAGCCATGTCAAAGCCGGAGACTGGCTGGCGATGTCTTTCGAAACGACATCATCCACTTTCACAGAAAACCCAGCCGCCAAAGACCCAATTGTGCTTTGATAGTCAAACTCAAGGGTGGAGACGTAATCGCGCCCCCCAAGGAGAGCGAAGTTCGACGAAAGCTGTAAATCGTCACCCTTTCGGCGCATGGTCATCACACCGCCGTCGACGATCCAGCTTCGATTGGCGCGCAGATCGTCAAACTGGATCGTGACGGCGTCGATATCGACGCTTGTCAGCCGTTCAAATTGCGGCAAGGTCAGCCACGTGTCGATTTGGGCCACCAGTTGATCAATGTCGGTTGACGTTCGTTGCTCGTCAGCCGTTTCGCCGACGGCGACACCCACCTGCCCCGCAGCCTCGCGGCGGGCTTGAAGGAATACACCGCTCACGCGGAAGTCACGTGCGGCAACCTGACGTTCCAACAGGCGACGGTATGATAGGCTGGTTTCTACCTCTGAAAATTCAAGCGGCGCATCACCATTCACGGGCGCGATCTGAACGCGTTCAAGCAAAATCCGTGGGTGCCAGTCTTTTTGAATGCTGATGGTCAGATCAGAGAAGGTCACAATGGCATCGGGAATCGCCTTAGAGAACTCTTGTTCCGCACGGGTTTTCACCCAGTCGGGTGCAACGAAACTACGACCAATCGCGTAGTATCCTGCCCCAGCAAGACCCGCCATCAAAAGCATCAGAACAACACACACCCACACCAAGGCCCGCAGGCCCCGCCGCTTTCGTTTGGGTGTCGCAGGCGGTTCGACCTCTGGGGTCTCTGCCGATGCGTCAGGTTCGCTCATAAAAAATTCCAGTGTCTTATGGAGAACGCATTTCTTGTTCCGATCCCCGACCTACCATATAGGCAGCAGGGAATAACCCCATAATTAAATCAAATAAGCGTTGCCAGATTGTAATGGCACTCCATTTTGTCCAAAAACGCAAATGAAGACGGCAGGCCTTCGCGGCCGCACAAAAAATAGCCCCACAGGAGCCCTCATGCTGACCATAGGCGACACCGCACCGGATTTCACCCTCCCCGAAACTGACGGCCAAGAGGTTTCGCTTTCAGCGCAAAAGCCAAAATCTGTGGTTCTGTTCTTTTACCCGCGCGACAACACACCGGGCTGCACGGCGGAATCCATCGACTTTTCGGCAGCGAAAGCAGAATTTGAGGCGGCGGGTGCTGTTGTGTTTGGCATTTCCAAAGACAGTCTGAGCAGCCATGCGAAGTTTCGCGACAAGAAAGAGCTGACTGTGTCTTTGTTGTCAGATGAACATGGCCGCGTGTGCGAAGACTATGGTGTTTGGGCCGAGAAAAAGATGTACGGGAAGACCTTTATGGGCATCGTGCGCACCACTGTTCTCATTGATGGCGACGGCAAAATTGCCAATGTTTGGAACAAGGTAAAGGTCGCAGGTCATGTGGATGAGGTACTTACCGCTGTGAAAGCGCTGTGATGACTGACGCCGTAATGAAACCTTTGGCTCAAATGGCCGTGGATGTTCTAACAACCGCTGACGGACACGAAAAGACCGCCCTTTCTCGCAAATATGCGGCGATGTGGAAAGCGGCGCGACAAGACGGTGAAACGCCTGAGATTGGCTCAGCGATGCCGCCGCTTCAGCCCGCGCGGCCGGAAAAGCCTGAATTGCTGTCCCCTCGGGATGTGCCGCGACGCCGACCGGGCAGCCTAAAGGGACAAATTGCTTTGCTGCATGCTGTGGCGCATATTGAACTGAATGCGGTGGATCTGCATTGGGACATCATCGCGCGATTTACTGACACCCCGATGCCCATCGGTTTTTATGACGATTGGGTGAAATGTGCGGATGAAGAAAGTAAACATTTCAACCTCATGTGCGACTGCCTGACGGATTTGGGGAGCTTTTACGGTGATCTCCCAGCTCATGCAGGCATGTGGCGGGCCGCCGAAGACACGGCTGATGATTTTATGGGGCGTCTTGCCGTAGTGCCCATGGTTCTGGAAGCGCGCGGACTGGATGTCACCCCCGGAATGATCGAAATCTTCACCAAAGCCAAACTAGAAAAAGCGGTTGAAGCCCTAAACGTGATCTATTCCGAAGAAGTGGCCCATGTGGCCTTTGGGTCAAAGTGGTTTCATTTCCTATGCGGCCGCCACAACCTTGATCCGAAAGACGTTTTTCATGATCTCGTTAGGCGGTACTTTAAGGGGGCGTTGAAGCCGCCATTCAACGAAGAGAAACGCGCGGATGCAGGCATTCCACCGGATTTCTATTGGCCTTTGGCGGATGAATTGCCGCCAAATCCAGCCATAAGTGGCGAATAAGTGCCGAAAAAACCAATATTCTGGGCAAGTAACGGGCTGTCTGGCGCAAACATCTTGCTCAGACCGGCGGGTCTGGGTAAGGAATTCCGGCGTCAAAAGGGGACACTTGGCGTGACGACGACAGGAACCTAGGGGGCAGGACGTGAGAACACGCCTAGCGATTAAAATTGACGCGATGCTGGAAAGGTACTTTCCGGAACGCCGACTTTTCCTGAGATCAGACACGGATACGCGCTTTATTCGCTTGCGCCCTTTGACACAGCTGGTCGCATTTGCTGGCAGCAGTATCATCGTAGGCTGGAGCATCGTTGCCACTTCGATCTTGGTAATGGATAGCATCGGCTCTGGGAACTTCCGAGAACAAGCCAAGCGCGACCAGCAGACCTTTCAGCTGCGTCTGAACGAAATTTCCGTTGAACGAGATGCCCGATCAGCTGAGGCCGTTGCCGCTCAGAACCGGTTTAATGCAGCACTTGACCAGATTTCAGCCATGCAGTCGCAACTTCTGGCCTCTGAAGTGCGCCGCCGCGAGCTGGAAACCGGGATCGAAGTTATTCAATCCACCTTGCGCCGCACCATGACACAACGTGATGATGCACGCCTGGCCCTTGCCAATGCAAAAGCCAAAGCCGACGGCACCGCCCTCGCCTCTGGTGATGCAGCCTTGAACACATCTGGGGTTTCCACCCTTGCGCTCGCATTGGCCGAAACCGCCAAAGAGCGTGACGAAGTTTTCGCACAAGCCCAAACCGCGCTTTTGGAAGCCGAAGAAATGGAACTGGAGTTGAAGCTTTTAGAAGAGCGCAACGACCAGATTTTCAGCCAGCTCGAAGATGCGATGACGGTTTCTGTTGAACCACTGGAACGTATGTTTGAAGCCGCAGGCGTGTCGACCAATTCCCTGTTGAAAGAAGTACGTCGCGGGTATTCTGGCCAAGGCGGGCCAAGCCTGCCGATTTCGATTTCGACCTCTGGCGGCATCGAAAGCGCGGATTCCATTCGGGCGAATGCATTGCTTAATCAGCTGGATCGTTTGAACACCTACCGCATTGCCACAGAAATTGTGCCATTGGCAGAACCTGTTAAAGGCTCTTACAGATTCACAAGTGGATTCGGAATGCGCTGGGGCCGCATGCACAAGGGCGCAGATTTCGCCGGACCGCATGGCACCTCGATCTACACAACGGCGGATGGTGTGGTCTCTCATGCGGGTTGGCAAAGTGGATATGGCCGGTTGATTAAGATCAAACATGCCAATGGAATCGAGACAAGATATGCCCATCTGGCGAAAATCCGCGTAAAAGTGGGCCAAAGGGTCTCGCGCGGCGAACTTATTGGTGATATGGGCAGTTCTGGACGGTCGACCGGCACGCATTTGCATTACGAAATTCGCGTGAATGGGAATGCCGTCAACCCGATGAAATTTATCAAGGCTGCACGAGATGTTTTCTAAAAGCAAAATCAATGAGCCCGGCGCAAAAGCCGCGGAACCAGCGAAACCAGCAGCTCCTGAAGCCGCAATCCCGGCAGCCCCAAAGGGAGCAGAAATGAAACAACCCGCGCCAAAGGCGAAACCACCAGCATCTGTGCTGTCTTCTGACTTGCACATTCAGGGCAACATGAAGACCACTGGTGATATCCAGGTCGAAGGCACTGTCGAAGGCGACATCCGTGCGCACCTGCTGACAATTGGCGAAACCGCTACAATCAAAGGCGAAGTGATCGCCGATGACGTTGTGGTCAATGGCCGCATCGTGGGCCGCGTTCGTGGCCTGAAAGTCCGTCTGACGTCTACGGCACGTGTTGAGGGTGATATCATCCACAAGACCATCGCGATTGAATCTGGCGCCCACTTTGAGGGTTCGGTCCAGCGTCAGGACGATCCACTGTCTGGCAAATCCAAAGCAGCTCCTGTTCCAACTCAGGGCTAAGCCTAGCGATATACCCTTACAGAAGGCATCGCTTAGCGATGCCTTTTTTTATTCGATCGCCTGCTTTTAGGAAATCAACGTGTCTCAATCCCCTCGAGCCAATTTGATCGGCGGTCTTTGGATGATCGCCGCAATGTTTAGTTTTGCAATCGAGGACAGTTTGATCAAAGCGAGTGTGACATCGCTCCCATTAAGTCAGGTCATCGTGATGTTTGGCATTGCTGGCTTGCTGGTTTTTGCCGCTCTGGCACGTCTTCAGGGACAAAAGATACTCACAGCAGAACCTTTGCACCAAAGCTTGGCATTGCGTGCGGTGTTTGAAGTCATTGGGCGTTTGTTCTTTTTTCTAGCGATTGCATTGGCACCATTATCTTCTGCCACCGTTATTTTACAGGCCACGCCAATCGTTGTGGTCGCAGGCGCTGCTCTTTTCCTGAATGAAACCGTGGGATGGCGGCGGTGGTCAGCGATTGCCGTTGGTTTGTTAGGTGTGTTGATCATCCTCCAACCGGGTTCAGCAAGCTTCACGGTCTATTCTTGGTTTGCCGTCATCGGGATGTTGGGCCTGGCTGGAAGAGATCTGGCAAGCCGTGTAGCCCCCGCCACCATTGGCACACATGTTTTGGGTGTGTATGGCTTTCTCTCTGTGATCGCGGCTGGCGTCTTGTACTCAGTATGGACAGGCGATGCCTATCTTCTTCCTAACGGAACCGTTGCTTTAAAAATCGCGGCAGCGGCTGGGTTTGGCGTAATTGCTTATGCCTCTCTCATGAAAGCCATGCGCACGGGTGAGATTTCTGCGGTGGCACCGCTGCGGTACTCGCGGCTTTTGATCGGCGTCGCGATTGGCATTCTGGTGTTTGGGGAAACGCTAAGCCTTCAAATGATTCTTGGAAGTGCTTTGATCGTGCTGTCCGGGCTTTTCTTGCTGTGGCGTGGTCGATGTCAGACAATCAATGCCCAGTAAATAAGTACTTTCATCATGGTACGGCCAGAATGTCGCAGGCCAAGGCCGATAAACCATAACAATGCGACGTAAATCGAATTGAACTCGATCTCAATCCAACGCAAATAAGACAGCAACCACGCCCTACCAACGCTGCGCATCACGCAACCGATCAAATCCGCATTGATCTCATGATCTGTGTTCTGGATTTGCCCGCGACTTGGGGTGTGCCAATTGACATTCTGTTTCGCCAACTTGCAACGAGGACGCCCGATGACCGCAGTGACCCCTTCTTCCAAATCTCTTTGTCACGTAATTGTGGGCGATGGGCTGGCGGCGGGTGCCTTTGCTGAAACGGTTCATTTGGATTCAGGCGACGAACTGGTGGTGATTGGCAGTGCAGCCCAGCACCTGGGCCGCGGCATTGCCTATGCGGTCGAACCCCAAGAGGCGCCTTGGCAGTTTGCCTATCTGCTGAACTCCCCAGCCAATGACATCGACAAGGGTTTTGCAGACTGGCTGGAAACACATTGGGACAAGGTTCAAGAACAGATGGCCGGGCGTCAGCCTGATTGGTTAAGCCGGGCAAATCGTGCCGTTGAACAAGGTCTGTTACGTGGGCTGAATGTGCCACGTGCGATCTTTGGGGATTATCTGGAAGAGCGCAGCCATGCAGCACTAGATGCATTACGTGCCAAAGGTGTGACGGTTACGCTCATTTCAGAAGATGCGACCGGTATTGAAATCGAAGGCGATCAGTTTGCGATCATGACCGAACGTGGGCAGGTCGTTTTGGCAGATCGCGTTGATGTGGCCACGGGCGGGCCCAAGGATCAGCGTATTCAGGGGGACGACAGCGCCTTTAGTGCACCGACCCTGTTTGGTAACGAAGAACGGATTGCCACCCATCTAAAAACAGGCGGTGATGTTTGGTGCATCGGCACCAATGCCACCATGCTTGATGTTTTGCGCCTGTGTCAGTCGGTGTTGCCCGAAGATCAAATTCGGATGAAAGCCTGCTCACCACGTGGTGTATTGCCTGCCGCCCTCTTGCCGCGCGTGCCTGGGAACGTGACCCAGCCCGATCTGCGCGGGCCATTTGAAACGGCAGAGGATTTTCTCGCAGCTGTTGAACAGGCGGTTCAGGCGGCGTTTGACGCGGGTGATCTGATGGGCGAAATCCGTGCGGGCTTCCGTAACTACTTCCTGGATGTAGGGCTGTCATCTTTGCTGCCCAACATGGAAGAGGCCCGCAAAGTCAACCGCAAGCTGGGACATGTGTTCCGGGGCGGCACCAAAGACACCATCCAAGATTTCCATCGCCTCACAGAAACGGGTGTCACCGAGGTGGTCAAAGCCCGCGTCACTTCGATTGAGCCACGCGAGGATGGCGCTGACATTCTTGCGCTGGATGCAGATGGGCAAGACATGCGGTTGAACGCGGGGTTTGTTGTGAACTGCTCGGGGCCCGGTGGCGCGTTCATTCTTGATCCGTTCACCCAGTCATTGGTGGATAAGGGCTGGATTTCGATCTGCACGAAAACCGGCGGTTTCGAAGTTGGGACCAATTTGAACACCAAGGTCAAAGGGCTACGCCACCTGTCGCCCGCAACAACAGTTATTGGCGATGAAGTGCTTGCCATGCCCGCCTATGACGCGCATGTGCTGCGAGCTTGGATTGGGCGGGCAAACGAAGGCGCCTGTTAAACGGCCCTCTGAAAAGCGCCTTCGCATTTTTCACGATGAGTTAGCTTCCCCCCAGCATCCACTGCCCATCTGGCCAGAAGGCATGATAGGCAAAGGCAAACATCACGTCATGCGGCAGGTCTTTGCCATTCGCATCTTTGACGCGGATTGATCCCACATCCCGCCCTTTGGAAATGCGCCCTGTATCTAATGCAGAGGCCTGCCCGGCCTCCCAAGTCAAAGTGATACCCGTTTCCGTGAGGTTCGGCTCTTTGCGTAAACGTTCGACCGGCCAGGCACGATCGCCAACCCGCACCACGCGGGCCAGCGGAGAGATACCATGCGGTGGCATTTCCCCGTTGTATAGGAAAGGACGGCGTGAGGTGTCATAGCCGCGGTAGGGGTTTGATCCATAGCTGCGATTGTAACGCGGCTCATCCATCACCACCCCATCAGGATTGCGGGTCGAAAACTGCTCCCAGCTTTCCATCCATGTGGGCAGCGTGGTGAGTTTGACACCGGTTAGATCACCAACGATGCCCTGCCCGACAGCCTGTTGCCACCAGCTTTCAGTTTCGCGGTCATACATCACCATGTCTGAGTTGCGCAGCTTGCCAGACACTCCAAACGTTAGTGTGCCCGAGGGGACGCGCCGATCAAAGGTGATACCCGAGTTACACAAGGGGCAAAAGGTGACGGCGATGGGGGTGTCGCCAATCTGATCATTCACAATTTCATGCCATGTCAGGTAGCGGATCGGATAGGCCCGCGGGGTTTGCCCCTCAAGTTCTACTGTGATGACCGGCTCGTTACCGTCGATCCGGCTTTCATCAGCCACGCCAATGAAACTTGGATCATCAAGGGCGGGAATACCGTCTTTGGGCGGGCCGCCGGATAGGATCTCTACCCAATTGTCGACAGATGTTTTGGTGAAGTCAGTGTTGGGCCATTCATGTTTCCAAAAGGTTGGATCCGCTGAAACAGCCGGTGCAGAAAAGCTGGCCAAAGAAAGGCTAAGGCCTGCTGCGACGAGGAATTTCCGAAAAGTCATATGTCTCTCCAGTTTGTACTCTTTCAAACTGGGGGCAAATGCGGGGCTTTGCATAGCCCCGCACACGGTGTTGTGACCAAGTCTTACTCGGTCACAGTCACTTTTGTCATCACATCAGGCTGACCCACAACAGACCCATTCTGTCCTGCGCCGAGCTTGATCGCGTCAACCACATCCATGCCTTCGGTCACTTTGCCGACAACCGTGTATTGGCCATTCAAGAAATGACCCGGCTGAAACATGATAAAGAACTGGCTGTTTGCAGAGTTTGGGTTTTGGCTGCGGGCCATGCCCACAACGCCACGCTCATAAGGTTCTTGTGAGAACTCAGCTGGCAGATCCGGGAAGGACGACCCACCCATACCTGCGCGACGCATATCTCCACCCAATTTGCCAAACTCAACGTCACCGGTTTGGGCCATAAAACCCTCGATCACGCGGTGGAACACCACTCCATCATAGGCGCCCTGCTCTGCCAGTTTTGAAATACGCTCTGCGTGTTGAGGCGCCACTTCTTCGAGCAGGTCAATTTTAATCACGCCATTGGCTTCGCCTTCGACCGTGATTTCAATGCCTGTGGCAAGCGCTTGGCTTGCCAGCACAGAAGCAAGTGCCGCCGGAGCAAAAAGCTTACGCAACATCTGCTGCAACCTTAACAGAGATCATACGATCTGGGTTCGCAGGTGGCTCACCTTTAACAATCGCGTCTACGTGCTCCATGCCAGAGATCACACGACCATAAACAGTGTACTGACCGTTCAGGAAGTGGTTGTCTTTGAAGTTGATGAAGAACTGAGAGTTCGCAGAATCTGGCATCTGGGAACGTGCTGCACCCAATGTGCCGCGATCATGTGGCAGCTTGGAGAACTCCGCCTTTAGGTTTGGCAGATCAGAACCACCCGTTCCCGCAGAACGCAAGTTGAAGTTGTTTTCCATGTTGCCGTTTGCCACGTCGCCTGTCTGCGCCATGAAACCGTCAATCACACGGTGAAAGCAAACGTTGTCGTATTGACCGGAACGCGCCAGCTCTTTCATACGCTCAGAGTGACCTGGTGCTACGTCTGGCAGCAGTTCAATGACGACGGTGCCGTCTTTGAGTTCCATCAGGATTGTGTTTTCTGGATCTTTAATGTCGGCCATGAGGCGCTCCTGTTGTCGAATTTGAAGGCAAAGTAATCATGACGGACCGGAATGCCAAGGCCAGCATTGACCTGTCTTCGCTTTGCTTTATGCAACGGGCACCACTTTGGGATGCAAGCCCCCGCCATTGAGCGTGGGTCGGCTGAATATGGCGGATGATTTGCTGTGGAAATAAGTGATTGTTTGCGCTAACAGGGCGTAACAGCGGCAAATCGCATTGGCGACAAAAAATTAGGAGACGGCAGATGGCTTGGAAAACTCTGGACGATATGGATTTGAACGGCAAACGCGTGCTGACTCGTGTCGATATCAACGTTCCCATGGAAGATGGCAAAGTGACGGATGCAACCCGCATCGAGCGCATTGTGCCAACCATCAAAGACATTCTCGCAAAAGGTGGGTCTCCGATCCTCTTGGCGCACTTTGGCCGCCCCAAAGGCAAGCCCGTTCCAGAAATGTCGTTGGGTCAGCTTGTCCCTGCCCTCGAAGAGGCCTTTGGTTCAAAAGTGACGTTCATTGAACGCCCAAGCCATGACGAAATCTTTGCTCTGCCTCAAGATGCGATTGTTCTGATCGAAAACACACGTTTCTCTCCGATGGAAGAAGCCAATGACCCACAGATGGCGGGCTTTTTGTCTACGCTGGGTGATGTGTATTGTAACGATGCATTCTCTGCCGCGCACCGTGCCCATGCCTCGACCGAAGGTGTCGCACGTTTGATGCCAGCCTGTGCCGGTCGCTTGATGCAGGCCGAGCTCAGTGCTCTTGAGGGTGCCCTGGCCACTCCGCAACGCCCTGTTGTTGCAGTTGTCGGCGGCGCGAAAGTGTCCACAAAGCTTGAACTGCTGGGCAATCTGGTCGCCAAGGTGGATTATCTGGTGATCGGCGGCGGTATGGCAAATACCTTCCTCGCAGCACAAGGCATCGACGTTGGTAAATCCTTGTGTGAGCATGATTTGGCGGACACCGCCCGTGAGATCACGGCAAAGGCCACAGCGGCGGGTTGCGAAATTGTTCTACCGGCTGATTTGGTTGTGGCGCGTGAATTCAAAGCGGGTGCGGAAAACGAAGTTGTGGCAACCGATGGATGCCCAGCTGATGCGATGATTTTGGACGCAGGTCCAGCATCTGTGGCCCGCGTAGCAGGCATTTTTGAGCAAGCCAAGACATTGATCTGGAATGGCCCGCTGGGCGCATTTGAAATCGAGCCGTTTAATGCCGCAACAGATGCCGCAGCAGCGAAAGCCGCGGAACTGTCTAAAGCTGGCAAGCTGATTTCTGTTGCTGGTGGTGGCGATACGGTTGCCGCATTGAACGGCGCAGGTGCCGCTGATGACTTCACCTATATCTCGACTGCGGGTGGTGCGTTCCTTGAATGGATGGAAGGCAAAACCCTGCCAGGCGTTGCCGCTTTGGAAGAGTAAATTGAACTGTCTGATCAAAGGTCAGACTTCTGATGAAAGGGTGGGCAATATGCCTGCCCTTTTTTGTTTTAAAGTGAAACAATCTTACTCTCGGCGCAGATTTCCCAAGAGTTTTACAAACAAAACCGCACTGTTAGCGTTACCGGCGTTGCAAAATGGGGCCGCCGTCGCTTAGAAGCAGGACAGCGCTGGAGACTCTCCGAAACTTCCTTATTTTCAAGGCGGAATACATAATGTCCAAATCTTCCCAAGCTGATCTTATCCGTGCAGGTCAAGGCTTTATTGCAGCCCTAGACCAGTCTGGCGGCTCAACACCCAAAGCATTGCGTTTGTATGGCGTAAATGAAGATGCCTATAGCAATGACGACGAAATGTTCGGGTTGATCCACCAAATGCGTGCACGAATTGCGCAGGCCCCTGCATTTACAGGCAAGAAGGTGGTTGGCGCCATCCTGTTTGAAAAAACCATGGACAGCGACATCGAGGGAACCCCGTCGGCGACCTATCTTTGGGAAAAGCGCGGCGTAGTGCCTTTCCTGAAAGTGGACAAAGGTTTGGCAGACGAAGAAAACGGCGCACGAGTTATGAACCCGATGCCAGAACTGGATGCGTTGCTGGACAAAGCCAACGCGGCTGGAATCTTTGGCACCAAAATGCGCTCTGTGATTGATGCGGCGAACCCAGTTGGGATCAAAGCGGTCGTGGGCCAACAATTTGAAGTGGCCAAGCAAATCATCGCAAAAGGTTTGACGCCGATCGTTGAGCCAGAAGTGACAATTTCCATCGCGGATAAATCCGAAGCAGAAGAAATTCTGCGCGACGAGATCCTAGCGCAGCTTGACACGCTGAGCGAAGATCAGAACCTAATGTTGAAACTGACACTGCCAAACTCTGCGAACCTGTATCAGCCATTGGTCGACCACCCGCGCGTTCTGCGTGTTGTGGCCCTATCTGGTGGTTACTCTCGTGAGCAAGCCAACACGATGCTGTCGCAAAACACAGGTATCATCGCATCATTCTCGCGTGCGCTGACCGAAGGCCTGTCTGCACAGCAGAGTGACGCTGACTTTAACGGCACAATCGAGTCGACCATCGACGATATTTATAAGGCTTCTGTGGCGGGCTAAGCTCCCCTCTTTAGATGTTTGCACGAAAAGTCTCCCGTCGGATGCCTCCGGCGGGAGTATTTTTTGGAAAGATGAATGGGGACGTCAGTGCAGACGCTTAAGAATAGCATTGGTGTGTCTGATGCTGAGGGCCCCAGCGATGGTGCCGCGGTGTTCGCCAAGGCGCGAGGCGATATAGGATTCGGACACGTCGCCGGGCGCAGATTTCAGCAATGCGGCGGCAGTTAGTAAGGTCGCGAGACTTTCGGCGAACCAACGGACCTCTGCTTCATCGGGTAAGGACGGCCAACGGGTGTTGTGGATGGCATAAGCCGCATCGAAATGCAGATTTTGCCCTTTCAGACTTTCAAATTCATGACGAAGGGTTTGGCCCGTTTTGGGATCTTTCTGCAAGCTGCGTAGCACATCAAGGCAGATCACATTGCCGGAGCCTTCCCAAATGCCATTGAGGGGTGCTTCTCTGTAGAGCATGGGTAGGCTGCTTTCTTCGACATAGCCTTTTCCGCCCATCACCTCCATCGCCTCGGCTATGACATGCGGGGCACGTTTGTTGTTCAGGTATTTTGCGAGCGCCACAGCGATGCGGGCGAAGGCGCGGCTGGTGTCGTCTTTTTGGTCAAAGGCATGTGCGACACGCAGCCCTAGCGCCAGTGCGCCTTCGGCATCCAATGCAAGATCGGCAAGGACCACTTTCATCAAAGGTTGATCAATCAGCTTCCGATCAAAGGCATTTCGGTGTTGCACCCAATGCAAGGCATGGCGCAGCGCCATTCGCATCAGACCCGCCGGGGCCATGGCTGTGTCAAGCCGCGTGTGATGTACCATTTCGATGATCGTGCGTACCCCTGCCCCCTCGTCGCCAATGCGATAGGCCAAGGCGTTGTGATATTCGATTTCAGCACTGGCGTTGGCATGGTTGCCCAGTTTGCCTTTCAGACGCATGAGATGGATGCCATTGCGGTGATCATCCAGCCAACGTGGCACTAGAAAGCAAGTCAGCCCCAGTGGTGCTTGGGCAAGAGTTAGAAACCCATCTGACATGGGGGCCGAGCAAAACCATTTGTGCCCAGTAAGGCGATAGAGATCACCGTCTTTCTTGGCCACGGTTTCAGTGCGGCGCAGATCGCTGCCACCTTGTTTTTCGGTCATGGCCATGCCCAGGGTTGCCCCACGTTTTTGAGCGACGGGCCGCAAAGAGGCATCATAGATTTCACTGAGCAATCGCGGATGCCAGAGCGCCGCAATGTCTGGCGCGGCTTGCAGGGCTGGGATGACGGCATAGGTCATTGTGAGAGGACAGCACACACCCGGTTCGATTTGACTCAGCATATAGACATGGGCGGCGTGCATCACATGCCCAGCCTTTGGAGATGTCCAGGCTATGCTGGCATAGCCCTGTGCCTTTGCTTGGCCCAACACCTGATGGTATCCAAGATTAAACCGCACCTCATCGGCGCGACGACCGTCGGGCTCGAACAGGTGAAGCCGGGGCGGATCGCGACGGGCCTCGAATGCGGCATTCAGGAAAGCTGGGTGAACATAAGATGTTCCGGCCGTCGCCATATGCATCTTGTCTGCCCCGTAGTACAGCGCATGATCCCTTAGTGCTGTGTCTTGCTCCCACAGATCGCGCAAGACCAATGGCCCCGGCTGGTTAGACACCCGATGAGTGCCAAGCACATGGTGTGGCGGCAGATGTGGCACGCGATCCTCCTGCCAAATAGCCTACCACGAGGAACTGCTAACATAACATCATGACTCTATTCAGAAAAAAACGAATCGATTTGAATTTTAGGGATTCACATAGCGAATCACCTATGGCATAAAGGGATTAGAGGGTCGCAAAGGCCCCACTTTACTGAGGCAGACATGGCAGTATCAAAATCCCGCCCGGCCGTTGGAGCAGTGCTATACTTTGGCGTTGCATTCAGTTTGGCAGTCTATTTCACCTTTGCCGCTGTGCAAGGGGACTATGGGCTGTTTCGCCGGGCGGAGATTTCGGCCCAAACCCAGATTTTAGAACAAGAACTTGCTGCGATGAAAGCAGATGTGGCGCGGATGGAAAACCTGACCAAGCGTCTGTCTGATGACTATCTTGACCTCGATCTTTTGGATCAACAGGCCCGCAGCGTTTTGGGTATGTTGCGCTCTGACGAAATGGTCATTCGTTAATACCGCCCCTCTCCTTTGAGACATTTTCTTTCTTTTGCCCTGGATTACCAACGCATCCCATGGTTTCATGCCTGAGAGTTAGTTTAACCTTAAACTAATTGCCAGATTTCGGAATATGCGGGAGGGGTGCGACCTATGGCTGCCAAGAAAGCCACCAAGAAGCCGAACGTCTCTGGAGACGAGCTTAAAGAGTTTTATAAAGAAATGCTGCTGATCCGGCGCTTTGAAGAAAAGGCCGGGCAACTGTATGGCATGGGGCTGATTGGGGGCTTTTGTCACCTGTACATCGGCCAAGAAGCTGTGGTTGTGGGCCTAGAAGCTGCCGCAGAAGAAGGTGACAAGCGCGTCACATCTTACCGAGACCACGGGCATATGTTGGCCTGCGGCATGGACCCAAATGGCGTGATGGCCGAGCTGACGGGCCGCGAAGGCGGGTATTCCAAAGGCAAAGGCGGCTCGATGCACATGTTCAGCAAAGAAAAGCATTTTTATGGGGGCCACGGGATTGTGGGCGCTCAGGTGCCGATTGGCGCCGGTTTGGCCTTTGCTGACAAATACAAAGGCAATGGCCGCGTGACGTTTGCCTATTTTGGCGATGGCGCGGCGAACCAAGGCCAGGTCTATGAGACCTTTAACATGGCCGCCATTTGGGATTTGCCAGTGATCTTTGTGATTGAAAACAACCAATACGCTATGGGGACATCGCAAGCGCGGTCGACCTCGAGCCCTGATATCTACACCCGTGGTGAAGCCTTTGGAATCCCCGGTCAAGTTGTGGATGGTATGGATGTTTTGGCTGTGAAGGAAGCCGGTGAAAAGGCTGTGGCGCACTGCCGATCAGGCAACGGCCCCTATATTTTGGAAGTGAAAACATACCGTTATCGCGGCCACTCTATGTCGGACCCGGCAAAATACCGGACCCGCGAAGAAGTGCAGCGCGTGCGGGAAGAGCGCGACCCGATTGAACGTGTGCGCGAGATGCTTCTGGAGGGCAAGCATGCAACCGAGGAAGATCTGAAAGCCATGGACAAAGAAATCAAAGCGGTTGTGAACGAAAGCGCTGAATTCTCAAAAACCAGCCCATTGCCCGCTGAGAGCGAGCTATGGACGGACATTGTGGCGTAAGGAGCAAAGACTATGGCTATTGAAATTTTGATGCCTGCCCTGTCTCCGACAATGGAAGAAGGCACGCTGGCCAAGTGGCTGGTGAAAGAAGGGGATGAAGTCAGCTCTGGTGACATCATTGCTGAAATCGAAACCGATAAGGCGACGATGGAATTCGAAGCGGTCGACGAGGGCGTGATTGGCCAGCTTATGGTGGCCGAAGGCACAGAAAATGTCGCTGTGAATTCGATCATCGCAACGCTTTTGGGCGAAGGCGAAGAGGCCGGCGCGGCCCCTGCACCGGTTGCTGCAAGCACCCCACCTGCGCCGGCACAGGCAGAAGCGCCTGTTGCAGCGAGCGCCGCAGCAGCGCCTGTGCCCGTGATGAACCTTGAGCCCGACTGGCCCGAAGGCACGGAAGTGCGTGAGCAAACCGTGCGTGAGGCACTGCGGGATGCGATGGCCGAAGAGATGCGGGCAGATGAAGACGTTTACCTGATGGGTGAGGAAGTGGCCGAGTATCAGGGCGCTTACAAAATCTCACAAGGTTTGCTGGATGATTTCGGAAGCAAACGTGTGATTGACACCCCGATCACAGAGCACGGTTTTGCCGGGATTGCTGTGGGATCTGCCTTTGCGGGATTGAAGCCAATCGTCGAGTTCATGACGTTTAACTTCGCCATGCAAGCCATTGATCAAATTATCAACTCTGCCGCCAAGACATTGTATATGTCTGGTGGTCAAATGGGTTGCCCGATTGTGTTCCGTGGGCCTAACGGTGCAGCGGCGCGTGTGGGTGCGCAACACTCTCAGGACTATGCGGCGTGGTATTCTCAGGTGCCCGGTCTGAAGGTCGTGATGCCCTATTCCGCGAGTGATGCAAAAGGCTTGCTTAAGGCTGCAATCCGCGATCCGAACCCGGTGATCTTCCTGGAAAATGAAATTCTTTACGGTCGGTCCTTTGAAGTGCCGGTCTTGAAAGATTTCACGGTTGAGATCGGCAAAGCGCGTGTCTGGCGTGAAGGCGAAGACGTGACCATCGTCAGCTTTGGTATTGGAATGCAATACGCCTTGGAAGCCGCAGATCGACTGGCAGAAGACGGTATTTCAGCCGAAGTGATTGACCTGCGCAGCTTGCGTCCGATTGACTATGATACGGTGCTGGCGTCGGTCATGAAGACCAATCGCTGTGTCACTGTCGAAGAAGGTTGGCCTGTTGGTTCGATCGGCAACCATCTGAGTGCGACGATCATGGAAAAAGCATTCGATTATCTGGATGCTCCAGTCATCAACTGTACCGGGAAAGACGTGCCGATGCCCTATGCAGCCAATCTTGAAAAACTGGCGCTTGTGACAACCGACGAAGTCGTCGCTGCTGTCAAACAAGTGACCTATCGGTAAGGAGACGCAGATATGCCGATTGAAATTCTCATGCCTGCGCTGTCTCCCACAATGGAAGAAGGCACTTTGGCCAAATGGTTGGTCAAAGAAGGTGATGAAGTGAACTCTGGCGATATTATTGCCGAGATCGAAACCGACAAAGCCACGATGGAGTTTGAAGCTGTAGATGAGGGCACGATGGGCTCTCTTCTTGTGGCCGAAGGCACCGAGGGCGTCAAAGTGAACTCGCCCATTGCGATGTTGCTGGAAGACGGCGAAGAGGCCGGCGCGGTGAGCGCCCCTTCCCCTGCCCCTGAAGCATCCATACAGGCAGCAGCGCCAGCGCCTGTGACAGCACCCGCTGCCCCCGTTGCTGCGGCACCGGCTCCGGTGGCATCTGATGGATCACGTGTCTTTGCGTCGCCATTGGCGCGGCGAATTGCAGCGGACAAAGGTGTTGATCTAACAAAGTTGCAAGGGACTGGACCCAAAGGGCGTATTGTTAAGGCAGATGTTTTGGCAGCAGAGGCGCAGCCAGCGGCAGCGAAATCTGCATCAACGCCCGCACCAACTGGCGAAGCGGCCCCTGCGATGGCATCAAGCCCATCGGCGGATGTTGTGGCGCGGATGTATGAAGGCCGTGACTTTGAAGAAGTCGCGCTAGATGGAATGCGCAAAACCATTGCCGCCCGTCTGACCGAAGCCAAGCAAAGCATTCCGCATTTCTATCTGCGTCGTGACATCAAACTGGATGCACTGCTGAAGTTCCGTTCTGAATTGAACGACCAATTGTCAGCGCGGGATATTAAGCTCTCGGTGAATGATTTCATCATCAAGGCTGTCGCTTTGGCCCTGCAACAGGTACCCGCTGCGAATGCGGTTTGGGCCGGTGATCGCGTGCTTGAAATGAAAGCCAGCGACGTCGCCGTGGCCGTTGCGATTGAAGGCGGGCTGTTTACGCCTGTTCTACAAGATGCTGAAAACAAATCTCTTTCTACTTTATCTGCTGAGATGAAAGATCTTGCAAGCCGCGCCCGTGAGCGCAAGCTGGCACCGCATGAATACCAGGGTGGCAGCTTTGCCATTTCAAACCTTGGTATGTTTGGCATCGACAACTTTGACGCCATCGTGAACCCACCTCATGCTGGAATTCTGGCTGTTGGCGCTGGGGTTAAGAAACCTGTCGTTGATGCCGAGGGCAATCTGGCTGTTGCGACGGTTATGAGTGTCACCATGTCTGTTGATCACCGTGTGATCGATGGCGCGGTTGGGGCTGATCTGCTGAAGGCGATTGTAGACAATCTGGAGAACCCGATGGCCATGCTTGCCTGATCAAACCAACCTGAGATGCGAAAACGCCGCCCTTTGAGGCGGCGTTTTTTATGACATGTCTTAGGATCGCTTAATCGAGATGGGTTTGATCCATCTTGATCGCGGGCTGGCTGCAACCGGCATCGCCAACAATCCGCGCAGGTACACCTGCCACGGTTTTGCATTCTGGCACTTCTTCAAGCACCACAGAACCGGCGGCAATGCGTGAGCAGTTGCCGACTTTAATGTTGCCGAGCACTTTGGCACCTGCCCCGATCAGAACACCATCACCGATTTTCGGGTGACGGTCCTCTTCTTCTTTGCCGGTGCCGCCCAAAGTCACGGAATGCAGCATCGAAACGTTGTCACCCACAACGGCGGTTTCGCCAATCACAATAGAATGCGCATGGTCGATCATGATGCCCTTGCCGATTTTCGCGGCTGGGTGAACATCAATGCCAAAGACCTCAGAGCTGCGCATCTGGAAGAAATACGCCATGTCTTTGCGGCCTTCTTTCCACAGCCAATGCGCAACGCGGTAGGCTTGCACGGCCTGAAAGCCTTTGAAAAACAACATCGGCTGAAGATAGCGATGGCATGCTGGGTCACGATCAAAAACCGCCGTGATATCAGCGCGGGCCGACATCGCGATGGTTTCATCCGCCTGATGGGCCTCATCGCAGATTTCACGCAAAAGCTGTTCTGACATTTCGCCAGACGCTAATTTGAGTGAAACGCGATAGCTGAGCGCCTGTTCGATCGTACGGTGGTGCAAAATCGACGAATGGATCAAGCCACCCAGCAGTGGCTCGTCTTTCAGGGCGAGATGCCCTTCGTCCAGAATACGTGTCCAGACGGGATCAACCTTTTGCACGACGGGTTTGGTTTCTGCCATGTCACCTATCCTCTTTGGCCCGATCATATACCACTTAGGGATTTCAGGGCAAATTCAAGGATGTGGTGGACCGTATCACTGATAAAAATGCAATAGGTATCTTAGAAATCAGGGATCACATTCCTGAAATGACGCAGTGGGTAAAACATTGTTGTGATGCGCTAAGGCCTTGTTGCGTCGATTGATTGCAAGCAACACAAGCGCCATACAGCTGCGAAACTCGGCGCAGTTGATGCTTGTTGGCGTCAAGGCACAGGGGCCTTTTGCAGTGCAACGCGCCATCAAGCTGCCATTGCCCCATTTGGGGTGCACCCGCCCTTTCCGCTTGCGATACTTATCGGCGCAATGAGTTTCATAAAGCCATTGCGCACAGAGTTTCAGGCGCAGCGCGTGTGGTTGACGTTGAAGCAAACGTGCACAGGCCAAGATATCGCCAATTAGAATCGGGCGCATAGATCACAGCTGCAAGATGTGTCGCGCTGACAGTCCAGCGCCATAGCGTGCCGAGACCTGCGCAACGTTGAGTTCGACAAAGCCAGAGGCTCCGTCTGCAGCCTGCTGAGACGCAGAATACGTCCATTCAGGAGCGTTCACGACTTCGGTTCGAAGCAGCTCCCCGGCTTGCCAAACTTGCACCCGATAGCTCTCACTTTCCTCGCCGAGTGGAACCTCTGGCAAATCCCAGCGATCCCCGTCGATACGGGTGCGCCTGATCCAATGGGCGGTCACATCGCCACCAGAGGCGACAGAGGTACGCAAATGAGCGGGCGCGTAGGGGCGCAGACCATTGCCTTTGAAGGCTGCGCTGAACTCAACGTATGATGCGTCGTCGAGGGGCCGTTGCGCCGGCCCGATACGGAAGTGGCGCATTACATCGCGCAAGGAGGACTTGAGGCTGATCTGATCAGGGATACCGTCCAATAGTACAAACCAGCTGCCAACGGGCCACGTGCTCTGGCCCAGCGCATCGGTCCCCGCCTGCCCGCGCAAACGCATTGAGAGTTGGTAGGTCATGTTGGCTGACAATTCAGCGGTTTGAAACTGTATGACTTCCCAATTGTCGGGGGTGCCATCCCCAATCAGGGCCACATTCACGCCGTTCAGCAGGGCCTCTTCTGATATGCTTTCTAACGCGCCAGAGATGAGCCTAACCTGAAGCGGTGCGCCGCGGTCCCATAAGCCAGGTGTTGCGATAGGCAGTTCGCTTTCTAAAACACCGACCGTGGCCCGGGTTGGAATAAGCTGGTTAAGGGCAAAGTTACTTTCGCTAGATGAGTCATACACCGCGACGGTGCCCGGCCATGGACGCGCAGCAATGGCAAGATGCGGTGCATGGGGATGTTCATCACCGGTGAGCAAAGGCAGATCCATGAACAAGGGTTGCACCGGTACAGGTGGAACGAAACTCGACAGGTTACTGGCCTCTTCCTCTATATCGGAGAGGTCATAGACGCTTTGCTCTACCCGTACGGCATCGATCAACAGTTGGGTGCCCAATTCAACTTGATCTATTCGGTAGCGCTGTTCTGGCGCCCCATCTTCTTGCAGGGCAATCACATCCCCGGCCCCAAGCGACATCATCGACAGAGGTAAAGCAAAGCGCACCGTGTCTTGGGCAATACGTGACTCGGCAAGCCACTTCTCGGCTGCTTGCCGCCCCTCACCGCGCAGCAGAGACAGGTTCATCTCTGTATGAGAAACGGTAGGTGTGTCATCCCCGGGCATAACGGCCTCTTCAGTTTGGGCCGCGAAATCCCCAAGCGCTTCGATAAAGTTCACACGCACGCGCCCAACCATTTCTGCATCCGCCATACGGTTACGATGAAACGGGCCTTCGACCTCTGGGTGCTCTGTGGTGTGTATAGGCGTAACGGTGGAAATAGAGTTCGCCCCTCGCATTTTGAACAAAAGCTTGCCCTCGCGTTCAATCGCGTCAAACCCATAGTGCAGTATCAAAGGTTGCAAGGCTTTGCGCGGCTCGGTGATGTCTTCGACGATATATCCGCGCACCACGCCGTGCAGATCAGATACATCAAAATCTGTCAGCCCAGCGCGTTCACAGATTTCACGTACAACCGACGACAAGCTGCGGTGAGTTGAACGCCCAGAGATCCAATGCCCTTTGTCAAAGTTCACGCCATCGCTCCAAAGCGCGTCATTGCGGGGAAATCTAGGGAACGGTCGTGTGTCCCATGCCCAGACAAAGGCACGAGACATATCAATCATGGCCCCATTGTATTCGGCAGAAACCGGGTTGTGTGTCTCATCCCCCCAATAGGCATACATGGCCTTCAGGTATTGCAATTGAATGTATTCATCCCGCATTCCATTAGAGAATTTGGGCAATGTGGATTCCGAAGACTTTGGGTCGAGGAATTTGTTGGGCTGATTGGTGGCCTTATCAATCGCGGCACACCCCAGCTCGGTGAACCAAATTGGCTTAGACTGTGGTATCCAAGCCGTGGCCTCGGCTTGGCGCGTTCCGTTGATGCGCTCATGGTGATCATTGAGCCACCAGTTGCGAATATCCTTATAGCGATAGATCCAAGGCTCATCATGGGCACCATCTGTGATGTCGGTACGAATTTGTGCAGCTTCAGCCTCAGGCGAATGGTAGTACCAGTCATAGCCCTCGCCACCCTCTATGTTGGCTTGCAAGTAGTCCAACGCATAGAGGCTTTCCCACTCGGCATCAGCATGATCCTCACCTTCACGCCAATCAGAAAGGGGCATGTAGTTATCAATCCCGATGAAATCGATGTTCGTATCCGCCCAAAGAGGATCAAGATGGAAATAGCGATCTCCGCTGCCGTCTTGAGGTTGATAGCCGAAGTATTCGCTCCAATCCGCAGCATAGCCAATCTTTACATCCGGACCGAGCAAACTACGCACCTCTGCTGCGAGCGCAACAAGCTGATGAACAGCGACAAACTGCCCAGCGCTGCCACGTATCCATGTCAGGCTGCGCATCTCTGAGCCGATGCAAAAGCTATCGACGCCACCTGCTGCTGCACAAAGCGCTGCCTGATGTAGAATGAAACGATTATATTTCCACTCTTGAGGGCCGGTGTAAGTGACGCTTCCATTTTCAACAGTGAAATCACTTGCACGGGCTGTCCCGAAAAACGCAGCAACCTCTGTATCAGCTGTAGAAGTTCCATCAGGAGAGCCGGGTTGCCCAGGTGCCTCTGACAAAGTGATACGGCCCCGCCAAGGCAGCACGGGTTGATCCGCGCTATCACTCCACGGATCAGCCAGGCCATTCCCCTCAAGTTGATCCATGAGGATGAAAGGGTAATACATCACAGCAAGCCCTTGCGCCTTCATATGGGCGATAGACTGCAACACCGACGCATCCGCAGGTGTTCCCCCATAAACAGGCCGATCATCCTGTACTGGGACAGCTAAGGCCGCTGATCGCCCGCCCCCTGCAACAGTCCAGGGCATAGACCCGTCATAATCAGCCTTTTCGACCAATGGGCGGATATCACATGACCCGCAGCGCAGATCATTGCCAAACCAGCTCACAATCAACGAGGCCGCCTGACAATTCGGCAACTCTTGGGTGAGAGCCTCTGTTGCTGTGACAAAGTCAGTCTGACCAGAGGGCGCGTTGAGGTTGGCCGGCCACTGACTGCCCGGACCGTTTTGGTAATAGACTGGACTTGTAGCCAAAGCATATTCGCCGGTCCCCGGAATGAGGGCGACGGCCTGTGTGGCTTGGCTTGGTTCTATATTGGCGTCTTCTTGCCCTACGGGGGACGGTCGGCTGACTTCGAACGAAAACTGCGGGATGCGGTTGCCGTATGGCGTAAGATCTAGGTCTTCGATAATGACATAGGCGGTTCCCCGAAAAGCGGGTACGGCGCCCTCTCCTTCGACAGCCTCAAGTTTGGGGTCTGGCAGCTGGTCATGAGTGCCGGGATAGACACGCATATTCAAGCTGGTGCTGGCGATTTCTTGTCCATCCGCCCACACACGGCTGACATTTGAGATTTCCCCCTCACAAAGGGCAAGCGCCAAAGAGACACTGTAACTGTAGGTATGATGTACAGCTTGCGATGGGCTCCCTTTGCCGCCCCCACCGCCTCCAGAGGTGCTGACATGTTCAGTAAACCGTGACGCCCAGATCACCTGCCCGCCCACACGCATTCGCCCATACACGCGCGCGAGCGCTCTTCCTTCAGAGGCGCCATTGATCCGGTAACGATCAATACGGCCCGTTTCGACAGCATCCGCCCCTTGGCCCATGATGCGTTGATCAATAGCGTTGCCAACAAGTGCGCCCGCCAATCGCCCAACTGACACCGCAGAAATACCACCAAGCACTGAGCCACCAAAAGCCCCGCCGATCGCGGCGCCTGCCGCCGAAAGAACCAAAGTCGCCATCATGTCACCTCTTGTGGAAATTCAAAGCGCGCCACGATGCGGCGCTGCCAAGGCTCGCTCAATGCGTTTTCAACAACGGAATGGCGGCTATAGGCGTGGATAAAACGCGGCGCTGCCCCGGTCTGTGATTGAATACCTAGATGCTTTGCAACAGCGCCCGCCCGCATCCGGAAAAGCAAGACATCCCCAAGCGCAGGCACATGCATCGGTTTGGGCACCAAATGCCGGCACGCCGCGTGCCATAGCAGCTCATAGCCCTGTGGCTCGCTCCAATCCATGGAATAGGCCGGTGGTTGTTCAGGCTCTGCCCCATACAATCCACGCCACACGCCTCGGATCAAGCCCAAACAATCCGTACCCGCGCCCAATGCAGCTGCTTGATGCACATAAGGCGTGCCAATCCAGCGCCGCGCCTCGGCAACGACTCGTGCCCGGTGCAGTTCCATCAGCGCAGACTCCCACCGTCATTTGCATTCCCAGACTTTGGAACATTGCTGATCCAATCATCGCCAGGGATATCTGGGAAACCCTGGAAATTAAGCTGGTTGCCAAATTTGAACCGACATGTCGCAAAGCGCTTGTCGCACCCAGCAATTAAATGCAGCGTATCAGCTGGCTCAACCAGGGCCCTTATCGGAGACCACAGTTCAATTACACGAACTTGCTCGTCAAAGCGATCTGACTTGATCGACCCAATCATGCCCTCGGCTGTTCCGGTTTTTACCTGCAGCGATCCCCGAGTGAACCAATCTGGTGCAAAGTCAAAAAGCCCGACAAAACGAAACACGCGCCCCTCTTCGATCTCTTGAGCCGTGACAGTTGCTGAGAAATCTGGGTTGCTGACATCAAACGCACATGCCGTGTCCCCCAAAACCGCACCACAAGGCTTTTGGTAAATCCGCCCGCTGGGCTGGTTCAACGCTTCGGTCTGTCCACGCAGCTCTGCACGAAAGCCGCCTGCTCCACGCTGGATCTCACCAATGGAGCCGCGAAACAAAACAACGCGGTCCTCGACATCAGTCCAATTCACCAGCCAATTGGTGACAATCGCCCCATCATAGCGCCCCGCCTCAATGTCGTCTTCGCGGATGGCATCATGTCGCAAAGCCCCGAGCGCTTCGCTATTGTCGACCGAAAGCCCCGCAGCCTGTGATAAAGCCAAAGCTGTTAGGCCACTGTCTGCGCGAAACTCTGTATCTGCAAACCGCAGAGGACGATCGTGATCGGTAAACCCCAAGATCACCCCATCCCGTCGCTCGATTTGCCAACAGCGGGCCAGGGTTGTGGCACCACTATTCAGATGTGTTTGGAAGGTTTCAGAAATCCCCATCAGACACGTACCTCCACCACCGGAACACTCGGCAAATCCCCTGCTTGAAAAGAGGCAACACTGGTTAAAATGCGGTCGGTGTCAAAGCGCACGGGCACATCAAACTCAAATCCTGCTGTGATGTGTTCGCCCAATGCAGGGGCCGTGAAAAACGTGATCTCGCCACGTTCCAGATCCACTGCGTAATCCACCGCCTCTTGTTGCTCGGTATCAGCAATACCGGCCCGAACGGTTCCAGTGACTGGCTTTGTAATCAGGCGTTCATAGCGGGCCTCGCCAGATCGGTAGGCTTTGATCAATGGAAATGTGGTTTGTATCCCATTCCCCAAACCAATCACCTGATCGCGAAAATCTACATCGGCAGAGGGCAAGCAAGATTTAAAGTCAGACCAATCCTTCCAGCGAAACCCAAACAACTGGCCGCGTCGAGCCTCAAAAAAGGCGATGAGCGTTTCGATATCATCAAGCGAGCGCATCCCAACACCCGCATCATATCGCCTGCGCCCATGCGCCCAAGGCGTGTTTCGTTCTTCGTGCCCATTGGCCAGCGTCACAATATCGGTGCGGCGTTCCGGGCCGCCGACGGATCCGAAACTAAGGTTTGCTGGAAATCGTTCTTCGTGAAAACTCATGGTGTAGGCTCCCTCAGCGGTTCCGACCAGCCCGCGCCAAAGCACGGCTCATTTGTGTAGCGATTTGCCCCTGCGACCGGCGGAAACCTTCGACATCTGGTGTTTGGATATTCACGACGATGTTCACAGGCCGGTTTTGGCTCGCTTTCACGCCCAAGACACCGTCTGCGCCACGGGCCAATGGCAAAATGGCCTCTGGCCCCGCTTCGCCCATCAGCCCAAGACCGCCCCGCATCGGAAAGGTGGTCGCACGGCTCACAACCCCGCCTTTGGCAAAAGGCATCACTCGACCCTGCGCAAAAGTACCACCGTTTTCAAACGGCAGAATTCCCCCCATCAGCTTTCCTAGGCCCAGCGCCAGCATCGAGCCGACTTGGTCCGTCACCGGGGTCACAGCGGTGTCATAGGCCGACTTCACCACCCCATCAAAGACGTTCCGGAGCGCCTCCCCAAGGTCATCACCCTGTTGGACAAGCCCATCAACGGCGCGTTTCATGCCACGTTGCATACCGCGATCTAAACGATCAGCCACTTCGGTTGTTACATGTAACCCGCGCTGCATGTTTTGCAGTTCTTCGGTGAACACCGCCGCCATACGGCTTGCGCCTTCAGCACTGACCTCCAGCGCTTCAAGCTCTGTGCCAAGCGTTTCAAAGTCACTCATCTTGTGTCCTTTCTTTGTCGGGATAGGCTGCCTCAAGCGCGGCAAGCGCCGTGCGGTCCATGCGGGCCATGCCCTTGGTCTGCCCTAACATCATCGCCAGCTCTGCCGGGGTTTGCGCCCAAAAGTCATGTGGCTGAAGGCGCAGCAAATGTAGCCCTGCCCGCATCATCCCGGGCCAATCCAAACCGCTGTTCATATGTCATCCGTTGGCAAGGCAAAGGCCCGCGCCAGCAATTGCGCCGCCGCCTTTGCAGCCATCATCGGGCCACCCTGAATATCAGCTGACTTCAAGGTCTCAGCAGTTCCAGTCCAGCCACCGCCCCGCAACCCGGCAACGATCAAGCTCAAGACGTCTTGCGTGCTAAACTTTTCGGATTCAAACCGCGCCACCAGATCAATCAATGACCCAGTCTGAAGTTGCGCTTCAAGCTCTGCCAAGGCCCCCAATGTCAGCTTCATCACGTGACGCTGGCCATCCACCACCAAGGCGACTTCCCCTGCAAACGGATTGACCATGGCTTAACTCGCTGCCGAGAACGTCAATGCACCCGCAGATGCCAATGCCAGCTCATAGGTCGCCTCGCCATTATAAGACCCAGCATATTCAAGGCTGGTCACCTGAAACGCACCTTCAACGGTGCCGAAATCGGGAATAATCACCTGAAAGCTTGAGATTTCACCATCAAAGAACAACTGACGGGCGCGTTCATCGGTATTGGCATCTTTAAACACCCCCGACCCAGAGATCGCCGCTGATTTCACACCCGCGCCAGACAACAGTTCGCGCCAGCCGCCTTGGCTTTCCAACGTCGTCACATCTACGCTTTCGGCGTTGAAACTCAGCCGTGTCGCACGCAATCCCGCCAATGTTTCAAAGGTGCCGTCCCCCAGGATATCCACTTTGATCAATAGGTCTTTGCCATTTTGTGCTGCCATGGGCTCACACTCCTTATGTTGAAAATTCAGACATCGTCCACGCGCGCAACAAAGCGCAAATCGATCCGCCTGAGATTGGCGGCCTCTTCCCGACTGGCCTCGGCGCGATCAAAACGCAGCGACACGAGCGCTCCGCGGGCGAGCGATAACTCTGCTGCATCAAGCGCATCGCTCACTGCAATCGCGACCCCCTTGGCCGTCGCAAACCCAGCTACATCAGACACCACAGACACGACAAAGCGATGCTCTGCCCCCGCACTGCTGCCATCAGAGCGGCCCAGAGCCACTTCTGGCCCAAGCGAAACATAGGTTGCGGGGATCGTGCCATTGGGCACCTCGTCATAGATGGCACTGCCCACCAGCGCGACGAGTGACGGATCGGCCAGCAGATGTTGGTACACGGCCGCTTGCAGGGCCACAGATACGCCATAGCTCATGCCGCAAGCTCCTCTGTTGCAAAACAAATCAAATACCGAGCCAAACCGTCGCGCTCTGTCACCGCCAGAATACGGAACACCCGAGATCCTTCGCGAAAGCGCTGTCCCGCACTGGGCCGCCCAAGTTGCCCCTCTGGTACGGCGCGGACCGTGATCCGAAACTCGGTTCGGGCAGCGCTTACATCTTCACGCTCACGCTCGCGCCCAGATTTTGGCGTCACTTCTGCCCAAAGCGTACCAAGGGCTTGCCAGCTTTCTGCAAACCCGCCTGCACCATCCGCAACACGGGTTGCGGTCTCCAGCGTAAGGGCGCGGTTTAAGTGCGGTGCTCTCATGCTCGTAGCCCCTCGCTAGCACCCATGCGAAACACGCGATGACGCTCTAGTAGGCTTGTCACCCCAAAGGGCATACAGCGGCCGCTTAGGGCGGTTTCATGGCGGTGTTCGTAGTAATGCGCCGCCAACAGCAGCACCGCCTGCTGTAGGTCCACGGGCACACCGCTCCAATCCGAACCAAAGCCAGCGACAAATTGAATATTGATTTGTCCACCATCTGGCACCGTTGGAAGCGCCGCAGCCACCGGTCGCACTTCCGGCGCATGACGGTCTCGCTGCAACCGATACTGATCAGCCGACAAAAGGTCTTGATCACCGGTCGCATTTTCCAACACGATCTGAGTGATATTGCTGACCGGCGCCACCGGAAGCGCCTGACTGTCAGGCCTCCGCCATTCCCGCAGGTTCATGCGAAAACCACGTTCGATCAAAGCCTTACTGGTTCGTGCTTCAACCGCGGCAAGCGCCGCTCTTAGAAAACCTTCCAACACGGAATCCTGCAAACTGTCTTCGCCAAACCCGCTTCCCAAACGCAGATGGGCGCGAAACGCGGCTATAGGTAATGCAGCCAGCGGGATCTGCGTCTCTTCTTCCAATATCATCGACTTCTCCAATGCTTGGCCCCTCCAATCAGGGCGCACGCCGCACGCCGCTCGGTCGGAGGGGAGCAGCCAGACAACGCGCGGGTGACGCACGCCCTTGCGAGGCGGCCAAAGCACCGCCCCGCCCTTCGCACCGCCCCTTAGGACGCCGCGAACCGCAATAGTTTGATGGCTGCAAAATCGCTGACATCACCGCCCACACGTTTGGTTGCGTAGAAAAGCACATGTGGTTTTGCGCTGAACGGGTCACGCAACACACGCAGGTCAGGACGTTCCGCAATGGTGTAACCCGATTTGAAATCCCCAAAGGCAATCGCATCAGCACCTTCGGCAATATCTGGCATGTCCTCGGCAATCAGCACCGGATAGCCCAGCAAACGCGCAGGTTCGCCCGCCGCCAGCCCGTCAGACCACAGGAAACGACCATCCGCGTCCTTCAGTTTGCGCACAGCACCGGCTGTCTTAGAATTCATCACGAACGTAGCATTGGCGCGATACTCTGCCCCCAGTGCATAGACCAAATCTACAAGGGCATCCGCACCGTTGAAATCACCGGACGCCCCAGACAGCACATAGCCAAGGTAACCCCAGTTCCAGCTCCCGTTTTCAACAGCAGGATGATCCAGAATACCGGTGGGTTTGTTCGCCCCATCACCGGTGATAAACGCAGTTGCTTCAGAGCGTGCAAAGGTATCGGCGATACGGCCCGCAAGCCAATTCTCAACATCAAAGGCGCTGTCATCCAACAAACGCTGACTTGCCTTTGGTAGGGCAGAAAGTTCATGCAAAGGAATGGCAATGCGCTCGATCGAAGAGGTGGATGTTTCTGAAGAAGACGACGTTTCATCAGCCCAGCCTGCACCCATTTCGGTGCTATCAATCAACACGTCATAAGATGTCGCTTCAACGTTGACCACATTGGCAATCGCACGGATAGACGCGGTCGCCGCCAACACAGAATGCACCGTTTCAGAGGTCACCGGATCCACCAGATATCCACCATCGCTGTTCACAGCGGTAGACATCGCCTTTTCTTCCAGATCCAGCCCACGCAAAGCATCATCATCGCCGCTGCGCAGATAGGCATCAAAGGCCTTTTGATGTGGAGCATCCTGTGCCGCTGCCATTGCCAATGCTGGTCGCGCCGCGTTCAATGTCTTTCGTTCCAACGTGTTCATACGTTCATCCTGCTGTTGCAAATTCTGTTTCACTTCGGCCTTCAAGCCACTGACATCCCTTAAAAAATCAGAGATCGCCGTTTTAACTTCATCGATCGGAGACACATCTTCTCCGATCCGAGACTTTGCCTCGGTCATGCTCATACCTTTCGGATTGGGTTTGCTTGGCCGCTTACAAACCGGCCAATTCACGTCGGGCGTCGTTGAACACCCCCGCTAATCCACGCATCATGTCTGCAGACGGGTCGCGCCCCTTTGCAGCCACACGCGCATTTGGCAGCATCGGGAATGTCACGAGCGAGACTTCCCACAGCTCCAACTCTTGCAGCAAACGCTGCCCTTGTTCTGATTTTGTCGCTTTCACCGTGCGATACCCGATCGACAGCCCATCCAAGGCCCCCGCTTGTATCAAAGCCACCGCTTCGCGCCCTCGGGCCACATCGCTTAGCAACCGCCCTTTGACATAAAGGCCCTTGGCGTCTTCGAACACCTCATCCCACACACCAATCGGCTGGGCCGGATCGTGCTGCCACAACATCTTTACCGCGCGACCACAAGATTCCAGCCGTGTCAGCGAAGCGGCATAGGCCCCTTGCTGCACCACATCACCACCCTGATCTGTTTTACCAAACAAAGACGCATAGCCGCTGATGCTTGTGCCATCCTCAACGCTCAACCCTTCATCGAACCGGGCGAATTTACGTTCCAAATCCATAGTGATCCTCGCTCTCTAAGGCATATTTTGCAAAAGGGGTTGAAACGCCTGTGCCAAGATCACCCCGACCACGCCATACACCGTAAGCCACAACCGTTTTTCCAGCCGTTCCATCAACGCCTCAATCTTATCAAGCCGCCTGTTCAGGCTTTCAAATTGCAACGCCGCCACCCGCTCATGAGCCTCAAGCCGCAAGGCGGGTGCACAATCAAAGCTTTCAAAGCCATATCGTTCTGTGCGCCCCCCATCAGCCATCCGAGCTCTCCTGTGGCAAAGGCGGCAGTCCCAGAAGTTGCCTCTTTTCCGCAGTTGATAAAAACGTCGCCTGATCCACGCGCGCCCATTGCGAATCCCGCTCTGCACTTAGGGCTGCAACCTGATCAAGGTCAGGCTTCAGACATAAACTTTCACCCGCAAACGACTGTAACCAATTAGAAATTGAGGATGACACCCGTGTCACCATGGGCAAAATCGTCAACCGAAAGAACGCTCTATTGGCCTCTTGGTAATTGGCATAAGTCGCGTCTCCAGGGATGCCCAACAACATTGGAGGCACTCCAAAGGCCAAGGCAATTTCTCGCGCCGCCGCTTCCTTGGTTTTCTGAAACTCCATATCGCTGGGCGAAAAGCCCATCGGCTTCCAATCCAACCCGCCTTCCAACAACATTGGCCGTCCCGCATTCCGTGCGCCCTGATGATGCATTTCCATCTCAGCCACCAATCGATCATATTGATCATGGCTCAGGCTCGATTGCCCATCAGCCCCGCTGTACACGATCGCCCCCGAAGGCCGCGCTGCGTTGTCCAGCAACGCCTTGGACCAGCGCGTGGCGGCATTATGAACATCAATCGCCGTTGCCGCTGATTGCATCGGAGACAAACCATAGTGATCATCCTGAGGATGAAAGTTTCGAATATGGCAAATCGCGCTTTCATTGCGAACATCAAACCGATGTTTCACAGCCCCCACAGAATATTCATAAGCCACCGGCCATCCATCCGCACCGGGCACCACTCGCATCCGATCAGAACGCAAAACATGCAGTTCCAGCGGCATCATCGCGCGTTCATCATCAAGCCCTACAGCTTCCAAATACCCATCGCCGGACAGCAGAAGTTGCGCATATAACGCTTCCAGCATCTCCGCCTGCCCCTGCGCCATATTGGGGCGCCGTAGTAAGGACAGCATCGGGTGCTCTTCGAAACGTTGAGCTTTATCCTGCAACACCAATGGCACGGCCGCCGCCGCCTCTGCGATCATCTTCACACAGCGAAAACCCACCGGATTTCCAGAGAACCCCGCACGGGTCAAAGACACAGTATCGCGCGGGCTCCAGGCGACACGCCCGGCAGAATGGTAGGCCACCACTGGCCCCGTAGCGCTCGCCTTGGTTTCAGGCACCTCGGCTTGCGCCCGTTTTAGAAAATCAAACACCATGCGTTCCCGCTCCTTCGTCCCGGCCTGTGCTCTTGACGAAAACGAATGTCGCATAAGGGTCTTAACGCTGGAAAACTGCGCCGTTCGCCATAGTGGCAACGCAGCTATAGCGTACGCACAGCAGGTCGTGTCCAACCTCGCATTGGGTCCGCCAGCACCTCGTGTAATGCCCACACAAGCGCATCCACCCGATCTGGCGAGCCTTGCCCCTCAAACCCGGCCGAAGTCATCTGACACATCTGATCCTCAAGCGTCCCAAGATCACGTACATGGTGCACACGCCCTTGCTCATACAGGGCCGCAATCGGTTCCGCGCGGGCGATCTTACCCTTACTTGCACGCACCGCTTTGTAAGGCAGGCTTTCATCCACTTGCCGCAAAACACTTTGCACCAGATCTCCCCCTTGGTTGACCTCTGCAACCACCCGATCCGCGCCCCAACGCCGTGCTGCCTCCACCGCCGCACGCGCCCATCCAGCGGGCGTCGCCCCTTTGACTGTTGCATCTTCCAGCACATAGGCACGCCAATCTGCTGGCGGGCCATCCATGGTCACCCCAGCCACCACAATCCCACAGGCATCTGCGTTCTTGCCGCTCGTCACCGGCGGATCAACGGCAACCACGATGCGGGTTAGGTCGGGCACGCGGCTCACAAGCGCACGCTCTAGCATGTCATGCGTCCACAACGCCCCGTCCACGCCTTCAAGCAACTGACCTTCCAACTCTTGCCGCCCAAGCGTCGTTCCGCCGTAGCGTTCGACCACTTCCTGCAAAAAACTATCCGCCAGATTGGCACGGTTGGCTTGTGTGGTGGCATGGGTTTGCACCGTACTGTCTCGGGCCAGCAGCATCCGTAAAACCTCCACACTGCGCGGCGTCGTCGTCACCACCTGCTGAGGATGATCCCCCAAACGCAAACAGAACTGCAACATATCCCAGGTGTCTTGTGCCTTTTTCCATTTCGCCAATTCATCCACCCAAGCTGCATCAAACTGCGGACCACGCAGTGCCTCAGGTTCGTGGGCTGAAAAGGCTTGGGCAATGGCCCCATTGGGCCACACCAACCGACGCCGCGTTGCCTCCCACTTGGGTTTTCGGTCGGGGGGGGAACAGGCCAGTATCCCGCTGTCGCCAAACACCATAACCTCGCGCACCTGATCTAAGGTTTCCCCAACCAAGGCCACCCGCGACGCAGCCCCCGGATCAAGCGGCCGCGCCCCTTCCACCTTACTGCGCACCCACTCGGCACCAGCACGGGTTTTCCCAGCCCCGCGCCCACCAAGGATAACCCAGGTCTTCCAATCGCCCTCGGGCGGCAGTTGATGTTCCAAAGCCCAGAACTCGAACAAAAAAGGAAGAGCCAAAAGCTCTCCCTCCGTCATTTCATTCAGAAACCTTTCCTGCACCGCAACTTCGGCGCAGGCGAGCCAGGCGGCACCCGATCTCAGCCCGTGCCTCCCTGAGGTGAAGCGCATAGCCATCTCCGGCCCCTCGTTGTTGTTTGTCTCGTTCTGCAAAACGTGCCTCCGTTTCTATTGCCAACCGGGCCCACGTACGCATGTCCGACAAAACCTTGACCGACTCTCGAATTGCGATGGAATCTCCTTCCATCACCTGCGCCTCAAGAGCTTCCAAAATCTTGGTCATCTGTGCCAAACGCGATCGCACCTGAGAAATATCCGCCTCAAGCGCACCTGCATTTTCCGGCTGTCCTGTATGTGTCATTAGAGTTCGCCTCTCATGTATGAGTTGCCCCTCCACACGAGCGAAACGCAAAAGGCCGCGCACAGCGCGACCTACATGCAATTCTCCAGCATGGCACAACACTGCCACACCATCGTTCAAATGTCAATTTTTTGCATATTTACAATAAGTTAACAGGCAGAACGCACCAACTGCACGTTCTAAACTGGTCACAATCCCGCGAGGTCACAGTTTTCTCAACCGCACTCAATTGACCAAGCCGGTCCGGCTGGTCTTTTGTAAAATCCAGCGTTGCAATAAGGCCCTCAGATCATGAACTTTACGAAAAGAAAATTCATCCTCGCCACCATGGCCCTTGCGGTCACAACGGGTCCAGCATTGGCTAAAACCATTCGTCGCTTTAGTTCATCAGATGGGCTTGCCCTCAAGGGCTATGACACCACAGCCTACTTTGCACACCAACAGGCCCACGCGGGTGCCGAACGGCATAGCGTGAATTGGAAAGGTGTCGAATGGCGATTTACCACCGCGCATGAGGCCGAGCAATTCACTGCGACCCCAGACAAATTTGCCCCTCAATTTGGCGGCTATTGCACACGCGCCATGGCCATCAAGCGCGAGGTCCCCGCAGACCCTAAGGTTTGGCGCATCCATGACGGAAAGCTCTATGTCTTTTATGCGGCCAAAGGCGGCAAGCTGTTTGATAAAAACCCAACCCAAATGATCACCGACGCCCAAGCTCATTGGGACAGTCTTGAGAAAACGGAATAAGGCGACACAGCCGTCGCTTCCCTTCAGGTCTCACCATAAGAACACCGGAATTTCAAAGTTTCGGCGTTTTTATCGTCATACTCGGGCCAACGCATAAGCTCTGAGTATTGATATGAATTTTATAAGATCCTTTCTTCTCACATTGCTCACAGGCATCATCCTGATCGCCTGGTTCTTTCCGCCAGACCCCATCCAGGCAAAGGTGGATGTGACCGCTCTGCCCACCGCAGGCAGCCTTGTCCAACATGAATACAAAGACATTGTCTATTTGGGGGGTGACGCTGAATATGAGCCGCCAAAGGGCATCGCAGATCAACATGTGCTGATGCACAAAGGAACCAGTCTTTTTTCCCGCGAAAAGGAACGTATCTGGTTTGGTAAAAAACCCGGTGGCTTTGGCCCGCACCCCACATTAATCCTATTACATGGGTCAGGTCGCACCGGTGAAGCCATGATCGATATGTGGCGCGAGACCGCCCAAAAGAAAGGCATCGTTCTCATCGCGCCCAATTCCAGCGCCTCCAAGGCTTGGTCCCTTTCCGAAGACGGCCCAGCATTTCTAAATGCCGTTCTGGATCAAGCGCAAGACCACTATCGGATCGACAGAGATCGGGTTTACCTGATGGGACATTCGGCGGGAGGACAGTTTGCGCAGAAACTGGCAGGCCAAGACCACCAGCTTTTTAAGTCAATCACCAGCCACGGTGCCGCGCTAGAGCCATCCCGTATGAAACGCGCAAGCACAGCGGTTCCGGTAAGTCTTTATGTAGGTCATCGCGATCACCTATTTTCGCCCCAAGACATGACCGCCTCTGCCACAACCCTTGCCGAAAACGGCCATGACGTAACCACCTACCTCATTCCCAACCACACTCACTGGTACTACCGGATTGGCCCGCAAATCGCGCCGCATATGTGGGAAGAATTAACCAAAGCCACGAATTAAAAAAGGGCACCAAAAAGGTGCCCTTAATCTATTCAAAGTGTTGCGGAGTCAGACCTTACTGGTTGGCTCGCTGCGCCTCGATTTCGCGCCACTTGGCGACGTTGCGGTTATGCTCTGCCAGTGTCTCTGCAAAAGCGTGGCCACCGGTGCCATCTGCCACAAAGAAGATATACGGCGTGGTATCTGGGTTCGCGGCGGCCTCAAGGCTGGCACGCCCCGGGTTCGCAATCGGTGTCGGCGGCAAAGCCGGGATCACATAGGTGTTCCAAGGTGTTTCACGACGCAGCTCACTTTGGCGAAGACCACGACCCAATACGCCCTGCCCCTTGGTGATCCCATAGATCACGGTCGGGTCAGTCTGCAAACGCATTCCTTGGTTCAGGCGGTTGGTGAATACACTCGCAACCTGACGACGTTCTTCAGCAACGCCCGTTTCCTTTTCGATAATCGACGCAAGGATCAGCAGCTCTTCCTGAGATTTCAAAGGCAAACCTTCGGCACGCCCTTCCCAGGCAGCAGCGACCAAATTTGCCTGCGCCGCTGTCATACGCGCAATCACAGACGCACGTGTGTCACCTTCGCGCACTTCATAGCTATCTGGTGCAAGCGCACCTTCTGCGGGCAAATCCACGTCACCGGACAACAAATCGATGTTCGACAGCGCATCCACGATCTGCCAGCTGGTCACACCTTCGGCCACCGCGATGCGATAGCGCGTGTCAGACTGATCCCGCACCTCACGATAAGCGGCAGGCGCATCTTCCTCGGCGGGATTAAAGGCTGCGACTTCGACAAACCGGTTAGTTTGTGGATCAAGCTCACGCACTTGAACACCTGAACGCGTCACACCAATACGAAACACCACTTCGGTGCCACAAGTCGAAGCACCACCACGGGTGACAATATCGGTGATCTCCTCCATAGAAGCGCCAGCAGGCACCAAGAACGATCCAGCCTTCAATTGGTTGGATTTTTCAGAGTAATCTGCCCCAATGCGAAACAATGACCCGCTTGAAACAGCGCCCTGGCTTTCCAGATCCGCTGAAACACGCTGCATATTTGATCCCGGAGCAACGCGTACGCAAATCGCACCAGCCAATGGGCCTTCAGAGGTGTACTGGCGCTGCCCCCAAATGACGACAGCGCCGAGCAAAAACACCGCGACAATCAACAAAGTTATCGCGTTCGAAGCGATGCTTCGCCACATAGGTTAGACCTTTCCGAAAAGCACGGAAGCGTTGGTGCCGCCAAACCCGAATGAGTTGGACAGTGCCACATCAATCTTGCGTTCTACCTTGGCATTGGGTGCCAGATCCAACTTGGTCTCAACCGCGGGGTTGTCCAGGTTAATGGTAGGTGGCGCAACTTGGTCACGGATTGCAAGGATCGAGAAAATGGCCTCAATCGCACCGGCCGCACCCAAAAGGTGTCCCGTCATGGATTTGGTCGAAGACATCGTTGCATTCGCAGCCGCATCGCCCATCATACGTTCAACTGCACCCAACTCGATGCTATCTGCCATGGTCGAGGTACCATGCGCGTTGATGTAATCAATTGCCGAAGGCTCAAGACCCGCGTCTTTCAAGGCCGCACGCATAGAACGCTCGCCACCTTCGCCGTTTTCCGCAGGTGCGGTGATGTGGTGCGCATCGCCAGACAGGCCATAGCCCAAAACTTCGGCGTAAATCTTGGCCCCACGCGCTTTGGCGTGCTCGTATTCTTCAAGAACAACAACGCCTGAACCTTCACCCATGACAAAGCCATCGCTGTCAGAGTCATATGGGCGGCTTGCAGCCTTTGGATCATCTGCGCGTTTTGTGGACAGCGCTTTACACGCGTTAAAGCCAGCAATCCCGATTTCGGAAATCGCAGCTTCCGCACCACCCGCAATCATAACGTCCGCATCACCATTCTTAATCAAACGAGACGCATCACCGATCGCGTGTGCGCCCGTAGAACATGCTGTCACAACTGCATGGTTTGGACCTTTGAAACCAAATCGGATCGACACCTGACCAGAAATCAAGTTGATCAAAGCACCTGTGATAAAGAACGGAGACACACGACGTGGGCCGCGTTCTTTGATCAGAACCGCAGTTTCCGCAATAGAGTTCAGACCACCAATGCCAGACCCGATCATCACGCCTGTACGCAGACGGCTTTCTTCGTCTTCTGGAGTCCAGCCAGCATCCTTAACAGCCATTTCCGCAGCTGCGATACCATACAGGATAAAATCATCGACCTTACGACGATCCTTTGGTGCCATCCAATCTTCGGAATTGAATGTGCCATCAGTCCCATCGCCCAGCGGAACTTCGCAGGCGTATTTGGTTGTGACGTCTTTTGCGTCAAAACGGGTGATTGGTCCGGCTCCGGATTGGCCATCCAGAATACGTGACCAGCTTTCCTCAACACCGGATGCCAGTGGAGTAACCAGTCCTAGACCGGTGATTACGACACGACGCATAATGCTGCCCTTTCCTCTCGTCTTTTCACGCTCATACCCTGCCACGCCCCATAGGGGCAAGAGTTCCTGTTCATTGATCCGCGTTTCGGCGGCTCTGGGGGCATATATTCAGCGTGTACAAATGAAAAAGCCCCCGCGAAACGCGAGGGCTTTCAAAAACTTTGGCGTTCCGATTAGGAAGCTTCAGTGATGAACTTCACTGCGTCGCCAAAAGTCTGAATAGTTTCAGCCGCGTCGTCAGGGATTTCGATGCCGAACTCTTCTTCGAAAGCCATAACCAGCTCAACAGTGTCCAGGCTGTCTGCGCCCAGATCGTCGATGAAGGATGCTGCTTCAACAACTTTATCTTCTTCAACACCCAGGTGCTCTACAACGATCTTTTTAACGCGGGATGCGACGTCGCTCATGTCAATTCCTCATTCGTACTGGCCAATAAGGGCCTTTGGTGATCCCGTGGTATACACGAGAATTGGTTGTGCCCATATGGGCGGCTCTTGATTTCCGGCTCCCCCGGAACCCGGAGTGCCAGACGGCCCACCCGGAAAAACTGCGCCGCCTATAGCATATGTTCTAGATAAGGCAAACGCTTTCGCATCGTTAAAATAGGGAAGCGCCCGACGGATTTTCAACCCGTACTGGCGCTTCATCTAGTTTATAACATGGCCATGCCGCCGTTCACATGCAAGGTAGATCCGGTCACGTAACCGGCTTCATCGCTTGCCAAATATAGAACCGCAGCTGCGATTTCAGCAGGCGTGCCCATACGATTTGATGGGATTTGCTTGTTGATGGCTTCTTTCTGATCATCATTCAGCTTGTCGGTCATCGCTGTCGCAATAAAGCCCGGCGCAACAGCATTCGCAGTGATTCCACGGCTTGCGACTTCATAGGCGATGGATTTGGTCATACCGACCATACCAGCTTTTGACGCAGCGTAGTTCGCTTGGCCCGGGTTACCGGTCGCCCCCACAATCGAGCTGATGTTGATGATCCGACCCCAACGGGCTTTCATCATTGGGCGCATCACAGCACGGCACAAACGCATCGCGGATGTTAGGTTTACATCCAGCACCTGCTGCCACTCTTCATCCGACATGCGCATGAAAATTTGGTCTTTTGTGATCCCTGCGTTGTTTACAAGAATATCAAGGCTGCCCATCGCTTCGATGGCGGCCTTAGGCAGCGCCGCAACGGCTTCTGCATCGCCTAGATTACATGGCAGTACATGCGCACGCTCGCCAAGTTCCGCAGCAAGGGCCTCCAGCGGCTCTACACGTGTGCCCGAAAGCCCAACGGTCGCGCCCGCTGCATGCAATGCTTTGGCGATCTCGCCACCAATACCACCGGACGCACCGGTTACGAGGGCGGCTTTGCCTGTCAGATCAAACATAGTCTCTCCTGAAATTCAGTTTATTTGGGCCGATCAGGCCAGTTTTTCTACCGCGGATTTGACATCGTCTGGAGTCCCCACAGGCGCACAGGCGATCGAACGCTCAATGCGACGCACCATGCCAGACAGCGCTTTGCCTGCGCCGATTTCGTAAATCTCAGTCACGCCTTCACCGGCCATCCAAGCCACAGACTCACGCCAACGCACAGACCCCGTCACCTGCTCTACCAAAAGCGAGCGAATGGTTGCCGGATCAGAAATAGATGTCGCGCGCACGTTGGCCACCAAAGGCACAGCTGGGCGATTGATTTCGACTTTATCCAAAGCCTCTGCCATGACTTCAGCCGCAGGCTGCATCAAAGCACAATGGAATGGTGCGCTCACCGGCAAAAGAACTGCACGTTTTGCGCCCTTTTCCTTGGCCAGCTCAATGGCGCGTTCAACGGCTGCCTTGTGGCCTGAAACCACAACCTGCCCCGGATCATTGTCATTTGCCGCTTGGCAAACTTCGCCTTGCGCTGCGGCTTCGGCAACTTCCGTTGCTGTTGCAAAATCCAGACCAAGCAAGGCCGCCATGGCGCCAACACCAACCGGCACAGCAGCTTGCATCGCTTCACCACGAATGCGCAGCAAACGGGCAGTATCCCCAACGCTCAGCGCACCAGCCGCCGCCAATGCGGAATACTCTCCCAAGGAATGCCCTGCCACAAAGGATGCGGCTTCAATTGAAACGCCCTCTGCCTCTAGGGCACGCATCGCTGCGATCGACGTCGCCATCAGCGCAGGTTGTGCATTCTGTGTCAGGGTCAGATCCGCTTGTTCCCCTTCCCAAATCAATGTGCTCAGCTTTTCGCCCAAAGCCTCATCGACCTCGTCAAAGACGGCTTTAGCGGCCGGATAGCTGTCAGCCAGCGCTTTGCCCATTCCGATGGTCTGTGCGCCCTGCCCGGGAAAAACGAATGCTCGGCTCATAAAAGCCCCCTCTTATCTCAAAGTTTTATCCGAAATACCCTGCCCTGTGCATAGGTGCAACGCCCTTGCGCCTCAGCGCACGGAAACACCGCAATCCAAAGCTTGAGATACCCCCCTTTCCCAGTATCGTGGAGCCAATCCATATGAACAGGACATTCCATGCCTCTATCCAACAGCGCCTCAAGCTATGGGAGCGTCACCAAAACGCTGCACTGGTTGACTGCCCTCTTAATTCTGTCAGCCTTTCCATTAGGTTACATCGCCCATGAGACCCCTTTCGACACCAGCGATCAACTGGCCCAAAAGGCGTTTCTATTTTCAGCCCATAAAACTGTTGGGATCGCTGCCTTTTTTACGGCACTGGTTCGGATCTTGTGGGCACTCAGTCAAAAACGGCCGGGTTTGCTAAATGCAGAAAATCGACTTGAGGCGCTGGCGGCCGAGACCGCGCATTGGCTTTTGTACGGCTCCATGCTGCTTGTGCCCCTCTCCGGCTGGGTGCATCACGCAACCACAAAAGGGTTTGCGCCGATCTGGTGGCCCTTTGGTCAAGACCTCCCTCTTATCCCCAAAAGTGAGGCCCTTGCGGCTTTCACGTCATCACTGCATTTCTTGCTGATGATCGTGCTCGCCCTCACGATTCTTGCGCATATCGGCGGCGCTCTAAAACACTTTGTCATCGACAAAGATCAAACCCTGCAACGCATGATGCCCGGGAAATCATCCGCGCCCACACCCGAATCTACACCCCATAGCCTTCGCCCCCTTGCGCTGGCCCTTGTTATATGGGGCGTGGCATTTGGGATCGGAACAAGCACTGGGCTGTTCAAATCAGACGCAGCTCCAACTGCCACAGTCGCCTCTCTTGACGCTGTCAGTTCAGAATGGGCAGTGCAAGACGGCACGCTTGAAATCACAGTGCGTCAATTCTCATCAGACGTGACTGGCGTGTTTGCGGATTGGACCGCTGCGATCACCTTTGATGAAGAAGGCAAAGCCGGCGTCCACGGCGATGTCGAAGTGCAAATCGCCATCGGGTCGCTCACTCTTGGCTCTGTGACGCAACAGGCCATGGGAAGTGACTACTTCAACGTGTCGGAATTCCCCACCGCAGTATTCAAAGCTGAAATTCGCGAGGCGACCGAAGGCTTTTTCGCGATCGGAGACCTCACTTTGCGGGGCGTGACAGTGCCACTGCGCCTTCCGTTTTTCCTAGAGCTTGAAAACGACACAGCCAAAATGACGGGTAATACGACAGTCAAACGACTGGATTTTGGCATCGGCGAAAACCAACCTGACGAGGCCAATCTAGGGTTTGAAGTGGACATCACAGTATCACTCACCGCCACCCGCTAACTCCACAAAAAAGGGCCCTGCAAAATCTGCAGGGCCTTTCTATACCGAACGCGAAAGCACGTTTTAAATCACTCAGCTTTCATCGCTTCGATCGAAATCTTAACTTCAACTTCGTCGCTTACAAACGGTGCAAACTGACCAAGGTTGTACTCGGAACGCACAAGCGTAGTTGTTGCGTCAAAGCCAGCCCATGGTTTGTTTGCCATCGGATGGTCGCCCACTTGGTTTAGTGTCGCGTCCAGAACAACTGATTTGGTGACTTCGTTCAGGGTCAGGTCGCCTGTGATTTTTGCAGTGTTTTCACCAGTCAATTCAATCGAAGTGGATGCAAAGCTTACCATTTCATCATCTGTCGCACCAAAGAAGTCAGCAGACATAAAATGGCCGTCGCGTTGCTCCCAACCTGTGAACATGGATTTCACCGGCATAGACACCGTCACAGACGAAGCTGCTGGGTTCTCTTGATCAAACATGATCTCGCCCTCAAAGCCCGAGAACATACCGTAAGTGGTCGAATAGCCTAGGTGGTTATAAGAAAACAGAATTTGACTGTGGCTCGCATCCAAAACATATTTTTCCGCCTCAGCAGAGGCAAACGTCGCGGCAGCCATCAGGCCCGCAGCAAGAACAAAAGATTTCATCGAAGTATACTCCATTGGTATCGATGTTGATGATGCCAAAAGTCACAGCTATGCGCTCAAAATCAACAGTCGTTGAACCACAAGTGTTGTGCACCGCTGCACAACAGCGCCTCTTCGCCTATATTATGTGAGAAATCAAAAACTTATCATATCAGCCAAACAGCAAAAAGCCCCAGTCTCTGGGGCTAAAGGCTTTAAGTTTTCAAAGTAACACTGCGCCTTGGATTAAAAGAAACCTTCGTCCTCTGACGCTGAAGACATCTCTTGCCCAGAACGCGCCAGCATCAGACCGCCCAAAAACAACACCGCCCCAATCGCGCTTTGCATCAGTGCAATCTCAGCATCACTCGAGATATACGGCATCAACGCCGTGCACACACCCAGAATGCAAAGACAGGTTCCCGCAAACAATCCCACAAGTCGACACAGCACAGTGAACGCCATATCTGCAACTGTTGCAGAATATGAGTGAACAGCAGTTCCATTCGAAGTGCGATGCATGTGAAAACCCCTTGTGGTCGAGCCTCTGGTAATTCCTGTGACAACATTCCGCTCAAAAGCGGCGCAAATGGGGCAGAACACCTTTGAAATATGGCGGAAACAGTATGTTTCTAATTTAAAACACACTTGTTTTGTGGTGGGCATACGTTATACAGCGCAAATCTTTTCGCAATTGACTTAGAACCGCGCAGTCTCTCGTGGGTGGGGCGCGAAAAGATCTATAGCCCTACTCTTTGAAATGCGCTTGAAATGAAATGGAGAGCACATGCCACTGTATGAGCATGTATTCATCTCGCGTCAGGACTTGTCCAACGCGCAAGCTGAAGGTCTTATCGAACATTTTGGCACAGTCCTTTCGGACAACGGCGGCAAGCTGGTTGAATCCGAGTACTGGGGCGTCAAAACGATGGCCTACAAAATCAACAAGAACCGTAAAGGCCACTATGCCTTCTTGAAAACCGATGCAGATGCAGCGGCTGTTCAAGAAATGGAACGTCTGATGCGTCTGCATGACGACGTTATGCGCGTCCTGACCATCAAGGTCGACGATCACGCAGAAGGCCCATCTGTTCAAATGCAAAAACGTGACGACCGTGGCGATCGCCGCGAGCGCCGCAACTGATAGCGCGAAGAAAGGACTGTAACCCATGGCTGCAAAACCATTTTTCCGCCGTCGTAAGGTCTGCCCATTCTCTGGTGAGAATGCGCCTAAGATCGACTACAAAGACACGAAACTTCTGCAACGCTACATCTCTGAGCGTGGCAAAATCGTGCCTTCTCGTATCACTGCAGTTTCTGCGAAAAAGCAGCGTGAGCTGTCTCGTGCGATCAAACGCGCACGTTTCCTCGCTCTGCTGCCCTACGCTGTGAAATAAGGAGAAAACTCATGCAAGTTATCCTTCTGGAACGCGTGGCCAAACTCGGCCAAATGGGTGACGTGGTTGACGTGAAGCCGGGCTATGCTCGCAACTTCTTGCTGCCGCAAGGCAAAGCTTTGACAGCGTCTGACAACAATGTTGCTCAGTTCGAAGCTCAAAAAGCACAGCTTGAAGCACGCAACTTGGAAACCAAGAAAGAAGCTGAAGATCTGGCTGCAAAGCTTGATGGTCAGCAATTCATCGTGATTCGTTCTGCGTCTGACGCAGGTGCACTGTATGGCTCTGTTACACCTCGTGACGCAGCTGAAGTTGCAACTGCCGAA
Source organism: uncultured Paracoccaceae bacterium (assembly GCA_947498415.1). Lineage (GTDB taxonomy): Bacteria > Pseudomonadota > Alphaproteobacteria > Rhodobacterales > Rhodobacteraceae > Cognatishimia. The sequence goes on from CANMKB010000002.1 coordinate 382,033, forward strand.
GGCTTCTCTGTTGACCGCAAACAAGTTGCTTTGATCGCTCCGATCAAAGACCTGGGTCTGCACACAGTAGAAGTTAAGCTGCACCCTGAAGTTTCTGTTGAGATCGTTATGAACGTCGCACGTTCCAACGAAGAAGCAGAACTGCAGGCTTCTGGTAAATCTATCCAGGAACTGGCGGCAGAAGCAGAAGCTGAAGCAGAATTCGAAATCGCCGAATTGTTCGACGATATCGGTTCCGCAGCATCTGACGATGACATGGACGATGAAGCACCAGCAGAAGCGTCTGACGAAGAAGCTGCGTCTTAATCGCCTTCTTTTAAAACATCGGGGTGCGCAATCTCTGCGCGCCTCACCTCTTGCAAGCAATTGCTGCAAAACGCAGCAAGAGAACACTTTTAAGGCGAAGAATTTGCCCCGATGCCATATTTAGGGCAGAAACGCTATACAAGAATAAAAGTCGCCGTGGGAGAGAGGACTGTTTCTCCGTCCATAATTAGTAGTTAGAAAACGGGTGAGTTATGAACAAGATCGATGTATTGGTCGGAAAACGGATACGGGCGCGTCGCCACGCGATGGGCCTTAGCCAAACAGAACTAGGTGAAGCGATCGGTGTAAAGTTTCAGCAGATTCAAAAGTACGAGACAGGCGCAAACCGCGTAAGTGCTTCTCGTCTTTGGGCTGTCGCAGAAAAGCTTGGCGTAGACGTTGTTTACTTCTTTGAAGGCATCCGCCGTGACGAAGAAGCCCTAGGCAAAGAACAAGATCCCGTTGACAAAATGGAGTTCCTCTCTGATCGTGATGCGATCGAGATGATGGAATTGTATCGTAAACTACCACAATCCCAACGCGCAGCAGTTTTGGCATTCATGCGCTCTATGACTGTTGAGCAGGATGGTAACAAACTAAGCGTTGCAAACTAAACGTTGCCAATTAAACTCGGCGACAAATGGGTCCTAGATAGTTTCTAGACGCCCAGAGGAGAATGCATAGTGGATTTGATCGATCTAAGTAAATCGACAAATGGAAAAGGAAGGTTCCCGGCCTTCATTGATAACCTGTGCAGTAAATTCGAACTCGAATATGCGTCCTACGTCGCGATGATGCCACGCGCAAGTGATGTTCAGTTTTACGCAAACTACCCAAACGACTGGGTAGAGCACTATAGTGCAGCTGATCTTCAAAAGTTTGACCCCACTATTCATATGTCAGTGCGCAGCATTGCACCTGTGGATTGGGGACGTTTCCAGCGTGACACAAATTACAACAAGGTCTTTATCGCCGGAAAAGATTTCGGAATTCCTAACGTCGGAGTATCTGTTCCGATACGCGGCCCCTACGGGGACGTTGGATTGCTCAGCGTTTGCCGAAACAGTAAAAATGATCAATGGTCGAAGCTGAAACAAAAGATCATGGGTGAACTTCAAGTCGCAGCAGTTCACATGCATGACAATGTTATGAGTTCAGGCTTATTGCCAGATGCATTAACACAACCGGTCCTGTCACAGCGTGAAAAAGAGATTTTGCAGTGGGTGGCCGTTGGTAAAAGCCAGCAAGACATTGGGGACATTCTGTGCATTTCACACCGCACGGTCGAAGTTCACCTTCGCTCAGGTCGTGAAAAGCTTAAAGCGTTGACGACTTCCCAAGCGGTAGGTCGCGCAGTCAACCTTGGCATCATTCACTCAGGCTAAATGCCTATATTTTCAGAACTTTAAGTTTCTAACCCTGTATATTTCTGCCCTTAAGTACGAAAAATACGGGAATCCCCTAATAGGGAAATCGTCAACTCTTCGTTAAGTTCATCTCAAGCAACACGAGGGGATGAACGTGATTATCGTAATCGACGCACTAAATGCAGATAAATTCAGCGACATTTTGGACGAGGTCTACAAACTTCGTGCTCGTGTCTTTAACGAACGTCTGGGTTGGCAAGTTGATGTCACAGATGGTCGCGAAATCGACGCATATGACAAGATGGATCCTGCGACCATTGTAAGTCTTGATGAAGACGGAGACGTTGTTGGTTGTATGCGACTGCTACAAACAACTGGTCCGCATATGCTCGCAGACATCTTCTACGAGATTTTGGACGGTGAGCCGCCGATCCGGGCATCAAATGTTTGGGAAGCAACCCGTTTCTGCATTGATACAAATAAGCTCAAAGGCACAAAGAAAACCAATTCCATTTCTCACTACACGTCCGAAGTGATGATTGGTGGTTTCGAATATGCGCGTGACGCCGGTATTCTTGATTTCGTTGCTGTAATTGACCCAGTAATGAACCGTGTGATGAAGCGTTCTGGGAATGCGCCATACGACTATCTCGGATCCATGAAGCCAATGGGCATCGTCAATGCCATGGCTGCATTGATGGACTGCTCGAACGAACGCATCAACAGCATCCGTCAACATGCTGGCATTGATTACGATGTCTTCATGTCAGACGACCAAGCCTTGGATCTGTTTGCTATGGGACAATTCAAAAAATCGATCGGCGAAGGTATGCCATTAGAAATGGCCATGAATGGTTCCTCCACGGCAAAAACCGAAGATCTTCAACGATACTGCTATGAGCAAATGTTGAACGCGAACGATCCGCGAGAGACCGAGGCAGCATTTGAGCTGATCAAGCTACTGGGCGCAAAAATTGGAGCGGAAACTCCTTCAGATCTGCAACGCATCGCGCACCAACTTTCAAGCCGTTCGGTTCGCCAAGATAGCCACGCCTAAGAATTCGATCATGCCCTCTCCCACATTGGGCATTTTCATCCCCGCCGCTACCCCATCCCAATCTATGCGTAGCGGCATTCTCCTGCCCTCTGATCCCCTGGGCAGGGTTGCGTAAACTCCTATCACGCAACAAAGAAAGGAGCTGTCTCTCTCCAGACAGCTCCTTTTCTTTTGCGAAACCAAAACTTCACAATTTCACTCGGTGACTCCTCACTTTTGTTTGGCCCCTGCCCCGATAACATGGCCCCAGTAACATCGCCTCAATTGCGTCGCCAAAGAAAAAGGGCCGCCAAATTGGCAGCCCTTAAATTCTAGTCTGTCAGAAGAGTTTACTCTTCGTCGAGCGCTTCTACAGCTTTCTGCAGATCGTCCTTAGAGACTTCTTTGTCAGAAACCTGAGCCAGCTCTACGATGTAATCAACAACTTTGTCTTCGAACAGTGGTGCACGCAGCTGTTGCTGCATCTGTGCGTTCTGTTGAACGAATTCAAAGAACTGACGCTCTTGGCCAGGGTACTGACGCGCTTGGTTCATGATCGCTTGGGTCATCTCAGCGTCAGTCACTTCGACTTCAGCTTTCTGACCAAGCTCTGCAAGCAGCAGGCCTAGACGCACACGGCGCTCTGCCAGTTTGTTGTGCTCGTCGGTTGGCTCGATCTTGTCGTGATCGTGGCCTTCAACGTCTGGGTTTTCTTCGTGCCACAGCTGGTGCGCGATTTGGCCTGCTTCCGCTTCCACCAAGGAAGGAGGCAGATCAAAGGAAACCAGATCGTCCAACTTGTCCAAAAGGCCGCGCTTCATAACCTGACGCGCCGCGCCAACGTATTCCGCTTCCAGGCGCTCAGAAACCTGACCCTTCAGGGCCTCCAGATCTTCTGCGCCAAATTTTTTGGCCAGCTCGTCGTTCAGCTCTGCAGCAACAGGCTCTTTGACGGCTTTGATGGTGCAAGAGAAGACTGCTTCTTTGCCCGCAAGGTGTTCTGCTTGGTAATCTTCTGGGAAAGAAACGGTTACGTCTTTTTCTTCCTCAGCTTTTACGCCAACCAGCTGCTCTTCAAAACCAGGAATGAACTGGCTAGAGCCCAGAACCAATGGGAAGTCATCGCCCGCGCCGCCTTCAAAGGCTTCGCCGTCGATCTTACCCACGAAATCCATAACGACTTGGTCGCCGTCTTTCGCTTTGGTGCCTTTTTTACGATCTTTAAAGTCTTGTGCTGTTTCAGCAAGATTTGCCAACGCTTCGTCAACGTCTGCGGCTTGCGCTTTCACAACCAGCTTTTCCAGCTCGATGGATTTCAGCTCAACTTCAGGAATCTCTGGCAGAGCTTCGTAAGACATTTCAACGTTGACGTCGTCGCCTTCTTTCCACTCTTCGCCGTTTTTCATTTCGACTTTTGGCTGCAAAGCTGGACGATCGCCAGACTTCTCAAAGTGCTCGTTCATCGCACCATCAACAGCTTCTTGCATAGCTTCACCCAGCAGACGCTGACCGAATTGCTTTTTCAGCAAAGCCATAGGCACTTTACCTTTACGGAAGCCTTTCATTTCGACTTCAGGCTGTGCTTCTACGAGCTTTTCGTTAACTTTTGCGTCCAGCTCAGCTGCGGTCACAGTGATATCGTATCCGCGCTTCAGGCCGTCGTTCAGGGTCTCAGTGACCTGCATGGTGGCTTCCTTCTTAAAGTTGGGCGTTTGTATTGCGCCGCAGCCTAATAAATCAGTCGCTCTAATAGGGCTTCCAAGCCATCGGCGCAAGACGAATGTGCCTTAGAAAGAGCCAGAATTAGCCCATCGCGAGCTTTCCGCCGAGAAAGTAATTATTGCTGCGTCAGAAATCAAAGTGGTGCGGGTGAAGGGACTTGAACCCCCACGCCTTGCGGCGCCAGAACCTAAATCTGGTGCGTCTACCAATTCCGCCACACCCGCACAAAACATCAAGCAAATCACTGTCCGCCTGTGTTGGGGCGTTCTCTAGCAAAGGTCGAAAGCGGATGTAAGAGGAAAAATCACATTTATTGCACTTAGTGGAACGCGGCCAAAGAAAGCTGGTTTAAATACCCAATAATAATGGGGCGAGATCCAACCTGCTGCACCCTTACATAAAGACTGCCCACACTCGTCTTTCACTTAAACCGAATCCCACCACCCATTTGGCGTCAACGATCCCGCCTAGGCGCCCTTCCCTTCATCTTTCCGCAAATACTCCGGGGGAGCGGTCACACCCTTAGGTGTGGCCCGGGGGCAGAGCCCCCAAATACACGTCAAGGGGGCAGAGCCCCCAAATTCACGTTAACTCGTTTCACTTACCTGCATCGATATCGCAAAGATTCTCCCCAAAACACTCCCACGTCTTGCGTTGCTACATACCTCTGCTAAGGCCAAAATGGGTTCACCATACCGGAATCATCCAGGGCCAATTGAGTGCTGCATCTTTGGGCAAAGACCAACACCTCGACCAACATTTCATCCGCATCCGATTCAATTTCGCACATCTTGACAGCATTATGCCTATTTTTTAATCAATGAGCAGCAATCCATCATCTGGACCGGCCCCATTCCGCCTTAGCCAATTGAGGCTCTGGCACGAAAGTGAGATCAGCACAGATGAACTCAGGCGAGGAGGCCCCCGAGATGAAAAAGATCGAAGCGATCATCAAACCGTTCAAGCTCGATGAAGTGAAAGAGGCGCTGCAAGACGTCGGCGTTCAAGGTCTCTCTGTCATCGAAGTCAAAGGCTTTGGTCGTCAGAAAGGTCACACAGAACTGTACCGTGGTGCAGAATACGTTGTGGACTTTCTACCTAAAGTGAAAATCGAAGTCGTTCTTGACGATGATCTGGTGGATCAAGCCATCGAAGCCATCGTTGATGCAGCGAAAACCGATAAAATTGGCGACGGCAAGATTTTTGTCAGCACCGTCGAACAAGCCATCCGCATCCGTACCGGCGAGACCGGCTCGGACGCTCTGTAACCACCTATCTATTTGAACAAGGGGAAAGCGAATGAGCGCTGAAGCAGTTCTCAAGCTGATCAAAGACGAAGAAGCGGCATATGTTGATATCCGTTTCACAGACACACGCGGCAAGCTGCAGCACGTGACTGTTGATGTTGACCTGGTCGACGAAGACTTCCTAGAAGAAGGCTTCATGTTTGACGGGTCTTCCATCGCTGGTTGGAAATCCATCGAAAACTCTGACATGAAACTGATCCCAGACACCACGTCTGCTTATGTTGATCCGTTCTATGCAGAGAAAACAATCTGCATCCACTGCTCCATCGTAGAGCCAGACACTGGCGAATCCTACGAGCGTGACCCACGCGGCACAGCGGAAAAAGCAGAAGCATATCTGAAATCCTCTGGCATCGGTGACGTTGCTTACATGGGTCCAGAAGCAGAATTCTTCCTGTTTGACGACGTACGTTTCTCCAACACAATCAACAAAGTATCTTACGAAGTTGATGCACAGGACGCGTCTTGGAACACAGACACTGAATACGAAATGGGCAACACGGGTCACCGTCCTGGCCTCAAAGGTGGTTACTTCCCAGTAAACCCAACCGATGATGCACAAGACATCCGTTCCGAGATGCTGTCCACTATGAAGCGTCTGGGCATGAAAACTGACAAACACCACCACGAAGTGGCGTCCTGTCAGCACGAGCTTGGCCTTATCTTTGATAGCCTGACCAAGCAAGCAGACGAACTGCAGAAGTATAAGTACGTGATCCACAACGTGGCACAGTCTTATGGCAAATCCGCAACCTTCATGCCAAAGCCAGTATACGGCGACAACGGCACAGGTATGCACGTGAACATGTCCATCTGGAAAGATGGTAAGCCATTGTTCGCAGGCGACAAATACGCGGATCTGTCCCAAGAAGCTCTGTACTTCATTGGTGGTATCCTGAAGCACGCGAAAGCGTTGAACGCCTTCACAAACCCATCCACCAACTCTTACAAGCGTCTGATCCCAGGCTTCGAAGCACCAGTTCTGCGCGCATATTCTGCACGTAACCGCTCTGGCTGTGTTCGTATCCCTTGGACAGAATCTCCTAAAGCGAAGCGCGTCGAAGCTCGTTTCCCTGATCCATCTGCCAACCCATACCTGTGCTTCGCAGCACTTCTGATGGCTGGCCTAGACGGCATCAAAAACAAGATCGATCCAGGCGAAGCAATGGATAAGAACCTGTACGACTTGCCTGCTGAAGAACTGGCAGACATCCCAACTGTATGTGGTTCCCTGCGCGAAGCGCTGGAAGAACTGAAAGCAAACAGCGACTTCCTGCTGGCCGGTGATGTATTCACCAAAGACCAGATCGAAGGCTACATCGAGCTGAAGATGGAAGAAGTTGAAATGTATGAGCACACTCCACACCCAGTGGAATTTGGCATGTACTACAGCTGCTAATCTGCAGTTTCACAGAATTGAGAAAGGCGTCCCTCGGGGCGCCTTTTTCTTTTTAGAACATCGAGTTGAGGGAAACGCATCTGTCACAAGGCACTCAGAAGTAACCCAAGCACCACACGGTCCTTTCTGCAGACATCCATTTAATCATGGGCCGATACTAATGCGGGATTGGCCCTACGCAGAAACGCTTGTGCGTCCCAAATTGACCGTATTCACTTCGGAGAGACACACCATGACCCGTTGGGCCGTTATATTCAAAGATACCGATGAAATGCTTGCTATTCGCGCCGACAAAACTCGGCGTGATGCGCATGTGTCTTATGTGAAAGCTCATCCAGAGCTTTTGATCGGCGGCGGCTTAAAACCCGATGTCGATGCAGATTTCACAGGAGCGTTGTGGATAGTTGAGGCCAAGTCGAAATCAGTGGTTGAAGCCCTGATTGCGAGCGACCCCTTCTATTTCCCGGAATACCGCAGCTATGAGATATTCACTTGGGGCAAGATATTAGAAGACCAAAGTACAACCCTTTAGCCTTGCACTTGACGATCAGTCGACAGCAACCGCGGGCTGATCTAGGCCTTCCCCATCGCTGGCGATCGTGACCTGATATTCATTGAACGCAAGGTCGCGGGATGGAATGATGCTGCGATAAACATCGCTTTGAAACACGCTCTCAACCGCCTCACGGCTCGGGTATTCAACAATAAATACGGTCTTGGCCGGGCGATGCCCAACCACAACTTCATTGATAGTGAAGCGTTTTACAATTTTGGCACCCGCTTTTTCGAGCAATGGGCCAGTGGCCGCCAGATACTCTGCCAACGCCATGGGCTCTTCTTCATTGATGCTCGTCATTGCGACAACTGTGACGGTCATATTTGCCTCTTATTGAATTAGTTTTCCGAGACATCGCACGAAAATTTTAACCGTGCATTAGTTCTTTTGGATAGCTTTTATACGAAAAGACACAAGATTAAGGTAATTCGCAATCTGTAATTGTGTCTCCAGTATCCACCAATACCCTAACCTGAAACCTCGGCCAAATCTAGGTGGCGGCTTTGACTGGTGAGTTCCACCACACATCGTTACCCCTACACAGCCCCCTGCTGTGTGCGTTTCGTGTTTGGTAAGAACCAGTTTTGTTTCTAAGGCTTGGTTTTTTGCTACATTCCTTACGTAAAGGCTCGCGTTTGCTCACCTTGCCGTGACATATCCTTCGAATCCCTTGGCCTTTGGCTAAGACTTGCCCAGATTAGATGTGTCCAACCCAACTGGACTGCCCCACTGCGGGGCTCAGGCAAAAGGATGGCTTCGAGCATGAATACAGAACGGATAACATTCACAGGTCACAGCGGCGAGAAACTCTCGGCGCGTCTTGACGTGCCGGATGGGCCACATCTGGCCACAGTACTGTTTGCACACTGCTTTACCTGTTCTAAAGACATCCCCGCCGCCCGTCGTATTGCCGGCCGTCTGGCCGCGATGGGATTGGCTGTGCTGCGGTTTGATTTCACCGGCCTTGGGCATTCCGAGGGCGAATTTGCAAACACAACCTTTAGCTCTAATGTCGAGGACCTAAAGGCAGCGTCGCAGTATCTGTCCTCGCGCGGAATGGCGCCTGATATGCTCATTGGTCACTCTTTGGGGGGCGCCGCAGTGTTACGGGCCGCCTCTGAAATCAACAGTGCCCGTGCCGTTGTTACACTGGGTGCGCCCTTTGAGCCCGATCACGTCACACACAACTTTGATGGTGCGCTAGATGCCATCTCTGAGCAGGGTGAAGCCGAGGTATGCTTAGGCGGACGCCCGTTTAAGATTCGCAAAGATTTTGTAGATGACGTCTCAGCACAAAATCTGGAACCGCTGATCCACAACTTGAACCGCGCATTGCTTGTGATGCATGCCCCATTGGATCGCGTCGTGGGCGTTGAAAATGCAGCGTCGATCTTTAGCGCTGCGCGTCACCCCAAAAGCTTTGTGACCCTTGATGATGCAGATCATCTGATCTCGCGCCCAGAAGATGCGGAATATGCAGCAGAAGTGATCGCCGCTTGGGCGGCCCGTTATCTGCACTTGGCCCCACCTGCCCCACCAATCGGAGCCCCCGAGGGCGTGGTGCGCGTTTCTGAGGCTGATGCCAACGGATTTTTGCAAGACGTGAACGCTGGCCCGTTTCATCACACACTGGCGGATGAACCGCTTGCCTATGGCGGCACAAACAAAGGCATGACGCCCTATGGATTTCTGTCTTCTGGCTTGGGTGCCTGCACAAGCATGACAATCCGCATGTATGCGCGTCGCAAAGGCTGGCCTTTGGACCATGTCTGGGTCGATGTACGTCACAACAAAGTCCATGCTCAAGATGCGGCCACAGGCTCTGGTGAGCGGATTGATAGTTTTAAGCGTGTCATCCATCTGACCGGCGGGTTAGATCACGATCAACGCCAACGCTTGCTGGAAATTGCTGACAGATGCCCGGTGCATCGTACTCTTGAGAAATCAAGCGAAGTCATCACCGAGTTGGCTGAGGATTGATCCGGCTGGGGGCCAGCCCCCAGACCCCCGGAGTATTTTGGGAAAGATGAAAGGGCCGGTCAGCGTTGTATGATACCGTCGGTCACGTCACCTGAGGCGCTGATAAACCGCAGCACATCTGGCTTTGCAGCCATGTCATAGCAAGCCCAATGATCAGATGGTGGCCAGACACTGCAATACTGATCCCCCCGCACGTTCCAGTACCCAAGACTTGGCCGACCCGAAACATAGGTGGTTTCGCCGGTATCAGAAAAGCTTTGAGTCGCGTGACCATAATCAAGGGTGACGCCCGCCAGCGCAGCTTGAATGTCAGCCCCGGTCAGAGTCTGCCAATCCTCGGCTGCGGCGGGCAATCCAAGCACTAAGAAAACAAGGGTGAATCGTCGCATTTCCCATAAACCTCACTTGTTCACATCATGCCCTCGGTCTATACGGCAGGCAACTTCCGAGAAAAGATATAAGGCTGTGACATGATCCCACGCTATTCCCGTCCCGAAATGGTGGCCGTATGGTCTCCGGAAACGAAATTCCGCATCTGGTATGAGATCGAAGCGCACGCTTGTGACGCGATGGCCGATCTTGGCGTGATCCCACGTGAAAACGCCGATGCCGTTTGGAAAGCCAAGGACGTGGAATTCGACGTGGCCCGCATTGATGAAATCGAAGCGGTCACAAAACACGACGTTATTGCGTTTTTGACCCACCTTGCCGAGCATGTTGGCTCTGAAGAAGCCCGGTTTGTACACCAGGGCATGACCAGTTCTGACGTGTTGGACACTTGCCTGAACGTTCAGTTGGTGCGCTCTGCTGACATCCTGATCAAAGATATGGAAGGCCTGCTGGCCGCGCTGAAAACGCGTGCGCTTGAGCACAAAGACACCGTTCGTGTTGGCCGCTCGCATGGTATCCACGCTGAGCCGACCACCATGGGCCTGACATTTGCGCGTTTCTACGCTGAAATGGACCGGAACCTGGCGCGTTTGAAAGCGGCACGTGAAGAAATCGCGACCGGTGCGATCTCTGGCGCGGTAGGCACATTTGCCAACATCGATCCAGCCGTCGAAGAACATGTTTGTGCAAAGCTTGGCCTGAGCCCTGAGCCGATTTCCACGCAGGTTATTCCGCGTGACCGCCACGCGATGTTCTTTTCCGTGTTGGGTGTGATTGCCTCCTCGATCGAAAACGTTGCCGTCGAAATTCGCCACATGCAGCGGACCGAAGTTCTGGAAGGCGCGGAATTCTTTTCCATGGGCCAAAAAGGCTCTTCCGCGATGCCACACAAAAAGAACCCAGTTCTGACAGAAAACCTGACAGGTTTGGCGCGTCTGGTGCGCTCTGCTGTGGTTCCTGCGTTGGAGAACGTCGCGCTGTGGCACGAGCGTGATATTTCCCACTCATCCGTGGAACGCGCAATTGGCCCAGACGCCTGTGTGACACTTGACTTTGCGTTGGCACGTTTGACAGGCGTTGTGGAAAAGATGCTGATCTTCCCGCAGAACATGCTGGACAACATGAACAAATTCCCAGGATTGGTGATGTCGCAGCGTGTGCTGCTGGCATTGACACAAGCTGGGGTTTCTCGCGAAGACGCCTATGTAATGGTACAGCGTAACGCCCTGAAAGTATGGGAAGAACGTCTTGATTTCCGCGAGTTGCTTTTGCAAGATTCTGACGTTGTCGCCGCGCTTAGCGAAGATGGCGTGAATGAAAAGTTCAATATGGACTACCACACCAAACACGTGGACACGATCTTTAAGCGCGTCTTTGGCGCCTAAGGTTCAGCTAAACGAGAATGCAAAGGCTCGCCGCTTGGCGGGCCTTTTTTCGTTAACACGTCCTGTTCTGGGGTATCACTTAGCGTTGTGATTTATAAATAGGATTTGTTCGCAGATTGTTTAGGAGTTTCTGCTTTTCTGCCCCCAACGACACGGAGCAGACCACATGGCCCAAACTCAAGCGCTGGCACGCATCAATCCGCGGCAGGTGCCTGCCAAGCAACGGATCACGCTGACACGCCGGCAAAAGGCCGCGATTATTGTGCGTTTTCTGATGAATGAAGGGGCCGAAGTTGCCATTGATCGGTTCAACGATGATATGCAGGCGGATCTGGCGCAAATGATGGCCTCTATGCGCTATGTAGATCGAGAAACATTAAGCGAAGTTTTAATGGAATTCGCAAAAGAGCTGGAAAGCATAGGCCTGTCTTTTCCCAAAGGGATTGGAGAAGCGCTTGCGGTGCTGGAAGGCAAAATCAGCCAACACACAGCAGATCGGCTCCGGCGTGAGGCTGGCGTACTTGAATTGGGTGACCCATGGGACCGCGTGCGCGACCTAGAGGTGGAACGGCTGGTGCCGATGGTCACAAGCCAAAGCACCGAGGTCGCCGCTGTGATCCTCTCTAAGTTAGAGGTGACAAAAGCCGCAGAGCTTTTGTCGACCCTCCCCGGAGAAGAGGCGCGCCGGATCACCTATGCCATATCACTCACCGACGCAGTTACACCGCAGGCCGTCACCCGCATTGGCATCGCCCTTGCGGCCCAATTGGATAATAAGCGGCCACGGGCATTTACAGACGAACCTGTTGCGCGGGTTGGGGCGATTTTGAACTTTTCCTCAGCCTCGACACGGGATTCCCTGCTTGATGGGCTGTCGCAAGATGATGAGCCTTTTGCAGACCAAGTGCGCAAAGCGATCTTTACTTTCCCAGACATTCCAACCCGTATCGAAACACGCGATGTGCCAAAAATTCTGCGCGAAGTGGCGCAAGAAGATCTTATTGCGGCGTTGGCTTATGGCACCGACGGCGAAAATGGCATCGCCAGCGAGTTCTTGCTGGCCAATATGTCCAGTCGTATGGCCGACCAATTGCGTGAAGAAGTGCAGGAAATCGGCAAAGTCAGCGAGAAAGACGGCGAAGCAGCCTTTACGCAGATTGTTGTGGCTGTTCAGACGCTTCAGGCAGCAGGTGAAATTACATTCATCGAACCTGCCGAAGACGAAGAAGACTAGGCAAATCCTTGCGGTCGCTTGAACCGAGGCCGTGGGCGCAGTATGTCTGACCGAAAGAGAGCAGACCAATGGCGCAAACCTTTACCCGATCCCAAAAGATAGCGGACTTCTTTGTGAATGCCGTGGCCCGTGGCATTTTGGGTGGAATTCTATTGCTGCCATACAAACCGCGTATCCATGCAGCAGGTTGGGTGTTTGCCCATATCATCGGCCCCCTATCCGGCTCACGCAAACGCATTCGCCGCAATGTGGCCATCGCCTGGCCAGAGCTGCCAAAGGCAGATGTGGAACGCATGTGCCGCACAGTGCCTGACAATTTTGGGCGCTCTATTGTCGAGATCTATTCCGGAAAGCGCTATCAAAAACACGTCAAAGACCTGATCCCTGGTGGCCCGGGCTTACCAGCTTTGCAAAAGGCGCGAGCCGAAAATCGCCCTGTTGTGATCGTGTCTGCCCATTTCGGCGGTTATGACGTGCCGCGCAGCCATTTTACCAGCCATGGCATGGCCATAGGTGGCTTGTTCCGCGAGATGAGCAACCCGTTTTTCAACGCGCATTATGTCAAAGCAATGCGTGCATTGGGTGAGCCGCTGTTTTCGCGCGACCGCAGCGGGATGGTTCAGATGGTCAAACACCTGAAAAAAGGTGGCGTTATCGCCATTCTGTCTGATCAATACAATTTCGAAGGTGAGCCGGTCACCTTCTTTGGGCAACGCACACGTGCGGCGATGTCTGCTGCGGAATTAGCGTTGAAATACAACGCGCTATTCATTCCTCTTTATGCGCGGCGGCACAAAGACGGCATCAATTTCGACATTGAATTTGAAGAAGAGATCCCGCACAGCGACCCGCAAACCATGATGCAGGCCTACTACGACAATCTCGAAGAACGTATTCGCAAATATCCCGATCAATGGCTTTGGATTCACAAGCGCTGGCGCCCAGAAAGCGACAAACGCCTAGAACTTTGATGGGCGTTTAACGCAGACGTGCGGCCGCTTTGATTGGCCCAAAACCGGATTGTTGAACCAAGACAACCACTTGCCCGTCACCACTTAGTGACGCTTGCATAGTTTTGTCGCGCTTACCGTTCCATTCCCCCAGCGTTTCCCAGTGGGTTACGATATTGGCGTAGTCAATTGTACGGCCTGCATTCTCGCCACGGCGAATGTTACGCGATTCCAGATCGGAATAGCGCACAAGCTGAACGACATAAGACCCTGCGGCATCGTCTGCCGCGACCAGTTTCACCGTCAGACCGTCATCAATCCGTTCAAGATCAACCTGAATATTTGCAGAAGCAGCCGCATGTTTCTGAATGAATTTGTTCACTTGGTCAGGATGTGTGCCAACGACGTGATCCAAGCCACCAATCACCATCTGTGGCGTATAGACCGAACGCTTCCCGGCCACGCGGGCATAGTTTCTTTGACGCTCTGAATAGGCTGGATTGGCAAAATCATCTTTCCAGCCGATGTAATCCCAATAGTCGACATGCAGCGCAAGCGCGATAACATCGTCACGCCCAACCAGTTCATTGGCAAAAAAGGCATCCGCCGGCGGGCAGCTGCTACAGCCCTGCGAGGTATAGAGTTCAACCACAACCGGATTGTCCCCGGCAAAAGCGAGGTTGGCAAAGCTCGTCATCGCCACTGTGGCGAAAAGGCGGGCGATTCTATTCATCAGTAGCGTCCCTTTTGCTGGCTGCCCTAGTTGAATACGCACATAATGAGACTATGGCCAATCAAGCATTCGCGAGAATTCATTCAATTTCCCTCGACGCACTGTGACCATGCCACAGCCACCTTGATTGAAAACCTACATTCCGCCACAAATATTGAGCGTTACCCAGTTTATGTTACGAGGGAGGCTCGTATGTCCATCACAGTCGGCCAAGACTCTGCCAAGGCCCGTAAAACACTTTCGGTGAATGGCAAATCCATCGCATTTTATTCAATTCCGGCGGCCCAAAAAGCGGGGTTGGGTGATTTCTCGCGTCTGCCTGCGGCATTGAAGGTGGTTCTGGAAAACCTACTTCGGTTCGAAGATGGCGGCGCATCGGTTTCTCTGGATGATATCAAAGCCTTTGGAGATTGGGCAACAAACGGCGGGCAAAACCCGCGCGAGATTGCTTATCGCCCTGCCCGCGTCTTGATGCAGGATTTCACAGGAGTGCCTGCTGTTGTTGATCTTGCCGCGATGCGGGATGGGATTGTCGGGTTGAATGGTTCAGCGGCGAAAATCAATCCGCAGGTCCCTGTTGATCTGGTGATTGATCACTCTGTCATGATTGATGAATTTGGGAGCCCTCGTGCCTTTCAGATGAACGTTGACCGGGAATACGAACGCAATATGGAGCGTTACACGTTTCTGAAATGGGGACAGACGGCCTTTGATAACTTCCGTGTGGTCCCGCCGGGCACTGGGATATGCCATCAGGTAAACCTTGAATACCTCGCGCAGACGGTTTGGACAGACACCGACCAAAGCGGAACCGAGGTCGCCTATCCTGACACATTGGTTGGCACCGATAGCCACACCACCATGGTCAACGGTGCCGCAGTTTTGGGCTGGGGTGTTGGCGGGATTGAGGCCGAGGCTGCAATGTTGGGTCAACCGATCTCAATGCTGATCCCCGAGGTCATCGGGTTTGAACTCACCGGCGCATTGGTCGAAGGCACCACCGGCACAGACCTAGTTCTTAAGGTCGTCGAGATGCTGCGGGAACGCGGTGTGGTTGGCAAATTCGTCGAATTCTTTGGCGATGGCCTTGATCAACTGCCATTGGCAGATCGTGCGACGATTGCGAATATGGCACCGGAATACGGGGCGACCTGCGGCTTTTTCCCAATCGATGGCGAGACACTGCGCTATATGGAAAACACAGGCCGCGACAAAGATCGGATTGCATTGGTGAAAGCCTATGCGCAGGAAAATGGGTTTTGGCGCGATGAAACCTATAAGCCAATCTATACAGACACATTAAGCCTGGACATGGGCACCATCGTTCCTGCGATTTCGGGGCCCAAACGACCGCAAGACTTCATTGCCTTGGATCAAGGCAAATCCGCCTTTCGCAAGGAAATGGAACAAACATTCAAGCGCCCCATGGGCAAACAGGTGGCGGTGTCTGGCGAAGACTATACGATTGAAAGCGGCAAGGTTGTCATCGCGTCAATCACATCGTGTACAAACACCTCTAATCCATATGTGATGATTGGGGCCGGTCTTGTGGCACGCAAAGCCGCAGCTTTGGGGCTAAACCGCAAACCATGGGTCAAGACATCGCTTGCACCGGGATCTCAGGTGGTTACGGCCTATCTAGAGGCCGCCGGGCTTCAGGATGATCTAGATGCCATCGGGTTTAACCTCGTAGGATATGGGTGCACCACTTGCATCGGCAACTCCGGCCCCATTCAGCCCGAAATTTCCAAGGCCATTGCAGAGGGTGATCTTGTCGCCACATCTGTGCTGTCAGGCAACCGCAACTTTGAAGGCCGGATCAATCCGGATGTGCGGGCAAACTACCTCGCCTCGCCGCCGCTAGTGGTGGCCTACGCTCTCGCCGGTACGATGGATATCGACATCACCAAAGACGCTCTTGGACAGGACAAAGATGGCAATGACGTCTTCCTACAAGATCTATGGCCCAGCCAGCAAGAGGTGGCTGAACTGGTGCAAAAAACTGTGACGCGTGACGCCTTTGTCGAGAAATATGCAGACGTCTTTAAGGGGGACGAAAAGTGGCAATCTGTCGAGGTTCCGCAGCAAGAGACCTATGATTGGCCCGCCGGTTCAACCTATATTCAGAACCCGCCGTATTTTCACGGCATGGGGCCAGAGCCGGGCACCATCCAGAATATCGAGGGCGTAAAGATTTTGGCTGTTTTGGGGGATATGGTCACAACCGACCACATCTCACCAGCCGGGGCATTCAAAGAAACTTCGCCTGCCGGGCAATACCTGCTGGAACGTCAAGTTCAGCCGCGTGAATTCAATTCATACGGCTCTCGCCGGGGCAATCATGAGATCATGATGCGCGGCACCTTTGCCAACATTCGCATCAAAAACGAAATGCTGGATTCGGTCGAAGGTGGCTTTACCAAAGGCCCCGATGGTCAACAAACGTCAATCTTTGAGGCTGCGATGGCCTATCAAAAACAAGGCACGCCGCTGGTTGTGTTTGGCGGAGAACAATATGGCGCCGGGTCGTCGCGCGATTGGGCCGCGAAGGGAACCAAGCTTTTGGGGGTGAACGCCGTGATTGCTGAAAGCTTTGAGCGTATCCACCGCTCTAATTTGGTGGGCATGGGGGTGATCCCGCTGGAACTCACCAGAGGTGACACACGCAAATCACTGGGCCTGACGGGCGATGAAACCGTCACCATCACGGGACTAGACACTATAGAACCTTTGCAAGAGGTGCCCTGCTCTATCACGTTTGCAGATGGCTCCGTGAAAGAGATCACCTTGAAATGCCGTATCGATACAGCCCCCGAAAAGGAATACGTCGAACACGGCGGCGTGCTGCATTACGTCTTGCGCGATCTGGCAAAAGCGTAGCGTTTAATGCCATTTCGCCCGGTTGATTAGTTTTGCGCATCCAGAACCGGG
The DNA here is from genome assembly GCA_947498415.1 of uncultured Paracoccaceae bacterium. Taxonomy (GTDB): domain Bacteria; phylum Pseudomonadota; class Alphaproteobacteria; order Rhodobacterales; family Rhodobacteraceae; genus Cognatishimia. The sequence continues at coordinate 399,329 of CANMKB010000002.1, forward strand.
CGAACGCGTTCGTTCAGCTCTCGCTGCACCAACGGCCCGGCGATGCGCATGACAACCTTGCCATCGCCATCAATCACATAGGTTTCTGGAACACCGTAGACACCCCAATTCAGGGCCATCTTGCCATTTTCATCGGCTCCGCCTTTGGCAAAGGGGTTTCCTAGCTCTTCCAAGAAATCAACCGCATTGCCGGGCTGGTCTTTGTAGTTCACCCCGTACACTGGGATTCCCTCGGATTGCAGCTGCATCAGGGTCGGATGCTCGGCACGGCATGGGCCACACCAGCTTGCCCAAAAGTTCACAAGCTTTAGTTCGCCATCACGCAAGTCAGCGTCTGAAAACTCGTCTAACCCTTCAAGCCCCACCATTTGCACCTCTGGTGCGTCCCGGCCCTCGTAGGCACTGGGCAGATCATCTGGGTTATCACGATGCATCCCTGCCAAAAACAGGCCTGCAATTGCGATAAAGATTGCAGGTGGTGCGATCATGAGTGGTGAGAATTTAGCCATTTTTTCGATCCACCTTTGCTAAGGCCTCTTTGGCTTTGCGCGAGGCACGTAGGCTAAGCCACACAAGCACAAGCAAAAGCGCAATCGAGACCCCATAAGCTGACAGCACCGTATCTGCGTATTTTCCAAGATCAGGCATCGGCCATTCCTTCCCGCGCGATCAATGCCTTGGTTCGGCGCAGTCGAATTTCAGTTCGAGTGCGCAGCAAAACAAGGCTGAGAAACAGTAAAACGAACCCAGCAATGCAGACGAGCAATGGCAGGTAAAAAACATCCGCAACGTTTTCTTCTTTATCCAGGCTCAAAGAGGCCCCCTGGTGTAGGCCTTGGTTCCAAAAGTTCACCGCATAGCGGCTCAGCACCGCAAAGACAGAGCCAACAAGGCACAGCACAGCGGTAAGGTCTGCGGCTGTGTCAGCATCCTCGATTGCCTCCCATAGGGCAATGTAGCCAAGGTAGAACAGAAACAAGATCAGGAATGATGTTAGACGCGGATCCCAGGCCCACCATGTGCCCCACATGGGTTGGCCCCAAATCGCGCCTGTCAGCAGGGCGATCACGGTCATCACCACGCCCACTGGGGCCGCTGCTTTTGCTGCTAAGGCGCTCACGTGGTGGCGACGGATCAGCCATATTAAGGAAGCAACCAGCATCATGAACCACGCGTTGATAGCCATCAGCGCGGAGGGTACATGAAGATAGATGATCTTAACGGTCGATCCCTGCCGGTAGTCATCCGGTGTGAAAAAGAAACCCCAGATCAAACCGATCACCAGAGACGCGGCGGCCAGCACCGAAACCCACGGCAACACGCGGTCGGTCAACCGCATGAATTTTAGCGGATTTGCATATTCCCAAATGGAAGCCATGGTCGTCTATCTAGTCCTCATTCTCCGATTTGGCATCTCACATCACAGAGAGCGCCACACTCGGCATTGATCCGTATCAAACTCTTACGCACTTTGCGCCTTTTAGCGCAGATTGATCCGAAGAACCAAGGCGCTGACAAAGGGCAATATTGCCACAGCCCCAAGCGATATTCCGGCCAGCAGCAACACAGGCGGCAAGACTTCCATCCCAGCACTTCCGCGCCGTGCGACCTCGGCCCCAAAGATCAATGTGGGCACATAAAGCGGCAGGACCAAGATCGACAGCAAAAGCCCGCCACGCTTTACGCCCACAATCAACGCGGCGGCAAAGGTGCCAATCACAGATAATGCCGGGGTGCCGATCGCCAGCGACAGCGTCAGCCAGCCAAAGCCGGATTGTGGCAAGTTCAACAGAATGCCAAGGAAGGGCGCCGCGAGTGTCAACGGCAACCCGGTTGTGAGCCAATGCGCCATCGCTTTGGCTGCTGCAACGCCTTCGAGTGGCAAAGGCGATGTTGCCAACAGATCAAGTGATCCATCTTCCCAATCAAGGGCAAAAATACGATCGAGCGATAGCAAGCAAGACAGCAAAGCCCCCAACCACAAAACACCTGGCGCAATCTTACCCAACAGGCCACTCTCTGGCCCCACCCCAAAGGGGACAAGCACCGTGACAATCAGAAAAAACGCAAGCCCAAGGCCAAAGCCACCGCCTGCACGGACCGACAATTTCAAGTCGCGGATCAATAGAGCAATCATAGAAAGCCCTCATCAAATCCACCCGACCGCGGGATCATGCTGGCTTTGTAAGGGGCGACATCAAAGACTTTCGCCTCGAGCCCCAAATCAATATGCGTTGCCATCAGCGCCGCCCCACCGGCAGCCAAATGCGCCTGAACGACGCTGGCAAAGAGGTCGACCGATGCAGCATCTAACGACACCGTCGGCTCATCAAGTACCCACACCGGACGCGCTGTAACCAACAATCGCGCCAGCCCCAAACGGCGTTTTTGCCCAGCTGACAGTGTATTGGCGGGCCGGTCTTGCAGATCGTTTAGATTGAACTGGGCCAAGGCCTGATCCATCTGGGCCGTGCCAAACACCTCTGCCCAAAACGACAGATTTTCAGCAACCGTCAGATTGGCCTTTAGACCATCAGAATGCGCGGCATAGGCTATGGCCTCTTCGTCACACAGCACCTGCCCCGATATCGCAGGTTGCAGCCCGGCGATTGTGCGCAACAAGGTCGTTTTACCAGAGCCGTTTGGCCCCCGCACCACAAGCGCCTGCCCCGCCTTCAGTTCAAAGCTCACGTTTTGAAGAATCGGGCGACCACCACGTGCAACTGTCAGTTCATCAACCTTCAGCACGGGCGTTCTTAATCCTGTTCGATCGGAAGTAATACGGCGGCCACACGGCGGCCTTCAGAGACCAGCACGTTATAGGTGCGGCAGGCGGAATCGGTTTTCATTACCTCGACTCCAATACCTGCGTCCTCAAGCTGCTTGCGAAAGTGAGCTGGGGCATAGGCCAGGTCTTTGCCTGTGCCCAACAGGATGAAATCAATCTCTGCACCCTTGTCGATAATGGATTGCACATCGTCAAAGCCCGCCCACTGCTGCGCCCCTGCCGCCGTCACAATGCTGGGTGCGGCCACGATTTCTCCACCGATGCGGAAAAAATCCGGCCCGTAGCTTTCAATCGGCAGCGCCTCGGAAAATTGGATTTCGCTCAGTTTCATGCCTGACCCTTTATGGACTGGGTTAATCCCAGATGGGAAGCCCGGTCAGCACCGCAAGCGCGATCACTGCATAGGCCACTGATCGATACGTCTTTTCGTAATTGGGGTCAAATAAGGTCTGCCCGATCCGTGATGTGACAAAATACGGCACCGACAGCGTCAGCCCAAGCGCCAGCAGTTCTAACGTCAACAATCCACGGATCGCCATATTCGCAATCACAATGACATCTAAGATCGCCAGAAACAGAATAGTATTGGCACGCACGATTTCAGCACGGGCCCCGTTGGCCAGATAAAACAGAATGACCGCTGGGCCAGTAAGGCCTGTCATCCCACCAAAAATGCCCGCAACGCCACCGATCCCCAGCAGGCGTTTCAGATCTATTTTTCCGCGATACCGCCACCCTAAAACCAAAGCAGATAACATGACCGCGGCGATCCCAGTCGCGATCCAGCGCACGGTGTCATGGTCTAATTGCAGCATGGCCCACAGGCCAATTGGGATGGTCAAGATAGAAGCCGCACCTAGCGTTGAAACTTCTTTGATCTCTGCAACCTTCAACGCCCGGGGCAACAACGCGGCCGTGCCGCCAAACCCGGTTAGCATGGTGATCGCGATCACATCTGTCGCCGGCAGAAAGATATTTGCGATCGGTACAAAAATAAGCGCAGTACCAAAACCAGAAAAGCCGCGGACAATGCCCGCGACTCCTATGGTACAGATCAACCAAATCAGTCCCGGCGTGGCCAGGACTGATCCGAATAGATCAGGCATCAATGTTAGCGTATTGATTGCCTGCGTTTGCGTCAGGTTTAGACCAATCACGTTTCACGCCCAGTTTCAGCAGAACCGCCGATGCGACGAAGACGGACGAATAGGTACCCACAATCACGCCCCAGATCATCGCAAAGACAAACCCACGGATAACATCGCCGCCCAAAACAAATAGGGCCAAAAGCGCAAGCAACGTAGTGACAGATGTCATAACTGTCCGGCTTAGGGTCTCGTTGATGGACAGGTTCAGAACATCTTTCAAAGCAAGTTTTTTGTACTTACGCAGGTTCTCACGCACGCGGTCAAAAACAACCACTGTATCGTTCAATGAATAGCCCACGATGGTCAAAAGCGCTGCGATGATCGCAAGATCGAACCGGATTTGCACAATCGAAAAAACACCAACGGTCAGAATGACGTCATGCACAAGTGCAGCAACTGCACCCGCTGCAAACTGCCATTCAAAACGCAGCCAGATGTAAACCAGAACCGCCGCAATCGCGAGAATGATGGCGATCACCGCTGTTTGAATCAGTTCACCCGAAACCTTTGGGCCAACGGATTCAACAGACACAAAAGAGATGTCTGGCGCCACAGAGCGTAGCGCCGCTTCCACCTGATCAACCACATCCGCGGTCACCGCCTCTTGGCCTTCTTGGGCCTGAATACGGATCATGGTGACATTTTGATCGTCTGCAAATGTCGGGTCAAACACCTCGGTGATGGACACATCACCAAGGTTCAGGGTTTCAATCGCTGCACGATAGTCCCCCACCACAACGGTTTGCGCACTTTCTGTCCGGATGGTTGTACCGCCGCGGAAATCGATGCCAAAGTTCAACCCTTGGACAAAGAAAAACACGACGGACAGCAAGATCATCAGGCCAGAAAAGCCAAGGCTAAGTGAGGATTTACTAAAGAAATCCCATTTCGTCTCTTTTGGAACAAGTCTTAGTCGCATGGCTTATACCTCAAGTGTCTTGGGACGACGGCGTTCATACCACATGATCACGATCAGGCGTGTCACATAGATCGCCGTAAAGACCGAGGTCAAAATGCCAAGGCCCAACGTAATGGCAAACCCGCGTACCGGGCCAGAGCCCATGGCAAACAGGATGACAGCCGTGATGAACGTGGTGATGTTCGCATCGAAAATCGCAGACAGTGCTTTTTCGTAGCCCAGATCAATGGCGCGTGCCGCGCCCTTACCGGTTTTGATTTCTTCGCGGATACGCTCAAACACCAGAACATTGGCATCAACCGCCATACCGATGGTCAAAACGATCCCGGCAATGCCCGGCAATGTCAGTGTAGCGCCGACCAAGGACAGCAAACCAAAGATCAGCCCAACGTTGATGATCAACGCGATATTCGCAAAGATACCAAACGTGCCGTAGCTCAGGAACATAAAGACCAGAACCGCAGCAAAAGCCACGATACAGGCTATGCGGCCCGCTTCGATGCTGTCTTGGCCCAGCTCTGGGCCGATGGTGCGTTCTTCGAGGAACTCTAGCCCAGCCGGCAAGGCACCCGCCCGCAGCAGAACAGCCAAGTTGGTGCTTTCCTCAACAGAGAAGTTCCCAGTGATGATACCAGACCCACCTGGAATATGGCTTTGGATCACAGGGGCGCTGACCACCTCATCATCCAAGACAATCGCAAAAGGCGACCCGATGTTATCAGCGGTGTAGTCGCCAAACTTCCGTGCGCCTGATGGGTTAAAGCGGAAGGATACAGCCGGACGACCATTCTGATCAAAGCTTGGCTGTGCATCCGTCAGCTCTTCACCGCTGACGACAAAGGCACTTTCAATGATGTAATAAACACCTTCTTCATCCAATGACGGAACAATCTCGTTCCCCGCACCGGCTGGCGCATCTGGATCAGAGGCGCGGCCAACAACAGGGTTGAATGTCAGCTGCGCCGTGGTGCCGATGATCTCTTTCAACTCAGAGGCAGAACCAATGCCCGGCACCTGAATCAAAATACGATCAGCCCCTTGGCGCTGAATGGTAGGTTCGCGTGTGCCAACCTCATCAATACGACGGCGGATGATTTCGAGCGCTTGTTGAACGGTACGTTCATCTGTCGCCAGACGCTCTGCATCAGACAGGGTGATGACGATCATATCGGCATCTGTGGACACCAGAATATCAGACGTCCCTGCCCCGGTCAGCGAAACCACAGGCTGCGCAAGGCCACGCACCAAAGTGGCCGCTTCTGCAATCGCTTCGGGTTTTGAAATCTTGACCCGCAATTCATCAGGTGCAGAAGGTTGCTGACGAATAGACCCAACTGTTGCGCGGTTATCGCGCAGCAGGTTGCGCACTTCGGGCCACAGGCCTTTCATGCGGGTCTCATACACGTCTTCAACTTTAACTTCGGCCAACAGATGCGCACCACCGCGCAAATCGAGCCCCAAGTTTACCAGTGAAGATGGCAAATAAGACGGCCACATGGCCGCCTGTTCTTCTAATCCGTTGCCGGAAAAGCCAGCTTCGATCGAAGCTGATGCGTCGTTATGGGTTTCTACCCGAGTGTAGAACCCATTGGGCAGGGCCAATAACAGACCCAGCGCACAGAGGCTCCAGATCAGGACCCGTTTCCAGAGGTCGATTTGCAGCATGATGCGCTCGCCTTACGTCGTATAAATTACTTAGAGTCGACAGGTTCAGTCTTAGAGACCACCTGCGCCAACGTGCTTTGAACGACGCGAACTTTCACGCCTTCAGAGATTTCGACTTCTAGTTCGTTGTTGTCTTTGACTTTTACGACCTTTCCAACCAGGCCACCTTGGGTCACAACTTCGTCACCACGACGTACAGAAGCCACCATCGCCTGGTGTTCTTTCACTTTTTTCTGCTGCGGGCGGATCAGCAAGAAGTACATGATACCAAAGATCAGAATGAGAGGGACAAACTGGGCGATAGATTCCATCGACGATTTCCTTGTTGGGGCGGGCCGCGCCCGCAAATTTTGCACGGAACCTATGTGGCCTAAGGCTTATATGCAAGGCGAGAAAGCACCCCGCGCACCTTCCCCCGCTAAATTTGTTAACGTTATCGGTTTCCCACAGGCCGAGCGTGGAGCACCAGCCTGAAAACGTCGCGGAAAATTTAGGGCTGTTCAGCCGCATTGTGGTGGATTGTCTGGGTTCTGCTCGCAGAAAATATGGTTCATACTCGCAAGATATTTGATCAAAGGATTTCCCGTGTCCAAAACCGACATGACCATCACGCTCCCGTTTTCCGAAAAAAGTTTCTGGATCGTCACCGTGCTTTTGGCCGTCATCGCCTTGTCGGTGATGTTTACCTATCTCGGCGTAGACCGCGCCAAAAACCGAAAGTTACCGGAAGACTGGCAGATGAAAACCGTTGCCGGGTTCACAGGAATCTTTGCACCGATCTGGGCTTTGCTCGTTTTGCTCGTGATCTACGCGCTTTGGGAAATTGCATGGGCCTTTGGAGGCGAATTAAACGGCGACGAACTACGTTGGCATGTTCTGGCCTTGGTTGGTTTGCTGACGGCATTGGGTGGATTGCTAGGCACACCACTTGCCTTGTTACGTGTAACAACCACAGAACGGCAGGTCCGCGCAGCGGAAGAAGGGTTGATCACAGATCGCATCAACAAAGCGGTTGAAGGCTTGGGCGCAGAGAAATCTGTAAAGCGCGATAGCAAGGAGTGGACGGAACCAAACATCGAAGTCCGCATCGGTGCGCTTTATGCACTAGAGCGCATCATGCAAGACAGCGAACGCGATCATATCCACATCGTTGAACTGCTCTGTGCGTATATTCGCAACAATGCCCCGATTGATCTGCCTGATTTCCCAGAAGATGAGACCGATGGCGTGGCGTGGCACGATTGGCGGTCAGACTCTCTGAAACATCCAAGACTGGATGTGGATGTCGCCCTGAAAGTTCTGGAAAACCGCAGCAAAGCGCGGCGAGATTTAGAAACCAGCAAAGAATTTCGTCTGGTTCTTGAACGCAGTTCTTTTGCTGGGCTGATCCTTATGGACAGAGAGTTTCAACGCGCAAACCTCCGCGGGGCAGAGATGCAAGGGGCGAACCTCAGCTGGGCAAAGATGCAAGGGGCGGACCTCAGCTGGGCAAAGATGCAAGGGGCGAACCTCTACGGGGCAAAGATGCAAGGGGCGGACCTCTACGGGGCAAAGATGCAAGGGGCGAACCTCAGCTGGGCAAAGATGCAAGGGGCGAACCTCTACGGGGCAAAAATGCAAGGGGCGAACCTCTACGGGGCAAAGATGCAAGGGGCGAACCTCTACGGGGCAAAGATGCAAGGGGCGAACCTCTACGGGGCAAAGATGGATATTGCCACAAACCTAACCGCGGCTACTTTACAAGGTGCCGCGGTTAGGTTTGTGGATTTTGCCATAGTACCACAATTCAAAGAACATCTAGAATCTGTGTTTGGAGATCGAAGCACCACATTGCCCGACGATTGGGATTGGCCCGAAAAATGGCCGAACTACGAAATGGATAACGAAGAATTCGAAACCGAATGGGAAAAATTCAAAGTCGATCCAAAGGGCTACACACCGCCCCTACCCCCAAATTCCAACGCGGGTTAGTTCCACCTTACGATCCATCAAAATTTACGCCATAACATCCCCAAACTGAATCACTTTGGAAGGACTTGATCCCATGCATGACATCCGTGCGATCCGCGAAAATCCGGCAGCGTTTGATGCCGCCCTCTCTCGTCGTGGGGATGCGCCGATCTCGTCCGAGCTGCTGGCGCTGGATGCCGAGCGTCGTGCCAAGATCACGGCCGCCGAAACCGCTCAGGCCGAGCAAAAGAAAGCTTCGAAAGAAGTGGGCGCAGCCAAGGCCAAAGGCGATGAGGCAGAATTTGAACGTCTGCGGGCCCTTGTGGGTGAAAAGAAAGAAGAAATCGCAGCGATGCAAAACGCTGCAAAGGACATCGACGCCAAGCTGACCGATATGCTGGCGCGTATTCCCAACATCCCGGCCGATGACGTACCGCAGGGTGCTGACGAAGACGACAATGTCGAAGTCAGCCGTTGGGGCACGCCGGTGGATTTGGCATTTGAGGCCAAAGAACACTTTGACATCAAGGGCGTAAGCGCCGCGATGGATTTTGAAACCGCCGCCAAAACATCCGGTGCGCGGTTTGTGATGCTCAAGGGTGCGGTGGCCCGTGTGCACCGTGCGCTCGCACAATTCATGATCGACACCCACGTTGATGAAAACGGCCTGACCGAGATCAACACCCCGGTTCTGGTGCGCGATGAGGCGATGTATGGCACCGATAAGCTGCCGAAATTCGCCGAAGACAGCTATCAAACCACCAATGGGTGGTGGCTGATTTCGACCTCTGAAATCCCACTGACCTATTCTGTGGGCGGCGACACGCTGGACGAAAGCAAACTGCCGATCCGCCTAACCGCGCATTCACTGTGCTTCCGCTCTGAGGCCGGCTCTGCGGGGCGTGACACAGCGGGCATGTTGCGTCAGCACCAGTTTGAAAAGGTCGAGATGGTTTCGATCACCCATCCGGACACATCTGACGAAGAGCAAAAGCGCATGTTGCGCTGTGCCGAAGATATTCTGGAAAAGCTGGACATCCCTTATCGAACCGTTGTGCTGTGCACAGGCGACATGGGCTTTGGCGCCCGCCGTACCTTTGACATCGAAGCATGGTTGCCCGGTCAAAACAGCTATCGCGAGATCAGCTCTGTTTCGACAACCGGTGATTTTCAAGCCCGCCGCATGAATGCGCGATTCAAGCCAACCGAAGGCGGTAAGCCAGAATTTGTGCACACGTTGAATGGCTCTGGTCTGGCGGTCGGGCGTTGCCTGATTGCGGTGCTGGAAAACGGTCAGCAAGAAGACGGTTCTGTTAAACTGCCAGAGGTTTTGGCACCTTATCTGGGTGGCAAAACCACGCTTTCTGCAGACGGCACACTCGTTTAACAACAGAAGATAACACATTGAAAGGGCGGAATTTCCCGCCCTTCCTTGCCCCCTCACGCCGCCGCGAAGGTCACCATTCGGTGTTGGTCTTCATCCCAAAGCTTCCAGCGCAAGCACGCAATCCCTTCGCGAAGGGTGATCTTGCGCGATTGCAATAGGCCCATCCGTTCCAAATTCTCATAGGCTTGCTTTAGGCGGTAGCTTGGGATCGAAGGGTTCAGATGGTGCAGATCATGAAACCCAATGTTTGCTGTGATCCAATGAAAGACATCCCCGAAATCCAAAACAGCCGAAGCTTGCAGTGCCGCATCTTGGGCATTGTGATGGGATGATCTTTGCCAGTGAATGTCTTCGAAGTTGTGTTCCACATAGGGAATGAACGCCCCAACCGAGACTCCAAAGAACACGCTGAGCCCTAGCGCATATAACCCTGTCGCCCCTGCCACAGCATAAAGCCCTGCGAGATACAGCAGCAAAAGTGCGTTGTGCAGCACCACATCCCAAAGCAGACCGACCTTAAGCGTGTTACGTGGAAACCGTTGAAACACGGCATAAACCAAAAACGGCCCGATCAGCAGTAATGTAACCGGGCTGCGATAGATCCGGTACAGTATGCGCCGCAACGGAGGTGCCGAACGGTACTCAGCCAGTGTCATCACGTTGATCTCAAAAGTATCGCGCCGGTCCAGATTGCCGACGTGGCTGTGGTGCAGATTGTGATTATACCGCCCCATGAAAAAAGGCGTCAGGGTCATCGGTGATAAAAGGATGCCAATGGTATCATTCAGCCATTTTGGTTTGAGAAAACAGCGATGCATACAATCGTGTTGCAACATATACAGCCGAACCGCCCCTAAGCCGGCGGCGAACATGCACGGCATGCTGAACCAAAGCTTATCGAAATAGAGAATTGCCAGTCCGAGCAGCGCAAAATAGCCGCCGAGCGTAATAACGAGTTGAAACATAGCAGTCCAAAGGCTGACCTTGCGATAGGCCAGCGAGACTTTCAAAACAGACATGGTGCCCCCCATAAGTGTTACAGGTCTCCGCACCTAAAAAATTGATAAACAAGGTAAACATCTCCTTAACGACAACATAAAACGTAAAAACACCCCCTGCGCGAACGCAGAGGGTGCATGGCCGAGGCCCGAAATTGCTTCGGCCTTTGCCAAAGAACATTCCTGGGGGAAATGTTTATTTTGGCAGAACTTCTGCGCCTTGTGCGGTCATCATCTCTTCTTCGTTCACCTCGCCATCACCATCTGTGTCGATCTGGGAAAACAGCTCTTCGGTGAGCTCGGGATAAGCGACGACCAGCTCGGCATAAGAAAACGTGCCGTTGCCATCCACATCCGAGATCTCAACCTCATCTGCTGCCAAAGCTGCTGTTGCTGCCAGGCCAAAGGTCAGGGTCATCAGGGCTGCAATACGTTTCATGTTTCGCTCCATTTGTTGTTCGGCAAAATCGCCGTGCCCTCAACATGAAGCGTGAATGACATCCCAACAACACCTTGCGAACGTTGAAAAAAATCCAGCAAGCCAACGCCACCGGCTGGCAGGAACTGGCCGAAAAAATCGGCGAATTTCTGTCGCGCAGTTTGGAAAAGCACGCCCATTCGCGGGAATTGGCCGAAGCTTTCGGCAACTCAAAGCTCATCAATGGGGAGGCCTATGTTTGCGCCCCTTTCCGCGTAATTTGTTTCACGAAATCGGCCATTCTTGGCGCAAAGAAAAACCCGCTCAAAGAGCGGGTTTTGGTATCACTTCTCACGCAAGGCGCGGGGTTTGAGGTGCTTTTTCAGCGAACCCGCGTTCTTTTTGCGCACGCCCTTGTAAGGGTTTTTATCGCTCTGTCCGCGCATGTGCAGACGGATCGGTGTTCCTGGCATATCAAAGTCTTCGCGCAGACCGTTCACCAGATAGCGCGAGTAGCTTTCGGGCAACTTATCTGGATGGCTACACATCACAACAAAACCCGGTGGACGGCTTTTCGCCTGGGTCATGTAACGCAGTTTGATGCGTTTGCCCTGCGGTGCGGGCGGCGGGTGCTGTTCAAGCATCCCTGTTAGCCAGCGGTTCAGGGCCGCTGTCGGGATACGACGGTTCCAAACATCATAAGCATTCATGATCGCATCGTGCAGACGATCCAATCCGCGTCCCGTTTTGGCAGACACGGTGATCAAAGGCGCACCGCGCAACTGTGGCAACAGACGCGCAAAGGCTTCTTTTAGGTTGCGCAGCTTTTCCTGCTTTTCATCTTCGATGTCCCATTTGTTCACGGCAATCACCACCGCACGGCCTTCGCGCTCGGCAAGATCAGCGATGCGCAGGTCTTGTTGTTCAAATGGGATTGCGGCGTCGAGCAGGACCACCACAACCTCTGCAAACTTTACTGCCCGCAAACCGTCAGACACAGACAGCTTTTCCAGCTTGTCCTGTACCTTGGCTTTTTTGCGCATACCGGCAGTGTCAAAAATCCGCATCGGAGTTTCATTCCACACCGTCCGCGTGGAAATCGCATCGCGTGTGATGCCTGCTTCGGGGCCGGTGAGCATTTTGTCTTCGCCCAAGATCTGATTGATCAGCGTTGACTTACCAGCGTTCGGGCGGCCCACCACTGCAATCTGTAGTGGCTTTTCGTTGGTCGGCATCGGAACGGTGAAGTTTTCTTCGTCTTCGTCCTCTTCCAGATCAACGTCGACAACAGGGCTGGTATCTTCAACCTGCTTAGAAAACTTATCCTCGAGCGGCATCAGCTGACCATAAAGATCGTTCAGACCTTCGCCATGTTCCGCTGACAGGCGAATAGGTTCGCCAAGGCCAAGGGAATAAGCCTCGATCACACCCGCATCTGCGGCGTTGCCCTCACCTTTGTTGGCAGCAAGGATCACATGGGCGGAGCGTTTGCGCAGGATTTCAGCAAACACCATATCGGTTGGTGTCACCCCTGCCCGCGCATCAATCATGAACAGACAAATGTCTGCCATATCGACGGCACGCTCTGTCAGGCGGCGCATACGCCCCTGTAAAGAGTCGTCTGTTGCATCCTCCAGGCCTGCGGTGTCGATCACGGTAAACCGAAGATCCCCCAGTTTCGCTTCGCCCTCGCGCAAATCGCGCGTGACTCCGGGCTGGTCATCGACCAGCGCAAGCTTTTTGCCCACAAGACGGTTAAACAGTGTGGATTTGCCCACGTTCGGGCGCCCCACAATCGCGAGTGTGAAACTCATTTGACTCTCCAGAGACTCTGAAGACGCGGCCTTACAGCATTTTTAGATCAACGGAAAGCGAGCAATTCGCCTTTTTTATTGACCACATAAAGTGTCTGCCCTGCAATCACAGGGTTCGAGGTCGCGCCACCGGGGATTTCAGTGCTGCGGATCAGTTCACCCGAGGTCGGGTCAAAGCTGCGCAGCAGCCCATCAGATGAGGCAACGAGCAGATTTCCACCGGCAATCACCGGGCCGAAATGAGCGTAGCGTTTCACCTGGCGGTTCGGACGATCTTTGATGAAATCACTTAGGCGCTTGACCCAAATACGCTCACCGGTTGCTGCATTTAGTCGAACAAGCTGGTTTTGCTCGTTCACAAGAAATAAGGAATCTCCGGCAGGCCAAACAGGGCTAAGGGCACCTTCTTCTTGGGTCCACTTGCGTTGGCCTGTGTCGATATCAAGCGCGACAAGACGGCCCGAGTGGTTGGCCACATACACCGTTTTGCCAACGACAACCGGATCACCGGAAATATCGCCAACGGTTGAAAGGGCACGGCCAATGCGTTGACCTTGAATGCCTGCATCCCAGAACCGCAGACCGCCACGACGGAAGGCGGTTTGGATTTCACCAGAGCCAAAGGCAAAGACGGCGAATTTGTCAGTCACCGCAGGGGCGGATGGCACTTGCAGGTTATTCACGTCAGGTGTGGAAGACAGCTGCCATTCGATACGGCCTGTGTCGGTATCAAGTGCCCATGCCAGATCATCACCCGAAACGATATACACCAGATCGCCAAATACCGTTGGGGCGCCGTTGCCCGCAGCACCAAGGCGTTGTTCCCACAGGATCTCACCAGTCGAGGGCTCCACAGCAAGCATACGGCCAAATCCGTTGGTCACATATAGTTTACCGTCGCCATAGGCCAAACCACCGCCAGAGGCTTCGTTAGGCTTGTCACCCGAAGTGGTCATGTCGATCGACCAAAGCCGTGCGCCGCTGGTGGATGTCGCTGTCAGGTTTGCAGTGGCATCAATCGTAAAGATGCGCCCGTCTGCCACAACAGGGTCGGTCGAGATACGCTGGCGGCGTTTTTCACCCTCGCCAATATTTGCGCTCCAGGCCAAAGCCGGAGCAGCAGACAGCGCGGGATGTGATGTGCGATATTTTGGAGTGCCGTGGCGGTGCGTCCAATCAGCGTTTTTTGTCTGCCCCGCAAGGCGGATGGCTTTCGTGTCAGACGGCAGCTCGACCTGCGGCTCTGCACCACGAAGCTCTTCACGCTCTCCTGGCAAAATCACTTCGCGTTGCGCACAGGCGCTCACCAAAGTTGCGGCGACTGCCGCCATAATCCACTTTTGATACGCCATGCCCGGCCCTCCTGATCTTTCGCGCTTATTGAGTTGCGCTCAGAGAAGGCAGGGTTTCAAGTTCCCCACCCAGGGCCACAATCAACTGTGTTGCCCGTTGACGCAAGCCTGATGACACACCCGCGTCCAGAACGATAGACTGTAGGCGATCAATCGCGGCTTCGATGTTGCCTTGTTGAACGTCAAGTAAGGCGATTTGTTCAGAGGCGAGCAAAGCAAGTGGCTGGCCAGCCTGCGCCATGCCTTCAAAACGCTGGCGGCGCTCTGCCGCTGGGATTGCATCTGCGCCCAGCATCAAGGCTTTGAGTTCAGCAACGGCGAGATAGATCGGATCGGTTTCTGACGCGTTGGCAAGAAAGGCATCAAGCGAGCTTGCCGCAGCGGCTTTGTCATCCGCAGATTGTTCGGCACTCAGCAAGAACTGGCGTACAACCTCGGCTTCCGGCGCTTCGAGCGTCGCAGATTCTAGCGCAGTCACACGATCTACCGCCTCATCCGCTTCCAGTGCGCCCAACAAAGCATCCCCTGTTGCACGTGCCGCAGATTCTGTTTGCGCCTTTTGATATTCGTTCCAGCTTGCGCCACCTACAATCGCCACAACGGCAACAATAGCGATCCAGCCATATTTGCGCATCGTGCCATATAGTTGGTCCCGGCGGACCTCTTCGGTGACTTCATCAATGAAACTGTCGGTATTGCTCACGACCAACCCCCTATAAGTGCGCCCCTCTCTTAGCGCGAAGCCGCCTAAGTGCCAAGGGCACATCAAGCGAACATGACGCACTTGAATGTGTGTTGCGAAAAAACTAAACTAAACCGGACGGTTCAGAAAATTCTGTTCACACTATTGTAATTGAGAGTTGAACTTCTAATTGCATTGGTAAGACACGCGAACACAAGGTTTACCCGGATGCGCATTATCTCGCTATTTATTGCTGTGGTGGTCACAGCCTTCATGTATTTCTTCATCATCGAGCGCGACAAGCTCTTGGCCTTCGCGTCTTCGGATGCCGCTGACGCAGATTTGACCGCCGAAGCAGAAGCAACCCCTGAAACCACACTCGAGGCTGCTCAGGTTGTGCGCGTTGTTGCGCAACATTCCGCAGCACGCATTATTGACAGCGCGGTTATCGTGCGCGGCGAAACAGAGGCAGAGCGTCAAATTGATGTGATGGCAGAAACCTCTGGCCTTGTGATTTCGACACCATTGCGCAAAGGCGCTCAGGTGTCTGAGGGTCAGATGCTATGCAAGATTGATCCGGGTACACGCGGCGCATCCCTTGCCGAAGCCAAAGCACGTTTGGCCGAAGCACGCGCAGGTGTGCCCTCATCTGCGGCCCGCCTTGACGAGGCCATCGCCCGCCTCGACGAAGCCAAGATCAACGACAACGCAGCATCCAAACTGTCGGAAGGCGGTTTTGCGTCGGATACACGTGTTGCATCCACACAGGCCTCAGTACGCGCAGCTGAAGCCGCTGTTGCCTCTGCAACCGCAGGCCTCGAAAGCGCCCAAGCGGCCATTCAGTCTGCTGAGGCAGGTGTTGCTGCCGCCCAAAAAGAGATCGACCGCCTGACAGTCGTTGCACCTTTTGCTGGGCTTTTGGAAACGGACACCGCAGAAATCGGCAGCCTTTTAAGTGCAAACAGCCCGTCTGGAGCTCATTGTGCCACTATCATCGAGCTTGATCCCATCAAGCTTGTCGGCTTTGTTCCAGAAACTGAGGTCACTCGCGTCGAAATGGGTGCACTCGCAGGTGCGCGCTTGGCCAGTGGCAAAGAAGTCCGCGGTCAAGTGACCTTCATCTCGCGATCTGCAGATCCGCAAACACGCACATTCCGCGTCGAAATCGAGGTTCCAAACAAAGACCTCACGATCCGCGATGGTCAGACCACCGAGATCATCATCGCAGCCGAGGGCAAATCAGCCCACCTGTTGCCGCAATCGGTCCTGACCCTGAATGACGAAGGTGTGCTGGGTGTGCGCGTGGTGACCCCCGACAATCGGGCGGAATTCAATCCTGTGACCGTTCTGCGTGACACGATTGAAGGGATCTGGTTGGCAGGTCTGCCAGAACAGGCAGATGTGATTGTTATTGGTCAAGAGTACGTCGTGTCTGGCGTTCCTGTTGAAGCCAGTTATCAGGAGACAAACGAATGATCGGTGTTGTTGATTGGGCCGCGTCCCGAGCGCGGATGATCATCGCGTTTATCGCGCTTTCATTGCTTGCAGGTGGCTTTGCCTACGTCAACCTTCCAAAAGAGGGTGAACCGGACATTGATATTCCGGCACTGTTTGTTTCGGTGCCGTTCCAAGGGATTTCGGCGTCTGACTCTGAAACACTATTGGTCAAACCAATGGAGACGGAACTCGCCGATCTTGATGGCCTGAAAACCATGTCCTCGACTGCTGCTGAAGGCTATGCCGGGGTTGCGCTCGAATTCGAATTTGGTTGGGATAAAACCAAAACCATGGCGGATGTGCGCGATGCAATGGGTAAAGCCGAGAGCCAATTCCCAGAAGGCGCAGACACCTACACAGTCAACGAAGTTAACTTTTCTGAATTTCCGATCATCATTGTAAACCTCACTGGGCGCGTTCCAGAGAGGACCATGTCGCGCGTCGCTGATGATTTGCAGGACAAGCTGGAATCTTTGGATGCGGTTCTCGAAGCGGGTATCGCAGGCAAACGAGATGAAATGCTTGAGGTTCTGATCGATCCTCTGCGGTTAGAAAGCTATAACGTCACCGCTGGTGAACTGATCAATGTTGTACGCAACAACAACCAGTTGATCGCAGCAGGTGAAATTGAAACCGCGACTGGTAAATTCGCCGTTAAAATCCCGTCAAGCTTTGACGAAGCCCAAGATGTCTTCCGCCTGCCGGTTAAAACTAATGGCGACCGTGTCGTCACCCTAGGCGATCTGGCTGACATCAAACTCACCTTTGAAGACCGTACCGGTACCGCTCGGTTTAACGCTGTTAACACCATCGCGTTGCAGGTTGTAAAGCGTAAGGGCTTTAACCTGATCGGCACCGCAGAGCTTGTGAAACAAGCCGTCACAGACGCTTCCGAAGAATGGCCGCACGAACTTAAAGCGTCTGTTCAAGTGGGAACATCAAACGATCAAAGTCGCATCGTTGGCTCTATGGTTGGGCAACTTGAAGGCTCGGTTCTGACAGCTGTTGCCTTGGTTATGATCGTCGTGCTTGCGGCATTGGGCACACGTGCTGCCTTACTTGTTGGTTTTGCGATCCCGACATCTTTCTTGCTGTGTTTCACATTGCTGGGCGTGATGGATATCACCATTTCAAACATGGTGATGTTTGGTCTGATCCTTGCGGTGGGTATGCTGGTGGATGGCGCAATTGTTGTGGTTGAATATGCCGACAAGCGCATCTCGCAGGGTATCGGCCCAATGCACGCCTATGTCGAAGCCGCCAAGCGTATGTTCTGGCCGGTGATCTCATCCACTGCGACCACGCTATGTGCCTTTTTGCCGATGCTGTTTTGGCCCGGTGTTCCTGGGCAGTTCATGCGGATGTTGCCGGTCACATTGATCTTTGTTCTATCCGCATCACTGGTCGTGGCATTGATCTACTTGCCCGTTATGGGTGGTGTATCCGGTCGTTTGAGCCGCTTGTTCAACACAGCTTCGATTGAGCTGCGCAAGAAAACACCTTGGTTGCTACGTCTGCTTTTGGTGCCTCCGTCTTTGCTGATGATCTTCATTGGCGCAATGCAAATCCTAAACCCAACTTACTTGCTGGGTGCCGGTGGCGCTGAGGGTGGGTTCTTCCCGTTCCTTGTCGGTTTTATCTTGTTCCTGATGGGCGCATTTGCAGCCTCTATCACGATGGATGCGATCATGCTGGAGCGACGCCAACGTCGCGTGAAAACCGGACGGAGCTTGTCTCCATTTGGGCGTTTCATCAAGCTGATTGCGGGCAACCCGTTCATGCCATTGGTTTCAATCGCGGGTGTTGTTGGCTTTGTCTTTATGATCACCTTCGTGATCTTCCCCGCCAATTCCAACGGCACGGAATTCTTTGTTGAATCCGAGCCTGAAATGGCGCTGGTCTACGTTCGCGCAAAGGGCAACTTGTCTCTTGAGCAAAAAGACGAGCTGGTCAAACAAGCCGAAGAAATCGTTTTGGCTCACCCGGGCATCAAAACGGCCTTTGCCTTTGCGGGTGACGGTGGTTTGAACAACAACACAGGTGGTGCGCAACCGCCTGGTGACACCATCGGTCAAATCCAAATGGAAACCATTCCATGGGAAGATCGCCCGGATTCTCGTGAGGCATGGTTCACCATTCCGTTGTTTGATGTCACGGTCGAACGCGCCGTAAAAGCTGCGGATTTTGATGGTGACTTAATCATCAATGAACTGACCGTACAACTTGAACAAATCCCAGGGATCAAGATTGAAATCTTGGCTGCCGATCGTGGGCCTGCTTCGGCGAAGCCTGTGCACTTCCGTGTAAAGGGCGACAATTGGGAAGATCTTCTGGCCTCGGCTGAAAAGGTCCGTGCCAAATTCGATTCCATGCCAGGTCTGACCTTGATCGAAGATACGCTTCCCCTGCCCGGCATTGACTGGCAGATCGATGTGGACGTTGAAAAAGCGGGCCGCTATGGCGCGGACGTGGCCACAGTGGGCGCCATGGTACAACTGGTGACACGCGGTATCTTGCTTGACAGCTACACCCCTGCAGGCAACGACGAAGAAATCGACATTCGTGTACGTCTGCCTGAAAAAGATCGTGTGCTTTCGACACTGGATACTTTGAAGGTGCGAACACAAGACGGGCTTGTGCCTTTGTCAAACTTCATCACGCGTAAACCTGTTCCAAAACTCGCTGAAATCAGCCGTGTGGATCAGACCCGGATCTTTGATGTAAAGGCCGGCGTCGAGGCCAATACAATCTTGGTGTCCAATGAAGATACAGGCGAAAGCGAAGTGATTTCTGCGGATGTTTGGAATGCTGAAGATGGCACAAAGGCGTCATATGAAGACCGTGGTTTCACCGGTGTTCCGTTGACCCCTGCTGTGCAGATCGCCGCCATCACTGAATGGGCAGAGGACACGGCTCCGTTCCCGAATGGGATCGAATGGGAGTGGACCGGTGATCAGGAAGACGAAGCTGAATCTCAGGCCTTCTTGCAAACCGCCTTTTCGGCTGCCCTTGGGTTGATGTTCATCATCTTGCTTGCGCAGTTCAACAGCTTCTACAATTCCTTCTTGGTATTGTTGGCGGTTGTCTTGTCGACCACGGGTGTTCTCATCGGCATGATGGTGATGGATCAGGCCTTCTCTGTGATCATGACAGGTACAGGGATTGTGGCGCTGGCGGGGATTGTGGTGAACAACAACATTGTTCTGATCGATACCTATCAGGAATACAGCCAGTTTATGCCTCGGATCGAAGCGATTGTGCGAACAGCCCAAGATCGGATCCGTCCTGTTTTGCTGACCACGATCACAACGATGGCTGGCCTCGCGCCGATGATGTTTGGGCTAAGCTTGAACTTTGTCGAAGGTGGCTATTCCGTCGACAGCCCAACAGCGCTGTGGTGGAAACAGCTGGCAACAGCGGTGGTCTTTGGCCTTGGTATTGCGACGGTTCTCACTCTGGTCTTTACGCCTTCGATGCTAGCGCTGCGTGTTTGGCTTGGCACATACATCAACTGGATGCTTCGTCTGATTGCCCGCATCACACGCGGTCGTGGAAGCCAGGCCGCTCAGGATTGGGCATTGCGCCGTGCTGCAAAAGGTATAAAGGCACCGGAAATTCTTTGGGACGATCCTCAAGAAGAGATCGACCCTGTTTCGTCCACTGTGGATAAAGGCCTACGCGCGGCGGAGTAGACATTGCTGGAGATACAAGCAAATCTTAGGGCGTTATTGGAGAGATACCATGACGCCCTAATTTCCTCAGACATGGGAGCCCTTCAATCTCTCGTGCAATTCCCATTTGTCATCTTAGATCGGGGGCGCGTTCACAAGATCGACTCGCCCGAGCTGCTGCACCGCGATATCGCGATGCTGCGTAAAACCTATTTCGAACGGGGAGTCAGCCGCCTTAAACGCACAATCGAGCTGGTCCATGTGACTGGGACCAGCGAGGCAATTGCGGCGACCCATTCCGAGGCCTATGACGCACAGGGGCGTTTTCTGACCGAGTGGGACAGCACATACCTTTTGATACGCGAGTTCCAAGGCTGGAAGATCGCTAAGGTCAATGGCACCGACCAATCCCGTGCTTGGGGCGGTCGGGTTTGTCACTCTGACCCAGGTCAGGCGATCACAGAGCCCTCACTCAGCTGACGCGTCCAAAGCTGGGCATAGCGCCCATCACGCTCCAATAGGTCCGCGTGGGTGCCCTCTTCGACAATCTCGCCTTTCTCCAAAACGACAATCCGATCTGCATCTGCGATGGTACTGAGGCGGTGCGCAATAGTGATCACGGTGCGTCCCTGCCCCGCATGGGCCAAAGCTTCTTGAATGGATTGTTCCGTTTCGGTGTCAAGCGCTGAGGTCGCTTCATCCAGCAACAACAGCGGTGGGTTCTTGAGCAACGTCCGCGCGATCCCGACGCGCTGTTTCTCCCCACCAGACAGCTTCAGGCCTCTTTCGCCGACTGTGGTGTCATAGCCATCTGGCAACGTTTCAATGAAATCATGGATTTGTGCCGCCCGGGCCGCGTCTATGATTTGCTCATGGGTGGCGCCATCCAGACCATAGGCAATGTTGTAGCGGATCGTATCGTTAAACAGCACTGTATCTTGCGGCACAACGCCAATGGCATTGTGCAAGCTTTGCTGCGTGACTTCGCGCACATCTTGCCCGTCAATCTTGAGAGCACCTTGGTTCACATCATAAAAGCGGAACAACAGACGCCCAATTGTGGATTTTCCAGACCCAGAGGCCCCCACAATCGCTACGGTTTGACCACCGTCCACTGCTAAGCTGACGTTCTTAAGGATCGGGCGGGCTTCGTCATATCCAAACGACACATTTTCCAGCGCGATGCGCCCCTCACTCACAGCGAGCTTAGCCGCATCAGGCTTGTCTGCGACCTCTGTAGGTTGCCCCAGCAGGTCAAACATTTCCCCCATGTCCACAAGGCTTTGCCGGATTTCGCGGTAGACTGTACCCAGAAAATTCAGAGGCATTGTGATCTGGATCATGTAGGCGTTCACCATCACAAAATCGCCCACGGTCAACGTGCCGTTTTCAACCCCCAAAGCGGCCAAAACCATCACGACGATCAATCCGCTTGTGATCAAAAAGGACTGCCCCACATTCAAACCGGCCAAGGAATAGGCGGTTTTCAATGCAGCCGTTTCATAGCCTTCCATGGCTTTGTCATAGCGTTGTGCTTCGCGCGTCTCTGCCCCGAAATACTTAACGGTTTCAAAGTTCAACAGGCTGTCGATGGCCTTCTGATTGGCATCGGTATCCTGATCGTTCATCTGACGCCGTAGCTTTACGCGCCACTCGGTCACTTTGAACGTGAAAGCCGCATAGGCCACAATTGTCACAACAATCACAACAAGATAGCGGGCATCCAACTGCCAATACAAAATCCCTGCGATAAAGATCAGCTCTAGGATCAATGGGCCGATCGAGAACAGCATAAAGCGCAGTAGAAACTCGACGCCTTTGACACCCCGTTCGATAATCCGGCTGAGTCCACCGGTTTTGCGCGTGATATGATAACGCATCGAAAGATTGTGAATATGCGTAAAGGTTTCAAACGCCAATTGGCGCAACGCGCGTTGCCCAACTTTTGCAAACACCATGTCTCGGAGGTTTTGAAAAGCCACCGACATCAGGCGCGCCACGCCATAGGCCACCGTCAAGCCCACCGCGCCCAGTACAAAGTCTGAAACACCTTCTTCGCCCAACGCATTCACCGCCTCGCGATAGATCAGCGGGATCCCTGCGGCGACAAACTTGGATGCAAACAACGCGAGCATGGCAAAAACCACCCGGCGTTTAACCCAGTTTTGCCCCTGAGGCCAAAGATAGGGCGCGACCTTGCGCAGAACCGTCCATCCAGAGCGATCGTTTGCGCGAGCCAATTCTTCATCTGATGCGGTACGCCATCTTTGCATGTAACTGCCTACTTTCACGTTGCGAGCCGAAACCAGCTGGCATGCGATCCTTTGGGGTGTCGTGGTATCTTTGCCAAACGGCCAAGAGGGAGCTGAAAGCCCCCTCTCTTCTCAATTTAATCTAAGTGCTATTCAGGAACCGTAAACACCTGACCTGGATAAATCAGATCAGGATTGCGAATGCGGTCTTTATTGGCCTCAAATACTTTGACGTATTGAACACCATCCCCATAGCTTTCCTTTGCAATCGCCCAAAGCGTATTGCCGGGCTGCACGGTCACAGAAACCACACGCTTGGTGTCGACTTGTGCCGAGGCGACCTTTAGCTCTTCGGCGGCTTCACGTTTGAATGGAGATTCAACACGCGACAGCACTTTGCCGTCTTGATCAAGCTCGTCCACACGCAACGTATAAACACCCGGATCAACAGACGTAAGCTCTGTGCCCCAGCGCCCATCAGTCGCGATTTCTGCGGAATCTTGATAGGTGTTGTCCAGATAGATCCGCACAAAGCCTTCTCCCTGCGCACGGCCCGAAAGCTGAACAGCGCCGGTTTCGGAATAGCTGATCGCATCCAACGCAATGGTGCGCAGCACTTCAGGCGTGGCATCCGCCGCGACAGGTGCTTGCAAGACACGAGCGCCTTCACTGTCGGCCACAATCACAGTCGGCGTTGCAGGTTGCACAGGTGTTTCTACTGCAGCGACATCAACTGCTTCGCTCTCATTTGTGGGTGTCTCTTCAGTGTTTGGCGCTTCTATTGTTGCCTCTGCCGCGTCAGCAATCGCAGGGGCTGGTAAAGACGGCTCTTCGCTTGGGGCCTCAGCAGATACAACTGCTGGTTCGGCTCGCTCTTCAACTGTTTCCTCTGCGACCTCTGCAACTTCGGCAACAGTTTCAGGCGCATCGTCGGAGACCGTGGCCTCTGCCAACACCTTGTTGGCTTGCTCTGAAACATCCGCTTTCAAAGCCGTAACAGCCTCTTCCACCTCTTGAACCGGGGTTTCTTCTGCGCCTTGAGCCAACTCAACCACTTGATCGGCGTGTGGTTGTACGACGTCATCAGCAACAGTGTTTTCTGCAATCTCCACCGGAGCGTCATCGGCCTCTGGTTCCGCTTGGGCCACTACAACGGGTGTGGGCGCAAGGATCACCGTCGCGTCAGAGGGCACTTCTGTACCATCAGCGATCTGAACCAAACTTAGAATGCGAGGCTCTTGGCTTGGCTCTATTGTAAGAAAGCTTGTGAACTGCCCGCTCGCATCAGTTTGGGTCTCTGCAATCAGATCACCGTCCAAAAGAATGTTCACAGTGGCATCACTGGCCCCTGCCCCCGCGATCAAGGTTGTGCCATCGGGTTCAACCCGCACCACATCAAACGATGGGGGCACAAGGGGTGCCGCCTCAGCGGTTTGCGCGACAACAGGCTCTTCTTCCTTCACCGCAGGCTTAGGTGCAGCAGCTGTCTCTTCAGTTTGCACCGTCTCAGTTGGCTCTGGCACCTGAACGCTTGTGTCTGTGACTTGTTGTGGTGTGGCGTCCGGGTCGAACACGCCGGCGACATATAGGCCAACTCCAACAGCGACTGTTACAGCAGCCCCGATTACAGCGGCTTGCGATGAAACAGCTGACATAGTCTTACTCATTGCTGCCCTTTCCCCAAATCTGGCAGGTCTTCATGGTTGAGCGACAGTATCAGGAGAGATACATGTGGTCAAAAGAGCATTGAAATAAGCGGATTATACCATGAGCAAGCCATCTATCTGTGTCTTTTGCGGTTCACGCAATGGCAACGATCCCGCCTATGCCCAAGCTGCCACAGCGCTTGGAACCGCCATTGCTGAAGCCGATTGGCGCCTTGTCTACGGGGCTGGCGATGTGGGCTTGATGGGCGCCGTCGCCCGCGCGACACAAGACGCACAAGGTGAGACCTTTGGCGTGATCCCAATCCATCTGCTGAAGCGCGAAGTCGGGAAAACTGACCTGACCAACTTTATCGTCACCGAAAACATGCATGAGCGAAAGAAAGTCATGTTCATGAACTGTGACGCAGTTGTTGTGTTGCCGGGCGGCGCTGGTTCTTTGGATGAATTCTTCGAGGTTCTTACATGGCGGCAGCTGGGTTTGCATGACAAACCGATCGTGCTGTTGAACATCAACGGCTACTGGAATCCGCTGTTGTCATTGATGGATCATGTAATCGACCAAGGCTTTGCAGATGCGTCGATGAAAGATTTCATTCGCGTAGAAGCAAATGTCGCCGACGCTGTCGCGCATCTGAAAAGCTCTGTTTAAGGCGCAATTTGAGCGGGCCTTATGCGCCCCAGAGCATCTGAACTGTTGTCAAACATCGTGCCGACGGTTCGAAAAACGGAAAGCGTGTCAACAAGCTCTGCGTTAGAAGACACGCCGACCTTTTCATAAATCATCTGGATTTGATTTCGGATCGTTTTAGGGGATCGCGACGACGCTTCAGCCAAATTCGCCACCCCGTGCCCCATAAGCAACCCCTTACACACCTGGGCCTCACGCGCACTTAAATCAAAAACGTCCTCTAGCAGACTTGTATTGATGGCATCCTGTTCAGACTGACCAACGAAAATTGCAAACATCTGCTCATCGTCCAGCAAATGCCTGTCTATGGCGCTCGCATCGCGCATCGACGGTCGAAACGGCGAAATGGCCAGCATTAGCGGGGTGTCATTGGTCTCGACACGCATCCCGCTTTGGACAAGGTCACGGCTGGTTTGCGAAATTTTATGATATAGATCTCCGGTGTCGTAGGTATCGTTCAGCTGCAACAGCCCATCCGCCGACAGTCGAAAAAGGTCGCCTCTTGCTAAGACCTGCCGACCGGCTTTGTTGCCAAAGAGATATTTGCCTTTAGCGTCAGTGACCAACATAGGAAGGATGACCCCGTCCAAAAATCCGCTGAAGGCTTCTGTTGCACGTTTTGCTAACGTCAGTGCCCGTGCCAATTGGCTGGCACGCACAGCATGGGGCGCCAAAAGCTTTAGCACCTCGAAAAGCGGATCGTGAATTTGTGTTTCGAGATCCGGATCAGCTGGCAACGGAAAACCGAGAAAGGCACCGCGTTCCCCGTTGTGATCCACCTTCAGATGCAACGAATTTCGAAGTCCCAACGGTTTTAAGTAATCAGTGTAGCATCTGGAATTCAGGAGCTCATGATCGGGAAAATAAAGTTTGGTCCTTACGACAAAGCCGTTGGGAGTGCGCTTTACAGAATCTGCGATCGTCTCCCCCATGTCATTTTTCATATTAAATTCAAAGGACGATGGGAAAATTGGGGTCTGGCTACCGCTGGCATATTCTGGCAACATCGTGTCGCCTTCATACCCCCATGCCAATGCGCCAACACCCGGAAACATTTGACTTATCTTGGTTAGAAGGGTCTTCCACTGCACCTCTTCAAAAGCGGAGTCGTAAACAACTCCGATAAGCTCTGAGAGCTCCTCGTGGGTAAAGTCTATTCTGCGCATAGGTGTATAATACATACAAACGAGCCCGCGCTCATGGGTAAAATTACCCAAATCTCATTGGGTAAGTTTGCTCATGCTTCACAGCCGAGAATCAACAATCTTCCTGACGACACCAATCGGAGGAAGACCAATGACAGTTAAACGACTTACTTCGCTTCATGCCTCACGCGGGCTGCCCGTTCGAAAAATTGGACGCGCGTACAATAGTATCGTGCAGACCTTTGTCAGGGGCCTGAGGCGGATTAACTCCGATGTCGTCAGACGTTTTGGTTTCCCTCGGATCGACCCCAATCATTGGGATGTGTGAGGCACCGCAAACCGTCGCACGAGTTGGAAACGGGCTCATACAATCACTCATAAAAAAACGCGCCCTCAAGTGAGCGCGCGTTTTGGTTTTCTTCGTCGGCTGATAAATTACAGACGAGATGCAACGTTTTCCCAGTTTACCAGGTTGTCCAGGAAGTTGGACAGGTAAACAGGACGCTTGTTGCGGAAATCGATGTAGTAGGAATGCTCCCAAACGTCACAACCCAGAAGCGCTGTTTGACCAAAGCACAGTGGGTTCACACCGTTTTCAGTTTTAGTCACTTTCAGGCCGCCGTCGGTGTCTTTCACCAACCAGCACCAGCCAGAACCGAACTGACCTGCGCCTGCTGCAGAGAACTGCTTTTTGAACTCATCGACAGAACCGAAGGACTCAACCAATGCTTTTTCAAGCTCACCTGGCATCGCTGTTTTGTTCGGGCCCATCATTTCCCAGAACTGGTTGTGGTTCCACAGTTGGGAGATGTTGTTGAAGATACCATTCTGTGCAACCGCAGACTTGTCGTAGGTGCCAACGATGATTTCTTCGAGTGTTTTACCGTCCCACTCGGTGCCCGCAATCGCTGCGTTACCATTGGTCACGTAGGCGTTGTGGTGCAGATCATGGTGGAATTCCAGCGTCTCGGCCGACATGCCGTGCGCTGCCAGAGCATCATGTGCGTAAGGAAGATCAGGAAGTTCAAAAGCCATTTTGGCCTCCTCAAATAGTTCGTGCGGTCTCTCTGGCACACAGATGTGCGTTTTGGGGCAGAAAGGTCAAGGAGAAAGCGGGAATTCTTGGTAGGAATCCCCGAATGGACTAAGATTTAACCTGCTTACATTTACCGCGACCCGTCCAACGGTTGTTGAAACCGCGTGGATCCATCGTGGCATTTGCCTTCAAGGTCGATTTCACAATAGTCAAACGATAATCCAAAGACGGTGCAGACTGATTTTTCTTGTCTTTGGTAAGGTCTTTGTACGTCCAAGTCACTGTATAGCGTTTGTCATTGTTGACCTTAAGCTTGGCGTCATACCACCCTTGTACTGATCGGTTTGTCAAATCATCACGCACCCAGGCTTCGTTTGTGGATGGGTCAATTTTCACCTGAATCACCGGGCGAATCCAGCCGCCAGTACCCGCTTTGGCCATCCCGCAGGAAAACTCTGCTGCTGACGCAAAAGAAGATAGGCTCATCAGCGCAATCGCTGCTGTAAGAATACGTTTCAAAGGGTTTCTCCTATTTTTCGATAAGCTTGCACTTACCCTTTGTGTTCCAGAAGTTTTCATAACCTGCAGGCTGAGATGACACGCGTGCCTCAAGCCCTGCCTTGATGATGGTCATGCGCATATGAAGAGAAGGAATGATCTGGCCAGCCGGGTCTTTTTGGCGGCCCGTTTTCCAAGTGACCGTGTAGCGTTTTTTGTTGTCGACGCTCAGCTTGGCCGGGTACCAGTCTTTGGAAACATCTCGGGTGAACACATCCATAACAACGGCGTCTTGAGCGTTGCTATCAACACCAACAAAGATCAATGGGGAAACCCATCCGCCGCTCGCGCCACGCTGCATTCTACATTCGTATACTTCAGCTGCGGCCGGGGAAAACGCCATTGTCAAAAGGGCAGCACCAATAAAACGTCTTTTCATATTAATGACCAAATTCAATTTACGTAGTCTTGAAGGTCTACCGGGAAGGCAGACAACTGTCAGAATACGCCAACGGCTACAGGGCAATTAACGTTTTGAAAAGCTGATAGTACAAAAAAAGGCGCACAACCCTGTTGTGCGCCTTGCATCCTTAACCAACGGTCTGGTTGTGAAATCCAACCGCTGCATTGGGCTGTGCACATTGGCAAAGCACGTCAAACACATAGGTGGAAACTGATCTGAAACAGATGATCTCTGCTGTGTCGGTATCTTCAAACCAAACTGCCGCTGCGACCTGCGCGAGGCGCGAGCGCCTTACCTGTCCCGGTCCAAAAACATCTTGCGCGAAATCAACCGGCATCACCTTGGCCAGCGCATCTCGTGTATCGTTGCCCTGCACAGAAAAATGCGCTCGGGCGTCAGAGACATTCACTGCAAGCGCATGTGTGCCTTTCAGGGCATCGGCCAACTTGGCTGTCAGTTCTTCGGCTTTTTCATGATCGACAAGGCAGAGCGCTTCATCGGGCGACATCCACAAAACTCGCGCATGTTCCCCAGTCGAAACTTGCCGTTGTGCCGGAACGGTTGCCCCCAACACGCCTTTAACGGCAGCAACAAAGGCTTTGTCAGCAAAATCACCGCGCAGCGTGATCATGCCGCTTAAGCCTTGTTCGTGAACAGTGACCGCGCCGTTAAAGCTTACACCATTCAGAGCACTGACAGGATTAGACATTCTGTTTCTCCCCATCCTTGTCATAAAAGACCGGATCTACAATCCGTGCCTGAACCTCAGAGCCATCGACTTTTTGAATAGCCAACACTTCGCCCATGCGATCAGGCCCATTGTGCACCAAACCCATTGCAATGCCGCGATCCAAAGTCGGTGAATAATAAGTCGACGTTATCCGCCCCTGCACATTCCGCTGACCATTAGCATTATCACCCGGCGCGGCAATATAGGCCCCATCTGGAATGACAGACTTATCAAGCGTTTCAAACCCAACAAGTTTCCAGCGGTCTGGGCTGGCCATGGCAGGGCGCTCTTGTGCACGTTTGCCCAAGAAATCTTCCTTCTTTTTGGAAATGGCCCACTGCATGTTCAGATCTTGCGGGATGACCGTACCATCGGTTTCATCGCCGATCATGATAAAGCCTTTCTCAGCCCGCATCACATGCAAGGCTTCGGTGCCATAAGGCATCACGCCAAATTCTGCACCGGCTTCTAATAGAGCTTCCCAGAACGCAAGGCCCTGAGACGCGGGTACCGCAATCTCGTAAGAAAGCTCACCCGAGAAGGAAATGCGATACGCGCGGCAGTCAAAGCCGCCGATTTGCCCATCACGCCATTCCATAAACGGCAAAGCCTCGGCGGATACATCCATGCCGCCCAGCTTTTCCAATACCTTGCGGGCATTTGGACCAACCACAGCGATTTGCGCGAATTGCTCTGTGACATTGGCGACATAGACTTGCATGTCCCACCATTCACATTGCAGCCAGTCTTCCATCCAACCGTGAATTCGTTCAGCACCACCGGTTGTTGTGTGACAAAGGAACGTATCTTCGTCGATCCGTGCCACAACACCATCGTCGATCAGAAAACCATTCTCGTTACACATCAGGCCATAGCGGCATTTGCCAACTTTCAGGGTGCTCATCATGTTGGTGTAGAGCATGTCGAGGAACTTGCCAGCGTCTGGGCCTTTGACAACCAGTTTGCCGAGTGTCGAGGCATCCAGCAATCCAAGCGAGTTGCGGGTTTGGTTGATCTCGCGGCTAACGGCATCACCATGACTTTCCCCGGTTTTAGGGAAGCAATAGGGCCGACGCCACTGACCAACCGGTTCAAAATAGGCGTTCTGGGCTTCGTGCCACGCATGAATGGGTGTGCGACGGATCGGTTGGAAAAGCGAGTGCTTTGCCTCACCAGCAATCGCCCCCATGGAAATAGGCGTATATGGAGGACGGAATGTGGTGGTCCCCACTTTAGGAATTGGCGCATTTAACTGCCCCGCCAAAGTGGCAAGACCGTTGATATTGCTCAACTTACCTTGGTCGGTCGCCATGCCCAACGTGGTGTAGCGTTTGGTGTGCTCTACGCTTTCATAACCTTCTTGGGCCGCAAGACGTACATCAGACACTTTCACGTCGTTCTGATAATCCAACCACGCCTTGGACCGCAGCTTGTCATTCGCCCCTTGGGGCATTAGCCAGACAGGTTCCAATGCGTTTTCACTCGGTGCATCCCCCTGTAGGGCGGCATCTATTTTGGCTGGCTTGCCGAGGGTTTCGGCAACAGACAGACCTGCCTGTGTGGCGTCTTTTAGAATTGCATCAAGCTGCAGTGGGCCACTTGCGGCGCCTGCTGTGACCACAAAAGCATCACCTGTTTGGTTGGTGGGTGCACGATCTGCATCGGGGCGGAAATGCGCTTGGGCATCGTCCCACGTCAGTTTACCACCGCAATGCGACCAAAGATGCACAACAGGTGACCAGCCACCCGACATCGCAACCGCATCACATGCGATTTCTTCCAAAACCGCGCCCTCGCCCGCTTGGGCGCAAATCGCCACGCCGGTCACGCGCTTGCCACCTTTGACCTTTGCAATGCCTTTGCCGTTTTCGATGCGAATGCCCAGTGCACGCGCTTCATCGGCCAAAGCACCGCCACCAGCGGCACGGGCATCCAAGATCACCGGCACTTCGAGACCCGCTTGTTTCAGTGAAATCGCTGTACGGTAAGCATCGTCATTGTTGGTGACAACAACTGTGCGGTCACCTGTCGAGACGCCATAATCGACCACATAGTCACGCAACGCAGAGGCCAGCATCACACCTGGAATATCGTTGCCCGCAAAAGACAAGGGGCGCTCGATGGCACCGGTCGCCGTGATGATTTGCGCCGCACGAATGCGCCACAAGCGATGACGCGGGCCATTTGATTGTGGGGCGTGATCGGTCAGCCGCTCATAGCCCAGCACATAGCCATGATCATAGACGCCTGCCCCCATCATGCGGGTGCGAATTGTGACGTTGTCCATGGCTTTAAGCTCGTTCACAAGCTCGGCAATGACATCTGCGGCTGGCTTGCCATCAATGCTGCCACCATCCACAGGGGTACGTCCGCCCCAATGGGCCGTTTGTTCCATCAACAGAACTTTAGCACCACCGCTCGCAGCCGTTTTAGCAGCCTGAAGCCCAGCGATGCCGCCGCCGATCACAACCACATCGACAAAGGCATAGAAATGCTCGTAGGTGTCAACATCCCGGTCTTTTGGGGCTTTGCCCAGACCCGCGGAATGGCGCACGATCGGTTCAAACACATGTTTCCACGCCGCCCGCGGCTGAATGAAGGTCTTGTAGTAAAACCCTGCAGGCAAGAACCGGCTGAGGCTGTTGTTCACAACACCCACGTCAAATTCGAGGCTTGGCCAGTGGTTCTGGCTTTCACAGGTCAGACCGTGAAACAGCTCAGTGGTTGTGGCGCGTTGGTTTGGCTCAAACGAGCCACCCTGCCCCATGTTCACCAAGGCGTTTGGTTCTTCGGCGCCACTGGCCACGATGCCGCGCGGACGGCGGTATTTAAACGACCGGCCCACCAGCATCTGATCATTGGCCAAAAGTGCCGAGGCGAGCGTGTCGCCTTCATACCCCTGTAGGCGTTTGCCATTAAAGGTGAATTCGATGGCTTTGCCGCGATTGAGGAGACGGCCGCCTGTGGAAAGTCTTGTGCTCATTTGGCTAGGCCCTGTGTGAGATGCACCGTTGCTGTGAGTATTTTTGGAAAGATGAAGATCATGCGATGTCTCTCCAGCTCCAGCCGGGGCGCTTGGCGCTGATGGCGTCTTTGATGTGCTGTGGCGGTTCCGTGGTTTGCGCGGAATAAGTGCCAAAGACCTCGAGGGTCATGGTACAACGGGCGGCGAGGAAGTATTTCCCGCAGCCATTTGCATGGCGCCAGCGTTCAAGATGCACCCCTTTGGGGTTTTCGCGCATGAAGAGGTAGCCCTCAAAGGCTGCATCATCAGACCCTGGGCCAAAGCGTTTCAGATGTGCTTCGCCTTCGGCGTGGAATTCCGTTTCTTCGGCGGAGACGCCGCAATATGGGCATTCAAGAAGTAGCATTCAGGTCTCCTAGTGAGCAACGCCAGCGGCGACGCTTTCGTCAATGAACCGGCCTTCGATGAAGCGTTCCATGCCAAATTCTGCAGACAGTGCACCCTGTTCGCCTTTGGCAATCAGTTCAGCTGTGGCCCAGCCGCCGCCCGGAATAGCCTTGAAGCCACCGGTGCCCCAGCCTGCATTGATAAAGCAATTGCCCAGAGGCGTTTTGCCGATGATCGGTGAACGGTCTCCGGTGACATCCACAATCCCGCCCCATTGGCGCAGCATTTTCAGACGTGAGATCATCGGGAAGGTTTCGACCAATGCCCGCA
Organism: uncultured Paracoccaceae bacterium; assembly: GCA_947498415.1. Lineage (GTDB taxonomy): Bacteria > Pseudomonadota > Alphaproteobacteria > Rhodobacterales > Rhodobacteraceae > Cognatishimia. The sequence continues at coordinate 431,779 of CANMKB010000002.1, forward strand.
CGGTTTCTTCGACGTGATGGAAGCTGCCGCGTTGGGTGTAGTTGTTAAACCCATCAGTGCCGCCGCCAATCACCATCTCGCCTTTGTCAGATTGGCTGAGGTAACCGTGCACAGTGTTGGCCATCACAACCACGTCCATGCAAGGTTTGATCGGCTCAGACACCAGAGCCTGCAGCGCGACGCTTTCCATGGGCAGACGGAAGCCTGCCATATTTGCCAAATCGCCAGAATTGCCTGCCACCACAAGGCCAAGCTTATCGCAATCGATCGGGCCTTTGGTGGTGTCGACGCCCTTGACCATGCCGTTTTCAGACCGCACGCCAATGACTTCGCATTTCTGGATGATATCCATGCCCATATCAGAGCACGCACGCGCATAGCCCCAAGCGACAGCATCGTGACGGGCGGTGCCGCCACGGGCTTGCCACAGTGCACCCAGCACCGGGTAGCGAGGGCCAGAGATATTCATGATCGGGCAACGCTCTTTGACTTTTTCCGGCCCAATGAATTCAGTTTTGACCCCTTGCAGCGCGTTGGCATGGGCTGTGCGCTGATAGCCACGCACTTCGCTTTCGGTCTGCGCCAGCATCATCACGCCACGGGGGCTGAACATGATGTTGTAGTTCAGGTCTTGCGACAGGGTTTCATACAGGCTGCGGGCTTTTTCATACAACGCCGCAGAGCTGTCTTGCAGGTAGTTTGACCGGATAATGGTTGTGTTTCGCCCTGTGTTTCCGCCGCCAAGCCACCCCTTTTCGATAATCGCCACATTGGTGATACCGAAGTTTTTTCCGAGGTAATAAGCCGTCGCCAGCCCATGGCCGCCGGCCCCAACGATGATGACATCGTATTTCTTTTTCGGTTCTGGCGAACGCCACGCGCGTTCCCACCCCGTGTGAAAGCGCAGTGCTTCCCGCGCGATGGCAAAGGCGGAATATCGTTTCATTGTATGATCCCTGAACGACCCTAACGGGCTTTTACAAACTTTCTGCCAGTCTGCCCTGCAATATTGCCGAAACAAACCGGCGGTTTGCGTTCTGGTTGCGACATGGTGGTCACAAAATCGTTTCGCCCTTTCTTGTCATGCCGCAGCGGGCTACATCAAAGAGACTACGATAGGAGCATTTGATGCTGTTTTGGATCATCGCCATGGCGCTGACGGCGGTTGTCAGCGGATTTCTTGGACTGGCCTTGTTGCGGGGCCATGCCCATCAGGAGTCTGCGGCAGGTTATGATTTGCAGGTGTATCGCGACCAGCTGAAAGACGTCGATAAAGACTTGGCACGCGGTGTGATTGCCGAAGCGGATGCGGATCGCATCCGGACCGAGATTTCGCGCCGCATTCTGGCAGCCGACGCGCAACTGACAGCTGAGGCAGGAGCAACAGGCCAACCCACAGGTCGGGCGCGATTGACCGCTACCGTTTGTTTCGTTGTGCTGGCGGTCGGAAGTTTTGGTCTATACGCAAAATTCGGCGCCCCTGGTTATCCGGATTTGCCGCTGGCAGATCGTTATGAGCAAGCACAAGACATGCTGGCAAACCGCGCATCCCAAGCCGCGTTTGAAGCCCAACTTCCAGCACAACAGGTGCCCGCAGCCGACCCTGACTTTATCAACCTTATGAATACGTTACGTGACAAGGTTAAAGAGCGCCCAGATGACATTGAAGGCCACCAATTGTTGGCTCGAAACGAAGGGTCACTTGGCAACTACCAAGCCGCCTATGCAGCCCAGCAACGTGTGATCGACCTTAAGGGCGATGCCGTCACTGGCAATGACTACACCCAGCTTGCAGATTTGATGATCCGTGCAGCCCAAGGGTATATCTCACCAGAGGCTGATACGGCATTGCGTCAGGCCTTGTCGCGCAATCCGAATGATGGGTTTGCTCGGTATTATGTGGGCTTGATGATGATCCAGAACGGGCGCCCTGATATGTCATTCCGCCTGTGGCATGAGCTGCTTGATCAAAGCCCGCCGTCCGCACCATGGGTCACCCCCATTCGCTCGCGGATCGAAGACCTCGCTTGGCTTGCAGGTGTGGACTATACCCTGCCTGAACTTCAGAAAGCGGCGCCACTCGCCGGCCCAAGCACACAAGATATCGAAGCCGCCGAAAACATGTCACCGGAAGACCGTGCTGAAATGATTTCAGCGATGGTACAAGGTTTATCGGATCGTTTGGCCACCGAAGGCGGCACACCGGAAGAATGGGCTAGATTGATTTCAGCACATGGCGTTTTGGGCAATACCGAACAAGCCTTAGCCATTGCAAATGAAGCGAAAACCGTGTTTGCGAATAGTCCCGAAGCACTCAACCTGATCAACATGGCCGAGGCCGGACTGGCAACTGTAGAATGACAACGAACATCATTGAAAACCTAGCCGAGACCCCCAATGCCCTGCCCCCTATGCAGGCGCTGATTGGGCTTGATCTGGGCACAAAGACCATCGGCGTTGCGGTGTCTGACAGCTTTCAATCCATCGCAACCCCGCTGGAAACGGTGAAACGCAAAAAGTTTAAACTGGATGCTGCGCGATTGCTTGAGATCATTGGGGACCGCGCCGTTGGAGGCATCGTTTTGGGCCTGCCTTTGAATATGGATGGCAGCGAAGGGCCGCGTGCGCAATCCACCCGGGCCTTTGCACGCAACCTGTCGCAGCTGACGCCTTTGCCAATTGTGTATTGGGATGAACGCCTGTCCACAGTCGCGGCGGAACGTGCGCTCTTAGAGGCTGATACCAGCCGTCAACGACGCTCAGAGGTGATTGATCACGTCGCCGCATCTTATATTCTGCAAGGGGTGTTGGATCGACTGGGCCATATGCGCTCTAATGGATCATAGGGTAGATCGATGCCAAAGAATCAAGACAAGTCAAAGGTTTGGGCGCGGGACGAGATTGAATCGCCCTGCATTCAAGTGTGTGTCGTGCATCCCGAAGCCCGCATTTGCACAGGCTGTTTTCGATCAATCGACGAGATAACCTGTTGGTCTAAGATGGATCATGACGAACGTGCCGAGATTATGGCTGCCCTGCCCGAACGTGAGGCCAGCCTAAAGGTGCGCCGCGGTGGCCGGGCCGCACGTCTGAAACGGCCGTAGGTGTTCAACCTATCAACCAAACACACAAAAAACCCCGCACCAAGATGCGGGGTTTTGTCGTTTTAAACGGTTATGACTTAGGAAACGGCAATTGGGGTGTATTCTGTTTCCAAGACACGGATGTCAGATTCTGACAGAATGCCAGCTTGGTCTTCCACCTGCGCCACTGCCACGCCGTCGACAGATACAATCGCTTCGTCGCCATCTGGGCCAGGGGCGATAGTGATCACGCCAGGTGCGCCAGTCTCGACAAAGACGGTCAGAATGTCTTCGCCATTTTGGAAATCTTCCACAACTGGGATGTCTGTACCATCAACATAAGTGCCGGTCACAAAGTCGTCAGCGCCAAGGCCACCGGCTGCTTCGTCACCGCTGCCCATCAGGAACACATCATCACCACTGCCACCAATCATTGTGTCTGCATCCAGAACATCGACCGCGTCCAAAACGCCGTCACGGTTGCTGTCTTCGATGCCATCCAGCCAGTCGTTGCCGCCGCCGCCAATCAGTGTGTCTTCGCCTTGGCCACCGATGAGGTAATCATTACCGGAGTCGCCGTCCAATGAGTCATTGCCAACGCCGCCATAGATGCCGTCATCGCCTTCAGCGCCATGCACTGTGTCTTGGCCACGCCCAGCTAGAATTGCGTCATCGCCTTCGCCGCCGTAAATGTCATCTGCACCAAAACCGCCATAGATGAGATCGTCACCGTCATCCCCATCAATGGTGTCTGCGCCCTGCAGGCCAAAGATTTGGTCGTTGCCTTCGGTGCCTTCCAGCAGGTCTGCCCCTGTGGAACCGGTGACTGTCGTGTCAAACTCGACTTCTGGTGTTTCAGGTTCTTCCGGTGTTTCAGGCGTTTCTGGCTCTTCTGGTGTTTCTGGCTCTTCTGGTGTTTCAGGAGTTTCAGGTTCTTCTGGAGTATCTCCACCAGCATCATCTGTGCCGCCATCATCGCCGAATGCAAAGATCGAAGCACCAAGTGCAGCAAAGCCGAGAAGTAGAAAAAGTTCCATCGGAATATCCCGTCTAAATTCGTTAACCTTAAATGGAATTAGGCAATTTCATGTCAAATTGAAATCGAAAAGTAGTATTGTCGCCCATGTGGATACAACGCGGGCGTGTGGGATTAACTGTTTCCCACAAAGCCTGAATTACAGCCCAATCGCTTTGCGCAGCATATTCAAAGCGACCACTGTCAAGAACACCGCAAAGATTCGTTTGAGCGGCTTTGGGTCCATCGCGTGGGCCAATTTTACGCCAATGGGGGCGGTCAGCAATGTCATGGCGATCACGATTGCAAAGGCCACTATATTCACCGCGCCCCATGTCAGGGGTGGCTTGGCCTCTGCGGGGATGTCCATCAGCAAAAAGCCTAACACGCCGGGCACTGCGATAATTAATCCAAACCCCGCGGCTGTCGCAACAGCGCGGTGGATGGGCACGTTAAACAGGCTCATCAGCGGTACGCCAAAGCTGCCCCCGCCAATCCCCATCAGAACAGATAAAAACCCAACCGCTGGACTAAGCGCCCACCGTTTTGCGCCGGTTGGCATCACGTTGCCCAACCGCCATTCACTGCGCCCAAAGCCCATGTACAGACCAATCACGATGCCCAAAACACCAAACACGCCTTGCAACGTCGTAGAGCGTAGAAAGGCCGCCAGAAAAACCCCAACGATCGCACCAAGCGCGATGCCCGGTGCCCATTGGCGTAAAATGTCCCAATCCACTGCACCCTTTTTATGGTGGCTGTGGACCGACCGAATAGATGTTATCACAATCGTGGCCAAGGACGTGCCCAAACACATCTGCATCAACTGCGGACCATCATATCCAAGCGTTTGAAATGCATAGAAAAACGCGGGCACCAAAACAATCCCGCCGCCTACGCCAAGCAATCCAGCCAGCACCCCCGCCAGGGCCCCGATCACAAGCAAAAGCAGCCCCATGGGCAAAAGTGTCATGAGGTCCATTGTGACATGTCCTATTCGGCTGCGTGGTCTATTGCACTTTGGCGAACATGGGCCAATGCCTCAAGCACCATTTCGGGGCCCGCCCCCGGTTTTGCCGCCCCTTCAGACAGCATTCGGCGCCACACGCGTGCCCCAGGCCGCCCCGTAAACAGGCCCAGCATGTGACGTGTGATCTGGTTGAGCTTACCGCCCCCCGTCAGATGTGCCTCAATGTAGGGCAACATCGCGTGCACCGTTGCATCAGCTGTCGTAGCGTAATCTATGCCATAAATACGGCGATCTGCCTCCAACAAAACATCTGCAGGATTGTGATATGCTGCACGCCCAATCATCACACCATCCAAGCCACGCTCCAGATGTGGCAATGCCTCATCCAGCGTGGCGATCCCACCGTTGATTGACAGATGCAAATGCGGAAAGCGTGCCTTCATCGCGTGCACAAGATCATAATCCAAAGGCGGGATATCTCGGTTTTCTTTGGGCGATAGGCCTTTTAGCCAGGCCTTTCTGGCATGGATCGTAAACCGTGTGATGCCAACCGCAGAAACCTTTTCCAAAAAGTCCGGCAATACTTTGTGCGTGTCTTGGTCATCCACGCCCAAGCGGCACTTCACGGTCACCTCCACATCCGTGGCATCCTGCATCGCTTTCACGCAATCCGCAACAAGCTCTGGTTGTTTCATCAAGACGGCACCAAATGTGCCGGATTGCACCCGATCTGACGGGCAACCAACATTCAGATTGACCTCATCATACCCAGCATCCGCCCCCATCTTGGTGGCCTTGGACAACTCCTGTGGGTCTGACCCGCCCAGCTGCAACGCCACCGGATGCTCCGCCGCGTCAAACGCCAGCAAATGCACCGCCCCGCCCCGCACCAACGCAGGGGCGGTCACCATCTCTGTGTAAAGCAGGGTTTGTTTTGAAAGCAGCCGATGAAAGAAGCGACAATGACGATCGGTCCAATCCATCATAGGGGCAACCGAAAGACGCGCTGCAGTATGGATGGGTGAAGTATTTTCAAAAGTCATGGTCGACAGCACTTGTTTGATCGGGCGAAGAAATCTCGTTTAACACTGAAATACATCAAATTGCCATACGACATAATTTCATTTCACACGGGCATGCGTTCCTTGTGGACGCTGTTGCTGCGAAAAGATAGATTGCCGCCATTGAGGCGACAGCGTGCAGTGAACCAAAATGACAAACCGCCAGAATTTTGTACCCGACTCGGGGAATACACGACTGTTTCGTGATGCCCTGGGGCAATTTGCGACTGGCGTGACGGTCATTACGGCGCAGGCAGACAAGGGCCCGATTGGCATGACGGCCAATTCCTTTAGCTCGGTGTCGCTGACACCTCCGTTGGTTTTGTGGTCGCCTGCCAAGACATCAGATCGCTACCCCCACTTTGTGAAGGCAAAGCATTTTGCGATTCACGTGTTGCGGGATGATCAGGCCGCTTTGGCACAGGACTTTGCGAATTCAGGCACTTGCTTTGACCATGGCAACTGGACACGTAATGCCCAGAACGTCCCAATCCTCAATTCTTGCCTCGCACATTTTGAATGTCGTCTTGTGGCGCGTCATGATGCGGGCGACCACGATATTCTGATCGGTCACGTCGACACTGCATCCATTGGCGACGGGGCACCATTGCTGTTCTGCAAAGGCCAATTTGGACAGTATTCCGGCCTGCCGTCCGCAGACTGATTCCAAATCCGATTCGCAGTTAGAAAGCGCCCTTCGTTCCCGATTCAGATACATACCTGCGCTTTTGTGCAGAATAGATCGAATTACTAAACAGTGCATTAACAGCGCGAGGCCGCTGTTCGTCACGCAGATGGCACATGTTTCCGCCCATGGATTATCCCCAATCCGGGAACAATCAAGTCCCCTACCTCACTTACAAGCTGAGCTATTCGACATAGCACCCATCAATTTTAGCTAAATTCGCGAAGTACTGTAGCGGAATGGGAAACAATCCTTTGTTCAATTTCAGTGAACCCCCTGAAACTTTCACTTCACGTCCGCGTCATTCAAGCCGACATTGTGGGTGGTGTGTTCCCTAATCACACCTTTGCACAGTAATATCGGTGAACAAAAGGTTAACCGGGCCCTCGGCAGAACGTCGGGGGGACATTGTTAAACTTTTCACCGTGTCTGGGCATGGTTTGGGGCGTAATGGTTGGTTTGAATGTTGGATGGGGATCTCGCATTCAAGTTTGAGTTAATTGCCGAGCTTGGGGTTCGGTTCAGCTGCGGCGAGCACTCTGCGCTGCTGACTGGAGAGGGAACGAAATGATTAATACGCGAAACGGCATAGACCGGGACACTTTTGTGGTCGCTCGTCATGACTACATCTGCTTTGCAAAAGGCACCATGATTGCAACCATCAATGGCGAACGCGCGATTGAAGATCTGCAAGCGGGAGACAAAGTCATCACACGTGACAACGGCCTGCAAGCGATTGCATGGATTGGTCACAAGGCATTGGACAGTGACGACCTACGGCACACACCGAAACTGCGCCCCATTTTGATCAAAGCTGGCGCATTGGGCAATGACATGCCCGAACGCGACCTGATGGTTTCGCCAAACCACCGCATGTTGATCGCCAATGACGTGACATCTGTGTTGTTTGACGAGCGCGAAACGCTTGTCGCAGCCAAACATCTGGTGGGCAAACCGGGCATCGAAGTGGCTGATGTGGTCGAAACCACCTACTACCATATGCTGTTTGCACATCACGAAGTGGTTCTAAGCAACGGCGCATGGTCTGAAAGCTTCCAGCCTGGGGATTATTCCATGGGCACTTTGGATGACGCGCAACGTGATGAAATCTTTGCACTCTTTCCAGAGCTGAAAGAACACGAGGGACTGGGAGACTACGTGTCAGCACGTCGGTCTTTGAACAAAAAAGAGGCTGCGCTGCTTCGCGCAAGCTAATATCGCAATGCCTGCACATGTAGGTTTTCTGTGAAAGACGCGTCCCATTGGGGCGCGTTTTTTGTATTGGTACACTGGTTTTATCTTGCAACATAGCGCCCTCAGCGCAACGCTCTGCGGACATGATGGAGGTTAAGATGACAGTCGCAGAACTATTCACCTTTGCAGTTGTGGCAGGCCTGTTGGTGATGTCACCGGGACCAAATGGGGTGCTTATCGCCAAAACAGTCCCCACGTCTGGGCGGGCTGCCGGCTTTGCGAACATCCTTGGGTTTTCAGCGTCGTTTTACCTACACGGAACTCTAAGTGTATTGGGCATTTCGCTCATCTTGGTGCAATCGGCCTACGCCTTTAGCATCGTAAAGTATCTGGGCGCCGCCTACTTGTGTTGGATCGGGATCAAGGCGCTGATCGACGCCTACAAAGGTGGTCAGTCAAAGGTGCAAGTTGCCCCAGCCAAACGTGAGCGAACGCTGTATCGCGCGTTTGCAGAAGGGTTTCTCACCAACATCCTGAATCCAAAAACATCTATGTTTTATCTCGCGGCCTTTCCCCAATTCATCTCCCCCACCGAAAGCGGAATCCTGGTGTCTTATCAGTTGGTGACGATCCATTGCCTTTTGAATGCTATCTGGTTTGGGGGGATTGTGTTCTTATTCGCCACACTCACCAAAGCGGCAAGCAGCGGTTCGTTTCAACGTTGGCTTAAAGGGGTAACCGGCGTTGTGTTTATTGGCTTTGGCCTGAAGCTCGCAAGCATCAGGCCAAACCTGTAGCGTTTACGCCAGCGCGGTCACTTCGATTTCGATGCGATATTTCGGATCAATCAATTCGCAGGCAATCATCGTCGCGGCTGGCGGGTTTTCACCCAAAGCAGCGGACAAGATCGGCCAGCAGGGTTCAAACTCTGCGGCATCTGGCAGGTAGTAGTTTACGCGCACGATTTTAGACAAATCGCTGCCAGCCTCTTTCAGCGCGTTTTCAATGGTTTGCAACGCAGACTTACACTGCTCTTCCACAGTATCACCCTGCCCGACTGTGCCAGCAACATGCACAAAACCGCCAGCCACAACTGCGCGACAATAGCCAATTTTGGCTTCGAACTCGCCGCCGGAATGAATACGTTTGATCATAGGGATCTCCCAAGCAAAAACGGCGCGGAAAACCGCGCCGTGTGTTGTAAATTTCGTAGAATTAGCCGGCTGACGCTGGCTCTTTCTCGGCATCCGCATGGATCATGAGCGGTGCTGCGTCCGAGGTCACAGCCTCATCATTCACCACAACCTCTGTCACGCTGTCTTGACCTGGTAAGTCAAACATTGTGTCCAGCAGAATGTCTTCAAGGATAGAGCGCAAGCCACGTGCCCCTGTCTTACGTTCAATCGCACGCTTGGCGATTGCAGACAGCGCATCGTCAGTAAAGGTCAGTTGCGTATCTTCCAGCTCAAAGAGACGTTGGTACTGTTTGACCAATGCGTTCTTTGGCTCTGTCAGAATGGTGACCAGCGCGTCTTCGTCCAGATCTTCGAGCGTTGCCAACACAGGCAAACGACCCACAAATTCCGGGATCAAACCAAACTTCAACAGATCTTCTGGCTCAAGCTCCTTAAAGATCTCACCGATCCCGCGATCATCATCGTTACGCACATCCGCGCCAAAGCCCATAGCAGAACCTTTGCCACGCTGCGCAATGATCCGGTCAAGGCCAGCAAACGCGCCGCCACAGATGAACAGGATGTTGGTCGTATCCACTTGCAGGAATTCCTGCTGCGGATGCTTACGGCCCCCCTGTGGCGGAACCGACGCAACGGTGCCTTCCATCAGTTTCAGCAATGCCTGCTGCACACCCTCGCCCGACACATCGCGGGTGATGGATGGGTTTTCAGACTTACGGGTAATCTTATCAACTTCGTCGATATAAACGATGCCGCGCTGAGCGCGTTCCACGTTATACTCTGACGCCTGAAGCAGCTTGAGAATGATGTTTTCAACATCTTCCCCAACATAGCCCGCTTCGGTCAATGTGGTCGCATCCGCCATGGTGAACGGCACGTCCAGAATACGTGCAAGCGTCTGGGCCAAAAGCGTTTTACCGCAACCGGTTGGACCAATCAGCAGAATGTTGGATTTCGCCAGTTCAATATCGCCGCCCTTCTGAGCGTGATTGAGGCGTTTGTAGTGGTTGTGCACCGCCACCGAAAGAACGCGTTTCGCTACAGCCTGACCGATCACGTAATCGTCCAGAACTTCACAGATTTCTTTCGGAGTTGGAACACCTTCCGAAGACTTAAGCCCTGATGCTTTGGTCTCTTCGCGGATGATGTCCATACACAGCTCGACGCATTCGTCGCAGATGAACACCGTCGGGCCTGCAATCAGCTTACGCACCTCATGCTGGCTCTTGCCGCAGAAGCTGCAATAGAGGGTGTTCTTGCTGTCTCCACCGGAATTAGATGCCATAGTCTACCTTTCGGGCCTCAGATCATATGCGCCGGGCGCTTCTGCACCGCCAAAACCACGCCTTTCTTGCAGCTTATGGCAGTCCCAATGCAGGCACAATCGCAAAGTGATCCCGCATCGCCACTGATGCGGAACCAAAATTTACTTACTCGTCGTCGCTTTTGGGGCGGTTTTCCACGATCTCATCGATGTGACCCCATTCTTTTGCCTCTTCAGGAGACATGAAATTATCGCGCTCTAGATCTTGGCGCACTTTTTCACGCTCAAGACCTGTGTGTTTCACGTAGATATCAATCAAACGGTCTTTGATTTTCTGCGTTTCCTGCGCGTGGATCATGATGTCCGTCGCCTGACCTTGGTACCCGCCGGAAGGCTGGTGCACCATGATACGCGCGTTTGGCAGTGCAAAGCGCATACCCGCTTCACCACCACAAGACAGCAAAGACCCCATCGAGGCCGCCTGGCCGATGACCAGCGTCGACACCTTTGGTTTGATGTATTGCATGGTGTCATAGATCGACAAACCCGAGGTCACAACACCGCCCGGGCTGTTGATATACATGCTGATTTCTTTTGACGGGTTTTCCGCCTCAAGGTGCAACAGCTGTGCCACGATCAAGCTCGACATGCCGTCATGCACAGGACCGTTCAAAAAGATAATCCGTTCTTTCAGCAGGCGCGAAAAAATATCATAGGCGCGCTCGCCACGGCTGGTTTGTTCCACAACCATTGGAACGAGAGTGTTCATATATGTTTCGTAAGGATCGTTCATATCCACCTGCCTACTGCTGTTCGCTGACCATAGGGGCCAGTGCCTAATGGAGTCTTAGTGGTGCGTTTTACAAGCTGCAAGGGCACCCGGTGATTTTCGCGGCCGCCAAAACGCTGAATACGGCCAAGTTATGTGACCTTCCTTATGATATCCGCCTAGAATTCCCTTCAAATAAAGGCATTCTTCTGAAAAAATCCTTACGTTGGAAAAAGGAACAAAAAACCATGCGTTCGTTTGATGAAATTTTCGACATCGCAGCTGAACGTAAAGGCGGCGCTGAAAAGATTGAGGCGTTGTTAACAAAACCTCTACCCGCACAAGAACTCACGCAGCTCCCCGAGGATCGTTGGCTGGCAACCATGACGAAATGCATCTTTCAGGCGGGCTTTAACTGGAAGGTTATTGAAACCAAATGGCCCGGTTTCGAAGAGGCCTTCCATGGCTTTGATGTAAATCGCTGTGCTTTTCTCAACGACGAAGAATTTGATACGTTGCTGACCAACCCGACGGTCGTGCGCAACGGCACAAAACTGCGCACCGTGATCGACAATGCCATATTCCTCCAAGAACTGCGCGAGCAAGGCGGCGTGGCAGAGGTACTCGGCAGCTGGCCCTCGACAGATTACATCGGCCTACTCGAAGTGCTGAAAAAGCGTGGAGCCCGACTTGGTGGGAACACGGGGCAATACGCAATGCGCTTTATTGGGCGCGACAGCTGGATTTTATCTCAGGACGTCACATCCCGTTTGATAGCCGAGGGTATCATCGACAAGCCTGCGACCTCCAAAGGGGCCCAGAAAGCGGTGCAATCCGCCTTTAACACATGGATGGATCAATCCGGCAGAGGGTTGTCAGAGATCAGCCGCACCCTTGCCCTAAGTGTTTAGGCCGTCGCGTCATCCTTAAATGCACATGACTTCGGGCAAGGAACGGCGCAGGATAACGAAAAAAAGGAACAACCATGCAATCAGCAACGCCATACGCCCTGACAATGCTTGCGGCAGGCATTGGAATTCCAACACTTGCAGCGTTGAACGCGGCCCTCGGGCAACGGATCGGATCGCCAATCGCGGCCAGTGTGGTTCTCTTTCTTGTGGCGCTACTGGTAACCATCATCGCCCTAGTGGTCACACAATCCGCACAGCATTTTCCCAAAGTGCTGTCAGCGCCAAAACATCTGTGGCTGGCCGGCGCCCTGATCGCCTTTTATGTTTTAACGATCACTTTCATCGCGCCAAAATTCGGCGTCGGAAATGCGGTGTTCTTTGTTTTGCTTGGGCAACTGATTTCGGCCGCAACCATTGATCACTTTGGATTGTTCGGGGCCAACATATCGCCGCTGTCGCTCACCCGATCAGCAGGTATCGCCCTTATGGCTGCAGGGGTCTGGTTAACCCAACAGGCTTAACCAGCATCCTCAACTAAGATGCCATCCCGCATCCGCAACACGCGATCCATCCGCTTGGCCAATTCCAAGTTATGGGTCGCGATAAGCGCAGACATTCCCGTGCTGCGCACCAGCTCCATCAAAGCTTCAAACACCGTATCAGAAGTGCCCGGATCAAGGTTTCCGGTTGGTTCATCTGCCAGTAAAACCTTAGGCGCATTCGCAAGCGCACGGCAAAAGGCAACGCGTTGCTGCTCGCCTCCAGATAGCTCGGCTGGGCGATGGTCGGCTCGCTCTGCGACACCGACTTTACCAAGCAAATCCATCGCCCGCGCACTCGCGTCACCCGAAGATACCCCATTTGCCAGCTGTGGCAGAACCACATTTTCCAATGCCGTAAACTCCGGCAGCAAATGGTGGAATTGGTACACAAACCCCACATCTTGGCGACGCACAATGGTCCGGCGGCGATCTGACAGCCCGTTCATCGCCTGACCCGATATTTCAACGGACCCAGCGTCAGCCACATCCAACAAACCAGCGATGTGCAAAAGCGTTGATTTGCCAGACCCAGAAGGCGCCACAAGCGCCACAACTTCGCCAGTGTTCAACGTAACGTCACATCCCCGAAGAACGTTCACCTCATTGGGAAGGCCCGCGTTATAGGCCTTTGTCACGCCCGACAAGCGCATCACAACATCATTCATAACGCAAAGCCTCAACCGGGTTCATCCGCGCCGCACGGCGGGCGGGAAAAATTGTAACGACAAAAGACAGGCCCAACGACAAAGAAATCGCTTTGATCACATCCGCCAAACGCAATTCCGCCGGCAGGTGATAGATTCCACGCACCGATGGGTCCCATACACCGCCCCCTGCGACGTAATTCACAAACGAGAATATCCCGTCGATATAAATCGCAAACAGACAGCCCAACACGACGCCAAAAAACGTTCCGATCAAACCGGTGAATGCGCCGCAAATAAAGAACACCCGCAGCACGGCCCCCTCAGTCAGGCCCATCGTGCGCAGAATGCCAATGTCTCGCCCCTTGTTTTTCACCAACATGATCAAGCCACTCACGATATTCATCGCCGCAACCAAAACAAGGATCGACATGATGATAAACATCACATTGTCTTCTATCTTCAACGCCCGCAAAAACGCACCGGTGGCATCCTGCCAAGTCCAAAGCAAGGTTCGTTCGCCCCCGGCCCGGATCAAATCAAGCGCAAGCTTATCAACCTCTTCCGGGTCTTGAACCATGACTTCAATTTCATTGGCGACACCTTCGACATTGAAATAGCTCTGGGCCTCTGCAAACGGCAGATAAACCCGTGTTAAATCAATCTGGTAACGGCCAGAGGAAAAGATATAAACGATCTCATAGCTCTTCACCCGCGGGCTGGTGCCAAAAGCAGTTTTCACGCCATTTGGGGAAATCAACTTGATACGATCCCCAACGGTCGCGCCAATCTCTCGTGCAACACCAGAGCCAATGGCAACACCTTCGGTAAATCGTGCGATGTCACCGCTTGAGGTCTCAGAGTTCGCGATACGCGGAATGGTTTTTAGATTCTCAAGCGAGATGCCAAACACTTCAACACCGGCATTGCGCTGGCGCAGATTGGCCATCACCTGACCTTTGATCAAAGGCGCCGCACGCGTCACTCCTTCGACGGCGCGCAATCGTGCGGCCATGGCCTCATAGTCTTTGATCTTGCGATCCAAACGGCCGCGATCATCCATTTCGGCACTTTGATATACGGTCACATGCGCATTCGACCCAAGCGTCGCATCAACCAATTCCGTCCGAAACCCAGACCGCACAGCCAAGGTGGCGATCAGGGCAAACACCGCCAAGGTGATGCCGATCAAGCTGATCCAAGTCATGACGCTCACGCCCCCTTCGGCGCGACGCGCACGCAGATAACGCCAAGCGATCATCCATTCGAATTTTGAAAACGGGGGTGTGGCTGCCATAATTGCTCCGTCAGGCCTAAAGCCTTTGTTTTTCCGGCACCCTACGCAGCCCCCCCAATGGGGTCAAGCAACGTCACCGGCAGGCTTTCGCCGGCGGAAGGGCCACTTTAACAAACCCATCAAAATTGCAGAGCCAAGCCATCCCCCCAGAAACCCAGCAGCGCCAAACATACCGCCCTCAACCGTAAACGGCACAGCGGGCTGATAGGCCGCCCAAGTGGCCTGCGCTACATCCCGATCCGGCACTTTCGCCACTGTATACGCCCGCGTAAAAGGCCCGGCTCCCTGAATGGCCGCAAGTGCCTCTGACATCTGTTGATACCGGCCGATCATCTGCCCCACGGTATCGGCCCGCGCCGCGCCCAGCGCACCGCCACTCTTCAAATCAAGCAACGCCTCTTCTCGGGTCAAGCCAACTGACACCGCATCCGCATCAAAATCCGCCACAAAGCCACGCAGCTCATCTACAGCGCCCCCCATACGCTGTATATATTGCTGTGAAAACTCTGGCATCTGAGAAAGCCCAACCGCGCCGCCAAGTCCGCATGCAAGAACCACTGCCCGTCCAATCATGTGCCCTGCCTCTTCATCATTCTAAAAATACTCCCGCCGGAGGCATCCTGACATCTCAAACCACGCCAAGGCCGATTTGAGCGCTTGACCGCCACCTATAAGCCCAACGGACACGCCGCCGCGATCCGGGCGCTCAGGATTTGGCGCAGCTCTTGCAACCCTGCAATCTTTGCATCGATCTCCACCAGTTTTTGTCCCAAGACCTCTGCGACCTCAACATCACTCAGCCCACCATGCATCTGCTCAAGCAAAGCCGAAATTTCCGACAAAGAAAATCCAAGCCGCTGCGCCAAGCGGATCATGCCCACAAGCTGCACCGCAGAGCCATCAAAATCACGATAGCCATTGCGGCGCCGAACTGATTGGATCAACCCGCGTTTTTCATACAGACGCAGAGCATCACAGCTCACCCCCGCCTGTTCTGATAATTCACCAATCCGCATAAATCTCACATTGACCTTAGACCATAGTCAAAGGTCTATACCGCAAAGCATTCGAATACAAAGGACAACTGAATGCTTTCTCCTATCGCCTATCACCGCATCTACCGCCTGTCTGCCTGGTATGATCTGCTGGTTACATGGCCGTTTGCGACCCCTCTTACCTTGGCCGTATTTTGGTCCATGATGGGTGGCCTGCATGACACGATGGGCCTCGCGCCCCTGCCCGGTCTCAGCGTCTACGCTGTGCTATTTGCAAATTTCTTTGGATCGGTGGTCCTGATCTGGTCTGTGGTGCGCTTGCGTCTCAATGATGTGCGACTTGCCCGCTATGACGCTGTTGGTCGCTGGGCGTTTTCAGCTTGGCAGCTTTACGCACTGAGCATGGGGGCCAGCCCGATCCTTTGGGGGTTTGTGATTGCCGAAATCACTTGGGCGATTTTGCAATCCTTGCCGGTCAAACAGATCGAACAAACAGCTTAAACAATAAAGGCGGGGTCTATCCCCGCCTTTACGTTTCACATGTAGATGTACTTACAGCCCAGACACGCGATGGTCTGCATAGATCTCTGCAATCTTTTTAACCGCCTCTTCTGGCGGCATCTCAACGCTTTCCCCTGTGCGACGGCTGGTCAGTTCAACCACACCGTTTTTCAAGCCACGTGGGCCTACGGTGATACGCCATGGCAAACCGATCAGGTCCATGGTTGCGAACTTACCGCCTGCGCGTTCTTTGCGATCGTCATACAGCGCCTCTAGGCCCAGCGCGTCAAAGCTCTTCTCCAAGGCTTCACAGGCTGCATCCGCTTCTTCATCACCTTGTTTCAGGTTCACGATACCCACATGGAACGGGGTCACGCCTTCTGGCCAGATGATGCCCTTGTCGTCATGGCTCGCCTCAATGATCGCACCCAACAGACGGGACACGCCGATGCCATGGCTGCCCATATGCACAGGCACGTTTTTACCTTCTGGGGTTTGAACCGTTGCGCCCAGCGCTTCGGAATACTGCGTGCCAAAGTAAAAGATCTGACCCACTTCGATCCCACGCGCCGTACAACGACGGTCTTCGGGCACCTCGTTAAAGGCCGCCTCATCATGGGTTTCATCCGTACGTGCGTAGCGGCTGGTGAATTCTTCCAAAACAGCCTGACATTCCGCATGGTTATCATAATCGATCTCACGATCGCCAAACTTCAGATCAGTGATTTCACTGTCATAGAACACCTCTGACTCGCCGGTCTCTGCCAAAACGAGGAATTCATGTGTGTAGTCCCCGCCGATCGGGCCAGAATCCGCCCGCATTGGGATCGCTTGCAGACCCATACGCTCGTAGGTACGCAGATAGCTCACAAGATGACGGTTATACGCGTGCAGCGCATCCTCTTTGGTGAGGTCAAAGTTATAGCCGTCTTTCATAAAGAATTCCCGGCCCCGCATCACCCCAAAGCGCGGACGAACCTCATCGCGGAACTTCCATTGGATTTGATACAAGGTCAGCGGCAGGTCTTTGTAAGACTTAACATGGCTGCGGAAGACATCAGTAAACATCTCTTCGGCAGTTGGGCTAAACAGCATGTCACGATCATGACGATCCTTCATGCGCAGCATCTCTGCGCCATAGCCATCATAGCGGCCAGACTCGCGCCAAAGATCCGCAGATTGCAGCGTTGGCATCAGCATCGGCACATGCCCCGCACGGATCTGCTCTTCGTGGACGATGTTCTCAAGCTTGCGCAACACTTTAAAGCCCATCGGCAACCAGGAATAAATCCCGGCGCTGGATTGCTTGATCATCCCGGCCCGCAACATATAGCGGTGGCTGACAATTTGAGCTTCCGAAGGGTTTTCCTTCAGAACTGGCAGGAAATAGCGTGAGAGGCGCATGGCTGCTCCATAAAGCGTGAATGGTTTTCATTCGTTTAGGGCTTTGGGGGATGCGGGGCAAGTGCGCTGGTGCCTGCTATGTCAGATAGAACCCGACACCACGCCTCTTAGTTTCACTGGCCACCCTCGACCCAAAGTTGTTAAAATTTGCAACTTCTCTCGTGGCGCGATATAAATGCCTGCAAAAGAAGAATAAAAAATATTGAGCGGTTTAAACATGAATGCCCCTATTCAAATGGTCTGGGATTATTTCCTGGGCCCCATTCTGCAACGTCCCAAACAATTGCAGGTCGCAGCACTGTGTCATCGTGGGGAAGGTGCTGACAAAGAATTCCTACTGGTGACCAGCCGCGAGACCGCGCGTTGGATCATCCCCAAAGGATGGCCGATCCGTGGTTTGGACGCAAAAGAGTCAGCGCTTCAGGAAGCTTGGGAAGAAGCCGGCGTAAAGCACAGCGATGTGCTCAGCGGTCCGATCGGGCGCTATTCCTATCAAAAGCGAAAAGCGTCCGGGCTCGAAGTGCCTATCGAAACACTGGTCTATTCTGTCTCTGTCAAAGAACTCTCAGATGACTTTCCAGAAGCTCAGGAACGCACACGCAAGTGGGTGAGTGCTGAAGCAGCGGCGAACTTGGTCAACGAGCCTGAACTCAAATCCATCTTTCGACATTGTGCATAATTTTTGCGCAAAGTGCGAATTTATTAGCTTACTCCGCAGAAATACTATAGGTGGCCTCCCAAAATAAAGGGAGGCCGCCATGGCTGACAATCAAGGCGATCCGCGTCACTTAGAAACGCTCGATCGCGATCTCGCACGCTTATCTAGTTTAGAAATGGCAACCAGCTACGTGTCTCGCCCGATGATCGGACTTGGCGTGTCGCTCGTGTTTGTTGTTATGGCTGGCATTGCTGCCATGTCGTTCTTTGGACAGGAAAGCAATTCAACCATCGTGGTGATTGCGGCGTGTCTTGGGGCCTATATGGCGCTGAACATCGGCGCGAACGATGTGGCCAACAACATGGGTCCAGCTGTGGGCGCAAATGCTCTTTCGATGGGCGGCGCAATTGCCATCGCTGTTGTCTTTGAAAGCGCAGGCGCCTTGCTTGCTGGTGGTGACGTTGTCAAAACCATCGCGAAAGGCATTATCGAACCTGAAAGCATGGGCACCGCGTCTGTCTTTGTTTGGGCGATGTTGGCCGCACTCTTGTCCGCCGCACTTTGGGTGAACCTCGCCACGTGGGTCGGAGCGCCTGTCTCGACAACCCACTCTGTTGTAGGTGGTGTTATGGGGGCCGGCATTGCCGCCGCTGGGTTTAGCGCTGTGAATTGGGGCACGATGGGCAATATTGCAGCCAGCTGGGTGATTTCACCTGTGCTCGGGGGTGTGATTGCCGCGTTCTTCCTTTGGTTTATCAAATCGCAAATCATCTATCGTGACGACAAAATCGCAGCTGCCCGTCGTTGGGTTCCTGTTCTGATCGGGATCATGGGCGGCGTATTCGCGGCTTATCTTGCGCTCAAGGGTCTGAAAAAGATCATCAAGATCGATATGCCAACCGCCCTTCTGATTGGCGCAGCAATCGGCGTGTTGATCTGGTTGGCCATGGTGCCTGTCATCCGCAAGCAATCCCAAGGTCTTGAGAACCGCAACAAATCACTGAAAGTGCTCTTTGGCTTGCCATTGGTTGTTTCTGCCGCACTTCTAAGCTTTGCGCATGGTGCAAACGATGTGGCAAACGCTGTGGGCCCATTGGCGGCGATCGTTCAAGCAACCGCATCTGGAAACTTCACTGAGGTGGTCAGCATCCCACTCTGGGTCATGATCATTGGGGCCTTTGGTATTTCGTTTGGCCTGTTCCTGTTCGGCCCAAAATTGATCCGCATGGTCGGTGGTCAGATCACCAAGTTGAACCCAATGCGGGCCTATTGCGTTGCCCTTTCAGCCGCGATCACGGTGATCGTTGCCAGCTGGCTTGGCCTGCCGGTCAGCTCGACCCACATCGCCGTGGGCGGTGTTTTCGGCGTTGGATTTTTCCGTGAGTGGGACGCAGAACGACGTATCCGTAAGGCGCGTATGGCCATGCCGGATCGTCCGACTTATGCGCCAGAAGAACGCCGCCGCCGCAAGCTTGTGCGCCGGTCGCACTTTATGACCATCATCGCCGCTTGGGTGATCACTGTTCCTGCAGCCGCCCTGCTGTCTGGGTTGATCTTCTTCTTGATCAGCTCGGTCATGGCATAAGGCCTAATCAACACGTGTTGGCGTCAAAGCAGTTGTTTTGATGCCAACACCACCCCTAGCACGCATGCGTCACACGATTGACGTCACCCAATGCGTGCCGCCCCGCATGAAACCCAAATACCAGTGTTAAAGTTTATGCACGCATCTGGGTGTACGGCGATTTACGCGACAATATCCGGTTGGTCTAAGGATCATTGAATTTCTAAGACAGATTGCTCCATAAAGCGTGAATGGGTTTTCCATCGTTTAGGGTTTTGGGCTGCGTGGGGCAATTGGAGAGGTTGGTGCGGGGTATGAAGTTCACACGAAGCGGACATTGTCGAACTTGATCTCGAATGTCTTCGTTGTGGGACGGAGCTGCGGTTGCCATTCTCTGATAGAATAGGGACTATTGCTAGCCCCCCAAGTCTGTCCGCTCATTTTGGCGGTCGTGGTGGGATAAGCAATGCGACCGCTTTTCTGGCGGAATTCAACAATTTTTCTGCATCGTCATCACTATTGGAGACACGAGCTAACGAAACCGTTCCAATCAGCAATGCCAGTAGCCCCTGCGCCTTATCGCCCACTGCCTCAGTCGTCTCACCCATCGCACGAGAAAAAACAGCTATAACATGTTGGGTCTCTTGGTGTGCGACTTGTCGGATCGCTGGTTCTGCTCGTCCGGCATCGACCGACAGTGCCGCAAGCGGGCAACCGGCCCCCGGATTGCGGACATGTTCGAGCGACAAGTAAATGTCGATGTATTCCCAAAGCGCCTTGGCCCTTTCGGAATCCCCGCAGGCAGCTTCCAATCCGGACATCGATTCCTTAACCGCGAGACGCATGGCGGATGCAACCAAATCGTTTTTGGATTTGAAGTGGCGGTAAAACCCACCATGAGTCAGCCCCGCCGCATGCATAACATCTGAAAGGCTCGTGTTTTCCAAGCCCTGAGAGCGTAGCAGAACCGCCCCTTCCTTAACAATCCGCACATGACTGCGTTCTTTTTCATCTGCCGAAACCCGGGGCATACGTGACTCCAATTGACCTCTTGACTCATTAGATTTCATGCATCATCTAAACTTAGATTGCAATCAACATCTAAATGGAGAGCACCATGACCGCCTTAATGATTTCAACGATCACTGTGAAACGACCTGACAAATTGCAGGAATATCTACCGAAGGTGAAAGTGCTCGGAGCTGAGTTTGGTGCGCAGATGGTGTTCAGTGGCCCTGCTGCCGGTTCTGTTGTTGGTGCCTTGGATCACCAGATGGTCGTGATCGTCCGTTTTCCAACGCTGGACCACATCGACGACTTGTTCGCATCCGAGGCGTATCAGCCGTTGATCGCCTTGCGACAGGAAGCAGCTGACATGTCCATTATCAAATATCAGGAATAGCTTAGAAGATCGTCCGAACTCCGACAGCGCTCTCATAGAGAGCGCGTCCAAATGCTCCAATGAGGAAAGCAATGCTAATGTCCATCCTTCCGATCTACACTGCGCTCGTTTTCGCCATCTGCCTTTCACTTGTGTACCGGGCACAGACCCACGGGGCTCTGCTGCGCAAAGAGGCCAGCGCTGTGTACGGCCTATTCGCAATCTTTGCGGTTTGGGCAGTGGTCGTGACGATTCTTGGGCTCAAGGGAATTCACATCTCTCTCATGGCAAAAATTCCGCTGCTCTGGCAGGCGTTTATACCAATGACAATCTGGATGACTGCATTCGCCCTATCGCGCACCCTTCGCCGCGCTTTGTGGGCCATCGCAAAGGCAACTCCACGACATTGGCTAGTTCTTATTCAATCGCTACGTATTGGAGCAATCGGCGGTATTATGAAGGGTGTTCAGGGTGAAATCGCATCTGATTACGTCTTCTGGATCGGCATTCCTGATTTTGTTTTCGGTCTTTCAGCGCTTCCAGTTGCCGAGCTAGTTCGGCGACAAAAAATGGGGCCGCGCAGTCTAATACTGTGGAACTTTGTCGGTTTTGGTTTGATCGTACTCCCGACTTTCCTGCCGATGAACTACTGGATGAACGAGCCGGGATTCGAGTTCATTTTTGAATTTCCTATGATCCTGGCACCAAGCATTGTCGTCTCTCTATTGATTTCACTCAACTTGTTTCAGGCATGGGCGGTTTGGAGACGAAATTTGCAATTCAAAGCCACTCTTTAAGGAGGCAGCCCTTGTAGAAAGCGGATCTTTGAATTGGGCGCAGCATGTTGCACTTTTGGGCTCACACCTGCCACTCGCCGAGCGGAAACAAAACGTCTCCGTCGAAGCCCCCCTCACCCAAAAAACCGAAACAAAATTCTCATACGTCAGCTAACATGAGTCAGCCGCTTGCCATCGCGCCAATTCCTGTTTGTTCGCATAGTGCACATTTGGCACTTTAGGATGGACATCCGCCTGTATCATCGCAGAGACGTTCGCAAAACACTGACAATCAATGTCCTCAGACTGCTCTTGGCAGTGGTCCATTTCCTGAACATAGGCAGCAACATATCTTTGCTTATCTATACCTGCAGACCCCATTGATCCACCGCTCGTCAGCGCTGGGACAAAAGAGACAGCATACGCCGTCAATCCGACCGCCGAAACGATATACAAATAGATACGAAAATCGTTGGGCATCGTTACAGTTCTCCGATTGGTGGGTCAGATTGGCAGAGAATGCTTAACATCCCTTTGAAGTCCCCTTGGGGTGCATGGCCGTTCTATACGACAAGAATAGCTTTCCATTAATTAAGGCCTTCGGCTGGGTGCCGTCTTGAGGTTTTGAAGACTTGACCACTGTCACCCCATCCTTTCCAATCGCTCAAACAGGGGCGTTTCAGATGACCAAAAAACCAATTCTGTTGGGCAGCGATATTTATGGGCGCACAGGGCGCTCTTCTAATCATCCGCTGGCGTGGCCAAAAACTGCCCCGACTTTAGACCTCATTCGAAGTTTCGAATGGTTTGAGTCCAGCAAATATATCGAAGGTGCTAAAATACTTCCCCGGCGACTACGTGCGTTTCACGACCAAGGATATATAGACGCCGCTTATGATGCAGAAGCCAAACAGGCGGTTACTTTAGACGTCCGCCATAAATACGGGCTCGGCAGCGGGGATACACCGATCTTTCCAAGCGTCATCGAGCGGGCTGCAACGGCCTGTGGCGTTGCTTTAAAAGCCGCAGAGCTTTTAGCGGATGGTGGCATTGTTCACAGCCCTCTTGGAGGCGCTCACCACGTATATTCAGCACACGCCGCTGGGTTTGGCTATTTCAATGATCTTGTGCTTGGCATCTTGGCCATGCGCGACACGGGCGTTGAACGGATCGCTTACATTGATCTCGATGCTCACCATGGTGACGCAGTCGAAGCCGCATTTACCTATGACCCAAACGTTTTGACACTTTCAATCCATGAAGAAAACTGTTGGCCCCATAGTGGAACAGAAAGCGATCCGTCGTATCACGTCTATAATTTCTGTGTCCCATCAGGCTTCAATGATAGCGAAATGGCTTTCTTGATGGAGCACGCGATCATTCCTGTTGTCGAAGCATTTGCGCCAGATGCGATCGTCATTCAGGCCGGTGCGGATTCACTGAAAGATGATTTGATGATGACCCTAAGCTTGTCAAACAATGCATATTTCAATGCAATCCAATTGCTCCGACAACGTGCCCCGCGCATTTGGGTCACGGGCGGCGGAGGGTATAATCCTTGGGCCGTTGTGCGCTGTTGGGCGGGTATTTGGTGCATTCTGAATGATCGGGATCCCGTTTCCGAACCACGCAGTACAGAGGAACACAAAATTATCGCTGACTTACGTCAATGGCCAATGATCACTGCACCACCAGATAACTGGCTTTCTTCCCTAACCGACCAAGAATCTACCGGCGACATTCGCGAAAGCATAAATCAGAAAACGAAGGCGATGATGACTTCATTTTAGGCGTACGCCAATTTAACCAATTCTCCCTCCCGTCTGAGATAGGTCAATGATACTCTGTGTCAAAAGCTTCTATTTCTTTTCCAAGTATCTCTGAACAAAAGGCCCTCTCATGCTCCGTTTCATCGTCCTCACCGGAACCCACACCGCCATGCTGGCCATCGGCTTTGCGCTTGGCATCTATTTCCTACCAATCCTCACGGCCCCAGCTGCCCCAAATGCTGCGGTGTTGCAGGAACAAAGCAAAGACGCGCTGTATAGCGGCGCCTTTAGCCGCGATCTGGAAGGCAGTGATTTTCTGCATTGGGGCGAAGGTGTTGTGAGCGTGACCCCCAAAATGATCGTGCACGAAGGAAGCTTGGCCCCCGGCCCCGACTACAAACTTTATCTGACCAAAGAATTTGTCGAGACCGAAGCCGCCTTTGAGGCGATTAAATCCGAGGCCGCTTTGATCGGCGATTTAAAGACCTTTAAAGGCGTGATTGTTGAGGTGCCCGAAGGCGTTGATGTCTCTGAATACAATACAGTTTTGATCTGGTGTGAAAGCTTTGGCGAGTTCATCACCGCTGCGAAATACCAATGAAACATGGGGCACTCCGCGTTGCCGCGGCTTGCCCCAGAAAATTAATTTTGATCCAAACCTGATTACACCCCGTATTCCTTCACAGTTGCACCCGGGGAGGCGTGCACATCCATAGAGAGGAATATCCAATGAAGCTCGCAAGCAAATTTGCGGCCACATTCGTGGCTGCCACCATCGGCACGTCTGCACTCGCGTCGAACACCATTGTAGACATCGCTGCTGGCGACGAACGCTTTTCAACACTTGTCGCCGCGGTCAGCGCTGCTGGTCTGGTTGAAACACTTCAAGGCCCAGGTCCATTTACAGTTTATGCCCCTGTAAACGATGCCTTTGCGGCGCTTCCAGATGGCACAGTGGAAACTCTACTCAAGCCTGAAAACAAAGATCAGTTGACCAATGTTCTGCTGTATCACGTAGATGATCGCAACCTGTCGGCAGGTCAGATCCCAGCGGGTTCGAATTACTTCAAACCCATTCTGGCATCCGAGCGTCTGTGCATCACCAAAAACAGTGGCGGCGTTATGATTTCAGACGGAACCGGCGAAATGGCCAAAGTCGTGATCGCCGATATCAAGGCAGACAACGGTGTTATTCACGTCATCGACAAAGTTCTGCTGCCCGGCACCCGTCCAAGCTGCTAACTTGAACTTACAGCCCGCTCGCACCGATTAATTATGGTGCGAGCGTTTTACGTTCCCGTGCCAGTCATCGTGTTCCATCACGGTTTCACTTTGCCCTTCAGGCAATTGCACTCGATTGGTTGATGCTCCAAGCGCAAAGCCCAATACGATTGCGACAACAAAGGTCATCGCAACAGAGGTCAGTTCTAACTTAGGATTTGAAGCTGCGTAGATAGTAGACATGTTGTTCTCCATTCATTGGGATAAAACAACAATGGGGTGAAACCTCACATTCCCAAAACGAATTGATTTTATGAAACAGATCACGAATTGTGATTCATCACCTCTAAGACTCGTTTCTACATCAATCTAACTGCCATCCCCCCATCCACAGACATTTGCGCCCCAGTGATAAATCCGGCCCGATCAGACAGCAAGAACATCGCAGCTTGCGCGATCTCTTCAGGTTGGGCCATGCGTTTGACCGGGTGCAGACCTGCGATAAAAGCGTGGGTGTCAGGATCGTCTCCCGCCATCGCAGTCATGGTGCCGCCGGGTAAAATGGCGTTCACCCGAAGCCCCTCTGGGGCATGATCCGCGGCCAGCGATTGCACAAGGCCGTTTAGACCAGACTTTGCCGCCGCATAGGCGCCCATGCCGGGCATCCCTCCATTGTCGTGCCCTACAAAGGAGCTGGTGAAAACAACACTCCCAGCACCGCGCCGAAGGAGGGCCGGAATTTGCGCCTTGGCTGCATAAAAGGCGCTGGTCAGGTTCGTGGCCAAAACAGTCTCCCAGTTTGAAGACTCCATAATGGCGACCGGGCTCATATCCCCCACCATGCCGGCATTGTTAAACGCCCCGTCCAATCCGCCAAACCGCATTTCTGCGAGTTTCACCAGATCAGCTGCATACGATTCATGCGTCACATCCCCGGCCAAGAACACCGCGTTCCCATTGCTTTGATTGATTTGGCCAGTCAATGTTTCCAGCTCTGCTTGCCGCCGTGCGCCCAGCACCACATTCGCGCCCTCTTGCGCAAACAAAAGCGCCGCCGCAGCGCCGATCCCACTGCTCGCACCCGTGATAATTACCGTTTTGTCTTTCAGTTCCATAGTCTTTGCCTTTCTAGGAATTGCGTAAAGCAGTCCTACGGCATGCCCATGCACCCGCTCGACCCGGATCATGCGGTTCGCTCAAACGCCTCTGACTATGCGCAAGAAACGGGTCAACGCCGCCTTTGGCGGTTAAATCAGCGCCTCTCTCTTGCTTTGCACAGTCCCATGCGCCATGTGTCAAAAAAGGGATAAAAACGAGGGAACCATGGCACTTCCGGTTCAAGAGCAGGCAAAGTATTGGGGCATCGCATCTGCTGTCTTTTTGGTGGCTCTGTGGGGGATCGGAGATATCATCCTCCCCTTCGTTCTTGGGGGTGCGATTGCCTATTTTCTGGACCCAGTCGCGGATCGGCTAGAGGCCTGGGGCTTTTCGCGTGCTGCGGCAACCACCATCATCACTTTGGTGGCCATTCTGATTTTTGTGATCTTGGTTCTAGCCGTTGTGCCCACATTGGTGGCACAGGCCACATCGCTTATTCAAATCACCCCTCAACTTGCCAGTGATCTGCAAAGCTTTTTAACCCAGCGTTTCCCGCAGCTATTGGAACCCGACAGCGCCGTAAGCCAAACACTCGCCGCCATAGGCCAACAAGTGCAGGAAAAAGGCGGGGCCTTGTTGCAAACGGCCCTGACTTCAGCGGCCTCGCTCATCAACGTGGTCGTTTTGCTGGTGATTGTGCCCGTTGTCGCCTTTTACCTACTGCTTGACTGGGACAACATGATTGCCAAGATCAATAGCCTGCTGCCACTGGATCATGCGCCAGTCATCCGCAAGCTGGCCGGAGAGATTGATCAAACCCTTGCCGCCTTTGTGCGTGGCATGGGCACGGTGTGTTTGATCCTTGGAACCTATTACGCCATCGCCTTGATGCTCGTAGGCCTGCAATTCGGCCTGGTGGTTGGGTTTATCGCGGGCCTCATCACGTTCATCCCTTATGTTGGCGCTCTTGTTGGCGGTGCCTTGGCGATTGGCCTTGGGCTGTTTCAGTTCTGGGGCGACTGGGTATCTTTGGGGCTTGTCGCAGGCATTTTTGGCTTGGGCCAAGTGATCGAGGGCAATGTTCTGACACCAAAACTGGTCGGAAGCTCGGTTGGCTTGCATCCGGTTTGGTTAATCTTTGCACTCTCACTCTTTGGCACGTTGTTTGGCTTTGTCGGAATGCTTGTCGCCGTGCCTGTCGCTGCCGCGATTGGCGTGCTTGTGCGTTATGTGGCAGATCAGTACAAGGCGTCTCGCCTGTACAAAGGGATTGCTGGAAAAGAAGACTGATATGGCCGAGCAATTAAGCCTGAATTTGCCTGTGCGCCCCGCACTGGGCAGAGATGATTTCTTTGTCACCTCCGCCAATGACTTGGCCTTGGCCTTGGTGGAAAGCTGGCCCAATTGGACGGGCCATAAACTGGCGCTTGTGGGCCCTGCAGGCAGCGGAAAAACCCACCTCACCCATGTGTGGGCTGGTGTCAGCGGTGCCCGTATTGTGGCCGCCACCAACCTCACCCGCTCTGACATCCCAGAACTGGCGCAAGGCCCGGTTGCCATCGAAGATGTGCCAGACATCGCGGATGACGCCGAAGCACAAGCCGCCTTGTTTCATCTGCACAATCTGACTTTAGCAGAGGGGCATTCCCTGCTTTTCACAGGGATCAGCGAGCCCAAACATTGGGGGCTGACTTTGCCAGACCTGGCAAGCCGTATGCAGGGCACCATCGCCGCCACTTTGACGGAACCCGATGATACCCTGCTGACCGTTCTGCTGGCCAAACTCTTTGCAGACCGCCAGCTTGTGCCAAATGCCGATACGATCCCCTATTTGGTAAAACAGATGGATCGCAGCTTTGACGCGGCTCGTGCCCTTGTGGAACAGCTTGATCGCGCGTCACTGGCGCAGAAAAAACCGATAACCCGCGCCTTTGCCGCCAAGTTGCTTAAGAAAGACTAAGTCAGACACCGCCATTCATGAGCAATGGCGGGAAACCGATTGAAAATAAGCAAATTTCCTTCATTGCCCCTGCTCTGGACATCCCCTTCGATCACATTGATAGTGTCATGTAACCGTTACCGCCGAATGGCATATGCAGGCTTATGACACACGCAGACTTTCTAGCATCAGAATTCCCCACGCCGATCACCGTCGACGAAGTGGATTTAACCGGCCCCCGCCGCTTCTTTAACCGAGAGCTCAGCTGGCTGTCGTTCAACTGGCGTGTTCTGGAAGAGGCGGAAAATCCTCGGGTGCCTTTGCTGGAACGTCTGCGGTTCCTGTCAATCTCTGCGACCAATTTGGACGAGTTTTATACTGTGCGCGTCGCCGGCCTGCGCGAGCTTGCGCGTGAGGGCAATATGACGCCCGCACAAGACGGCCACACGCCGCCAGAGCAACTGACCATGATCAACGCCGATGCGCGCAAGTTGATGCAAAGCCAGCAGCGTATTTTTGGCATGCTGCGCGGCGAGCTAGAGCAACAGAACATCACGCTCCTGAAACACAAAGACGTCACGAAGGCTGACAAGGAATTCTTGGCTGATGTCTTTCTGAATAGAGTCTTTCCGGTCCTCTCCCCTCTGGCGATTGATCCGGCGCACCCGTTTCCGTTCATTCCGAACACAGGCTATTCACTGGCGCTGGAACTCGAGCGTAAAAAGAACAAACGCACGCTTCAGGCGTTATTGCCGATCCCGGCGCAGATTGACCGATTTGTGGCCCTGCCATCAGACCCGGGCACTTTCCGCTTTTTGCCGCTCGAAGATTTGCTTTTGCTGCACCTCGATAGCCTGTTCCCGGGGTATAAGATGAAAGGCCACTGTACGTTCCGCGTCTTGCGCGACAGCGACCTTGAGGTTGAGGAAGAAGCCGAAGATCTGGTGCGTGAGTTTGAAGTTGCCCTGAAACGCCGCCGCCGCGGCGAAGTGGTGCGCTTGAAACTTTCTGCGGATGCGCCAGCAAGCTTAAAGTCTTTGATCATGGAACAGCTGCACGTCACAGGTGACGAAGTTGTTGAAATCGAAGGGATGATTGGCATCGCCGACTTGAAAGAGTTGGTTTTGGATGACCGCCCAGATTTGCTTTGGCCCTCTTTTGCCCCGCGTGTCCCCGAACGGGTTCAAGACCACAGCGGTGATATGTTTGAGGCGATCAAGCAAAAAGACATGCTGCTGCACCACCCTTACGAGACCTTTGATATGGTGGTGCGCTTTCTAACCCAAGCGGCGCGTGACCCAAATGTGGTGGCCATCAAGCAAACGCTATATCGTACCTCTAAACGATCCCCCATCGTCGAAGCCCTTTGCGAAGCGGCAGAAGACGGGAAATCGGTGACGGCCCTGGTTGAACTGAAAGCCCGCTTTGATGAGGCTGCAAACATTCGCCAGTCGCGTCGCCTTGAACGTGCCGGTGCACATGTGGTTTATGGCTTTACCGATTGGAAGACCCACGCCAAGATTTCGACAGTTGTGCGTCGTGAAGGTGACCGGCTGGTCACATACACTCACTACGGCACCGGCAACTATCACCCGATCACTGCAAAGATTTATACAGACCTTAGCTTTTTCACCTGTGACGATGCTTTGGGCCGCGACGCGACCAAAGTGTTTAACTACCTGTCTGGCTATGTGCAGCCAGAGCGACTGGAAAACCTATCGATCTCACCCCACTCGCTGAAACCCAAACTCATCGAGATGATCAAAGCCGAGGCGACACATGCCAAAGCCGGGAGACCCGCTGAAATCTGGGCCAAGATGAACTCGCTCATCGAGCCTGAAATCATTGATGCGCTGTATGATGCGTCAAAGGCCGGTGTAAAAATCAGCCTGGTTGTGCGCGGCATCTGTGGTTTGCGCCCAGGAATCAAAGGGCTTTCCGAAAACATCCGTGTGAAATCCATCGTGGGTCGCTTTCTGGAACACAGCCGGATTGCCTGTTTTGGCAATGGCCATGGGCTTCCGTCCAAACAAGCAGAAGTGTTCATTTCCTCCGCCGACTGGATGGGCCGCAATCTAAACCGCCGTGTGGAAACATTGGTGCAAATCAAGAACCCAACAGTTAAGGCGCAGATCGTAAGTCAGATTATGGCCGCTAACCTTGCAGACACAGCGCAAAGCTGGGTGATGTCCCCAAATGGATCGTTCAACCGCATGCCTGTACCCGAGGGCAGCTTCGCATTTAATTGCCACCGTTTCTTTATGGAAAACCCTTCCCTTTCAGGTCGCGGTTCTGCCGGCGCGTCTGACGTGCCAAAGCTTACCCACAAAGAATGAACGCGTGTCCTGTGTTAACTAATTGACCTAAAAGGTTAACAGGCAATTGACCCTGCCCGGTCGCTGTCGCATTTTGACTGCGACGCACAAATAGGGTGATTCATGGACGCCACAAACGAGTCCGACGCGCAATGGGGCCATTTTGGTCGCCCACTTTTTGACGACCCTTCCGCAAGACGATTATCCCGCGTCGGCGTGGTTGATGTTGGCTCTAACTCGGTACGTTTGGTTGTCTTTGACGGCGCGGCACGTAGCCCAGCCTATTTTTACAACGAAAAGATCATGTGTGCCTTGGGCGCTGGCCTTTCTGAAACCGGCAAGCTCAACCCCGAAGGCCGGGCACGTGCCCTGTCTGCCATTCGCCGCTTTCAAGAAATCGCCAAACACATCTGCGATGAGCCCCTGACGGCAGTCGCCACTGCAGCAGTGCGCGAGGCCTCTGATGGGCCAGAGTTCTGCAAAGAAGTCTTAAAAGAAACCGGTTTGGTCATCCACATCATCGATGGCCGCGAAGAGGCCCGCCTTTCTGCGCAGGGCGTTTTGCTCGGATGGCCCGGCTCTTATGGGTTGGTCTGCGATATTGGCGGCTCATCTATGGAACTTGCTGAAATCACCGATGGTGAAATTGGCCGCCGCATGACCTCACAGCTTGGCCCGCTTAAACTGCGTGATGTTCCCGGCGGTGCCGAAGGGCGTGCAGCCTATATCGACAAAACATTAGACGCCCTTCAAGAACAGATGGGCACCCAAGAAAACCGCTTGTTTCTAGTAGGAGGTTCATGGCGTGCCATCGCCCGGATCGATATGGAGAGGCGCGGCTACCCGCTGCATGTTTTGCACGAATATCGCATGAACGCAGACGACATTCATGCGACTGCTGCCTTTATCGCGGCCAATGACGCTGAAACACTGCGCCAGAACTGTGGTGTCTCCAGTCAACGTATGTCTTTGGTGCCTTTGGCAGTCGAAGTGCTGCAAGGTGTTGTCCGCCGCTTTAACCCGCATGATATCGCTGTCTCGTCCTATGGCATTCGCGAAGGCATGTTGTACGAACAAATGCCCAAAAAGCTGCGCAAACGTGATCCATTGATCGAAGCGTGCCGCTTTGCAGAGGCCAAAGATTCCCGCCTACCCGGCTTTGGCAAAACGCTTTATCATTTCATTCTACCAATCTTTCCGGATGCCTCTCCTGAACGAAAGCGGTTGATCAAGGCGGCCTGCCTTTTGCATGATGTCAGCTGGCGTGCGCACCCGGACTACAGGGCGGAAACATGCTTTGACAACGCCACACGGGCCAATCTGGGTGGGCTCACTCATGCAGAGCGCGTGCTGCTAGGCTTGGCGCTATTGCACCGCTATCGCAACAAACGCGAGGGCACACGATTTGCGGATTTGTATAACCTACTGTCAGAGGCAGACATCCGTGACGCTGAAGTCTTAGGCCGCGCCATGCGATTTGGCGCAATGCTCTGGATGAAGAAAGACGCAGATATGGGCACGTTCCGCTATGATCCAAAGGCGGCTGTGCTGGAACTTGATCTGCCCAGTGGTGCCAATGCCCTTTACGGCGAAGTCGCTGAAGCGCGGCTACAGTCTTTGGCGAAAGCCCTGGATGCTGAACTTAAGGTAAATCACGCGGTCGACTGAGGCCATCACTTGATTAAAGATCAACGGGCCCCTCTGGGGCCGTTTCTTTTTCGGCGTCGGGCAGACGCTTACGCAAGATGATATCACCATTCGGCAAAATTTCTGGCGGGTGATAAAGCGTCCAATCCTCGACCTGCTCAAACACCTCTCCCAGTGCTGGCCCCATTTCTGCTAGAAAATTCCGCAGCTGAGGGCCCATTTCTTCGGATAAGGATTTTAGGTCTTCAAGCGCAGGCTCCATCTGCTCGGTCAGCCCTTTCAGGAACATCTCTGCCCCCTGCTGCATCAAGGATTTCCCTTCGCTTTCTTCCTCGGCAAAGGCAGGAACCGCCGTCATAACAGCTGCGCAGGTCAGAATGGATTTAAACAGTGCCATCGTCGCCTCCTTCAGAGTGTCGGCCAGCAAGCATCATCAGATGTCGATATCTAACGTCACCGGAAAATGATCTGACGCCGTCAACAAAGCTTCGCGCAAATCCGGAGTGCGCCAGCATTCAGAGTCATCAAACGGATGCCAAATGCGCCACGCCCCCTGTTTTGCACGCAAGTCTGGGGACACCATGATATAGTCCAGCAATGCCTGCAAATAACGTTTTTCATGCGCAATGTAAAAGCGAGAGGTCGCCAAGCGTGCGCCCACACGGGTCGCTAGAGCGGCCCGAGCATGGGGATCAAACAGGCAATCCCGCCCCTCTTCCCCCATGATGATCTCGACGGATGAGCGGCCAAACAGATCTTCGTACTCATCCAAACCAGGGCCGTCGTTCAAGTCACCGGCCAGCAATAGGCTTTGACCTGCCTTTAGATGCTCAACCACCCGACGGCGTAGCCAGATGGCCTGCGCCAGTTGCTTGCGGCGATTGGCGATCGAAATGCGGATGACCTCATCGCGATTCCGTGCACCATGTGGGGCCTTGGATTTCAGATGCGCCCCAATCAGCCGCAGAACATTGTCCTGCTTGGTGGTGAGCGCCAGTTCGAGCGGAGGTTTGGAAAACCGCACAAGATCTGAACGTTCGTCGACATCCAGATCAATCGCAAAGTCCTGATCAAATCGTGGCGCATCAAGTGAGCGTTGTGGGTCATGCTTTGCCGTAACGGCGTCCGGATCATACAGCAGGGCAATTTCCTGCTGAGTGTCGTTGGAAAACCCAATAAT
Organism: uncultured Paracoccaceae bacterium; assembly: GCA_947498415.1. GTDB lineage: Bacteria > Pseudomonadota > Alphaproteobacteria > Rhodobacterales > Rhodobacteraceae > Cognatishimia. Next base: position 464,858 of record CANMKB010000002.1, read on the forward strand.
GGCCGCGCGGGTGCGCAGGCCATAAGTCTCGGCAAAATGCTCTAGCGCTGCAACGGTCGAACGTTTGCCATTCTGATCTGGCGCTTCGACCACCAAGACCGCATCAGCGTCCATGGATTTGAAGACTTTGGCGACGGCCTCTGATTGCTGGGCTTTAGTGACATCACGGCGGGATGACCAGCTGTCATCTTTGATCAGCTTATTTGTTTCATCAAACAAGCTCGCGAACCATTCCACGTTATACGTGGCAATGCGCATCAAGCGGCCTTTCCGTTGATTTCATCCCACGCGCGGTTCACGTCAATCATTTTGCGTTCGGCCAGTTTAATCGCCTCAGCCGGAACCCCCCGCGCCATCATCGCATCCGGGTGCGTATCACGCACCAGCTGCCGCCAAGCTTTGCGGATGTCATCCAATGGAGTTTCAGGATCGACACCCAACACCGTATAGGGATCGGGATCGGCATCCGGCACAAACCGAGTTTTAATCGCCTGATACCGCGCCGGTTCCATGCCGAATATCTCGGCCACACGTTCTAGAAACAAATCTTCGTTTGGATGATAGGTGCCATCCGCCATTGCGATGTGGAACAGACCTTCCATCAGGTCACAGAAACAAGCGTGATCTGCCGAAAACAAACCCCTGATACGCTGGGCGTATTCTTCGAACCCAGTTGCGTCTTGTCGTGCAAGGTTAAAGACCTTGGCCGCACCGGCCTCATCCTCGGGTGGAATCTGAAACACTTCGCGAAAGGCGGTCACTTCGTCTCGGGTGACAAGACCATCCGCCTTGGCCATTTTCGCACCCAAAGCGATTACAGCAATGGTAAAGGCCACAGACCGCTCTGGCGGGGTGCGCAGACGCTCAAAGACTTCTGATAGGCTCTCGCCTTTGGCAAGCGCAGCCAGTGCCTCGCTGATTTTGCTCCATATAGACATGGGGTTATCCTAAGCCTCGCAGCGCGAATTGTCACCGCGTCAAAGTGTTTTTCGTATCAATATCAAGTTCATCCACCCTCGGTCCTCGCGCCATGCCGCCCGAAAAGACCCGGTTTTTCTGAACCCTAAAGCGATGTCAAAGTCGATGGCAACCGTGTTTTGAGTTGAATGCAACAATCTGACCGAGAGCCAGTAGGCAATGCAGACTTTCAGAGAACGTTTTGCTGATCTGGTCAAAATTCAATGTCCCGTACGGCGCAGTTGTTTTTTAAACGCCTGACTCAATCATCTCTCGGATTTTCAATGCCTTCTCAAAATGATCAAGCTCGTGGGTTTTAATCCACCATTCCGCCGCTTCCATAAGCAGTTCCGGATCGTCATTCTTGTTGGAAAAAAACGCATAGAAAGACAGACCAACTGTCTCACCTTTCTTGGCAATCTTGTCGTTACAAACTGTGATTGCCTTGGTTCTAAGTGATTGCCTCATTAGGGATCATACCTTGTACCCTGAATTACACTTCACCGAACATAAGGTGAACATTAAAAAATTCAACACTCTATGCCCCCCTCTGACAAGCACCAACATCAACGTACTTCGCCTGCACTGATCCTCATTGCAAAATGCGTATTCCATGAGGGGTATCAATCGTCGCGCGCAATGCGACAGGCCCATCGACATAATGTACGCGCGGATCAGAAAACGGCACCAAGTCTGTCAGGGCGGAAGCCTCGGGATGGGCGATTTCTAGCCGGATCAAACGACAACCGGAGGCCGGTAGCGTTTCCCCCGGTATCGGGGAAACATCCCACTGTAGAAACGTTGGAAAGCAGCCTTCCATTGGTAAAATACCGTTTTGGGGCACGGCCATGCGCCAGCGCAAATCACCACGTTGCAACGCCACAGCACGGCCTGCCCCGCTGGGCACCGCGGCGAGCGTTGCAGCGATGTCATGGGTGCGAATGGCCCAATTGCTTAGACGGGCATGGCCTGTGAACCGATCCAGATCAAACCAGCGCGCATCTTGAGGCGGGGCTGCATCGGGATTGATCGCAATCGCCTCTAAATACAGACCATCTGCCAAACCTAATAGTTGATTATGTGTGCCATACCGGGCGTGTGTGCCACCGGGGCGCATGGCGACGCCCAAGGATCCCTCAACCAAAGCCACCGCGTCTTGTAGCGTTTCTCCCGCCACGGCAAGATGATCTAATAGTAACATGCACGCCCCCCAATACTCACAACATAGACCATACTGGACTATCTCAGGCGGCCTTCGCAATGTCCCAGTTTGAAACTGCTAAAATCGGCGAGAAATGGGCGGCAACAAAAAAGGAGGCCGAAGCCTCCCTTTTTCTATTTAGCTCCGCGCTTCTCGGATCAAGCGCAGGATATCTTCGGCGGCTTCGGGGATATTGGTGCCCGGCCCAAAGATCGCTTTGACCCCTGCTTTCTTAAGGAAATCATAGTCTTGCTGCGGAATAACACCGCCACAGATCACAATGATGTCTTCAGCGTCGTTGTTTTTCAGCGCTTCGATCAATTGGGGTGCCAATGTCTTGTGGCCGGCAGCCTGTGAGGAAATCCCAACAACATGCACATCGTTGTCGATGGCATCCTGAGCAGCCTCATCGGGCGTCTGGAACAGCGGGCCAACATCAACATCAAAGCCGATATCAGCAAAGGCTGTTGCGATCACTTTGGCGCCACGGTCGTGACCGTCTTGACCCATTTTCACAACCAGCAGACGTGGGCGACGGCCCTCTGCCTCGGCGAAATCTTCGATCGATTTTTGAATGCGTGCAAAACCCTCGTCGCCTTCATAGGCTGCGCCATAAACACCCGCGAGCGTTTTCACCTCTGCGCGGTGACGTCCAAATTCCTTCTCCATCGCCATGCTGATCTCCCCGACAGATGCGCGTTGACGGGCGGCCTCGACAGCCGCCTCAAGCAAGTTACCGCCTTCCTTGGACCGGCGTGTGAGCTCTTCCAAAGCCGCCTGACAGGCCGCTTCGTCGCGTGTGGCCCGCATTTCGTTTAGGCGGGCGATCTGGCTATCACGGACAGCCATGTTGTCCACATCCAGAATGTCGATGTCGTCTTGTTTGTCCAAACGATATTTGTTGACGCCCACGACAACTTCGTCACCACGATCCACCATCGCCTGACGACGTGCAGCGGTTTCTTCGATGCGCAGTTTCGGCATGCCAGAGGCTACAGCCTTGGTCATCCCGCCCATCTCTTCGACCTCTTCGATCAGCTCCCAAGCTTTGGTCGCCAATTCATGGGTCAGGCTTTCAACATAGTACGACCCGGCCAATGGATCGACCACATTGGTGATCCCGGTTTCTTCTTGCAAAATCAACTGTGTGTTCCGCGCAATACGTGCGGAAAAGTCAGTTGGAAGTGCAATCGCCTCGTCCAGCGCATTGGTGTGCAACGATTGTGTACCACCCAGCGCTGCCGCCATTGCTTCGTAAGCCGTACGAACCACGTTGTTGTATGGGTCTTGTTCCTGCAATGACACGCCAGAGGTTTGGCAGTGGGTCCGCAGCATTTTGGATCGCTCTGATTTCGCACCGAACTCTGTCATGATGCGATGCCACAGCAAACGCGCGGCACGCAGTTTAGCAGCCTCCATGAAGAAGTTCATACCAATCGCAAAGAAGAAGCTCAGGCGACCTGCGAATTTATCGACATCCATCCCGGCCTCAATGGCGGCACGCACATATTCACGGCCATCCGCCAGTGTATACGCCAGTTCTTGCACTAGGTTCGCGCCGGCTTCTTGCATGTGGTAGCCGGAAATCGAGATCGAGTTAAACTTCGGCATCTCATTGGATGTATATTCAATGATGTCCGAAATGATCCGCATCGAAGGCTCTGGCGGGTAGATGTAGGTGTTGCGCACCATGAACTCTTTCAGAATATCGTTCTGAATAGTTCCGGCCAGCAATGCCTTGTCATGCCCCTGCTCTTCGCCTGCGACGATGAAGTTCGCAAGGATCGGAATAACCGCGCCGTTCATGGTCATCGAAACCGAGACTTTATCCAGCGGGATACCGTCAAAGAGAACTTTCATGTCCTCAACGCTGTCGATCGCCACACCGGCTTTGCCCACGTCACCTTCGACACGAGGGTGATCTGAATCGTAGCCACGGTGCGTAGCAAGATCGAATGCAACAGAGACACCCTGCTGACCCGCCGCAAGGTTGCGGCGGTAAAAGGCGTTGGATTCTTCAGCTGTCGAGAAACCCGCGTATTGGCGGATCGTCCAAGGACGGCCTGCATACATGGTGGCTTTCACACCACGGGTAAATGGCCCAAAGCCAGGCATACCGCCCAGATGGTCTGCATCTTTCAGGTCTTCCTGCGTGTAAACCGGTTTTACCTCGATGCCTTCCAGCGTATCCCAGTTCAGGTCGTCCAACGGGCGGCCGCGCAGTTCTTTTTCTGCAAGCTGTGCCCAATCGTCTTTCGTGGTCATCGCTAGTCCTCTCCTCACTCAAGCTTGTGCGTCGCGCACAGCCCAGTTTCTCTGAATTTTTAGGGGCGAAGGACACTGGCCCATCGCATTTGCGCCCACACCGCCTATATTAGGGAATATGAGCATGTTTAAACGATTCCGCTTAGCCCTTGTTCTACCAGTATTTCTGGCGCCTTCGGCTTTTGCTGCCGATGCCAATCTGGCAGAAGATGATCCACTCTTCGTCGGTGCCGAAGATGTGGAACTTGACACATACCTTTGGGTTAAGCGCCCAGTGGTCGTGTTGGCTGATAGCGAGAATGACCCGCGGTTTGTGCAGCAGATTGCGCTCCTCGAAGGATTGCAGGATGAACTGCGCACGCGTGATGTCGTCGTTCTGACCGATACCAACCCAGAGGCGAAATCTGCCTTACGGCAAAAGCTGCGCCCACGCGGGTTTATGCTGGTGGTCATGGCAAAGGACGGAACGGTGTACTTGCGTAAACCTTTCCCTTGGGATGTGCGCGAAATCTCACGCTCGATCGACAAGTTGCCCCTGCGCCAGCAAGAGGTGCGCGACAGACGAGCAGCCAAGTAAGGTCCGGTGGACCTCACTTGATCTGTCTTATGCCGCGCAACCTGTGTCATCAGATCATTCGAACTCCATGATCACATCGTCAACCGCAAGGCTGTCGCCTGCTGCTGCGTTGATCTTGGTGACAACGGATTTCTTCTCTGCGCGTAGAATGTTTTCCATTTTCATGGCTTCCACAGTGCACAACGCCTGACCTTCTTGAACTTCTTGGCCCACTTCTACGTCGACCTTCACGATCAGACCCGGCATTGGGCACAGCAGCATCTTGGAAGTGTCTGGCGGCAGCTTCTCTGGCATAAGCTTTGCAAGCTCGGCCTGACGTGGAGTGCGCACATGCACCTTCATGTCTGCGCCACGGCTACGAATGCGGAACCCGCCTGAGATCTTGCCGACTTTCAGCGCGAGCGCTTCACCGTCAACGTCGATCTTTGCCAATTGGTTGCCCGGTGTCCAATCACTTGCGACACGCACCGAAGACCCGTCATCAAATCCAATGGTCGCACCTTCTGGGTCCGCTTGAACATTTACTGCAAAGTCAGTGCCTTGTAGGGTCACAACCCAATCTTCCCCAACACGACGTTCGTGATTGTCCATCCGACCCGACACGCGAGTACGGCGGATTTCAGCAACACGGTGCATCGCTGCGGCAGAGGCTGCAATGCGCTTAAGGTCAGCGGCAGGCAGTTCAACACCGTTGAAACCGTCTGGGTATTCTTCTTCGATAAAGGCCGTGGTCATCACGCCATCGACAAATTTCTGGTGGTCCATAACGGCTGACACAAACGGCAGGTTATGGCCAATACCTTCGACTTCAAAGCTGTCCAGCGCCACGCGCATCGCTTCGATGGCAGAGGCACGATCTGGCCCCCACGTACACAGCTTGGCGATCATAGGATCGTAGTACATGCTGATTTCGCCGCCTTCAAAGACGCCGGTGTCATTCCGTACAGCGGTCACACCCTGCGGTGCATCCCCATGCCATGTGCCATTTTCAGCCATTGGGCCAGCCGCCACTTCCGCCGGTGGGCGGTAGCGTGTCAAACGACCAATGGATGGCAGGAAGCCACGATATGGATCTTCAGCGTACAAACGGTTTTCAATCGCCCAACCGTTTAGCTTCACGTCTTCTTGCTTGATGCTCAGCGGCTCGCCATTGGCGACGCGGATCATCTGCTCCACAAGGTCGACACCAGTGATCAGCTCGGTCACAGGGTGTTCCACCTGCAAACGTGTGTTCATCTCGAGGAAGTAGAAATTCTTGTCGCCATCCACGATAAATTCCACAGTCCCGGCAGAGGCATAACCTACAGCCTTGGCCAAAGCGACCGACTGTTCGCCCATCGCGCGGCGGGTTTCTTCGTCAAGGAACGGAGATGGCGCTTCTTCGACGACCTTTTGGTTACGACGTTGGATCGAGCATTCGCGCTCGCCCAGATAGATGCCGTTGCCATGCGCATCACACAGCACCTGAATTTCGATGTGACGCGGCTGGGTCACAAATTTCTCGATGAAGATACGGTCATCCCCAAAAGAGTTCGCCGCTTCGTTTTTAGAAGATTGGAACCCTTCGCGGGCTTCGTCGTCATTCCAGGCAATCCGCATACCTTTACCGCCGCCACCGGCAGAGGCTTTGATCATGACAGGATAACCAACTTCGTTCGAAATTTTCACCGCGTCTTCGGCATCTTCGATCAGGCCCATATAGCCCGGAACCGTTGATACACCGGCTTCTTGCGCGATTTTCTTAGAGGTGATCTTATCCCCCATCGCCTCAATGGCCCCTTTAGGTGGCCCAACAAAGGCAACACCTGCGTCCTCCAAGGCTTCGGCGAACTTCGCGTTCTCGGACAAGAAACCATAACCCGGGTGAACCGCTTGTGCGCCCGATGTGCGGATCGCGTCCATGACCTTGTCGATCACGATATAGGATTGGTTGGCCTGTGGCGGGCCAATATGAATGGCTTCATCCGCCATCTTGACGTGCAATGCGTTTTTATCCGCATCCGAATAGATTGCCACAGTGGCAATCCCCATTTTGCGCGCGGTCTTGATCACCCGGCAGGCAATCTCGCCCCGGTTGGCAATCAGGATCTTATCAAACATAGCACGTCCCTTCTTGGTCTTTGTGCCGGGCGTTTTCCCGGACTTGGGCAACAAAAAAACCACCGGCACAAGACGCACCGATGGTTTCATGACGATGAGGCCGCACGGATGCGGCGATCAGATGATTATTTGCATTTACCAGGATTGGTTTGGCAGTACGCGAGGTTGGCTGCGCCACCAATGACTGCGCCGGTTGTGGTGCTGCCACCTGTGACGAGTGCAGCACCTGCACCGGCGCCTGCGCCAAGCAATCCTTGCTCAAGTGGTGTGTCTCCACAGGCCGCGAGCCCGCTGGCTGCGACGATGGTAAGGACCACAATCTTGAATTTCTGCATCTGTTCTTGCCCCTTCTGACTGGCATGTTCTTTCGTGGCGACAATGCCACGGCAGTCAGAGGCTGCAATCCAAACTGTACGGGTCGGTCTGACTCGGCAGTGGTTCGCGCATAGGCAACATAAACTTGGCGGAAAATTGCAGGTGGTCTGGAGGGGACATAACCAGACCACCTGCTTGGGGAAGGGTAACGGAATATACTGTTACCGGATACCTCAGCGGAGACCAGGGTACCCTTATCCGCACTATCTACACGTGCATTGCGCAAAACAACTGCGCAGTGACCAATGGTATTATGGTCAGCCACTTCCCGCCCATTTGGGCTTTGCATCGGCAAAGACATGCCCGAAACAGGTGTTTCAGACGCCTTATAACCTGCGCAATGGGCGAAATATGGCCGACGATTGGTCATCTCCAGTCGTCTCCGTCAAACGCATCAGGGAATGACGCTCGCGCAACGCTCTCATCAATCTTAAGGAGAGCTTCGTAGCTCGCCGGATCAAATGGGTCTTCTGCGGGCACAACTTCGCGGCCAAAAAGCCAGCTCAAACGGCCTGCATCCAGATTGCCGCGTTCGAACGGTTCATCGCCAAAATTTTCCCAAAGCGCTTGCATAAATCCAAGGTCTGCTTTGCGATCTGGCGGACGCCGATCCCTGAACCGTTCACGTTTTGTAAGCGGTGTGACGCCCTTAGGATTTGGGCGTCGAATAGTAAATTGAAAGTCACTGCCCGGGAGTCGTCCCGGAAAACCACGGTGTTTCAGCATATGCTGGCCTCCATCTTTGATGAAAGCGCACATATCGCAGAGAAGGCTCCGCGCACAGTCCCAGTTTTACTTAGTCTATGGTCGGCCCGGTGTGCCCGGCGTTCCAGGAGTACGGCCGCCGCCGGATGTACTGCTGTCGTCATCATCCGGTGGCAAGCACGGCTGGCCGGGTGGAATGACTGTGCCATCCGCCAAGATACACGGTTCTTCGTCATCCGGCGGGACACAGACATTGGTTCCCGGAATGACATCACATTCGTAATTGCCGAATTTATCGAACCGCGGTTCTGTTTGAATGGGTTCGGGTTCTGTCGCCGCACAGGCCGCAACAAATGCGCCTGACGACACGCACAACATGAAATTGCGCATGGTTTTCGTCCTCCCTCGTTCGAAAGGAAGCCATTTAACCCGAAATATTCAGAAAAAGCTAGGTTTAGGCCAGTTTTGCACGGCTTGGGCGCACAGCCACGGCCCAGCGGGGCCGAAAAAGCGGAGGCTGCGTGAGGCAGCCCCCACTGATTATTACTTGTATTTGCCGGTGTGTGTCGGCTCTGTTGAAATCGGCTCAGGGTCGACAACAACGAATTCTTCTTCTGGCGCTTTTGCACATGCTGCAATGAATGCGACGAGGCCAAATGCCAGTACTGTCTTGATGCTCTTGGACATCTTAGTCTCCTAATTTTATTTTCTTCGGAAACAGGGCCTTGGTGCCCTGCCTGCCCCTTGTTTGGGTACGAGGTAAATCTGGTGTACCCGACGCGAAGCCTAGTCGATACAGACGAGAAAATAAACGGAATGACCAGAGGGTCACCATGATGTGACGTCAAAGACGCAAAACTCCGCCGACGTGGGCGGGATGTCGCTATATCTAGTAGGCTCATTGGAAAGCCTCCCAGATACAGATGTCGTTTTTAAGTGAAAATGCCTCAAAATACTGGATCGCTTCCGGCGAAGCGACGCCAAATTCAGTCTCACGATCGGAAAGAGAGATCACGATTTGATCGATTGTGAGGTTTTCAGCAGCAATTTCGGGAATCGCACTGTGGGTGCAGAGATACTCGAAATCATCGACAAGCTGCATGTATCCAACGCTTTGTTCTGCAATCGCAGGCATCACAAAACGCTGACGAAACACTTGGGTGCCATCCTGCAGCGTTTCCCAGAATTGCTCTTGCAACTCCAGCGCGTGGCCCGATGGAACAGACGACGCCTGCCCTGCCAATGGGGCCACAATCAAAGATGCAAGCAAAGCCAATCTATACATTGGCGGCCTCTTTGCGGCGCGCCGCATAGTTGGCCCAACGCACGCGATTGCGTGGATTGTGCAAAACTGCCTCGATCTGGGCTTCGGCGGTGCTTTTCGGGAACCGGCCTTCAAACCGCCCCCCTGCCCGTACGTTCAATCCCGTCGCGGTTTCAGTCACTTGCACAACAGGCGAAAAGCCACGCAAGCTTTGTAGCGAACGCCACATATCCTGACGCACTTGCTGTGCCACCTGCAAAGCACGGCCAGCGGGCAAATCTGCCTCGACAGACACATCAAAGCGCACCGGCAAATGCCGGGCCACGGTCACAGACCGATCTTCGCGAATGATATGCCAGGTGTTGCGAGGCAATTGCGTACCCTTTTCAGAGAATAGTAGGTGGTATGGGGGCTTTCGCCCCCAAAGCTTGGATTACAGCGGGATGTTGTCGTGCTTTTTCCAAGGGTTTTTCAGCGACTTGTTGCGCAGTGATGCAAAGGCACGGCTGACACGGCGGCGTGTCGAATGCGGCATGATCACCTCATCGATAAAGCCACGCTCTGCGGCGACAAACGGGTTCGCAAAACGATCTTCATAGTCTTGCGTGTGCTGTGCGATCTTTTCCGCATCGCCCAGATCGGCGCGGTGGATAATCTCGGTTGCCCCTTTGGCCCCCATCACCGCGATCTCCGCAGTTGGCCAAGCGTAGTTGAAATCGCCCCGCAGGTGCTTGGACGCCATAACGTCATAGGCACCGCCATAAGCTTTCCGAGTGATCACAGTCACTTTTGGAACGGTTGCCTCGCCATAAGCGAACAACAATTTTGCACCGTGCTTAATAACACCACCATATTCCTGCGACGTGCCCGGCAAGAAGCCCGGAACATCAACCAGAGTCAGGATCGGAATTTCAAAGCAGTCACAGAAGCGCACAAACCGTGCCGCTTTGCGAGAGCTGTCGATATCCAAACAGCCTGCAAGAACCATTGGCTGGTTCGCCACAACGCCCACAGTCTGACCTTCCAAACGGATAAAGCCTGTGATGATGTTGCCAGCATAGTCTTCTTGGATTTCGTAGAAGTCACCTTCATCCGCGACCTTCAGGATCAGTTCCTTCATGTCATAAGGCGAATTCGGGTTCTCTGGGATCAGCGTATCCAAGCTGTCTTCAACGCGGCCCGGCTGATCAAAGAATGGACGTACCGGAGGCTTTTCTTTGTTGCTCAGCGGCAGGAAGTCGACAAGGCGACGTACTTCGGCCAGCGCTTCGACATCATTTTCAAATGCGCCATCGGCAACCGAAGATTTCTTGGTATGCGTGGATGCCCCGCCCAGCTCTTCTGCTGTCACAACCTCATTGGTCACAGTTTTCACAACATCAGGACCGGTGACAAACATGTATGAGCTGTCTTTAACCATAAAGATAAAGTCAGTCATCGCTGGAGAATATACCGCGCCACCTGCACATGGGCCCATGATCACAGAAATCTGCGGCACAACGCCGGATGCCATGATGTTGCGCTGGAACACTTCGGCATAGCCTGCCAAAGACGCAACGCCTTCTTGAATACGTGCACCACCGGAATCGTTCAGACCAATCACAGGTGCGCCATTCTGGATGGCCATATCCATGATTTTACAGATCTTTTCAGCGTGGGTTTCCGACAGCGACCCGCCAAACACTGTAAAGTCTTGAGAATACACATAGACCATGCGGCCATTGATAGTGCCCCAACCGGTGATAACACCGTCGCCAGCTGGCTTTTGTTCTTGCATCCCAAACTCGGTGCAGCGATGCGCTTTGAACATGTCAAATTCTTCAAAGCTGTCTTCGTCCAACAAAAGCTCTATCCGCTCACGTGCGGTCAGTTTGCCTTTGGCGTGTTGCGCATCAATCCGACGCTGACCGCCCCCAAGGCGTGCCACATCGCGACGATCTTCAAGCTCTTTCAGGATATCTTTCATGCTGGACCCTCTTGCATTTGCAGACACCATAGGCCTGAACTCTGAGGGCGCAAAGCTCTTTTCGGCAAATTTGCAAACCTATGCAAAGTCGACCACTGATAATTGCAAATAAGCAAAGCCTTACCCGTTCAACCGCACAACCATAGACACAATGAAATAACATCTTTACCACAATAGGTATGTCTCAACTTGAATTCACGCGGCCCATTGTCCGGTATTTCGACCGAACCACGCCGCCGCACATCACGACATTGATCCTACTGGCAAGCCTTGGTGCGCTGGCAATGAACATCTTTTTGCCAAGCCTTCCGGGGATGACCACTTATTTTGAGACCGATTATCGGATGATGCAGCTGTCCATCAGCGTGTACCTAGGCATGAATGCCGTCTTGCAAATCTTTGCCGGGCCAATATCAGATAAATACGGGCGACGACCCGTCATACTTTGGGCGATTGCGCTCTTTCTTGCCGCAACAATCGGCTGCATCCTCGCCCCGACAGCAGAAACCTTTTTGCTATTCCGCATGATGCAGGCCGTTGCAGCAGCGTTGATGCTGATTAGCCGCGCAGCTGTGCGCGATATGGTTCCGACGGCCGAGGCCGCTTCGATGATTGGCTATGTCACCATGGGCATGTCCATTGTCCCCATGATCAGCCCCGCCATTGGGGGCGTCTTGGAAGAGATGTTTGACTGGCGCGCCAATTTTATTGCCCTCTTTATTGTTGGGGCGGTGATTTGGGGTGTGGCCTGGATGGATATGGGAGAAACGAAATCCCCCAGCGCCCTATCCATCACCCAGCAATTCAAAGAGTATCCGGAATTGCTGCGAAGCATACGGTTCTGGGGCTATGCCCTGGCTTCCGCCCTGTCGTCCGGGTCTTTCTTTGCGTTCCTCGGCGGTGCGCCCTTTGTTGCGACAACGATGTTTAACATGTCCCCCACAGAGCTTGGCATTTACTTTGGTGCACCCACTGTGGGCTACATGGTGGGCAATTTTGTTTCTGGCCAATTGTCCGCCCGCGTGGGTGTTAACCGTATGGTTCTATGGGGATGTTTGATCAACGGGATCGGTATGGGTCTGTCACTTCTGATCTTTGCTTTGGGCTATGGCAGCGCCCTGAGCTTCTTTGGCTTTGTGGTCTGCGTCGGCCTTGGGAATGGCTTAACCATCCCCAACGCAACTGCCGGGGCACTCTCCGTGCGGCCACAACTGGCCGGAACGGCGTCTGGCCTATCCGGAGCGATCCTTGTTGGCCTAGGTGCGCTCATTTCAGCCACTGCCAGTGCATTGCTGACCCCAGAAACTGGCGCATTCCCGCTTCTGTGGCTGATGTTTATCTGTGCGGCACTCGGGTGTGTGTCAATTATGGCCGTCATGATCCGAGATCGCCGAGTTAAACTCTAAAAGTCTCATCTGGATTTTTAAAGTTTGCAAATGTAAGTTAGTAGTCGTGCTAACTTGCAAACCCAGAGGGCGTGATTATGGCCAGTCAAAAACTCTATGCCGGTGCAAAGCTCCGCGAAATCCGCAATCGTGTGGCGTTGACGCAAAAAGACTTTGCCCAAAAGCTTGGCGTTTCACTGCCCTACCTCAATCAGATGGAAAACAATAACAGGCCTGTCTCGACTACCGTGGTGCTGGCCCTGGCGCAAGAATTTGGCATTGATGTCACCGAGCTTTCAACAGGTGACAGCGAGCGCCTTGTGAGCGACATGCGCGAAGCGCTCGCAGACCCGGTACTTGCTGAAACAGAGGTTCCGCTGGCCGATATCAGGCTGTCGGCGTCAAACGCCCCGACCTTGGCGCGGGCGTTTTTGAAACTGCACCACGCCTATCGCCAAACACATGAACGGCTTGCCTCATTAGACGAAGCTTTGGGTCGAGAAGACGTACAAATGCAGCCCAGCCCGTGGGATGAGGTGCGTGACTTCTTTCACTATTGCGACAATTATATCGACGCAGTGGATCGCGCGGCTGAAAACTTTTCAAATATCGCACAAGAGCAAGATGGGGTGATAAATGCAGCTATTCAGGCCTTAAAGCAGATAGGTGTTACGGTATTATTTACCGATGACGCCGTTTTACGTCGCTATGATCCACAAACAGGAACGCTTCACCTTTCAACGCGTGCAGCCCCTGAAACGCGCAACTTTCAGATCCTCCTGCAAGTTGTTCTGTTGCAAAAGAATTCCCTGCTTGAAGCCACCCTTGATTTGGCCGGCTTTCAATCAGACTCCGCCCGCCAAATCGCCAAAATCGGCCTCGCCAACTATTTTGCAGGGGCTGCGATGATGCCCTACGGCAAGTTCCTAACCGCGGCACAATCGCTGCGCCACGATCTAGAGCGCCTTTCACAGACCTTTGGCGCCTCGATTGAGCAAGTGGCCCACCGGCTATCCACCCTTCAACGCCCTGGAAACAAAGGCGTGCCGTTCTTTTTTGTACGTGTCGATCAAGCGGGTACAATCACCAAACGCCACTCAGCCACGCGGCTCCAATTTGCCCGGTTTGGCGGCGCCTGCCCGCTTTGGAATGTGCACCGTGCGTTTGAAACCCCCGGACGTTTTCTGCGGCAACTGGCAGAGACGCCAGATGGGGTCAGATACTTCTCACTTGCACGCGATGTGTCGAAATCAGGCGGTCACTATGGGTCACCGGTGCGCCGATATGCGATTGCATTGGGGTGTGAGATCAAACATGCCGATCAGCTGATCTATGCAGACAATATGGATGTTACCAACGCTGCATCATATCAACCGATCGGCATTTCGTGCCGGATTTGCGAACGGACAGATTGCCACCAGCGGTCGGTTCCTCCACTCGAACGCAAGTTGACCATTCACGAAAACACCCGGCACGTCTTGCCATACGAGGTGGGGTAATCTTGCAAAGACTCCTGCAAGTGGTTTGCAAAGTGGCGGTCCCTGCGGTGCCGCTGCCGCCACTTCCCTCGCAGGCAAACCTTTATGCTGCGAGCAGTCGGTAGATTTCATCTTTCAGCGCGGCCCGTTGCTTGCGAAGCTGAGACTCCGCAAGTTCTTCGATCGGCTCGATCAAAGTCTCTGCGCGATGCACCGCGCGATTGAGGGTATGATACTCATCCGCAAGACGCGCAAAATGCGCATCATTTTTCTTTAGATCACTGATCTTACTAGAAAATTCGGGAAACTCTTGCACCAGTTCATGTGGTGTATGGCTCATCGCCTATCTCCTTTTGCTGAGTCGTCTTAATGTAACGCACTCAGGAGATAGGCGACTTGAGCAAGATCAAATGCGCCTTAGCGCTGTGCTGTTTTCCAGTTGTCATGCACCCAAGGGGCCGCATTCGAAGACGGCAAGCGTTGCCCAAGAATGTGATCGGCGGCTTTTTCACCGGTCATGATGGATGGGCCATTCAAGTTGCCATTGGTGATGCGCGGGAAGATCGAGCTATCGGCAACGCGCAGCCCTTCGACGCCGATTACGCGGCATTCTGGATCAACAACAGCCATTGGATCATCCACTGCCCCGATTTTACAGGTGCCACAGGGGTGGAAGGCACTTTCCACGTGCTCTTTGATAAAGCCATTCAGCTCATCATCGCTTTGCAGCGCCGCACCCGGCTGGATTTCATGTTTCACAAACGGTTTAAACGCATCCTGCGCAAAAATCTCACGCGTGAGGCGAATACAGGTGCGGAAGTCTTCCCAATCCTGTTCGGTCGACATGTAGTTAAACAGGATTTTCGGATCATCCTTAGGATCCGCACTCGCCAAAGTCACAGCGCCGCGCGATGGGCTGCGCATTGGGCCAACATGCGCCTGAAAGCCGTGCCCCTCCGCTGCGGCTTGGCCATCATAGCGCACTGCAATCGGCAGAAAGTGGTATTGAATGTCTGGATAGCTAACACCCGGTTTGGACCGGATAAAGGCCGCAGTCTCAAACTGGTTCGAAGCGCCAAGCCCGGTTTTGGTAAACAGCCACTGTGCCCCGATCATCGCTTTTCCAAGCAAATTCCAGTGCTTGTACAAAGTAATCGGTTGGCTGGCCGCCATTTGCAAATAAAGCTCTAGGTGATCTTGTAGGTTCTGTCCAACACCGGGGCGATCAGCAACCACGTCGATGCCATGCTCTGCCAAATGCGCGGCTGGTCCGATCCCTGACAGCATTAAAAGCTTAGGAGAGTTCAACGAGCTGGCCGAGATTATCACCTCACGTGCGGCACGGATCACTTCGATCTTGCCTCCGCGTTCAACCTCAACGCCCACGGCACGCCCTTCTTCGATGATAACGCGCCGCGCAAAGGCGCGGATGATGTCGCAGTTCTCGCGTTTTAGAGCGGGCTTCAGATAGGCATTGGCGGCAGACCAACGACGGCCTTTGTAAACCGTCATATCCATTGGGCCAAAGCCCTCTTGCTGTTCACCGTTGTAATCGTCGGTGACAGGATACCCTGCCTGACGCCCCGCCTCGACAAACGCAGAATGCAACGGATTGTCGCGCGGGCCGCGTGTCACATGCAGCGGTCCATCCTTGCCACGCCATTCCGGATCACCGCCCTGTCCGCTATCATGCCAGTGTTCCATGCGTTTGAAATACGGTAAAACATCTGCATAGCCCCAACCGGTGGCACCGCTGTCAGCCCAATGATCATAGTCACCCGCGTGACCGCGCACATAGACCATCCCGTTGATCGAGCTTGATCCACCAACCACTTTACCGCGCGGGGTTACCAGCTGGCGCCCGTCCAAATGCGGCTCTGGCTGGGATTTCAGGCCCCAGTCATACATCGACATATTCATCGGATAGCTTAGCGCTGCAGGCATCTGAATAAGTGGGCCCATATCAGTGCCCCCATGTTCGATGACCAAAACCCGTTTTCCGGCCTCTGCCAACCGATAGGCCATGGCACATCCGGCAGAGCCTGCGCCTACAATGACATATTCCGCAATCATCTATAAATCTCCGCTAAAGCCTTGCCCTCGTTCATCTTTTCAGGCGCCGAGGTGGGCGGGCGGGAGGTGTCTGAAAGGGCGCTTAGAACGCCGCTTCGACATCTCCCATACGTACGTAAACTGACTTCACCTGGCTGTAGTGCTGGATCGCTTCTTTGCTGTTTTCACGCCCAACACCGCTGGCTTTTACGCCGCCAAAGGGCGCTTCGACCGGGGCATCGTTGTAGGAATTGATGAAACAGCTGCCCGCCTCAAGCTGGCCAATCACGCGGTGACCGCGGGACAGATCACGGGTAAACACACCAGCTGACAGGCCGAATTCTGTGGCATTGGCGCGGGCAATCACCTCGGCCTCGTCTTCGAAATCCAACACAGCCATCACCGGGCCAAAGATTTCTTCCTGCGCGATCACCATATCATCTGTCACATCAGCAAAGACGGTTGGCGCAAGGAAATACCCCTGCATATCAACGCGTTCCCCACCACAAATCAGGCGAGCGCCTTCTTTTTTGCCTTGCTCGATATAGCCCAGCACGATGTTCATCTGACGCTCAGAGACCATTGGGCCAAAATTCGTCGCCTCATCCTGAGGGTCACCTAAAACAGCGCCCTGAACGCGTTCTGCGAGACGCGCCAAAAACTTTTCTTTGATGTCTTTGTGAACAAACACGCGCGTGCCGTTGGAACACACCTGACCGGACGAATAGAAGTTACCATTGATCGCGCCACCCACGGCGTTTTCGATATCTGCGTCTTCAAATACGATCAGAGGGGACTTGCCGCCCAGCTCCATGGTGACGTGTTTCATCTGTGACGCCGCCGCCGCATAGACTTTCTTGCCGGTTGGCACAGAGCCCGTCAGCGAAACTTTATCAACGCGCGGATCGTTGACCAACGCGCCGCCCACTTCGCCCATGCCTTGCACAACGTTATAAAGACCCGCTGGCAGGCCCGCCTCAACCAAGATTTCAGCCACTTTCAACGCACATAGAGGGGTTGTTTCGGATGGCTTAAAGATCATGGCATTGCCGCAGGCCAGCGCTGGTGCGCCTTTCCAGCATGCGATTTGGGTAGGATAGTTCCATGCCCCGATGCCCACACAAACGCCCAGTGGTTCGCGCACAGTATAGACCCAATCTTCGCCCATCGGGATGTGCTCGCCCGTCAGGGTTGCAGCCAAGCCACCGAAGTATTCCAGCGCATCCGCACCAGATGTGGCATCGGCCACCAGCGTTTCTTGCAAAGGTTTTCCGGTATCAAAGGTTTCAAGCATCGAAAGTTCATGATTTCGCGCGCGGATCATGTCGGCGGCGCGGCGCAGGATGCGGCCACGCTCTGTTCCGGTCATCTTGGCCCATTCTTTTTGGGCGCGCTTGGCTGAGGAAATCGCTTGCTCGACAATCGCTGGGGTTGCGGCATGTACCTTTGCGATCACCTCGCCGGTGGCGGGGTAAATCACATCAATCACATCACCGGCGGTGTCTTCGACATAGACGCCATCAACAAAGTGGCTGGCAGTTGGCTGAAGCTGCATTTCGCACCCTTCCTAAGCAAATTTAGACGCGCACGAATAAGAGACTCACCTCTTTCCGTATGGCTCTTCAAAAACTTAAATGATCATACAAGTTTTTTCCAGCAATTAGTGATTGCACATTTGCAAGCTGCGAAAGAAACTGCGCCCATGAAGAGAAGACGCATTCGCGATATACGTAACGACGAACTCATTGATGCCACCATGCGTGCGGTCCATGAAAAGGGCTATGCGCTTGTGACTATGGCGGAAATTGCAGCAGAGGCTGGCGCTTCGGCAGCAAGCATCAACTATTACTTCGGATCAAAAGATCGACTGATGGAGGCCACGATGATCCGGCTTTTGTCGGTCCTAAAGGCCTCTACGATTGAACGTCTCGCACCGGCAAAAACGCCGCGCGATCGCCTGATGGCAGTGCTGGAAGCCAACTTTGATGCGCGATTGTTTACGGTCGAAAAGTCGTCAATCTGGATGCAGTTCTGGGCGAACGCACCTTATTATCCAACACTATCTCGGCTGCACCGCATCAACCGGCGACGGGTGCAATCGCATTTCCGCGCTGAATTGCGCCATCTTGTGCCGTCTGAACAACGAGAAACAGTACGCGAAGCGCTACAGAGTTATATGGACGGTGTTTGGCTAGAGGCCGCGCAGGCGGCACAACCTTTGGATTCTGCAAAGGCCCAGGCCGAGGCCCGCCGCTTTGCCGCCCTCTTATTGGATGGGCTTACGCCTTAGTTCAGCAGCAGAGAGGCTGCGATCAACCACATGGTTGCACCAATCACGACATCCAATATCTGCCAGGCACGTGGCGTCGCAAAGACTGGCCGCAACAAGCGCGCCCCATAACCAAGCAAAAAGAAAAACGAAAAGCTGGCCGCCACGGCCCCTGCTCCAAAGGCCCATGCTGGTGCATATTGCGCAGACAAGCCCCCGACCAATACAACGGTATCTAAGTATACATGCGGGTTGGCCCAGGTCAGAACCAAGCAGGTGCTAAGCGCCACCCAAAGCCCACTCGCCCCTTGATCCGCGGCATCCAACGATGCGCCTCCGCGCAGGGCAGAGCGAAAGTTCATCGCGCCGTAAACCAATAGAAATGCCGCCCCACCCCATTTCGCGGCAGACACTATCCACGGTGCGGCAAGCACCAAGGCGCCAAACCCTGCGACACCCGCGGCCACCAAAATGGCATCAGACACCGCACAGGTTAAAACCAGCGGCAATACATATTCACGGCGTAGCCCCTGACGCAGAATAAAGGCGTTCTGTGCACCAATCGCGAGGATGAGTGAAAATCCGATGGCATAACCAGCAAGAATAGCTTGGGACATAGGGGGCTCCGTCAAAGTGTTGCGCTATGGCTATTGACCAAACATGCATTAATCAAATTAAACTGACTAATCCAACATTAGGAAAGCTAATGAAGTTTGATTACCAACACCTCGCCGCCCTGTCCGCCATTTTGCGCCTTGGCAGCTTTGAAGCCGCCGCCGCAGATCTGAACGTGACCCAATCTGCCATTTCTCAACGCCTAAAAGCGCTGGAAGAACACGCCGGTGGACTTTTGGTGCATCGCGGGCAGCCCTGCACCGGCACTTCTTTGGGTTTACGTTTCATGGCACACGCCGACCACGTGGGATTGCTGGAACAAAAACTACGGCTTGATTTAGGGGAACAAGGGCAATCTAGTGCGCGGGTGAAAATCGCGGTCAATGCCGATAGCCTTGCAACTTGGTTTCTGCCTGCGATCGCCAAAGTTCCCAACATGATGTTTGACCTGGTGATCGACGATCAAGATCACTCGGTCGAGCAGTTGCGCCGGGGTGAAGTTGCGGCCGCCGTAACTGCACATGCCGCGCCGATTGCAGGATGTGACAGC
The DNA here is from genome assembly GCA_947498415.1 of uncultured Paracoccaceae bacterium. Classification (GTDB taxonomy): domain Bacteria; phylum Pseudomonadota; class Alphaproteobacteria; order Rhodobacterales; family Rhodobacteraceae; genus Cognatishimia. Next base: position 484,617 of record CANMKB010000002.1, read on the forward strand.
CACTCCCTAGGGAAACTGACCTATCTGGCAACCGCAAGCCCAGCCTATATGGCCAAACATCTACCCAACGGCATCACGCCAGACGCCCTCGCCAAAGCACCCATGTTACGTTTTGATGCCAAAGATCGGCTGCAAACCATTTGGCTTGAGACATTTGTCGATGGGTCGGTCACGCCCCCCTTTCACAGTCTGGCCTCGTCACAGGGATTTGTAGACGCATCTTTGCTTGGATTGGGTTGGGGCACGAATCCCGAACCGTTGGTGCGCCACCATATAGACGCTGGAAATCTTGTCGAACTCACGCCAAACGCGCACCTAAAAACACCACTCTACTGGCAGTGTAGTAGGCTGTTAAAAAATGCTCTAAAACCACTCACAAAAGCCGTTTGCCAAACTGCGCGCAAAAGCTTGCCACAATGATGCCTTAACCCATTTCTACTCAGCGTTAACTTTTAACTCTAGCGCCGAATAGGGGGCGACATGGGCGCCATTCGCATCGCAGATTCTCGACCAGACAGAAGCTTTGTCTCGGCCTTGTACCTGTACGGCCTGGCCTTGCGTTTTGTCACGCTGGCCGCAATTTCGGTCGTTGATCACCACAACCTCGAACACCTTATGATCGTCTCTGCGATTATCCTCGCAGATGGCAGCGTTTTTGTGTGGCAATGGTCTCATTATGCGCGTGTGGCAAAACAGCATTTTCTGAACACAGGGCGCTTTTTCTCATGGCTCATTGGCTACATTCTGTTGTTTCTTGTCGGTCTTGTATCGGTGTATCAATGGTGGAATATCGCGCAGAATGTATCGTTGAGCCCGCGTGAGTGGGTTGAACAGATTGTCGAGCCAAAACCACCGGCTCCTTTGAACACAGAAGACCATCCACGCTACAAGTTGCATCTGTCTGGGGACCGCAAAACTCTGAGCATGACCGGCGTGTTTGAAAAAAAAGGTGTTGTTGCCTTTGAGAATGCGGTGAACCAAAATCCACAGCTCACTCGGATCACACTGGATAGCCATGGCGGCGATCTATTTGCAGCGCGTGATATCGCCCGCGCCATTTCTGATCGTGGATTGAATACGCATATCGACCGCATGTGCAGCGCGACTTGCATCTTGCCCTTTGCCGCTGGCATTCAGCGCACGATGGGGATTGGGGCCGAGATGGGCTTTCATGCCTATGGTTTAGATTTCCTAAAGTTCACGCCTTACATCGATCTGGCGGAAGAAAAGAACTACGATCGGCGTTTCCTACAAAGCCGCAACTTTTCATCAGAAATCTTGGACAGTCTGTTTGCCACCGATCGCTCGATCCTGTGGTTCCCAAGTCAGATAGAGCTTGCGAAAGCTGGGGTTGTGACCGCCCAATAAAAAAGCCGCCTTCCCAACAGGAAAACGGCTTTTTCAGTTTATTCATATAGCCTTACAGCTGCGCCATGACTTCGTCAGTGGCTTCGAAATTGGTTGTGACACGCTGCACGTCATCGTCATCTTCAAGCGCATCGACCAGCTTCATCAGCTTTTGCATATCTTCCAAACCAAGCTCGGTTGTCGTGGTTGGCTTCCAGATCAGCTTGGTGGATTCAGATTCACCAAGATCCGTTTCCAACGCGCCGGATACTTCGTTCAAATCGGTGTCTGCGCAATAGATGATGTGGCCTTCCTCAGAACTCTCGACATCTTCGGCACCGGCCTCGATGGCAGCCATCATGATATCGTCGGCATCACCGGCAGAGGCTGGGTAAATGACTTCACCCTTACGTTCGAACATAAAACCAACAGAACCGGTTTCCCCAAGGTTACCGCCATTCTTAGAGAATGTGGAACGCACAGTCGACGCGGTGCGGTTCTTGTTGTCGGTCATGGTTTCAACGATAACGGCGACACCATTTGGACCATAGCCTTCGTAGCGGATTTCATCATAGCTTTCCGCATCCCCACCCATCGATTTCTTAATCGCGCGTTCAATGACGTCTTTTGGAACCGACTGGCTTTTGGCTTCTTTGACAGCCAAGCGCAGACGCGGGTTTTTCTCTGGATCCGGATCACCCATCTTTGCGGCGACAGTGATCTCTTTTGCAAGTTTCGAAAACAGCTTAGACCGCGCGGCGTCTTGACGCCCTTTACGGTGCTGGATGTTTGCCCATTTACTGTGGCCAGCCATGCGTATTGCCCTGTAATTGATCGTGTTTGACCCCCTATAACCTATCGCGCGGGGGGGCTGCAAGTTGGGGTTTAGAGACGTCACGCGCCTAGAATTCCCCTTGCTTGCCCGCGTGGTCTGGGGTTGGGTAAACTCAAAGCAATTTGAGGCGACTATGACGCAGGACCAAATCATCCTTTTTTCCCTTTTCGGCGCGGTCTTTGGCCTGCTGCTTTGGGGGCGCTTTCGTTATGATATAGTCGCCTTTTCGGCACTTCTGGCGGGTGTCATTCTAGGGGTCATCCCTGAAAAAGACGCATTCTCGGGGTTTGGGCACCCGGCCACTTTGGTGGTTGCTTTGGTGCTTGTCGTGTCAGCCGGGCTTGTTCGTTCTGGTGCTGTTTTCCTGATCACCAGAACGCTGGTGGACAGTGGTCGGAATCTGGGTGGGCACATCGCATTGATGGGTGGCATTGGTGGCGTCTTGTCAGCCTTTATGAACAACGTGGCGGCACTTGCCCTGCTGATGCCCGTTGATGTGCAAACCGCCCGCAAAGCGGGGCGCAGCCCCGGCCTATCGTTGATGCCATTGTCGTTTGCCACGATCTTGGGTGGCATGGCGACGCTGATCGGCACACCGCCAAACATCATCATCGCCTCGATCCGCGAAGAGAGCTTGGGCGAACCGTTTAAGATGTTTGACTTTGCCCCTGTGGGCGGCATCACAGCCATCGCAGGCCTGACATTTGTGGCCCTTGTGGGCTGGCGTCTTATCCCCAAACGGGCGGATGCGGGCAAGACCATGTCAGATGTCACTGAATACATCGCAGAGCTTACTGTGCCCGAAGACAGTGCGCACATCGGCAAGCGATTGGCTGAACTGGAAGACGACGCTTCCAAGACAGACGTGGCTATTCTTGGCTTGATCCGAGATGGGCACCGGCACTATGGGCGGGCCCGCAATGTAAAACTCGCAGCCCATGACACATTGATCATCGAAGCCACGCCGGATGCGCTAGATGAATTCCGTGCAGCGCTTAGCCTGAATTTCTCTGACGTAAAGCGCGAAGAGCGCCTAAAGGCCGCCGGTGATGGTCTGGACGTGATCGAGGTTGTTGCGACGGAAACATCGCGCATCACCGGGCGCACAGCTGAACGGCTGGGCCTGGCTTGGCGACAGGGTGCGGTCTTGATGGGCTTGTCGCGCGAAGGGCGTCGCGTCACCAGTCAGCTGCGCAAAACAGAGGTACGTGCGGGCGATATCCTGCTGCTGTTGGTCCCAAAAGATCGCGGTGCGGATATTACGGATTGGCTGGGGTGTTTGCCCTTGGCCGATCGCGGCCTTGCGGTGACCGCAGACAAGAAGGTCTGGCTGGCGATTGGCCTGTTTACCGCAGCGGTCTTTGCGGCGGCCTTGGGGATTGTATATCTCCCTATCGCGCTTGGGCTGGTCGTGATGGCCTATGTGCTCACCAAGATTGTCCCGCTATCAGAACTCTACACCCATATCGAATGGCCGGTTGTGGTGCTGCTTGGCAGTATGATCCCGCTTGGCGCAGCTCTTGAGCGCGTTGGTGGCACAGAGCTGATTGCCGGCAGCCTCGTTGATCTTACAGCGGGTCTTCCGGCGTGGGCGGTGCTGACGGTACTGATGCTGGTGACTATGACGCTAAGCGATGTGCTTAACAACACCGCCACCACGATTGTGGCGGCGCCCGTTGGCATTCAGATGGCCCAAAGTCTGAATGTGGACCCCGACCCGTTCTTAATGGCCGTTGCCATCGCGGCGAGTTCGGCTTTCCTGACGCCGATTGGCCATAAGAACAACACGTTGATCCTGGGCCCGGGCGGCTATCAGTTCAAAGATTACTGGCGTATGGGTCTGCCCCTAGAGATCTTGGTGGTCGCGGTGTCGATCCCGTCGATCTTGGTATTCTGGCCGCTTTAATCCGGGAAGGAAAAGGCCGGAAGGCGGCCGAAAGCTTCTTTAAGAGCGCCGCCCCAACCATCTGAAATCTCTTGGTAATAGGCATCATCAGCTTGAATGCGAAAACTGTGACCTGGCTCGAGTGAGCCTGTGGCATATGTTTTGACATCAATCGGCAGATCAACACCCAAGTTGGCCTTGATGGTTGAATCAAAGCTGACCAACATCAGCTTAATCGCCTCTTCAAAGCTCATGTCTGGGTCATACGCCCGAACCAAAATCGGCTTGCCGTATTTGGTTTCGCCAATTTGGAAAAATGGCGTATCGGCACTGGCCTCGATAAAGTTGCCCTCTGGGTAAATCAAAAACAACCGAGGCTCGCCGTCACCAATTTGGCCGCCCAACAAGATCGTGGCGCCAAAGCTGCTGTCGGCCCGCTGACCTTCTTCGGCATGGCTTTCAATCACTTCACGCAAAGTGCTGCTGACAAGCTGAGCGGTTTGAAACATCGAAGGTGCTTCAAGAATGCTTGGGGTTCGTTCGCTTGGGGATTTACTACGCTCATCCAACAGGCTGACCACGGCTTGGGTGGTGGCCAAGTTGCCTGCGGTCATGATGGTGACAGACCGATCCCCGGCAACATCCCATGAAAACATCTTGCGGAATGTAGAGATGTTATCGACCCCTGCATTCGTGCGCGTGTCAGACATAAAGACCAACCCACGTTTGAGCATCATCCCTACGCAATATGTCATCTGTTCACCAACGGTCTTAACTTGTGTTCGCTAAGACTTCATTCGCAGTCTATTGCTGAACCTGCAAGGCCACTTGCATATTTTCTGTGCCATCGCCCTGTCGAATACCCAAAATAGGTGCACAATCACGATAATCGCGCCCCACCGCGATGCGCACATAGCGATCATCTGGCGAAATTTGGTTCGATACATCAAAGCCGATCCAACCCAATGATTTGGTGTGCACTTCGCACCAGGCATGGGTGGCGTCTTGATCAAGTTGATCGTCCATCAACAGATAACCCGATACATATCGCGCTGGAAAACCAAGCAACCGTGCTGCCGCAATCATGATATGCGCATGGTCTTGGCAAACGCCCTGCCCGGCTACCAATGCATCTTCTGCCCTTGTGTCGCTGTCGGTGGACCCGATGGTGTAGCTCACCTGCTCTGCGATTTCAGCAGACAGATGATGCAGCAAAGCAATGTCATCCATTGTGCCCCGGTTGGCTTCGACCTTTTGCGCCAATGCGCGAATTTGGCTCCCCGGTTTGGTTTGCGCAGACTCGCCTTGAAACAACCACAGCGGGGAATACCCGCGATGCTTGCCGATGACCCCGGCCTTATCTTCCACTTCGACCACGCCTTCACTGACGATTTCAACCTGCGTTGCCCCCGCATCGACCTTGACCAGATCAGTGTGGTTCACAAAGTGATCGTCAAACGACACCTGCTTGGCCCCGCCGGTTATAGTGGTTTGCCATTCCAACACCGTTTGCCCTGGCCCTGTGCGTGGCGTGAGCCGCAATTGTTGGAGCGCATAATGCACGGGCTGGTCATAGCTATAGGTGGTCACATGTCGGATGTTCAGACGTTTCGTTTCAACCATAGAACCGGAAATCCTTTTCGATGTGCCCAGCAAGCTTGGCGTTTTCAGAGATGAATCCACTTAGGAATTCATGCAGCCCTTCTTCGAAAATCGTTTCAATGGAATGTGATTGAATGCGATGGCACAGGGCTTCGGCCTGAATTTGGCTTTCTTCGCGGGTCTTATAAGCCTTTTCCAGAATGGCGAGCGCATCCCCAATCTCAGTCACGCTAAACGCCAACGAGCGCGGCATACTTTCATCCAAGAGCATGAACTCTGCGATATTCGAAGGTGTGCTGTCACCGCCATACAACCACCGATATGAACTTTCAGCAGAGACAGATCGCAAGATCACTTCCCACTGGGCGTTGTCGATGGATGTGCCAACATAGGCCGCAGAAGGGAGCAAAACGTAGTATTTCACATCAAGAATACGTGCCGTGTTATCTGCACGTTCCAAAAACGTACCAAGGCGCGAAAAGGCAAAGATATCATTGCGCAGCATGGTCCCATGCAAACAACCACGTACCACAGAAGTGCGGAACCTGATTTGCGTCAGCGCATCGTGCAGGGCGCGTTCCGTCACTGGGCGTGACAAAAGATCCTTAAGCACCATCCAGCATTCATTGGTGGCCTCCCACACTTCGGCGCTTAGGGCCGTACGAACCATACGCGCATTGCTACGGGCGGCGGTGATCGCCGTCAGAACAGAAGATGGGTTATCTTTGTCGCGCAGCATAAAGTTGATGACCTGCGCAGGCGTGTAGTCGTCTCCGAATTTTTCCTGATAGGCTGCATTCATGCCAGCTGTTGTGACAATCGACTGCCATTCATTTGTGGTCTGACCTGATCGGGTCAGCGCAATGTGCCATCCGGCCTCAAGCAGTCGTGCGGTGTTTTCAGCGCGTTCAAGATAGCGGAACATCCAAAACAATCCGCCAGCAGTTTTTCCAAGCATCATGCCTTAATCCCCCAATACCCAGGTGTCTTTGGTGCCGCCCCCTTGCGAGGAATTCACCACAAGCGATCCTTTCTTAAGCGCCACGCGGGTCAAACCACCCGGCGTAATGTCGACCCGATTAGGAGACACAAGAACGAAAGGACGCAAATCCACGTGACGTGGGGCAAGCCCCGCTTTCGTGAGGATTGGAACAGTCGACAAAGCCAGCGTTGGTTGGGCGATGTAGTTGTCAGGGCGTGCCCGCAGCTTTTTCTCAAAGGCTGCGATTTCCTTTTTGCTGGCGGCGGGACCAACCAGCATCCCATATCCGCCAGACCCGTGGACTTCTTTGACTACCAGTTCAGACAGGTTATCCAGCACATATTTCAAGCTATCCGCTTCAGAACAGCGCCATGTGGGCACGTTCTTTAGAATAGCAGGTTCGCCTGTATAGAACTCAACAATATCAGGCATGTACGAATACAGCGCTTTATCGTCAGCAATCCCGGTGCCCGGTGCGTTTGCGATGGTGATATTGCCCGCGCGGTACACATCCATGATGCCCGGAACACCCAATAGGCTGCTGGGGTTAAAGTTCAGCGGATCAAGGTATTCGTCATCCACACGACGATAGAGCACATCAATCGGCTTGTACCCCTGCGTGGTGCGCATCGACACATAGCCATCTTCGACCCGCAGATCAGAGCTTTCGACAAGTTCTGCCCCCATGCGATCAGCCAGGAAGGCGTGTTCGAAATAGGCAGAGTTGTGAATGCCGGGTGTCAGAACGGCCACGATTGGTTTGGCGTTCGGGCTATTCTGCGGGGCGCAATCAGCGAGTGATCGGCGCAGCAACTGTGGATAGGCTGACACCGGGCGCACCTTGAGCTGAGTGAACAGCTCTGGGAACATTTGCAGCATAGTCTCGCGGTTTTCCAGCATATAGCTGACACCCGACGGCGTACGCGCATTATCTTCGAGGACGTAGAATTCGTCCTCACCTGTTCGGACCAAATCTGTCCCGACGATATGGGTATAGACCCCGCCAGTGGGCTGCACGCCAACCATTTCTGGCAAGAAAGCCTCGTTGCCAGAAATCAACTCGCGAGGGATGCGCCCGGCCCGCAGGATTTCCTGGCGGTGATAAATGTCATGTAGAAAGGCATTGATCGCACGCACGCGTTGTTCGATACCGCGCTCAAGCGTGCGCCATTCTTTGGCTGAAATGATACGTGGAACAAGGTCAAACGGTATCAGGCGTTCATCCGCGTCGTCCTCTCCGTACACATTGAATGTAATGCCTATTCGTCGAAAGAAGCTTTCTGCTTCGCCAGATTTTCTCATTAAGGCTTTGACGTCTTCATTCTTGAACCAGTCAAAGTACGCTTCATAAGGTTGCCGGGGCTGATCCGCGCCCGCCAACATCTCGTTAAATACTAAATCTTGTTTCGACATACCAAAAAGTTGACACACAAAAATCTGAGCGCAAGTCGATAGTGACCATATTGTCCATGATTTAAGTGCTGAAACGGCGACTTCCCAAAAGTTGGTGAAAATTTGGGCTGCCGTTTCATTTTCGGCCATGTAACCGGTTTCAGAGCGGCCAAATAAATGGAATCACAGCGCTGGCGAGCAAACCGATGCTTAGGTTCAACGGAATACCCACCCGCATAAAGTCAGAGAAACGATAGCCCCCAGGGCCATAGACCAACATGTTAGTCTGATAGCCAATCGGGGTCGCAAAGCTGGCCGATGCGGCCACCATCACAGCCACCACCAAGGGGCGCGCATCAATGCCCATGGCATCGGCCAGCCCCACCGCAATCGGCGTGACGACAACCGCAACCGCATTGTTGGACACCATCTCTGTCAACACAGACGTCAAAAGGTAGATCGCCCAAACCACAAGGAACGGTGGCAACATACCTAAGTACGGTGCAACGGCCTCGACAATAAGCGACACCGCACCAGAGTTTTCCAGCGCGACACCAATTGCCAACATCGAAAAAATCAGCGCCAAGAGCCGCCCATCCACAGAGGAAAACGCCTCGTCTGCATCAATACAGCGGGTCACCAGAACGATGGCCACCGCGATAATTGACAGCAAGAAGATCGGCGCCACGCCCATCCCTGCCAAAGCCACGATGCCCACAAGCGCAAGCAAGGCAATGGGCGCGTGCTCACGGCGGTATTCACGTTCGGCTGGTTGGCTCACGGATACCATATCCATATCGCTGGCCAGCCGTTGGATATCGGCGGGCGCCCCTTCGAGCAAAAGCGTATCACCAACCCGAACGATCAAATCATCCAGCTGCATGCCGATGTTCTGGTTTTTGCGGTGAACAGCCAAGGTATACACACCATAACGACGACGCAGGCGCATCGTGCCAAGCCTGCGGCCCACCATGCGGCAACCGGGGGTGATCAGCACCTCAACGGTTTGGGTTTCAACGGCGGAAACCTGATCAACGCGCTTAAGGGATTTATTGCGCTGAAGGCTTAGCAGCTCTGTCATCTTAGTGCGCAAAACCACGCGGTCGCCCACCTGAAGCTCGACGCCCTGTAGTTCGCGGCGCAGGGATTCATCCCCACGGATCACATCAATCAATCGCACCCCTGCCCGTTTGAACAATTGCACCCCATTAACCTCGCGGCCAATCAAGTTGCTTTCAGGTGGGATCACCGCCTCGGTAAAGAATTTCATCTGCGAACGATTGCCCAGCAAGTTCGCCATGCTGTCGCGATCCGGCAAAAGCCGCGGCGCGATAAAACGCAAATATACCATGCCCCAAGCCACCAAAATGATGCCAAGCGGCGTGACTTCAAAAATGGAAAACCCTTCTAACCCCTGTGCACGGGCCACACCATCGACCAATAGGTTTGTGGAGGTCCCAATCAGTGTAAGCGTGCCCCCAAGGATGGCTGCATAGCTGAGCGGGATCAAAAGCTTACTTGCCGACACTCCCAACGTTCCGCTGAGCTGGATGAACACCGGGATCATCACCACCACAACCGGTGTGTTGGATACAATCGCCGACGACACCACCACAAACCCAATTAACATCGCGATGGCGATTTTCGGGCTGGTTTTCGCCTTGGCGTCTGCCATGCGCGTAAAGGCACTCAAGGCGCCGGTGCGCACCAACGCTCCCATCACAATGAACATTGCGGCAATGGTCCAAGGCGCTGGATTTGACAGTACCTGAAGCGCACCTTCGTAGGGCAAAACCCCCATAATCAAAAGCGCGGCAACCCCTGCGATGGCCACCACTTCGGTTGGAAATGTCTCACGCAGAAATAATAAAAACATCACACCCACTGTGGTGAGCGTCAGAATAGCCTGCGTGGTTTGCGACAGTTCGAAAAGGTCCATGGGGCCTCTGTTTTCATTGGGTTGCGCGAGGGTCAGAATTACGCAAGCCGCCTGCGGGTGCAAGCGGCCTATGTGGTTTCAAAGGTTTAAGAGAGTTAAACTGGCCCTGATTGGCTCAGCCGTCCGCCCTGTCGTACCATTTCAATGCGGGTTGCGGCCCCGGTGCGGTCATCCGTTTCAACATACACTCCAGAAAGCGTCGCTTCGCCCAAAGCTGGGGTAAACCGGTTTTTCGGCATTCCAGTGATAAAGCGGCGCATCGGTTCGGCCTTTTCCATGCCAATCACTGAATTATAATCGCCGCACATGCCCGCATCGGTCTGGAAGGCAGTGCCCTTGGGCAAAATCTGCGTGTCAGCTGTAGGCACATGGGTGTGCGTACCAACCACCAAAGAGGCGCGACCATCACAGAAATGACCCATGCCCATTTTCTCAGACGTCGCTTCGCAATGCATATCCACGACGATGGCCTGCACCAGCCCACCGCGCGGATGATTTTTCAAAATGCGGTCAACGGCGGAAAACGGATCAGAGTAAGGCTTCTTCATGAAAACCTGACCCAAGGCTTGGATCACCAAGATCTTTTTGCCCCGTGCATCAAAGATACGATAGCCACGGCCCGGAACTTCACCTTGAGCGTAGTTCAGCGGGCGGATGATGCGGTTGTCTTTTTCGATATGCTGGAACATATCGCGTTGATCAAAGGCGTGATCGCCCAACGTCACACAATCGGCGCCCGCATCAAACAAAACCTTGGCGTGATCTCCGCTTAGGCCCATGCCATTGGATGCGTTTTCACCATTGATTACGATAAAGTCGAGCTTCCACTCTTTACGCAAACGCGGCAGGTGTTCTTTGACAGCAGCCCGCCCCGCGCGCCCCATCACATCTCCGAGGAATAAGATCTTCATAGGCGTTGGGGGTACTCACCTACGTGGATTGGGGCAAGAGGGAAGCAGGGCATAATTGCGATTTTACAGAGAAATCCACCCACATATCCCAAAACACAGGCGTTCGTTGGGCTTTAGGTCACAAGCATCCATATCGCCACCGCCGCCAAGACACCCCCAAACACAAGGTTTAAGCGGTGTGCCAAGGCCGGTGTGCGAAAGGCTTTTGCCAGCCCATCGCCCAGCACGGTCCACAGCACAAAGGCCACCAAGTTGTTCAGAGTAAAGACCAAAGTGATCCACACAACCGTCCCCGCCCCCTGCGCCCCGGATAGGAACTGCGTGAACATCAAGGAAATGATCAAATAAGCCTTAGGGTTTAACAGCAATAAAACCACCCCATCGACAAACGATGCAGGCCTAGCAGTGTCTTCGCTTGTCAAAGCGCCGGCCCGGATCATTTTGAACGCCATCCACAAAACATACAAAGCTCCGGCAACTTGAAGCACATCAGACGCGCCAGGCGCTTTGGCCAAACTCGCCTGAGCCCCCCAACCAATGGCCGCTGTCACCACAAACGTTGCAAAATGATAACCAAGGTTAGCCGGCAGAGTCGCGCGAAAGCCGAACCTTGCGCCGTTGGCTGCAAAAAACAGATTGCCCGGCCCCGGGCTATAAGCGAGCGGAAACAGAAATAGGACAAGCGCGATCGTGGTTTGAAACATGTGGGGCATCCGTAATCAGAAAGCCCAATTTTGCAGAATGCGCCGCAGAACACCGACCCGGATCATGCGTAAACTGTTGGCGCGAATCTTATCGTATGTTGGCCAATTTGATTGCGCGGAGATCACAACACAGTCCTAACGGCTGCGTTGGCTCGCTTGCCAAAAGTGAAAGATAACTCCCTACACCCGAACAGGCCTTACTCTGCCGCCATCTTTGTGTTTTCCAGCTCTTCCATTTTTCCAAGCGTCACGCGCAGGCTTTTGCCAAGGTGCCAGGCAAGCACTGGCGGCACCGCGTTGCCGATCATGCGTTCGGTTTCACGCAGGCGGGCCTTGAACATGAAATTATCCGGGAAGGTCTGAAAGCGAGCGGCCTCTCGCATCGAGATACGACGCGGTAATTTGTAATGGAACTGATTGTTCCCGTGGCATTCCGCCCGGATCGTATGAGAGGTTTTGTTTGGATCAAGCTTACGACCACCTTGATCGCTGCTTTTGCGCGCCAAAGACCAGATGTGGCTGTAGTCAGCGTCTTGCTCGAGGTTTTCAAGATCTTTGATCGCCTTGGACGACGTAATCCAGGTGTCTTTGTTCAAGAATGGCACAGGCGGTTCAAAGGCAACCGCACCGTTTTTCACGCCCACGATAAACACCCTCTCGCGGCGCTGTGGCACCCCATAATCCGCAGCGTGATACAGCTGATAGGTCACCGTGTACCCAAGTGCAGAGAAATCTTTCAGCACCTGCGCCAGAGACTCTTCGTTATATTTATAGAGCAATCCACGCACGTTTTCGGCGACAAACATTTTCGGCTGCAATTTTTCAACAGCATCGACCATGGCGCGATACAGGCCACTGCGTGCCCCGGCCACACCGGCGCGTTTGCCATTGATGGAAATATCTTGGCATGGGAACCCACCAACCACCAAATCACAGGCATCCGGCAGGGAATCAAAATGATCCCACACACTGCCCTCTAAAATGTCGTGCTTGAGGTTGGCTCGATAAGTATCGCAGGCATACTTGTTGAGATCGTTCGCCCAGATGATTTGAAACGGCTGTTTGGCGAATGTTTTACCCAAAAACTCGAAGCCACCCAAGAGCCCAAGATCCATGCCGCCGCACCCGCTAAACATAGAGACGACCTTAATCTTTCGGCCCATCTGCTCCTCCGAACTCATCCAGTGTCACTTCTTATGAGCGACTTGGTTAAACTTTCCCTTGTTCCTCTAGGAACAGCTCTTCTGACGGGGTCCAATCCGCGGCAAAGTAATCCGCGTGTTTGAGCCATTCCAGAATGCGTTCCGAAGGTTTGGGCACCCTTCCCCAATACTCCAAAAAGAGCGCATCCTCAAGATATTGTGCCGCCTCTCGCATCTCTTCCTGTATCCTGTGAGTAGCGTCGCGCACAAAGTTGCCCGTTGCTCCGTTTTCTCCGACGCTGCCCGCCGAAAAAAAATCACGGGTTTGATGGGCCAAGATGCCCCGGTAGGTCATGAAATACATGGCCACATCGACATAGGCGTCTTTCTTATGTTTTGATCTTGAGGGGCTGAAAACCTTTGGGATCAACAAGGTGGCCTCGGCCCGGATCGCTTTCTTTTCCTCAGCGCTCAGCTGAAGAATTGACCGCACCTCGAGCGGCAAAGAGTGCCCGCTGTCATCGATGTCTTTGTCTTCCAGCCACCACAGCCGTTCGCCCGGTTTCAAACGCCCCCGCGCATAATCACGGATATAGGGCATCTTTTCGTGCATCGGGCGCTGGCGGAACTCGTCGTAAGAGGTGCCCATTTGCGCAAATAGCGATTTTTCGGTGCCGATCTCGATCTCAAATCTGGGCACATGGCTGGTTCTGACATGCATGATCGAGTCGCCATAGCTTGCCCATTTCACCTCTGGGGTGCCGCCAAACTTTCCGTAGACCACATAGATATGTTCAACATTTAGCGCCCGCTGTCCTTCGGACACAGAGTTTGCGATACAACGCCAACTGTCTTTTTCGGTGGCTTTGACCTCTGCACCGAATTTCCCCACCACAATATCGGGAAACCCCTGATCAATATCCGGCGCGGCCTCTTCGCCCGTGCCAGCAAGCATTTCGCTCATGACGGTGCGCACACGTTTTTCAAACACGCTTGGCTTATGATGCGCCGTGCTTTCCCGCGCCTCACGGGTCAAACGTTGGCACAGTTGCTCAAGTAGCGCTTCAAAATCGTCTTGTGTCACGAGGTCTCGCTTTGTTTTGTTTTCCGCTAAGAGCGCAGGAATTCGCGTATCCCGCTTTCGGTCACAATCATATCAAGCGGTTGGTCTGTGGCTTCCAAGGGTAGATTTTCAGCCTCTTGTGCATCAAACGCAAAGCCGATCGCCAAGGTCGCGCGACGCGCCCGCAGCCGTTCGAGCGTGCGGTCGTAAAAACCGCCGCCATAGCCCAAACGCCCACCATTTGCGTCAAAAGCCACAAGTGGCACGATCACGATTTCTGGATCAATAAAGTCATCAACCTCGGGCACTTTTGCCCCAAAGGGCCCCTCGCGCAAAGCCATGTCAGGCTCCCACCTTGAAAACTCTAGAGGTCGCCCCGCCCCTTGGATCACCGGTACGCAGACCGGCCCGTGCGCGGCAGCTTCGGCCATGGCCGGCAGCGGATTAATCTCTGTTCGGATGGGCATAAAGCCCGACAATGGCACACCGCGATAGCCCGCCAAAACTTCAGACAGATGCGCCGACTGGCCGGGGCCAGCGGCATCAAATGCTTGTTTGCGACGGGCAAACCCTGCCTTGCGCGCAACCGCTTTGATTTCACTCAGATCCATGGAACATCCTAAAGCAGAACCGCCCCTGCAAGCGCAAGAAAGGCAAAGAAACCAACTACATCCGTGACCGTTGTCACAAAGGCGCCGGACGCCAATGCTGGGTCAACGCCAATCTTTTCAAGCAACACCGGAATGCCCGTTCCCGCAAGCCCAGCCACGACAAGATTGATCACCATCGCGACAGCAATCACGACGCCCAACAGAGGGGATCCAAACCAGATCACCCCTACAATCCCCATCACAACCGCAAACACAAAACCATTCACCAACCCCACAAGCACCTCACGGCGGATCACGCGCCAGACATTGGCGCCGGTCAAGTCTTTGGTCGCAATCGCGCGCACCGCAACAGTCAGCGACTGCGTGCCAGCGTTGCCGCCCATCGATGCAACGATCGGCATCAGCACCGCAAGCGCCACATATTGCGCGATTGTCGCCTCGAATTGAGCAATCACCAAAGACGCCAAAATGGCCGTCACAAGGTTCACAGCAAGCCACGGTAAACGTTGCCGCGTGGTTTCGATCACCCGATCTGACAAAGAGCTTTCTTCGCCAACACCGGCCAGACGCAGAATGTCTTCTTCGTGTTCCTCATCCAGAACGCCCATCGCATCATCAATTGTGATGACGCCGACCAACCGATCATCTTCGTCCACAACCGGGGCTGAGATCAGGTGATATTGGTTAAACGCATAGGCCACATCCGCCTCGTCCTGCGTGACGGGGATTACCTGAAACATCTCTTCGGATAGGTTTTTAAGGGCCGTTGTACGGGTTGCGCCCATGATTTTGCCCAAGGTCACATTCGCGACGGGTCGCAGGCGTGGGTCGACGAGGATGACGTGATAGAATTGTTCTGGCAATTCTTCGGCATCACGCATGTAGTCGATGGCATCACCCACCGTCCAATGCGCTGGTGCCATCACCGTTTCGCGCTGCATCAAACGACCGGCAGAGAACTCTGGGTAGTTCAGGGCCTGCTCGACCGCGACACGATCAGAGGCTTCGAGCGCATCCAGAATGGCCTCTTGTTGCGGCTCATCCAAATCTTCGACAAGGTCGACAACATCGTCGCTTTCCATGTCGCGTACTGCTTCGGCCAATGTTTCTGGCCTTAGAACCGAGATAACCTCTTCGCGAATACTTTCATCAAGTTCGGATAGGATCTCACCGTCAAACTCTTGATCATAAAGCTGAATCAGGCGGCGGCGATCATGGGAATTGATCTGCTCAAACAGGTCAGCGATGTCGGCCGCGTGCATCGGCTCTATCAGTTCAAGAAGTTGCCCACGGTCTGATGATTCTACGGCGTACAGCACCGCTGCTACATTTTTGCGATCTAGAATGTAGGCATCATCTTCGTCGAGTTCCGGCTCAGGGGTGAACTGATCTTGTAGCTCGGTCATCCTGGCGCCCCTCATGTAGCTCGGTCTTTTGTCGTGAACATATTAGAAGGCAGTGCGAAAACTCAATGGCGAAGCGACAGCGATGCCTTTGGATTAGGCGATTTTCTTTGAAAATGCGAAGCTGCCTAAGAAAAAGCCAGGCTACTCTCGCCTTGGGCGCGCGATATACAGCCCATTGGCGTGTCAGAATTTACTCCGCCCATGCATCAGGTTACGCTAGCCCAGAGAGAGGTCGTTATGAGTGACGCATCCAATACCACTTTGCTGCTAGGGCAAACGATTCAATTCACCGGGCATCCGTTCCAAATGCCAGTGGATCAAGCTGTTGTTCATGAACCGCGTGGCGGGGTTTTGCTGCGCGACGGGGTGATCGCGGCTGTGGGAGACGCTGATACGCTGCGGGCGTTGCACCCTTTGTCGCCCTGTATTGACTACGGAAAGGGCGTGATCATGGCCGGGTTTGTCGATGCTCATGTGCATTATCCACAAACTGCCATCATCGCGAGTTGGGGCAAACGGCTGATTGATTGGCTCAACAGCTATACCTTCCCCGAAGAAATGCGGTTTGGCAGCAAAACCTATGCTACTGAAATTGCCGAGCGCTATCTTGATCTGACCAAGGCGCATGGCACCACCACAGTTGTCAGCTTTGGCACCGTTCATCCGGTTTCGGTAGATGCATTTTTCGAAGCGGCGCAGGCACGTGGCCAAAGGGTGATCGCCGGTAAAACCTGTATGGATCGAAACGCACCTGACGATCTTCAAGACACACCACAAACGGCCTATGATGACAGCAAGCGCCTGATTGAAAACTGGCATGGCGTGGATCGGATCAGCTACGCCATCACACCAAGGTTTTCCCCCACGTCCTCTCCCGAACAACTGCATACGCTGGGGGCGCTTTGGAAAGAACACCCAGAGTGTTTGATGCAAACGCATTTGTCAGAGCAAACAGACGAAATCGAATGGGTGCAATCGCTTTATCCCGAGGCGCGGGATTATCTGGATACCTATGAAATGTTTGGTCTTTTAGGTGCGCGAGGGATATATGGTCATGCCATTCACCTCACCCCAAGGGAACGCGCGAAACTTAAGGATTTTGGCGCTGGTTTGGTGCATTGCCCCACCTCGAATACGTTTATTGGCTCTGGCCTGTTTGACATGGCGGGCCTGATGGCCGAGGGCCAACGCGTGGGTTTGGCCACAGACACCGGCGGCGGTTCAAGCTTTTCGATGCTGCGCACGATGGCGGCGGCCTATGAAATTGGCCAGTTGCGCCACACGCCCATGCATGCGGCACAATTGTTGTGGTTAGCAACGGTGGGTAGCGCCCAAACCCTGCATATGGAGGATCGTATCGGCAATCTTGCCCCGGGCATGGAGGCCGATTTGATTGTGCTTGATCTTTCCTCGACTGACGCCATCGCGCAGCGCAGTGCCCGTGCCGAAGACATCTGGGAGGCCATTTTCCCGACGATCATGATGGGAGACGATCGCGCCGTTCGCGCGGTTTGGATAAATGGAAAAGCGGTCTAGCATCCGTCGCTCCCCAAAACCATAACCCACAAATTGCCTTGGCCCCGGGTCACTCCAATCTCTGTGACGTCTCGATCCAGCAGGTTTTCACGGTGACCATGTGAGTTGATCCATCCGCGTAACACACCGCGTGGTGTACGGTGCCCCATCGCAATATTTTCAGCAATCACGCAATAACGGTAACCGCCGCGCGCGGCACGCTGCCCGACATGTGATCCATCCGATCCAGTATGAGAAAAGAAGCGATTTCGCCCCATATCGCGCCCGTGGCGCTCTGCCACTTGTTCCAACAAGCCTGACACCCGCAAAGGGGGCAACCCATGTTGGGCGCGATATCGATTGGTCAGCTGCGCGACGTCGCGCGCAGGCTCCGCAGTAACGGGAGGTGTGGTTATAGCCAGGCCAAGAACCAACGCCCCGAAAAGGATACATCCCTTTCCGAACATTAGAATTTCTCCAACAAGGCCCCCACGCATTTAGTTTGACGATCAAGTGTTAACGGCAGGTTGACAGATAAAATCCTACCTTCTTTGACAATCTGTCGTCCTTCTACAAATAAATTATGTGCTTTTTGTGGCCCCGCTAGCACCAGTGCAGCCGGGTCCCAACTGCCTGCGCTTTCGATGCCACTGACATCCCACATCGCAATATCAGCGCGTTTTCCAACAGCGATCTGCCCGCAATCATCACGCCCCAGCACCTCAGCACCACCACGCGTCGCGATCTCTAGTGCTTCATCAGCAGACATCGCATCGGCGCCATTGGCCACCCGCTGCAACAGCATTGATTGCCGCGCTTCAGACATTAGGTTGCCCACGTCGTTGCTGGCAGACCCATCCACGCCAAGCCCCAACGGCACACCGGCATCCCGCATCTGGCGCACCGGTGCGATGCCCGACCCAAGACGGCAGTTTGAACAAGGACAATGCGCAACGCCGGTTTTACTTTTGGCAAATAGATCAATCTCTTGCCCGTCCAACTTAACGCAATGTGCATGCCACACATCATCGCCCGTCCATCCTAATTCTTCGGCATATTGACCCGGCCGACAGCCAAAAGTTTCAAGTGAATAGGCGATGTCTTCGTCGTTTTCGGCAAGGTGCGTGTGCAACATCACGCCCTTGTCGCGCGCAAGCAATGCGGTTTGGCGCATCAGGTCACGGCTGACGGAAAATGGCGAACAGGGAGCAAGGCCCACACGGCACATCGATCCCTCAGATGGATCATGAAAAGCGTCCACAACGCGGATCATGTCTTCAAGAATATACTCTTCACGTTCCACCAATGCGTCTGGCGGTAACCCCCCCAGGCTTTCACCAATGCTCATCGCGCCGCGCGTTGGTTGAAAGCGCAAGCCAATCTCTTGTGCGGCGGCAATTGTATCTTCCAGACGTGCGCCATTTGGATAGAGATACAGATGATCAGAGGTCAGCGTGCAGCCAGATAGCGCAAGCTCTGCCAATCCGACCAAAGCCGATACATGCATTTCTTCGGGGCCAAACTGCGCCCAAATGGGATAAAGCGTTTTGAGCCACCCAAACAAAAGCGCATTTTGTGCACCAGGCACCGCCCGTGTCAGTGTTTGGTAAAGGTGGTGATGCGTGTTTACGAGCCCGGGAGTGACGACACATCCCTCGCCTGACACAACCTCACCCTTTGTTGTAAGCCCCTGCCCCACTTCGACAATCATACCATTGCGGATCAAGACATCTGCGCCAGCCAAGCGGCGGCGATCATCATCCATTGTGATGACAAAATCTGCATTTTGAATAAGACGTTCTGGCATAGGCCCCCACACTTGTATCGCCCCGTTTCGGTGAGTGTGAGTGAAAGCCAACAGAAAGCGGGAAAAGGACTCGGCTTGTGGTTAGCTAACTAGAAGCTAACTCTCAATACAAGACTAAATCCTACATCCCTTTAATAACCCTTAAGAATATCGAGCGCTGCGGCATGGATTTCAGCATTTGCCGCGGCAATAGCACGGCCACCATTATGGGCCGGGCCGCCGGACCAATCGGTCACAATACCGCCCGAGGCCTCGACCACACCAATCGGGCCTTGGATATCATAAGAATTAAGCCCTGCTTCGATCACCAGATCCACTTGCCCACTGGCAACCAACGCATAGGCATAGCAATCCATCCCATAGCGCGTGAGGCGCGATTTAGAGGCTACGGCCTCAAATGCACGTCGTTCGATATCGGTTCCAACCTCTGGAAAGGTCGTAAATACAATCGCGTCTTCGATCTTGGTGTTGGTTTTGGTGGAAAGCGGCTTTGTTCCATGCGGGCTGATGACTTCGGCAACACCAAACCCGCCAACAAACCGTTCCTGGATGTAAGGTTGATCAATCACACCCAGCACCGGGCCATTTTCATCAGAGGCTGCAATCAATACACCCCAGGTTGGGGTCCCGCTGATGAATCCCCGGGTGCCATCAATCGGATCAAGCACCCATGTGAGGCCAGATGAGCCCTCTTGTGCGCCATATTCTTCGCCTAGAATTGCATCTTGCGGCCGAAGTTTCGCCAACACATCGCGCATGGCACGTTCAGCCGCACGATCTGCTTCGGTGACAGGATCAAAACCATCGCTGAGTTTGTTGTCCGCCGCGAGATCAGTCTGGCGGAAAAACGGCAAAATGGCCGAGCGCGCCGCGTCGGCCATTTGATGAGCCACTGAAAGTAGCTCAGATCCATTCTGGATTTTATGTGTCATGCTGATCTCCGCCGGTTTAGCTCGCGCTACAACAGCACAGAGAAAAACTCAAGCGACGTCGCTTAGAACGCGTGCCAATTCAAAAAGACGGCGACGCTGATTTTCTGGGATCGCATAGTAGGAACGCACCAAATCAAGCGCTTCCTTGTCACCCATCAAATCCGAAGGAACTGCGGATTTTTCCGACTCGTCCTTGGTTTCGCCAATACCTTCAAAAAAGAAGCTGACCGATACATCAAGCGCTTCGGCAATATCCCAAAGCCGAGATGCGCTGACGCGATTAGCACCAGTTTCATATTTCTGAATTTGTTGAAATTTGATACCCACTTGCTCTGCAAGTTGTTGTTGCGTCATACCAACCAACCAACGGCGATGGCGAATCCGCTTACCAACATGGACGTCCACGGGGTGCGTCATTTTGTACTCCTATTTATACACTCAATGTTCCGACGCAAACCTAAATGGCAACGACGGGCGTTGGACCTGCTCCCACACAGAGACCACGACTTTTTGAATGCCGCGACGCATCCCTTTCGCGACATCTTCTTGTAACGAATCCTTCAAAATTGATCAAGTTAATTGCGAAAATGTGAACAACTGATTAACCCTAGGTTGCTTAAAATCATCCCCTCCGGGTCACTTTGATGCATTGACCCGCCCGCCCGTTGAAATAATATTGCGCGACCTACGATATCCCAAAGAGGAAATTATGCGGGCTTATCACGTTCACTCCTTCGAAACCCCAGCGCAGCTAACTGACCTTCCCATGCCATCTCCAGCTGAAGGTGAGATCCGTGTGCACATTCATGCCTGCGGTCTAAACTTTGCAGATTTACTCATGCAAAGAGGAACTTACCAAGATACGCCCGCCCTTCCGTTTGTGGCTGGCATGGAAATCGCTGGGGTTGTAGATGCGCTTGGCCCAAACACATCGGGGCCCGCCGTAGGCACGCGCGTCGCTGTCTTTGGCGGTCAAGGCGGATTGGCGGAGTTTGGATGCTTTGATGCAAACCGGGCCGTAACGCTTCCAGAATCCATGTCATTTGAGGATGCCGCAGCCTTTCAGATCGCCTATGGGACGAGTCACGTGGCACTGGACTATCGCGCGAGATTACAGCCCGGCGATACGCTTCTTGTGCTTGGCGCTGCGGGTGGCGTCGGACTCACTGCGGTTGAAATTGGCAAGCTTATGGGCGCCAATGTTATTGCCTGTGCCCGGGGGGCAGAAAAGCTGGAAGTTGCCAAGGCAGCCGGGGCGGATCATCTGATTGATGCGACATCTGAGGATATTCGTGAGGTCACAAAATCTCTTGGCGGCGCGGATGTGGTGTATGATCCGGTTGGAGGTGAACAATGGAAAGCCGCGTTCCGTGCGAGCAACCCGGATGCACGTTTGCTTCCGATTGGATTTGCCAGCGGAGATGTCCCTCAGGTTCCTGCAAACCATATGCTGGTAAAAAATCTAACTGTGATGGGCGTCTACTGGGGTGGCTATCTGAAATACAAACCAGAAGTCGTGACAGAAAGCCTGACCACTTTGTTTGATTGGTTTGCACAGGGCAAATTGGCCCCGCATATCAGCCATAGTTTGCCGCTGGATCAAGTGGAAGAAGGTATGGAGCTGCTGCGCAACCGTAAATCCACCGGCAAAGTTGTGATCACCATCTAATGGCTCTTTAAAGGGCCACCAAATGCGGGGTGGCTTCTGTTTCGTGTTTGCGCCCCGCGTTTCGAAACCCTTGTCGCAGCAGATCTGCCATGTGTGAAATCACCTCACCCGCTTGGCGTTCTGCCCCATACATATTGATGCACTGTTTGCCCAACGCTGGCAGTGCACCACCGTGGTCAACCACCTCTAGGTGGGGCGGTTTGGTTTCTTGAATCATCACCGTCACGGCCATATCTGCGGCAACAGTCACTTCGACAGAACGGTCAGACAACGTTTCCAGCGCATTTTCCCATTCTATACCACCCTGTTCGAGTTTGCCCAAAGCAAGCGGGCGGAATAGGCAATTTCGCCCAGACGCAAACCGCAGAGGGCGCCGGCGCCATGTCGCCCCACCAGGAGATCCAATCCAAGCAAGCTGCATCTGGCATAGCTCTTCGCCACCGGCTACACTTTCAGTCGTTAGGATAAGATCAATCTCGCCCTTTTCGAACTGCTCTTTCAAAGAACGCGTGTGAGATGAGACCAACTGAACACGCACACGCGGGTATGAGCTACGCAATTGTTTCAGAACCTGCGGTACAACCGGGTACACGATATCATGCGGCACACCTAGAGTGATTTCGCCCTCAAATTCTTGATGGCTGAGGCGGCGAATGATTTCGTCATTCAAGGCCACCATACGGCGTGCGAACCCAAGCAACTGCTCACCTTCGGCCGTTAAGGCAATCGAACGCCCAGACCGATCCAGCAGATCCACCCCGAGCATTTCCTCAAGGCGCTTGAGCTGCATCGAGACCGCAGATTGGGTCAAATTCAAAAAACCAGCAGCCTTTGTGACACCGCCAAGGTCGGCTACGGCCATAAAACTGCGCAGTGGTGTGACGTCGAGATTTCGCATTCATCACTCTCCTTGATGGAACACCAAACAAACATTCGTTTTGAAAATATGACATGGTCGGACATATTCATCAAGAGTTTTGATGGAACTCAACACAATGATCACACCTAAGAAAGGATATGACGATGATACTTAAATCCTCCATCGCACGCTTTGCCGGCCTCTCTTTGGGCAAGCGACTGACTTTGCTAGAGCTTCTGGCGATCAAACGTGAGCGAGATCAACTTTCACGCATGGATAAAGCTGCACTTCGCGATCTGGGGCTGACCCAACATGACGTTTCACAAGAGGTGGCCCGGTCTTTCTGGGATGTTCCACGCCGATAGAGGCATTTAGCCCTATTTTCCGATAATTTTGGGTCGGATTTCCTTGAAAACCGGCCCGATGTCACCGATATTCCCCTATGACGGTATCCGTTTTTCGAACGGAGACCCCAAAAGTTCAATATCGGAGGCTTTAATGGCTGAATTTGACACAATCCGCGGCGTTGCAGGTGCACGTGCAGTTGAGATTGATGCCGGGCTACGTGCCCACATGAACAAAGTTTACGGTTCTATGTCCGTAGGCATGCTGATCACAGCACTGGCCGCCTGGGCAATTGCAGGCCTTGCGGTCACCACCGACCCAAATGCGGCTGCCGCACAAATGGGCAATGGCAAGCTCCTAACGGATGTTGGTGTTGCGATCTATAGCGGCCCGCTGCGCTATGTCCTGATGTTTGCACCATTGGCGTTCTTGTTCTTTGGCTGGGGCGCATTGATGAAACGTGGCTCTGCAGCCGCGGTTCAGCTGGGTTTCTTTGTCTTTGCAGCGGTTATGGGCGTTTCCATGAGCTCGATCTTTATCGTGTTCACAGCATACTCCATCACTCAGACGTTCCTTGTCACTGCAATCGCATTCGCAGGCCTGTCTCTGTATGGCTACGCCACTAAGAAAGACCTGTCCGGTATGGGCACATTCCTGATGATGGGCGTCATTGGCCTGGTCATCGCAATGGTTGTGAACATCTTCCTAGGGTCTTCCACCGTGATGCTGGCGATTTCTGCTTTGGGTGTTTTGATCTTTGCGGGTCTGACAGCGTTTTACACGCAAGACATCAAGAACACTTACCTGGCACATGCACACCACGGTGACCAAGAGTGGCTGGACAAAGCCGCATTTGACGGTGCGCTGAGCCTCTACATCTCTTTCCTGAACATGTTCCAGTTCCTGCTGATGTTCATGGGTCAAGAAGAGTAAGCAACGCTTACAACTCGATTAAGAAAGGCCGGCGGTTTCGCCGGCCTTTTTCTTTGGCTACAACACTTTGCGCATCTCGATGGCGGGAAAGAACAAGCCCGGTTCCAGCGTCAACTCGACAGGTTGTTCCGGCTCAAATCCAAGGCGCTCGTAAAAGGGTTGTGCGGTCAATGTGCTCATACAACGCAAGGCCCGCATTCCAAACTCCTGCGCCGAAGCAAAGGATGCATCAGCCAAGGCCCGCCCGATGCCACATCGCAACATTGCCGGGCGCACAGCCACATGGCGCATGTGCCCCTCTCCGTCGCGGGCAAGGCCACGGGCGGGGCTAAGGTCTGTCCAGCCCCCCGCCCCAATGATCACACCCGCAGGGTCTTCGGCGACGTAATAGGTGCCACAGATCAGCAGTTCAGGCCGTGCCTTCGAAATGCGCGGCAGGGCTTTGGAAAGAATTTTGGGGTTATAATCCGGCACAAGTAAGGTGCCATAAGACTCTTGCATCATCGCCGAGATCGCATCTGCGTCATCTGGGCGAGCTGGTCTTATCAAATAATCTAGGGTCATGATCGCATTCCTGAGAAAAAGTGGGTCTCAGCGCGACATATCCCCAAAAGAAAAAGCCGCGCTGGTGTGGCGCGGCTTTTGCATGTGTCTGAAAGGGGATCTTACTTGATCTTGCCTTCCTTATACTCGACATGCTTGCGCACCACCGGATCGTACTTACGGACGATCATTTTTTCGGTCATGGTACGTGCGTTCTTTTTGGTCACGTAGAAGTGGCCAGTACCCGCGGTCGAGTT
The DNA here is from genome assembly GCA_947498415.1 of uncultured Paracoccaceae bacterium. Classification (GTDB taxonomy): domain Bacteria; phylum Pseudomonadota; class Alphaproteobacteria; order Rhodobacterales; family Rhodobacteraceae; genus Cognatishimia. The sequence goes on from CANMKB010000002.1 coordinate 509,296, forward strand.
AAGGCGGATCTTAATTGTGGTCGGCTTCGCCATTGGTCTTCTCCTGCGCCGGGCAGCAGCTGCCCGTAAAATCTCTATGAAGCCCGCCTTTTAACGGTGTGGCGACCCAAGTCAATGGGGGTGACACCGAAATGTCATGGAAATTTAGAAAAACACGTAAACAGCCTAAATTTCCTCGAATTGAGGCAGCTTGGCGCTCCAATGAAAGCGGTTCCGAAGCATCGCACCGAAATATGCACAGGGGGCCTATAAGCCGGATTCTGTCCAAGGGGTTGCCCCCTTTGGATGACCATTCATCTAAAGCACCGGTTACCCGATACCCTCTAGCTGCCAACCCGGACCTGCTCGGGGCAAAGCCCCCCTGCCTTGCGGCGCGCGGTCCCTATTTGGCATTGCTCCTGGTGGGGCTTGCCATGCCAGTCTTGTTGCCAAGACCGCGGTGAGCTCTTACCTCACCGTTTCACCCTTACTCTGACACGCAGAGCGGTCTATTCTCTGTGGCGCTTTCCCTTGGGTTACCCCAGCCGGGCGTTACCCGGCACCATTGCCTTGTGGAGTCCGGACTTTCCTCGAGGTTGCCCCCGCGGCCATCCAGCCCCCTGTGCGAGGGCCGTGATAGGCGGTGCGGCATGGACCGTCAATGCCGCGGGTGTGGATCCGTCGGATTTGAGTATTTTTGGAAAGATGAAGGTCAGGGTGCCGAAAGGGCCGAAAGGCAAGTGATACGCCGCTGATCTTCGGCATCAAGGGGGCCTTTGGCCCAGGGGCGGAACCGACTGCGGTAGGCTGTGAAGCAAGCGCTTTGGGGGTCGTCACAGCCCTTAAGCGAAAGCGGATACCCAAATTGAGCCGCAGCTGTGGCCCAGTCTTGCGTGTCGGCGGCGTCATCATCAGGCCAGACCGCAAGACCTTGCAGCGCTAAGCGTCGCCAGTCAAAACGTCTGCCCGGATCGATTTTGCGATGCGGGGCAAGGTCAGAATGGGCGATCACATTCACAGCAGGAATGGACCAACGTTGCATGATGCCTTGCAAAAGCTGCTCCAGCGCAAGCATTTGTGGCTCGGCAAAAGGGTGATCGCCTTTGTTGTCGAGCTCGATGCCAATGGAATGAGAGTTGACGTCTGTCATGCTCCCCCATTGCCCTGCCCCGGCGTGCCAGGCGCGGTCTTTCTCGGCGACCATTTGCCAGATATGGCCATTTGATCCGATCAGATAATGGGCAGAGACTTCGGTGGCGGGATTGCAAAGGGTGCTCAGCGCATTCTCGGCTGTGTCCATCGCAGTGTAGTGGATTACAATAAGCGAAGGGGCAGCGCCATCGCGGCGCGGCCCGAAATTGGGAGATGGGTGCTGTTGGATATCCAGCGATGCAACCACTTTAGCCGCGCAGTTTTTGGAACGGACGCGGATCCCAACCACAGGCGTAGCCATCCCCATCTGGGTCAAGACCGAGACGGTCTTTTTGCGGGCCGCCGCGTGTTAGGAAATCAATCTGGGCTTCTTCGGTCGACGCATATTTGGCGCAGTTGCGCTCAAAACGGGCCTGCGCATTGAGACCAAACCGTTGGTAGATGCCATTGCCCATTGGATTGTTGCTGGACAGAGCGTATTCGACGATGTTTGGCCCTTCGCTTTGACGTTCTGGCAAGGCTGTTGGGGTGACCACCTGATACTGAGACGCGATTTCGGCACGGCGCTTTGCGTCATCTTCGATAGAACGACGCGCATCCACAGAGGCGAAATCGTTTTCATCTGAAAGACCTGCGTTTTCCAACTGCACGGGTGCCGGGTTGGACGGGCTTGCATCCACAACCTGACGATTGCCCGATGTGCCGTCACTGGCCGAAGGCGCACCTGCTGGGCGGGTGGCATCCAATGCGGCCAGTGTTTCGCTGGAAACAGCCTGTGCTGGAGGCAAGGCTGTTTGGCTTTGAGATGTGGTTCTTGGATTAAACACGTCATTGTCAAATCCGACACCCGCAGCGCTGTCAGGCACCGGTGGGGAACAAGCAGCAAGGGCCAGCAGAGCACATCCGCTAAAAATCAACCGCATCTCTTCGCCTCGTTTTCGTGATGATCACTTGGTTATGGTTAAGACCCTCTTACCACCACTTATTCGGTTTCGCTACAAATCCGGCTGCGTTTTCCAGCGCATAGGCGGTATTCAGCAAATCGCCTTCTTCCCATGGGCGGCCAATCAGCTGCAAGCCGAGCGGCAAGCCTTGGGCGTCTGTTCCGGTTGGTACAGAGATCCCGGGCAGACCGGCGAGGTTTACTGTGACGGTAAACACATCGTTGAGGTACATCTTAACCGGATCAGCATCATTCATTTCGCCCAGGCCAAAGGCCGCAGACGGTGTGGCTGGGGTCAGGATCGCATCAACACCAGAGGCAAAGACGTCATCAAAGTCTTTCTTGATCAACGCACGCACACGACGGGCGCGGTTATAGTAGGCATCGTAGAAACCCGCTGACAGCACATATGTGCCGATCATGACGCGGTTTTTCACCTCGTGGCCAAAGCCTTCGGCGCGGGTTTTCTCGTACATCTCGGTGATGCCGTCGCCCTGCGCCAAGGTTGCGCGGTGGCCGTAGCGCACGCCATCATAGCGGGCCAGGTTTGACGAGGCCTCAGCTGGTGCGATCACATAGTAAGCGGGCAACGCGTATTTGGTGTGTGGTAGCGAGATATCTACGATCTCGGCCCCAGCTGCTTTGAGCATGTCGGTGCCGTTTTGCCAGAGCTTTTCGATCTCTTCTGGCATGCCGTCCATGTGGTATTCTTTTGGAATACCAATTTTCTTGCCTTTGATGTCGCCTGTCAGCATGGCCTCAAAGTTTGGCACTGCGAGATCAGCAGATGTGCTGTCTTTGGCGTCATGCCCTGCCATGGCTTCGAGCATGATGGCCGCATCGCGGACTGTCTTGGTCATTGGGCCAGCCTGATCCAGAGACGAGGCAAAGGCAACCACGCCCCAGCGCGAGCAACGACCATAGGTTGGTTTGATGCCCACGGTGCCGGTGAAGGCTGCGGGCTGACGGATCGAACCGCCTGTGTCAGTGCCGGTGGCAGCCAAACACAGATCAGCGGCAACGGCTGCAGCGGAACCACCAGAGGACCCCCCCGGGGTCAGTGGTGCATCATCATTGCCACGACGCCACGGGTTCACCGCATTGCCGTAAACAGATGTTTCATTCGAGCTGCCCATGGCGAATTCATCCATGTTCAACTTGCCAAGCATCACAGCACCGTTGTCAAACAGGTTCTGGCTGACGGTGGATTCATACTCGGGCACAAAGCCTTTCAGAATGCCACTGGCCGCCTGTGTTGGGACACCTTTGGTGCAGAACAGATCTTTGATGCCAATCGGCAGGCCTGTCATCGCAGGCGCATCGCCTTGTGCCAGACGGGCGTCTGCGGCTTTCGCTTGGCTCAGCGCACCCTCTGGAGTGTTGTGCACAAAAGCGTTGAGCTCGCCAGATTTTTCGATCTCGGCCAGGCACGCCTCGGTGAGTTCAACCGAGGTGATTTCTTTGGCGCGTAGTTTGTCACGGGCGCCGGCAAGGGTGAGCTTATTCAGATCAGTCATTATTCTACCACCTTCGGAACCGCAAAAAAGCCTTCACGCGCGTCTGGCGCGTTGGACAGCACTTTTTCTTGCTGATCGCCATCGGTGATTTCATCAACACGACGCTTGAGCCTTTGTGGTGTGACAGAGGTCATCGGTTCGACCCCCTCCACATCAACTTCGTTCAGCTGTTCGATGAACCCAAGGATGGTGTTAAATTCTTGCGCCAACGCAGGCAGCGCGTCCTCTTCGACCTTGATACGCGCAAGCTTTGCGACGCGCGCGGCGGTGTCCTTGTCAATCGACATGCGAAAACTCCAGTTGTAACTTAGGAACAGCGTTTAGCCTTGCTTGGCAGGCGGCGCAAGCATGTGACGACGGTAAGTCTCAATCATCCAGCCCAGTGCCACTGCATTCAGCAGATGCCACCAGTAATGCGTGCCAATCGCGATCTCATGGCAGAGCGGTTCGTCAAGAGACCTAAGTGTGATCGAAACCAAGATCAAAGCAGCCCCAACTCCCAGATTTTTGGCTGTTTTGGGATGGCGATGGCGCAAACCAAAGGCGTAGATCGCGATCAACAAAGCCACGGGAATATAGGCGGCAGAAGCGCCCAAGAGTGGCACCTGCGAAAATAGGGGAATAAGTGCGGCCGCATAAGGGAAAAACAGCAGAACTGCGAGGCCCGAGCGCAGCGTAGATTGTCCCCAGAATTCACGTGTGGCAGCAAAAATATACAGCAAAACAAAACTGACAATCGGCAGAACATCTGCAACCCCCGCCCAGGTTTGGGCGAATGTGTGAAACAGAAAACTGCCGATGCCGATGACAAACAGATTGGCTGCGAGGGTTTTCGCCATCACCAGCCCCTTCATGCGTGGCCAAATGAGTATGGCGACAATCAGAAAGGCCGCATTGGTGATCGCATTGATCGGCTCGGCCCAAAAGCTTGCGTCGAGGCGTTCACAATAGCCGTCGACGTGATGTGTCCAATCCATGGGGCGCTCCGCTATTCGGTAACAATGTTAAGATGCGCCCGACATAAGGTGGGACTATGCGAAAACATAGGGGCAGGTGTATTTTGCGACCGAGGAATTTGAGTATTTTCAGAAAGATGAAGATCAGGGACGGCGTTTTGCGAAAAACGTTTTGAGCAAAGCTTCGCAATCCGCGGCTGCGAGCCCGTCATAAACTTCGGGTTTGTGGTGGCTTTGTGGATGGTCAAACACGCGCGGCCCCTGCCCAACCCCGCCTGACTTTGGATCTGCTGCACCATAGTAGACGCGTGCGATACGCGCTTGCGAAATTGCACTGGCGCACATCGGGCATGGCTCTAGCGTGACATAGAGATCAAACCCCGGCAGTCGTTCACTGCCTAGGGCAGCACAAGCGGCACGGATGGCCAGGATTTCGGCATGGGCCGTGGGATCATTCAGTTCACGGGTTTGATTGCCCGCCACGGCAGCAACTTGCCCATCAGGCGCAACCAACACAGCCCCAACAGGGACTTCGCCACGATCTGCGGCGGCCTGCGCTTGCGCGAGCGCTTGGTCCATATGGCTTTTGAACAGCATTCTTATGTGTTGCCCCAGCATTCCCTCTTTCGCAATGGGCAAATGGCAGGTACAGAACCGCAATGACCCAAAATTCAGACAACTCTTCCCCGAAAGGCGATCGGATCGCCAAGGTTTTGGCCCGTGCCGCTGTTGCATCGCGACGTGAAGCCGAGCGAATGATCGAAGCAGGCCGCGTCAGCGTGGACGGCAAAGTACTGACCAGCCCTGCGCTGAACATCGTCGGGAATGAGCGTATTCTGGTGGATGGCAAGCCCATTGCAGAGGCCGAGCCGGCGCGCATCTGGATGTATCACAAGCCAACAGGCTTTGTGACGACCCACAAAGACGAAAAAGGTCGCAAGACGATCTTTGATGATCTTCCCGATGATATGCCGCGCCATGTCATGACCATTGGGCGACTTGATTTGAACTCGGAAGGTCTGTTGCTGCTGACCAACGATGGGGAGGTCAAACGCAAGCTTGAGCTGCCGTCGACCGGTTGGGTGCGCAAGTATCGTGTACGCGTGAACGGGCGCCCCACAGAAGAGCGGTTTGCGCCCTTGCGCGAAGGCATCACTGTAGATGGGGAAAAGTTCGCACCAATGATGCTGACCCTAGATCGTCAGCAAGGCGCGAACGCATGGGTCACTGTTTCGCTGCGTGAAGGCAAGAACCGCGAAATTCGCCGAGCGATGGCTGCAATTGATCTGAGCGTGAACCGTTTGATCCGCGTGTCTTACGGCCCGTTCCAATTGGGGGATCTTAAGCCGGGCCAAGTGGATGAGCTGCGCCGCAAAGTGGTGCGTGACCAACTGGGGCTGGATGGGGCGATCCCGCCCGAAGAGCGTAAGGCCCCGACCCGCCGCCGCAAATCCCCTGCAGGCAAACCCGGCGCAGAACAGCGCATTCCTGAAACGCCATGGGGTGATCCTTCGGTGTCTGGGCGCAAACGTCCGGGTGGGCGTGGCAAGCCATCTGGTGGTGTGGCTGACCGTGGCAAAGGTAAATCTGATTGGACGCCAGGCGCGAAATTCGGCACCAAAACAAGCGGAACACCCTCAGGCAAACCAGGTGGGAAACCAACAGGGAAGCCAAGCGGCAAACCATTTCACAAAACAGGTCATAAATCAGGCGGTAAGCGCGGCCCAAACCGGTAGATCGACCAACAATAAGTGGCGATGGGGAGGCCTGGCAGGATTTCCCCTTCAAAGCCTCTATTTTTGCCATGCACCTTGCGGTATGCACCTGATCAACGTGCATAATTTTTGGCAAGGGCGAACAGATGGCAGATCTTCTGACACTCCAAAACCTCGGCAACCTATTGATGCTTTGCTTTCTGCAAGCGGTGCTGGGATTTGATAACCTTCTTTATATCTCGATTGAATCTCAACGCGCACCCGTGGCGCATCAGCGTTCTGTGCGGTTCTGGGGCATCATCATTGCGGTTGCACTGCGTGTGGTGTTGTTGTTCACGATGATCCAGCTGATTGATGCGATGGCTGAACCCTTCTGGATCTTCAATTCACCGGGTCTCATCGAAGGTGGCGTGAACTTCTCGACCATTGTGTTTATTCTGGGCGGTGTGTTCATTATTTACACGGCCGTCAAAGAGATCAGCCACATGCTGAGCCTGAATCATCTTGATGCAGATGTCTCACATAAGTCGGGCAAATCAGCCGTTAAGGTGATTGCGCTGATTGTGATGATGAACCTGATCTTCTCGTTTGACTCGGTGTTGTCTGCATTGGCGATCACTGATGTATTCCCCATCTTGGCCACTGCCATCATCCTGTCTGGCTTGGCAATGCTTGTGCTTGCTGATGGGGTCACCCGCTTCCTTGAGAAAAACCGGATGTATGAGGTGCTTGGCCTGTTCATTCTGTTGATTGTGGGTGTGGTTCTGCTTGGGGAAAGCGGCCAAGCGGCGGCCCATGCGATGCATGACCCTAGTCTTGCGCTTAAGTTCTTTGGTTATGAGGTTGTGCCGATGTCAAAGACCACATTCTACTTTAGTGTGATTGTCTTGGTGCTCGTCGAGATCATTCAATCCGGTTACACTCGGAAACTGAATGCAGAGCGCAGCGCCAGCCAAAACCATTAAGACACAATAGATACAAAAGGCGTCCGCAACACCATGCGGGCGCCTTTTGCATTTTCGTCGGCAAAGCTTGGCCATGATGCAAAGCTTTGGATGTTCCCCCTAGCAACCGAGGACGAAACTTCTTAAGTTTCTGGCAGGGTTAGCGGGGATCAAGCTTTATGTCGGGAACTGGATTGCAGAAACTAGCGTTTATTCTGCTTGTCATATTGATCTTCTATGTCTCTGTTGCGGCAAGAGGTGCATGATGGCAAAACGGTTTGGCGGCAAATTTAGCCCGGATGAGACATCCTCTAATTCTGATACAGCAGGCAAACCCGGCCCGTTCTTGAATGCCAAACGCAGCCGTGTAGGCGGGCGTGCGAATTTCTTGTTTATCGCCCCGATGCCGCTCGTTTGGAAAGCGTTTACCTCTGCCCCAGTCGGCATGGCCGTTTACCTTGTTGCATTGGGCACTTTGCTGTTGGCGGCATGGATGACCCGTGAGGGGTTATTCGCCCAAGAGGCATATGAGGCCCGCAAAGTGGCCCGTCGTCCAGCCCTGCCCCGTAAGATGTTGGGATCAGCCCTCACCGGTGTTGGATTGGCCATCGCTGGGATCGCAGGTTATGGTCCATTTGAAGCTGTTATTTTTGCGGTGCTCGGCATGGTTCTGCATAGCTTTGCCTTCGGGTTTGACCCGCTGAAAGACAAAGGTGCAGAGGGCATCGACACTTATCAAACTGACCGCGTAGCACGCGCCGTCCAAGAAGCTGAAAAAACATTGACCGGCATGTCAGATGCGATCAAACGCGCGGGCGACCGTGGACTTGAGCGTCGTGTGGCGCAATTTGAAAACACAGCTCGTGATTTGTTCCGCACCATCGAAGATGATCCGGGTGATTTGTCTTCGGCCCGGAAATACCTGTCGGTCTATCTAAAGGGCGCACGGGATGCGACGGCGAAATTTGCGGATGTCTATGCCCGCAATCGCAGCGATGATGCGCGACAGAACTACGAAGCGCTCTTGGATGACCTAGAGCAGAATTTTGCGGCACGCACGCGTCAGCTGCTGTTAAATGACAAAAGTGACCTAACTGTAGAAATCGACGTGTTGCGGGAACGGCTGCAGCGCGAAGGCATCCGCCACGATGCATAAAACCTTGAAAACGGGGGAATTAAATGTCTGACACTGTACGTCAAAAAGCAGAGGCCGCGCTTGCGCAGGTCCAAGAAGTCACTGCGGTCGTCCTGCCAGAACCAGCAGAGGCAAACGCAATTGTGCCATTGGCAGATGCGGATACGCCCACCAGTGCGGAAATTTCCAAGCGCATGGCCGAGCTCGATATGAGCGACACAAATTCCATCGTGACCTTTGGTTCTGCCGCGCAGGCGGAACTGCAAGAAATCAGCCAATCCATGTTGCAAGATGTGCGCAACAAAGATGTGGGACCAGCGGGCGACAGCCTGCGCAATATCGTGACCACCATTCGCGGCTTTTCCGTTTCTGAACTGGATGTACGTCGCAAGAAATCATTCTGGGAACGCCTTTTGGGCCGCGCAGCCCCTTTTGCGAAATTCACGGCTCGCTTCGAAGAAGTGCAGGATCAGATCGACAAGATCACCGACAACCTGTTGGACCACGAGCACACGTTGATGAAAGACATCAAGTCACTTGATGTATTGTATGAGAAAACCCTCAGCTTCTATGACGAGCTGGCGCTGTATATCGCTGCGGGTGAAGCAAAGATTGCGGATCTGGATGCGAATGACATCCCGGCGAAAGAAGCCGAAGTCAAAGCTGCGGATGAAAAAGACCAAGTGATGAAGGCGCAGGAACTGCGTGATCTTCGCGCAGCACGGGATGATCTGGAACGTCGTGTTCACGATCTAAAACTAACCCGTCAGGTGACAATGCAATCATTGCCATCCATTCGACTGGTACAAGAAAATGACAAATCGCTGGTGACAAAGATCAACTCGACCTTGGTCAATACCGTCCCACTGTGGGAAACACAGCTGGCACAGGCTGTCACCATTCAACGGTCCGCCGAAGCGGCAGCTGCGGTGCGTGACGCCAATGATCTGACCAATGAATTGCTGACGTCCAATGCTGCGAACCTACGCGAAAGCAACAAGATGATCCGCGAAGAAATGGAACGCGGTGTGTTTGACATCGAGGCTGTAAAACAAGCCAATGCAGACCTGATTGGCACCATCGAAGAAAGTCTGCAAATTGCGGATGACGGCAAAGCCAAACGCGCTGCGGCCGAAGCGGATCTGAAAGCCATGGAAGCAGAGCTGCGCGATACGCTTGCAGCTGCAAAAGCCAAGGCAACGGGTCTGGGTGAAACCATCGCAACATCGGCAGGATCTGAATAAGTGAAACGGGCGCAGGGACTTATCGCAGGCATCGCCGCTTGCACGCTCACCGCGTGTGAGATGGTGCAGCCTGTCGAGCCCCTAGCGCCCACCCCTGTTGCGCTGCCCCTACCAGCAGCGCCCAGTGCAGAAAGCGCAGGTATCCGGCGCTACTATGCAAACCTGCAGCAAGATCTTTTGGTGCAAGGGCTAATGCGCACTGATGGTGGAGGGCCTGATGCGCCCTATACCTCAGATATGCTCGCGCGTAACTTTGCCCGCACCGCCTTTTACGAAGAACATGAAATCGGCGACCGGCTGAAAAACAGCTCTGGCGTCTCACGTCGCCTTGCGCGATGGGATGTCCCTGTCCGGATCAAAGTCGAATTTGGCCCAAGCGTGGAGCCGGAACAACGCAAAGCGGATCGCGCCACGGTGAATGGCTTTGCCAGCCGTTTGGCTCGCGTGTCGGGCCACCCGGTCAGCACCACTGTCGGGCGAGGGAATTTCCACGTTCTGGTTGTGGGCCAAGACGATCGCGCCGCTATGACACAGCGGTTCTCTGAATTGTTGCCCAACCTGACAGCCGCCAATCGAGCCATGTTGCAAAACCTACCGCGCGATTTGCATTGTCTGGTTGTTGTCAGCCACGCAGACACCGAAACGCCCCGCATTCTGTCTGCCGTCGCCATCGTACGCGCTGAACACCCTGATTTACTGCGTAAATCCTGTTTTCACGAAGAAATCGCCCAAGGCATGGGGCTGGTAAACGACAGCCCCCAGGCCCGCCCGTCGATCTTTAATGACGACGACGAATACGCATTACTGACCACGCATGATGAAAAATTGCTGTCCATGCTATATGATTCACGCTTGTCTATCGGCATGACCGAAGAGACAGCCCGCCCTATTATCCGCCAATTGGCTCGCGAACAGCTGAGCCAGGCCTTGTGACCGTTCAGGAGTAAACCACCATGGGTATTTTCGATTTTCTCAAAGGTGAATTCATTGATGTCATCCATTGGACGGATGACACCCGTGACACCATGGTCTGGCGCTTTGAGCGTGAAGGGCATGAAATCAAATATGGTGCCAAGCTAACGGTCCGGGAAGGTCAAGCGGCGGTCTTTGTCCACGAAGGCCAGCTTGCAGATGTCTTCACCCCCGGTCTGTACATGTTAGAGACCAACAACATGCCGATCATGACAACCCTGCAGCACTGGGATCATGGTTTCGAAAGCCCGTTCAAATCGGAAATCTATTTCGTCAACACGACACGGTTTAATGATCTGAAATGGGGCACCAAAAACCCGATCATGGCGCGTGACCCAGAATTTGGGCCGGTGCGTTTGCGGTCATATGGCACTTATTCGATCCGCGTGGCCGATCCAGCGCGTTTCCTGACAGAGATCGTTGGGACCGATGGTGAATTCACCATGGATGAGATTAGCTACCAAATCCGCAACATCATCGTGCAGGAATTCTCACGCGTCATCGCAGGCTCTGGCATTCCAGTACTGGATATGGCCGCCAATACAGCTGATTTTGGCAAGATTGTCGCCGAGGCGATTGATCCGGTCATTTCACAATACGGTCTGTCGATCCCAGAGCTTTATATCGAAAACATCAGCCTGCCCCCCGCTGTGGAACAGGCGCTGGATGATCGTACGTCACGCGGCATCGCGGGCAATTTGAACGATCACATGAAATGGAAAGCCGCCGAAGCTGTGGGCAATGGTGGTGGTGCCGGTGATGCCATGGGCATGGGCATGGGCGCCGCGATGGGCTTGCAAATGGCACAGGGCCTGATGGGTGGCCAAAACACGGGCCCTTGGGGTGCGGCGGGCACGCAACCGGTGCAGCAGGCCGCACAACCTGCCCCGCCGCCTCCGCCCGTCGAACACGTGTGGCACATCGCGGAAAACGGCAAAACCACTGGCCCGTTTTCTAAAGCGAAACTCGGCCGCATGGCTGCGGAAGGCCAGTTGAAGCGTGAAACCTATGTCTGGACAGCTGGCCAAGACGGCTGGAAACCGGCGAGCGATGTGGCAGAGCTTGCACAGCTCTTCACCATCCTTCCACCGCCCCCCCCGCCTGGTATCTAATCGGATAAGACCTCAGGACAGACTATGACTGAACTGCCCCCTGCTCCGCCCGCTCCAGAAGCGGCGCATCGTTTTCCCTGTGATCAATGCGGCGCGGACTACCGTTTTGCCCCGCAAGAGGGGCAATTGGTGTGTGACCACTGTGGCCACACGTCTGAAATGCAGGACGCGGGGCCTTGGAAAGGCTCTATCCGAGAGCTTGATTTTATCACTGCGATCAACAACCAGTTGCCCGCCCAAGAGATCGAAGAAACCCGCGTTTCCACCTGTCCCAATTGCGCGGCACAGGTTGAATTTGATGCGGTATCACACTCAAAAGATTGCCCATTCTGCGCCACCCCTGTGGTGACAGACACCGGCAAACATCGCCATATCAAACCCAAAGGGGTGTTGCCCTTTGCGCTCGATGAACGTGCGGCCAACCGCGCGATGACTGACTGGCTGGGCAAGCTGTGGTTTGCGCCAAATGGATTGCAGGATTATGCCCGCAAGGGCCGCAAGATGGATGGCATCTATGTCCCGTATTGGACTTTTGATGCTGATACGAAATCCAGCTATCGCGGAGAGCGCGGTACTGTCTACTACGAAACCCGCACCGTCACCCGCGATGGCAAAACAGAACAGCAACGGGTTCAAAAAATCCGGTGGCGCAACGTATCAGGGCGCGTGGCACGGTTCTTTGACGATGTACTGGTGCTTGCCTCAAAAAGCCTACCCAAACGATTCACCGAGGCGCTAGAACCATGGGATCTGTCTGCGATGGAACCCTATCGCCCTGAATTCCTTGCCGGTTTTCGCGCCGAAGGCTACGCGGTTGAGCTGAAAGACGGATTTAGTGAGGCCCGCGAAAAGATGGATCGCGTGATCCACCGGGATGTTAAATTTGACATCGGCGGAGATCGCCAGCGTGTCCATGGCATCGACACCGTGATCTCGGATGTGACGTTCAAACATATCCTGCTTCCGGTCTGGATGGCGGCCTATAAATACCGCGGCAAGACCTACCGCTTTGTCGTCAATGGCCGCACGGGCCGCGTTCAAGGGGAGCGTCCGTGGTCTGCTTGGAAAATCGCAATTGCCGTGGTACTCGGCGCAATCGTCGCCGCGGGCGTCGGTTATGTGATCGCTCAGAACCAATAGGAATTCAGATATGCGCACATTGATCCAACGTGTCAGCGAGGCCGCGGTTCGTGTGGATGGCGAGACCATCGGTGCAATTGATCAAGGTCTCTTGATCCTGATCTGCGCGATGAAAGGTGACACAAACGCGGATGCCGATCGACTGGCCAGTAAGATCAGCAAGATGCGCATCTTTACCGATGAAAACGGCAAAATGAATAAGTCTGTTCTTGATATCGGGGGCAGTGCATTGGTGGTCAGCCAGTTCACCCTGTCAGCTGACACAAAATCAGGCAATCGCCCTGGCTTTTCCACAGCCTGCGGTGCCGAAGAAGGCAAGGCGTTTTACGAGTATTTTGCCAAGGCCATGGCAGACACCGGTGTTCCGGTCGAAACCGGGTCTTTTGGCGCAGATATGAAGGTTTCGTTGATCAATGATGGGCCGGTGACCATCTGGATCGACACCGACCAGTGGACCTAATCAGGTCTTTTTCACAAACTTCGTTAAGATCACGATGCGCTGGCTTTCAACGCGGCCCTCGATATGCTCGGCGTTGTCATGCACCAGCGAAATATTACGCACTGCCGTCCCGCGTTTGGCCGTAAACCCAGCCCCTTTGACGGGCAGATCCTTGATCAGCACCACGGAATCCCCAGCCGCGAGCTGCACACCGTTGCTGTCGCGATGAATGACGTCTGGCTCTTCTGAAAGCCCTGCCTCGGCCCATGCCAGCACCTCGGGTTCAAGATATGCAATATCAAGCACATCTCGCGCCCAAGGGGCTTCTGGCAGCGCCTTAAGCGCCCGATAGGCCAAAACTTGAACCGCTGATTCGGTAGACCAGATCGCCTCGTTCAAACATTGCCAATGCGGGGCATCTTCGATTTTGCCAGAGATGAAATTTGTGCAGGTTTCACACAGGCCCAAGATATCATCCCGTGGCACGATCTTAATGTCTGTCACATCCGATTGGGTCGCGCACAGTGCACAGGTCTGGGCCATCGGGCATCCTTTCAGCAAAACTTATGCCGCTTATGCGCTGCCGCAAGGATGAGGTCCAGCCCATTGCGCCCCCTTGAACCTAGACGCAACCGCAGGGCGGCGGGGGTCTGGGCCGATCCGGCCAGACCCGCGCCGCCCTGCCCCAACTGAAATGTCGAGTTAAACAGAAAGCGTGGCTTGCACCGCTTTTTTCCAAGCGGCGTATTTATCTTCGCGGAAGGGTTCCTGCATCACGGGCTCAAACGTGCGATCCAGCGCCCAGCTTGCGGCGAATTCTTCTTGGGATGGATAGACACCAGCCCGCATGCCGGCCAACCAGGCAACCCCCAACGCTGTGCTTTCCAACACGGTTGGGCGGTCCACCGGGGCGCCTGTGATGTCGGCAAGGAACTGCATCGCCCAATTGCTGGCAGTCATGCCGCCGTCCACACGCAACACGGATTTTCCTGTATTGCCCATGTCGCCGCGCATGGCCTCCAACAAATCACGGGTTTGATAGCCTACACTTTCCAGCGCGGCTTTGGCGAATTCGGCAGGGCCAGAGCCACGGGTCAGGCCAAAGACCGCCCCGCGGCAATCCGGTGCCCAGTATGGCGCACCCAATCCGGTGAAGGCCGGGACAAGTATAAGATCCTGCCCTTTATCCGCCTCTTCAGCCAGATTTTGCGTGTCTTTCGCATCTTCAATGATCCCCAAACCATCCCGTAACCATTGCACAACGGCCCCGGCAATAAAGATCGCGCCTTCAAGGGCATAGGTGGGTTTGCCATCCAGCTGATAGCCAATTGTGGTCAGCAACCGGTTTTCAGACTGCACCGGCGTGTCGCCGGTATTCAACAAAGCAAAACAGCCTGTGCCATAGGTCGACTTTAACATACCCGGCTCAAAGCAGGCGTTGCCAATGGTCGCCGCCTGCTGATCGCCAGCAACACCCAAAATCGGCACTTCGGCCCCAAAGATACCAGAATCCGTCACGCCAAAATCAGAGGCGCAATCCAGCACTTCGGGCAAGATCGCCATCGGAATGTCGAGCAGTTCACAAACCTCTTTGCTCCAAGCACCCTCATGGATGTCATACAGCATCGTTCGAGCGGCATTGGTTGCATCGGTCACATGGCGTTTGCCACCCGTCAGGTTCCAGATGATCCAGCTGTCGACCGTCCCAAAGGCCAGTTGGCCTAGACGTGCCCGGGCGTGCAGCCCTTCATTGTGATCCAAGATCCATTTGACTTTGGTAGATGAGAAATATGGATCAAGCAGAAGGCCAGTGGTCTTTGTGATCAGCTCTTCATGGCCTTCGGATTTCAAAATTCGGCAGATATCAGCAGTGCGGCGGTCTTGCCAAACGATGGCATTGTGAACTGGCTCACCGGTTTGACGATCCCAGATCAGCGTGGTTTCTCGCTGGTTTGTGATGCCAATGGCGGTCACCTGATCTGCTGTAATTCCAGCCTTTTCCAGCGCAGCGCGACATGTGGAAAGCGTGGTGTTCCACAAATCCATCGGGTCATGTTCCACCCAGCCTGACGCGGGGAAATGCTGTGTGAATTCTTCCTGAGCGGAGGCTGTGATCTTCATCTCACCATCAAACACGATGGCGCGGGTGGAAGTGGTGCCCTGATCAATGGCGAGAATATGCGTCATAGCTGTCCCCATTTGTGCGCTGTGGTCATGACTGTCATCGACAGAATGCCCGGAAATTGGCGCGAGGCAAACGGAAAGCCGCATTCGCAGCTGTCAGCAGACCGCCCTCCCCGCGATCGAATGATCTTTTGGTTAACGACATCATGCGCGTTTGAAAAGAGGTGAAAGCAAAAAGAACCCTGAATTCCTTCAGGGTTCTACTTATTTTTTAGTTCAATGTGGTAAATACCCGTTAAACGGCCCATTCCCAAGGGCGTGTAAAGGCCTCAAGAACATTGTTCACTTGAGCTTCATCTGAACCATTTTGATCCAGCTGTGCCACAAGCCCGCGTTTTTTGTCGTCAACCACCAGGGTCACACGAGCGGTCACGCCCGCCTCTTCAAGGGCAGCATTGTACACCCGTGTGATCGCGCTTTTGCGCAGATCGGGCTTGAACACTTTGCCCACCGCCGTTTTCGGAAGCTCTGGCAAGATTTCCACGTGCTTCGGGTGAGCTGCCCGTTCGTGTACATGGGTTTTGCAATGCTCGCGCAGCTCTTCGGCAGTGACGTCACCACCTTGCACAAGCTCGACGTAGGCACAGGGCAATTCGCCAGCATGGCTGTCAGGTTGACCAATGGCACCCGCCATCGCGACCGCAGGGTGCTGCATAAGTGCTTCTTCGATCTCAGCTGGGTCCAGATTGTGGCCACCGCGAATGATCAGGTCTTTGGCCCGCCCGGTGATCCACAAAAATCCGTCTTCGTCGATGCGGCCCAAATCTCCTGTGCGCAGAAATTTTTCAGCGTAGTAAAGGTCTGCGTTCTTTTCAGACTCTGTATAGGTATTGCCCACATAAACCCCGGGATTTGACACGCAAATCTCTCCAACCTCGTCCGCCGCACATTCGACTGGGCCTGCATCGGTTTGCTTGACAATCCGCACATCCGTGTAGGGGAACGGAATGCCAACCGATCCCACTTTGGGGGGGGCGTCTGTTGGGTTACAGGACACCAGACACGTGCATTCTGTCAGCCCGTAGCCCTCTAGGATTTTGACTTTGGACTCGCCTTCAAACCGCTTGAACAACTCAAGTGGCATGGGGGCAGAACCGGAAAAGGCAAATTGTACCGTGGATACATCCGCATCCACCGGACGCTGCATCAGCGCAGATACGGCCGTGGGTACTGTGATGATAAAGGTGATCTTCCAACGTTCGATCAGCTTCCAGAAGTTATCAAACACCCCATCGCCGCGATAACCGGCGGGCGTTGGGAAGACCACATGGGCACCTGAGGCAATCGCACTCATCATCATAACTTGCACCGCAAACACGTGGAACAGCGGCAATGGGCACATCACATTGTCTGTTTCAGTGAACAGAAGTGTATCGCCAATCCATCCGTTGTAGATCATGCCCGAATAGGTGTGCTGTGCGACCTTGGGCATCCCAGTTGTGCCGCCTGTGTGGAAATACGCCCCCACCCGATCACCGGTGCTGTCCGCAAAATCGAGCGTGATGTTTTGTTTGGCAAGCTCTCGGTTAAAATCCAAGGCATCGGCATGATGTTCACCGGGGTTCTTTGGACGGATCAACGGCACGATCCAACTTTTGGGCGGAGACAGATATCGGTTTAGATCCACCTCTAAAACAGTGTGAACCCCCGGGGCATGGCGCACGGCCTCTTTGACCTTTTGGGGCACATCCGTTTTGGGAAACGCCTTGAGCGTTACCACCACTTTTGCACCGGTTTCGCGCAAAATGGAGGCGATTTGTTCAGGTTCAAGCAGTGGATTGATCGGGTTCGCAATGCCCGCGATCATGCCCCCCATAAGGGTGATCAGCGTCTCATGACAATTGGGCATGACATAGGCGATCGTGTCGCCTTCGTTGATGCCAAGACCTCGAAACAAATTGGCCGCTTGCACAGACTTTGTGTGCAGCTCTTGCCACGTCATCGTTTCGGCCTTGTCAGCTGGGCCAGAGGTGATTTGATAGCTTACGGCAGGACGGTCAGGAAACCGCTCTTTGGCACGCGTGAGAAATTCATACATTGTGACGGCAACATTGCGAGCGTCATAGCTCATCTCATTTTCAATCGCATTGCGATCGTCAATCGATGCAAAAGTCATACATTTCCTCCCGTTAGCGCCCGACCGCTTTGTGGATCGTTGGCGTCGTCGTACCAGTCAGCACAGCTCGCAATGACGCATCAAGCTTGCCTAAAGGTCAAGATGTTTGCCGACGTTGCGTCTACTTCGGCAAATTAAAGACATGACCTGAAGTCAACCTTAACAAGAAAAAACGGCCACCCCCAAGGAAGGACTGGCCAAATTTTAAAATTCTTAATGTAAAGTTTTGGCTAAGCGGCGGCACCTTCGGTGAATTGAAGCCGCGCCAACTTGGCATAGAGCCCGCCTTCGGCGACCAATTCGTCATGGCGCCCCTGTGCCACCACGCGACCCTGATCCATCACAACGATACGGTCTGCTTTTTTAACGGTCGCCAATCGGTGCGCCACAATGATCGTTGTGCGTGTTTGGGCAAGCTCATCAACGGCTTTCTGCACAAGGCGTTCGCTTTCTGCATCCAAGGCACTTGTGGCCTCATCCAACAGCAGGACAGGCGCGTCGCGCAAGATTGCGCGGGCAATAGCGATCCGTTGCTTCTGTCCGCCAGACAACATCACACCCCGTTCGCCCACGTAGCTGTCGTAACCTTCTGGCAGTTTTTCGATAAACTCATGGGCGGCGGCAGCTTGGGCTGCAGCCTCAACCTCGGCATCGGTGGCCTCTGGGCGACCAAAGCGGATGTTTTCACGGGCTGTTGCCGCAAAAATCACCGGGTCTTGCGGCACAAGAGCCATGGCTTTGCGGAAGGTATCGCGTGCCATATCATGCAGCGCGATCCCGTCTAATGTCACCTGACCATTCTGCGGGTCATAGAAACGCTGGATCATTTGAATGATCGTGGTTTTACCCGCCCCTGATGGGCCAACAAGCGCCACGGTCTCGCCCGGTTGGATGTGTAAGGTTACGTCAGACAGCGCCGAAATTTCGGGCCGCGCCGGGTAGTTGAAATTCACATTTTCAAAACGGATTTCTCCGCGCGTTGGCGATGGCAAGGCTGTAGGAGACAATGGATCAACCACACTGTCTTCGGCTTGTAGCAGCTCGACCAGTCGTTCGGTGGCACCAGCCGCTCGTTGCAGCTCTCCCCAAATCTCAGACAGGGCAGCGACAGACCCGGCCACCATCACAGCGTAGATGACAAATTGGATCAAGGCACCGGCGCTCATGGCATCGTTGCGTACATCGTTTGCACCAATCCACAAAACACCCACCACGCCTGAGAAGATCAAAAAGATCACGATCATTGTCATCACTGCCCGCGTCTTGATACGGCGCTTGGCGGCATCAAGGGACAGGTCAGTAACTTCTGCAAAGCCTTGCTTTGAAGGGCCCTCATGGGTGAAGGCCTGAACGGTTTGCACAGAAGACAGCGCTTCGGATGCATTGCCAGAGCTTTGCGCAATCCAATCTTGGTTTTCACGGCTTAAAACGCGCAGTTTGCGGCCCAGCACCATGATCGGCACAATCACCAAAGGTACGATCAACAGCACCAAACCGGTCAGCTTGGCGGAGGTGAACAGCATCAAAACCAAGCCACCCATAAAGATCAACGCATTGCGCAGCGCGATCGAAATAGAGCTGCCAATCACCGACAAGATCAATGTTGTGTCTGTGGTGATCCGGCTTAAGACTTCGCCGGTCATGATGTTTTCAAAGAACGACGGGCTCATGCCAATCACGCGGTCAAACACCGCTTTGCGAATATCAGCCACTACGCTTTCGCCCAGCTTGGTCACAAGCATATAGCGTAGCCCAGTTCCCAGCGCGAGCAACAGCGCCACGCCAATCGCAGACATGAAATACTGATTAAGCAAGGCATCTTCAGCCGTGCGGAAGTTATCGACCACACGGCGAACGGCAATGGGCATGACCAATGAAACGCTGGCTGTTAGCACAAGCGCCACGCTCGCCATCGCAACGAGGGCACGGTAAGGCTTTAGAAACGGAGAAAGCGCCCGCAAAGCTCCAACATTTTTCGACTTTGCACGATCATCATCGCTATGTGTCGGAACCGGTTTGCGCGCCATATGCGTCCTCTTAACGTTTGGGGCCAATGCGCGCCGTTAGTGGCCCCCTAGCCCTCAATCGTCAAGGGCTGGACACCTGCGGCATCTGGCTGCAAGCCTATATAGTGATGAATGCGAAATTTCTAAGCCAAAAGCGATGCATAACCGTTATTCATCACAGAACTTCGAATTCCCTGCATTTGATCTATTGACCTCGGTTTTGGGATAAAATACATCCTGTTTCTACCGAGCGGGTATGGTGAAATGGTATCATAAGAGCCTTCCAAGCTTAAGGTGCGGGTTCGATTCCCGCTACCCGCTCCAAATCCTCCAGACAATTGATTTAAAAGCGCAAATTTACGCCATCACTCGTATGTTCAGTTGATCGGTACGATCTTTCCCGGATTCATGATGTTCTGAGGATCAAGCGACTTTTTCAGGGTCGCCATCATCATATAAGCTGCCCCATGTTCCGCCTGCATATATGGGATTTTCCCAGTTCCGACTCCATGTTCCCCAGTGACCGTTCCACCAAATTCCAGCGCCAACTCGCTGACTTTAGAGGCAAGTGCCTTGCCACGTGCCATTTCATCTGGGTTTTCAGGATCAACCAGAATTTGCAGATGGAAATTCCCGTCACCGACGTGACCCACCACCGGAGCAATCAGGCCGGACTCAGCAATCGCGTCTTTCGCGCGAGCAATGCAATCGGCCAAGGCCGAGACCGGCACGCAGCAATCTGTCACAATCCCGCTTGCGCCAGGACGCAGGGCCCGAGCCGCGTAATAAGCGTTATGACGCGCCTCCCACAGCCGGTTTCGGTCTTCTGCTTTCGAGGTCCATTCAAAGTTAGACACCCCAAAGTCTGCGGCGATTTCGTTGAAAAGCTGGGCCTGCTCGCCCACTCCGGTCTCTGAGCCGTGAAATTCCAAAAACAGATGGGGAATTTCAGGCAGTGAAAGATCCGGCTTATAGGCATTCATCGCCTTCATTTGGGTTTCATCAAGCAATTCGATCCGCGCCATCGGGATGCCGGATTGGATGGCAAGGATCACGCTTTTGACCGCGTCATCGACCGTCGCAAATGCACAGGTCGCTGCCGAGATCGCCTCTGGCCGACCAAACAGGCGCAGGGTAAGCTTTGTGATGATACCTAATGTGCCCTCGGACCCGATAAACAGATTGGTCAGATCATACCCCGACGCTGATTTACGCGCACGGCTCCCGGTTTCGATGATGGTTCCATCCGCTGTGACCACCTCTAGCGCCAATACGTTTTCGCGCATCGTACCATAGCGCACGGTGTTGGTGCCTGACGCGCGGGTCGCCGCCATGCCGCCGACCGTGGCATCTGCCCCCGGATCAACGGTAAACATCAGACCCGTCGCGCGAAGCTCTGCCTCAAGCTGTTTGCGGGTCACGCCCGGCTCGACAACCACATCCAGATCGTCTGCATGAACCGTAAGCACGCGGTTCATCTGGGTGAAGTCCATGCTGATTCCACCTTTGATCGGCACCACCTGCCCCTCCAGCGAACTTCCAACGCCAAAAGGGACAATCGGGCAATCATGCGCCGCGCAGATTTTCACGATCTCGCTGACCTCTTGGGTGTTTTGCGGAAAGACGACGGCATCAGGAAGCACAGGCGTCGAATGCGCTTCATCCCGACTATGAAGATCGCGCACGGAAGACCCAGTGCTTAGGCGGTTGCCCAAAAGCGCCTGCAACGCATGAATGGCAGCAATATGTGTGGTCATGACAATCTCCCCTTGGGACCGATCATGCGTGGAAACAGAGACATGTCAAAGGTTTCTATGCAGGAACAACCGGCTGATAACGTGGGCTAAACCAGGTCACGACGAGTTGACGCAACGATGCCTTACTTAAATCGCGGTCGCCTACTGACGTTGCCAATGGTCGACTAGCGCGATGAGTGCAATGGCGCTTTGGGGCTCTTCGCATTAATCAAGGGCACCACAGGAGAAGCCCTGTTGATTGCAATTGGCATCGAAACAACAATTGCAATCTTGTTCCTTGGTCTCCGTTTCAAAGTCCTCAGAAGGGGTTGAGAAACGCATTCCGTATGTCGGATCGGCCTTGCACCTAGGCCACAACTTTGTCGCGCCCAAGAAACTATCCTTACAGTCCCGCCAGCTCCAACAGCTCTTGCACGATCTGATCTACGCCCTCGCCAACCTTGAGGTTGGCAAAAAGAAACGGCCGCTCCTGACGCGCTGTTTTTGCGTCGCGGGCCATCACTTCAAGTGAGGCTCCGACGTGCGGGGCCAGATCGGTTTTGTTGATGATCAAGATATCAGAGCGCGTCAGCGCGGGGCCGCCTTTACGTGGAATTTCCTCACCTGCGGCCACGTCGATCACATAAACGGTCACATCCGCCAGCTCTGGGCTAAATGTGGCTGACAGGTTATCCCCCCCGCTCTCGATCAACACGATTTCCAAATCCGCGTGACGCTCTTGCATTTCAGCGACGGCGGCAAGATTAATGGATGCATCTTCGCGAATAGCGGTGTGCGGGCAGCCGCCGGTTTCCACCCCGATGATCCGATCTTGTGGCAGAATTTGCATGCGCATCAGCGCTTCGGCGTCTTCTTGGGTGTAGATATCATTGGTGATGACACCGATGGAAAATCGGGTCTTCAGGGCTTCTGACAAACGTGCGGTCAGCGTGGTTTTTCCTGCGCCAACCGGGCCACCGATCCCGACACGCAGCGGGCCATTCATTTTGGTCATGACTGGAATATCCTTGGTTGTAGTGTTTCGTGACGCATCGCGGCGATATCCGAGAGGAACGCCGTCGATGAAACATCATCAATTGTTTTGCCTTGGGTGGTTTTGGTGGTCTCTAGACACACCGTATTCAGCCGCGACATCACCGTTTGGGCCGCCGTTTGCCCAAGTGGCATGAGCCGCTGTGCAGCAGAGACCAAGTTTCCCAGAAAGGCTTGTAAATATAGGGTAATCACCGCATCAATCGGCAAATCTGCCAATCGCGCTGCGCGGCCCAGCGCCACCGGAAACATCAAAGTGGGCAATTCCATATTCCAAACGTCTGATGTAACCCGCGCAAAGGCTTGGCCTTGCCGTTCAGCTTCGCGCACGCGCTCAAGTGAGGAGGCAAAGGCCCGCACCTCGGCATTCAACAGCGTCACATCTTCTGCCGTGTCACAATCATAGGCCAGCCGCACCCATATTGCATCTGCGTGCCCAGCGCCGTGTTCTGCAACATCGGTCAACCAATCGCACAGCGTATGGCCATCATTCACCCATTTGCTGTGCACGGCTTGCTCTAGCCCATGTGAATAGGCAAACGCCCCCACCGGATAGGCCGGTGAAAGCCACTGCGTCAGCGTCAACAGTTTCGCATCAATGCGCATGGCTGTGTGAATGGGCCGAGTTCCCATGTTCATGCGAATGCGTGCGTCCATGGCCATAAGCACCACCTTCGGGGGTGAAGGGTTCTACGGTTTCTGCAATCGTTGCCCCCAGATGTTCTAGCATATGCTTGATCACCGGATCACGCTGGATCACCAATCGCGCCCCTTCGATCTGACAAGGCGTATGCCGGTTGCCGATGTGCCAGGCCAATCGAGGCAGGTGATCTCCGGTGATCACCAAGACCTCTTCGGCGGCGGCTTTGACTTGCACCAAACGCCCGTCTGTCAGTTCAAGAGCATCGCCTTGGTCCAGCGATGTCGTCTGTTCTAAATCGACCACAAAGGTCAGCCCGCCATCCGCCACCAAGCGCTTGCGGCGCAAGAAGCGGGCATCATAGTCAAGAGTGACCGTATCCGCATGGTCTGCATGAGAATGTCGATGCAACACCTGCGCGAGTGGAAGTTGTGTCATCAATGCCCCCTAGTACAAGAAGTATCGCTGCGCCATCGGCAACTCTGTTGCCGGTTGGCACGTCAGCAATTCGCCATCAGCGCGGACTTCGTAGGTTTCTGGATGCACCTCGACTTCTGGCGTCGCGGTGTTCAGCTTGAGATCAGACTTACCAATGTTGCGGGTGTTCTTCACGGCGACCGTTTGTTTGGCCAAACCTAGACGATTGGCAATGCCATCCGCCTGCGCGGCTTCAGACACAAAGGTCACGGCAGAGTTTTCGACCGACCGGCCAAAGGCCCCAAACATCGGGCGCGAGTAAACTGGCTGTGGTGTTGGAATAGAGGCATTCGGATCCCCCATCTGTGCCATGGCAATTGTGCCGCCTAACAAGACCATTTCTGGCTTCACGCCAAAGAAGGCTGGGTTCCACAGCACCAGATCAGCGCGTTTGCCTTCTTCGATACTGCCAATCTGCTGGCTTAACCCATGGGCAATCGCCGGGTTGATCGTGTATTTTGCCACATAGCGTCGCACACGGAAATTATCGTTATCGCCGGTCTCTTCGGCCAAACGTCCGCGCTGTTTTTTCATCTTATCGGCGGTTTGCCATGTGCGGATCAGCACCTCGCCCACACGTCCCATGGCCTGACTGTCAGAGGCAATGATCGAAAACGCCCCCATGTCATGCAGGATGTCCTCGGCCGCAATGGTTTCACGGCGAATGCGGCTTTCAGCAAAGGCCACGTCTTCGGGGATCGACTTATCCAAGTGGTGACACACCATCAGCATATCCAAATGCTCTTCGATAGTATTCACTGTGAATGGACGTGTCGGGTTTGTGGATGACGGCAAGACATGTTCTTCGCCGCAAATCTTAATAATATCCGGCGCGTGTCCGCCCCCTGCGCCTTCGGTGTGAAAGGCGTGGATGGTGCGGCCCTTCATGGCGGCAACGGTGTTCTCGACAAAGCCTGATTCATTCAGCGTGTCGGTGTGGATCATCACCTGAACATCCATGGCATCCGCCACAGACAAGCAGCAATCAATCGCGGCAGGCGTTGTGCCCCAATCCTCGTGCAACTTCATCGCACAGGCGCCGCCAATGATTTGTTCTTCCAAAGCCGCTGGAAGGCTGGCGTTGCCTTTCCCGGCAAACGCAAGGTTCATCGGGAACGCATCTGCGGCCTGCATCATACGACCAAGGTGCCAGGCACCGGGGGTACAGGTGGTGGCCAAAGTGCCGTGCGCGGGCCCGGTGCCCCCGCCCAACATGGTGGTGAGGCCAGAATGCAAAGCGTCGTCGATCTGTTGCGGGCAAATAAAGTGGATGTGGCTATCAAACCCACCCGCGGTCAGGATACGCCCCTCACCTGCAATCGCCTCGGTTCCCGGGCCCACGATGATATTCACACCGGGTTGCGTATCAGGGTTACCTGCTTTGCCGATTTTATGGATACGCCCATCTTTAAGACCTACGTCAGCTTTGTAGATGCCTGTGTGATCGACAATCAGTGCATTGGTGATGACGGTATCCACAGCGCCTTCGGCACGGGTGGTTTGCGCCTGCCCCATGCCGTCGCGAATGACCTTGCCGCCGCCGAACTTGACCTCTTCGCCATAAGGGCCCGTCAGGTCTTTTTCGACCTCGATGATCAGATCAGTATCAGCCAGGCGGACTTTATCGCCCACGGTCGGGCCAAACATGGCCGCATAGTCTGAACGTTTGATGGTTGCTGGCATTAGAGCGCCCCCATGACTTTTTGATTAAACCCATAGACCTTTCGGTCACCGGAAATCGGGATAAGGTTCACTTCGCGGCGCTGTCCGGGTTCAAACCGTACAGCCGTGCCTGCAGCAATATCCAAGCGCAGGCCATAGGCCGCCTCGCGGTCAAATTCGAGCGCAGGGTTGGTTTCGGCGAAATGGTAGTGGCTGCCCACCTGCACCGGGCGGTCACCGGTGTTGGCCACCATCAGTGTGATGGCCTCGACGCCTTCGTTTAACACAAGCTCTCCGTCGGCCGGGATGAGTTCACCGGGGATCATGCTTGGGGTTCCGCGTGTTTCGCGGCCAGCTTACGACCCGCTGCAATCACAAGGCATAGGCCCACACAGGCCGCGCCATAGACCCAGCTTTCTGTTCCATGCGGATGCAAATGTGCCCCATTGTGAGCAAAGGCAGGGGCAGCGGTCAATGTCAGTGGCAATACAAATTTCATGGTCGGTCTCCTCAGCGAATTGGGTTATGTACAGTGACAAGCTTGGTGCCATCAGGAAACGTGGCTTCGACTTGCACATCGTGGATCATTTCAGCGACGCCGGGCATGCATTGTGCACGGCTTACAACTTCAGCCCCGGCCTCCATCATGTCTGATACAGAGCGCCCATCCCGAGCCCCTTCGACAACAGCGTCGGTGATCAGGGCAATGGCCTCTGGGTGGTTCAGCTTTACACCGCGCGACAGGCGCTTGCGGGCGACTTCTGCCGCCATCGCGACCAGTAGTTTGTCTTTTTCACGAGGGGTCAGGTTCATTTTATAGTCTCCAAGAAGTGGGAAGCCGGTCTTGGCTCAACCGGTCCAGAATAGGTAAAAGGGCCCGCCGCAGCTCAAAGCTGTCGGTGGCCAAAAGGCGCATCACCAGACAATCAGACTGAATCAGGCTGACGCCTCCGGTTTTCGGCAAGGTGGCGCGAATGGGTTCCATATGGGCTTCGGCATCGGGGGCGACATAGACAAGGCTCGCCATGGCGCCTGCCCCATGACCAATTGCAAGTCGCGCCATATGAGATTTGGTGTTGCCGTCCAGTGTGATACTGTCGCGATACAGCGGCGCATCATCACGGCGAATGTTCACACGATCCTTCAGCCTTACGTCATTCAGAACTTCGCCCATGGCAACACGCCCAAAGATCAGCGGCTCGACCATCAGCAAACGGCCAT
This sequence comes from uncultured Paracoccaceae bacterium, assembly GCA_947498415.1. Taxonomy (GTDB): domain Bacteria; phylum Pseudomonadota; class Alphaproteobacteria; order Rhodobacterales; family Rhodobacteraceae; genus Cognatishimia. The sequence goes on from CANMKB010000002.1 coordinate 535,639, forward strand.
CACCGTGGATGTTCACATCCAACGACCGATGAAGGGCCGCGCCATCAAACAGGATCATTTCTTGCGGCAACCAGTTTAGGCGGGCGCCTGCGTCAATGGTCAGGGCTGTGGTAACCTGCGCTTCCCCTTCTTGAGACCGGTAGGCCCGCTCTGCCGCTTGGGTGGTCAGTGTCATTTCACTGCCAGCACCCGCATGGGCGGCTATATCCAAACGATCACCGCCGGTGAGGCCACCAGATGTGTTGATCAAGATGGCCTGCACGTCTTGGGCACGCGCAAACAGCGCTTTCATAGCACCAGACGTGCGAAAACGGTCGATCCCGCTTTTCGTGTCGACACGTTTCGTCGACAACATAAGCGTCCCATTTGTGCGGGGCACGGGCCCGATGGCGGTTTCAGCTTTATATGGAGCAGCGGTGATTATGGTATGATTCCCAAGATTGTTCTGCTGCATCCTTGATCAAATGCGTCAGGAAGTGACCATATCGAGGCAATCTTTGAGGCTTGGACACGGACATATGCCCAACAATTAATCCACCGCCAGTAATTGTGATTAAAATTTAATCAGCGACACCAAAAGGATCGTCGTTCTTCGATGGAAAGTTGAAACCAAACCAATCCGCGCCGTTGATATAGCCACCTGCCCAGGGAACAAACCCACCCTCTTGGGATTAGAGGGATGACAGGTGTGTGACGGCCATACGAATTGGACCTCGAAGCGGCCGCCACACGAAATGCAACAACAGTTGCGAAGCCTTTGCTACGCTTTTGCGCCTTTCGGTGCAATGCAGCAGACGCTTCGCGAGGAGTGAAACATGATCAAATTCACCAAAACCCTGACCAGCGCTGCTGCTCTGACTGTCGCAGCGTCTGCTGCGATGGCTGCCGATTGTGACGTCAAAGTGGGTGTTCTGCACTCTTTGTCTGGCACCATGGCGATTTCAGAAACAACTCTGAAAGACACCATGCTGATGCTGGTTGAGCAACAAAACGCTAAAGGCGGTGTTCTGGGCTGCCAGATCGAGCCAGTGGTTGTAGACCCTGCGTCTGACTGGCCTCTGTTTGCTGAAAAAGCACGTGAACTGCTGACCACACATGAAGTCGACGTTATCTTTGGCAACTGGACTTCGGTTTCCCGTAAGTCTGTTCTACCAGTGATCGAAGAGCTAAACGGCCTGCTGTTTTACCCTGTTCAATACGAAGGTGAAGAATCTTCCAAGAACGTTTTCTACACAGGTGCGGCGCCAAACCAGCAGGCGATCCCTGCGGTTGATTACTTCCTCGAAGAGCTTGGCGTTGAAAAATTCGCTCTGCTGGGAACCGACTATGTGTACCCACGTACAACCAACAACATCCTCGAGCAGTACCTACAAGACAACGGTATCGCCGCAGACGACATCTTTGTGAACTACACACCGTTTGGTCACTCTGACTGGGCGACGATCGTTGCTGATGTTGTGGCACTGGGTGAAGACGGCAAATCTGTTGGCGTTATCTCTACCATCAACGGTGACGCAAACATCGGCTTCTACAAAGAGCTGGCAGCTGCGGGCATCTCTGCAGATGACATCCCTGTTGTCGCCTTCTCTGTTGGTGAAGAAGAACTGTCTGGTCTCGACACATCTAACCTGGTGGGTCACTTGGCTGCGTGGAACTACTTCCAGTCCGCAGAAACTGAGTCCAACGCTGACTTCATCGACGCATGGAAAGCCTATGCGGGTGACGAGCGCGTGACAAACGACCCAATGGAAGCACACTACATCGGCTTTAATATGTGGGTGAACGCGGTCGAAGCGGCCGGCACAACTGACGTTGATGCGGTACGTACTGCGATGTACGGTCAAGAGTTCCCGAACCTGACAGGCGGTACAGCGGTTATGCTGGAAAACCACCACCTGGCGAAACCGGTTCTGATTGGTGAAATCCAAGCAGACGGTCAGTTCGACATCATTTCTAAGACTGAAGAAGTTCCAGGCGATGCATGGACAGACTTCCTGCCAGCCTCTGCTGTTCTGAAGTCCGACTGGAAAGAACTGGGTTGCGGTATGTACAACACCGAGACCAACTCCTGTGTTCAGATCAAATCCAACTACTAATCTGAATCTCTAAATATCGCCAAGGCGCCCTCTGCGCCTTGGCCCCTTCCAGACCACTGGCGAACCTTCCCATGATCCGAATTCTATCAATGGCCCTGGCCCTTTTGTGCCTGCCAGCCTTGCTGCATGCGCAAGACTTGCAGACCCTGCTGCAAAGCCACCAAAAGGTCATCATCAAACCATCTCGTAAATCCGTTGGCCCCGCGCTTGATGCGCTGGTGGCATCCGGCCTCCCCTCGATCCCTGCCTTTTTGGAGCACTGGCAAGGCAAAGAGGTGTATAACCGCAAAGAAGATGGCCTGTTTTTCTACGCCCGCAAAGCCCAAGGTGGCTTTGAATTGGTTGATGTGGACACAGGCGAGGTTGTTGGCACTGCTGATGCCAAAGCTCTCAAACAAATCAAACCCAATGGCGGCGTGCGCAAGGAAATCGCCTCTAAGCTCGTGCAATTCCAGCTGAGTGACCCCGATATCGAACGTCGCATTGCCGCGCTTGTGTCGATCACTCAGAAACCGGGGGCCAATCAATTGGCGCCTCTCACTGCGTCAATCGAAGGTGAAACCGATCCAACGCTGAAGCTGCGCAAAATCAAACTGGCGAATTATCTGACAGCGCGTTTTGGCGAAACAACAGACCAACGTGTGGCCGCGATCGAAGGTATTGCAAAAGACCTAAGCGTGGATGGCCGCGCTGTGCTGTCGCAAATCCTGCAAACCCAACGGATTGCCAGTGAAACCGCACCTGATGCCAATATCGCCAAGCAATTGCAGATCGGCAAAGACGTGACAGTGGAAGATGCCTATGCGCTTTTGGTGGCGCAAAACGGCTATACGGCCAAGCTTTCTGCAAATGACATCCGTGTCGCACTTGAAGCCAATGTCATAGACGGCAAAGTTGGTGGATTTTCGGTTTTGAAACTCGACAGTTTGGCAGAACGCCATGCCGCTTATGATGCGCTCGCCGATGCTGGTACCGTGCCAGAGCGTATGACAACCGTCGCGATGATCGCTGCTGTGGAAGCCCATGGGTTCTACGATGTGTACGATGAGAAAGACGCTGCGGTGACAGATGCCGCACTCAAGGCGCAATCTGCGGTGCAAACGCGCGTGGGTGTGAACCAGTTCTTTGACATCAGCCTTGATGCAATTTCACTGGCCTCGATCTATTTCTTGGCAGCTGTGGGGTTGGCCATCACCTTTGGTGTGATGGGTGTCATCAACATGGCGCATGGCGAATTCATCATGATGGGCGCCTATACCGGTTATGTGGTGCAGCAGTTCATCCCGAACTACACCGCATCCCTGATCGTCGCCCTGCCGCTTGCCTTTGCTGTGACCTTTGCGGCGGGTGTTGCCATGGAACGTTTGGTCATTCGCTGGCTGTACAACCGTCCACTGGAAACGCTTTTGGCGACCTTTGGGATTTCTGTTGCGCTGCAACAGCTGGCCAAAAACATCTTTGGTACCCAAGCACGCCCACTCACGTCTCCGGGTTGGTTGGATGGCGCATGGATCATCAATGACGTGGTTCAGATCAGCTATATCCGCATCGCCATCTTTGTGCTGGCGCTGATGTTCCTTGGCTTGTTGCTGTTCATTCTGAAAAAGACCCGCTTGGGCCTAGAGGTACGCGCCGTGACGCAAAACCCGCGCATGGCGTCTTCGATGGGAATCAACCCCGACAAAATCAAAATGATGACCTTCGGCTTGGGCTCTGGCATCGCCGGGATCGCCGGTGTTGCGATTGGTCTGTTTGCCAAAGTGACCTCTGAAATGGGATCAGATTATATCGTGCAATCCTTTATGACCGTTGTCGTCGGCGGGGTTGGCAATGTTTGGGGCACGCTGGCAGGCGCGTTCATGATCGGCACCTTCCAAAAAGGTGTGGAATGGTTGAATCCATCCAATACGCTGGCCGCTCAGACTTACATGATCCTCTTCATCATCCTGTTCATTCAATTCCGGCCAAAGGGCATCATCGCCCTCAAGGGCCGCGCGGCGGGAGATTGATCCAATGCGTAAGAGCTTTATTGCAGAAAACCCTTCGGTTTTGTGGTTCCTGTTCTGTCTGGGCCTGTTCACGCTGGGGGTCACCGTTTTAGCAGAGGCCACGGGCGCTGGCATTATCTCGACCTCGTTTGTGAAAACGCTGGGCAAGGTTCTATGCCTGTGTCTAGTGGCGATCGCGATGGATGTGGTCTGGGGCTATTGCGGTATCCTATCGCTTGGTCACTTTGCCTTCTTTGGCATTGGTGGCTACGCCGTTGGCATGTGGCTCATGTATGCCCGCACCGAGGCGATTGTGACGCAAAGCCTGGCAGAGCGTTCCATCCCACCCACTGCGGTTGAAGTGAACGATGCCATCGCATCGCAGATCTTTGGGGTTGTTGGTTCCGCAGAGTTTCCATTGATCTGGGCGTTCTCACATAGTCTTGCACTTCAACTGCTTCTGGTGGTTCTGGTGCCGGGCCTTTTGGCGCTGATCTTTGGCTGGCTGGCATTCCGCTCGCGGGTCACCGGCGTGTATCTGTCGATCTTAACCCAAGCCATGACCCTCGCATTGGCGCTGTATCTGTTCCAAAACGACAGCGGTTTGCGGGGCAACAATGGCTTGTCGGGACTTCAGAACATTCCGGGGTTTGAGGCTGTGCCGCAGTCCATGATCTCGATGGCATTCTTTTGGGCCTCTGCAGCCGCGCTTGGTTTGGGCTATGTGCTGTTTGCCCGCGTGCTGAGTGGAAAAATGGGCAGCGTGATCCGCGCCATTCGCGATGACGAGGCCCGCGTGCGTTTCCTTGGCTACCATGTGGAAAGCTATAAGCTGTTCATCTTTACCCTGACGGCAATTATCGCGGGCATCGCGGGCGCCCTATATTACCCCCAAGCAGGCATCATCAACCCTGCTGAAATCGCACCGATTGCGTCCATTTACTTGGCCGTCTGGGTGGCGATTGGCGGGCGAGGTCGTCTGTATGGTGCGGTGATTGGCACAGCGTTTGTTTCGCTATTGTCGAGCTGGTTTACCGGCGGCGGTGCGCCAAATGTGAACCTTGGGTTCTATACCATTCAATGGACAGAATGGTGGCTGGTCTTGCTTGGTACGTCGTTTGTGGCTGTCACCCTGTTCTTCCCGGGCGGCATGGGCATGATCTTTGACAAACTCAAAAAGGACGCGTCATGAGCACACTTCTTGAACTCTCAGGCGTCTCAGTTTCCTTTGACGGCTTTAAGGCGATCAACAATCTGGCCTTCCAGATTGGCGAACCCGAAATGCGGGCCATCATTGGGCCAAACGGCGCTGGCAAAACCACCTTTATGGATATCATCACCGGTAAAACAAAACCCGACGAAGGCCGGGTCTTGTGGGGTGAGAAAAGCATCAACCTGATCGGCAAATCCGAAAGCATGATTGCCCGAGAAGGCATTGGACGTAAATTTCAGAAGCCAACCGTGTTTGAAGATCAAACCGTGCGCGAAAACCTTGCAATGGCGTTGAAGAACCCACGCAGCCCCTTTGAAGTCTTGCTTTATCGCAAGTCCGCCGAAGGCGCCGCGCGGATCGAAGCCTTGGCCGCAGAGATCAACCTGACCGACCAACTGACCCGCAAGTCAGGCGAGCTGAGCCATGGGCAAAAGCAGTGGCTTGAAATCGGCATGTTGCTGGCGCAAGACCCGCGGCTGTTGTTAGTTGATGAACCTGCCGCTGGCATGACACCTGCCGAACGTGAGAAAACCACAGAAATCTTGGTCGAAGCGGCCAAGACCCGCGCGGTTGTTGTGGTGGAACATGACATGGAATTTGTGCGTCGCCTGAACTGTAAAGTGACTGTGTTGCACGAAGGATCGGTTTTGGCCGAAGGCTCTATCGATCACGTCACCCAAAATCCTGAAGTCATCGATGTTTATCTGGGGCGCTAAGACATGTTGAACGTAGAAAACCTGACCCTGCATTATGGGCATTCTCAGATTCTGTATGATGTGTCTTTGTCGGCCTCAGTGGGCAAAGTGACATGTTTGATGGGCACAAACGGTGTGGGCAAAACCAGCCTTCTAAAGGCGATCTCGGGCACGCATCCGCGTTCGGGTGGCGAGGTTACGCTGGATGGGCAATCCATCTCCAAGGGCACCCGCCCCTATGCGTTGGCCAAGCTTGGCGTCGGCTATGTGCCGCAAGGCCGTGATGTGTTCCCTCTGATGACAGTGCGTGAAAACCTTGAGACGGGATATGCCTGTTTGGAACGGACAGAACGGCTTGTGCCTGATGAAATATTCGAGCTGTTCCCGGTTCTGCAAGACATGCACAATCGTCGCGGCGGTGACCTATCAGGGGGCCAGCAACAGCAATTGGCAATCGCGCGCGCTTTGGTGGCCAAACCAAAGCTGCTTTTGCTGGATGAACCCACAGAAGGCATTCAGCCCAGCATCATCAAACAGATTGGCGAAGTCATTCGCTATCTGCGCGATCAAGGTGAAATGGCGATCGTTCTGGTCGAACAGTTCTTTGATTTTGCCCATGAACTGGGAGACGACTTTTGCGTCATGAACCGGGGGAAAGTGGTTTTGCAGAAAGATGCGGCCTCTATCACCCGTCAAGAATTGCTGGAAAGCGTCTCGTTGTAGACCAACTTAACCAGCTTTGAGTACTGGAATGGCCACGTCCCAAATGGGGCGTGGTTGTATTTTTTATGCCCCCCCGAACCTGTGTGCCCGAAGTCATTGGAAGCACCAAGATCGCCTTTTGGCATTCTGGAATTCTCGGGCGCATGGTGACTGGCATTCCCAGACATCCAAACCCTGGCAAAGCAAATGGATCTTGACCTGTCGCTTGGCGCATGGCGTGGTGTGTTGCACCAACTGGACTGGATTCAGAAATCGCGACAGAGCTAGAGCAAGCCCTGAGCGACATCGTCACTGTGGCAAGCTGGCAAGCCATGCTCATCTGGCCCGTCTGCAAAGTGCGGCTTGCTAAGCCAACGCCTTTCAATCTGTAACTTAATTTTAGTGAGCTCTTCATAACTCATCGGCTCGACTAAGCTCGGATCATAAGCCATGCTAGCCCTCCTTAGGTGGAAACTTTGCTTAACTTCGCTGGTGCCGCTTTCTGCTTTGCCCCACCCCTTGCAATTAATTGATGCCGCTTGCTGATAGTTGCCGCACGGTCGTTTCAAAATATCGGTAAGCTTCAGTTTCTTTGTCTAGTTTTCGGGCTTGAGCCTTTCCTCAATTCGGATTCAAGCGGCGGGGATGCTTTATCTCGTGAATAGAGCCCCCCATGTTGATGCCCCGTAAGAAAACCCCTGATCTTTCTGTGTCTTTGGCGACCGGAGACCAATTCAAACTGTCTAACGAAAAGAATGAGCGGGCACCGTTGTGTGTATTTATCGCGGGCTGCACTGCCCGATCTGCGCCAACTACCTCAAAGAGCTGGAGCGTCTGACCCCGGAATTCAAAGAACGTGGCATTGGCACCATGGCCGTTCCAACCCACGTTGATGACCCTTAGCATGGCGATTGGACAGCCGTCTCTTAAGAGTTTCAGTTGTGTGCATTAACTCGCTGGCACATAATTGATCGTGAAACCGGTGATCCGGGTTCACCCCCTTTCAACACAAGAGATTTCACATGATCCACTTCTACGCATGGCCGACACCGAACTGCCGCAAGGTATCCATTCTACTTCAAGAGCTTGGCGTGCCATACGAAGTGCACACTGTGAACATTGGCGAAGACGACCAATTTAAGCCCGAATTCCTGGATATCAGCCCAAACAATAAAGTGCCCGCAATCCATGACACCGAGACAGCTGTTAAGCAGTTTGAGTCCGGTGCAATATTAATCTATCTCGCTGAAAAATATGGTAAATTCCTACCTTCTGAAACTGCAGATCGCGCTTCTGTTTTGCAGTGGCTTATGTGGCAGATGGGCGGGCTTGGCCCAATAGCAGGTCAAGGTCATCACTATCTAAAACACAATCCCGGCGTCTCGGACTATACAGATAAGCGTCTGAAAACTGAAATCGCGCGACTTTACGGAGTGCTTGATAAACAGTTGGATGGACAAGATTTTGTCGCTGGCGATTATAGCATCGCAGACATGGCAATTTGGCCTTGGGTCTCGCGGTATGAGTGGCATCAGGTCGACCTGAATGCCTATCCAAACGTGCAACGCTGGTATCGCGCCCTGCTCTCTCGCGCTGCTGTGCAACGTGGCTATCATGTTCCACATGTTGCGGACGACATTCCACAAGGCTAACCCGACGCTCCAAGGGCTCAGCTCTGACTGAATCCATCCCATGCTTTGCAAACCACTGTCGGGCAGTGGATGGAACATGCGTAAGGCTGCGGCCGGAATACCGTAACCCCGTTTGGTCCTATGCATTGCCTGACAGGCGATTGCGAAGCAATCTGCCGAGAAGGACTTCGTTCATAAGATGCAGGATGAACTTATCAACGGCGAAGTATTCGACAGCCTACGCAAAGCACAAATCCTGATCGATAAGTGGAGGAAACACTTCAACACAAAAAGGCCCCACAGCGCATTGGGCGATCGCCCGCCAGCTCCTGCAACCATGATACCGATGTATCAGAGGCCAACGATGCACTAAAAACCAAGCTGGACCAGTCAGATGAGGCTGCTCAAAACGATTGCAAAACGCAACCAACACGACTTGTGAAACAAACTGCCGTAGAAAAGCCTGACAATCTCGACCAAGAACTATCCATTTCTGGGTCCAATAGCGGGTCTAGTAAGCCGATTCCAAAATCATCTAAACCCTTTTGCCACAACCAAAAATGCTGTGGCGGAAGAGGTGGGATTCGAACCCACGGAAGGCGTTAACCTTCGCTGGTTTTCAAGACCAGTGCATTCAACCGCTCTGCCACTCTTCCGGTCCGCTCTCACTAATGGGGTTGATTTGATTCTTAAAGACCGAATTTGGGGAAATTTCGCCGATTGTTCATGCCGCACTTTTCACACGGCCTGCCAAGCGCTAGACTGCGCTTAATCTCGCGGGTGAATGCACGGCAATTTTCACCCTTATAAAGAACGCCAGCACAAAAGCTGGCGCAAGTTCAGGCAAAGGGCATGTCATGACGGTTATCAGTACCCCTAAGCACCTTGGGGCCAAATTCGGCAAAGCCGTATTGTTTACTTCAGCACTCGCACTGCTTACGGCCTGCGAAAATGGTGAAGGCTTTAATCTTTTTGAAAAGAAAGAAACGGCAGCAGAGGACGCACCGGCGACCGGCAGCACCAAATTTGTTGAGCGTGACGTCGAAGCCCCCGAAGTTTTTGCGGTTTCCGAGGCAGGCCTTTGGGATGGTCGTCCCAGTTTGGGCGGTGTTTGGGTGGCGCACCCAGATGTCAAAGACCCAGAGCGTGTGATCATTCGCAATAAAGCCAATGGCAAATTTGTCATCGGCGCCTTGTTCCGTCGCGAACGTGCTATTCCTGGGCCTCGATTGCAGGTGTCATCGGATGCGGCAGCCGCGCTGTCGATGTTGGCAGGTCAGCCCATTGAGCTAGAGGTCACCGCCCTGCGCCGCGCCGAAGCGCCCGCAGAAGTGCCCGTTGAAGAAACCGTCGCCGAAGCGGACACCGTAGAAACTGAATCGCTTGATCCTGTGGCCTCTGCCGCGGCAGCAATTGACGCAGCTGAAGCAAAACCAGCGGCAACGCCTGCTGCTGCCCCTGCCCCTGTTCCTGCGGCTCCAACGCCAGCACCGCAGAAAAGCAGCTTGAGTAAGCCCTTTATTCAGGTTGGTATCTTTAGTGTCGAGGCTAATGCTGAAAACACCGCTGCGCAGATGCGCCGCGCCGGCATGGTACCTACGATCAAAAAAGGCAGCAGCAACCGAAAGTCTTTCTGGCGTGTTGTCGTTGGCCCGGCCCGCACCAGCGCCGAACGCGCTGAGTTGCAAAAGAAAATCAAAGGCACCGGCTTTTCTGATGCCTATGCCGTCACCCACTAACGGGAGCGCAAGAGAAACAGCATGAAGATGCGATCTGCGAAACGATTGATGGGGGCCTTGATGGCCTCCGCCCTTTTGGCCCTGCCCGCCTATGCCTTTGAAACACGGGCAAAGGCTGCGTTTGTTTTGGATCAAACCACGGGCACTGTCTTGATGGACAAAAACGCCGACGAGGCCCTACCGCCCGCTTCAATGTCAAAGCTCATGACGCTTTACATGGCGTTTGAGGCTGTGCGCGATGGCCGCCTCTCGATGGAAGAAAAGCTGCCTGTGTCTCAACATGCCATGAGCTATGGCGGCTCGACCATGTTTCTGGACACCACCGATCGGGTGAAAGTGGTTGACTTGATCCGAGGCATCATTGTTCTGTCTGGCAATGACGCCTGTGCTGTGATTGCTGAAACGCTTAGCCCGGATGGCACCGAAGCTGGTTTTGCCCGCCAAATGACTTTGCGTGCGCGTCAGATGGGGATGACCAATTCGACATTCGCCAATTCCAATGGCTGGCCAGCGGCAGGGCATCGCATGTCGATGCGCGATTTGGCCCTATTGGCGAATAAGCTGATTTCAGATTTCCCTGAATTCTATCCAATGTTTTCGGAAACTGAGTTTGCCTTTGATGGGCGGGCGCCTCGCAATACGCAGAACCGCAATCCACTACTGAAACTCGGCATAGGTGCGGATGGTCTGAAAACCGGTCACACCCAAGAAGCAGGCTATGGTCTTGTGGGCTCTGCCCGTCAGGGACAACGCCGGGTGATCTTTGCCATGTCTGGCTTGGAAAGCGCCGGAGCGCGGGCTGAAGTGTCAGAGCAAATCGTAAACTGGGCCTTCCGCCAATTTAGCGAACAAAAACTGTTACGCGCGGGCAAACGTGTGGCTCAGGCCGATGTCTGGATGGGCAACGCACCGCGGGTCGGTTTGGTTGCCGAAAAAGATGTAGATGTGTTGCTGCCCGTGATTGGCGGTAAAGATGTAGAGGCCGAAGTTGTGTACAACGGCCCTATCCAAGCCCCCATCACCAAAGGCCAACAACTTGCAGAGCTTGTGCTCAAGCCATTAGACTTGCCCGAAATTCGGGTTCCCTTGGTTGCGGAAACGGATGTTGCCACTGGGGGCTTTGCTGTGCGAATGCGTACAGCAACAACGGTTTTGCTGACGCAGTTTGGGCTGCGCACTGAAGGTGCAAGTTGACGACAAACAAAGGCGTATTCATTACGTTTGAAGGCATTGACGGGTCTGGGAAATCAACCCAGACCCGCTTGCTTGCGGACCATCTGAAATCATTAGGTCATGAGGTGATCCTCACCCGCGAGCCCGGGGGCTCTACGGGGGCTGAAGAAATTCGTGCGCTCGTGCTTGAAGGCGATCCAGATCGTTGGTCTGCCGAAACAGAGCTTCTGTTATTCACCGCGGCACGTCGCGATCATATGGAACGCACGATTCTGCCGGCGATCAAAGCGGGTAAGATTGTTATCTGTGATCGCTTTGCAGACAGCACACGCATGTATCAGGGGCTGTCACGCGGTGATTTGCGGGCCAAGGTTGATCAACTCCACGATCTGATGATCGGCCAAGAACCTGACCTGACGATCTTAATTGATATGGATCCAGCGGTGGGCCTTGCCCGCGCAAAGGGCCGTCAGACCGCAGAAGAACGGTTTGAAGACTTCGGCCAAGACCTGCAAGACAAAATGCGGGCTGGCTTTCTAGAGCTGGCCAAACACTATCATGACCGGTTCCGCCTGATTGACGGGGGCCGCTCTGTGGATGAGGTTGCACAGGACATCTCAAAAGCTGTGATGGATCATCTGTCATGAGTGATGACGCCCTGCCTGAATCAGATCGCGTCGAAGGTGCGCCCCATCCCCGCGAGACTCTGACGATCTTTGGCCAAGATGCTGCGCAGAATGGTTTCCTCGAAGCCTTCAACGCAGATCGACTACACCATGGTTGGTTGCTGACAGGCCCGCGCGGCGTGGGCAAGTCTACGCTAGCGTGGCAGATCGCGCGATTTTTGCTGGCCACCCCCAAAGACGATGGCGGTGGCTTGTTTGGCGATGCGCCACAAGTGGCGCATTCTTTGCAGATTGATCCAGAACACCCAGTGGCCCGCCGTATTCAAGCCGGTTCAGAACCCGGGCTGTTTGCGGTGAAACGTCCCTATGACGAAAAAACAAAAAAGTTCAAATCGCAGATCACGGTTGATGAAATTCGCAAGCTCAAGAATTTCTTTGCCCTATCCTCTGCTGATGGTGGGCGCCGCGTGGTGATTGTGGACAGCGCCGATGAAATGAACGTCAGTGCCGCAAATGCCCTGCTTAAGCTGCTCGAAGAGCCTCCGGCAGACACGACGCTATTGCTGATCAGTCACCAACCGTCTCGGCTTTTACCAACGATCCGGTCGCGTTGCCGCGAGCTGCGCCTCTCGAACCTCACGCCTCAGGACATGGAAAATGCCATGGCTCAGGCCGAAGTGGAAACAGATGCCTCTGCGGCCATGGCAGAGCTGTCCGGTGGGTCTGTCGGCGAGGCGATCCGTTTGGCGCAATTGGGTGGCCTGCAAATGTATGCAGAACTGGTGGCCTTGTTTTCCACCCTCCCCCAGATGGATCGTCAGCGGGCCTTGACCCTTGCTGAACGCGCGGCCGCACGTGGCGCTGATGACAAATTCGAACTGCTTCTAAATCTGATCGACCTCTTTCTTGTGCGACTGGCACGGGCGGGCGTGACAGGCCAGCCGCCGTTGGCTGAGGCCGCACAGGGCGAAGCCGCGCTCTTTGCCAATCTTGCCCCCAATCCGCTGAAAGCACGGGCATTTGCCGAGGTCGCGCAAGAGATCACATCACGAAGCCGCCACGGCCGCTCGGTAAACCTTGACCCTGCAGCCTTGGTGCTGGATACGGTTTGGAAAATTCAACAGACCGCACAGTGATCATGACCAACATCCCAGCCATCACCGACAGCCATTGCCACTTGGATTTTCCCGATTTCGAAGGAGAATTGGACGATGTGATCGCGCGTGCGGCCGAGGCCGGTGTGACCCGCATGGTTACAATCTGCACGCGCCTAAAAAACGAGCCAACCGTGCGTGCCATCGCTGAAAAATACGCGCCAGTCTTTTATGCCGCTGGCACGCATCCGATGAGCGCTGCCGAAGAACCGCTCGCCACCGTTGATGAGCTGGTGAAACTGGCAGAGCATCCGAAGTTCGTGGGCATTGGTGAAACGGGGCTAGATTACCACTACACCGCAGACAGCGCGGAAATCCAAAGACAATCGCTTTTGGTGCACATCGAGGCCGCCCGCCAAACCAAACTGCCGCTGATCATTCACGCGCGTGCCGCAGATGACGATATGGCCCGCATCTTGGCGCAAGAACATGCAAAGGGCGCATATGACTGCGTCATGCATTGCTATTGCTCTGGGCCAGAATTGGCCAAAACCTGTGTCGACCTTGGATTTTACCTGTCGATGTCGGGCATTGCGACATTTAAGAAAAGCCAAGAAGTCCGCGATATTTTTGCCGCTGCACCGGTTGATCGCGTGATGGTCGAAACAGACTCACCTTATCTTGCGCCAACGCCCTATCGCGGCAAGCGCAACGAGCCGGCCTATACCGCCCACACTGCACAGGTCGGTGCCGAAGTTTTTGGCATGGACTATGCGGATTTTGCGGCGCAAACTCAGGCGAATTTTGACCGGTTGTTTTCCAAAGCAGCCACCAAAGCCGAGGCTGCATGAACGATTGTCTAACCTTTACCATTCTGGGCTGTGGCAGCTCGGGCGGTGTGCCGCGACTGGGCGGGCTTTGGGGCGCCTGTGACCCTAACAATCCCAAGAACGCCCGCACTCGCTGTTCGTTGTTGATCGAACGCGAAGGTAAAGACGGCAAGACCACAGTATTGATCGATACCTCCCCTGACATGCGCCAGCAATTGCTGCGCGAACATGTCGGCGCGTTGGATGGTGTGGTCTATACCCACGCCCACGCTGACCATGTGCACGGCATTGATGATTTACGGATGATCGTGTTCAACATGCGCGAGCGTGTCGACGTTTGGGCAGATAGCCCCACCCAAGAGGCCCTGCTGAGCCGATTTGGCTATGCCTTTGTGCAACCCGAAGGGTCGCCCTATCCGCCGATCCTTGATCTTCATGCCATTCGTGGAGATGTCACCGTGTCTGGTGCCGGTGGCGACATTGTGCTGGAGCCTATAAAGGTCAACCACGGCAGCATGGATGCGCTGGGGTTCCGCGTGAATGATGTTCTGTACATGCCGGATGTGGTCGACATTCCCGAAGACATTTGGCCCAGCCTTCAGGGCCTTGAATGCTGGATTTTGGACGCGCTGCGCCGTGAGCCTCATCCAACCCATGTGCACCTGGCGAAATCGCTTGAGTGGATCGAACGTGCGGCCCCAAAACAGGCCGTTCTGACCAACATGCATATTGATTTAGATTATTCTGAAGTTGCCGATGAAACGGCAGATCATATCCAGCCTGCATTTGACGGTCTGAAGTTGAGATATACCTTATAGGATATTGTTAATGCAGGAACTTTTTAACGTCGTCCTGCCTGTCTTTGTTATCATTGGAATGGGCTATGTTGCGAACTGGCGTCGTTTTTTAGACGATTTCCTTTTTGATGGGCTGATGAAATTTGCCCAACAATTTGCGGTCCCTTGCCTGTTGTTCGTGGCGATTTCTACGCTTGATCTCAACGCCAGCTTTCGCCCCTCACTTTTGATCAGTTTCTATTCTGGCGCGTTGGTTTGTTTTGTGATTGGCACCTTAGGGGCCAAGACTATTTTCGGGCGTTCCACCGAAGACAGCATCGCAATTGGGTTTTGCGCCTTGTTTTCCAACACGGTCATGCTGGGGCTTCCGATTGCAGAACGGGCCTATGGCGTCGATAACCTATCGGCCAACTTTGCCATTGTCGCGATCCATTCCTTGTTTTGCTATCTGCTTGGGATCTCTGTCATGGAGCTATCACGTGCGCGGGGAAAATCCGTCGTGTCTGCGTTTCAGACCGTAGCTCAAGGCTTGATGCGCAACGTATTGGTGCTGGCCATTCTCGCGGGTTTTGTGATGAACCTAAGTGGGCTACAGCTCCCCTCTCCGATCATGGATGGCCTATCCCTGCTCGCGCGATCTGCGCTGCCTGTGGCGTTGTTCGCGATTGGCGGCGTGCTGTATCGATACAAACCCGAGGGCGACAGCCGCGTCATTGCCTTTGTCTGCACGCTGTCATTGGTGGTTCACCCAACAATCGCCTTGGCCGTCGGCACCCTGCTCGAGCTGTCACAGGCCAATTTACGGGCCGCTGTGATCATGGCCTCTGTCGCGCCTGGCGTGAACACCTATCTGTTTGCAAGCCTTTATGGCCGCGCCATGCGCGTTGCGGCAAGCAGCGTTTTATTTGGCACCCTACTATCAATTTTAAGTGTTTCAGTTTGGCTGGTTATTCTGAGCTGAGCGTTGCATTCCTTACGTAGCAGCCCCATCTGAAAGCTGTCTCAAAGGATGATAATATGACACTTCGAATTGATATTATATCAGATGTGATGTGCCCGTGGTGCATCGTGGGCTACAAACAGCTCGAGCAAGCACTGACAGACAGTGGGCAAGAAGCTGACATTCATTGGCACCCCTTTGAGCTTAACCCACAGATGCCACCCGAGGGGCAAAACCTTCGGGAACATCTGGCCCAGAAATACGGATCAACTGTCGAGCAATCTCAAGAGGTACGCCATCGGTTGAAAGAGATCGGTACACAATTGGGGTTTGCGTTCAACTTCAAAGAAGACAGCCGTATCTTTAACACATTCCAGGCCCACCAGCTCATTCATTGGGCCGGTGAAACGGGTAAAGACCACGATCTAAAGCAGGCTTTGTTCACGGCCTACTTTAGTGAAGGCAAAGATGTCTCGCAGGCGAATACACTGATCGACATCGCTGCTTCGGTCGGATTAGACGCCGACGAAGCCCGTGCAATCTTGTCTGAAAACCGATTTGAAGACGCTGTGCGCCAGAAGCAAGCGTTCTGGCACAAACAAGGCATTTCCGGTGTTCCGGCCATGGTCTTTAGTCAACGGCATTTGGTGACAGGGGCACAAGGCACTGAGAACTATTCCAAAATCCTCACACACCTTGCAAATGAACCTGCTGAATAGTGACAGCCCTGTACAGTCTTTGGCTTAAAACGGCTGTACAGTGATACCTGCTGCGGCCAATCCAACGCGTACCGTATGGGCCATGGGTACGGCTGTTTTACCATCCCCATGCAGACAAATCGTATCAATCTGACTTGGGATGCGCTTGCCGCTTTCGGTGATTATGGCCTGCTCTGTCACCATACGAACGATCCGCTCGGCGGCTTCTTCGGCATCATGGATGACAGCGCCCGGCAGTTTACGATCAACCAATGTAGCGTCATCGTTGTAGGCCCGATCAGCAAAGATTTCGCCAACCCAATTGCACCCTAAATCACGCACGACGCGTTCTTGCGCTGTGCCAGCCAACACCATGATTTGGATATCGGGCTGTACTTTTAGCGCAGCGGTGTAACAGGCCCGTGCCATGTCTTCATTTTCGCACGTCATATTGGACAGTGCACCGTGCAATTTCAAATGGCGCACTGACGCGCCTTGCCCCTGTGCCATCGCCACAGAAGCCCCCAGTTGATAGGTGACAAGATTGCCCAATTCGCGATCGCTTAAAGACATGCGACGGCGACCAAATCCTTGCAGATCTGAAAATCCCGGGTGGCAGCCGATGTTCACACCGTTTTCTTTGGCCAATGCCATGGTCTGCGCCATGATGTCGGCATCCCCTGCATGAAAACCACAGGCGATATTGGCAGAGGTCACAATTTTCAAAAGCTCAGCGTCATTGCCCATTATCCAGGGTCCAAAGCTTTCGCCCATATCTGCATTCAGATCGACAGTCTTGGTCATGTTTCATCCTCTAATTCGTCGCCGCGTGTCACACCACTGATCAGTTGGTAGCTCAGCAGATCCGAGATATCCCGTGGGTCGCGTACACGCGGGGTCGCTTTGGCCCGCAAGGCAGACATCTGTGTTTCTTCTTTTGCTGCAAGTTTTGTCGCCTCTTCAATTGAGATAAGTTGCAGCTTTAGTTCTGATCGCAATGGGGCCTGTGCCAATTTTGGCAAATCCTGAGCAATCACAGTACCGATACGAGGGTATCCTCCAACAGTCTGACATTCGCTCATCAAGACATAAGGAATGCCATCTCCTGTTAGCTGGATGTCCCCTGCCATGATGAAATCAGACGCAAGCCCCGCAGCCAGTTCACTTTGAAAACGTGCATTCGGGTGATCAAGACGAATACCTTGCCGATTGGCCTGCACAGAACGTCGAAACTCTGTTGCGCACAATGCCTCGAGGGTTTCTTTGTCAAAGAGGTCGGTTTGAGGCCCCGGCATAAAGCGCAGCGTGCCGCCGTCAAAGCGTGCATTGGGTTGTATCCCAAGCATGGCTTCGTCTGGGTTCGGATCATCTGCAATTGAAAGCTGGTCGCCATCTTTCAGGACCGTACCAATGCCCGCTGTCACATGGCTAGATTGGCTGCCCAAAATGTCTGGGGCCTTCAATCCACCTGCAAAGGTCAGATACCCATAAACGCCAGAAGACGCGCCAGCGATGCGCAGCTCTTGGCCCGGTTCAATGACATGTACTCCATGCCACGCCAAAGGCTGGGCATCCAACGTCGCCTGCATCGGCGCACCGGTGAGTGCGAAACGCGTTTTTTGCGCGACCCTAAAACGTGCCCCCATGCCTGCCATTTCAAGTGCGGGTAAAATACGAGGAGATCGCAGAACGGCTGCGGCCTCGGCCAAGGCAAGACGATCCATCGCACCCCCTTGGGAAAGCCCGAATGCCATCTGCCCCGGGCGTCCAAGGTCTTGGACAGTGACAGACGGGCCAGGTGCGGAAATGGTGACGACGTTCATGACAGCACCTCGCAGCGTGCACCACCAAGACCTTCGGGATTGTTCCCCAAAAGTGTGGTCATTTCTGACGCCGACACCGCATGGAACTTGATCGCATCACCAGACTTCAGCAAAATCGGTGTTTGTCGATCATTAAAGAACGGACGGAAGGCGGTTTGCCCAATATGGCGCCAACCGGTTGCACTGACCTCGTTAAACAGAACCAATTGGCGTACTGCGGCCACTAAGGCACCAGCAGGGACACGTGGGTTGATTTCTGATTGGCGCGGCATATTCCAATGCTCGGGCAACAAGCCCACATAGGGCTGACCCGGGGAAAAGCCGATCGTCATCACCTCGACATCTGCCTCACACAGATCTTTGATGGCCTGTTCAGCGGATTGCCCCGTCAGCTCTGCTGTTTCATCTAGCTGAGGTCCCATCTCTCCGCCAAAGGCAACCGGGATGTGCCAAAGACGTGTTGGAGCAGGTTTTTCTGAAGCCAACCAATCTTGAGTAGCCAAAAGCTCTGAGACGGCGCTATAGACAGCATCGCGGGTAGTTTCAGTCGAAACATACTCGACATAAACAGATACCAGCGAACCCGCTTTTTGCACGATTCCGGGTATGTTGACGTCATGCAAGGCATCCAGAAAACTACGAACGGCGCTATTTGCTTCTGGCGAAGCTTGTAGCGCAAAGCGTATCAAAAGCCCGTTTGGGCCAAAGGGTAATATTTCAGGCGCACGGGCCATAAGATTGCGGTCTTTCTGCTGTCATCCCTTCCCAACAATCACAAAACGATGACATTTTGTCAACGTAAAATCAATAAAAAGGGTAGAGCACTCACTCTACCCCTTTTTTAACCAACTTGGCGGCCCAAACTCCAGACGCCACGTACCACTGGTGTTGCCCCCAAGGCCTTAACCCGCACCACATCAGCACGCAGACCTTCGGCCAAGCGGCCGCGATCGGACAAACCCGTAGAGGCCGCTGGATTCGCCGTCACCGTGCGGATGGCCCGCGGCACATCATCCCAAACCTCGGCCAAACGGAAAGCCGAAAGCAACAAGGCCGCTGGCACATAATCAGACGACACCACATCCAAAAGATCGCGTTCTGCCAACTCCAAAGCAGAGACATTGCCGGAATGTGACCCGCCGCGAATAATGTTCGGAGCCCCCATCATGATGGCGATATTGTTGGCGCGACAAGCCTCCGCGGCCTCGACGGTGGTCGGAAACTCTGCAAGGCGAATGCCATAGCTGGAAGAGACCTCGACCTGCTCTGTGGTCGTATCATCATGGCTTGCCAAAACCGCTCCAAACCGCTTGGCCTCTGAGACGGTTTTTTGCTCGTGTAGCTCGCCATACGTCGCCCGCAACCGATACAGGTTTTCGCAGTGTTCTTCGAACTCTGCATCGTTCATCCCACGCTTTGAGGCGACATAGGTTTTCAATTTCGAAATGTCGCGAAACTGACGTTGCCCCGGCGTGTGATCCATCAGACTGACAATGCCAACCCGATCATCTTCGTTAAATTCTGACAGCTCTTCGATCAAAGTTTCTGAACACACCTCTGCGCGAAGGTGCAAGAAGTGGCTTATTTTCAAGGCGCTTACAGCACGAAGTTCCATCAATTCACGCGACAGCTGACGGGCATATTTGATGTAGTTGCCTTTACCACTTGGGATAGAGCCAACTCGCATGGCGTCAAAAACTGTGGTGATGCCGCAGCTGGCCAATTCCGCGTCATGGGCAAGGATCGCCGCATCATGCGGCCAATCCACACTCGGCCGTGGTTGAATATGGCGTTCGATGTTATCAGTGTGCAGCTCGATCAAGCCCGGGATCAAGTAATCACCGCCACAATCCACGGCACCTTCTGGCACCTCTGTGGTTTCTGTGATCACTGTGATCAGTCCAGCTTCCATTGTCAGGCAACCTATGATCACCCGGTCATCAAGCACCAGTTTGGCGTTTGCAAATTGGGTTTTGCCCCCAACCTCTTGGGTCGTCGCTGGGTTCAGTTCGGATCGGATCGGCGAATTCATCAGGACACCTTTTCAGATTGAATATGATGCAGGGCGGCCTGCACCGTTTCTTCGAGCGGGCCGTTGTTCATTACAGGAATTGCCCGAATGGAGTCTGGCAAAGGCTGTGTTGCACGTTGCAGACGTTGGGCCACCACCTCGGCAGTTTCGCGTCCGCGTTCCAGCAAACGTTTTTCCAGCACATCCGTCGATGCACAGAGATTAAGGATAATCAGATCAGGAAAGATCTTTTGCGCCTTTACCAAAATGGCACGCGACAGATTCACCAGCATCCAGTCCCCACGGGCAAGACGCGCACGCACTGTATCGGGCACACCATATTGCAGGCCATGTGCGCTCCAATGTAGGCAAAAATCACCTGCGGCGGCGCGCAAGTCGAACTCATCGTCCAGTACAGCCTCGTAGTCTTCACCACCAAGGCCCGGCGCACGGGTGATGGTGCGCTTGACCAATGACAGGCGCGGTTCCGTCTGAATCATTCCGTTCATAACGCTGTCTTTTCCAACGCCAGATGGGCCAACGATGGCGACGAGTTTCCCGGTCATGCGGCCACCTGCGGAGAAAATCCAGTGACGTCAATTTCACGATCACAGACACGCTCGCGCGCCGCTTCATCATGGAAAATACCAACAATCGCTGTACCACGTGCTTTGGCTTCTTCGATCAAGGTCAAAACCACTTCGCGGTTGGTGGCATCAAGACTTGCTGTTGGTTCATCCAGTAAAAGCGCTGGGAAGTTATGTGCAAAACCACGGGCGATGTTCACGCGTTGCTGCTCGCCTCCGGAAAACGTTGTGGGCGATAACCCCCAAAGCGCTTCGGGGATATTCAATCGTCCAAGCAGTTCAGCGGCGCGTGCTTTGGCCTTTTGTTCATCAACACCCAGTGACAACAAAGGTTCTGCCACAACTTCAAGCGTTGGCACACGCGGCACCACGCGTAGAAACTGGCTTACATAGCCAAGCGTTTCGCGGCGCAGCTGCAAGATTTCGCGTGGCTCAGCTTGGGTCACATCTGTATCACCCACCAGCACCTCACCCGCCGCAGCGACATAGTTGCCATAGATGATCCGCATGAGGGTTGATTTACCAGCCCCCGAGACACCCGTTAACGCCACACATTCCCCTGCCGGAACAAACAGGTTCGCACAGCGCATGACTTCAAGCACCGTCCCGCCTTGGTTGTGCAGGGTGAAGACTTTGGAAACATTTGATAATTTAATCATAGCTCACACCTGCAATACAGAGCTGACAAGAAGTTGCGTATAGGCATGTTGTGGATCATCCAGAACTTGATCCGTTAACCCGCTTTCAACCACATGGCCCGATTTCATGACCATCAGACGATCTGCCAAAAGACGTACAACCGCAAGGTCATGGGTCACAATGATGGCGGAGAGCCCCAGATCGCGTACAAGCCCCCGCAAGAGATCAAGCAAACGCGCCTGAACAGACACATCCAGCCCGCCCGTCGGTTCATCCATAAAGACGAGCCGAGGACCGGTCACCAAATTCCGGGCGATCTGCAAGCGTTGCTGCATCCCACCTGAAAACGTAGTTGGACGATCATCAATGCGGCTGGCGTCGATTTCAACTCGGCCAAGCCAATCCTGCGCATTGGCGCGAATGTCACCATAGTTGCGTGCCCCCACGGCCATAAGGCGCTCGCCCACATTGCCCCCAGCGCTCACCCCCATGCGCAGACCATCTCGGGCGTGTTGATGCACAAAAGCCCAATCGGTGCGCCCCAGTAAACGACGCTCTGGCTCACGCATCTTCAGCGTATCGCGCGGGCCATCCACGCGGGTATCAAAAAAGACCTCGCCCCGATCAGCGGGCAGATGCCCCGCAAGGCAATTCAGCAAGGTGGATTTACCAGACCCGGATTCACCCACGATCCCCATCACCTCACCGGGATAAAGATCAAAGCTAACATCAGTACAGCCGATATGCGGCCCATAATATTTGGCGACATCTTTAACGGATAAAAGCGGGGTCATGCTGCAGCCTCCTGGGTCAGCGTGCCGACATGCCCAGCCGCGCGACGTTTTTCACAATAATCCGTGTCAGAACAGACAAACATGCGCCCACCCTGATCATCTGTAATCACCTCGTCTAAATAGCTGTGCTCAGCCCCACACAACCCGCAAGGATGTGGTGCCTTTGACGGATCAAAAGGGTGATCTTCAAAATCAAGGCTCACAACCTTGGTGTAAGGCGGCAGCGCATAAATCCGCTGTTCGCGCCCTGCCCCAAACAATTGGATCGCGGCCATTTCCATCTTGGGATTGTCAAACTTTGGAATCGGTGATGGGTCCATCACATAGCGCCCTTCAACCTTAACCGGATAAGCATAGGCCGTGGCGATGTGGCCATGGCGGCTGATGTCTTCGTATAGCTTCACATGCATCAGCCCATATTCTTCCAACGCATGCATCTTGCGCGTTTCCGTTTCGCGCGGTTCAAGAAAGCGCAGCGGTTCTGGGATAGGAACTTGATAGACAAGGATCTGATCTTCGCTCAGCGGTTCTTCGGGAATACGGTGTCGCGTTTGAATCACCGTCGCCTCCGAAGTTTCTGTGGTGGTTTCCACATCAGCGGTTTTTTCAAAAAACTGACGGATCGAAACGGCGTTGGTGGTATCATCTGCCCCTTGATCAATCACTTTGAAGGTATCATCGGGCGTCAGCGTTGCGGCAGAGACCTGCACACCGCCCGTGCCCCAGCCATAAGGCATCGGCATTTCGCGGCTGGCAAACGGCACCTGATAACCCGGAATCGCAAGGCCTTTCAGGATGGCACGACGGATCATACGTTTGGTTTGTTCGTCGAGGTAGGCGAAATTGTAATCGGTCATTCTGCAGCCTCCGGCATTTGATCAGCCCCTGCCTCGCGGCGCATTTTGCGCACGAGTTCCAATTCAGATTGAAAATCAACGTAATGCGGAAGTTTGATGTGCTCGAGAAATCCCGTCGCCTGAATATTGTCGCCGTGATACAGCACAAATTCAGCATCTTGGGCGGGAGCGCCAACGTTGTCTTCGCCCAATTCCTCCCAGCGTAAAGCGCGGTCCACCAAAGACATCGAAATCGATTTGCGCTCAGATTGCCCAAACACCAGACCATAGCCGCGGGTAAATTGGGGCGGCTCTGACTTGGAGCCTTTGAACTGGTTCACCGTTTCACATTCAGTGACGGTGATTTCCCCAACCTCAATGGCAAACCCCAATTCGGGGATGTCCATTTCAACCGCGACTTGACCAATCCGCAATTCGCCAACAAAAGCGTGTGTGCGCCCGTAGCCACGTTGCGTAGAATAGGCCATGCCTAACGTAAACCCTTCATCTGCGCGGGCCAGAGCTTGCAGGCGCAAGGCACGTTCGGCCGGCAATTCAAGCGGCTCGCGCGTGAGATCAGGCGGGGTTGTGTCATCGCGAGGGGCCTCTTCGATCAGGCCTTCCTGATTAAGAAACTCTGCAACATGGGGAACAAGGTCGCCAGAGGCTTTGCGCTCTGGTGCGCTGGTTGGTGCGCCCTCTGCGGCCAGTTTGAAATCCAGCAAACGGTGCGTGTAGTCAAACGTCGGGCCAAGCACCTGCCCGCCTGGCAAGTCTTTGTAGGTTGCCGAAATCCGGCGTTCACATTCCATCTCGGAGGTTTCGATGGGTCGCGTGTTGCCAAACCGCGGCAATGTGGTGCGATAGGCGCGGATCAGAAAGATCGCTTCGATCAAATCGCCACGTGATTGCTTCATCGCAAGGGCCGCCAAATCTGGGTCATACAACGAGCCTTCGGCCATGACGCGGTTGACGGCAATGGTCAGCTGCGACTTGATCTGCTCTACCGACAGCTCTGCAATCGCGACATCCCCCCGGCGTTCCTCGGCCAACCAAGCATGTGCGTTTTCAATCGCCCGTTCGCCGCCTTTTACTGCAACATACATCAGCGCACCTCTGTGCTGCGTGGCAGGGCCGCGATGCGGCTGCCACTTGTGAAAAAGAAATCCAGTCCAAGCGGGAAAAGCGCGTGATTGTGCTGAAACACTGCAACCTCAGGCAAATGCATTTGTGCGGTTTGTTGGATGCCCGGGCCAGTCAGTGTAGCCCCTTTGCTGCCTGCAGCTTCAAGCGCATCGGTTTCAACGATCAGTGTTGTCGAGCGATCAGGATATTCTGCTGTCCCAATGGGATAGGCTGAAATGGGCACAAGGGCGGCCCAGGTACCAACCGCGAAATCTGCATGGGATGGGCCAACCAGTGGGGCACCGATGTGAAAAGCGATCCATTCACGTACGGCGGCACAATCTGCGTCTCCGGCCAAATAGACACCAGTGTCTGTGTCACACAAAGTCAGCAATGCGGTGCCCGCCGCGATCGACAGAGGCAGTGGCGGAATGGCCCCACTCAAATCTTTGATCTGACCGGGCCGCGCGAGCACATCCATGATGGCGCGAAACGCCAGGGCGGACTGTTGTGCAGGTTGGGCAAAGCCACCTTCAAGAGCATTGGTCTGCATCTTAGTCCTCTCCTCGGGCCATTGTGAAAAACTCAACCTTGGTCGCAGCCGCTTTGCGGGCACGCGTGTCTTTGGTGGATTTGATTTCGTCGCCCAATGGAGTCAGAACTTGGTTGCGAATGGCCTCTGCTTGATCTGTCTGCATCAGCGCATCAGTAAGGGCGGCGGCCTGTGCATCCGCCTTATTGCGCCCCTGCACATACCCATGGCCAACCGTGCCGCTTTCAAGTTTCAACGAGCAGCGGGTGATCGTCATTTCACCAAGATTGAACGGCGCACCTGTCGCCCCCGCACGGCCGCGCACCATAACGCTGCCCACTTCGGGCGGGCGCAGCCAATCGAATTTTGGCGCAATCTTTTGCGCTGCCAAGAGGGTGGACATCCGTCCATCCGGCGCTTTGGCCATCAAACTCATCCAAGTCTGTCGATCTATGTTGTCTGTGTTTTGCATCGGTCTCTCGACAAATTCCGTATATACTATACAACTATACATATCTTAGATGATTCCCCGTTTTGGGACCAAAGAAATAGTGTGAAGATTGGATGACAGACCGCACCATGGCCGTTGAAACAGGGAAAACTCCGATTTGGCGGGCCATTGCTAATGCGCTGCGAGGCGACATCGCAGAGGGTCGGTATCCACGCGGAAGCAAACTGCCCACAGAAGCCGTGCTTTCAGACCGGTTTGGCGTGAACCGACACACGGTGCGCCATGCGATGTCAGCCCTCGTCGACGAGGGATTGGTGCATACGCGCCGTGGCGCTGGGGCTTTTGTCAAAGCGACGCCAACCGAATACCCCTTGGGCAAACGCATGCGCTATCACCAAAGCCTGCGGGCCGCCGGGCGCTTGCCGTCTAAAAAGGTGATTAGCATCGAAACGCGCCCGTCGACCGCCGAAGAGGCCGAGCGCCTTGCCCTGCGTGATGGAGAATTAATCTGTGTGAAACACGGATTGTCACTGGCAGATGGGCAACCTTTGGCCTTGTCTGAAAGCCATTTTGCCGAGGCCCGCTATCCGGGTCTTGCCCAAATGTTAAGCGAGGAAACAAGCATCACCAAAGCTTTGGCCCGCGTGGGTATTTCTGACTTTACCCGTGCCTCAACGCGGATGCGGGCAACGGCGGCCACGGCGACTCAGGCGCTCCACCTTCAGGTTCGCGAAGGTGCGCCGCTGATGTATACAACCGGATTAGACGTGGATGCCGAAGGCAACCCTATTGAATACGGCATGACCTGGTTTTGCGGTGACCGCGTAACCCTGACATTAGAAGATTAGCGGCCGATTTCCTACGTAGCGCTCTCTTCGTATTCATCCAGAAACTGCTCAGCGCTCAGCGTGCGAAAGTCTGGCAAAATGTGCCTCAGCTTGTCGTGGCTCCAGTTCCACCAAGCCAAGTTCATCAATCTCTGAGCAATGTCAGGCGGTTGGCGCAACCGCATCACGCGGGCTGGAGTACCTGCAACAATGGTATATGGTGCAACATCTTTGGTCACGATGGCCCCCGCCGCAACGATGGCCCCGTCCCCAACACTCACTTCTGGCTTGATCATCGCATTGTGGCCAATCCATGTGTCATGCCCGATGTTGGCCCGCCGAGAACGGCGGTGTTCAAAAAACGCAAGGTCTGCTTCGGAGTTGTCCCAATAGTCTCCAGAGCGATACAGAAAATGATGCAGACTTGCGGTTTGCATTGGATGGTCGGTGGCCCCAATGCGCACAAAGCTTGCGATGTTGGAGAACTTACCAATTGTAGCATTCGCAATGTCTGCATAGCGATCGCAATAGGAATAATCGCCGAACTCTGAATAGGCGATCCGGCTGCCCTTTCCATATTCGACAAACCGGCCAGACGTGACCTCTGTCAGATCCACGTCTGGGTGTAGAAACGGTGCATCCGCTGAAAGGCGTGCCATCAGTGCTTATCCTCGGCAGATCCAATCAACTTGCCACGCAGCCACCCAGAGAACCAATCCATCAGCATGACCATCAGAATGATCAGGACGATGTAATAACTTACTTCTTCCCAGTCTTTCTGGGTGATCATGGCTTGGGTCAGCAAAAGACCAATGCCGCCGCCCGTGATGGCCCCAATAATGGTCGCCGAGCGCGTGTTGGATTCAAGGTAGTACAAGATCTGCGATAACAGCACCGGTGTGATCTGTGGGATCACGCCAAAACGATACCGTTGTACGGGTTTGGCTCCGGTCGACTGGATGCCCTCGATTTGCTTATTGTCCACGTTTTCAAGCGCTTCTGAGAACAACTTACCAAAGGTACCAGTATCGGTGATAAGCAGTGCCAGGGCGCCTGTCAGTGGGCCAGGACCAAATGCGCGGGCCAAAACGATGGTCCAGATCAGCGCGTCCACACCGCGAAAGAAATCAAACAAGCGACGCACCGCAAACCGCACTGCCAAAAGCGGCGCAAAGTTGCGGGCGGCAAGGAACGCCAGTGGCAAGGCGACAATTCCGGCGCCCATTGTACCCAAGAACGCCATCAGAATGGTCTCGGCCAAGGCCCAAGCGACATCCTGATGGCGCCACATCTTATTGGTCCAGAAGTCGTGGAAAATCGCCTCTGCTTCGCCCGAGACCACACGAGAGATCACCTCTCCTATGCCAAGGCCATGGTATGGGCTATCTAGGGTGAAGAAAAACAGCTCCCACCCGAAATTGTATTTGAAAACCTGTGTCTGATTACGCGTCACGCTAAGACGGCCTGCATCTGTCGTAACCGTCAGACGGTTTTTGCTGACATTGATCCATTCAGGCACTTCGCCTTGCGGCAATACAGCTTGCACACCTGCGCGGCGGTTTGGTGTGGCTGTGATCGTGCCGTAATCGGGGATCTCAAAACGGATCGTTTCGGTTCCATATGTCACTAGATGACCGTCGCCCAAATCAATCAAGGTTTCCGTATCACCCAGCGTCACCCAGTCTGGGGAGGTACCGTCGACATATTCGCCTTTGCGCTCGCCCTCGATCGCAATTTCAATCTCACCGGAACGATTGTCGCGGGCCACGTGAGTTTTGTAGCTGTAGCTGTCTGCGACCAAGGTCCGGGCGTTTTCAGCATCTGCGCGTTGCGCAAGGCCTGAAATGTCAAAGGTAAAGAAGATATAGGTCAGATAGGCCAGCACCAACACTGGCAGGCCAAAGCTGATCAAACGTTTGCGCAAAAATAGGCCGGTGGCATTGCCCTTAAGCGTCTCGATCATGGGAAAGGTTGCGGTGGTCATGACTGACGCTCCTTCTTGCTGGCCGCTGCCCCATGGGTCAGGCGGTCGCGTACGTGGCTGGACAATTGGTCAACAACAACGATGGTGATGAACAGCAAAACAAAGATGGCGGCGGCTTCGTCGTATTGGCCTTTGCCCCAAGACATGGCGTTCTTCAGCTCGTAGCCGATGCCCCCTGCCCCAACAAAGCCAAGGATTGCAGAGGCCCGGATGTTGATTTCAAAGCGCAGCAACCCATAGCTGAACCAGTTTGGCGCCACCTGTGGAATGACGCCCAGCCACATGCGTTGTGACCATGTTGCACCCACACTTTCCAAACCCTCAAGCGGCTTGAGCGAGGCGTTTTCATTCACTTCAGAGAATTGCTTGCCCAGCGCCCCGGCCGTATGAAAGGCAATCGCGATCATGGCCGGCACGGGCCCACCGCCCAGAATAAAGATCAGCACCAGCGCAATCACGATTTCAGGCACCGCCCGCATCGCGTCCATGATGCGACGGAACACCGGCACAAGGCGCGGCCAACGCGCCAATCCCCGTGTGGCCAGCAAAGAGACAATGGCCGCAGCCAAGGCCCCAAATAAAGTAGAGGCTGCCGCGATATTGATCGTTTCGATCAAGGACGGCAGATAGGTGACAAAGTGCACCGGCAGCTCTGCAAGCTTTTCGAGGGCTTCGCCCAGCACTTCACCCGGAAAATCAAAAAGGCGATGAAGCCCCTCCCAGAACCCGCCAGCATTGCGTGCGTCAGCGGTTTGAAACCCCGCGACCATCATCACAACAAATAGCGAAAGAAGAATTGCACCATAAACCCGTTTACGTCGGGTCTGCGCCATATAGTCAGCGCGGATGTCTTGCAGGGTATGCGCCTGCCCGCTGGTCATATCTACCATCAGAGGGTCGCCATTGGTCGGGAAAATTAGGGATGATACAGCAAAGCGGGCCCCCAACGAGGGGAACCCGCCTGTGTCTGAGGTCAGATTATTTAGACTTCAGTTTACGGGCTTCGATGATCACTTCGTATGCGTCATGTGTGATTGGCATAAAGGTTTTCGCGTCACCCGCAGCCACACCGTAGAAGCAGTCATAGTCCAGCGCCGCAAGTGAAGCGACAAGGCCAGTCATCTTAACTTTAACATCTGCTGGCAGTTCTTTACGCAGAACAACTGGGCCTTCTGGGATTGGTGCAGATTTCCAAATTTGAACCAGATCATTCATATCCACCAGGCCTGAGTCTACTGCACGACGCAATGCGCCAGAGTTGTAGCCGTCTTCCCAGTCACCCAGACCGTCGGCCCAAGTTACACCACCGTCAACGTCACCTGCGTTAACTGCAACGATTGTTTGTTCGTGGCCGCCTGTGAATTTCACTTCGCCAAAGTAGTCGCCGGAGTCCATGGTTGCGTTGATCTGCGCAGGGATCTCGATGGATGGGATCAAGTAGCCAGATGTCGAGTTTGGATCACCAAAGCCAAATGTCTTGCCCTTCATGTCATCCAAAGAAGCAATGTCTGCGTCTTTGCGTGCAAATCCGATAGAGTGGTAGCCGTAACCGCCATCTACGTTTACTTTAACCAAGATAGGCTCAACCGCTTCTGGGTCAGACAGGTAGGTTTTTGCGTAACCAGACGCACCCAACCAGGCCATGTCGATTGTGCCGCCCAAAAGGCCTTGAATGACGCCGTTGTAGTCTGCCGGTGCGAAGAGTTTTGTTTCAACGCCCAAAAGCTCTTGTGTCTTTTCCCGCAGGCATTCGTTGTTGTTCAAACGGTCTTGCGCGTTTTCACCGCCTAGGATGCCGATGCGGAACTCAGAGATAGCGTGGCCATCCGCAAAAGCGGCAGTGGACAATGCGGTGGATGCGGCCAGGGCCAATGCGATAGTCTTTTTCATCATTCTCTCCAGTGATGATAAGGCACACGTGACCCTGTCACGCGTGGGGGAATAGGATCAGGCCGGAACAGGGATGCCCTGTTTTGGTCTGTCCAATGCTTCGATTTCGGTGGATGTGGCGGCCTCAGAGAAATCATCTCCGGCGCCATAGATGTCACGGGCCACGCCCGTGGTCAGCTGCTCTGGTGTACCGTCAAAAACGATACGCCCATCGCGCATGCCAATCACACGGTCACAATAGCGACGCGCGGTATCTAATGTGTGAAGGTTCGCAATCACCATGCGCCCGTCTTCTTCGTGAATGCGGCGCAGAGCCTCCATCACGATTTGTGCATTCATTGGGTCCAGCGAGGCAATTGGTTCATCCGCAAGGATGATCTGTGGGTTTTGCATCAAAGCACGGGCAATCGCGACGCGCTGTTGCTGTCCCCCCGACAAAGCCTCGGCGCGTTTGGCGGCCTGTTCTGCGATACCCAAACGATCAAGGATGTCGATCGCCTGGTGGATGTCGGACTGCGGATACAGGTTAAACATCGTCGCCAAAGTCGAGCGGCGGTTCAACGTGCCGTGCAGTACATTTGACGCCACATCCATGCGCGGCACCAAGTTAAACTGCTGGAAAATCATCGCACAGCGCGACTGCCATTCCCGCTTGGCTGCACCGGTTAAATCGGTGATGTCGTTGCCTTCGAAGGTGATCGAGCCTTCGCTTGCGTCCGCCAAACGGTTCATCATGCGCAGCAGGGTTGATTTGCCTGCACCAGAACGCCCGATGATACCAATCATCGCAGGCTTAGAAACTTCGAATGTCGCGTTATCAACCGCGGCTTTGTTGCCGAACCGCTTGGTCAGGCCCTGAACGCTAAGCATAGCAATCCCCCAAAATTCTAGGGAAGGCTACAAAGGTGGCATATCAGTTTCTTTACGGTGAGATGGATGTTTTGAATCATTATTATTATGTTTTTATGACAGCGCTCAGGCGTCGGTTGCCCAATCACGAAAAGCGCAGTGTCTCTCTCTAAATCCACAGTATGTGCTTAAATTTGCGGCCTTAACGTCAGGTCAATCCATATTAATCACATCTAAATCTGACGACCGCGACAGATCAGATGTCTTGATAAGGCATTCAACTATAAGGGTAATTTCTCGCCCGAATTGTTCTTATGCCGCGCAAGCATAAACCTATGCAAAACCGGCATTTGCTAACTTTCGATCACCTCCAAATACTTAGTCTCGATTTCAGACCTATGAAAGAAAGCCTTGCGTTTGCCGCTTCTCTGCCAATGCCAGCACCAATGGATGCCCCGCCCAACTTGCCAAAAGGCGTCGGGTGATTTTGCGCAGCGTGGGTTTGAAACAAATCATTCATCGATACTCAGGGAGATTATCAAATGAAACATACAACGATTGCATTGGCGCTATCGCTGACCACGGCTTTGACGTCTGGAGCGTTTGCCGCAGATGTTCCGGCAGGCACCACTCTGGCCCAAGACCAGACCTATACCTATCGCCTTCAGGATGAGATTTCATCTCTCGACCCGCAGTTGGTCGAAGACACCTATGGATCAGGCTTTGCGCGTGATTTGTTTGAGGGTCTCTATAACCAAGATGGCGAAGGCCAACTGGCCCCGGGTGTGGCGCTTAGCCACGAGGTGTCTGCCGATAAAATGACCTACACATTCACCCTGCGCAAAGATGCAAAGTGGTCTGATGGCAACCCTGTTACGGCGCATGATTTTGTCTACGCATGGAAACGTGCTGTGACGCCAGAGCTGGCATCACCTTATGCGTGGTACATGGAACTCATGTCGATCAAGAACGGCGCAGCGATCATCGCGGGTGACAAACAGCCTGACGAGCTAGGTGTTTCAGCAACTGATGACCATACATTTGTCGTCGAACTGTCTCAGCCGCTGCCTTACTTTGATCAGATGGTAACGCATTCAACCACATTCCCTTCTCCGAAATGGGTGATTGATGCGCACGGTGAAAAGTGGACATTGCCTGAAAACATCGTGGGCAACGGCGCTTACAAACTCACTGAATATGTATTGAAAGAACGCTCCACCCGCGTGCGCAACGATATGTATTGGGACAACGAGAACACTGTTCTAGACACCGTAGTCGCACTGGTGATCGGCGATGAGAACCAAGCTTTGACACGTTACCGTGCAGGTGAGCTTGATAAAACAGATACGCCAGCGGGCCAGTATCCAACGTTGAAAGCAGAACTGCCGGCTGAGGCCATCGCGGTACCACGCCTGTGTAACTACTACTTCTCATATAATCTTGAGAGCGGCCCAGAAGCGTTCCAAGACGTGCGCGTTCGCCAGGCTCTTGCGCTTGCGGTCGACCGTAAGGTCATTGTGGATCAGGTGCTGCAAGGCGGCCAGTTCCCAGCCTATAACTTTACCCCGGCTGCGACCGCGGGCTTTGAAGTGCCAGAGATCGACTATGCGGGCATGACCCAAGCAGAGCGTGACGCCAAAGCGGTAGAGCTGTTGGCTGAGGCCGGATATGGCAAAGACGGTAAACCGCTGTCATTCACTTACCTCTACAACACGTCTGAATCTCACCAGCAGGTGGCGATTGTTGCGACCCAGATGTGGAAGCAAAAGCTCGGCGTCGACGTGAGCCTGGAAAATCAGGAATGGAAAGTGTTCCTGGAAAACCGCGGCAATCAGAACTTTGAGATGGCCCGGGGCGCATGGTGTGGTGACTATAACGAAGCCTCGACCTTCCTTGACTTGCTGCAGTCTGAATCCGGTTACAACGATGCGAAATACAACAATGCCCGCGTCGATGAGCTGCTTGCAGCTGCGAAATCTTCTGAAAACACGACCCCGCTGTACACCGAAGTAGAACAGATCCTGGCTGCCGAAATGCCGGTCATTCCGATCTACCACTACTCAGCCAATATGGTTCTGAAAGAAGACGTCAAAGGCTGGCCGCTGAACAACGTTCAGCAAAAGTACTACTCTAAGGATCTGTACAAAGTCGCGGAGTAATCCACTCGTACTTTGACCCTTAATTGCCTCGCCGCCCAGCAGCGGCGAGGCATCGCGAGGTTTTTATGCTCAGCTACACGCTCCGCCGGTTGATGGCGGTCATTCCAACAATCTTGATTCTGATTGTCATATGCTTTTTCCTCATGCGGCTTGCGCCCGGTGGCCCGTTCACATCCGAACGCCCGCTGCCCCCTGCTGTTATGAAAAACGTTCTGGAACGCTATGGTTTAGATGAACCGCTGTACGTCCAACTGTGGACCTACGTCAAAAACATCATAATCGCTTTTGATTTCGGCCCGTCCTTTTCGCAAAAAGACCGATCCGTGAATGATCTGATTGCGCAGGGCTTTCCGGTCACCCTGACCTACGGATTTTTCTCGGCGGTCTTTGTGTTGGTGATGGGCATCCCGCTTGGCATGATCGCCGCCCTGCGTCACAATAGTTTTTGGGACTATGTGATGACCGGCCTTGCTATCTTTTCGCAGATTTTCCCAAACTTTGTCCTCGCCCCGTTGATGGTGCTTTTGTTCACCCTTGCCTTGGGATTGCTGCCCGGCGGGGGGTGGAACGGCGGTCAGTGGCAATATGTGATCATGCCCGCGGTGGCCCTGGGCACCTCCTATATGGCCTCGGTCGCCCGATTGACCCGCGGATCACTGCTAGAGGTGCTAAACGCCCCTTATATTCGAACCGCGCGGGCCAAAGGCTTGTCAGAGCGCACAATTCTGATCCGTCACGCAATGAAACCCACGCTATTGCCGGTGATTTCATACATGGCGCCCGTGTTTGTCTATATGATCACCGGTTCGGTTTTCATCGACATCTTCTTTTCCACTGGAGGCATCGGGCAGAACTTTATCGATGCGGCTTATACGCGCGACTATTCTGTCATCCTTGGCCTTGCGATCCTTTATTCGGTGCTGACCTTTGTGCTGACCCTGATTGTTGACCTTGTCTATGCGTGGATCGACCCCAAGGTGCGGAGCGGACTGAAATGAAAACTAAAAAGATTATGAACAGCCCGGAATTTGCAGAGGCTGTGGCCGAAGACATGCTGGAAAGCCGGTCGTTTTGGGCTGATGCGCGTAAGCGGTTTTTCAAAAACCGAATGGCCGTGGTGTCGATGTCTCTGCTATTTTGCTTGGCGTTGTTTGCCATTTTTGGGCATCAATTCTCAAAATGGACCTATGAGGAAATCGACTGGTCTATTCTGGGCAAAGTCAAAACCCACGGCCAACCGTCTATTGAAAATGGGCACTATTTTGGCGTCGATGAATTGGGCCGCGATCTATATGCGCGTGTTGTCCAAGGTTCGCGCGTGTCTCTGCTTGTGGGGTTTGTTTCTGGCATACTGGCCGTGATGATCGGGGCCTCGATGGGCGCCATCGCTGGCTACTATGGCGGGCGGATCGATCAGGTCATTATGGGCGCTTATAACATCACCCTGTCCATCCCCTACATTATCTTTTTCGTGGTGTGGCAGGCCTTCTTTGGTCGGTCGCTTGAACAGATGATCATGGTGTTGGTCATCGTCAACTGGACGGCCGGGCTACTGATTGTGCGGGGACAGGTGCAAACCCTGAAAAACCGTGAGTTTGTGGATGCCGCGCGGATGCTGGGCCTGTCTGACTTTAAGATCATCTTTAAGCACATCCTGCCCAATATGCTGTGGGTCATCACGATCTACATGTCGATTGTCATTCCTGAGATGATCATGATGGAAAGCCTGGTGTCGTTCTTAGGTGTCGGCATCCAAGAACCCAACACCAGCTGGGGTGCGCTTATTTCTGAGGGCGCTAAAACCATGACCTTTGGCACCATCTGGCAACTGGCCTTTCCCGCCGCCTGCTTTGTGATTGCGCAGGTCTCTTTGTACTACATTGGCGACGGTCTGCGTGACGCGCTTGATCCGAAGGAGCGTGCATAATCATGTTGTCCGTTCAAGATTTATCCATTCGGTTTCGCACCGGCGAAGGCCATGTTCATGCGGTGAACAACGTCAGCTTTGACATCGCGGCGGGCCAAAAGCTGGCCCTGGTGGGCGAAAGCGGATCTGGCAAATCACAGATCGCCTTGTCGATCCTTGGCTTGCTCGCCAATAATGCAGAAACCAGCGGGCGTATTGATTTCAATGGGGCCGACCTATTGTCGATACCGCTTAGGCAGCTCAACAAAATTCGCGCCAAAGAAATCGGGATCATTTTCCAAGATCCGATGACTTCGCTTAATCCGTACATGACAGTCGAGCGCCAACTTGGCGAGGTGTTAGAACTGCACGAGGGCCTGCGCGGTTCAGCGGCACGAGCCCGCGTGCTAGAGGTGATGGACGCGGTTCAGATCCCAGATGCCAAGAACCGGCTAAAGTCGTATCCACATGAGTTTTCCGGCGGGATGCGCCAGCGCATCGTCATCGCCATGGCGCTTTTGTTGCGGCCAAAATTGATTTTGGCAGACGAACCGACAACCGCTTTGGATGTCACCGTGCAAGCGCAAATTATGCGGCTGCTGGATGACATTCAACAAGAGTATAAAACATCAATCCTTCTGATCACACATGACCTAGGTGTGGTGGCCGGGTTCTGTGACGAGACCTTGGTTTTATATGGGGGTCGGGTCATGGAACGGGCAGCCACAAAAGACATTTTTGCGTTGCCCACCCATCCCTACACACGCGGTTTGATGCGGGCGGTTCCCAATATTCATGAGCCACACGCCAAGCTCACAGCCATCCCTGGCCAGCCGCCCAATCAAACGCAGCCCCTTACGGCCTGTCCATTTGCTGCACGGTGTCAGGATGCGGTGATGGACTGTCACTCATCCCTGCCCGACCTCACCCAATCCGCCCCTATGCGGGCTTGCCTGCGCCCCTTGGAGGAACTGACATGAGCCACCCCATGCTAACCGTGTCAGACCTAGAAGTTCGCTTTTCACTGACACAATCCAAGAAATGGCCTTGGTCGATCCCAAGCGTGGTGCATGCCGTAAATGGCGTGAGCTTTACGCTGGAACGGGGCAAAACCCTTGGCATTGTGGGCGAAAGCGGATGCGGTAAGTCTACGCTTGTGCGGGCGATTGCCGGACTGGTGAAACCCGCGTCAGGCGTCGTGACCCTTGATGGCGAAGAGATTGACTATCATGCCACTGCTGATCTCGCCCGACTGCGGCGGACGGTTCAGATGATCTTTCAAGATCCGGTGGCGTCTTTGAACCCGCGCATGACCGTTCTGGAAATTGTGTCAGAGCCCATATCTGTGTTCTTTCCCGAGCTTTCAAAAGACGAACGCAATCTCAAAGCGCAAGCGATGCTGGACCGGGTGGGCATCCCCCGCCGCAATATGAACCGGTATCCGCATGAGTTTTCTGGCGGTCAGTGCCAACGCATTGGCATCGCCCGTGCGCTGGCGGCAGAACCACAGGTATTGCTATGTGATGAACCTGTCTCAGCGCTTGATGTGTCTATCCAGGCGCAGGTGGTCAACCTGTTGAAAGAGCTGCAAGACGATATGGGGCTAACTCTTGTATTTGTGGCCCATGATCTAGGTGTGGTGCGCCATATCTCAGACGACATTCTGGTGATGTATCTGGGTGGAATGATGGAACGTGCCCCGGCCAGTGATTTGGTATTGGCACCACGCCATCCCTATACGAAAGCCCTGCTTTCTGCCGTGCCGGTGCCCGACCCAAATGCCAAGCTCACGCCGGAAATTCTGGACGGAGACTTGCCCAGCCCCATCGCCTTGCCAACGGGTTGTTTGTTTCAGTCACGCTGCCCATCTCGGATAGATCGCTGCGCTGCACAGCGTCCTGATCTGACACAAGACGGTGATCGATTTAAAGCGTGTTTTGTAGCGCCGACTTAAAGGTGCAACAAATTCCCACAACTTGGCGGCATTCCAAAGTGGATTGCCGCCATTTTTTGTAGAGTGACTTTGGCTAAATGCCTTCGACAATCGTGATATTCACTGTGCCTGCATTCAGGCGGTTTTTTCGGGCGTTTTGGTAGGCATCAGATTGAAAACAATCCCACGCGTGTTTGAGGGAGGGAAATTCGATCACAACATTGCGCGGGTGATCAAACCCTTCAAGCGCATGATATGCCCCACCCCGCGCCAAGACCTTTGCACCAAATTGGGCAAAGGGGGCTGCGGTGGCATCTGCGTATTTTTGGTATTCTTCAGGGTCTGTAACAGTCACATGCGCCATCCAATATGCTTTCGGCATTGAACGCTCCTTTTGTGAAAAGGTGGGCAAACCCTGCCCACCTTAATCTTGGATCAGTTGCCAAGCGCTTTGTCTGTGATCGCTGATGTCCACGCACCAGAGGGCGCTGTGGTGATCACCGGGTCAGAGCCCCCGGCCAATAGCGTTTCGACTGTGCGTTCATAGGCGTCCGCGTCAAGCGCACCGTTAGAACCGGCGGTGAGTTTGGCAATTTCGCCCATCATACGCACCTGATGCTTTTCAGTCTGCGCACCGGTTTCATCATAGTCCAACACGATCAGTGCGGCTTCTTCGGGGTTTTCTTCTGCCCACTTCCAGCCTTTCATCGACGCGCGCACAAAACGCACCATTTTGTCGTTAAAGGCCTCGTCGCTTAGGTTGTCTTCCAGCACGTACAGACCATCTTCGAGCGTAGCGACGCCCTGATCTTCGTACTTAAAGGTGATCAGCTCTTCCGGGTTCACACCGGAATCGATCACCTGCCAATATTCGTTATAGGTCATGGTCGAGATACAATCCGCCTGACGCTGCAACAGCGGGTCTACGTTAAAGCCCTGTTTCAAGACTTCGACACCGCTTTCATCAGCGCCGTCTGTGTCAAACCCAAGTTGAGACATCCAGCTCATAAAGGGGAACTCGTTGCCAAAGAACCAAACACCCAGGGTACGGTTCGCCAAAGAGGCGGGTTCGGTGATCCCGACATCCCCCCAACAGGTCAGCATCATGCCCGAAGAGGCAAACGGCTGTGCCACGTTAACCAAAGGAAGGCCCTTTTCACGTGCTGCTAGCGCGGCTGGCATCCATTCGACCACCACATCTGCGCCACCACCGGCGATGACTTGGGTGGGGGCAATATCTGGTCCGCCCGGCAGAACGGTTACATCCAGATCTTCGTCTTTATAAAACCCATTTTCCAAAGCCACATAATATCCGGCGAACTGGGCTTGCGTGACCCATTTCAACTGAAGCGTAACTTCATCACTTGCCGCAGCACCAGTGGCTGCAATCGCGAGGGCGGATGCCCCAACAAACGATTTGAATGTCATTGATCTTCTCCTTGTTGAACGTATTTGGTTTTAACTTAGTTTAGATATGCTCAGCCTCTTTGCGATGGGTGCCAAAAAGTCACCTTCTTTTCGATCCAAGCCACGCCCCCATAAAAGGCCGTTCCAGCTAGGGCAGCCACAACGATCTCGGCCCAGACCAGATCAATAGAAAGGCTGCCAACCCCAGTAGAAATGCGAAAGCCCATGCCGCGTGTGGGTGAGCCAAAATATTCTGCGACAATGGCCCCAATCAGCGCGAGCGTCGCTGCGATTTTGAGACCGTTAAAAATAAAGGGCAGCGCGGCTGGCAGGCGCAGTTTCAGCAATGTAGGCAGATAGCCTGCCGCATAGGTTTTCATCAGATCGCGCTGCATGGCATCCGTCTCACGTAGGCCCTGCACAGTGTTCACAAGAATGGGGAAAAACACCATCACCACCACAACGGCCGCTTTTGAGTGCCAATCAAAGCCAAACCAACTGACCAAAATCGGGGCCACCCCGACAATAGGTAAAGCCGCCACGAAATTACCAATCGGCAAAAGGCCTTGCGTTAAGAAAGGGGATCTATCAATCAAAACCGCCGTGATAATCGCAGCCACGGCGCCAATGATATATCCACGCAAGGCCCCCTTTAGAACGGTCTGCGTGAAATCCTGCCATAACAGATCGGTTGAATTGAAAAAGGTCACAGCCACAGCGGAGGGCGCAGGCAAAATTGCTGCTGACACATCAAACGCGCGCACCAAAGCTTCCCAAATCACAATAATCGTCAGCCCAAACAACAAGGGTACAACAACCTTGGCCCATCGTTTCTGTGCCAGTTTAGGATGTGCCAGTCGGAGGTTGAGCGCCATCGCACCAAGCCAGAACAAAAATGCTGCCATCAACCAAATCATGCCTGCATCCCCATTCTGCGTAGAACCAGCCGCTGTATCCCATCCAGGAGCGTGACCAAGACGCCGGCCAGAATTGCTGCGGCAAACAACGCCGACCAAATCGCCAAGGGCGTGCCGAATTGATCACCAATCAAGATACGAGCCCCGAGGCCGCGAATGGCCCCCGTGGGCAGCTCACCCACGATCGCCCCCACAAGTGCAGCGGCAATCGCCACCTTTAAAGAAGTAAACAGATAAGGGATTGATGCAGGTAAGCGCAGCTTCATAAAGCTTTGAAACCCCTGCGCATTATAGGTTTTCAACAAATCAAGCTGTTCCACCGCCGGAGACCGCAGCCCTTTTACCATCCCCACCAACACCGGGAAGAAAGACAAATAGGCAGAGATCACAGCCTTGGGAAATCCGCGCCCATCAATCCCCACCTGCGAGGTTAAAACAATGATCATCGGCGCAAGCGCAACGATTGGCACCGCCTGAGAAATCACAGCCCATGGCATGATCGCCATTTCAGCAACGCGGGCATAAACTATCGCCACCGCAGCGGTGATGCCAATCGCTGTCCCCAGCAAAAACCCCCATAGCGTTGACTGCAATGTCACCCAACCGTGGAAAATCAAAGACCGTTTCGACCACGTCCGGCCCTTTAAGACCATGGCGCCCGTGGTCTTCCAAAACTCTCGCCCCACCTGCAATGGTGTCGGCAATCGCGGACGATCTAAATAATATCCGTCCCGCACATACGCACGATTGTCTGACATCAAACGCCATACCGATGTGTCACGCCGCGCAACCGCCGTCGCAGGCATGACCTCTGCCCCTGCCCGATCAGCTTGATCCAACGCCACGCGAATGTTCATCGGGGCCACGGCGAGAAACCAAAAGCACAACAATCCGAACAAGACAGCAATGACAGCAGGCATGGTTTTAGTCATAGGAATGCCCCGCCCTTAACCCATCACGCACGCGATGCGCGATCTCAAGAAACTCTGGCGTGTCGCGAATATCCAAAGGGCGCTCTTTGGGCAGTGGGCTATCAATCACATCTGAAATACGCCCAGGCCGTGGGGACATCACCACAATCTTGGTCGACAGATACACCGCCTCGGGGATTGAGTGGGTCACAAAGCAAATGGTTTTTTCCGCTTTCGCCCATAGTTTTAAAAGTTGTTCATTCAGGTGGTCGCGTACGATCTCATCCAGCGCCCCAAAGGGCTCATCCATCAGCAGAATATCCGCATCAAAGGCCAGCGCCCGCGCAATAGAGGCACGTTGTTGCATTCCCCCTGACAATTGCCACGGATATTTGTTTTCAAACCCGTTCAGATCAACAAGGCTGAGCACCCGCGCCACCCGATCTGAATGATCTGCTTTTGAATATCCCATGATCTCAAGCGGTAGGCGAATATTGCCTCCGATTGTGCGCCACGGATACAGCCCCGCATGTTGAAAAACATAGCCATAGGCGCGTGATTTACGCGCTTGTTCTGCTGTTTGGCCATTCACGGTGATTGAACCGCTTGTAGGATGTTCCAGATCCGCCATACAGCGCAAAAACGTGGTTTTACCGCAGCCAGATGGCCCAATAAAGCTAACAAAATCGCCCTTATTGATCTCAAGCGACACGTCCTTTAACGCGTGCACCGGGCCGTCGTTTGTTTGAAACGTTAATGAGAGGTCCGTGGCGCGGATAGCTGCGTCGCTCATGTTGTGTGGTCTTCCTAGATGCCTGCGGGAATGTTCATCGGATTGCGATTAATTTGCTTGGGGGCGGTCAGCTCTTTCCACTTTGACAAGGCAATGCTCGCGGATGGGAACGCAGGGCGCGGCACAAAGCGGCCACGGCCCGGTTGCGGCTGACTGTTTTGACCCCAGGCCCAAATCACCTCACCCCGGCTTAGGGTAAAGCGAGATTGCGCTTTAACTTCAAAGCCTTCGAATACATTGTAATCCAAAACAGAATGGTGATTTGAGGCGCTGAGCGTTTTGCTGATCTTAGGGTCCCACACCACAATATCGGCATCTGCCCCTTCCACAATCGCCCCTTTCTTTGGGTAGATGTTCAGAATTTTCGCCACATTGGTCGAGGTCGCCGCGACAAACTCATTCGGTGTCAAACGCCCGGTCTCAACCCCTTCGGTCCACAGAACAGCCAGGCGTTCTTCCAACCCATTTGACCCGTTTGGAATAAGACAAAAGTTGTCTTTGCCCATCAGCTTTTGATCACTGGTAAAGGCCGCATGATCGGTTGCGACAACCTGCAATGACCCTGACTGAAGTCCGGCCCAAAGGCTGTCTTGGTGATCTTTGCTGCGGAAGGGCGGCGACATCACGCGCCGTGCCGAATGCATCCAATCCCCTTTGAAATATTCACTTTCATCCAGCGTCAAGAACTGAACAAGCGGCTCGCCATACACGCGCATCCCCTTTTGGCGCGCCCGGCGAATGGCCTCATGGGCCTGTTCACAAGACACGTGCACAATATACAGCGGCACGCCTGCGGCATCTGCGATCGTGATCGCGCGGTTGGCCGCCTCTCCTTCAAACTCAGGTGGCCGCGAATAGGCGTGCCCCTCTGGGCCAGTGATCCCCTTGGCCAGCATTTCTTGCTGCAAATCCGCAACCAAATCGCCGTTTTCAGCATGCACCATCGGCAATGCGCCAAGTTCTTTACAGCGCTTAAACGAGGCATACATCTCATCATCTTCAATCATCAACGCGCCTTTGTAGGCCATGAAATGCTTGAAGGAATTGACGCCCATATCAACCGCGTCTTTCATTTCCGAAAAGATCGTTTCGTTCCAACCGGTGATCGCCATGTGATACCCGATGTCAGAGCAAATTTGAGGAGCCGATTTACGGTGCCACTCGTTGATCGCGTTCTTTATCGACCCATCTTCGCCAGGCAGACAAAAATCCACCAACATGGTTGTGCCGCCCACTGCCGCCGCCCACGTCCCACTTTCAAAGGTTTCCGCGGCTGTCGTGCCCATAAAAGGCATTTCCAAATGGGTATGCGGATCAATGCCACCGGGGATCACATAAGCGCCTTCTGCATCGATATATTCCTCACCTTTCAGATCTTCGCCAATCTGCTTGATGATTTCACCCTCGATCAGAACATCCGCTTTCCAGGTGCGATCTGCCGTGCAAACCATACCGCCTTTGATCACCTTGCTCATTTGATCTCTCCCATTTCAACGCAGCACGCGGGGCGCGCCTTCATCTTTCTCAAAATACTCCGGGGGTGTGGGGGCTGGCCCCCACTTCTTCACTCCACGATCTGCGCGGTTTCCAAAACAGCATGCAACAAAACATCAGTGCCCGCTTGGGCCCATTCCTTTGATATGTCCTCTGCTTCGTTGTGACTTAAGCCATCCACACAGGGGCACATAATCATCGCCGTTGGGGCGACATCATTGATCCAACACGCATCGTGACCGGCCCCAGAAATGATATCGATGTGGCTATACCCCAGCGCCTCAGCCGCATTGCGCACAGACCCAACACAGGTTTCATCAAAGGCGGGTGGATCAAACTGCCCAACGATTTCACAAGAAAACTCAACGTCAATATCAGCGCAAAGTTCAGGTGCGCGGCGCATAAATTCAGCCACCATGTCGTTGAGTTTGTGCAACAAATGGGTGCGCATATCGACGGTAAAAACAACCTTCCCCGGGATGATATTGCGCGAGTTCGGATAGACATCGATATGCCCAAT
Organism: uncultured Paracoccaceae bacterium; assembly: GCA_947498415.1. Lineage (GTDB taxonomy): Bacteria > Pseudomonadota > Alphaproteobacteria > Rhodobacterales > Rhodobacteraceae > Cognatishimia. Next base: position 578,249 of record CANMKB010000002.1, read on the forward strand.
CGCGCCAACGGCGTTGGGTTGGTTGTTCATCGCGATCTCATGCACCAGCTCAGTCACCAGCGCCAAACCACGCCCAGCGTTCTTGCGCATTTTCATGGGGGTCGATCCGGTGTGGCTTTCTTTGCCGGTGACCGTGCACTCAATCCAGCGCAGGCCCTGCCCATGCGTGACCACGCCAATATCTTTTTGCTCTGCTTCCAGAATGGGGCCCTGTTCGATATGCAGCTCAAACATGGCATGCATTTTGCGGGCACCGACCTCTTCGTCACCCTGCCACCCAATACGCTTAAGTTCAGCGCCAAAGGTTTTGCCCTCGGCATCCTCACGATCATAAGCCCAGTCTTGGGTGTGCTTACCAGCAAAGACCCCAGACGACAGCATTGCAGGGGCAAAGCGTGTACCCTCTTCGTTGGTCCAATTCACCAGCACAATCGGGTGTTTGGTTTTAACATTCAGGTCGTTCATGGTGCGAATGGCTTCCAAGCCACCCAAAACCCCAAGCACACCGTCATACTTTCCACCGGTCGGCTGAGTATCCAAATGCGACCCCATATAAACCGGCAAAGCATCCGGGTCTTCGCCGGGCCGTGTCGCAAACATATTGCCCATCGTGTCTAACCCCATGGTGCAGCCAGCGGCCTCACACCAGGATTGAAACAGGGCGCGGCCCTCGGCGTCTTCATCAGTTAAGGTTTGGCGGTTGTTCCCGCCTGCAACACCGGGGCCGATCTTGGCCATCTCCATCAGACTATCCCACAAACGAGTCGGATTAATCCTTAGGTTTTTCCCATGCTGCATTGGTGTCACTCCCAGTTGGCGCTCTTGAAATTTAGCGTAAGTGGCGCGGAATTTTTTCCGTCTGTACACATAGGCTCGCGCAATCCTGCACGATCGGTCAATGTTTTTCTGACCGATCGTGCAGAAAATGCCTGTTTTTTCCCCAATTTGCATGGCACAAGTGTGAACTCAGTGCACTTTTTGGTAAGAACGGGTGTCTGACATCCAATTTCCGTCGCCATTACAGCGCGAATTCGATCCAATGGTCAGGACATAGAAACAAGGCTTCGTCGCACCGTGAACAAATCAGACCGAGGCATACAAAGTCGCAATCGTGAAGAAATCACCAAACGCATCCTTGTTGCGGCAGAGCAGGTCTTTGCCGAATACGGGTATTCTGGTGCCTCAATCAGCCGGATCGCGACCATGGCTGGATTGCCCAAGTCTAACGTCATTTATTACTATGAAACCAAGGAAAAGCTGTACCGACGGGTTGTCGGTGAGATCTTTGATATCTGGCGTGAGGCCGCCGACACCATCGCGATCGACAATGACCCAACCGAAGCTCTGAGCGCTTACATCGACACCAAACTGGATTTGGCCCGCACCCGCCCCTACGGATCAAAGGTATGGGCGAATGAAATCATCCAACGAGCGCCGATCGTGCAGGACTATCTGGAAAACGAATTACGCCGTTGGACAGACGAACGATTGGCCGTCATTGATGCCTGGATCGAACGTGGCCAAATCCGCCAGATCAGTTCGCGCCACCTAATGTATGCCATTTGGGCCACCACCCAGCACTATGCCGATTTCACTCACCAAATTAAAACGCTTAACGACGGCCAAGAGCTTGAAGATCGTCAGTGGGAAGAAACCAAGACAGCTGTCAAAGACCTGTTGCTGTGTGGTGTCAGAAAGCCTTAGACTTTTGAGCTGGGCATAGGCCGGTCTTGCCGCAGCAAGACCAATAAGGCGACCAAAGTCAGCGCAACACCTGCCATGAGCGGCACCGACGGCAGCCTGCCGTTCAATAAAACATCCCAAAGCACCACCCAGCTTGGCACCAGATACGTATAGGCCATGACCTTGCCTGCTGGCAGACGTTTGTTGGCGTATTGCAGCAATAAAAATGTTCCGGCCGTAGCGACCAAAGCGAGGTAAAGGATCACCAGCCAGACAGAGATAGCCAGCGCACTATAGTCTGTGGTCAGCAGGTCTTTGGCGCCATACAGGCTGGCCACCGCCAGCGCCCCAAGAATGGCTCCAAACGATCCCTGCAATGGGCGCTCGTTCGGCGCAAGCCTGCGTAATAGGGCTGGAACAAAGGCGTGCGCCAATGCCCCAACGGAAAATATAGCCTCCCCCGGGCCGACCTGAAAACGCAACAAAGCCGTTAGATCTGCATCAAAGATCACCCAAAGCGCACCACCTCCCCCAACCATCAGGGCAAATGTGGTCAGCAAAGAGCTACGTTGGCCTGCAATCATCAATCCGATGAAAGCCGCCATCAAAGGCGTCAATGTGAAAACAGCTGCAGTTGATACGGCAGATGTCAGGCGTAGGGCCTCAAACATAGTGATGAAATAGACAGCCATCAGCCCACCGATCAGCGCAAAGCGCCAGGGCCGTTGGAACACAGGCTTTACGGGAACACCCAAGACCTTTGCTATGAGCCACATGGCAATAGCCGCAATTGCAAACCGAATGCTGTTGAGTGCGGCGGGGGCAATATCTCCGGCCACCACATGCCCAAACGTAAACGATGCTGACACCAAAAGAGAAAATGTGAGCATTGCCAAATGTCCCTGCCCTGTAAAGGACAGGGAAAATCGCTTATTCTGCGGCCGTTGCACCGGGGTTGTTGGGGTGTGTGGTCCAGTTTGCATAGTCATCTGAAACCACTTTCCCGGTTCTCTCATCCGTGGCCCCAGCTGACAGGGTTTCCATGGTGATACAATTGTCGACTGGGCAAACGTTTACACAAAGATTACAGGCGACGCATTCGTCATCTTGCACCTCAAACACCCGATCCTCCGACATGGAAATCGCCTGGTGAGACGTATCTTCGCACGCGGCATAACAACGGCCACACTTGATGCAGGCATCTTGGTCGATCCGCGCTTTGGTCACGTGGTTCAAGTTCAGATACTGCCAGTCGGTCACATTTGGCACAGCCCGGCCGACGATATCTTGCACAGACGTGTGCCCCTGTTCATCCATCCATTGGCTGAGACCCGAGATCATTTCTTGCACGATCTTAAATCCATACGTCATCGCGGCCGTACACACCTGCACATTGCCCGCGCCCAGCGCCATAAACTCTGCCGCGTCCCGCCATGTGGTGACGCCACCGATCCCAGAAATCGGAATCCCGGCCGTCCCCGCGCTGCGGGCAATTTCAGCCACCATGTTTAGGGCGATGGGTTTCACGGCTGGGCCACAATAGCCGCCATGTGTGCCCTTGCCGTCAATCATAGGCTCTGGCGACATCGTATCTAAGTTGACCGAGGTGATCGAGTTGATCGTATTGATCAAACTCACCGCATCGGCCCCACCGTCTTTTGCGGCCTGTGCAGGCTGCAAGATATTGGTGATGTTGGGTGTCAGCTTGACGATCACCGGAAGCGATGTGGTTTCTTTGCACCAGCGGGTCACCATCTCGATGTATTCAGGAACCTGCCCCACAGCAGACCCCATGCCCCGTTCTGCCATGCCATGAGGGCAGCCAAAATTCAGCTCAAACCCATCACAGCCAGTTTCAGCAATCCGTGGCAGGATCTCTTTCCAGGCCTGCTCTTCACAGGGCACCATGACAGACGCGACCAAAGCCCGATCTGGGTAGTCCTTTTTGACACGCGTCATCTCGGCAAGGTTCACCTCAAGCGGGCGATCTGTGATGAGCTCGATGTTATTGAGGCCCAGCAACCGCCGATCCGCCCCCCAAATCGCGCCATATCTAGGACCATTGACGTTCACCACCGGTGGCCCTTCGGCTCCCAGGGTCTTCCAAACGACACCTCCCCAACCGGCCTCAAAGGCGCGGCGCACGTTGTATTCTTTGTCTGTAGGCGGTGCAGAGGCCAACCAAAATGGGTTCGGAGATTTAATACCTACAAATTCAGAAGTCAGATCAGCCATCAGTTTGCTCCCATCAAGGTTGCGTGTATATCCATCGCCGCATCGCGCCCTTCGGCCACAGCGGTTACCGTCAGATCATCCCCGCCAGAGGCGCAGTCTCCCCCGGCCCAAACACCCGGGACATTTGTTTTTTGCGTCGCATCCACGGCAATCTTGCGCCCCTTTAGCCCAAGCGCCTCGGGCATATCCCCAAGGGTCTGCCCAATCGCTTTGAACAATTGATCACAAGGCAACGTGAAGGTCTCATCCAGCGTGACAAGCGTCCCATCTTGCACCTCGGTATAGGCAAAGGTCGCGGCGGTTAGCCGCCCATCAGCAACAATCGCAACAGGGCTTGCATTGCACACAAGCTTAACACCCTTTTGCTGCGCCAGATCCTGTTCAAACTCAGAGGCTGCCATGGCGTTTTGCCCGCGACGATATACAATCGTCACCTCTTCGGCCCCAAGCAGCTTGGCTTGCACACCAGCATCAATCGCCGTCATACCACCGCCAATCACCACAACCCGACGGCCAATCGGCAATTTGGTCAGGTCATCCGCTTGGCGCAATGCACCAATGAAGCTTACAGCATCTTCGACGTTTTCGGCCGCTTCGTTGTCAAGCGACAGCGCATTGACGGCCGACAGCCCCATGCCCAGAAAAACCGCATCAAAATCCTGTTGAAGCCCAGTGAGCGAGATGTCTTGCCCCAAGGACTGCCCATACCGCATTTCGATGCCACCGATCCCAAGCAGCCAATCCAATTCGTCCTGCGCGAAGTCATTGGTGGATTTGTAAGCTGCGATCCCAAATTCGTTCAGCCCACCCCCTTTGGCGCGCGCCTCAAAGATCACGACATCATGCCCCATCATCGCCACCCGATGCGCGCAGGCTAATCCCGCAGGCCCCGCTCCGACAACGGCAACGGTTTTCCCGGTTGTCGCTGCGCGTTTGAACGGATGAGCCTTGGACATCACCGTGTCAGTGGCAAACCGTTGCAGGCGACCGATTTCAACCGGCTTGCCCTCTGCCGTTTCGCGCACACAGACTTCTTCGCATAGGGTTTCGGTTGGGCACACACGGGCGCACATCCCGCCCAGAATATTCTGATTGAAAATCGTCGTTGCCGCGGCCTCTGGGGTACCGGTTGCGATCTGGCGAATGAACAAAGGAATGTCGATCGACGTTGGACAAGCCGTCATGCAAGGCGCATCATGACAGAAATAACACCGGTCAGCGGCAACCACCGCTTCGTGGACATCATATGGCTCGTGAAGATCGGAAAAGTTGGACTGCATCTGCGTCGCATCTATTCGGCCGGCTGTAACACCGTTGGCCCGTGCGCTTTGCGTCATAGTGAATACCCCATTGGCTGTTGGCTGAAGGATTGGCCGACCCTAACACAACTTTACCATTTGATCAAAAATTTTAAAACCACGACAGAAAACCGACCTTAAAACGCAATAGAACACGCCCCAAATTGGGTCAGTTCGCGGCAAAGAAAGCCGGCTTTTCGTGGAAAATCGTAGGCCGAGAGACCCGCCCTGCCTACGAACGTCGCACTGTCGATTAAATTTCATGCCACGATGATCAAAACATCCGCAAATGCCGAATGTTCGAGGTGCAAAGCAGGGAACATTGATCGCCAACACAAAATTTATTCGAAAGATGACGGCAGAGAAGAAGGCCGCCACACAAAAACGACAAAGTATTGTTTTAATTTATTTTAATTGCCAGCAAGTCTAACAAATATCACAAAAGATTCCACGTGGTGTGCAAAAGCCACCGGCATCGTGGGGCATCTATGGGCTCTTGGTTGCCTTCCTCATCATCCACACCTCGGTGGTTACGATGCGCCTAAACTCACTCTTATCAAATGACCCTATTTGTCCCCATTGGCGCTGACGTCAGACATTCATATGTCAAAGCTGGCTCTAACTTCAATGAAGATTCAGGCATTGCCGCTTTCGACCTTGGTCGAAAGAAGGTCAATAGCCACACGCAGAGCCCCTTCGTGATCCCCAAGTGCTTTCTCTAAATCAGCCTGTAAGGTCTGTGCTAGCGGAATGAGCTTGCCGAGAAGCTCAGCCCCGGTTTCTGTTAGCTCCAATATAACTAAACGGCGATCTTTAGGATCGATGCATTTAGAAATAAGACCCTTAGCTTCCAAGCGCGCAGCTGCCCGGCTGACCTTCGACTTTTCTAAACTGACATGGCGCTCAATGTCTCGAACGGATGGATGTTCTCCATAGCCTACATTCAAAAGAACCCGCCACTCGGGCATCGAAATCCCGTATTCTGACTTATATTGCTTTGCCAATTGGTCGCTCAACTTTGCCGCCAACACGGTCAAACGATACGGCAAGTAACCATTAAAATCGAAATCTGGAAGAGTTTCGTAAGGCAAACTTAAGCTCCTATTATGCTTATCCGAACCATAAACTCATTGCAAATGCAATGATTTTCTTGACAACGTTGCAAATGCAATGAAACTCTGGGGCAACGCAAACAGTTCGAGTTGTTCGGACCAAGTTAATCCACACGAACTGCCCACACGCACTGGAGACCCAAATGGCCAAAGCATTCGCATCCCAAAGCGACATGTCGGAGAAGAAAATCACGTTCGATGAGATCGGTGACGGGCTTTGGGCCTTCACCGCAGAGGGCGACCCAAACTCTGGGGTGATCATCGGTGACGACAGCGTGATGATTATCGAAGCACAGGCGACACCCCGTTTGGCCAATAAGGTCATCGAAAAAGTGCGCGAGGTGACCGACAAGCCCATCACCCATCTAGTGCTGACGCATTATCATGCGGTTCGGGTATTGGGGGCCTCTGCCTTTGGTGCGCCGCAAATCATTATGTCTGACACCGCGCGGTCCATGGTGGTGGAGCGCGGCCAAGAGGATTGGGATAGCGAGTTTCAGCGTTTTCCGCGTCTCTTTGAAGGGCATGAAAGTATTCCTGGACTGACTTGGCCCACCACGACCTTCAGTGACAGCATGACAGTTTATCTTGGCAATCGCCGTGTCGACATCAAACATCTTGGCCGCGCCCATACCGCGGGGGATGCCGTTGTTTATGTGCCTGACCAAAACGTCATGTTTACAGGTGACATCGTCGAAGATCATTCTGCATGCTATTGCGGAGACGGGTATTTCGCCGATTGGGGAACAACGCTTGATGCCATCAAAGCCTATGACCTAAGCGCCATTGCCCCAGGTCGGGGCGGCGCACTACTTGGCCAAGAGGCGGTTCATCGCGCGATTGAAAGCACAAGAGACTTTGTGAATTCCACCTATGCCCCTGCGAAACGGGTGGCCATGAAAGGCGGGAGTTTAAAGGATGCTTGGGAGGCCGTACGCGCCGAATGTGATCCGAAGTTCAAGGATTATGCAATCTATGAACATTGCCTGCCTTTCAATGTCAGCCGAGCCTATGATGAAGCCCGCGGCATCAGCCACCCGCGAATTTGGACCGACCAGCGCGATCTGATGATGTGGGAAGAGCTTCAAGGATAAGCGGGCATGGTTCAGGCACGCTACCAAACCGCCTTTCGCCTTTACCCCTATGCGAAGGTCGCTGATCAAGCGGCCTCTACTCCCCGTCGTCACCCTGTGGTGATCATCGGTGGCGGCCCAGTCGGAATGGGGTTGGCATTGGATCTGGGGAAGAAAGGCATTCCGTGTTTGGTTCTAGATGACCATGACGGTGTCGGCATGGGCAGCCGCGCGATCTGTTTTGCCAAACGCACCTTAGAGATTTGCGACCGGCTGGGCTGCGGCGAACAGATGGTTCAAAAAGGCGTCGTTTGGAATTTGGGTCGCGTTTATCGCGGTGAGCGAGAAGTTTATCACTTTAACCTGCTCCCTGAAGAGGGACATAAACGACCCGCTTTTATCAACCTTCAACAACCCTATTTCGAACAATGCCTCGTTGAAGAAATTCGGGCAGAGCAAGCCAAGGGGGCTCCGGTCGAGATCCGCGGTAAAAATCGTCTTATCGGACTGGAGCAAAAAGACGACCATGTGTTGATACAGGTCGACACGCCGGATGGGCCATATGAGATCGAGGCCGAATACCTTGTCGCATGTGATGGGGCATCCTCTCCGACGCGCGACTTGATGGGTTTGGGATTTGACGGTCGCACTTTTGAAGACAACTTCCTGATTGCCGACATCAAGATGAAGGCTGACTTCCCAACAGAAAGACGCTTTTGGTTTGACCCACCATTTAATCGGGGCAAAACCGCATTGATGCACAAGCAGCCTGATCGAGTCTGGCGGTTGGATTTTCAGCTGGGCTGGGATATCGATCGCGCTGCTGAGATAGACCCAGACAAGATTAAATCTCGTGTTGCCGCAATGATTGGCAAAGACATTGATTTTGAATTGGTTTGGACATCCATCTACACCTTCCGCTGTGCCAGCATGGAGCAATATCGCCATGACCGTGTCTTCTTTGCCGGCGACAGCGCCCATCAAGTAAGCCCCTTCGGTGCCAGAGGGTGCAACGGCGGCATGCAAGACATCGACAACTTAGCTTGGAAATTGGCCATGGTGATCAATGGGCAAGCCGATGACAGTTTGCTGGACAGCTACCATGAGGAACGCAAGTATGGGGCTGATGAAAACATCCGCAACTCCAGTCGGACGGCGGATTTCTTAACGCCACGCAACCCAGCCCACGTATTATTCCGCGATGCCGTTTTGGACCTTGTCGAACACTATGAATTTGCGCTCCCACTGGTGAATTCTGGGCGGCTATCCACCCCCTGCACATATGACGGATCATCTCTGAATAGCATGGACGCCTTGCCCAATGGCCCAATGCGCAGCCGCCCGGGCAGCCCAATGCCAGACGCACCTATAGAAGATGGGTATTTGCTCGACTACGTGGCGACGGGCCGTTTTTCGGTGCTGGGCATTAATTGCGACCTGCCAGAACACATTCAACTTAAAAGCTACACCCTGCCCTGTTTGTCTTTGCGATCTGAACGAGACGTGTTGGCAGAGCGCTACCTTGGCGAGGCGCAAAGCGCTGTTTTCTTGATCCGCCCAGACCAGCATATCGCTGGCCGTTGGCCTGAGCTGAATACCCTAGCGTTAGAGCACGCCTTTGAAACCGCAACAGGAGGGAGCTAACCCATGTCAAAGTTAAATCTTTCCCCGAACCTTGAAGATACAGACGGATTTTACGAAGGTCTTTTGAATGCGCATAACGGGCTGAAAGACGCAGACATACATGCCCTGAATGCACGGCTTATTTTGATTTTGGCGAACCACATTGGTGAGCAAGACATCTTAGAAGAAGCGCTATCTGCCGCAAGCGCCGCCTTAAAACGTGACTGAGATTTTGTCTTCGGCCTCAAGAAACCGCGTGACCCATGAATGGCAGACAGCAATCGGGCCTTCAGGCAAAAGGCTCGCGTGCGCCCAGCTACCGCGGCGCAATGCGATACGGCGCCAATGGTGCAAGACCAACAGGCGAAAAAGGACTTTGTCTTTTGGATCTGTCAGGTCCGCAAAATGCGGAATAATGGATGCAAGCGCAGCGGCCAGTGCCACCAAGTTGTCTGGGGCAATCATCGCCTCTACCCATTTAGGCAGTGGCGCGCCTTGAGCGGTGAGCGGTAAAACATCTGGGGCTTGCGTACGCTCGCAAACAGGGCATATCGCTAGATTTTTGCCCAATAAGATGGCTTCACTTGAGGAGGGGTTTTCTTGAAAAAGCTCAAAACACCAACCGTTTTGGTACTTAGACGATTGGTTGTAAATGTCGGGTCTCACAGTCTTAGTTTCGTCCAAGGCCATCGGTGACATCGTATAGATCGCCTCGCGCCCCTGTTTTGTGGCGACAATCCAACCCTCTGATTTCAAACGATGTAACGCCACCCGAATGGCTTCGGGCTTGGTCCCGATATGGCCAAGCACGTTCCGAATTTGCGCACCGGAAAGCTGCTGACCGTTCAGATCCCCAAAAAGCGTAGCGATCAAAGACCACGTTTTGAGGGTATCCAACGCGACAAGCTGAGCAATGAGAGGATGCGAGGGCGTCAAGGGCATTCCAATGTGTTAAGCAATTTGGCAACCGCTTAACACATTGATACATATCATGGCTATGCCTGCGTCTCGCGATGTTCGTAAGCGTTCATCGTCAGAAGCTCATATTCCGCCACCAGTTCATCGTCTTGATTTGTAATGGTCACATGCCACCGCACTTCGCCATAGTCTTCATTGCGCGGGGTTTTATGTTTGACCGTCAGGCGCACCTTGATGCTTTCACCGGCTTCGACCGGCTTCATAAAGCGCAGGCTGTCTAGGCCCGTATTCGCAAGCACAGGGCCTTCGTCAGGCTGAACGAACAGACCTGCCGCAAAGCTCAATAGCAGATAGCCATGGGCCACGCGGCCCGGGAAAAACGGATTTCGTTCTGCAGCGGCCTGATCCATATGAGCATAGAACTTATCCCCCGTGAAATGGGCAAACTTCTCAATATCTTCCAAATGGATTTCTCGAGATGGCGTCTTGAAGGTCTCGCCAATGGACAGCTGGTGGAACGTCCGAGTGAACGGATGGTCTTCCTCAGAAATTTCTTTGGCCCCTGGCACCCATTTCTGGCCGATGGCGCTTAGGATGTCTGGGCTGCCTTGGATCGCGGTGCGTTGCATATAATGCATCACGCCACGTACACCGCCCATTTCTTCACCGCCGCCCGCGCGACCTGGACCGCCGTGCACCATATGCGGCAATGGAGAACCATGGCCCGTGCTTTCTCTCATCGAGTCGCGGTTGTTGAAGTAAAGACGCCCGTGAAAGGCCCCTGCCCCTAAGGCCACTTGTCGCGCTACATCTGGATCATGAGTAATCACCGAGGCCACAAGGCTGCCTTCACCGCGATTTAACAACGACACGGCGTGATCCAAATCACGATAAGGCATGATTGTGGACACTGGGCCAAAGGCTTCAACATCGTGAATACGCTTTGCTTTATCAGGGTTTGCGCAATGAAAAAGCATGGGCGGCACAAAGGCACCCGCCTCACTATCGGCGCCCTGAACGCTGAAATTGTTCGGATCACCGATCACGCGTTCCGCCTCTTGACCAATGATGGCGGCTTTTTCCAAGACATCCGCTTTTTGCCCAGCCGAAACCAAAGCGCCCATGCGGGTCGTTTCTGCGGCTGGATCGCCAATAGTGACCTTCGCAAGCGATGTGCCCAAGGCCTCGATCACTGGCTGCACCAGCGCCTCTGGCGCAAAGATGCGACGGATCGCGGTACACTTCTGACCGGCTTTCGTGGTCATCTCGCGGCTGACCTCTTTGATGAAGAGATCAAATTCAGGGGTGCCCGGTTGCGCATCTGGCCCCAGAATTGACCCGTTCAGGCTGTCTTGTTCTGCAACGAAACGGATCGAATTTTTCAAGATATGGGGCGCTGAGCGCAGCATAAGGGCTGTATCTGCGGACCCCGTAAAACTCACCACGTCTTGATTGGTCAAACGGTCGAGCATGTCACCCAACCCGCCCGACACAAGCTGCAACGCGCCTTCTGGCAAAATACCACTATCGAGCAAGATTTGAACGGCCATTTCAGTCACATAGCAACTGGCTGTGGCTGGTTTCACAATTGCAGGCACGCCCGCCAAAAGGGTTGGCGCGAGCTTTTCCAACATGCCCCAAACAGGAAAGTTGAACGCATTGATGTGCACAGCAACCCCGTGCATGGATGTGCAAATGTGCTGGCCCAAAAACGTACCATGACGGGAGAGCTGCTCAACATTGCCATCGATATAGACCTGACTGTCCGGCATTTCCCGGCGCCCCTTTGAGGCAAACACAAACATCGTTCCAATGCCGCCATCAATATCAATCAGATTGTCTTTCTGGGTCGCACCCGTGGCAAAAGAGATGTCGTAAAGCGGCTGCTTGTGTTTGCCCAAATGCAGTGCGAGTGCTTTCAGCATCTTGGCGCGTTGATGGAAGGTCATGGCCCGAAGGGCTGGACCGCCTTTGTTGCGGGCAAAATGAAGCATCGCCTCGGTGTCCAGCGCACTATTGCCTGCGCGGGCGATCACCTGACCGTTGACCGCGGATCGAATATCACGCGCCGCGGCATCCGCCTCTACCCAATGACCGGCCGCAAAGCTCTTTACGTTTTGGATTGTCATGATCTCACCTGTTTGAATTTGTCTTGATACCGATCTGCGCGGATCCAGGATCCGGGACTGGCTTTTTCCATTGTTTTAAGGGTTGCGCGCATTGCCTCGCCTCCCTGAGTTTTGGCCCAATGCATCGGGCCACCCCGCCAGCGCGGAAAGCCGTAGCCAGCAGTCTTGACCACATCGACATCGGCTTCGTTTGCCGCGATCCCTTCTTCGACAATACGTGCGCCTTCGTTGGCCATCGCGGCCAGCAATTGCGTTTGAATTTCGGTCGCGGAGAATGCGCGGCGCGAAAGTCCAGGTTGGTCGGAATATTGCAGAATGAGATCAGTCACACTTGGATCAACTGCAGGCGTTTTACCGTCTGGGTAGTTGTACCAACCTGCGCCAGAACGCCGCCCGAAACGTTCAAGCTCACACAGCCGATCCGAAATTGCTACGTAGCGTTCTGCAGGGTCTCGCGTCGCATCTTGGCGGCGGCGATTGGCGTAAGCAATTTGCAAACCAGATTGGTCCTGCGCTTCAAACGGCCCCATGGCCATTCCGAAAGTGCGCATTGCGTTGTCCACCTCATGGGGCAAGGCCCCATCCGCCAATAGATATTCTGCCGCACGACGATAGGCCGCCAATATACGGTTGCCGATAAAACCGTCGCAGACGCCTGAAAGAACCGGCGTTTTACGCAAGGATTTTGCAAAGGAAAATGCCGTGGCGAGGCTTTCGTTGGTGGTGCCGTCGGCACGAATGACCTCTACCAATTTCATAATATGCGCTGGAGAGAAGAAGTGGATGCCAAGGCAACGATCTGGGTTTGGCACACCATCGAAAATCTCGTTCGGATCGATGTATGAGGTATTCGTCGCCAAAAGCGCGTCTTTCGTCATGACGTTAGACAGCGCTGTAAAGACCGCACGTTTTGCGCCTAAGTCTTCAAACACAGCCTCAATCGCCAAATCTGCTCCGGAGGCGGCTGCATAGCTGTCTGTGGTGATCAACGCCGAAAGACGCGTATCCAGTTGCGATTGGGTGATCTTCCCGCGCTTAAGCGCGCCCTGCATCAAACCCGCTACGGTTTCTTGCGCCTTGGTAGCAGAGGGTTTGTCTCTTTCAACAATGGTGACAGATCGATCCGTATTCAGACAAGCCGCAGCGATGCCCGCGCCCATGAGCCCCCCGCCAACGACCACAACATGGTTAATCTGCTTGGGCTGAACATCGCTTAGTACATTCGGCTTTGTCGCAGCCCTTTCGGCAAAGAATAAATGCCGCAATGCTTTGCTTTCCTGCGATTGGCGAAGCTCAAGATGAAGCGCCCGTTCCCTTGGTTGAGCGTGTGTATAATCTTCTGACGCCCAAGATAGGGCATCCAGATTATGCATTGGCCCCTTGCGCCCCTTGGAAAACTTTTGGACCTGATCCATGAAGGCATCACGATCCAAACCCGTATCCAGCCGACGCTCAGAGACTCGCTGAAAAGCACGCCCCCGAAAGCTCTCGATCAAATCGTCTGGCATCTCTGAAATGGCATCAACCGCGCCGAGCTCTAACAAGTCTTCGGCCGTTTTTAGCTGCCCAAGACAGGCCATCTCTACAGCCATCTTCCAACCCAAAAGACGCGGTGCGCGCTGAGTGCCACCCGCCCCAGGCACCAATCCCAGATTAACCTCTGGCAGCCCAAACCGTGTGCCAGGCAGCGCAATCCGATACGCACAAGCCATTGCGATTTCAAAGCCGCCGCCTAGGACAGTGCCATGTAAAATAGCCAAAAATGGCGTCGCGCTGTTGTCAATCGCATTCACAACATCAGGCAAATGAGGCTCGACTGGCGGAGCGTCAAACTCCGACATGTCTCCACCCGCAACAAAGCTGCGGCCCGCGCAACGCAAGACCGCAAGCTCACAGCCCTGAACCCGCTCAACCGCAGCAAGCAAATCAGCGCGAACGGCTGTCGACGTCGCATTCACCGGCGGATTATTGATTGTGACAAAGGCAATCGTTCCGCGCATTTCAACCTGAACTGTCTCAGACATATCACCAACGCTCATACATTTATTTATTGACCTACCGGTCGGTATATGAATACTGAATAGTGTGAGTCGTCACGCATTGCAAGGGAGGATGTTTTGGCAGACACGATCTTAAGTCAGGATCACGGTCAGTGGGTGGAGGTCACCCTGAACCGACCGGAGAAACTGAATAGCTTTAATGACCAGATGCATCTTGCGCTGCGTGATTGCTTGGAACAGGCAATCAAAGATCAGAAGCGAGCAATCCTACTCACAGGCGCAGGCCGTGGCTTTTGCGCGGGTCAAGATCTCGGGGATCGCGACCCATCTAAAATGGATGGTGCGCCTGACCTCAGCAAAACCTTAAACAACTTTTACAATCCGCTGGTCCGCCTGCTGCAAAATGCAGACCTGCCTATTGTTTGCGCCGTCAACGGCGTTGCAGCCGGCGCAGGTGCAAACTTGGCAATGGCCTGTGATATTGTCTTAGCAGCTGACACAGCCAAATTTATTCAGTCTTTTGCCAATGTCGGCTTGGTGCCTGACGCAGGAGGCACCTGGAACTTAACACGTCTTTTGGGCCCTGCCCGCGCGAAAGCCCTCGCTATGACAGGCGAGCCGATTTCTGCATCTCAAGCTGCCGATTGGGGCATGATATGGAAGGCAATCGCGGCAGATGATCTGATGAGCGAAGCGCATGCGCTTACCGAAAAACTCGCAAATGGGCCAACGTTTGGCCTCGCGCGCATCAAAAAGGCCATTAACGCTGCTGCAACAAACAACTTTGATGAACAGCTGGACCTTGAGGCTCAGTATCAAAAAAGTTGCGGCGCATCCGCCGATTACGCGGAAGGCGTCAACGCCTTCTTAAACAAACGCAAACCAGAGTTTTCAGGGCAATGACGATCACTGCAAAAGAAAGAGCTGAAAAATCTGCCGCCGCCATGTGGTCTGGCGACCGAGCCAGCGCTTGGTTCGGAATGTCTCTGGATAACGTGGATGAAGGGACAGCAACCTTGTCGTTGACTGTGCAGCAGCACCACACAAATGGCCATAATATTTGCCATGGCGGAGTGATTTTTGCCCTCGCCGACAGTGCTTTTGCCTTCGCATGCAACAGCCGCAACCAAGCCACGGTCGCGCAGCATAACTCTATTACCTACGTCGCACCGGGCCAGCTCGACGATCTTTTGATTGCCAAGGCACGCGAAGTCAGCTTGAGCGGGCGCAGCGGGCTCTACGACGTTACCGTCACTAACCAAACAGGCAAGCTAATCGCCGAATTCAGGGGCGGATCCCGCACCATTTCTGGCACGCTTTTTGAGGAAGAAGTATGAAGGATTTAACTCCGAGCAGAGACAGCCTTGAGCCAATCGAGATCGCATCGATTGACGAAATTCGTGCCACGCAGCTGGAACGGATGAAATGGTCTGTGCGCCACGCTTACGAAAACGTGCCGATGTACCGCAAGCGCTTTGACGACGCTGGTGTGCACCCAGACGATCTGCAAAGCCTTAGTGATCTGGCCAAGTTCCCTTTCACCTACAAGAATGATCTGCGCGACAACTACCCTTTCGGGCTGTTTGCAGTGCCACAAAAAGAAATCGTCCGTATCCACGGATCTTCGGGCACAACCGGCAAGCCAACCGTCGTTGGTTACACCAAAGGGGACATCGACATGTGGGCCAACATGGTCGCTCGCTCGATGCGCGCCAGCGGCACACGCCCGGGCGACATTGCCCATATCGCTTACGGCTATGGCCTGTTCACAGGCGGTTTGGGCGCACACTACGGCGCTGAACGACTAGGATGCACCGTAGTGCCCGTTTCAGGCGGGCAAACCGAGCGCCAAGTCACCCTGATTGAGGATTTCAAACCCTCCACGATCATGGTGACCCCCTCTTACATGTTGAATATTTTAGAGCAGTACAAAAAGATCGGCATTGATCCACGCGAAAGCTCTTTGCAGGTCGGA
The DNA here is from genome assembly GCA_947498415.1 of uncultured Paracoccaceae bacterium. Taxonomy (GTDB): domain Bacteria; phylum Pseudomonadota; class Alphaproteobacteria; order Rhodobacterales; family Rhodobacteraceae; genus Cognatishimia. The sequence continues at coordinate 594,295 of CANMKB010000002.1, forward strand.
ATTTTCGGCGCAGAACCGTGGACCAATGCCATGCGCACCGAGGTCGAAGAAGCCTTCGACATGCACGCTGTCGATATCTACGGATTATCTGAAATCATGGGACCTGGGGTCGCCAACGAATGCGTGGAAACCAAAGACGGCCTGCATGTTTGGGAAGATCATTTCTACCCTGAAATTATTGATCCAGAAACAGGTGAAGTCTTGCCCGATGGCGAAATGGGCGAGTTGGTCTTTACGACTTTGACCAAAGAAGGCCTGCCAATGATCCGCTATCGCACCCGCGATCTCACCCGCTTGCTTCCGGGTACGGCACGCAGCATGCGCCGCATGGAGAAGATCACAGGGCGTTCAGATGACATGATCATCCTGCGCGGCGTGAATGTGTTCCCAAGTCAGATTGAGGAACAGGTGCTCTCTATCCCTGAAATTGCGCCGCATTTCCAAATCGAGCTCGCCCGCATCGACCGCAAGGATGTCATGTCCATACGCGTGGAAACAACACCAGAGAACTCAAGCGCAGAAGTGGTTGCAGCCGCCAGCAAGATGCTTAGCAAGAAGATCAAAGACGTCGTGGGGGTCTCAACGCGGATTGAGATCGGACAGCCGGGCTCGGTCGAACGTAGCCAGGGCAAAGCACGCCGCGTCATTGACAATCGACCTAAGGAGTAACGACGTGGCCAGACCTCGCGCAAAAGATCACGACGATAAAAAGAAGTCCATTCTGTCCACCGCCGCAGCGGTGTTTGCCGAGACTGGGATTTTGGGCGCATCTATGAATGATGTGGCTAAGGCTTGCGGAGTCTCGAAACCCGCAATCTACCACTATTGTGGCAGTAAAAACGAACTCGTGTTTGTCATATTGGATACCTATCTCAGCGAACTGCGTGATCGCATTCTAGGATTGAACCTCGACATTATCTCGCCCAGCAAACAGCTCGGTTTGCTGAACCGCGAATTCTTGCTCGCCTACGAGGGCATGGACAACGAACACAAAATTCAAACCGAAGGCATATCCCTGCTGCCGCAAGACCAGCAGAATATTTTACGAGGGTACCAACGGGATTTGGTGAAGCGGATGTCTGAGGTACTTGCCCTCTGCGCTCCAGACACGCTCGGGCATAACTCTGCCCAGTGTCGCGACATCACAATGTCTGTTTTTGGCATGCTTAACTGGTTCTACATGTGGAACCCCAGTGCCAGCAAAGAGAAACGGATTGCCTATGCGCAAACCGTAACCGACTTCACGCTATCAGGGATCCAAATGCCCCCTGATTAGACGAAGAAACTACGCAACTGAGTTTTATAATTCAAAGCAATCCTGCTTTGAAACATTGGGAGGAAACTATGAAACTTAAGTCAACAATCCTAGCAGCAATGCTGGCTAGCGCAGTAAGTGCCACTGGTGCTTTTGCTCAAAAAACTATGGTCGTCTCATCATGGCTGCCACCAAGCCACATCATGAATGATACGGTGTGGCCTGAGTTTATCGCACGCATCGAAGCTGCGACGGACAATCGCGTCACAGGTAAAATCGAGTACCAACTGGCATCACCACCGTCACAGGCCGATTTGATCGAAGACGGTGGCGCGGATGCGGCATGGATTTTCCATGGCTATAATCCAGGTCGTTTCGTCACTACGAAGCTGATCGAAATCCCAGGTCTGGAAGGCGACTCTGCTGCGGCATCCGCAGCCCATTGGCGTGCGCACGAAGAATACCTGAGCGCCGCGAACGAACATGACGGCATTGTACCCGTTGCAATGATGGTTCACGCCCCAGGTTCGTTGCACCTTTCCAAAGAAATTTCATCTCTGGATGAAGTGGAAGGTCTGAAAGTCCGCTCCGGCGGCGGTGTGATGGGCAATGTTCTTGCGGGTCTAGACATGGCTGGTGTGCAAGTCTCTGCACCAAAGGTGTACGAAACCGTGTCTAACGGCGTTGCAGACGGCACGTTCTTCCCGGGTGACACAATCGCAATTCTGCGCCTGACTGAAGTCCTGCCGTACACCTATCGTGTTCCGGGCGGTTTCTACCGCGGGTCTTTCTCGATCATCATGAGCGAAGACTTCCTAGATGACATCGGCGAAGAAGACGCTGCTGCAATCAAAGCGGCACTCGGCGAGGACTTCTCTGCCTTTGCGGGCGCAGCTTGGGACGCAGGCAACGAACGCGGCCTGTCAGCACAGCGTGAAACAGGTGCGGTGATCGACCTGGAAGGCGCTGCAGCAGAAAAGTTTACTGCGCTTGTACCAGGCATTCAATCCTCTGTTCTGGAAGAGGTGTCTGCCAAGGGTATCGACGCGGATGCAGCACTGACGCTGATCAAACAAACTATGGCAGAGTACTCTAAGTAATGTCTGGTTTCATCAAGCTCGCAAGCCAATGGTTTGCGAGCACCCTCCTCAGCCTAAGCGCACTCTGTCTCGTCGCTTTGATGTTTTTAACCGTCGCGGAAGTTATTGGCCGCTATGTGTTCAACGCGCCTATTTTCGGCCGTCAGGACATTGCCCAAATCCTTTTGGCCTGTTCCATCTTCTTTGCTTTCCCTGTGGTGACCCTGCGAGGCCAGCAAATCGCGGTTGACCTTCTGGACAGTATCTTCACCACTTCAGCCGCCTTTTGGCGTGACCGTTTGATCGACATGCTTGTCGCAGCCAGCTTGGTTACCATGAGCGTATGGCTCTTCCATCGCGCTGAAAAAGCACTCAGCCGTGGGCTCACCAGCGAAATGCTGTTCTTACCCAAATATCCACTACTGACCTTTGTGGCAGTTGCGGTGGGCGCGACCGGAGCATTGCTCGCTCTTCGTGCCGTCTGGCTCATACTTACTACTTCAACACGAGAGAGATCATGACTGTCGCACTTATCGCCTTCGCAATAGTAATCGGCTTGGTCCTACTACGTGTTCCAATCGGCATCGCCATGGGCGTCGTGGGGGCCATTGGTTTTGTTATTCTGCGCGATTGGCGCTGGTCGGCGGGGCTTGGGCCTGCGGCAGACTCTATTCTGGACGTAACCCAGAACGACGCGCTTTCCGTTATTCCCCTATTTATTCTGATGGGGATGATCATTGCCCAAAGCGGCATGGCCCACGATCTCTATCGCGCCGCCTATGCGGTGGTCGGGCGCCTACCAGGCGGTCTTGCTATGTCGACCATCTTGGCCTGCGGCGGCTTCTCTGCTGTCTCCGGATCGTCTTTGGCAACCGCAGCAACAATGTCGCAAGTGGCTCTGCCCTCTATGCGCAAATACGGCTATGATGACCGTCTTTCCACTGCATCGGTCGCCGCCGGCGGTACGCTAGGCATTCTGATCCCGCCCAGCATTATTTTGATCATCTATGGCTTCCTAACGGGCCAATCCATCGGCAAGTTGTTCCTTGCCGGGATTCTGCCCGGAATACTTGGCATCCTGCTCTATCTTTGCGCTGTTGCCTTTGTGGTGTGGCGACGCCCCGAGGCTGGCCCAGCTGGCGAGCGTATGACTTGGCCTGAGGTCCGCGCGAGCGTGCTGCGCGTCATTCCAATCCTCATCCTGTTTGTTATCATTATCGGCGGCATCTACGGGCAGGTCTTCACCGCAGACGAAGCCGCAGGCGTCGGGGCATTTGGCGCAATCGTGATCTCAGCCTTCATTGGTCGCTTTTCTTGGAGAGGCCTGATCGACGCACTGTCGCAAACCGTGAAAACCTCGGTTGGGCTGTTCTTGCTGCTGATTGGGGCCGAGATCTTTAACCGGCTGATCACCCGCGCGGGTCTGCCGGATGATCTGCTCAATCTGGTACAAGGCGCAGGGCTAGAACCCTTTACGGTGCTTGCTTTGATTGTGTTGATTTATCTGGTGCTAGGCGCGGTTTTTGAAAGCCTGTCCATGATCACACTAACTGTTCCAGTCTTTGCACCACTGGTTGCATCGCTCGGCTTTTTTGCTGGGGACGTGACGGGTGAAATGGCCCTGATCTGGTTTGGAATCATCGTTGTAGTGGTGACCGAGATTTCTTTGATCACACCGCCCATCGGACTGAATATCTTTGTCCTACGGTCCGTCGTCACAGATGTATCAACAGCCACGATCTTTAAGGGCGTAACACCCTTCTGGGCTGCGGACATCATCCGACTGGCGTTCCTAATCGCCCTGCCCTTCTTTTCCCTGCTCGTGCCAATGGGCGTTTGGGGGTTCAACTAAGGAAGAACGCGCGGAGCATCCTATCCGTTTGCTCCGCGCGAATGACAGTGAAAACGGCCTTGGTGGTTCAGTCTGCTCCAATGACATCAACAAACACGGCATGATCCAGCCGAACGCGCCCTTTGGCGGTGTCAAAAGTTCCGGCATCGGCGGCCCGCTGTATGATCAGGCATTTATACGGTCTGACCCCGCGTCTCCCAGCGCCTGACATCCAGCCCTTGTTCTTCCACGTCCCGCTGTACACTACAGACACCCAATAGCCCGTACACCTTTGGCCTACTCGCTTTGTGCTGGTGGCGTCAGCCCAACCAGCCGAGGCGAAATGCGCGTGATGGATGCGTCGATCCTGCCTGTTGTGCCAACCGGCAACACAAAGGCGCCGACCTATATAGTCGCAGAAAAAGGCGCCGATATGATCAAAGCCGTGCGCGGCTGATCAGCCTCAAACAGAAATCGGCCCAGCACCAATGCTGGACCGATTTTTCATGTAAAGTAGGCGGGGTTAGCTGTTCTATGCTCGGCTTCTAGTGCCCCGCCTCGTCGTAGTCCCAAACCACCTTCTTGGCGGACACTGGGTAGGCCTGACACGACAGCACATATCCCGCCTCAACCTCGTAGTCCTCAAGCGCGTGATTGGCGACCATCTCGACTTCGCCCTCGATCACCTTGCATTTACAAGTGGAGCATACACCCGCTTTGCAGGCAAACGGTGCGTCTAGATTGTTTTCCAGTGCTGCGTCCAACAAGCTGGTTTGCTCCGCAATCACAAGGCTGCGTGTTTCCCCTCCGACGGTCGCGCGGCCTGCGATGCCATTTTCCATGTTTTCCGTATCGGCAACTGGCTTGGGCAAACGGCCAGGTTGGCCACTCGCGAACAGTTCAAAACGGATTTGCTCTTTGGCAAGCCCGTGGTTTTTCAACGCTTCCGAAATCGCCAACATCATCGGCTCAGGTCCACAAATGAAGGCCATATCCACTGTTGCAATGTCGATCCAAACCTTAAAAAGCGCAGCACATTTTTCCTGATCCACACGGCCGCGGAACAAATCAATCTCTTGGCTTTCATCTTCGAGCACATGGATCAAATTAAAGCGTCCAAGATACTGGTTTTTCAGATCTTCAAGCTCTTCTCGGAACATGATCGTGTTGGGATTGCGGTTCGCATAAACCAACGTAAACCGCGCCAAAGGCTCGCGCTCCAACGCTGTGCGCAGGATCGAAAGTACCGGAGTGATGCCAGACCCACCGGCAAAACCGAGGTAATGCGGTGCCTCCGCCTCAGACGGCGCATAAAAACGCCCCATGGGAGCCATCGCCTCAACCACATCCCCCACCTGTAGTGCGGTATTGGCCCAAGTCGAAAACGCACCGCCAGACACCTTTTTGATGCCCACCTGCAAATTGCCGTCATCCTTACCGGTGCAAATGGAATACGACCGCCGCACCTCCTGACCCTCGAAGTCCTTTTTGAACGTCAGGTACTGACCCTGAACAAACGAGAAATCTACATCATTGACCGGCTGCAAAGACACCACGACAGCGTCACGCGTCGTCTTCTGAATTTCGGTTACTTTAAGATCATGAAACTGAACCATTTTCCTCGCCTCATATACATTTGAAATAGTCAAAGGGTTCCAGACAATCGCTGCATCGCCACAATGCCTTGCAGGGGGTCGAGCCAAATTGACTGACCTTTTCAACATGCCGAGATTCGCAATGCGGGCAGCTCTCTGGCCCACCGGATGGTTGGGGTGGCGCTATGCCGTATTCTTTCAACTGCGCTTTGCCTTTTTCCGACAGCCAGTCGGTTGTCCAAGGCGGCGAGATCTGAGTCTTCAGTGTCAGATTCGTGACCCCGACCTTCGCCAGTGCCGCCTGAATATCGAGCGAAATGATCGACATCGCAGGACAGCCCGAATAGGTCGGTGTGATCTTGATCTCGACAGCATCACTGTCCACAGAAACCGCGCGGATCACGCCAAGGTCCACCACCGAGATCACAGGAATTTCGGGGTCCGGCACACCTTCGAGCCAGTCCCAAACCTGTTCTTCACTGATGGAATTGGCGATCGTCATATCACCAGCTCGCGTCTGGGTAAGACCGTGGCAATACCTGCATGGTCGCCAGCAGATGACCAAGGTGCTCTGTATGGCGCACACCAATACGGCCGCCTTTATGGGCAAATTCCCCTTCTGGCATCGTCAGATGGGCCTCTTGCAGGGTCGCCTGCAAAGTCTTCTTCCATTGCCCCCGCAGGCTTGACGGCAATGGGGCAACCCCAACCTCAGCCATGGCGAAATCTGTTGCGTCTTCCGCAAACACCTCAGCCGCATAGGGCCACAAATAGTCCAGCGCCCGCTGCATAAAGCCGTTGCTTTCTGCTGTCCCATCACCAAGCGCAATCACCGTCGAGGTAGAGCGATCCAGATGATACATAGCCTCTTTTACAGACTTCGCTGCTATCTCAGCCACCCGCGGATCAGCGCTGTCTGTCAGCGCCTGCAGCCAAGGCACCTGAAAGGCATCAAACAGGAATTGGCGCATCAGTGTGCGACCAAAATCGGCGTTGGGCACTTCTAGCATCAAGAGGTTTCGAAAATCATAGGCATCGCGCATGAAAGCCAAATCATTCGCATCCCGCCCCGCGCCTTCAACCTCGGCCGCATAGCCCAGCCACAACTGTGTCTGACCAATCAAATCAAGCGCTGTATTGGCCAAGGCGATGTCTTCCTCAAGCGCAGGCCCATGGCCACACCATTCAGACATGCGCTGCCCAAGCACCAAGGCGTTATCCCCTTGGCGCAAAAGAAATTCCAACAGATGGTTCATCACATTTTCCCCACTTCCTCTGGAATGTGGAAAAACGTTGGATGGCGATACGCCTTGTCGCGCGCCGGATCATAAAGCGGGCCTTTTTCCGACGGACTGGACGCTGCAATCTGCGAGGTCTCGACGACCCAAATACTTACGCCTTCATTGCGGCGCGTATAAACATCGCGCGCATTTCGGATCGCATGTTCAGCATCCGCCGCATGAAGCGAACCAACGTGACGATGGCTCATTCCATGTGTGCCACGGATGAACACTTCCCAAAGGGGCCATTCCTTACTCATATCAATTACTCCGCTGCGCTTTTGCGTGACTGTTTCTTTTCTGCATGGGCTACCATCGCCTCACGCACCCAAGCGCCATCATCCCAGGCCTTTTGACGGGCGGCGATCCGGTCAACGTTGCAGGGGCCATTCCCTTGGATCACTTCGAAAAACTCTGACCAATCAGGTTCTGTAAAATCATAGTGGCCTGTGTCTTCGTTCCATTTCATATGCTCATCTGGGATCGTCAGACCCAAGTATTCGGCCTGTGGCACCGTTTCATCCACGAACTTCTGGCGCAGCTCGTCATTGGTGTTCATCTTGATTTTCCAACTCATGGACTGCTCAGAATGCACAGAATCCTTGTCCGATGGCCCAAACATCATCAACGCTGGGTACCAAAAACGGTTCAGCGCATCTTGGGCCATGCGCTTTTGCGCTTCAGAGCCCTTCACCATCGCCATCATCACGTGAAAGCCCTGACGTTGGTGAAAGCTCTCTTCCTTACAAATACGCACCATAGACCGCGCATAAGGGCCGTAAGATGTGCGCTGCAAAGGTACCTGATTCATGATCGCAGCGCCATCCACGAGCCAACCAACAGCGCCCATGTCAGCCCAAGTCAGTGTCGGATAGTTGAAGATCGACGAGTATTTCATCCGCCCATCCAGCAACATCTCGGTGAGCTCATCCCGAGAGACACCCAATGTTTCAACAGCGCAGTACAGGTACAAACCATGCCCTGCCTCATCCTGCACTTTTGCAAGCAGATTAGCTTTGCGCTCAAGCGTCGGAGCGCGCGCGATCCAATTTGCTTCCGGCAATTGCCCAACGATCTCTGAATGGGCATGTTGCCCAATCTGGCGGATCAAGGTCTTGCGATAGCCCGCTGGCATCCAATCCTTTGGCTCGATCTTTTCACCGGCATCCACGCGGGCCTGAAAGGCCGCCAACATATCCGGATCATCTTGCGTCGCTTCCGACTTAACCATCTGTGCGTACATCGAAGGCTCCTCCCCTACGTCCGTTCAAGAATGAGCGCTGTGCCCTGTCCGACGCCAACACACATCGTACACAGCGCATAGCGCCCACCGGTTCGTTTCAAATGATAGGCGGCGGTCATGACCAGACGCGCACCAGACATCCCCAGCGGATGCCCCAACGCAATCGCACCACCATTTGGGTTCACATGCGCTGCGTCATCCGGCAGACCAAGCTCGCGCAGAACCGCAAGCCCCTGCGAAGCAAAGGCTTCGTTCAGCTCAATGACATCCATCTGATCAAGGGTCAGGCCAGTGCGCGCCAGCACTTTGCGCACAGCAGGCACCGGGCCAATCCCCATGATCCGAGGCGCAACACCGGCAGCGGCCATCCCCACGACTCGCGCGAGTGGCTCCACGTCCTTCGCTGCTGCTTCATCCCCAAGCAATAGGGCACCTGCCCCGTCATTTACACCCGAGGCATTTCCTGCGGTGACCGACTTATCCAGCCCATTAACGCCGCGCAGTTTGGAAAGTTTGGCGGCATCTATCCCCGCGCGTGGATGCTCGTCTGATGCAAAAACAATCGGATCGCCTTTGCGCTGCGGGATCGTGACTGACATCAGCTCGTCAGCAAAATGGCCGGCCTCAGCCGCCGCTGCATAGCGCGCTTGCGAGCGTGCGGCGAAAGCATCCTGATCTTCGCGGGTCACCCCAAAATCATCTGCGACGTTGTCCGCAGTCTCAGGCATGGAATCCACGCCAAATTTCGCTTTCATTTTCGGGTTCACAAAGCGCCAGCCGATTGTGGTGTCGTAAACCGCATTCGCTCGCGAAAAGGCCGCCTCTGCTTTTGGCATCACAAAAGGCGCGCGGCTCATGCTTTCAACACCGCCTGCGATGGCCAAACGATAGTCCCCCGCCTTGATCCCCCGCGCAGCCATGCCCACAGCATCCATGCCCGACGCACAAAGACGGTTCACAGTTGTACCAGGCACATCCTCAGGCAACCTCGCCAACAATGCAGCCATCCGCGCAACGTTTCGGTTATCTTCCCCCGCCTGATTGGCATCCCCAAAAATCACATCATCAACCGCCCCAAAATCAACTTTTGGGTTTCGGCGGACGAGCTCTGTGATTGGTAGGGCAGCCAAATCGTCAGCCCTTACAGAGGATAGTGATCCACCATAGCGACCGATCGGTGTGCGCACTGCATCGAGAATGTAAGCAGACATGAAAGCTCCAAAGTTGAGTCTGGAACTTTTTAATATGTTACAAAATTTTTATCAATGATTATTTTTGTAACACTTCTTCATATCCCCAATACTCCTGCGCCTAAAGAAATTTCAATACCCCAATATCCACACATGTTAACAATGGCTTAAGCAATAAAATCAGGGTGCTTTGCCCCCCTTCAAAACGCCAAAAGGCCGAGTATGTCACTGGATTTGGCATGTGGAAAAGGCGGGTAGAGAATTCTAGAGGCTCCAGATTGCTCTAAAATCGCCTTCACCCAGTGCCTGGCGTCAGCACCCACTGGAAAGATTTAGGGGTTTGAGCAACGCGGGATTCTGGTCGTAGAAGCCATTATTGAGCAAAGACGAATAAGAAATCCGGAAAACCCCGTCGACGGACACATCTCAGAATAGAGGCATTGGGCCAGTTCATGACGTAAAGGTCAGAGTTGCCTGACGACTTACAAAGGAGCGTGGAACGTCATGAACCTTTGACACAACAAACAATCAAATCCTCAAGAAACTCGCGCTTGCTTCATTCAATTCTGACACAGCATAAAAAGCAGCCATTCGCTATGATTGCAGCGAATGAGAGCTTGGAGCCCACACTACTTGATGCTGCGCGCGGGACGAACGCCTGCTTCCTGGACTTCGCTTGAGTGCAGCGGATCGAAAATATGTAAAGCATCCTTTACACTATTGAGCGCCAAGGGTATGTAAAGGAAACTTTCCATATTAAGAATACCCAGAATGTCCCCTGAACTCGCGACCAAGCGGTATTTTACGATTTTCATTCCAGCGATCTGCGCTTATGCGGCTGGATCGGCGGGTGTCACCTGGGCAGTAGACAATGCTGATCTGTCAACCGGCCTCACCTATTCGCTGGCTCTAGTCCCTATTCTGGCGATCTTCTTTGCGTTCTGGGCTCATTGGCGTTTTGCCAATGAAATCGACGAGTTTCTGCGCCTGATACAGATAAAGGGAACGCTCTTTGGCATCGCCAGTGTCATGGTAGTTGCATCAGGTTGGGGTACACTGGAGATGCTGGCTGACGCTCCAAGACTGCCCGTGTTCTGGCTCCTGCCAATCTTCTGGGTTGCGCAATCTGCCGCCACTGCCGTTTTTTCCAAACGTGAAAGCGTGTTCTGATGAAGAACTGCTTGAAGGCGCTTCGAGCGGAACGGAAATGGTCACAATCCGATCTCGGGGATAGCCTTGGTGTATCACGCCAAACGATTAATGCTATTGAGGCCTCACGTTATGACCCATCGCTTCCTTTGGCTTTCAAGATAGCTCGCCTGTTTGGGCGGACCATCGAAGACATATTTGATGACGACGCCCAGATTCAGGATTGAAGACAAGCTTATGCGCACAGCTACGCAGATTGGCTGTAAGTGTAATGATGTCGTTCGGGCTTCCCCCTGCTCGATGATCGCTGTCGGCTTGACATATTTCGCTACATAGAGAAATATAAGCCTTATAGCGAATCAATAACAGGACTGCCAAGATGACCCCAGCCCAAAAAGCCACCCTCGACCAATTTTACGCAGGCGCAACTGCGCAGGATGCGGCGATGATCCGACCTTTGCTCGCCGATGATTTCACCTTCAAGGCCCCGATGATGAGTTTCGATGAACCAGATGCATATGTTGCGCACCTGGTTGGGTTTTGTGGCCATGTGAAAGACTCTCGCCACGTCGCTCAGGGCGATAACGTCGTTCATATCTTCACCCTTGTTGCCACGATGCCGGATGGCGAGAAGGAGATGGATATGTGCGATATCTTCACCTTCAGAGGTGACAAGATCGTGAGACAGGAACTCTACACTGACTCCAAACAGTTTCCCGAAGATGAAGCGGCCTGAGCGACTGATTAGCTTTCCGATCCCGCCACTGACGAGGACTTAGATGCAAGAGATAACCCCTGATTTGGTACGCACCTTTGCGGCCCTCAGTGATCCAGTACGGATGGCGACGCTGGCAAGGTTGGCGGATGGCCCTGCCACTGTTGGTGAACTGGCCGAACCTTCGGCCCTGTCACCGGCAGGGTTTTCCAAGCATCTGTCTGTCCTGCAGGCTGCGGGATTGGTCACGAAGGAGCTTGATGGCCGCAAGCACATTTGTCGCTTGCAGGTAGAACCACTTCGCGCTGCCTTCGATTGGCTGTCTTTCTATCGGCAATTCTGGTCCGACAATCTGGATCGTCTGGAAGAGTTTCTGGATAAGCCGGCTGCTCGGAACAACGGCGAGAAGAAAAACAAATGACCACTACTCATTCAGTCCTGCAAACCCGAGTCCTGAATGCCCCGATTGAAGCCGTTTGGGATGCCTGGACGAAACCAGAGCTTATGAAGCAATGGTTTTGTCCATTGGGAATGAAAGCAATCGAAGCCGAGGCGGATCTACAAATCGGCGGTGCATTTCGCATAGTGATGGATGCCAGAAACGCACTCTTGCGACCACCTCCCGAAATGGGAGATTTCCTGACTGCCTACGGCACCTATCAACGTATCGAGTACCCGAATGAGCTGGTCTTCTCTTGGGCCTGGGAGGGCCGTAACGAGACCAGCCGCGTTACAATCACGCTGACACCCAACGGCGATAAAACGGAGCTGGTGCTTGAGCATGATGGATTGATGGACGAGGCGAGCCGGATTTTCCACGAAGATGGCTGGACGCCGACGCTGGAAAACCTGTCGCTACACTTGAATGCGCAGCAAGCATGGGAGGGAGAAACATGAAAACACTCATTGTCTATGCTCACCCATCTGCGGCCCGCTTTAATACCGCTATGGCCAGAAAGGACTGTCTGACGACCAGAAAACTTTGCTCGGGGCTCCATTACCCCTGCGCTCGATTGTAGACGTTAAGCAGAATTCGGAGATTTATGTCCCAGTGACGCGGGTGACCAAGTGGTCATTAAAACCAGCACGAAAGTTCGCCGCTAAGCGGCCCTATTCATGAACTATCTCAAAAGACAACAACACGGCCCGGCTGACCGCCGCCGGCTGGGATAATGAAAGCTCCGAACACAATGATAAGACAATATCAACCCGAAGATACGGGCGCATTGGTCGAAATCTGGCAAATGGCGAACGATCTGGCGCATCCGTTTTTGCCGGAAGCGTTTAAAGCACAAGTCGCACAAGACATGCGCAACATCTATTTGCCGAACGCTGAAACCTGGGTGATCGAACAAAACGATCGCCCAGACGGCTTCATCGCGCTTGTCGGTACCGAGATTGGTGGTCTGTTTCTCGATCCCGCCATGCATGGTCGGGGGATGGGAAAAGCCTTGACCGATCATGCGGTCAATCTTCACGGGCCATTGACCGTTGAGGTGTTCGCGAAAAACCGCATCGGTCGCGCGTTTTATGACCGGTACGGGTTTGATGAAACGGACCAGTACACACATGAGCCTTCCGAGGAAGTGACCCTCAAGATGGCCATGGCTGGAAGGTAAGCGACAAGGGGAAGGCGGCTGTTAGGTCGCCTTTTTTCAGCGTTCAACAAAGTCTCTAATCATGGGTTTTCGAAATGAAATTGTATGGACTGAAAGAATCCCCCCTTCACGCGTAAGGTACTGATCGTTTTGGAAGAGAAAGGTCTTGAATACCAACTGGTTAAGTTTGGGCCCTTCCCAAAACGGCCTGAGCTTTTGGAAAACACCCTATGGGCATGGTGCCAATCCTCGAAGATGACGAGGGGTTTGTTCCAGATTCTTCTGTAATTTGCGCCTATCTGGAACGCCTACATCCGCAAGTGCTGGTCTATCCTGACAACCCACAGGATTATGCGAAAGCTCTGTTCTTGGAAGAGTACGTGGATACGGCGGTATCCAATGCTGTCGGCCCGATTTTTCGGGAGCGTTTTGTAAAGCCGCGCGCACACGGAGAAACCGGCGATGAGAACGTCGTGCGTGAAACTAAAGACAATGTTCTGCCTCCGGTTTTTGACTATCTCGAAAATCTTCTCGGCAACCGTCCGACCTTATTTGATGCATTTTCGGTCGCGGATGCCGCACTCGGTTCAACCTTGACGACACTTCTGCTGGCAGAGGAGAGAGTGGATGAGACAAAATGGCCGAGGCTCGCCGCATATCACATGTGTGTTCTCAAGCGGCCATCTGTTCAAGCATCGCTTCCAGAGTGGCTTTCTGTCCCAAGTTGAGCACAATGGAAGTTATCTCCGGCCCGATGCGTAAGGAGATTTTGCGAAACGTCCGGGACAGAGATCTTGTGCCTTCTTCCGGAAGCCGACATTGGAGCGAGTGCGGCGAAAACTCGGTTTGTCCCACGATGCTGACCTTGGAGGGGATCGCTGCGAAGGTCTGCATTCCGCCATCCGTCCATTCAACAAGTTTTCTTTACTAACCGACGTTTTGCACCTCCCGCCAACAAAACCGCTCAATGCAGAACCGGATCTTGAGCAACTGCTGCAGCTTCATCAATGAGCTGTTGGATACGACCCAGTGAGGGCGGGTTACCGTTTGATGCTGCTGTTAGCACCCTGGTAATCAGGCGGTCAGTGACTTTGTCGAAGATGCGGCAGAGGTCGAGCAAGGAGGCGGGGGTGCCGGCTTGCGCTTTGCTGCACGTCGCATCGCATCGCAGCCCGCGACCGTAAAGCTTGCGTTTGGCGCCCCAGCATCAAGCGTTCTGACGGGCGCACCGAAACAGGTGGCCAGCTGACGTGCATAGGTCGACTTCCCGCAGCCGGACGGGCCGACAAGGATCACGGGTGGCAAGGAGAGCCAAGTTTGTCGCGTTTTGTATTGCACACGTAAAGCTTTGTAGATCCAAGTCGGTTCGTCGGCCATCTTCGGCGCTGAGGCGTGTATTTCGGCATGTCTGGCGTCAGCACCTATGGGTCCAAATAGGGTGACTTGCTAAGAGCGTGTTTGTTGCTGATCAGAACCACCACCAAAGAGTGGACGATGAGAAAGACACAGAAAAATCAAGGAACTCCAGCATGTTCGCTAGATTAAATGGCGGAGACGAAGTCTTGCTAAGTAAATCCATAAATAATTGTTTTTATTAAATATAAGCTTTCAAACGTCGCAACATACCACAAAAAATACCTCAATGTTGACGGCATCATTTGATGCGTCTTCATTGGTGATCCTCGGTAGGCCGCATACGTCGAGCGCAAAGGTCCGAATCCGGGCGATCGCTTTAAATTTATGCTCGGCTAGCCTCAACAAAAGTTCAGTGGACATCGATCGCGTCGTTTTACCCCCGTTGCATCCGAAATTATCTTTGTCAAAGCTGCGACTTGGCAGCGGCCTGATTCCGCTTTAAATTCCCAAAAACCAATAATTTAGTGCCGTCAAAATAGGCAGCGACAGATCAAACAACATTGAAAGTAACATAGTGGCCAAGTTTCACATCAGAGCAAGAACCATCGATCTTCTAGGTCGCCAACAAATTGCCAACATTTCGACGGCAATAAGTGAGCTCTTCAAAAACGCACATGATGCTTATGCTACAACAGCAGAGGTAGACTACTTTCGAGACGATGGTTTGTTTGTGTTGAGAGACGATGGCCTTGGGATGACCAAGCAAGACTTTGAAGACCGCTGGCTCACTCTCGGAACCGATAGCAAGGTTGGTTCTTTTGCAGGCCTTAAGCACCCCCCAGTCGACATGGGGCAAGAGAAGCGTCCATTACTTGGTGAGAAGGGCATAGGCCGGCTAGCAATTGCAGTTATCGGCAGACAAGTACTGGTACTAACCCGCGCAAAAGTTCATGGGAAAGCTGAGGAAAGCATTACCGCTGCTTACATCCACTGGGGGTTGTTTGAGCTACCCGGAATCGACCTCGACGAAATTGTAATCCCGCTTGAAACTTTCAGAGCTGACACCCTACCGAACCTTGAAGACGTGCAAAATATGGTGTCAAAAGCTCGGGACAGCTTGGAAAGCCTTGCAAGTCGGATAGACGAAAAAGTTGCAGAATCTATACGCAACGATATGGACGCCTTCAAAGTAGACCCTCGAGATGCGTCAACCTACCTTGGGCAGCCTTCTTTCGATTTGAACGGTTCCGGAACTCATTTCTACATACTGCCTGCAGATGAGATCATCCAAGATGATATTGATGATCGGGATGAATCCACTAAGGCAACAAGGTTCGAAAAAAACCTTATCGGCTTCACAAATACGATGACACCGGAATTCCGGAAACCAAAGATCATTACAAGGTTTAGAGATCACGTTGACGAGGGGGAGCCTTTAGAGAGAGTCGGCGAGAAAGCATTCTTTAGCCCTCTAGAGTTCAAGCAAGTCGATCATCATATTCGCGGTCGCTTCGATGAATTCGGTCAGTTTCGTGGGAAGGTTGGCGTCTATCAAACGTTGCCCACCGATTATGTGCTCAACTGGCCAAATACAGACGGTAAACCGACTAATTGCGGACCTTTTGACTTTTCAATCGCTGTAATACAACCAACGCCAATGGACTCTTTAGTTGAGCCAACCGAGCACGCCAAGATTCGGAGAAAACTTGAAAGACATGGTGGAGTTTACATCTACAAAGATGGGGTTCGAGTTCAACCATATGGCGGTCCTGACTTCGACTTCCTCGATGTTGAGCGCCGGCGAAACTTGCGAGCAGCAACAGCTTACTATTCGTTCAGAAACATTATGGGGGCGGTCGAACTAACATCTCGAGACAACCCAAACTTGGTAGAAAAAGCAGGGAGGGAAGGATTTCGAGAAGATAAGGCTTACCGGCAGTTTCGAAGTATCCTGATCAACTTTTTCATACAGTCGGCGGCAGATTTCTTCCGGGAAAATGGCAAGTATTCTGAAGAATGGAGTGAAAAACGTTATGAGCTCCAACGCCTCGATGAAGTTCGAAAGAAGCGTGAGAAACAGTCCAAAGGCAAGAAAGACAAGTTCGGTGAACAGCTAGAGAAATTCTTCAAAGTCATAGACACCGGACAGTTGCCCAAAACCATATCTGATACTGTTGCAAATTTTGAGGCGGACGTGCTCTCCGAACTCAATAGCAAAAAGGCCCCACAAGCTAAGGCACTTGCAATTGGCCGTCTGGAGGCTCAGGCGAAATTGCACCTGGACAAACTTCGCAAGGAGCATGCTATCTCGAAACCTCGAGGTGTTGGTCTAAACACTGAACTACGCAACAACTGGGAGGCCTACCAAACAGAAATAGGTCGGCTAACGAATGACTTGGTGTTGCCTGCAGAGAAGACGATCGAGAACATCGTCACAACGACTATAAAGAAAAACAAGCTGAACCTTGAGCCTGGGCTGCGACTGAATGCTGCGGTCCAAAAGCACACGAAAGAGACCCTTTCATCCATGAAAACTCTGCGGACGCAGACGGAAGAAACCCTAACCGACCTGACGCGCACAGTAAGGGATACAACAAAAAACAGCTTTCGAAACGTATCGAAAGTCGTTGATGAGGTCCTCGCCGAACTTGAGGCCGTTAAGGGCAAGAAGCAAGCAGAGTTCGACTTCTCAAAACAGCGAGAGGCTTTCGAGACCTTGGTTGCTGACGCATTCGAAGAAGAGAGCGAAAAACTGCAGAAAATCTACAGTCAACTCGACGCTGTTTTATCATCAACCCAATCTAGCGGTTCAGATATGGTCGAAGTCACTGAAGCACTGGAAGAGGAAGTCGTCGCGCTTCGCGAGCGGCAAGAGGTCGATTTCGAGCTCGCCCAAATTGGGATGGCGCTTAACACGATCAATCATGAATTTGGAAAGACGGCTGGTAGCTTGCGAGATGGCCTTAGACGCATGAAATCTTGGGCCCATGCCAATCCTGACATGAAGCGCCTATACGACGACATGCGTGTCAATTTTGATCACTTGGACAGCTACCTAGCATTGTTCAACCCGCTGGACCGGAAGCTTCAGTCGTCAGCCGTCGATATCAAAGGCAATGACATTTTTCGCTTTGTGTCTGACTTGTTTGAAAAGCGGCTTAAGCGTCACAATGTTCGGTTAGTCGCAGATAAGGGGTTTAAGGCTCATACACTTCATGGGTTTCACGCGGACTTCTATCCTGTTTTCGTCAACTTAATCGATAATGCGATCTATTGGGTGTCCACTGCGAGAAATGACGTGGGCATTATCGAATTAATTGAAGACAATGGCGATCTTTGTGTCCGGGACAACGGTCGTGGGGTAAGTAGTATTGATGTAAGAAACATTTTTGAACTTAATTTCACTCGAAAGCCGGGCGGTAGAGGTATGGGGCTGCATATTTCAAGACAAGCGCTTGGCCGACTTGGCTACGAATTGAACGTAGATCCACCTACGCCCAATTCTGGTGCCTGTTTCCGTATTTCAAAAATGCCTCAATAGAAGAATTAATCAGATGAAATTTGCAGACGACCAATTTAGGGCCGCAAGCTCCTTCGCGTATACAATGATCGTAGTTGACGACGAGCCTGGTGACGATCTCGCCGAACCGGGACCGGCACTTGAGGTTAAGACGCCTCGCAGGCGCGATGTTGCAGCCGCCAAAAAGGTTGAACAGAAACCTGAAGCACAGCGTTCTCACCCGTTAGACGCAAAGGGTTTGATAAAGAGTGCGCTAGACCTAGGGCTTGTCTGCTCGGTCGTTAACCCAACTGGAGACGAGGACAGCGTAGCTAAAAGTGTCGCGAAGGCGTCCTTGAGAGCCGATATCGTCTCTTTAGACTGGCATATGAACCACGGTGATGAAGGCGAGCTTGCGACGGAGATCATTAAAGAAATCCTTCGCGGAGATGAGGCCATTGGGGGCCGTCTGAGACTAATTGCGATTTACACTGGTAACAAGGATCGGAATGGTATCCTGGGCAACATTGCAGATAGGATCAATGCAGCTGCGGACATATCAGACAAGGTAGTCAGGGATGGTGAAGTGCTAGCTAATTCGTCTGGTTTACGTGTGGTTTGGCTTGAAAAGTCGATGGGCAACGAAAAATTGGCGGATGCCGTTTCTGAAACACAGCTGCCGAACCAACTA
Source organism: uncultured Paracoccaceae bacterium (assembly GCA_947498415.1). GTDB lineage: Bacteria > Pseudomonadota > Alphaproteobacteria > Rhodobacterales > Rhodobacteraceae > Cognatishimia. The sequence continues at coordinate 612,776 of CANMKB010000002.1, forward strand.
CTCAAATCGTTTGCCGAGCTCTCAAGTGGTCTCTTATCTAACGTAGCTCTCGCAACCATTTCTGCCATGCGCGATTCAACACACCATGTACTGAGCAAGTTCTCAGCGGATCTTGACGGTCCATTTTTCCATCATCGGGCTCTATTGGAAAACGGCTCTGATTCAATGGATTATGCAGTTTCAATCGTCATCAGTGCGCTGAAGTCTGAAGTCAATAAGTCCCAAATTGCTGAGGGATACACAACACTTAACGCCATTAAGCGGCGGCTAGAAGCGTCTGGAACCGAAGAACTTGTACTGCGGTACCTGAAAGACGGAACCGAAAAGCAATTCCATTTTTCGCTGGATGACATTTTGACCATCATTGAGAGCAAGGACCCTAAATGGCCGGCAGAAATCTTAACTTCTGCAAAGAGTAGAAACGAAAATAGCAGCAATGCGAAACCTCCCCATCCAAGCTTCAAAAAAGACTTTTCTACTGTTTTTGCCGGATCCAGAGATGAAGCTAATCAATCAATGATGCGTTTTTCGTTCTTAAGTAGTTCGAATTCGAGCGAGCTTAGCAAAGTGAATCGTAGCGTACTTCCAAGGCTAGGACTGGGTTCTGTTCTGCATTCAGAGGAGAGTGGCTACCTGCTATGCTTGCAAGCTTCTTGTGATGCAGCTCGAGGCGATGGTCTGTTTTTCTTTGTACCTTTGGATGTTGCAAAGAATTCGCCACATGTAGTGGTTCCTCACCTTAACGCTAATGGCGAGCACAACTACATTGGCCTTACAGTCCCTTCAAATTGCTACACAAAATCTTTGACGATAAATTTTGGAGATATTGATCCTGTGAATGGTGGCATCCCAATAAGCTTTAATGAAGAGACAAACACATTCCGCGTTCTCTGCAACGAGAAGAACGAATATCGCTGGTTAGCAAACTTGAAGTACAAAAGAGCGCTGAGAATTTCGCAGGACGTTAGCCAACAAATGTCTCGTATTGGCTTTGATGAGTTTGAACCATTTAGGGAAAAGAGGTCGTAAAACCCCACCTCAGAAACTCTGTAGAGATTAGTCTCAGCTGTTCAACGACTTTGATATTTCTACAGCGTGCCGCCTAATGAACTCCGGTGGCAATGCGTTTCCAATCATTAGAGCTACCTTTCCACGACCTTCAGAAAGGTCGAATTGATAGTCAGCAGGAAACGTTTGAAACAATGCTGCTTCGCGCAAGCTAATTGCACGATCTTCTTCTGGGTGCAAGTATCGCCCCTTTGATGGGTTCCCGCAGCCGCCTGTCATCGTAGGGGCAACTTTGTCCCAAGACATGCGCCCATAAACATCGCGAAAGCCAGACTTCTTGTTCTTATGACAATCAAGTACCAGATGTTCTGGTAGCGATGTCCTCGACCCTCCGTCTTTCGGTATGTTGCGGATGATTTCCTTTACATGCGGGGCTCTGTTTGGAACATGGTCATGCAGCGGGTCGCCTGCTTCACCAACTGGTGCAAGCCGAACAGCATCTAGACATTTCCGAACTGTAATAGTCTCTGACTTTTCAGCATCCTCAACTTGGCCAATCTTGGATGCGAGCAAAATCATTCTGTATCGGCGCTGAGGAACGCCGTATTCTGAAGCATCCTCTACCCTTACGTTCTTCCGCCCCACCTTGTAACCGAGGACCGATATTCTCTTAAGGAAAGTCTTCATGCGGTTATCGTGCACCAAAGCAGGCACATTCTCCATCATGATAGCTTTGGGTGAAACAGCCTCAACAATCCGCAGAAACTCAAACAAAAGATCGTTACGGTCATCGGCGACTGCATTAGACTTCTTGCGAGTTCGTAGCGTTGAAAAACCCTGACAAGGTGGGCAACCAGCCAGCAAGTCTAGTTCTCCCCGTCTCAGGCCGATGGTCTTCAACAACGCGGCCGCTCCCATTTCACGTATGTCATTTTCAAAGCAATGAACATCGGGGTGGTTAAGCCGATAAGTGGCGGCGGGGATATTTTCCTTTTCGACACCAGCCAACACTTTGAAGCCTGCCTGCTTCAGCCCCAACGTCAGTCCGCCAGCCCCAGAAAACAAATCGACGGCTGTTAAGTTGCTTTCGTATCTAATTTGAGATTTCCCGCTCAATGTTTTTTCCGCCTCACTCTGCTCAGATATGCGCCACTTAAGCGACTGTTATTGCAACATTTTATTACCCTGGACGATACTCAAGGCCTAGGTGTTTTTCAAGGTCTTATGAATTTTTGCCAAGCTGAACTGGATAAGCAGCTGTGTTTAAAAGAAAATTAGCATTTTGGCCGCAACACGAAAACCAACCCGCGTTTAAACCTGCAGTACCTGATTGGAAATCCCGTTTCTTACTGAAGCTTAAAGTATAGTACGCTACGTAAGCTGAGTCATATGTGCGCCAAGAAACATGGTTTTGCGGACTGCTGGCGAAGCGCATTGGTTGTTGAGCGAAGGTCCGCAATGGGCATATGGCTTTACTTCAGCAAAATTCGCATAGTGCCAGGCGGGATTGGCTCGGCTCCAACTGAAAACCCGTTAGCTGCCAGTAACGCATCCCTTGGTTGCCTCTCGCAAGTTGCTAGGATCATAAAGGCTTGCTGAAGCGACGAGCCCGAAAAATGGCAATTTACTGAGTAGCCCTGCATTTTTTTCAGCATTGAAATGACTACGGCACTTAGCGAATAAAGCGGCTCGCTGGCCAAATCACGTTCAATGGAGTCTTGGTACAAGATGCAATATAGCCTTTCCATGACTTCTAGCTTTTCACCGCTTTCTGCATCTATTGGTAGAGATAGGTCGGGGCGGCGATTGAAACCTTTGTGACAGTCTTTGTGGCACTGCCTACATAGTGTGATCCCATTGCCTGGATCAAACTGTGCCGGACTAGCTATGACTTTTCTGAAAATGTGATGCGCTGCCAATCCATTCGTTGCATGACAGTCGACACATCTTTGACCGTCACGATAGCGCACGAAATCACTCCAAATGGAAAGACAATAGGACCTAGAGAGCCCTGCACTGACAGCTTTTTGAAGCTTCGATAGTTTCGACTTAAGCAACTGCATATCAGGTTCAATCACCCTAGCCTCCTTATTGCGTTACTAAACGCGCACCTCGCAGCCGCCCCAAGCTCTATTCTTCCCTGACGACCCCGTCCGAACAACCAACCACGGCAAAACCTATAAACTTCAACTTAGGTGAAGCTGCGCCGCAGCGGAGATGTTCGAGACAGATATCCCCTTTTGAGCCGTTCGTTTCTACGAGATCTCGGAAAATCTAACCCCAATCGCTTCTTTTCGCAATTTAGCTTCGTTTGCCCTCAGGTCGCCTGCCTCAAATTCAGGCCCCAAAAGAAATACTTACAACGAAAGATCAACTCCGCTGTTGAATTCGTTCCTTAACCAATTGCCCACGCCTCTCTCTCAGCTCTTCACGTGTGATTTCGCCCGTGATCCAAAGCTCTGATATAGTGGTATATTCTGGGGTTGGCTCTCCTACCCCTTCCATAGCCGCGCTCCAATTGGCTTTGGAAACAACCTTCCGACGACGTGCTTCTTCCTTTGAGCTAACTTTCGATTTGTGCGGTTGTCCAATCATAAGTTTCACCCCGATGTCTGATGGTCACTAAGAGTACTTAATGTACTAATCCTTGCGTCATCGAGCAAAGAAACGTTGGATTTTTTCGTGCTAAGCTGCCGCATCTAAACCGCAACAGTTTGAAATAGATTTGAAAATCACCCATTTAATCTCAGATGAGCTTGTCGCCGGGGTGTTCACTTCCCGCTCCTAGCCTGTGCGAGACTAGCCAACCGCTGAGCGGTCTTGAGGCTGCTTATGGGGGGATCAGACTGTAGCGCCATGTTTCCAGTCGTGCGTCCCATTTGCGCACCTCTCGATGCAGCCAAATGGGCAACATTAGTTGAACTTGAGACCGTGTTTCGAGCTGCTGTATGTGCGATGCGATCTAAACCGAGGTTGGCGGAGGCAAGAGCCTCTGAGAGGTTCGGAACCTTGAGGATCAAAATACTGCCCAACATCATGACAAATAGAAAACCCAACATGTCACCAATGCTTTCAATTGATGCCATATCTGTCGGTGCCACTTCTTGAGCAATCACAATCACCACACCGGCTGCGGCGGCCATCATCAAAGGAACCAACGCCGCCTGAATTGAGACGCGAGGCCAGCCTTCGAATATTCCAGCTGTGGGTTTAAACATGGTGCAAAGTAGCGCCGCTGGCGCGAGCACGATCATGAGCGCAATGACAATTTTCGCCATTCCCAGCACAACCACGCAGATCACAGAGAAAAACACCGCCACGAGAAACACTACAATACTGGCTATCGCGCCTGCAATGTAACTCCCATTTTGAGCGACGGCATTGCCTGCATTGAGGCTCCTCTCATACAGCTGGTCCAAGCCAGCATATAACCCATCTACGGCAGCCTCAAAGCCTAGGCTAGCCATGATCGTACCGCCAATCTCAGAAGGCGCATTGGTTAGCACCCCATAGACTGAATCAAAGTTCGTCCAGTTCGACAAGAAGGTGGCGACTAGGCCGATGCGGACTATCAGGTGAACGCCATTGTGCAAAGACATTGGCACCGCTTGTATGGCAAGATTGATGCCGAGCAATGCGACAACAAGAACGGCCAAAAGCCGGAAAATGGGCATAAGTTGTTCCGCGATTGCGTCGAAGGCCGTCGAGGCAATGGACGCCGTCGCCCCGTCAATCATTCCCAACACATTTTCAATGAACCCCATCTCAGTCACCAACCGCGCAGTATTCCGCGAAGAAGGCGCTGTAAGCTCTTAGAATAGAGACTCCTTCTACGTCGGACCATTGACGCAGGCCGCGAATTTCCAACTCAGTCAATTCATCCGCCGGCTTATCCAGTCGATTCTCGATGAACTGCTCAAATGGCCAGTCAGCATAAGGGCAAGCGCAAGATTGGTTTGCTATACCTCGGTTCTTCGCAGCCAATTGGTACGCATTTCGTGCTTGCCCACGATTGGCTATATGTTGATCGAACACGGCAAGTTCTGGCAATTCTGGTTCACATTCAAAAGCGCTCGCCTCAAGTGGCGAAAGTACTGATACAATGACCACCCCAGATAGCGTCATCGGTTTACAACCCAAAATCATAGTCATTCTCCCTTTCTATGTCGGCGAGTCGTTCTTCAGCCGCTTTTCTGCGAGTTTCGTAAGACGAATACTCTCGCTCAGCCTGTCGTTGACCAATTCCCAGCTCTGCTCGTCTTTCATCCAACATTGTAAGGCATCGACCAATCGACCGTGCGAAAGCAGAAGCTCGCTGACGCATTCCTCCAACCCAGTCACGCGCTTGTTCATCACCTGCACCCATTGCCGCTCCAAGTTTTCCAAGCCCTTCGCCGAGGTCTCGGATGCTGCGGTCAACCGCTCCACGAATTTGAGCAATTCTCGTTCTAGTGCTGTCAGTCCATCCACTGCTTAATCCCTCCCTATTCGAATGCAGGGCAGCACCTGATCCCCAACTGTGCAGTTCGTCGTCCGGCTGCGCGATTGATTGAGGATCAGATAAGTCGCTTCCGCCTCGTGGATCGTTGTGATCCCAAGGCTCGTTGAGTTGGACCTCTTCGCCATTTCCACCACTCCCAATGCCGTAGCGATCACCAGCACAATCGACAGACCGAACGCTGAGTATATCATTGATGGCAATCTCATCTCGGCCCTCTGAACCTGTTTGGATTGGCGGCTCAAGCTCGACGTGATCTCGTTCACGGCCTGTGCCGTATCGTTCTCGATTGTAGTCCGCGCGTTTGTCACAATGCGTTCTATATCGCTCGACAAGCTGTTCACTTGACCATCCATCGAGGCGAGATGGTTCGCGACCCTCTCCTCGATCTCCGAACTCAGTCGCTCGTTCAGGCGTTGTTTTTGCTGTCCAGTCTTCATTGAAAATCTCCCCCCGAAGACGCCAGCGTTCGCCACTCTCTGGATCTTTGACGGTTATGTAATTTTTGCCCACCCGAGGCAGCTCGAAGCCTGCGTCAGAAAAAGCTGTGAGAATGTCGTTGCGGTTGTTGAAAAGGCCAAGTGACACTTGATCCATGGCCCAATCATGTAATGCCTCACGCCCCTGCGCTTTGTGAGGAGCTTCGGGGATGAGGCGCACATCCTGTCTCCGCGAGGCATCCATGGGATCAGCCCAACCATATGCTTTGTTGAGCATGTCTCGCATGCTGTCGAACGCGCGCTGATACCCAGGTGGCGCGATGTTCAGGCTGCGCCCACTGCGCAGCTCCATGCGCGGCGTGCAGAAATGAAGCTCCACACGATCTTCATGGGTATGCCGGACCCACAAACAGGAAAATTGGTCGCCATCGAGGCCCGCGAATGCAAGCTCCTCAAAACGATCAATTACCTCTTGTTGCTGATCTTCAGTTGGGGCGTCGTCGGCGGCGAAACTAATCACGCCAGCCCGGTAGCTCAATTTGTGCGGACATGTATCAATCAGATCCGCCATGATCTGCGGGTCGCCACTAAAGACTTCGGGCAAGGGATCGCGGATGACCTGCTCAGGCTGCCCATTGGCATCGCGGATCAGGTCACGGTTTTGATCAAAAGCAAGCACGGTGCGGGCCGTCAGGTAATTGACCGGACCTTCTCCGCCGCCTTTGCCGTTGGGGAAAAACTTGATCAGCATCACTGCACCTCGCGATGTTCGTCAATAGCCAGTGCCAACTGTCGCTCAATCCCAACGAGGGCGGTGGTGACTCGCAGCGCCTCAATCTGGGACGCATGACCAGCACGCACCGCCTTGTTCAGCCATCGCGTCACCTGATTGAGATTGCCGCCATAGCGCGACACGGCCAGCACCAAGGTTGGGTCAACGCGTGGTATTTTGCGTCGCCGTCTCGGCTCTGCGCCGGTGGCGAGCTGGCGCAAGAAAGCAGACATAGACAGCCCACGATCCTTGGCAGCTTGCCGGATCAGCGCCTTTTCAACAGATGAGCAATAGAAGAACATCGCTTCTGATTTTGCCGCTTTGCCTGCCATCCTGGCAGGTTGGTTGGGGTTCGAAGGGGAGGCTTGCCACCCCTCGCAAGGTCCTAGCTCGACGGTCGAAGACCTAGAACTGGGTCGCCTTGCTAATTGCGCTTCTGTCGGAGCGATGTGGCTCATGATCTGAGACCTGCCGCTCGAATTTGCGTTTGTGTCACCAGCTCAGCAGCAAGTAGTGCATCGACCTGGCCAGGTGTGATGTGGCGGCACAGTGAATGTTTGCTTGTAACCCACTCGGCCAAGCCTTTAAGCAACTCGGCCTCCTTGGCTTTGCCAACTTCTTGCGCTTCCTCGACGTCGTGAAGCTGTTTCAGCCAACGGCCAGAGGTGAACCAGTTGTCGGAGAAACACACTTTGGAGCGGGTGAAACCTTCACTCTGGGTGGCGTAAGCACGCACGGCTTGCTCAAGGTCTTTCGGTTCCACTCCGTCCGCCAACGCTTGACGAATTTGCGAAAGACAAACCGCTTTGCCGCGAATGCGATCTTCCGGATAGGCGGATAAAATCTTTTCAGAAACTCCATCCTCCACCACTGCCTTCGCCTGCGAAGGCTTTGGTTTTTGATATGGTTTATATCTGTTCTTATAGGATTTGCCCTCTGGGGCAGATGGCTTGCCCTCAGGGGCAAATGCATCATTTTCCCTTTCGGTCGGATCGATTTGCCCATTTAGGCAAATGGAGTTGCCCAAGGCATACCAGCAAGTCCGATCGTAACGATCATCGCTGAAATTGCCCTTGATGATCAGCTCCGCGCTAACCAGCTTTTCGAGCGCTGTGCGGATCTGCTTTTCGCTCAGATAAGGGAACAACTCACCAAAGGCCGAGATCGAATTATAGGTCCAATACCGCCCGTCGCGAAGGTTCCGGCGATTGGCTTGGTTCTTCTCGATCCAGAAGGTGATGTTCTGGAAAATAACCGCTGCGTTTAGCCCAACCTTCTTTGCTATTCGGGGCTCAAAGCTATGATAACTCATACTAATTTCTCGATTGTAGCAATGGTTCATCAAGCCTAAATTTTCGCGCCAATGGCGCGCCGAAACAACTCGTTTGCGACCCATCATCGCTTGCAAATTGAGTTCCGGAATTGAAATTCACTTGGAAAGCGGGATTTCCAAAAAGTTGCCGTAGGCAAATGTTTCTCATGGTACGAGGCATTTGAGTTTACCTCACCCGATTGGCGAGATGCGGCTTTGCTCAACATATGTGTTGAGGTCTGTTCCGATATATTTTACGCGCCTTCCGAACTTGACGAAAGCTGGCCCTACTCGACGGTGACGCCATTGAGCACGCTTGTTTTTCGGCGCAATCAGATCCAGTTCAACATCGCTGTCATCATAGATGCGTTCATCTTCAAAAATTTTCATTTGCTTCACCGCTTTTGTTGCTACAGTTTTCGTTGCGGTTCAGCTTTGCTCAGTAGCTTTGAGTAAGCTATTGAAAAAGGAATTCAATTGTTTTTCATTCAAAAACAATACGATAAAGCGTGTCGAATTTAAGTGGGCGAGAATTTGATACCTTAGCCATCTGTTCCAAGAAAATGGTGGGCATGTGTGTCAGATCCTCAAGTTTCACTTCTCCAGAAGTCTCTTTTATTTTGATCAAACTGCGCAGCGATTCAGCAAAAATGTATGGGAGAACCGCTTCATATTTAACCCAAATCTCACCAAGCGTTCTTGCACCTTTGCCTTGAAATAGCAGCTGTGCTAACTCTGTTTTTCCTTCGTTGCGTAAGAGTTTTGCGGCCCTTTGACTTTCCTGCTGGAGGTGCTCTAGCGCCTTTGTTTTTGACATTTTTCCAACAGCCATTTTTTCAAAGATTCTTGTTAACTGAAGGACATCAGATTTCCACTCGCTCCCATGAGATTGAATCTGTCCAGTTGCGAACCTTACAAGCTGCTCCATCTCTCTATCTGTCATTCGGTATGAGGTTCGAAAAAGCTTTGAATTGACACCCGTATTATCGGAGTCTCTTGCTTGCATGGATAAGCAACCAAGGTAGAGCGTTTGGAAGTCACAACCATAGCAGGCGGACATCGTTAGAGTACGAACAGCTAGCCAAGCCGCATTTTCTGGAGACAAAAAACTAAAGCCATAGATTTTTGCAGGTACATTTACAAACTCAGGCACTGACGTCCCCCAGCTTACTGCATGTAAATTCAGACCATCGCACCATCAACTTGCGCCGCTGTTCTAACAAGTCTGAGCGAGCATATGCACGCTCTACTTCAGTACCAACTTTATGGGCCAAGCATAGCTCCGCTACTTCTCGCGACACGTTAGGTTGTTCTGCGGCCCAGTCTCTAAAAGTAGACCGGAAACCATGAACGGTTATTCCTTCAACCTTCATTCGCCGGAGCAACATAAGCATCGCCATGTTGGACATTGACTTATGACGCTTCTGACCTTCAAAGACCACGTCAGATTTCAACGCTTTGAGAGGCTCAATGACTGCCAGCATCTCCGCAGTTAAAGGGACGCGATGCTCCTGGTCGGCCTTCATGCGTTCAGCAGGAACAACCCAAATCTTGTCATCGAAATCAAACTCCTCCCAGCGGGCCTGCAAAACTTCGCTGGTGCGACTTGCGGTCAAGCAGGTGAACATCAGTGCTTTTGCCGCCATTGCGTCTTTCGTTGCCAATTCCGCATAGAAGTCCGGTACATCTTTCCAATGCATCGCTTTGTGATGTTTCACCTTCTGTTTGACCTGAGGAAGTACACGCGCGTCACGGATCGTCGTTACTGGGTTCTCGCCGTCTCGGAACCCCTTCGACTTCGCAACATCCAAGACAGCCTTGATCCGTTGCGCCAATCTCTTGGCGGTTTCGTGCTTCTCGGTCCACACAGGCAACAGAACTTGCAGCACTTCGGGCTGACCAATCTCCGAAACAGGTAGGCGGCCGATCTTTGGAAACGCATATTCGGCAAGTGTATTAATCCATTGTTGTCCGTGCTTAGGGTTCTTCCAAGTCGGAAGGCGTTCAATATGGACTTGCCGTGCGATCTCCTCGAAGCATGGGATTTCCTGCCTGCCATTGTAGCGCGGGTTGATGCCCTGCTTTGCGAGGCGACGATATTCTAAAGCTCGGTCACGAGCTTCGTTCAATGTCACCACATCAGCGCCACCAAGACCAAAGTCAGTGCGCAGTGGCTTGCCTTCGCGGTTGCGCTGCCCCTTAACAGTGACACGCACAATCCAGCGACGAGCGCCAGACGGATCAACGACAAGGTACAAGCCACCGCCATCACCATGACGGCCAGCGCCAAGGGTGCGGACCAAGTTCTTTGTCAGTTTCCCAGAAAGGGCCGCCATTTCCTATGACCCTCCGCCCAAACGCACGAAGCGATCTCGAACTTTGGTCGTATCGATCAAAAAGCCCTGCCATCCTGCGCGCTTTGCATTGTCTGAAAGAGGTTTTCTTGGGACAAACATCTCTGGGACTTGTAGTTCTGAGGCTAAAAATGAAATGGTATGGTCCTTGTTCTCCTTAGATCGCAGAACAACGAAGAGGCTCGTATAAATCCCTGCATCCATGCGCGCTTTCTGAGGCCCCCAGGCGGCCCCTAAGATAGACTTAGGCATCACATCTACATTAGAGACACGAGCGGTCTTGACCTGCGCGATAAATCCGCAAAAATCACAAATGAGATCCGCACATTTAAAGTTCTGAACCAATTTCTTTAGAGTACGAGTCTTCTTGCATCGCGGACAGCTTGCCGACTTAGCGACCAACTCCTCTCCCCAATTCCCTAGATCAATCTTGTCGCTCAAAGAAACACCCCCTCAAAATACCACAAATTATACCACGCAATGAATAGAAACGAGTCTAATCGAAGAGAGTCGAAAAGCAACAACGAATGCAGATTCGCCAACAAAAACAGCCCCATAAGGGGCCAAACAACATCGAACGCGACTGAGTAAAAATGGTGGGTGGCGGAGACGAAGGGATTCGAACCCTCGATACCGTTTCCGGTATACTCCCTTAGCAGGGGAGCGCCTTCGACCACTCGGCCACGTCTCCGAGAACCGGTAGTAATTATAAGCCCCACCGGGCACAAGAGGCTTTTTGCAATTTCTTGTCAGTTTTGAGGGAGATGCACCGCCCACAACAGCGCTCTGCAAAAAGTACGGGCCACGACGCATCCTCCGTGACCCGTGGTAAATGCCCCGTGAGTGTGGAGCATTCGGAATACGCGCTGAACGTTGCCCTAAAGAGGGAAAAATACAGGCGATTTTGCTGACGTGTGTCAATTTACAGTGCCAGGGAACAACTGTGTGATAAACATTATGTGTTCGTTTTCGTCCAATCCATGGAGAATCATCATTTAACGTATGAAAAATCAAAATATATATAAGCTTGATGCACACACTCTTCGGGTGTTTTTAAAGGTTTGCGAACTCCAGTCGGTCAGCCGCGCTGCAGACTATTTTGATTTGAACCAATCCACTGTCAGCAACATGCTAGATCGGCTTCGGCAGATGGTGGGGTTTCGTCTGTTTGAAAAATCTGGCCGCAATATTGTGCCAACGACCAATGCCAAAGATCTCATTCCTCGGGCGCATCGCATTGTGTCAGCCATCGAAGGTCTGCCGGATTCCGGTGAATACCACCCCAAAGAAGACGCGCGCCCAGTCACGATTGCAGCCAATGTGAATTCTATGATTGGCCCCCTCCTTGCCGTACGAGAAAGCATTTGGAACGATTGCCCCGATCGCCCCGTGCGCATCTTAGAACTGGGCAGTCGTGACCAGATTGAGAATACGCTCGAAACCAGCCAAGCCGACTTTGTCATCGCCGTGCGCACGCCACGATACCCGCTGATGGTGAACAGTCGCCCCTTCTTTGAGGATGCCTCTGTTGTGTTCTACGACCCTTCCCAGCGCGAGGCTCCGGCATCATCGGAAGAATACTTCAATGCACGCCATGGGGTGTTGGATTTTGGTGGCCATGTCCGAAGCACAATTGATACAGAGGTGCGCCGCCTTCAGGCCCATCGCAATATCGTTTGTTCGGCGTCCAACGCCTCGATGCTGGCAGAAATGATCAGAGGCACCGATATCATCGTCAGCTTACCAAGCCACCTGCGGTTTAACGTGCTGCGTGATTTCGAATACGCCACCCTGCCCTATCTGAACGAAGCACCGCTATTTTTTGATCTGCTCTGGCACAAGCGCCACGCCGAATCGTCACGCCACAAATGGCTGCGTGATGTGGTGGCCAAGGCGCGGGTTGAGGATTTCCTCAACCCTGATGCCGCCGCTTCAGCTCAGGCTGCAAATTCGATCTAGGAACATCTGCTTAACCTTGCTGGCCTCAACAGAGGTATAGACCTTTGTGGTGCCGCGTTCGTCATCTGCAGCCACAGTCTCGCCCTGCGTGTTACCGGTGCATGTGACAGTAATCGCGACTTCTGGCCCATCAAATAGCTCTGGATGCGAGCATGCAATCACAGCAGCGGGGTCATGCAGGCTACACCCATCAAGCTTTCCAACTGATGCATAGAACTTCAGATAGAAATGGCTCATGTCTTGCAACATGCCACCCAGTTTAGGCGCTGCAGCTGCGAGTGCGGTAAAGTCTTCTGGGGTACACAGAATTTGGTGTGTCACATCCAGACCCACCATTTCGATCTGCGCACCAGAGCCAAACACCACTTCAGCCGCGTGGGGGTCGTGATAGATGTTGGCCTCGGCATAGTCAGTGATGTTGCCACCTTCCTGATAAGACCCACCCATCAAAACGATGCGCGCGACATTTTTCACGAATTCAGGATCCGCTTGAATCGCATGCGCAATATTGGTCAGCGGCCCAATCGGACAGACCACCAACTCCCCCTTATGCTCACGCGCCATACGGCATAGGAACTCAGCGGCCGTTTCATCAAGCGCAGTGCGCAACGGTGTCGCCGCCGGAATATCACCGAACCCTTCGGCCCCGTGTACATGTGCGCTGGGTTTGAATGGCGGAAGCTGTAGAGGCACCTGTGCGCCTGCGGCGACAGGGGCATCGACGCCAGCCGCTTCGAGCAAGCGCAACGCGTTGCGCGTCGCAATATCCGTTGTGACATTGCCAAAGATAGAGGTCAGGCCCAGCAATTCGATATCTGGCGCAGCCGCCGCATAGAAAATTGCCATCGCATCATCGATGCCTGGGTCTGTATCAATGATCAGCTTAACCATGTGTGCTCTCCGCTTTAACCTGAAATGCTACTTAAAAAACTTATCTTGGGCACATTAGCCGCAATTCACTTGAAGGTGTTTCAAGACCCTTCTGAAACGAAAAAGCCGCGCTCGATCCGGCGCGGCTTTGGATCGTTGGTTTCAGGCCGTTTAGGTGTTGAACAAGAAATGCATGACGTCACCGTCTTGCACAACATATCCTTTGCCTTCCGCGCGCATTTTACCCGCTTCTTTGGCACCCTGTTCGCCATTACGGGCGATATAATCGTCATATGCGATGGTTTCCGCGCGGATAAAGCCACGCTCAAAATCACCGTGAATCACACCGGCGGCCTGCGGTGCAGCCGTGTTCTTACGGATGGTCCAGGCCCGTGCTTCTTTAGGGCCAACGGTAAAGTAGGTCTGAAGTTGCAAAAGCTCGTAACCTGCGCGGATCAAACGGTCGAGACCCGCCTCTTCCAGTCCCATCTCGCCCAAGAACATCTCGGCTTCTTCAGCTTCAAGCTGGCTGATCTCTTCTTCGATCTGCGCAGAAATGATCACATGTGAGTTGCCTTGTGCCGCCGCCATTTCAGCCACTGCCGCGGAATGCGCGTTGCCTTCAGAGGCTTCAGATTCACCTACGTTACATACGTAAAGCACAGGCTTGGTCGACAGCAGTTGCAAGCTGTTCCACATTTTCAAATCATCTTCGTCGATTTCGACGGTGCGAGCAGGCTTGTCGTTTTCAATGGCCTCTTGAGCCAAAGCCAATAGGCGATCTTGCTCTTTGGCTTCTTTATCGTTGCCTTTGATCTTACGCACCAAACCCTGACGACGCTTTTCAATGCTTTCCAGATCCGCAAGCATCAGCTCGGTCTCAATGGTTTCTGCATCAGCCACAGGATCAACGCGATCATCAACGTGGGTGACATCATCGTCCTCAAAGCAGCGCAACACATGTGCGATGGCATCGGTTTCGCGGATATTGGCCAAGAATTGGTTGCCAAGGCCTTCGCCCTTAGAGGCACCCTTAACAAGACCTGCAATATCCACAAAGGTCATACGCGTTGGAATGATCTGCTTTGAGCTTGCGATCGCCGCGAGCTTGTCCAGACGGTCATCTGGAACCCCAACATCGCCGACGTTCGGCTCAATCGTACAGAAGGGAAAGTTAGCCGCTTGCGCAGCAGCGGTTTTCGTCAAAGCGTTAAACGTGGTGGATTTGCCAACGTTTGGCAGGCCCACGATCCCAACCTTAAAGCCCATTTCGGCCTCCTGTCACATGTTCCAGCCGCTCATATGCAACGTTTGGGCCTGACGCAAGATGGTGTTACACTATCGGCTTAATATTGGAGGCTCTCATGTCCTTTATTCCCTATCTTTTCTTTGACGGCAGCTGCTCTGACGCGATTGACTTCTACGCCGAGGTCTTTGGCGCTGAAAATGTAATAAAGATGCCCTATTCTGATGCGCCGCCAGAAGCTGGCCTGCCGGATCTGGATCGGCTTATGCACTCTCAAATCGATGTCGGCGGTCAAACTCTGATGTGTAGCGATGTGCCCCCTGGTTCTCCCGACCCCGTTCAAACTGGTTCTGCGGTTTCGCACATGTGTGACAACATTGATGATGCCCGTGCAACCTTTTGGAAACTCTCAGAGGGTGGAGAGATCACAATGCCTTTTGAGCCCACGTTTTTTTCTGCTGGGTTTGGCATGTGCAAAGACAAGTTTGGCACCCATTGGATGATCATGGTCAATGATCAGCCCTAAGCGGTCGTTTGGCGAAAGGGTTACATATTAATGAAGAGACGCATTCGAGGGGCCAAGCTGAGCTTGGCGCTTTGCCTAGGTTGCGCAGCCCATAGCGCGTGGGCGAACCCCACCCAATACTTTATTGAGGGCCGTGAGGCACAGACCAGCAAGCCGCCTGAACAGTTGACGATTTACGCGCCAAACACGGTATGCTCAGCACCGCGTCCCTCATTGATTTGGCTGGCCCCGGCACACGACCCAAATGAGAACGTGCTCAGCCTGATCACAGCTACGACCGATCAGGGTTATAATTTTGTGGCGATCAGCGCAGAAACCGCGGGCGCCACAACCATCGCAGCAGATACTGCGTTGTTATGGCTGTTCGAAAACGCAATCCTTGCCTGTCACGACCCCAATAGAACCGCGCTTTGGGGGAATGAAAGCAGCGCTACAGCTGTGCTGAATGCGGCCTACGGCCCACTTCGCGAAACGGCGACTTATCCAGCCCCTTTGGCCGTCGTTGCCCTCTCTTCGGCCGGGTTTCCCTCAGATTGGTTAAAGCGCGGTGATCCTGCGCTTTTCCTGATGCAATCAACAGCTTCATCCATACTACCGCCCAAAGCAGCCACCGCCCTGACCAAAGCCGCCCACAGTCGCGCCATTCCGGTGCATTTGCACGAAGTTGCAAGTGAAACAGCCGATGATCCGCGTTTAAATGCGCTGGATGTTACTGTGCATGGTCAACCGATCCTAGACCATATCATGCTGTTTCTGGATGCGGCGATGGAACGAAAACTCTTTAAATCACGTGCGACCCGGTCCCATTTTCCAAAATAGCATCACCGAGTATTGATTTTCCTTATTTCATCCGGCACATCGGGCAGAGCGAATATAAAGGAATACCCTATGTCACGGATCGACGCGAAATTTGCAGAATTGAAAGCCGCGAATAGAAAAGCGTTCGTTTCCTATGTGATGGCAGGCGACCCAGACTATGATACCGCACTTGAGATCATCAAAGGTCTGCCGGGTGCTGGCGTTGATATCATTGAGCTTGGTGTTCCGTTTACTGACCCAATGGCCGATGGCGGCACCATTCAGCTGGCCGGCCAGCGTGCGCTTGAGGTTGGCATGACCTTGCAGAAAACGCTGGATATGGCCGCTGAGTTCCGCAAAACCGATGACACGACCCCTATTGTTCTGATGGGCTACTACAACCCCATCTACAATCGCGGCGTCGACGCTTTCCTGGACGATGCTAAAGCGGCTGGCATTGATGGCTTGATCGTTGTGGACCTGCCCCCAGAAGAAGACGAAGAGCTGTGCATCCCTGCGCAAAAAGCGGGACTCAACTTTATTCGTCTGGCGACCCCCACGACAGATAACAAGCGTTTGCCGAAGGTTCTGCAAAACACATCTGGCTTTGTATACTATGTCTCTATCAACGGCATCACGGGCTCTGCCGAGGCCGAAGCAGGCGACGTCGGCCCAGAAGTCGCTCGCATCAAAGCAAGCACTGATCTGCCGGTCATCGTGGGTTTTGGCATCAAGACCCCGGAACGCGCCGAGGCCATCGCCTCTATCGCGGATGGCGCTGTGGTAGGCTCTGCCATCGTTAGCGAAATCGCCCAGCAGAAGCCGGTTTCAGAGGTTTTGGATTTCGTGAAATCACTCGCAGACGGTGCACATCGCGCGTAAATTCATAAGATATAATGACTAAGCCCGGGCCACGTGACCCGGGCTTTTTCGTTTTAGGACACCATGCTTTCGAGCCGCGTTGCACAGAGAATATCATTTTGTGTCAGACCACCGGCCTCGTGGCTGGTGTAGCTCACTTCACAATACCCCCAGCCAAAGGCCACATCCGCGTGATGGCCCATCTTTTCAGAATGCCAAGCGACCAGATTTGCCATCTGAACAGCCTTGCCAAACCCTTTGAACTCATAGCGTTTTACGATTTTTCCCGCCGCAAAGGTCCAGCTGGGCAACAGGGCTTGCGCCTCTTCGATCTGACGCGCGTTTAAAAGGCCGGTGCCCTCGGAACATGGCACGCAGGTTGCAGAATCTTTCATATCAGGATGCTTTCTTTTCGATTTCATAGAGTGGCTCAAACAGGCCCAATGCGCGGGCGGTTTGAATATCTGCCAACAAATCACGATCAGCGGCCTCAAAGAGGTCGTTCAACTCATCGATGACAAAGTAAACGGGCTGATGAATATCAATACGGTAGGGCGTCCGCAGTATATCGATCACATCAAACGGGCGAATGACCGGATCGCCACTGATCACCGCATGTGGCAATTCTGTTTTCGATGACGCCAGCCCTGACCCAAGGGCCTTCAACTGGCCTTCTTCGCGTGTCAGGCCAAATTCGATGGTGAACCAATAAAGTCGGATCAACCAAGCATAGTCTTGCTTTTCAACTTTCAGCCCGGCCCGCCCAATCGCGTGTGAAAACGCAGCAAAGCGTTTATCGGTCAGCAAGGGTGTGTGGCCGAAAATCTCGTGAAAAATGTCAGGCTCTTCGATGTAGTCAAAGTCTTTCCGACTGCGGATGAAAGACGCCGCGGGAAAGGTGCGATCAGCCAACATTGTAAAGAAAGTTTTAAACCCAATCAGCGCTGGAACGGGCGCAACCCGCCATCCGGTTTCGCGCATAAGACTGGCCGAGATATCTGGGCACTGAGGTACACGATCTTGCGGCATGTCCAGCGCCTTAAGCCCCTGCAGGTATGGCTTCGCCATATGCGCCTCTACGGCGCCTCGCTGCGCGTCAAATAGATCCTTCCAAACCGCATCCTCCTCGGCTGTGTAGGCAATATAACCCTGCTCATCGGGTAATTTTGCCTCGTAACTTGTGCTTTTTGGCATATCTTCCTCCTCTTCACTCAGTTTCGAGCAAAAAAGAGGGAAAATTCGCCTGATTTACTGGATTTCCCTCACAACAAAAGGCAACATTTATCAAATGCTCAGCCAAGAGAGGAAAATAATGCCCATGATCGAAGAAAAAGATCGTGAAATTTTACGCATCTTACAGGCAGACGGCAAAATCAGCCTTCACGCCCTGGCTGAACAGGTCAGCCTTTCGACCTCCCCTT
Organism: uncultured Paracoccaceae bacterium; assembly: GCA_947498415.1. GTDB lineage: Bacteria > Pseudomonadota > Alphaproteobacteria > Rhodobacterales > Rhodobacteraceae > Cognatishimia. Next base: position 630,841 of record CANMKB010000002.1, read on the forward strand.
GCTGGCGGCGGGTGAAACGGCTTGAGGATGCGGGGCTGATTGATCGCTATGTGGCCATCCTTGATCCGCGTGCACTGGGCCTACATGCGCAGGCCTATATGCAAGTATCGTTGCAGGATCACACCGAAGAAACCATCGCGACCTTTGATCGGTTTGTGCAAACCGAAGATCAGATTATCGAGTGTTGTTCGATCACCGGATCCAATGACTTTCTCATGAAAGTCGTGGCGGAAGACCCCGAGGCATTGGAGCATTTCATCATGCGACGTGTATTGCGGCTTGGGGTTGTGCGATCTTCGCATACAAACTTTGTTTTACGCCGCACGAAATCCAACACGGCGCTACCTGTTTGACTGGGTGTTGCCCTCACCCTTACATATTGGTAATGAATGCTTACCAATGCAGGCAATCGGGTGAATACACATGGCGGTCATCACGTGCATCAATGACTTCAAAAAGATCTATGAACGTCGTGTTCCACGCATGTTCTATGACTATGCCGAGTCAGGCAGTTGGACAGAGCAGACCTTTCGCGCAAACACCAGTGACTTTGCAGATATCCTGTTAAAACAACGCGTTGCGATTGATATGACCGGCCGCAGCACAGCCACCCAGATGATTGGCCAAGATGTTGCGTTGCCCGTCGCGTTGGCCCCGGTTGGCATGACTGGGATGCAACATGCAGACGGTGAAATCAAAGCCGCCCGTGCTGCGGAAAAATTCGGCGTGCCCTACACACTCTCGACCATGTCGATTTGCTCGATCGAGGACGTTGCCGCACATACCGAAAAGCCATTTTGGATGCAGGTTTACACCCTCAAAGACGATGACTTTATGCAGCGTCTGTTTGATCGGGCCAAAGATGCAAAATGCTCGGCAGCGGTGATCACCGTCGACCTTCAGATGCTGGGGCAACGTCACAAAGACCTTAAGAACGGCTTATCAGCCCCGCCCAAACCAACCCTGGCCAATATGATCAACCTGTCCACGAAATGGCGGTGGGGATTGGGGATGCTGGGCACCAAGCGCCGTTTCTTTGGCAATATTGTCGGCCACGCAAAGGGCGTGGAAGACCCCTCTTCGCTTATGGACTGGACAGCCAACGCCTTTGACCAAGCGCTCAACTGGGATCGCATTCGCCAGTTCCGCAAAATGTGGGATGGCCCTCTGATCATCAAAGGGATCATCGACCCGCGCGATGCAAAAGAAGCGCTGAACGTGGGGGCCGATGCGATCATCGTGTCCAACCACGGGGGCCGCCAGCTAGATGGTGCCCTTTCAGCAATCCGCGCCCTGCCCGCGATTATGGATGCAGTGGGCGACAAAATTGAGGTACATCTTGATAGTGGTATCCGGTCTGGCCAAGACATTCTAAAGGCCGTCGCCATGGGCGCTAAAGGCACCTATATCGGGCGGTCTTACATCTATGGTTTGGGCGCCATGGGCGAAGCTGGCGTGACCAAAACACTAGAGATCCTGCAAAAGGAATTTGATGTCTCTATGGGGCTGTGTGGTCGCCGATCTGTGAAAGACCTCGATCGTGATATCTTAATGATACCAAAGAATTTTTCAGGAAACTGGCAAGACTGAAACCAAAGGTAATGTAAGGCGCCGTATCCTTTGGAAAGCCAGAAAAGCGATGCGGCGCGAATGTCATAGTCTCTCGATCTTTGATTCATTCTACTTTGACAGTCACAGCGCCGGCGCGGTAGGTCTTGGAAAACAACGCCGAACAGTCCTTTGCAAATATACTTTAAACAGAATCTCGCCTTTTTGGCCACGCCCAAGACTGGCTCGACCGCGTACGAACATGCGCTGCGTGGCCAAGCTGACATCGTCTTTGCCAAACGTCGCAAGCATTTGAATGCGGGGCAGTTTGAACGTAAAATGGCCCCGTTTCTTGATGACTTCTATGGGATCAAGCCCGAACGTATGGCTGTGATGCGCAATCCTTTGGAACAAATCCGCAGCTGGTATCGGTATCGCACCGCCCCCAAAAGCGGGCGTCGTGATGCGAATACGTCCAACCTGAGCTTTGATGAGTTTGTTCTAGAGGTTCTAAAATATCCGCAGCCCAGCTTTGCGGCGATTGGCAGCCAATATGGGTTTCTTAGTATGGCCGATGGGCGCATTCCGTTGCACCACATTTTTGCCTATGAAGAACAACCAACCATCCGGCGGTTCTTGGAAGAGCGATTTGAGACCAAACTGACCTTCCCCGAGAAAAATGTATCGCCACCGAAGCCGGCCCCCATTTCACATGACGTCGAGATCAGTTTGCGCCGCGCAAGGGCTGCTGAATTTGATCTGTATGACCAAGTTTTACAGGCAAATGGGCATCTGCGGCCGTTGATGGCATAAATTCACCTTTCGGGGTGAAAACCATCTTTCCAATTGGTTGATTCTACGCTATGGGCAGCGCTTCACGCGGGGTTACAGCCTTGGAGGAACCCCGCCCTAAACATATTGGAGAATTCAAATGGCTGGACAGATCCCTGATCTTAACGTCGAAATCCGTACGGGGACAGGCAAGGGCGCCGCTCGTCAAGCACGTCGCGATGGCATGGTACCTGGTGTTGTATACGGCGGCGACGCTGAACCACAGGCAATCCAAGTTCCTTTCAATGTTCTGCTTAAGAAACTGAAAGACGGCCGTTTCCTGAGCACTCTCTTCAACCTGAAGATCGAAGGCCAAGAAGACGTACGTGTGATCTGCCGTAACGTGCAGCGTCACGTTGTTAAAGATCTTCCAACACACCTGGACCTGCTGCGCCTTAAGCGTACATCCAAAATCAGCCTGTTCATCCCGGTTGAGTTTGTGAACGAAGAAGAAGCACCAGGCATCAAAAAAGGCGGTGTTCTGACTGTTGTGCGTCCAGAAGTTGAGCTGAACGTAACAGCTGGCGACATTCCAGAGAAACTGGTTGTTGATCTTGCGGGTAAAGAAGTTGGTGACACCATCACCATCTCTCAAATCGACCTGCCAGAAGGCGCAAAGCCAACTATCGATCGTGACTTTGTTATCGCGAACCTGTCTGCACCATCAGGCCTGCGTTCTGCTGACAACGAAGACGATGGCGAGGCAGCTGAAGCACCAGAAGCAGAAGCAACAGAAGAGGCATAAGCCCCTTCGCGCACCTGCGCTGAATAGAACGCGGCTCTCATTTGAGAGCCGCGTTTTTTTCTTGCAAATCGGTTCACTGGCGAATTTAAATACCTCATATTTAAAGGCTATTTGGATTTAAGATGAACTTTTCTCTTTCAATGCGCAGCTTTGCCGCAACACGCGCCATGCGCCCTTTGATGTTCACAGCAGCACTTGCGCTTGCCGCATCATGTACCATGACCACCGATGAAAACACGGCCCCACCTATAGAGGTTACACCGGCCGAGACGTTGGCCTTTGTTCCATCAACTGGTTTGAAGGCGCAGACACCTGGGCAAGTTGACCTTTATGCCGTTCTAGGCGGCGGGCATCCCGAGCAATGGATTTTTCAGCGCGAGACAGCCAAGCTTCAAGACATCCTTGAAAACAAGTATGACGCAAAGGGTCGAACCATTCGGCTGGGCACCCATGTCAGCCAGCCGTCTCGCCGCCCATTGATCACATACCAAAGCCTAACAGAGAGCTTTGAACGCATTGCAAAGACAATGGATCCCAGCGAGGATGTTATGCTGGTTTTCCTAACGTCGCACGGCCGTCCTGACGTGATTTCAACTGGAATGCCGGGGCAAGACACGTCTCATCTGACAGCGCCCGCATTTGCAGCGGCATTAGACAATGCAGGAGTAAAAAATGCCGTGATTGTTGTCTCAGCGTGTTTTTCTGGCTCATTCATAGATGACCTTAAATCCCCAAATCGCCTCATCATCACTGCGGCAGCCGAAGACCGAAGCTCTTTTGGATGCAATGACAAAAATGAGTTCACGTACTGGGGGGACGCGTTCTTCAATCATGGCCTCTCAAAGCATACAGATTTTCACAAAGCCGCGCTGACCACCCGCAAACAGGTGACAAAGCTAGAGAAAGAGGCACATCTCACGCCGTCTCAGCCCCAGATTTCATATGGAACTGCAATCCGCCCGACTTTGAAACGTCTAAATGAAAGACTGAAGGTTCAATAACGCAGTACCTTTTTACATCCGTTCAAATTACACTCGCCATGCGTTTCGCGAAGCCTTAGTAACGAAACAGACTGAATAGAGGCGAATGAAAACCGATGAAACTCTTTGTTGGCCTGGGTAACCCAGGCCCCAAATACGCTGGCAACCGTCATAACATCGGGTTTATGGCATTGGATCGCATGGCCGAAGACCATGGCTTTGCCCCTTGGCGTGGCAAGTTTCAAGCGCAGGTCAGTGAGGGTAAATTTGGCAGTGAGAAGGTGATCCTGCTCAAGCCAGATACCTTTATGAACCTGTCCGGCCAAGCTGTGGGCGAGGCGATGCGGTTTTATAAGCTCGACAGCGTGGATGTCACGGTCTTTCATGACGAGCTTGATCTGGCGCCGGGCAAATGCCGTGTCAAATCAGGCGGTGGTCATGCGGGGCACAATGGGCTTCGGTCTATTCATCAACATATCAGCCCGCACTACGATCGTGTGCGCCTAGGCATCGGTCATCCCGGCCACAAAGACAAGGTCGCGGGCTATGTGCTGCGGGATTTTGCCAAAGCCGATCAGGATTGGCTGGATGACCTGCTGCGCGGCATCAGTGATGGTGCATCACATCTCGCGGCGGGTGACAGCGGCAAATTCATGAATGCGGTGGCCCTCCGCGTGGCCCCTCCTCGTTCTTCGACCAGCAAATCCAAGCCAGCCAAGGTGGCCCCGCCCCCAGAGCCTCAAACCGCAGCAGAGGACGATACACGCTCTGCTATGCAAAAGCTTGTCGATAAGTTTCGGTAAGCCATAGAAAGGATGCCTACATGCAAAAGGATCCGCCCCTAAATGTTTTGGGCAAAACTTTGCAGCCTTGTTCAACCGATCCGGTCACCGGTTTCTTTCGCGACGGCCACTGCAACACATGTGATGCGGATTCAGGCAGCCATACCGTTTGCGCCGTGATGACCGCAGAGTTTCTGGCTTATTCCAAATATGTTGGCAATGACCTGAGCACGCCACAACCTGACTTTAACTTCCCAGGGCTAAAGCCCGGAGATAGCTGGTGTTTATGCGCCGCGCGGTTCCTTCAAGCCCATGACGAAGGCTGTGCACCAAAGGTTAATCTACACGCCACACACATCCGGGCGACCGATATCGTTCCGATGCGTATTTTGCAGGAACACGCGGCTGATTAAGACTGTGCGTCCTTGTGTGGCGCACCCAGCATCAAATCCTCGATAAACAGGCTAAGCAACTGTGTCCGGCCGCTGACGCCTGCCTTGCGATAGATCGCGTTGCTTTGGGCTTTTACGGTGCCTTCGCTGGTTTGCCGCAACTCTGCAATTTCCGACACAGACATCCCCTTTAAGGAAAACATCGCCACATCCTGTTCCGCAGCGGTCAGGCGCCACTGCGAAAAACTACTGATGAGGTGCTCTTGAAAATCCATCTGTAGATTGTGCAGGCGGGCTTCGGCCACTTCACTACGGCGCATTGACCGGCGCAATGCCACAAACCCCAAGACCACTCCAAGTGACAGGCCCACCGCTGCACCAATTTCAAGCAACTCGCGAGTTTGCCAGCTAATGGGCACACTGCGGGCGCCAAATATCGTCAAGAGGATGTCAGAGACAAAGAAAATCGCGCACAGCCCCTGCACGCAGGTCAATGCGATCAGGGTTATGCGGCTGCGAGCTCGTTTTGGTCGATCACTCATGACCAAGCACGCCATGACCATCATCGTCATCATCGCTGTGGGTGACCCAGAAATCGCGCAGGATTTCGCCAGTACGCTGGTTCAAAATGATCTCGCGCTCGCGGGTTTCATTTTCCGCCTCGATGTGAATACGGCCTAGCCAAGTGCGGCCCACTTCGATCTCGGTATAGCCTTGAGCACGCAACTGCGCGATGATCTTATCCACAGAAGGTGAGGCCCAAGCAGGGCTTGCAAGGCACAGCAGCGCGGCCCTTACAATCCAAGTTCTTACAAAACGCATATACGTCTCCATGCTGCCGATTGGCCGTTCGGGGATGCATCGACCAATCGGCATGATGATAAGACAAGAGCAAGCATGGGATTTCAAGCGCTTGCCTGACTTATATCATTCTTCAATTAAGCGTCTTCATCCTCGTCGTCATCTTCATCTTCCTCGTCATCATCATCGTCTTCATCTTCGTCGTCTTCATCTTCGTCGTCAGCCTCTTCTGTATCTTTTTCATCTTCAGCTTCTTCGGTGTCATCGTCGTCATCGCTGTCTTCGACTTCTTCTTCACGGGACAACAATGCCTCGGTTGTGGGATCATAAGTGAATTCATACGACACGCCGTTCATCTCACCTTCGGCGACAACGGTGCCATTTTCAGTTTCAACTTCGATGTTTTCATAACCCTGTGCAGCCAAATCCGCTGCGACACGGTCAACAAAGTCGCTGCTTTGCGCATAAGCTGCGGTGGCCAGCGTGAGAGCGGTTGTTGCGATCAAAATACGTTTCATGAGGTACCCTTTCGGTTCAGTTCGTTAAGAGGTGTCATGGTCAGTCCGTGTGACTGCCGTGCTGAGAACTTGGGCCGATTGGTTTGCCTTGGCGATTGGACTGAGGATTAAATCGCGGTTTATCGCCCAAAGGATGAGGGCGATAAACAATGGTTTATATCTAAATCCTGTGCCTAAAACGAAAAACGGCGACCCGAGGGCCGCCGCTGAAATCTACTCTGTGTCAGCGCGTTATTCGCTGTCGCTCATGTCAAAACCCAGATGACGGGCGACAGTGAAGATATCTTTGTCGCCTCGGCCACACATGTTCATGACAAGGATATGATCCTTTGGCAGCGTTGGTGCGAGTTTCATCACATGTGCCAATGCGTGGCTTGGTTCAAGCGCAGGAATGATGCCTTCGGTGCGGCACGCAAATTGAAAGGCTTCGAGCGCTTCTTTATCGGTGATCGACACATATTGCGCCCGCCCGATATCGTGCAGCCATGCGTGTTCTGGCCCGATGCCCGGATAATCAAGGCCAGCAGAAATAGAGAACCCTTCGAGAATCTGACCATCGTCATCTTGCAAAAGATAAGTACGGTTACCGTGCAGAACCCCTGGGCGCCCGCCGGTCAGCGACGCACAGTGTTCCATTTTCTCGTTCACGCCTTTGCCGCCCGCTTCGACGCCAACGATATTCACGCTGTCATCATCAAGGAACGGAAAGAACAAGCCCATGGCGTTGGACCCACCACCGATGGCGGCAATCACGGTATCAGGCAGACGGCCCTCGCCTTCTTGCTCTTCCAGCTGCCAGCGCACTTCTTTGCCGATGATTGATTGGAAGTCGCGCACCATCGCAGGATACGGGTGTGGACCAGCCACGGTCCCGATGCAGTAGAAGGTATCATCCACATTGGTGACCCAGTCGCGCAATGCGTCGTTCATCGCGTCTTTCAACGTGCCACGGCCAGAAGTCACAGGCACCACTTCAGCACCCAATAGACGCATGCGGAATACGTTTGGCGCCTGACGTTCGACGTCGTGGGCGCCCATGTAGACCACGCACTTCAGGCCAAACTTGGCACAGACAGTGGCTGTTGCCACGCCGTGCTGACCCGCGCCGGTTTCGGCGATAATGCGGCTCTTGCCCATACGTTTGGCCAGAATAATCTGCCCCAACACATTGTTGATCTTGTGCGCACCTGTGTGGTTCAGCTCGTCACGCTTCAGATAGATCTTGGCGCCGCCAAGCTCTTCGGTCATGCGCGGTGCAAAATACAGCGGGCTTGGGCGGCCCACATAGTGTTTCCAAAGGTCATCCATTTCCGCCCAAAAGGTCGGATCAGTTTTAGCCTTTTCGTACTCTGCTTCCAGATCAAGGATCAATGGCATCAGAGTTTCAGACACGAAACGCCCACCGTGAATACCAAAACGCCCCTTTTCATCGGGACCGTTCATGAAGCTGTTGAAAAGATCGTTGGCCATGGATGCCTCTTTCGTAAACTGTTGGCGAATGTCTTAGGCCTGTTGGGCCAAAACTTCCATCCAAAAACGTCAGGATAACTTGGGTGCGGGCTTTTCTTTTGCGGCTTTTACAAAGGCACGGATCAGCGCGGCGTCTTTCACGCCGGCCGCAGTCTCTACGCCCGAGGACACATCAACTTGCCGTGCGCCCGTCATTTGCACCGCCAGTCCTACGTTTTCAGGGGTTAGGCCACCCGCCAACATCCAAGGGCATGGCCAGTATTTGCGATTGACCAAGCGCCAATCAAAGGCCAACCCGTTTCCCCCCGGCAGGTCGGCGCCTTTCGGCGCTTTGGCATCAACAAGCAACTGATCTGCCACGGAGCCGTAGGCATCGATTTGGGCAAGGTCAGATTCTTCGGCAATTCCAATGGCTTTCATCACCGGTAACCCATAGCGTGCACGCACGTCTGCCACGCGCTCTGGGGTTTCTTTCCCGTGCAGTTGGAGCATATCCAGTGGAACTTGGTCGACCAGTTCATCCAGAAATGCATTGTCGGCATTGACGGTCAACGCCACTTTGGCAACGCCCACAGGCACCTCAAGCGCCATTGCTTTTGCGTCCGCGATCGAAACATTGCGTGGTGACTTTGGAAAAAAGACAAAGCCCACATAGGTCGCGCCCGCCTCAGCAGCGGCTGAGATATGTTCTGCTGTTTTCAGCCCACAGATTTTGACCCGGGTATCCATTCTTATCCCCTAAAATGCAAAAGCCCCGGAACCGGTCCGGGGCGTTTTAGATCGGCTTAAGCCGGGTTTAGCTGGCTTCATCCAAAAGCGCCAGAACCTCGTCTTTTGGCTCGCCTTGTGCCCCTTTCAAACGCCGCACTTCGCGTTGGGTTTGCTTAAGCTCGCGCTCTGTTCGCCCGGCCGCTGCGCGGATTTTATATTCGCGGAGCCATTCCCATACGAAGCCGATCAACAAACCCGCCACGATGCCGCCGAAGATAACGATGAACAAAGGAAGGCTCACCGAATACCCCAGGCCTAAAAGGTCTGCCAAGGGCTCTGGCAATAAATTCAAAGTAACATTGCCCCGGTTTGCAAGGGCAACACAGATAAGGACCACACCCAGTGTGGCCAAAAACGCATAGCGAATGTAACGCATTAAGCTTTTCCGTTCAGACGATCTCTTAGCAACTTGCCTGTCTTAAAGAACGGAACGTGTTTCTCGTCAACCGTAACCGCTTCACCGGTGCGTGGGTTGCGTCCAATACGCGCATCTCGCTGCTTCACAGAAAATGCGCCAAAGCCGCGCAGTTCGACACGATCCCCACGTGACATGGCGTCAGTGATCTCTTCGAAAATGGCGTTTACAATGCGCTCAACGTCGCGCTGGTACAGGTGTGGATTTTCATCGGCAATTTTCTGAATCAATTCCGAACGGATCATCGGTAACCTCTCCCCAGGGCAATTTCTGTTAGACGCTTGTTATGTCAGATGAATATAGGAAAATTTGCCAAAAACGGAAACATTAACGTTAGGCAAACCCCTGATTTCCTAGAAAAATACACCTGTACGGGAAAAAATCGGCAAAGCTACGCCCAAGATGCAGCGATCCTTCTGCATAAGCGAAGGTCGCTGCATCGCAGCATAGCGATTGATTCGCGGCCAAAGCCGCGATCCATTACCCTTTGCTGTTGGGTTTCTTAAAGCTGGACTTGGCCGCAGCAGCCCGCGCTTTGTTCTTTTTGCTGTTGGCTTTGCCCTTTGGCGGAGGTGGGCCTTTTGGTTTGTCACCGCCTTTACGACCCTCGGGTTTACCACCACGTTTGCCAAGGTCACCCCAAGCTTCTTCGTCACGTTTTTTGTACGGTTTGCCGTCGCCCTTGCGATGCGGTTTTCCACCGTCACCATCTTTGCGGAACCGAGGACGGTCGCCGCCTTCATCACGACGTCCACCCCATGGCTTACCACCCGGCTTGCCACCGGGTTTCCCACCACGTGGCTTATCAAAGCGTCCACCGCCAGACCGCTCTGGGCGTTCCAATACTGGAGCTTCTGCAAGCTGCTGTACCGCAGCGCCATCTTCGACTGCCATATCTGGGCCAATCGCCTTGAGGAAACCCTCGACGCTGCTTTCCAGAATTTGGATGTAAGATTGATCTTGCTGAATGCGGATCGCACCGATGTCGTTTTTGGTCAGGCCACCTGCCTTGCACAGCATGGGCAACAAACGGCGTGCTTCGGCACCAGCCGCACGACCACCGGCAACAGAGAACCAGATGCTTGCCCCAAAGTCTTCTTTGCGACGTGGCTTGGTGTCTTCGACCACACCCAATTCTTCAGGTGCAGAACCCGCCGTCTGACGCAGGCGAAGATAAGCCGCAGCCAATTGTTCAGCGCTGAAACGTTCTTGCAGCTTGGCAACGGTGTCGCGTTCTTTGTCAGAAACCGGCGTGTTCCACGCTTCGTCTGCGAACATACGCTCTTCTTCTTTTGCAGACACATCATCTGCAGATGGCGCACTGCCCCACACGGCCTCAACTTTGGCCATGCTTAGAATACGTTGCGCTTTCTTTTGCGACCGTTTGGTCACAACCAAAGCGCTGACACCTTTGCGCCCTGCGCGGCCTGTACGGCCAGAGCGGTGCAACATGGTTTCATGGCTGCCCGGAAGTTCGGCATGAACCACCAAATCAAGGTTCGGAAGATCGATCCCGCGTGCGGCAACATCTGTGGCCACACATACGTTGGCCCGGCCATCGCGCATGGCTTGCAACGCATGGGTCCGTTCGTTCTGAGACAGTTCCCCTGACAAGCACACAACCTTGAACCCACGGTTGGACAGGCGCGTCGTCAGTCGGTTTACCATCGCGCGGGTGTTACCAAATACAATAGCGTTTGGCGCATCATGATACAGCAATGTGTTAATGACTGCGTTTTCCAGATCGCGGTCCATCACATTCATCGCACGATATTCAATATCGGCATGCTGCTTTGTTTCTGCTTTCGTAACTACGCGCACCGCATCGTTTTGATACCGCTTTGCCAGACCCGCGATGGATTTTGGGACCGTCGCAGAGAACAACAGCGTTTGTCGCTCTTCTGGAGCTTGCTCCAGAATGAACTCAAGATCTTCGCGGAAACCCAGATCAAGCATTTCGTCTGCTTCATCCAGAATGACGGCACGCACTTGCGACAAATCAATTGAGCCACGTTGGATGTGGTCGCGCAAACGACCCGGCGTTGCCACAACAATATGTGTGCCGCGGTCTAATGTGCGGCGCTCATCACGTGCGTCCATACCACCCACACAAGAGGCCATCACGCCACCGGCTTTGGCATAAAGCCAACCCAGTTCGCGTTTGACCTGCATAGCCAATTCGCGGGTTGGTGCGATCACCAAGGCCAAAGGCGCTTTCGCGCGGGAAAAACGTTCTTCTTCTCCAAGCAACGTAGGCGCAATCGCCAGACCGAAGCCTAGCGTTTTGCCAGAACCCGTTTGTGCTGAAACCAACAGGTCGCGACCGATGTACTCTTCGGACATGACAGCCTGCTGGACCGGCGTCAAAGTTTCATAGCCGCGGTCATCCAGCGCGTCTTGGAGGGCTTGTTTCACTGTGTGTCTTCTCTTTGGAATGGGGGCATGTCGGACATTTGGATGCCCTCAATAAAGAGGCCCCGCCCGATTGGGCGAGGCCAAAAGGTTTTAGATCACTGATCTAAAAGACGATTATTCGTCGCCCTTCAGAGCTGCGCCCAGGATATCGCCCAGGGACGCGCCGGAATCAGAGGAACCATACTGTTCAACAGCTTCCTTCTCTTCCGCGATTTCGCGTGCCTTGATGGACAGACCCAGACGGCGTGTCTTGGAGTCAACGTTGGTGATGCGAACGTCGATCTTATCGCCTTGGTTGAAGCGCTCTGGACGCTGGTCTGCACGATCGCGTGCCAGGTCAGAACGGCGGATGAAGGATTTCATACCTTCGTATTCCACTTCAATGCCGCCATCTTCGATTGCGGTCACTTCAACAGTCACGATAGAGCCACGCTTCACGCCGCCAGTCGCTTCGGCAAACTTGTCGCCGCCCAACGCTTTGATGGAGAGAGAGATACGCTCTTTTTCAACGTCAACTTCAGAAACGATCGCTTTGACAACGTCGCCCTTGCGGTAGTTCTGAATCGCGTCTTCGCCACGCTCGTCCCAAGAGATGTCGGACAGGTGAACCATGCCGTCGATCTCGCCAGGCAAGCCAATGAACAGACCGAATTCGGTGATGTTCTTAACTTCACCTTCAACTTCAGTGTTCTCTGGGTGTGTCTCAGCAAAGACTTCCCATGGGTTGCGCTGTGTTTGCTTGAGGCCAAGGGAAACACGACGCTTTGCACCGTCGATTTCCAGAACCATGACTTCGACTTCTTGAGACGTAGACACGATTTTGCCTGGGTGTACGTTTTTCTTGGTCCAAGACATTTCGGACACGTGCACCAGACCTTCAACACCAGCTTCCAGCTCAACAAATGCACCGTAATCGGTGATGTTGGTCACACGGCCAGTGTGAACGGATTCAAGTGGGTACTTGCCAGCAACCAGATCCCATGGATCGTCCATCAGCTGTTTCATGCCGAGAGAGATACGGTGGGTCTCTTTGTTGATCTTGATCACCTGAACCTTAACGGTTTCGCCGATTGTCAGGATCTCAGATGGGTGGTTCACACGGCGCCATGCCATGTCGGTCACGTGCAACAGGCCGTCAACGCCGCCCAGGTCAACGAATGCACCGTATTCAGTGATGTTCTTAACAACACCGTCAACCGCATCGCCTTCTGCCAGCTTGCCGATAACTTCAGCACGCTGTTCTGCGCGGGACTCTTCGAGGATCGCACGACGGGACACAACGATGTTGCCACGGCGACGGTCCATCTTGAGGATTTGGAATGGCTGCTTCAGACCCATCAGTGGGCCCGCGTCGCGTACTGGACGTACGTCAACTTGGGAACCAGGCAAGAACGCAACTGCGCCGCCCAGGTCAACTGTGAAGCCGCCTTTAACGCGACCGAAGATCGCGCCTTCAACGCGTGCATCGTCAGCGTATGCTTTTTCCAGACGATCCCAAGCTTCTTCGCGACGTGCCATCTCACGAGAGATTACCGCTTCGCCACGAGCGTTTTCAGCTGCGCGCAGGTAAACTTCTACCTCGTCGCCAACAGAAACTTCAGGAGCTTCGCCAGGGTTTGCGAATTCTTTAAGTTCAACGCGGCCTTCCATTTTGTAGCCTACGTCGATGATGGCCTGACCCGCTTCGATAGCGATGATCTTGCCTTTAACAACGGAACCCTCTTGAGGGGTGTCCATTTCGAAGCTTTCATTCAGGAGGGCTTCGAAATCCTCCATAGATACGTTCTGAGCCATGTGGTCTCAAGTTTCCTTTACAATGGTTTATCTGGCCGCGCGGTTGTCTCCGCCGGTCTTGGTTGGAGCCCCATTTGCGGGACGAATTGGTCCAAGCGAAACGCAAAACAAAGAGGGCCGGTTGATCCGACCCTGCTCGATCTCTTTATCTTGCGGCGTTATCGCCTTATCGACAATGCGGCAACTAAACGGTTTTACCCTTAGTTTCAAGGCCCAAATGCCCGCTTTTGGCAAGGTATGCGGGTGTTTGTCGTGTCAAAAGACCAGACATGTCGACATCAGCATCCATGGCCATGACTGGGATATCTGGATTCGGGCCGGCAACCGCGATCATCGGTTTGGCATTTTTACGATGCCGCTCAGCCCATTTCGTGAGCCTTTTACCCTCTTGAATGGCCCTGACCGGGCGCTCATTTTGCATATCAACATCAGGGGCAATTGTTTTCCCAGTGGCCTGCAATGTCTGGATCGCTTGGTCGGCCAAAAGTAATGTCTCCGCCGCGACCCCTTCTGCATTCACCAGTTCATGGCGTGCACACATGATATGCGCATAAGTTGCCGGTGGGCCGATGTCTTGCTGCGCAATGCCGGGAAACCCTAGCAATTGAATCGCGGGCACCAAGACATCTTCTGTATCAAACATACGCGCCGCAATCGCAGAACGGATCAGAATGCGGTGCTGAGGTGATACTTTGAGCGTGCGCTTGGGCAGACCATTGCCCAATGCCCCGGGTGCAATGGTGATTGGCGCAGAAACCCTAGTGGTATGCTGAACCTCCCAAAAATCCATCCATCGGATTTTTTGCACGCCTCGATCAAGGGTCATCACCTCATCCCCGATATGCAACTGCTCGATCGCGGTAGGGCCACCCGGTGTTTGAATACACGTGCCAACATGAAAGCAAACCACGGTTGAATCACTTGATGCAGACGTCCAGATGCCGCTGTAGCCATCCCCAACGACATGGGAAATCGTGACTTCAGAAACATCATAGCCGTTGGGCAGTTTGACAAAAGTGTCACCGTTCTGCGTTTGATACACACTCATCGTGACGCTGTGCGTATTCCCATCCCCATCGGTGATGGTACCTGCAAACCGAGCCTCAGAATCCAAGCCAGACGACACCTCTCCATTGCCAACGTCATATGTGAAATCGTCAGGCGTTCGGCCGTAATCATCGTCGTAGGCATAGCCATTACCCGAATTCGATGAGATATCCACCTCAACATTCTGCATATCGCCCGCAGAATACGAACCTGTCACGGCCCCTTCGTTATCGATGGTTGAATTAGATTCACTCACATCCATGTCGGCGTAATTGCCGATGTAAATCAATGTTCCCAATGCAACCTCCAGAACCAACGTCACGCAAAGGGTTGATGAAATTCGTTTGGAAACACTGAACAAACTGCCATAAGTTCTCTAGAATTAACTCAAATTTTTAACAACTGGTTCAGTGATGACCGCACTCGACATCCAATTTATCTCTGCCGAAGACACTTTGCCCATCCGCCAAGCGATCTTATGGCCTAATCACCCCATTGAGGTCAGCAAAATCGATGGAGACGCATTGGCGACCCACTTCGGAGGATACATCGATGCACATCTCGTCGGCGTCGCGTCCTTGTTCCAAGACGACACAGGATTTCGCCTGCGAAAGTTTGCGGTGGATCAAGCCTATCAAGGGCAAGGTATTGGCCGTAAGATGTTGATACATATGCAAGAATGGGCGTGGCAACAAAATGCAGGCCAGCTTTGGTTTGATGCACGCCAGTCTGCCCAATTGTTCTATCAATCTTTAGGATTTGAAGTCACAAGTGGGCAGTTCCTTAAGCGCAACATCCCCTATGTGAAAATGTCACGCAAACACCCAGACCCATCCTAGCCCTTACGCGCATCAATCGCGGCAACGGCCGCTGCAATCGCAGCCTCAATACCCAGATCAGAGGTATCAATCAAAACGGCGTCCTCTGCAGGTTTAAGAGGCGCCTCTGCACGATTCATATCACGCGCGTCACGCGCTTTGACATCTTCAAGCACTGCTTCGCGTGTCACATCGTGCCCGTTTTGAGACAACTCTAAATACCGACGCGCTGCACGAACCTCGGCACTGGCTGTGACAAACAGCTTGGCCTCAGCCCGTGGGCATATCACTGTTCCAATATCGCGCCCATCCAAGACCGCCCCACCAGAACGACGTGCAAACGCGATTTGAAAATCCACAAGCGCGGCACGAACGTCAGCCAATACCGCCACCTTGGATGCAGCTTGTGCAACCTCAGGTGTGCGTAAATCTGATGCTGTCAGATCTTCGGCGGTCAGCGTGATCGCGGCCTCTAACACATCTATGCCAGCCAAGGTTTTTGCCCCA
This sequence comes from uncultured Paracoccaceae bacterium, assembly GCA_947498415.1. Lineage (GTDB taxonomy): Bacteria > Pseudomonadota > Alphaproteobacteria > Rhodobacterales > Rhodobacteraceae > Cognatishimia. The sequence continues at coordinate 646,675 of CANMKB010000002.1, forward strand.
ACCGCACGATACAACAATCCGGTATCTAGGTGCGCGAACCCATAATGGGCCGCCACAGCTTTAGAGATTGTGCCTTTTCCAGCGGCGGCTGGTCCGTCAATTGCGATGGTAAACTGCATGTCACGCCTTTGTCTGTAATGGCTGCACTATTGGCCATCTCAAACCTCGGGTGCAACCCCAATCATGCGCCGCGAAACGACCAACCTTTGACCCAAAGCGCACGCATAAATCCAAACAACAGCACAATGGCCAACGCCGCCAAAGACCAGAACTTTAACAAGGTCCACATCTCGGCCCCGGCAATCATGACAGGGTCCACCTGCCCAATTGGGGCACGCAAGAGTTCAGCCACCATTTTATTTTCAAAAAAATCAAAGGACGTCGCCATCAAAATCGGAAACATCAAGATCGTTGCTGTGCGCGCGCGATACATCAACCGTGTTGCCAACATCACGGTGATCGCCAAAGACACCGGGAACAGCAGATCTAAACGGTGATGGACGTTGAGGTAAAAGACGCGACCGTCGTCCGAGAGGCTTTGCAAAAAATACTGAGCGTCCGCCTGACTATATCCCGTGACACGCAGATCAAACGGCCGCAGCCCGCCCGCCGACTGCGCAATATGCGGCAGCGACCAGACAAACACCAAACCAGCAAAAATGAGCGTCACCAACAGGCTCAGCCCTAACCATCGCACCATTGGGACGCCCCTCCTCGACCCGTTATACGTCTGGCCAACATAGGGTTGGCCCGCCAAAATCATGACAAAAGCAGCGAAAAAATCAAGTTCCAGGGGGGAAAGCAGCGACGGCGGCGCAATCTAATGCCCCGCCGCCCTTCATAATCATTTGAATTGCTTAGACTTAAGTCCGCACAACCTCTGCGCCCAATTCCGCCATCAACCCCTCAAAAATCGGGAAGGAGGTCGCGATCGGGCCGCCATCATCAAGGGAAACTGGGTTTTGCGCTGCCATGCCCATCACCATAAAGCTCATGGCAATGCGGTGATCCAGATGGCTTTGACAGGTTGCGCCCCCCGGAACATTTCCGTGGCCTAGACCTTTGACAATCCACCAATCCTCACCTTCATCAACCTCAACGCCATTGGCACGCAAACCCGTTGCCATTGCTTCGATCCGGTCAGATTCTTTAACGCGCAGCTCTTTTACGCCCTTCATGACAGTCTCGCCCTCAGCAAAAGAGGCAACAACAGAAAGCACAGGGTATTCATCAATCATGCTCGCCGCACGTGCAGGATCAACCGCAATGCCTTTCAGGTTCGGCGAGAACTTAGCCCGCAGATCCGCCACAGGTTCACCACCCTCTTCACGCTCGTTCTCATAGGTCAAATCCGCCCCCATTTCTCGCAGGGTTGTAAACAAGCCCGCACGTGTTGGGTTCAGACCAATATTTGGCACCAGCACATCAGACCCCGGCGTGATGATTGCCGCGCAAACTGGGAAGGCCGCTGACGATGGATCACGCGGCACAACAATGGTTTGCGCTTTCAATTCTGGCTGACCGGTTAAGGTAATCACACGGCCCTCGTCGGTTTCTTCAACCGTAAGCTCTGCTCCAAAACCTACCAGCATACGTTCGGTGTGGTCGCGCGTGGCTTCTTTTTCAATCACAACTGTCTGGCCCGGCGCATTCAAGCCCGCCAGCAACACAGCAGATTTCACCTGTGCAGACGGCATCGGCACCTCATAACGCACCGGGGTTGGCTCTGCCGCCCCCACAATTGTCATCGGCAAACGTCCACCTGAACGGCCAACAGACTGCGCACCAAACAGCGCGATCGGGTCTGTCACCCGTGCCATCGGACGCTTGTTCAAAGACGCATCCCCGGTAAAGGTCGCGGAAATCCCTGTCGTTGCCATGCAGCCCATGATCAAACGCACACCAGTGCCAGAGTTGCCGCAATCGATCACGTTGTCAGGCTCTGCAAAGCCGCCAACGCCAACACCATGCACCGTCCATGATCCACCGCCATGCTCGATCACCTCTGCACCAAAGGCCCGCATCGCCTTGGCTGTATCCAAAACATCTTCACCTTCCAGCAGTCCGGTGATCTTTGTTTCACCGACGGCCAAAGCGCCAAGGATCAAAGAGCGGTGGGAGATAGATTTGTCACCGGGAACATGCGCCTCTCCTTTAAGGGGGCCGCATGGGCGGGACGTCATTGGAATTGGGGTGCCGTGGCCTGACATGGATGCATTCCTCACATTTCTTGGCCAAGGCTGTTAGCGCAGAAGCTGCCCAAGGTCCATGGCTCAGTCGCCCTCATAGCCACAAACCGTACCGCGCGCCCTTCATCTTTCTAAAAATACTCTGGGGTGAGATGGGAAACCGCAGGTTTCACAGCGAGGGGCAAAGCCCCTGTTCACAACGAAATGGGGCCCCGCAGGGCCCCAAAAATGATCCGTAAGCTCTCAAACTAGTCCCGAACAACCAAAACCGATTGCTTCGCATGTCGCGCAATGCGCGCCGCATTGGGGCCAATCAGATAATCCTTCAGCTGAGACTTATGTGCCCCAACCACAATGACATCTGCATTATGGCTCTCTGCTTCTTTCAACACCTGCTCATAGACAGTGCCCTGATCAATCGAGAGCGTGACCTTTGCAACCCCCTCAAATCGGCCATCTGCCCATTGCGTCAGCGCTTTGTTGGCTTCTTCCAGCATTTGCTTGTTGTGATCCTTTGTAAAAAACACCCCAACAACCGCCATGCCAAAGTCAGGCACCACATTCATCACGTGCAATGAAGCCCCCTGGGCTTTCGCCAGTTCCAAGGCCCGTTCCGCCGGGCGCTCAGCGCCCTTTGGATCATTTACGTCGACCGCAAGTACAATAGTGTTCGCCATCTTGGCCTCCTTAGAAAGCAGGTTGCGTTGCACGACGGCGCTGGATCAACACCAGACCGGCAAGCAACAGGAACGCAGGCAAAAAGAAGATTTCCTTGGGCATCCGGTCGTTTTCAACTTGAACCGTCGCCACAGTGACGGGTGTGTCACCGTAGAAATCATACTCATTGCCCAATGTCTCAAAGTAAGTCGTTCCGGGGAACGGCTCTTCCATGAGCAATTGACCGCCCTCTTCCAACAAGGTCAAGCCCTGCTCCGACAAAGCGGTCTCTGCATCTCCGGCAATGGCAGGCACCACCACAGTTGTGGTGCGTGTTTCACCTGTGTCAAAATCCGGACCTGAGACAATCAAACGCAAGTCACTTCCGGTTTCCTGCTGCCCCATAAGCTCCATGGCAACAGGGCCCGACGCCGACGCGTATTTCTCAGATACTTGATCCAAGAAGTAGTCCGGACGGAACAGCATAAAGGCAATCACCAGCAACACCGCACTTTCCCATTTACGGGACTTTGCGATGAAGTAGCCTTGGGTTGCGGCTGCAAACAACAGCATCGCCACTAGCGCCACAAAGAACACCACAATCGCTTTGCCCAACCCCACATCAATCAACAAAAGATCGGTGTTGAAGATAAAGAGGAACGGCAAAAGTGCTGTGCGAATGTCATAGGCAAAGCCTTGAATACCCGTCTTAATCGGATCACCTCGCGAAATCGCCGCCGCCGCATAGGCGGCAAGGCCCACCGGGGGGGTGTCATCCGCCAAGATCCCAAAGTAAAAGACGAACATGTGCACCGCGATCAGTGGCACAACCAGACCAGATTGCGCACCGACGGTGACAATCACAGGCGCCATCAACGAGCTTACAACAATGTAGTTCGCGGTTGTTGGCAGCCCCATACCCAGAACAAGGCTAAGCACCGCGACCAAGAACAGCAAGACCATCAAATTTCCGCCCGAGATCACTTCGATCACCTGACCAATCACTTGGTGCGCACCGGTCAAACTAATGGTCCCTACAATGATCCCCGCAGCCCCCGTTGCCACGCCGATCCCGATCATATTGCGTGCGCCCATGATCAAACCTTGTACAAAGTCCCCCCAGCCTGCACGCGTTTCCGCCATGAAATCGCTATTGCGGAAGAACGCCTTGAGCGGGCGATGGGTCAGCGCGATGATGATCATAAAGATCGTGGCCCAAAAGGCCGACAGCGCAGGTGAAAGCCGCTCTAAACTTTCAGTGCGCACCATCAGGTTCCACACCAAGATAAAGATCGGCAAGGCATAATAGGCACCGCCCAACAAGGTCGGCGTCAAACGTGGTGCCTCTGGCACGGGTGCGTTGGGATCGTCCACTTCGATGTCTGGATAACGTGCGGCCACGGCCACCAGCACAACATACAACACTGCCACGATCGCAAGCGCGGCATAGATACTGTCGCCCATCACAGGATCAAGCAAGGCACGCACACCGACCATCAGGAATGTCGCGACGCCAAGGAAGATAAAGCCCGACAAGAACAGGATCATGATCATCAGAACGTTGATCTTACGACCTTGTTTCTTCAGACCTTCCAGCCCCATCTTCAGGCTTTCCAGATGCACAATGTACAATAGCGCGATGTAAGAAATCACCGCGGGTAAGAACGCATGTTTGACCACGTCGATGTAGGGAATATTCACATACTCCACCATCAAGAACGCAGCAGCCCCCATAACCGGCGGCGTCAACTGCCCATTGGTGGACGACGCCACTTCGACCGCGCCCGCCTTTTCAGCCGGAAAACCGATGCGTTTCATCAATGGAATGGTGAATGTGCCTGTGGTCACGGTGTTCGCGATAGAAGATCCAGAAATCATACCGGTCATCATCGAGGACAAAACAGAGGCTTTTGCTGGCCCGCCACGCAAGGCGCCCAGCATAGCGATTGCAACTTTGATAAACCAGTTGCCGCCCCCTGCCCGGTCGAGCAATGCACCAAACAGAACAAACAAAAAGATCATTGTGGTGGACACGCCCAGCGCAACACCAAAGACCCCTTCGGTCTGCATCCAGTAATGCCCCAAGGCCTTAAACATCGAGGCGCCACCGTAGTTGGTGATCTCACGCACCCAAGCGGAATTGCCGCCAAAGAAGGCAAACAGAACAAAGGCGCTGGCGATAATGACCAAAGGTAGACCCAGCGAACGATACACACTGATCAACAGCACACCCATGCCAATGGCCGACATGGTGATGTCTGTGGGTGTCCAAAGACCTGGGCGATCTGCAATCTGATAGCGGAAGACGATCAGGTACAAACAGGCCCCGACGCCCAATGCGATCAACCCCCAGTCATAGAGAGGGATGCGATCCCGAGGAGAGCCTTTGAACAGCGGAAAGGCCAATGTGGCCAAAGCAATCGCAAAGGCCAAATGCACAAATCGTGCTTGGGCTGCGATGTTGGCGAAATCGGAAAATCCGGTGAGCTGCGCCATGATGCCAGGCATCTTAGACGCGATATAAAGTTGGAATAGCGACCAAATGATACAGGTCGCGATGATGATACGTCCCTGAATTCCGGCTGGGTTTCGTGCCCCTGTATCCGCTTCTGCAACCATTGCGTCCGCGGCGGCAGTCCCATCTGTTTGATGATCTTGTGCCATGAATTACCCCGTTTTATGCAAATAGAGTGCGCCCCATGTTTCATGGACGCACTCTGGTTTCATGCTTTGAACAAAGCGGTTACTTCAGGCCCAGTTCCATATAGGCCTTGGCCGCACCAGGGTGCAGTGGCGCAGAAAGACCGTCTTTGACCATTTCTTCTGGGTTCAGGTTTGCAAATGCAGGGTGCAGTTTGCGGAAGTCTTCGATGTTTTCCATCACAGATTTCGCGACAACGTAAACCACATCGTCAGATACTTTTGCAGAAGTTACAAAAGTTGCGCCAACACCAAAGGTTTGTGTGTCAGAGTCAGAGCCTTTGTACATGCCCGCTGGGATCGTCGCTGTGCGGTAGAACGGGTTATCTGCAACCAGCTTGTCGATTTCGGCACCGCTGACAGAGACCAGTTGAACGTCACATGTTGTGGTCGCTTCTTTGATCGCCGCTGCGGGGTGACCAATGGTGTAGATCATGGCGTCGATGTTGCCGTCGCAGATCTGCTTGGCCATTTCAGAGCCTTTGTATTCAGTGGCGAGCGCGAAATCATCCATGCCAACACCAAACGCGTCCATAACAACTTCCATGGTCGCACGTTGACCGGAACCTGGGTTACCGACGTTTACACGCTTGCCTTTAAGGCCCATGAAATCTGTGATGCCGCTGTCGCTGCGCACGATCAGAGTGAATGGTTCTGGGTGTACAGAAAAGACTGCACGGACATCAGGAAATGGGTTGTCAGAGAATTTGGAGGTGCCGTTATAGGCATGGTACTGCCAATCAGACTGCGCAACGCCGAATTCCAGCTCACCCGCTTTGATGGTGTTGATGTTGTATACAGAGCCACCTGTGGACTCGACCGCGCAACGAATACCGTGCTCTTTGCGGCTTTTGTTCACCAGACGGCAAATCGCACCACCGGTTGGATAATATACGCCGGTCACACCACCGGTACCGATTGAAATAAATTCCTGAGCGGACGCCGCTCCAGAAAAAGTCATAGATGCAACAATGGCTGCACCCGCTAGTTTAATCTTCGAAATCATCATGTTCTCCCCTTGATGAATCTCTTTTGGTCACTCTGCCCAGAAATCTCCTAGGCGTTTATTTCGGGCTTCAACGTCCCGAATTTTTTGGCTTGCGTCATCGCCAGATTGGGCGACGAGCATAGCGATCATTGTTTCGACCAATGCCATCGTTGCAACATAGGACGAAAAGAATTGCGGCGTATCAGAGGGAACAATGAACGAAAAGTCCCCGTAACGATTTGTGGGGCACACATGACTATCAGTGATGACGATCACTTGTGCGCGGGCTTCTTTGGCCATCTCTGCAGCAATCACAGCCCGCCGCGCATACGGCGTTTTCGTTACAATCATTAAGACATCCTGCGGCTTAAGGTCGGCAACAGTCGTCCCAAGCGCAGCCCCCATTCGGCCGGCAAGAGTCCAGTTACTGGTGAAAAACTGGGCGAGATAAGCCATGTATTCGGCTGCTCCAGTGGAACTAAAGGCACCAAACAATACAACATTGCGGGCACGGGCCAGCGTATCAACTGCGGATTTCAAACGATCGCCATCGATCTTTTGCGCCATCTCGGTGACGTTTTGCACACAGGCGGCGGCATGGCGTTGCAACATCGTTTCTACGGCGCTTGGATCATCTTTCAGTTTTTGCGCACGATCCGAAAGCGAAAAGCCCCGATCGCCCATCGCGCCGCGGCAGATCTCACGAAGTTCTTCGTAGCTTTCAAAACCAAGGCTGCGCGCCAAACGAGAAAACGTTGCCGGAGACACGCTGCTGGCCGCAGAAACAGAGCGCAGCGACCGCGTTGCCACATCCAACTGATTGGCTACAACATAGTCAGCAGCGTCCTTAAGTTTCGCACTCAGCTCTGAATAGGACTCAGAAACAAGGTCCTCTATACGCACGTCAGCTTTCACGAATCTCTCCCTTGACACGAATATTTCATTCGTCTTATTTCAAGTCAACGACTGAAACAAACGTTTCAGATTCGACAAAAACTGTCTCAACGTGATCGATACATTGGCGAATATGATGGTGAAGTGTGGGTAGATAATGGAACATTCTGCAACACAACTGGGCGATTCGGGCGGCCAAAATCTGCGACCCATGCGCATCACCGTCGCACCGAACGGGGCACGGCGCAACAAACAAAGCCACCCACAACTGCCAGTGACACTTAACGAAATCGTGAGTTGCGCCAAAGCGTGTTGGCAAGCGGGTGCACATGAAATCCACCTACATGTTCGAGATGCTGACGGACGACATTCTTTAAGTTCGGAAATCTATGAAACAACCATCGCAGCCCTTCGCGTGGCCGTGCCGGATATGGCGATACAAGTCACCACGGAATCAGCAAACCAATATGATGTCGCTGCGCAGTTTGACCTGCTAAAAACGCTCAAGCCAGATGCCGCTAGTATCGCTATACGGGAAACCATGCGTCGCCCAGAATACGCCGCGCCACTTTATGCCTTTGCCGATCACTCAAAAATCAAAGTGCAGCACATCCTGTATTCCCGACAAGATTTAGAGCTTCTTCGAGAGCAGCTTAAAATTGGAACGATCCCACAACACATGCGAGATGTCTTGTTGGTGTTTGGCACATACACCCCACCCCGCCTTGCTGAGCCCTCTGAAGTGACCGGTTTTGTCGCCGCCCTTGGAACAGAGTTTCCCAACTGGACCGTTTGCGCCTTTGGGCAACACGAAAATGCTGTTGCCGCCGAAGCCATACGACTGGGGGGGCACATTCGCATTGGTTTTGAAAATAACTTACATCGCCCCGACGGTGCGATGGCGCAGGACAATTCAGAAAACATTGCGCGAGCGGTCCAAACGGCCGCCTCTTTCCACCGCCCACTTATGACAAGGCCCTAGCCCGATGAGCCATATCTTTCCACGTCACACACAAAAACGACCGCCCATGGTGTCTCATGGGGATGGGCCGTTTTTATATGACACATCCGGCAAAGCCTATTTTGATGGATCGGGTGGTGCCGCAGTTTCATGTTTGGGGCATTCGGATGCCACGGTGACCGAAGCCATTAAGTCTCAACTCGGGAAAGTCGCCTTTGCCCACACAGGGTTTTTGACGTCAGAACCGGCAGAAGCCTTGGCCGAGAAACTGATATCCCATGCTCCGGGCCAGTTGGATCGCGTGTATCTTGTATCTGGCGGATCAGAGGCGATGGAAAGCGCCCTCAAATTGGCGCGCCAGTACTTCCTTGAAATCGGAGAGCCCAAACGACGGCATGTGATTGCCCGCAAGCAAAGCTATCACGGCAATACATTGGGCGCCTTGGCCACGGGCGGCAACCAATGGCGTCGCGATCCCTTTGAACCGTTGCTTGTTGAAACCCATCACATTTCGGCCTGCTATGCCTATCGCGCGCAAACCGATGCAGAAACGCCGTTTGAATACGGTCAACGCGTTGCCAACGAGCTCGAAGATATGATCCAGAAACTTGGCCCAGACAACGTTATGGCCTTTGTGGCAGAGCCCGTTGTGGGGGCAACGGCGGGCGCTGTTCCTTCGGTCGAAGGGTACTTTAAGCGAATTCGCGAAATCTGTGACAATCATGGAGTTTTGCTGATTTTAGATGAGGTTATGTGCGGCATGGGCCGTACAGGTACCTTGTTTGCTTGTGAACAAGACGGTGTGGCACCAGACATTTGCGCTGTCGCCAAGGGATTGGGCGCAGGGTATCAGCCCATTGGCGCCATGCTTTGTACCCACCAAATTTACGACGCCATTGCACGGGGCAGTGGCGCGTTTCAACATGGCCACACTTATATCGGTCACCCTACAGCTGCTGCGGCCGCGCTGGCAGTCCTGACGCGTCTCACCGATGAAGGTGTCGCAGACCGTGTGGCACCGATGGGAGATATGTTGGTTTCTGCGCTGAACCAATCGCTGGGTCAGCACCCGCATGTTGGTGACATTCGCGGACGTGGATTGTTTCTCGGGATCGAAATTGTCAAAGACCGACAGACGAAAACCCCCTTTGACAGAGATCGCAAGATCGCTGAAACCATCAAAGCAGCCACCTTTGACGCAGGGCTCATATGCTACCCAATGAACGGGACCATTGATGGAAAACGCGGGGCACATGTTTTACTGGCCCCACCGTTTGTAATGGAGCAGGCACATATTCCGCTGATCACCGAACCTTTGGCCATGGCAATCGACATGGCAACTCAGGTAAATTAGCCCAGTCGGCGGAATGTCAGGTAGTGCGGCGTACGGCCTTCGCGAAAGGCCTTTTGTTCGTAGCGCGTGGAAATCCAATCGCCCCAAGGATCGCGCCAATCTGATGGGCCCTCGGCCAGCCATTCAAATCCTGCCTTTGGAACTTCTTCCAGAGTCTGTCGCACGTAATCTTCAATATCAGTGGCCACGCGGAAAATCGCACCCGGCTTAAGCACTTCGGCCAATGGTTTTAGATGCTCTTGAGTGACAAACCGGCGACGGTGGTGGCGCTTTTTCGGCCACGGGTCTGGGTACAACAAAAACGCACGTGAAATGGATTGGGCCGGCAAAACATCAAACATGTCACGGGCGTCACCGGGATGCACTTTGATGTTGTCGGCTCCGGCCTCACGAATTTTCCCCAACAGCATGGCAACGCCATTGATGTAAGGCTCACACCCGATAAAACCCACGTCTGGGTTCTGGCTGGCTTGGTGCACCATGTGCTCGCCGCCGCCAAATCCAACCTCTAGCCAAACATCGCGGTCGCCAAACAGCGCTTGAAGATCAAGGTTTTTGCGATCTGGATTTTCTTCCCATGTCACCTTGCCCGGCGAAAGCTTTGCAAGATCTTCATCCAGATAGGCTTCTTGCGACTTTCGCAGCCCCTTCCCCTTAAAGCGTCCATAAAAGTTGCGCCATGGCACCCCAGATGGGTGCTGATCTTGAGGGGATTTCTTATCGTCGGACATGGAACGCTCGCATCTAGAAGGTGGCGCTCATGTGCCGCAAGCGGCGCAACGGGTCAAGCCCATGCGCCACCTACGCGAAGTTTCGGGTTACTTTTCCGGTTTTGGCCGCCATCCGGGCCGCTGAAACAGATATCCTGCCACCTCAGACCAGGTTTTGGCGCGTCTTACATCTTTGGCGATTTGCGCAAATTCGTGGAAGTTCACAACAATCGGATTGGCGCTGCCAACCGGCTGTGTCAGACCGTACACAACCTGATCCTCTTCAGCTTGATAGGTGCCAAAAATTCGATCCCATATGATCAACACGCCCCCATAGTTGCGATCCAGATACTTTCGGTTAGACGCATGATGTACCCGATGAACCGACGGCGTATTGAGGATCTTATCCACCACCCCAAGCTTGCCGATTTTCTCTGTGTGAATCCACGTTTGGTAGGCCACCACAACGGCCAACGCGATGAGGGTTTGCACAACATCAAAGCCAACCAAAATCATCGGAACAAAAAAGATCCATTCGATCAATCCCTCGACCCATGCCAAGCGCAGGGCTGTTGTCAGATTATACTCTGGCGAGGAATGGTGGACTGAATGATAGGCCCACAATATGCGTACCTCATGCTCCCAGCGGTGCATCCAGTAATAGGTAAAATCCGCAAGCAATAATGCTAGAACCCAACTCCACCAAGTGAATGGGATGTCGGCAAAGGCAAAGTATTCCGCAAAGAGTAATCCCACAATAAAGACCAACCCATAGGCCGTGCGTTCCAGCAGCACATTCCCCAAAGCAATCGCGAAATTGGAGAAGCTTTCTTTCAGCCTCTTTCGCCGTTTGCACAGAACATCCCACAGCGTTTCAGACACGATGGCCAACAGAAACAAACCACCAATCACCTCAAGCCACTCGAAGGTGGATTGAAAGGCCTCAAATCGAGCAAAGAGATTCTCCATCACCGCTCCCCCGGCTTGAGATCATCGGAATGCTCTTCGGGAAGAAAATAGAGAAACCATGAGAACCAAAGGACGTTCGCAAGCGCCCACCAAGAGCCATCAGGTTCTGAGAAAAAGCTGTGAATTTCAGGAATTTTCCAAAACCCGACAAAGCCGATCACACCAAGCGGCCAATTCTTTTGCATCCTAAGCACCAATTTGTTCTCCTCATAACAATGTGAACGAACGTTCATTCACTTGAACCTTAATGTGAGAACGGCTAGATGAAAATCAAGAGCAACGAGTGGGTGACATGGAAAAAAAGCAACGCGCGTCCAACCGGCAGCGTATTATTGCCGCCGCCATCGAGGGCTTCCTTGAGGCCGGGCTGCACCAAACTGGCATTCGAGACATTGCAAAACGTGCAGGTGTCAGCCTTGGCAATCTATATAACCACTTCTCTGGCAAAGAAGCGTTGATCGCCGAAATTGCGCAGATGGAAGCGGCTGAGATTCAAGAGCGGGTTAGCACTCTGCCCTCAGAAGGCACTGCTCTGTCGCAGATCTGTGCGCTTTATGTGGCCGAAATGCAGGCCATCGCCCTACCAGAGAACGCGGCACTGACCGTAGATCTGACCGCAGAGGCACTGCGCCAACCGGCCATCGGTGCGCTATTTGCAGAGAACGAAGCTACCATGTCAAAGGCACTCCGCTCTCTTGCGGATCAGGCGATTGCAGCTAAGGAGATCAAAGATACCCCTGCGCTGGATAACACTTTGATTTTATTGCTAGAGGCCGCACACGGCATGGGCTTGCGCTGTGCCATGAATAAAAAGGGCGTGACAGAAGATCTCTGCCACGCCCTTAAAACTATGGTGCTGAACGCGTTGAAAGAAGATTAAACTGCGGCTTTCAACACATCGACCAGATTGGTCTGTTCCCAGCTAAACCCACCATCCGCGTCTGGCTTGCGGCCAAAGTGGCCGTAGGCCGCTGTGCGCTGATAGATGGGCTTGTTCAATTGCAGATGCTCGCGAATGCCGCGCGGTGTTAGGTCCATCGCCTGTGCAACCGCTTGCTCGATCGCATCATCTGCCACTTGGCCTGTACCGTAGGTGTCTGCATAGATCGACAGAGGTTTTGAAACGCCAATCGCATAAGACAGCTGAATGGTGCATCGGTCAGCAAGACCCGCGGCCACAACGTTTTTCGCCAGATAACGCGCCGCATAGGCTGCCGAGCGATCCACCTTTGTTGGGTCTTTCCCAGAGAACGCACCGCCTCCATGAGGGGCCGCACCACCATAGGTGTCGACGATGATCTTGCGACCCGTCAGACCAGCATCCCCATCTGGGCCACCGATGACAAATTTTCCGGTCGGGTTCACGTGCCATTCGGTTTCAGCGGTCAACCAGCCTTCTGGCAGGCTTTCAATGATATAGGGTGCCACAATTGCGCGAATGTCTTCGCTGGTCAGGCTTTCATCCAAGTGCTGTGTCGAAAGCACAAGCGAAGTCACCCCAACTGGCTTGCCATTTTCATAGCGCACTGACAATTGGGTCTTTGCATCCGGGCCAAGCACGGCTTGCTCTCCAGACTTACGCACCTCGGCCAAGCGACGCAGAATCGCATGGGCGTATTGTATAGGCGCTGGCATCAGATCGGGGGTTTCGTTGGTTGCGTAACCAAACATGATCCCCTGATCGCCTGCGCCTTCGTCTTTGTCTGCAGAGGCATCTACACCCTGCGCGATATGTGCAGATTGTTCGTGCAGCAGATTGGTAATTTCCACAGTCTCATGGTGGAATTTATCCTGCTGATAGCCGATGTCTTTGATGCATGCGCGGGTGATCTCATCGATCTTACCCATGTAATCTTTTAGCTTGTCCTGATCAGAAAGCCCAACCTCGCCGCCGATCACAACGCGATCTGTTGTGGCAAAGGTCTCACATGCGACGCGTGCCTCGGGTTCTTCTGCCAAAAAGGCATCTAGAACAGCATCAGAAATGCGATCGCAAACTTTATCAGGATGGCCCTCCGAGACGGACTCGGAAGTGAAAACGAAATTCTGTCTGGCCATGAAGTGCTCCATTAGATTTCATCTGTCACGCCAGGAAGCCGTTGTGACAGACATTTGTAGCCCGCACTTAGGCGGGCTGGGCGGAATGGTCAATCTCTAAAGCGGCGACGAAAGAACCAAAGCGCAGAATATAGCAAGATCAACACGCCACCAAGGGGCCAGTCGCCGGTCTTGGCGTACAGTGTTTCCGGCAATGCTTGGGTAAGTGTGACGTCTAGATATCCTGCTTGGTTCAAAGGCAAGGCCTCCACCACACGCCCCCGCGCATCAATCAGCGCCGAAATACCGGTGTTGGCGACACGTACCATCGGCAGGCCTTGTTCGATGGAGCGCATCTGCGCTTGGGCCAAATGCTGAAACGGCCCAGCACGTTTACCAAACCAAGCATCATTGGTGATCTGCATCAGAAAATCCGGGCGTTCAGGTGCTGCGGCCACATCCTGAGGAAAGACAACTTCGTAGCAAATCAACGGTAGGGCTTTTCCGAGTTTACCCAAATCCATCAAGGCCGCGCCCGGCCCTGCGGTAAACCCCTGCCCCGCACTGGCGGCCATGCCGTGAATACCAAATTGCGCCAGCTTGTCGCCGAACGGGATGTATTCGCCAAAGGGCACAAGGTGGTGCTTGTCGTAGATGCTGGCCACCTGACCTTGACCGTCAATCAAAACGGCCGCGTTCATCAGGCGCACATCTTCACGACGATTGGCCCCCACCACGATTGGTGTTCCACCAGAGGCCGCCACCATATCTGCCAGCACCGTGTCAGCGTAATTGAGCGTCGAAGGCAGGCTTGTTTCGGGCCAAAGCACAAGGTCTGGTGCACCTGCGCCACCGACAACCGGGGCGGCCGTAAACTCTAACGCGCGATCAAAAAAGATCGGCATGAAGTCTGGATCCCATTTTTGATGCTGTGGCGCATTGGGCTGTACAAGTCGCAATACTCCCGCATCAGGCTGTGCAGACATTGGGTCAGGGCCGTCTGCCAATGCCAAGAGACCTACAAGCGATATCGCCACATATCCCCAACGCTGCACGCTGCGTTCCAGCAATATCCGAGACATGGCAAAGGCAAAGACAAAAAACAGCAGATTCAAACCATGCGGGCCAACCCAAGCCGCCGCTTGCGCAAAATAGGTATTCACCACCCCATAGGCTGGCATCCCCCAAGGAAACCCAGTGAACAGATAGGCCCGCGCCAGTTCCATCAACGGGAGGGTTAACAGAATCGCACCAGAGAACCGCGCCCAACGCGCTGCGACAAATGCGGCGGCCCAAAACAGGGCAAGCCCGCCTGCCATAAAGATCAGCGCAAAGGGGGCCATCCATGCATGGCGTTCGGGCTCGACCATAAAGGGCGATACAAGCCACTGCATACAAAGGGCAAAATAGCCAAAACCAAAGGCCCAACCGACCCAAGCTGCCGGACGAACTTCAAGATTTCGGATCAAAAAAAGGACCGTTGCAAAGGCTACAACAGAGATAAACGATGCATTAAAGGGCGCTTGGCCAAGACTGCCCAGCGCCCCTAGAACACCAAATCCGAGTAAGAGTTGCCATCGCCGGGCAGCGGCAATGGCCTGCTCCGCCCTACTCAGCCACATGCGCATGTGTTCCGCTTAGCAGAACGCGCAAACGCTTGATGCGGCGCGGATCAGCGTCGATCACCTCAAACTCGGTTCCATCGGGATGCACCACAACTTCACCACGTGCAGGAACGCGCCCGGCAAGCATAAAGACCAAACCACCCAGGGTTTCGACCTCATCTGAATCGATCTCATCAGAGTCTGACAAAGAGCGACCAATCACATGTTGAAAGTCATCCAGAGGCGTTTTGGCCAAGGCCAAATAGCAACCGGGAGCTTCTTCAGTCCACAGCGCAACTTCTTCTTGGTCGTGCTCATCTTCGATTTCACCAACAACTTGTTCGATCAAATCTTCGATGGTCACCAAACCGTCGACGCCACCATATTCATCAATCACCAAAGCCATATGCCGACGCTCGGTTTGCATCTTGGTCAACAAGACACCCAATGGCATGGAGGGCGGCACAAACAACAAAGGTCGTAGCATCTGACGCATCGCAAAACGCCCGCCTCCGCCATTGAACCCGTATTTCAAGGCCAGATCTTTTAGGTGGATAAAGCCGATGGGCGTATCCAAAGTGCCATCATAAACCGGTAACCGCGAGAACCCGCCTTCACGGAACACTTCGACCACCTCAGCCCGAGACATGGTGACGGACAACGCAACAATGTCGACCTTTGGAACAGCCACATCTTCTACACGCATACGCCGCAGGTTAATCATGCCACGCGTGGGTGCCTGGATCCGCTCTGGTTCGGGAACCTGTGCGCCATCATCGGCATCCGCCGGACTAATGGCTTCGATCAATCGACGGAAAAACCCGCCATTCGTTTTTTCTATCTGAGCTTCAAGCCGCGCGCTTTGCGCTGCCATAGAAGACCCGTCGGTGCTGTCGCCCATTTTACCTTTCCAAATCGGGGGTCTACCCCGTTATTCCCTATATGGGTCAGAGATACCCATTTTGCCAAGTATTTCTGTTTCGATGCCTTCCATCAAAGTGGCATCTAAGTCACGCACATGATCATACCCAAGTAAATGTAACAATCCATGAACCAACAAATGCGTCACATGATCTGGCATTGTCTTGCCGCTTCCCTGGGCCTCGCGTTGGCAGGTATCAAATGAAATCGCGATATCACCCAGTTCTGGGTCTGGCCCTTCTGGTGCCTGCGGCGTGCCTCCATCCAGCTCGGCGCCGCGTACTTCGGAAGGCCACGACAAAACATTCGTCGCCTTATCCTTGTCGCGAAAATCGGCGTTCAGCGTTGCGATGCGCGTATCGTCACAAGCCAACAAGCTGACTTCCCAATCCTCAGAGCTATATCCGAAATGGGACATCGTTTCGCAATAAGCATGGTCAGATAGCGCCTGCAGGCCAACGTCTTCCCAGCGAGAATCTTCCAAAAGAATTTCAACAGTCATAGGCGGCACCTATCCAACTCATTAAGATAAGTGAACCGCAATCACTGTTAACTTTAGGCCTTAGGTTTTTCCGCATCAGCATCATAGGCCTTGATAATCGCTGCCACCAGCGGGTGGCGCACGACATCAGAAGCCGTGAAGTAGTTAAAGCTGATGCCTTTGACATCATCCAAAAGCCGCTCTGCATCCCGCAGGCCCGATTGCACACCGCGCGGCAAATCCACCTGTGTGCGGTCGCCGGTGATGGCCATGCGGCTGCCCTCGCCCAAGCGCGTTAGAAACATCTTCATCTGCATGGATGTCGCGTTTTGCGCCTCATCCAAGACCACAAAAGCATTTGCCAAGGTACGGCCACGCATAAAGGCCAGTGGTGCGATTTCGATGCGTTTTTCTTCGATCAGCTTGGCAAGTTGCTTACCGGGTAAAAAGTCATTCAGCGCATCATAGAGTGGCTGCATATACGGATCGACTTTGTCTTTCATGTCACCGGGCAGATAGCCAAGCTTTTCCCCCGCTTCGACAGCTGGGCGGGACAGAATAATTTTATCGACTTGCCCGCTGATGAACATAGAAACGCCGACAGCCACAGCCAAATAGGTTTTACCTGTACCAGCCGGGCCGATCCCAAAGGCCAATTCATTGTTAAACAAGCTTTGAACATAGGCTTTTTGTGCGTCTGTCCGAGGCTCGATCAGCTTTTTGCGGGTTTTAATCTCAACCTTGCCGCCTTTGAACATTTCAAGCTGATCGCCTTCACGGGTGCCGGTGTCTTTTTCAGACCCACCCATGCGAATTTCACGATCAATATCGCCATTTTCAACGGATTTACCGGTTTCCAGCCGTTGGTAAAGAGATTGCAGAACGACTGCGGCCCCAGTGCGGGCTGCTTCTTCACCGTGCACCGCCAGCTGATTCCCACGGCGTATAATTTGAACACTCAGCTTCTGCTCTATATCCGCCAAATTGCGGTCATACTCGCCACAGAGATCAATTAAGAGACGGTTATCGGGAAACTCGAGCAATAGTTCTGCGGGGGTTTCTCCGGCGGGCGGTGGGGTCAGGGCGCTGATGGCCAAATAATTCTCCTATCGGTGTAGTTCCTGAGTCTTAGGGTGCCAATTTGCGCGACGTAGCGCAAGCATTGACAGGTGAAATTTCACGTGATCGTCACAAAAAAAGACCGCATGATCAAACATGCGGCCTTTAAATTGTAACTTATTTTCAAGCGCTTCGATCACGCCGGATCGTTAAAGAAGGTGCCTTCTTTATATGCACCCGTTGCTGTGTTGGGTGGCGCGATTGGTGCACAAACTGGTTTGCCGTAACGGTCCAGTCGCGCATCCATGTAACCTTCGTTACCGTCGTCAATGATCCAGTGATGGCACCCGTTTGGGTCGACCCAAATACCAGCAACAAGCTGGCTTAGGTGCTTTTCATCATAGCCATGGTCGACAGTTTTATCGGTGATCTCACCGCCAGATTCTTCGCTGAAGCAACCGGAAAGCGCGGTGGCAGCTGCCAGAACTGAGCAGAGTTTTACAAATTTCATCAGCCTACCCCCTTAGCGGATGCACATGATTTCGACACGGCGGTTTTCCGCGCGGCCGGATGAAGAGCGGTTGCTGGCACGTGGCATACGTTCGCCATATGCGCGGACATCTGCGATATCAGCCCCCATGCTTTGCCCCACTTTGGCAACAGCTGCGGCACGGCGGAAGCTGAGGTTCATATTCGCCTCATCGCTGCCACGGTTATCGGTGTGACCCATAACGATGTAAAATTGCGCTCCGGCCTGCTGGAAGAAGTTCTTGATGGTCGCACGACCAGATGCGCTCAGAGCTGCACTGCCAGACTTAAAGAATTGGTCAGAGCTGAGTTCGCCACACAGGTTGCCATCGCGGCAAACCGGTAGGCCTTGGCGTGTGAGGTGCGGGCTCATATAGCCTTCGGCACCATCGTCCATCACCCAGTGCTCGCACCCATCAGGGTCAACCCAGATTGTCGGGACATATTCTTGGCCCCGAACGGTTTTAGTTTCTTGTGAAACGGCTGCACCTGCAAATGCTGATGCGGTCATTGCCGCAATAACGGCGCCTCCCAACAGCTTGCGCGCGGTTGCATTCAATGTAACTGCCACGATCATGTCCTCTGCTTGCCCCGTGTCCCGTGCTTCACTTGGCACCGGCTCTTCGAAGTCCTGTAATACAGGCACTCTAGCAAATTTCTGGGGCATGTGAAGGAATATTCACAAGATATGGTATTCACATCAAGGAAAGTAGAGGAAATCGTGGCTTTGGGGGCACGTTGAGCCGCTCTTAACATGATGCGTGCGCCGGATTAAGAGCTCCAATTCAAACTTCCCGACTAAAATGCGCCCGCAAGCCCCCCCGACAAATACCAATAATATTGGTTTTCTGTCGACGAAACACACCTCACGGGCTAAATGACCTTCCAGCAAATGCGCAACTGCGTAAGCCTTACGTTATTGTCTACAGAGAAGGATGGCCCAATGCCGATTACAGAGACTGACCTTACTCAAGCCCGCAAGATCTGGGGAGATGCACTTGTCGCGATCTCTAAAGCCTATGACACTGATGGGATCGACGCGGCCCGAGCGATCGCAGAAGACGCGCTGGACGGAGCTTACGGTTACAATCTTGGACCGGTTCTGTTTAAGCCAACGCTTGCCAGCGGCGAAAAAACATTCCGCCCCACGCGAAAAGGTGCGCTGTCTTACTTTGTAGGTCACGATGATGATTATCCGCTCGATGGCGGCTTTGGCCTCAAAAGCTGGCGCAAAGTCGAATCTGAAACATCTGCAAGCTTCATCGAAGGCGATGTTGCAATGTGGATGGGCTGGGTCACATTCACAGACAAAGACGGCCAAGTCACCAAAGTCGACAAAAGCTGGGGCTATAAGAAAGATGCAGATGGCACGATGCGCATCGTACTGCACCACTCGTCTCTGCCATATCAGCCATAATCTGAATATTGAGCTGATCCCTGCCAAACAGGGGTCAGCTGAAATCTAAGTGCGTTAAATCAACGCGCCTGTGAGCGAGTTCACCTTGCTCTCGACGATCTTCACCTTGACGATATCGCCAATCTTATGGCCAACCGCATCTAGGTGAACGGAATGTAGATATTCTGACTTTCCAACCATCTGACCTTCTTGACGGCCATCTCGTTCAAGCAAGACAGATACCTCTCGCCCCACCATCGCATCCTGAATGTCACGCTGCTGCTGTGTAAGCAAAGCTTGAAGGCGTTGCAGTCGATCGCTCGCCTCAGCCTCATCCACCAATGGACGTTCCGCGGCTGGGGTTCCTGGACGGGTTGAATATTTAAACGAATACGCCTGACCGTATTTGACCTCTTTGATCAAATCCAAAGTCGCTTGGAAATCTTCTTCGGTTTCTTCTGGGAAGCCAACGATGAAATCCCCTGACAATAGCAAATCAGGGCGAGCGCCACGGATGCGTTCGATCAAGCGGATATAGCTTTCCGCGGTGTGAGAACGGTTCATCCGTTTCAAGATTTTGTCACTGCCCGATTGCACGGGCAAGTGCAGATACGGCATAAGCTTTTTGCATTCGCCATGGGCTGCGATCAGGTCATCTTGCATGTCATTGGGGTGGCTTGTGGTAAAGCGGATCCGCTCTAGACCTTCAACTTTATCCAACTCCCAGATCAAATCCGCCAAAGACCAAGCTTTGCCGTTTTTGCCTTCGCCATGATACGCGTTCACATTCTGACCAAGCAAAGTGATCTCGCGCACGCCACGCTCTACAAGATCACGAGCCTCGGTGATCACACGATCGACTGGACGAGACACCTCTGCCCCACGCGTGTATGGCACCACACAGAATGCACAGAATTTGTCACAGCCCTCTTGGACGGTCAAAAACGCAGCCGGTGCCCGTTTTGCCTTGGGGCGTGACTTTAGCTTTTCAAACTTATCTTCCTCAGGGAAATCCGTATCCAGCGCACGTTTGCCTTTGCGGATCAATTCTTCCATCTCTGGAAGCCGGTGATAGGCCTGCGGGCCAACCACCAGATCAACCGCCGGCTGCCGTTTCATAATTTCTTGCCCTTCAGCCTGCGCCACACAGCCCGCAACCCCGATCTTAAGATCAGGCTTGTCAGTTTTCAGCGCTTTCATACGGCCAAGTTCAGAATACACCTTTTCTGCCGCCTTTTCACGGATGTGGCAGGTGTTGAGCAAGATCATGTCTGCGTCTTCAGGGGTTTGCGTGGTTTCATAGCCCGCGCCGCCCATGGCCTCGGCCATGCGCTCGCTGTCGTAGACGTTCATCTGACAGCCATAGGTCTTGATAAAGAGTTTTTTGGTATCGGCCATGATCCTGCCCCTAGAGGTTTCAGGGCGCCTACCTACATCAATTCTACAGTGGCTTGCAATGCACCCAATTTTAACCGAGTTTAGAGGAAAATAAGCAGTCATCAACGCAGCAGGTCCATGCATTTCACATCATTTGACGCACTTCGCACCAAAGAACCCGAGCTTCTTGAAAAGGGGCCTCTGGCACTCATCTTTGTCGAAGACGAAATTGAAATCGACAGCACCCTGCGCCATCATATCGATTTAGGCTTTAGTCAGGTCATCGTATTCATTCCGAAAGCCTTTAAGATGGCTTACGATGTGACCGAACACGTCATCCGCGTGGATTGTGAACATACCACCGGTCACGCCATGATAGATATGGTCAATAGGGTCGCCGAATGCGCCCCTGAGGTTTGGCTCTTTTACTGCTTTAACTCTGAATACCTTCTGTACCCCTTTTGCGAATCCCGCACGGTGGGTGAAATGCTGGCATTTCACAACGAAGAACGTCGCTCGGCTATGTTGACGTATGTGATCGACCTGTATGCGGGCGATCTGTGGGAGCATCCAAATGCGGTTTCAATCGAAAACGCATTGATCGACAAAACTGGCTACTATGCGTTGTCGCGCCCGGATGCGAAAAATCATAACCACCCAAAAGAGCGGCAACTTGATTTCTACGGTGGCTTGCGTTGGCGCTTTGAAGAACATGTCCCAGAGGCGCGACGCAAGATTGACCGTGTGTCGATCTTTCGCGCACAACCCGATGTAAAATTGCGCCCCGACTTCACTTTTACCGATGAAGAGATGAACACCTTTAGCTGCAAATGGCACAATAATCTGACAGCTGCCGTTGTTTCATTCCGCACAGCAAAAGCCCTAAAAACGAATCCGGGCAGCACCTTTGATATTCCAAGCTTTAAGTGGCACAACTCTGTGCCGTTTGAATGGCACTCAAATCAATTGCTTGAGTTGGGGCTGATGGAACCGGGCCAGTGGTTTTAAGACACCTCACGCTATTTTGCAGCTGTCATATGGCAAACCATGCGCGCAGGCGTTGGAAATCTCGTTATTTTGCATTCCAAAATTAACGATCCTGCTATATGGGGATCGCATATCTTATAAGAATGCAGGCAGATGCTCGATCAAACCAACACCGTAGGGCAATTGCCTCACTCAACCGCCGCCCGTAACTGGATCAAAGTTCTCGCAAAGTACCGCGCACCAAGTTTGCAGCGCAGTGTTTTTGAACTGTCTATCACCATGGTGCCATTCCTGGGCCTATGGGCCGCAGCTTGGTGGGCAATGTCTGTGAGCTATGTTTTGACCTTGCTCATTGCACTCGTGAACGCTGCATTTCTTCTTCGGCTTTTCGCCATTCAGCACGATTGCGGACATGGGTCATTCTTTGAAAGCCGTGGTCTGAGCGATTGGGTGGGCCGTGGACTGGGTGTTCTCACTCTGACACCTTACGATGTTTGGCGCCGCACCCATTCGATTCACCACAGCAGCTCGGGCAACCTAAGCCGCCGCGGGATCGGTGACATCCACACAATGACTGTAGCGGAGTACAACAAAAGCTCTGCTTATCAGCGCTTTGTGTACCGCCTGTATCGCAACCCATTGGTTCTGTTTGGTTTGGGCCCCGCCTATTTGTTTCTACTTCAACAACGTTTGCCACTCGGGCTGACAGAGCACGCTCGATATTGGGTAAGCGCAATGGCTACAAATGCTGTGCTCTTTGCGATCTTGGGTCTGATTTACGCCTTTGGCGGCGTTGCACCGATCCTTCTGATTTTCCTGCCCACCACACTTTTGGCTGCAACGGCCGGCATGTGGCTGTTCTATGTGCAGCACCAGTTCGAAGACGCGCATTGGGAAACAGATGAAAACTGGGAGATGCATGAGGCCGCTCTGCACGGAAGCTCGCACTACGTTTTGCCGCCTGTTCTGCAATGGCTGAGCGCCAATATTGGCATTCACCATGTGCATCACCTGTATAGCCGCATCCCCTTCTATCGCCTGACAGAAGTCTTAAAGGACCACGCTGAATTGGCCGAATGCAACCGTATGACCATCAAAGAAAGCTTTACTAGCGTACGCCTGCATCTATGGGACGAAGACAGCAAACAGCTTATGTCTTTCAGCGACGCTAAGGCGACCTGACAACCTTTAATAAAATGAGTAAAAACAAAGGCCTCCGAAGCTTTTCGGAGGCCTTTTTCTATGAAGAACCAGTCATCGTTTGCAGCTGAACAAACTCAGCCGCAGCACCCGCTTGTGCAGGTCGATTTCTGTACCGGTTGCAGGTCTTCTTGCATCATCGGCAACTCACCCGTCAGAACAGCTTCTGGGATGTGCAAAGCCGCCGCAATACGCGCAATCACCTCAGCGGACACAGATGTCTGTTCCGTCGTTGTCGCTTCTAGGCGGGCCACCATACGCTCTGTCAGGCCCGTCTGTTTTGCAAGCTTTGGGCGCCCCATTTTGCGGGCTTTGCGAATGGTTTTAAGCTTTGTTGCGTCAAGCGTCAGAGTGGTCATACTTCTTCCAATTAGGCCGTTCTATTGCAACGTGAACATTCATACGTTCTACGGCAACTTTTAAAATTTCAGGGTGCGGGCGCATGCCCATACGTCTATGGGGGCTCATCCAAAGGTTACTTGCGACGCAAACGAATGACGACGTCCACTTTGGAAATTTCAGCACCTTCGGGCGCTTCTGGCAAAGACATAATCTTAAGCTGATCCGCAGGGGCATCTGTCAGCACCCGCTCATCTTCCCAGAAGAAATGCGGGTGATCGGAAATATTGGTGTCAAAATAGCTTTTAGAGCCATCAACCGTAATTTCCTGCATGATGCCAGCATCACAGAATGCGCGGAGCGTGTTGTAAACGGTGGCCAAAGACACCCGTTCACCCTGCTCTTGTACATCCGCAAACAGGCTTTCAGCGGTGACATGACGGTCCATCCCGTCGCCAACCAACAAAGCGGCCAACGCCACGCGTTGCCGTGTCGGGCGCACTCCGCCAGACATCAACCAATTCGTACCAACTGTGTTCGCTTGAGCTGTCATGTTAGCCTGCTTCCTCGCTAGGCTATGATTTTAGGGGCTTTGAAAGCAGATTACAAATGAAAACCAATTGCAAAACATGTGACCTCTGAACGGTTCACACACTTGCAGGAGGTATAAACACGATGATAGAGAACGTTGAGAACAGAATATAAAGAGGGGGCGAGCCCTATATGGCCGACTATCCAACCAGTTTCGACAAAGAGGGTCTTTTGAAATGTGCACGCGGAGAGCTTTTTGGCCCCGGTAACGCACAGCTCCCTGCCCCACCGATGCTGATGATGGACCGCATCACCGAGATTTCTGGCGATGGCGGTGCGCATGGTAAAGGCCACGTGCTTGCAGAATTCGATATCACCCCTGATCTGTGGTTCTTTGAATGCCACTTCCCGGGTAACCCAATCATGCCGGGCTGCTTGGGTCTTGATGGCCTTTGGCAGCTGACAGGCTTCAACCTGGGCTGGCGCGGCTGGCAAGGCCGTGGCTACGCGCTGGGTGTGGGCGAAGTAAAGCTGAAAGGCATGGTGCGCCCTGACAGCAAGCTGCTCACCTATGAAATCGACTTTACCAAAGCCATTCAAACCCGCCGTCTGACAATGGGTGTTGCGGATGGCATCGTGAAAATTGATGGTGAAATCGCTTACGAAGTCAAAGACATGAAAGTTGCGCTGTCTGAGGCGTAAGCCCACCGGCAATTCCAAGGAGTACACACATGCGTCGTGTTGTCGTCACCGGTTTGGGCATCGTGTCCTCAATCGGCAATAATGCAGAAGAAGTCATCGCCTCTTTGCGCGAAGGTAAATCTGGCATCGAATCCAGCCCTGAAATGGTGGAACACGGGTTCCGTAGCCAAGTTGCAGGCACGTTGAAGATCAACACTGCGGATCACATCGACAAGCGCACCTTGCGTTTCATGGGTGATGGCGCGGCCTATGCCCATATCGCGATGAGCCAAGCGATTGCTGACGCTGGTCTTGAAGAAGATCAGATCGTCAACGAACGTACAGGCCTTGTTGCTGGCTCTGGTGGCCCGTCCACATCTGCGATGCTGACGGCGCACCAAACCGTTGCCAAAACCGGCGCGACCAAGCGTATTGGGCCATTCGCGGTACCGAAATGCATGAGCTCTACGATTTCCGCAAACCTCGCAACAGCGTTTAAGATCAAAGGGATCAACTACTCGATCACTTCGGCTTGCTCTACATCGCTGCATTGTATCGGCAACGCCGCAGAGCAAATTATGATGGGCAAACAAGACGTTATGTTTGCAGGTGGCGGCGAAGAGCTAGACTGGACACTGTCTTGCCTGTTTGACGCGATGGGCGCGATGTCTTCGAAAAAGAACGACGAGCCTACCAAAGCGTCCCGCGCGTTTGACCAAGACCGCGACGGTTTTGTCATCACCGGCGGCGGCGGTATTGTGGTGCTGGAAGATCTGGAACACGCTCTGGCGCGTGGTGCCAAGATTTACGCCGAAGTTACTGGTTTTGCAGCGACATCAGACGGCCATGACATGGTGGCCCCCTCTGGCGAAGGCGGAGAACGCGCAATGCGTTTGGCTCTGCAAACGCTGCCAGAAGGCCGAAAGGTCAGCTATATCAATGCACACGGCACATCTACGCCGGTGGGTGACGTGGGCGAAGTAGAAGCGGTCCGTCGCGTGTTTGGCGAAGGCTCTGTGCCTCCGATCAGCTCGACCAAATCCATGACCGGCCATGGTCAGGGTGCGGCTGGCGCGATGGAAGCGATCTTTTGCTTGCTGATGCTCGACAATGATTTCATCACCCCTTCGATCAACGTGGAAACACTGGCCGAAGGCATCAACGAAGGTGAAATCGCAACCAAATATGTAGAAAACGCCGGTCTGGACAGCGTGATGACCAACAGCTTTGGCTTTGGTGGCACCAATGGATCTATGATCCTGTCAAAGTACAACGGCTGATCAAGGAATTTGACAATGTCAGATCAAATGAAGGGCAAGCGCGGCCTGATTATGGGTGTTGCGAACCAACGTTCCATCGCCTGGGGCATCGCA
This sequence comes from uncultured Paracoccaceae bacterium, assembly GCA_947498415.1. Taxonomy (GTDB): domain Bacteria; phylum Pseudomonadota; class Alphaproteobacteria; order Rhodobacterales; family Rhodobacteraceae; genus Cognatishimia. The sequence continues at coordinate 672,611 of CANMKB010000002.1, forward strand.
AAAGCCATGCACGAGGCCGGTGCCGAATTGGCGTTCACCTATCAGGGTGAAGCCTTTGGCCAGCGCCTTGCGCCGCTCGCTGAAAGTGTTGGCAGTGATTTCATGGTGGATGTTGACGTGACCGATGATGCGTCGCTGGACACTGCTTTTGATCAAATCCAAGAGCGCTGGGGCAGCCTTGATTTCGTGGTTCACGCGATTGCCTATTCTGATAAAAACGAGCTGACGGGCCGTTTTGTGGATACATCTCGTGCGAACTTTAAGAACTCACTGGATATTTCAGCCTACTCTTTGATCGAAGTGGCACGCCGTGCGCATCCTTTGATGAAAGACAACGGCGGCACGTTGTTGACCTTGACCTATCAAGGCTCAAACCGTGTGACGCCCTTCTATAACGTCATGGGTGTTGCCAAAGCCGCTTTGGAAGCGACCACGCGTTACTTGGCCAACGATCTTGGCCCAGACGGCATCCGTGTGAATGCGATCTCTCCGGGCCCAATGAAAACCTTGGCCGGTGCAGCCATTGGCGGGGCACGCAAGACCTTCCGCCAAACCGAACAGAACGCGCCAATGCGGTCTAACGCAACGCTAGAGGCCGTGGGCGGTACCGCGGTATATTTGGCGTCTGATGCGGGGGCTTACACCACGGGTGAAATCATCCGCGTGGATGGTGGCTATCATGTTCTGGGCATGCCCCAGTCTGAAAACCTGTAACAAGATCAGTCAATTACGTGTAAAAAAAGCCCGGCACTGCCGGGCTTTTTTTCATTTTCGCGACGGCATCAATTTAGCCGATAGACACAAGTTCCAGCGCAAATGTGAGGTCTTTGCCAGCCAGATCGTGGTTTGCATCAAGCGTGACAGTGTCGTCTGTCACATTGGCTACTTTCACCGGCAGAACGTGCCCATCAGGCGACTGCATCTGCAACATCAAGCCAACTTCCAAAGGAATGTCATCTGGGATCTGTGCGCGTGGCACATCTTGAATCATGGCTTCGTTGACAGGGCCATAGGCGTTTTCACATGGGATATTGACGGTCTTCTTTTCACCCACAGTCATACCTGTGACGCCGTCGTCAAACCCCTTGATCACTTGGCCAGAACCAAGTTCAAACGCAAGCGGGTCACGTCCTTCAGAGCTGTCAAATACCGTGCCGTCGTCGAGAGTGCCGGTGTAGTGAATGCTGACGGAATCGCCCGCTTTTGCCGCTGTCATATGTTATCCAATCCTATTCATCGGCCCCGGGTTTGAAAGGCCATAAGCCAGCAAACTAGGCGGTGACGTCACGAAGTGCAAACCGATCAATTGACTTTATGCAAACTTACGTCATCCTTTTTTCAACAAGGAGGCGCCCATGCCCATCACAACCTGCGTGTTTGATGCCTATGGCACACTGTTTGATGTCACTGCAGCGGCCCGTGAGGTTGCTGCCGAACCCGGTTTTGAAGACCTTGGCGACCAGTGGCCCAAGTTGGCCTCGGACTGGCGTTTAAAACAGCTGCAATACTCTTGGCTGCGGGCGATCACCGATGAGCACACGGATTTTTGGGAAGTCACCGAAAACGCATTGGAATGGGCGTTACAGGCTTCAGGCCTTTTGGATGACAAAAAACTACGCGAACGATTGCTGCAATTGTATTGGGAGCTGTCTGCCTACGAAGAAGTCCCCAACATGCTGCGCAAGCTTAAGGCGCGGGGATTGAATACGGCAATTCTGTCTAACGGCTCTCCGGCGATGTTGCAGGGGGCTGTCGACAGTGCACACATCGGCGGGCTTTTGGATGACATCTTGAGTGTCGAAGCGGTGGGCATCTTTAAACCCGATCGACGTGTCTATGAGCTTGTGACCAAGCGATTTTCCTGTGCACCAGACGAAGTGTTGTTTGTCTCGTCCAATGGCTGGGACGCCGCCGGGGCAAGCGGATTTGGTTTTCAGACCGCTTGGGTCAATCGTGCGTCAGAACCGGTTGACCGCCTGCCCCATATTCCCCACCATGAGCTAAGCGATTTAACAACCATTCCAAACTTAACGGCCCCGACTTAACCGGGATAGCATAACGGGACTCCAATGCCGCATTTTAAAACTTCTGACGGTCTGACTCTGCATTACACCGATGAGGGCGCCGGCGTTCCGATATTGTGCTTGGCGGGACTGACACGAAATTCTCAGGATTTTTCTTATATTTCCGATAAATTTAGCGGCGTGCGCCTGATCAAAATGGATTATCGCGGGCGCGGAAAATCTGATTGGGCCAGCGACTACACCACCTACAACATTCCACGCGAAAGCCAGGATGCATTGGAATTGATGGATCATCTGAACATCAATCGCTTTGCGGTTTTAGGCACATCTCGTGGCGGCATGTGCGCGCTGACCATAGGTGCCATCGAAATGCAACGCCTGATGGGTGTCGCGTTTAATGACATTGGACCCGTCATCGAACAAGCGGGCATAGATGTCATCATGAATTTCGTCGGGCGCAACCCCGGCTTTCAAACCCTTTCTGACGCTGCGGCGGCCCGCCCCAAAGCCATGGCGGGCTTTGCAAATGTGCCCAACAGCCGGTGGCGCGATGAGGTGGCAAAGCTTTATCATCAGGCGCCAGATGGTTTGATCATTAACTATGATCCCAAGTTGCGCGATGCAATCTCGGGCAACCGCCTTGAAGACGTTCCTGATCTTTGGCCCTTTTACGAGGCCTTGTCGCATGTGCCGATTGCAGTAATCCGTGGGGCACATTCTGACATCCTGAGCCGTGAGACCTTTCTGGAAATGGGAAAACGTATCCCTCACGCGATTAGTGCACAGGTCGCCGATCGCGGGCACGTTCCCTTTTTGGATGAGCCAGAGGCATTGCACGCCTTGCGCCAATGGATTGCCAAATTGGCATAACGATCATTTGGTTTTGCCCCGCCCCGTAATCCGCTAGTTTAACAGCGTACCATTTCCCGAGGGCCCTATGACTCGTTTCACCATCGCTTCATTCAATGTCAAAAACCTGATCGGAGCAGATCAGGAATACTATCGCTTTCAAAGTTACACCCCAGAGGAATATGCGTGGAAAGTAGACTGGATGGCAGACCAACTGCTGTCGATGGATGCCGACATCATTGGCTTTCAAGAGATCTTCGAAGAAAGTGCATTGCGTGATGTGATCACAGAGGCGGATGAACGCGGCGATGCGCTTAACTCTGCCGTGGTGCCTGGGCGTGACAAACGTTATCACCGTAAAGCCATTTTCAAAAAGCTTGGCTTTGGCGGGTACAAAAAGGCCGGGCTTGCCTTTGCGCCAAACGCCAATGACACCGGAACGCCGGGTCAGCGCCGACCGGGCGTCGCCATTCTGAGCCGCTTTGGATTTGTCGAAGACCCCGAAGTCATTCAAGTGTTAAAAGAACCGCTGGAAATTCCGTTTCAAGCGCTCGGTGGTGGTGATGCAGGCAGCTATAAAGTCGACCGCCTATCGCGCCCCATCCTTAAGGCGCGCATCCCCGTTGGGGACAGTGAAATCACTGTGTTTACCTGCCACCTGAAATCCAAACTAGGAGAGCTTGATCGGCCAGAGGGCGCAGAATTTGCCCCTGCAGCTGATCTGACATCCTATGACCCAATCGGACGTGCGATGGGTGCCTTGCGCGCCGCGCTGCGCCGTATGGCCGAGGCTTGGGTGCTGCGGCGCGAGATCGTGGCGGAGCTCAACCTGGGCCGTGCCGTTATGGTTACTGGCGATTTCAACGATGGAGAACATGCTGTCAGCTCTGAAATCATCTCGGGTGAAGTTCCTTTCAAGAACTACAGCTGGATGCTGCGCCACGATGCAGAAACCCCTAGGGATCGGTATTCCGCCCAAGAGGATGCTCAGATTCGCTCTGAAATGGATCGCTTGCGCCTGACCTCTGCCGAGAAACTGTTTGTCCGCAAAAGTTTGCGAGATATGGTGTACACCACAGCCTTTGGCGGTGTTCACGAAAGCATCGACCAGATTTATCTCTCACACCACTTCGCCCCCGAAAACGAAAATCAAATGGGTGAGATGGAATACTTCAGTGTGTTAAACGACCATCTGACCGACGGCAGCCACCCCGAAGCCCCCTACAACAAGCTGGCCAGTGACCACGGGCAAATCATGGCTCATATGCGCATCGGCCCTGCGGAATGAAGGCGCCGCTTGATGATGTCTCCCTGCATTACGAAGACATAGGTGATCCACAGGCCCCGGCCCTTGTGTTTGCCCATACTTTGGGAACATCTGCGGATATCTGGGACGCCGTCATTGCGCGTTTACCGCGTGGGTTGCGTGTAATCCGCTATGACCTGCGCGGGCATGGGCAATCTGATGTACCGCCTGCCCCATATTCGATGGGCAGTATGGTGCGCGACGCAGAGCGTTTGCTCGATTTTCTATCAGTTCAAGATGCCGTGTTTTGCGGATTAGGTCTGGGTGGCATGATTGCGCAAGGGTTGGCTGTGAAACGGTTGGATCAAGTGCGTGCGCTTGTGTTGTGCAACACCGCCGTAAAAATCGGGCATGGCCCCCATTGGGACAACCGCATTGCCTTGGCCGGTCGATCAGGGCTGAGCTATCTTGCACAAGAGATTGTGCCGATGTGGTTCGCCGCTTACGCAGCCAAATCAGCACAAGCAATGGCGACAAAAGATCACTTTTTGCGATCTGATCCACAAGGCGTCATCGGGGCAATGGCCGCAATCCGCGGCACTGATTTTTACACCCCCACCAGCGGCTTGCGCCTGCAAACGCTGGGAATATCTGGCGCTGATGACCGAATGGTGCCCCCTGATCTGTCTCGCGAAACCTGTGATTTGATCCCAGGATCAGAATTTCAGGTCATCCGCCGTGCCGGCCATTTGGCCTGTGTGGATCAACCCGAGATTTTCGCTGAACACTTGAACGGGTTCCTCAAACGGATTGCACATACCTAAGGTCGCAACAACAGGCCTTTGCACTCCGCCAAAATTAGCGATAGACGGGCACCGCATTTGCGCACGAGGATCCAATGGCCGCATCCATCTTTGAAAGCCCGCTTCTGGCAAAACGTTTCCCAACCGGAGACGCAGGACGCCTGTTTACAGACACCGCAGAGGTTCGCGCCCTGCTGTTGGTGGCGGGCAGCTTGGCCAAAGCGCAAGGCGAACTGGGTTTGATCCCCGAGGACTCGGCATTTTTCATCCACCGCAGCGCGATGGAAGTTCAGATCGATCCGGCCGGCTTGGCGAAGGGCCTGACCTCTGACGCAGAGGTTGTTGCCCAGCTTAAAGACGCCTTTGCCACTGCGATGGAAGCCCCGGAACATGCCCAATACATTCTAACCGATGTAGACCCGCTGGATATTGTGCGCACCGCGCGGGTGTTGCGTCTGCGCCAACTTTTGTCGCTTTGCGAAAAGAGTTTGGCTGAACGGTCAGAAACCGAATTTAAGTTTCAGGTGGCCAAGCTGGAAAAGCTGCGCACCACTGCATTGATCTTGTCATTTCATCAAGTCGGTCCAGTGCGCACGAAGCTGGCGGAAGCCCTGCGTTTGAATGAACCGCACGCACCATGGCCGACAGACGAACATCCGATCATTGATGTTTCAGCCTGGCTGACAGAAACATGCGCGATTACTGCACATCTTGATGGCCCTCGCAAAGACGACCGGCAGGCACTTTCAGCGATGACAAGCGCCTTGCACCAATCATTGCAACTATCTCCGACAAACATGACAACCTATTGTCTACCGCAGATCGCACTTTCCACTTTCAGCGCTTTGATCCTTATATCGCCTCCCGTCACTTAACCTACGTATTTGCCTACTTTTCGTTCATGCATCCCCGCTCTATCGTGCTTTAAGAACGATTTGAAAGCGATCCGATGCGCGACCGGCTCCCCATCCTATTTATCATCTTTACGGTGATCCTTGATTCCATGGGGATCGGGCTGATCATGCCCGTGATGCCAGACCTTTTGCGCGAGGTGCGCGGTGGTGATTTGTCAAATGCCGCGATCTGGGGTGGTGTTCTGACGACTGCTTATGCCGCCATGCAGTTTCTGTTCTCCCCTTTGATCGGCAATGTGTCAGACAGATGGGGCCGCCGCCCTGTCCTGTTGATCTCACTCCTTGCGATGGCAGGAGACTATCTATTGATGGCCACCGCAGGCTCGATATGGCTGCTTTTGGTCGGGCGGATCATAGGCGGCATATGTGCGGCCACCCATTCTACTGCCGGGGCCTATATGGCGGATGTTTCTGATGACAAAGATAAGGCCCGCAACTTTGGCCTGCTGGGGGCTGGATTTGGCATTGGCTTTGTACTCGGCCCGATGTTGGGTGGCTTGCTTGCTGAATTTGGCACACGTGCACCGTTTTACGCAGCCGCAGGATTATCATTATTAAACGGCATCTTAGGTTGGTTTGTTTTGAAAGAAACCGTAACCGATGCCATTCGCAGGGCCTTCACATGGCGCCGCGCAAACCCATTGGGCGCGTTCAAATCTGTGACCCATTTACCGGGCCTACGTGGTCTGCTGACGGTCTTCTTTTTCTATCAGATTGCTGGGTTCGTCTATCCGGTGACTTGGGCCTATTTCACCATTGAACGGCTTGGATGGGGCCCGGGGATGATTGGCGCGTCTCTTGCCCTATTCGGCGTGTGTTTCGCAATTGTCCAAGGGGTGCTTGTTCAGCCCTCGATCCGTTTATTTGGCGAACGCGGCACTGTGATTGTGGGGTTCGGCCTTGAGGTTGTAATGCTGATCAGCCTCGCATTCGCCAAGTGGAGCTGGCTTGTGCTTGCGCTTACGCCTTTTGCAGCTTTGGCCGGAATTGGGGTGCCTGCCCTACAGGCGATCATGTCTCAACGCATCCCCGATGATGCGCAGGGGGAATTGCAGGGGGTGATGGCCTCTGCCACCTCAATCGCTCTGGTATTGTCGCCCTTGGTGATGACTCAGGCGTTTGCCTATTTTTCAGGGCCATCCGCGCCAGTATACCTCCCCGGCGCTGCCTTTTTAGTCGCGGCTCTTTTGATGGGGGTCTCTATTGCTGTTTTTGTCGGGCAATCTGTGAAAGATGTCGCGCAACCAGAAGCATAACAGCATCCTTTCGCTCGCCCTTGACGTAATCCCATGTTAAAATACGGCAATTCAGTTCGGGGCAAGACAATGGACACGCACGTTAAAACAGGCTCTGCAAAGCAGCTGGCGGCCAGCGCACAAGACGCTGCAAGTTATCTCAAAAGCTTGTCGCACGGCGGGCGGTTGATGATTTTGTGCCATCTTGTCTCTGGTGAAAAATCCGTTGGCACGTTGGAAAGCCTTCTTGACGTGCGTCAAGCTGCTGTCAGCCAGATGTTGGCGCGGTTGCGAGACGATGAGTTGGTCAAGACACGTCGCGAAGGCAAAACAATTTTCTATTCGCTTGCAGATGCGAAAACGATAGAGTTGATTACTCTGCTGCATCAACATTTCTGCGAAACAAACTAAGACTAAACCAATATGCCCCACATCCCGCCTGAGTTTCTGGAATGGTTTGCCAGCAAAGGCTGGTCTATTCATCCTCACCAGGCAGAGATGCTGGACCGTGCTGATGCGTCATCTCTTCTACTGATTGCCCCAACCGGAGGCGGAAAAACGCTTGCGGGTTTTTTGCCCACTCTTGTGGACTTGTCCCAAGGTGACCACAAAGGGATGCACACGCTTTATATCTCTCCGCTCAAGGCCTTAGCGGCCGACATTAAACGTAATTTACGCGCCCCGGTCGAAGACATGGGCCTGTCGGTCCGCATCGAAGATCGCACCGGGGATACATCCAGTTTTCAAAAGAAACGACAACGCGCTGATCCGCCGCACATCTTGTTGACCACTCCTGAAAGTTTGGCACTGCTCACCAGCTACGAGGATGCGGAACGCACGTTCAAAGGACTTAAGCGCGTGGTGGTTGATGAGATCCACGCACTAGCCGAAAGCAAGCGGGGCGACCAACTTATGCTGGCGTTGGCGCGGTTGCAATCGCTGTGCCCTGATCTACGTCGGGTCGGTTTGTCTGCCACAGTCGATGACCCAGAACATATCGCGCAGTACCTCGCCAAACACCCAGATCCCTGCCCAATTTTACATGCGGATCCCGGCCCCGCGCCAGACATCCAGATGCTTACTACCACCGAGCCTCCTCCTTGGTCAGGAGGCGGGGCCGCCTATGCGATCCCGGCGGTGCTTGAACAGGTTAAGAAACACAAAACCACTCTGATCTTTCACAACACACGGGCGCAGGCCGAAATCTTCTTTCATAAGCTCTGGCTTGCCAACGAAGACAGCTTGCCCATCGGCATTCACCATGGCTCGTTAGATCGCGCTCAGCGCGAAAAGGTCGAGGCTGCCATGGTGCGCGGCGACCTTCGGGCAATCGTCTGTACTGGCAGTTTAGACTTGGGCATCGACTGGGGCGATGTTGATCTGGTTATTCAGGTCGGCGCCCCCAAAAACGTAAAGCGATTAGTGCAACGGATAGGCCGGGCCAATCACCGCTACAACGCGCCCTCCAAGGCCCTTCTGGTACCCGCAAACCGTTTTGAGGTGATTGAGTGTGTGGCGGCCCTTGAGGCCGTACAGGCCGGTGATCTGGATGGTGACACCCCTGCCCCCGGCCCGCGTGATGTGCTGTGTCAACATATCTTGCTGCGGGCAGCCTCTGGCCCGTTTAAAGCGGATGACCTGTTTGCCGAAATGACCAGCGCGGGCGCCTATGCCAACCTGACACGCGAAGACTTTGAGGATTGTCTGAATTTCTGCGCAACCGGTGGCTATGCCTTGCGGGCTTATGACCAATGGCAGCGCCTGCAACGACGCCCTGACGGGCAATGGCAGCTGCGCGATCCGCGTTCTGCTGCGAAAATCCGCATGAACGCGGGCACGATCCAAGACAGCGACTTGCTAAAGGTACGTATGAAACGCGCACGCGGTGGAAAACCACTGGGTGAGATCGAAGAGGCCTTTGCCGCCTCTCTCACAGCCGGAGACACGTTTCTCATCGGTGGACAGATCGTGCGCTATGAGGGGCTGCGCGAACTGACAGTCGAAGTGTCTAAAGAAAAGGGTCGCAAGCCCAAAGTGGCTGTTTTTTCGGGCTCTAAGTTTTCAACCTCAACCCAACTCAGCCAGCGTATCCTTCGACTGTTCCAACAAGACAGCTGGCCCCAATTGCCCACCCACACCGCCGAATGGCTACAGCTACAGCGCGACATGTCGGACCTGCCCCAACCAGATCGCTTGCTTGTTGAGAGCTTTCCACATGACAGGCGACATCATGTGTGCGTCTACGGCTTTGCAGGGCGAAACGCACAACAAACCTTGGGCCTTTTGCTGACAAAACGCATGGAAGAGCTTGGGCTGGCCCCAATGGGATTTGTTGCGACCGATTATGCCACCTTAATCTGGGGCCTTGATGCGGTCACAGATCTTAGACCGCTGTTTGATCGCGACGCGATGCGCGAGGGGTTAGATGGCTGGTTGGCCGGAAATGCCTTGATGAAACGCACTTTTCGGGGGGCTGCCACCATTGCCGGCCTGATCGAACGCAATCAGCCGGGGGCACGTAAATCTGGACGTCAAGCGACGTTTTCTAGCGATATTCTCTATGACACTTTGCAGAAGTATGACCCTGATCACCTGTTGATGAAGATCACCCGCGACGAAGCCATGCGCGGTTTGGTTGATTATGCCCGCATCGAAGAAATGCTTGATCGTGTCGCGGGCCGCATTGATCATATCACGCTGGATCGCGTGACACCGCTGTCTGCACCCTTGTTCTTAGAGGTCGGCAAAGTCAGTGTTTCTGGCAGCGCCGAAGAACGTCTATTGGCCGAGGAAGAAGAAGCCCTATTAGAGGCCGCCGGGCTAGAATAACCCTTGTTCGAATCTTTCAAACACGCCACGACTAACAATATGAAAACCGTAGATTTCTCACTGGCTGGCGTACAACTCACAACGCTTGGATCCGGTGCGCTTTGGTGGCGTGACAAAAACCTACTTTGTGTTTCAGATTTACACCTTGGGAAATCCGAGCGTGTGGCACGGCGCGGTGGCAGCCAACTGCCCCCCTATGACACCCGTGATACGCTGATCCGACTAGAGCAAGATCTGCGCTTTACCAATGCCGAAACCGTGGTTTGTTTAGGCGACAGCTTTGATGATTTAGACGTGTTGGATGCGATGCCTGAAACAGAAGCCGCTTGGATCAATCGGCTACAGGCCGGGCGCCGCTGGGTTTGGATTGAGGGCAACCACGATCCGGGCCCGATTGAATTGCCGGGCAGTCATCTGGCCGAACTTCCCTCGCCCCCGCTCACTTTTCGCCACATCGCTGAGCCGGGCCAAAGTGGTGAAATCTCGGGCCATTACCATCCGAAAGTGCGCGTACAAACACGTATGCGCGGCATTTCACGGCCTGCGTTTCTGATTGATGCAGATCGGGTGATTATGCCGGCTTATGGCACCTACACCGGTGGGTTGCGCAGCAGCGATGAAGTGCTTCAAAAGCTAATGCGTCCCGAAGCCCGCGCGATTGTGATAGGTCAAACCCCTCGTGTGGTGCCGATGGGGCGGCGGTAAAATGTTCATCAGCCGCGGCTTTTGGGTGGCGGCTTGATTTGGCCTTGCTATCTCTCCATAGCTTAAGTGCGAACAGACGTCTGGGAGAAGACCAAGTGCAGGATTCTAAATCTAAAAAAGTGCTGATTTTGGCATTGGTGGCAGCTTGCGGACTTGCTGGATGTGCGCGCCCATCCAAAGCCCCAAAAGCGACAGCTTCGGCGTCGGATATCAATTGCATGGCACGTGCGATGTATTTTGAATCAAACCGGTCTAGCCGCGACGGCATGATTGCGGTGGGCAGCGTGGTTATGAACCGTGTACAGTCTTCTGACTTCCCGAACAACGTTTGCGCTGTGGTCAGCCAAAAGAACCAATTCGCCCCGGGCTTAATGACCAAGAAGATGACAGGTCAGGCGAAAGCACTAGCTGAAAATTCCGCATCTGCGGTACTGGCTGGAGAGCGGCACCCAAATGTCGGCGGTGCGCGGTTTTTCCACGCGGCATGGTACAATGCCAACTTCAACAATATCCATTATGTGGTGACCACCGGTGGAAATGCCTTTTATGAAAAACGGCGTCCCAAGGATGTGACACGGCCAAACCCGCTGCCAAATACCGAAGGCGTTACAGGCTAAGTTGCGCGTCACCGCCATTTTGCGCTCAGCAATGACTTGTGTGCACGCACTCAGGCAGCTTAAACGGGGTGGCATCGACCGTGTCCCCCACGCATATGCGCTGTCGGCACGACCATCACACGATCAAAGGCTTTCTGATGCCCACCAAGTCCAAACTACACCCCCGTAATCAACACACAGAGGGTTACGACTTTGAGCGTTTGGTGGCGCAGACGCCTGAACTAGAAGGTTTTACGAGGCGTAATCCCGTCGGAGTAACAACAATCAATTTCCAGGACGATAAAGCCGTTCGGATGCTTAATCGGGCGCTTTTAAAGACACATTACCAAGTCGACTATTGGGATATCCCGGAAAATTATCTGTGCCCGCCGATCCCGGGCCGCGCCGATTACATCCACTATTTGGCAGATCTTCTGGCAGGCGGCCCGACGAAAGACAGTCCACGTGGGCCTCAGATCAAAGTTCTAGATATCGGCACCGGTGCAAACTTGGTCTACCCCCTTATTGGCCAAAGCGAATATGACTGGCATTTCACAGGTGTTGATATAGACCCAGCTGCGATCAAATCAGCCCAGAACATTTGTGACATCAATAAGCTGGACATCGCGCTTAGGCATCAAAACCAACGTAAGAACGTCTTGAATGGTGTGATAAAACCGCAAGATGCGTTTCATATCACAATGTGTAACCCACCATTTCACGCGTCTATCGAAGAGGCCCACAAAGGCACCCAGCGCAAGTGGCGTAACCTTGGGAAAGGGCATTCCAAAAAGCTGAACTTCGGCGGACAGAATGCCGAGCTATGGTGCCCGGGCGGCGAATTTCAGTTTATCGCAAGTATGATTAGAGAAAGCAAAGCTTATGCCAAACAGTGCCTTTGGTTCAGCTCTTTGGTGTCCAAGAAGGATAACCTTCAACCGCTCCTTAAACTTTTAAAGAATGCCGAAGTCGCAGACTTCAAGGTTGTCGAAATGGCGCAGGGCCAAAAGTTAAGCCGTTTTCTTGCCTGGACATTTATTCAAAAACGTCAGCGCTCTATGTTTGGTAAAACGAAACACAAATAATTCCCAGTCACCAAAGCCCAAAACAAAAAACCGCGCTCAAACGGGCGCGGTTTTTCAAATCAAAAGACTGTAAAGCTTAGGCTGTAAGGCCTTCAGGCTCTGCCAGACCATTGGCGCGGCAGCAGGCAGTAACAGTATTGGCCAACAGGCACGCGATGGTCATTGGGCCAACGCCACCGGGTACCGGCGTGATGGCGCCCGCACGTTCAGCGCAAGATGCATAGTCAACATCTCCAACCAGCTTGTTCTTGCCGTCGCGCTCAATGCGGTTGATGCCCACATCAATCACAGTTGCACCTTCTTTGATCCAGTCACCCGGCACCATTTCTGGGCGACCTACAGCGGCCACAACAATGTCTGCGCGGCGCACAACATCGGGCAGGTCTTTGGTGCGGGAATGTGCGATCGTTACGGTGCAGCTGTCGCCCAACAACAATTGCGCCATTGGCTTGCCTACAATGTTAGAACGGCCAATCACAACCGCATCCATGCCAGACAAAGAGCCATGATGATCACGTAACATCATCAAGCAGCCCAGCGGTGTGCATGGCACCATAGATTTCTGACCGGTGCCCAAAAGGCCCACGTTGGAAATATGGAAACCATCAACGTCCTTCGCAGGGTCAATCGAGTTGATGATCAAATCTTCGTTCAGGTGACCGGGCAGCGGCAGCTGAACCAGAATACCGTGTACTTCCGGATCATTGTTGAGCTTTTCAACAACGGCCAACAGATCCTCTTCAGAGGTCTCCGCATCCAGTTTGTGCTCATAGCTGTTCATGCCCACTTCGACGGTTTGTTTGCCTTTAGAGCGCACATAAACCTGAGATGCTGGGTCTTCGCCCACAAGCACAACCGCCAAACCTGGGGTGATGTTGTGTTCTTCTTTCAGGCGGGCCACATGACCTGCCACTTTTTCGCGTACGGTTGCGGCAAAGGCTTTGCCGTCAATGATCTGAGCAGCCATCTGACTCATCCCTTTTTGAAACAGGCCATTGGGCCTTTAATCTTCTTCCCGGATCACCCGCGCTTCGCGCGCAATGGACCAGTCAATCAATTGTCGCCAAAGACGGTCCACCAAGTCTGGGTCAAGCCCCTGCACCTCTGCTTTGGCACGTACTTTGGCAACAACGTCTTCGACACGATCCGGTATCCGAGCGGGCCAGCCGTTCTCCTGCTTTAGTTCGATCGCGCGGTCGATATAGCCAGCGCGGTGCACAAGCAGGTCCACAAGGGCCTGATCAACAAGATCGATGGCCGCCCGTAGGCTGGCCATGTCATCGCATTCTTGAGGCGGAACCGGTTTCGTCAAAGTGTGTCTCCTGCGGACCTAAAGTCTAGGTCCGCAGAAAGCGTATTTTTCGACTTAGAACAACCCTTCAATCAGGCCTTCTTCGTTCAAGCGGATTGTTTCTGACGCAGGTTTGCGTGGCAGACCCGGCATAGTCATGATCTCGCCGCAAACAACGACGATGAAACCAGCACCGGCAGACAGACGTACTTCACGTACTGGAACCGAGTGACCTGTCGGCGCACCGCGCAGGTTCGGATCAGTTGAGAAAGAGTACTGTGTCTTCGCCATACAAACTGGAAGGTGGCCGTAACCTGCCTCTTCCCATTCTTTCAGCTGATTGCGGATCTTCTTGTCAGCCAGAACTTCGTCAGCGCGGTAGATGCGCTTGGCGATGGTTTCGACTTTCTCAAAGAGTGGCATGTCATCTGGGTAGATTGGTGCAAATGCAGCCGCGCCAGAATCAGCCAGTTCAACAACTTTTTCCGCAAGCTCAGCAGAACCTTCAGAGCCCAGTTCCCAGTGACGCGACAAAATCGCTTCACAACCATGTGTTGCCACATAATCTTTCACGGCCTGAACTTCCGCATCTGTGTCCGTGACAAAGTGGTTGATCGCAACCACGACTGGCACACCAAAAGATTTAACGTTTTCAATGTGACGACCAAGGTTTGCACAACCGTTGTTAACCGCATCTACGTTTTCTGCACCCAGATCTGCTTTTGCGACGCCACCGTTCATTTTCATCGCACGTACAGTCGCAACCAGCACAACCGCAGAAGGCGCGATGCCTGCTTTACGGCATTTGATGTTCATGAACTTTTCAGCACCAAGGTCAGCACCAAAGCCAGCTTCGGTCACAACATAGTCTGTCACTTTCAACGCAGTCTTAGTTGCAATGACAGAGTTACAGCCGTGCGCGATGTTCGCGAATGGGCCACCGTGAACGAACGCTGGGTTGTTTTCCAGAGTTTGCACCAAGTTTGGCTGCATTGCGTCTTTCAGCAGAACAGTCATTGCGCCTTCGGCTTTGATGTCGCGGCAATACACAGGTGTTTTGTCACGGCGATATGCCACGATGATGTCACCCAAACGCTTTTCAAGGTCTTTCAGATCGTTTGCGAGGCAAAGGATCGCCATCACTTCGGATGCAACGGTGATGTCAAAGCCCGTTTCGCGTGGGAAACCGTTAGACACGCCACCCAAGGACGCGGTGATCTGACGCAGCGCACGGTCGTTCATGTCGACCACACGACGCCAAGCCACACGACGGATGTCGATCTCTTGCTCGTTGCCCCAATAGATGTGGTTGTCGATCATCGCAGAAAGCAATGAGTGCGCAGATGTGATCGCGTGGAAGTCACCTGTGAAGTGCAGGTTCATTTCTTCCATCGGCACAACCTGTGCCATACCGCCACCTGCGGCGCCGCCCTTCATGCCGAAGTTTGGACCCAAAGACGCTTCGCGGATACAAACCATGGCATTTTTGCCGATGCGGTTCAGACCGTCACCCAGACCAACGGTGGTGGTTGTTTTACCTTCACCGGCTGGGGTTGGGTTGATCGCGGTCACAAGGATCAACTTGCCGTCTTCTTTGGACTGCACAGAATTGATAAAGTCTTGGCTCACCTTTGCTTTGTCGTGGCCATAAGGCAGCAAGTCATCAGAGGACATGCCCAGTTTAGCGCCGATTTCCTGAATCGGGCGTTTGTTCGCTTCGCGGGCGATTTCGATGTCGGATTTGTAGCTCATGGCAACCCTGTTCCAATCGGATGAAGTTTATTTCTGCCCGTAGTCTTACCCAGAGTTTCACCTGAGACGTAGGCATTTCCGACACATATTACGCTTGTTGCGTCGGAAATCCGAACTGGGGTTTCATATCGGAAAAAACCCGCGCTTTGGGTGAAATAATGCCGCGCTAAACCGCGTTGCGGTGCAATACCATGAACAAACGGCGGAAGGGAAATAGCACAGAACCGTCAGAACGCAGCGGATATGACGCTTTCACGATATTTTCGTAAGCCGTGATCAGCGCATCCGCCTGATCCCCTGCTTTGGCCAGAAATGGGCGTCCATAGGTGCTTTCTGTAAATAATCGTACAGGATGGCCTTGGTCAGAGGCTGACAGCGGTTGCATATATTCTGTTTCCCAAACGCGTAGTGCGCCAAAGGGTTCAAGCAACGAATAGTACTCTGCCGCAGACAGGACCGCAGAACTTTGAATTGGAGTGGTCTGGCCCAGCAGCTGATCCAAAGCGATCTGCCAGCCTTGATGAGAGACCGCCCCGGTTTGGTTCGGCATCTGCACAGCTAAAACGCCATCTTCCTGCAAGCCGTTCACCAGTTGCACAAAAAGTTTTGCGTGTTCACCCAGCCATTGCAAAGCCGCGTTTGAATAGATCAGGGCGGCAGGGCGTTTGGGCGACCAATCCGCAATATCGGCAATTACCAAATCTGAATACTGGCTGGTGTCTTTGGCTTGTTCCAACATCGCAGGAGAGGAATCTAAACCAATCAATTGGCCGGTGGTCATCTGACGAAGGGCATCGCCCATAACACCCGTGCCACATCCTAGATCCACGACATCCCCCTGAGATCCTGCATCGGATAAGGCGCCCACGGCAGATAAAAGGTCATAGGCAGGCTGCAAACGCAAACCCCGGAACTTGTTATAAGTCCCGGGGTTCCAATCTTTTTCGATGCGTTCCATCAAGAAGATGGCTCCGGCTCTAGTCCGCTGTCAGGCTTGTTGCGCGGCTTGGTCTTTGGCACAGCAGTTACGCTTGGTGCGTTGCCTGCATCTGGCGCATCATCCTCGTCGTCATCTTCGACATGAGGTGGCTCGCCACGGATCACGCGGTTAATCTCTTCGCCTGTCAGTGTTTCGTATTCCAACAGACCCTGTGCCAGACGTTCGAACTCTTCACTCTTCTCTGTCAGGATATCAACAGCACGTTGGTAACCCTCGTCGATCAAGCGTTTCACTTCGGTTTCGATCATCTCTTTGGTGGCCGCAGAAACAGAGAACCCGCCTGCCCCACCATTGGCTTGATAACCAGCCGCTGCCTCTTGGTAGTCAATGTTGCCGACCTTATCGGACATACCCCATTGCATGACCATCGCACGTGCAAGGCCAGAGGCTTGCTGAATATCACCGGCTGGGCCGTTAGACACCTCATCCTCACCATATTTGATGATCTCAGCCGCTTTACCCGCCATCGCCATAGCAAGACGCTGATGGCACTCTTCTTTGAACATGTTCAGGCGATCCATCTCTGGAAGGCTCATCACCATGCCAAGCGCACCACCACGCGGGATAATCGTGGCTTTATAGACCGGATCACATTTCGGCAGTGTGATGCCAACAATTGCATGGCCCGCTTCGTGATACGCCGTCATTTCTTTTTGCTCTTGGGTCATCACCATGCTGCGGCGCTCGGCACCCATCATGATTTTGTCCTTCGCAAATTCGAAATCTGTCATTGTCACAAACCGACGCCCGACACGTGCGGCCGTCAGCGCCGCCTCGTTCACGAGGTTGGCCAGATCAGCACCCGAGAAACCCGGCGTACCACGCGCAATGATGCGCAAGTCGACGTCTGGGCCAAGGGGTGTTTTGCGTGCGTGTACACCCAAAATCTTTTCACGGCCCTTGATGTCTGGGTTGCCCACAGTCACGTTCCGGTCAAAACGACCAGGGCGCAGCAAGGCTGGGTCCAGCACATCTTTACGGTTTGTCGCCGCTAGAATGATCACACCCTCATTGGCCTCAAAACCATCCATCTCAACCAGCAATTGGTTCAATGTCTGCTCACGCTCATCATTGCCCCCGCCGTAGCCTGCGCCACGATGGCGACCAACAGCGTCGATCTCATCGATAAATACGATACAAGGTGCGTTCTTTTTTGCCTGTTCGAACATGTCGCGTACGCGGGATGCACCCACACCAACGAACATTTCAACAAAGTCAGAACCCGAAATCGTAAAGAACGGTACGCCCGCCTCACCTGCAATTGCACGTGCCAGCAAAGTTTTACCCGTACCCGGAGGTCCCACCAGAAGCGCACCCTTTGGAATTTTACCGCCAAGACGCGAGAATTTCTGCGGGTTGCGCAGGAACTCAACGATTTCTTCCAGTTCTTCTTTGGCTTCGTCGATGCCAGCAACATCGTCAAATGTGACGCGGCCATGCTTTTCAGTCAGCATTTTCGCTTTGGATTTGCCAAAGCCCATCGCGCCGCCTTTACCACCGCCCTGCATACGGTTCATGAAATATATCCAGACCCCGATCAGCAAAACAAATGGCAGCAAGCTGAGCAAAAAGGATTGGAACCCTGATTGTTCTTGCGCTTCGGCCTGTACAGGCACGTCTTGGGCGAGAAGCAACTCGGTGACGCGAGCGTCTTCCGGTGCGATGGTGACATAGTCTTTACCATCCGCGCCGCGATACAAGACCTTTTCACCGTCCAGCGTAACGCTGGTGACGGCCCCGTCTTCAACAGCTGCGACAAAATCTGAATAGCCGGTCTCACGGCTTTGCAAAGTACTGCTATTGCCACTGAACAAATTGAACAGAGCAAGGATCAGCAGGAAAAGCACTACCCAGAAAGCGATATTTCGTGCGTTGCCCAAGGAAATTCTCCCAAAAAGTCGATAGCGCCGTGCCTAGCACAGCGGGCTTACCTGATAAATAGACATCAAACCGCTGGGTTCAATCAGATAATGCAATCTGAGCCCATGCTGGATCGAAAATCTCCTCCTCTTAACGATACTGACCACCCTTTTCCAAAGTTAGCCAGGGGTGCCGCCACCAATTCATCTTTATACCATACAGCCGGGGATGACATTAAGCTGCGACGCGGAAGTTCGCCGTCGCGCCAGTTTTCAAGCCCGGCAACCTCCGGTTCTCCAAGTGGTTTGGCTTGCATCCCAACCTTCCAAGGGCCATCAATTTGCCAGCGATCCCAGATCGGAGAATGCTCTACCGAATCTCGAACCGCATTATATTCACGCGCAATTCGTAAAGATTTCGAATTCACTGTAATGAGGCACCCCCCCAACGCAAATCCACGCTGTTCAGTCACTGCCTTATCCAGGTCAGACACGCCCTGGCGGCGCGGCGTATAGTCAGAGTGCCCTACCCATTTGATGGCAGCCGACAACAAACGCCGCCGCAACTCAGGTTCTGCTAACATCAACCCAGCCCGGTCGATCATCAGATCGCCCAAAGTTTCCGTCACAACAGAGTCTGCAAGGGCCGTGGTTTGCCGCGAAATCACGTCACGGGCGTCGCCCATGTATTGCGCGACTTTAGATAAGTTGGCTGCCGTTAAACCAAGATCACTAAGCACTTCTAGGGCACGGCGGGCGCGAACGCGGTCAAAGGCTTCGTTTACATTGGAAGGGTCATCACACCATTCAATCGCATGGCGCAAAAGAAAGTCGCGAAGTTCTTGGCGCGAGATTTCTAAAAGCGGGCGGCGATAGGCGACCTCGTGTCGGGTAAACTGATCAGCCATCCGGGCCAAACCATCCACGCCACTTTCGCGACCCAGACGCATCAGAAAGGTTTCGGCCACATCCCCCTGCGTATGGCCAAGACACACAACATCCAAATTGCGTCGCTTGGCCCATTCCGAAATCAAGCGATATCTTGCGGTGCGGGCCTCGCTTTGCAGGTTGCCCTCTCCGGCCCAACGGGTCCAATGAGCGATTGCATGGGGAATGCCCATCGCTGAACACTGGCGGCGCACCAACTCGGCTTCATCCGCCGCTTCGGCGCGCAGCCCATGATCTACGGTAACGGCTTCGATCTGAACATTTTGGGCAAAGTAGGCCTTGGCCAGCAAATGCAGCAACGCCAGGGAATCCCCGCCGCCTGATACAGCAACGCCAAGCCGCGCCGGAGGCGACCCCAGCGCGGCTTTTACGCGGCCAATTAAGTCATCATCAGCTTCGGTTAGCTGCATCCAAGGCTCTGCATCTCTACTCTGGCATCTGCAATGAATTCTGTGCCCGGATGACGGATTTCGACCTCGTTCAAGGTCACACAGGCCTCGTTGGTTTGCCCCAACTTGCCCAAAGCTGATCCAAGCCGAAACAGTGCCTCTGGGGCGGTGCGACTTTGTGGATAACCGGAATAGCTTTCCAGATAGGCCCGCGCAGCATCGGTCACAACGCCGGCACCCTCAAGTGCTTCACCGCGACGCAAATGCGCCTCTGCTTCAAGGGGGCTACCTGGGTAGGTCTGGCTAAAAGCCACAAACTGGTCAGCAGCGGCCCGGAAATCCTGCGCTTCAAGTGCAGCAAATGCGCGCTGAAAGTCAGCCTCTTCGCCCACAGCCAGTTCCGTGGAAGGCCCATTGTCTGGTGTTTCCGCAGTCGGCAATTCGCCAAAATCCCCACCCAAAGTGGTTGTTTCACCCAGCTGCGAGACATCGCCGCCTTCTAGTTCCACCAAGCGAAACTCGAGATCACCAATCCGGTTTGTCCCGTCATTGACGACTTGTCCGATGCGGAACTCTAGCTCTTCGGTTTTGCCGGTCAGCATTTGCAATTGCTGTTCGATAGAATCCATCCGCGCAAGAACTGACCCGCCCCCAGAAATATCTGTCTGCGGGGCGCCCGTTGTCGAAAGTTCACGCTTTAGGCGCTGCACTTCGACATACAATACCGAAAGCTGCTGACGAATGTCAGCCAGCGTTTCATCTCTTTGGGCTGATACAGCAACAGGTGAAACGGTTCCCATCAACAAAACAGCAAGAGCAAAGGCGCGCATGGCGGATCTCCTTGTGACCGTAGGCTTAGCTTGTCAGGCCGCCAGAAATAATCGTGACAGCGCGTCGGTTCTGCGCATAGCATGCTTCGGCAGAACAGATCTCAATCGGACGTTCCTTGCCGTAGCTCACGTTTTTCAAACGCACCCCTGCAACACCCTGAGAAACCAAGTATTCACGCACGGCATTGGCGCGACGTGCTCCGAGTGCAAGGTTGTATTCTCGTGTGCCCTGTTCGTCGGCATGACCTTCGATAATAGCGACGTAGTCGGTGTTGGTGATCAACCAGCCCGCTTGCGCCGACAGTACAGTTCGGCCTGCGTCGGTGAGCGTGGATTGGTCTACCTCAAACAACACGCGGTCGCCGATGGTTTGTTGGAAATAAGCTGGGCTTGTCGGGTCACTTGCGCTGCCCGGTTCAAACTGACCGGCGCCGCCGTTGTTGCCGCTGCCAAAACCGCCACCGTCACCGATGCCATTCGGGTTAGTACATGCCCCGAGGGACACCACGGCCAAAACCGCTACTGATTTCGTAAATGCCTTGATCATTATCCCAACTCCCGAATTTGCCTTATTACCTGTTCATTGACGCCGAGAATACCAGAGCAATCTGCCGATTGATATCTCCCTGTGTCCTTCGTGCCGCGTTTACTTTTGCAGCGGCGACCAGCTTGGGTCTGACCCGCCACCCTGCGTGCGCACGGGTTTTAGATTACGGCCTGACACATCCACTGAATACAGCGCGGCAGACCCATTGGCCCCCTGCGTTTCTCGGGTGAACATGATGACACGACCGTTCGGAGCCCATGTCGGCCCTTCATCTAAGAAGCTGGCCGTCAACAGACGCTCTTCTTCTCCGTTGGTACGCATTACACCTATGTGAAAGCGGCCTTTGCTTTGCTTGGTAAAGGCGATCAGGTCGCCACGTGGGCTCCAGACTGGGGTGCCATAGCGCCCTTGGCCAAAGCTGATGCGCTTTGCCTCCCCACCGTTCGCCGACATGATGTACAGCTGCTGCGTGCCAGAACGATCGCTTTCAAACACGATCTGGCTGCCATCTGGGCTAAAGCTTGGCGCTGTTTCAATCGAAGGAGACGACGTGAGGCGTGTACGCTGCCCGCTGCCAATGTTCATGCGATAAATATCTGTATTGCCGCCATCGGTGACCGAAAACACAACGTGGTTTCCATCTGGCGAGAAGCGCGGCGCAAAGCTCATGGTGCCTTGCTGGCTGTCCAGAACACGGCGCGAGACACTGCCCACATCCAAAACAAAGACCCGCGGGAACCCGGTTTCATAAGAGGTATAAAGCACGCGATCGCCCGTCGGTGAAAAACGTGGGGCCAGCACGATGTTCTCGCTATTTGTCAGAAACTTCAGATTCGCACCGTCATAATCCATGATCGCAAGGCGTTTCTTGCGATCATTCTTAGGTCCGGTTTCGCTGACATACACAACGCGGCTGTCAAAATAGCCGGTTTCGCCAGTGATGCGTGAATAGACCGCGTCTGCCACTTTATGGGCCATCCGACGCCATCCGTCGCGGGTGCCACGGAACCGCAATCCACCTCCCAGCTCTTGGCCGGCGAATACGTCATAGACCCGGAACTTCACTGCGATATTGCCATTGCTGTCTTCACTGACAGCGCCTGAGATCAGTGCCTGTGCGTTGATCGCCTTCCAGTCCGAAAATTGAATCGGGCTTTCGAAATTTGTGACGGTGCTAATAAAGGCATCTTTAGAGATTTCGCGGAACAACCCAGTGCCTGACAAATCCGCAGCAACAACCCGCGCGATGTCAGTTGCCAGTTGCGATGCGCCAGCGCTTTCCGCCACAAAATCGGGCACCGCATAGGGCAAGGGTTCGATCACACCATCGGTGATTTCAATACGCAAAGGACCGTTCTGAGCCTCCGCAAAGCTCGGAGCCTGCGTTAGCCCAACAAGACCAACCAGCAATGTCGCAATAAACTTCTTCATCTGCGCCTCATATTCTCCGGATTAAACGTCATTTCGATGTCTCGCCAATGATCATATTTTTCAATCGGCAAGTTATAGCCACTCTTCTGGCAACGTAAGATCGCACGCCGCGCCGCATCAAAGGCCGCACGTGCCGCAGCATCGGTACCGCCCGTTGCACTTAACTGTCTAAGCGAACCGTTGACGACCTTGCCATCACGATCGAGTGACAATCCGACGACAACGGTCACGTCGGCGGATTGGCTACCAACATCCACCACCCAGCAATCTTGCACGGAAACCCGCAAGGCATCTCTTTCGCCCTGCGTGAGCGGTGGCCCGCTAGGGGTCGCTGGCTCTTCGGCTTGTGCTTCGGCCAGCGCTGCAAGCACGCTATCGTTGCTAGCGCTGTTGGTTTCAGGCTGCGCGGAATCCGCCGTCTCTGTAGGTTGTGGACGCGTTGGCTGCGGACGGTTTGGTCGCAGCTTTGGACGAATTGATTTGGCTGGGGCAGCTGTAACGTTTGCGGTTGGCTCTGTCGGAATTTCTGTCACCGCTTCTTCGCGAGCGGTGGGGGCTGGCGCCTCCTCGACAGGCTCTGCAACTTCGGCAGGCTCAGATGGCGCTTGATCAACGTCTGCAACTTGAACATCTGGCTCGGGTGGCGCAACCGCCTCTGGGGCGACGCGCGTATCAGGTCTGGCCACAGGGCGCAGCGACTCTGTGGGCGCTGTAGGCTCTGGCTCTTCAACTGGTGGCGTAATGTCTTCGGGTTCTGGCGCCACTTCCACGGGGGCAACCGGCTCTGGCACAACTGGTGCTGGATCAGGTTCCGCAGGTTCAGGTATGTCAACTGGCTCTGGTCGCGGTTGCGGCTGATCCGGCGCTGGAGGTTCTGGCACCTCTGGTGAAATTTCCGGTGCCACGGGCACATCGACATCCGCTTCAGGCGACGGAGCCCGTTGAGCTGCAAGCAACGTTTCAAACTGTTGGCTTGAGATGATATCCACACCAGCAATCACGGCTGGTTCAGGCTCTGAGCGGAACACGCCGCCAAAGAGCACCCAGCCAATCATGGCCGTGTGCAACCCACCCGAGATATAATAGCCAACTTTCACGGAAATCGCCTCAGCCGTCCTGATCGTCAAGCGTTGGGCCACCAATGTCTGTGACCAAACCAATGTCGGCAAAACCGCCTGCGTTCAAAGCACCCATCACTTGAACAACCTGCTCATATGAAATGGTGCCGTCTGCCCGCAGATAGACACGATCAGAGTCACGTTCTTCGGCAATAGCCCGCAGCTTTGGAACCAGCTCTTCAAATGCGGTCGGAGTGGTCTGGATCATAATGCCACCATCTGCTGTCACAGTGACGGTCAGCGGTTCTTCCTGCTCACCAGGCAATGGGTTTGCTGCCGTTTTCGGAAGTTCAACCGGAACACCCACGGTCAGCAACGGCGCGGCGACCATAAAGATGATCAAAAGCACCAACATCACATCCACGAAAGGCGTGACGTTGATCTCTGCCATCGGCTGCGAACGGGTGCGCCGGCTACGACGCCCCCGCCCCTGTTTATGAATAACACCCGCACCCATACCTTAAGCGTCCAACTGGCGGCTAAGGATGGTTCCGAATTCATCGGAAAACGCTTCGTAGCCTGCAATGATGCGGTCACTGTCTGCGCTCAGCTTGTTGTAAAAAATAACCGCCGGGATCGCGGCCAACAGCCCCAGACCCGTGGCAAGCAATGCCTCTGCAATCCCAGGCGCAACAACCGCGAGGTTGGTGTTCTGCTGTTCTGCAATTTCAATAAAAGCATTCATGATGCCCCAAACCGTTCCAAACAGACCCACGAAAGGCGCTGTAGAGCCGACTGTTGCAAGAATGGGCAAACCGCGTTCTAGGTCTTCGGCCTCTTTGGCGACAGCCACATCCATGGAGCGATCAATACGGCTGGTTGCATTTGCAATCAGCACCCCATCCTGACGATGGCTGCGACGCCATTCCATCATACCTGATGCAAAAATCCGGGCCTGACGCCCATCAGGCTCTGTGCCGATTTCATCAAACAACTGATCCAGCGGCTCGCCCGACCAGAAAGACCGATCAAACTGCGCCGCTTCCCGACGCGCTTTGCGGTAAAGGATGTGTTTTTGAATGATGACGGCCCAAGACCAAAATGATGCGATGATCAACACCACCATCACCAATTTCACGGTCAAAGTTGCGCGCGCAAAAAGCGCCCACATCGAAAAGTCGACTGCTGCTTCCATATGCCTGCTCGTTTCTTAACGGCCACTGTTGGGCCTGTTTTGCCTTGAAACTACAGAAGTTAAACGGGGAAAGCCACGAAATCCGTCTCACTCACGGAAAATTGCCATAAATTAGTGAAGCATTAAGCGGATAGTTGCCGGAAGCCGCGCAGGCTGCCCTGCATCATTGATGCAAACCAATGTGACGATGGCCTGAAACAGCAATTCATTGTTGCGTTTGACAATTTGCTCCATCACCAAACGGGCCCCCGTCACAGTGATCGGGCGGGTTTCAACAATTAATTCTTCATCAAACCGCGCAGGCGCAAGATAATCAGCCTCAACCCGGCGCACCGCAAAGACCAACCCTTCTTGCTCTTTCAGTTCTGCTTGATTGATCCCTTTGCCCCGCACCCAGTCGCTGCGCGCCCGTTCGATGTATTTTAGGTAATTGGCGTAAAACACGATGCCCGCCATATCCGTATCTTCGTAATACACACGGATCGGAAATGAATGCTGCATCGGTTGGCCTCCAGTTGTCATACTCCGGTTACGGGAGCATCGGACATATTTCAATATAGATATAAAGAGGCAATTATGAGCAGAGTCATTTATCTCACACATCCGCAGGTTTTGATTGACCCGAACGTTCCCATACCAAACTGGGGACTAAATGACGTCGGCCAAAGGCGCGTCGCGGCAATTGCGACGGCGACATCACTCGCCCTGACAACAACGGTGATCTCCAGCGCAGAGGTTAAAGCCATCGAAACAGCCAAACCAATCGCGGCGGCAATGGGCCTTGGCATTTGCATCGTACCCGCCATGCATGAAAACGACAGGTCTTCGACAGGGTATTTGGCCTCAGATGCCTTTGAGCAGATGGCAGATGCGTTCTTTGCAAATCCCGACAAAAGTATCAAAGGATGGGAACCCGCCCGGTCTGCCCAAACCCGCATTGTTAACGAAGTGCACAAAACACTGCGCAAAGCTCCCAAGGGGGATGTCTTAATCGTGGGCCACGGAGGCGTGGGCACCCTGCTCTATTGTGCTTTGGCAAGTTGCGACATCAGCCGAAACCACGATCAAGGGCCAGGCGGTGGCGGGCAATGGTTTTCCTTTGACCGTACGCATCTTACGCCCGATGGCCCGTGGCGCCCGATGGAAACCTTAGCGGATTAGTGTTTCACGTCAGGCGTTTCAGCAACCGGCGCTTGAAGACGCGCAAACAAACGAAGCGCGTGGCTTTTGTCGATCGCAGCCACCGGCATCATGCGATCATAAGCTGCCGCAATCACGCCAGCAATTTCAGGCCGCAACACAGTAGAGCCACTTTCGGGCAAGATGGCCAACGGCGAATTCTCAGAAAAAGCCGCCTCGCTCCACAGCAAAATGCTTTGTACCGCCTGTGTCAGTGCAATCGTGTCCGCAGGCTGTTGTGCCATGGCACCAGACATCCGCACAAAAACAAAGGCTGCCTGAATGGCGTGATATTCGTCAAAACGGAAGGCCCGATACTGGCTGGCATCAGCTGCCTTAAGGCGCTCGACCAAAGCATCAAGATCCGGAATCATGCGCCCCAGGTCTGGCAACTCGAGCAACTCATCCCATTCCCTGAAAAAGAACACCATCAGATTGGCGCCCAGCTCTGGGTCTGTTTCCCCCATCTGATGACCCGCTAAGGTCACAACCGCCTCAATCGCGCCTTTGACGGTCTTGAGCGTTTCATCCTCAACCCCAAACACAACAGGCACAATGGGCCGCCCCCATCGAGCAAAGAGGTATGACCCATCATTGCGAGTAAAAAGCGCTTCAATGGCTTCTGGTGTCGTCAAACTCATCGTATCTTCCAGTAGGCTCGCCCGGTAGGCTATATTTTGTATTCAAAGCTGAATGCCCTGCCCATTCCAAAACGGCAAGATAAAACCCGCAGGCAGCACCCCAAGCCCCTTCCGAGACACGCAAACACCCGGGCTTCATCTTTCCCAAAATACTCAAATACGACAGATCACTCAAAAAGCTGATTTTGCCGATCTTTTGGCGCCGGTGAAACCAGCCCCAAATGCTTCCACGCCTTTTGTGCCAACATCCGCCCGCGTGGCGTACGTTGGATCAAGCCTTGCTGCAAAAGAAATGGCTCAATCACCTCTTCAATCGCATCACGACTTTCACTCAAAGCAGCTGAAATCGTTTCAACCCCAACAGGCCCACCCGCGTAGTTTTCAGCTATAAAAATCAGATATCGGCGATCCGCCCCATCAAGGCCCAAATGATCCACACCAAGCCGTGTCAAAGCGCCATCGGCCAATTCTTTGGTGATGCGCCCGTCGCCTTCGATCAAGGCAAAGTCCACCACACGGCGCAACAACCGCCCTGCAATCCGAGGTGTCCCACGCGAACGTCGCGCAATCTCGCGACCACCGCCGTTCTCTTCGGGCACGCCAAGCTTGCGGGCATTGCGTGTCACGATCTCGTTCAACTCATCTTCGTTGTAAAACTGCAAACGCGTCGGAATACCAAAACGGTCCCGCAACGGCGTGGTCAACAGCCCCAATCGCGTCGTCGCCCCAACCAAAGTAAAGGGTTGCAACTCAATCCGCACGGTTCGCGCCGCAGGCCCCTCGCCGATGACAAGATCCAGCTCGAAATCTTCCATCGCTGGATACAAAACTTCTTCGACAGCCGGGTTCAAACGATGGATTTCGTCAATAAACAAAACATCCCTCGCCTCAAGGTTGGTCAAAATCGCCGCCAAATCCCCGGCCTTGGCCAAGACGGGGCCAGAGGTCATGCGAAAGTTCACTCCCAATTCACGCGCCATGATCTGGGCCAAGGTGGTTTTGCCAAGCCCCGGAGGGCCGTGAAACAACGTATGATCCATGGCCTCGCCGCGTTGCTTGGCACTTTCGATGAAAATACGCAGATTGGCGCGGGCTTCGGCCTGACCGATGAACTCGCCCAGCCCTTGCGGACGCAAAGCGCGATCGGCATCTTCGGGTCGTTGCTCGGGACGCAATGTCGGGTCTGGCTGATCCATAGCTTACCCCTTCGGTGCCAGCAACTTAAGAGCTGCGCGAATAAGCCCGGCTGTATCAAGCTCTGGATCGCCGCCAGAGGCTTCAGCCACCGCTGTTGCCGCCTCAGATGGCGCATATCCCAAATTCGACAAGGCAGAAAGCGCTTCGGCCTGCGCCGCAACCCCCGCCGCCGGAGCCACAGGCGCTTTGGGTGCCGCCGCCGGCTGTGGTGCGGGTTCAATAACATCATCGGCCTGCGCCGGCGCTTCGCCTGCCGCTTGTTGCAACGTTCCACCAAGCGCCATGACCGCTGGGGCTTTGTCTTTTAATTCGTGCACAACCCGTTGTGCGGTTTTGGGGCCAATGCCTTTGGCTGCTTTGATCGCTGTGATGTCGCCAAGCGTTATGGCACGCCCCACACCTTCAGCCCCCAATGTTCCCAGAATGGCCAAAGAGGCTTTTGCGCCGATCCCCTGCACTGAAACCAACAGTCGATGCCATTCTTTTTCCAATAAAGTTGGAAAACCAAAGAGCTGTAAATTGTCTTCGCGCACCAACAAATCAGTATACAGCGCCACCGCTTCGCCGTTTCCCGGCAACTGCGCCAAAGTACGATCCGAGCAGTACACCATGTAGCCCACACCGCGCACATCCATCAAAACATGATCTGTACTGCGATACTCAATTCGACCCGAGATTTTCCCGATCATGCGCCTGCTCTCCTGAGGGCTTGTTCCAGACCACCGGCGGCCTTGGCATAATGTGCGTGGCAAATCGCGATCGCCAAAGCATCCGCCGCATCTGCCCCATTAATCTTTACGCCGGGGAGCTGCAGTTTGACCATATGTTCGACTTGATGTTTTTCAGCGTGCCCCACACCCACAACGGTTTTCTTCACTTTGTTGGGTGCATATTCGCCAATCTCCAAACCTGCTTGGGCCGGAACCAACAGCGCAATGCCGCGCGCCTGACCCAGCTTTAGCGTACCCGCCCCATCTTTGTTAACAAAGGTTTGCTCGATCGCGGCATGGTCGGGCTGATACTGATGCACCACATCGGTCAGCTGTTCGTGCAAAGACAAAAGCCGCACCGCAAGGTCCGTTCCCACCGAATGGCAAATCCCATTTGCAATGTGACTGATACGGCTGCCGGCGACGTCGATCACGCCCCAACCCATGTTGCGTAGCCCAGGGTCGATTCCCAATACGCGCATATTTCTGCTCCTGCCTTATACCGGCTTTTGACCAGAACTAGCACAAAACAAGAACGAACGCCAAGCACCTTCGGTTAGTCGCGTGAATATTACTACCAAAATGTCACCTAAGACATTGCTTTAAAACACTTATGTAGCCATGCAGCCAATGCATAACGGGCATGTTTTTATTCTGCTGGTTTTTTAGACATGGCAGGTCTAAATCCGCCTTAACACTAATCGAGACCATAACTCTACAGAAGGATCAAGGATATGGCCGCATTTGAAACCACCCGCGTACAACCCGCTTTTGCTGGCCGTCTTGGCGCTGCAATCGTGTCGACCATCGCTGCAATCGCAGACTGGAACGAAGCACGTAAAACACGCAAGATCTTGTCTCAGCTGACAGATCGCGAACTGGCAGACATTGGTCTGGATCGCCGCGCGATCACTGAAATCCAATAAGCTGATTTCAAAAGAATTCTAATAGCCGCACATGCCCTGCATGTGCGGCTTTCTTGTTTCTAAGGGTTATACTAGGGCAAAAGTCATCACGAGCAGACCGCCCGTATGAAGCCTAAAGTTAGCTCATCAAACTGATATTGAATTTATTGCCATCTAGATCGCGAAAATAGGCCCCATAGAACTGAGCGCCCCGCTCACCAGGCGCGCCTTCATCTACGGCTCCTGCCTTTAGGGCCAGCGCATGAACCTGGTCGACATGTGCCCGATCTTTCGCTGCTAAAGCAATCATCGCCCCATTCCCATTCGTAGCGGCCTGCCCATCATGTGGACGAGTCACGAGAACCATTGGGGTATTTTTACCGAAAGTGTAGGCGATCATATGGTCGAGTTTAAACTGCGTCTCACCGCCGACCGCACCAAACACGATATCGAAAAAGGCAGCCGAAGCCGCAAGGTCATTTGACCCGATTGTAACATAGCTAATCATAGCTTCTCTCTTGCGTAGATAGTTGCGCGCCAAAACTCTGGGCGCGGTCTAAACCGAAAAGTGGTTATTCAAAGATACTCAAGCAATCATACTCTATTGCTAGCGAGCAATATGAGCCACCACAAGGGATTTGGTTGCCCCATGCCCGCACAGCACAAAAGCCGCCCAAGGGGCGGCTTTGCAAAGCGGTTTTGTGAGAAACGCTATTGGGTCAGAGCAAGCTGCCCAAATGCTGCGCCACATAGCTTGAAACCATATCGGGCTGCATCGTCCAGACACCGATAGAGGCAACCACAGATTCAGATTGCGATATTTCATTAAGCTTGACCGCGTAATTCTCGGGCCCCATCTGCGCGATCATCGCGCCTTTGATCCCAAAGAAGCCAAAGGCAAGCACCAATAGACCAAGCTTTGGCAAGCCGCGACTGCGGCGATACCCGCTCACGACGACATAGCCGTCCGCGTCGATAAATGCAGATTGAGAATTACGGACAGCCTTTCCTCGTTTGGAATTCAGGCGTCCTACACGCAGGGCGAAATCATTTTGCTGTTCAGACATAGCAGCACATCCATTTGGCCCCCACCAAACAAGGCTACATTCCCACCAAATTGTGGCAACATTATGGCAAAGGGGCCTAATTTTCATAAAAGCGCCTGAATTCAACCGTTTTACAGGCTAATTTCCAAAGCAGACGCAGGTTAAATACACTTCTGGTTCCCGGCCTTTTTGAGAACCGACTACAACTTTAAAGAATCATTAAAGTTAGGCGCGTGTCAACGTGAGAGTCGTCCACTCACCAATCTCTTCACGAGTGTGGATTTCAAAGCCCGCATCGGCATAGGCTGCAACCACCTCATCCGCCTGCTCGTTCAATATGCCAGAAAGGATGGCGTGACCCGCAGGTGCAATATGTTTGCCCATATCTGGGGCCAGCATCACCAACGGTGCCTTTAGGATGTTCGCAAAAACCAAATCAAACGGAGCTTTCGCCAATAGATCAGCGTGATCAAAGCCCGGGGCCTCAACACACTCTACGCGGCCATCCAGATCATTCGCTTTAACATTGGCCACCGCCACATCCACGGCGACTTGATCAATATCACTCGCCATAACTGTGTTTGGCCAAACACGCGCAGCCGCCATAGCAAGCACAGCGGTGCCGCAGCCAATGTCAGCCAAGTTCTGCCCTACAAACCCTTCGCCCGCCAAGCGATCCAGGGCATTTAAGCAACCCAAAGTGGTTCCGTGGTGCCCTGTGCCAAAGGCCATAGCGGCCTCGATCAACAAAGGTTCGCAATCTTCAGGCACCTGATCGGCATCATGACTACCATAAACAAAAAAGCGGCCCGCCTGTACGGGTGTCAGCTCTCGCTTTACCTTGGCGACCCAATCCACATCTGGAAGTTCAGACACAGCAAAGGGTTTGGCACCAAAGGCCACAGCCAGAACAGCGAGAGCCGTGTCGTCAGGCGCTTGGGTGAAATAGCCGCCAATTTCCCACAGGCCAGAGCCATCTTCGATCTCGAACACACCCACGCCCGTTGGAACTGGGTCAAGATTTTCCATCGCTTCGCCAAGGCGTTCAGCGTTGTCTTTACCCTCAAGGGTCGTCAGTGCAGTAAAAGTTGGCATATCTCTGGCTCCTAAAGCGTTGGCAGCGGCCTAAGGGGCCACTGCACTAACGTCAAGTGAAAGCCGTTCTGCGCAGCTACTCTGCTGCGACAGGCCAGCGCCCAACGAGGCGCGTTTCGTTGCCTTTTTCAGGATGACGCGGGATCAACATCGCAAGCCCAAAGGACACCGCCGCCATCAAGGCCGCCAATACAAACACCGCCGCCGGAGACACCAACCACAAAAGGCCAAGCAAGACAGGCAGGAATACAGCTGCAATGTGGTTAATGGTAAAGGCCACCGCCGCCGTGGGCGCCATATCTTCTGGGTCAGCGATTTTTTGGAAATAGGTTTTCAACGCCAAAGCCATCGAAAACAGCAAATGATCGACCACGTAAAGCACCATCGCAAGCATGACCCCCCAGCCGAAATAGTACAAACCACCATAGGCTAGAAAAACCACAACCAGACCAATGTATTCAACCAACAGAGTGCGTTGTTCGCCAAATCGAGAGACAATCCCGCCAACCACGGGCCCAAAGGCCATGTTTGCCACCAAGTTGATCAAATAAAGACCTGTCAGTTCGTGTACATCAAAGCCGAACTTTTCGACCATCATGAAACCGGCGAACACAATAAAGATCTGCCGCCGCGCCCCAGCCATGAATTGCAAAGCGTAGTAAAGCCAGTAGCGCTTTTTCAGCACCATTTTTTTCACTTGCTGGGTTGGGCTTTCAAATTGCGGATACGCCAGCAACGCAAACAAAGCGATGGCCGCAGTCACACCACCTGTCGCCAGAAAGACGAAATTATAGCTTAGACCAAGGCTTTCCCAAGTCATGACAATCAGCACGTAGACGACAAGCGTGCTGGCCGAGGCCGTCGCCGTAATCCAGCCGAGCAGCTTTGGCGCACGTTTTTTATCAAGCCATTGCAGCTGAAGTGATTGGTTCACCGTTTCATAGTAATGAAATCCAATCGAGCTCAGCAGCGTAATCATAAGAATGCCGCCAAGCGTCGGGAACCAAGCCGTGACAGCTGTCGCAAGGCCAAGCAAAATCAGCGACGTCAGTGCCAAGACCTGCTCACGTATCAATATGATGACAAAGATCACACCAAACGCCAGAAACCCCGGGATTTCCCGAACTGTATGTAACAGCCCCACGTCAGCCCCATCAAAGCTCGCAACTTCAACCACAAAGTTGTTAAGGAGTGCAAACCAAGTCGAAAATGCAATCGGCAAGGCAGCGGCCATCACAAACAACAGTGTGATGGGGCGTCGCCACATAGGCAGATTGGCCGCGTCGGCCAGTGAAATCTTATCAAACATGGCTTTGCATTACGCCCATCACATCCAATTGGCGAGCAAATTTAGTGCATAGCTGCCCTGCACAAATGCACAAAACCCTTAGTAAAAGCTTTGCGGATCGATATCGACGGCAAGCCGCATATCACCTTTCAGCTTATACTGTCCCACCCATCGCGCCACCGCGGCTTGCAATGGTGCCGCTTTATCTGCCTTAACCAAAAGGCGCACCCGATGCCGCCCACGCACACGCGCGATGGGAGCCGGTGCCGGGCCAAAAACCTGGGCGCCGATCTCACGCAAGGCCCCATCGTTTCGCGCAAGGGCATTGCCAAGGTCAAACACCTCTTGCACATCTGTTGAGGACAAGATGATCCCCGCCATGCGCCCATAAGGGGGGACACCCGCGTGACGACGCTCACCTGCCTCAGCCTTCCAAAAGGCTTCTTCATCACCCGCAAGGATCGCACGAATGACGGGATGTTCAGGTTGGAAGGTTTGCAGCAAGGCTTGTCCTTTCCGCTCTGACCGCCCAGCGCGGCCCGCCACCTGACGCATCAATTGAAAGGTGCGCTCTGCGGCACGCAAATCAGACCCTTGCAGTCCCAAATCAGCATCAATGACCCCAACAAGCGTGAGCAAAGGAAAATTATGCCCTTTCGCCACAAGCTGTGTGCCAATGATTATGTCAGCACCACCATCTGCAATCGCAGTGATTCCCTCTTTCAGCGCACGGGCAGACCCAAATAGATCAGACGACAGCACCGCCATTCGCGCATCGGGAAACAGCTCTTGGGCTTCTTCGGCCAAACGCTCTACACCGGGGCCAACTGGGGCAAGTTTGCCTTCGACTTCGCAGCTTGGGCAAGCCTCGGGCATGGGTTTGCTTTCCCCACATTGGTGGCACAGCAACCGCTTCAAAAAACGGTGTTCTACCATCCGCGCATCACAATGGTCACAGCCAACTTGGTGCCCGCAGGCCCGACAGATCGTCACCGGCGCATAGCCGCGCCGGTTAATGAATAAAAGCGACTGTTCCCCCTTTTCGATCCGGCTGCGCACAGCGGCCTGCATCGACGGTGAAATCCAACGGCTGCCGGGCAAATCCTCGGCCCGCATGTCGATCGCTTGCATATCCGGCATCACAGCAGGGCCAAACCGAGATGTCAGTTCCAGACGCTCATATTTACCGGCATCCGCATTCGCCCAGCTTTCTAGGCTTGGGGTGGCAGAGGCCAAAATCACCCGCGCCCCGCAAATACTAGAGCGCAGCACAGCCATATCGCGAGCGTTATACAACACGCCATCATCTTGCTTATAAGATGTGTCGTGTTCCTCATCGACCACAACCAGCCCAAGGTTCTGATACGGCAGGAACAATGCCGAGCGCGCCCCAATCACCACTTCGACCCCACCTTGGCCGACCATTTTCCAGATCCGACGACGCTCTGTCATGGTAACACCAGAATGCCACTCCGCTGGTTTGGTGCCAAACCGCGCTTCAACCCGTGTTAGGAACTCCGCGGTCAAAGCGATCTCGGGCAATAGAACCAACGCTTGCCGTCCTTGACGCAGGCATTCGGCCACCGCCTCAAGATACACTTCAGTCTTACCAGAACCGGTCACACCACGCAGCAAGGTCGTGCCATAGGTTCCGCTGCTAATTCCTTCGCGCAACCGCGCCGATGCAGCTTCCTGATCATCGGTCAGCTCTTTGCGGCCATATTCTGGGTCCATTTTCGGATAAGGCAGATCGCGCGGCGCTTCTTCTTCCGCCACAACGCCCTGCTTCACCAATCCCTTTACAACTGACGAGGTCACCCCAGCCAGTTCGGAAAGTTCCTTAAGTGTAAACGACAGCCCACCATATTCATGCAAAGTCTCGATGACTCGTTTCCGGGCATCGGTCTGTCGATCCGGCTCTCCCGCTCCCAACCGATACACTTTGCGCATCGATGGCGGGTCAGACAGCCCCGGCGCACGCGTGGCCAACCGCAACATCGCAGGCAATGAGGTGAGCGTATACTGCGCCGATTTCTCAATAAACAAGCGCATCTCTTCGCGCATCGGCGCTACATCCAATGCGCGGATCACAGCCCGCACTTTGGAAATATCCCAATCGCCGCGCCCCTTCCCCCAAACAACACCCAAGACTTTACGCGGCCCCAGTGGCACCTCGACAAAAGCACCAAGCCAACAGCCACCCTCGGGTGCCTTATAGTCCAGCACCCGGTCCAGCGGCTGTGTGGTCAGCACGCCAACCAGTTCACCTTCGTCAAAGAAATCTTGCTCGCTCAAGCGCACCTCTGCAAAAGGGGTTTCAGCACATCTCTCTATGAGGTAAACGAGGCACAACCGAAGGCCAACCCCATCAAAGGACTTGCCCCATGAAATTCTTCGTTGATACCGCAGAAATCGACGCCATTGCCGAGCTCAATGACTTGGGCATGGTGGACGGCGTAACCACAAACCCATCTCTGATTAAGAAATCCGGCCGTGACATTATCGAAGTCACCAAAGAAATCTGCGATCTGGTCGAAGGCCCGGTCTCTGCTGAAGTCACAGCGACCGACGCAGCCACAATGATCGCCGAGGGCCGCAAGCTGGTCGAAATTGCAGAAAACATCGCAGTGAAAGTGCCTCTGACATGGGATGGCCTAAAAGCGTGTAAAGCCCTGTCTGATGATGGCCACATGGTAAACGTCACCCTGTGCTTCTCTGCCAATCAAGCGCTTTTGGCCGCAAAAGCGGGCGCAACATTCATTTCACCGTTCATCGGCCGCTTGGATGACATCAACCTAGATGGCATGGATCTGATCGCAGACATCCGCAACATCTATGACAACTACGGCTTTGAAACTCAGATCCTGGCGGCATCCATCCGTTCCGTAAATCACGTTCTGGAAAGCGCCCGCATCGGTGCTGACGTGATGACAGCGCCGCCAGCTGTGATCAAATCCATGATCAATCACCCGCTGACAGACAAAGGCTTGGATGCCTTCCTAAAAGACATCGCAGCCGCAGATATCAAAATCCTGTAAAGCGAGAGTGGGGGCCACGCGCCCCCCTTCATCTTTCCCAAAATACTCTGGGGTGAGTGGCGAAACTCTGTTTCGACACGAGGGGCAAAGCCCCTTTCCCAGCATCAAATCGCGCCTTTACCGCGCATTTGCCAAAAAATTAAAGAAATTCGAGAAACCATCTGATAAGGTTTCCCCAAAATAAATAATTGGCGCGACCATGAGCAGCACAGCAAAAATTGACGATCCATTGCGAGAAAAGATCATTTCAGCTCCCGAAGCGATTCTGGATGACCCCGAAGTGATGAATGCCCTGATCGCCGCAAACGAGCGGGCGATGGGGGGAAACATTGTCGACCTGCGTGGCATCGCCATGGAACGGCTCGAAGCACGGCTCGACCGCCTCGAAGACACCCACCGCAGCGTCATCGCCGCCGCCTATGAAAACTTGGCGGGCACCAATCAGGTGCATCGCGCGATTTTGCGCATGATGGACCCATTGGAGTTTGAATCCTTTGTCCGCGACCTAGATGGCGAGGTCGCCGATATCCTGCGCGTTGATTCTGTACGCCTCGTATTGGAAACCGAACAAGACGGCCCAACCGAAAGTATGAAAAAGCTCGACGGCATTCTAACCATCGCGGCCCCAGGCTTTATTGATCGCTATCTTACAGGTGGCCGCAATGTACCCGCGCGACAGGTGACTTTGCGTCAGATCGAAGAAGGCGCTGCGCACATCTATGGCGACAAATCTGAATTTGTCCGCTCCGAGGCCTGCCTTCGGCTTGACCTTGGCAAGGGTCGACTGCCCGGTCTTTTGGTGATGGGCGCAGAAGACCCACATCATTTCACCCCACAACAGGGCGCTGATCTTTTGGCCTTTTTTGCGGGTGTCTTTGAACGCGCCATGCGGCGCTGGCTTTCTTGATCTCGGCAGCGGCTGTAGCCGCACGAGACGCCTGGCTGGAAAGCGAAAAGGCCCTCAAGAACGCCTCTGAAAATACGCTGACCGCCTATTTCGGAGATGTCACAGACTTTCTGGCCTTTATGACCCTCCACAAAGGAGAGCAACAAGGCCTCGCGCCCCTCTCCAAACTCAAAGTCATAGACATGCGGGCTTGGATGGCGCAAGAGCGTAGCAAAGACGTGGGTGCCCGTTCCCTCGCGCGAAAACTCTCGGCGGTAAAAGGCTTCTTTCGCTGGCTTTCGGAACGAGAGGGTTTTGACGCCACCGCAGTTCTGTCCACGCGATCACCGAAATTCCAAAAGAAACTGCCCCGGCCTTTGGCCGAAGACGCAGCTCGGGCGGTGATTGAAACAGCGGAGTTACAATCCACCAAGGGCTGGGTCGGGGCGCGGGACACTGCGGTCATCACATTGCTTTATGGCTGCGGCCTGCGGATTTCAGAGGCGCTTGCGCTAAATGCCGAAGACGCGCCCTTACCGGAAGTGATGCGTATCATTGGTAAGGGGGGCAAAGAACGGATTGTACCAGTTATTCCCGCGGCACGCTCTGCTGTTGAGGTCTACATCCAACAAGCCCCCTTTCCCATCGAAGGCGACATGCCCTTGTTTCGTGGCGTGCGCGGCGGGCGTCTGAATGCCCGCCAAATTCAAGGTGTGATGCAGCAAATTCGTATGCAGCTGGGTTTACCCGCAACAGCTACGCCGCATGCCATGCGCCACAGCTTTGCAACCCATCTGCTCGAAGCAGGCGGAGACCTACGCGCAATTCAAGAATTGTTAGGCCACGCCTCTTTGTCGACGACCCAATCTTACACCGCGGTCGACACGGCGCGACTGATGGAAGTTTACAATAACACCCACCCCAAAGCGTAGCAGAACTGCCTAAATATTAGGCACGCCACCTCAATATGACCAACAAACACGCAAGCCCTGCATTCAGCGGCCCTGAAACTGCGCCCGCTCTCGTTTCTACGCCGCAGCCTCCTATGGTCGGGCCGTTCCACTAGCCAATGAGAGAGCCGTGGCCGAAGATCTGACCATCGTCATCGTCGAACAAGACAAAGAGCGGGCGCATGCCATCGTGGATAGCCTGCGAAGCTCTGGAAACATGAACATTCACATCCTGTCTGGGCAAAGTCGCCTTGCCCGTTCTGTGGCAGAGCTAAACCCCGATGTGGTGCTCATTGATGTCGCAAACCCATCGCGCGATACGATTGAGCAACTGGCGCTAGCCTCTGGCCCGTTGGATCGCCCCGTCGCTTTGTTTGTGGATCGCAGTGACGGCCAAATGACTCAGGCCGCCATCGAAGCTGGCATGTCAGCCTATGTTGTCGACGGTCTGCAAAGTGATCGCATTAAACCCATTATGGACGCGGCAATTGCGCGATTTCACATGGTGCGCCGTATGCGCACCGAGTTGGAAACCACCAAACGTGCACTCGAAGAGCGCAAGATCATTGATCGCGCTAAGGGGCTTTTGATGAAGCTCAGAGGCCTGTCAGAAGAAGAGGCCTATGCGCTGTTGCGCAAAACAGCAATGGATCAGGGAAAACGTGTTCCAGATGTGGCTTCGGCCCTGGTGACTGCATCGGAACTTCTGTCATGAAACGCATTCCAATTGACGCAGGTTTTATCCCTCTTGTTGATGCGGCCCCGCTTATTGTCGCTTATGAAATGGGCTTTGCAGGCGAAGAAGGCATTGATCTAAGGCTCCGGAAAGCTCCTAGCTGGTCAACTTTGCGAGACATGCTGGTGTTTGGCCAAATTCAGGCGGCACATATGTTATCCCCCCTGCCGGTTGCATCTGCACTCGGCTTGCTGCGCGGCTTGCCTCGGCTCAATGCTCTGATGGTCACATCGCTCAATGGTACCGTGATCGGACTGTCGTCTGATGTGGCAGAGACGCTGAAACAAGCAGGCTTTGGCTTTGATTTCACCGATGCTGTTGCCGCAGGCGAAGCGATCAAGTCTCTTCCCCGCCCTTTGCGTATTGGCGTACCCTTTTTGATGTCGATGCACACCGAATTGGTGACCCTTTGGTTGGCATCGCTGGGCATGACTGAGACCACAGATTATAGCATCCACGCAATCCCGCCCCAAATTATGGCGCAGGCGGTCGGCAATGATGAGCTTGATCTCTTTTGTGTTGGCGAGCCTTGGGGCTCTGTCGTGGTTGATAACGCCCAAGGTGCTTTGCTTTTGCCCGGTTCCGCAATTTGGTCAGCAGCGCCCGAAAAGGTTTTGGCCACAAGCCAAGATTGGGCAGATGAAAACCCAGAAACCACCAATCGCTTGATGCGAGCGGTCTGGCGGGCCAGCAAATGGCTCAGTAAACCAGACAGCGCGACAATGACCGCAGAGATCTTGCGGCAATCTCAATATTTGAATGTCAGCGCAGAAATATTGGATCGCAGCCTAAAGGGCCGCCTTACCATCAACGCGCAGGGAGATACGCGCACGGTGCCAAACTTCATCGAATTCCATAACGACGCGGCCACCTTTCCCTGGAAATCGCAGGCCGCATGGATCGGGGAGCGCCTTGCAGAACGCTATCATGTAGATGGGAATGGCGCACCAGGCACGCAAACAGTCTTTCGCAGCGATCTATATCGTCAGGCCCTTGGCCCAATCGGGGCAAATTTGCCGGCTGCATCCCTCAAAGTTGAAGGTGCGCTGAACGCCCCTAGCGAAGTGGAGGCAATCGACGGCAGCATGATTCTTGGGGCAAACCACTTCTTTGACGGTTCAATTTACGACCCAGATCAGGAAAAATGACTAATTTTTAGGCAACCATCCTGACACAAACGCTGCAACGCAGAAAATTCACAGTAAACCTCTCGAAAGCCCCGTCTGAAAATCACATACTGACTTCAACAGCACGGCAAAGACGTCGCGCTATAGGTTCCGCCCCCAAAAGATCGGGGGCACCACTGAGCAAAGCCGCTCGACACTCTGGTCCCTCCTCCTCCTCCCTGGGCCGGAACTGTCGGCGGCTTCTTTTTTTGTCCAATCGGGTTGGGATCCAGGCGGACATAGACAACGAGGACTGAACGATGAAACGCATTGCTTCCATTCTTGCAGCGACAACCATGCTGGCATCCCCGGCATTGGCTGAGCTTGAGCTGGAAAAAGACGAACTGACTTTTGGCTTTATCAAACTGACAGATATGGCCCCGCTCGCAGTTGCCTATGAACAGGGTTACTTTGATGACGAAGGCCTGTTTGTAACGCTTGAGGCGCAGGCCAACTGGAAGGTTCTGCTGGACGGTGTGATTGACGGCCAATTGGACGGCGCACACATGCTGGCAGGCCAACCTTTGGCGGCAACCATCGGTTACGGCACCGAAGCCCACATCATCACCCCATTCTCTATGGATTTGAACGGCAACGGCATCACCGTTTCCAACGAAATCTGGGCCGAGATGGAACAATATGTACCAAAGATGGAAGACGGCCGCCCACAGCACCCTATTTCTGCAAGCGCTTTGAAGCCGGTTGTCGAGAAATACGCAGCGGACGGCAAGCCATTCAACATGGGCATGGTTTTCCCGGTTTCCACTCACAACTATGAGCTTCGCTATTGGCTGGCAGCGGGCGGACTAGAGCCAGGTTTCTATTCTCCTGAAAACATCTCAGGCCAAATCGGTGCAGATGTTCTGCTGTCTGTGACACCTCCTCCACAGATGCCAGCAACAATGGAAGCCGGCACAATCTATGGCTACAGCGTGGGCGAGCCTTGGAACCAACAGGCTGTTTTCAAAGGCATCGGTGTTCCTGTCATCACGGATTATGAACTTTGGAAAAACAACCCAGAGAAAGTATTCGGGATCAATGCGGACTTCGCAGAAGAAAACCCGAACACAACCATCGCCGTTGTCAAAGCTTTGATCCGCGCCGCAATGTGGCTCGATGAAAACGATAATGCCAACCGTGAAGAAGCCGTTAAGATTTTGTCTCAGCCTGAGTATGTGGGCGCAGATTATGACGTGATCGCGAACTCTATGACGGGCACCTTTGAATATGAAAAAGGTGATAAACGTGAAGTTCCAGACTTCAACGTATTCTTCCGCTACAACGCGACCTACCCGTTCTACTCAGACGCTGTTTGGTATCTGACGCAGATGCGCCGTTGGGGGCAGATCGCAGATGCGAAGCCTGACAGCTGGTATGACGAAGTTGCGAAATCCGTCTACAAGCCAGAAATCTACCTGAAAGCAGCCCGCATGCTGGTGGACGAAGGTCTGGCGAACGAAGCGGACTTCCCATGGGAAAGTGATGGCTACAAAGCGGCCACGCCTGCCGAAGATATCATCGATGGCATCCCATACGACGGCCGTACACCAAACGCCTATCTGGAAAGCCTGCCAATCGGCCTAAAGGGCGACCAGAAAGTCGTGGGCGCCGAAGTTCAAGGCTAACCCCTCAAAACACATCCATCCCTGCAGGTGCTCATCGGCATCTGCGGGGACTGATGCGATAAGCTGCTAAGAAAGACCAGACCAATGACCGCAATCGACCCCCAAGCCGTGGCAGATGCCGACCGCGAGGCACGTCGCGCTAAACTCTTCACCCGGATCAACAAGGCCGATGCCTGGTTTCAGGTTCTGGGTCTCTCTTGGGTGACACCCATTCTAAAGGCCGCCGCAGGTGACAATCCAAAAGCGCAAGGCAAAGAAATTTGGCGCCTGTTGGGTGTGCCTTTGCTGGCGATTGCAGCCTTCCTGCTGCTCTGGGGCACTTTAGCTCCGAAAGTACAAACCTCACTTGGTGCGATCCCAGGCCCGGCCCAAGTTTGGACCGAAGCGGTGAACCTGCATGAAGATGCCAAGGTGAAAGCCGCCAAAGAACAGAAATTCCTGGATCGCGTCGAAGCCCGGAACCAGAAGTTCATCGAAAACGGTCAACCAGAAAAGGTGAAAAACATCGCCTATACGGGTTCGCCAAGCTATTACGCACAAATCTGGACGTCGATCAAAACGGTATTCTTCGGCTTTTTGATTGCGACGGTTGTCGCTGTGCCAGTGGGCATTCTGGCGGGCCTTAGCCCGATGGCCAACTCAGCCGTGAACCCGATCATTCAAATCTTTAAGCCTGTTTCTCCGCTGGCGTGGTTGCCCATCGTTACGATGATTGTATCTGCGACCTACACGATTGATGATGGTTGGTTTTCCAAGGCATTCCTGACCTCTGCGATCACAGTGACCCTGTGCTCTTTGTGGCCAACGCTGATCAACACCGCGCTGGGTGTGGCATCGATCGATAAAGACTTGGTGTCTGTTTCAAAAGTTCTGAAAATGAACACATGGACTAAGATCACCAAGTTGGTTCTGCCTTCTGCCCTGCCCCTGATCTTTACAGGTCTGCGCTTGTCGCTTGGTGTGGGTTGGATGGTTCTGATTGCAGCCGAAATGCTGGCGCAGAACCCTGGTCTTGGAAAATTCGTTTGGGACGAATTCCAGAACGGCTCTTCTAGCTCCCTGGCAAAGATCATGGTGGCCGTGTTCACCATCGGGATCATTGGCTTCATGCTCGACCGAGTGATGTATGCCATCCAATCGCTCTTCACCTTTAGCTCGAACCGGTGATCGATATGAGCATTCTTAAGTTTGAAAACGTCAGTAAAAGCTTCGGTGAGGGCACTGCCCGCACCGACGTTCTGAAAAACATCGATCTGGAAGTTCAAGAAGGCGAGTTTCTGGTTCTGCTCGGTTTCTCTGGAACTGGAAAGACCACATTGATTAACCTGATGGCTGGGCTTGAAAGCCCATCCAAAGGCAGGCTCACTTTCAAAGACAAAGAGATTAACGGCCCAGGCCCTGAGCGTGGTGTGATCTTTCAAAGCTACTCTTTGATGCCGTGGTTGACCGTTCTTGGCAATGTTATGCTCGCGCTGGAATCTGTCTTTCCAAAGATGCCGAAGGCGGAAAAACTGGAAAAAGCCAACCACTACATCAAGATGGTGGGCCTCAGCCACGCAACCTCGCGTCGCCCGGCTGAATTGTCTGGCGGTATGCGTCAACG
Source organism: uncultured Paracoccaceae bacterium (assembly GCA_947498415.1). Taxonomy (GTDB): domain Bacteria; phylum Pseudomonadota; class Alphaproteobacteria; order Rhodobacterales; family Rhodobacteraceae; genus Cognatishimia. The sequence continues at coordinate 715,262 of CANMKB010000002.1, forward strand.
TGTGAATGTTGCCCGCGCTCTTGCAATGAACCCAGAGGTTCTGCTGTTAGACGAGCCGCTCTCAGCACTTGATGCCCTCACCCGCGCCAATCTGGCCGATGAGATCGAAGCGATCTGGCAGGCTGATAAAAAGACCTGTGTTCTGATTACCAATGATGTGGACGAAGCGATCATCTTGGCTGACCGCATCATCGCATTGAACCCAGACGGGACATTGGGGGATGAATTCAAAGTCGACATCCCGCGCCCCCGCGATCGCATGGAAATGAACCACCACGAAGGGTTCAAGAAGCTGCGTCTAGACGTCACCAACTACCTGATGGACGTTGGGATCGAAGCAAAGGTCGAAGGCAGCCGCATGTTGCCAGATGTGACCCCGATCCACGGTCAACCCAAAGCTGTAACCGAGGCCCAAAAGGGCATGATCGACAAAAACTTCCTCGATTTCTCTCAGCTGCATAAAGTGTATCCGACCCCAAAAGGTCCGCTGACAGTCGTCGAAGACTTTAACCTGAAGCTGAACCGAGGTGAGTTCATCTCGCTGATTGGTCACTCTGGCTGTGGGAAATCCACTGTTCTGACCATGGCAGCGGGCCTAAATGACATCTCTAAGGGCGCGATCCGCTTGGATGGCCGCCACGTGGAAGGCGCTGACCCAGAACGGGCCGTGGTCTTTCAATCGCCTAACCTGTTCCCTTGGCTGACGGCGCGTGAAAACTGCGCAATTGGTGTGGACAAGGTTTATCCAAAGGCATCACAGGCCGAACGACAAGATGTGGTGGAATACTATCTTGAACGGGTTGGTCTGTCAGACGCTATGGACCGCCCTGCCCATTCCATGTCCAACGGGATGAAGCAACGTGTGGGCATCGCCCGCGCCTTTGCCCTGTCTCCAAAGCTGCTGTTGCTTGATGAACCCTTTGGCATGCTCGACAGTCTCACACGCTGGGAACTGCAAGAGGTTCTGATGGAAGTCTGGGACCGCACCAAGGTGACAGCGATCTGTGTGACCCACGATGTGGACGAAGCCATCTTGCTGGCGGATCGTGTGGTCATGATGACCAATGGCCCACAGGCCACCATCGGCAAAATCGTTGACGTTGACCTGCCGCGACCGCGCACCAGGAAAGCGCTGCTAGAGCACCCTGATTACTACAAATTCCGCCAAGAAGTTCTTGATTTCCTTGAAGAATACGAACACGGCGCGAAACCAAAACCGAAGGCCGCTGCCTCGGACAAATCCAAGATTGCGGCGGAGTAAAACACATGACCAAAAAACTTGTTGTTATTGGTGCCGGCATGGCCTCGGGCCGTGCAATTGAGCACCTGATCGAAGCAGACAAAGACGCCTATGACATTACGTTGTTCAATGGCGAGCCACGTGGCAACTACAACCGTATTATGTTGTCGCCTGTGCTGTCCGGCGAAAAGAGCTATGAAGAAATCGTAACCCACGATGACCAATGGTACGCCGACAATGGCGTGACCTGCCGCTTTGGGGAATACATCACCAAAATTGACCGCGACCGCAAAGTGGTCACGGGGACAAATGGTGAAGTCGCTTACGACAAACTGGTGATTGCGACCGGTTCTGCCCCTTTCATTATTCCGATCCCTGGCAAAGACCTCCCTGGCGTCATCGCCTACCGCGATCTGGAAGACACAAATGCTATGATCGCTGCCAGCGCCCGCTCCGGCGCTAAGGCGGTTGTTATCGGCGGCGGCCTGCTTGGTCTGGAGGCTGCCGCCGGTCTTAAAGCACGCGGTATGGACGTGACTGTTCTGCATCTGATGGGCCACTTGATGGAACGTCAGCTGGATGAAGCAGCTGGCTATCTGCTCCGCCGTGCGCTGGAAGACAAAGGCATCGAAATCAAATGTCAGGCTTCGACGTCTGAGATTTTGGGCACCGACAAAGTCGAAGGCGTAAAGCTGGAAGACGGCACAATTTTAGAGGCCGATCTGGTTGTCATGGCTGTGGGCATCCGCCCAGAAACACGCGTTGCTGCAGATGCCGGTCTGGATGTGAACCGCGGTATTCCAGTCAGCGATCAAATGGTCACGTCTGACCATGATGTTCTGGCGGTTGGAGAGTGCGTTGAGCACAACGGCGCCCTGTTTGGTCTGGTGGCGCCGCTTTATGACCAAGCAAAGGTGGTTGCCAAAACCCTTTTGGAAGAAACCGCAGAGTTTGCCCCCAAAGAAGTGGCCACCAAGCTAAAAGTCACAGGCTGTGATCTGTTCAGCGCCGGTGATTTTGCCGAGGGTGAAGGCCGCGAAGACATCGTGTTCCGCGATCCGGCACGTGGCGTTTACAAGCGCTTGGTGCTTGAAGGCAATGTGCTGGTCGGCGCAGTGATGTATGGCGACACGGCTGACGGAAACTGGTTCTTTGGCCTGATCAAAGACAAAACCGACATCTCTGAGATGCGCGACACCCTGATTTTTGGTCCAGCTTACCAAGGGGGCGCCTCTGTGGACCCCATGGCGGCCGTTGCAGCCTTACCGCTTGATGCGGAGATCTGCGGTTGTAACGGTGTATGCAAAGGGCAGATCGTAGATGCGATTAATGCAGGGGCAACAGACCTTGCGGCGGTCAAAGCCACGACAAAGGCAAGCGCGTCATGTGGCACATGTACAGGTCTTGTTGAGCAGGTTCTGGCCACCACTTTGGGTGATGATTTTGTTATGCCAGCGGCACAATCTGTGTGCGGCTGTACTGATCTGACCCACGAAGATGTACGTCGCTTGATCAAATCCAAAGAACTGAAGTCACAGGCCGCAGTCTGGCAAGAGCTTGGCTGGACCACGCCAAACGGCTGTCACACCTGTCGCCCGGCGATTAACTACTATCTGCTCGCAGATTGGCCGCTGGAATACCAAGACGACCCTCAATCACGATTTGTGAACGAGCGCCGTCATGCCAACATCCAAAAAGACGGTACCTATTCTGTTGTGCCACGCATGTGGGGCGGTATGACCACCCCAGATGAACTGCGGGCCATTGCGGATGCTGCAGACAAATACAATGTTCCGACGGTTCATGTGACTGGCGGTCAGCGTATCGATCTGTTGGGGGTAAAGGGCGAAGATCTGCCGTCTATGTGGGCTGATCTAAACGCGGCTGGCATGGTTTCAGGCCACGCCTATTCCAAAGGTTTGCGGACCGTCAAAACCTGTGTGGGCAAGGACCATTGTCGCTTTGGGACACAAGACAGCACAGGTCTTGGCATCAAGCTTGAAAAGCACCTTTGGGGTTCTTGGTCTCCGCACAAACTGAAACTCGCCGTCTCTGGCTGCCCCCGCAACTGCGCCGAGGCAACCTGTAAAGACATCGGCGTGGTCTGTGTGGACTCGGGTTATGAAATTTCCGTCGCTGGCGCCGCTGGCATGGAAGTGAAACAGACAGAGCTGCTGTGCAAAACAGACAGTGAAGAAGAGGCGATCGAGATCATCTCTGCCTTCACACAGCTGTATCGTGAAAACGGAAAGTATCTGGATCGCGTGTTCAAATGGGTGGCCAAAGTGGGTCTGGACTGGTGCATCGAGCAGGTTGTCGATGATGTCGAAAACCGCAAAGCGCTCGCCGAACGGTTTGAAATCTCGCAAAGCGTCTATCGTGACGATCCATGGGCCAAACTGGCAAAGCCGAAAGAGGCTGAACAGTTCTCCCCTCTTGCAAATCTGACATTGGAGGCCGCGGAATGAGCTGGCTAGATATTGGGTCTATCGATGACATCCCTGTACGCGGCGCACGCGTTGTAAAAACCGCATTGGGCTGTGTTGCCGTGTTTCGCACCGACGAGAACGAAGTCTTTGCAACATCTGATCGCTGCCCCCACAAAGGTGGGCCGCTGTCCGAGGGCATCGTGCATGGAAAGAAAGTCACCTGCCCCTTACACAACTGGGTCTTTTCGCTGGAAAGCGGTGAGGCACAGGGCGCAGACGAAGGTCAGATCGCGACTTTCTCTGCCCGCGTTGAAGGTGGGCGCATCCTTTTGAATGCCGCAGAGATCGAGGCAAGGACCGCTGCATGAGCATTCGCACCACATGCGCTTATTGCGGTACGGGCTGTGGGGTGATTGCCACCCCCGGCCCCGAAGGCGTTGCCATTGAAGGCGATAAAGACCACCTCGCCAACTTTGGTCGCTTGTGCTCAAAAGGCTCGGCACTCGGCGAGACCCTCGGAAACGAGGGTCGTCTTCTTGCGCCGCAGATCGGAAAACGTCGTGCAAGTTGGGATGAAGCACTTGATCTGGTTGCAGATCGGTTCAAACAGACCATTGCGGACTATGGCCCGGATTCTGTTGCATTCTATGTGTCGGGGCAATTGCTCACCGAAGACTATTATGTCGCCAACAAGCTGATCAAAGGCTTTATGGGCACAGCAAATATCGACACAAATTCAAGGCTTTGCATGGCCTCGACTGTGGCTGGCCACAAACGCGCCTTTGGTACAGACACCGTTCCAGGGACTTACGAGGACCTTGAGGAAGCAGATGTTGTTGTGCTTGTAGGCAGCAATCTCGCATGGTGCCACCCGGTGATCTATCAGCGGCTTGCGGCCGCCAAAGCGGCTCGCCCGTCTTTGCAAGTGGTCAACATTGACCCCCGCAAAACAGCGACCAGCGCCTTAGCTGATCTGCATTTGCAGATCGCGCCGGGCAGCGATGTGGCACTGTTTAATCACCTGTTGCATATGATTGCCGAACGGGACGCCGTTGATCGCGCCTATGTTGACGCTCATGTGAATGGGTTTGAAGCAGCCTTAGAGGCCGCGAAACAAAATGATGTCTCAATAACCGGCCTGTCAGACCAAGACATCGAAGCCTTTCTGAACCTTTGGATTTCCAACAAAAAAGTTGTGACCGTCTTTTCTCAGGGCGTAAACCAATCCACCTCTGGGGCGGATAAGGTTAATTCTATTATCAATTGCCATTTGGCCACCGGTCGCATTGGCAAGCCGGGAATGGGCCCGCTGTCTGTGACTGGGCAACCCAATGCGATGGGCGGCCGCGAAGTGGGGGGCTTGGCCAATATGCTGGCCTGCCATCTAGACATCGAAAACGCAGAGCACCGCGATTTGGTCAAATCCCATTGGGACGCACCAACCATGCCAGAACAGGCAGGCCTGAAGGCCGTTGATATGTTCCGCGCTGTGGAACGCGGGGACATCAAAGCGATTTGGGTGATGTGCACCAATCCCGCACAATCCATGCCAGAGGCAGACCGGGTACGTGCCGCCTTGGAAGATTGCCCCTTTGTCGTGGTTTCTGACATGTTTGCGACCACTGAAACCGCCATGGCCGCGGATGTTTTGCTGCCCGCAACCGGCTGGGGTGAAAAGATGGGCACCGTCACCAACAGTGACCGCGTGATCAGCCGCCAGCGTGCCCTGCAAAAACCCGTTGGTGAATCACGTCACGACTGGGATATCATGTCAGATGTGGGGCGCCGCATGGGCTGGGCGGATGCCTTTGCCTATGACACCCCTGCTCAGATTTTCCGGGAACATGCGCGTCTGTCAGGCAAAGCCGCAGCCTTGGGCAAAGACTTTGACATCTCTGGCCTGCAAGACATCAGTGATGTGGAATATGACGCGTTTAAGCCTACACGCTGGCCTGTGACAAACGCCGGATCTGTGGATCGATTTTTTGCGGATGGGGCGTTTTATACCCCAAATGGACGGGCAAATATGTTGCCGCTGACCCATCGGACCCCGCAGGAAAACACCAGCAAAGCTTATCCGTTCCGATTTAATACCGGTCGTATCCGCGATCACTGGCATACAATGACGCGCACAGGTATCTCGGCCCGGTTGAACCAGCATATGGGTGAACCCTATGTCGAGATGCACCCCGAGGATGCTTTGAAACAAGGGCTCTCTGCGGCCAGAGTGGCGGAGGTATCCAGCCCCAATGGCACAGCGCTATTGCGTGTGATGGTGTCAGATCGCGTACGCAAAGGTGAAGTCTTTGCGCCACTTCATTGGACAGCTGAGACATCATCCGCAGGACGCGTGAATGCCCTGGTCACAGGCTGTGTCGATCCGGTATCCGGTCAGCCAGAAAGCAAAGCGAGCCCGGTGAATGTGCAGCCCTTTGCCGCAAAATGGTATGGCTTTGCCGTGACACGCGATGCGGTTCGCCCAGACACAAAATACTGGGCCAAGGCCAAACTGGCCAAGGGTTGGCAGTTTGAATTGGCGCATGACGCCTTGCCAACGGATTGGACAGAATTCGCAACTCAGCTCTTTGGCATCACCGATGCCGAGGTCTCTGTGGTAAGCGGGCCCGATGCGGTCTCTAGCCGGATTGCGTTCATGAAAGATGGGCAATTGTTGGCCGCGCTCTTTACGGCATCACAGCCCATTGCACTGTCGCGCAGCTTTATTCAAGAAGCACTGGGGGATAATGTACCAGTCTTGGCTGGTCGCCCCTCGGCAGATCAACCAGACCCAGGGGCAACGGTTTGCGCTTGCTTTAATGTCGGAGTGAATACAATCCTACGGGCCATTGAAACCGAACAGCTGATATCGGTCGACCAAATTGGCGACGCGCTGGATGCTGGTACAAACTGTGGGTCATGCCGGCCAGAGCTGGCGGCACTGCTTACGCAAAACCAGCTAAGTACCGCAGCGGAGTAAAGGAAACAAAATGCGCAGCTTTCCCATGTTCTTTAAAACCACAGGCCGCCGCATCATCGTGGCGGGCGGTGGCGAACAGGCTGCGCAGAAATGCCGTCTGCTGTTGAAATCAGATGCAGACATCCAAATTCTCGCCAACGACTTAGATGACGAACTGGCCGCTCTTGTGAAAGAGGGGCGCGCAAGCCATACCACTGGTGTCATTTCTGGTGACAGTTTCAAAGACGCGCCTTTGGCTTTTGTGGCCACGGGTTGCCCTGCAGCCGATGTGTGTTTGCATGATCTGGCAAAACAAGGCGGAGCCTTGGTGAATGTTGTAGATCGCCCTGCCCTTTGCGATATCACCACGCCGTCAATTGTTGATCGTGATCCGGTTGTCGTTGCCATCGGAACAGAGGGCACAGCCCCGGTTCTTGCGCGCCGCATCAAAACAGATATCGAACAAATGCTTGATCCAAACATCGGCCGCTTTGCTGCCGCGGTTGGGCGGATGCGCGATATGGTGGCCCGCTATGTGCCGCAATCGCAGCGCCGCGTGTTTTGGCGACAGGTTTTTGACGGCCCGATCTGGGCTGGATTTCGATCTGGGGCCGAGCGTAAAGCCATGACCGATCTTAAAGACGCCATCAAATCTGGAACAGAAATGACCTCTCAGGGCGCACTTGCAGTCATCGACACTTCTGCGCCTAGCATCGACTTACTATCGTTGCGAGCGGTCGAACGTCTTCAGGAAGCGGATGAGATTTTCTACGAATCCCCAGAGGCCGAAGCGATTCTTGAACTGGCGAGACGTGACGCTGAACGCCACATCTTGGGGGGCGCGATGGGCGGAACACCATGGCCTGCGCACATGTGTGTATCATTTGTGAAACGCTCTGTGATCGCCGGAAAGCGTGTGGTGTGGTTGCGCAATTTTGACGAAACCAGCCAAGAGGCACTCGCCAATATCGTGCAAGACTGTGCGGATTACGCGCCTGAGATGATCGGCTGTGCGCACGTTCAAAGCCCAGAAAAACAAGCCTTCTCTGCACCTTTAGCAAACTAAGCCGACTTTCTGAATTGAAAGAAAGTGACTCGCCCCTTGCGGGTCATTCATTCTTTGTTTGCGAAATTGTGATCTGCTCAAATTGAACACAATTGGTTGAGCCGCATTGGCAAAACGCTTTGTCCATCACAGATTGATATAGAAAGATCGGCAATTTTGGTGTAAGATCAAAGGACAAACACCGACCACAATAAGGCGTCAAAAATGCAATGACGTCAAAGGCTTCCCTAACGTTAGGGGACATAATACCGGTCGGTCAGCAGTGGCACCTTCGAGCTTAATCTGAACATCGCGCAGACTGCGGTTGCCACTCGATGAATGGCAATGCCTGTTGAATGACGTCTGCGCTCACGACCTACCCCGAGGAGGATCCGGGACCCTATTTTCGCTAGAGAGGTAAACATCATATGAAAGACATCGTCGAGCTTTTTGCAGAGCAGTACTCGGGCGAGCGGGAACAAGAAATGTCCTTACAGGACTATCTTCTTGGATGCCGCGATGATCCGAGCATGTATGCCAATGTTGCAGAACGAATGCTCAAGGCCATTGGCGAACAAGAATTGGTCGATACCTCAAAAGACGCGCGTCTTGGACCCATTTTCCAGAACCGCACCATTAAGCGCTATGCCGCATTTAAAGATTTCTATGGAATGGAAGACACGATCGAACGGATCGTCGGATACTTCCGCTACGCGGCCCAAGGCCTCGAAGAACGCAAACAAATCCTATATTTGCTCGGCCCAGTGGGCGGCGGCAAATCCTCTCTTGCAGAACGCCTGAAACGCCTGATCGAAGACCAACCGATCTATGTGCTGAAAGCAGGCGACACGCTGAGCCCCATTTTCGAAAGCCCGCTTGGATTGTTTGATCCGCTTAAGATGGGCAAATTACTCGAAGATGAATATGGCATCGCGCAGCACCGTCTGCCTGGCCTGATGTCACCTTGGGCTGTGCGTCGCCTGGATGAATTTGGCGGCGATATCTCTAAGTTCACCGTTGTTAAACTGCATCCGTCGCGTCTGCGCCGCATATGTGTGGCCAAGGTCGAACCGGGCGATGAGAACAATCAAGATATCTCGACTCTGGTGGGTAAGGTCGACATTCGAATGCTTGAGCATTTCAGCCAAGACAACCCAGATGCCTATAGCTTTTCTGGCGGTTTGAACCGCGCAAGCCAGGGTATTCTGGAATTTGTCGAAATGTTCAAAGCCCCCATCAAGATGCTGCACCCGTTGCTGACTGCGACGCAGGAAGGCAACTATATGGGAACCGAAAGCTTTGGCGCGATCCCGTTTAACGGCTTGATCCTTGCGCACTCAAACGAAAGCGAATGGCAGGCCTTTAAGAACAACAAAAACAACGAGGCCTTTATTGACCGTGTGAGCATCGTCAAAGTGCCTTATTGCCTGCGCGTTTCAGAAGAAGCGTTGATTTATGAAAAGCTTCTGGAACACTCTGAACTGCGCGAGGCGCCTTGCGCCCCGGAAACCCTAAAGATCCTATCGCGCTTTTCCGTTCTGAGCCGGTTGAAGCCTCATGAGAATTCAAATCTCTATAGCAAGATGCGTGTTTACGACGGTGAAAGCCTGAAAGACACAGATCCCAAGGCCAAAACCGTTCAAGAATATCAAGACATGGCCGGTGTTGATGAAGGTATGAATGGGGTCTCGACCCGCTTTGCCTTTAAGGTTCTGTCCAATGTGTTCAACTACGACACAGAGGAGGTTGCCGCTGATCCGGTCCACTTGATGTACATCTTGGAACAGATGATCAAACGCGAGCAATTCCCACCTGAAACAGAGGCGCAATATCTGGAGTTCATCAAAACCGATCTGGCCTCACGTTATGAAGAGTTCATCGGAAATGAAATTCAAAAGGCCTATCTGGAAAGCTACTCTGAATACGGCCAGAACGTCTTTGATCGCTATATTTCCTACGCAGATGCCTGGATCGAGGAACAAGATTATAAAGACGCCGACACTGGCCAGCTTTATAATCGTGAAATCCTAGATGCAGAACTGTCTAAGGTTGAAAAACCTGTCGGCATCGCGAACCCAAAAGACTTCCGAAATGAAGTTGTGAAATTCGCTTTGCGGCATCGGGCGAACACCGGGCAAAACCCGGCGTGGCATTCCTATGAAAAGCTTCGCGATGTGATTGAAAAACACATGTTCAGTCAGGTCGAAGAACTGCTCCCAGTGATCAGTTTTGGCAGCAAGAAAGACAGTGACACCGAAAGCAAGCACATGGAGTTCGTCAAGCGGATGAAGGGCCATGGCTATACCGAGCGGCAAGTCCGCCGCCTGGTTGAATGGTACATGCGCGTCAATAAAGCGGGGTGATCGCAACAGATGCATCATTTCATTGACAGACGCGCCAATCCAAAAGGCAAAAGTTTAGGGAACCGGCAACGGTTCCTTAGGCGTGCCCGAGAAAACATCAAAAAAATGGTCGACAGATCCGTAAAGGATAAGTCGGTGACAGGCCCAACAGATGCAGCTGGTGAACAAGTCACCATTCCGGCCAAAGGCATCAAAGAACCTGTGTTTGGGCATTCGCCAAAAGGTGGGTTTCGCAAACATGTGCTGCCCGGCAACAAAGAATTTGTAGTGGGTGATACCATCCCCCGCCCTAAAGGCGGCGCTGGTGAGGGTGGTAAAAAGGCGTCTGAGGATGGCGAGGGCGAAGACGGGTTTTCCTTTACGCTTACGCAGGATGAATACCTAGAAATCCTATTCGAAGGGCTTGAGCTGCCTGATCTTGTGAAAAAAGCGTCGGTGGAAACCGAAACCATCGGTACACGCCGAGCCGGCCTAACGACAGCAGGCACACCCAACAACCTGAACCTTGTGCGTACAATGCGCAATTCTTTGGGCCGCCGCATTGCGCTGCAGCGCCCATCCAAAGCGACCTATGATGCCGTTCTGTCAGAGCTCTTAGAGCTTGAAGAGATCACAAGCCCTGACGAAGAGGAACAAGCACGGATCGTTGAGCTTAGAGACAAGATGGCGATCCTTGATCGCCGCCGCAAACTTGTCGGGTACATTGACCCAATTGATTTGCGCTTTGACACGCATGTTCCTGAAAAGATACGCAATTCCAAGGCAGTTGTGTTTTGCCTGATGGATGTATCCGGCTCTATGCAGGAACGCGAGAAAGATTTGGCAAAGCGGTTCTTTATGCTGCTGCATCTGTTTCTTGAACGGGCTTATGAACATACCGAAGTGGTATTCGTACGCCACACGCACCACGCCGAAGAAGTGGACGAAGAGACGTTCTTTTATGCGCGTGAAACTGGCGGCACGATCGTCAGCACCGCCTTAACGAAAATGAAGGAAATCATAGAAGAGCGTTATCCCGCGGATGAATGGAACATCTACGGGGCGCAGGCCTCTGATGGTGAAAACTTTGGCAACGACAGCGAGAAATGCCGCAACATTCTCATCGATGACATCATTCCGCAGTGCCAATACTACGCCTATGTGGAAATTGTGGGCGAAGAAGATGAAAAACTTTTGTCCGACAGCACCGCTGGGGCCGATCTTTGGCAGAACTTTTTGCAGGTCAAAGAGGCACATCGCCAATTTGAAATGCGGCGCGTTGCCGAGCCGGGCCATATCTACCCAATTTTCCGAGAATTATTTGCCGCAAACAAATCTGAGGGGGCTGCATGAGCGACTTGCTATTTGATGGACCAGAATGGACATTCGAGCTTTTGGGCAAGGCGCATGACGCAATTGAAGATATCGCATTGAATGACTTGGGGCTCGATGTGTACCCCAATCAGATCGAAATCATCAGTTCCGAACAGATGCTAGATGCCTATTCCTGCGTTGGCCTGCCGCTTATGTATCAGCACTGGTCTTACGGAAAACGCTTTGCCCGAGACGAGGCGCTGTATCGCACAGGTCGTCAGGGCCTCGCCTATGAGATCGTCATCAACTCGAACCCTTGCATCAGCTACAACATGGAAGAAAACACCATGGCGATGCAGACCTTGGTGATGGCCCATGCAGCCTTTGGGCATAACCACTTTTTCAAAAACAACTACCTCTTCCAGCAATGGACAGACGCGGCAGGCATTCATGACTATCTCGCCTTCGCCAAAAACTTCATCTCCAATTGCGAAGAGAAATATGGGATCGATGCGGTCGAACAAGTGCTCGACGCCGCTCATACTCTGCAAACCCAGGGGGTGTTCCGCTACGGTCGCCCGCCCCGCCCCACCGCCGAAGAAATGCAAGCTATGCAACGTCAACGCGATGGTTTTGTCAGCCAGAAAAGCGTGCTGGATCTCTGGACCGAAAATACCCTTGGCCGTGAGGAAGACCCCTCTGCTGATGACGAAGTCAAACGGCGCGGTGACATGCATCTCCCGCAAGAAAACATCCTGTATTTCCTAGAGAAACACAGCCCGGTGCTTCAATCATGGGAGCGTGAAATCCTGCGGATCGTGCGTTATCTCGCACAGTATTTGTATCCGCAAAAACAAACCAAAGTGATGAACGAGGGCTGCGCGACCTTTACGCATTACTACATCATTAACCAATTGCTCGAAAAAGGCCTGATCACTCAGGGAGCCTATCTTGAGATGATGCAAAGTCACACCAATGTGGTTTTGCAGCCAGAATATGATGACCCTAGATACAGCGGGATGAACCCTTATGCGCTTGGCTTTGCCATGATGCAGGACATTCAGCGTATTTGCGAAAACCCAACCGATGAAGACCGCGAGTGGTTTCCTGATATTGCCGGTGACCCTGATTGGAAATCGGTGATGAAAACGGCCTGGGCCGATTACCGCGACGAAAGCTTTATCTTGCAGTTCCTGTCGCCCCATCTGATCCGCAAATTCAAATTCTTTATGCTGGCGGATGAAGCGAAACATCCGCATCTGGTTGTCAGCAACATTCACAACCGACAAGGCTATCGCGACATCCGCTCTGCCCTCGCACAATCGTATGATCTTGCCTATCTGGAACCAGATTTGCAGGTGCAAGACGCCGATTTAAAAGGGGACCGCGAGCTTAAGCTCGTGCACACGGTGCGCAACGGCATCGTTCTTGATCCCAAGAACCGGGATGAGGTTCTAAAACACGTTCGACGCCTCTGGGGATATGAGGTCAGCCTAACCGCACGAGACCAGAAAAGCGGGGCTCGTGTATCACATACGTCAACAGCAGCCTAAGGAGAGATATGTCAGCTAGAACGGGACATCAGTTGAAGCAGTTACGAATTTGGCCACGACCTTTTTTTCACCGGCCTTATCAAATTCAATTACAAGCTTATCGCCTTCGATCTCCATGACTTCACCATAGCCAAATTTTTGGTGAAACACGCGATCGCCAATGGCGAAACTTGAGACCGCTTCAAGGTCGATAATTGTATTTTTGCTTTCTTTCGGCTGGCTTATGCCACGCTGCCCAGAGCGTTCTTGCAGCCGTTTCCAGCCCGGCGAATTATAAGTACTCGCCTCGCCCACCCGCGATTGCAGCCCGCTGCTGCCAAAATCGCCCGACGCGCCACTATATCCACCGCCATATAGGCCCGGCGCGGTCAGCACATCCACATGTTCTGTTGGCAATTCATCGATAAATCGGCTGGGCAGCTGGCTTTGCCATTGCCCAAACACCCGCCGGTTGCTGGCAAATGTAATCGTACAGATTTCTTCGGCCCGCGTGATGCCCACATAGGCCAAGCGTCGTTCTTCCTCGAGGCCTTTTAATCCACTTTCATCCATGGAACGTTGCGAAGGGAACAGCCCGTCCTCCCAGCCCGGCAAAAAGACCACCGGAAATTCCAGCCCTTTGGCCGCATGAAGCGTCATGATGGAAATCTTTGCTTCGGCATCGTCGCTTTCGTTATCCATGACAAGGCTAACGTGTTCCAAAAAACCTTGCAGGTTTTCGAAATTGTTCAACTGACCCACAAGCTCTTTAAGGTTTTCAAGCCGCCCCGGCGCTTCGGGGGTTTTGTCGTTCTGCCACATGGCAGTGTAACCGCTTTCGTCCAGAACCACCTCTGCCAACTCGATGTGGCTCATGTCATCTTTGCTTTGCACAAAGGTCATGGCCGATTGTGTGACACCGTCGTCGATCACATCATCATCGTTTAGGGGCACTTCCACCTCACGCGGCGCGGCAAGGCCTCGCCAGCGATCAATGCTATCAATCAAGATGCGTAGCTCTTTCGCGCCCTTCCCGCCGATGCCCTTTTGATCCAGCAATATTCGGGCACCTTCGACCAGCGAAACGCCATTTTCACGCGCACAGGTTTGAATTTTTTGCTGCGCGACATTCCCAAGCCCACGCTTGGGGGTGTTCACAATGCGTTCAAAGGCCAAATCGTCGTCTTGGCTTACAACCACGCGGAAATAGGCCATGGCATCGCGAATTTCCATGCGCTCATAAAAGCGCGGACCGCCAATTACGCGATAGGGCAATCCAATGGTCAGAAACCGATCTTCAAAGGCACGCATCTGATGTGAGGCCCGCACAAGGATCGCCATATCCTCAAGCCCAAAGGGCCGCAGGCCACGTGTGCCCTTTTGCATGGCTTCGACTTCTTCGCCGATCCAACGCGCTTCTTCTTCGCCGTCCCAGTGGCCAATCAAACGTACCTTTTCGCCCTCAGTGCGATCCGTCCAAAGGCTTTTGCCCAACCGGGTTTCGTTGCCTTCGATCACAGCAGAGGCTGCGGCCAAAATATGCGGGGTGGAGCGATAGTTTTGCTCCAGGCGCACCACTTTGGCCCCCGGGAAATCCTTTTCAAACTTCAGGATGTTTCCAACTTCGGCCCCGCGCCACCCATAGATCGACTGATCGTCGTCGCCCACGCAGCAGATGTTCTTATGCCCACCGGCAATCAGGCGCAGCCAGAGATACTGCGCGACGTTGGTATCCTGGTATTCGTCCACCAAGACATATCGAAACCAACGCTGGTATTGGTCCAGCACATCGCTGTGGTTCTGAAAGATCGAAACCACATGCAGCAACAGATCGCCAAAATCGACGGCGTTCAACTCGCGCAGGCGGGTTTGATACTGAGCGTAAATCTCGCCACCGCGGTTATTAAAGGCCCCAGCATCACTTGTAGGCAATTTCTGCGGTGTCAGGGCTTTGTTTTTCCAACCATCGATCAAAGACGCAAGCTGGCGTGCGGGCCAGCGTTTTTCATCAATGTTGTTTGCAGCGATCAATTGTTTGAGCAGACGAATTTGATCGTCGGTGTCCAGAATAGTGAAATTGCTTTTCAGCCCCACCAATTCCGCATGGCGGCGCAACAGCTTTACACAGATGGCGTGGAACGTACCAAGCCATGGCATCCCCTCGACGGTCTGCCCCAACATGCGCCCAACGCGGTTTTTCATTTCACGCGCTGCTTTATTGGTAAAGGTCACCGCTAAAATTTCATTGGGACGGGCTTTGTGCGTGTTTAACAAATGCACAATGCGCGACGTCAGCGCCTTGGTTTTTCCGGTTCCGGCCCCGGCCAGCATCAAGACCGGCCCATCCAAAGCTTCGACCGCCTCTCGTTGGGCTGGGTTTAGCTCGTCTAGGTAAGGTGCCGGACGGGCCGCCATGGCCCGCTGCGACAGGGAAGCGCCTTCGAAGGCATCAAATTCGTCAAAACTGCTCATGCCGCATAAGATACCGGGGATCGTCGCCGTTGGAAAGAGTACGTTCGCGCTATGTTCCACTACATTTTAACGAGCGCAGGAAAAGGCCTGCCCAAAAGGAATCAATTGGGAAATCGCTCAATTGGTTACAACCGCAACCAAAACTCCATTCCCAATGTCCCGGGAGGTGGAAATTTTATCCACAAAAACGGAATTTTGGTAAACAACTGCTACCTATTTCGAGACGTTGCGTCACTTTTCTGAAAAAAATTCGCAAAAACTTCGCGATAATGCGGGTTATAGGGTGGAAAACGGGACAAATTTGCCGAGAAATCCAGCAATCTACCCAGAAGTGGTCATTGATTCTGCAGCTGCACAATCAATAATCGCGCGAAATGAACTGCCGGCACCTCAGGAGGGGCGACCTACAGATGACTGACTTCAAGAAGATCTTGATAGCCAACCGTGGCGAGATTGCGATCCGTGTAATGCGGGCTGCCAATGAAATGGGCAAACGCACCGTTGCGATCTATGCAGAAGAAGACAAACTGTCTCTTCACCGTTTTAAGGCTGACGAAGCCTATCGGATTGGCGAAGGTATGGGCCCTGTTGCGGCTTATCTCAGCATCGAAGAAATCATTCGTGTGGCCCGTGAATGCGGTGCTGATGCGATCCACCCTGGCTATGGCTTGCTGTCTGAGAACCCAGAGTTCGTCGACGCCTGCGCCGCGAATGGCATCACGTTCATCGGCCCTAAGGCGGAAACCATGCGCGCTCTGGGCGACAAAGCCTCTGCGCGCCGGGTTGCAATCGAAGCAGGCGTGCCCGTCATTCCAGCGACCGAAGTTCTGGGCGACGATATGGATGCGATCCGCAAAGAAGCGGGTGAAGTTGGCTACCCATTGATGCTGAAGGCATCTTGGGGCGGCGGCGGACGCGGCATGCGACCGATCCTTGGCGAAGACGAGCTGGAAGAAAAAGTTCTGGAAGGCCGCCGCGAGGCTGAAGCTGCCTTTGGCAACGGCGAAGGTTATCTGGAAAAGATGATCACCAAAGCGCGTCACGTCGAAGTTCAAATCTTGGGCGACAAACATGGTGAAATCTATCACCTGTTTGAACGGGATTGTTCGGTGCAACGCCGCAACCAGAAAGTGGTTGAACGCGCCCCTGCCCCGTATCTGACCGAAGAACAGCGCACAGAGATCTGTGAGCTGGGCTATAAGATCTGTAAGCACGTGAACTATGAATGTGCCGGTACTGTTGAATTCCTAATGGATATGAACACCGGTAAGTTCTACTTCATCGAGGTGAACCCACGTGTTCAGGTGGAACACACCGTCACTGAAGAAGTCACTGGAATCGATATCGTCCAGTCGCAAATCCTGATCGCCGAAGGCAAAACCATTGCCGAAGCCACAGGCAAAGCGTCTCAGGACGACATCCGTTTGAACGGTCACGCGCTGCAAACACGTGTCACCACCGAAGACCCAACCAATAACTTTATCCCGGATTACGGCCGCATCACGGCTTACCGCTCTGCTACGGGTATGGGCATTCGGTTGGATGGCGGCACGGCCTATGCGGGCGGCGTCATCACGCGTTACTATGACTCACTGCTGACCAAAGTCACCGCCTGGGCCCCGACCCCCGAAAAGGCGATTGCCCGTATGGACCGTGCGCTGCGCGAATTCCGTATTCGCGGCGTATCCACCAACATCGCTTTTGTGGAAAACCTGCTGAAGCACCCTACCTTCTTGGACTATTCCTACACCACCAAGTTCATCGACGAAACGCCAGACCTGTTTAACTTTAAGGCCCGTCGTGACCGCGGCACCAAGGTGCTGACCTACATTGCGGATATCACCGTCAACGGCCATCCGGAAACCGAAGGCCGCGCGGAACCTGCTGCTGATTTGAAACTGCCACATGCGCCTGAAAAGCGGGCAGAACCTGCGATGGGCACCCGTAACCTTTTGGAACAAAAAGGTCCGCAGGCGGTTGCAGATTGGATGAAAGCGCAAAAGCAACTTTTGCTGACTGACACAACGATGCGTGACGGCCACCAGTCTTTGCTGGCCACACGTATGCGGTCGATCGACATGTTGCGCGTAGCACCAACTTATGCCGCGAACCTGCCACAGCTGTTCTCGATGGAATGCTGGGGTGGTGCGACCTTTGATGTGGCGTATCGCTTCTTGCAGGAATGTCCATGGCAGCGCCTGCGCGATCTGCGCGAGCGTATGCCAAACCTGATGACACAGATGCTGCTGCGTGCGTCGAACGGTGTTGGGTATACCAACTACCCTGACAACGTTGTGCAGTCGTTTGTAAAACAGGCGGCGACCTCTGGTATCGACGTATTCCGCGTGTTCGACAGCCTTAACTGGGTTGAAAACATGCGCGTCGCGATGGATGCGGTGATCGAAGCGGATAAAGTTTGCGAAGGCACCGTTTGCTACACCGGGGACATTCTTGATCCGGCGCGAGCGAAATATGACATCAAATACTATGTTGGCATGGCCAAAGAGCTAGAGGCCGCAGGCGCTCATGTTCTGGGTCTGAAAGACATGGCAGGTCTGCTGAAACCAGCCTCTGCAAAATTGCTGATCCGTGCATTGAAAGAAGAAACCGGATTGCCGATCCACTTCCACACACACGACACATCCGGCATTGCCGGTGCTACCATTTTAGCCGCGGCAGACGCGGGTGTGGATGCGGTTGATGCTGCCATGGATGCGTTCTCTGGTAGCACATCACAGCCTTGCTTGGGCTCTATCGTCGAAGCGCTGAAGAACACCGATCGCGACACAGGTCTTGATATTGGTTCCATCCGCGAGATCAGCGCTTATTGGGAAACAGTTCGCGCACAATATGCGGCGTTTGAAAGCGGCACCACCTCTCCGGCATCCGAAGTGTATCTGCACGAAATGCCGGGTGGCCAGTTCACCAACCTTAAAGCGCAAGCGCGGTCCTTGGGCTTGGAAGAGCGTTGGGGCGAAGTGGCCCAAACCTATGCTGATGTGAACCAAATGTTTGGCGACATCGTAAAGGTGACGCCATCTTCCAAAGTGGTCGGTGACATGGCGCTGATGATGGTCAGCCAAAACCTAAGCCGTGAGGAAGTTGAAAGCGAAGACAAAGACGTCGCCTTCCCTGACTCTGTGGTCGACATGATGCGCGGCAACTTGGGCCAGCCTGCGGGCGGTTTCCCAGAGGGGATCGTCAACAAGGTTCTCAAGGGCGAAGCGCCAAACACAGCGCGTCCGGGTGCACATCTTGCGCCAACAGATATTGAGGCAACTCGCGCGGAGCTGTCTGCAGAGCTGAATGGGTTTGCCGTCGATGACGAAGATCTGAACGGCTACATGATGTATCCAAAGGTCTTCTTGGATTACATGGGGCGTCATCGCCAATATGGCCCTGTGCGTACACTTCCAACCCGCACATTCTTCTATGGGATGGAGCCTGGTGAAGAGATCACAGCAGAGATCGACCCTGGCAAAACACTGGAAATCCGCCTGCAAGCCATCGGCGAAACTGATGAAAACGGCGAAGTGAAGGTGTTCTTTGAACTCAACGGTCAACCACGTGTCATTCGTGTGCCAAACCGCTTGGTCGCGTCGTCCACCGCAAGCCGCCCAAAGGCGGAACTGGGCAATGCCAACCACATTGGTGCGCCTATGCCGGGTGTTGTGGCCAGCGTCGCCGCAACAGTGGGGCAGAAAGTCTCCGAAGGTGATCTGCTGCTGACGATCGAAGCGATGAAGATGGAAACCGGTATCCACGCAGAGCGTGATGCGGTGGTGAAGGCGGTGCATGTGACTGCTGGCGGCCAGATTGATGCTAAGGACCTGCTCGTCGAATTTGAGTAAGACTTCAACTTTGAAATTGAAAAGGCCCCCTCAAATCGAGGGGGCTTTTTTGTTACCTCAATACGCACAAGACATAAGATCACCTGCCTATGTGCTTGCGTGCGCCATTACATCCGCAGTCGCGCCCATCATTTGGCACCCCAAACCGATCAATAGGTTTGGCTCGTCCGGCGCATCGGCCTGTGTATGCAGCCCCCATCCAAAGATGATAGCAATGGCCAATCCCAGCATTTTCCCAGCGTCTGAAATCATTTATCAACTCCCATTCAAAACCAATTTCGTACATTGCTTGACGCGAGCCTAAACCAGCCTTTGCCAAAGCTCAGATCAGCTAAAATCATCCGAATGCTCCGCACAGTGCACCCGCAGCACAGCGCTGTAAAACCAAGCATCTGACCACGGCAAATGTGGGATAAGTGGTTGTTTTCAACTGTCTCATACAGTCTTCAACGCACTCCTTGGAATTTTCCGTCGCGACACTGGCTTTTTTTTGCAATGAGGGCTATTTTTCACTTGCGGCGCGGAAGCATAAATCATATTCCACGCCTCACTCAACGGTGCGGGCGTAGCTCAGGGGTAGAGCATAACCTTGCCAAGGTTAGGGTCGGGCGTTCGAATCGCCTCGCCCGCTCCAACGAGTAACATAGAACTGACGGCGCGGGCGTAGCTCAGGGGTAGAGCATAACCTTGCCAAGGTTAGGGTCGGGCGTTCGAATCGCCTCGCCCGCTCCATCGGTTCTTTGACATTTTGAGAGTGCGGGCGTAGCTCAGGGGTAGAGCATAACCTTGCCAAGGTTAGGGTCGGGCGTTCGAATCGCCTCGCCCGCTCCA
>CANMKB010000003.1 GCA_947498415.1 uncultured Paracoccaceae bacterium
CGGGATGGAGCAGCCCGGTAGCTCGTCAGGCTCATAACCTGAAGGTCGTAGGTTCAAATCCTACTCCCGCAACCAAAAAATTATTCGTCAATAATTACAAACGCGTGAGCTGTTACAATCACGCCTTCTTTGCGTTTGGTGCCCAGGGCGAGCGTGAGAAGAACAGACAGGGCATCCCCAAGAATAATGTCGAACTTGTTCGTATCGGGCGAGGGCTGCAGTACGATTTTGTCCAGGAGAGATCGCAGCACATCTTACATCTCTTCAGCATTCACCCTAGGATGGCGGCGACGAGTGCAACGTTTCGAAGTCTCTGGTCTATCAATGGCGCACTGATGATGATTCGGCTCTCATGTCGAAGACGATCATTCTCTTGGGCTAAGCTCAAATCCTCTTTCGACACCATCCCTGTGTCTCTGTGTTCAGTGTCGACATGCCAACACCAAGGCCATCAGCAACCTGTTTGCGGGTCAGCCCACCAGTCAGCGCTATGCGTACCGCATACCGTCGAAATTCATCTGTCCGTTTCAATCTCACAGTCAGTCTCCTGTGCTGCAATAAATGCTATCAAAGGAGCAGCATCAAACTGCGACAGCTCCAAAACCAATTGAGTGAGTCTTGGATTATCAAGACCAGTCCACCTCTCCGAGAAAGATATAGCCGGCCCCGTAGATCGTTTTGATCAATTGAGGGTTCTTTGGGTCTTCCTTCAGCTTGGTTCGTAGGCGGGAAATGCGCACATCCATCGCACGATCAAAGCTTTCACCAGCGGCCCCGCCGAGCATCTCTTGCATTTGTGCTCGGCTGATCAAGCGTTTGGGGCTTTCTAGAAACAAGCGCAGCACCTCGGCCTCTGCATGGCTGAAGGGGGTTTGTTCGCCTTCTGAATCTTCAAGCACATAGCTTTCAAAATTCGCGATCCAGCCGTTGAAAGATGCGGTTTCATGTTGCGATTGTGCTGGCGCTTTTTCTTTCCGTAAATGCGCCCTCACACGGGCCACAACTTCTGTTGGGTCAAAGGGTTTGATGATGTAATCATCCGCACCTAACTCGAGCCCTGTCACACGATCCTGTACTTGTGCGCGGCCTGATACAATGATCACGATAGCCCCTTGCTCTAGCGCAAGCCGGTGCACCAAAGTCAGCCCATCTTTGTCTGGTAGGCTAAGGTCAACCAAACACACCGCTGGAGTATTTTTACGCAGACTGGCCTCGAATTCTGTTGCGCGGGCGAAGGTTTGGGTTCGAAAACCCGCGTCTTCCAAGGCGTCCGATAAAATCTGACGAATCTCAGGTTCGTCATCAAGTATTGAGACAAGAAGTTGGCTCATACGCCCCCCGAAATAGACAAGAATTTAGAAAGCGACGAGCTATCAAAAGGTTTGCGGATGATGGGTGCAATAGCTGCTCCTTCAAGGTATAACGGATGCGATTGTGGGAAGCTCGTCATCAGATAGGTCGGCACCTTTTTATCTGAAATTTGTTGCAACAGATCGATCCCGGTCGCTTCGCCTTCGAGCTTAATGTCAGACAAAACCAAAGAAATATCAGGCACTTGTTCAAACAAATCCAGCGCCTCTTTCACGCTTGTGGCTTCGATCACATGGCAGCCGAGTGAAATCAGCATATCACGAATGATGCTGCGCAGATCAGAGTTATCTTCAACTAAAAGCGTAAGCCCTGGCTTAACGCGTTCTTGCACCCAACGCAGGGGCAGTTTTAGCGTTACGCAGGCACCATCAGACACGTTCCGTATAGACACCCGGCCGCCCACCACTTGTGTCGAATCATAGACCATAGGCAGCCCAAGACCTGAACCATCGGCACCTTTGGTGGTAAAAAACGGGTCAAAGGCCTGTTCCAATGCTTCTTCGGAAAAACCATCACCGCTATCGCGTACTTCGATGCGCAGCCAGGTTTCTTTTTCCACTTCGGCCTTTACCGATATCGCTCCCTTCTGACCGCAGGCATCACGCGCATTCAGAATGAGGTTCAGCATACTGTCTTGCAGCATTCCAATATCTGTCAGAACTTGCCGGTTGGGAACGTTGTTTTCAAACGTAATATCAACACCTTGAGACACAGCAGGTCGTGACAGAATCTGAAGTTCACTGAACAGGTTTGCGATCGAAGTGGGTACAAGTTTGGGTGTACGTTGGCTTGTCATATCGGCCAAACGGTTCAGCAATTCGCCTCCGCGGTGTGCGGCACTCAAAGTGCCACTGATCAACTCATTCGCTTTTTCAGAAAGATCCATCTTTGCAAGTTTGCCCTGCATTCCAAGGATGATCGTAAGCAAGTTAGAAAAGTCATGTGCCAGTCCGCTGGTCATCTGAGCCGCAAGTTCGCGTCGTCGCGTCTGTTGCAGAGCGGCGCGAGTTTGAGTTTCCTCGGTAATATCCATGGACAGGATATAGACACCTTTTTTGTCGCCTTGCTCCCCATCCGGTGTAAGCGCCAAACGTATGCGCCGAGAACTCATCGAATCATTAAACTCAAACACCTGTGGTTCACCATTAAAGGCAGCATCCAAATGTGGTTTGATTTTAACGTATGTGCCCGCCAACGTCGTTTCGATTGATGTCCCCACTACATTCTTTGGGCGCCCCGGCATGACGGAAGACAGGCGTCGGTTGGAAAAGGTGTATATCCGATCCGGTCCAACATGCGCGACATGGGCTGGCATCATTTCGGTCGTCAACCGCATCCGCGCCTCACTCGCCACGATTTGGCGCTTAGCCTCTTCAAGGGCGACAATGGTGCTTTCCAACTCGCGGTTGGTGCTTGATAGATCCTCTGCATATCGCAGCAATTGATCCGACAGTTCTTCGGAACGAGTACGCAACAAGCCCTCTTGGCGTTTAGTGCGCGTGATGTCGGTGTAAACAGCAACCCAACCGCCATTTGGCAACGGAGTGCCTTCTACGCTGACCCATCTGCCGTTTTCCCGCTGACGCTCTAGATAGTGCGCCTCAAAGGCCTTAGCGCGTTCGACTCTCTCTGACACCATCTCTTCAAAGTCATCGACTTCGCCGTATTCACCACGGGCCACCAAGAATCGGATAGTGTCTTCGAAAGATGTTCCTGGCTGTAAAAGATGACCTGGTAAGTCGAACATTTCCTGGAAACGCGCGTTGGCTAACACCAAGTTCAGATCATTGTCATAAATCGAAAGGGCCTGTTGAATCAGATTCAACCCAGCCATTGTCATAGCCTGCACGACGCTTTCATTCACCGACATCTGACTTCTCCCTCCCTCATGGCTAGCACCGTTTTAGGCTTAGAAGAAAGGGAAAAACGAGGCTGTTACAATTCGTAAGATTTGAGAAATGTTCAGGAAAAAGTTGACGGCCTATCATTGTCACAAGCCTAATAAGCTAAGGGAATCGCAGATGCGATTTCAGCCCATGATTGTGGGTCAAAGGGAGGAATAGAATTGGAACAGTCGTCACGGGCGGCAGATGGACTTGGATCCATCCCCGCTCTATTGCAGCGCAACGCCAAACAGTTTGGCAAAAAAGCTGCATATCGTGAAAAAGAATTCGGTATCTGGCAAAGCTGGACTTGGAAAGAGACCGAAGAAGAGATCGAAGCCTTTGCACTTGGGCTACTAGAGCTTGGCGTATCAGAAGGTGATTTCGTATCGATCATTGGCCGCAACCGGCCTTACTTCTACTGGGCAATGGTGGCGATCCAGTCTATCGGCGCCGTACCTGTACCCGTCTATCAAGACAGTGCAGCAGAAGAAATGGCTCACATCCTTTCCAACTGTGGCGCAAAATACGCCGTTGTTGAAGATCAGGAACAGGTCGACAAAGTCATCGAAGTTCAGGAACACCTGACCGACTTCCGTCACATGA
This sequence comes from uncultured Paracoccaceae bacterium, assembly GCA_947498415.1. GTDB lineage: Bacteria > Pseudomonadota > Alphaproteobacteria > Rhodobacterales > Rhodobacteraceae > Cognatishimia. The sequence continues at coordinate 3,861 of CANMKB010000003.1, forward strand.
TCTATATCGACCCTCGTGGTCTAAGAAAATATGACCATACGCGCCTGCACCAGTACTCAACCGTACAGGATCAAGGTCGTGCCGCACGCGGCAAGCTGATGAGTGAACTTGAGAAGCGCCGCTCTAAGCTGGACTTCGATAGCACCTGCGTCATGCTGTATACGTCCGGTACAACTGGTAAGCCAAAGGGTGTTGTTCTTTCAAATCGCAACATCATCAAAACCGCACAAAACACCTGTGAGTTTGACGGCCTGAAGGCAGGCGATGAAGTCTTTGCTTACCTGCCTATGGCATGGGTTGGCGACTTTATCTTCTCGATTGGTCAAGCCTACTGGACTGGCCTTGCAGTGAACTGCCCAGAATCAGCGGAAACCGTAAGCTCTGACTTGCGCGAAATTGGGCCGACCTACTTCTTTGCGCCACCTCCTGTGTTTGAAAAGCACCTGACGGACGTTATGATCCGGATGGAGGATGCGGGTCGCCTAAAGCGTAGCATGTTCCACCACTACATGGCACATGCGCGTAAAGTTGGCCCTGCGATTCTAGATGGTCGTCCGGTTAGCTTGCTTGATCGCCTGAAATACAAAATGGGTGAATTGTTCGTTTACGGACCACTCAAGAACACTTTGGGACTTTCCCGTGTTCGGGTTGGCTACACCGCGGGTGAGGCGATTGGCCCAGAACTGTTTGAATTCTATCGCTCTCTCGGCATCAACCTCAAACAGCTCTACGGTCAAACGGAAGCATCTGTATTTATTACAATGCAGCCAAATGGCGAAGTTCGTGCTGATACCGTTGGTGTGCCTGCTCCGGATGTTGAAATTCGCATCGATGACAGCGGAGAGATTTTCTATCGCTCTCCTGGTGTATTCGTTGAGTACTTCAACAACCCAGAAAGCACCGCATCGACCAAAGACACTGAAGGTTGGGTGGCCACAGGCGACGCAGGCTTCTTTGATAAGAACAACGGGCACCTGCGCATCATCGACCGCGTGAAAGACGTGGGCAAACTTGCCGACGGCTCTATGTTTGCTCCAAAATACGTCGAGAACAAACTCAAGTTCTTCCCTGACGTGTTGGAAGCTGTGTTGTTTGGTAACGAACGTGATCGCTGTGTTGCGTTTATCAACATCGACCTGACTGCCGTTGGTAACTGGGCCGAGCGTAACAACATCGCTTATGCATCATACCAAGAACTGGCCGGTCATCCGCGTGTTCTGGAAACAATCCAAGAGCATGTTGAAACTGTGAACAAGTCGGTTGCCGAAGATCCGATGTTGTCTGGTTGCCAAATCCATCGCTTCCTTGTTCTGCATAAAGAACTGGACGCCGATGATGGTGAAATGACCCGGACACGTAAAGTTCGCCGTAAAATCGTTGAAGAGAAATTCTCTGATCTGATCACTGCGCTTTATGACGGTTCCCCAGAAATCCACACCAAAACCGAAGTGACCTACGAAGATGGCCGCAAAGGGTCTATCAGCGCGACCCTTGATTTGCGTGATGCGAAGGTCGTTCCGGTGGCAACTCAAAAGGTGGCGGCAGAATGAACGATATGAGCCAAGATACCTACGTCACTGACGACGGTCGCACCATTGGTGGCGTCGTCATGGAAATGAAAAACATCACTCTGCGCTTTGGTGGCGTTGTGGCGATCAAGGATATCAGCTTTGACATTCGTCAGGGTGAAATCCGCGCGATTATCGGCCCGAACGGTGCTGGTAAGTCTTCGATGCTGAACGTCATCTCTGGGTTTTATAACCCGCAAGAAGGTGACGTGTTTTACAAAGGCAAGAAACGTCCACCCATGCGCCCCTATAAAGTAGCGCAACAAGGGATCGCACGTACGTTCCAAAACATCGCATTGTTCGAAGGCATGTCTGTTCTCGACAACGTAATGACAGGACGTTTACACCAATCTAACGCTGGCATCCTGTCCCAAGCACTTTGGAAAGGCCGCGCCGAGCGAGAAGAAGTCGCGAACCGTGAAGCGGTTGAAAAGATTATCGATTTCCTCGAAATCCAAAGCATCCGGAAAACGCCAGTTGGCCGCCTTCCTTATGGTTTGAAAAAACGAGTGGAACTTGCGCGTGCCTTGGCCGCGGAACCATCCATTCTGCTTCTTGATGAACCAATGGCCGGCATGAACGTCGAAGAGAAAGAGGACATGAGTCGCTTTATCCTCGACGTGAACGATGAATTTGGCACGACAATTGCTCTGATCGAACACGATATGGGCGTTGTTATGGATCTTTCCGATCGTGTGGTCGTGATGGATTACGGCAAGAAAATCGGCGACGGCACCCCTGACGAGGTGCGCAACAACCAAGACGTCATCGACGCCTACTTGGGGGTCGCACATGACTAAGCAACTACTCACATCTGGAGGCACAACCGATGCCTGATCAACTCGTCTTTGGGATGGAGGTCTTCCTGAACGGCCTCATGGCAGGTGTTCTATACGCACTCGTCGCACTTGGATTTGTTCTGATTTATAAAGCTTCGGGCATCTTCAACTATGCTCAAGGTGTTATGGCGTTGTTCTCGGCGCTAACGCTGGTTGGTATCATGGAAGGGCAGGTTCCTTTCGGCCACATCATCAACGCGGTCTTCGGTACTGAAATTCACCACTTTGGTTGGCACGTTCCAGCGTTCGCTGCGATATTGCTGACAATGGGTGTGATGGTGCTGCTGGCGATCTGTGTGCAGAAATTCGTTTTCCGTCATCTGGTCGGCCAAGAACCAATCATTCTTTTCATGGCCACCATCGGTCTTGCTTACTTCCTAGAAGGTGTGGGCGACTTGATGTGGGGTTCTGAGATCAAAAAGCTTGATGTTGGTCTGCCACAAGGCATCAACAGTGCGATTGATGAAGCAACTTTGGGGATGTTTGGCTACGGCTTCTTTATCGACAACCTCGACATCGTTGCAACGTTGATTGCTACTCTGTTGGTTATCACGCTTGTGATCTTCTCTCAGTACACAAAACAAGGTCGCGCGATGCGGGCTGTGGCTGATGATCACCAAGCAGCGTTGTCTGTCGGTGTTTCCTTGAACTTTGTTTGGGTCATGGTTTGGTCTGTCGCAGGGTTTGTTGCTCTGGTCGCAGGCATCATGTGGGGTACAAAATCAGGTGTGCAGTTCTCACTGTCACTGATCGCCCTAAAAGCTCTTCCTGTTCTAATGCTCGGTGGTTTCACCTCTATCCCTGGTGCCATTGTCGGTGGTTTGATCATCGGCGTGGGTGAAAAACTGTTCGAATTTGCAGTTGGTCCGCTTGTGGGCGGCGCCACCGAGAATTGGTTCGCATACGTCCTTGCACTCGTGTTCCTCGTGTTCCGTCCACAAGGCCTGTTTGGGGAGAAGATCATTGAACGCGTCTAACTCTGCCCCAACACCAACTCTACAACAGGAGCTTTGAAATATGTTCTATCGTGAAGCGGGCGATTTCAAAACGTCCTACGCCTCAGACAACCAGACGTTCCCGATCAAATTCGATCGTTATCGTTACTATGCAGTGATGTTCGTGGCCTTTGCCATCGTTCCATTGATCATCAATGACTACTGGGTAAGCGCAATTTTCCTGCCTTTCCTGATCTACTCAATCGCAGCAATCGGCCTGAACATCTTGGTTGGTTACTGTGGGCAGGTTTCGCTTGGTACAGGTGGTTTCATGGCTGTCGGTGCTTACGGCTGCTATAAGCTGATGACTGGTTTCCCTGAAGTGAACATCCTTGTTCACGTGCTGCTGTCTGGTGGCGTAACCGGTCTTGTCTGCGTCTTGTTCGGCCTACCATCCCTGCGGATTAAAGGCTTTTATCTGGCGGTTGCCACACTCGCAGCGCAGTTCTTCCTGGTTTGGTTGTTCAACCGGATCCCTTGGTTCTACAACTACTCTGCATCTGGCCAAATCAACGCTCCTGAACGTACGTTCCTTGGCGTGGCGGTTACCGGTCCAAACACAGAAGCATGGGCAAGCTACTTGTTCTGTCTGGTTATCCTGACGTTCTGTGCCTTGGTTGCCCGCAACCTGACCCGCGGTATGCAGGGTCGTCAATGGATGGCCATCCGAGACATGGACATCGCGGCGGAAATCATCGGGGTGAACCCATTGAAAGCCAAAGTATCAGCATTCGCTGTATCTGGTTTCTTTGTTGGCATCGCAGGCGCTTTGTTGTTCGCGGTTTACCTTGGTGCAGCAGAGGCTGGTGACAGCTTTGGCATTACCAAAAGCTTCCTGGTGCTCTTCATGATCATCATCGGTGGTCTTGGTTCGATCTTTGGCAGCTTTGCTGGCGCAGCGTTCCTTGTTCTACTGCCGGTGCTTCTGAAGAACGTTCTGGTTGGGTGGCTTGGATGGCCAACTGACATGGCAGCACACCTAGAATTTGTAATTGTGGGCGGACTGATCGTTATCTTCCTGATCGCCGAACCACACGGTCTCGCCCAACTATGGCGCGTGGCTAAAGAGAAACTGCGGCTCTGGCCGTTCCCACACTAACGGAGGTCTCACTAAGTACTGCCGAATCCACGGCTCTATTCGATCAATAATACCAATTGGAAACTCATGGGAGGAGGACCCCAATGAAACTTAAACTAGCAACACTCGCACTTGGTGCAACAATGGCCGCAGGGCCTGTAATGGCAGACCTAGTGTTCCCGTCGCTTAGCTATCGTACTGGCCCATTTGCGGCTGGCGGTATCCCTTTCGCAGACGGTTATGCTGACTACTTCACACTTCTAAACGAGCGTGATGGCGGCATCGGTGGCGAACTTGCACAAGTTCCAGAATGTGAAACAGCATATAACACCGAAAAAGGTGTGGAATGCTACGAAGCGACCAAAGATCTGGGCGCACTTGTGTACCAACCGTTGTCCACAGGCATTACCTATCAGCTGATCCCAAAGGTCACTGCTGATGGTATCCCGATGCACACAATGGGTTACGGTCGTACGTCTGCTAAAAACGGTAAAGTGTTTAGCCACGTATTTAACTACCCAGCAAACTACTGGGATGGTGCATCTGCGGGTGTAAACCACTTCCTCGAGCAAGCTGGTGGCTCTCTTGAAGGTAAGAAGATCACACTTCTTCACTTCAACGGTGCATACGGTCGTGAGCCAATCTCTACGCTTGAAGCATTGTCTGAAAAGCACGGGTTTGATTTCAATGCGATCCCGATCGACTATCCTGGCCAAGAGCAGAAGTCTCAGTGGCTACAAATTCGTCGTGAGCGTCCTGACTATATCCTGTTCTGGGGTTGGGGTGTGATGAACCAAGTTGCGGTTCAAGAAGCAGCAAACATCCGTTTCCCAATGGAAAACTTCATGGGCATCTGGTGGTCTGGTTCTGAAAACGACGTGATCCCAGCCGGTGATGGCGCGAATGGCTACAAAGCCCTTCAGTTCCACAACGTTGGTGATGACTACCCAGTGTTTGAAGACATTCAAAAGTATGTCGTAGACGCTGGTAAGGCAGCAGGTGCCGGTGACCAAATTGGTAGCGTTCTGTACAACCGCGGTGTTTATGCAGCGTTCCTCGCAGCAGAAGCAGCAAAGCAAGCACAAGCGGCAAACGGTACTTCCAAAATCGACGCAGCTATGATGCGCGATGCAATGGAAGGTCTGACCATCACAGCAGACATCATGTCTGATGCTGGTCTGCCTAACTTTGGTCCTGCATTCAACGTCACCTGCGAAAACCACGGCGGCGAAGGCATGGCCGCAGTGGCGCAGTGGGATGCTTCAGCCCAAAGCTGGTCTTTGATCAGCGATTTCTCCCCATCTGATGCATCCGTTGTTGGTCCTCTGATCGATGCTGACTCTGCAGCATTCGCTTCTGAGAACAACATCTCTCCAAACTGCAACTAACCTCCCGGTCCGGCCGCTTCGGCGGCCGGGTCCCCTATCGATTTTAGGAATAACCCATATGTTTGATGCAGCACCGAATGATGAGACCCTGCTAGAGGTCAACAACATCGAAGTGATCTACAATCACGTGATCCTCGTGCTGAAAGGTGTGAGCCTTTCTGTCCCCAAAGGTGGGATTACAGCGCTTCTAGGCGGTAACGGCGCGGGCAAGACCACGACTCTTAAAGCGATCTCGAATCTTCTGCATTCAGAGCGCGGTGAAGTCACCAAAGGATCCATCAGCTACCGCGGCAACCGCGTACAGGATCTGGACCCAGCTGCACTTGTGAAAACCGGTGTCATTCAGGTGATGGAAGGCCGTCACTGCTTTGAGCACCTCACGGTGGAAGAGAACCTTTTGACAGGCGCTTACACACGCAGCGATGGCAAAGCCAACGTGATGAAAGACCTGGAAATGGTCTACCACTACTTCCCACGCTTGAAAGAGCGTCGCAAATCTCAGGCTGGTTACACCTCTGGTGGTGAACAGCAGATGGTTGCGATGGGACGTGCCCTGATGAGCCGCCCAGAAACAATTCTTTTGGACGAACCTTCCATGGGTCTTGCACCTCAGTTGGTTGAACAGATTTTTGAAATCGTAAAGTCCGTGAACGAAAACGAAGGCACAACCTTCCTTTTGGCTGAGCAGAACACAAACGTTGCCCTGCGCTATGCCCATTATGGCTACATTCTGGAATCCGGACGTGTTGTCATGGATGGCCCTGCAAAAGAGCTTCGTGAGAACCCAGACGTTAAGGAATTTTACCTTGGTATGTCAGAAGACGGACGTAAGTCTTTCCGCGACGTACGCTCTTATCGTCGTCGTAAGCGTTGGCTGAGCTAAGTCCCCCACATTCATTTTAAAAGGGTTCGACTCGTCGAACCACAGCCCGAACGATAAGGAAGAGCGCATATGGGCCGGTATTTTGATGACCTGGAAACGCGTACACACACAGAGCGACAAGAAGCGCTCGCAAAGGAATTGCCACGGCAAATTGCCCGAGCAAAATCACTTGCGGGGTATGCGTTATCTTATTCAGGTATCGACCCGACTGAAATTCAGTCACTCGAAAAGCTGGCAACGCTTCCTGTGCTGCGCAAGTCTGAGCTCGTAACAGCTCAGACTGCAGCAAACCCGCTGGGTGGCTTTAATGCGCGGCCCCTGCATGACTTTGCCCATGTCTTTCAGTCTCCTGGCCCAATCTATGAACCAGGTGGTGCAACAGGCGATTGGTGGCGTATGGGCCGCTTCCTGAATGCTTGTGGTATCGGCCATGGCGACATTGTTCAGAACTGCTTTGGATATCACCTGACTCCAGCTGGCGTTATATTTGAAAATGGTGCACGCGCCGTTAATGCGACTGTATTGCCAGCAGGGACAGGCCAAACCGAACTGCAAGTTCAGGCGGCGCAGGCATTGGGCACAACCGCATATGCGGGCACCCCTGATTATCTAAAGGTCATTCTCGACAAAGCGGATGCAATGGGCGTCTCGCTTAAAATCTCTAAGGCGGCCGTCGGTGGCGGCGCGTTGTTCCCGTCTTTGCGCCAGGAATATGCGGATCGCGGCATCAACTGCTTGCAATGCTATGCAACCGCTGACCTTGGAAACATTGCTTATGAATCCGATGCCAAAGAAGGCATGATCATTGATGAGCATGTGATTGTAGAGATTGTAACCCCGGGCACAGGCACACCAGTGAAACCCGGTGAAGTGGGCGAAGTTGTTGTGACTTCGCTGAACCCGGACTACCCCCTCATTCGTTTTGCAACCGGTGACCTATCAGCAGTACTTCCCGGTGAAAGCCCTTGTGGACGCACGAACACGCGCATCAAGGGTTGGATGGGGCGTGCCGATCAAACAGCGAAAATCAAAGGAATGCTGGTGCGCCCCGAGCAGGTCGCCGCACTTGTCGCCAATCACGATGATGTACAACGCGCACGCGTTATCGCAACGCGTGAAGGCCAGATGGACGTGATGACCGTTCAACTCGAGACATCATCAGACAGCGAAGAGCGTTATTTGGATAGCATTGCAAGTGTTCTGAAGCTGAAGGGCCGCGTAGAGCTTGTGGCGCCAGACAGCCTTCCAAACGATGGCATCGTGATCGAAGATCAGCGCAAGTACGACTAAGCGCATCGCATTAAGAATTCGCTTTCGGCAGGGGCAAGCACCCCGGTAAACCTGCCGGAAGCACCAGCTTTGCCCTGCCGCATAAAACATTCAGGCCACCTCTTTCTCAGAAGATGTCACGGTAAAGCTCACGTTCCCACTGTCGACTATGGCAAAATCGACCTCCAGCCGTAACCTGGACAGACCGACGGGACACTTATCTGATCACTGCAGCTTGAGCATTCTTGGGCCTCTAGGACGTCGGTTGAGGCCATTGCGCTTAAGGATGCCGTAAATTCCAGCATCAAACAAACCCGTGCGTCGTGGATGACAAAGAGCTCGCCACATCTCAAATCAATTCTTATCGTAATGCGGCAGGGCGGCTTGCCAATTGTGTGAACCTATGGCCTAAGAACTCTATAGTTTTATCGATGGGGTCAGCTATGGCAGACGGGACTTTTGCAGCACTGCTTTTGTTGGGCGGTCTACTGGATATGAATGCGAACCATTGCGGCACGGAAAACGGCTGTTTGGGGCGCTCTGAAGTCGCGCCGCGTGTGGCGATTTCTGCAGGGGAGTCACTGGAGCGTCGTGCCCCAGTCACCCCAGAATTCTACGTACGTTATGACTTGGGGCATCACAATGGCCCGTTTGGCCATGCGATTGGATTTTCGGTTAGCGAAAAAGGGGAGCTTTGGCTGGGCGCGGGGCAGACGTGGAAAGTCGATCTTGGTCGCAGCCCTTGGTACACCGAACTTCACGCTATGACGGGCCTCTACCATGACAACGGCGGCTTTGATCTGGGCGGCGCAATTGAATTCCGCTCTGGGATCGAGGTTGGCTATGAAAACAAGGCCGGTTGGCGCTATGCGGTCAGCTACGATCACCGTTCTAACTTGGAAATCTATAGCAACAACCCGGGTATTGAGACAGTTCAAGCGCGGGTGAGTATCCCACTGCGTTAAGACTGTTTGCGCATCAGATAGATATCCATGATCCAGCCGTTCGCCTCGCGAGCGGCTTTTCTTGTTTCTAGAATATCATCTTTGACATCTGCCAAGGGACCGTTTCGCAAAATCTGCTGTGGCATCCCAACATAAGCGCCCCACCAGATGTGAACGCCATCTGGCGCGATGTCTTGAAAGGAACAATTTCCATCGAGCATTATGGCGATTGTATCGGTATCCTTGGGCCAGCCATGATCTCGCAATTGCCGCCCCGTGGTGATCTGAACGGGCGCACCCAAATCATTCAGAGGTATGGTGTGGGCCGCTGTGAGCATCTGTAAAGACGTGATCCCTGGCACGACGTCGACTTCTAGCGCAACGCCCTGCGCAAGCAGGCGATTGGCAATCCGAAGCGTCGAGTCATAGAGCGATGGATCGCCCCACACCATCAGGGCGATATGGCCATCTGTCTTACTATGTTCGGCGATCAGGTGCCCCCAGATGGACGCAAGCGCATCGTGCCATGTGTTCACGCCATCCAAATACTTAGGCGTATTGGCGTCGCGGATCGGGTAATCAAACTCAACGACTTTGGGTTGGGTTTTCAAATGGGTCGCGACGATATCGCGACGCAGGTCCGCGAGTTCAGCCTTTTCGTCTCCCTTACGCGGCAGCAAAATCAGGTCAGCCGCTTCAAGTGTTTTAATGGCCTGAAGCGTCAGATGATCTGGGTTGCCGGACCCAATTCCCACAAGTGAAAGGCGCCGCATTGCTTAGTCCTCAGCCAATTCGCCAAACAGGATCAGGCCTGGCGCGGTGGAGATTTCGGATTTTAGCTGCTCTGCGAGGGCTTCCATTGTGGTGCGCTCTAGCGATTGATCGGGGTGGCTGACATTTTCGGCCAGCAACGCTGGGCAATCGCGACGCAGCCCCGATGCAAACAGCTTTTCAGCAAGCTCAGGGAAGGTCCGCTTGGGCATGAACAAGACAGTTGTCGCTCCGGGGTCCGCAAGCGCTTGTAGATTCAGATCACCGGGTAGGGCACCCGCAACATCGTGGCCCGTTACAAACTGCACACGGCGTGCCACAAGACGACGTGTCAGGGGGATGCCTGCGGCTGCGGCTGCGGCGCAGGCCGATGTAACACCCGGAATAACCTCATAGTCGATGCCTTCGGTCTTGAGCGCGGTCAGCTCTTCTTCAAGGCGGCCAAAAATACCGGAATCGCCACTTTTTAGGCGTACGACATGGGCCCCAGTTTTGGCGTAGTCGACCAACAGCTGGCTGACATGATCTTGCTTAGGCGAAGGCCGTCCGGCGCGTTTGCCCACGCCCACAAGGTCGGCGTCAGGCTTGGCATGTTCTAATATCGGGCCTGCGCTCAGGTCGTCAAACAAGATCGCATCGGCTTTGCCAAGACGATCAACCGCCTTAACGGTTAACAGCTCAGGGTCGCCGGGGCCTGAACTGACGAAACTGACGAAACCGCTCATGAGGTTGCCTCTGAAATCATGTGAAAGAAGGTGCCGGTGACATTGCCACGTACAGAACCCGTTTCAGGAACGGGATTGCCGTCTGCATCACCCACTTGGGCTAGCGGGGCGTCAGGTTCTTCTAAGATGGTGGAGTAATGGAATTCATGCCCGCGCAACCGGGCGCCAGTGTCAAAGCCAAGCATCGGGGCATTCAGCGTGGCTTGGCGATAGCCAAGGTGGAACTTTCGTTTTTCATAAGATGTCACAAGACCCAAAAGGCCTGCCATCTGGTGGCGAGTCCCTTGTTTGTCGATCAAGGCTTGGCCAAGCGCCATATAGCCCCCGCATTCCCCATGCACCGGCTTTGTTTCGGCATGCCGGCGCAGCGCGGCTTGATATGTGGTAGCTGCAGCCAGTTGGCCGGCATGCAATTCCGGGTATCCACCGGGCAACCATACAAGATTTGCATCTGCGGCAGGGGCTTCGTCAGCGAGGGGTGAAAAGGGCACAAGCTCTGCACCTGCTGCACGCCAGCCTTCGACAAGGTGAGGGTAGGTAAAGCTAAAGGCCGCATCCTGTGCCATCGCAATTTTCTGCGCAGGGGGCTGGGGCAATACACCTTGATGTGCCGGGCCAGAAGTTGCTGCGGATTTGATCGCGTCTAAATCGACATGTTCCCGCAAAAAGGTTGCGTAGCCGGTGATCGCGGCTTCAAGATCTGGATGCTCGACGGCCTGGATCAAGCCAAGATGGCGTTCCGGCAATGCAAGATCGCCACGGCGTGGCAAGACACCCAAAACCTTGACGCCTGCTTGATCCATACCCAAACGCGCAAGACGTTCGTGGCGTGGGCTGGCGCAGCGGTTTAAGATGACGCCAGCAAACGGCACATCCGGGTTATAGGTCTTGAAGCCAAGCGCTGTGGCCGCCGCAGATTGCGCTTGTCCGCCCACATCAATCACCAGAACCACCGGCCAACCCATGTGCAAGGCCGTTTCGGCCGAAGAGCCAAAGCCTGTTTCACCTTTGGTGGCAACGCCGTCAAACAGCCCCATCGAGCCCTCGGCCACAATGATGTCAGCCCCGCTGGACTGCTGAGCAACCCCACCAATCAAAGTCGACGGTTGCGCCCAGGTATCAATGTTGAAAGATGGGCGACCCGCCGCGGCGCGATGAAAGGCCGGGTCAATGTAATCGGGGCCAGACTTAAACGGCTGCACCGTTAGGCCATCTTCGGCGAGCGCACGGAGCAAGCCAAGCATGACCGTGGTCTTACCAGTGCCAGAAGATGGCGCAGAAATGAGCAATCCGGGCGGAGAAGACATCGTGTGCTGTCCTTCATTCATCGTGGTGTCAGTCATCGCCGTGGCTCCAGCTAGACCAAGGGCTTTCAGCAGTCTGAGGGCGATAGCGGCGGTCATATTCGGTGGCGTAAAGGCAGCTTTCCTCAAAGCCTTCGCCAGCAAGGGCAGGGCCAACAAGAATAAGTGCCGTGCGGGTGACATGCTCGGGCACGTCCGATTTTAGGCCGCTTAACGTGGTGCGGATGATCAATTGGTCAGGCCAGCTGGCACGGTACACCACAGCAACGGGGCAATCGGCGCCGTAAGCAGGGCTAAGGTCTGCGATCACATGCTCTAGATTGCCGATCGACAAATGGATCGCCAGTGTTGCGCCAGTCGCTGCAAAGTTCTTTAGGGTTTCCCCCTCGGGCATGGTTGAGGCGCGGCCCGGTGTGCGGGTCAGCACGACAGATTGGGCTAAGCCCGGCAAGGTAAGCTCTGTCCCAAGAGCCGCTGCGGCTGCGGTAAAGCTTGGCACGCCGGGCGTCACAGAAATCGGAATTCCCTCTGCCTTGAGGCGGCGAATTTGTTCCCCCATGGCGGACCAGACAGACAGATCACCCGAGTGTAACCGTGCCACATCTTGACCTGCATCATGGGCGGTCTTGCACTCTGCAACGATCGCATCCAGATCAAGCGGAGCAGTGTTCACTAAGCGTGCATCCTTGGGGCAGTGAGACAGGATTTCATCGGGCACCAAAGACCCTGCGTATAAACACACAGGGCAGGACGCGATCAGATCACGCCCACGCAGGGTAATCAAATCTGCTGCACCGGGGCCTGCACCGATAAAATGCACGGTCATGCCAGCTCTCCTTCGGCTAGGGCACAGGTCGCCATACGATCAGACGAGATGTACCGGCTTGCGATCAAGCGCCGTTTTGGGCCAAGTGCGGCCAAGGCGCAAGCCTCTGCGACGCTACCGGTGCCACGTTTTTCAATGACCCGTTCGGCTTGTGTTGGCGTTTCAATCGCCTGCATGGCGTCTTCGCTGATCCCATAAACGGTTAGGCCGTGTTCCGCGGCAAACCGCTTCACACATAGTGCACCTGCTTTGTCTGCTGGAACAGCAATGGCATCCGCATCACCGCCTAGATGTTCATAGGCGTTCTGCAGGCTCTCGGCAGTTGCCGCAGCCCGATATCCAAAGCCAGCGATGATCATAGTTTAGTGCTCCATTGCACGATTGGGTAGCTGGCTTTCCAGCCACGCTTGCGCCCCAGGGGTTTACTTTCAGACAATTCAATCCGCATCAAACCGCCCCCTTTGGCCGCATGCCATTGGGCGAGCAATATCTCAGCCTCAAGGGTGACGCCATTTGCCACCAGTCGTGTTCCGTGTCCAAGGTTGGACCAAAGCCAATCCAGCATCTCTTCTGAAATGCCGCCGCCAATAAAGACCACATCTGGATGTGGCAGCCCCTCAAGCACGGCAGGGGCCGCACCGGTGACAACAGTCAGATCTACGCCTAGGTTTTGCGCGTTTTCGGCAATGCGCATAGCACGTGTTTCGTTTATTTCTATGGTCGTGGCACTCAGTTGGGACCCAGAGAGCAACCATTCTATTGCAATTGATCCAGATCCGCCGCCTATATCCCAAAGGTGTTCACCAGCGCGTGGCGCAAGTGCCGACAGGGTAAGGGCACGCACAGGTCGTTTGGTGATCTGCCCATCGTTTTCAAACAACGCATCGGGGCGACCTGAGGCAAGGGGCATTCCCAATTCCGTTCCTCCGACCTCAAGCCCTACACATACTGGGTGCTGGATGTCGTCTGGCACTGCATTCAATGAACAGGTTCGGACACGCTGACGTGGGCCACCAAGGGCTTCAAGAATATGCAACGTGGACTGCGCAAAACCTGCCTGTGTTAACCAATCTGCCAATTCGCCAACCGCATTGCCATCTCGAAGAGTGGCCAACAGCAGCACACCGTTATGCAGATGCGGAGAAAGTCGCGCAAAAGGGGCCGCGTGCAGCCCAAATGTGGGTGTCTTTTCAAGCGGCCAGCCCAAGGCCGCTGCCGCTAAGGACATCGTGCCCGGCGCCGGAAGGGTACGCCATTCATCTGCGGTCAGGTCTTTGACCAGAACTGATCCAGCCCCATGCCAAAACGGATCACCAGAGGCGAGCGCAACAACCCGTTTGCCTTTGTGAGACATCAGCACCGGCACGCCGTCTGAAAATGGCACGGGCCATGTGATCACCTGGGCAGAGACATCCGGTAAAAGCGCCACATGTCGGGCCGCTCCCATTATGATTTCTGCTTCGTGCAGTGCACGAAGGCTTGCAGGCGATAGGCCATCCGGTCCATCTTCGCCCAAACCGACGATGGTCAACCAAGGCAATACATCAGACATGGCAGAACATCTCCTTATTCTGGGCGGCACCACCGAGGCGAATGCCTTGGCGCAGTTGGTGGCGCAAAATGGACTGACGGCCACTTATTCTTATGCGGGGCGCGTTGCCAGCCCACGTGCGCAGCCGTTGCAACATCGCGTGGGCGGCTTTGGCGGTGTTGACGGGTTGGTCGCCTATCTGGGGCAACATAACATCACCCATGTTATTGATGCCACACACCCTTTTGCCGCACAGATGAGTTGGAATGCCTATCAGGCCTGCACGCGGTGCAATGTACCGCTGCTTGCGTTGACCCGCCCTCCTTGGCAAGCCCAAGAGGGAGATGTCTGGACACATGTGCCCGATATTGAGGGTGCGGTTCACGCCCTTGAAGGACCCCCACAGAACATCATGTTGGCGCTGGGGCGCTTGCACATGAACGCCTTTGCCGCGCAGCCGCAGCACCGATACGTGTTGCGCTTGGTCGACGCCCCGCAAGAGCCTCCGGCGCTGCCCAATCACCATGTGGTGGTGGCGCGTGGGCCGTTTGACGTGGCGGGTGACACGGCTTTGTTTCAAGAGCATGCCATTCAGCGGGTCGTGTGTAAAAACGCAGGCGGGCAGGGAGCTGAGGCGAAAATTCATGCGGCGCGTGCGCTGGGGCTGCCGATCACGTTGATCGACCGGCCCAATTTGCCGCCACGACCCGAGGTTGCGACGCCAGAAGAGGTGATCCGCTGGGTGCAGGCTCATCCAGCGACCGAACGTGGTGTATAAACAAGCGGTGCACCATCGCGTTCGATGATCCGCGTTTGAGATGACCCCAACAGCACAACGGTGCGCATATCTGCCATGTCTTCGGTGACCTCGGGCAGGGGCACAATTCGGATCGTTTGATCAGGGCGGCTTACGTTGCGGGCAAAGATCATTGGGCGGTCATCACCACAGGCCTCGCGCAGCGCCTTCAACGCTTTGCCAAACCCTTCGGGGCGGGATTTTGAACGGGGGTTGTAAAAGGCCATGGCGAAATCGGCTTCTGCTGCCAGACGCAGGCGTTTTTCAATGAGTTCCCATGGTTTCATGTTGTCAGACAGGTTGATCGCGCAAAAATCGTGCCCCAAAGGTGCACCGCAGGCCGCCGAGGCCGCTAGCATTGCTGTGATGCCTGGCAAGACCTGAATGTCCAGATCGCGCCAATGTGGCTCTCCCTGTTCGATGGCCTCTAGAACCGCAGCGGCCATCGCAAAGACGCCCGGATCGCCTGAAGAAACAACAACAACGTGTTTGCCCTCAGAAGCCATTTCCAGCGCGTGGCGGGATCGGTCAATTTCAACACGGTTATCTGAGGGGTGAAGCGTTAATCCCTCGCGTGGTTCAATGCGCTCAACGTAAGGGATATATCCCACGATATCAGTGGCCTGAACCAATGCGGATCGTACTTCGGGGGTTACGAGCGCATCGTTTCCCGGCCCGAGGCCAGCAATGATAACAGAGCCGCTTTTGCGAGGTGTCATGGCCGGCGTCCTTGTCCGTGTACGATGATGATCGAGAAATATGGGGTCACCTTGTTGGTCATCTCAGACAGTTTGCAGACAGTTTGTTTTTCCATCGTTGCAAATTGCACAAGATGGGCGTCATCGTATTTGCCTCCGGCCTTCAAGGCGCGGATGACTTTTTCAAAGTTGGTGCCGATCTTCATGATCACTAGGGCATCTGTGTCTTTGATGTGCTGGGTGAGTTTGTCTTCACCCAATGTGCCCATCAGCACGGTGAGAACATCGTCCCCCCAAGTGATCGGGGCGCCCGTGGCCGTCCAGGCGCCAGACATGCCCGTGATGGCAGGAACGACCTCGACGTCAACGACGTCTTTGACGCGGGTGTAGATATGCATGAAAGAGCCGTAGAAGAACGGGTCGCCCTCGCACAACACCACAACATCTTCGCCAGATTTCGCAAGGTTAATAAGGTGGTCTGTGACCTCCTTGTAGAAGGCAGACAGAACCTCGTTATAGCGTGGGTCAGCTAAGGGAATTTCGGTTGTGACCGGATATTCCATTGGGAACTCAACAGCATGATCGGGGATCATGCCTTCGACAATCCCACGCGCTTGACCTTTGCGGCCCGCCTTGCGGAAAAACGCGATGTGTTTGGCGTTGCGGATCAAGCGATCTGTCTTAACGCTCATGAGGTCTTGATCACCGGGGCCAAGGCCCACGCCGTAAATCGTCCCGGTCATGTTTATTCCTTTCGGCTCGCGATGGCATTGATCGCGGCAACCGTCATGGCAGAGCCGCCCAAGCGCCCCTCAACGATCATGCATGGTACGGGTTGATCTTTCCAAAGGGCATCTTTGGATTCAGC
The DNA here is from genome assembly GCA_947498415.1 of uncultured Paracoccaceae bacterium. Taxonomy (GTDB): domain Bacteria; phylum Pseudomonadota; class Alphaproteobacteria; order Rhodobacterales; family Rhodobacteraceae; genus Cognatishimia. The sequence continues at coordinate 20,344 of CANMKB010000003.1, forward strand.
GGCACCAATAAAGCCAACCGGGCATCCAATAATCGCAGCCGGGCGTGGGCAATCTGGGTCTTCGAGCATATTCAGCAGGTGGAACAGCGCCGTTGGGGCATTGCCAATCGCCACGATCGCGCCATCTAGCTGGTTGCGCCAATGTTCCAAAGCTGCGGCAGAGCGGGTGTTGCCCATCTCTTTGGCCAGTTCGTAAATGCCTTCGGCGTGAAGTGTACAGATCACCTTGTTGTCGGCTGGAAGACGTGGGCGTGTAACACCCTCAGAGACCATACGTGCGTCGCAAAAAATGGGCGCTCCACTTTCCATCGCACTGCGGGCCGCGGCGACCATACCGGGGGTGAACTTCACAAATTTTTCCAGCCCTATCATGCCTGCGGCATGGATCATCCGCACAACCACTTGCTCTTCATCTTGATCAAAGCCAGAAAGTTCAGCCTCGCGTCGGATGGTGGCAAAGCTTTCATCATAGATAGCTTGGCCGTTTTGTTCATATTGGTAAGGCATTAAAGATCTCCGATACCATTTTTCAGGTCGTCAGGCGCAAGCCCGGATGCCTGCGGGGCATCCCATGGCTTGCCGTTTTTCACAAGGTCAAACCGGCCATTTTGGCCAACAAGGGTTAATTCAGCGCGGCGCGGTCGGGCACATCCTTTGGCACAACCGCTGACATGGAGGCTTTTGAGTGTTTGCCCAGCCAAATCGCGGGCAAGAGAACGGGTTTCAACCGTTGCCGCCGTACAAAGTGGTGCACCGGGGCAGGCGTCGATGTTCAAAAGTGGATCAGCCGCATCGGTGATAAAATCGCGAGTGTGCCCGGGCACTGTGTCTTCCAAAAGAAAAAGACGCCAAGGAGTCGTGCGCAGTGCGCTGCAACCGCTGGTTTCGATCAACTCGCGCAGCTTAGCTGCGGGGAGTTGCCCGAAGGCGGTACCATAGATGGCACCTAAACTGTGCGCCCCCGGATGTGGTGGTTTGCGTGGCGCAAGGGTGGGCTGGGTCGCCCAATCGTGTGGGATGGAATGGCTTTTCAGATGTGATGTCATCCGGCGGTTTTTTGAGCCACCAGTGCTGACAAACCATTCTGCCAACTCAATCATGGCATCAACCGCAGTGTTGGACGCTACAGGGCGCCCGGCAGGAGCACCATCTGCGATCAAGATCAGCCCATCTGCCCCCCGCTCAATCCGGAAATCTGCAGAATTGCGTTGCAAGATCGGGGCAGGGCCTGCGTCTATGGCAAACCCCATTTTGGCTGGTAACTCCGGGAATTCTGGCAGACGTTCTGAAAGCTCTAAAGCGATGTTATGACTGTCATCCCCATCAACCCAATCGTGCGGCAATAGGATGTTGCGGCGGGATTCAAGGTCTGGGTCATCTGGCAAAAGACCTGCTGTATTCAGGTCTGCCAATAGAGCCTCGTGATCCGCCTCTGCAACCCCCCTGATTTGCAGGTTTGCGCGGCTTGTGAGATCAATCAGGCCTGACCCCCAACGCTGGGCGAGATTGCAAAGGGTGATTGCTTGGGGTGACGTAAGACGTCCAAGCATTGGGCGGACCCGCACGATCAGGCCATCGCCTGACATCATCGGCTTATAGGCGCCAGGGCACCATCCTTTGGCCGTAGGGCGGCTCACAAAGTGGTCTCCAGCTCTGCCAAAATAGAGTTTCGCCTCGTTTGCCAAAGTCCCGCTTCATAAAGTTCTGCAAACCGCGCTTGCATGGCAGCCAGAGCTTCGGGGTTTTCGCTTTTAAGGAACGAAACGATGCGGTCATCCCCCAAAGTCGCCTCGTGATAGGCATCAAACAAGGCAGGGTGAACCGCATCTGCCAGATGTGCAAAGGCCGCCATATGCTCGAGCGTTGCAGCAATTTCCGCACCACCTCGGAGGCCATGGCGCATCATGCCGGACAGCCAATCGGGGTTGGTCGCACGGGCATGCACCACGCGCGCAACTTCTTCGTTAAGTGTACGGGCACGCGGTTTCGCCGGATTGGTGCTGTCGAGGTGATAGAGCGCTGCATCACCCCCTGTGATCCCTTGAGCAGCCTTAAACCCAGCTTCGTGAGACGCATAGTCGGCCGCCAATAGGATATCGGTCTCAGGCATATCTTGCAGGTGCACAAAACTGTCCGCCGCCGCGACACGATCCCGGATGCCGGTTTGGTCTTGATGCGGTTCGTCTTTGTCGAGCGCCCAAGACGAAGCCGACAGCCACGCTTGCCCAGCGCGGGCACGGCCATCAGCACCGTAATCATCCAAATGACCCATACCAAGACCATAGCTGCCCGGCGCTGGGCCATAGACCCGTGGAGCAGGGGTTTGGCCAGCAAATGGGTTCCAATCGGGGCTTTCATCGCGATCAGACAGGGCGCGAATGGCTTGCGAGAACAATGCCGACAAGGTTGGAAAGACATCACGAAACAGGCCAGAGACGCGCAAGGTCACGTCGATCCGAGGGCGTTCCAGCATCGCAATCGGCAAGATCTCAACGCCTGACACACGCTCAGAGCCCTCGTCCCAAACCGGCTTTGCCCCCAAAAGATGCAGGGCCATCGCGAATTCTTCGCCCGCCGTGCGCATGGTGGCTGATCCCCAAAGATCAACGATCAGGTTTTTGGGATAGTCACCTTCGTCTTGCAGATGCTTCCGCACCAGCTCTTCGGCCAAGGTCACGCCTTGTGCATAAGAGGCGCGGGTGGGCACAGAACGAGGGTCGGTTGTGAAAAGATTGCGACCTGTAGGTAAAACATCAGTACGACCGCGATAGGGCGAGCCTGATGGGCCAGCCTCAATCCGTTTGCCTTCCAGCGCCCGCAGCAAAGCTTGGCGTTCGGAAGTGGCAGAGGGGGCTGCATCAAAGGCAGTTTGCCCTTCGGGCGGACGGCCATAAATATGCAGACCGTCGCCAAATTGGCTTTCCTTGATGTCACAGACAAAGGTGTCGATCCGGGTGATCGCCTCGGCCAAGGATGTGGCCGCACTTAGGCCAAGTTGATCTGCTAGCCCCAGCGCTTCGGCCTCGGTGCGGATACCGTCTTGCAAGCGGTCGCGGCGCTTTGGGTCAAGCCCGTCGGCGTTGGAAAATTCATCAAGCAGGTTTTCAAGGATGGCAAAACGTTGCGGTGCTGCGCTTTCCTGAAGGGGTGGGGGCACGTGGCCCAAAGTGACAGCGCCAACGCGTCGCTTGGCTTGTGCGGCCTCACCGGGGTCATTCACAATGAATGGATAGATCACCGGAAGGTGCCCGGCGAGCACTTCGGGCCAACAGGTGGCAGACAAGGCCACAGATTTCCCCGGCAGCCATTCAAGCGTGCCATGCGCCCCGACATGGATAATAGCATGGGCCGCGAACTGTTTTTGTAGCCAAAGGTAAAAGGCAACATAGCTGTGGCGCGGGGTGCGGGCGAGGTCGTGATATTCGTCTTCGCGAGCTGCGTCGCTGCCGCGCTCTGGTTGCAGGGCGATCAATAGATTGCCTCTTTTCACCGCTCTGAAAGTAAAGGCCCCATCTTGGAACGCAGGATCGCTTTCTGGTGCTCCCCAAACCTCTGCAAGATCGTCTCGCAACTCTTGGGGCAAGCTTTTGAGCGCGACATGATACTCTGCCACATCCCAATGAATGGTGTCGTTTGCAAGCGCTTCTGACAAAGGGGCGCCCGGCTTTACAGCCACGCCTGCGTTTTGTAGATCGCTTGCGATGGCCTCTGCGCTGGCCAAGGCATCTAGTCCTACCGCATGCGCCATGTTCCAGTTCTGCCCGGGATAGGTTGACAGGACCATGGCGACGCGCTTTTCGGCCACTGGCGCGGATTGGAGCCGAACCCAATGGCTGACTTTGTCGGCCACCGCCATGATCCGATCCGTTTGGGCTCGGTGTCCAAAGCGGGAGTATTCGAGCGATGGGTCTTTCTTGCCGGGTTCCTTAAAGCTTGTGACCCCCGCGAACAGGCGCCCATCCACCTCTGGCAACACAACATGCATAGCCAGATCAGCAGGGGCTAAGCCCCGTTCGGCCTCGGCCCAAGATTTTTGGCGGCTGGTGGCCAATGCGATCTGAAACACTGGTGCGTCGGTGGCATCCAAAGGAGAGGTGCCATCCGTGCCTTTGCCTGAAAAAGCGGTTGCATTGACAATGGCAGCCGGTTGCAGGTCTTGCAGCGTTTCTGCAATCCATTTTGCTGCTTGGGGCTGTTTCAAGGTCGGAGCAAAGAGGCCAAGCACTTCGTAGCCGCGCCTCGTGAATTCCGTAGCCAAGGCCTCGATCGGGGCCATGTCTGCCGCGGTGAGGTAGGCACGGTAGAATGTCAGAACGATCAAAGGCTTATCTGTTTGGCGTTGGCCGTCACATATGCCTTGCCCGAGCCGCCATGCCCCAAAATCAGGCACGTGTTTTTTACCGATCACAGGCTTGGCGTAAAGCCCTACGGCCAATGCCAACTGGGCGAGTGCGGCCTGCGCTGCAACCGCACCGCCTGTGTCACACAGATGGGTCAGACGGGTAAGCGTCGACTTTGGTAAAGTAGACGCATCATCAAGACGTGAATCCGGGCGACCATCGGCTGGAAGAATGGCCAATGCCACGCCTTTGCGGCGAGCAAGGTCTTGCAACTGTTGAATGCCATACGACCAATATGGAATGCCACCAATCAGGCGGACCAGGATCGCTTTGGCGCCCTCCAGGGTCTGCTCGACATAGGTGTCGACAGACAGCGGATGTTTCAACGCGGCCAGATTGGCCAGCCGCAAGGTGGGCAAATCACCATCTGCGCGATGCCAGCCTGCCGCGAAAGCCCCAAGGTCACTATCAGAGAACGACAAGACAACCAGATCGGCTGGGCTTTGGCCCAGATCGATCGGTGTCTCGGTTTCTTCTAAACCATGGCTTTCACGAAAGACGACATGCATGACAGTTTAATCCACCAGCGCTGCGCGGATGGCTTCTTTGTTTACGTCGTGATGCTCTGCAATGACGACAACTTTGCCCTGACGGCCTTCTTCTGGCTTCCAAGGACGGTCAAACTGATGACGCACACGTGCCCCAACGGCTTGGACCAGCAAGCGCATCGGTTTTCCTTCGACAGCAGCATAGCCTTTGACGCGCAGGATGTTTTGGTCTTTGGCCAAACGCTCCACTCGATCTGCAAAATCTGCGGCGCTGACTTGTTCAGGCAACTCGATCACAACGCTTTCAAATTCGTCGTGGCTGTGATCGTGATGATGGTGGTGGTGATCATGGTCGTGATCGTGTTCATCATCATGATGATGGTGGTCTTCGTGATGCGACGGGCGTGCGTCGATGTCATCTTCGGCTGCGGCCTCTAGCCCCAGCACGATGCGCGGGTCAACAGCGCCTTCGGCCACTTCGACAACCGGAATTTTGCGGGGAGATTCTTCGGCGATGATGGCCTTGGCCTGCTCAACACCCTCGGGCCCAGCAAGGTCAGGTTTGGTCAGTAGGATGATATCTGCGCAATTGACTTGATCTTCGAATACTTCAGAGAGGGGCGTTTCGTGGTCAAGGCTGTCATCTGCCTCGCGCTGGGCATCAACCGCAGCCACGTTGGTGGCAAAGCGTCCGGCTGCGACAGCCTCTGCATCCGCCAAGGCGATCACGCCATCTACAGTGATCTTCGAACGAATATCTGGCCAATCAAATGCTTTCAGCAGGGGCTTTGGTAGCGCAAGGCCTGATGTCTCGATAATAATGTGGTCTGGACGTGGATCGAGCGCCATCAAGGCCTCGATCGTTGGAATGAAATCATCAGCGACAGTACAGCAGATACAGCCGTTGGCCAGTTCCATGATGTTTTCAGCCGGGCAATCAGGGATCGCGCAGGATTTCAGGATTTCACCATCCACCCCAACATCGCCAAATTCATTCACCACAACGGCCAAGCGCTTGCCTTGCGGGTTCTGCATCAAGTGACGCACCAATGTGGTTTTACCAGCGCCCAAAAACCCAGTGATCACGGTAACGGGAAGTTTTTCTAAAGTGCTCATGGCAGATCTCTTATTCAGGCAAGTTGAGCGGCGGAACGCGCGCGATACAGTTTTTACGGAAATGAACGGGGCGCTCGCGCCAAGGGACAATCCCATCGGCGGTCGCAGCATATTTTGTGATACCTTCGTGGACGAGGGCGGCGTCGTCAGCTCCGGTGAAATTGCCATAGACATATGTCCAGCGTTCTGCCCCACCGCGCACAGCGATGGAACAGCCGCTGTCACAGTTGCTTAGGCATTCCACCTCACGTACATTCACGTGCGCTGGCCACTCCAACTCGGCCAAGGCCGCTCCCAGTTGGGCGCCGGGGCGCGGCCCTTCGATGTCTGTGGGCTGTCCGGCGCGACAAGTGGCGCAAACAAGCAGCTCTACAGGGGCCAAGTTTGGCGAAAAATCTTCTGGCAAATTGTCTCTCCCATTCGGAAGGACAAGGGCGATAGGGCGGGGACGCATGCGTTTTCCCGACACCGGAACACCCCGTCCGGTTTCATGTCTTTCAGCGCTGGCAGGTCTCCCGGCTTACGGATTTCAGAGCTATGCTCCTTCGGTCCTCCTACCTTCCCGGCTTTGGGCCAGTGGTGTTCGGAGACCTTTCCGGTCACGGTCGCGGGGGCGGCTGCTCTTGACGATTTGACGAAATCGCCGTCGCATTCCCTTTTCACCTGCATTACATACAGGAACCAACAGAACGGACATGCGCGATAGGGCGTAGTGAGTCAAGCAAAGAGGATCATCCCGTGAGCGATAACACCGATCAAAACGCCCGCCACACCGAAAAAATGAAAAAGATCAAAGCGGCACGCGACCGGATGATGGCGGGTAAAACCGAAGAAAAAGGCCTGATCATGGTGCACACCGGGCCGGGCAAAGGAAAGTCGTCGTCAGGATTCGGAATGATCATGCGCAGCATATCGCATGGGATGCCCTGCGCCGTTGTGCAGTTTATCAAAGGGGCCATGGCCACCGGCGAACGCGCCTTTCTTGAACAGCACTTTCCAAAGGAATGTAAGTTTTTTGTTTCTGGCGAGGGCTTCACCTGGGAAACCCAAGACCGCGAACGCGATATTGCCAAAGCCGAAGCGGGCTGGGAACTGGCAAAACAGCTGATCCGCGATGAGACCATCCGCTTTGTCCTTCTCGATGAAATCAATATTGCCCTGCGCAATGATTACCTCAACATCGACGATGTGGTGGATTTTCTGCTGACTGAAAAACCAGAGATGACCCATGTGTGTTTGACGGGCCGGAACGCGAAACCGGAATTGATTGAGGCGGCGGATTTGGTGACCGAGATGACTTTGGTGAAACACCCGTTCCGCGACGGCATTAAGGCGCAGAAGGGTGTGGAGTATTAACATCGCAGCCACGAGGTGCAACAGATGACCAAAGCCATCATGATCCAAGGGACCGGCTCCAATGTCGGGAAGTCGATGCTTGTTGCCGGCCTGTGCCGCGCTGCAGTGCGGCGGGGGCTTTCGGTGGCACCGTTTAAACCACAGAATATGTCCAATAATGCTGCGGTGACGGCGGATGGCGGTGAAATTGGCCGAGCGCAGGCTTTGCAAGCCTTGGCGTGTAAGGTGCCACTGACCGTGCATATGAACCCGGTTTTGTTAAAACCTGAAACGGATGTTGGCTCTCAGGTGGTGGTGCAGGGCAAGCGCCTGACCACCGTTAAGGCGCGGGACTATGCAAAGCTTAAGCCGCAGCTGATGAAAAGCGTGCTGGAAAGTTTTAATACATTGAAATCACAACATGATATTGTGATCGTTGAAGGTGCTGGTAGCCCGGCAGAGGTTAATCTTAGGGCGGGCGATATCGCCAATATGGGCTTTGCTCAGGCCAGCCAAACACCTGTTGTTCTTGCCGGTGACATTGATCGTGGCGGTGTCATCGCACAGATCGTAGGCACGCAGGCGGTGATTTCAGACGATGACAAATCTTTGGTTCAAGGTTTTCTAGTCAACAAATTTCGCGGTGACCCAAGCCTGTTTGACGATGGGTATGACCTGATCCAAGCTACGACGGGTTGGCGGGGGTTCGGGGTGCTGCCTTATTTTGCAGATGCGTGGAAACTGCCCGCCGAAGATGCGTTGGATATTCACGGATCGGACACCGAGGGTGAAACGCATATTGTATGTCTGGGCCTGTCTCGCATCGCAAATTTTGATGACCTTGATCCGTTGGCCCAAGAGCCTGGCGTGAAATTAACCATGCTTAGGGCAGGGCAACCAATCCCGGGGGATGCGAAACTTGTGATTATCCCCGGCAGCAAATCCACCCGAGGTGATCTGGCATTCCTGCGGCAACAAGGCTGGGACATTGACCTACAAGCCCACGTGCGCCGAGGCGGACATATTCTGGGGATTTGCGGCGGTTATCAGATGCTTGGTACAGAGATAGCAGACCCGGAAGGGATAGAGGGTACTGCCGGCAGCACACCGGGGCTTGGCCTTTTGGATGTGACGACCCAGATGACAGCTGACAAAAGGTTGACCGAAACCCACGCGATCCATGCGCAGTCAGGCGTGTCTTTTGGCGGGTACGAAATTCACATTGGGCGTACGCAAGGCGCCGATACAGCTCGCCCATTTGCGCATATCGACGGCCGTGCCGAAGGGGCGCAATCTGCGAATGGACGCATTTCTGGCAGTTATCTGCATGGGATGTTCTCTGACGATGCTTTCCGTGCAGCCTTTCTAGAAACGCTCGGCGCACAAAGCAGTGGGGCCTCTTACAGCCAAACGGTCGAGGCCACGCTGGATCAATTGGCCGATCACCTTGAAGCCCATTTGGATGTATCAGGGTTGCTCGAACTGGCCCGTTAAGCGGATTAGATTTGCTTTTGAGTCCACACATTTTGTTGGGTTGTCGGGGATTGTCAGATCGCCCATAGTCACGCGAAATGACAACGGTAAAGGCACAGAATGCAAAAGCTTTTTGCACTGCTCTGCATCACATTTTTCGCGACGTCGGCGCCAGCTGCAGAGCGCCTGACCGTATTCGCCGCTGCCAGCCTGCGCGGGGCGCTTGATGATGTGAGCGCGGCCTTTGACGCGGCACATGTGACCATATCTTATGCCAGCAGTGCTGCGCTTGCGCGGCAAATTCAATTGGGTGCGCCTGCCGATGTCTTTGTGTCTGCCAATCCCCAATGGATGGATGTGTTGGCGGGTGTTCAGCCTAACATTCGCGAAAGCCGTAGGGGGGTTGCCTCAAATCAAATGGTTTTGATTGGTCAGCTCGATGAAGTGCCTGTCACGCTCTCGAAACTGCCAGACAACCTGTCTGATGGGCATTTGGCGATGGGCCTACTCGATGCCGTACCTGCCGGGATCTATGGGAAAACGGCGCTGGACCACTACGGCGTTTGGCCAAGGGTTGCCCCTAATGTAGTGCAAACAGATAACGTGCGTGCGGCCCTTGCTTTGGTGGCGCTGGGCGAGGCCCGCTTTGGACTGGTGTATGCAACCGATGCTTTGGCGGACCCTCGGGTGAAGGTCTTAAGTGAAATCCCTACAGCTGCGACAGGGCCAATTCAGTATCCTGCCGCAGCCTTGAATACTCGCCCCGAGGCCACCGATTTTGTGCGTTATTTGGGCAGCCCAGAGGCGCGAGCGATCTTTCGGCGTCATGGGTTTCAAGCAGGGTCGGCTCCATGAGCGCAATTGTTGATTTCTTGGGGCCTCAAGGATGGCAGGCCGTTTTGCTGTCTTTGAAGGTTTCGTTTTGGGCGGTCTTGTGCAGCTTACCGTTTGCGATTGCCATTGCGCATGTCTTGGCGCGTCGAGTGTTCCCCGGAAAGCAGCTGTTAAATGGCCTGGTCCATTTGCCTCTGATCCTGCCACCGGTTGTGACAGGGTATCTCTTGCTGTTGGCTTTTGGTCGAACCGCCCCCATTGGCGCATGGCTTGAGCAGAGCTTTGGGCTGGTTTTGGCGTTTCGATGGACAGGTGCGGTTTTGGCTGCGGCTGTTATGGGGTTCCCGCTGATGGTGCGGGCGATCCGCCTGTCGATCGAGGCGGTCGATCCAAAGCTAGAACAAGCCGCATCGACATTGGGCGCATCGCGATGGCGCGTGTTTACGTCGATCACCTTGCCCCTGACCCTGCCGGGCATTCTGGCAGGGGGGGTGTTGGGGTTTGCAAAGGCGGTTGGCGAATTTGGGGCCACGATCACCTTTGTGTCTAACATCCCGGGGCAAACGCAGACATTGCCATCGGCCATCTATGCCTTTCTTCAGGTTCCAGGCGGCGAGGTGCAGGCCATTCGTCTTGTGACCCTTTCCATCGTCTTAGCGCTGGGCGCCTTGTTTCTCTCAGAAGTGCTCGCGCGGCGCATCGCAAAACGAGTGGGGCAGGCATGAGCCTTAGGGTAGATCTACAACATCGCTTTGACGGGTTTGAACTTGATGCAAAGTTTGAGGCCCCCAAAGGTGTGACAGCTTTGTTTGGCCCATCCGGGTCCGGCAAAACCACGGTTGTGAATGCCTTGGCGGGTTTGATGACCCCGCAATCGGGTTCTGTCGTATTAGAAGACGAGGTTTTGTTTAACGCGCAGCAAGGTCTGAATATTGCCCCCCATAAACGTGCCTTTGGCTACGTGTTCCAAGACGCGCGCTTGTTTCCGCATATGAGCGTTGCCGCAAACCTAGATTATGGCCGGCGTATGCGAGGCCATGCCAAAGAACGTACCTTGTGGTCTCATACCATTGAGATGTTGGGTATTGAGCGATTGCTTGATCGCTATCCCACGGCGCTTTCAGGTGGTGAGAAGCAACGTGTGGCTATTGGGCGGGCGTTGCTGTCTGGCCCTAAAATGCTTTTGCTGGATGAACCTTTGGCAGCACTGGATGCTGATAGGCGTGATGAGATTTTACCAACACTTGAACGGCTGCGAGATGAGGCACAGATGCCCATCCTTTACGTCAGCCATTCGGTGTCCGAGGTTGCGCGACTGGCAACCACCATTGTCGCCATGAAATCCGGGCGGGTGTTACACACAGGGCCCGCGGCCGAAGTCTTTGCTGACCCGCAGTCCGCTGACGCAATTGGCCCCCAGATGATGGGCGCTTTGCTGAAAGCACGCGCTGTGCAGCACCATGAGGATGGCTTGACCGAACTGTCCGCCGCAGGTGGGACACTTTGGTTGCCGCAGATATCGGCCCAGATTGGCGCAGAGTTTCGGGTGCGTGTGCGGGCCCAGGACATCATGCTAAGTCTTAAGCAACCTCAAGACATCTCGGCGCTGAATGTTCTTGCGGGTCAGATCGTGGCAATCAAAGCCCATGGTGGGGCTGGCGCATTGGTGCAGCTGAACTGCGGGGGATGCTCTGTTTTGGCGCAGATCACACAAAGATCGGCCAAGGCGATGAACCTAGCCGTTGGGCAGACGGTTTATGCTGTGTTGAAATCTGTATCTGTGGCGCACGGTGATATTGGTGCCGCCACAACTGGTGCGCATAAGTGATGCATACGCATAATATTATCGAACGCTCATTCTGTGGTTTCGTAATGCGGATCGCAAAGCTATAGCGGCCTTATGGAATTTTGGATCACCCTTTCGATTTTAGCTGCATTCTTTCAAAGCGTGCGCTTTATGCTTCAAAAGAAGCTGAGTCAGGTGAAATTGACGGCAAGTGGCGCGACCTTTGCTCGATTTGTCTATTCGGCTCCCATCGCTGTGTGCCTGATCCTATTGTATCTGTCGCAAGCGGATCATGTTCCCGCTGTGCCCGGTGGGCGCTTCTGGGTCTTTGGAGTATTGGGTGGTGCTGCGCAGATCACAGCAACGGTCTGTACGGTAATGCTATTTGGCCGACGCAACTTTGCTGTGGGCATGACGTTTACCAAAACCGAAGTCTTGCTGACGGTCCTCATCGGTGGGGTCATCTTGGGTGAACTGGTGTCGCTGGCTGGCTTTGTGGCCATCATACTGGGCGTGATCGGCGTACTTGTATTGTCCGGGCCCATAGAAACCGCGGGACCTTGGTGGAAGCGCATTTTAAGCCCATCAGCGGCACTTGGTGTCCTCGCAGGAGCATTGTTTGGCGTATCTGGTGTCAGCTATCGTGCGGCGTCTTTGGTGGTGGAGTCTGGCGACCCAATCATGCGGGCTGGAATTACACTCGCCGCTGTGACGTCGATGCAATTGGTTGGTATGGCGTTGTGGCTGCTGTGGAGAGACCGCGCAGAAATCGGAAATGTTTTGGGCGCGTGGCGGACGGCTGGCTTTATCGGGATCACAAGCCTTGCAGGCTCGTTCTGTTGGTTTGCCGCGTTTACACTTCAAAACGCGGCCTACGTGAAAGCTGTGGGACAGGTCGAACTGATCTTTGGGCTTTTGGCCACGGTGTTGATCTTCAAAGAAAGCATATCTCGCCGCGAGGCGCTGGGCATCAGCTGTATCGGTGCAAGCGTGCTTGCACTGATCTTGTGGGCTTAGTCCAGTTCGCTTGGCAGTTTCCCTTTGAGTTGCTTAAACAATTCTGTTTCCTCGGTGTTCTGAAAGAATGGCACCTTGCGATTTGCGCGTGGTAAATTCAGCTGGCCTTCGACTTCTGCCAAAACAACCTCTGTAATAAACGGTAGATCAAATTGGCGGGCTTCGCTGAGCGGGATCCACTGAAGGTGCGATAGCTCATCACTTGCGGCCGAAAAATCATCTAAGTCGTTGGCAATTTGGGTCGCATCCACAAGGAAAAATCGCGCATCAAAGCGGCGAGGGCGCCCCGGGGGCGTGATCGCGCGGAACACAAATTCCAATCCCTGTGCGCTGGGCACATGGCCGGTTTCTGCAAAGGTCACCCAATCTTGGGGCGGGTTTTGCCAGTCGCCCTTGTGACCCAATACAAGCCCCGTTTCTTCCCACAATTCGCGGATTGTCGCTGCGATCAATGCGTTGGGGATGGACGCAGGGGATTCAGGGCGAATGTCCTCGGCCAGTCGCGCCGCGCAAGTTGCGTGCAAGGGGGGCGTGACATCAATAGAATGGTCGCCCGCGTCGACGGCACCACCGGGAAAGACAAATTTATTTGGCATAAACGCGGCCTTAGAACCGCGTTGCCCCATTAGGATGCTGGGCGAGGCGGTAGCATCACGTAAAACGATCACGGTTGCAGCGTCTCGGATGGCGGTTTTGTCTTGGATCATGAAAGCGGGCTTCCCATGGAATGCGGATGTCGTCGCAGCCTAGTGTGTAACAAAGCCTGCGCCAATCGCAAAAAAAATGACGGTACGGCACTTTCGTTGAGGTAAATTATTGTTTCTAGGCAGGGGGTTGGTCGAATGTTTCAAAATTAGTTTCACTTTTTGCGACGGAAATCGCGGTGCCTCACGTTTGACCTTTTGAAAACGGGCAGCAAGCCGGTTTTGTTTTAGCAAAGGAAGACAACATGAAACGTGCAGTAATCATCTCATCCGTCACCGCATTGGCGATCGCATTTGGCGCAGTGGGCGCATCGGCAAAAGGGTTTGGCGGCAAAGGTGGCTTTAAAGGGCCTCGGATCAACTTTGAAGAAGTCGACGCAAATGCAGACGGCCTTCTGAGCAAAGAAGAATTGGCAGCACATGCGCAGGTTCGGTTTGATGCAGTCGATACCGATGGCAACGGATCGCTTTCTGTGGATGAGCTATCAGCCGCACGTGAACGCGCAGATAAAGAGCGTTTGAACAAGATGATTGAACGCCGTGATACCAACAAGGACGGTGCCCTGAGCTTTGACGAAATGAAGCCAAACGAAGACCGCGTAGAGCGCATGTTCGAGCGTTTGGACAAAGATGGTGACGGCAACATCAGCTCTGAAGAATTCGCTGAAATGAAAGCGAAACGTAAAGGTGGCAAACGCGGGCAGGAGGGCTCTGACGCCAACTAACGCGTTCCTCCGACAGTGCCCCGTTGCATCCCCCGAAGGACGGGGCACTGGTTTTGCCGCAGCGCGGATTGTCACAGCGTCTGCAACAGGTTAATCCACAAGAGCAATGAATATGCCGCGAGACACCTTTCATGACGCAAGCGATGATGCGCTGCTGATCTTGTATGCCAACGGCGATACAGAGGCCGCGCGTGCTTTGACCTTGCGGCTGACGCCAAAGGTGTTTGGTCATGCTTACAGAATGCTTGGGGATCGTGCCGAGGCAGAGGATGTCTCACAAGAAGCGCTAATCCGTCTTTGGAAACAAGCGAAGGTTTGGCGTCAGGGCGAAGCGAAAGTGACCACTTGGTTGTATCGTGTGGTGGCCAATTTGTGCACGGATCGCTTGCGGAAAACAAAGGGGGTTGCCCTTGATGCAGTGCCCGAGCCTGAAGATAATGCGCTTAGCGCCGCTGAGGGAATGCAGCATAAGGCACGGGTGGATGCGTTGCAGGATGCGCTGAACACCTTGCCGGATCGGCAAAAACAAGCGGTGATCCTGCGTCATATCGAAGGCATGACAAACCCCGAAATTGCCGAAATCATGGAGATCGGCATCGAAGCGGTGGAAAGTTTGACCGCCAGAGGAAAACGCGGATTGGCCAAAGCATTGGCCGGTCGCAAAGATGAGTTGGGATACTCGGATGACTGACAAAGACAAAATGGACGGTTTTCTAGAGGACCTCTTTGCCGAGGCCCAAACGGACGCAGATGCACAGGTCAGTGATGATTTCATGGCGCGTATGCTTGCCGAGGCTGAGGCCTACCAACCTGCTGCTTTAGAGCCGGTCGCAACGCCGCAACGATCATTGAGCCGCGCGTTGTTTGACACGCTTGGCGGTTGGCAAGGTGCGTCTGGTTTGGTGGCCGCGACGATGGCGAGCGTTTGGGTCGGCTTTGCTGGAGCGGAAAGCTTGAGTATCGATGGTTTACAGGCCGTACTTAGCGGAGATTTCGAATTCTACTTGCTAGATGTCGGTACAGAGTTCAGCTTTGAGCTTGAGGAAGGATAAACAATGTCAGCAGACACACCTAAGCCGCGCACAAAAATGCGCCCCGGGATGCGGGCTTTGTTGATTGGATCATTGGCGATCAACCTGATTGTTTTTGGCCTTGTGGCAGGGGCCGCGCTTGGCAACAAACGTATTTCCAACCGCCCGCTCAAAGATGGGGATGTTATTGGGGCCTATACACGGGCTCTGTTGCCCGAAGATCGCCGGGCGATTGGAAAAGCCATGCGCGAACACAGTCGTGAAAATGGTCTTGGGCGCGAGGAACGTCGTACGCAGCTTCAGCAGATGCTTGCAGCGCTGAAGGCGACCCCCTTTGACGCGTCAAACGTAAAGGCGCTCATGGAGGTTCAATCGAAGCAGGCCTTTGAGCGCCGTAACCTTGCACAAGATCTATGGATCACGCGTCTTGAGGCGATGACCGATGAGGAGCGAGCGGGTTTCGCCAAACGGTTAGAAGAGGCGCTAAAGCGGCGTTCGGGCCCTAAAAAAGGTGGAAAGCCGTAGGTCTTAGGCTTGAGGGTGATGAAAACACACGCGATTGCGTCCGTTTTGTTTGGCCGCATATAGCGCTTGATCTGCGTCATCCATGAGCTGTTCAACGGTGTTAATGAGGTCTGGTTTTTCGGCCATCGTCACGCCAACGCTAAGCGTCATTGGCACGCGAATGTTGGATGATTTGACGATGATTTCGGTAGATTGAATCGCCTCACACATGCGCGTCGCCATTTCGTTAGCTGCCGGTTCTGGCGTTTCAGGCAGGGCGACCAAAAACTCTTCACCTCCAATCCGTGCAAGCAAGGCGGTTGATGGCAAAACATCCCGCAGCCTCCGCGCCGCCTCGCATAGAACCGCATCTCCTATGGCATGGCCATGTTCGTCGTTGACGCGTTTAAAGTGGTCTAAATCTGCGATCATCACCGCAAGGGGTGCTGTTTTTCTGGATACGTTTTGGTGGATGTTGCCAAGATGAGGGATCGCGTAGCGTCGGTTGAACAATCCTGTCAGAGGATCTGTTACAGAGGCCTGAACGCTGACCTGCATATTCTTGCGTAACCGATCAGATAGGCGCTTTTGCTGAACCAGTGTTGAGACTCGCAGCGCGATTTCTTCTGGGTCAAACCCCTCGGTAATCACGTCATGCGCCCCAAGATCCAACATATCCACTACGATCCGTGGTTCATCGACTTGCATGATCGCAAGAATACCGGTGCGGCGGGTTTTCTTTTGCGCCCTAATTTCAGCAACCAAACGCATCGCGGTTTCCGGCTGATTGTGATCCACCGCAATCACAAAGACGTCGGGGATTGGTGTTTTTGACATTTCCTGCATCGCATTTTCCAGCGGCGTACTGTGCAGCGCAAATGGCAGCAATGGCTTGAGCGCCCCGCGCCACCGCAGACTTGTCGCCGTGTCGTTGGTTGTCAAAAGCAGTTTTGGGCGCACCTTGTAGGGTTGGCTGCGATCGGCAAAACCATGACTGACAGAAGTGTCCATTTTGCTTTCATCTGGCAAATCAAAGCCACGCAGCAGGCTGCGCAATCTTGCAAGAAAGGTGGGGTCTTGCATCGGGGCAACCATCACTTCGTTAAAACCACAGCGAAGCGACGCAAGCCGTTGATCGCGATTGGTTTCTGAAGCGAGTAGGACCACAGGAATTTGAGAGGTTTTCATCTCTTTACGGACGTTCGCTGTAAATCGCTTGATGTCGCGCTCCGAAAATTGGTCGCTGACAAAGATGAGGTCAGGGGAGGACTGTGAAATTTGGGCTTGCGCGTCATTGAGCGTTGCGGCTTGGGACACGTCGTAAAACGCATCCGACAACCGGACTTTTAAAATGATCCGGTTCGTGGCAATGCTGTCGATAATAAGCAGTTTGCCGGGCATATGTCCTGTTCCCATCGTTGCCTTTCCTCCATTTGGCGGGAACATGGTTAACAATCTATTTCGAAGGTCGAAAACATGTCATTTTCCCCCGAAGCCGCAGAAACAATTGCCTTGCAAGCGCTGGGTTGGTTGGCCGCCAATGATGAATTGATGCCGGTGTTTTTGGGGGCCTCTGGCGCTTCTGTTGAGGACTTAAAAGTACAGGCAGGCGATCCAACCTTTTTGGCGTCTGTTTTGGATTTCATCACGATGGATGACGCTTGGGTTGTCAGCTTTTGTGATGCGGCTGGATTAGACTACATGGCCCCTTTGCAGGCCCGCCATGCGCTGCCAGGCAGCGAACACGTGCATTTCACTTAGATAATGACAGGGCTTTCGATGCAGATCAAAGCGATCATCTTTGACAAAGACGGCACTCTTTTTGATTTTGAGGCAACCTGGAATAACTGGGCCCTGGACGTCATCAATCACTATGCGCAGGGGGATGGTGCAACCAAACAGCGTTTGGCAGATACCTTAGACTTTGATCTTCAAGCGGTGTGTTATCGGCCCACAAGCCCTGTGATTGCAGGTACAAACCGTCAAGCAGCGGAACTGATTGCAAGCGCGGTGCCACATGAAAACGTTGATGACATAGACCTGTTTTTGGCCCGCAGCGCAGCGCATGCGCCCACTGTTCCTGCGGTTCCTCTCAGCCCTTTTTTAGCAGGATTGCGCCAAGATGGACTGAAGCTTGCGGTGATGACCAATGACACTGAACACGGCGCAATCGAGCATCTACAGTCTGCTGGGGTCAAAAGTGATTTTGACATGATTGTTGGGGCAGATAGCGGTTACGGCGCAAAACCAGATGCTGATCCGTTGTTGGCGATTGCAGCAAATTTGGGCGTGGTACCGCATGAGGTGATGATGGTGGGCGACAGTACACACGATCTGCTGGCAGGGCGTCGCGCAGGAATGATTACAATTGGTGTATTAACGGGGTTGGCAGACCATAGCACACTGTCTGATCTCGCCGATTATGTCATTGATCACATTGGGCTAATTCCTCAAATTCTGTCTGAAAAACTTACCAGTTAGGCATGGGCTGCAGATGTGTAGACAATTGAAACTATTGGTGGAATCTTAAAAACTTAGGCCGATGCTGGTGTCTCACATGGAGTAGGTGTGACATGCATGGGTTAGTAAATAGGGCGGTTCAATGCTTTGTACGAGATACGTATGGGGCCGAAAGTTGGAACGACGTCGTACAGCAGGCAGGCCTGGAATTTTCAGAATTTGAGGCAATGTTGCATTACGACGATGCGATTACACATGCCATCGTAAATGCGGTCACAGTGATCTGGGATTTACCACGCGATACCCTGCTTGAGGATATCGGCACCTATCTTGTGACGCACCCAAATGTGGACGCTCTCCGAAGATTGTTGCGATTTGGCGGTGACAATTTTCTTGAATTCTTACAGTCGCTTGATGACCTAGAGGCCCGGGCAAAGCTGGCGGTGGATGATCTTGATTTGCCCAAGCTTGAATTACATGACCACGGGGGGAATGTTTTTCGCCTGACATGCGAACATAGCCTTGCTGGGTTTGCTTTTGTTGTGTTGGGTGTGCTGCGTACGATGGCCGACGATTATGGCGCACTTGCGTTGCTTGAATACACGGGGCGGGTCGGGGACACGGAAACAATCCTAATCACCCTCGTTGAGGAATCCTACAGTGATGGGCGCGACTTTGACTTTGGGGGGCGCGTTGCATGAGCATTCAATCCATAGAGGGTTTTGAACTTCCAAGCGCGACGCGCCAACTGTGCGGGATTTTAGATGTGTTGTGCCCAATGCATGTATTGATTTCAGCGACGGGTCACATGCGCCACGTTGGGCCGACGCTGCGCAAGCTTAGGCCGGATGATGAATTTGTCGGGTCTCGCTTCCTTGAGATGTTTGAGGTGCATCGCCCACGTCATATGACCACAATGCAGCAGGTTTTGCTTTCCACGCATTCCAAACTTCACATGCGTTTTCGAGATGCGCCATGTACCGGATTTCAAGGCGTGGTCGTGCCGTCGCCAGAAGGACAAGACGTCATCCTGAACCTTAGTTTTGGCATTAGCGTATTGGATGCCGTGCAAGACTATCGCCTGACCAGTGCAGACTTTGCGGCAACGGATATGACCGTTGAAATGTTGTTTTTGGTCGAGGCAAAGTCGGCCGCCATGTCGGCCTCGCGCAATTTGAACGCTCGTTTGCAGTCTGCCAAAGTCGCCGCCGAAGAGCAGGCCTTTACCGATACGCTCACAGGGCTCAAAAACCGTCGGGCCATTGGATCAATTCTGTCACAAATTGCAGTGCAAGAGAGTGGGTTTGCGCTCATGCAACTTGATCTGGACTACTTTAAGTCAGTCAATGATGGGCTGGGGCATGCCGCAGGGGATCATGTGTTGCGTTGCGTGGCGCAGATATTAACAGAAGAAACGCGTGAAACGGACGAAGTTGTTCGAATGGGCGGAGATGAGTTTGTTTTGATCTTTCGCGACGCCGTGACCAGACGAAAGCTAACTTCAATTGCGACCCGGATTATCGAACGGATCAATGAGCCCATTCAAATTGATGGGAACAAATCTCAGATTTCGGCGAGTATCGGCATCACGCATCGACATGGGCGTGGGTCATCAGATTTCAACATGATTTTGGCAGAAGCAGATCAGGCTTTGTACAATTGCAAACGCAATGGGCGCGGCCAATTTGAATTCTACGATGTCGCTGACAAAGACGTAGACTCACGTGATGTGCGACTTGGATCTATCAATGATGAGACTAAGAAAAGTGGCAGCCCGTAGGGGAATCGAACCCCTCTTTCCAGGTTGAAAACCTGGCGTCCTAACCGATAGACGAACGGGCCACTCTGCATATTTGCAGATCGCATCTTAGGGGTAACCCCTTGTAGATACTCGCTTCGCTGGCAGCCCGTAGGGGAATCGAACCCCTCTTTCCAGGTTGAAAACCTGGCGTCCTAACCGATAGACGAACGGGCCATGCCGAAGCGTGAGGCGGTATTTATGCAATGAGCTTAGATCGCGCAAGCGGAAAATTGAGGGGGCAGGCAATTTTTTTCAAGAAGGTCGGCCGCGCCCAATTGATGTTGATGTGATGGGCCATGTTGTCCTGCAGATCGTATTGAAATCACACGACTTTAGGCCTCGGCGGCATCTTCCAATCGCAATTGCACTGATTGGCGACCACCCCAGGTGTTGATATCTAGGCGACCGGCCAAGTGGAACCGTTTGCCACCGTGATTTTCCAGTGCAGGTCCAATCGCTGTGTCATAGGCCCCAAAGCAAATCGCCTCGAGTCGGCCTGCAAGCCCATCAGAAAAGGTGACTTTGATGTGGTTATCTCCGATGCGTTTCGTAAAACGAATTTCTACTTCGGGAAAGGCGAATCTTGGGCCAGGGGCGCCAGCGCCAAAGGGGCCAGCCATGTCGATTTGGTTGACCAGATCGATTGATGCGGCCCCCGGCATAAGCATCCCATCGAGTTTCAAATCAGACGGGCCCAGATCTCCCGCCCCTTGCTTTGCCATTAACTCTGACAATCGGGCCATCGCGGGCTCAAGCTTGTCACGCATCACGGTGAGGCCAGCGGCCATCTTATGCCCACCGCCTTTGACCAGCAGCCCCTCGGCGGAGAGTTTCTGGATCGCTGCGCCCAGGTCAACGCCAGCCACGGACCGGCCCGATCCTTTGCCTTCGTCGCCGTCAAAGCCGATCACAATTGCGGGGCGATTGGTCGCTTCTTTCAAGCGGCTGGCCACAATACCAACCACGCCCGGATGCCAACCTTCGCCCGATGCCCAGACCAATGGCGCATCAAACCCCCGTTCCTCGGCTTGTTCCATGGCAGCGGCGCGAACGGCCGCTTCGATATCACGCCGTTCTGTGTTGAGCTCGTCTAGACGATCAGCCAGGGCGCGGGCTTCGTTCATGTCGGCCGTCGAAAGCAATCGGGCCCCCAAATCGGCTTGGCCAATGCGGCCACCGGCATTTACACGCGGGCCAAGCAAAAATCCCAAGTGGTAGGAATTTGGCGCAGTGTCCATCCGGCTGACATCAGACAACGCAACAACACCGGGGCGTTCACGGCGGCCCATAACTTTTAGGCCCTGACGCACCAACGCTCTGTTTACGCCAATTAACGGCGCCACATCTGCGACTGTGGCAAGCGCGACAAGATCTAACATCGCCATCAAATCAGGGCCTTGTGCCCCTTCGCTGCGCATTTGGCGATTGGCCTCGACCAGCATTAAAAATACCACTGCGGCCGCACAAAGGTGGGCCAAAACACCGTCTTCGTCTTGGCGGTTAGGGTTCACCACTGCATGGCAATCGGGCAGGGTTTCGCCGCCTAAGTGGTGATCTAGTACAATCACATCCGCGCCTTGGGCCGCAGCAATCGGCCCGTGCGACAGCGTTCCGCAATCTACGCAAATGATCAGGTCATGATCGTTCGCGAGGCCTGCCATCGCCTCTTCATTGGGGCCGTAGCCTTCGTCGATGCGATCGGGCACATATAGGGTGGCAGGCAGGCCCATGTCGCGCAGCCATATAACCAACAATGCACCAGAGCTGCCGCCATCCACATCATAGTCTGCAAAAATGGCAATCTTTTCGCGGTTTTTGACCGCTTTTAAAAAGCGTGCCGCAGCGGTTTCCATGTCCTTCAGACTACGCGGGTCTGGGAGAAGGTCGCGCAAGACGGGAGCTAGAAATCCTTCGGCCTCTTGCGCCGAAACGCCGCGCCGCGCCAGCACTTGGCATAGGGCCCGAGGGAGCGATGTGTCTTGTTCTAAAGCTTCTGCCGCACGATCCATTTCAATAGATGGTCCAACCCAGCGTCTACCTGTCAAAGAGCTGGAAACATTCAAAAAATCGGTCATGCGGCAGTGTGCTTTTTATGTGTGAGAGCTGGTGGGGGTTCGGTAGGACATGCGCCGTACTGAACCAGATTTAGAGCGCATCAACAAAGTGGTGGTTTCAAGCCAGCCGGGTTCACGGCGAATGCCGGGCAACAGTGATCCGCCCGTGACACCGGTTGCTGCGAAAATCACGTCGCCGGTTACCATGTCGTCGCGGCCATAAATGCGGTCGAAGTCTTCGATACCTGCTTTGCGTGCGCGTGCTTCTTCGTCTTTGTTGCGGAACAACAAGCGTCCAAAAATCTGCCCGCCCATACATTTGAGCGCCGCAGCTGCAAGCACACCCTCAGGGGCGCCGCCGGATCCCATATACATATCAATACCGGTGGTCGCGCTTTCCGCGCAGTGCATCACGCCAGCGACGTCACCATCTGTGATCAAACGGATCGAGGCGCCTGTGCTGCGCACTTCGTCAATCATGTCTTCGTGGCGCGGTCGTTCCAGAATGCACACAGTGATGTCTTCGGGCATACAGCCTTTGGCTGTCGCCAATGCCGAAACACGGGTCGCCGGAGGCATATCAAGGCTGACGATCCCTTCGGGGTAGCCCGGGCCAATCGCCAGTTTTTCCATGTACACATCCGGTGCGTGAAGCATGGAACCGCGTGGACCCATCGCAATCACGGTGAGCGCATTTGGCATATCTTTTGCTGTCAGCGTCGTGCCTTCAAGGGGATCAAGCGCAATATCAACGCCCGGGCCACTGCCGGTGCCCACTTCTTCGCCGATATACAGCATCGGGGCTTCGTCGCGCTCACCTTCTCCAATGACCACCACGCCGGAAATATCCAAAAGATTCAACTGCTCACGCATGGCGTTTACCGCAGCTTGGTCGGCTGCTTTTTCGTCACCACGACCCACGAGGTTGGCGGATGCGATGGCGGCTTGCTCGGCAACACGGGCAAGGCCAAGGGCCAACATGCGGTCGTTAAAATCGGTGGTCTTGGTCATGGTGTCTCCCTCAACATGAAATGTCTAAAACCTTTAGCGTGTTGCGCCGGGCAGGGGCAAGTCTGCTCACGCTAACGGGTTTGGCCAGCAACTGCGTTAACGAATATTCAAAACATGATACTAAAAAAGCCGGAGGTCCAAGACCTCCGGCTGTATTTTATTAACTCTTTGGAAGTTCAGACGGTTTCGATTCTCAGCGCGACGGGATCGCTTGCCAATACGCCAGTGGTTTGCATCCGCTCAATCGCATCTGTCAGCGCACTTCGTTGTGTTTTATGTGTGACGATCAAAACAGGCGCTTCGGTGCCCTCGTGTTGCGACTGACGCATCCGATCAATGCTGACACCTGATTCACCCAAAGCTGTGGCGACCTTGGCCAAGGCACCTGGGCGATCCAAAAGCTCCATACGCAGGTAGTAGGGCGCTGGGGAATTGGATTGTGCCGCTGTGGCATCTTCAAGGCTTTCCGCCGGAACGCCAAAGGTCGACATGCGGAAGCCGCGTGCCACATCGCAAACGTCGCCCATAACGGCGCTGGCTGTAGGGCCTTCGCCCGCACCGGGGCCGCGCAGGACAACTTGTTCTACCGCGTCACCTTCGAGAACCACCATATTGGTGCCACCCTTAAGTTGACCAAGCGGGCTGTCTGCCGGCACCAGGCACGGAGACATGCGCTGCTCTAGGCCGCGGCCTGAGAGTTGTGCGACGCCTAAGAGTTTGATTTTATAGCCAAGTTCAGCAGCATAATGAATATCTGCACTCGAGATGCGCTGGATGCCTTCCAGCTCCATCTCGTCGAAATTCACTTTGGTGCCAAAGGCGATAGAGGCCAGCAGCGCAAGCTTATGGCCCGCATCAATACCACCCACATCAAGATTTGGATCCGCTTCGAGATACCCAAGCGCATCCGCTTCTGCAAAGACCTCTTCGTACGGAAGTCCTGCGTCCTGCATACGTGTCAGGATGTAGTTGCAGGTGCCGTTCATCACGCCCATGACACGCGTGATGTCATTGCCTGCAAGGCCTTCGGTCAGCGATTTGATCACGGGAATGCCGCCTGCAACGGCCGCTTCGAACCGAATGATGCATCCCTTGGCTTCTGCGGCTTGTGCAAGCTCTTGGCCGTGATGCGCCAGCAAAGCTTTGTTGGCGGTGACCACATCTTTGCCAGAGGCGATTGCAGCCTCTATGGCATCTTTTGCAGGGCCTTCATGCCCGCCCATGAGTTCGACGAAAACGTCAACATCATCACGTTTAGCAAGGGCAACCGGATCGGTTTCCCATGCATAATCATTCAGATTAACGCCACGATCTTTATCGCGCGAACGTGCGGAAACAGCGGTGATCACCACAGGACGTCCGGTACGAGTCGCCAGCAGATTTGCTTTTTGACGAACAATTTTAACAACGCCGACACCAACGGTGCCAAGCCCAGCAATGCCGAGGCGCAGTGGGGTGGTCATCGCGAACTCCTTAGTCTTTGGCTAGACAGCCGTTTAACTCTTTCATCACTACCCTGCAATCAAACGATCGCTTGAAATCGCTGAAATCCGACGAAGAGCCGACTTAGCGCGGAAATTTTTGACGATATAGGCAGCATCGGGTAGGGAATAGAACAACTGTTCAATTACTCAAGGGCATATTCATATGGCACGGACGTCAGGGTCTTCGGCAGAAACCACCGGTCCTCGCGTGAAAGAGGCGGCACTTAAGCTGTTTGCCCAACATGGGTTTGCGGCGGTTTCGATGCGTCAAATCGCATCCGAAGTCGGGGTGCAGGCCGGTGCGCTTTACAACTATACGCCCGACAAGCAAAGCTTGCTGTTTGATCTGATGCGCGACCACATGGTTGGATTGGCAGCCGCTTGGGAGCATCAAAAAAGTGATGAAAGTGCAATTGCACAGCTTGAACGCTTTTCAAGATTTCACATTCGGTATCACCACGAGCGCCAAGATGCGGTTTTCATCGCCTACATGGAGCTGAGAAACCTTACCCCTGAAAATTTCGCTATCATCGAAAAACTACGTGGGGACTATGAGGCAGAGCTTGTGGCCATTCTGGAGCGTGGTGTGCAAAAAGGCGACTTTTCGATAGCCGAACCAAAAATTGCTGCGATGGCTTTGATCGCCATGCTGACCGGTGTGAATACTTGGTTCCGCGAGGGTGGGCGGCTTTTGCTGAGTGAAGTGGAGCATGTGTATTTAAACATGGTCAAGCAGACCGTTGGGGTCTCGCCTAGGGTATAATGCGACGCCCGATTAGGGCGCCGCGCGAGTTTGGGTTAATGAGCCGGCTGTATAAAGGTGCCGTTCTTTAGTTCAGCAAAGGCCTTGCGCAGTTCTTCTTTGGTGTTCATCACGATTGGGCCATGCCAGGCGACCGGCTCTTGGATGGGCGCACCTGAAATCAGCAAAAAGCGAATGCCCTCTGGGCCAGCCTGTACTGTCACCTCATCGCCGGTGCCAAATCGCACCAAAGTTCGGTTGCCGGACATATCGCGAATGTTCAGTTCTTGCCCGGCCACTTCTTTTTCCAAAAGAACACCTGTCGGCTGGCTCGCATCCGCAAAGGCACCAGCCCCTTCAAAGATATAGGCAAAGGCTTTGCGGTAGGTATCGACAGGAAAGGTCTTTTTGACACCCGCCGGAACAAAAATATCCAGATACTGTGGATCAGCGGCGATCCCATCCACTGGACCGCTTTTCCCCCAGAAATCCCCAATGATGACCTTAACCTTGGTGCCGTCATCGTCTTCGATCAGTGGGATCTCCTTGGCTTCGACATCCTGATACCGCGGCTGCGTCATTTTGAGCGCGGCGGGCAAGTTGGCCCACAGTTGAAAGCCATGCATCTGCCCTTTGGCGTTTCCGTTCGGCATTTCTTGATGCAGAATGCCCGATCCAGCGGTCATCCACTGAACATCACCGGCACCCAATGTGCCGGTATTGCCAAGGCTATCTCCGTGTTCGACGGACCCTGACAAGACATATGTAATTGTCTCGATTCCGCGGTGGGGGTGCCATGGAAATCCTGCTTCAAAGTCTTCGGGGCGTTCGTTGCGGAAATCGTCAAATAACAGAAACGGATCTTGCTCGGATGGATCGCGGAATCCAAAGGCACGGTGAAGATGTACGCCAGCCCCTTCAAGGGTGTGTTGGGCCTGACGTGTTTCAAGAATGGGTCGGATAGACATGGGCGTCTCCTTTCGCAACATAGCTAAACAGCAATGCGGTGCAGGCCAATAGATGACGCTGTGCAGTGGTGAACGACACTTGTGCACGGGGGCAGTGGGCTGTGAGAGCGCAAGTTTAAGGAAAAAACCACTAACTTGGGTCAGTGAGTATGGTTCATATCGAACATAAGATTTGATTATGAAGCTATTTGGGTTTTTTTATTTCACTATTCGAACAATTTGTAGGTTTGTGGATTGTTGAGGTGAATGAGCGAATGAATGTGGCTCAAGTCTCTGATGGATTTCAAATTAGCTTGAAGTTGCGGAAATTTTGTTAAGATTCAAGGCTTTGGGTGCACAGGTGTCTGCGAAAATCACATGGAAGACGCGAGAGCTATGTGTTGGGTTTGTACGCCATCGCACCAAATAAGGCTAACGGACTCGGGAACATACTTTTGAATTGCCGTGATCCTTCGTCGCCAAACGGGGAAAGTTATCCCAAGGTGTACATCTTAGAACATTTAAATAGATCAAGCATTTATAAGCTATGGCTTATGTGTCCACAGATTGTTTTCCACAGTTTATGCACAGGCATAATACGCTTCTACGCTGATTTTTCCTGAGAAAACTGCGAAATCAGGCGCGGAACGGCTTCCAAAATCTGCTCAATGGTATGGTCATCCATCAGATAACTTAGATTCAGCCTGACAAAACCGGGTTTGTTGCGATCATCGCCTTTCAATAACCGCTCGCGCAGATCCTCAGATTTCGCGTCATCTATGGATAACAATTGATGCACATAAGGCCCTGCGCAAGAGCATCCTCCACGCGCCTG
The DNA here is from genome assembly GCA_947498415.1 of uncultured Paracoccaceae bacterium. GTDB lineage: Bacteria > Pseudomonadota > Alphaproteobacteria > Rhodobacterales > Rhodobacteraceae > Cognatishimia. The sequence continues at coordinate 47,091 of CANMKB010000003.1, forward strand.
AATGCCGAAGTAATCGCTGAGTGCGGTGGTGAACGACTTGTAATCGATACGTTCGCCTGATGGAGTTTGCGGAGCGAATGACAGAAAAGGCAGGCGATCGCTGTGGTCAGCCTCAAACAACCCAAGTTGCGGGTCGTTGCCCCACGCTGCTATGGCGCGATCAATAAGGGATGCGTTGCGCGTTTCGATGAAGTCTTGGCCGATTACGTCCTTAACGACCATTGCCAATGCGGCTCGAATATCTCCGATGACATTGGGTGTCCCGCCTTCTTCGCGTTGTTCGAGTCGTGCAACGTAGTCGTGGCTTTGGGCGTTCACAAAAACCACTGTACCGCCCCCCGGGCGAGAGGGTTGCGTCGTTTCAACGGCATGCTTGCGGAGGATCAACACGCCAGAGGCACCCGGACCGCCGATGAATTTATGGGGGCTGGTCACAATCGCATCAATGTCGACACCGCCTGGTGACATATTCATGTTTAGATAGGGGCCGCCACCGGCATAGTCCCAGACGGTTTTGCCGCCATGCGCTTTGATGCGTTGAGAGACTGGGGCGGGGTCTGTGCAAATCCCGGTGACATTGGATGCAGCGGAAAACGCACCGATGATCAACCCGCCCGTTGGGCACTCTTTTAGAATGCGTTCCAAGTCGTCCAAATCGACCCCGCCAAGGTTTGCAGCTTTTGTTTCCACAACACGTGCACCGCTTTGCCGCCATGGCAATAGGTTGGAGTGGTGTTCATAAGGGCCGACGATCACCGTCACAGGGCGCCCTGCACGAATTGCGTCATGGATGCCGAACAAATGCACCAGTTGGTTGATGCCAGTTGTCGCGCCAGAGCCGCCAAAAATCACCGCATGATCAGACGTTGCCCCGCATTTGTTTGCGATGGTTTGGCGCGCCTCTTCGCGCAGCTGAGTCATGCGGGCGCCACAAAAGCTCTGCTCGGTATGAGAGTTGGCGTAGTAGGGCAGCACCTGTGTCATCACAAAGTCTTCGATGCATCGCACTGCCCGCCCGGAAGCGATGTAATCCGCATAGATCAGCTTTTTTGGCCCAAATGGGGTTTGGATCTGCATGCCTGACCCGATGACCTGATCCCTAAGATCGGCCACCGGATTATCAAGCTGACGCAGCTGGTGTTCAAAATCTGCAATCGAGAAGAGTTTTTGGGTCATGTGATCGTCTTTCGGGTCCATGTAGAAAGAAATACTTGAATTTATTTGGGTAAAGTTGATCAAAATGTCTGGTAAAATGCCAAACTGTGTGTCATATAATAGAGAAAATGCAGAAAACAGACGAAATTGATCGCCGCATTCTGGATGTGCTTCAACGCGACGCCACGCTGTCCCAGCGCGATGTTGCGGATAAGGTGGGCTTGTCTCAGAACGCGCTATGGCGACGCTTGAAACGTCTGGAGAAGGCGGGTTTTATACAGGGCGCACGCATGCGTTTGGATGCGGCTGCGCTGGGTCTGGATCTCACAGTTTTTGTGATGGTTCGGACCCGCAACCACTCTGTCGAATGGGCAGACGAATTCCGCAAACATATCGCACGCATTCCTGAAGTGGCCGAGATGCATCGCATCGGCGGCGACTGGGATTACATGCTGAAGGTCGTGACCCGGGGCATGGCTGGGTATGATTCTGTGTATCGTCGCATCACGACCGGATTTGAACTAGATACAGTCACCGGCATGTTCTCGATGGAAACTATGCTAGATGATCGTCCCCTCGACGTCAGAGGGTAGGGCTCAACGTCGGCCTGTGTGGGCCGCGGTGTCAAAACAGTTTTACACAAGCGATGTATCACGCTCAGGGTTGACCGACTCACAATGTATCGACATATCCAGATATATGGAAAAGATGAACGCTCTAGATGCCTTCGGCGCACTTAGCCAATCCACACGGCTCGATGCCTTCCGCTTGCTTGTGCAGGCCGGAGAGGGTGGCATGTTGGCCGGTGAAATATCCGAAGCCTTGGATGTACGGCAAAACACGATGTCCTCTAATTTGTCGATTTTGCTGAACGCAGGGTTGCTCCGCAATGCGCGTGAGGGTCGGGGCATTCGATATTTTGCCGACATGAAGGGCCTAAGTGGGCTTTTGGGTTTTCTCTTGCAAGATTGCTGTGGCGGACGGCCAGAGCTTTGCGAACCGCTGATTGATGACATTGCTCAGGGCTGTCGTCCGCACCAAGGCGTATGCTGACATGCGCTGCGCAGCACCGAATGCTCACAATTTCTCTGTGCTTTTGCCAACGACCCGCGCTTGCGGCACCTGCACTTATCCGAACAAAGGTTTGAACTTATGACTAAAATTGCAATCAACGGCCTTGGCCGTATGGGTAAACTCGTCTTGCGCCGATTGGTGGATATGGGGCTGGGCGAACAAATTGTTCTGCTCAACGACCCGGTCGGACGCATCGACACACATGCATTGCTTGTTGAATTCGACACGGTGCATGGCAAGTGGAAAGCGGATGTGTCCCACGATGCAGACAGCATCACGATTAACGGCAACCGTATGGCGTTTTCAGCGGCGAAATCCCCAGCAGAGCTTGCACTGGCCGGTGTCGACGTCGTTGTAGAATGTTCCGGTAAATTCAAAACCGCCGAAACGCTGCAGCCGTATTTTGACGCGGGCATCAAAAAGGTGGTGGTCTCGGCCCCTGTGAAAATCGAGGGTGCGGCGAACATCGTCTACGGCGTAAATCATGACATATACACTGACCAAGACATTGTAACCGCGGCCAGCTGCACAACCAACTGTATTGCGCCAGTGGTTAAGGTGATGCTTGAAAACTTTGGTATCGAACAGGCCTCGTTCACCACGATTCACGATGTCACAAACACACAAACTATTGTCGACAAAGCCCACTCTGACCCGCGCCGCGCCCGTTCGGCGTTGAACTCATTGGTGCCCACCACCACTGGATCTGCCAAGGCCGTAATCCAAATTTTCCCAGAACTTGAAGGCCGCATCAACGGCCACGCGGTGCGCGTGCCCTTGCTGAATGCGTCACTCACCGACATCGTTTTTGACGTAAAGCGCGATGTCACCGAAGACGAGGTAAATGCCGCGCTGCAACAGGCCTCACAAGGTGCTTTGGCAGGTATTCTTGGTTACGAAACGCGCCCTCTGGTCAGCTGTGATTTCACCAACGACGACCGGTCCACCATTGTCGATGCGCCATCCACCATGGTGGTGAATGGCAAGCAGGTCAAAATCTATGCATGGTATGACAATGAGTGGGGCTATTGCTGCCGCTTGGCTGACATCACCAAGATGGTCGTAGACCGTTTAAACTAAGGTGTGATTGATGACTGACACTGCCCGGACAAAGCCAAACGGCCTTGCGGCCTATATGACTGTCACAGCGGCCTATTGGGCCTTTATGCTGACAGATGGTGCATTGCGGATGCTGGTGCTGTTGCACTTTCACACGCTGGGCTTTTCTCCGGTGCAGTTGGCCTACCTTTTTCTGTTGTATGAGGTCATGGGGGTGGTCACCAATCTTTCCGCAGGCTGGGTCGCGGCGCGATTTGGCCTGACGTCAACGTTGTATGCCGGGCTGGGGCTGCAAATCGCAGCACTTCTGGCATTGGCTCAGCTTGATCCAGCATGGGGCCTGACCGCCTCAGTGATCTTTGTGATGTGCGTTCAAGGGCTTTCAGGCGTTGCCAAAGACTTGTCAAAAATGTCGGCAAAATCTGCGGTTAAATTGCTGGCACCCAAAGGGCAGGGTGGCCTGTTTCGCTGGGTTGCCATCTTGACCGGGTCCAAGAACGCGGTCAAAGGCTTTGGCTTCCTTCTTGGCGCGGCCTTGTTGGCAAGCTTTGGGTTTCTTGCGGCCATCTGGGCGATGGCCATTGTCTTGGCTGTGATTTTGGCGGGCACGGTGATATTCATGCCCTCAGGCCTCCCGCAGGGCAAAAGGTCTGCGAAATTTTCGCAGGTCTGGTCAAAAGACAAAAACATCAATCGACTCAGCCTCGCCCGCTTGTTTCTATTTGGGGCGCGTGATGTTTGGTTTGTCGTCGGCATCCCCATTTATTTCTATGCGGTGCTCAGCGATGGCACAGAGGCCGGCAATCGCGCCGCCTTTTTCACCATCGGCACGTTTATGGCGATGTGGATCATCCTATATGGGTTTGTGCAGGGGCTTGCACCGAAAATTCTAAAGGCCGCTGAAAAATCCACGGCCCAAATTTCTTATACTGCAATGGTTTGGGTGGGGCTGTTGACCTTGATCCCCCTGGCGTTAGCCGCGTGCGTTTGGATGCAGGTGCCCTACCAGACCCCTATCTTGGTGTCCGGCCTGCTGGTCTTCGGCTTTGTGTTTGCCGTGAATAGTTCTGTGCACAGCTATCTCATCCTCGCCTTCACCAGCGATGAGCGGGTCACCATGGACGTTGGCTTTTATTACATGTCCAATGCGGCAGGGCGGCTGTTGGGGACGCTATTGTCCGGCGTCAGCTATCAACTGGGGGGGCTCCCGCTGTGCCTGCTCACCGCAGGTGTTATGGCCGGGGCATCAACGATGGCAGCACGGCAGCTCACCCGTTGAAAACCGCGCTTTGCACAGCGAAATCAGCACGCCAAAACGCAGGTCACCTGGCCTCCAGATCGCCACCATATTCATCTTTCTTAAAATACTCCTGCCGGAGGCATCCAACAATTGCAGTCATCGGCGCACTCAGACGTGCAGAACCGCTTGACCAACAGGCGTTTCCGCTCCATATCCGCCTGCATGACAGAGCTTTCGAAAATCCGCAATTTCTCCATCGTCGCCCACATCGACCATGGTAAATCCACCCTTGCTGACCGCCTCATCCAAGAGACGGGCACGGTGGAAGACCGTGACATGAAGGAACAGCTGCTCGACAGCATGGATATCGAACGCGAGCGCGGGATTACCATCAAGGCCAACACCGTGCGCATCGAATACACCGCCGATGACGGAGAGGTCTATGTCCTCAACCTCATCGACACCCCCGGCCACGTGGATTTCGCCTATGAGGTCTCCCGCTCGATGAAAGCGGTTGAAGGCTCTTTGCTTGTGGTGGACAGCACCCAAGGCGTCGAAGCGCAGACCCTTGCGAATGTTTATCAGGCCATTGATGCCGACCACGAAATCGTGCCCGTGCTTAACAAAATCGATCTGCCTGCTTCGGATTGCGATCGCGTCGCGGAACAAATCGAAGACGTGATTGGCATTGACGCAACCGGTGCTTTGCAGGTTTCTGCAAAAACCGGGCAGGGCATCCGTGAAACTCTGCAAGCTGTAGTGGATCATCTGCCAGCCCCCGAGGGCACCCGCGATGCGCCGCTCAAGGCGATGTTGGTGGATTCTTGGTATGACGCCTACTTAGGTGTGATTGTTCTGGTGCGGATCATGGACGGCACCTTGAAAAAGGGTCAGCGCGTTAAGTTCATGTCCAATGGCACGCTGCATTCGGTCGACCGCGTTGGCGTGTTCCGCCCAGAGATGCAGATGGTTGATGAATTGGGGCCGGGCGAAATCGGTTTCCTCACGGCGTCCATCAAGCAGGTCCGTGACACACGCGTGGGCGACACAATCACCAACGACCGTCACGGCACCGAAGAGGCTCTTCCAGGCTTTAAACCGGCGCAGCCTGTGGTGTTCTGTGGTCTGTTCCCTGTGGACAGCTCTGAATTCGAAGATCTGCGCGACGCTATTGAAAAGCTCGCGCTCAACGATGCGTCATTCTCCTTTGAAATGGAAACCTCTGCCGCGCTGGGCTTTGGCTTCCGCTGTGGCTTCCTGGGCTTGCTGCACCTTGAAGTGATCCGTGACCGGATCGAACGCGAATACAACATCGAGCTGATCACCACCGCACCGTCGGTGATCTATCACATCTATATGAAGGCCAAGACCGACGAAGAGATGGAAATGATCGCGCTGCACAACCCAGCCGACATGCCAGACCCGTCAAAAGTGGATCACCTCGAAGAGCCACGGATCAAGGCAACCATCCTTGTGCCTGATGAATATCTGGGTGACGTTCTGAAACTCTGCCAAGACCGTCGCGGCATTCAAGAAGACCTGACTTACGCCGGCACCCGCGCGATGGTGGTCTATGACCTGCCGTTGAACGAAGTGGTCTTTGACTTCTACGACCGTCTGAAATCTGTGACCAAGGGTTATGCGTCCTTTGACTATCAAATGACGGGCTACCGCGAGGATAATCTTGTGAAAATGTCCGTTCTGGTGAACGACGAGCCAGTGGATGCGCTTTCAACTATGGTCCACCGCGACCGCGCAGAAATGCGGGGCCGAGCAATGTGTGAAAAGCTTAAGGATCTGATCCCGCGCCACATGTTCAAAATCCCAATCCAAGCGGCCATCGGCGGCAAGGTGATTGCCCGCGAAACGCTCTCTGCCCTGCGCAAAGACGTGACAGCGAAATGCTACGGCGGCGACGCGACCCGTAAGAAGAAACTGCTTGAAAAGCAGAAAGCGGGTAAAAAGAAGATGCGCCAGTTTGGTAAGGTGGATATCCCGCAGGAAGCGTTTATTTCGGCGTTGAAAATGGATGATTAAAAGATAGTAGGGCGGGGTTTTACCCCGCCTTTTTTGTTTCCGATTTATGAGCGCATACCTGTTGTCATGCACCGTAAGGCTTTTGTGCTGGGTGTTGTTTAGCAGACAAAAAAGCAAAGCCCCGCCGAAGCGGGGCTATACAGCTCTGGCATGAGCCTTGCTTTCATCTCCGTGGCCAGTGGCCCTTGCTAGGGTCTTAGTGCGGATGCAGAAGCAGTGCCGCCTCGTGTCCTTATTTATACATTTTGTGTATATTGTCATTTTCGGATGCCGAGCGACGCTTTAATTCCTTCTTCAATTTTCGACATATGCAGGGCAGACAAAACGTTCTTTTGATATCGCCGTTTACCTTCATCGTCTTTCCCAAGGAAAAGAAGGTCCATGCGGTGCCAACCCACTGAGTAAATCATGTCACACTTTGCCCAGCGGACACGATTCCCCCAAAAAAGGCACGGGGCTTGATTATTGGCGGTAATCACGCATAGGTTGTTTCAGTTCTTTTTGAAGTAAAGCCTATTTATAAAATCCAATTTAGAGATCGCCTTTTTCAAGGCCGCGGTGGTGCTAATACCCTCCTACTTCGCAGCATACCTCACAGATAAAATGGTCTATGTGGTTCCCACTCTGGCTGCAGCTTCATTTTTTGCAGCTTCGCTATTCCCTCAAGAAGAGGGAGCTCGGAGGGTCGATGAGGATTTAGAAGATACAATTGACGTTGATGTTGCATCTTGATTTAGATGTGATTCCCCGTCCCAATCCCCCAACACCCCAGAATTCCCCAATCGCCGCAATGCAGCACGGCCCCTTTGATGCATTTTTCTTGTACAACCCTACAAGCCAGCAAAAAACCAACTAAATTTCGACTTATCCACAGGAAATCCACATGGCTTTCCAAGGACTTACCCTCAAGAAATTTACCCTTAACATAAATTTTTCCTTGCTGGATCCGCATCTCAAATGCCAACGTTAATCCAACGCAAGGGATCACATGATCCTAAGCGGGACACAGAGGCTCCGGACAGTCGGAGCGTATTTGGTCTAACCCAAAGTAGGCCCAAAATGGGCATGGGTTTCGAAGTGATTTGCCTCGCGGCTTCGGGTCGAAACCTTTGCTGATTGCGGACACCCAGCGGTTTGAGTTCGGTCTTTCATAGGGCCAAAGGCAAACTGTTTTGGCGGAAAACCAAAGACGTGATGATGGCTTAGGGCGCTGGCCGAAACGGCTGGTTTTGTTCTCAAAATCAATCGGGAAGGCGGTGGAACGGTCTTTGTGGAGGCTGATGCCGGAGACATCCGGGATCGGTTGGGGGGAGTGGCGATATTGCCTGTCTTGGCAGGTGATTTGATCCATATCCCGCTGGCGCATGTTTCCCTTGGAGCATTCGCTAAGTGAATGGGCGTTGTGCTGTGGGTCTTTCGGGGCACATGCGCGCGACACACATTCTTTTTGAAGGCGTCAGGATTGTGGCCTTTGGTTAACCTTATTCGACTTCGGTTGGGTGGGAATGATCACAGCCACGCTGCTCGGACCGCGTCTGCGCACCTGACGTCTTCTTTTATGAATAATGGGGTTATCGGGGGCAAACCGCGATCAGGCTTTTGAAAGAATGACTGAGCAGAATTTGGGCCGCTTGTTTGGACATCTCCGAACAAGCGGCCCTTCGTCAGTTCTGCATACCGCGTCTCATGCACCTGTACCTATAGGGCTAGCGGGTGCCTTTACTAAAATCAACATAAACAACCAGATACCACTAAATATTGTGGTGTTTGTGCCTTTTGGGACTAGGTGCGGTCCAGCCAAGCCCGCACGGTGGCAATGAACTCGGTTGGTTTTTCGGCGTGCAGCCAATGCCCGGCGCCCGCGATTTTGACAAACCCGGCCTTGGGGAAGAGGTTTCGAATTGTGGTGCGATGCTCTGGTAAAACATAGTCAGAGGTGGCACCGGACAAAAAGAGAGTAGGTGCTGAATATGTGCCCTGAATGTTTTCAGGAAAGCCCATGATCTTGGGCATCTCTGTTTCCAAGACGTCGAGGTTAAGCCGCCAGCGTTTCTCTTTTAAATCCAACGATTGGGTGAAGAATGATCGTAGGGTTGGGTCTTCTACACCGGCATCTTCAAGCTGCGCCAAGGCGTCAGAGCGCTTTTCTACACGGCTCAGGTCAACCTTTTGCATGGCGTGAATAAACGGCAGCTGCGTGTGCCCATAGGTGACGGGGGCAATGTCTGCAACGATCAGGCGGTTGACCAGTTCCGGGCGCTGTAGTGCCACCACCATCGACGCTTTCCCGCCCATAGAGTGACCCAAAACATCCGCGGGCCCGATGTCCTCTAAAACTGCGGCCAGATCAGAGGCTAAGTCAAAATAGGAATGGCTGTCGCGCCGCGGGCTTTCGCCATGATTGCGATGATCAATCGCTATGACTTGCCGTTCATCGGAAAGTTTTTTGCTCACCACGCCCCAGTTGCGGGCAGAGCCATAGAGCCCATGCACAATCAGCAAAGGAGGACGGTCGGTGGCGATACCATGGGTGATTTTATTCAACATGTGGCAAGCTTTATCACAGCGGCTCTATTGGGCAAGTCTCTGTCGTGGTAAGCTGAAACCGGAGGCAAGTGACGTGATAGATATTAACCAATTGGATGCGCAACATCAGCAGTTGCTTAAGTTGATCGATCGCCAGTTCGGCCTTCAGGCGGACAGTTTGGACGTTGCTATGCGCAAGATCGGGCGACGGTTGCCAAAAGCGGTGCATCGCCATGCGCAGGCATTGAACGAGGCCTATGAAGCTGCCCAACATCCAAAGATCGCGCTGCAACTCGACACTAAGGCACTATTGGCTCATCAAAAGGCATTAACGGCGGCGATTGAGGGATATGATCGAAAAGACGCGCTTAAGGGGCGTGTGTTGGATGTGCTGGCGACGCTGGCCTTTAACCTGCTTTGCCTTGCGGCTTTGATTGCGTTTGTCTTGTATGTGGTGCGCTAGACAACGGCCGGAGGGCCGAGGCAGACAACGCTTCATTAAAGACCAAAGTTACCGTGACAAAGCTGACGTATAGCAACAAATACCACGATCCCATTTTCGCAAATGATACCATCTGATCGCTGCTTTGGCCGGAGTACAGCCAGGTCTTTGTGACGGTGCCGATGTTTTCAGCCACCCACAAAAAGAAGCTTGAAAGAAACGCAGCCACAGGAAGGGGCATCCAATACCATCTGGACCCGATCGAAAACCAAATGCGGGTTTTGGCAAACAGCACGAGGGTTGCTGCAAACAGAGCGATCCGAATGTCTGGTAAAAAATGATGTGCAAAGAAATTGAAGTAAATCGCGAGGGCCAGAGTCACCGTAAGCCAAAATGGTGGGTAGGGCGCGAATTTCATGTCAAATAGTCGGATGACACGCGCCATATAAGACCCCACAGAGGCATACATAAACCCAGAATACAGCGGCACATCCCAAATCTTGAAAATGCCACTACCGGGATAGGCCCAACTTCCCGCATGGACTTTGAAAATTTCCATCAGGGTGCCGGTGACATGAAACAATAGAATGACGCGCACTTCGCGCCAGGATTCCATTCCGGTTTTAAGAAAAACGAACTGAAGCAATACCGCATAGACCAGTAGGGCGTCATATCGTGCGATAGGCCAGTCTGATTGCCAGATGCGGCTGCTGATGATCATCCCGATCAACAAAGCTGCTCCAAAAATCGCGGCCCACCCCTGTTTCAAAACAAACATGATCAGCTCTGCCACCGCAAACGGAAGCTTTTGCCGCATCCAGTCGCCAAGGTGCCGCTCGAGCCTTCGTGTTCTGTTCACATTGGGGTGTGTCGATTGGGGCAATGCATGGGCCTATTACGAAGATTGAATACGGCAACTGAGATACAAAAAAACCGTACCCAACGGCTTGGGTACGGTCAATTTTTTACATGTGGTCGATCTTAGAGGGCTGGGTACAGCGGGAAGCGTGCACAAAGCTCTGCAACTTCGGAACGTACCTTTGCTTCGACCTCTGCGTTACCTTCTACACCGTTGGCCGCAAGGCCTTCGACTACTTCGATGATCCAATCCGCGATTTGGCGGAATTCAGCTTCGCCAAAGCCACGGGTTGTGCCGGCTGGTGTGCCCAGGCGGATGCCCGATGTGACCATTGGCTTTTCTGGGTCAAACGGAATGCCGTTTTTGTTGCAGGTGATATGCGCACGGCCCAAAGCAACTTCGGTTGCATTGCCTTTTACGCCTTTCGGGCGCAGATCAACCAGCATCACGTGAGTGTCGGTGCCGCCTGTGACGATGTCGAGGCCGCCCTTCATCAACTGATCTGCAAGTGCAACAGCGTTGGCACGTACTTGCTTTTGGTATGTTTTGAACTCTGGACGCAGTGCTTCACCAAAGGCAACGGCCTTTGCAGCGATGACGTGCATCAATGGGCCACCCTGAATGCCAGGGAAGATCGCAGAGTTCACCTTTTTCGCGATGTCCGCATTATTGGTCAGGATCATACCGCCACGTGGGCCGCGTAGTGTTTTGTGTGTGGTGGTGGTTGCAACGTCTGCGTATGGGAACGGGGAAGGGTGCTCGCCTGCAGCGACCAGACCGGCAAAGTGTGCCATGTCGACCATCAGGAATGCGCCTACGGAATCTGCGATCTCACGGAATTTCGCAAAATCGATCTGACGTGGGATGGCAGACCCCCCTGCGATGATCAGCTTTGGTTGATGCTCTGTCGCAAGCGCTTGAACTTCATCATAGTCGATCAGGTTGTCTTCTTTGCGCACGCCGTATTGTACAGCATTAAACCACTTGCCGGATTGGTTTGGTGCTGCACCGTGGGTCAGGTGACCGCCGGATGCCAAGTTCATACCCAGAATGGTATCGCCTGGCTTGATCAGAGCAGTAAAGGCACCTTGGTTCGCTTGTGAACCAGAGTTTGGCTGTACGTTTGCAAAGTCACAGCCGAACAGCTCTTTGGCGCGGTCGATTGCGAGGTTTTCAGCCACGTCCACATACTGGCACCCGCCATAGTAACGACGGCCTGGATAACCTTCGGCATATTTGTTGGTCAGAACGGAACCTTGCGCTTCCATCACTGCGGCAGAAACGATGTTTTCAGAGGCGATCAATTCGATTTCGTCGCGCTGGCGGCCCAGCTCGTCAGTGATCGAACCAAAAAGCTCCGGGTCGCGGGAAGAGAGGGACTCGGTGAAGAAACCGGAATCGCGAGTGGCGTCAGACATATTTTTAAGGCTCCGCTAGAGGTATTTCGCGGATTTCCTATCGGAAACTCTGCAAAAGGCAAAGCTAAGAATGCGTCGATGTAACAATTACCGGCGTAAACACTGGTGGTTGCTGTAAACTTGTGGTTCTTTCGGAACCAGATGCCGGGTTTTGGAAACAGGAATCGCCAAACGCCATGGAACAGAGAATCGCATTTCTAGCCTCAGAGGCCCCAAACGCCCAAACTGCACGTGCTGCTTTGATTGGGCGTTATGGCAATTGTGAACCTGATTCAGCTGATGTGATCGTGGCTTTGGGGGGCGATGGGTTTATGTTGCAGACCTTGCACAGTACGCAGGAATTAGACGTGCCGGTTTACGGCATGAACCGCGGCACCGTCGGTTTCTTGATGAATGAATACAACGAAACAGATTTGTTGTTGCGTCTTGGTCGGGCCGAAGAAGAGGTGATCAATCCTCTTTCGATGAAGGCCACCTGTATGGATGGTGGAACGCACAGGGCGCTTGCCATTAACGAAGTTTCCATGCTGCGTCAGGGGCCACAGGCCGCCAAACTGCGCATCTGGATCGATGGGCGTCTGCGTCTTGATGAACTAGTGTGTGATGGGGCGTTGTTGTCGACGCCTGCGGGATCGACGGCCTACAACTATTCTGCCCATGGTCCGATTTTGCCGATTGGCTCGGATGTATTGGCACTAACCGCCATTGCTCCTTTCCGCCCAAGGCGCTGGCGCGGTGCGCTTGTGCGCAAAAGCAGCGTTGTTCGGTTTGAAGTGATGAACCCTGAAAAACGCCCGGTTATGGCGGATGCAGACAGCCGCTCTGTGCGAAATGTCGTGTCGGTCGAGGTGCGATCAGAACCAAGTGTGGGCCACCGAATCTTGTTTGATCCCGGTCATGGTTTGGAAGAGCGCCTGATCCGCGAACAATTTGTTTAGCCGGTCATTCGATTGATCACACGAACCATCGCCAATCCCTAACGTTCACAAAAAAACGGGCCCCAAAAGGAGCCCGTTTCTAACCGTCAATCAAAGAAAAGGCTTACGCCAGTTCGATGTTGCCCGCAGATTCGCGACCGTCACGGCCTGCTTCCAGGTCGTAAGTCACTTTTTGGTTGTCTGCGAGAGTTTCCAGGCCTGCACGCTGCAGGGCACGGATGTGTACAAACACATCTTTGCCGCCATCTTCAGGTGCGATGAAGCCATAACCTTTGTCGGTGTTGAACCATTTTACGGTGCCAGTAGCCATATCCGTATCTCCATTTTAAATTTCCTGTCCGCGACATGCGACAGGGTGTCGGCGTCTGTGCAGAATCGAATGCAGGTCGCCGGTAGGGAGAAACTGGATAACGATAGAAGGCACGTCGTGCATCACCCAGATGACACGGGGTTAGAGCAATGTAAAGTAAAGGTTTAGCAACTTGCGTAACCAATAGATTGCAGTGCGGTTGTGATCTCGTCCAAAATGGCCGGATCATCAATGGTGGCAGGCATTTTCCACTCTTTTCCGTCCGCAATTGAAACCATTGTGCCGCGCAAAATTTTGCCAGATCGTGTTTTTGGAAGGCGATCGACCACAACTGCGGTCTTAAACGCAGCGACAGGGCCGATTTTATTACGCACTTGCGCGACCACTTCGGCCACGACTTGCGAATGGGGGCGTTCTGATCCTGCGTTCAAACACATAAAGCCAACTGGAATTTGCCCTTTCAAATTATCTGACACGCCAATCACAGCGCATTCCGCAACATCAGGATGATCGGCAAGCACTTCCTCCATTGCGCCGGTCGACAGCCTGTGACCCGCCACATTAATCACATCATCAGTGCGTGCCATGATGTAAAGATAACCATCCGCATCCTTCATGCCCGCATCACCGGTTTCATAGTATCCGGGGAAGGTATTTAGGTAAGACGATCTAAACCGCTCTTCAGCATTCCAAAGCGTGGGCAGCGTGCCGGGGGGCAGGGGCAGTTTAAGGGCAATGGCCCCAAGCTCTCCGTCAGCGACGGGGTGGCCCGCGTCGTCTAGAATTTCGACATGATAGCCCGGCATAGGCACCGCTGGCGATCCAAGCTTGATCGGTAGCTCCTCGATCCCAATAGGATTAGCTGCAATGGCCCAACCCGTTTCGGTTTGCCACCAGTGATCCACGATTGGCACTTTCAAGTGCTCTTTAGCCCAGCTGATGGTATCGGGATCAGCCCGTTCACCGGCCAGATAGACCTGCCCGAGACAGCTGAGGTCGTAGTTTTGGACGAGTTTCCCCTCTGGATCTTCGCGTTTTACAGCCCGAAAAGCAGTTGGCGCCGTAAAGAAGGAGCGCACTTTGTGTTCTGCGATCACGCGCCAGAATGTTGAGGCGTCTGGGGTGCCGACGGGCTTGCCCTCAAACACAATTGTGGTGTTTCCGTGGATCAAAGGCGCATAGCAAATGTAGCTGTGCCCCACGACCCATCCGACGTCTGAGGCCGCCCAAAACACATCACCGGGATCGACATTGTAGATGTTCTTCATCGTCCAGTTCAGGGCCACAAGTTGACCCGCGGTGTGCCGGATCACCCCTTTGGGTTGGCCCGTGGTGCCAGAGGTATAGAGAATATAGGAGGGATGATTGCCCGGTACCGGAAGGCAGTCAGCCGGCGTCACACCTTTTTGAAAATCATGCCAGTCGACGTCTCGGCCTTCGATCAACGGTGCGATAGATTGCTCTCGTTGGAGGATGGCGCAGAAAGCTGGGGAATGGGTGGCCATTTCGATCGCTGTGTCCAGCAAGGGTTTGTATGAGACAACGCGGCCCGGTTCTATGCCGCATGAGGCCGCAAGAATAGCTTTGGGCTGGGCGTCATCAATGCGCACTGCCAGTTCATTGGCCGCAAAGCCACCAAAGACCACAGAATGCACGGCCCCAATCCGGGCGCAGGCGAGCATTGCCTCAAGCGCTTCGGGCACCATTGGCATATAGATCAAAACGCGATCCCCCGAGGAAACACCTTTGTCACGCAGGGCACCTGCCAGCAGCGCAACTCTGTCTTTCAATTCTGCAAAGGAAATATGGGCCTTAGTCCCGGTGACGGGGCTGTCATAGATGATGGCTGTCTGTGTGCCACGACCTGCTTCGACATGTCGATCAATTGCGTTCCAGCAGGTGTTAACCTTCGCGTCTGCGAACCATTCATACAGATCGCCACCTAGGTCGGTCAGTGCCTTTGATGGGGGCGTATCCCAATCAATGGCTTCTGCGGCCTGCATCCAAAACGCCTCAGGGTTTTTCTGCCAAGTTTGGTAAACCTCGTGATAGGACATGCGACCTCCTCCATTTCTCCCAATTGGAACGTAGCGAGGAGAAGCCTCAGCCGTAAAGGGCGGCAAAGCGTTGGATGGATCGAACTGTAAAGTTTTTTGCGCGGTTCACAGCGGATTTACTAAGAAACATTGCAAACTTTGCAGGATTGTTAAGTCATGACAGGGGTTTGCAAAATTCTGTTGGCACAGGTCACAAAAACAAAAGCCGCCTCACGCGTGGTGAGACGGCCTTTGAGTGAGTTTTGAAACAAGTTAACCGTATTGGCTGACCGGAGTTCCAGCAATCGCCGCCATATTGAGCAAACCCCGGGCCGTGACCGAAGGGGTGACGATATGGGCGCGGTTGCCCATGCCCATCAGAATTGGGCCAACTGCGATGGCATCTGATTTCATCTTTAGAATATTGCGAGTCGCTGACGCGGCATCTGCGTGACCAAAAATCAAAACATTCGCAGGGCCGGTGAGCCGGTTGTTTGGCAACAGACGTGCACAAAGCTCTGGATCAAGCGCCGCATCGACGTTCATTTCGCCTTCGTATTCGAAATCGGTGTCCATGTTGTCGAGCAACGCAATCGCTTCGCGCAGACGCTTACCAGAGCCTTCGGCTTGATTGCCAAACTGGGACTGCGAGCAGAAGGCAATGCGCGGTTCTACCCCAAAGCGGCGCGCATGTCGTGCAGCGCCCTGTGCGACCAGGGCCAGTTGTTCGGGTGACGGAAGGGACCAAACATGGGTATCGGCCAAAAACAGCGGCCCGTCTTCCATGATCATCAAGGAAAGCGCACCATGCGGCGCATATTCAGGTGAACCAAGCACCTGATTTACATAGTCCAGATGCCAGCGGTACTCACCGAACGTGCCGCAGATCATGCTGTCAGCCTCGCCGCGGTGCACCATGACGGATGCAATCGCTGTTGTGTTCGTGCGCATTATGGCGCGTGCAATATCAGGCGAAACACCCCGGCGTTCATTGATGCTGTGATAGGTTTCCCAATAGTCGCGATAGCGCGAGTCATTTTCCGGGTTCACAATATCAAAATCTTGTCCGGGCTTGACCGTTAGCCCCAGGCGTTCGCAGCGGCGTGCAATAACTTCTGGGCGCCCGATCAGGATTGGTTTTTCCGTCGTTTCCTCAAGGATCGCCTGAGCGGCGCGAAGCACACGTTCGTCTTCGCCTTCGGCAAAGGCGATTTTACGTGATGCTGTGGCCGCGGCGTTAAAGATGGGGCGCATCAACAAAGCTGATTTAAAGACAGATTGATTGAGCTTTTCTTTATAGGCTTCCAGATCCTCGATAGGGCGGGTGGCCACGCCACTTTCCATCGCGGCCTTTGCAACGGCTGCTGACACAACCCCCACCAAGCGTGGATCAAATGGTTTCGGAATCAGATAGTCGGCACCAAAGGTCAGTTGCTCTCCTTGATAGGCGGCGGCTGCCTCTGCCGAGGTTGTAGCGCGGGCAAGTTCAGCGATGCCTTCGACGCAGGCAATCTTCATGTGTTCGTTGATGTCTGTTGCACCAACATCCAATGCACCACGGAAGATGAACGGGAAGCACAGAACATTGTTTACCTGATTGGGGAAATCGCTGCGTCCGGTGGCCATAATCGCATCTGGTGCGACTTTGCGTGCCTCATCTGGCATAATTTCTGGTGTCGGGTTGGCCAGCGCAAAGATCACAGGCTTTGCTGTCATCTTGGCAACCATCTCTGGCTTTAGAACCTTGGGGCCTGACAGGCCAAGGAACATATCTGCACCGTCAATGACATCGTCCAATGTGCGAAGATCAGATTTCTGCGCGAAAGAGGCCTTTTGCGGGTTCATATCCTCGGTGCGGCCTTCGTAGACCAGACCATGAATGTCACACAGCCAGATGTTTTCACGTTTGACACCCAGCGTGACCAGCATGTTCAAACATGCGATGCCGGCAGCCCCGCCGCCGGTTGACACGATCTTAATGTCTTCAAATGATTTGCCCGCAACACGCATCGCGTTCAGCGCAGCAGCACCAACAACAATCGCTGTGCCGTGCTGGTCATCGTGAAACACTGGAATGTTCATGCGTTCGCGACAAAGCTGCTCGACGATAAAGCAATCAGGGGCTTTGATGTCTTCAAGGTTGATCGCGCCAAAGGTTGGGCCTAATGCGCAAACGATATCTGCCAGTTTCTCTGGGTTTGTTTCATCAACTTCGATGTCAAAGCAATCGATGTTGGCGAACTTCTTAAACAGAACCGCTTTGCCTTCCATCACTGGCTTTGACGCTAGGGCACCGATGTTTCCTAGGCCAAGTACAGCAGATCCATTTGACACGACCGCAACTAAGTTCCCCCGAGCGGTATAACGGCTCGCATTAGCTGCATCGTGTTTGATTTCAAGGCAAGCTTCGGCAACCCCTGGTGAATACGCCCGGCTGAGATCGCGGCCATTTGCCAACGGTTTCGTCGCACGAATTTCTAGTTTTCCGGGTTTGGGATGCTCGTGATAGTTCAGCGCTGCTTGGCGCAAGTTAACTTTGGCGTCGTTGGACATAATCAGGCTTTCCCTTTTTTGTTTAGGGGTAAACTAATTCATTCAGAATGAGAATAGCTCTCCAGCATCTTAGCTTGAGCTTGCAATTCCACGATAGCTTTCGCAGTGTTTCCTACATTAAATTGTGTGACAGCGCTTTGATCTGAGTAAGTGATTATAACCTAGGAATTAAAGTCGCGTTGCGTTTTTTGACCAAAGGTTTAAAAACTCTCAATCTCGGGATGTTTTGGCGAAACCTGCGGTTTGTTCGAAATCTGGCCGCAAATTGAAAAGCAAAGGAACTGGGGATGGCATTGAAAGATAAGGCACTTTCGGTACGTGAAAAGGCATATGCACCCTATTCGAATTTCAAAGTGGGGGCCGCGCTGACAGCAGAAAATGGCGAAACCTTTGTGGGATGCAACGTGGAAAACGTCGCTTACCCCGAAGGCACTTGTGCCGAAGCGGGCGCAATCGCTGCAATGATCGCAGCGGGGCAAACCCGTTTGACCGAAGTTTATGTTGTGGCCGATGCGCCAAAGCCCGTATCGCCTTGTGGCGGATGCCGTCAGAAACTCATCGAGTTTGGTGAAGGCGACGTGGTGGTGACCATGGCAACGGTCGACGGTGTAGAACAAAGAATGACTCTATCTGATTTGATGCCGGGTGCCTTTACAGAAGCGCACCTGGAGAACACCTAAATGGACGCCCGTGCGATTATTGCCAAGCTGCGACATGGCGAGACTGTAGACCAATCTGAAATGACGTGGTTTGCACAGGGCCTTGCCGACAACTCAGTCAGTGACGCTCAGGCTGGGGCCTTTGCGATGGCGATTTGTTTGCAAGGGTTGGGCATGCAGGCCCGCGCTGATCTCACATTGGCGATGCGCGACAGCGGCGAACAATTGCAATGGGAGTGTGATGGCCCTGTAATTGATAAGCATTCAACCGGTGGCGTCGGTGATTGTGTGTCTCTGGTCTTGGCCCCAGCACTTGCGGCATGCGGAGCCTTTGTTCCGATGATTTCCGGGCGTGGTTTAGGCCACACCGGTGGCACGCTTGATAAAATGGAAAGTATTCCAGGTGTCGGCGTAGATGTCTCTGAACGCCGGTTTCGTGCTACTGTGGCAGAGGCGGGCTGTGCCATCGTCAGCGCGTCGGCCAATATCGCGCCTGCTGATAAACGGCTTTATGCGATCCGCGATGTGACGGGAACGGTTCAAAGCCTTGATCTGATCACCGCTTCGATCTTGTCAAAAAAACTGGCCGCAGGGCTGGAACATCTTGTGCTTGATGTCAAATTGGGCAGCGGCGCATTTATGAAAACAACAGAGGCGGCCCGAGCTTTGGCTGAATCTTTGGTGCAAACGGCGAATTTGGCGGGCTGTCCGACAACGGCTTTGATCACCGATATGAACCAACCGCTTGCGTCGTCACTGGGCAACGCCTTGGAAATAAACGAAGTTATGCAGGTTCTTTGCAATAATCGCAAAGGTGCACTTGCTGATCTAACAGCGGCCCTTGGGGGCGAGCTTTTGACGAATTGCGGCCTTTCCTCGACCGTCGAAGACGGCGTGGCAAAAATACGTGATGTGCTTGCAAGTGGCCGTGCGGCAGAGGTCTTTGGCAAGATGGTCTATGCCCAAGGTGGCCCCGTGCGCTTTGCTGAAAATTGGCATCGTTTCCTGCCCGAGGCAACAGTCATCCGTGAGGTCCTTGCAGCGAAAGACGGCTATATAAATGAAATTGATGGAGAGGCGCTTGGCCTTGCTGTTGTTGCGCTTGGGGGCGGGCGTCAGGTCGAAAGCGATCAGGTCGATCCATCTGTTGGATTTTCCGATGTGGTGACGCTTGGGCAAAAAGTCACCAAAGGGCAGCCCTTGTTACGCATTCACGCCGCTCGCGAAGATGCCGCTAAAGCAGCAGAAGCTACGGTGAAAACAGCGATCAAAATAGCCAATGTACCCGCCGAAGCGCCGCAGCTGATCTATGAAAGGGTCACGTCTTGAGCCGCGCGTTTCTTGTTGTGATGGATTCCGTCGGTATCGGCGGGGCGCCGGATGCAGACCAGTTTTTCAATGGCGATTTGCCTGACACCGGTGCGAACACCTTGGCGCATATTGCGCAGGCTTGCGCCGCTGGCAAAGCCGACGCAGGGCGCAGCGGTGCTTTGACAGTGCCCAATCTTGATCGTCTCGGCTTGGGCGCAGCGGTTCAACTGGCGTCAGATGTCACGTTGCCCGGGTTTACGCAAAACCCAACCGGCCTTTGGGGGGCGGCGACAGAACGCTCGCAGGGCAAAGATACACCATCTGGCCACTGGGAGCTTGCGGGTTTACCTGTTCCTTGGGAGTGGGGATATTTTCCGGATACGCGCCCATCTTTCCCAGAAGACCTCGTGCAAATGATCTGTGCAACAGGCGCTGTTGATGGGATTTTGGGCAATTGCCATGCCTCGGGCACCGATATCATTGCTGAATTGGGCGCTCTGCATGTGCAAAGCGGATTTCCGATTTGCTATACGTCGGCTGACAGCGTGTTTCAGGTCGCCGCTCACGAGCACAGCTTTGGCCTTGCACGGCTTTTGCAGTTTTGCGAAATCATTGCTCCGATCTTGCATGAACAAAAAATCGGCCGCGTGATTGCACGCCCCTTTGTGGGAGACGAAGAGCAAGGTTTCACGCGCACCGTCAATCGCAAAGATTTCGCGATCATGCCACCAAAGCCTGTGTTGACCAATTGGGTGCAAGACGCTGGCCGTCATGTGTATGGCGTTGGAAAGATTGGTGATATTTTTTCGATGCAGGGCATAGATGAGGTGCGCAAAGGAACGGATCAGGTCTTGATGGGGCATCTGAATGACCTGGTTGAAACGGCCGAAGACGGCAGTTTGACCTTTGCGAATTTTGTTGAGTTTGACAGCCTGTATGGGCACCGGCGCGACATTTCTGGTTATGCGCGTGCGCTTGAATGGTTTGATCAAGAGCTTGGTAAACTGCTGCTGAAGCTGCGCGAGGGCGACCTTTTGGTTCTGACCGCTGATCATGGCAACGACCCCAGCTGGAGCGGCACCGATCACACACGCGAACGCGTTCCTGTGTTATGTACTGGTGTAACAGGCGGCCAGCTTGGCCAAATTGACTTTGCAGATGTGGCGGCATCGGTCGCAAAACATCTTGGCGTCGCCGCGCAGGGCCCCGGAAGGAGCTTTCTATGAGTGACGAAAAACCAGTAGCTGATTTGCCGAAAGTCGAATTGCATCTGCACCATGAGGGCGCGGCTCCACCTGCCTTTGTGCGTCAGCTGGCGCATGAGAAAAAGGTCGATATTTCAAAGGTGTTTAATGCCCAAGGCGGATACGCGTTTCGTGACTTTGTGCATTTCCTATCAGTTTACGAGGCCGCAACATCCGTCTTGAAAACACCAGAAGACTACGCAAGGTTGACCACTGCTGTTCTTGAGGAAAGCGCAGCAAACGGGGTGATCTACACGGAGAGCTTCATTTCGCCAGATTTTTGTGGCGGTGGAGATGTCACCGCTTGGCGGGAGTATCTTGCAGCCATTCAAGAAGCGGCCCAGGCGGCTGAGACGGCACATGGCATCATCCTGCGCGGCATTGTGACCTGTGTTCGCCATTTCGGCCCGGACAAAGCAAAGGCCTCGGCCCTGTGTGCTGCTGAGACGGCAGGCGATTGGATTGTGGGCTTTGGTATGGGCGGCGACGAAGGGCAGGGGCATCAGGGTGACTTTGCCTACTCATATGATATGGCGCGTGAGGCTGGATTGCGATTAACCACCCACGCTGGTGAGTTTGGTGGCCCAGACAGCGTGCGCGAAGCGATACGCGACCTAAATGTCGAACGTATTGGGCATGGCGTGCGCAGCATCGAAGATGCCGCGTTGGTTCAAGAATTGGTAGATCGTCAAATCACCCTCGAGGTTTGCCCCGGCTCTAACGTTGTCCTGGGGCTTTATCCAAATATCGAAAGCCACCCGATCGAGCGTTTGCGCAAAGCAGGAGTGAACGTCACGGTTTCAACTGATGATCCGCCCTTTTTTGGCACCACGATGCGCCGCGAATACGAAATGCTTCACAAGGCCTTTGGTTATGACGCCGAACGGTTTGTTGAATTTAACATCACCGCAGCGAATGCAGCGTTTTGCGATGAGACCACCCGTGAACGGGTGCTGAAACAATTGGAGACCGCATGAAAGACCATCTGACAGTCGTCGACCACCCGCTGGTGCAGCACAAGCTGACTTTGATGCGCAAGCAACAGACGTCAACGGCGGAATTCCGCCAGCTTCTGCGTGAGATCAGCCAGCTGCTGGCCTATGAGGTCACGCGTGAATTGCCGATGACAACAACCCCAATTGATACTCCAATGCAAGAGATGGACGCCCCGGTTTTGGCCGGGCCAAAACTCGCATTGGTGTCGATCCTTCGGGCGGGCAACGGTTTGCTTGATGGGATGCTTGAATTGATCCCGTCGGCCCGTGTTGGCTTTGTTGGTCTGTATCGAGACGAAGAAACGCTAAAGCCTGTGCAGTACTACTTTAAGGTGCCAACACAGTTGGAAAAAAGACTTGTGATCGCGGTCGACCCAATGCTTGCGACCGGGAATTCTTCGGTAGCTGCAATTGATATGCTGAAAGAAGCAGGGGCCACGGATATTCGTTTCTTATGTCTGTTGGCAGCCCCCGAAGGCGTGGCGCGAATGCAAGAAGCCCATCCAGATGTTCCAATCGTCACCGCAGCGCTTGACGAGCGTCTGAATGAACTCGGCTATATTGTGCCAGGGCTGGGTGATGCAGGAGATCGCATGTTTGGTACGAAATAGCGGTAGTAGCGCTTTACTCATTTAGCGTTGTCAGGCTAAAGTGTCCCCATATCTTGTGGGGGCATGATGCAGTTAACCAGAACCCTTGCGATCGCGTTGATCGCCACCGTTGCCGGTTTCAGTTCAGTAGACGCAAAAAATTTGCGTCAAGGCGGATCACCGGCCGAACTTCCACCGAGTTCCTTCAAGGGCCGGCAGTTTGTAGACAGCCGTGGTTGCGTGTTTATTCGCGCAGGCGTGGATGGATCGACCAATTGGGTGGCACGGGTCGCTCGTGATCGGCGTATGATCTGTGGGTTTAAACCCACCTTCTCGGGCAAAGAGGCGGCCACGACCCGTCCAGTTGTGACCGAAAAAGTCGTTAAAATTGTACCGCTAGACGCAACGCCAGCAGCACCTGCGCCAAAAGCAGAGCCCGTTCGGACCGCGCGTGTCGCAGCCGCACCAGCGCCGGTTGTTGTGCCAGCACAGCCTAAACGCACGGTGCGAAAGGTGGTTCGCAAACCGGCCAAGCTTGCGGCACCTAAAACCATGGACAAACCTGTTCAGGTGAAATCGGTGCGCAAAGTTAAAACCGTAAAGCGTGTTGCGCCTGCAAAGGTAGCGGCGGCCCCTAATTGTTCTGGCATCAGTGCTGTTTCGCAGCAATATCTTTCCCATGCGACCGCCAATGTACGCTGTGGCGCCCAAAGCCAAAACGCGAATACCGCTGCCGTTCGTTCGGCGCAGACCACTACGACAACAAGTTACACCAGCACCCAACCTAAGGTGATTCAACGTCGTATTGGTGCTCAGCCGCGTCGCGCTGTGAACACTAGCACTGTAGCCGCAGCGCCGGTTGTCGCGCGACCGCACTATGGTCAAGTTGTCACCGAAGGGCAGGTTGGTTCGAATGTGCGCATTCTGCCAAAACATGTGTATCAACGCCGTGCCGCTTTGGGCACCGTGGGCAAACCGCCCAAAGGCTATCGTAGCGTCTGGGAAGATGACCGCCTGAACAATCGCCGGGCCGAGGGTACATTTGCGGGCAAAGCGCAAATGGAACGTATTTGGAGCAAAGGCACCCCACGCAAGGGCAAGCTGGCAGAAGTTTCCGCTGCCGCCTCTCATACCAAGGCTTCCGGCGTACGCACGATTGTGGGCAGCAAAGGGTCGACGCCAGCTAAGACGATGCAGCTGGGCGATAATCGCTTTGTGCAAGTCGCGGCTTATGGCTCTTCTAAAGATGCGCAGAACGTGGCGCGTCGCGTTAAATCGCTTGGTTTGCCGGTGCGTGTCGGGAAAATCAATCGCAACGGTAAGATCTATCGTCTTGTTCTTGCAGGGCCCTTTTCAAATGCAAGCAGTGCCGAGGCAGCTGCACGCAAAGCACGCCGTGCGGGCTATCAGAACGCAACGATCCGCTAAATAAATTACCGAGACTTTCAAAGCCCCAGCCTAACCGCTGGGGCTTTTAGTTTGTGCAGATCTCTTGAAGTGCCACCCACTCATGATCGCTGAGAACAGAGTCATATGAACCCGCTGCGGCATCCGCCTCGATCAGGGTAAGCGTGCTTTCACCAGAAATGTCTTGCGCATAGGCATAAGGCGCAGCTGCAAGGTTCAGCGATTCAAAGTGTTTGATCAGAGCTTGATCGTCTACCGGGGTAGGGTCTTGTTTTGACAGACGCTCGGCATGGCTGCGCATCGTTTCATCCGTTAGCTGGCCCGTGGTCAACAGCCGGAAGCTGGCCCAGAACCCACCGGTGGCCAGCAATTGTTCAAGCGGGTCAATCGTTTGTGCCCGAAGCGCCTCTGCTGCAACAAAGCCTGCGGCGACCGCTGGGTCTTCGTGGTCTTCTAGAATGTCACGGGCCAACAATACTCCGCCCCCGGGGAGGGATGCTGTACCGCGTACCCCACCGGGAACAACATAGATTTCTTTTACCTGCACGCGACGGGCCAAACGTTTCAGGGCTTCATCGGCGACGGGCTCTGAACAGGTAGGGCCTGTAAACGGCGTCATCTGGTTCATCAGATCCTGACCGATCACAATGCGGTTTAAGGGTGGCACAACCGACGTTACATGCAGCCGCAACGCATCTGGCAACCAAAACACAGCACCTGCGACGACTGCTGCGATGGATGTCACAACAGCCAACCCACGCAAACGCCCGGGATGTGGAGAAGCCCGATGAATGGCTTTGCGCAGCTTTTCAATCGCGGCAATCATTTCGTGTTCGCTGTCCGCCAGTTCCAGTGTTTCATCTGGGTCACCGTCTGGGTGGAACAGGGCAGGGAACGCGCCCGGATTGGCGCGATGCACGGCCGCAATAGACCAATGCGCAAGCGGGCGGTCTTGAAGATCGGAAATCACCAAAGACATGTCACCCACAGAGACGATCACCTCTTTGCGTTGCGCATCAACGCTTTCGCGCCAAAGGCCGGTGGCCTCGAGCCGATCATATTTTTTTAGGGCGACCATGGCGTGTACTGCTCTATTGTGATCCACGTCTTTTGATCAAATTACACATCATTTGACGGTATCGCAATCGTGCGCTGGCCTGTTGTGATCTCTCAAACTAAGGTAAAAGCATGATTATTTCGCATGGGCGCCGCTTTATCTTCATTCACATCCCTAAAACCGGGGGCACCGCCATGGCGCTTGCGCTTGAGGGCCGCGCGATGAAGGATGATTTGATGATGGGGGATACGCCCAAAGCGACCAAGCGACGGCGGCGTTTAAAGGATGTGCAAACTTCTGGCCGTTTGTGGAAGCATTCTGGACTTTCTGACATCGAAGGCTTGGTGACAGAAGATGAGATCAAGGAATTCTTTACGTTTACACTCGTGCGCAATCCATGGGATCGGATGGTCAGCTATTATCATTGGGCGCGTGTGCAAGACTTTGATCATCCAGCAGTATCCTGCGCTAAGGCGCATGATTTTCAAGGATTTGTTGCTGACGCGGGAGTGCAAAGAAGTGTAAAGGCCAATTCCTACGGACGGTATATGACGACCCTGTCCGGGGACGAGGTTTGCACTCAGTTCATCCGGCTGGAATGTTTTTCTGAGGATGCGCAGCCGCTTTTTGATCATCTTGGATTTGACTTAGAATTGCCGCGGGTGAACCGGTCAAATCGCTCTGCCGACTACCGTGTGTACTACGATGATCGGGCTGCAGAAACCGTGGGCGAAATATGCGCGACAGACATCACCCGCTTTGGCTACACATACTAAAAAGCCCGACGATATCGCCGGGCTTTCTTTGGATTATGCGGCCTTTTCGGGGGCAAAACGATTGTAGAAACTTTGCCCTTTGTTTCCCATGTCTCGTAACAAGTCAGGGCAAGTAAAGCGCGTGCCATAAGCTTCGGTTAAGGCGTCACACTTCTCGGCAGCCCAAGGGGCGCCAACGATATCAAGCCAGCTGAATGGGCCGCCAGACCAAGGCGCAAAGCCCCAACCTAAGATCGCCCCAACATCACCTTCGCGAATATCTTCGAGCACGCCTTCTTCGAGAGACCGTACCGCCTCAAGAACTTGGGCGAACATCAGACGGTTTTGCACCTCAGTGAGGTCTGGCTGATCGTCCGCCACTGGGTATTTCTTTGCAAGACCGTCCCAGAACAACTGGCGTTTGCCTTTTTCATCATAGTCATAGAACCCGGCCTTGGCTTTGCGCCCCAACCGGCCCTCTGCTTCCATGAAAAACAAAACCTCATCCACGGCATCATCAGGATAGGCATCGCCCATCGCGGCCTTTGTGGCGCGGGCAATTTTTACACCAAGCTCGACGGATGTTTCATCAACCAGTTGCAGCGGTCCCACCGGGAAGCCCAGCAATTGTGCTGCATTGTCGATCAAAACCGGCGAGACGCCTTCGCCGACCATACGCAGACCTTCGTTGAGATAGGGAAGGATGCAGCGGTTGGCATAGAAAAAACGCGCGTCGTTGACAACGATCGGGGTCTTTTTGATTTGGCGTACAAAATCCAATGCTTTGGCCACGGCACGGTCGCCCGTTCCCTTGCCTTTGATGATCTCAACCAACAGCATTTTCTCGACAGGAGAGAAAAAGTGAATGCCGATGAATTGATCCGCACGACCAGAGGCTTTGGCCAATTCTGTGATCGGCAGGGTCGAGGTGTTTGAGGCAAAGATTGCATCTTTTGGAATGACAGCTTCGACCTTTTGGGTCATCTCTGCCTTGACCTTTGGGTCTTCAAACACCGCTTCGACAATCAGATCTACATCTGCCAAAGCGTTTAGATCGGTTGTTGCGGTGATGCGTGACAGCATCGCTTCCTTTTGTTCGGGCGTTGCCTTTTTACGTGCGATGCCCTTGTCCGCGTAGGTTTCGGTATAGGCTTTCCCTCGGTCTGCGGCCTCTTGGGTTTGATCAATCAGAACCACATCGATGCCCGCCTTGGCTGACACCAGTGCAATGCCTGCGCCCATCATGCCGGCGCCCAAAACACCGACCTTTTTAACGCGTTCATCCTCAACCGCAGGGCGGTTTGCGCCTTTTTCGAGGGCTTCTTTGTTGATGAACAAGCTTCGGATCATTGCGCCAGAGCTTGGGTTCATAAGCACATTGGTGAACCAACGCGCTTCAATCTTTAGGGCGGTGTCAAACGGCACTTGGGCGCCTTCGTATACGGCTGACAGCAAAGCCTTGGCCGCCGGGAAAGCGCCCCAGGTTTTCCCGTGTACCATCGCAGAGGCCCCGACAAAGGTCATAAAGCCTGCTGGGTGATAGGGCGCACCACCGGGCATTTTATACCCTTTTTCATCCCATGGTTTGACGAACTTTGGCTCTGACAAGACCCACTCACGGGCCGCTGCCATCGGGTCGTCGGAAACTTCGTCGATCAGGCCGGCCATCTTGGCTTTCTTAGGGTCGCTCAGTTTGCCTTCCAATAGGAATGGCGCAGCAGCCATCGCCCCCATTTTGCGCACCAAACGCGTCGTGCCGCCAGCGCCGGGGAAAATGCCAACCATGATTTCTGGCAAGCCAATCTTGGCCTTTGGATTGTCAGCCGCAAAGATGCGATGAGTTGCCAAGGGAATTTCCATTCCAATGCCCAACCCAGTGCCCGGCATAACGCAAGCCACAGGCTTGCCGCCTTTGTTGGTTTTTGGGTCCATGCCCGCGCGTTCGATTTTGCGCAGGATGCGGTGCATGTACATGATGCCGTCAAAAAGACCTTTGGCTGGATTGTCTCCGGCCATTTCTTTCATCTTGGCAATGATGTTCAAATCCATTCCGCCGGCAAATGTACCTTCTTTGCCCGAAGTGATGATGATGCCTTTAACCGCGCCGTCAGCCAGAGCCTGATCTGTCAATTCATCCAGCTGAGCAAGAGCCTCAAGGTTAAGCACGTTCATGCTTTTGCCTTGGGTGTCCCAAACCAGGGTTGCGATGCCTTCGGCATCAATGTTCATGGTGAAATCTGTCATGCATCTTCTCCCGGATAGGGGCTGCCGTCTTGGTGGGTAAACCGCTGGCCGTTTTCATCAAGAGTTACCTTTAGGTCGACATCGCTGTACCAACCGATTTCCGTCGGGGTGCGGTTGGCCATGGCCAACATGCGCACTTCACCATCAGATTTATTGATAATCTGGTGTCCGTTTTCGTCGCCTGCCGGGAAGGCTGCGCATTCGCCTGCCTTCAGTTCCGTCTCTCCGTGATCGTCCACCAAGGTAGCTGTGCCCTCTAGAATGAACACAAATTCATCCTGTTCAACGTGCCAATGGCGCAGGCTTGATTTCGCGCCGGGCTGAAGAATGGTGATGTTCACTCCAAATTTGGTCAATCCGGCAGCATCGCTAAAACGAAGGCTTGAACGGCCCTCCATCTCGGCATGAAATTGTTTAGGATAGGCGGAACCTGTGACGGGGACGAGGCTTTCTAAATCAACTTTTGGCATCAGACTCTCTCAATTATCGTTGCAGCGCCCATGCCAGACCCAATGCAAAGTGTGGCCAGACCTGTTTCTTTATCAGAGCGTTCCAGCTCATCCAGCAATGTCCCAAGGATCATTGCGCCGGTGGCCCCAAGGGGGTGACCCATTGCAATAGATCCACCGTTCACATTCACCTTGGTGGGATCTGCATCAAAAGCCTGCATGAAGCGCATCACAACAGAAGCGAAGGCCTCATTCACTTCAAATAAATCAAGATCGCCGATTTCCATGCCTGTTTCGCGCAGAATTTTCTGTGTGACCGGAACTGGACCAGTCAGCATGATGGTCGGGTCTGTACCGATTTTGGCTGTCGCTTTAATACGGGCGCGGGGCTTAAGGCCCATACGTTCACCAAATTCCTTATTCCCGATCAATACGGCGGCGGACCCATCGACGATGCCCGAGGAATTCCCAGCGTGGTGAATGTGGTTGATCCGCTCAAGATGCGGGTACTTCATCAGGGCAATTTTATCAAAGCCTGGCATGACCTCTCCCATATCTTTGAACGATGGCTTAAGCCCGCCCAAAGACTGCATGTCGGTGCCCGGGCGCATGTATTCGTCATGTTCCAAGATCGGAAGGCCGTTGATATCGTGAATAGGGACAACTGAATTGTTAAAGTATCCGGCGTCCCAAGCCGCCTTCGCGCGTTTTTGACTTTCGACGGCCAGCGCATCTGCTTGATCCCGGGTGAACCCGTATTCTGTGGCGATGATGTCTGCGGAAATGCCTTGCGGCACAAAGTAGTTGTCGAT
Source organism: uncultured Paracoccaceae bacterium (assembly GCA_947498415.1). Lineage (GTDB taxonomy): Bacteria > Pseudomonadota > Alphaproteobacteria > Rhodobacterales > Rhodobacteraceae > Cognatishimia. Next base: position 76,261 of record CANMKB010000003.1, read on the forward strand.
TGCGATGGAGGGATCAACAGCAATTGCGCCGCCATCCATGCCCATGGGCACCCGGCTCATGCATTCGACACCACCTGCGATATAGGCATCCCCCGCGCCGCCGCGCACTTGGTTTGCGGCCATATTCACGGCCTCTAGACCAGAGGCGCAAAAGCGGTTGATCGACACGCCTGGAATTCTTTCGTCAAGATCAGAGGCCAGTACAGCTGTCCGGGCCAAGCAAGCACCTTGTTCTGCGACCTGTGTGACGTTGCCCCAGATGACATCCTCAACCGCGTGACCTTCTAGGTTATTGCGCGTCTTAAGGGCATTTAGAACGGCCGCGCTTAGACGAGGGGCCGTGACTTCATGCAAAGAGCCATCCTTGCGGCCTTTTCCGCGGACAGATCGCACAGCGTCATAGATATAGGCTTCGGTCATGCTCTTCTCCTCAAAGGCCACGGTCACTGGGGTGACCGGGCATTAAATCATAGGGGGCCTTCCAGCCCGGTGTCTGTTCAATGTTGCCAAGCCAACGATCAATATTGGCCCATTCTTTGCGATCAAAGCCAAAGGGCTCTGGGTAAAATAGATATCCACAGCAAGAAATATCTGCGTTGGTCAGCGCATCCCCAACCACCCAATCCTTGCCCTCAAGATGGGTGTCTAAGGTGCGATAGGCCGCTTTTGTGCGTCCTTGAAGGAAATCAATCGTCTGTTGCGGACGTTTGTCTTCTGGAATGAAGTTCATCAGGAAGCGCGTTAAGCCGTTTTGACTTGAAAGTTTGTGGTTGTCCCACAAAACCCAGCGCATGACCTCATATTTGTCTTCGGGTTTGCCTGTGAACATTCCCGTTTTGTCAGAGATGTAAGATTGTATCGCGCCGGATTGCGTAAGCTTTACATCTCCATCTACAAGTACAGGGACTTCTCCCATCTCATTTACATTCTGATGGTACTCTGCCGTGCGGGCTTCGCCATTAAAGAAGTCTACATAAATTGGCTCCCAATCGGCGCCTGACAGTTCAAGCGCGAGCGCGGCCTTATAGGCATTGCCGCTTTCACCAAAGCAGTAAAGTTTCATGGTCATCGGTTTCTCCCTGATATTTGCGCAGCGCTGGGGGTTTCACACCCCCAGACCCCCGTGGAGTATTTCTTGAAAGATGAATACGGGTTTAGAGTTCATTCACTTTGATCTGTTTGATTACTTGTGCGGTACAGGCGGGAGCGCCGATGACCGCGAAAGGTGAAGCCTCGCCCGTGATCCAGTTCACAACAATCACGGGTGAGGTGGACCTCTGCTTCATCTTTCTAAAAATACTCAAATTCTTTCCTCTCCCAAAGCGGTGCCGTTAGCGTTTCCGCGCGTCCAGTTCCGAATTGAACCGCCGTAATCGGTGCGACAGTCCTTCTTCGTCGGTCACGCCATCGAAGTTTTCAAAGAGAAAGGACAATGCCTCTCCCTCATCCAAGCCGGCCTCATGTGAAAACCGTTTCAGCCGGCGATAGGCATCTTCTGTCATCGCGATGGGGAAGCGCCGGGTTAGGCGAAATCGTTTGGGCATCAAAAGGCCTCTGCATCTAGGGTCATGACCGTATCTGCACCGCTTTCGATACGCGACAGGTGCATCGCAGTCGCGGGCAAACGCCGTGCCATGTAGTAACGGGCGGTTGTAAGTTTGGTTTCATGGAAGGCCGCATCTGAAGCACCATTTTTAAGCGCTAGCATCGAAGATTTTGCCATTTTCGCCCACATGAGTCCAAGGCAGACATGACCAAACAAGTGCATGAAATCATAAGAGCCTGCGAGCGCATGGTTTGGGTTTTTCATGCCGTTTTGCATGAAATACATCCCCGCCGCCTGAAGGTCTTTTGACGCCGATTTAAGGGGGGCTACAAAGTCTTTCAGATCTTCGTTTTCTGCATTCTCTTTGCAGAATGATTTCACCAGATCAAAGAAGGCCATAACATGTTTGCCGCCGTCTTGTGCCAGTTTTCGCCCAACCAAATCAAGCGCTTGAACGCCATTGGCGCCTTCATAGATCATCGTGATGCGGGCATCACGGGTGAACTGGCTCATGCCGTGTTCTTCGATGTAACCATGACCGCCATAAATTTGCTGTGCTTGCACTGTCGATTGATAACCTTCGTCCGTCAAAAAGCCTTTAATGACTGGGGTCATCAATGAGATCAGCCCATCAGCGTCTTGATCGTCATTGCGATGCGACGCGTCAATCATTTGTGCGCCCCACAGCAGAAAGGCGCGGCCGCCTTCGATAAAGCTTTTTTGGTCCATCAAAGCGCGGCGAATATCAGGATGCACAATCAGCGGGTCTGCAGGGCCGTCCGGGTTTTTTGCCCCTGTCACATCCCGGCCTTGCAAACGGTCTTTGGCATAGACAACGGCGTTTTGATATGCGGCCTCTGCCTGAGCAAGCCCTTGCATGCCGACACCCAGACGTGCCTCGTTCATCATAGTGAACATGGCGCGCATCCCCTTGTGTTCATCGCCCAACAGGTAGCCCGTTGCTCCGTCATAGTTCATCACACAGGTCGAATTGCCGTGGATGCCCATCTTGCGCTCAATGTTGCCCACCGAAACCCCATTTCGCGCACCAAGAGAGCCATCATCGTTCACATTGATCTTTGGCACGATAAACAAAGACACACCTTTGATGCCTTCGGGGCCACCTGGGATTTTGGCAAGCACCAGATGGATGATGTTTTCCGCCATGTCGTGATCGCCTGCTGAGATGAAAATCTTTTGGCCAGTCACTTTGTAAGAGCCATCCTCCTGCGGCTCTGCTTTGGTGCGCATCAAGCCCAGATCAGTGCCGCAATGCGGCTCTGTCAGGTTCATTGTGCCGGTCCAGGCGCAGCTGACCATGTTGGGCAGGTAAGTGGCCTTTTGTTGATCGGTGCCATGCGCCAAGATCGCAGACGCGGCGCCGTGGGTCAGGCCTTGATACATCGTAAAAGCTTGGTTTGCGGCAGAGAATATTTCGCCCACAGCGGTGCCTAGCAACACAGGCATGTTTTGTCCGCCAAACTCTTCGGGCATGTCTAGCCCGGGCCAGCCGCCCGCTTTGACTTGCTCAAAAGCGTCTTTAAATCCATCGGGGGTGTGCACCACGCCATTTTCCAAACGACAGCCTTGCGTGTCGCCGACCACATTCAGTGGGGCAATGACGCTGCTGGTCAGTTTGCCAGCCTCCTCCAGAATCGCGCCGGTAAACTCCTGATCCAAATCGGAATATCCCGGAATATCACTTGCACTGATATTTAGAACATCATGCAACAGATATTGCATATCTTTGGTGGGGGCGTTGTAAACTGGCATAGGCTCCTCCGGGGATGATTACGGGTTACTCAGCGGCTTTGTTTTGCTGAGATAGAGTGGAGATCATCTTTTCCCCCCATTTCAGCTGTTCTTTTAGGTCGTTGATCGCATGATCAAGCTCGTCACGCTGGCGCTCAAGATCGGCAAGACGCTCTTGCGCAACTTCATACGTGCGCTGCAATTGGGTTTGTTGTTGATCGCCCATGTCATACAGGTCGAGCAGCTGGCGAATTTCTTCGAGCGAGAAGCCGAAGCGTTTCCCGCGCAAAATCAGTTTCAATCGCGCCCGATCGCGGCGCGTGAAAAGGCGTTTCTGGCCTTCCCGCACTGGAAACAAAAGCTCTTTAGCTTCGTAAAAGCGCAGGGTGCGAGGCGTGACATCAAAGCTGTCACACATCTCTCGAATTGTCATATAGTCGTCGGTCATGAAGTTTCCCTCGTCCGTGTCGTGACCATAAGTTGGGTGTCTTATAGAGTCGTTACAATGATAATTGACGTTTACGTAACTACTACGCTGCGTCACCTTAAAGTTTACCTAGCTTCCGCCTACGTAAATTGCGCCGATCTCGTTAAAATTGCAAATGAATTTAAGGCCAAGCCCTTGACTCAGAGATAAGAGTGCAGAACAATAAGTGAACATATGGAGGGTGCGATGGAAGACCTAAGCCTGTATTTGCCCGGAATCTTGTTGGCCTATTCCGCATTTTTATTGGCGATCGCCAGCCCGGGCCCGAACATTCTTGCCATTATGGGCACCTCCATGAGCGTTGGGCGCAGCTATGGGGTTGCGCAGGCCATGGGCGTCGCAAGTGGCTCATTTACTTGGGCGATCTTAACAGCGATGGGATTGTCCGCGATATTGACGAGTTACGCTTATGCTTTGGTGGGGATCAAAATATTTGGCGGGGCCTATCTGCTGTATTTGGCCTATAAGTCATTAAAATCCGCGATGAAAAAGCATGATATTTCTGCGCAACAACCTAACGCGTCTCAGCCTGCGCATTTTAATTATTTCACGCGCGGTTACCTTATTCAGATGACCAATCCCAAGGCAGCATTGGCTTGGATTGCAATTATTGCTTTGGGTTTGAAACCTGATGCACCGTTATGGGTGGCTGCGTCGATTGTTCTAGGCACATTCGCGTTGTCTGTGGGTATTCATTTGCTTTACGCGTTGGCATTCTCGACGCCGTCGATGGTTCGGATTTACAGCAAGGCGCGGCGCCCAATCCAAGGTGCGCTTGGGGCATTCTTTGCATTTGCCGGTATGAAACTACTCAGTAGTCGGCTTTAGCGTCAGGATTTCGCCAAGTTTGATTTGGTGTCATCCCGAAGAGATTGAAGCTCATCAATTGCGACATCCAATTGATCTCGTTGCTGTCGAAGTTCCTCTAATTGCCGGTCTGCCATTTCAACAAAGGCCTGCATCTGAACTTGGCTGCCTTCTTGCTCATAAATCAAAAGCCATTGGCGTAGTTCTTCAAGTTTGATGCCGAATTTTCGACCGCGCAGGATCAGGGTCATTCGCGCGATTTCTTTCGGGCCATAGAACCGAGAACGACCAGATTTTTCTGGCTGCAAAAGTTCTATGTATTCGTAATACCTCAAAGTTCTTGGGGTCACATCAAATCGTGCGCACATTTCTTTGAAGTTCAGACGCTCTTCCGTCATATCCTGTTCTCCCTTGCATAAAGCTTATGCTGAGTGGTCTAAGAGGGCAACAGGGCTTCGACTTTGAATGGCTCAAGGCACCCCACGTCAGGAGGCTTTAGTGACGGAAGAGCAAACAAAAACAGCGCAATCTTTTATTGATGCGCTGCCTCATGCGAAATCCCTTGGGATGCAGCTGACACATTTAGACAACGGAGTTGCGCAGTTAGAAATGGCTTACGATGAGCGGTTCATCGGGGATCCAGACACCCAGGTCATTTCTGGCGGAGCGATTTCTGCCTTGATGGATACCTGCTGCGGTGCAGCGGTCATGAGCCACCCCAAGGTGCCTTCCACCACCGCGACCATTGACCTGCGCATAGACTACATGCGCAGTGCTAAACCGGGTCAGCGAATCGTATCTCGGGCCGAGGTGTATCACATCACCCGTACAGTCGCTTTCGTGCGCGCAAAAAGTTACGACGATGATCGTGAGAACGCTGTTGCCACTGCCACGGCCGCCTTCACAGTGGAGGGCACAACATGAGCAGACCACGTCCAGAACCCGTTCAAGTAATAAAGCAACGTCGCGATGCGGCATTGGCCGGGCTGGTTCAATCCATTCCCTATGCGCAGTTCCTTGGCGTGCACTTTGATCGTCGCGGCAATGAGCTGACAGCAACGATGTCTTATAAAGACGAGCTGATTGGCAACCCTTTGATCCCTGCGCTTCACGGCGGTGCGACTGCGGCTTTCCTCGAGATGACAGCGCAGATCGGCCTAAGCTGGGCAAATCTGTGGGGCAATATGGAAACCGGGGTCTTGTCGCTTGATGATCTTGAGGCCGGGCATTTGCCACGTTTGCCAAAGACGATTGATTTCACGGTCGACTATCTGCGGTCAGGGCTTCCGCGTGATGCCTATGCACGGGCGCGGGTCAATCGATCTGGACGACGCTATGCGTCAGTGCATGTCGAAGCTTGGCAGGACAAACGCGAAAAACTGTTTGCTCAGGCGACGGGGCATTTTCTGATGCCAGATCCTCAAGGGTAAAGCCATAATGCCAGGTGCGCCCATGCAAACCCAGCCCGAGGTCACTCATCGCCGAATTCTGAACATCGCACTTCCGGTGGTGCTCAGCAACGCAACGGTCCCTATTCTGGGGGCGGTTGATGTGGGCGTTGTGGGGCAGATCGGCGAGGCCGCCCCGATTGGTTCTGTGGCCATGGGCGCGATCATTTTATCCACGATCTATTGGGTCTTTGGCTTTTTGCGCATGGGCACAGCCGGGCTCGTTGGTCAGGCCGCTGGCGCAGGTGACGACAACGAAGTGTCAGCCTATCTCACCCGTGCTTTGCTGATTGCTGGGGCGGGCGGCCTGCTGCTGATTGTCTTGCAGCCCCTGATCTTTTGGGGGGCGTTTTGGCTTTCCCCGGCTTCTGCCGAAGTCGAGGGGCTGGCCCGAGAATACCTGTTTATCCGCATCTGGAGCGCACCTGCCGCCATTGCTGTTTATGCTTTAACCGGTTGGCTTGTCGCGATGGAGCGCACTAAAGGTGTGTTTTGGGTTCAACTGATTATGAACGGTCTGAACATCGTTTTAGACCTGTGGTTTGTGCTGGGCCTGGGGTGGGGGGTGAACGGCGTGGCCGTGGCCACCGTCATTGCCGAGATCACGGGCGCTGCGGTTGGGATTTGGCTGTGCCGAGATGCCTTTGCGCGGCTCGCCTGGCGCGATTGGGCACGGGTGTTTGACCGGTCCAAGCTGATCCGCATGGGCTTGTTGAATGTTGATATTCTCATCCGGTCCGCACTGCTGATGGCGATCTTTACGTCCTTTGTGTTCGTGGGTGCCCGGTTTGGAGATGTGACTCTCGCAGCCAACGAGGTGTTGATCCAGTTCACCTATATTACGGCTTATGCGATGGATGGGTTTGCCTTTGCATCAGAGGCGATGATCGCCCGCGCGATCGGCCAATCCAATCGCCGTAGGGTGCGCAAATCTGCGTTGTATTGTTCGTTTTGGGGGATGGTGACCTGTGTAACACTGGCGGTTTTCTTTGCCATCGCAGGCACTTGGCTGATTGAAGTCATGGCCAAATCGACTGAGGTGCAAACCGAGGCCGCGCGTTATCTGCCGTGGATGATCATAGCGCCACCGCTGGGGTGTGCGGCTTGGATGTTAGACGGCATTTTCATTGGGGCCACACGCGGCAAAGACATGCGCAATATGATGATGATCAGTGCGGCAATCTATGTATTAGCCGTCTTCGCGCTTTTGCCGGTTTTTGGCAATCACGGGCTGTGGGCTGCACTTTTGATTTCGTTTGTGGTGCGGGGCATCACATTAGGTGCGCGATACCCTGCTTTGGAACGATCTATCAGTTAGAGAATATCGAGTACAGATTCCGGAGGGCGCCCCAAACGCGCCTTGCCGTTGGCAATGACCACCGGCCGCTCGACCAATTTTGGAACTTCCACCATCGCCTGAATCAATGCGTCCTCAGAGCTGTCTTTGGATAGTCCGCGTTCTTTAAACTCCGCTTCTCCTTTACGCATTAGATCAATGGCAGGGATCGACAACAATTCCAGAACCTTGCGAATTTCTGCCTCCGTTGGGGCATCTTCAAGGTATTTGCGGATGGTCACTGGGCCTTTTTCTTCGATCAAGGCCAAGGTCTGTCGTGATTTCGAACAGCGCGGGTTGTGCCAGATTACAGTCATAGCCAGTCCTCCCGTTTAGAGCCAATAGCATCCGCGACATTTGCGTGCCCATCAGCCTGCAATAGGGTGTCGAGGCCGCGTACGATATCTTCGACCATGGAAAGACCACCGTAAACCAGCGCTGTATACAGCTGAACCGCCGAGGCCCCGGCGCAGATTTTGGCATAGGCCTGCTCTGCATTGGAAATTCCGCCGACGCCGACCAATGGAATTTTTCCGTCGGTCAGTTGGGAAAGCCGCGCCAACACGCGGGTGGATTTTCCAAACAGCGGTGCACCAGACAAACCGCCCATTTCGCCTTTGTGTTCAGACATCAGGCCATCCCGCGACAAAGTGGTGTTGGTTGCGATAATCGCATCCAAACCACTTTCCAGCGCCACCTCTGCGATCTCCGCAATCTCGGTGTCAGTCAAATCTGGTGCGATTTTCAGGAACACAGGGATTTTACGCTCAAGCCCATTCCGAGCCTCGATCACACCGGAAAGCAGCGCCGACAAAGCGTCTTTACCCTGCAAATCACGCAGTTTTTCGGTGTTCGGAGAACTGACATTGACGGTGGCGAAATCAATATGTGCACCACATTCAACGATAACTTTCACAAAATCAGAGGCCCGATCATCGCTGTCTTTGTTTGCGCCAAGGTTCAGGCCGATCACGGCATCACGCGGGCGTTGTGCCAATCGTTGGGCAATGGCCGTCATACCATCGTTGTTAAAACCAAAGCGGTTGATGGCTGCTTTGTCTTCGGTCAGGCGGAACAGGCGTGGCTTTGGGTTGCCCGGTTGTGGGCGCGGTGTGGCGGCGCCAACTTCAAAAAAGCCAAAACCGGCGCGGGACAATCCCAGCAGGGCCGTTGCGTTTTTGTCAAAACCAGCAGCAAGGCCGACGGGGTTTGGCAAGTCTATGCCAGCCAATGTGGTGCGCAACCGAGGAGATGTGATCAGGCCCGGCGCAGCCGCCGCCCCCATCTGAAGCGCTTTGATCGCCAACCCATGTGAGGTCTCGGGATCAATCTTATGCAAAAGGGGCATGCCCAGACGTTCAAGGAAATTCATGGTGTGACCTCGGTTGGGAATTGGTGGGCACCGTCAACAAGGGGAAGGGGTTTGGCCCAAAGAACCTCTGACAGGTGTAGCTCGCGATACAAATGCGGGAATTTAGCGCCGCCACGTGAGACCTCCCATTTCAGGCCCTCGCCAAGATCGTCGCTTTCCAGGGCCAGCAGGGACAAATCAGTCTCGTTGGCAAAGTGCTTTGCAGCGGTTTCTGCCGCTTGAGCTGCCGTTGAGAAATGAACAAAGCCATCTTGCAGATCAATCGGAGCGCCAAGCGTCTTTCCGTCTGCCTGCAACTGGGCCCATTCATCAGCCCGCAATATCTTAAAAATCAGCATATGCGCGTGATGCGACGACCTGCGGCGCAGGTCAAGACCAGTTTGCCCAAACCGAGTGATCGCACCCGTTGTGGCAACCGCCATCTGGCAGGGGAAAACCCGATAAATTGTTGGCATATTTTGATTAATTGACGATTTGTTGGTTGGTTTTTCAAACCCTGTCACGCCCGTGTCACACGATCGCGGTTGGTTGCCGCAAAGAGAGTTTTGACTCTTAGGTCAATTTCGTGTCCCATTTCGATATAAGTACTCAGGGAGAACATCATGATTAAGCGTCTTTTGACAAGCGCTGCAGTTTTAGCGGCAACAACGACGATTGCGTCAGCTGACTATGCGCTAACCATTCTTCACACCAACGACTTCCACGCGCGTTTTGAGCCGATCAGCAAATATGATTCCGGTTGTTCGGCGGAAAACAACGCAGAGGGCAAATGCTTTGGCGGGTCTGCACGGTTGAAATCTGCAGTTGATGCTGCGCGGTCGCGGTCGGTGAATTCCATTCTTGTGGATGGGGGCGATCAGTTTCAGGGCACGCTGTTTTATACCTATTACAAGGGCAAGCTTGCAGCAGAGATGATGAACAACCTTGGCTATGACGGAATGACCGTGGGCAACCACGAGTTTGACGATGGCCCAGAGGTTCTGCGCGGCTTTATGGACGCGGTGAATTTCCCCGTGCTGATGTCAAACGCTGATGTCTCGGCAGAGCCAGCGCTTGCGGGTGTGTTGAAGAAATCTATCGTGATCGAAAAAGGTGGCGAAAAGATCGGCCTGATTGGTTTGACCCCAGAAAACACAGATGAACTGGCGTCTCCGGGGGCCAACATCACATTCTCAAAGGCGGTTGATGCGGTGCAAGGCGAAGTGGATCGTCTGACCGCTGAGGGCATCAATAAGATCATCGTCTTGTCCCACTCTGGCTTTATGAAAGACAAAGAAGTCGCGGAGAATACAACTGGCGTTGATGTCATCGTATCTGGCCACTCTAACACTTACCTATCCAACGTATCTGATCGCGCCGAAGGCCCATACCCAACGGTGATTGGCGAAACACAGATCGTGTCAGCCTATGCCTATGGAAAATTCCTTGGTGAATTGAACGTTGTCTTTGATGACGAAGGCAAAGTGGTCTCAGCGCAGGGTGAGCCGTTGATCATGGACCGCTTTGTGGCTGAGAACGACGCAATCAAAGCGCGTATCGCCGAGGCTGCCAAACCACTAGATGAGATCCGCAGCAAAGTTGTGGCTGAAACCGCAACAGAGATTGTGGGCGTGCGCGAAGAGTGCCGTGCAGTTGAATGTGCGATGGGCAACTTGATTGCAGATGCGATGCTGGATCGTGTGATGGATCAAGGCATTGATATTGCGATCCAGAACGGCGGTGGTATTCGTGCGTCTATTGATGCGGGCGAAGTCACTATGGGTGAAGTTTTGACGGTTCTCCCGTTCCAAAACACTTTGTCGACCTTTCAAGTCAAAGGCGCGACCATTATCGAAGCGCTTGAAAACGGCGTGTCTCAGGTTGAAGAGGGGGCCGGGCGCTTCCCGCAGGTGGCAGGCATGACTTATACGTTTGATGCTGCCCAGCCCGCTGGTTCACGTATTTCTGACGTGATGGTTGGCGGTGCTGCGATTGATTTGGAAAAGGTTTATGGCGTTGTTTCTAACAACTATGTGCGCAACGGCGGGGACGGCTACAAGATGTTCCGCGGCGCGATGAACGCCTATGATTTTGGCCCAGACCTTGCGGATGTAACCGCGGAATTCATCGCCAAAAACGCACCTTACACACCATACAAAGACGGTCGCATTACTAAAAAGTAATCAGCACCGACTGAAATTTTTAAACCGGCGGCTTAGGTCGCCGGTTTTTTTGTGGGCCCGTTTTTGGTAAATGCGAAGGATGGACCACCCTTTGATCGACTTGATTAACCAAAAAATTGCCGAGGCTGAGGCAAATGGCGCTTTCGATAATCTCGAAGGGGAAGGGAAACCCTTGCCCAAGTCGGATGACCCAGAGAACGCCTTGTTAAATCGGTTGGTCAAAGAAAGCGGTGGCGTGCCCGAGTTTGTAACTCTCTCGCGGGAACTCGAACTTTTGCGTGCAGAATTGCGCGATACAGACGACCGCACCGAACGCCAAGAATTGCTGAAAAATATGTCTATGATGGAGGCCAAGATTGACCTCGCGCGGAAAGCCTATCGTTGATTATCAATCGCTGCCTATAAGTCCTTTGGGTTGTGAGCCCTTGGAAATCAAAGAAAATAACGATTTGTTGGTGCGGACCAACAAGGAACGCTGATGTCTGATTCAACCTATGCCATGCCTCTGGGTGGATTACCGCCTCAGACCCAACTGACAACCAACCGGGCTGTCTTTACCGATGCATTTGCGGTCATCCCCAAAGGGGTGATGACCGATATCGTCACGTCAAACCTTCCGTTTTGGGAAAACACCCGTGCTTGGATTATCGCCCGCCCGATGAGCGGCTTTTCCGAAAGCTTTTCGCAATACATTGTCGAAGTTTCTCCACAGGGCGGCAGCGATAAGCCAGAGCTTGATCCAGAGGCCCAAGCGGTGCTTTTTGTGGTGTCAGGTGCTGCGCAGTTGTTGTTGGGGGATACGCATCACGACCTGGTCGAGGGCAGCTATGCTTATATCCCGGCTGGTGCGACATGGGCGTTGAAAAACACCTCTGATGCACCGGTCACGTTTCACTGGATTAGAAAACAGTATGAGGCGATTGAAGGCATTAATCGCCCTGAACCCTTTGTCACGCATGAAGCAGATATTGCCCCAACTGCAATGCCCGAAACAGACGGCCGCTGGGCGACAACGCGGTTTGTGGACTCCGACGACATGCGCCACGACATGCACGTCAATATCGTAAACTTTGAACCGGGCGGGGTGATACCTTTTCCGGAAACCCATGTCATGGAACATGGGCTGTATGTGTTGGAAGGCAAAGCGGTCTATTTGCTTAACCAAGAATGGATTGAAGTTGAGGCCGGCGATTTCATGTGGCTGCGCGCGTTTTGCCCGCAGGCGTGTTATGCAGGCGGGCCGGGGCGCTTTCGATACCTGTTGTACAAAGACGTAAATCGCCATCCACGGCTGCGGTAAATGCCGATGTATCACAAATTGCGATTGTATCTGACACAATTGCAGGGGTGGTCATTGTCTCACAAAGGCGTTGAATAGCGATAAGGGCTGTTTGCGTTGGAGGAGATTCCCATGGGCGATCAGAGAATTCGTATATTTATCAATGGCTTTGGTCGTATTGGCCGAACTGTTTTGCGAATCTTGTCACAGGGTGGCGCCTATGATGGGTTCGAAATCGTTGGTATAAACGACATCGAATCTCTCGAAACATGCGCCTATTTGTTTGAATATGACTCTGTCTTTGGCACCTACAAAGGCGCTGTGGAACACAGTGATGGGGTGCTCAAGGTCGATGGGGCGTTATACCCCTTTTTTGGCGAAGCTGACATTGCCAAGCTCGACTTGTCTGGCGTTGATATTGTTCTGGAATGCACGGGCATGACCGGCAATCGCGCGGTGGCCGAGCGGGGCCTTGAGGCCGGTGCAGGTTATGTTTTGATGTCGGGCCCTTCTGATCAGGCAGACATCACCTTGGTGATGGGCGCGAACGAAGATCAATTTGCAGGGCAACGCATCGTTTCTAATGCCTCTTGCACTACCAATGCCCTTGCGCCGCTCATGAAAACGCTCGACGATGCCTTTGGTTTGATCAGTGGGCATATGACAACGGTACACTGCTATACTGGTTCGCAGCCAACGGTCGACAAACCTCGCGCCGCGCTAGAGCGTAGCCGTGCGGCAGCTATGTCGATGGTGCCTACCACAACCAGCGCACAAAAGATGATTGACCGGGTCTTGCCGCATCTTAAAGGGCGGGTTGAAGCGCGTGCCATCCGGGTGCCCACCGCCAGTGTCAGCGCAATTGATTTAACCATCCAAACCGATGACCCCGTGGACAAAGAGACGGTTAACTCGGTGCTTCGGGCAGAGGCTGAACGACGCGGTATTCTGGGCCTGACACAAAAGCCGTTGGTCTCTACAGATTTGCGAATGCGGCCTGAATCGCTGGTCGTGTGTACGCGCGAAACCTCTGTTTCGGTCGGGGGCCTTTTGCGGGTGTTTGGTTGGTATGACAACGAATGGGGCTTTTCGTGCCGCTTGCTAGATATGGCGCGGTGGATGGCGCGCGAAAAATCATGAATGCACTTATTCTCATCGACATTCAAAAGGGTTTTGACGATCCTTTTTGGGGTGAACGCAATAATCCGGACGCCGAGGATGTGGCCGGGGCGTTACTGGCGGACTGGCGCAAAAACGAACAGCCCGTCGTTCATATTCGTCATGTCAGCACCATGCCGGGTTCACCTTTGTCTGGCGGCGGAACAGAGTTTAAAGCGCAGGTCACACCAGCGCCGGGCGAGATCATTTTTGAAAAGTCAGTGAATTCAGGGTTTATTGGAACGTCGCTTGAGGAACATTTGAAAAGCCTGAATATTCAAAAGCTTACCATCTGTGGTCTGACCACGCCACATTGCGTGTCAACCACCACGCGTATGGCGGCAAACCTTGGGTTTCAGGTGACCTTGGTGGCAGATGCCTGTGCGGCATTCACATCAAATGCGAATACCAGCTTTGATGATGGGCCAAACCTAACGGCCGTGGACATCCATCGTACCGCATTGGCGCATTTGAATGGTGAGTTTGCCACCGTGGTACATAGCCAGGACCTGCTAAGTCCAGCAATCAGCCCATAAAAAACCCCGCCGTTGGCGGGATTTTCTTGGTTAGGTATCAAGCTTTACTTGCGCTTTTTCGGCGGCATCAAGTCAGTGATTGTGCCTTCAAACATCTCTGCTGCAAAGTTTATGGTTTCTGACAATGTGGGGTGAGGGTGGATGGTATGCCCCAGATCCACTGCATCCGCGCCCATTTCTATGGCCAAAGCAACCTCGGCGATCAGATCGCCTGCGTTCGGGCCAACGATGCCAGCACCAATCACTTGCTCATGCTCGTTAAACAGCAGCTTAGTGATGCCTTCAGAGCGACCAAGTGACAGCGAGCGGCCAGAGGCAGCCCAAGGGAACACACCCTTGCCAACCTTAACGCCTTCGGCTTTGGCTTGGGTTTCCGTCATGCCAACCCACGCGACCTCGGGGTCAGTATATGCGACCGAAGGGATCACACGTGCATCAAAGAACCGCTTGTGGCCTGCTGCCACTTCGGCGGCCACTTTGCCTTCGTGAACGGCTTTGTGCGCAAGCATCGGTTGGCCCACAACGTCGCCGATGGCAAAGATATGCGCCTGGCCTGTGCGTTGTTGTTTGTCGACAGCGATAAAGCCACGCTCGTCCACGGCAACACCGGCCGCAGCTGCGTTAATCTTTGCCCCATTCGGACGACGCCCCACAGACACAAGAACCTTGTCAAAGGTGTCTACGGTTTCGCCATCTGGGCCTTCCATCGTGACTTTCATGCCAGCGTCTGTCGCCTCAACGGCGGTGACTTTGGTTTTGGTCAGGATCGCTTCATAGCGACCTTCGATGCGTTTGTGCAAAGGCTTAACGATGTCTTTGTCTGCACCTGGAATGATCTGGTCCATGAATTCTACGATGGTCACTTTCGATCCCAGCGCGTCATAGACCGTCGCCATTTCCAAACCGATGATTCCGCCGCCAAGCACCAATAGACGTTCTGGAATGTTTTCCAGCTCTAGGGCACCGGTGGAATCAATCACACGTGGGTCATCATGCGGGATAAAGGGCAGGGTGACCGGCTCGGAACCTGCAGCGATGATACATTGATCAAAGCTGACGGTGGATTTCGCGCCGTCGTTGTCGACCTCGATCATGTTTGGGCCTGTGAAAGTGCCGTAGCCGTTCACAACCTCAACCTTACGCGCCTTTGCAAGACCTTTCAGACCGCCGGTCAGCTGAGTGACCACGTTTTCTTTCCAGCCGCGCAGGGCATCCAGATCAACCTCTGGCTTGGAAAATTTCACACCAAAGTGCGCCATTTCTTCAGCTTCAGTGATGACCTTTGCGCCATGCAAAAGGGCTTTGGACGGGATACAGCCCACGTTCAGGCAGACACCGCCCAGAGAGCTGTCTTTTTCAATCAAAACGACTTTTTTGCCAAGGTCAGCCGCGCGGAACGCTGCGGTGTACCCCCCTGGGCCAGAGCCCAAAACAACCACTTCGGCGTGCACATCACCCGCGCCCGTTGCAGTGCCCGTTGGGGCAACGGCAGTGGCGGCAGCTGGTGTTTCGGCCTCTGCCGGAGCTTCCGCTGCGGTCGCTGCCTCAGCGCCTTCGAGGATCAGGATCAATGATCCTTCGCCCACGTTGTCGCCTTCGGCCACTTTGATTTCTTTCACAACGCCAGCCGCCGGGGAAGGCACTTCCATGGTGGCTTTGTCAGATTCAAGCTCGATCAGTGCGTCTTCGACGGCAACAGTGTCACCAACTTCGACCAAGATCGAGACAACAGGAACCGTATCGAGATCACCGATATCAGGAACTTTAACGTCCATAATAGCCACTCCCTTACAGCATTAAGCGACGCACGTCGCCAAGCAGATGTTTCAGGGTCGCGCAGAAGCGCGCTGCCAAAGCACCGTCAATCGCACGGTGGTCATAAGACATAGACAGCGGTTGCATCAGGCGTGGTTCAAACGCGTTGGTTTCTTTGTTCCAGACCGGCGCCATTTTCGAACGGGTGAGGCCAAGGATGGCAACCTCGGGCGCATTTACGATCGGGGTAAAGGATGTACCACCAATGCCGCCCAAAGACGAAATGGTGAACGTGGCACCAGACATGTCATCGCCCTTAAGCTTGCCTTCGCGCGCTTTGCCGGACAGTTCCATCAGGTCTTTAGAAATTTCCACAATCCCCTTGCGGTCTGCATCTTTGATAACAGGGACCATCAGGCCGTTTGGTGTATCTGCTGCAAAACCAATGTTGTAGAAGTCTTTCTTGATCAGCTTATCGCCATCAGGGTGGATCGAGCTGTTCACTTCCCAATGCTGCTTTAGCGCTGAAATAGAGGCTTTCACCACAAAACTTAGCAAAGTCACACGGTAGCCTTCGGTTTTGGCGATACCATCCAACTCGCGGCGATAACCGTCGAGATCTGTGATGTCGGCCTCTTCGTTGTGCGTCACATGCGGGATGTTCAGCCAAGAACGATGCAGGGCAGGACCAGAGATCTTTTTGATGCGTGGCATCTCAACGTCTTCGACTTTGCCGAACTTGCTGAAATCAACCGCAGGGATCGGTGGGATACCCATGCCGCCGCTTGCCGCAGGCGCCGCCGCAGGTGCAACGGTAGATTTCAGATGAGCAGTGATGTCTTCACGCAGGATGCGACCTTTGCGGCCTGAGCCGTTCACTTTGGTCAGATCAATGTCGAGCTGGCGGGCAAAGGCACGCACAGATGGGGATGCATGTGCTTTCCCAAAACCGCTGTCAGTCACAGCTGCTGCGGCAACTGGGGCCGGAGCCGCTGCAGGTGCAGCAGCGGGGGCCGCCGCGGGCGGTGCCGCCGGAGCGGCATCTGCAGTTGCTTCACCTTCCAGCAAAAGAACAACAGCGCCTTCGCCGATGTTGTCGCCTTCGGCTACTTTGATTTCCAAAACCTTACCGGCCGCGGAAGAAGGAACTTCCATTGTGGCTTTGTCAGATTCCAGTTCGATGATCGGATCTTCTACAGCGATGACATCGCCAACCTCGACCAGGATGGATACAACAGGAACTTCCGCGAAATCCCCAATATCAGGTACTTTGACTTCAATTGTCATGATCTTGTCTCCTCTGTCCCGATCACACCAGACGGGGGTTCGGCTTTGCGCCGTCAATGTCGTATTTCTTAAGAGCTTTCTCGAGCACGGCCTTGGTGATGCCACCTTCGCGGTACAGCTCAACCATGGCGGCGGCAGCGATATGGTTTGCGTCAACTTCAAAGAAACGACGCAGGTTTACGCGGCTGTCGGACCGGCCGTAGCCATCTGTCCCAAGGACTGTGTAGCGACCGGGCACACAGGCGCGGATCTGCTCGGCAAAGTTCTTCATGTAGTCGGTTGCTGCAATCACAGGGCCTGTGGCCTTTGCCAACTGCTGTGCCACAAACGGAACCTTTGGCTCGGCCAATGGGTTCAGGCGGTTGTGGCGTTCGGCGTCTTGACAGTCGCGCGCCAGCTCGTTGAAGCTTGGAGCAGACCAGATTTCAGAAGTGACACCAAAGTCTTCTTCCAGCATTTCTGCGGCAGTGATGGCTTGCATCAAAATGGTGCCAGAGCCCATCAGCGTGACGTGCTTTTTGCCCGGCTTTTTCACTTCTTTAAAGCGATATAGACCTTTGATGATGTCCTCTTCGACACCCATCGGCATGTCTGGATGCGCGTAATTTTCATTCATCAGCGTCAGGTAATAGAAGACATCTTTCTGTTCTTCGTACATTTCCTTCATGCCGTGCTGAATGATCACTGCGACTTCGAATTGGAAGGTTGGGTCATAGCTGATGCAGTTCGGAATGGTGCCCGCAAGGATGTGGCTGTGGCCATCTTCGTGCTGCAAACCTTCGCCGTTCAGTGTTGTTCGACCCGCGGTGCCACCCAGCATAAAGCCACGTGCGCGGCTATCGCCGGCGGCCCATGCCAAGTCACCAATCCGTTGGAACCCAAACATCGAGTAGTAGATAAAGAACGGAACCATCGGCACGCCGTGATTGGAATAAGACGTCGCCGCCGCAATCCAATCAGCCATCGCGCCAGCCTCGTTGATCCCTTCTTGCAGAACCTGACCATCGGTCGTTTCTTTGTAGTACTGCATCTGGTCGGCGTCTTCAGGCGTGTAGTTCTGACCCAGTGGGTTGTAGATCCCTACAGAGCGGAACAGACCTTCCATACCAAAGGTGCGGCTTTCATCCGGTACAATCGGAACAACGTTTTTGCCCATTTTCTTGTCACGCAAAAGCGTGGTCAGGATGCGGACAAATGCCATTGTTGTCGAGATTTCGCGGTCGCCCGTCGATTTCAGCTGCGCTGCAAATTTATCCAGCGCTGGAATTTCAAGCTTGTCAGATTTCGCCTCACGTTTTGGGAATTCACCGCCTAGCGCTTTACGGCGATCCGCCAAATAGGCTTTCTGCGCGTTGTTCAGTTTTACAAACGGCGCGTTTGGCAAATCTTCGTCGCTGACAGGAATTTCAAAGCGATCGCGGAAGGCACGCAGTTGATCTTCGGCCATCTTCTTTTGCTGGTGCGTGGTGTTCTGGCCTTCGCCAGCAGAGCCCATGCCGTACCCTTTGACGGTTTTTACCAGCAAACAAGTTGGCTGACCTTTGGTGTCTGTCGCGCGTTTGAACGCGGTGTAGACTTTCTGAGGGTCATGGCCACCACGGCGTAGTGCAAAGATTTGCTCATCTGACCAATCTTCGACCAGTTTGGCGGTCTCTGGGTATTTGCCAAAGAAATGCTTGCGGATGTAAGCGCCATCTTTGGATTTGAAGGTCTGATAGTCACCATCGACGGTTTCATCCATCAACTGGCGCAGCTTACCAGAGGTGTCTTTCTCAAGCAGCTCGTCCCAACCTTTGCCCCAAAGCAATTTGATGACATTCCAGCCGGCCCCACGGAAACCGCCTTCGAGTTCTTGAACGATCTTGCCGTTGCCGCGGACTGGGCCGTCAAGACGTTGTAGGTTACAGTTCACAACAAAAATCAGGTTGTCCAAACCTTCGCGGGCTGCAAGATCGATTGCGCCACGAGATTCCGGTTCGTCCATTTCGCCATCACCAAGGAAGACCCAAACCTTACGGTCTGCCATGTCGATGTGGCCCCGGTTGTGCATGTATTTCATGAACCGGGCTTGGTAGATCGCCATCAATGGGCCAAGGCCCATGGATACGGTTGGGAACTGCCAATAGTCAGGCATCAACCATGGATGCGGATAAGACGACAGGCCCTTGCCACCAACTTCGGAACGGAAGTTTTCCAGCTGCTCTTCGGTCAGGCGGCCTTCCATAAAGGACCGTGCGTAGATGCCTGGAATCACGTGACCTTGGAAAAACACCAAGTCGCCGCCGTGGATCGCCGATTTGGACCGCCAGAAGTGGTTTAGTCCAACATCGTACATAACTGCGGAAGACGCAAAGGAGGCAATGTGGCCGCCGTATTCGCTTGAAACTTTGTTGCGACGCACAACGGTCGCCATGGCGTTCCAGCGGTTAATTGTACGGATGCGCCATTCCATATCCATGTCACCGGGGAACGGTTCTTGGTCGTCTGTCGGGATGGTGTTTTGGTAGGGCGTTGTGGCAGAGAAGGGCAGGGTGGCCCCAGCAGCGCGCGCTTGTTGAACAGCTTTGTCGAGCAGGTAGTGCGCCCGGTCTGCTCCGTCTTTTGCGATTACGTCTTCAATTGCTTCCTGCCATTCGCGGGATTCAATTGGATCGATGTCTTCGAAATTCGCCATCTGTGGGCATCCTCCTCCGTGTATCCTTTGTAATCTTATAGTTTAATGTTAAACTACTTAGGTAGATCGCTACAGGCATAGCAGCCATGCGTCCAGCGGGAAGCTTGGTTAACGGAGAATTGTTTGGGGTGTGCAGAGAATTTCCACTAAGAGCGTAAATTTTGGAAATTAATATTGTTTAACATTAAACTATCTTAACTTCTTTTGTCAATCTGAACTCTTCGAGATTGTTTTCTGAGCCAATTCTATCAACGACGGCGAACAGCCCAGGTCCGTCGAGCGGGGTAAGAACGCCATGCCAAATCCCACGATGAAAGTTGATACCTTGACCACGAGAAGAGAGGAATGCACGCGGTTGACCGGGTAGGCCGTTGTCGTCTGGTGCGACGATCACCAGAAAAGAGGTTTCATACATCGGAACAAAGGCCTGGCTTCCCAATGGGTGCCGTTCCAATAGATTTAAGGTGTAGGGCAGGTTGCGCGGTTGAGCGTGAAAAATGCTAATCCCGGCTTGTCCGCCGCCAAAATCGAGACGGGCAAGATCATGATAACGGTCGCACAGACCTTGGTTGATCTTCAGCGCACCTTCGGATTTGCATTCTAAGACATCACCAAACGGTGCAAACGTTTTGGCGGTCAGTGGCTCTGTATGCAGGACCGTCATGGCAAAACCTCTGCCAGACGCAAGGCGGCGATACGTTCGACCTGTCGGCAGGCTTCTGCAAACTCGGTCTCTGTATCGTTGGACAATCTACGTTGAAATGCGCGGGCAATCCCGGTTTTGTCATAGTCTCGAACGGCAATGATAAAGGGAAACCCGTGTTTGGCGACATATTCTGTATTGAGCTTTTGAAACATGTCACGCTCTGCATCGGTCAACATATCAAGCCCGGCGCTTGATTGCTCGGATGTCGACGCGTTGGTCAAACGGCCCGCGGCCGCCAATTTACCAGCAAGGTCCGGGTGGGCACGCAACACCTCAAGTCGCTTGTCTTTCGCAGCCGCTCGAAACACACGTGCCATGGCATTATGTAA
The DNA here is from genome assembly GCA_947498415.1 of uncultured Paracoccaceae bacterium. GTDB lineage: Bacteria > Pseudomonadota > Alphaproteobacteria > Rhodobacterales > Rhodobacteraceae > Cognatishimia. The sequence continues at coordinate 96,895 of CANMKB010000003.1, forward strand.
GCCAATTGCACAGTCATGTGCTGGCCCCAGCTCTAAGGCATATGCGCCTTTTGCAATCCATGGCGAGTGTTCAAATATACCACCAAAGCGCATCACAAAAATATCTTCGGGCATGTCGCTGGGGCGTTCAAATTCGATCGGCGGATGGGTATTTGCCCAATGTTGTGCAATGTCGATGCGTCGGGGAGCCCAGACCCCTTCGATCCCCTGAATGTAGTCTATGAACTTTCGCAGGCCGGCCGTTTTTCCGGGGCGCCCAACGAGGCGGCAATGCAAGCCAATGCTCATCATTTTAGGCGCACCTGCGAGGCCCTCTGCATAAAGCTCGTCAAAGGCGTCTTTCAGATAGGTATAGAAATCTTGCCCAGTCACCCAGCCCGGTGCTGTGGCAAATCGCATGTCATTGGCTTCCAACGTGTAGGGGATCACCAATTGATCGCGCCCGGAGATACGGGCCCAATAGGGCAGGTCATCATCGTAAGTATCTGATACGTAGGCAAAACCGCCTTCTTCAGCGATCAGTCGAACAGTGTTTTCTGAACACCGTCCCGTGTACCAACCTTTTGGGCGCTCTCCGACCACTTCGGTATGCAGCTGGATCGCCTCTTTGATCGCGGCCCGTTCCTCGGCCTCAGGCATATCTTTATGTTCGACCCATTTCAAACCATGCGACGCGATTTCCCATCCTGCAGACTTCATCGCTGCAACCTGTTCGGGGGCACGGGCCAAGGCGGTGGCCACGCCGTAAATCGTTAACGGAATCTGGGCGCCCGTGAACAAGCGATGCAAACGCCAGAACCCCGCTCTGGCGCCGTAGTCGTAGATCGACTCCATATTCCAGTGCCGCTGGCCCTGCCATTGGGCGGCACCCGGAATGTCAGACAAAAACGCCTCTGAGGCGGCATCGCCATGCAGCACACAATTCTCGCCGCCTTCTTCGAAGTTCAGCACAAATTGCACGGCAATCCGCGCACCCCCAGGCCATTTCGGATCAGGGGGTGTCTGGCCATAGCCGCGCAGGTCGCGGGGGTATCTGTTCATGCGGTGCTCCTTTGATGGGCATCATAACGCAGTGAAAGCAGCGCTGTTTTCAGCTTTATTTTGAAAGACCTAAGCGCGTCTGTATAGGGTCCACATTTGAATTCGGCATTGCTAAGGTGTTCAAAAGCATCAGGAGGGCGCTATGGCTGGGTATTTGACCACGCATGTTTTGGACACAGGGCGCGGCTGCCCTGCTGAGGGCATCAAGATTGCGCTGTATCGCGTGTCTGGCAACGCACACCGTAAAATCGCAGAGACAGTGACAAACGCCGACGGCCGCACCGATGCACCGATATTGCCCGAAGATAAGTTCAAAACGGGCACATATGAGCTGATTTTCTTTTGCGAAGAATATCTGAATGCACAGGGGGTCGATGATGATCCTTTGTTTTTAGGCCAAATCCCAATTCGGTTCGGGATGAATGTAGAAGAGCACTATCACGTGCCTTTGTTGCTTTCGCCCTATGGGTATTCCACATATCGCGGCAGCTAATATGCGCCCCCAGCGGCTGCTTAAGAATCTACACTAGGCGTGTGCAAGCACCGCGGCCATGTGTTTGGCCATGTGTTCCATGAACAATCGCGACTTTGGGTCTTGATGGCGGCGGTGTGAAAACAAGCATCCTAATTGAATAGCTGTGGGCGGTGTTTCAGCAAGAACCGGTACCAGCCTTCCGTCTTTCAACGCTTGGGCCACCTCAAACATAGGCTTCAAGATAATCCCATGCCCATCTAGCGCCCATTGGGTGAGCACATCCCCATCATCAGATTCAAAGGGGCCGGTAACCGCAAATTTCTGAACACCTTCCACGGTTTGCAAGGGCCATTGAAACTCACGTGCCCCGGGATAGCGCAGATTAAGGCAATCATGGCTGCCATCTGTCAGCTGATCGGGATCAGACGGAGTGCCCTTTGCCCCGAGGTATTGGGGGGCAGCGCATAAAATGCGCGGACAGTCTGCAATTTTGCGCAGCTTGAGGGCGCTGTCTTCGGGCTGGCCAAGGAAAAACGCGATATCCAATCCTTCTGCGGTCAGGTCAAGTTTGCGATCTGACAGACGCAAGCGCACATCAATGAGTGGATAAGCCTCTTTAAAGGTTGGGATTTCAGGGGCAATCAACCGGCGGCCCAATCCCAATGGGGCCGCGACAAACAGCGACCCACGCGGATTGGCGGTGACAGAGCTAACAGCGGCCTCAGCCTCTCCGATGGCATCCAGAATTTTACAGGCACCTGTGTAAAACAAACGCCCCTGTTCGGTCGCGTTCAACTGCCGGGTGGTGCGTTGGAACAGGCGAACGTTCAAATAATCCTCAAGCTGCGAAATTCTTGCGCTGGCGACGGCTGCCGAGATGCGCTGATCACGCGCGGCGGCGGACATGTTGCCAAGTTCATAGACACGCACAAAGGTTTGGATATTGTCAAAGTATGACATGATTGTTCGAATTTCCTTGAAACTCTTCGCCTTTATTTGAGGATAGAAGAAAATACGACGCCCGGCTAGGCAGGTTTCGGAGGTATATGATGTTTGAGTGGCCAATTATCTGGGAGTGGTTGGGGTTTGCAGCCCGCTGGGTGCATGTGATTACCGCCATGGCGTGGATCGGGTCTTCGTTTTATTTCATCGCGTTAGATTTGGGGCTGAACCGAAATGGCGATTTCGACGGCGCAGATGGCGAGGAATGGCAGGTGCATGGCGGCGGGTTCTATCACATCCGCAAGTATCTTGTCGCACCGGCAGCGATGCCCGATCACCTCGTATGGTTCAAATGGGAAAGCTATTCGACATGGTTGTCGGGCTTTGCGCTGTTGATGGTCGTCTATTGGGCCGGCGGAGAGCTGTATTTGATTGATGCCAATAAGGCGGATTTGGCTCTGTGGCAGGGTATTGCGATTTCCGCAGGCGTGCTGGGGCTGGGGTGGTTGTTGTATGATCAGCTGTGCAGGTCCCCCTTGGCGCAGTGGCCAACCCTATTGATGGTGCTGCTGTTTTTCATCCTTGTGACCGTGGGTTATGGCCTGAACCACGTCTTTACGGGCCGCGCGATGATGCTGCATTTGGGGGCTTTTACCGCCACGATTATGACGGCCAATGTGTTTTTCATCATCATGCCAAACCAACGCATTGTAGTGGCGGATCTAAAGGCCGGGCGTGTGCCTGATGCCAAATACGGCAAGATCGCCAAGCTGCGCAGCACCCATAACAACTACCTCACCTTACCAGTGATTTTCCTAATGCTCTCAAACCATTACCCGTTGGCTTTTGCCACGCCGTACAACTGGTTGATTGCCGCTTTGGTGTTTTTGATGGGGGTCACGATCCGCCATTTCTTTAACGCGATGCACGCTCGAAAAGGGATGCTGTGGTGGACATGGCTGGTGACGGTCATCTTGTTTATTCTGGTGATGTGGCTGTCATCCGCGGGGCCACAGGTGAAACCCTTAGAAGAAGCCGCAGCAGAGGAGCCCAACGCACAATTTGCGCAGGCCGAAGGTTTTGCCGAGGCCCGCGATATCGTGCTGGGGCGCTGTTCTATGTGCCACGCGCGTGAGCCGTTTTGGGATGGGATTCACCGCGCCCCCAAAGGCGTTTTGCTGGAAACAGATGCTGAAATCGCGGCCATGGCACATGCGATTTATGTGCATGCCGGCGCGTCCGAGGCAATGCCGCCGGCCAATGTATCATGGATGGAACCCGACGAACGCGCGGCCATCGTGCGGTGGTTTAAGAACGGTTCTTAGCGTCTGCGGCCTCGCGCTCGCGCTGCCGGAAATTCGCTTTGCGCAGCTCGACGATCGATTTGCCCAGCCGGAACGGGGCCGTCAAGGCCACCAAACACAGTCCCAAAATCTGCAACACCAGAATGCCAGAGTTCGCATCCAGCAGATCATATTCCGCTTTCAAACGCTCAACTTGGGTGATGAGCTCGTCATAAGCGCGGGCCAAAATCATATAGTCCGCTGAAATCTGTGGGGTCTCTGCACCAATGGATTTGCTGGCTGCAATGGTTGCCTCATCCATTGTGTCAAAGGCCAACAGGCTATTGGTATCAAAATCACGAATTTGCGTGTCCATCGCTTGGGCATCAGAACTCCCGCCGGAAAACAGATACAATCCGCTGCGCTGGGCGGACTGGCGCGTGAGCGAGATGAACAAGGGCAGGGCGGCATTGGTGGCTGTGGAGGCCGAAAGGAACTCAACCTTTTCGCAAAGCGTGCGCAGATCGGCGGCGGGCCATGAGTTGAGATCGCAATAGCGCAGCCGGAACCGCGCCGCGTCGCGGTCAAAATCGGTCGAGGCGGTAAAGGCGATATCAATCTGCCGGTGCAGCCGGTTGCTGTCATCTTGATAAAACCCGGCGAGAATGGCCGTCAGCGCCCCAAAGCCGCCAAAGAGCACCCAAGAGAGATCCGCCAATTGCCAAAGTCGCCCACTGTTGGAATATTGCATGAACCAATAGGTGGCGAGCAGCCCCACGATGAAACAGCCTGCAATCAAAAGGATTTGGTTATTGGTGATAAATTCCATGCCGGGCCTTGGGGTTTTGTGCTCTTAGACAAAGCATAAGCGCGGGCGGTGGATGGGGGCAATGGGTGAGTTTGGTACGGCATCTCGTCTCTTGAATGTGGTCATCAATCTCTGAGCCGACACAGACGACGGGATCAAGAAAAATTCACACGAGCGCCCAGACGAGACGCCTCACGTTTTATCCAAGGGGGTGCAAACCCAAGGAGTCCTAATAGAATTTTTCCTAAACATCCAACTCCTCCACAAACCGCGCGTTCTCTTGGATGTATTCAAACCGTTTTTCCGGTTTCTTACCCATCAAACGCTCCACAAGGTCGCCGGTTTCACCCGGTTCGTCCTCGTCGATGGTCACGCGGATCAATGTGCGTGAGGTCGGGTCCATGGTGGTTTCTTTCAAATCTTTTGCGTCCATCTCGCCCAAGCCCTTAAAGCGGCTGACGTCGATTTTGCCTTTGCCGCCCAAGCCTTTTTCCAGCAGGGCGTCGCGTTCTTCTTCATCTACACAATACACGCGTTTTGCGCCTTGGGTCAGGCGGAACAGCGGCGGGCAGGCCAGATACAGGTGACCCTGATCAATCATCGGACGCATCTGGGTAAAGAAGAATGTCATCAACAGCGCCGCAATATGGGCCCCGTCAACATCCGCATCGGTCATGATGATGATCTTGTCATAGCGCAGATCATCCGGGTTGAACTTTGTGCCTAGCCCAACCCCCAGCGCCTGTGTCAGATCGCTGATCTCGGCATTGGTGGATAGTTTGTTGCTCGCCGCCCCCAGAACGTTCAGGATTTTACCACGCAGCGGCAGCAGCGCTTGGTTCTTGCGGTTGCGGGCCATTTTGGCCGAGCCACCCGCCGAGTCACCCTCTACGATGAACAGCTCTGTGCCCTCGCGGTTGGTGGCAGAACAATCCACCAGCTTACCGGGCAGGCGCAGCTTTTTGGTCGCTGACTTGCGTTGCGTTTCTTTTTCTTGCTTGCGACGCAGGCGTTCCTCGGCCCGCAGCACAAGGAAATCAAGGATTGCACCAGCTGATTTGGTATCGGCGGCCAACCAGTTGTCAAAATGGTCGCGGACCGAGTTTTCCACCATCTTGTTGGCCGTTTCAGTCGACAGGCGATCTTTGGTTTGGCCTACAAAAGCCGGGTCGGCGATAAAGCACGACACCAAGGCACAGCCGCCGGTCATCATATCATCACGGGTGATCTGCGCGGCTTTCTTGTTCCCCACAAGCTCGCCATAGGCTTTGATGCCTTTCAGGATCGCAGACCAAAACCCGGTGACATGGGTGCCGCCTTCGGGGGTGGGGACGGTGTTACAGTAAGACTGAATGAAACCGTCTTTGGTTGGGGTCCAGTTGATGGCCCATTCCACATAACCGGCCTCGCCAAATTTCTCGCGGAACTCGACTTTGCCGGCAAAGGGCGTATCGGCATAGGTGTTTGCGCCGCCCAGCGTTTCGGTCAGATAGTCGGATAGGCCACCGGGAAAGTGGAATGTCGCTTCGGTTGGGGTTTCACCATCGTCGATTTCCGACTTCCAGCGAATTTCTACGCCAGAAAACAAGTAGGCCTTTGACCGCACCAGCGTCATCAACCGCTTAGGCTTAAACCGGTGCTTGCCAAAGATCTCTTCGTCCGCGTGGAAGGTCACAGAAGTGCCGCGCCGATTTGGGGCAGCCCCAATCTTTTCGACACCCCCCAGTGGCAGACCGCGCGAGAAGCGTTGTTCGAAAAGCTCTTTGTTTTTGGCAACTTGAACCACCATCGAGTCAGACAATGCGTTCACAACAGAAGAGCCAACCCCATGCAAACCACCCGAAGTTTGATAGGCTTTACCCGAGAATTTACCGCCGGCGTGCAGCGTACACAGGATGACTTCGAGCGCTGATTTATCCGGGAACTTTGGATGCGGATCAATCGGAATGCCGCGTCCGTTGTCGGTGACCGTCACCGCAAAATCCGCGTGCAGCGTGACTTCGATGCGATTGGCGTGGCCCGCCACAGCTTCGTCCATCGAGTTGTCTAGGATTTCCGCGACCATGTGATGCAACGCGCGTTCATCGGTGCCGCCAATGTACATGCCAGGACGTTGTCTGACGGGTTCCAGCCCCTCCAGCACCTCAATGGAAGAGGCGTCATAGGTGGTGTCGGCTTCTGTTTCCGTCAGGAGATCGTTCATGGCTGCTCTTTTATTGTCGGTGTTTGAACCCATTATTTCACCGTGGCCCCGATTGGGCAAGTGGCGCTGCGCGCGGTGATGCACTTTGAGGGTGGGGCTTGGCCGTATCAAGGGCGGGTGCCTGTGTATTCTGTAACATACTGAAAATATAGTTCATGCAGGTATATGCAATTTTTAGTTGCAAAATGAGATTTCAGTGCGCACGGTTGATGTTGAGGAGTAAATACACCCTATGGGAGAGGTAAGTCATGGCGCACAATGACACCCTGGGGTCCTTTGGTCGTGGTGCTTCTCCGTCGATGCGGGAAGCGATGCGGATGGAAAAGGACGATCGGAAAAAGGCAATGGAGCGATCCAATGCCAAGGATATCGACGAGCTTGAAAGCTACATTCGGCACATCACGACTTTTCATCACGAGACGATTGATGGGATCGATTGGGAAGGGCTGTTGCGGCGTTCCCCTGGGGTGAACCGCAAGACCTCCGCAGCTGGTCATGGCGCGCACGTCATGGATGAGCACGAAGCATGGGCTGCGATCCAAGCCGGGGATGACACTGTGATCATGTCGATCATCAAGTCGCGGCAAACCTTGTCACATCACCACAAATTGGCAAAAGGCCTTGGGTTTTCGGTGCAAGAGGGCTTTGTGCATGCGGTCGCAAATTTGCATTCGCCAGAGATCGTGCCCGAGTTTCAGTTCAAGTTCACGCCTTCTGGTCGTTTGACGGAAATGAAAATGCCAAAAGAACGGCATATGGCGATTTACCGTGCCTACGCGGGGAGCGTGGCGTTGAAGATTGCATCTGATCTGTTCAAGCTGGTGCCCCGTGACAAGATCGCCGTGTCTTGTGTGTCGCGCTGCATTCTTCCAGGTATGGATCAAACGGATGATTGGCCGGTGTTGTCTGTTGTCTTTGGCAAAAACAAGTTTGACCTACTCGACATGACCCGCACCGACCCGGTGGCAGGGCTGTCTTTGTTCGAACGACGCGAACGCTGGCATCCCATCAATGGGTTTTCAGGAATTGCACCATTGGTTGATATTCCAGCGGGCATGGCGATTTAGGGCAAGCATTGGCTTTGTTTTCAGCCTTTGAAACCTCCGCGACGCATTCTCGCAATCTATGACTTTCTAGGTGCTTTCTACGCACGTCTGCTGTAAACCCCGCGCAAGAATATTTCGCAGGAGTTTTGCGCATGTCTGATCATTCTCTGGACCCGAAAGACTGGGCGGCGTTTCGCAAGCAAGCGCAAGACTTGCTCGACCATTGTATTGACCAGATGGAAGCAGCCGGTGATCGCCCTTGGCAGCAGGTACCCGACGACCTTGAGGCGCAATATGCGATTGGCAAAGGCGGAGATGTCCTCGCACGTTTGAAAGAGGATGTAATGCCCTATCATGCGGGCAACACACATCCGCGCTATTGGGGCTGGGTCCAAGGCTCTGGTCTGGCAACGGATGTGATGGCGGGCATGGTCACCGCGGTGATGAACTCGAATTGTGGAGGGCGGAACCACGGCGCCAATTATATGGAGCGCGCGGTCATCGACTGGACTCGTCAACAAATGGGCATGCCAGACACAACCTCGGGCGTTTTGGTCACCGGGACATCCCAGGCCACTTTGATTGCCTTTGCGGCGGCCCGCGTCCGGGCGCTTGGCAGCGAAGTGCGTGGCGCAGGGCAGGGCAACGTGCGCCTCACGGCTTATGCCGGGCAGGGTGTGCACAATGCGACGCGTAAAGCTATTCAACTGATGGGGATTGGGTCTGACAACGTGCGTATTGTCCCGCTGGTGGAGGGGCAAATGGATATGGCAGAGCTGCGCCGCTTGATCGCCGCAGATCGCGCCGAAGGGGCACAGCCGTTTCTTGTGGTTGGCACAGCTGGGTCGGTAGACTTGGGATTGTTTGACGATTTCAACGCGTTGGCTGATGTCGCTGCCGAAGAAAACCTGTGGCTGCATGTCGATGGCGCCTTTGGGGCGTGGACGCGGCTCGCAGATGATCCGTACCGGAGCTTAACCGATGGGCTTGAGCGTGTGGATTCCCTCGCGTTGGATTTCCACAAGTGGATGTATGTGGGCTATGACTGCGGTTTGGTTCTGATCCGAAACGAAGAAGAACACCGCGCGGCCTTTGCGGCGCGTCCGGTTTATCTGAAAGGCAAAGACCGTGGCGTCGCCAGTGGAGACCCATGGTACACGGACTACGGCATTGATTTGTCCCGTGGGAACCGCGCTTTGAAAGTGTGGATGGCCTTAGAAACGCTTGGCGCAGATGCTTTTGGGCGTGCCATCACCAGCAATTGTGACCTGGCGCAAAGTATGGCTGATGAAGTCGCCAAGCATGACAACATGCAAGCCGCGCGTCCGCCCGTATCAAATGTCTGCGTGTTCACCGCCCGCGCGGATCTGCCAGCCGAGGCGCAATCTGCACTGAACACCAAGATCGCTATCGAGATGCAAGAAAGCGGCGAGGCTGTCTTTTCGACCACGATGGTCGACGGGGTCGAAATGTTGCGGGCCGCAATCGTAAATCACCGCTCGTCTCAGGAAGATGTGCGCGCGGCTATTCGCGATGTGGCAAAACGGGCGGTGTTATAATAGGGATTTCAGGCTGTCTGTCAGCGGCGTGAGGTCTGTGAAAACAGCCATCAAATCCTTTGGTACGTCAGTCATTTCGTTGGCGTTAAAGTCTCGCCAAGCTGACAGGCTTTTGCGCCGTAGCAATTCGCCATGCGCATGATCTTTGTCAAATGGGGCAGGAATGCGCTTCAGCTCTGGTTCCGCAACCCGGTAGCCCTTGGTTTCTAGAGATTGAATCAACGCTGCCATTTCGGCACCGCCCTCGTTCCCGACATGCTCACGCCAAGCCAGCATGGTTTCTTTTTCAAATCCCATCAGGCCGGCGCCAACGGAAAGATAATCTCTGCCGATCCCAAAAAACCAACCCATCGGTTGGCGGCCGTTCTCCATATCGGTCCAGAGCAGATGCAAATGGGTGTGATAGGGCGTCTTGTCTTTGGAAAACCGCACATCCCGATGGGGCCGAAACAGTTTAGACTTGATCGCGCTGCCAGTGGCCTTGCTCAAATCAACAGCCACTTGATCCAATAGCAACTCAGCCGGGCGTTTGAGATCAGCATCATATTGGGCTTTGTGTTCAAGGAACCAATCCCGTGAATTGTTGTCATGCAGCGTGTTTAAAAATGTGCGGGCATCTGAAATCAGCGAGGAAAAGGCATCGGTCATGGTGGGCTCCTGTGGATGGGCTTAGTCTGACTTCAAATCGGTGGGCAGGTCCAGTCTCTTTCAAGTTTTCCAAGTGATCAAAAAATATGCGATCGCCGCTTGCCAAACCATGACGCGCTCCATAAGCCTTTCAATATGACACCCAGCAATATGACATATCGAGGCCACCTGCGGTCTCTGTCTCGCCTTGGCCTACCTCTGATCGGTGGCCATGTGGCACAGTTCGCAATCGGTTTGACCGATACGATTATGCTTGGTCAGTATTCTGTTGATGCTTTGGCCTCTGTTGTGCTGGGGTCGACCTTGTTTTTTGTATTATTCATTCTGGGATCAGGCTTTGGCATTGCGGTTATGCCGATGGTAGCAGAGGCGGATGCGCAGAATGATGACACAGCCATTCGCCGCATTGCCCGAATGGGCATGTGGCTGTCAGCCCTTTTTGCCATTTTGGTCTTACCAATGTTTTGGTTTTCAGGGCCGATCTTAACCGCGATTGGGCAAGAGCCTGATCTAGCACAAACTGCACAATCCTATCTGCGTATTGTTGGTGTAGGATTGTTGCCTGCTTTGCTGGTGATGGTGCTCAAAAGCTATCTTGCCGCGTTGGAACACACGCGCGTTGTCTTTTGGATCACCGTTCTTGCGGCTTTGGCGAATGTGTTGGTGAATTACGTATTGATTTTTGGCAACTGGGGCGCACCTGAACTGGGGGTGACCGGGGCCGCGATTGCGTCGTTGGTGGTGCAGGTTGTTTCCATTCTGGGCGTTGTGATTTACGCAGGTCGCAAGCTGCCAGAGCACAGGTTGTTTGCACGTATCTGGAAACCAGACGCCGAAGTGCTGAGCCGCGTGTTTCGAATTGGGGCCCCGATTGGTCTGACCAATCTGGCTGAGGTTGGCCTGTTTGCTGCCAGTACGACGATGATGGGGTGGCTGGGGAAGATCCCGCTTGCCGCCCACGGGATTGCCCTTAACCTCGCGGGGCTGGCCTTTATGTTTCATCTCGGCCTGTCCAACGCGGCGACCATTCGTGCAGGCAACGCAATCGGGCGCAAAGACAGTGAACATCTGGCACAGGGGGCACGCACTGCAATTGTGTTTAGCCTGAGCATGGCCGTGGTGGCCGTTTCTATTTTTGTGACCGTGCCTGAATTTCTGATTGGCGGCTTTGTCGACAAATCTGACCCCGACTATGATGCAATCGTCGCAACCGGTGTGTCTTTGCTTTTGGTGGCCGCCTTGTTTCAATTTGTCGATGGGGCGCAAGCCATGGCGTTAGGCCTATTGCGCGGGGTGATGGACACCCGCCAGCCCATGATCTTGGCTGCGATCAGCTATTGGGGTGTTGGGATGACCAGCGCCTATGTACTTGGCTTCACCTTTGATATGGGCGGTGTGGGCGTATGGCTTGGCCTTGTCATCGGCCTGAGCATGGCGGCGCTCTTGCTTATGCTGCGGTTTTGGCGCGGCAAATTGGCAGAGTTGCGCACATCCTTTGCGACTTGAATACGCAGGTTAGCGGTGTGCCTACGGCACGCTTGATTATATTTCGTGGTGGGATTTGCGCGGTCTTATGCCGATGTTTCGTCGCGTATGACGCGCTCGGCTTTTTTGCGCACCAAGACAGATCGAAGATCATGCATCGCCATCAACAGTGCATCTGTGACGGAGTCCAGTTCGATATCGGTCGCGGTGCTTTGTGCCCAATGGGCCGTTTGGTTTAAGTGATCGACTGCGCGGGAAATGTCATCAATACGGCGCCAATCCAAGGTTTCCTTGCGATCGGCGATCCAGGTGTTGATGGCTTTGACATCATCTGCGGTCAAAGTGCGATCGCCTTGGGGGCGGATCTCTTCGGTGCGCATGATCACCGTTGCGATTTGGTCCATTTCCAAACGACTGTTGCGATTTTGCGCATCGATTTTGAAAACCGATGCGCCGGAGTCGCGTGTGCGAAAGAAATATTCGGGCAAATCGCCTGGCATGTGTATCCTCTTATGTCAGCGACGCGCAGAAATCCTGTATGCGCGTGCATGCCTTTTTCAAGGCCTCGTCAGAGGTAGCGTAGCTTACACGGAAGTTTGGGGAAAGCCCGAAGGCCGCGCCAAACACAACGGCGACGTCTTTTTCCTCGAGCAAGGCTTTTGCAAAGCTTTCGTCATCCGTGATTTTTGTGCCCGCTGTGGTGGTTTTCCCGATAAGCCCAGCAATGGAGGGATAAACGTAAAACGCGCCTTCAGGTGTTGGGCATGTGATGCCTTCGATCTCGTTTAGCATTTTGACCACGAGGTCACGGCGGCGTACGAACATTTCGTTGTGTGGCGCGAGGAAATCTTGGGTGCCGTTCAACGCTTCGACCGCAGCCCATTGGCTTACAGAACACGGGTTGCTTGTGGACTGGCTTTGGATTTTCCGCATGGCCGCTATGAGATGCTCTGGCCCAGCAGCGTATCCGATGCGCCAACCTGTCATGGCATAGGCTTTGGACACGCCGTTGCATGTAAGTGTGCGATCGTAAAGTTGCGGCTCGACCTCTGCTGGGGTGCAGAAAGTGAAATCGTCATAGGCAAGATGTTCGTACATATCATCTGTCATGACCCAAACATGGGGATGACGCAGCAAGACATCTGTCAGCGCTTTCAGCTCTTCACGAGAATAGCCAGCACCGGATGGGTTGGATGGGCTGTTAAAGATGAACCATTTGGTTTTTGGGGTGATCGCCGCTTCTAGCTGATCTGGGGTCAGTTTGAAGTTGCTTTCGAGGCTTGTATGGGCAAACACAGGTTTCCCACCTGCAAGCAATACCATGTCTGGATAGCTCACCCAATATGGAGTTGGGATAACAACCTCATCCCCCGCGTTTAGGGTGGCCATGAGGGCGTTATATAGAATTTGCTTGCCGCCTGTGGCCACAGACACCTGCTTGGGTGTGTAGGTGAGGCCATTGTCGCGCTGAAATTTGTCGCAGATCGCCTGTTTCAGTTCCGGAATGCCGTCTGGGGCGGTATAGCGGGTTTTCCCTGAATCGATGGCGGCTTTGGCCGCGTCGCGAATGTTTTCTGGTGTGTCAAAGTCTGGCTCGCCCGCAGATAGGCCGATCACATCGCGCCCGGCAGCGCGCAGTTCAGCCGCCTTTGCCGTCATCGCAATCGTTGGCGAAGGTTTCACGCGAGAAAGATTTTCAGCAAGGAAAGACATATTCGGCCTCGTTTGGCATTTGCAATGCGCAAGTCTTAGGCTTGCGACGGAACGTATTCAAGCAAATTGGCTTGCTCAAATTCGGGGGCAGGGGTATTGCCCCTAGTCAATCGCCGTGACCGACCGGAGAGCGCTATGCAAGAGACCCACGAGAACCGTCTGAAACGTATGAAAATGCGCTCGATGCGACGGGGTATCAAAGAGATGGATATTATCCTAAGCGCGTTTGCCGATGCCCAGTTGGCGGGGATGACCGCGGCGCAATTGGATCTTTACGATGCGCTTTTGCATGAAAATGATCAGGACCTCTATCAATGGGTCAGCGGGCAAGCCCCTGCAAAAGCAGAGTTTTCCAACTTGATTGCAGAAATTTCTGCATTCACGACGGGCGATAAATAGTTGGTATTTTAGGCAATCTGCCAGACTTAACCGATTTTTCGCGAATTTGGTTCAGCTTGTTTCTGAGTTTGATGACGGAGACTGGCATGAGCATTCATTCACAATTAGGCCCATCGCCAATTGGCGCAGGTTCCAACCAACTATTTATGACCGGATACCTCGACGCGCTTGCTTTGGTAGAGCGGCTGCATCGTTTGTTGTTGGATGTCATCAAAGATGAATTCGAACGGGTCGGTGTTTTGGAAATCAACGCAGTGCAGGCGCTGTTGTTGTTTAATATCGGCGACAATGAGGTCACGGCAGGCGAGCTGAAATCACGCGGTTACTATCAGGGCAGTAATGTCAGCTATAATCTAAAGAAGCTGGTCGAAACCGGCTATATGCATCACGAACGATGCGAGGTTGATCGTCGATCGGTGCGGGTTCGACTGACCGAAAAAGGGCGCAACATTCGCGACATCGTTGAAACTTTGTTTGGGCGCCATGCCGACGGGCTTGTCAAAAAAGGGGTGATTGACCCAGCGGGGTTAGAAGACATTACGTCATCTCTGCGTCGGGTCGAACGCTATTGGGGCGACCAAATCCGGTATATTTACTAACCGGATTTGGCTGATCCCTTACCAGTGACCTGAGTTTTCCATGCTGGCCCATGGTTCTTGCGCTGGCAGTGCGTCACCCATCTGCAGCAGCTCGATCGACACATTATCCGGTGAACGCACAAAGGCCATATGCCCATCCCGCGGAGGTCGGTTAATAGTGACGCCGTTGTCCATCAGCTTCTGGCACAGGGCATAGATATCTTCGACCGCATAGGCGAGGTGGCCAAAGTGGCGGCTGTCGCTTGGCAGGCCTTCGTCACCATCCCAATTGTATGTCAGCTCAACTGGGCATTCTTCTTGTCCTTCAGCCGCCATAAAGACCAATGTGAAACGTCCGCCTTCAGAGTCGCGGCGCCGGGTTTCTTTCAGGCCGAGCAACTCGAAAAAGGCCACGGATTTTTCCAAATCAGCAACACGAACCATCGTGTGAAGATACTTCAATTTCATTTCTTGCTCCGGAGAATGCGCGTTTAACGAGGGGCTAGAATTGCCCTGATAGCGCAAACTTTACCGCGACTGTGGAGAATGATCTAGGATTATCTGGGGGATCAGAAATTTCCTGCAACAATATCTAGCGGTGAATTTGAAAATCAGGTATTTCGGTTGGGTGCTTTCAGCTAGCTGAGTCTGCCCAAGGGGATGGAGGATATCGTGAAACAGTATCACGACGCATTGCAGTCAATCTTAGACAATGGTGTTGAGACAACCGATCGAACCGGAACCGGTACGATATCCCACTTTGGCATGCAGGCACGTTACCCTTTGTCTGATGGGTTTCCGCTGGTGACAACAAAGAAATTGCACCTGAAATCCATCATTCACGAGCTGCTATGGTTTCTAAGTGGCGACACCAATATTCGCTATCTTCAAGAAAATGGCGTTTCGATATGGGATGAGTGGGCCGATCAGAATGGCGATCTTGGCCCTGTATACGGTCATCAATGGCGCCGCTTTCCGGCGCTTGAGCCCGTCGATGCACCCGTTGGCGAAGAGCAGCTTTATCGTAAAAAGACGGTTGATCAGATTGCGGACCTGATTGAGCTCATCAAAACCTCACCTGACAGCCGCCGTATGATCGTATCTGCTTGGAACCCAGCAGACGTTCCCGACATGGCCCTGCCGCCATGCCATACGCTTTGGCAGGTCAAAGTGTTGGGCGGAAAGCTCCATTTGCAACTTTATCAACGTTCCGCCGATATGTTCCTTGGCGTGCCGTTTAACATCGCGTCTTACGCGCTGTTGCAGGTCATGCTGGCCCATGTCACAGGCTACGAACCTGGCGATTTTGTGCATACAATGGGCGATGCCCACATCTATTCCAACCATATGGATCAGGTGAAAACCCAACTGTCTCGAACGCCAAAGGCATTGCCGCAACTTCGGATCAAACGGCAGGTTTCATCGATTTTTGACTTCACATTTGATGACTTCGAAATTCTAAACTATGACCCCGATCCGGCGATCAAAGCGCCCGTTGCTGTCTAAGGAAGATTGACATGATCAGCTTGATTGTTGCCCGTGACCGCAATGGCGCGATTGGGAAAGATAATGACATTCCATGGCACGCCCCCGAAGATCTTAAGTTTTTTAAACGCGAGACGCTGGGTGGGGCCGTTGTGATGGGGCGCAATACGTGGGAAAGCCTTCCGTTCAAGCCACTGAAAAATCGCCTGAATATTGTCGTCACATCACAGAGTGACATCGCTGAAAATTGCTGTGGTTCCGTGGCCGAGGCGATTGAGTTGGCCCAATCTGAAGGCTACCAGCGCATCTATGGCATGGGCGGAGCAGGGATCTATCGTGCGATGCTACCGCTTGCGGATCGCCTTCTTGTCACAGAGGTTGCGTTGACGGTGCAAGACCCAGACACCTATTTCCCAGAATTCGGCGAAGATGAGTGGGAGCTGCGCACAAGGTACGAACTGCGCAGCGAAAACCCAGCTTGTATTGCCCACGAATACCTGCGTCGCCGTTAATTTCGGGAAAAGGCGAGTCAAATATGTCGCGTCTACGCATCAAGTTTGGTTCAAAGTGTTGATCTTGGGTCAGAAAAATTGACGGTCCAGCGAAATTCGCTAGTCTGAGCACCAATAGACCACCTGTATAATAGAGCAGTTCAACAGAAAAGGTGTCACCATGTTGAAGAAATCGCTGATCGCCGCGCTATTTGCCGCAGTTGCAGCACCTGCGCACGCGACCTGTGTAATCTTTCCGTGCACAATTCCGGAAGATCCTGAAATTACGTTTGTTCCTGTCACGCCACCTCAGGTCGCAGCAGGCTGTGCCTATCGCGCTGCCGCATCTCGCGACAACTTCTGCCCGTCAGGCCTTCAGCCTGTGCAAAGCGGCGGAATGATCAGCTGTGGTGTGCCAAAGCAAGGCGAAATCTGTCACACGCCAAAGGCTGTGAAAAAGGTTAAGAAGGTCAAACGCTCGCGCCTTGTATGCCCAGTGGGCGAAAAAGGATGCTACACCACCAACTGATGTCGGTGGCGTGGTAAGCTTGAAACGCGATAGGGGCGTTCACACGCCCCGCGCAAATTTTACGCGAGTTTTAGATCGCTGGCCATTTGACGGCCATCACGACCCTCAGACAATTCAAATTCAACTTTTTGATTGTCGGCCAGACCTGTCAGGCCAGAACGTTCCACAGCGGAAATATGAACGAATACGTCCTTGCCGCCTTCATCAGGTGCAATAAAGCCGTAGCCTTTAGTTGTGTTAAACCATTTTACGGTGCCACTTGGCATACCGTCTCTCCTTCTACTTCAAACAGTCGCCCCGTTGTGCGGGGTGTCGCATTCGATTTCGCGCTTTTGATCTTAAAATTAAGATGGCCCGGCGTACGAAACAAAATGTTACGGTTGGATGATTGCATGGCCTATGTAAAAAGCAAGCAAAACCACGTTAAAAAAATAAAAGACTGAGACCAAAGCCACACATGGCGCGGAGGAATTATGAAACTTTATGGCCTAAAAAACTGTGATACGTGCCGTAAGGCGTTGAAAACATTATGTAACGTTGAGTTTATCGATGTCCGTGCTGATGGTGTTCCCACAACGGTTTTAGAGGCCGCTTTTGATGCTTTTGGCAGCGCATTGGTTAATACACGGTCCACAACATGGCGCCAACTGAGCGAAGACGAGCGGGCGCAGGCCCCCTTAGAGCTGTTGAAAGCGCATCCAACTTTGATGAAACGTCCCCTGATAGAGGCGAATGAAACGCTGTATTTGGGGTGGGCAAAAGACACCCAGACAGCATTTGGATAAACGAAAAAGCAGCGCTTAGCGCTGCTTTTTATTAGGTTATTTGACAGCTTTAAGCTGTTTGGGATTGGGATGCCATACGGCGAGAAAGCACCTGATCCAAAGACAGTATCCCGGCGCCTTTGACGACCAAGATCAGAAGAAGCAGTACCCAAAAGCTGCGTTGGTCCATGATGTGCGCATCTGAGATCCGGTCAAACCAGCTGCCGATGGTGCTTGCATCAGCGCCGTGGCCGTAGATGTCTGTCAGGCTTTGCACAACCACAAAACCGATCATGCCAATTGCGGCGAGACGGGTGAATAGACCCAATACAATCAAGGCAGGCAAGATGAACTCTGCCATGGTACCAGCCCAAACAACGGCCCAGTGGAACAGACCCAGCTGGCTGCTGTCATAGCTGACGGATTCGAATACCTTTGGCCAGATTTGTGCATAGGCCCCGGTGCTCGGAACGAAGATACCAAAGATACCATCGCCAAGTTTGGTGAGGCCTGAGTTCCAGAAATAGCCCACCAGTACGGCGGCAAAAAGGAATCGTGCCAGTGTTGGCAGGATCCAGTCTTGACGATCGACGCGGCTAAAGATGGCATTGTGGAGGGAAATAAGGGGATTCATGCTGTGTCCTCGAGTGTAATCGACGTGAGTGCGCCATGGCTGAGCAACAGTCCAAGTGCGGCACCTAGGTCAAAGTCTTCCGCCGTTTCTGTTGCGCGTTCTGCTGCGTCACCCAAGGTGGCACCTTTGGCAATGGCGGTTGTGAAGGTTGCGCCGCCCGGGGGCAGCGGGTGTGGTTCAGGGTCAAATTCAGCCCGCACGACAATAACGTCTTGCGCCTGAGCTTGGGGTTTGGGGTGTCCTTCAATCGTGTTGAAGGCCCAAATATCGTAAATTGGCCAAGGGGATGGGATGACTTCGACCGAAGGAGCGAGTTTCATGACCACATTGGGCAAATGCTCTGGCGCAATTTGGCCCAAGGCATCCGCAGCAACCGGGGCTGCATCTTCGGCGTGGTAAGAACGGCGCAGCGCAAGCTCGATCTCGGCGACATCACCCAAATAGCCAATGTGTTTGATCGGTTCAAATTCGCTTAGGAAGTCAGGGAACTTTGCCCCGTAGAACATCATGACTGGCACATCAGGAGGGGATTGGCGCAGAAAAAGACCTGCGATGGCCTTAAAGTTTTGTTCGCCCAAAAGCTTGGCGATCACTGGGAAACCGGTTTCCAGTGCCTCTGTCAAAGAAACGGCGACATTGTTGCGATAGACGCTAAAGCGTGCGCCCGCTGGATTGCCGTCGCCGTCACTTAATCCGGTTGGGACGGGGGCCGCTGCATCCAGCAAGGCTTGGCGAAAGAGAGTTTGATCTACGCTCATGACAACACCTTGTGCAGAGCATCTGCGCCTCGGTCGGCCTCGGCTGACAGGATCGGCCAGTCAGGCACGTCATTGTCCCATTCGATTAACAAAGGTCGCGAGCCGGACAAAGAAAGCGTGTGATCCAGCAGCGCCCAAACAGGGTCGACGATCTCTGCTCCGTGGCTGTCGATCAAAAGCGGTTTGCCGTGATCGTCTTCGTCTTCATCATGTCCGCCAAGGTGGATTTCCCCAACTTTATCAAGTGGATAGTCGGCGATGTAGTCGCGCGGATCATAACCTAGATTGGTGGCCGAGACGAAAACATTGTTCACATCAAGCAATAAGCCACACCCGGTACGTTTGGCCACTTCGCATAGGAAATCGGTTTCTGACCATGTGCTTTCATCAAACGAAAGGTAGCTTGATGGGTTTTCCAGCATCATCTGGCGGCCAATGACCTCTTGCAACTGGTCAATGTGATCTGCGACGCGTGTGATGGTGTCGTTGGTATAGGGCAGAGGTAGAAGATCGTTAAAATACGATCCATCGTGGGTCGACCAAGCCAGATGTTCGGAAAACACTGTGGGTTTCAGCCAGGATACTAAATTCTTAAGGCGGGCAAGGTGTTCCGGATCAAGCGGGCCTTCGCCGCCGATCGACAGACCAACACCGTGAACAGAGATTGGAAAACGTTCTGCAAGGTGGCGCAGTTGGGCGAGAGGGCGACCGCCCATTCCCATATAGTTTTCAGCATGAATTTCGAGCCAGCCTACAGAGCCGGGGTTTTCTAAAATGTCCGAAAAATGCTGAGGCTTGTAGCCCACGCCGGGTTTATGCGGCAATCCAGAACGATTTTCAGAGACATCAAACATCATATGCTGCCTTTTAGAAAACGGAGCCCCGCCCAATGGCGGGCGAGGCTTTAGACTTTACACCGAAATTAATCGGCGTGTCAGCGACTTATGCTGGCAGGTCACGATCCAGAGATTCCAGAGAGCCTGTACGTGCAGTACCGTCAGCCAATGCTGGCAGTTCGATGTCTGCACATGTGCCGGCGTCAACCAGTGTCCAAGCATTACCTTGGTAATCAACTGTGGATGTGCCTGCGCATGTTGTACCTGGGCCAGCGGCACAGTCGTTTTTGCCTGCGAGGGATACGCCGTAGCACTTTTCTTTGCCTGCTGCGGATGCAGAATGTGTGGTTGCTGCGGTTACAGCTGCTGCAACAGAAGCGGCGACGGCCAGAGTTTTCATAGTCTTCGACATTTTTCAGTTTCCCTAAAATGGTTAAATTCCAGCCACGCTGGGCGGCATGGGAGTACTTTAACCCTATCTTGTATTGATTTTCTAATAACGCATTCGTGGGTCACGCGCGCGTTATTAACCGTCATTTAACCACGCCGATTTTCCCTTAAAAAACGAAAAAACCGGGCCATTTAGCCCGGTTTTGTAACATGATTTCCGTGAGAAATGTTACAATGTGGCTTAGGCCATGTCTGGCGGGGTCGACTCTGCGGCCAGTTTTGTAACAATCTCATCCAAAGCTTCGACCTTGGTTTGCTTTTCGCCCAAACGACGCACAGAAACGCTGCGCTGTTCGACTTCTTTCATGCCGATGGCAAGAATGACCGGTACTTTGCCCACCGAATGCTCGCGGACTTTGTAATTGATCTTTTCATTGCGTAGATCTGCCTCGGCCCGAACGCCAACCGCCTTCAGCGCTTCAACGACTTCCAGTACATAGTCGTCAGCGTCAGAAACGATCCCGGCAACAACGACCTGACGCGGCGCCAGCCAGAACGGCAACTTGCCTGCGTGTTCTTCGATTAGGATACCGATAAAGCGTTCGAAAGACCCAAGGGTTGCACGGTGCAACATAATTGGCTCGTGCTTTTCGCCATCCGCACCAATGTAAGTGGAATCCAAACGACCCGGCGTATTGGCATCCACTTGCAATGTACCACACTGCCAGTTCCGGCCGATCGCGTCGGTTAGAGTAAACTCTAGTTTTGGACCATAAAAGGCACCTTCGCCTTCGAGGATTTCAAAGTCATGACCGGCTGCCTTACAGGCATCGCCAAGCGCGGATTCCATGCGGTCCCAAGTCTCATCAGAGCCAACACGTTTTTCAGGACGGGTCGACAGTTTGATCGTCCAGTCGTCAAAGCCGAGGTCAGAATAGATCTTGGACAAGAAATCAATGAAGATCTTTGTTTCAGCTTCGATCTGATCTTCAGAACAGAAGATGTGACCATCGTCTTGGGTAAACCCGCGCACGCGCATGATGCCGTGCAGTGCCCCGGAAGGTTCATAGCGGGCGCAAGACCCGAATTCGGCCATACGCAGCGGGAGGTCGCGGTAAGACTTTAGACCTTGGTTGAAAATCTGAACGTGGCAAGGGCAGTTCATCGGCTTAAGGGCATTCACAGCCTTTTCACGGGCATGGTCTTCGTCGACTTCGACGATGAACATGTTTTCTTGGTACTTATCCCAGTGTCCGGATTTTTCCCAAAGCTTACGATCCACCACCTGCGGTGTGTTCACTTCGACATAGCCGCCTTTGCGTTGCTGGCGACGCATGTAGTCTTGAAGCTCTGTGTAAACGGTCCAGCCATTTGGATGCCAAAACACCTGACCCGGCGCTTCGGGCTGCATGTGATACAGATCCATCTCGCTGCCCAGCTTGCGGTGGTCGCGTTTCGCGGCCTCTTCGAGCATGTTCAGGTGTTTGCGAAGGTCTTCTTTGTTTTTAAAGGCGACACCGTAGATACGTTGCAGCATCGCGCGATTGCTGTCACCGCGCCAGTAGGCGCCTGCGACGTTCATCAGTTTGAAGGCATCAGCAGGTACTTGACCGGTGTGCTGTAGGTGAGGGCCGCGGCACAGATCTTGCCAGTCACCGTGCCAATACATGCGCAGGGGTTCGTCACCTGGAATGCTTTCGATCAGCTCTACCTTATAAGGTTCGCCACGGTCTTCGTAATATTTGACCGCCACGTCGCGCTCCCACACTTCGGTACGCACGGGGTCACGCTTGTTGATAATCTCTTTCATCTTTTTCTCGATGAGACCGAGATCTTCGGGTGTGAAAGGCTCTTTGCGGTCAAAGTCATAGTACCAGCCATGTTCAATCACTGGGCCGATGGTGACTTTGACGTCTGGCCAGATCTCTTGCACGGCGCGCGCCATGATATGCGCACAGTCATGCCGGATCAGCTCCAGTGCTTCGGCGTCATTGTCTTTGAGGGTGTTGATCGCAATTTTTGCATCTGCTTGGATGGGCCAAGCCATATCCCAATGCTGACCGTCGACGGTGGCAGAGATTGCTTTTTTGGCAAGAGAAGAAGCGATAGAGGCAGCGACCTCGGCAGGGGTCACACCTGCGTCATAGGAACGTGCATTGCCATCGGGAAAAGTAAGGGAAATCTGGGTCATTGCCAGAAGCTCCTCGTCAGTTTGGCGCCCACGGAACGCCCGGTTGCGGGTATATGGTTCGGTGGTCTTTTCGCTTTTGTCAGAGTTGCTGTCAACTAAAGAGCAGAGGGCGCTGCCCTCTCTTTTGAAACTGCGTTTCAAAATTCACACCCGGAGTATTTTGAGAAAGATGAAGCAGGGGGCCGCTTATCTCTTTGACGGTGTTGGGCTTCTCGGGTTTAAGTCAGTTTAAAGATATGGAGGGCGGCCGTGACCGAATTTTTGACAACCGCTGAAGGGCGCAGGATCGCGTACCATAAAACAGAGGGCAAAGGCCCCTGCGTTGTGTTCCTGGGTGGGCTTAAATCCGATATGGAGGGCACCAAAGCCATTCATCTTGAAGCTTGGGCCAAGGCGCAAGGTCGCGCCTTTTTGCGCTTTGATTATTCTGGTCATGGCGAAAGCTCTGGGACATTTGTTGAAGGATGCATTGGCGATTGGCATCAAGATGCCTTGGCTGTGGTGAATACTTTGCTGGATGGTCCGTATGTTTTGGTTGGCTCGTCTATGGGTGGGTGGCAATCTTTGTTGTTGGCGCGGGCGCAGCCGGATCGATTGGCGGGGCTTGTGACGATCGCGGCGGCGCCGGATTTCACGGAAGACAGCTATTGGGCTGGGTTTGATGCCGTGCAGAAAAAGGCTTTGGAAGATGTTGGGCATGTTGAATTGCCGAGCGACTATATGGAGCCCTATATCATCACCAAACGCATGATTGTGGACGGACGCGACAATCTGGTTTTGCGGTCTCCTTTGCGCTTTGACTGCAAGGTTCGGTTTTTGCAGGGCACCGAAGATACAGCGGTTTCCACTGAAACGGCAGTGCGATTGCTTGAACATGTCGAGGGCGACGATGTGCGGCTATTGCTGGTGAAGGGCGCAGATCACCGGTTTAGTGATGACACCTGTTTGGGATTGATCGAGGCCGCAGTTGACGAGGTGTTGGGTGTTTCATGAGTGAACCCATTGTTTTTCTTCCTGGTGTCCTAAATGATGCGCGGCTATTTGGCCCGCAACTGGCTGAGCTGTCCGCAGATCATGCGGTGATGACACTGCCAATGGGCACGGTGAATACCATCGGAGCCTTGGCTGATTTGGTTCTTGCTAAATCCCCGGATCGGCTTGCGCTTGTGGGGGCGGGCCTTGGTGGGGTGGTGGCGATGGAAGTTGTACGGCGTGCACCAGAGCGGATTCAGCGGCTTGCGCTGATCTCTACTTCGCCGCTTTGTGCTGTACCGTTTGATGCGATGGCCTATGAACCTATGCTTGTTGCTGCCCGAAGTGGGCGGATGGAAGAGGTTGTAGAGACTTTGATCGGGCAGGGTGCGCGGCCCACACATCCTGAAGTATTAGCACTTGTTCAAGATATGGCATTGGCAATCGGCGTGGACCGGTTTGTGAACCAAGTGCGGGCCATTCAACGGCAGCGTGATATGCAATCGACGTTGCGCAAAATCAAATGCCCGACAGTGGTGTTGCATGGGGCGGAAGACCCATTGTTGGCGTCAAAGCGTCATGAAACCATGGTTGGGTTCATCAGTGATGCACAGCTGGTAACAGTGCCCAATGCTGGCACTTTGCCAACCTTGGAAAACCCAGCTGTCGTGACGGATGCGCTGAAAGAATGGATGGCCAGACCGTTGCGCCTGGCCTGATCCTTTAAGCCGCGTTGATGTTTGCTACGTCGGCTGGAATGGGATCACTGTTTTCTTTGATGAAATTCAACACCAGCGGGCGGATGTTGTTGCGCCAGCTTTTGCCTGCAAAGATCCCGTAGTGACCCGCATTCGGTTCTAGGTGGCTGGCTTTTTTGTCATCCGGCAAGCCGGTCAGCAAACTCAAAGCCGCAACACATTGACCAGGGGCGGAAATATCGTCGTTCGCGCCTTCAACGGTTTTAACCGCCACCGTGGTGATCTTGCCGATGTCGACCTTGCGACCTGCCACTTCGAAGGAATTGCTTGCGATCTCACCCTTTTTAAAGATGCGATCCACGGTTGAGAGGTAGAATTCTGCGGGCATATCCATGACCGCAAGATATTCATCATAGAACCGGTTATGGGCATCGTGATCAGAAGCTTCGCCTTTTGTGACGCGCATGATTTGATCCAAGAACGCCTGGGAGTGGCGATCTGAATTCATCGACATAAACGAGGCCAATTGCAGAAGACCCGGGTAAACCATGCGGCCCACGCCATCGTACTTAAAGCCGACGCGCTGAATCATGGTCTCTTCGAGTTGGCCCATTGTAACACTATGGCCAAAGTCGGTGACATCTGTTGGCGCAGCGCTTGGATCGATAGGCCCGCCAATTAATGTCAGCGAGCGTGGCTGTGCCGCAGGGTTTTCTTCGGCGAGATAAGCGGTTGCAGCCAATGTAAGCGGGGCAGGTTGGCACACGGCGATCACATGTGTGTCGGGGCCAAGGTGCTTCATGAAGTCAACAAGATAGAGCGTGTAATCTTCGACATCGAACTTGCCACAGCTCACCGGAATATCCCGTGCGTTGTGCCAATCGGTTACATACACTTCACAATCAGGCAGTAGCGAGATTACAGTGGACCGTAGCAGAGTCGCGTAATGTCCTGACATTGGCGCTACGAGCAACACCTGACGACGCCGGCGCTTGCGCCCAAGGACTGAAAAATGGATAAGATCGCCAAAATCCCGTTCAACAACGGTTTCGATCTGGACAACGTGGTCCTTCCCGTCTTCGCATGTAAAAGAATGAATACCCCAATCGGGTTTCACGACCATACGTGCAAACGTGCGTTCAGTGACTTCACCCCAGGCTTTCATCCAGTGCAGCGCCGGGTTAGGGAGCAAGGAGAACGCAGGGTAAGATGCCATCGCCAAGGCCGAAGCCCCAAGCCATTGGTTGGTGTTTCTCACCGTTTCCATCAGGTCATATGTGGCCATGTAGCGCATAGTGCTCTCCTCTACGTCGCTCCTTTTTGGAAACAATGTGTCGTTTCAGGGGGCGACTTTGATTTTATGCTGCGTGGCAGCGAAGATAGGACGAAGTTATTAATATGACAACTCAAGAAGATGCTGCGGTTGCAAAAAATGACAATCTTACGGAAAATTTGACCAAAGTCGAAGCTTTGACACAGCGCATGGTGGAATTGATGACCACACGCCAACCCTTGCGTCGAGAGCTAAATGCACCGAATCATGATGTTTTCACCAATGCTTTGACCGCCTATTGGGGCGAGATGGTCGATAATCCAAGCAAGATTTGGGAACAGCAAATCGAGTTTTGGGGAAAGTCGGTAAAGCATTTTGTGGATGCGCAGCAGATGCTGGCTCAGGGGAAATTTGAGGCCCCCGAGGATAGCACTCCCTCAGATCGCCGGTTTGCCAATCCAATGTGGCAGACCAATCCGTATTTCAACTTTATCAAACAACAGTACCAATTGAACGCCCAAGCCATCCGCAATGCAGTGGATAGCATCGAGGATATGGAGCCGGTCGAGCGCAATCGCTTGCGCTATTTCTCTGATCAGATCGTTGACATGATGGCGCCCACGAATTTTCTGGGCACCAACCCAGATGCCTTAGAGCGTGCCGTTGAAACCGAAGGGCAATCATTGGTTCAGGGCCTTGAGAACCTGATCGCAGATCTTGAGGCCAACAATGGCGAATTGATCGTGCGCTTGGCTGATCAAGAGGCCTTTGAAGTTGGGGCCAATTTGGCCACTACGCCGGGTAAGGTGGTTTTCCGCAATCGCTTGATGGAGCTGATCCAATACAGCCCCAGTACCGAAAAGGTGCACGAGATTCCGCTGGTGATTTTTCCGCCTTGGATCAACAAGTATTACATCTTGGATATGAAAGAAAAGAACAGCCTGATTAAGTGGATCGTTGATCAGGGTTATACGGTATTTGTTGTAAGCTGGATCAACCCCGATCGATCTTTGGCTGACGTCTCTTTGGAGAATTACATTGAAGAGGGGTATTTGACCGCCATTGAAACCGTCAAGTCGATCACTCAGCAAAAGCAGGTGAATGCGGTTGGCTATTGTATCGCCGGAACGACATTAAACCTGACACTGTCGTTGTTGAAAAAGCGTGGTGACAAGTCGGTTAAATCGGCAACCTTCTTTACGACCCTGACGGATTTCGGTGATCAGGGAGAGTTCACGCCCTTTTTGCAAAATGACTTTATTGATGGCATCGGAGACGAGGTCGAAGAAGAAGGCATTCTACGGTCTTTCATCATGCAGCGTACCTTTAGCTTTTTGCGGTCCAATGATCTTGTGTATGGCCCGGCGATCAAATCTTACATGATGGGAGAGGCGCCGCCGGCGTTTGATCTGTTGTACTGGAATGGTGATGGTTCTGGCTTGCCGGGCGTAATGGTCATGCAATACCTGCGTGGGCTTTGTCAGAAAAATGAGTTCGTAAATGACGGGTTCAAACTGTTTGGCGAAACACTGCACATCAGTGATGTCACCATTCCGATCTGTGCTGTGACTTGCGAAACAGATCACATTGCGCGTTGGAAAGATTGCTATCGTGGGTTCCAGCAAACCAAAAGCCGATCGAAAACCTTTATCGTTTCTGAATCTGGGCACATTGCGGGCATCGTGAATCCGCCCAGCAAAAAGAAGTATGGGCACTATACAAACAGCGATAACACTTTGAATGCGGATGAGTGGCAGAAGACTGGAGAATTCACAGAAGGCAGCTGGTGGCCGCGCTGGGATACATGGTTGTCATCTAAGTCTGGCAAGCTAGTCGAGGCACGCAAGACCGGGGATTCGACGTTCAAAGCTTTGTGTGATGCGCCCGGAACCTATGTAAAGGTGCCTGCAACCATTTGATTTTCAAGCAAAGGTAAGGTTTTTCTGCATTGCAGCAAGAAAAATCTTGAAATGCTGCAACGCAGAAAGCATATTGTTTGCAGATGCAGAAAGTGCGGGGTAGGCCCGCTCCATCACATAGGAATTTGAAAATGGCTAAAACACAAGACATGACTGCCGTTCTGAAAGACATGATGGGTGCTTTCCCGGTAGACACATCCGCGTTGGAAGACGCATTCAAAAACACAGCAAGCTTGAACGAAAAGCTGGCAAGTGTTGCGCTGAACGCTGCAGAGAAATCTTCCGAGATTTCCTCTAAGTGGACAAAAGACACTCTTTCCAAAATGGGCGAAATGTCCAAAGCGAAAGCAGAGCCAGCAGACTACGCAAAAGCGATGACCGATTTCGCATCTGCGCAGGCCGAAGTTGCTGCAGAAAACATGGCAGCCTTTGCCGAAGTTGCGAAAAAAGTTCAGGCCGAGTCCATCGAATTGATCATGGCAGCGTCAAAAGACGTAACCGAAGAAGCGACTGCAGCTGTTAAAAAAGCAACCAACGACGTAACCGCGGCTGCGAAAAAAGCGACTGCGAAGTAATTGGTTGAGGTATCGCCGGGGCTAACCCTCGACGATTTCAATGAATTTGCAAGGGTGGGCCCAAGGCTCACCCTTTCTTTTTGTTCTGCGCTCGCATAAGCTTTTCTGCAACGCTGCATAATGGGGAGAATGGTTCGTGGCAGATACCGATACGCCGCTTTTGATCAAGCGCTACGCAAGCCGCCGTTTGTACAATACCGAAACCAGTGACTATGTGACACTTGATGACATTGCGAGTTTCATCCGCGACGGGCGAGAGGTACAGATCATTGATCTGAAGACCGGTGATGACCTGACACGCCAGTATCTTCTACAAATCATTGCAGAACATGAAAGCCGTGGCGAAAACATGTTGCCGATCAATGTGTTAAATGATCTTGTTCGATCTTACACAAATCAGGCGACAAGTGTTGTACCGCAGTTTCTGGCGCAAAGCTTTGAGATGTTACGAGAAGGACAATCCAAAATGATGGAAAACATGTCCTCTATGAATACCATCAATCCGATGAACGCCCTGCAAGCGCAACAAGAGGCGTTTATGAAGGCGATGACTGGTGGTTTAGCCAATTGGCCTGCGACTACAGGGCACGATTCTGCACCGCAGGAAGAAACCAAAGAAGAAGGCGAAGATCTTGACGAAATTAAAAAGCAATTGGCTGATTTACAGTCCAAGCTTTCGAAAATGAAGTAAGGTCTTTAAACCTTTAGGGAAAGAGCGCACCAAATTGGTGCGCTTTTTTGTTTTTAGGTTACTCCGCCGCCTTTGCCGCCGAAACATCATCCATCGCAGCCAGCAATGTATCTCCGATGATATCGCAGTCCTCGACGGTCAAACGTGCAGGCAGGCGAACATCACAGGCACGCATCAACATGGCGCGGGTTTGGGGCAGGGCAGGCACATCTTTTAGGAACTGCCAGTTCCAAAAGGCGCGTGCGTTGTCTTCAGAAGCACCGAAAACCTGAACTTTGATACCGCGTGCCTGGGCGGCGGCTTGATAGGCTGCGATCTGACTGTCATCCAAATCAACCAAGTTGAATTGAATGCTATCTGGTGCCCGTTCTTCGGCAGACAGCTTGGCAGGCACGGTCATGAAGGGGTTTTCCTCCAAACGTGCTGCAACATGGTCATGATTGCGGCGGCCGTCCCGTACACGACGTGCCAGTTCTGGCAGTTGTGGGCGAATGATAGCTGCGGAAAGGTTGGACAAACGCAGGTTGTAGAGCGGCAATTGGTTCTGCCAGCGGGCAAAGGCGGCCTCTAGATCATCTGTGTTGTCGCCTTCACGCGATTTGTGTTTCTTCCAGTTATGCTCGTAGGCACCAGACATGATCACCATTCGCGCTACCAGATCAGCGTCGTCCGTGACCAAAATGCCGCCTTCGCCTGCATTCACCAGTTTGTAGGACTGGAAGGAAAAACAGCCAATTTTACCGATCGTGCCGATGTTGCGGTTGTGCCAAGTGGTGCCGAGCGAATGCGCGGCATCTTCGATGACAGGGATGCCCTTGGCAACACAGATCGCCATAATCGCATCCATATCAGAGGTATGGCCGCGCATGTGGCTGATGATCACCGCTTGAACGCCATCAATCTTGGCCTCAAAATCCACCAGATCAATGCGATAATTGTCACCAACCTCGCATAATACTGGGATCAAATCAGCATGAACCACCGAGGAAGGGACCGCAGCAAAGGTAAATCCTGGGATCATAACTTTGGAGTCACGTGGTAGGTCTAGTGCTTTGAGAGATAAGAACAAAGCAGCCGAACAGGATGAAACCGCCAAAGCATATTTACTGCCTAAGAGATCAGCGAACTCGCGTTCCAACATTGCGACTGGCGCATCTTCTGCGGCGGTATAGCGAAACAGGTCAGCAGTTTGCAGCAGACGCTCAATTTCAGGGCGGGCAGACGCGGGAATGGGTTCAGCAGAGTAGACGTCAGGAAGAGACATAGATTTGGCTTTTCTTAAGTATTACTTTCAGAAATCTAAAACAAACGCCCACATAAAAACAGTCATAACTTGAATGAGAATTCAAATTTTAGGCGAAAATCTGCGCGCTATTGTTGGAAAGTCACGCTTGGCGCGGCATCCGCAGAAAGTCTGCAATTTGATCCGCGATGATCTCGTTTGCAGTGGGCTCCACAAGGGTCTTTGCGACATTTTCAAGCAACTCTTCCGGCACTTTTCCGGGGGCTGCGTATTTCATCAGTCCTTCGATGGCATCCGGCCCAAATTCTGGATGGCCCTGAAATGTCAGAGCACGGTCGCCGTACAAAATCGCCGCAAATTCGCAGGTGTCATTTCGCGCAAGGATACGCGCTCCTTCGGGGGCCTCGATCACTTGGTCTTGGTGCCACGCATTCAAAGGAAGTTCGACACCGCCAAAATCATAAAGCGTGCGGCCGACGTTCCATCCACCTTTGAATTTCTCAACCCGGCCACCCAGGGCCTGTGCAATCAACTGGTGCCCAAAACACACGCCGACTATCGGGCGACTGACGGTCACAGCATCGCGCACGAAATCCTCAAGTGGGGCAATCCACGGCAGATCATCATATACGCCGTGTTTGGACCCTGTGATGATCCAGCCTTGGCAATCGGTCACACTGTCTGGCATCTGACCTTCGAAAACCCGCCAAACGTCAAACGTGAACTCTTGTCCAGCCAGCATATCTTTGAACATGTCAGACACGTCGCCTGTAATGTCGTGCATTTCAGGGGCAAAGGGGCCGGCTTGCAAAATTCCGATTTTCATTTGGGTCTCGTTTAACGAATGAGGTTCATACGCAGACGCAAACCTTTCCGCGCTGCACGAGGCAAATGGCGGTTCAGTCGCTGGTTTGCAACCCCAAAGAGGCCAATCACCACAAGGGTCAAAAGGATGAAATACCCTGCAAGAATGGGGTAGGGCACAAAGGGATTGAAGGTTTTGTCTGCAAAGTAGTTCGCATAATACAGCGCATCGCCTTGCTGTTTGAACGCCGGGAAGCCGCTGAAGAAAACCAATGTCGTTGCGTGAAACAGAAAGATCGCTTCGTTGGTGTAGGCGGGCCAAGCCAAACGCATCATGGTTGGAAAGGTTACGCGTTTGAACCGTGTCCAGCCAGCTAATCCGTAGGCATCTGCGGCCTCGAGATCGCCCTTTGGGATCGACAGTAAAGCACCATAAAAGATTTCGCCCGTGTAGGCGGCGGTGTTGCAGAACAAAACAACCAACGCCCCAAGCCAAGCCGATGAGAACGGATCAAAGAAGCTTGTGACCCCTTTGAGGCTTACAAAGGTGAAATACGCAAAGAAGAACTGGATAAACAGCGGGCTGCCACGGAACAAAAAGATGAACCATTCCGAGGCTTTCCGCAGAATGCGGGCGTCGCTGTTTTTGCCAACGGCCAAGGCCACTGCAAAGAAAAACCCAATGATCAGGGCAAAGGTTCCGAAATAGACATTCCAGATCATCCCAGAACCGATCAGCGTGAATTGTTCACACAAAGTAAAGTCACTGCGGGGCAAGAGGCGCTCACCATATCCAAGGGAGCGTAGGCCATAGGCTTGGATGGTTTCAAAGCAACTCATGCCGCAGCCTTTCGTTGTGCTTCGCCTGCGGCGGTGGCTTGGCCCTTGGTCAAGCGTTTCATCACCCGGTCAAGCACGACCTCTGATACTTTGGTAAAACCCAGATAGAACACCAGCAGCGCCAGGAAATACCACATACGCCAATCAGGGTGAGGGTAGTCAGAGAAACGAGATGTCTTTGATGTGCCCAACTCGCGGGCCCAATAGACGATGTCTTCGACCCCCAACAGAAACAACAATGGCGTGGCCTTGATCAGCACCATCCACAAGTTAGAGAGGCCGGGCAGGGCAAACACCCACATTTGCGGCACCATCACCCGCCAAAAGGCTTGGCGCCGGGTCATGCCATAGGCTTCTGCTGTTTCCATTTGGGCACGGGGTACAGCTCGCATGGCACCAAAGATTGTGTTGGCCGCAAAGGCCCCAAAGACAATTGCAAATGTCAGGACCGCCAATGAAAAGCCATAGGCTTCGTGAACATATTGCGGGGCGCGCCCAGAGGGCAACTTGGCCTCGGGGCACACAACAAAATCATTGCCTTGCCGGATGGCATCGGGCCAATCAGGGCAAACCGCTTGGTGGGTCAACCACTCAAGCCCTTGATCTAATGCAATGACGAAGAACAGGAAAAACGCGATATCAGGAACGCCGCGCACAATCGCGATATAGGCTTTCCCAAGCCAGGACAGTGGCGCAAAGTTTGAACGGGCGGCCATAGCGCCCCCAAATCCAAAGCCAAGTGCGACAGGCGCAGTGATGGCCAGCAACAAAAGGACTGTGAATACAGAACCATAGAGGGCCATGTGCTTGCCGGTTGTCAAATAGCAAGACAGCCAGGTCAGCCCGGAAAGGGTCTCGGGATCGGTGCAATAAGAAAACATATTGTCGCGCCAAATTGAAAACGGCGGGGCAAGCCCGCCGTTTCATGGATGAAATTAGAAAGTCAGTTGGTCTTCGCCAAACCACTTTTTCAGCATCGTGTTCAATGTGCCATCAGCTTTCATAGAAGCGATCGCTGCATCAAATTTGGCACGCAGTTCACCATCGGATTCACGCAGGCCCATGCCAACGCCGCCGCCAAGTGGAACAGGTTCGCCCACAAACACCAGATCGTCGGATTCTTCGACGATAGGCTCTAGGAATGACCCTTGGAAAAAGGCTGCGTCTGCCTCACCAGAACGTACGGCTGCGATGATTTCGTCACCGGTCGCGAATTCCAACAGAGTTGCGCCGCTTTCAGCGACATAGCCAGACTGAATG
Source organism: uncultured Paracoccaceae bacterium (assembly GCA_947498415.1). Taxonomy (GTDB): domain Bacteria; phylum Pseudomonadota; class Alphaproteobacteria; order Rhodobacterales; family Rhodobacteraceae; genus Cognatishimia. The sequence goes on from CANMKB010000003.1 coordinate 129,428, forward strand.
GTGCTGGTCTGTGAGGCTACAACGCCAGACAGATCTGCATCGGCAGATAGGGCCACATAGGCAGAGGCCTCTGGTGGGATGTAGTTTTGAGTAAAGTCGATAACTTCGTCACGCTCATCGGTGATGGACATGCCAGCAATGATGGTGTCGTAGTTACCGGATACGAGGTTCGGGATGATGCTATCCCATTCGTTTGTCACCCACTCACATGTCAGTTCCGCGCGTTTGCAAAGTTCATCACCCAGCTCACGCTCAAATCCGTCAACTTCGCCTGCATCATTCAGGAAGTTGTATGGAGGGTAGGCGCCCTCGGTGCCCATGCGCACAACGCCATGGCCATCCGCCAGTGCGGCACCTGCTGTCAGTGCAAGCGCTGCCGCGCTAAGGATTAGTTTTTTCATAGTGTCACTCCCAATGCTTTGGTTGTTTTTATGCGTAGTGTGTTGAAGACAGAAATTGCTTCAACCGTTCAGATTTAGGTGCGCCAAACAGATCAGCTGGTGCGCCTTGTTCTTCGATCAGGCCCTGGTGCAGAAACACGACATGGCTGGAAATATCCGCTGCCATTTTCATGTCATGGGTAACGATCAACATTGTGCGGCCCTCTTCCGCCAATGATTTGATCACTCCGATGACTTCTTGTTCCAGCTCTGGGTCTAGTGCCGAAGTTGGTTCATCAAACAATAGCGCTTCGGGCTCCATACAAAGCCCACGCGCAATCGCGGCACGTTGCTGTTGACCTCCGGACAATTGCGCCGGGTATACGTCGCATTTGTCACCAATACCCACTTTGGTCAGATAGTGACGCGCCTTTTCTTCAATCTCAGCCTTGTCATGTCCTAAGACTGTGACTGGGGCTTCCATGACATTCTCTAGAATGGTCATGTGGGCCCACAGGTTGAATTGTTGAAAAACCATCGACAGGTTCGTGCGAATGCGGATGACTTGTTTGCTATCCGCCGGAACACGGTTTGCGCCGTTTCCCTTCCATTTGACCGCCTCACCTTGAAATAGAATGTCACCTTGTTGGCTATCTTCTAAAAGGTTGCAGCACCGTAATATTGTAGATTTCCCCGAGCCTGAGCTGCCGATCAACGACACCACATCACCCTTGTTGGCAGAGATATCGACACCCTTGATAACTTCAAGTTCGCCATAGGCCTTATGGAGGCCTTTTATTTCGAGCACCGGTGTCGACACGGTCAAAGCGGAATTTCCCAGTTTTTTTAATTATTGGTCAATCTTATTGGCCTGAAAAATGTGGGAAATGCAACTTTCAAAGCGGAGCTTCCCTAGGGAAATGTTCCGTTTTGTAAGCGTTTGTAGAAAAATTGTTCATGCTAGATGAATGCCAGGGAGGAAAAGCGACCAATTGGACGCCTTTTGCGACTTCGGCGATTTAGCGATCAGAAACGCGCTGCCGCGCGATTGCGCTGTCGCGGTCACTGATTCCCAAAAGATTTGCGACCAATCTCAGCAGGGCATCTTCCTCTGCTTCACGGCTGCCGTCAGCAAGCACCACCTGCCACATAGCTTCGAGCACTTTGGTGCGATCGTCATAAGGCACCGCATCTTTGATCGCGCGGGTAAAGCGCACGGTGTCGGGGGCTTCTGACTCGAGGGTTTCCGCTTCTTTGCGCAGGGTTGTCGCTTCAAACGGTGAAAGACCGTACCGCGCAGCGGTAATCTTATCGATCCACGCGATCTCTGTTTCAGAGTAATCGTTGTCAGATCGTGCAATCCGAACCAATAAAGCTGTGAGAGCCAAACGGGCATCATCGTCAGTCAAAGGTGCCGGTTGAGGGGCGGTGAGCCGCTTGAGAAAATCACTAAACATAGTCTTTAAATTGTGGTTTCTGTTGTCAGCGTCAACCAAGAAACACGGTAAAAATGGCCCTGCGCAGCAGTATTTTGGGCCATTAACCACGAATTTGCCCAATTTCAGGCAATCCAACACCCAATTCATTAACCAAGATATGAGTGTTCGAAAGTAGCAGGTGAGGCTGATATGCCGTTTGTCTATATCTATAGTCCAAGTGACTTCATCGGTGGTTTGCCAAATGAGCAGGGGGCCCAGGCCGCCGGCTCTGGCCCATGGAACCTTACGCTTGCTCCGGGTGCTCAGCCGACTGTCATCGAAATATCTGACGATGATCTGGTTTTTGACGAGGTCGACAGCAACCAGGTTTTGGCCGGTGATGTGAATATAGACGGAACTTCCTATTCTTCGGGTACGACGGTTCATACGGCCTATGATCTTTGGAACTCCTCGACTGGGCATAAAATCACAAGCGTGCATTTTGGCGGAACGGGGTATGAGCAGGGCGCTGTTCATGGCGTCGTGTCCACCGTCGAATTGCAGCCGGGAACGACATACACTTTTAACCGTGAGCGGACATCACACCAGCAGAACAACGAATACACTGATTATGTGGCGTGTTTCGCTTCTGGAAGTCGGATCGAAACTCCGCACGGACCAATTCCCGTTGAGCAGCTCAAGTCGGGCGACGAAATATGTACTGCGTGTGGTGAGGTGCGAGTCCTACGCTTGGCCCTCAATACGACTGTGTCAGCCGATGATCTTGCGCGGAATGAAAAGCTGCACCCGGTGCGGATTACTGCGGGTTCGCTTGGCGCTGGTTTACCAAAGCATGATTTATTGGTCTCTCCACAACATCGCATGTTGGCCAATGTTGCGATTTGTAAACGGATGTTTGGAACAGAAGAATTGTTTCTGTCTGCCATCAAACTCACCGCATTGCCGGGGATCTATGTGGATACTTCGCTGACAGGGGTGACGTATCATCATCTGGTTTTTGACCAACACGAAGTCATTTTGGCTGAAGGCGCCCCGACTGAAAGCTTCTATTGCGGCGACCAGGCGCTCTACGCGCTGACCAAAGACGTGCGCGCGGAAATTTCTGCACTGTTTGGCGATATGCCAGCGTTCAGAGCAGGGCAAAACATTGCGCGGTTCACGCCCAAAGGGCGCGAACAGAATGATTTGTTGCAATGCTTGGCCAAGAACGGTCGGTCAGTTTTGACACAGAATGCGGCCTGACCCCCGCAAATGTGGCAGACCGCCCAAGTTTGAATTAAGGCGCCGGACTATCGGCAGGATCAATCCCCATCGCCTTTTCAATTTCGTGCAATGCAGCGTCTTCTTCGGGCGTGTCGCGCCCATCTGACAGGATGACTTGCCAAAGTGCATTCACCACCTCAAGCCGGTGAGCATAGTCAACATGTTGACGGATCAAGAGTGCAAAATCAGGTGTGCCAGGGGCCTGAGCCTCTAGTTTTTCGCACACCGCTCGCATTTTTGCGGCTTCTACCGCATTGATATTAAATGACTTTGAAAGAATTCGGTCAATTTCGCCGATCTCTGCCACATGGTATTCGTGATCAGATTTCGCCACGCGCACCAGTAAGGCGCCCAAGGCCAGTTGTTCATCTGGTTCCGGTAAAGGCTGAGGCTCTCGCTTTTTGCCCCGCAGCCGTTCCATTAATCCATCCCACATGTGACTCCCCCTCAAGATGTCCTGTTCGTGTCTAGTTTGAGCAAGCTTTAACCACTTGGCAATGCGGAACTTAAGGGGAGCTTGCCACAATTTGGCCCCATTTCAGTCATACAAAATCTGCAAATCCTCAATGGAAAATCAGTACGAGAGCAGAATGCCCGTATTTTATGTATACAGCCCAGATGACTTTGAAAATGGATTACCAAAAGAGCGCGGTGGAACGGCAAGTGGCAAGGGGGATATTACCCTTCGACTTAAACCTGATGCGGAACCCACTCGTGTTGAAATCAGCGATGACGACAATATCTTCCATGAGATTGATTCAAGCCAACGACTGACATCAGATATCGATCTTGACGGCACAGAATATAGCGCTGGCCAAGGGATGTTTGCGTCTTACGATCTGATGAACAGTTCTTCGGGTTTGAAAGTCACTTCAGTGCACTTTGGCAGGACAGGGTATCAACAAGGTCATGTTGACGGTCTCGTGTCATCCGAACCACTTAAACCCGGTGCGTCTTATACTTTTGATCGCAAGCGTACGTCGTATCGTCAAGACAACGAATATGACGACTACGTTGCCTGTTTTGCTCAGGACACTTTGATTTCAACCGCCCGGGGCCCGGTGCGCATTCAAGATCTACTCCCCGGAGATCGTGTGTGTCGGCATGAAGGTGGTCACGCGGTTTTACGGCTAAAGCTTCACCGCACAATTGACGCGCAGCAGCTTTCCCAGAATGAAAAGTTGCGTCCGGTTCGGATCGTAGCAGGTGCGATGGGCAAGGGGATGCCGTGCCGTGATTTGATCGTGTCTCCGCAGCATAGAATGCTGGTGATGTCTCCGGTGTGTCGCCGCATGTTTGGCCAGGATGAAGTCTTTGTCTCTGCCATGAAAATGACAGCACTTCCGGGTGTCTATGTTGATCGCGATGCCACCGAGGTGACCTATTTCCATCTCGTCTTTGATCAGCACGAGGCCATTATTGCCGAGGGGGCCCCGACAGAAAGCTTTTATGTGGGGGATCAAGCTGTTGCAGGCCTAAGTGATCAGGCACGAGAAGAGCTAATGACGCTGTTCCCTGATCTCATGACCCATAAGCCTAAGCAAGAAATGGCGCGTTTTGCGCCAACAAACAAAGCGCAAAAGCATCTGGTGCAACGACATCTAAAAAACGCCAAAGCGCTATTGGTTTAAGCAACGAGGTTAAACGAAAAACGCCGCGAAGAGTTCGCGGCGTTTTTTTGTTTGTATTCTCGCCTTTAAACGAGGCGGCTGTTGTCTTTGGCCGCGCGGATAAAGTCTTTGAACAGCGGGTGCGGGTCAAATGGTTTGGATTTTAGTTCCGGGTGGAACTGAACACCGATGAACCATGGGTGATCTTCCCATTCCACGATTTCTGGCAGGCGGCCGTCTGGGCTCATGCCAGAGAACTTCAATCCAGCCTTTTCCAGCTGTTCGCGGTACTTGATGTCGACTTCATAGCGGTGACGGTGACGCTCTTCGATGGCCGTCGATCCATAGACGTTGGCCACGTTGGACCCTTCGCTGAGGGTCGCGTTGTAGGCGCCCAAACGCATAGTGCCGCCTTTGTCGTCGTCTGCCTTACGCTTAACTTTGGCGTTGCCCTGCACCCATTCTTTCAGGTGATAGACAACGGGCTCAAAGCGTTTCTTACCGGCTTCGTGATCAAATTCTTCAGAACCCGCATCTGCCACACCAGCGACGTTACGCGCGGCTTCGATGACGGCCATCTGCATACCAAGACAAATGCCGAGATAAGGGATCTTATGCTCACGTGCGAACTGCGCCGCTTTGATCTTGCCCTCAGTGCCGCGCTCGCCAAAGCCACCTGGAACCAAGATTGCATCGTAGCCTTCCAGATGTGGCGCTGCGTCGCCTTTATCAAAGACTTCAGCATCCACCCAGTTCACATGAACTTTCACACGGTTGTGCATCCCGCCGTGGACCAGTGCTTCTTTGATAGACTTATATGCGTCTTCAAGCTGAGTGTATTTCCCAACAATCGCGACAGACACTTCGCCATCTGTGTTGTGAATACGATCTTGAACGTCCAGCCAGCGCTCTAGCTTTGGTTTCGGGGCAGGGGAAATGCCAAAGGCATCCAGAACAGCCTGATCCAAACCTTCATGGTGATAGGCCAGAGGGGCTTCGTAGATCGACTTTAGATCATAGGCAGGCACAACAGATTCTTTGCGCACATTGCAGAACAGAGCGATTTTCTCGCGCTCTTTTTCTGGAATGGGCTGCTCGGAACGACACACCAGAATGTCAGGCGCGATCCCGATGGATTGCAGTTCTTTCACAGAGTGTTGCGTTGGTTTTGTCTTTAGCTCACCAGACGCCGCCAAATACGGCAGCAGTGTCAGGTGCATAAAGATGCATTCACCGCGTGGCTTGTCGTGGCTGAACTGACGAATCGCTTCGAAAAACGGCAGGCCTTCGATGTCACCGACGGTGCCGCCGATTTCACACAGCATGAAATCGACTTCGTCTTCGCCAATAGAGATGAAGTCTTTGATTTCATTGGTGACGTGCGGAACAACCTGAATGGTTTTACCCAGATAGTCGCCCCGGCGTTCTTTTTCCAAAACGTTTGAATAGATGCGGCCAGACGAAACAGAATCTGTCATGCGTGCGGGGACACCAGTGAAACGTTCGTAGTGACCCAGATCAAGATCGGTTTCTGCACCATCGTCTGTGACAAATACTTCGCCGTGCTCAAACGGGCTCATCGTGCCCGGATCGACGTTCAGATAAGGGTCAAGCTTGCGCAGCCGAACTGAATATCCGCGTGCTTGCAGCAAAGAGCCAAGCGCGGCAGACGCAAGACCTTTGCCAAGCGAGGATACAACCCCACCAGTGATAAAAATGAACCGAGCCATGGATTGGCGACCCCCGTGATTGGCGACACGCGACTGCGTGGATTTCATGTGATTCAAAGTGCCCTCGGCTTCTGAAAAAGCCGTAGCATCACGGGACTTTGCATATATAGGATTCGCTTGAACATGGCAAGCCAACCGCAAGATGCTGTTGCGATTAACAGATAAAACTCAAGCTATGGTGGTTGGTCGCGACATCACTGCCCGGCCTTCCGAATGTGCGGATTAGTTGGCGTTTGGAACCAGCGGCGCATCATCACCCTCTGCCGGTGGCAGAAGAGAGTCAGCGGATGGCGCAGGAACACTTGCCGCAGGTGGGGTCAAATCGCCTTCAATCCCATCAACAACCGAAGAACCCGATGCGTTTTTCGCAGCGATTACAGTCAAAGCGATGGATGTGCAGATAAAACCAGCAGCTAAGATCCAAGTCAGCTTACCAAGAGCGGTTGCTGCGGAACGGCCAGAAACGGCACCGCCGCCACCACCGCCAATGCCAAGGCCGCCGCCTTCGGACCGTTGCATAAGCACGATACCAATAAGGGCCAAAGCCAAAAGAAGATGGATGATGAGGACAACGTTTTCCATGGTGGCCTTATACCTGCAAGCGTTCGGATACTTCAGCGGGGTATCTATGCAGTTTTTCTGGGCGGGGCAAGGCGCTTTCTCGGCTGGGTGGCGAAGAAATCAGCAATCTATGGCCAGATAATCGCGCTCAGGCGCAAATGATGCAGATGTTTTGGTAGACAGGCCCTTGGTTCCGTGTTGGCATGGCGCCATGCCTCATGATCACGCTCACACCGTTTTACCATCTGATCCCGCCTTGCGAGTCAAAGCGTTAGAGACCCTTCTTGTGGAAAAAGGGTTGGTTGATCCAGCCGCAGTACAAGAGATTATCGAGACCTATGAACACCGGGTTGGCCCTCAGAATGGCGCAAAGCTGGTGGCGCGTATTTGGTCTGATCCAGAGTTCAAAAAGGCAATTTTGGCAGAGCCTATGCCCATCTTACAAGAACTTGGGTACTACGGCCGTCAGGGTGAGCATATGGTCTTGGTCGAAAACACCCCAACCTTGCACAATATGGTCGTGTGCACTTTGTGCTCTTGTTATCCGTGGCCTTTATTGGGTATTCCGCCGGGCTGGTACAAATCTGATGCCTATCGGGCACGTGCAGTACGCGAGCCGCGCAAGGTTCTGGCCGAATTTGGGCTGAACTTGCCAGACGAGAAAAACATTCGCGTTTGGGATTCCACAGCCGAGATCCGGTATCTTGTGATCCCCGAACGTCCAAAGGGCACCGAAGGGTGGAGCGAAGACCAATTGGTGCCACTTGTGACCCGTGACAGCATGATCGGCACGGGTCTTGCGCAGGCGCCAACGCAATGACCCGCGTCCACGACATGGGTGGGCGCTTTGGGGATGGCCCGATCGAAACGGGCCAAGAGCCTGTCTTTAAAGAAGAATGGCATGGTCGTGCTTTGGCGCTGACCCTGGCCGCCGGGGCCTTGGGGCAATGGAACATTGATGTTTCGCGCCACGCGCGTGAACGGCTTTCACCCAAGGAATATGCAAGCTTTTCCTACTACGAAAAATGGATCGCCGCTTTGGCAGACCTGTTGGTTGAGAAAAACGTGCTGTCGTTTGAAGAACTCAAAGCGGGTCGGGCGCAAGGCCCCTCCGATCTTGCGCAACGCTGCTTGAAAGCAGCTGATGTGGCCGGTTTGCTGACCTCTGGCGGCCCGGCTGATCGTGCGTCCGACATGGAGCCGGTCTTTGAAGTGGGGGACATGGTGCAAACTCGCCGACCCGCCCGCAATCAAAAGGTCGAAGGTGGGCACACCAGACTACCGGCCTATGCCTCTGGCGTTGTAGGGCGCGTGGTGATGTCTCACGGTGCGTTTGTTTTGCCCGATGCCAACGCACATGGTTTAGGGGAACAGCCAGAGCCTTTATATGCCGTCGCATTTTCGGCAGCGGCCTTGTGGGGCACAGCTGAAAAAGCTGGGGATGAAGTGATTTTGGATGTCTGGCAAAGCTATCTGGTGCCGGTATGACGCAACCATCCCCAACATTTGAGGCCCCCTGGCATGCCGACGTCTTTGCGTTGACGGTCGCCTTACATGACAATGGCACATTCGATTGGCCGGAATGGACCCATATCTTCGGCAGCGTTCTTGCGCAGCAGGGATGTGATCAGGAACTGGATGGAGGGGATGACTATTTCACCGCATGGGTGATCGCCCTTGAGGAAATGCTGTCGCGCAAAGGTTTGGCGGATTCCGAAATTCTCTCGTCGCTCAAAACAGCTTGGACGCAGGCCTATCTGGATACGCCGCACGGGCAGCCCGTCCAGATCAAGCGCGCGGATGCGTGATCATTCGTCGACATCATCCATATCTGCCTGACCCGAGAGCGCTCGCCGCACAAGGCTCCAGCTGAGGCCGATACCCAAAACCAGCGACAACGAGAAAATTCCAAGCCACGTATTCACCGTGCGATTTTCCAGCGTGAGAACACCCCAATCGTAAAGCACCCACAAAAGGGCTGCGACGACGGAGAGGATCAGGAACATCCCGAACCCTCCGATCGAACGGAGGGTTGCGCGTAAATAGATGATGTATCCAATGCACAAAAGCAGGGCCATCAATACGGTGACCGGTAGCTCTTCGGCATAGTTCGCAACGCTCCAGCGAACAAAATTATAGTCCGTTGGATTGAATGTCAGTGCCAGCAATAGGAAGGCAAAGATCCAACGCAGGAAATAGCCCATCCGGTCCCCCAATATATTGTGTCCCGCTCATGTGCGAAAATTTCCGCAACATGTCTAGAGGATAAGGCGACTTTGGTGTTTGGACCAAGCCCATTGCAAAAATGAATGATGCAAGCGTGACCTTCTCGTCAATACGGCTATAGCGTGACCGGCTTGTCGATGGATTTTCCCCAAGAAAATATCCTGAAACTTCGATACTCGGGATTATAAAATGGGTCTTTTTGAACAATATCAATGACATCATCAAAGTTACAGCCTTTAACGATCCACATATCCCCACAATAGGGTGCACCGGGCATTGGCCGCATACCACCAGCGATCTTGATGCGATTCTCGTGGTCCTTCAAAAAGGTCAAATGCGCTTCGCGGTTCTGGCGGCGATGGGTTTCCATCTCTGGTTGATCTTCGAACAATACGATCCAATAGGCGTTGGGCATTCATAACTCCTGATTGGGGCCAGACTAAAAGCCCAATAGCAGACGCAAAGGGCCAGTTTGTCGCGGCCTGTCAGCCCAGACGCGTCGATTTGCGCACATAAAACAGAGAAACATCCACAGATAAGGCGCGGTTATGGGTTTCCCAAAGGCAACAGTGTCGTTACAAGGGCGCGGGTTTGACATCTGAATAAGGACCGGACATGGCCAATGTTGTCGTCGTAGGCGCCCAGTGGGGCGATGAAGGTAAAGGTAAAATCGTAGATTGGCTCAGCGAACGTGCTGATGTGATCGCGCGATTCCAAGGCGGACACAACGCGGGCCATACCCTCGTGATTGGGGAAACCGTTTATAAACTTCACGCGCTGCCATCTGGTGTTGTTCGCGGTGGAAAGCTGTCTGTGATCGGCAACGGTGTTGTTCTTGATCCTTGGCACCTGTTGAAAGAGATCGCCACTGTGCAAGAGCAGGGGGTCGATATCTCTCCAGAAACATTGATGATCGCGGAAAACACCCCGCTGATCTTGCCGATCCACGGTGAACTGGACCGCGCCCGCGAGGAAGCCGCATCCAAGGGCACCAAGATTGGCACAACCGGTCGCGGCATTGGCCCTGCATATGAAGACAAAGTGGGCCGCCGTGCAGTGCGCGTTGCAGATTTGGCTGACGAAGCCACGCTCGAAGCACGCGTCGATCGCGCTTTGCAGCACCATGACCCACTGCGCAAAGGTCTGGGCATCGCGCCTGTTGACCGTGATGCGCTTATTCAGGCGCTCAAAGAAATCGCAACTCAGATCATGCCTTATGCGGCACCTGTCTGGAAAGTGCTGAACGAGAAACGCAAAGCCGGTAAGCGCATCTTGTTTGAAGGTGCACAGGGCGCATTGCTGGACATCGACTTTGGAACTTATCCGTTTGTGACCTCATCCAATGTAATCGCGGGTCAAGCTGCGACAGGCGTTGGCATTGGTCCAGGTTCTATCGACTATGTTCTTGGTATCGTTAAGGCCTACACCACACGTGTTGGCGAAGGCCCATTCCCTACCGAGCTGGATGATGAAGACGGCAACCGCCTGGGCACACGCGGCCATGAATTCGGCACCACAACAGGCCGGAAGCGTCGTTGTGGCTGGTTTGACGCGTGCCTTGTACGCCAAACCTGCGCGACCTCTGGGATCACCGGCATTTCATTGACCAAGCTTGATGTTCTGGACGGTTTTGAAACTTTGAAAATCTGCGTGGGCTATGAGCTTGACGGTGAACGCCTTGATTATCTGCCAACTGCAGCAGACCAGCAGGCACGCTGCACTCCGATCTACGAAGAAATGCCGGGTTGGAGTGAATCCACCGAAGGCGCACGCAGCTGGAATGATCTGCCTGCCAACGCGATCAAATACGTTAAGCGCATTGAAGAGCTGATCGAATGCCCGGTTGCCTTGTTGTCAACTTCTCCAGAGCGCGACGACACCATCCTAGTCACCGATCCGTTTGCGGATTGATCCGATGGCTATGACCTACAAAGCCCGCCGCCGCTGGGCCATCCTCATTCTTGTGGTCGGCCTGCCGATTTACATGTTGGTGGCCTCGGTGGTGGCAACGTCGGTCTTAAATTGGCTGGGTAGACCGTCTATTCTGCTAGAGCTTTTGATGTACACCGCCTTTGGCGTGTTGTGGATATTCCCGCTCAAATCCATCTTTATGGGGGTCGGCCAAGCTGACCCGGACGCAGAACAAAACGACGACGCTTCGTGAATTAACCATGCCCAACCGGGCATGGTTTTTTATTAGTGAGAGTTACCATGTCGAAACGAGCAATCGTGTTTGGCGCTTATGGTTTCATTGGTGCCGCAAGCTGTCGCAAATTACAGGCGTTGGGCTACACCGTCGTAGGTGTTGGCCGTGCTAAATTGACAAAAGATCAGTTGGGGCTGTTTTCTGAATGGCATTCCTTTGATCTGGCCAAAACAACGGAATCCGAACTCGCAAACATCGTCACCGGTGCTGATGTGGTCGTCAATGCAGCCGGTGCATTGCAGGATGGAACCAAAGACGATTTAAACGCAATCCACGTGGGGTTCGTCGAACGTCTGATCCGCGCCATTGGTGCCCAGAACACGCGTATCGTTCAAGTCTCAGCGGCAGGGGCGAGTACAGATGCCGATACCGCCTTTCTCCAAACGAAATCTATCGGCGATACATTGCTGCTGAAATGCGCAACCAATGCAATTGTGCTTCGCCCGACGTTGGTACTCGGGCCGCAGGCCTATGGCGGTACGGCTTTGATGCGTGCCCTAGCGGCTTTTCCGCTCGTTGGGCCCAAGGTTTTCGCGTCTACACCGATCCAGATTGTGCATGTTGATGAAGTGGCTGATGCGATTGTCAGCGCGGCACAAGGTGCCGGTGGCACGGGTATTTACGATATTACTTCCGCTGAAACCGAAAGTTTTGACAATCTCGTCACGAAAGTCCGGGCATGGCAAGGCTTTCAGACGTGGCGCTATCGGGTTCCTGTTCCTCAGGTCGCGATGACATGCACTGGAATAATCGCAGATGGTCTTGGTTGGCTCGGCTGGCGTTCTCCAATGCGAACAACAGCATTGAAAGTTTTGCACAAAGGCGTTTCTGGCGATGCCAGTAAATGGCTCGAGGTGACAGGCCAGAGTTTTTCAGGTCTTGATGGCTGTCTCAAGAAAATCCCGGCGACAACACAAGAGCGTTTTTTCGCTCGGCTTTATCTGTTTTTGCCAATGACAATCGCCATTCTGGGCTGGTTTTGGATGCTATCGGGCTTGATTGGGATGGCACGGTTTACTGAAGCTGTTCAGGTGCTGACAGATCGGGATGTACCTAAAGGATTCGCATGTCTCGCGGTTGGTGTCGGTTCGGTTGTCGATTTGGCTTTGGGTATGGCGATATTCGTTCGGCGCTGGTGTCGCACTGCGTCTTTGGGCATGGGGCTGACATCTTTGGTTTATATGCTCGGGGCATTGATTTTTGCCCCTGATCTATGGGCTGATCCAATTGGGCCCATGTTGAAGGTTCTTCCGGTTTTTGTGCTATCCATGATGCCGTTTTGGTTTCTGGAGGAAAGGTGATGGCAGATCTTGTCTTGTTTGCCCATGTCATTGGGGCCTGCGTTTTGTTGGGAACCGGGGCGGGAATTGCCTTTTTCATGGTGATGGCACAGCCCAGCAAAGATCCGACGATCATTGCGCATGTCGCCGGAACGGTTGTGGTCGCAGATACCGTTTTCACAGCTGTGGCCGCACTATTGCAGCCCATCACCGGTTATTATCTGGCACTGCATGCAGGTTGGCCTATGACTGAGGGTTGGGTGCTTTGGGCATTGCTACTGTATGTGTTCGTCGGGATGTTTTGGTTGCCTGTGGTTTGGATCCAAATACAACTGCGCGATATTGCAATTGTTGCCAAAGATCAGGGCGTCGCCTTGGGTGAACGGTATCATAAGCTCTACCGCATCTGGTTTGCGTTCGGCTTTCCCGCCTTTGCTGCTGTTTTGGCGATCGTTTGGCTTATGCTGTTTAAGCCGGTTGTTTAAATGAAAAAGGCCGCCGCAAGGGTGCGACGGCCTTTTCTTAATTTTCTGAAACCAATTAACCCGCAGCGCGGTCGCCTGGTTTGAAGCTGATGCTGTCTGACACTGTGAAGCGACCGCCAGCGATCTTTTCGATTTTGTTTTCACGCAAGAGCTGGCCAAAGCTACGCAGACCCGCTTCGCGTTCAAAGCGTTGCTCACCCACTTGGTATGCAAGACGCATCAACATGGGGCGCGAGAACTTGCGACGGCCCTCAACAAAGGTCAGGTAAGACGCGGCAGCTTCCAGAACTTCTGGCAGCTGTGTCGCCCCCATGTTTTCTGCAAACTCTACAAAGTCACTGGACTCTGCGTTGGCTTCAACCGCTGCGATATCTTCCGGAGAGACGCGGCGCGGGCGGATGCCCTGCTTTGGTGCAGTGTCTTCTTCCGCGTCGATACGCTGTGCCGCCACCAGTTTCAGCGGAGCTGCTGATTTACGTGGGGCGTCTGCATCTTTGCTTTGTGGGCGCATCGCAGAAGCAAGATCATCACGATAGATATCTTCGTTGTCTTCTTTCACCAAAGATTTGCCAGCGTCTTTTTCCGCTTTGGTCGCGGCTACAGCGGCACGCAAGTGTGCGATTGCATTGCGACGGCGGTTGCCTTCTGGCTCATCCAGCTTGGTGTTGGCCTCTTCGATCAGGCGATCGACGGCCTCTTCTTGTGGTGGCTCTTGTTCCAGCTGCGCACGGCGCTTGCGACGCTCACGGCGGGATTCAACAGGTGCTTCTTCTTCAACAAATACGTCTTCTTGAACCGGTGTTTCGTCTACGGTTGGTTCAATGTCGAGTTCCGCGTCTAGATCAGCAAGTTCTGCCATCAGATCAGCTTCTTCATCGGCAGACAAAGAGCTAGGTGCTTCGGCAGGAGCTTCTTCTTCAGCTTCTTCCAGTGCACCAGATGCAATAGCATCTTCGAACTCTGTACGCTTCATGCGAATAACGCGGGCGCGGACAGGTTCAACAGGGGCTGGTGCCAATTCTTCTTCAGACGCTTCGATGAAGTCATCTTCGTCGTCTGCTTCAACTTCATCAAGATCGTCAAAATCTTGGGTTGGCGCAACCGCTTCGTCTTCGGCGTGTTGATCCTCCATGAAGTCATCATCATCCGCCTCTGTTTCAGAGCGGGAGACAACGGCACGAATGCGACGCAGTTTTGCGGCGATGCTGTCTTCTTCGTCAGACAGAGTGGTAGCCGTTTCAACAACATCGGCTTCGTCTGCTTCAAAGGCTTCTTCGAACAGGTTTTCTGCAGTGTCTTCGATTTCTGCATCGACGATCTGCATTTCCTCTTCGATGATTTCTTCAACAGGCTCAGTGGACACATCAACAACATCTTCGGAAACGATGGTTTCTGCTGTGTCTGTAACCAAAGCATCAGAGGCCATCGCTTGATCCACCAGCGCGTCAACGGGTTCAACAACCTGCATCTCTTCACTGTTGGCCTCTGCGATATGGGCGTCTTCTTTATCTTCGACGGCCGGTGCTGTCGCAGGAGCGGGGGCTGCCGCTGGTGCGGGGTCTGCGACGGCGGGGGTTGCTGCGCTCAGCACGATCGCGCCATCTTCGTGGCGCGCGTTAACACGACGTTCAATCTCGCGTTCAGCAATCCGGGTCAGCATTTCTGCATCCGGGGTCGGTGGTTCTGCACCGAAGTAACGGTCATCTGAGGCCAGATCGCGGAAGTACTCCGCAATCGCCTTCATCGTATCGAACGAGTCGTCGAACCCTTCCAGGGTGCACGAGAATGTCCCATACGAAACCGTAAGTACTTTATTGTTCGTAACCATGGATTCGGGTCCTTTGCACTACTCGGGACATTGTTTACCACGCTGAGGGTGGCCAAACGTGACCGATTCTGTGCCTTTGAGCGTATCATTTTAGGGCTAAAATGGGGCAGAGTTCCTAAACGGAATGTGAAAATGAGGAAGATTCGATGATTGTGAAGCGCGATGAAGTGGTCACTCTTGTCGGTGCCGGGGCGGCCACACCTGCGGAAATCAAGCGCTGCCAGGCGCTTGGGCCCACGCTGGTGGCTGCGGATGGCGGGGCGATGCATTGCCTTGAGGCCGGGCGCACACCCGATCTTGTGATCGGCGATATGGACAGTTTGGAAACATCGACCTCGCAAGGCATTTCAGCAGATCGACTTCATCTGATTGCGGAACAAGACAGCACTGATTTTGACAAAGCCCTGCGCAATATCTCTGCGCCTTTGGTTTTAGGGGTTGGGTTTACGGGCGCACGGATGGATCACCAACTGGCCTGTTACAACACATTGGTGCGTCACCCAGACCGACGGTGCATCTTATTAAGTGACACAGACATCGCTTTTCTGGCACCACCTCGGTTTGCAATTGATCTGCCCAAAGAAACCCGTTTGTCGCTGTTTCCTTTTGGCTTGGTCGAGGGTGTCTCTGATGGGTTGCATTGGCCGATTGGTGGGCTGTCGTTCACGCCGGACGGAATGATAGGCACGTCAAATGAGACAACTGGGCCAGTCGATCTAACATTCACCGGACCCAAGATGTTGATCATCCTTCCAAAGGAATGGCTTGAACGTGTTACGTCTGCGCTACTTGAGACAGCCGCGCGGTGGCCCGCTCTCTGAAGATAATGTAAAGCCCTGCGGCCATGGTGATGATAATTCCGAGGGCAGCGAGGCCGTTCGGCAGATCTCCGAAGATCGCAAAGCCCACCAATGTAGTGATTGGGATTTCGATGTAAGTCAGCGGTGCCAAAGTGGCAGAGGGCGCAAACCGCAACGACCAAGTCATGCAGAGATGCGCGACCGTACCCAAGACCCCAACCAGTAGCAAAAGCCATAGTGTCTGCCCCTGCGGCAGAAACAGGCTGAGCGCAGGAATGTTATTATATGTCCCGACGAATAGAACGGGCAGCATCAGCCCGGCGGCAATGAACCCACTGATCATTTGGATCGCAATCGGATCGACTTCTTGCGCGATTTGGCGTCCGAACAGCAGGAACAGCGCAAAGAATACCGCCACCAGCAAGGGCCACAGGGCGTTCAAGCCGACTTCGGAAAAGCTGGGTTGGATGACCAAGAGCACACCCACAAATCCCACACAGCAGGCCAGAATACGGCGCAGGCCGACCTCTTCGTGCAATACAAATTTGCCCAACAACAACGATAAGAAGGGCATAACAAATGCAATGGCCACCGCATCTGCAAGCGGAAGAAAACGCAGGGCTGTAAACATTGCGGCCAGTCCAGCCATATGGCACAGCGCCCGCACAACAGTCAGGCCCCACTGTCGGCGTGTCAGCCATAGCGAGCTTGGCCGCCGTAAAACCAGAGGCGTCAATAGAATGCCTTGAAGTGCAAAGCGCCAAAACGCGAAAATCGCAACGGGCACCAACTCGCCCAATAGTTTTGTCACTGCGTCCCCCAAGGGGGCCACAGCGCTAAAACATAGCATTAAGCCGATGCCCAAAAGGGGCCGATCTGTTTTCATGCGCTGACGCTATGAGCGGGATGGTGATTTGGCAAGAATTCAACGACGCCGACGGGCCGCTTTGCGCTGACTTTTTATGATGCTGCGAATTTCAGAAAGTGATTGATCGACAACTGACGGACACCGGGGCAGGTCTATATCCAGGTTAGTTGCCTGAACATCTCCTGCTTCCCTAAGGGCGAAAAAAAAAGGGCCGGTCGGAAAGAGCGGCCCTTAGTCTGACCTCCACCTCTGGAAACAACGGCGGAGGCCGGGGATCCATTAGGTGCGGTTCATACGATTTTCGATAAGGTCATCGACAACCGCAGGCTCTGCCAATGTGGATGTGTCACCCAAAGCGCCATAGTCGTTTTCAGCGATCTTGCGCAGGATGCGTCGCATGATTTTGCCAGACCGGGTTTTAGGCAGGCCGGGGGCCCATTGAATGAGATCTGGTGAGGCGATCGGCCCGATTTCTGTCCGTACCCATGTGCGCAATTCTTTACGCAGCTCTTCAGTAGGCTCTTCGCCTGACATCAGAGTGACGTAGCAATAAATGCCTTGGCCTTTGATGTCGTGCGGATATCCCACCACTGCGGCCTCCGCGACTTTCTCATGCGCAACCAAGGCGCTTTCGACTTCGGCGGTGCCCATACGGTGGCCAGACACGTTGATCACATCATCAACGCGACCGGTGATCCAGTAGTCGCCATCGTCATCGCGACGGCAGCCGTCACCGGTAAAGTAGTAGCCTTTGTAATCGGCGAAATAGGTCTTTTCAAAGCGTTCGTGATCACCCCAAACCGTGCGCATCTGACCGGGCCAGCTGTCTTTGATACACAGAACACCCTCAACACCGTTGCCCTCGATTTCCTTACCAGAAGTAGGTTCAAGAACCACAGGCTGAATGCCAAAGAACGGTTTCATCGCTGATCCGGGTTTCATCGCATGGGCGCCGGGCAGGGGAGTCATCAGATGGCCGCCCGTCTCGGTTTGCCACCATGTATCGACAATCGGGCAGGTGCCGCCGCCCACAACTTCGTTATACCAGTTCCACGCTTCTGGGTTGATCGGCTCGCCCACGGTGCCAAGGATGCGCAGGCTTGAAAGATCGCATTTTTCAACGAACTCATTGCCTTGCCCCATCAGCGCACGGATCGCTGTAGGCGCAGTGTAGAACTGGTTAACCTTATGTTTCTCACACACCTGCCAGAACCGGCTGGCATCTGGATAGGTTGGCGTGCCTTCAAACATCAGGGTTGTCGCGCCATTCGCCAGCGGACCATAGACAATATAGCTGTGCCCGGTGACCCAGCCCACATCCGCCGTACACCAATAGATATCGCCTTCTTGGTAATCAAAGGTGATCTCATGGGTCAGGCTTGCGTATACAAGGTAGCCTGCTGTGGAATGTACAACCCCTTTGGGCTGACCGGTGGAGCCAGATGTATACAGAATGAACAAAGGATCTTCGGCCTTCATTTCTGCCGGAGCGCATTCAGTTGATGCTTCTGCGGCCAACGCGTTGTAATCGCGGTCGCGGGCATCATTCCAAGCCGTTTCACCCCCTGTGCGTTTGACCACCAAACACTGAACAGAGGCATCACAAGTTTCCAAAGCCTTGTCCGCATTGGATTTGAGCGGCGTGTTACGCCCGCCACGTGGGGCCTCGTCT
This sequence comes from uncultured Paracoccaceae bacterium, assembly GCA_947498415.1. Lineage (GTDB taxonomy): Bacteria > Pseudomonadota > Alphaproteobacteria > Rhodobacterales > Rhodobacteraceae > Cognatishimia. The sequence continues at coordinate 147,776 of CANMKB010000003.1, forward strand.
GCGGTGATAACAACCTTGGCTTGGCAGCCATTCACACGTGCGGCCAATGCATCAGGTGAAAAGCCTGCAAAAACGATCGAGTGGATGGCCCCGATACGCGCACAGGCCAGCATGGCATAAGCGGCCTCTGGGATCATCGGAATATACAGAACAACCCGATCGCCTTTGCCAACGCCCAGATCTTTCAGAACATTCGCCATACGGCAGGTGCCCGCATGAAGGTCTTTGTAGGAAATATGTTGCGCTGCTTCATCTGGGTTGTCGGGCTCCCAGATAATGGCGGTTTGATCGCCGCGAGTGGCCAAGTGACGGTCAATACAATTGGCCGAAACATTCAGTGCACCATCCGCGTACCAGTTGATGCTGACCTCGCCGAAGGAGTAGTTCACATCTTTCACCTGACTGAATGGTTTCATCCAGTCGACGCGGGCCCCTTGCGCTCGCCAGAACCCTTCGGGATCAGCCAGAGACGCCGCATACATTTCGTCGTATTTTGCGGCATCCACATGGGCATTGGCCGCCAGTTCGGCGGATGGGGGGAATGTCGGTGAGGTCATCTTAAGATCCTATATTCAATCTGCTAGCCCCGCTGTCTGTCGCGGGGCCGCTCCTCCAAGTCAGATAGCCAGATACTCGGCGCGGAGTTCTTCGTTTTCAAGCACTTCCTGCGCATGTCCGTCAAATACAATGCCGCCGGTATCCAGAATGACGGCCCGATCAGCCAATTCCAGTGCGCGAACCGCGTTCTGTTCAACGATGATCGTTGTGATGCCCTGTTCTTTGATAATGCGCAAAGTCTTTTCGATCTCATCCACGATTACAGGGGCAAGGCCCTCATATGGCTCATCCAGCAGCAACACTTTGATGTCCCGCGCAAGCGCCCGGGCGATGGCCAGCATTTGCTGCTCACCGCCCGAGAGTGTGACCCCCTCCTGTTTCCGGCGCTCCCCAAGCCGGGGAAAGAGGTCATACAGCCGGTCTATTGACCAACCCACAGGTGGCGCGATCTGCGCCAACTGCAGGTTTTCTTCCACGGTCAGACCGGGGATGATTGAACGATCTTCGGGCACTAGGGCGATTCCCTCCGCCGATGCCTGATGGCTGCGCATTTGGTGCAATGGCTTATGATCCAGCCAGATTTCACCATGGGTGACTTGCGGGCTGTCCATTCGTGCGATGGATCGCAAGGTCGAGGTTTTGCCCGCCCCGTTGCGCCCCAGCAGGGCAAGGATCTCGCCTTCGTGTACGTTAAAGCTAATGTTCTGAACGATATAGCTTTCGCCGTAATAGCTTTCCATGTTCCAGACAGACAGGAAGGCAGGGGATGATTTGCTCTGGTTTTGTGACTTGAGCAGGTCTCTCTGAATATTCATTGGCTTATCCTCCACCTTAGGCTGCCTCTCCCAAGTACGCTTCACGCACTTTGGGATGGCCTTTGATGTTGTCGGGCGTGTCTTCCACCAGGGGCGTGCCTTGTGCCAGCACCGTGATGCGCTCTGCCAAAGAGAACACCACATGCATATCGTGTTCGATGATCGCGATGGTGATGTTGCGCTCGTCTTTGATCTGTTTCAGCAGGTCGATGGTGTTGTTGGTGTCGGCCCGCGCCATGCCGGCGGTGGGTTCATCCAGCAACAACAGACGCGGTTCTTGGGCCAGGCACATCGCAATTTCCAATCGGCGTTTGTCACCACGTGACATGCTGGCCGCGTGCTGATGACGTTTGTCGGCCATATTCATGTCTTCCAAGCTGCGCTCGGCGGCCTCCACGATGTCACGTTCGGCCATCATGTTTTCGATGGCATGCATACGAAACGCCCCATCCCGCTTTGCAAAGATTGGGATCATCATGTTTTCCATGACAGTCAGATCACCAAAGATTTCAGGAGTTTGAAAAACGCGCGAAATGCCCATTTGGTTGATCTGGTAGGGATTGCGCCCCAAGACCGATTGCCCATCAAACATGACAGAGCCAGAGTCAGGGATCAGTTTGCCCACCAAACAGTTCAGTAGGGTAGATTTGCCTGCGCCATTGGGGCCGATGATGGCATGTACCGAGTTCTCGGCCACGCTGAGATTTACATCCCCCAGTGCTTGCAAGCCGCCAAACCGTTTGCCTACGTCTTTTACTTCGAGAATACCCATGTCGGTCTCCTTATTCTGCAGGTTCGGGTTTGGCTTTGCTGTCGTTTTGCGACTTGCTTTTGAACAATCGGTTGATGCGCTGGGCGCCTTCGACCAATCCGCCGGGGAGGTAGATCACAACCAACATGAACAAGATGCCCAAGGTCAGGTGCCAGCCTTTACCAATGAAGGGGTAGAGAACATTGACGATCAGGTTCTCAAGGCCATCCGGCAAGAAGGCAAACCAGCCGTGCAGGATGTCGCTATTGATCTTGGATAGGATGTTTTCCATGTATTTGATGACACCTGCGCCCAGAACTGGCCCAATCAAGGTGCCTGCACCGCCCAGAATGGTCATCAAAACCACTTCACCAGAGGCCGTCCAGAACATGCGCTCCGGCCCAGCTTGCGTGTCCATCGCCACCATTAATCCACCGGCCAGGCCTGCGTACATGCCAGAGATGACAAAGGCCGCCAGTGTGTAAGGTTTGGAATTCAAACCGGTATAGTTCATACGGTTCTGGTTGGATTTCACAGCCCGCAGCATCATGCCAAACGGGGAGCGGAATATGCGGATCGCAAGGTAAAAGCTGATCAGCATGATCACGGCCGCGATGTAAAACCCGGTGTTAAAGGTAAACACCCAGCTGCCCAGCGTCAGATCAAAGCTTGATCCCATCTGAAGCCCAAAGAGATTGGCTTTGGGCGTTGTGCCATTGACCAATGCAGCATCCAGAATACGCGGATCGCTGCCCTTTGGCTGCAGGCCCGTTTCACCGCCGGTGATTGGCGTCAGTACAGAGTAGGCCAGTGAGTAAGACATCTGCGCAAACGCAAGCGTCAGGATCGAAAAGTAGATGCCAGACCGGCGCAGCGAAATCCATCCTACCAAGAGGCTGAACAAGCCAGCTACGATGACCGAAAGAATGATCGCTGGGATGATATTCATCGTCAGCAGTTTCATCATCCAGATCGCCGCATAGCTGCCCACACCCAAAAAGGCTGCGTGCCCAAAGCTAAGATAGCCGGTGAGGCCAAAGAGGATGTTGAACCCAATCGCGAAAATCCCAAAGATCACAAAGCGTTGCATGAGATCCGGATAGCCTGCGTTAAACTGGGCCAGTTCTGATCCTTCGGGGAAGGGGTTTAGGATGAAAGGGGCCAACAATGTGATCCCTGCCACCAGTAGTAAAAGGCGAGAGTCGCTTTTCTTTAGTCCAAGCATAGTCTTAGTCCTCCATCACGCCTTTGCGTCCCATCAATCCGCGTGGGCGGGTCAGCAAGATGACGATGGCAACGAGGTAGATGATAATTTGATTGATGCCGGGCAGGATGTTCAGCACTTCGCGCATCGAGGCAAAGCTTTCGAGAATGCCCAGCAGGAAACCGGCCAATACAGCGCCGGGCAGACTGCCCATGCCGCCAACAACCACCACAACAAAGCTTAGGACCAAGAAATCCATGCCCATGTGATAGTTCGGGGCGTTGATCGGGGTGTACATCACCCCGGCCAGTCCGGCGACGGCGGCCGCAAGGCCAAACATCAGCGTAAAGCGACGGTCGATATCAATGCCTAGCAATTGCACGGTTTCTCGGTCGGCCATGCCGGCCCGCACCACCATGCCAAATGTGGTGAACTGCAAGAAGGCAAAGACACCGCCAACCACGAGGGCTGCAAAAGAGAAATAGATGATCCGCCAATAGGGGTAGATGATCCGGTTTGGTTCAAACCCAAGCATCGCACCAAAGTCGAATGACCCTTTAAAGGCCGCAGGGGCCGGGGTTGGGATTGGGTTGGCGCCAAAGTAGTATTTGATGATTTCCTGCAAAACGATCGCAAGGCCAAAAGTCACAAGGATTTGGTCGGCGTGCGGGCGATTGTAGAAGTGCCGGATTAACCCGCGCTCCATCACAATACCAATCAAGATCATGATGGGCATTGCGAATAAGATCGACAGTGGCACGGCCCAGTCGATGATGGCATCCCCCGTGGTTTGCCCAAAGAGGTCATGGACATAGGGCACCTCGACCTTCAGAGGGTTACCCAGGAAATCTTTCTGAGTGTCATCGATGATCGTGTGCGACAAGGTTAGGATACGGCTTAGGGTAACAGCGCAGAACGCCCCGATCATAAACAGCGCCCCATGGGCAAAGTTCACGACGCCAAGTGTACCGAAGATGAGGGTTAGACCAAGGGCGATCAACGCATAAGCGGATCCCTTGTCGAGCCCATTTAGGATTTGCAGGACAATTGCTTCCATGGTTCCCACCAAATTGAGAGTGCGGGTGGCGCGACAGGATCGCGGCCACCACGTTGGGAAAAGAAGAACAGGCGGGTGATACCGCCCGTTCTCACAGAGTGATTAAGCGCCGGAGTTACAGCTGCCCAATTCGCCACCAAAGATGGAGGCATCATAGGTGACTTGTGCTGCTGGTGTGACTTCGACGATTTCCAGAAGGTCGAACTCGGATGTTGGGTTTTCTTTACCCTTCACAACAAGAACGTCCTTAAAGCACTGATGGTCTTCCGCGCGATAGAGGGTTGGACCATTGCCCAAGCCGTCAAACGAATAACCTTCAAGCGCTTCGGCCACGGCACATGGGTTAAAGCTGCCTGCGCGCTCAACCGCATCCGCATAAAGCAGAGTTTGCACATAGCATGTGTGCGCCGCCTGCGATGGTGGGAAGCCATATTTTGTACCGAAGGATTTCACAAAGGCCTTAGAGCCTTCATCCGTCAGAGACCAATGCCAGTTGGTAGATCCAAAGATCCCCTTAACATTGGCGCCCGCACCTTTGGCCATCAGGCGGCTGTAGAGTGGAACAACAATTTCAAAGTTCTTGTTGTTCACCAGCTTATCCCGCAGACCAAACTGTACCGCATTGGTTAGCGAGTTCACCATGTTGCCGCCGTAGTGGTTCAGAACCAGCACATCTGCGTCAGACTGTAGAACCGGTGCGATATAAGACGAGAAGTCGGTCTGTGTCAGCGGCGTTTTTACAGCGGCCACTGTTTCCCATCCCATCGCTTCGGTCGAGGTACGCACTGCTTCCTCAGTGGTGTAGCCCCAGTTGTAGTCTGCGGTTAGGTGATATGCCTTACGGTCTTTGCCATAGTTGCTGGCCAAGATAGGCGCGAGCGCCGCGCCGGACATGTAAGAGTTAAAGAAGTGACGGAAGCCATTGGCTTTCTTATCTTTTCCGGTTGTGTCGTTAGAGTGCGTGAGGCCCGCCATAAAGATAACGCCAGCCTCTTGGCACAGCGCCTGAACAGCAACCGCAACGCCAGAAGACGACCCACCGGTGATCATCACCGCGCCGTCTTTTTCAATCATCGAACGTGCAGATGCGCGTGCTGCGTCTGACTTTGTTTGGGTGTCCCCAGTAACGAACTCGATCTTTTTGCCTAGAATACCGTTCCCTTTCAGCGCTTTAGAGCTGAAGGTATTCATCATACCAGCATCGCCGCCACCGTTCAGGTGCTCGACGGCCAGCTGATAGGCGCGCAGTTCATCTGCACCTTCGTCAGCGTAAGGGCCGGTCTGTGGAACGTTAAAGCCAAGCGTTACCGTGCCACCTGTTGGTTCGTTGGTAAACGCTGCCGCAGAACTTGCAGTGAAAATGGTTGGCACAGCCAATCCTGCACCAGCAACAGCACCGGTCTGCAAGACGCCGCGACGTGAAAATGTCGATTTAGACATACTATTCCTCCCAGTTGGAAAAACCGTGATATCTGGCTCCTCTTCCGTCCATCACGAGCATTTACATGCAGCCATAGTATCCGGTAGGGTTAGAAAACTTTACAACAACTGCTTTTAAAGAAAGGATTTTTTTGTAAATATAATCACCGATGGTGGCGGTGGTTTGTAAATTTATTGTTTCTGAAGATAGAAACCCTTTAGAATCTGGAGGTTGATGGATGCGAGATACTTTGGTCGGAAGCCGAATCCGTGAGCGGCGCGTCCTTGCTGGGATGCGACAGGCAGAGCTTGCGACCTCTGTTGGTATTTCCGCGTCCTATCTCAACCTGATTGAACATAACAAACGCAATATCGCCGGAAAGCTGCTGCTTGATATTGCCGAGCAACTTGCGGTCGAGCCATCGTTGCTGAGCGAAGGCGCTGAGGCCACGCTGGTGGCCAAGCTGCGGGATGCCGGGGCTGACTGGGCAGAGGCCGTGCCAGAAATCGATCGTGTGGATGAGTTCGCAAGCCGCTTTCCAGGGTGGGCGCGGGTGATTACCAAAACCCATCAACAGATACGGCAGTTGGAGCACACGATTGAAACCTTAACTGATCGTCTGACCCATGATCCGCAACTCGCGGCGAATATGCATGAGGTGCTGTCGATGGTGACGGCGATCCGGTCCACCGCTGCCATTCTGCATGACGATCAAGAAATTGAGCCAGAATGGCGCGCAAGGTTTCATCGGAACCTGAACGAAGACAGTCAGCGTTTGGCGGAAAGCACACAATCTATAGTGGGGTATCTGGATGGCGCTGCGGATGCAGAGGCAAATCTGGCCGCGCCCATGGATGAGGTAGAACAGTACCTTAAATCAAACAACTATCACTTCGCTGATGCTGAAAGCGCCTTGTCACCCGGCACGCCACCCACGGCCCCTGAAGTGTTTACCAGCCGAAGTGCGCAAGACATCGCAGAGGCCTATCTGACCCAATATCAGAAAGATGCGGCCCTAATGCCCATCGGTCGGATGCTGCACGCTATTGAAGAGCAGGGCATAGACCCCTGCCTGCTTGCGGATACATTTAAAGTGCCCATCGCGGCGGTGATGCGCCGCCTTAGCACTTTGCCAGAGAACCATCTTGCCAATCCAATTGGCCTGGTCAGTTGTGATGCGGCTGGCTCATTGCTTTTTCGCAAAGAGATCGAAGGCTTTTCACTGCCGCGCTTTAGTGGGGCTTGCCCAAAGTGGCCGCTCTTTCAGGCCTTGCAGCGTCCGATGCAGCCGGTGCGCGATATTGTTGAGATGCCAGGAAGAGATGCCCGCCAATTTGATTGCATGGCCATCGCAGAACCCGTCGAACGGGGCCGTTTTGGAGTGCGTCCCATTTTTACCGCCACAATGCTGATCGTGCCAGTCTCGCAGGCGGTGCCCGAGCCGGCGCTTGTCGGGACAACCTGCCGGATCTGTCCGGTCGATAACTGTATCGCACGCCGCGAGGTTTCGGTCTTGAGTGAAGGTGTGTGATGAAAAATGCTTGGTTTTTAACAGCCTTTCGCTCAAGATAGCGAGACGCGAGCTTTTGCAAGGGGAGGAATGCATGGGCAAGCGAGTTCTTCTGATTGAAGATGAACCCAACATTATTGAGGCGATCAGCTTTATTCTATCCCGTGACGGATGGGATGTGGCGACGCATTCTAATGGCCATGATGCCATTGATGCGGTGCACGCACGGGCACCGGATGTGGTAATTTTGGATGTCATGTTGCCGGGTAAAAGCGGCTATGACATCCTGTCTGAACTGCGTGCAGATACACATACACAGAACCTGCCGGTTTTAATCCTGACTGCACGAGGCCAATCTAAAGACCGCGAAATGGCAGAGCGGGTCGGGGCCAGTCGCTTTATGACAAAGCCCTTTGCCAATGCCGATGTTTTAAACGCGGTCAAAGAACTGGTCGCCCCTTGAGCGAACGGTCGACAGCCGTTTTCCTAGAGCGGCAAACGTATCGCCGGAGACGCCTGATTGACTGGCTGCGCATTCTGCCCCTCATTGGATTGGGGCTTTGGTGCATCCCATTGCTTTGGTCAAAAGGGGAAGGGCAGGGCGTCTCGACCGCAGATGCCGTGATTTTTGTATTTGTTGTTTGGTTGGTGCTTGTGGTGCTGTCTGCGTTTTCAGCTTGGGCACTTCAGGCGCTCGAGAGTGACGACAAAGACGCGACGAATACCGGAGCGCGCTGATGGGCAATCTCAATGCATTGGTCGCGGTCTCTTTGATTTACGTGGCCTTCTTATTTGGCGTCGCTTTTGCTGCAGAACGCGCAGCGATGCGGGGCAAAGGCAATTGGCTAAGATTGCCGATTGTCTATACGCTGTCGCTCTCTATCTATTGCACCGCCTGGACGTTCTACGGCGCCGTGGGCAATGCCGCTCGCTCGGGGTTGGAATATATCACCATCTACCTTGGGCCGTCGTTGGTCTTGATCGGGTGGTGGTGGGGTCTGCGTAAACTCGTGCGCATCGGCCGCAGCCAGCGCATTACCTCGATCGCAGATATGATATCGTCGCGATATGGCAAGTCAAACCTCTTGGCGGTGGGGGTCACCATCTTGGCCGTGATTGGCACCACGCCTTACATTGCGCTTCAGCTGCAATCGGTGACAACCAGCCTGTCTGCCTTTTCCAACGCCCCCAGCGATTCACAGCAATTGTCTGCCACTGCTTTTTGGGTGGCAGGTGGGTTGGCGATTTTCACAATCATCTTTGGCACCCGCAATCTTGACGCAAATGAACGCCACTATGGGGTTGTCATGGCGATTGCAGTTGAGGCTGTGGTCAAGCTTTTTGCGTTGTTGGCTGTTGGTGTCTTTGTGGTGTGGGGCATTGCAGATGGCCCCGCTGACATCCTGCAACGTATTGAAGCGTCAGAGAAAACCACATGGGAAATCAACGGCGGGCGCTGGGCAGGACTAATTTTCTTATCTGCTGCGGCCTTTGTTTGTTTGCCTCGTATGTTTCAGGTTTTGGTGGTCGAAAACGATAGCGAAGATCATCTACGCACCGCCAGCTGGGCCTTTCCGGCCTACCTGATGATCATGAGCCTCTTTGTGATTCCAATCGCAGTGGTGGGCCTTGATATTATGCCCGAGGGGTCCAACCCAGATCTGTTTGTGTTGACGCTGCCGCTGGCCAGCGGGCAAGAGGGGTTGGCGATGTTATCGTTCCTCGGCGGATTTTCCTCGGCCACGTCGATGGTGATTGTAGCCGCCATTGCCCTATCGACGATGGTGTCAAACCATGTGGTGATGCCGATCTGGTTGTCCTCTAGCGGCGGTGGGGCGACGGTATCAGGCGATGTGCGCAATGTGGTCATCATCTCGCGCCGTTTGTCGATCGCGGCGGTTTTGGGCCTTGGATATCTGTATTACCGATTGTCCGGCGGCGGCAGTGCATTGGCGTCTATTGGTCTGATTTCCTTTACCGGTGTCGCGCAGTTTCTGCCTGTTCTGATCGGAGGCGTTTTCTGGCGGGGGGCAACCCGCAACGGGGCACTGGCCGGTCTGACGGTGGGGTTTGTCTTATGGGCCTATTGCCTGTTGCTGCCCAGCTTTGGACCGGATGTGCTTCTATCGCAATCGGTGATTGATCACGGTCTATTTGGATGGAGCTGGCTGCAACCCCAAGCCTTGTTTGGGATCGAAGGCTTAGACCCGTTGATGCACGCGGTTTTATGGTCAACCTCTTTGAATGCCGTGATCTTTGTCGTGGTTTCTTTGGCGGATTTCCCCACCCCGATGGAGCGTCTGCAGGGCGCCCAATTCGTGAATATCTTTGAACATTCTTCTCGTACACCAAGCTGGACGGGCGGCGTTGCCAAAAGCGAAGATCTCATGATCATGGCGCAACGGATCCTTGGTGCACACGAAGCGCAAAGCCTGTTTGAACACGAAGCATATCGGCAAGGCGTGTCGGGGCTTTTGCCCGAACCCAATGCAGAGTTTCTGCAAGTTTTGGAACGGGAGCTGTCAGGCTCTGTTGGTGCGGCGACCGCGCATGCGATGATCGCGCAGATTGTCGGAAATGCTTCGGTTTCAGTCCAGGATTTGATGGCCGTGGCCAATGAAACGGCACAGATGATGGAGTATTCCAGTCAGCTAGAGGCCAAATCAAATGAACTTGCCCGAACAGCGCGCCAGTTGCGCCAAGCCAATGAAAAGCTGACGTTGGTGTCTGCGCAAAAAGATGATTTTCTATCTCAGGTCAGTCATGAACTGCGTACGCCAATGACTTCAATCCGTGCGTTCTCTGAGATTTTACGCGACAATTCACGATTATCGAATGCAGAAAAGCGGAAGTATTCCGGGATCATTCAAGACGAAGCCATTCGCTTGACCCGGCTTCTGGATGACTTGCTTGACCTTAGCGTACTTGAAAACGGGCAGGTGGCCCTAAGCCATCAGGTTGCACAATTGGGCACCGTACTGGATCAGGCAACTACCGCGGCGCTCAGCGGAGCAGAGGGGGCGTTGAATGTTGTGCGCACCGGGCAAGACAATGTGTCTCTTCGCACCGATGTGGGGCGGCTCAGCCAGGTTTTCATCAATTTGATTAGAAATGCGCAGAAATACTGCGACGCGGAAAATCCAGAGTTGCGCATTGAGGTGTCCCTAAAGGAAGACCGCTTGCGGGTCGATTTTATCGACAATGGCACAGGGATCCCAAGCGTGTCGCAAGAAGCCATTTTTGATAAGTTTTCAAGGGTTAATCCGCAGCGCGCGGGCGGGGCCGGCCTTGGATTGGCGATCTGTCGCGAAGTAATGAACCAACTGGGAGGTGAGATTTCTTACCTTCCCGGTCAAGGCGGCGCAGCGTTTCGCGTAACGCTTTTTGCCCCCCTGTCGCTGGCCGCTCAATAATCAATAGCAGGTTATAAAGAGTATCGTAACGCTCTGATGATCTATCAGTGTTCGACGCCAGGCAAAATTCGGCGGGGACAATGAGCGAAATGCAAAAACAGACTCTGTTACGCAAATCTGGTGGTTCTACATCAGCTGCCGGCTCCGCTGTGGAACGCGGACTGCCGCTCGCCTTTGCTCGCGCTGCGGAAGAAACGTTAGAGCTTCCGTTGCTTGTCACATCTGCCACTACGGATGTGTTGTTGCTGGATGAGCTTGCCCTGAAACTAGATGACGAAGGTCTTTTTCTTATTCTTGAGGGGCCCGATGGCGCAACGGGGGCGGCCATTGTGTCCAATGCGATGATTGCTGCCTTGCTTGAACATCTGACCATGGGGCGTGTGCTTGGACGGCCTCTTGAGGGGGATCGACAACCGACGGCTGTTGATGCGGCGCTGGTTTCTCCGGTGTTGGATGATCTGCTTGCTGAATGTGATTTGGCTTTTGCGGATTTATCTGCCGAGGATTGGGCGCCGAAACACCGGTTTGGGTCAATGATTGAGGACCGTCGCACGTTGATCTTGTCGTTGGCAAACAAGGGGTTTTCGTTAATCAACCTCGAACTCAGCTTTGCGGATGCCATTGCCGTAGGTCGCTTGCAATTACTGCTGCCAAATGCGGCGGCTTTGGCCCAAGATGAACACAGCGAAGATCAACAAAACCAGCGGGCAGAGTTCTTTCGGGACAATGTGCTGCAAGCCTCAACAGAGTTGCGGGTGGTACTCAGTAAATTGACGATGCCCTTTGATCGGCTCGAAAAACTTGCAATCGGAGATGTGTTGGAAATTCCAGCCTCCGCGCTGCAAGACATAGTTTTGGAAATGCATGACGGTGAAGAAATGGCCCGCGCGGCTTTGGGACAGGTGAATGGCCAACGGGCCGTGCAGGTTCAGATGCCAGCGGGCCATCAGCAGGACGTCGGTGAAAAAGAAACTTTGAAAGTCGAAAAAGCTGCAAAGCCAACCAGGTCAAAGATTGAACCGGGGTCAGACACCCCTCAAACGATCGAAGCGCAAGCGGTGCCCGATGAAACCCCGAACATTGCAACAGGGATTCAGCCGATGGACGATTTCGATATTGATTTGGACGACTTAGATAAGCTTGCGCAAGCCTAACGGATTAAGTCTCTTTGGACTGGCTCGCGATGTGTTCAATATGCGGACGCAACGCCTCCAATTGATATCCACCCTGCGCCGCCGCATTCAAAAGGGAATCGGCAGTTTGGCTATCTGCGTGGCCCAAAACCCAAGCGACCGTCGAACGTGTGCCAGAGGCGCAATAGGCCAGCACCTTACCGGTTGCACTTTCTAAAGTATCTCGCTGAAGCTTAAGCCGATCAGGGGTCATGCTGTCGTGAGTCAGTGGATTTACAACAAAGGTCAGCCCAGCCGCTTCAGCCGCATCTTTCATGACATCTGCCTGATGAGACGGTGGAATTTCTTGATCAGGTCGATTGCAAAGGATGCTCGTAAATCCTGCTTCAATCAAAGTGGGAATGTCCTCGACCGAGATTTGCGGCGAGACGAAATAGCGGGGCGTGATTTCGCGAATATCCATGCGCGATTGATTAACCCTTCGCTCCGATCATGTCCAGCCGTTCGCGGAAACGCGGGGCAACCCGCATGCCAGCAACCATTGCTGCGAAAAACAACAGATGTGGCCATCCGCCATAGCCAAGCGTTGCCATCGCGGGACCAGGGCACAGCCCTGAGAGCCCCCAGCCCATTCCGAACAAAACAGATCCGATCACGAGGTTACGACCCAATTCCGGATTAGCCGGGTTCGGAAAGGATCCACCTAAGACGGGTGTGCGATGTTCTGTCAATCGCCAGGCCATCATCATTGGAACGATCGCGCCAGCCATGACAAAGGCCAATGTCGGATCCCAGTTTCCGAACACATCCAGCCATCCTTGAACCTTGGTGGTATCTGTCATTCCAGACAGCATAAGCCCCAGGCCAAACACACTGCCTGCGAAGAGTGAGCTGATCATACGATACATCATATAGCTCCGATTAAGTGACGGGCGATCACAACAGTTAAGCCACCGGAAAGAATATAAAAAACAGTGGCAACTATTCCGCGAAGGCTAAAGCGTGAGATCCCACAAACCCCATGTCCCGACGTGCATCCATTCGCCAAACGCGTACCAATTCCGACAAAAAGACCCGCGGGTATAAGGACAAACGCAGAGGTGCTCACATGAGTGTTAGATGAGATGGGCGTTAAGGAAATCAGGGTTGGGACTAAGATAAGACCGGCCAAGAATGCCAGCTTCTCTCCGCGGGTTCCTTGCGCACGCCCATCGATCAGCCCGCCCAGAATTCCGCTCGCGCCCATCACACGCCCATTCAAAAGAAGGTAAACGCTTCCAGCCAAGCCAATGAGCACACCACCGATCAGGCCTAAGATCCAATCTGCTTCCATTTTTGTTAAACCTATAATTTGCGCAAAGGGGGGAGAATTTGCGATACGCATTCAAATTAATGAATATATCAAAAATTGAATATGTAAAGGGAATTTAAATACCTTTGATGCAAATCAAGGCGGTGTACTTACATGATTGATACATTTTGCGGCGATAACTGGGTGGAAGACCGGTTCCTTGATCAAGGCGCACACCTTTGGGCCTGTGATCGAACAGAAAATGGAAAACAGCTTGAATGTCAAAGCAACTTAGGGTTGATTTAGTGGGTATTGAGAACAACTTATTGAATGAATATCCGGGGGAGAATTTAATGGAAGTCACGCAACTTTTGACCCGCGCCCGCAGCATTGCCACTGAAATTGGCGGCAGCGAAGACCAGGAACGCTATGCGCTTCATCAACAGTTACATCGTACGCTTGAGCTGATTAAACTGAATGGCGGTAAAGTGCCCGGGGCATTGCGTCGACTGGATTTGGATCTGATCGACGAGGAAATAGAGCGTTCTTTTGACAACATGCCGGTCTGAAACAGCGGAAAGCACGGTTAAATAAGACTTTTTCTTTGAGGATTGCGATGAAGTGCCTAAACTTGTCGCATGAGCTATGACACAACATTGACCGCTCAGGTCACGTTTGACATCGCCGGACCCGTCGCCTGTTTGACGTTTCAGAATGGGCGTGGGAACCGGCTGACCGCTAACATTTGTAAAGAACTACGCGGATATGTTGAGACCGCGATGAATGAGCCCGATGTGCGGGTGATTTTGATCGCGTCTGCAGGAGCTGTGTTTTCAAAGGGCGTTGATCTGGATTGGCTGGATGCCGAGACACCACTGCTTGAACTTACCGACCTTTGCCACGCGATAGAGAGTTGTTCTAAGCCGGTCATCGCAGCCCTTCAGGCCGATGCCTATGGCGCTGCGATGGATCTAGCCTTGGCGGCGCATTTCCGGATCGCAGCACCTAGTGTAAATGTCGCTTTTGATCATATACTGTTGGGCTTGCCTCCGGCAGGCGGCGCAAGTCAGCGGTTGCCAAGGTTGGTTGGGGCAAAAGCCTCGCTTCAATTGTTGCTCAGTGGGGCAAAAGTGCGGGCCAGCGCCTTAAGTCAGGTGTTTAACGCAGAAATTGCAGGTCAATTTAGCGAAGGTGCGATGCGCTTTGCGGATGCGATCGCCGCCCAAGGCATTCCTGCGAGCCCCACGTCCGAGTGCAGAGATGGGTTTGCAGACCCATTTGGGTTTCAATCAGATATTTCAAGCGCCCGCGCCGACTTACCCAAGGGTGAGACGGTAAAAAATGAGATCATTCAATGCGTCGAGGCTTCGTGTTTGTTGCCCATGTCAGCGGGAATTGAACGCGAGGCAGAGGCTTTTGCCGATTGCATCACAAGCCGGCAATCTCGTGCTTTGCGCTATGCGACAAGATTGGCCAATCGTGCCGAAGATCAAACAGAAGCCCTGGCCAACCAAGTTGATAAAATACGTCACCTTGCTGTGGTCGGTTTAGGCACGCAGGGGAGAGCGATTGCTGTTGCCAGCTTGCTTGCAGGTGTGCGTGTCACGCTTTTGGTGACCGACAATCAAGAAACCGAGGCGGTAAAGGCCTCTGTGTTACGGGCTTTGTCGCAAAGCGTGTCTCAGATGAAATTGGGGGATGATGCCGGGGCGCAAGCTTCGATTCTGCTGGAGGTCGTGGATCAAATGCATGACTGCGAAGACGCGCAACTTCTGTTGATCGCAGAGGCTCCGAATAAAGTTGATACGGTGCAACTATTTGAAATGCTTGGGGAAGTTCTGCCGCGGAATGCTGTTATGGCGACAACCCATTCGCTAGAAGATGTCGATCTGCACGGCGAAGCATCTGGTCGCGATATGCAGGTACTCGGCATGTTTTTTGGCACACCGATCAGCGCACGGCATCAAGTTGAAATTGCGCGGGGTGAAAAAACAGACGATTTCGCAGTGGCCACGGCGGGGCGCTTTGTGTCTCAGCTTGGTCGGACGTGCTCTGAAAGTCTTTACACGCCGGGAGGCATTCCGGGGACAGTTCAAGTCGCCCTTTGGCAAGCAATGGAATATCTTTTACGTCAAGGTGCGTCGTTCACCGGAATCGACGCGGCACTTAGAGCGTTGGGTTTTGCAAAGGGCCCGTTTCAGTCTTTAGATGCGATGGGCATGGTCGAAGCCCTCAAGGTATCGAACGCTGTATTGCAGAATTTGCAGGGGGCCGGTGCTGAACTTCCCTTCCTTAAGGCGATGGTCGAAGTCGGTTTAATGGGCGCTCGTTCTGGGAAAGGGTTTTATCTGCATCTTGAAAACGAACAATCTCACGCCCCCAATCCCGAAGCCATTAAGCTTGTGCATGGTCTAAGGGGCGAACGTCGTGAAGCCATTGCCAAAGCGGATATTCAAAATACTTGCATTGCAGCGATGGCCAATATGGGGGCAGGGTTGTGCCGTGAAGGACTTGTTGCACAGCCGTCTGATATTGATCGCTTGGTAGGCGCACGGCTTGGGTTCACCGCAAGGCGAGGTGGCCCAATGCAAGCCTGTGATCATATTGGATTGCTAAAGGTGCGTAACCTTTTGTCAGAACTTGCAAAACAAGATGTGGCGTTTGAGCCAGATCCGTTGCTGGATGATCTTATTAAAAACGGTCAAACCTTTGCCCACCTCAATCGGTGGGCATAAGGGGTCTAGCTAAAAGACATGCCCAGCATGATGGTCATCAGGCCAATCACCGACAAAAACAGCGAGCCAAGGTTCAAGGGCATCGCTTTTTGAACAGCGGCCCGCAGATCTTCATCAGACAGCCCTGCCTTACGGGCGCGGTTCACCTTGAGGATTGAAAGGATCAATCCAATAAAGCCGGTCAAAGACAAAACGGCACCTACCCAAATCAGCCACTGCATCACGAAAACCCTAGATTTTATGCGGTTTCACTCGCCTAAAACATTGCAAAGCCGCTCGCAAGCGTGTTTTGCGAATTTCAGCCCATATAGATGAATGCCATCTTGCAGGTCATGGGGCAGGCGGCTAGGTTGCGGTCCAAAGAGAGACAGGAGATCACATGTCCGACCAAGTTACTGAGGCAAGCTACCGCGTCACCGCCGACGAACTACGTCAATTCGTAGAGCGTTTTGAGCGTCTGGAGCAGGAAAAGAAAGACATCATGGAGCACCAAAAAGAGGTGATGGCCGAAGCCAAAGGGCGCGGTTACGACACCAAGGTGATCCGTAAGATCATCGCGCTGCGCAAGCGTGATCAAAACGACATTGCCGAAGAAGAGGCCGTTTTGGAAATGTATAAAGAAGCACTGGGCATGTCCTAAGCGACTTTGACATGATGAATGCTGAAACCCCGGTTTTGCCGGGGTTTTTCTTTAGGGGCTGATAAATCGGACGCCCGGGATATTCTGAATTTCGAAAACATCCTGATCGTAGACCTCTGTCAGATGCTCGACGGTTTCATCTGTCCAACCGGGGAAATCTAGTTCTTCTTCAAGCGCATCTTCGTCGACAAATTTGTCTAAAAATGCAGCTATAACACGGCGCTTTTGGATTGTGGTCAGCCCCGGACGCTGTGACAAAAACTCTTCAAATCGCTTGAAACCTTCTTTGGTCATGATTTCCTGGATGAAATCATGTTCGCCCACAATCTCTACTTCTGGGTCGATTCCAGCCAGTTCGCGCACCACTTGTCCCCAGATCAGCGGGGTATCTTCGTTGCACCAAAATGTGGTTTGAAGGTTCGGAAAATCTTCGCGGATACGGTGCACGAAATCAGACCAGCGCAACAGCATTGGGTCACTCTGACCTAGTAGAGTTTGTACGTCTTCTCCAGGGTGTGCTGAGATCAGTTGCTGCACAAAGGTCGCCGGATTTCGGAGGCCGTAAAACAACTGCACATCAGCGCCATCAAAGAGTCGCATAAAGGCATCTAAGCGATTGAAAGGTCCGGGAAAAAACTGATCCTCGGCAATCGAAAGTCGCGGCACCCCGATGAACATATCGTAAGAAATCACGATGCGATCCGCATCCTGATCACCGATCATTTCCTGAACAAATTCCATGCGCAGATTGTCATCGCCGGTACCATCTTTGAACCGGTTCAGAACAGGGCGTAGATTTTTGCGATAGCTCGATGGACGCGGAATGATGGTGCCGTGTTCAGCCAAAAGATCTCGGTTTTTGCCAAGGCAAAGCTGCAACCGATTTTCGTCGGTGTAAGGGGCTCCAAAGTGTAACGCGACCTGCATGTGCGATTGTTCTTTCTGCTATCTTTTGACCCAATATAGCTTCGTTTCTGGACAGCGAAACCATATTCAGGCAACAGGTGCCCATGAAACCACTTTCGCTGAACCTTAACACGCGCTCAGCTTTGGGCCTTGCGCTGAACCCTTGGTCTTTTGGGGCACTGTTGATTTGTGCGCTGGTTCTGGTGCCGATCCTGTCTGTTGGTGTGCTTGCGCTCTTTCCAAAAGACAATATCTGGCCGCATCTGTTGTCGACCACCTTGCCACGGTATTTGCAAACCACGGTGATTTTGATGATCTCGGTTGGTGCCTTGGCCGCAAGCGTGGGAACAGGGGCGGCGTGGTTGATCACGCGATATGAGTTTCCATTGTCTAAGTGGCTAGAGTGGTTGCTTTTGCTGCCATTGGCGATTCCGGCCTATGTGGGTGCCTATGCTTTGGTGGATTTTCTGGAATTCGCAGGGCCCGTGCAAACTGGGTTGCGCCATGTGTTTGGATGGGAAACCTCGCGTGACTATTGGTTCCCTGAAATTCGATCCCTTGGCGCTGCGATCATCGTCTTGGCGGCATCGCTCTTTCCGTATGTCTACATCCTAACGCGCGCGGCGTTCAAAGAACAAAGCAGCGCAAGCGAGGAAGTGGCGCAATCACTTGGGGCAGGGGCAGTCGCGCGGTTCTTGCGCGTCGGCCTGCCACTGGCGCGCCCGGCCATCGCCGCAGGTGCTGCAATTGTTATGATGGAAACGGTCAATGATTTCGGCACAGTCGATTACTTTGCGGTGCAAACGCTTACGACCGGGATATTTAACGTTTGGCTCGAAAGCCATAATGTGGGCGGTGCCGCGCAAATCGCATCTGTTGTCTTGGTGCTGGTGATCTTGTTGGTCACTCTAGAAAAAGTCAGTCGCCGGAAGATTAAGTTCTTTAGTCTGTCCAATCGCCATCGCGCAGCAAATCGCACGAAACTGACAGGCACGCCTGCAATTTTGGCGATGCTGGCGTGTCTTTTGCCCTTTGCGGTGGGGTTTGTACTGCCGTTTTCGGTGATCCTTAGTCATGCACTCGACAATCCAGAGCGTTGGTTTGATGAGGCGCTCATCCTTGCCCTTATGAATACCGTGACCGTGGGCGGGATTGCGGCCTTTGTCACGGTTTTGGCCGGGGTGTTTCTGGTATACGGCGTGCGCCTGTCAGGACGCAGTCTGC
Source organism: uncultured Paracoccaceae bacterium (assembly GCA_947498415.1). GTDB lineage: Bacteria > Pseudomonadota > Alphaproteobacteria > Rhodobacterales > Rhodobacteraceae > Cognatishimia. Next base: position 166,433 of record CANMKB010000003.1, read on the forward strand.
CTCGATTGTTGCTGCCCGTTACAACCATCGGGTATGCGGCGCCGGGCGCTGTATTGGGCGTGGGTATTCTGATCCCGTTGGCATTTCTGGATCACCGCCTTGCAGATTTCTTGGAAAGTCTCACCGGAGATCGTTGGGGGCTTTTGCTGACCGGCTCAGCCTTTGCACTGGTTGTGGCTTACTGCGTCCGGTTTTTTGCAATTGCGCAGGGTGCTGCGGATGCGGCGATGGGACGGGTTTCGCCCAGCCTTGAAATGGCGGCGCGGTCTCTGGGGCGCACCCGTGGGCAAACGTTGCGAGAAATTTACTATCCGCTGATCCGAGGATCGATAGGGTCTGCGTTGCTCTTAGTGTTTGTTGATTGCGTCAAAGAGCTGCCAGCCACCATGCTGCTGCGCCCGTTCAACTATGAAACGCTTGCGACGCGCGTACACGACCAGGCGAGCCTTGAAAATCTGGGCGACGCGAGCCCGGGTGCCGTGCTTATTGTGCTGGTTGGACTGTGCGCGGTTCTGTTGCTCGCACGTACAAATAGATAAGAGCGGACCATCGCTGGCCCGCTGCCTTGTCTTACTTGCCGCTTAGGGCAAAATCCCAATATAGATCACGGGCTTGTTGTGTGATCGGACCGATGTCTAATGCGCGATCTTCAAAGCGTGACACAGGCATGACCTTAGCGATATTTCCTGTGCAAAAGATCTCATCGGCGTCGGCGAAATCTTTGACCTTGAGTTTGACCTCCTCAACCGTCACACCAGCATCGCGCAACAGGCCAATCACCCGCTGGCGCGTTAGGCCGTTCAAAAAGCATCCGTTTGGCACAGGGGTGCGTACCACACCGTCTTTGACCAAGAATACGTTGGTCGATGCGGTTTCAGCCACGTTGCCATCAATGTCGAGCGACAAAGCATTTGAAAACCCGCGGGCCCGTGCCCACGCCATGATGCGGCCGTTGTTCGCATATAGTGACCCAGCCTTTGCTTCGGTCAGGGCCATGTCTTGTCTTGGGCGGCAAAATGGAGCGACCGTCAGTGAAAAGGCACCGATTTCTGGCATCGCCATTTCTTCGATACAGACACAAAAAGCAGTGGAGTCTGGCTCAAGGTCAATGACACCCGGCGTGCTTTCTGTCGCCCACATCATGGGGCGAATATACAGCTGCGCGTCATCAGGGTAGGTGGCCACGCCTTCTTTCACGATCTCAACAATCTCATCACCTGAGATATGTGAGACCATGCCAAGCGCCTCGGCAGAGCGGATCAAACGGGCGCAATGCAGATCGAGGTCAGGCATGACACCTTGGAATTTACGAGCACCGTCAAAGACTTGTGATCCGAGCCACGTCACATGATCCGCCGCGCGAATGACGGCAGTGTTCCCATTGTTCCAGGTTCCGTCAAAATACGTACGAATGTTGTCGCTCAGCGCCATCTTTGCCTCCGGGGTGCGCGTTGTAAGTCCAGATGGCTTAACGCCACTGGTCCAACCACCGCAAGAGGGAAAGGTCACGCACAGGCAATACCTCGCGTCAAAATGAGACTAGCTGCCTGAAAGCGGTGTTTTTCCGTTTTGACTGTGACGCTCGATCAAACGTTTTTGGCCTTTAGGCGAAGGAATAAACCGAGCCGGTTTTGCCTTGGCTTGAAGCGTCGCAATGCCGGGGAACAGCAGCTGCAATTCCTCTAACGCCTCTGGTGCCAAGGTCCGCAGTGCTTCGTCACCTGCGAACAGGCTTTCTGAAGGCGCCCCTTCGGCAAAGACCACTTCGTGGTCATCAAACAGCAAGTGATAATAGGTGAGCGACTCTGTCGGTATTTCTTCGAAAATCCCGGGGAAGGCTGTCAGCTTGACGGCGGCAACCAAGGCTTCGGCATCACCAAACATACGTTCCGCGATCTTAGAGCTGACCAGCATGCGGTGCTGGCGTGACACCAGCAGATCTCGTTGTGGCAGACCTCCACCAAGGGCACCTGCCACAATACGGATCGGGCGCAGTTTTTCGTTGTCGGCTAAGTCTTGGGCACAGACCACGCGGCTGACGTTCATGCGCAGGCTGCGATAGCTGCCGTCTTGTACCCGGATTTTATCACCACTTTTGAGGTGTTCCACAGGTACGTCGCCGGCGACTGTTGTGATAAGCGTTCCGGCTGCAAAGCAGACCACCTCGTCATAGTCCCAACCGACGGAGTGGCTTTGGTATCGGCCCAAAGTGGCGCCTTCGGTAAAGGCAGAGCCTTCTTCAGGGGCAAAATACCAGCCACCGTCTGGCGTGTAGAAGAAGTTGAAGTCTTCGACATGGTCGTTGCCATCGGCATCTGTGAAATTGATTTCAATTTTGTAGGGATTGCTGCCGGTTGTATTGGTTGAGCCGCCGTTGATGCTGACCATTTCGTTTGCATCAGAACCGCCATCGACGCTGTCATCATCATCGGTAAACACCGCTGTATGTGATGTATTGTACTGCGCGTTATAGCCGGTTCCCGACCACTGAAAGACTGTCATCTCATAAGTGGGCATTGTCATTTTCCTCAATATTCGCAGCGCCGTAGCGCATTGATTGTCGTGATTCTTTTGGCCCAATCTGCAAAGTTGAGCTGTTCACTTTGAGAAGAGGAATATCATAATTTGCGCCGTTCGACGAATTTTTTCCGCAAAAACCTCTGCAATGTCACGTATTTGCGGCATTTAGGCGTGTTTTCGCACTCGCAGCGAAGTGACCATCTCGCGTTGAAATTGTACTTTTTCCTGCGGTGGTTGGATAAATTTCGTGATAGAAAGCGCCTGACCGTCGACTAAGACGCCAAAAGGGGACCGCCATGAAGGCATTTGGCAGAGCTTTAACGCTCCTTCTAACGTTGTGCTTTGCTGGAACTGTTTCAGCGAAATCAGAAGAGCGTAAAGTTTATGTGTTCGGCAATAGTCTGATCCATCATGCGACAGACTCCGATGAAACCACGGTTCCGCATTGGTTGGCCTATTTTGCAGCGCTGGATGGCAATACCCTTGGTCTGGATGGCCAGTGGGGTTTTATGCGTAACTTCGCAGGAGAGCTGCCGCCCAAACCTAATTGGGGCTTTAAAAACGTAACCTCTGCTTGGTCGCGACAGTTTCGCAGTTTTGAACAGGTTGGGTTTGACGTAATCTTGGTAAACCCTGCCAATTTCATTCAGTACAAAAATGCGGCAGAACCCTACGATGGGGAAAATCCACTTGGCACAACCCCTTTGGGTGCAGCGTCTGACTTGCTTAATGGTGTTTCGGCGGACAAACGCTTTGTGATCTATGAAGGCTGGGCGGATATGGCACCGTTTGCCAGCCGCTTTCCGCCACGGGCACGTGGTTTGCGCAAGTATCACGCCTTTAACCAAGGTGACTATCACGCCTGGTATGTCGACTTTGCCGCGCAGCTTCAGCAGTTGCATCCAGAGGCGACAATTGAATTGATCCCAGTCGCCCGCATTCTTGCCCGTGCCTTCCAAGAAACCGATCTGCGCGATATTCCTGTGCAAGATCTCTACTCAGATGATGCCCCCCACGGAACGGCGACATTGTATTTCTTGGCCGCGGCAGCGACCTATGCGGGTTTGTATGATGCGCTGCCGCAGATTGGCACGCCGCCATCCACCGTTCACCCATTGGTCGCACAGAATTTTGACGCGTTCTTATCCATCTTGGGCGAAGAGGTTGGTCAGGATAGCGCCGCCGCCGCGGTGCCGGCCAACATTGTCACAGAAGTTGAAGAGCCTGCTGAAGAGCCGGTTGCCGAAACGCCTGTCGAAGTGGCCACGATTGATGAAAGCGAAGACACCACACCGCGCGATGTGGTGGCCACCACAGATACACAATCTGAATTTGTTCCGGCGCTCGGCATGGGCCTTGAGGGGATCGCGGATTGGTCGACACAGGTTCCTTTTGTGGATCACATGAAATCTGCACGCCATTGGGTGGGGCATTTGCCTGGCCAATGGGGAGGTTGGGGCATGGAAGAACTGATCAATGCTGGTGCGTTGGATGACCACGGTTGGCCAACCCGTATTCCACCGCAGCTCGATAAGATCGAAACTTTTATGCTGACGGAAATTTCTGAAGAGGTCACAAACCTCGAAGGGATTTATCGCCTGACCTATGAAGGCAAAGGGACCCTCAACATCGGCGGCACGACACGCGCCGTGCGCTATGGCACCAATGAAATCTGGTTCCATTTCGCGCCGGGGGATGGGTCAATTGTCGTTTCCATCAGTGACACCGATCCCGAAGGCACGGGCGACTACATACGCAACATCTCTGTTGTGCGCGAAGATCAGATTCCGCTGCACGAACTTGGCGTGGTCTTTAACCCTGACTGGGTGGCACGGGTGCAAGATGTGCGGTCGCTGCGGTTTATGGATTGGATGTTTACCAACGGCTCGCCCATTCAAACCTGGGACGAACGCCCGCGTGTTGAAGACTTTAGCTACAGCAATCGCGGTGTGCCTTTGTCTTTGATGCTAGAGCTGTCAAACCAAATAGGGATCGACCCTTGGTTTACGATGCCACACCAAGCCGATGACGAATATGTCCGCAACTTTGCCGAAGCCGTGCGCACAGGCTTGCGCCCCGGTCTTAGGGCACATGTCGAATATTCAAACGAAGTTTGGAATTTCTTGTTCCCGCAAGCTCATTGGGCGGTTGAACAGGCGAACATGCGCTGGGGCGAGGATAAATCTGGCGATGCGTGGCTGCAATTTGCAGGCGCACGTGCCGCGGAAGTGATGGACATCTGGACAGAGGTCTTCGGCGACGAAGCCGCGACTCGGCTTAAGCGGGTTGTGGCAACACACACAGGATGGCCCGGCTTAGAGGAAGGCCTGTTGCAGGCGCCGCTCGCAGTGGCAGAGGGGGCAAAGCCTCCGGTTGAGTCGTTTGATGCCTATGCGGTGACGGGTTATTTCGGGCTAGAGCTTGGAAACGAAGATGGGCCCAAAGAAGTTCTGGAATGGCTTAAAGCTGATGCAGAACGTGAGAACCCTTATGACATGGCTGTGCAGAAAGCTGTTGCAGCGCTGCGCACCGGATCGTTCAAAACTTTGCTAACCGAGGAATGGCCATACCAAGCAGAGATCGCCCGCGCAAATGGGCTAGAACTGATCATGTATGAGGGTGGCACGCATGTCGTTGGGATTGGGGATTGGACCGGAAACGATGATCTGACCGCCTTTTTCAACCATCTGAACTACACGCCGGAAATGGCCACGCTGTATCGTGAACTGCTTGAACAATGGACAGCCTTGGGCGGGACGATGTTCAACGCTTATGTCGATGTGGCAGAGCCGTCTCAGTGGGGCAGCTGGGGTGCATTGCGCCACCTACAAGATGATAACCCGCGATATGATGCGCTTTTGGCGTACAACACCGCTGGTGCAGCTTGGGGGGATGGACGCAGCTACGAGAATTTCGCCAATGGCCTACGCCTTGGCGGCAGTCCGGTTGGTGACATTCTCGTAGGCACGATCTACAGCGACATCATCCTCGCCGGTGAGGGCGATGACGAGCTGGTATCTGTGGGGGGGCATGACTACCTACATGGCGGTGAGGGCCTTGATCATGTTGTGCTGCCGGGTGCGCTTGATGAATTTGAATTCATTCGTGAAGGCAACCGCTTACACGCCAAATCGCGCCATGGGGATGTGCGCATGGTTGGGGTCGAAACCCTTGCCTTTGCTGCAGAACCTAATGTGATTTTGTCAGTCTCAGATTTCTTTTGATATCCGAAGGTCGAGCGATTCACGTGCGATCAGCTCGGCCCCTTTTTCACAGTTAAAACGATCCAGAATGCGTTCACGCCCGTCCAGACCCAGTTGCCGGGCTTTTTCAGGATTTGCAGCGATCAACTGAATTGCTCCGGCTAACGATTCTGGTGACTTTGGTGCGACCATCAATCCGTCTCGCCCATCGCGGATCAGCTCTGGCACACCGCCAGCCTTGGTGCCAATGGTTGGCACTTGGCAAGACATGGCTTCCATATAAGCCACGCCCAAAGGCTCATGCCAGCTGGCCAAAGCAAAGACGTGAGCATCAAGTAAGTATCGACGCACCTCTTCGGCGCTGATGGCACCAAGGAGGGTCACGTGGTTTTCAAGGCCCAGCTCGACGATGCGGTCCTCGAGTGTTTTGCGATAGCCCGTTCCCCCCTCATCATCTTCACCAGCGATGTCCAAACGCACATCCAAGCCGCGATCGCGCAAGATGCGGATGGCTTGCATCAAATCTTGATGGCCCTTCACGATGTTTAAGCGCCCACAGGTAAAGACCCGCAGGGTTTCACCCATTTGATAAGGCACATAGGGCGCGTGACGTTTCAATACATTCACATCAACGCCCATGGGCTGAACAAAAACCTTTTCAGGGCGGTCATCCCCCACTTGATCCGGCAATTCGTTCAACAGCTTTTCAGTAATAACAGTAGCAAACTTTGCGTGTCGCCATTTCAAGCGTTGGCCAAGGCCGTAATCAGAATAGGGGCCGTGTAATGTCAGAGAATAGGTTGGTCCGCCCAATTGATGGGCCAACATCGCAACCAAAGCAGACCGTGCACAGGAATGGGCATGAACATGTGTAATTCCCTGACGCGCACAGCTTTCCTTAAGGCGTTGCGCGGCGGCCGATGCGATGGCCAAATCCTTGGCCAGCTCGCGCCCCTCGCGCATGACATCTTTAGCCCAGATCGCAGGCGAAACGCCCAACGCGGCCCGCGCCGCGTGTTTGGGGTTCATATTTCCCAAATACTCGGTCCGCGCCATGGCCTCGTCTGACCATTTATGCGAAATCAACCCCTTGGGGGGTGGGCGCGTGCTAAACAGCGCAACATTGATGCCCATTCGCTCCAGCGCAAGAATTTCGCGCCAAAAGAAAATATGGGTCTGGCCCGGGAACTGCGGTATCAGGTATCCAAGAGTAGGCAAAGAAGGCAATGAAACGCTCGGCTGCTGTCAAAGTGGGGTATTCGATCTTAGGAATCGGCTATCACATCCCGCGACACAAGCCGAGACTAAAGACGCCGTAACAAAGCAGGACTTGTGATGAAAACGAGCATCATCATCCCCGCAAACAACGAAGCGCATTGGATGAGCGCATGTCTCGAGGCTGTTCTGGCCTCGCAGCGGATGGATGGCGCACAGATAATTGTCGTTGCCAACGGCTGTACCGATGAAACAGCCCGGGTGGCGAAGCGCTATAATGTATTGGCGCAAGAGCAGGGCTGGTCGGTCGAAGTGATCGAAACAGAAATTGGCAACAAGCTTCATGCATTGAATCTTGGGGACCGTGCCGCGACGGGCGACATACTGATATATCTTGATGCGGATGTGCGCGTTGGGCCACGCGTATTGGGCCAAATGGAACGCTCGCTTGACCGCGACGCGCCTGCTTGGGCAAGTGGCGAACTTCAGATGGCAGCGGGCAGTTGGGTCAGCCGGGCCTATGCACGCTTCTGGGGCAGGGTGCCCTTTATGGAAAAAAGTGTGCCCGGCGCTGGTTTGTTTGGCGTCAACCGCGCAGGCCGCGCCCGCTGGGGCGATTTCCCGGATATCATTTCAGATGACATGTTTGTTCGCCTGCATTTCACACCACGTGAACGAATTGGCGTAGCAGGCAACTACGTTTGGCCGGTGGCCGAGGGCTGGTCAAACCTTGTCAAAGTGCGCCGTCGTCAAAACGCCGGTGTTGCGCAATTGGCTGAGCAATATCCAGAGCTGATGAAAAACGAAGACAAAGGCGAGTTCACCAAAGAACAAAAAATCAATTTGGCCCTCAGCCGACCGATTGCATTTTTGGTGTATTCATCTGTGGCTTGGGCCGTGCGCCTGACCGACAAGAAACACACCACCGATTGGGATCGCGGACGATGAACACGCCTTTGCCTCAGGGCCGCTTGGCGCGATTGCTACGAGGCGACGCGCTTTCGGCTAAGGCCATTCGTGGCGTTGCATTAACGATCTTTGGATTTGGCGGGTCTCAGGTGCTTCGTCTGATCTCAAACTTGATTTTGACGCGGCTGTTGTTCCCCGAAGCCTTTGGCATGATGGCGCTGGTTTACGTCTTTATGCAGGGGTTGAATAACTTTTCCGATGTTGGAATCACACCCTCGATCATGCAAAGCAAACGCGGCGATGATCGCGATTTTCTGAACACCGCATGGACGATTCAGGTCATCCGGGGGGCTTTGCTATGGGTGTGTACCTGTATTTTGGCCTATCCCGCGGCACAATTTTATGACGCCCCTCAATTGGGGCAAATCCTACCGATCATCGGTCTGACCCTTGTTATTTCAGGCTTTAACCCAACTCGCTTAGATACGGCCAATCGCCATCTTCAATTCGGTCGCCTTACCGCGATTGATATTGCGTCGCAGGTGGTAAGCCTCATCATTGCTGTGATCGCTGCCTGGATCCTTGGATCAGTCTGGGCCTTGGTGATCTCGGGCGTCATTGGCGGGCTTGTGCAACTTGCCTTTCTATCGTTCTTTCTGCCGGGCGAACGCAATCGTTTCCGTTGGGAAAAAGAAGCCTCTAACGAATTGATAAACTTTGGAAAATGGATTTTTTTATCAACTGTTGTGGGCTTTTTCCTAAGCCAAGGTGACAAGATTATTCTTGGTAAATACCTTTCGCTGGAAACGCTTGGAATTTACAACATTGGCTTCTTTCTCGCGAGCTTTCCTTTGTTACTGGGCGGGACGGTCACGCGCCGAATTCTGATCCCGATTTACCGTGAACGCCCGCCCAAAGAGAGCCGCGCCAACTTTAAGAAATTGCAAAAAATGCGGTTCCTTTTGTCGGCCGCTTTGCTTTGCATGATGGCCAGCCTTGCCATGATGGGCAGCTGGCTCATCGAGGTGTTATATGACCCCCGATACATCCTTGCAGGTGGTATCCTTGTGGTCATTGCCTGCGCGCAGCTTCCCCAATTGATTGCTTTGACGTATGATCAAGCAGCATTAGCGGCGGGGGACTCCAAACGCTTTTTTGTGCTGGCCCTGTCCCGAGCAGTTCTGATGATTGCAGGACTGGTGATCGGGGTAGAGCTTTATGGCCTACTTGGCGCCTTGATGGGACAAGGCCTGGCCATGACGCTTGTCTTTCCTGTGGTGGTCTGGTTGGCCCGCCATCAAGGGACATGGGACCCAGTACACGACGCTGCCTATGCTGGGTTGGGTACGGCGTTAATGGCACTGGCGGTCTACATAAATTGGCCCGCCATCACAGCCCTGATCGCCTTGAATTCGCCTTGATCTAACCAAGTTGATGCACGGTTTTCCTTTTATCAAAAAGGTAACAAGACCAGCGCGTTAAGCTTGGTCTGCAAGGCAACTTTTATCGAGTGATGGCATGGCTGAACAAAGCAAGGCGCAGAACTGGACGGACAATGACATCGCTATCGTTGGGATGGCGGCGCATTTGCCGGGATCTGACACGCTGCAAGCGTATTGGGAAAACCTGCGTGATGGGGTGGAATCAATCACCCAACTTTCTGACGAAGAATTGCTGGAGGCGGGCGAAAGCCAATCCAAGCTGAAGCATAAAAACTATGTCAAAGCTGCGGCTATACTGAACGATTTTGATCACTTCGATGCAGAGTTCTTTGGCTTAAGCCCCAAAGAAGCTGCGATCATGGATCCCCAGCACCGTCAGTTTCTTGAGGTCAGTTGGGAAGCGTTAGAAAACGCAGGGCATATGCCCGAACACTTCGCCGGCCCCATTGGGGTTTTTGCCGGTTGTGGCATGGGCAGCTACTTTTATTTCAATATCTGCTCGAACCGCGATCTTGTTGATAGCACAGGCATGTTCCTGTTGCGCCATACCGGCAATGACAAAGATTTCTTATCCACCCGTCTCAGCCATATCCTTGATCTTAAGGGGCCAAGCATCAACGTGCAGACAGCGTGTTCCACCTCATTGGTGGCCGCGCATTATGCCTGTCAGGCCTTGCTGAATGGTGAGTGCGACATGGCGCTTGCCGGTGGTGTCACAATCGAGCTGCCACACAAACGCGGCTATGTGTTCGAGGATGGTGAAATCCTGTCGCCAGATGGCCATTGCCACGCCTTTGATCACCGTGCCCAAGGCACTGTGTTTGGCAGCGGGGCAGGGGTGGTTGTGCTGCGTCGGATGAGCGACGCGTTGAAAGATGGCGATCATATCTGGGGGGTGATCCGTGGATCCGCCGTCAACAATGATGGCTCGGCCAAGGCTGGATATCTTGCCCCGTCAGTCGATGGCCAAGCCAATGCCATCGCAGATGCGCAGGCCATTGCGGATGTCACTGCTGATACGATTGATTACGTGGAATGCCACGGCACCGGCACCTACTTGGGTGATCCGATTGAGGTCGCAGCCCTCACCGAAGCCTTTCGTGAAACCAGCGAAGACAGCGGATACTGCCGCATCGGGTCTGTCAAAACCAACATCGGCCATTTGGATACGGCAGCCGGCTCTGCCAGCCTGATCAAAACCGCACTATCGCTGCACCACAAACAATTGCCGCCAAGTCTGGGTTTCGAAAAGCCCAACCCGGCCATCGATTTCGAAACCTCACCGTTCAAAGTGAACCATACTCTGACCGATTGGGAGCCGTACAAAGGCCCTCGCCGTGCCGGGGTGAACTCTTTGGGTGTCGGCGGTACAAACGCGCATGTGGTTCTCGAAGAGGCGCCCGTGCGCCCAGCTTCAGAAGAGGCCGATTGGCCCTTCCATCTGCTGACCATTTCGGGCCGCACAAACAAAGCGCTGGACGCCAATGCCAAAGCACTGGCGGCACATCTACGCGCTCACCCAGAACAGCCGCTCGCAGATGTGGCCTATACATTGCAAAAGGGCCGCCGTGCCTTTGAAAAACGCCGAGTTGTTGTGGCGGAAAGCCATGACCAAGCCGCTGAATTGCTTGACGAAAACACACAACGCCGTGTGTTCTCGCATGTGGCTGATCACGAAAGCCCCGAAGTGGTGTTCATGTTCCCCGGTGGTGGGGCGCAATATGTGCGCATGGGGCAAGATCTGTATGAGACAGAGCCGGTCTTTCAGGAATGGATGGACCGTGGCCTAGAGGTGTTGCAAAGCAAAGTCGATCACAACGTGCGTGGCCTGTGGCTTGCGGATGGTCTCAGCCCAGAGGATGCAGCCGATCGGCTTAAGCAACCTTCGCTGCAACTGCCGTTGATCATGATTGTGGAATATGCGCTGGCGCAGCTGATGCAAAGCTGGGGTGTCCGGCCTGCGGCTTTGGTCGGTCATTCCATGGGGGAAAACACCGCAGCTTGTTTGGCGGGGGTGATCTCCTTTGAAGATTGCATTGGCTTGGTTCTGTTGCGCGGGCAATTGTTTGATACGGTACCCGCGGGCGGTATGTTAAGCGTGCCGCTGTCGCAAGCAGCGCTGAAACCTTACATGAGTGATGTACTTGATATCGCTGGGGAAAATTCGGCTGAACTGACCGTTGTGTCAGGGCCACAAGCCGCATTGGATGCATTGCAAGACCGTTTAAGCAAAGATGAGATCGACGCACAGCGTATTCCGATTGATATCGCCGCCCATTCGAGAATGCTTGATCCCATCCTAAAGGATTTCGGGGACTATCTGCGCAGCATCCCACTCAATGCGCCACAGTTGCCGATCATTTCGAACAGGACAGGCGTGGCTCTTAGCGCCGAACAAGCGATGGACCCAGAATATTGGGTGCAGCACCTGCGCGGCACCGTGCGGTTTGCCGATTGCATCAGCACTTTGGCGCAAACCAAGGGCCGGATTTACATAGAGGTTGGACCGGGCAAAGCGCTGAGTTCTTTGGCGCGGATGCATAAGGACGTCGGGCCGGGCAAAACCTTATCTGCCTTGCGTCATCCTGACGAAGTAATCGAAGATGATCTTTATTTCATGGGGCTACTGGGCCAAATCTGGGCCTGTGGTGGCACGATTGATTGGGAACAGATCTGGGGAGAGGCACGGCGCAATAAGGTGATTTTGCCATCTTACCAATTCCAACGCAGCCGCTATTTCATCGAGCCCGGTAAAGCCGCCCTAGAGGCGAGCGAAGAGCTGATGCGCAGCGAGGATCTAGCCGACTGGGGATATCGCCCCGTTTGGGTGCCGCGTCTGGCGGAATGTGAAATCGACGTTGCGACAGAGCTGTCAAAGGCTGACAAACACAGCTGGTTGATCTTTGTTGATGACGGTGGTGTCGGCAGTGCATTGGCGACATCCCTCAAGACCGCTGGGCACGAGGTGTTTACCGTGACGCCTGGGGATGCCTTTGGCAAACTCTCTGATACAGAATATGTGCTGGCCCCTGAACGGGGGCGCGAAGGTTATGATCAGCTGCTCGCCGATCTGATCGCCAGCGGCCATGCGCCCGACCGCATTGTACATCTGTGGCAGTTGACCAAAGATCAAAGCTTCCGACCGGGCAGCAGTTTCTTCCATCGCAATTTGGAACAAGGGTTTTATTCGCTCATGTTCTTGGGCCAAGCCATTGTAGATGAAAACCTACCGCGCCCCTTGCATATCACTTGTGTGACAAATGGGGCCGCAAAGGTACGTGGCGAAGCGCTTGAATATCCAGAGAAATCTACCATTCGAGGCCCTCTGGGCATTTTGCCCCGTGAAGTGCCGGGCGTGACCTGCGCCAGCATTGATGTTGAGGCTGATGCAAATCTACAAGAGCGACTGCTTGAAGATCTCACGGCCGCGCCGCAATCAGCACAGGTGGCCTATCGTGGCATTAAGCGATTTGAGCAGGAACAACGTTCGATCGAATTGATGGAACCGTCAGTGCTGCAATGGCTGCCCGGCGAAACTTATCTGATCACAGGTGGTTTTGGCGGTATTGGTGTATCGGTCGCACAAGAGATGCTCAGCGCGGGTGCGAACGTTGTCTTACAAACACGCAAAGCCCTACCTGACCGCTCTGAGTGGGAGCGAATCTTGCAATTCAGCGGTGCAAGCGATCGCATGGCCCGCCGGTTGCGCACTGTTCAATCGCTTGAAGCTTTGGCTGGCACGCTGTTGGTGGTCGACGCCGATGTGTGCAACATCGGAGAGATGCAGGCCGCCGTGGCAAAGGCCACGGAAACCTTTGGCACTATCAATGGCGTGATCCATGCCGCGGGTGTGATCGACGATGCTCCTCTGTTGGCGAAATCCTCGGCCGAGGTCGAAGACGTTTTGGCGCCAAAGCTTCATGGTACACTTGTCTTGGATAAGGTGTTTGAGGATGGGGCACTCGATTGGCTTGTGCTTTTCTCATCTACATCCACAATCACAGCACCGGCCGGTCAGGTGGATTATGTGGCAGCCAATGAATTTTTGAATGCCTACGCACACGCGCGTGCCGGGGATGAAACCCGGGTGACCGCTGTGGATTGGGGCATTTGGGCAGATGTCGGGATGGCGGCTGACAGCATGGCTGATCGCACCGGAGAGACGCCAGCACCAGAAACACGCGATGTTGATGCACCGTTCTTGCAATCTGTTCAGGTCGAAAGTGATGGCACCATTGCCTTTAGCGCAGATCTAAACGCAACATCCTGTTGGATGCTTGAAGACCACCGTACCGCCATGGGCGATGCAATCTTGCCGGGCACCGGTTACTTAGAGCTGATCAGCGAAGCGGTTCGCGCCCTTGATGCAGATCGCGCCTACGAGGTGCGTGACCTTATGTTCTTGCGCCCGTTCCACGTGATGGATGGGCACACCCGGACGCTCAAATTGCATTTGCGTCCGACGGATGCGGGATATGATGTTGAAATTCTGGGTGACGTCCAAGACGGCTTTGTCATGCACGCGGAAGGCCGCGTTTCGATGGTGGCGCTTGCCAAGCCTCAACAAATAGACGCAACGGCCATTGCTGCAAGATGTGGCGACACGCTGCATGCGGCACCGGGCGATCGGTTGGACAGCCTCCAAGAGGCGCATTTGCAGTTTGGCCCCCACTGGAAGGTGCTCACCTCACAGGCGCTGGGCCATAAAGAAGGGCTTGCCGTGCTATCTCTGGACACGGCTTTGGCAAAAGACAGTCAGAATGTGTCTCTGCACCCTGGTTTGCTTGACCTTGGGACCGGTTGGGCAATGGGCCTGATCGAAGGCTACGGGGCACAAAACCTGTGGGTGCCGGTCAGCTATGGTGCGATGCGTCACTACGGGACACTTCCGGCGGATATCGTCAGCTGGGTGAAACTGGTGGATGGATCGCGTGAAAACGGAACAGCGCGATTTGACGTGGTGTTGGCAGACCGTGATGGCAACAGTCTGGTCGAAGTGGATGGGCTAACGATTAAGCGCATGGATGGCAGTTTTGCTCTCGATGCTCTTCCGGTGCCATCCGCCTCAGAAATCATTCGTGGACATGCGGCTGAAGCCACACAACCTTTGTCTCCGAATGAGTTGAGATTACAGCATAATTTGTCTCAGGGTATTCCCGCGGATCAGGGCCCAGATGCTTTGCGGCGTGCAATGGGCTCTGGGCTGTCGCAGGTTGTGGTATCGTCTTTACCGCTTGAAGGCCTACTGGCGCAAATGGATGTGCGCGATCAGGCCGATGGATCAGAAACGCAAGGCTTTGAACGCCCCGATCTAGAGTCTGACTTTGTCGCTCCAACCAATGATGTGGAACGCACACTTGCCGGATTCTGGCAAGATTTGCTGGGGGTCGAACAAGTCGGCATCCACGACAGTTTCTTTGATCTGGGCGGTCATTCTTTGATCGCGGTGCGTCTGTTTTCGATGGTCAAGAAAGCCTACAAAATTGATTTCCCAATTTCTGTTTTGTTTGAGGCCCCGACGATCGAACAATGTGCTGGATTGATCCTGGATCGGATTGGTCCACAGGATGAAACATCAGACGAAACTCCTGATGCGCCAGCCGTCCCGGAACGTCGGTACACACACCTTGTTCCGATGCATGCGTTGGGCGCAAAAGACAGCCGTAAAACGCCGTTCTTTTTGGTGGCCGGGATGTATGGCAACGTGTTGAACCTACGTCATCTGGCGCATTTGATTGGCGCAGATCGACCCTTTTATGGGCTTCAGGCCCGTGGATTGTTTGGGGATGTCGCCCCACATGATGACCTAGTGGAAGCAGCACGCGATTACATCGCAGAGATGAAACAGGTGCAGCCGTTTGGCCCCTATATGATCGGTGGGTTTTCAGGAGGTGGTATCACCGCCTATGAAATTGCCCATCAACTCGAAGCGATGGGGGATGAGGTCTCACTTGTTGTGATGCTTGATACGCCTTTGCCGATCCGCCGCGAGTTGTCGCGACCAGATCGTTTGAAAATCAAACAGTTAGAATTCAAAGAACAGGGGCTTGGGTATCTCTATCGCTGGGTGAAAAACCGCGTGATGTGGGAAATCAACAAACGTCGTGCCCCTGAAATCACCGAAGATCCGGCGGGCGCTCAGTTCCATAATGCGGAAATCGAAGCTGCCTTTCTAGATGCGTTGACCCGCTATCAGGTTCAACCGTGGTCGGGTCGCGTCGCCTTGTATCGCCCGCCTATGGTGGGCAAATGGCAGGTGGCCAACGATCGCTGGGTCGATCACCAACGGGCCTATGTTCTGCACGACAATGATTGGGGACAATGGCTGTCTGATTTAACGGTGCAAGAAGTGCCCGGCGATCATGACAGCATGGTTCTTGAACCCAACGTGCGTGTTCTGGCAGCCCATATCCGCAAAACCATCGAGGCGGCAGAACAAGCCGCGCAAGTTGTTGTGCCTTTCCGAAAGGTGGCCGAATGACTCAACCGCGCATCCTGACGATCATTCTGAACTACCGAACCCCCGATATGACCATCGAGGCCGCAGAGGCAGCCCTGCGGGAACTGTCGGGTCTGAACGCCTCTATCTTGATTGTTGATAATGACAGCGGCGATGGTTCGTTTGAACAAATGACCGCTGCGGTGGCCCAAAAAGGCTGGGATGACGCAAACGTTGAGGTCGTTCAGTCTGGGCGCAATGGTGGTTTTGGGGCTGGCAACAACTATGGCATCCGCCAAGGGTTTGCCCGGTCAAAATCTACACCTGATTACGTGTATATTCTGAATTCAGATGCCTTCCCTGACAAGGGATCCATCAAGGCCTTGCTGGATCACTTGATGGCCAATCCCAAAACGGGAATGGCAGGGAGCTACATTCATGGCCCAGATGGTGGCCCGCATCTCACGGCCTTTCGGTTTCCATCTATCGCAGGCGAACTTGAGGGCGCCGCAAAATTAGGCCCGATCAGTCGGCTGTTGAAAAACCATATCGTACCGTTGCCGATCCCTGATCACACCTGCAAGGTCGATTGGTTGGCGGGCGCATCGATGATGATGCGCCGTGAGGTGCTCGAAGACATCGGCTTGTTTGACGAAACGTTCTTTTTGTATTTCGAAGAAACAGACCTGTGCCGCCGTGCCGCGTTGGCCGGGTGGGATACGGTTTATGTGCGTGAAAGCGAAGTGACCCATATCGGTTCTGTTTCAACCGGTATGAAAACTTGGAAGCGTATTCCAAAATTCTGGCTCGACAGCCGTCTACATTACTTTGTGCGCAACCATGGCGTCGGCTATGCCGCGCTGGCGACTTTCGCCCATATTACAGGCGGTTGCATTGCGCGGCTGCGGGCCATTGTTCAACGTAAATCCTTACGCGAGCCGCAATATTTCCTCATTGATCTGGCATCACATGCCTTAACGTCGGCGCTTTCCGGTCAGGCAAAGCGTCCGAGGCAGATCACATTTCCTGACGGGGGACCCCCGCAAAAGGGAGAGCAAATATGAATAATCCTGGCAATTCTGCCACTGCGCCGCAAAGCGCGTTGTTTATCGGAAACGAGTCGCTCTTGGTGCAATGCGCCGAGATCTGGCAGCGTGCCGGCCATAGAATTGCCATGATTGTCACCCGCAATCCCGAGATCGCAGACTGGGCGCAATCTCATCATATCGCGGTGGTGCATCATTCAGAAAACCTTGCAGACCTGCGCATCGATGGCGATTTTGATTGGCTGCTGAGTGTCGCAAACCTGCAGATCATTCCAGACGAGCTTTTGGCGAGTGCCAAGCAAGGTGCAGTGAATTTTCATGATGGGCCTTTGCCAGCCTATGCTGGTCTCAACGCTCCAGTTTGGGCACGGATGCAGGGCGAGGCGCAGCACGGCATCACATGGCATTTGATATCAGAAGGTGTCGACGAAGGTGATATTCTGGTGCAGCGCCAGTTTGATATACGTGACAGCGACACAGCGCTGACGCTGAACACCAAATGTTTCGAAGCCGCAATGGATAGTTTTCCAGAGGTCGTTCAGGCTTTGGAAAACAATGCGCAACCTCGTACGCCTCAGAACCTGCAAGAACGCAGTTATTATGGCCTAAAAGCCCGCCCGGATGCGGCAGGGCGACTTGATTTTCGCAAAACTAGCGCAGAGCTGGTCGCGCTTGTACGAGCGTTGGATCATGGTCCCTACCTAAACCCGCTCAGCTGCCCAAAACTATCCGTCGCCGGAGACATTTTACTCGTTGGCGGGGCCGAAG
Organism: uncultured Paracoccaceae bacterium; assembly: GCA_947498415.1. GTDB lineage: Bacteria > Pseudomonadota > Alphaproteobacteria > Rhodobacterales > Rhodobacteraceae > Cognatishimia. The sequence goes on from CANMKB010000003.1 coordinate 183,975, forward strand.
CGACCACGGGCCAAGGCACGGCGGGGCACGTTTTGGCGGTGACACCCAAGACCGTGATCGTCGCTACGCGTGACGGTGCGGTTGAGTTGACTGGGCTAACCACTCAGACCGGAGCAGAGATTTCCGTTGATACGAAAGTATCAGTTGGGCAAGTCCTCTCGTCCGTTGAAAAACCTGATGCTTTAAATGCGGCTTTGGGCAAAGTGGCACAGCATGATGCGTTTTGGCGCAAGTGGCTGGTGGATTTCGATCCCTGTAAATTGCCTTTGCTGCACCATACACAGGAACAACCGGATTGGGTCAGCCTCAAGCTGGATACGCCATCTGATATGTCGGTGGCTGCACAGGTTGCCGCCGTCGGGATGTTTGTGAGGGCAAGCGGTACAGAGAACACCCCGCAACTGGCCTACGTGCCTGAGGGCATGAGCAAAGCAGCGGGCTATCTGTCGACTTGGGTGCCTGTTGGGGTTCATGTTGCGCCAGATGCAGAATTGGCCGAAGTCATTGCAATGGCGCAGGCGTCTTGTGATCTGCTTTCCACCAAAGATACGTTTGCGCTTGATATTGTTGCGCGTGACCCAGCGCTGAATGCTTTTGATACACCTGATATTGCCGTCATCACTGACCCAGATGCGCTGCCCGTCGAAGGTGCCGCATTAAATATCATGGCAACCGGCGGCGCGTTGCGTCTGCGCTATAACCGTAATCGGCTTGAAGAAAACCACGCCGCGCGTTTGGCTGCGCGTCTTGAACTTATCGCGGCGCAGGTTCATGCGGGGCAGGGCTGTGTAAAAGGCGTGCAATGCCTGCCTGATGCAGAGCGTCACGCACTTCTTTCTGAGTGGAACCAAACCGATACCCCGGTTAACTTCGATGTCACGATCCCGCAGCTGATTGCCGATCAAGCGGCACGCAGCCCAGAGGCCACCGCCGTTGTGTTTGAACACCAACAGCTGACCTACGCAGAACTTGAGACCCGCGCCAATCAAACCGCGCAGGTGTTGCGTGACATGGGCGTGGCCAAGGGCGATATCGTGGGTGTGCATTGCAATCGCTCGATTGACTTGGTGGTGGCGTGCATCGCTGCGATGAAAGCCGGGGCGGCTTACTTGCCGCTTGATCCGGGTTTCCCAGCGGATCGTATCGCGCTTTATATCGAAGACAGCGCAACGAAGTTTATCGTTTCGCAGTCTCAGATTGCACAAGATTTGCCATCTTCGGATGCGCACATTTTATTGTTGGATAGCGATCCTCGTATCGCAAAGGCGCCAGACCAAACGCCAAGCGGCGCGGCTGAGGGCCATGATCTTGCGTATCTGATCTTCACCTCCGGTTCGACCGGACGCCCCAAAGGCGTGATGGTAGAGCACCGCAATGTTGTGAATTTCTTTGCAGGTATGGATCAACGCATTTCCCACGATCCGGCTGGCACGTGGATGGCTGTGACCAGCCTTTCGTTTGATATTTCAGTGCTTGAGCTGTTTTACACGCTGGCGCGTGGCTTTAAGCTGGTGATCTCTGGCGATGAAAGCGCCACTCAGATCTCTGATGGCCCCGTTGGAACCGGCAATGCCGATGCCCGCGGAATGGATTTCAGCGTGTACTATTGGGGCAGCGACGACACCGTTGGTGAAAACAAATACGAGTTGCTGCTTGAGGGCGCGAAATTTGCCGACCAAAACGGGTTTTGTGCTGTCTGGACACCAGAGCGCCATTTCCACGCCTTTGGCGGAGCGTATCCAAACCCATCCGTGACGGGCGCTGCTGTGGCTGCTGTCACCAACAATATTGCGGTTCGCGCGGGCAGCTGCGTCGCGCCGCTCCATCACACCGCGCGCATCGCTGAAGAGTGGGCTGTGGTGGATAACCTAACGAACGGTCGTACAGGCCTTGCGATTGCAAGCGGCTGGCAGCCTGATGATTTCGTATTGCGCCCAGAAAACACACCGCCCCACAATAAGGTGGCGATGTTTGAGCAAATTCGCGACCTGCGAAAGTTGTGGGCGGGAGAAGCCGTTGAATTTCCACGTCAAAATGGCGAAATGCATGCGGTTGTCACCCAGCCGCGCCCAGTGTCGGCGGCACCTGACATCTGGGTGACCACAGCGGGTAATCCAGAAACCTGGAAAGATGCGGGGCGCAATGGTGCGCATATTTTGACCCATCTGTTGGGCCAAAGCATTGATGAGGTGGCAGAGAAAATCAAACTCTACCATGCGGCTTTGACCGAAGCGGGTTATGACCCAGGTGATTACAAAGTCACGGTGATGTTGCACACTTTTGTGGGCCAAGATCGTGAAGCTGTTCGCGAAATGGCACGCGAACCGATGAAAGATTATCTGCGATCTGCTGCAGGCCTGATCAAACAATATGCATGGGCGTTCCCGGCGTTCAAAAAGCCTGAGGGCGTAAAGAACCCGTTTGAATTAGATTTAGGTAGCCTTTCCGAAGAAGAACTTGAGGGGATCCTCGACTTTGCCTTTCTGCGGTACTTCGAAGATTCAGGGCTGTTTGGCACTGTCGATGACTGTACAAAACGGGTGGATGGCCTAAAGAAAATCGGCGTCACCGAGGTTGCCTGCCTGATTGACTACGGCATTGAAACCGCTGACGTTCTTGAGGGGCTCAAGTCCTTGGCAAAGGTGGTTCAGGCCAGCAATGGGGATGTGTCTGTTGGTGAAAACGATGTCTCGATCGCAGGGCAAATCATTCGTCACAACGTAACCCATCTGCAATGCACTCCGTCCATGGCGCGGATGCTTTCGATGAACGAAGAGGCCTCGGTCGCCCTAGGGCAGGTCGAACATCTATTGATCGGTGGAGAGGCTTTGCCGGGATCGCTTGTGCGGGAACTGAACGGTCTGACCCAAGCGTCCATCACCAATATGTATGGCCCAACCGAAACGACGATCTGGTCGTCAACTGCGGTGGCCACGTCACAAGATACAACGGTGAATGTGGGTCAACCCATTGCAAACACGACGCTTTATGTTGTGGATGATGCGCTAGACCCGGTGCCGCTGGGCCTGCCCGGTGAGTTATTGATCGGCGGAGCCGGGGTCACGCGTGGCTATTGGACCCGACCTGATCTAACGGCGGAACGCTATATCGAAAGCCCGTTTATCGCGGGCGAGCGCCTGTACCGCACGGGTGATCTTGTGCGTGGACGCCTTGATGGCGGTCTTGATTTCATCGGTCGTGCAGATCATCAGGTCAAACTGCGCGGATATCGTATTGAGCTGGGCGAGATCGAAAGCCGTCTAGAAGAGCTGCCAACGATCGCCCAAGCCGTGGTTATCCCGCGCGAAGATACGCCGGGTGATACGCGTCTGGTGTCCTATCTGCGCGGCACGGCGGACGAGGCTGCGATGCGGGCCCATCTTGCAGAACATCTGCCGGATTACATGGTGCCAAGTCATTTCGTGACACTGGATCAATTCCCGCTGACACCAAACAAAAAGATTGATCGCAAGGCGCTGCCTGTGCCGCAAAAGCGGGTCTTGCGTGCAGCGCCGATTGTTGCCTCCGCTCCGGTGACCGGCGTGGCGCAACAGGTGTCCAAAGTCTGGAGCGACATTCTGGGTGTTCAATCCATCGCAAATTCTGACAGCTTTTTTGATTTGGGCGGCCATAGTCTTTTGGCGGTACAAGCACACCGTGTTTTGCGTGAACAGCTTGGCCTTAAGGCATTGTCGATCACAGATATTTTCCGTTTCCCAACCTTGGGTGCCCTGGTGGATCGGATCGAAAAACTGGGTGGCACCCCGGCAACGCCGCAATCGGTTCAGCCAAAAGAAACCGCAGTGGGGGCTGCACAACCAGAAACCCCCGTCAGCGCACAGACGCATGCGCGACAAGACGCTATGTCAAAGCGTCGCGCGATGCGTGCCCGCCGCCGGGAAAGACATTGAGGAGAGCCCCATGACATTGCACATGCGTAGATTATCCATGCTTGAAATGGCGGCCCGCACCATGGTGCCCGCTGGCATCGCTGTGGGCGTGACATCGCCCCGTGACAACGTTGATCCAATGTGGCCTGCCGAAGAGGCGGCGATCGCCAGTGCACAAGATGCACGTCAAAAGGAATTTGCTGCAGGGCGCGCTGCAGCCCGCAAAGCACTTCAGGCATTGGGGCGTGCCCCGTCTGCTGTGCCGATGGGTGAAGATCGTTCACCCGTGTGGCCCCGTGCCGTTGTGGGCAGCATTTCACATGATTCCAAAGCCTGTATCGCGATTGTGGCAGAGCGTGACCGCTATCGTGGCATTGGAATTGATATCGAACCTGCTTTGCCGCTTGAGGCTGAGCTTTTTGCAGAAATCTGCCGTGCCGAAGAGCTCGCTTGGTTGCGGCAGCTGCCGTTTCAGTCGCGCGGATTGGTGGTGCGTCGCTTCTTTAGTGCGAAAGAAGCGATCTATAAGTGCCAATACGCCACAAGCCATGAGATCTTTGATTTTAAGGCGTTAAGCGTTGTGTTTGACAAGCAGGGCCGGTTTGATGCGCGTCTTATGATCGACGTAAACGGGTTTGAAAAAGGCACGATCTTTAGCGGATCTTGTCACCTTGTGGGGGACCAAATTGTCAGCCTCTGCACGTTGAAAGAAGGCTTTGACTTGGACGCGGATTATCCAAATTCGGCCATGGGATAACCATATTGTGTCGTCATAAGTTGATTTAAATGCATAATAATATGCCATGCCAGCAAGGCGCGGCCCTAGGAATCGAGCACGTACAATGAAACGTTTGGCAACAATTGATGACATTCTTAGCGCTGTTCTGCGCCATATTGTCTTGTTGGCTGTTGTAATTGCCATAGGCGTCGCGGCCTCTTTGTTTTATGCGCTTAGCCTGCCTCGCGAATATGAAACCACCGCGATTATTCAAATCGAACAGCCGCAGGTTCAGCAAAACCTTGGCGGCACAGTCAATGCGCGTACGCTGCAACAGCTGCAGATCATCGAACAACGCGTGATGTCGCGTGATAACCTTTTGGGGATCATTCAGGCGTCCAATTTGTTTAGCGACATTCCTGGGATGACAGACAGCCAAAAGGTTTTTGCCTTGCGCCAGGCCGCGCGGGTGACCCGCGTGTCAGATCCGGCACTTGCGTGGCGTCCAGACGTGATCCCAACTGCGCTGAACATCACGGTGCGTCTTGGTGATCCAGTGTTAGCCGCAGGTATCGCAAATGACCTTGTTAGCAACGTCTTAGAACAAAACAAAAGCCGCCGTGCGGTGCGGGCCCAAGAGACGCTCGACTTCTTCCAAAGTGAAGAGTTGCGCGTAGGGGATGCGATTGTCGCACTTGAGGCACGGATTGCAAACTTTAAGCGAGATAACTCGGAAATCTTATCGTCTGGTGCTTCGGCGCAGGCGGATCAACTCTTTGCATTGCAACAAGAATTGCTGGAAATCGACCGCGAACTTGCTGGTCTGACCACCGGCAACCGTGGTGCAAGCAATTCGGTTTTCGCCAATCGAATTGCCCAGCTCGAAGTGCAAAGAAATGTACTTGGGGATCGCATTCAGGGCATTCGCCAAATCGCCCGAGATGCGCCAGAGATTGAACGTGAATTGGGCGCTCTGGAACGCGAACAGGTGAGATTGAGCGATCAATACGGGATTATTACGCGCAACCGTGCAGAGGCAGAAATGGGGCTGATGCTGCAAGCGAGCCAACAAGGCGAAAGCTTTCGTGTGCTCGAACAAGCTGTGGTGCCAGAAAACCCTGTTGCCCCCAATCGCAAGCGGATCGCCTTTATGGGGTGTTTGCTGAGTGGCGTTTTGGGTCTTGGCCTTGTCGCCTTTCTAGAGCTGCGCAACCCAATTATTCGGACCGAGCATCAGCTCGAACGCCATCTGGGACTAAGTGCGGTTGCTGTCATCCCAACGGTTCAAGTTGCCCATGAACGGGCATGGCGTCGTGTCTTCTGGATTGGAGGGCTGACGGTCTTTATCATCGCCTTCCTTCTTGTTGCGGCCATCGTCAGCGCCCGGTAACACCCAAGTACATCGATGAGAACAGAAGGCGCCTTAATGGCGCCTTTTTTGTGCCCAGTTTGTATATGATTCGCTGAAGCGAGTGATTTTGACTAATCTTGGTTCACCTAGAACGCGTAACCAGAGAATAATGTAAGTCTTTTCCTTGGATTGATCCCGACTTGGAAACGGTCAGAATTTCCACATGTGAAACAATCTTGGTGAACTTACCCCTATTATAATCTGTTTCGTCACCGATCCTGCCGAAAAGATGTGTTAATTGTGAACACGTAACCTAAACTTTTGGTTACTGTTTAAATAAATCCATTAATAACAACGCATTATACCTATGCGTGTGTGGCAAATTTCTGGACGATTTTCGACACATTTGATAGGTTGTCGATGGAACTAACCATTAACGGGGACATCGAAGTTTAGGAGAACACTCTCGCTCTTGCCGGGACACCGGACATAGGGGGCTTTGTGAGCGAGGCACATTTTCCGAGACCGTTGGATTGACTGGCGCACTCTTTGCGACAGGGGTCTTCTTTTGATGTCCACATCCTGGGAAGGGGATGGAATGGCATATTTTGAACGGCGCGATATCGCGCCTGCGCTGTCTGCGAGCCCCGCAGCAACTGGGCTGTACAGCGTATCGATAAAGCGTGCAGTTGATCTGCTTTTGGTTGCCGTTTTGGCATTGCCAGTCGCAGTCGTCATTGCATTGATTTTGCCTCTTATCGCGCTAGATGGGCGTAGCCCGTTCTACCTGCAAAAGCGGGTGGGTCGTCATGGCCGCGAATTCCATATGATCAAGCTTCGCAGCATGGTGCCTAATGCCTCTGCATTGCTCGAGACATATCTGGCGTCAAACCCAGAGGCGCGTCGTGAATGGGACGAAAAGCAAAAACTCAAGCATGATCCACGGATCACGCCACTGGGGCGCTTTATCCGCAAAACGTCGCTGGATGAACTTCCACAGCTTTGGAATGTTCTAACAGGCGAGATGTCGATTGTTGGGCCGCGTCCAATGATGCCATGCCAAAAGGAAATCTACCCAGGCAAGGCTTATTACGAAATGCGACCCGGGATCACCGGCCTCTGGCAAGTGTCTGAGCGCAACGAAACCAGCTTTGCGGAACGTGCGTTTTTCGACAATCAGTACCACCGCGATCTGAGCCTTAGGTTTGATTTGGAAATCATCCTGCGGACCGCACGTGTCGTTGTTTCTGGCACGGGTCAATAATCGCTAGAACGCGTTCAACATTTCGAATTTTATTAAAAAGGCGCCATGAAAATGGCGTCTTTTTCTGTCAATATCTCTATCAATCAAGAGTGGCCCTGCAGGAGCTGCTTGGTCAAAGACAACATTGTTGTCGTTCAAAGCGAGGATGATAGGCCGGTATGCCCAACAGCATCGCCTATTTGGTACTAATGTCATGGCCGTTGGTCATGCTTTTTGCGTTCCGGGCGTTGCCGCCGGGGCGGGCTTTGATCTGGACGTTGCTTGCCGGCTATTTGCTTTTGCCGCCTCAACCCACGGCCTTTGACTTTCCGTTGTTGCCAGCCTTCAACAAAGATTCATTGCCCAACATCATGGCGCTGATCCTGTGTATCACTGTTGCTGGGTTGAAGATTGATTGGTTGCCCAAATCCACAGTAGGGCGGGTGCTGACAGTGGTCTTTATTCTGAGCCCCATCGCAACTGTTTTTAACAACCCAGAGCCAGTGCTGTTTGCAACAGGCGGGCTGCGGGGGCTTTATGAAAAAGACATCATCGCTTTGGTGATCAACCAAGCCACTTTCTTGATCAGTTTTACATTGGCCCGTCAGCTGCTGCGCAGCGAAGAGGACATGCGAGATCTGCTGATTGCCATGGTGATTTGTGGCGTCGTCTATGCCTTCCCGATGTTGCTAGAGGTTCGCTTAAGCCCGCAAATCAACATTTGGGTCTATGGGTTTTTCCAGCACTTATTTGAACAAGCGGTTCGCGGAGATGGCTTCCGTCCTCTGGTATTCCTAAGCCACGGGATCTGGGCCTCGATGCTGGCAATGATGACCTTCTCGGCCGCGGTCATTTTGTGGCGGCATCAAAAGGGTGGAATTCGCCCACGCCTGTTGGCTGCGGGTGGGTTCTTGTTTGGCGTTCTGGTGCTGACCAAAACGCTTAGCCCGTTCATGTATGCTGTGATTATGCTGCTGACGACGTTGTTTTCAACATGGCGGATGCAACTGCGCATTGCGGTTTTGCTCGCGGCCCTTTCTATCGCTTACCCGCTGATGAAGGGCGCAGACCTTGTGCCAGAAGAAGACATTCTTGCGCTTGCTGCCCAAGCCAGCCCTGAACGTGAACATTCCTTGCGGTTCCGCCTAGAAAACGAAGAGATCTTGCTAGAGCGCGCCCAAGAAAAACCCGTCTTTGGGTGGGGCACATGGGGGCGCAATCACATTCATGATCCAGTGTCTGGCGCGATCATGACCGTCACAGATGGTCGCTGGGTGATCACCATCGGTGTATTTGGCTGGGTTGGCTTCCTTGCTGAATTTGGGTTGCTCGCCCTTCCGATCTTCTTGTTATGGCGAGAGGTCGGCGGGTGGGATACGCTCAGTCGGGCCAATAAGTTTTCAGCGCAGCGCAATCAGCAAACGATGCCGATTAAGCGCGAAAAGCCCAAAAAACTATACGAGCCAACCCCAATGATTGGTGGTGTGGCGTTGCTTTTGGCGTTGAATATGGTCGATTTGCTGCCAAACGCTACGCTGACGCCGCTTACGTGGCTTTTGGCAGGGGCCTTGTTTGGCTATGCCGAAGAACTTCAGGCCAAGCGGCTTGGTGTGAACCTTGGCGGAACGCGTCAGACGGCATTGGAAACTGCCGCACCCAAGGCCAAAATTGCGCCAGAGCGTCCGCGCACGGTTCTCTAAGCAGTCAAAGAGATGCCTTTATTCAGCTGTTTTGATATGTGCAATTTCACGCGCCGGAATGCCGGCAACCGTTGTCATGGCTTTGACGTCTTTGGTGACAACCGCATTGGCCCCAATCTGCGCATGATCGCCAACTTTAAGGGGGCCAAGCACCTTGGCTCCGGCACCAAAATCTACATGCCCGCCAACTTCGATTGCGTTGGACAAGGTGACTTGATGAAAGATCATGCAATTTGGGCCGATGACGCAATCAGGATGTACGATGACCCCAGTCGGGTGAGGCAGGCGCAATCCTCCGGCAATCTGCGTGTGCAGATGAATTTCACTTTGGGTCACCGTCGACCAAAAACGATGCACCAGCACCCAATACTTACAGGCGATTTTCGCAACAAGACCGCCACGCTTTTGCGCAGCCTGATACCTTCGGATCGACCGCACCAGTTTAGGGCCCGGATCCCAAAAGCTGCGGACCGTTTCACGAGACCAATCCGGCTCGGTCGCAGAAACCGTTTCGTGATGTTGCATAGGAACCGCCCTCGAATGGCATTTGATTTCTCTTCTGGTGCTTTTGTAAGCCAGGCTTATGCTGGGGCCAACGGAAATAATAACGCGAAATCAGGCATATTCCCCAAAACGCGTTGCAGATCGGGACAATCATCATGACCGGCCACCGCAATGAAATCGACGGATTGCGCAGCATCGCCGTATTGGCGGTGGTCTTGTATCACTTTGGCGTCCCCGGACTTCAGGGTGGATTTGTCGGGGTCGACGTCTTTTTTGTCATATCGGGTTTTCTGATTGGCGGCATTTTGTGGCGCGAGCATTTAGAGACGGGCCGCATTCGTCTGGGTCACTTTTTCATGCGTCGTATCAGACGTTTGGCCCCAGCCTATTTTGCGATGGTCTTGCTCAGCTTTGTGGCCGCGTGGTTTGTGTTGTTGCCGTTTGAATTCCGAGAGTTCGGTAAAGGTGTGATCGCCGCGACAGTGTACTTGTCAAACGTGCTGTTCTTTCAGCAAGCTGGTTATTTTGACGGGGTCAGCGAAGAAAAAATCCTGTTGCACACATGGTCTCTTTCGGTCGAAGAACAGTTCTACCTTGTTTTGCCCCTCTTAATGCTGGTGTTTGCCCGCTTTGGGCGCGGGTTTATCGCAGGGTTGGTCGCGTTGTTTGTCATCTCTTTGGGCGCCAGCCTTTGGATGACGCAGGTGTCTCATACCGCGGCGTTTTACTTGTTTCCCTTCCGGGCATGGGAACTTTTGGCGGGTGTCTTATTGGCCATCTATGCACGAGAAAAAGACTTTCAGTTCAAAGGGTTTCCCTTTGCAAGTGAAGCAGCGTTGGCTGTTTTGATCGTGTCGATCCTATTCATCCAGCCAGGCACGCATTTCCCCGGATGGCAGGTGATCGCGCCTGTCATGGCGACAGTTGTTCTGATTGCGAATGGCCAAGACAACAATATGGTGAACCGGGTCTTGTCGATGCGTGGCCCGGTGTTTGTCGGGCTGATCTCCTATTCGCTCTATTTGTGGCACTGGCCGGTGATGACGCTGTCGACCTATTGGCGTGAAAGTTATGCATCATGGTTTGAAACCGGTCTGTGGATGGTGCTGTCTTTTGCCCTGGCGATCTTGTCTTGGCGCTTTGTTGAAATGCCTGTGCGGCACGGATCGCCCAAGGCAGGCTGGGCCTTGATCGCAAGCTGGGCTGTTGGGTCTGCTGTGGCTTTGGGGCTGGGCGCGTTGGTGTTTGTCAAAGACGGTATGATCGAACGTTTTGCGCCAGATACCCGCAGCCATATCGAGGCGACCGGGGATTTCCTGCAAGATTGGAGCCGCTGCTACGTGCCACAAGACGGAGGGTTGCAGGGCATCGAAATTTGTTCCATCGGCCCGGCGGGCCAATCGCCAGAGGTACTGGTCTGGGGTGACAGTCACATTCGCGCGTTTAAAGAGGGCATTGATGCCTTGGCCCATGAACAGGGCGTTGCTGGCCTGATCATCTGGCGGGCCGGATGCCCGCCGCTGTTTGATGTGAGTAAGGTCGAAAACTCAGCGACCCGCGCCCAAAATGAGGCCTGCCGCTCGGCCAATGATCGCATCCGCACCGCTATCAAAGACATGGATGGGCTGCGCAATTTGCTGCTGATCGGGCGCTGGTCATATTACGCGACGGGGCAGGGCGTTGGTGCTGATGCCTTTAACACAATTGAGCTTATGACAAACGGCAGCCACACGCGCCAAGCCACTTTGTTTGCAGAGGCTGCCGATCAGTCTTTGTCAGAGCTAAGCAACCACTTTGAAAACATCTATGTCACCCAACAAGTGCCAGAGGTGGCTTATTACGATAGCCGCCTGACGGCGCGTCGATTGGCCCATGGGCGCGAGGCGCCGCCAGAAACGGTTCCATTGGCAGACGCTAAAGTTCGGGCTGCAGATGGTGAGGCCGCGTTTAAGCCACTGGCGGCCCGAGGGCTTGTGAGCTGGATTCCAACATGGTCAAAATTCTGCAACCCAACGGCGTGTTATGCCGTGAAACAAGGCGTTGGGCAGTATTTTGACAACAACCACATCACCAACCGCGCCAGCCTAAGGGTGCGCCACTTGTTTGCACCGGTGTTCTCACCGGCCCGCCCAACCGCAGAGGTGCAAAGTGGCAACTGATCTGACGCAAGTGCATTGGGATGTGATTGTCATCGGCACGGGCATCGGTGGTGGCACCATTGGGCGCCGTCTGGCCGAGGGCGGTGCGAAAGTGCTGTTTTTGGAAAAAGGCGCCAAGGGCGCACGGGCCGAAGAAAACGGGCTGCGTGATGACGTACACCTTCCGGTCGCGCGGATGGCGCGTGGGTTTTGGCCAAAGCCGCTAGAGGTAACGTTGAACGGTCGGTCCTCGCAGTTTTATGGGCCGATTGGCGCGGGCGTGGGTGGATCGTCTGTCTTTTATGCGGCCACGCTTGAACGACCTGAACGGCATGATCTGGAACACAGCAATCTACACCCACATCCAACCCAGGGTTGGCCCATTTCGTTTGATGATTTCACCCCCTATCTCGCGCAGGCAGAGCAAGCCTATTGCGTCAATGGCACCAATGACCCGTTGTCCAAGACACCGTCAGAGGTTCTGAAATCTCCCCGTAAACTGTCGCCCTCAGAGCAAAGCATTTACGACGCACTGTTGGACAATGGATTGAACCCGTACCAAGCGCATTTGGCGGTGGATCATCGTTTTGGCAGCCCAGATTACCTGGGCCGCAAATGCCCCGATGGGCGCAAAAAGGATGGGCGTTCGGCTGGGGTGGAGCCCGCGCTTGCCACAGGCAACGCGACGTTGCTTGATCAATGTGACGTCACGCAGATCGGTACAGACCCATCCGGCGCCACTTTTGTTCAGGCGCACCGGGGGGATCAGCAGATGCAATTCACCGCCAAGACCTATGTTCTGGCGGCGGGGGGGCTTGGGTCTCCGCGGGTCTTGTTAAGATCGGCCAGTGAAACCCATCCACAAGGTGTCGGCAACGGGGCCGACCTTGTAGGGCGGCATCTGATGTTTCACCTCAACGAGATGTTTGCCGTTTGGCCCAAAGTCGCCACCAATGGCCCCTCCAAAGGCATTGGTCTGCGCGATTTATATGCCGAACAGGGCGAACGTTTTGGCATGATCCAATCCATGGGGGTTGAGGCGGGTTATGGCGAAATTCTGATGTTTTTAAACTTGGCCTTTGATCAATCGCGCTTGGCCAAGGCCAAATCCCTGCGCCATCTTTTGCGGTTTCCGGCAGCAGCGGCTGTTAAAATGTTTGGCAGTGCAGCGATTTTTTCTGCCATCATGGAAGACATGCCATACGCTGAAAATCGCGTAACTTTGCATCCTGATGATCCTGATATCATCCAGATCACCTATCATACGCCAACCGAATTGCTTGAACGCCGCAAACGGTATCATCGCAAAATTCGCCAAGCCTTCAAAGGGATGCGCCCCACCTTTCTGATGCGACGCCCCGAGATCAATTATGGCCATCCGATGGGGAGCCTTCGGTTTGGCGATGACCCGCGCAGCAGCGTGCTAGATGTGAATTGCCGGGTGCACGGGGTGCAAAATCTCTATGTGACCGACTCAAGTTTCATGCCAACATCTTTTGGGGTGAACCCCAGCCTGACCATTGCCGCAAACGCACTGCGTGTCGGGGATCACATTTTATCCCGTTTGCAAAATGGAGAGATGACATGAAAACACCCAGCCCCGCAGAGCAAATCAAAGAGGGTATCGCCGTGATCACCGGGGCCGGGTCTGGATTGGGACGGGCCTTGTCGTGTGCTTTGGTGGCCGAAGGTGTCAATGTTGTGGGCTTTGGGCGGCGTATCGAAGCACTGGCAGAAACCAAATACGAAGCCGAACAGTCGGGCAAAGCCAGTTTTACGCCTATGCAGGTGGACGTCTCCGAAGCCTCGGAAGTGCGACGCGCCTACAATGAAATTGGTGAGATCAACGGCAGACCCACAATCCTGATCAATAACGCGGGCGTTTATCCGCATCGCGATAGCCTAAGCGAATATCCCGAAGATTTCATGCAGACCATGGCGATCAATTTAGGCGGTGTCGTCAATTGCACCGCGACGGCGCTGCAATACATGAAAGAAAGCGGGATTGGCCGCATCATCAATGTTGGCAGTTTTGCCGATATTGCTCCGCTTCCGGCCAGTGCAGCCTATAGCGTGTCCAAAGGGGCAGGGCAGATTTACGTCCGTGCCTTGGTTGCCGACATTGGAGATCGTCTGCCCAATATCGTAATCTCCACCTGGATGCCCGGTGCCTTGGCCACTGATATGGGGATCCCCGAAGGGCTAAAACCAGAGGTCGCGGCCGCTTGGGGCGCGAAACTGGCGCTTTGGCATGATCCATCGCTGAATGGATCGGTCTTTGAAATGAACCAAGAGGTGCCGCCAACACGGGGGCTAAAATCAAAAGTCAAAGATATGCTTTTGCTGCGCCGAGGGCCAAAACCACGGATGATCCCATCTTAACGCAGCTTCCATGATCGCCAGATGTGACCCGGCAAAATGGCAAAACACGCCGCATATCTGCGCCACATGCGTTTTGGATTTTGAAGCAAACGCCACAACCATTCCATGGCAATCTGCTGCACCCATTTGGGGGCGCGCACTTGTGTGCCTGCCAGAAAATCAAGTCCGGCCCCAATGCTGGCAAAACCAACCGAAGGCGCGAATTCGCCTCCCCGCGCCGCGAGTTCTTCTTGTTTCGGCGCACCAAGCGCAATGAAACACAGGCTTGCGCCTGACGCCTGAACCTGTTTCAGCATCTCGGCGGCATCATCACCCTGAGGGTCAAACCCAAAGGGCGGTGAAATAAGGCAAACCACCTCAAGCCCTGGTACCACACCCTGAAGGTGGCTTGCCGCTTGCTGAAGGGCGTCATCGGTGCTGCCCAGCAGGGCGATCGATTTCCCACAGCTTTGCGCCAGTTGCGCAAGCGGGATCACAAGCTCAGATCCCGGAAGCAGATCAATCGCTTTGCCTTGAAGATGGGACATCCACACAATCGGGTTGCCGTCAGCCACAACAAAATCTTGTGCGATATAGGTTTGAAGAAAACCGAAGTTTTCGTTCATCTTTGTGAGATGATCAAGATTGAGCGTTGAAAGGGCAAAGCCTTGATTTTGCGAAAATTTTTCACGTACAACATCCTCTAAATGCGCCCGTGTGGCCACATTTACAGAAATCTCGCCATGTGTTGTTTGAAAGCGCAAAAAATCATCCCCAATCAAGTGGTATAGGTTTATCATGCCGTGCGCGATTTGCCACGCTAGGCAACATATTTCAAAAAGAATTTTTGCAGGTGCGGCAATTGCCCGAAGCCTGACGTATTCTTGTCGATATTCCAGGCTAGTTCGGGTCAACGCTGGTCAAAAAGCCACTACAGAAACAACGAAGGGCACGCGGGCACTTTATGACGTCATTGTCCATTATCGGCTGCGGTTTTGTCGCCGACCTTTACATGAGGTCGCTTGCGACCTTTTCGCATGTCACCGTCACGCAGGCCTATGATCAGGATGCAGACCGTCGCACTGTGTTTGGGGCACATTGGCGTGTCCCTATGGCAGACTCGCTTGAGACCTTTTTGCGTGATTTGCCAAAGGGCAGTTTGATCCTGAATCTTACCAATCCCGGCAGCCACCATGAGATCAACAAAGCCTGTCTGATGGCCGGGCATCATGTCTATTCGGAAAAACCTCTGGCCGTTGATATGGGGCAGGCGCAAGAGTTGCATGATTTTGCTCAAGCGCATGATCTTATGCTGGCCTCAGCCCCATGTTCTGTACTGGGAGAAGCTGCGCAAACCATGGGCCGCGCCATCCGTGATGGCACAGCAGGCACACCCCGGCTGATCTATGCAGAGCTGGATGATGGCTTTATTCCGCAGGCCCCGTTCAACGATTGGAAAAGCGAAACCGGTGCACCTTGGCCGGCCGAAGATGAATTTCAGGTTGGATGCACATTGGAACACGCCGGATATTACCTATCATGGTTGATTGCATGGTTTGGGAGCGTCAAACGAGTTGTGGCTGCCTCTGCCGAAGTGTTGCCAGACAAAAACCCAAGCGGGCAGGGCACACCAGATGTGTCGATTGCGACGTTGTTTTTTGAAAACGGCCCGCTTGTGCGGCTGACGTGCTCTATTGTGGCGCCGCATGATCACCAAATCAAAGTGATTGGCGATGACGGGGTGCTGAAACTGTCCAAAGCATGGGATAATTCCGCCCCGGTCAAATATCACCGTCGGATGCGCATTCGGCGCAAACTATTGGAACATCCGATTGGTAAACGCATTAAGCTTGGCGCTGAAACCCACCCCAAGGTCGGGCGGTGGGGCGCGGCCTCGATGAACTTTGCATTGGGCCCGATCGAAATGCTGGATGCCATCCAAGAGGGGCGCAACAGCCGTTTGGCTGGCGATTTTGCCTTGCATCTAAATGAAGTCACGCTTGCCATTCAAAACGCTGGTGACAGCACCGGCTCACAAGACATGAAAACACGATGCGCCCCAATGGACCCAATGCCATGGGCGAAATAAATATGACGCACTCTGATCTAGGCGATGCCGAAAAACTGGCTTATCTCACCGGGGAATACCCGCGTGCGACGGATACGTTTATTCAACGTGAAGTCGCAGCCTTGCGCGATTTGGGCCACAACATCACCACCTGTTCGATCCGCAAAACTGGCGCAGAACATCTGGTTGGGGAAGAGCAAAAAGCCGAGGCCGCGAATACGTTTTATGTGTTGAACGCGGCCAAGAAACCAATTCACTTACTGAAGTGCCATTTTAAGTTCTTACGTGAAAATCCTGCACGATATGCCCGTGCCGCATGGTTGGCGCTGCGCACCAATCAAGGTGGCTTGCGCAACTCAATTTATCAGTTTTTTTACTTTCTTGAGGCGGCGGTATTGGGTGCGCATCTGCGTGACAACGGTGTCACGCATCTTCATAATCATATTGCAAAATCAAGCTGTTCTGTTGCAATGCTCATGTCCGAAATGACAGGTATTCCGTTTAGTTTCACCCTGCACGGACCTGACATTTTCTTTGCGCCCGGATTTTGGCGTCTTGATAAGAAAATTGAAAAAGCAAAGTTCGTTTCTTGCATCAGCCATTATTGCCGCTCTCAGGCGATGGCCCATTCTGATTCAGCCCATTGGGATAAATTGCATATCGTGCATTGTGGCGTTGACCCGGCCCGATATGATGGGGCCCCAGCACGTGGTGGAAAGCGGCTACTGTTTGTCGGGCGTTTGGCGGCGGTCAAAGGTTTGCCGGTTTTGCTTGAGGCGCTTAAAGGCCAACCAGACTTAAGCCTAACGGTCATCGGCGATGGCCCGGATCGAAAAGCCTTGGAACGTGCGGCCAAACCATTGGGCGCACGCATAGAGTTTGTGGGGTATAAATCGCAAACCGAAGTGGCAGAGGCGTTGAAATCTCATGACATTTTTGTGCTGCCCAGCTTTGCCGAAGGTGTTCCTGTTGTTTTGATGGAGGCGATGGCAACCGCTCGTCCGGTTGTGACAACGCAGATCGCGGGTGTGCCAGAGCTTGTAGAAGACCGCATTTCAGGGCGCCTTGTGGCCCCCGGGGATGTAGATGCCCTGAGCGAGGTTCTTGCTGATCTGGTCGACAGCCCACAATCGCAGTCAGATATGGGGCAGGCCGGCCGTGCCAAAGTGTTGAAAGAGTTCACCCTTTCATCCGAGGCCGCTTGGCTGTCTCAATTGTTAATTGGTTATGCGGCCGGAACGCCACCAAAGGCACTTCGCCCAACCTCTAAGGAGGCTTTATGACACCCACAGTTGCCGTGATTGCGATTGGTCGCAACGAAGGTGCGCGCCTTGAGGCTTGCCTGACCTCTTTGCAGGGCAAGACAGCACGTTTGATTTATGTGGATTCCGGCTCTGTGGACAACAGCGTCGCCTATGCACGTATGGCTGGGGCAGAGGTGGTTGAACTTACCGCAGATCGCCCATTCACCGCAGCACGTGCACGCCGCGAAGGCTATGAACAGCTGCAATCAGGTGAGATGCCGGACTACGTGCAATTCGTCGACGGGGATTGCATTGTTGCAGACGGTTGGATCAACGCAGCCGTGGCCACAATGGAGGACGACCCAACCCTTGGGCTTGTCACAGGGTGGCGCCGCGAAATTCATCCAGATGTGAGTGTTTACAACGACTTATGCCACGACGAATGGGATCGGCCTGCAGGTGAAATCGAAACCTGTGGGGGCGATATGATGGTGCGCCCCGCGGCTTATTCAGAGGCCGGTGGGTTTGATGACACTGTGATCGCCGCGGAGGATGATGAGTTTTGCGTGCGCCTGCGCCGCGAGGGGTGGGAAATGCAACGCATCCCGCGCGAAATGACCCGCCATGACGCCGCCATGCTGCGCTTTGGTCAATGGTGGCAACGGGCCGTCCGCTCCGGGCATGGCTTTGCTCAGGTTGGCTATATGCATCCACCTTACTTTGAGCGCGAACAGAAACGTGTCGTGATTTATGGCGGGGCGGTTCCGCTTTTGGCACTGTTGTTTTGGATGTTTTGGCCTTTTGGTCTTTGGATCATCGCCGCGATCTATGCATATAACTACATTCGCACGCTGCAAGGCTTACGTGCCAAAGGCATGGCAACAGCCCGGGCCGGCAGGCATGCGGTGTTCCTTACCCTATCAAAACTACCGAACTTCATTGGCATGGTTACCTTTCACAGGCGTCGCCTAAAGGGCAAATCCATGCAGATCATCGAGTATAAATAATATGACCCAATCCTCTATCCGCACGGCCATTATTGGCGCAGGTTACATCGCTGATTGGCACGCCGAGGCCCTGAAAATGACTCCGGGCGCAGAGCTTGTGGCGGTGTGCGATTTGTCAAAATCATCGGCCAACGCCTTTGCGGGCGCCTATGGCATCAAGGCTTTCACTGATCTGCAGGAGATGATTGAGGCCAATGTATGTGATGCTGTTCACATTCTAACGCCGCCAGACAGCCATGCCAAAATCGCAGAAACCTGCTTGCGAGGAGGGCTGCATTGCTTTGTTGAAAAACCCGTAGCGCTCAGCCATGCGGAAACCCAAAAGATCACGCAAGTCGCTGATGAAGAGGGTAAAACCTTTGGCGCGGGTCACAACTTTATGGGCCTGCCCAGCTATGAACGCCTGAAGTCCGCCGTGACCGACGGGGCGCTGGGGCGTGTAACCTCTGCAGAGATCAACTGGCATTTTCCATTAGCACCGTTGCGTTCTGGCCCATTTGGACTGTGGCTGTTGCGAGAGCCAAAGAACCTGCTGCTAGAGCTTGGGCCGCACCTGTTTGCCTTCGCGGTCGATCTCTTTGGTGATCTCGAAATTGAACACCTCAGTCTTGGCAAACCCATCGCCTTACCGGCTGATACCAACTCACGCCCGCAAAGCTGGCGCATTCTTGCGCGGGCAGGGGATGTAGATGTCACGCTTAACCTTTCGATTGTCGAAACCATGGATGATCGGTCAGTGACCGTGCGTGGCTCGACAGCACAGGCGCGTCTGAATTACGCGCAAGATACGCTGATTGTCGAACGTGAAAACGCCAGCGATATTGTGTTCAATCCGTTGCGCAAACAGTTTGCGATAGCCGGTCAAAACTTGCGCGAGGGTGTCGTGAATGCAGCTCGACAAGTCGCCTCGTTGAATCGGAAATCAGCCTATGGGCTTAGTTTTCAAGGTGCTTTTGCAGCCTTTTATGGGGCACTTAATCGCAATACGGCTTTGGATTCACGATTTGACGGCGCATCCGCCGAAACAGTGATGAAAGCGATTGATGACACGATTGCCTTGATGCCTAAGCCAAAAGCACCGTTGAACAAACCGAAAGCCAAGCCGAAACCTTCGGTTCTGGTGATTGGTGGCACAGGCTTTATTGGTCGTGCGTTGACCCACGCGCTTGTGGCCCGCGGCAAAGATGTACGGGTTCTGAGCCGTGGCCGCTCTGGCCCCTTTGATGACATTGCAGATCGGGTTGAACTGTTTTCTGCACCGCTGTCTGATCCAGAGGCATTGGATCGCGCCATGGAGGGGATTGAAGCGGTCTATCACCTAGGCAAATCCATGGACACCACATGGGAAGACTGCCTGAAAAACGATGTGGGCGTGACTGTCGGCATCGCCGAGGCCGCTCTTCGCGCAGGGGTCGATCGGTTTGTGTATACCGGCACCATTGCCTCATACGACATGAGCAACCCAGAGGTGACGATCACCGAAGATACGGGGTTTGGCGAGGACATGAGCGACCGAAATCTCTATGCGCGGTCCAAAGCGAAATGCGAGCATGAGCTGGAAATGATGCATCATTCCAAAGGCTTGCCTTTGGTGATTGCACGCCCGGGAATTGTGGTTGGCGCAGGTGGCCCGCTGCAGCACTGGGGCATTGGCCGTTGGCACGGCGCCGGGGCTGTACGCATTTGGGGGCCGGGCACCAACATCTTGCCTTTTGTTCTGATTGATGATGTGGCTGAGGCTCTGGTGCGCATGATCGAGGAAGAAGCCGCTGTTGGCGAAAGCTTTAACCTGGTGGCAGATCCGATGATGTCAGCGCGGGACTACTTTGGCGCGATCCATTCTCAGCTTGGTGCGAAAATCGCGGTGTCTTCGGGCAATCTGACAGCCTTTTGGATGGCGGATGCTGTGAAATACGGGTTGAAACGATACGCCTTGCGCCGTCACGGGGCCATTCGCCCCTCTTTGGCAGATTGGAAGTCACGGGCGCATTTCTCGCCGTTTGACAACCGACGCACCAAAGAATTGCTGGGGTGGAGCCCAGAAAGCAGCAAGGCTGATTTCATTCAAAAGGCCATTAAAGAAGCGAATTTGCTTGGTTTCTAAGATTTTGCCATAATTTCTACCCATTCCACGCGTATCAAGATTGAAACGCTTAGGCGGACAGACACAGGACCCTCGTATGAGCAACGACGCACTTTCCGGCCCGATCAGTGGCGACGTGTACATGCCCTTCGGCGACGAAGCGCAGATCCTTTGGGATGAGATGCACGCAATCCAACTGGACGAGGCGCATCTGCTGCGCAATCGGATTATCACCAAGTCCAAAAAGGACCCGGTGCATAAGAAGTTCGATATGCTGCGCACCCGTCTGTTGCTGGCCATGCGCGAGCACGGCTGGTCACGTATCGCCGTGACCTCCCCAACAGAGGGCTGTGGGTCTAGCTTTGTGGCGGCCAATCTGGCGCTATCAGTTGCACGTATGGAAAGCGTGCGCACGGTGCTGTTTGATATGCATTTCACCCAACCCAGCCTTGCTGGATTGTTGGGTGTCAGCAACCCGGGTCGTCTGAGCGATTACCTGATGGGGCATATCGCCCCCGAAGAATATCTGATCCGCGCAGGCAATGGCCTGGCGCTTGGTCTGAACGACACCAAAGTTGGCAACTCCTCTGAACTCATTCAGCAAATGATGACCACAGATGTTTTGTCTGAAATGCAGGATTTGCTCTGCCCGGACATGGTGATCTTTGACCTGCCAGCGGTGCTCGACAGTGATGATGTGCTTGGCTTTTTGCCAAACGTCGACGGAGTGCTGCTTGTCGTAGGCGGCGGGCAATCGCTTCCCGAAGAAGTAATGCGGGCGGAACAAGCCCTTGGCGGGCGGACCCAACTTTTGGGTGTCGTGCTGAACAAAGCCGAAGGACTTTTCTGGTAATTGCGATAGATGCAACCAAATGAATAGAGCCAAACTGCGCCTGTCTAATCGCGCTGAAACTCTTCAGTGGACCAAGATACTTCGGGTTACAGAGGTTTAAAGTTTCTTAAAATCCCATGTAAGTCAGCTATGATAGCTTACATAATATTAAGCAGATTGTTTCACCTTTAGCGACAATGCTAGGGGGTGAAGCATGCCTGATATGGTCGCTATCAGTGCCGAACAGCATACGATGCATGAGGGGTTGTTTGGCGGGAACATTCTGACCCATCGGGATCGTATCGGGGAAGACGGCACATATGATCAGCTCGCTGATGAGCTGGGAATTACCTGTGTTCGGTATCCTGGGGGATCTGTCACAGAATACTATTTCGATATCTCTGATCCTGACCGGACAAGTGGGGTTCATCCGCGTACAGGTGAAGAACATACACTTATTCCGTTCTCAAGCTTCCTGTCGTGGGCAGCTGAGGAAGAAATTCCGGTCACGGTTGTAATTCCGACCAGGGGCTTGTTTTCTGAAGAGGCTGATGAAAACGGCGACAGGTTTCCTGAATTTGATGAAGCCGTTCTCCGTCAATTCATAAAAGATACCGTTACCGGTGAATATGGTACAGCTAAGATCGAAGCGTTCGAAATCGGAAACGAATATTGGGGCAGCGGCGAGATGTCGTCTGTCGAGTACGGTCGACTATCAAGCGAAATGGCAGTGGTTATTGACGATGAGCTCAATAGTCTCGGCTTTGACGATATCCACACTGTTTCCCAAGTGGGCGCAAACCATGGATCTGCCGATCTGAGCCTTGAATATGATAATCTTGAAACAGGGGAAGAGCAGCTTCAGGCCATCGCGCTCGACTATGGCTTATTGTTGAATTCAGAAGACCACCTTTACAATAGTGGAAGTGTGAACTGGACCAAAATTGCCAATGAACTTGTAATGAAGGAGTTCGATACGCCAGAAGAGCGAGACGCGCTGGATGCAATTGCCGCTCACGTCTATTCTAAAGCACCTGTAATTCCGAGCAGCCGGTCTTTTGTGCTTAATTCAATCGAGCAAACTTGGCTGCAGGAAAATCCAGATCTAGAAATTTACGTAACTGAATGGAACCAGAAGGCAAATACCAGCGCCTTTGACCGGGATGAAGATTACGGTCTAAGGCAAGCTGCAGAAATGTTGTACATCGTTGATGAGATGTCTGACCGTGGTGTCGACGTGGCGCATGTTTGGCCGCTGCAGCAAAGTGCAAAGAGTGCTCTAAGCTTTGGTAAGGAATTTGATGAGCTTTCGCCAGCGGGCGAGATGTTCAAAATGATGGGTGGCAATCTTCCCGGGAAACAGCAAATTGACCTAGCTACCAATGGTTCAAATGGCGAAACGTCGTCCGACATATTAAGCTTCTATGGAGAGGATGATCTGGTTGTCTATGTGATGTCTCGCAGCGAGGAAGTCACAATGGAAGACATTGGCATGAATGCTATTGTCGAAAACTATGATCAACTTGAGATCACAAGGCTGGGTGTGGATGCTGGCCAATCTCCTGGTAGCAATCAGAGCCAAGCAGACGTGGAGATATTGGATCCGAATGACTATTTTGTAGATGGCACAATACAAGCTGATCTAGACTCTTTTGAGATCATGCAGCTGGTGTTTTCGGATGTTAAGTTAACACCTGAAGTAGAAGCGCTTGTCGCCGGTTCCGTAACTGGCCCAGACCCGATCTTACCTCCAATCGATCCGATTGACCCAATTGACCCAATTGATCCGGAAGAAGGGGAAAACGATGATGGTTTGGGCTTGGCGATCGAAGCAATATTCGCCGCAGCTATCGTTCCGCTTTTCTTTCTTCTTATGGCTGCTTGAATTGAGCCGTTCACGGTATGATTCTGTTCGCAGGGGCCTGACGTTCAAAGATTGGGTTTGGCGACCACAATGCTGATTTCGAAGGCTAGAGTGAGTAAGCGAATGCGGGGTTCTCGGCCATTTCGGCGCCGTCTTCACTGTCTCGAAGAATACGTTTTAGCCACGGTCCACTTAGTTTGCGAAAATCACATCAAAATGTGAAATGGTGCGGTCGAGAAGACTCGAACTTCCACGGGAGTTACCCCACAGCGACCTCAACGCTGCGCGTCTACCAATTCCGCCACGACCGCACATGACTTGGTGAAGGGGTCTATAACGAGTCGTAAAACAGATGTGAAGGGCAAATTGACGGTCGCCTCAAAAAACCAAACACTGCGCTGGTTGCAAAGCTATCGAACGGCGGCTTCCATATTTTAAGTCGTTGTTTTTATGTATAGGTTTCACACAGGTTCTGGATTGGCAGACCGGGGGATGGCCCAATTTTCTCAGCCTACGACACGGTTAAAAATGGATTGCAAAGGGCGATCTTCGCGATGCCACAACCGCCACAGAACGATTACCGACAGGATTACAGCTGATGCCCATAGGGCCGGCCAACCATTGTTGTCAAAGAAGGCGCGGGTGAAGAGGCGATCTGGCAGGAAATTCAGCACCATCGGTACGCCCAGCCCAAAGGTGGCCAAATTGCGTAGCCCTGTTTTGTGGCGTTTGACATCGCGGCGAATGGCGGCGCGGATGGTTGAATACAGAGACCACAAGGTAAGAACCGCCAAACCATGCAGCGGGCTAAACGGGCCAATCCATCCGAAACTGGAAATTGCAAAAGACGACAGCGCAGTGCCCGCCATGGCAGCGGCCCAGCTGTATCCCATGATCTTGTGAAGCCGGTCGCGTTTGCGGCGCCACATCACCACAGGGATCATCCCGATGGCGGCCAATGCGAACACCACATGAATTTGTACGGCAAGGCCGGCCTGGGCGAGGGTGGTGAGGCTGTCCATTGGTTTGTCTCCGGTCTAGATTAAGGTGTTCAAAATTTCGTTGAAAAACATCTGAACCACTGGCAGACCGGTCTCTAGCGTCTTGTCGTGAATGATCGGAGAACTACGTGAAAGACACGCCCCTGCAACTTGCGAAGCGCGAAGTGCAACAGAATTTCACCAATAAAACCAATTGGATCGGTTTGTTGGCGATTGGCGTGGTTCTTGGTTTGTCTGGCCCGTTTGAAACCTCTGAGGTTCTGCAAACGGTCCCGCGCGTCATCTATTGGACGGCGCTTTGCAGTTTGTTCTATTTCCTTGGCAGCTTTGTCGCGACCTTTGTGAACGGCATCTTGTCACGGGGCGGCCTGACTGAGTGGCCCGCCACCATTGGGGCGGGGCTTACGGCAGGGCTAACGATCTTTGCAGCGTTGATGTTGATCAATATTACCATTTTTGATCTGCGAGCAGAGGCCATTGGAAATATTCTAGGGCTTGGTGTGAATGTGGTTTTGATCTCTACCATCATCACCTGCGCCATCGTTTACCTGAAACGACACTTGGCTGGGGCACCGGCTGAGACCACAGCCGTGCCGCAGCCCGCTGCTATTCTGCGCCGGTTGCAGCTTGAAAATCGCGGGCCACTGATTTCACTTTCTGTGAGTGATCACTATGTGCAGGTGACCACCACCAAGGGGCAAGAGCTGTTGCTGCTGCGTTTATCCGACGCCATGGATGAAGTGGGGGATACCCCAGGCCTTCAGGTCCACCGCAGTCATTGGGTCGCGCTTGATCAAATCGCCGCAGCCCGGCGCGATGGGGCAAAGGCCATTATAACAATGAACGACGGGCGTGACATTCCCGCCAGCCGCACATATGTCCCTGCATTGAAGGAGGCGGGCATTTTGCCCGCATGATGCAAATGGTTGAATGGATTAACACGCCCGGTCTGACCGATTACGAAGATGCGGTCGCCTTTATGGAGCAGCGTGCTGCGGATATACATGCCGGAACTGCTGATGAATGCATTTGGCTGGTAGAGCATCCGCCACTTTATACCGCTGGAACCTCGGCCAAGATCGAAGACCTGACCGATCCAGATCGCTTTCCGGTCTATGACAGCAAACGCGGCGGGCAATATACCTATCACGGACCGGGGCAGCGAGTGGCCTATGTGATGCTGGATGTGGCTAAGCGCGGCAAAGATGTGCGCGGCTTTGTGCATCAGCTTGAAACTTGGGTGATCGACACGCTGGATCAGTTCAACATCAAGGGAGAGATCCGAGAGGGTCGCGTTGGGGTTTGGGTTGCGCGGGACGACAAGCCGCTGACAATCACAGGTGCCAAAGCCGAAGATAAGATCGCTGCGATTGGTATTCGATTGCGTAAATGGGTCAGCTTTCACGGCGTTTCAATCAACGTTGAGCCAGAGCTGGATCACTTTACGGGGATCGTGCCCTGTGGGATCACAGAGCACGGTGTCACGTCTTTGGTTGACCTGGGCCTTCCGGTCGTCATGGACGATCTGGATGTGGCCCTAAAGGTCTCTTTTGATAAGGTATTTAACGCTTAATCCGCTTTTTCTGGCGGGAAGCGATACCGAGCATTGGCTTCGGCCCAATCCAAATGGTTGCGCACATATTGCTGGCTTGCATCAGACGGTGGGTTGTAGTCCCAGTGATCGTCTGTTGTGCCATCGGTCAAATGCAACAACGCCAAACGGGACCGCTGTGTTTTCATGATGTCCTCACGAAGCGCAGTTGGGTTCCAACGTTCTGCAATCTCTGCGGCAAACTTTGCAGCAATCTCGGCATGGGCCGGGTCTTCAGCCAAGTTCACTTTCTCAAGCGGATCATTAGCGACGTCAAACAGCTGAGGTGGATCGAAATCGCAGTGGATGTACTTAAATGCGCCGCGGCGGATCATAAAGATCGGGGCCGGGGTCATTTCAGCACAATATTCGGCGATGGCCTCATCGATTGGGTCATCTTCACCACGCGCCAAAGGCATCAAGCTGCGGCCATCAATTGGATCAGCCAGCATCTCTGTGGTGCCACCGCCAATTTCTAGGAAGGTTGGCAGAAGATCGACCAAAGAACAGGCGTTGGATGCAGCACCCGGCTTAATGCCTGGGCCTGCCATGATCAAAGGCACACGCACGGATTGTTCAAAGAAGGTCATCTTGAACCACAAGCCTCGTTCACCCAGCATGTCGCCGTGGTCTGCCGTGATGACAAAGATCGTGTTGTCGATTTCGCCCATCTCTTCGATGGTCTTCACCAACTCGCCAACTTTGCTGTCAAAGTACGTGACGTTCGCCAAATAGGCACGGCGAGCCGCGCGAATTTCGTCATCTGTTAAGGTTTTATAGCTGGCCTCGGTGGCATCCATCACGCGGCGTGCGTGTGGATCAAGCTCTTCGAGTGGTGGCACATAGGCTGGCATCTCGATGTCAGCGTCTTCGTACATGTCCCAGTATTCCGGCTTGGCCACATAGGGGTCATGCGGGTGGATAAAGCTTGCAACCAAGGCAAAAGGTGTTTCGCTGCCCGCGCCACGATCCCGACCGCGATCAATCAACCAACGACGTGCGGCAAAGCCCACTTCGTCGTCGTAATCGGTTTGGTAGGTGGCCACAGCCACGCCGCTTTCCTGAACGGTTTCCATGTTGTGGTACCACTTATCAATCCGCTCTGCGTGGCGATCCCAGTTTGGGGTCCAGGCAAAGTCAGCAGGATAGATGTCTGTGGTCACGCGGTCTTGGAAGCCGTGTTTCTGATCTGGGCCCACAAAGTGCATCTTACCGGATAGGCCAGTGTGGTAGCCCAGTGATTTCAGGTAGTGTGCAAAGGTCGGAACGCTGGCACGGAATTCACTGGCATTGTCATAGCCTGCGATGCGGCTGATCTGTTGACCCGACATGAATGACATGCGCGATGGCGCACAAAGCGGCGAATTACAGTACGCAGAGTCAAAGCGTGTGCCGCGTGCTGCCAAGGCATCCATATGCGGGGTGATTGCGGTTTTGTGGCCATAGGCGCCGATGAAATGGGGCGCAAGCTGATCAGCCATGATCAGCACAATATTGGGTTGTTTGGACATAAAAGTCTCCGGTTTGAAATGCGTCAAAAGGTGAAACGTTTCAAACAGGTGCCGGCGGCGGCTGCCAATTCATCGCTTTGCGATGAAGGGGGGGGAGCTGGCGATAATTCATTCGCAATGTTTATCATAAAACGTTGCATGTCCCAGCGTAAATTCGCCAAATTTTGGGGCTTCTGCGGTGCACGGTCGCACTGCGTTGAATTGCGCGTTGCAGATCACATCTGAATAGCAGAGATTGCGGAACAACGCGCATGACACTTGAAGAGGTATATTATGAAACCCATTCTGGGCGCGGCTCTCGCGATGATTGCATTTAGCACATCTGCCTTCGCTGAAGGCGATGCCGCAAAGGGCGAGAAGCTGTTTAACAAATGCAAGTCTTGCCACAAGGTAGAAACGCCGGAAGGCGATGTTCTTTTCAAAGGCGGCCGCACCGGCCCGAACTTGTATGGGGTTGTGGGGCGCACAGCGGGCTCGACTGATTTCCGCTATTCCAAAGACATGGTCGCAGCGGGTGAGGCTGGTCTGATCTGGGATGAGACCACACTGGCTGCCTTTGTCGTTGATCCTCGCGGCTTTATGAAAGAGCAGGGCACAAGTGGTAAAACCAAGATGACCTTTAAGCTCAAAAAGGGCGGGGCAGATGTTGCTGCATTTCTATCCACGCTTGGCCCAGTTGTGACCGAGGTCGAGACAGATGCAGACGTTGAAAGCACCGATGCAGCGGGCGACGCCGCCGAGACATCAACGAACTAATCCTTTGCAGTTCCCGGCCCATCGCGTTGGGAACTGCACTTAACCTAAAGCCTCAATCCATGGGTGTTTTGGGTGCAACCATTCCAACCACATCTTTAAATGTTTGCGCTGGATTGAGGATAGTTTGGGGCCTGCCAGATCAAAGTCGTATTGATCCTTTGGCCGGCAATGTTTGGCTTTGAACAACAGCACCAATTCCGGAGCCAGAAACGCCAATCCATCCTCTGTGTGATGCAACGCCGTTTCCCGCGGGATTTTCAGGGATTTGTTCCGTTTGTATTGCCAATCTTGAGCAGTGCCATCTTCTAACATGATGTCCAACTTCCATGTCTGATCCGCCTGCGAAGCGATCCATATCTGTGAAATATGGGGAGCTGGTTCGTCGAAATGGGGCAGGGGCGCTACTGCACCATTATGGGCCGTGAAGTGATTAAACTTGGCCAGTGCAGCGCGAACTGCGGCTAGATCATTTCGAGATACACAAATTTCAAGATCTTCGTGGTCGCGGGTTTGTGCCCCGTGCCAAAGATCTAGCGCCCAACCACCAACGACGTAGTAATTTAGGGAATGATCCCCCAGAAGCTTGGGGAGGTCGGCAGGTTTCCAAGGCGTCCAGCATTCTAAATCTGGCGGTGTGTCTTGGTTCATTCCAACTGCCATTTTCCTTGTTGTTCAAAGCCTGCATAAAAAAGGCCGCAAAGCCAATGGCTTTGCGGCAGTCACGGGAAGAATTATGCGCCCCGTCTGACTTGGGCGCATAAGGTTATTTTTTCCCGGCAACAATCCGGTCAAGGATAAGTGCACAGAACAAGATCGCGAGACCTGCCAAGATACCTTGGCCCGCCGCCGCGTATTGCAGCGCTTCCAGAACGTCTTCGCCCAGACCTTTCGCACCAATCAGCGAGGCCACAACAACCATCGCCAGCGAGAGCAGGATGGTCTGGTTGATGCCAGCCATGATGGTCTTGCGTGCCAACGGCAGATCCACGCGCCACAGCAGGTAGCGTGGGGTTGCACCAAAGGCCAAAGCCGCTTCGCGTACGGTTTCAGGCACTTGCTGAAGGCCCAGAACGGTAAAGCGGATCACAGGAGGTGAACCAAAGATCATGGTCGCAACCACGCCCGCAGGCTTACCAGAGCCGATGAAGGCCACAACTGGGATCAGGTAAACAAAGCTTGGCATCGACTGCATGAAATCCAGCACTGGTCGCACAAAGGCGTAGAACTTTGGACGACGGGCACAATAGACCCCAAGAGGGATACCCAATGTGATCGAGATCAACGCCGCAGCCCCCAGAAGGGCGATGGTTGTCATCGCTTTTTCCCAGAAGTCCAGCAGACCCAAATAGGCCAAGGACGCCGCTGTGAAGATCATGACGCGTGGGCCAGCTGACAGATACGCCAGCATGATGATCACCAGCGCCACAACAGGCCATGGTGTGTCAACCAACACGATTTCAATCCAGTCTAGCAGCGTGCGCATACCGAACGTCAGGCTATCAAAGAAGCCGCGACCAGATGTTTTCGTCCAGTCGAAACCGGCTTGAACCCAGTCACCGACATTTAGACGCCAGTTGCGATCTGTTGGGAAGGTGTTGAGGATGGCAAAGGCATCTGGCTGAGCAAACTTGATGCTGGTCAAAGCAACAACCACAGCTGTGAGAGCAGATGAAATCACAAGGCGAGGCGTGGACCAGCCACTTGCAACACCGCGATCTGACCGCCAGCGCGCAAACTGCGCCTCTAGAGTCCAGTTTGACAGGGCTGCGGCGCCAAATTTGATGATCGCCAGCAAGATGACACCGACCAAGAGGTACACTGTACCGGTTTGATCTGCCGAAATCGCTGCTTGTTGAGCGCTTGTCAGCGCCCCCTCAAGCGATTCAGCTGCGCGTTTCAAGGCATCCAACGAGGATGCTCCGCTTTCTTCAGCCGCGGTGATTTGTTGACGGCGCAGTTCCAGCGTTTGTGCGATTTGTTCTGCACGTGCACGGAAGTCACGACCGAGGTCACCAAATAGGCCACGTGCGATCTGAATATATGCCAGCGTTTCCAAAAGCAAAAAGCCCAGCATCCACGACCAAAGGCCACGGGCACCAAACCAGATCGGGCCAAGCAGACCAGCCACCCAGTTCAAAGTGAACCGGTAGCCAGGGGCCTGCATCATAAAGCCAAAGGTTTTTTTGTAGTAGTCAGAGTTGCTGCCTACAAACTGTTCCACCAAGCCGTTCAAACGTGCTTCGGTTTCTGGCTGGATTTGATTTGAGTCATTCGTCATTGTCCGGCCCCCTTACGCTTGGCTGTCTTGGATGGCGCGGATCAGACCCGCACGGTTAATAACACCAACAGTTTTGTTGTCGCCATCGGTCACGGCCACAATGCCGTGCCCATCCACACAAAGCGTCATCAGATCGCTCAGGTCCATGTCTGGGCGCGCTTCACGCGCATCATTGGGCAAATCACCGTGCTTGGCCTGGAACTCGTCCACTGGCTGCATCACAGAATGCGCAAAAATCATGTTGAGCTTGGAAATACCTGCAACAAAATCAGAGACATAATCGTCCGCTGGATTGAGGATGATTTCTTCGGGTGTCCCGACCTGAACGATGCGACCGTCCTTCATGATCGCGATACGGTGGCCGATGCGAATGGCTTCGTCCAGATCGTGGGTGATGAACATTGTGGTCTTGTTCAGCTTGTTGGACAGTTCCATGAACTGATCCTGAAGCTGTTTCCGGATCAACGGGTCAAGCGCAGAAAATGGTTCGTCCATCAGCAGGATTTCTGGGTTCGACGCAATTGCTCGGGCCAGACCCACACGTTGCTGCATACCACCAGACAGTTCGTGGGCGTATTTGTCTTCCCAGCCGGTTAGGTCCACCAGATCAAGAACGCGATCGGCTTCTTCCCAACGGCGGGCTTTGCCGGTGCCGCGAATTTCAAGCGGCATCGCCACGTTGTCACGCACGGTGCGGTGCGGCATCAGGCCGAAGTTCTGGAAAACCATCGCCACGCGTCGGTTGCGCAGATCGCGTAGACCATCGGGCGACAGGCCCATAACGTCTTCGCCACCTATGTAGATGTGACCAGCCGTTGGTTCCAATAGGCGGTTCACGTGGCGCACCAATGTGGATTTACCAGAGCCCGAAAGGCCCATCACACAAAACAGTTCGCCTTTTTCAATTTCAAAACTTGCATCGGCCACGCCGACAACACAGTTAAAGCGGTCTAGCACTTCGGCCTTGCTTAGGCCCTCGGCGTGGATGGCTTTAAGGGCTTCGTCTGCACGTGCCCCAAACACTTTCCACACACCACGTGCGTCAATTGCAATTTCTTTATCCATCCGATCCCCGCGGAAATATCAGAGAACCCCGGCGACTGATGCCGCCGGAGTTTCATTTTAAAATTAATGGCTTACTTAAGGCCGAGCCAAGCGTCGACAATGTCGCCGTTCGCGGAAATCCAGTCAGACACAACAGTATCGATTTCGCCGCCCTGAACAACAACCTTATAGGTCAGTTCAGACAGTTCTTGTGCGCTCATGTCGATCTTGGACAGGAAGGAAGCTGCGGCTGGGTTGCGGTCATTCAAAGAGTTTGAATAAGCTACGGTCACAGTTTTCACTGGCTCGCCAGAATCTACGCGAGATTTGTTGTACCAATCCGCATCTTGGTCTGGCTGAACCATTTTGTAAGTTGCAGAGTCATGCTCTGGCTCTTCCAGAATGGTCACTGGGTACAGCGCGTGTACATAGTGAGGTGCGTAGCAATAGAACGCCGCGCCTTTTTTCTGGTCGATCAGGTCTTTCAGACGCGAGTAGAATACGGTCTCATCTTCGGTGGTTGGCTCAAGGAATGTTTCGATCCCGTAGTCGCGCACACGTACTTTGAAGGTGTTGGTTGAGGCCCAACCGGATGCGCCAACCCAAACTTCGCCTTTGCCGTCGCCGTCAGAGTCAAACAGCTCTTGAGCCGTTGGTGTTGCGAGGTCAAAGATGGATTTGATGTTGTGCTCTTCAACCATGTAGTTTGGAACACAGATACCTGCGCGGCCTTCGTAAGAGCCACCGGACAAAGAGACGCTGCCCTTTTCATCTACATATTCGTTGGTAAAGGAAGACTGGTTTGGCAACCATACATCTGGGTGTACGTCGATATCACCGCGACCACCATCCATAGATGCAAAGATAACAGCGTTCGCACCTGGCGCATAACCAGCTTCGCCGCCTAGACGCGTTTCAATAATCTGACCGATAACACGGCTCATGATCTTGGCACCTGGCCAGCTTGGCTCGCCAACCATTACTTTATCTTGAGCCATCGCACCGGTTGCACCGACGGTCAGCGCAAGTACGGCTGTTAACGTTTTGATCTGTTTCATTCTTTTTTCTCTCCTGTTGGGGTTGAAAATGTGCATTACGCACGCGCCCGCTTACGTTGCGGGTCTATGAAAGGAATATCTGTCACTGTGGCATCTAGACGTTTCATCCGGCCATCCATCTGCCCAACTTCCAGCTTGGTTTCGTTGTCTGCGTGCTCCACAAGGATTCGTGCCATTGCAATGGCACGTTCCAACATAGGGGAACGCGTGGCAGAGGTCACGACGCCGACCTGACGTTCTCCAGAAAAAACCGGAGCGCCATGGGCGGGGACATCGTCGCAATCCATCAGCAGGCCTTTTAGGACACGACGCGGGTCTTTCGCGTTGCGTTCCAAAGCGGCCTTGCCGACGAATTCTTCTTTTTTGAGGTCGACCGCGAAGCCGAGGCCCGCCTCAAAAGCATCTGTTTCCGCCGAGAATTCGGCGTTGGCGGCGGCAAGCCCCGCCTCGATTCGGATAATTTCCAGCGCGGCAGAGCCCATGGGGACAATCCCAAACTCTTCACCGGCTTCCATCAGCGCATCCCAGATTTTCACGGCATCGGACTTTGCGCAGAATATTTCGTAACCGAGTTCACCTGTGTACCCCGAGCGTGACAGCATAAACGGCGCACCATCCCGATCGTTCAGGCGGCCAACAGTGACGCCAAACCACTTGAGCTGGTCAAGGTTTGCCACATTGGGTTGGGTGAAGAGGATTTTACGCAGCAGATCGCGGGATTTCGGGCCTTGCAGGGCCAAATTCGGCATGGCGTCCCGCATCGCGTTGATGCGCACTTGGAAGTTATGTGTCTCGGCCAGCGTTTCCAGCACACGGCCAGATTCCTCAGATCCGCAGAACCAACGGAACAATTCGTGTTCCAGGCGGAAGAGGGTGCCATCATCAATGACATGGCCGCTGTCGTCACAGATCAGCGTATAGTGGCCACGGCCCTCGGCCAGTTTCGAAACATTCCGTGTGGTCGCCAGTTGCAAAAGCTTTTCAGCGTCTGGGCCAACCACATCAAATTTGCGCAGGCCAGACATGTCTTGCAGCGTCACTGCGTTCCGGCAGGCCCAGTATTCGCCAAGAGTGCCGGTGGCCGGAAAGTTCACAGGGGCCCAAAGATCTCGGGCAGGGGTAAAGTGTTGTGTCAACGGGGCCAGCCTTTCGTGAAAGGCGGATTCTTGGCTGATCGACATGGGGGCGTCTTCCTTTTCACGATAGGCTACAGCCCGTCGTATTGGGGTCTCTTCTTTATAAATGCGAACGTGAACATCGGTAGGATTCCAACCGTTGATCGGATCAATATCGTCGGGGCACGCGGTGGACACCACCACAAGGTCTTCCATCGCCCGCATCACAACGTAATCTCCGGGGCGCGAGTGCGACTCTTCCGTCATGATGTGATGGGAATGGTGGTCGACCCAGGTGTTCCAGAAAAAATTGATCGCAGGCCAAGCGGCGCGACGCGCCACGCCATAAGGCTGCATTGCATGAGTAATGTTGTCAGAGCAATTCACATGCCCGGGAAAGCCGCGCTCTTCATAGCCGCGTGACGTACACGCCAGACCAAAGGTATCATGCCGCCCGCAGGTGTCTTGCACCATGTTCAGTAAGGGGCGCATTTCACGGTCGTAGAATTTGTCTAACATGCCAGGCCCGGGGAACGAACGGTGCACCATGGTGCGCGTCGCCGTGGAGTCGATCATCAGCTCGTGACCACCATCCAGACCATTGGCGCAGAACGCCATAAAGTCGGAACATTGTTGGCCTTCGACATCAATGATCTGAACGTATTCGCCCTTTTTCAGCTCATACGCCCTGCCGCTGCCGCTTTGCACGGTGAACTCATCCACGGTATCGCCCAACAGAGGGGGGAGATCAGGGCCAGAGATATTAGCACGTTGAAGCCGCACGGTGACGCTGCCGCCACCCTGACATTCCACAAAACGATCGGTCGGTGTCGGGCGCACAGCCCAAACCGTGACAGGTTTGATCGCCTTAAAGATGGTGACGTCATCGCTGGGCTGCACAGAATGCGCAGGGAACCTTTGGATGGTTTCTGCGCCTTGTGCCATCGACCAACCCACCATCGGTGCTGCGTCAAATTCAGACAGGTCTAAGGCCGCATTTGTTGGTAGCCCCAACAACGAGAGACCGTTTTGCCCATCGGCCATAAAGGCCACAAGCAACAGTGGCGTACCCAACGCCACATCTTGAATGTTCAATAAATCTCCGGCCTGCAATTCCAGTTTTTTGGTGCTGCGCGGAGATATAATAGAGGTTACAGCCCCATTGGATGAGGTGAACCCTGCGAAGTTGCGTCCGGACCCATTAAATCCGACGTTGCTGAACCCATGAAGCGGGGTCTGAAGTGACATTGTTTCGGTCGACTCTGTGAAATGAAACTAGTTACAGAGCTTGATGAAACTGGTTACATCTGTCAAGAATTTAAAACGACAATTTATATGCCAAAATCTCACGGATATTTATGAAGCCAGAGCGGCCCCGAAAACGTAGCAATCTCAGAGACGTCGCCAAAGCCGCGGGCGTTTCAGTTGCGACAGTCTCGCGTGTTTTGAACGCGCCTCAGACCGTAACACCCAAAACCCGAGAAAAAGTGGAAGCGGCTATTCGCGAATTACGATTCGTTCCAAGCGCCGCTGCACGTGCCATCAATTCTGGCCGAACACGCTTTGTTGGGGCGCTGGTTCCTACGCTGGATAATGCGATCTTTGCTAAGTTTTTGGCGGCTCTTGAGCAAAAGCTTGGGCAAAGCAACTTGTCTTTGGTTGTTGCGACAACCGGCAACGATCCCAAGATCGAGGCTGAGAAGGCTCAAGGCTTGATGAATATTGGGGCAGAGGGGTTGGTTCTGTCGGGCATTCACCACGATCCAACGCTTTATGAGCTGATCGAGCGTACGCAGGTTCCCGCGATCGCGACGTCTTATTATGCGCCACAATATGATTTGCCGACCATCGGTTATGACAACGTTCTGACGTCTGAAACAGCAATGAAGTATCTCGTTGGGCTGGGGCACACAGACATCGCCGTTGTGCATGGGCAGTCTGACACCAATGACCGGACCCGCGCCCGTCTGGCAGGTGTGGCCAATGTGACGAACGCAAAAGTTCGCTATTACAATAATGGGCTTAGCCTTATGGATGGTCGCGTAGCCGCGCGTGAGATCATAAAGGCAGATGTGCGCCCCACTGCGATCCTGTGTTTGTCGGATGTTATAGCTATGGGGGTGTTGTTTGAATTGCAGCGCCACGGCATATCGGTTCCCGACGACATTTCACTCATGGGAATGGATGATTTGCCGGGGGCGTCAAATGTGTATCCCGCGCTGACCACTGTGCACTTGCCGGTCTCTCGAATGGGAGAGGCGGCAGCGGTGGCAATTGCAGGATGGGTCGAAGACCGCGAAGTGCCGGAGCATCGGTTGTTTGAACCGACCTTGATGGAACGTGAATCGACAGCACGTCGTAGTTAAGCTGCACATAATGCAAGGTTGGGCTTTCTGCTTTATGAACAAAGCAGATAATCCCGCTGTTTTTTGCAAACAACGCCTGATTCCCTTCAAACCTTTCTGAAAAATCAACAGAGCGGCTCAAGTTGCGACGTTTTTTCTTGATCTGCGTCAAAGACGGTCATTGCCGCGCAGCCGGATGCACTCTAAAACGGGCAGGAATCCGGGCGCGAGAGGTGACTCTTGCGTCATACTAATACTTCAACAGGAGGCGAGGCATGGCAGACGCAGCCATTCAAGGCCACGACCACGAAGACAACCGCGGTTTCTTCACTCGGTGGTTCATGTCCACCAACCACAAAGACATCGGTCTTCTTTATCTTATCGTATCAGCCGTCGTCGGTTTGATCTCTGTTGCGCTGACCGTTGGTATGCGCATGGAGCTTATGGAACCAGGCGTTCAGTACATGTGTCAGGAAGGCAGCCGCTTCCTGCAATTCGGTGCAACCACCGAAGGATGTACGCCAAACGGGCACCTTTGGAACGTTTTCATCACCTACCACGGTGTTTTGATGATGTTCTTCGTTGTAATTCCAGCGCTGTTCGGTGGTTTTGGTAACTACTTTATGCCATTGCAGATCGGTGCACCGGATATGGCGTTCCCACGAATGAACAACCTGTCTTTCTGGTTGTACGTTGCGGGTACTGCACTGGGTGTAGCGTCAATGTTCTCGCCTGGCGGTAACGGTCAGCTGGGCTCTGGTGTGGGCTGGGTTCTGTATCCACCGCTTTCCACCAACGAAGGCGGCATGTCGATGGATCTCGCGATTTTCGCGGTTCACGTCTCTGGTGCCTCTTCGATCCTGGGTGCGATTAACATCATCACCACCTTCCTGAACATGCGTGCCCCTGGTATGACCCTGTTCAAAGTACCTTTGTTTGCTTGGTCCATCTTTGTGACCGGTTGGCTGATCTTGCTGGCTCTGCCTGTTCTGGCGGGCGCGATCACCATGCTGCTGACAGACCGTAACTTTGGCACCACATTCTTTGATCCTGCTGGCGGCGGCGACCCGATCCTGTACCAGCACATCCTGTGGTTCTTTGGTCATCCAGAAGTTTACATCGTTATTCTGCCGGGCTTTGGTATCATTTCTCACGTCATCGCAACATTCTCGCGTAAGCCTGTGTTTGGCTACCTGCCAATGGTATGGGCGATCATCGCGATTGGTGCCTTGGGCTTTGTTGTGTGGGCGCACCACATGTACACAGTCGGCATGAGCCTGTCTCAGCAGACTTACTTTATGATGGCAACCATGGTGATTGCGGTGCCCACCGGGGTTAAGATCTTCTCTTGGATCGCAACCATGTGGGGCGGCTCGATTGAGTTTAAGGCGCCCATGCTGTTCGCATTCGGCTTCCTGATCCTCTTCACGATGGGCGGCGTGACTGGCGTTGTACTGTCTCAGGCATCGGTGGACCGTGCATATCACGACACATATTACGTTGTGGCACACTTCCACTACGTGATGTCGCTGGGTGCGGTCTTTGCAATCTTCTCGGGTATCTACTTTTACTTCGGTAAGATGTCCGGCCGTCACTACCCAGAGATGGCAGCGAAAATCCACTTCTGGATGTTCTTCATCGGCGCAAACCTAACCTTCTTCCCACAGCACTTCTTGGGTCGTCAGGGTATGCCACGTCGTTACATCGACTACCCAGAAGCCTTCGCTTACTGGAACAAGATCAGCTCTTACGGTGCGTTCCTGTCGTTTGCGTCCTTCCTGCTCTTCTTCGGCATCATGTTCTATGCCGTGTTCAAGGGTAAGAAAGTGACCGAGAACAACTACTGGAACGAGTACGCAGATACCCTGGAATGGACTCTGCCGTGCCCACCACCAGAGCACACGTTCGAAATCCTGCCAAAGCAGGAAGAATGGGACAAGGGCCACGCGCACTAATCCCGTCGATCTCGACATAGCTAGGCCCCGGAGTTACGCTCCGGGGCCTTTCTTTTTGTAGCAAAGGCAAAGGGTGATTGTGACAGATCAGACCAACATCAAGGCCAACACCATCAAGGTGTATGACAGGCAGGCGCAGGCTTGGGACGTTGGACGAGACTCAAAGCTGCGCGAACGTCCTTGGTTTGATACTCTATTGAAAGGGCTGATTGCGCCGCTTGATATGCTTGGTCTGGGCTGTGGCACAGGACGGCCGATTGCGAGCTATCTATTAGGGCAGGGGCATCGCGTAACCGGCATTGATGCGAGCGCAGAGATGATCGCGCTTGCACAAAAGTACCACCCTGCGCAGGATCATCCAAATGCCCGATGGCTCTGCAAAGACATGCGTGCACTTGGGTTGGATAAGCGCTTTGATATCGTCTTGAGCTGGGATGGTTTTTTCCATCTGTCCCCAGCAGAGCAACGTGATGTTTTACCCAAGCTGTGCCAGCTGTTGCGCCCCGCGGGGCGGCTCATGCTTACGATTGGGCACGAAGCGGGTGAGGCAATCGGTCAGGTCTATGGCGATCAGGTGTACCACGGCTCTTTGTCGCATCCTGAGTATCTGGAAATCCTGACGGCCGCTGATATGCATAACCTATCCATAACCTCTGCCCCCCAGAATGGTCTGGATCGGGTTGTGGTTTATGCAACCAAACAAACTACCCAAAAGGAGGGCTGATGCCCTACACGTGGTCAACCACTCCGCAGGGACCCACCGTTCTGACGTTGACAGCGCATCGCTCATTGCCGCGCGAAGGGTTCGCCGCGGTGATTTTATTTGCATCGGTGATGATCGCCATACCGCTTGTTGGATTTTTGGGGACCAAATTGCTTTGGGGGTTTCTGGCTGGGTTGGTTCTGGTGATCTGGGCGCTGTGGGCGGCCCTGCGCCGTAGCTATCGAGATGGCACTATGGTCGAGACGCTAACGCGTACAGGCGACGACCTGACGCTTACGCATGTTCCGGTGCGCGGCGCGACCAAGGTCTGGACATGCAATGTCTACTGGGCGCGAGTCGAGATCCACCCCAATGGCGGACCGGTTGAGAACTATGTCACCCTTTCGGGCAATGGCCGAACCGTTGAAATCGGGCGGTTCCTGTCAGAGGACGAACGCAAAGCCCTGTTTGTTGAACTCAGCGACTATCTGAAAACTCCCAAACCCATTTAAGGGATGTCGTAATAGTCGCCTTTGTCTTCGACAAAGATATGCTCTGCGATTTTCAGGCCAGTTTCCCCATCTAATGCCCCTGCAAAAATAGAAACGACACCTTTGCCGGTCGGCTTCCAAAACAGCTGACTGCCGCAGCGCGCACAAAACCCACGTTCTGCGGTGTCCGAAGACGTGAACCAAGTGATGTTCTCGGCCCCAGTGATTGACAGATGATCAAGCGAAACCTGTGTCGCCGCCACAAAATGCCCCGAGGTCTTACGGCATTGCCCACAATGGCACGCAATCACATCCCGGAGCGGGCCGGTTACCTTGAATGTCACATCCCCACACAAACATTGTCCGCGCATGTCATCCTCCTGTTTGGTTCAGAATGCAGCAGTGGGTGTCACAAGCTGTTCCAAAAACGACCCATCTGAGACTCAAAAAAGGCGCCTTAGGTAAAGCGCCTTTCATCTGAACTGTGAGGGAAAGACTAGGCGATACCGCCTTTGATCAAGCCTTCTGCAATGCGGGCATAGGCTTCGGCCATCGGGCCATCGCCTGCGGCAATCGGTGTGCCTGCGTCACCGGCAAGGCGGGTGTCCAGATCAATAGGAAGGGCACCAAGCAGCGGCACACCGAGTTTTTCCGCTTCGGCAGCGACACCGCCATGGCCAAAGATGTGTTCTTCGTGGCCGCAGTTCGAACAGATGTGCGTCGACATGTTTTCAATCATCCCCAGCACCGGGGTTTTCAACGATTTGAACATATCAATGGCTTTGCGGGCATCCAAAAGGGCCACGTCTTGAGGGGTCGAAACAAGGATCGCGCCAGAGACTTCGGATTTTTGGCAAAGCGTCAGCTGTACGTCACCCGTGCCCGGTGGCAGATCCACTAGCAGCACGTCAAGCTCGCCCCATTCGACTTGGCCGAGCATTTGCTGCAAGGCGCCCATCAACATCGGGCCACGCCAAACCACGGCTTTGTCAGGGTCAAGCATAAAGCCGATCGACATCAGTGTAACGCCATGAGAGTGCAATGGAATAATGGTTTTTCCATCCGGGGATGCAGGGCGTTTTTGAATGCCCATCATGCGCGGCTGGCTTGGGCCATATATATCTGCATCCAGCAAACCAACCTTGCGGCCTTGCTTGGCCAATGCCACAGCGATGTTGCTGGATACTGTCGATTTTCCAACGCCACCTTTGCCAGACCCAATTGCAATAATGCTTTTGACGCCAGCTGGTTTCATCGGGCCATCTTGAGGTTTCGGATGCCCACCCACTTTCAGGCTTGGGGGGGCTTTTTGCTCGGCAGGGCCGTGGGCTGTGAGCGCCACGGAAACAGAGCTGACGCCCTCAACCTGACCAACAACCTGTTCCACAGCTTGGCGCAAGCCTTCCATACGGCGTGCTAGTTCTGGGGTAGGGGCCTCGATGACGAAACGCACTTGTCCATTTTCAACGGATAAAGCCCGGATCATATCCCGGCTGACAAGGTTGCCCCCATCCGGCAATCCCAGGCTCTCTATCGCGGCTATCACCTGCTGTTCCGAAACCGACATCTGCAATACTCCTTTTGCCCGCCACTAAAGCGCCGTGGCTGCTTTGCACAAGCGTTAACAGGATTCGACAAAGGATACTTCGCTCAATTTGGCGCGAATACATCATTTTCAGGTATGCCGTTAACGCATAGCGGCAATGCAGAGGTGATTATTGTGCGGGTGCAGCATTTTCCTATATCAATGTCACAACACTGGAAAGGTTAAGACAATGGCATTCGCAACTGGAATGAACGCAACGCAAGTACAACTGGGCTATGGCGCAGCAACTACGTTTCAGCGTCTGGTCGCGCAGTTCAACACCTACCGCCTGTACCGTAAGACAGTAAATGAACTGCAGGGCTTGAGTAATCGCGATCTGGCTGATTTGGGCCTGTCCCGTTCCGGTATCACCGCAACAGCACGCGAGGCTGTTTACGGTTCCTAATTCAGTTTCGGCGCGCCTCTCCTCCTCCCTGGCGTGTCCGATGTAGCGGCGACATCCTTCTCCTCCCTGATGTCGCCGCAGAAATTCGGGCCCAATGGCCCATCGAATACAAGAGTTTCCACTCCTCCTCCCGGGAACTCTTGTTGCAAGACCGGCAGCGTCTCTCCTCCTCCCTGACGCTGCCGGATTGAAATTTCGGGTCACAGACCCACCGAAATGCGAAAGGCCACCCTCCTCCCAGGCCTGACGCTTATAAAGAACGGCGACACCTCTCCTCCTCCCTGGTGTCGCCGTTTTTTTGTGTTTGGAATCAAGAAGAAATTTCAATCTTCCGGCACGCGCTTGCCGCGAAAACGCCTTGGTCTTGGGCGACGTTCAAGACACAGGCATGAAACAATCGTCACGCGAAATTGCGGAATTCTTATGTGATTTCGTAATCTTTGGTGCATAGTTTGATTAGGGAAGGGCGCAACACCTGCGCCTCCCGGTTCAAACCGGTCGTGCCCGATTAAGAGGAGGCGGGCCATCATGAAGATGACACGAATAACATCACTGATGCGTAAAATATTCCGGCTGAAATCGCCGGCGCAACACAGTGACGTGGATCGCTCGCGCGGCCCGCAAATTCATGTGATCGTGTTAGATGGCACTATGTCTTCGCTGCAAGAGGGTCTGGAAACCAACGCGGGCCAAACCTATCGCCTGCTTGAGGAAGTCGACCCTCAGATTTCAGTATTCTACGAGGCCGGGGTGCAGTTCACCCAATGGAAGAACGCGCCGGATGTGATGATGGGCAAGGGGATCAATCGCCAGATTCGCCGCGCCTATGGGTTTCTCGCATCGCGCTACCGCCCCGGTGATAAGATTTTCCTATTCGGATATTCCCGTGGCGCCTTTGCCGTGCGCTCGTTGGCGGGTGTGATTGATCGCATCGGCCTGCTTGAGGGCAAACATGCCAATGTGCGCAACATCCGTCAGGCCTACCGCCACTACGAATGCAGTCCGAACAGCACCGCGGCCCGCGACTTTGCCAAGCTGTATTGCCATGATCGTACCGAGATTGAGATGATCGGCGTTTGGGATACAGTCAAAGCCCTTGGTGTACGTCTGCCACTCATTTGGCGATGGTCTGAAATCAAACACAGGTTTCACAACCATGGCTTAAGCCCCATTGTGAAACACGGCTTTCACGCTTTAGCGCTGAATGAAACCCGCCGAGCCTATGCCCCTGTCTTGTGGGACAGTACAAATGGATGGAGCGGTCGGGTTGAGCAAGTTTGGTTCAAAGGCACCCATGGCGACGTGGGGGGGCAAATGGGCGACTGCCAAGAATGCCGACCGTTGGCCAATATTCCATTGGTTTGGATGCTGGATCGCGCCGAAAGCTGTGGATTGCCACTTCCCACGGGCTGGCGGGGCAGGTTCCCCACAGATGTGGATGCGCCCAGTGTCGGGTCGTGGGCTGGGTGGGGTAAGCTGTTTTTACTACGTGGTCCGCGTCGTGTGGGGCGTGACCCGTCAGAGCGGCTTCATGACTCAGCGCAACCCGCTGAAAGAGTGTGGGCAAAGCTTTGGCCCTTTAGCAAACAGGCCTAACAAAAAAGGCGACGCAGTGCGCCGCCCTTTGTTTGTATTGATCATCTAAGCTTAAGCTACGTTTTCCAGTTTGTTTTCTGGCGCGATCCCAAGCGCGTGGCATACATCACGTGTCAGCTCTGGGCGGTTCAGCGTGTAAAAATGCAGATCATTCACACCTTCGTCGATCAACGTGCTGCAAAGCTCTGTGCAAAGGGCGGTTGCCAACAAATCTTCACGGCCGTCACGCTCTGCTTTTTCAAAAGCTTCCTGCATCCAAGCAGGAAAAGTTGCGCCACAGCGGTTGGCAAAGTTGCGAATGCCTTTCCAGTTTTCAATCGGCTGAATGCCGGGGATGATCGGCGCATCAATACCCGCTTTGACACAGGCATCGCGAAAGCGCAGAAAATCGTCTGGTTCAAAAAAGAATTGGGTCAGGGCTTCGGCTGCCCCTGCATCCACCTTGGCTTTCAGCCAATTGATATTGGCCGCCTGATCTGCCGCATCTGGGTGGGATTCAGGGTAGGCGCCCACGCGGATTTTGAATTTGCCTGTGTCTGAGAGGGACTCGATCAATTCAATTGAATTCGCAAAACCGTCTGGATGCGGTTTAAAAGTGCCGCTGCCTTTAGGTGGGTCGCCGCGCAGTGCGACCAACTCTGTGACACCGGCGTCAGCAAAATCATCTGCAATTTTAAGTGTTTCTTCTTTGGTCGCGTTGACGCAAGTCAGGTGCGCGGCCACGTTCAGACCGCTGGATTTGTGCAACGTCGCCACCGCATCGCGGGTCAACTCGCGGGTGGTACCGCCGGCACCGTAGGTGACAGAAACAAACTTAGGCGCCAAAGGCGCGAGAACTTGCACCGTATCCCACAGGCGAAAAGAGCCCTCTAGGTTCTTTGGTGGGAAAAATTCAAAAGAAATATTTGGTGCAGTCATTTTTCTGTCCTCTCTGGGCTTGAGGCACTTGTGACATAATCGAAGTTGTGAGAAAACTTCATAATACTCAACAACAATATGAGTTTCGCATGAGGATGCACATCGAATTTCGCCATCTGCGTACCGTGAAAGCCATTCACGAATGCGGTGGCTTGGCCCGCGCTGCGGATCAGTTGAATATCACGCAGTCTGCTTTGTCTCACCAGATCAAAGGGTTAGAGGATCAGGCCGGGGTGGAGCTTTTCGTGCGTCGCTCAAAGCCGATGAAACTGTCTGCTGCCGGGATGCGCCTGTTGCGCCTGGCAGAACGTATCCTGCCAGAAGTCGAGTCGCTGGAAGAAGAGTTCAGCGGCCTAAGAGACGGCAAATCTGGGCGACTTCATATCGCCATCGAATGCCACGCTTGTTTTGAATGGCTATTCCCTGTGTTGGAACAGTTCCGCAAGAAATGGCCGGATGTCGATGTCGATATCCGCCCTGGCCTGGCCTTTGAAGCGATGCCCGCTTTGCAAAAGGAAGAGGTCGATTTGGTTGTGTCCTCTGACCCGGAAAACCTTCCAGGCGTCGAATTCACGCATCTCTTTGACTATAAACCGGTCTTTGTGGCCTCAAGCCAGCATCCTTTGGCCCAAAAGGACTGGATTGATGCCGAAGATTTCCGGGGGCAAACCCTAATTACCTATCCGGTGGAACGCACGCGATTGGACGTCTTTAGTCAGCTCTTGATGCCGGCCAAAGTTGAACCTGCCGTGGTGCGTCAGGCAGAGTTGTCTGCTGTGATCTTGCTGCTTGTCGCCTCAAACCGAGGGATTTCGGTGTTGCCAGATTGGGTGGTGCGCGAGGTGAAATATAACTCTGATTATGTCACGCGCCCTTTGACCAAAAAGGGGA
Organism: uncultured Paracoccaceae bacterium; assembly: GCA_947498415.1. Taxonomy (GTDB): domain Bacteria; phylum Pseudomonadota; class Alphaproteobacteria; order Rhodobacterales; family Rhodobacteraceae; genus Cognatishimia. The sequence continues at coordinate 228,222 of CANMKB010000003.1, forward strand.
TCACACGCGGTCTATTTGCGGCCACCCGCACCGATGATCTGGAAAAACCATATATGCGCGAACTGATCGAGTTGGCTGGCGTAGAAGCGAAGCGTTTGCAAAGCGTATAAGGTTAATATTCACCCCATAATTCACCCAAGAAAGCAGGGATTTCGCAGGTTTGCCCCTTGGCAAACAGGGCATCTGAGCGTATACGCGCGCTCTGATGTATTGACCCAATTTTACGCAGAGTTGCATCGCGTGGTTGGGCCTATCGAAATAGCCATGTTTGTGCGTTTCAAATAATGATGAAGCACATGGCATTTGAAACGCCTTAAGGAGCCGAACCCATGGTAGGCAGCGCCAATCTGAATGTGATGATCAAAGCCGCCCGTAAAGCGGGCCGTTCGCTTGTCAAAGACTTCCGCGAAGTTGAAAACTTGCAGGTGTCCACAAAGGGCGCTGGTGATTTTGTAAGCCGCGCAGATATCGCAGCAGAAGAAATCATCAAAGAAGAGCTGATGGGCGCACGTCCGACCTATGGCTGGCTTGGAGAAGAAGGTGGCGGTGAAGAGGGCAAAGACCCAACCCGTCGTTGGATCGTCGATCCGCTGGATGGCACCACCAACTTCCTGCATGGCATGCCGCATTGGGCGATTTCCATTGCACTAGAGCACAAAGGCGAAATCGTCGCGGGTGTGGTGTATGACGCAGCCAAAGACGAAATGTTCTATGCCGAAAAAGGCGAGGGCGCTTGGCTGAATGATAGCCAACGTCTGCGTGTGTCTGCCCGCGGCCGTATGATTGAATCTGTGTTCGCAACGGGTGTCCCTTTTGCGAGCAGCCGAGAGTTGCCAACCACATTGCAAGACCTAGCGCGTTTGATGCCGGTTTGCGCCGGTGTGCGCCGCTGGGGAGCCGCTTCGCTGGATATGGCGTATGTGGCCGCAGGTCGCTACGAAGGCTACTGGGAGCGTGGGCTGAACGCTTGGGACGTCGCTGCCGGCATTATCATCGTGAAAGAAGCCGGTGGTTTTGTACATGCGGTGGATCCCGAAGATACGGTTCTTGATAGCGGTACGGTGCTGTGTTCGAATGAACCGATTTTCGATCAATTTGCTAAGGTTATCCGCAATTCTTAAAGTAAAAGGCACCCCATCGGGTGCCTTTCTTTTTAGCTGCGATCGCTGGGATGGTTCACACCATCCATCCAAGGCACATCGCCAAGGGCACGAATGCTCACACCCTCCAAACAGGCTGCATTGATCCCATATTGATTGGGATTAGAGCGCCGCTGGTGATGGGTGTAAATTCCACAGGTCTTACAAAAGTAATGTTTGGCTGTTCCGGTGCCCCACTGATACAGCGTAAGGTTTTCTTTACCTTTCACAATCTCAACATTCTGAAGCGCGGCAGAGACTGCCACTGCACCTCGGCGCTCACAATACGAACAATCGCAGCGTCTGGCGCTATCTAGCCCAGTCGACAGGATAACTTGCAGTTCAACCGCGCCGCAGTGGCACGTGGCGGTATAGTTCATTTGCGTCGTCTCACCTTTGGAACCGAGGTTCTTGCAAATCTATAAGTCGCATCCGGGTGGGGCGGATGGCCTTCGGTGCGTTGCCAAAAGCCACGTGCGCCCCGTCGCATCCATATGGGTAAGCACAGCACAAATCCGATGATAAATCCGCCCGCGTGGGCCCAATAGGCAACCCCGCCGGTCGCGGCATCTATCGAAACGCCGTTGAACAGCTGTAGCGCAAACCAAATGCCCAACATGACCCAAGCCGGTATGGTGAAAATCTTAAAGAACACGATGAATATGAACAGGATGTCAACTTTTGCCCGCGGGTAGAGCAACAGGTAGCCGCCCATCACCGCTGCAATCGCGCCAGAGGCCCCGACCGTTGGAATGCCACTAGACGGTTCTGCAATCACCTGTGCAAGCCCAGCACCAAGGCCGCCCGCCAAATAGAACAGCAAATAGCCCACATGCCCCATGCAATCTTCAAGGTTGTCGCCAAATATCCACAAGAACAGCATGTTCCCAAGGATATGCATGACGCCGCCATGCAGGAACATAGAGGTAAATAAACCTCCAAAATCCTGACCAGCACTGATGCGATCTGGGAAAAGCGCCCAATCTGAATAAAATGCAGCAAGCTTGGCGGGCTGTGCATCTAGTTGCCAGCTGTAAAGAAAGACCGCCACGTTAATGGCGATCAATGTGTAGGTGACGTAAGGCGTACGGCCTGAGGGGTTGTGATCACGAATTGGAAACATAGCCCCACGCTGGCCCTATTCGAGCGGAGGGTCAAGCCGATCCGCTTAGAAGTGCGGTGTTGCCGCCCGCCGCTGTGGTATCCACGCAGACATGACGTTCTGCACGCACCCGAGCGATATCAGGTTGGCCTGTGATCACCGGAATGATGGCACCGTCTCGTTGTGACAGGGCTTGGGCATAGGCACTGGCCTGATCTGTATCACCCCACCACAAAACACCTGCAAAACCTTGCAATATGCCCAAGGCATCGGCTGAGACAGCCCCAGTCGCCACCGTTGCACGGCCACCAAGAGCCACAACCGCATCTGCTTGCGCTTTCGCGGTGGCTGCTGTTGGTCCAAGGCACAGGATTGGCGCACGGGACTCAGTGGTCAGGCGGTTGGATTCCCCTGTTGGGCCGGGCAATGACACCGTGATTTCCGGGGCGCCCTCTGGTGTTTCGTCAATTGCGGATTGCAGGGCGTTTGTTGGCATCTGGATTTCCCATGCGCCGGTGGCCTCAATCGGATCAACCTTGGTAAACCGGCTGAGATACAACGGGCCGCCTGCTTTGGGTCCGGTTCCAGAAAGACCTTCGCCGCCAAAGGGTTGGCTGCCAACGATCGCACCGATCTGGTTGCGGTTCACATAGACATTGCCTGCGTGAATACGGTCAGACACATGCTGAATGCGATCATCAATCCGGGTTTGCAGACCAAAGGTTAGCCCGTAACCGGTATCGTTGATGGCATCAATTACAGCGTCCAATTCATTGGATTGAAACGTTGCCACATGCAGAACAGGGCCAAAGATCTCTTTTGTTAGATCTTCGATCCCATTCACTCGGATCATGGTTGGGGCGATAAAGGTGCCGGTTTGTGGGCTTTGCAATTCAAAGATCACACGACCCTCGGATTTCGCCAAGGCGATATGGTCAGCAATTTCTTTCTGTGCGCTCGTATCGATCACGGGGCCAGAGTCAGTGCTAAACTGCCAGGGATCGCCCAGTGAAAGCTCTTTCACTGCGCCTTGCAGCATCTCTAGGAGGGTGTCTGCGATGTCTTCCTGTACATAGAGGCAGCGCAGGGCAGAGCAGCGTTGGCCTGCAGATTGAAAGGCGCTTTCGACGATCGCTGTCACGGCTTGCTCTGGCAGTGCCGTGGAATCCACGATCATCGCATTCAAACCACCGGTTTCTGCGATGAGTGGTGCGCCCGGGGCCATGTTGGCAGCCATGGCCTTGCGAATGCGCTGTGCAGTGGCCGTGGACCCGGTAAAGCACACGCCGTTCACACGAGCATCACCGGTGATTTTCGCCCCGACTTTAGAGCCGGACCCCGGCAAGAATTGCAAAACCTCACGCGGAACACCGGCTTGGTGCAGAAGTTTTACAGCTTCAAAGGCGATCAGCGGGGTCGGGTCAGCTGGTTTGGCCAATACGGCATTGCCTGCCGCCAAAGCAGCAGCGACTTGGCCTGTGAAAATCGCCAGTGGGAAGTTCCATGGGCTGACACAGCTAAAGACACCGGCTGGTGGGGTTGCTGGTGCGTTTGCGCCGTAATATCGCAAGAAATCAACCGCTTCGCGCACTTCGGCGACTTGATCCAGTGGTGTTTTTCCAGCCTCGCGTGCCAGGATGGCAAAGAACATACCATAGTTTTCTTCGTATAGATCAGCGGCTTTTTGCAGGATAGCGCCACGTTCTTTGGGTGAGGCATCCCATGCTTTCGCCGTGCTAAGCGCGATTTCAACGGTTTCCGGTGTCGCGTGTGCAACTGTGCCCAGTGTGTCACCCGGCATGTAGGGGTTTGTCACCGCAACCGGATCAAGCGTGGTGGCCTTATCTGCGACCAATGGGGTGGCATTCCAAACTGTGCTGCGGAACGGAGCACGTGCGGCGTCGATCTTTTCGATGGTAGGGATGTCGCGCAAATCAAATCCGGCAGAGTTCACCCGCTCTGGCGCAAAGAGTTCTGGGCCAGCGGGAATAACGCGTGTTTCTTCGGCGTGGGTTTCAAATGGGTCACGCGCAACGATTTCAGGTGCAACGTCTTCATCCACAATCTGGTTCACAAAAGAGCTGTTCGCGCCGTTCTCCAACAGGCGACGTACCAGATAAGCCAACAGATCGCGGTGGGCGCCGACAGGTGCGTAAATACGACAACGCGTTTTGTTGGCCTGTAAGACCAAACCATGCAGGCTTTCGCCCATCCCGTGCAAGCGCTGGAATTCAAAAGCAGAATTATCAGTCGCCATATCGAGGATGGCCGCAACTGTATGCGCATTATGGGTCGCAAACTGTGGGTAAATGCGATCAGTCATGCCCAGCAGCTTGCGGGCATTGGCAATGTAGCTGATGTCTGTCGCAGATTTCGACGTATAGACCGGAAATCCATCAATGCCGTTGACCTGGGCCAATTTGATTTCTGTGTCCCAATAGGCACCTTTCACGAGGCGCACCATGATCTTGCGATCAAGGCGTTTGGTTAGATCGTAGAGGTAATCCAGAACGTCACCGGCGCGTTTTCCATAGGCTTGCACTACGACACCAAATCCATCCCAACCGGCGAGGGCGGGTTCTGCCAGAACCGTTTCGATGACATCAATCGAGATCGACAGACGGTCAGCCTCTTCGGCATCGATGTTCAGGCCCATGCCCGCAGATTTTGCCAACAACGCCAACGACCGCAGGCGCGGGACCAATTCTTCTAGTACACGTTCGCGCTGAGTAACCTCATAGCGTGGGTGCAGTGCAGACAGCTTGACTGAAATGCCCGGATTTTCGCGAATGTCATCATGTGTGCAAGCGGCAGCGATGGCGGTGATCGCACGAGAATAAGCAAGATGATATCGCATGGCGTCTGCATCGGTTTTGGCCGCTTCGCCCAGCATGTCATAGGAATAGGTGTATCCATCCGCTTCCATACCAGCGGCGCGTTCCATTGCGCTTGTAATGGTTTCCCCCAAAACAAACTGGCGTCCCATTTCTTTCATCGCGCGGGCGACCGCTGTGCGAATGACAGGCTCTCCTAAACGTTTGACGGCCCCTTTGAGGGCGCCAATGACACCCGTTTTCTCATCATCAAGCACTTTGCCCGTCAGCATCAGCGCCCAAGTCGATGCGTTCACCAGCGAAGAAGTGGAGTGCCCAAGGTGTTTGCCCCAATTGGAGGGGGCGATCTTATCTTCGATCAGCGCATCAATCGTGTCTGCATCTGGAACGCGCAGCAGTGCTTCGGCGAGACACATAAGGGCAATGCCTTCGTCCGTGGAAAGGCCATACTCCGCAAGAAAGACTTCCATCAGACCCGGCTGTGTTTGTGCTCTGATTTTGCGCACAAGATCAGCGGCCGCGGCCGCGATGCGTTTTCGATCTTCGGACGTTAGCGCAGCGTCTTGCGTAAGCTGCGCCACAAGTGTGGCTTCGTCTGAGTAGGTCTGTGTATCAATCAAGCGGCGCGAAGATGTCATGATGGCCTCTAAGGGTGAGTGGTGTTTGTACCCATGATATCGCAAATTTAATGGTCGTATCCTCTGATGATGTGGGTTAGGTTGGTCATAACGACTAAAAATTGAGTGGTTTATAATGCAAAGTGATCAGATTGAGCTGGATGGGTTTGACCGGAAGATTCTAGATGCATTGGCCCGCGATGGGCGAATTTCGATCACCGATCTGGCCAAAGAGATTGGTCTGTCAAAAACCCCAACTCAGGCCCGACTACGGCGGCTTGAGACCGAAGGTGTGATCACTGGGTATCGTGCGATGCTGGATCCGGTGCGGTTGGGGCTCGATCACGTAGCTTTTGTTGAAGTCAAATTGAACGACACCCGTGAATCTGCGCTGCGGGCCTTTAATGCGGCCGTGTCGAGAACACCAGAGATCGAGCAAGCGCATATGATTGCCAGTAATTTTGACTATTTGCTGAAGGTGCGTACCACCAATATGGCGGCCTATCGCGCAATCTTGGGGGAAAAGATTTCCAGCCTGCCACATGTGGCACATACCTCGACGTATGTGTCGATGCAGGCCGTCAAGGAAACCGGGCTAGGGGATGCAAGCTGAAAAATTGCGCCTGTGTTTGGCGTGTGAATTAGAAACCCATGCGAATGCGCATTCTGGCTCTTTACACCCAGAGCGGTCACGCTATTGTCGCCCCACCTTGCGATTGCTGATTTGCAAACGCAGCAGGAGCCCGCGTGGTGGAATGGTAGACACAGGAGACTTAAAATCTCTAGGCCGTATAGGCCGTGCCGGTTCGAGTCCGGCCGCGGGTACCACCTGAAAACAGCACCAAATTAAGATGTTACGATCCAAAGCTCATGTGCTTTTGGCGTATGGTATAAGCAAAAAACGCGACCCTAGGGCCGCGTTCTAGTGTATTTGCTTAGTCACGAGAGCCTGCGAATTGCGCTTGCCATTCATCCCGCTCATCATCGGTGATTTTGCGGAAGGTCACTTCAGGAACTGTGAAGGCATGACCCGGCTGAAGCTTAGACAAAGTGGTCGCCACATCATCCGGCCATTCGGCATCTTGTGCATTTAACGATTCAAGCAAAGACGTAGAGGCATCTGGAATGAATGGGGCTGACAGAACGGCATAAAATGGGATCAGGTTCAGGGCCAGGCGAATTTGGATCGCCGCCTTGTCTGGATCGGTTTTGAACGTGCTCCACGGGGCCACGGTTTGCAGATATTCATTGCCCGCAACCCAGATCGCCCGAAGCTCTTGTGCGGACTTGCGAACTTCCATCTTGGCCATGTGATCTTCGTAGGCGCGCACGCGTGTGGTGAGCTCTTCGATCAGCTTTAATTCGTCTTCGCCGTATTCTGCGCCTTCTGGCACCGCCTCTGAGAATTTAGAGCGGCAGAATTTGGTGACGCGAGAAACAAAGTTGCCCAGAACATCTGCAAGGTCTTTGTTTACAGAGCCTTGGAACTGCTCCCATGTGAACTCACTGTCCGAGCTTTCTGGGGCATGAGACAACAGCCACCAGCGCCAGTAGTCTGATGGCAGGATTTCAAGCGCTTGATCCATAAAGACACCCCGGCCACGCGAGGTCGAGAATTGGCCGCCATCATAGTTCAAGTAATTGAACGATTTGATGTAATCCACCAGTTTCCAAGGTTCCCCAGAGCCAAAGATCGTTACTGGGAACGACAGGGTGTGGAAGGGAACGTTATCTTTGCCCATGAATTGGGTGTAGGTCACATCATCGGCGCCTTTATCGGTGCGCCACCAACGCTCCCAATTGTCGCCTTTGCCCGCATCCACCCATTCCTGAGAGGCCGCGATGTATTCGATGGGCGCATCAAACCAAACATAAAAGACTTTGCCTTCCATACCCGGCCAAGGTTCATCGCCCTTCATCACAGGCACACCCCAATCAAGGTCACGTGTGATGCCGCGGTCTTGTAGGCCATCGCCGTCGTTCAGCCATTTCTTGGCAATCGACGTGGTCAGAACAGGCCAATCGTGTTTGCTATCGATCCAATCCGCCAGCTTTTCGCGCATTTCGGATTGGCGCAGGTGCAGGTGTTTGGTTTCACGCGCTTCCAGATCGGTCGAGCCGGAAATCGTGGAATATGGGTTGATCAGTTCAGCTGGATCAAGCTGCTTAGTGCAATTGTCACATTGGTCGCCACGCGCACTTTCGAAACCGCAATTAGGGCAGGTGCCCTCGATGTAGCGATCTGGCAAGAAACGCCCATCCGCATTGGAATACATCTGTGTTTCGCTGACTTCACGAATAAGACCTTCGTCTGCTAAGCGACCGGCGAAATGCTGCGTCAGCTTTTGGTTTTGCACACTTGAACTGCGGCCAAAGTGATCAAAAGACAGGCGGAAACCTTCGGCGATCCGGGCCTGAACGTCGTGCATCTCTGCGCAATATTCAGCAACGGGTTTGCCAGCTTTCGCGGCCGCGAGTTCCGCAGGGGTGCCGTGTTCATCTGTGGCACACAGGAACATCACTTCGTTGCCACGGGCACGTTGGTACCGCGCAAACAGATCAGCTGGCAGCTGGCTGCCCACTAGGTTGCCCAAGTGTTTGATGCCGTTGATGTAAGGAATGGCCGAAGTGATAAGATGGCGCGCCATTGATCAATGTCCTTTGTCCGTCGTTGTGCCTTCCCTAGAGCAATATGGGCTGTAGTTCCAGAGGGCAGCGTGGCGAGGCCGAAAAAACGATATGTGCAAAATTTTGACGCGATCCAAGCGCCGCGAAATGACAAACGCAGGCGTGTCAGGCGAAAAAAATCACAGGGCGTTTGCATAAAATTCGAATTTTTTTGCGAATTTTGCGGGAATTACTGGTTGCGCCAGCGGTCTCTGCGCTTACGTTTCGCTCAAGCAAACAAATCATGACAGGGAAACTCCCATGAAACTGAACCCATTGGGGCGAACTGGCATTCAGGTGCCAGAAATATGTTTTGGTACCATGACCTTTGGTACGCAGACATCAGAAGCGGACTCACATCGTCAGATGGACATGGCAATGGATGCGGGGATGACGTTTTGGGACACCGCCGAACTTTATCCTGTGACGCCAATTACGCCAGAGGGCTACGGTCGCACCGAAGAATACATCGGCTCTTGGAATGCGAAAACGGGCCGACGTGGTGAAACCATTCTTGCAACCAAACACGTGGGCCAAGGTTTTAAACACATTCGCGGGGCCCAGCCTATTCTTGGGTCTACGATCCGAGAGGCGGTCGAAGGCTCGCTGAAACGTTTGCAAACAGATTACATTGATCTGTACCAGCTGCATTGGCCAAACCGTGGCGGATATCACTTCCGTCAAAACTGGCGATATGATCCGTCGGGACAGAACACGCAAGAGGTCACCGATAATATGCGTGACGTGCTTGAAGCCCTGAAAAAAGAGGTGGATCGCGGCACCATTGGCGCCGTTGGTCTTTCCAACGAAACCACATGGGGCACCATGAAGTGGTTGAACCTTGCAGAAGAGCACGGGCTGCCACGGATGCAGTCTGTGCAAAACGAATATTCCCTTATGTACCGGATGTATGACAGCGATATGGCCGAGATGACGGCCCATGAAGATGTGGGATTGCTGTCATATTCGCCTTTGGCCACGGGTTTGTTGACAGGTAAATATCAAAATGGGGCGGTTCCCGAAGGGTCACGCCATTCGATCGGCACAGGTCTAGGTGGCCGCTATACAGATCGTGCTTTTAAAGCGGTGCAAGCTTATCTTGACCTAGCCGCGCAGCACAACTTGCACCCGGTGCATCTTGCGTTGGCATGGGCAAAACGTCGTCCATTTATGACCTCTGTAATCATGGGCGCGACAACGGTGGATCAGCTGGCCTTGATCATCGAGGGCAACGATATTGTGCTTTCGGACGAGGTGAACCGCGCCATCGACGACATCAACAAGGCGCATCCGTTCCCATTCTAAGCACGGTTTGGGCTTGTCTTGACCCTCCGCATACCCAGTCTCCGCACTCGCAATTTAACGCTGTTCGCGTTATGCGAGGCGGGGCAATGATGGATGGGAGGGGATTATTGTGTCTGACGAAGTGCTTGCGATCATTCGGGTGTCGGTAGTGCGACGGTGGTTGGCTGTCGGAATGCAATCTACGCTTGGTGTCTTGCTCATTTACACAGCCCTGCGTCATCCCCCCGAGTTACAGTGGCAACTCTTCCTACTGATATTAGGGGCAGGGGCGTTGTGGCTTGCCGCAAACACGTTTTCGGCCACACAAACCTATATTGAGCTGACCCGCCAAGGGTTACACGATACCTCGGGCGAGCTGATCGTTGCGCTCGATGAGATCAAAAAAGTCGAACGCGGCACCTTTGCGATGAAACCCTCAAGCGGCTTTACCCTGCATCTCAACGAAAAGGCCAAGACGCGGTGGCGTCCTGGCCTTTGGTGGCGCATGTCACGCCGTCTTGGTATTGGCGGGGCAACGCCGGGATCGGATACCAAATCCATGGCTCAGATCATCGAGGCGTTGCTGGCCGAACGTACTTAGGTGCTGCTGTCAAACGGCAACTGTGGCGCGTAACGTGGACGGGTAAAGACAAAGGTGGAAATCTCCGTAGATCCCAATCCGACATCCAGCACGGGTTCATAAGTGTTGTAGGTCTCTACAAGAATAACCGCGTCCTGATCCGCCATGTTTGGAAGGCGGTCTGCAAGTGCAGGTAAGTCGCCTGCTGTCAGGGCGACAAAGTCATCCCCACGCTCTTTAGACCATTCCAATTCATATTCGCTTTCATCTTCGTTCCACGTGATGACAGAAATACGCATTCCTGTGCCGTCATCAACGTAGCCAGAGAACGGATCACCTGGATCAACCGGTTCGTAAGTCGAGCTGTATCCAGTCATCGCATCAAACAACGTTCTTGTGTTGGTGATGTAATCCGGCGTGATCGAGTTGGTTTCACGAGACAACATGTCGCTGATCGTAAAGGCCGCCTTATCCGCTTTGGATTTGGTGCGATAGACATCAAAGAAGATGGCCATGGCCGCAACAGCCCAGAACAAAAGTGGCATGATGATGACCGCTTCAACGGTGATGTTGCCCTTTGTGTCGTTGGCAAAGGATTTTAGTTTTTTTACTAGATAAGTCATGATGTTACCTCGGCTCCTGTACAAAGGCGCTCATCGCTGTCAATGAAGCGTCACCTGCAGCATCGGTCGAAAGAGATGCGCCAAAGATCGCGTTCGGGAAGATCGGGTCATATTTTGCGCAGGCGCGCAAAACGACAAGATCATTATCCATCCCAAAGCTGTACTCAGACATCGGCAAAATCGCAGTCGATGCATCGGTACAGGCATATGTGGCCGGAAGGTCTTCCCAGTTGCGCACATCGCGCACCAGCATTTCCAAACGCAGATTGCTTTCACATTCTGGCACGACGTTGAACTGACAAATCATCGTTTTCAGATCCGCGTGGGTCGGCGCTGTACCTGTGTTCAAGCGCACGTGGCGTACGGTTTCATCCAATGCGCGTTCCAGAATACTGGCCCGAATTGTGGTGATCCCGATTTCCACAGCACCCAACATGAATGTCAGGAACATTGGCACCATGACAACAAATTCGACTGTGATGTTTCCGTCGTCTTTCTTACGGAAAAGGCGGAGTTTTTTGAATATTGACTGCATCATTGGATCAACCTCAGCTGACGGATAGACGCTGCAATTGCTGCAAACGCATCCTGAATTTCAAGACCATCCACATCAAAGTAGTGGCTGTCAGAGCTTGCGCAGTTCTTTAGGACTGTCTGCCCGCTTGTTGGCGCTTCAAAGCCGATTGTGAAGACAATGATGCCAGCCTCTTTTGCTGCGTCACAAATAGCTTGGGTGCGAATGTTCTTAGTGCTGCCCCCGTGGTATCCGCGAATGCCATACAGCCAGTCATTGTTCGCTTCAGTGTCATTCATCCAAGGTTTATAGTGTTTGTTCACGTTGTAGCGCATTGAAGTGTACGCCCACAGATCTTGGTAGTTGAGCAACTCTGCAGTGCCCGGTTCGCTTACTGTGACCGTCTTGGTGATCTTGCGATAGCGGCGGCAAGACCCGTTCCAACGGTAAGAGCGGCACTCATAAGACGTTTCGGTGTCTTCATATGACCCTTCACCATAGGCGTGGTCTTGCCAACTGTCATTGTGAGGCCAGTAGAACATTGGCTCTTCGGTGTTGCCGTCATTGTCTTCGTCACCGTGATCTTGGCCGATATAAACAGAATATTCTTCTTCCTGCTCATTCCACCAGATATTTGAATCGCCGCTACGGAACCCATCTCTTATGAAAAATTGATTGGTGTTTTGTCCGTCTGTCATCAAAACGATAACCTTCAAAGTTTCGTTCTCTGTATAGGCGTACGGGCGGCCACTAAAATCTGAATCCACGTGACCATCGTCGATCAGGTTTTCAATAGGAGCTTGCAGACTTTCATCTAACAATGCAGTTCCCCATTTCATGCCAATATCAATAGAGGTGTTCCCACCGCCCCACATGCTGTCGATAAAACTCTTGAGCTCTGTCGGGTCCTTTTTGAGAACCACGATTTCACGAGAACTATCAGATGCTTCTGGGCAAACAGGGAAAGACACGAGATTAACGGGATCGTCATCACGGCCATCATTGCTATTCCAAGGGTCAAAATGAGTCGTACGCTGTAGAGTTGACGTGTGATCGATGGATGTCGCGTCAAAATCTTCAGAACTGAAATTAACGCAGTTCGAATAGGTGTGTTCTTGGGAGATGTTAAGTTGCTCGGCCAGAATTTCGGGCGCTGCAACCTGTGTCGCGTATGGCACAATCGAGATGGAGAGTTTACCATCTTCGGTGGTGTTGGTCAGCGTATCAACAAAATCCTTCGCTGCGATTTTAAGGTTCGGCAAACGCGAGTTGCTGTTCATCGAGCCGGAAACATCGAGCACCATAGAAATTTCAACGCCGCCGATACGTTCTTCCGCGGCGCTTACCGCGCTCATATTCAGTGTATCGATGCCAGAGAGGCGCATAAACTGGGTTGCGACGGCAGTGTCAGCGTTTGCCCGGACCGTACGATATCCCAAACCTTCTTCGACAACCACATCCTGGAGGTGTTCGGTCAAATCCGTTTTGTTGAAGTAGTCTTGTACAACGCTTTCTGGATCAAGGCTTTGATCAAGTGATGACGCTGCAAGAACCGCGCGGTCAAGCGTATCTTGAAGTTGCGTGCGACGCATCTCTGCCAACATAATGTCAACGCCGATCCCTCCGACCGTTATAATGGTCAGAAAGATAAAAATGGCAAAGTAGGTCATTGTGCCTTCTTCGGCCTGCCTGAACTGCCGCACCCTTTCGGCTGCGTTGGCCCAGCGGCGATATTCGCTCTGGTGTCCCATGGTACTGTCCCTCATTTACGCCCCTCAGAGCCCACAGATGGCAGACTCCGATACATTTACTCTCGTTCCATAAAGGCAGATGAACTTGGCTGAATTAGGGCGATTTGTCATGAAAACAGGGCATTTTCCGAGTTTTTTGGACACAATTTGATCAAAATTGAGGATGGTTCGCCCAAATTTCCAGAAACGTTTACGCGCTGGAAACAGTCATGTGTTTAAGCTGGCATGGCAAAGTTTTAGGCAATAAAAGTTTTTAAACTGATGAAATTTTGTGCACATGACTATCGCCATTCCCTCATAAACGGGGTTAGGTGGGATAATAATAATGCGACCATGAGTCGCCCTAAGCTTGTCTGGAGGGGTAATGATGAGCGTGAAAAATGAGCCTACTTTCCGCGAAAGTGTGGACCTGATGTTTAACAGGGCTGTGTCCTTGATGGACTTGCCACCAGGTCTGGAAGAGAAAATTCGCGTGTGTAACGCGACCTATACGGTGCGCTTTGGTGTGCGGTTAAGAGGGCATATTCAAACTTTCACCGGTTATCGTTCTGTTCATTCCGAACATATGGAACCTGTGAAGGGCGGCATCCGTTATGCCAACTCAGTCAATCAAGACGAAGTTGAAGCGTTGGCAGCACTAATGACTTACAAATGCGCACTGGTTGAGGCGCCCTTTGGTGGTTCCAAGGGCGGTTTGTGCATTGATCCACGTGAGTATGATGAGCATGAGCTTGAGCAAATCACGCGACGCTTTGCTTATGAGTTGGCAAAGCGCGACTTGATCCACCCATCACAAAACGTTCCAGCCCCTGATATGGGCACGGGCGAGCGTGAAATGGCCTGGATTGCCGATCAATACGCGCGGATGAACACAACAGACATCAACGCCAAGGCCTGTGTTACGGGTAAGCCACTGAACGCCGGCGGGATTGCCGGTCGTGTTGAAGCGACGGGTCGCGGTGTACAATATGCTTTGCAGGAGTTCTTCCGCGACGCGCGTGACATTGAGCAAGCCGGGATGCAAGGCACATTGGATGGCAAGACGGTTGTTGTGCAAGGTCTGGGTAACGTGGGCTATCACGCGGCAAAGTTCCTATCGGAAGAGGATGGGTGCAAGATTGTCGGTGTGATCGAACGTGATGGGGCCATCACCAACGATGATGGCATCAATATCGAGAACCTGCGTGAATGGATCATTAAGCACGGTGGCGTCAAAGGCTATCCAGATGGCAGCTATACCGAAAATGGTGCCGCCGTTTTGGAAACCGAGTGCGACATCCTGGTTCCTGCGGCAATGGAAGGGGTGATTAACCTTTCAAATGCTGAACGCATCAAGGCACCATTGATTATTGAGGCTGCGAATGGCCCAGTAACAGCGGGCGCTGATGAAATCCTGCGCAAGAAGGGCACGGTCATCATTCCTGACATGTATGCCAACGCTGGTGGTGTGACGGTTTCCTACTTTGAGTGGGTGAAGAACCTGTCGCATATACGTTTTGGTCGTATGCAACGTCGCCAGGAAGAGGCGCGTCACCAATTGGTGGTCGACCAGCTGGAAGAGCTGTCCAAAGCAATGGGCAACAGTTGGACGCTGACACCAGACTTTAAACAAAAGTACCTAAGAGGTGCTGGCGAGTTGGAGCTTGTGCGATCTGGTTTGGATGACACGATGCGGATTGCATACCAATCCATGCGCGAAACATGGCACGAACGCGAAGATGTGCAGGATTTGCGCACAGCGGCTTACCTTGTTTCCATCGGAAAAGTTGCATCAAGCTACCGCGCCAAAGGTTTGTAAACCCAAAGTAAACGAATGTGAAACGGCGCGCCTTGGCGGGCCGTTTTTTGTGGCTTTTTGCGATTTGACTTGGCTAAAGTGATCTCATTTATAGAACACGACATTTTAGATTTAAGGCATCTCAATTATGAAATTTCCGAAAAGCGTGATGGCGCTCAGCGCTGGGCTGGTCCTACTCACCTCGACGGCAACCACGGCAGAAACCGTGCTGTCGGCGAAGGCGCGCGATGCGCTGTTGCATGTTGTTGCTCATGAAGTCGGACATGCGGTCATGCGTGAGTTTGATTTACCAATACTAGGTCCCGAAGAAGACCTTGCCGATGATTTCGCAACTCTTTGGATCTGGACGCATTTCCCAGAGCGTGCCGAAGCGATCATCGAAGCGCGTGCGATGCAGCATATGGCCGATGGCGATCAGCCCGAGATGTACAGCGAATATCGGAACGCAGATCAACGCGCTGGACGTGCGCTGTGCATTCTGTATGCGCAAGATCCTAAAAAGTTTGCAGACATGGCGGACCGCAATGGATTGGAAGGGGAGGAGGCCGACAATTGCCGCGATTTTGGGCCAGAAGTCGGGCGCAGTTGGCGTCGGGTCATGTCAAAGTACTATATGCCGTCGAATGCACGCGTGACCGAAGTCGGCTTTGCCGTGGATGACACAGCATATGCGCAAGCGCTCGCCCGGGACCAAGAGTTTCACGAAATGTCTTATCAACTGCTGGCGTCCATCGATTGGCATTCCCGCATTATGTTGAAAATTGCGGAATGCGACGGTGGGGCCTATTGGTCTCGCAATGGGCGCAGGATTACGATTTGCGATGCCTATGTGCAGCGGTTTAACGAACAGCTTCGTTAGGGTAACAAGAGTGGGATTGGACGCCGATCCAAAGGCAACGCCCCTTGCGGTTCTCTTCAAACAAAGGCATCAAAGAGGGGCCTAATCACCGGAGTCGCCCATGCGTTCGCTTTTGACCATTGCTTTGATCTGTTCTGCGCCTTTTGCATGGGCCGAAGACGCGACCGACGCGGATGATCCTAAGGTGGTTTCGTGCCAGGCGCAGGCCAGCATTGTGACACAGGCGGCCTCTTTGCGATCCGAAGGTAAGCGAGAACGCAAAGTGAAACGCCTTGTGACAGAAGAAATGGATGAGGCGATGAAGCCCGCGGTGCCGCTATTGGTGGGCTGGGTGTATACACTGCCAAAAGGTGACCTCGATAAAGATCCGGGGCCCGCATATTACGAAGCCTGCCTGACGCAGTGAGCGTCTCTTTCTTCGACTCGACATTTCAGCCCTCACATTTCTATAGTAGCTCATGAGCCTGACTCCCGCTTTCATGGATGAACTGCGCAACCGCACCAGCTTGGTTCAAGTGGTGGGGCGTAAGGTTATGTGGGACAACAGAAAATCCAATCCTGGCAAAGGTGACATGTGGGCGCCATGCCCGTTTCACCACGAAAAATCTGCGTCATTCCATGTGGATGACCAAAAGGGGTTTTATTACTGCTTTGGCTGTCAGGCCAAAGGCGATGCGATTAACTTTGTGCAGGAAAGTGAAAACGTCTCCTTTATCGAAGCTGTTAAAATCCTAGCTGACGAAGCCGGGATGCAACTGCCAGATCGTGATCCACGGGCGCAGGCCAAGTCGGACAAGCGCACTGAACTCACAGATATCATGGAACAAGCTATCCAGTTTTTCCGCATGTCGTTGAAAACAGGAGCCGCCGCCGAAGCTCGGGCCTATCTGGATCGTCGCGGCATGTCGCAGCAGACCCAGGATCAATTTGGCATTGGTTATGCTCCAGAGGGCAACGCGCTGTTTAAGCATCTTACCGGCAAGGGGATTGATCCTCAGCTTGTGATTGATGCGGGGCTTGCGGCACGCCCAGATGATGGTCGTGCCCCATATGATCGCTTCCGTGGGCGTATCATTTTCCCGATCCGTGATGGGCGCGGGCGCAGCATTTCTTTGGGCGGGCGTGCGCTTGATCCGAATGCGCCGGCGAAATATCTCAACGGCCCTCAGACCGAATTGTTTGATAAGGGGCGTAATCTTTACAATATGCAGGGCGCTCGGGCTGCGGCAGGGAAGGGGCATCCGCTTATTGTGGCCGAGGGTTACATGGATGTGATCGCCCTGGTTGAGGCCGGGTTTGGTGCGGCCGTGGCACCCTTGGGTACTGCGATCACCGAAAGCCAGTTGCAGCTGCTGTGGCGCATCTCTCCAGAGCCGATCATTGCGCTGGATGGAGACAAAGCGGGTATTCGTGCGGCGATGCGCTTAATTGATTTGGCATTGCCGATGTTAGAGGCGGGCAACAGCCTGCGCTTTGCCATTATGCCAGAGGGGCAAGACCCTGATGATTTGATCAAGGCCAAGGGGCCATCTGCTGTTCAAGCTGTACTCGAGCAGGCCAAACCGATGGTTGATCTGCTGTGGCAGCGTGAAATTGATGGCAAAGTCTTTGACAGCCCCGAACGCAAAGCTGCGCTTGATAAAACGCTGCGGGCCAAGATTAAGCTGATTAAAGACCCCAGCATTCGTGCGCATTATGGCGAAGCCATCAAAGAGCTGCGCTGGCAATTGTTCCGCACAGGTCGCAAACCTGCGGCCGGGGGCGCTGGGCGCAAAGGGAGCTGGAAACCTGGTAGACCATGGAATGCTCCGGTGGGCGCACAGGCCAGCACCAAGGCCTCTTTGCTGGTGTCTGCGGACGCGGCTCGCCAGCGTCACTTGCGTGAAGCCGTGATCTTCGCCAGCATCGTATCCACACCTGCCGTTCTGGATGAATTTGAAACAGAGCTAGAGCGTTTGCCTTGTCAGGATCAGGATCACGGCTTTCTGCGTGATTTGTTGCTTAGGCAAGCGCATCGCGGCGTAAATGATCTGAAATCCGTCATCGAAGACGCAATGGCCCCCGAAGCCCTTGATATTCTCATGGGGCACCCTCATGTGCGTCTTGCACCCCCTGTGCGTTATCCGGGTGACTTGGAACGCGCACGGCAAACGATTTCCGAAGAGTTGATGAAACTCTTTAGCGATCTAGGTCATGGGGCAGAGGTCGCCGAAGCCATCGAGGTTATTGGCGACATCGAAGATGAAACTGTCACCTGGCGATTGGGGCAGGCTGCGGCCGCGCGAGATAAGGCGCAACGCAGTTTGCAGGAAGAATCAGGTGAGTATGAAACCGGGGAAAATGGGGCGCCAATTGATAAAGATGAACGCGCTGCATTAGATGCTTTGATGCAAGGAATCAGCTTTAGCAAAAAGCGTTAAAGGGTTTTTGCGCTTTATGGTGCAGAATTCCTAAAGAAATCCGGGTAAACGGGTTGCGAATCACCCGCTCGCCCTATTGATTCGGAGTAACGAATCACCGAGCCCTACTTTTGCAGGAGCAGCGAATGGCCGCCAAAGATAACGACGACCGCAAGAACGACGATCAGGACGCTGAAATCTCGCTCGATATGAGCCAGACCGCCGTCAAAAAGATGATCGCCGAAGCGCGTGAGAAGGGCTACATCACTTACGATCAGCTGAACCAAGTGCTGCCGCCGGATCAGGTCAGCTCTGAGCAGATCGAAGATGTGATGTCGATGCTTTCTGAAATGGGCATCAACATCATCGAAGACGAAGAAGTCGACGAAGAAGAGCAAAAGACAACCGCGCTGGTCGATACGTCCTCTGCCAACCGTGAGGTTGCGCTGGGCTCTGGCAATCAGGAAAAACTGGATCGTACAGATGATCCGGTTCGGATGTACCTGCGCGAGATGGGCTCTGTTGAGCTGCTCAGCCGTGAAGGCGAGATCGCGATTGCCAAGCGGATCGAAGCTGGCCGCAATACGATGATCGCCGGGCTGTGTGAAAGCCCGCTGACATTCCAAGCGATCACGATCTGGCGTGACGAACTTTTGTCCGAAGACATTCTGCTGCGCGATGTCATCGATCTGGAAACCACTTTTGGTGACCAGATGGATGAAGAGGCCGAAGAGCAGCCTGTCGTTGCAAATGTGACAACGGCACCGGATGAGAAGAAAGAAAAAGCGCAAGAGTTGGATGCGGATGGCAATCCGATTGCCAATGATGACGACGATGATGATGACGAACAGGCGAATATGTCGCTTGCCGCCATGGAAGCCGCGCTAAAGCCTCGTGTTCTAGAAACACTGGATCGCATCGCAGATGACTACGAAATGTTGTCTGAAATGCAGGACAGCCGGATTTCTGCGACCCTGAATGAAGATGATAGTTTCTCGGACAAGCAAGAAGAGAAGTATCAGAAACTGCGGTCTGAAATCGTTGAACTGGTGAACGAGCTTCACCTACACAACAACCGTATCGAAGCGTTGATTGACCAGCTTTACGGCATCAACCGTCGCATCATGTCGATCGATAGCGCGATGGTTAAATTGGCCGACCAAGCTCGCATCAACCGTCGTGAGTTCATCGAAGCCTACCGTGGCCGCGAACTTGATCCGACGTGGCTTGAAGACATGTCTTCCAAGCCGGGTCGGGGCTGGCAGATGTTCATGGAACGCTCTGTTGATAAAGTCGAAGAGCTGCGCTCTGATATGGCGCAGGTCGGCACCTATGTTGGTTTGGACATTTCTGAATTCCGCCGCATCGTGCAGCAGGTTCAGAAGGGTGAGAAAGAAGCCCGTCAGGCCAAGAAAGAAATGGTCGAGGCGAACCTGCGTCTGGTTATTTCGATTGCGAAAAAATACACCAACCGTGGCCTGCAGTTCCTTGATCTTATTCAGGAAGGTAACATTGGCCTGATGAAGGCGGTTGATAAGTTCGAATACCGCCGCGGTTACAAATTCTCGACCTATGCGACATGGTGGATCCGTCAGGCGATCACCCGTTCGATTGCAGACCAAGCCCGCACCATCCGTATTCCAGTGCACATGATCGAAACGATCAACAAGCTGGTTCGAACAGGTCGTCAGATGCTGCACGAAATTGGCCGCGAACCAACCCCAGAGGAATTGGCAGAAAAGCTGCAAATGCCTTTGGAAAAAGTCCGCAAGGTTATGAAAATCGCGAAAGAGCCGATTTCTTTGGAGACGCCAATCGGCGACGAAGAAGATTCTCAACTCGGCGATTTCATCGAAGACAAGAACGCGGTTCTGCCGTTGGATTCCGCCATTCAGGAAAACCTGAAGGAAACCACGACACGCGTATTGGCCTCACTGACACCACGCGAAGAGCGTGTTCTGCGGATGCGCTTTGGGATCGGAATGAACACCGACCACACTTTGGAAGAAGTGGGTCAGCAGTTCAGTGTGACCCGCGAACGGATTCGTCAAATCGAAGCGAAAGCACTGCGAAAACTCAAACACCCAAGCCGCAGCCGCAAACTGCGCAGCTTCTTGGATCAATAAAAAATGCCCCCGCAAGGGGGCGTTTTGTTTTTGAGGGTGTGCATGTTTCAAGAGGGTCCTTTGCCTGATGTCCCAGCTGTAATCTTGCTGGTGGTTTGGTTTTTTCTGTCCAGTTTTATCAGCTATGTGATGATGTACTTGGATAAACGCGCTGCTCGAAATGGGGGATGGCGAATACCTGAATCTCGTCTACAGCTTTGGTTCATTTTGGGAGGGGCCGCTGGCGGTAAATATGCCCAACGCCGATTTCGACATAAAACCCGTAAGCACCCTTTTGCGGGCCGGCTCAATGCATGTTTGGTTTTGAACTTAGTCAGCTACATTGGGCTTTGCATATATTTTGTGAACGCCTATTGAGGGCCTGTGATCGTTCGACGACTTGCGATTTGTTTCTTGCAGCGGCACATTGATCTAAGTGAGATGCGGAGGTCCCATGTCCTTGTTTTCAAAATTGTTCGGCGGCGGCACCCCAAAGTCAGAGCCAACGCCCGAAGTTCACAATGGCTTTAATATCTTTATAGAGCCGCACAAAAGTGGGAATGTCTTTTGCGTGGGCGCCCGTATTGAAAAAGAGATCGATGGCGAGCGGAAGTCTCATATGATGATCCGCGCAGACAGCTTTCCAAGTGAGCAAACCGCTGCGGAAATCTCTTTGATCAAAGCCAAGAATTTCATTGATGAACAAGGGGATCGCATCTTTTCCTGATGCAGATCGCTGCGCTCTCCTCAAGCCTTCATGCTCGCATCGCGGGCAAAGATCTGATCGTTTTTGATGGCGAATGCGTGTTGTGTTCGCGTTTCTTTCAATTTGTTCTCAAACGGGACAAGGCGGAACGGTTCCACTTTGCCACCGCACAATCAGACCTTGGTCAGGCATTGTATGGCGCGCTTGGGCTGCCGCTGGATGATTTTGAAACCAACTTGGTGATCATGGATGGGCAGATCTATCAGCATCTTGATGCCGTTTGCGCCGCCGTGCGTGACTTTGGGCCAATTTGGCGGTGTCTGGCCTTGGTGCGGTTTGGGCCGGAATGGCTGAAAACCCGGGCCTACTCATTGGTTGCACGCAACCGCTATCGCCTGTTTGGTCGGTACGAAACTTGTATGGTGCCGGATTGCGCGCTCAAAGATCGCTTTTTATAAATCAGCTGGAAAAACGCGAAATTTGGCTGATTGACGCCAATTTCTAAATTTTCCAAACCCGCGACAGGACTGGTGGTAGCATAAGCGCAATCAATTAGAGAGGAACGTGAAATGCACATTCTAAAACGAATTTTCCAAGGACTCTTGCTTATTGTCATCGCGCTTGTCGCGATAGCGTTTGTTCTTCCACGTGAAGTTTCTGTCGCGCGTTCGATAGATATTAATGCTGGTGCGTCTGAGGTGTTCCCTCATTTGAATAGCTTAAAGGCATCAGAGGCCTGGTCACCTTGGCTTGATCGAGACCCGGATGTTGTGACGGAATACAATGATATTGAATCCGGTACAGGCGCAGCGATGTCATGGGAATCTGAACACCCTCAGGTTGGGAGTGGCCGTCAGGAAATTACTGCAAGCGTTGAAGACCAACGCGTTGAAACGGCTTTGGATTTTGGCGACATGGGCACGGCAAACGCCTATTTTGAACTGGCTGAAAACGGTGGAGTGACAAATGTCACCTGGGGGTTCACGACCGATACGGGGATGAACCCAATGCAACGTTGGTTTGGCTTGATGATGGATGGATTTGTTGGACCAGACTACGAACTGGGTCTTGAGCGTCTTAAGGTTCTGATCGAGGGGTAATCCGTGCAGCACAGATTTGAGATCACCACCCAAGGGCAGGGGTTGTATGAGTTCACGCGGCCCGTCAAGGATTGGGTGGCGCGTTATGGGGCGGATGCTGGATTGTTGACGCTTTTTGTGCAGCACACCTCGTGTTCTTTATTGATCCAAGAAAATGCTGACCCAGAGGTTCAGACCGACCTACGAAATTATTTTTCACGGTTGGTGCCGCCTACCACCGATCCATCGATGTCATATTTGACCCATACCTATGAAGGGCCGGATGACATGCCGGCCCATATCAAAGCGGCGATGATGCCGGTGTCTTTGTCGATCCCGGTGTCAGGCGGTCGGCTTGCTCTTGGGACGTGGCAGGGCATTTACCTATTTGAGCATCGCGATCACCCGCAGTCACGGCGTGTTATTGCCCATATCTCGGTCTGAGACATTCATGATCTGGGGGATGCATTTCCCCTCTACCCAAACTCTAGCGTCTGACCTATAGTGGCTGTGGATAACTTGGGGCGTGCCCCAGATTTATTACGAAATCTCGGGGACCAAGGCTGAGGGGGATCTGTCATGCGCTGCCCGTTTTGTGGAAATGTTGATACTCAGGTAAAAGATTCACGGCCTGCCGAAGACCACGTGTCGATCCGGCGTCGTCGTTTCTGCCCGTCTTGTGGCGGACGCTTTACCACCTATGAACGCGTTCAATTGCGTGATTTGGTTGTGGTTAAATCGTCAGGCCGTCGTGAAGATTTTGATCGCGATAAGCTGGAACGTTCCATTCGCATCGCCTTGCAAAAACGCCCGGTCGAACCAGAACGCATCGATCAGATGATTTCTGGCATCGTGCGCCGTTTGGAAAGCATGGGTGAAACTGACATCAATTCAAAACAGATTGGTGAGATCGTGATGGAGGCTTTGGCCCGGATCGATACAGTTGCTTATGTGCGGTTTGCCAGTGTCTACAAGAACTTCCAAGAGGCAGATGACTTTGATAAATTCGTGTCAGAGTTGCGCCCTAAAGTGAAGTCTGACGACTAAGCGAACCCTCAACCAGCGCAGCCTGTAAAGGATGTGTCGCGTGTCACAACAAGATCAACGGTTTATGTCCGTCGCCCTGACCTTGGGGCGACGTGGGCAAGGGCGCTGCTGGCCAAACCCAGCTGTGGGCTGCGTCATTGTGCAAGCCGGTCGCATCGTTGGCCGAGGCTGGACACAGCCCGGCGGTCGCCCCCATGCGGAAACCGAAGCTTTGGCCATGGCCGGGGCTGCTGCCAAAGGGGCAACGGCCTATGTCACGCTAGAACCCTGTGCCCATCACGGCAAAACCCCGCCCTGTGCGCAGGCGCTGATTGATGCGGGTGTGGCGCGGGTTGTCGCCGCCGTAAAAGACAGCGATGGCCGCGTGGCCGGGCGGGGGTTTGATATGCTCCGCGCGGCAGGCATTCAGGTCGACACAGGTGTGTTGGCCGATCAAGCCGCCTATGATCTCGAAGGGTTCTTTCTGAAAACCGAACAGGGGCGTCCTTTTGTGACGCTTAAACTGGCCACGACATTGGATGGTCGGATCGCAACCGCCACAGGCGAAAGCCAGTGGATCACCGGGCCAGAAGCGCGACGTCGTGTGCATGCGATGCGCATGAAACATGACGCGGTTATGGTTGGTGGCGGCACAGCGCGGGCGGATGATCCATCGCTGACGGTGCGCGACATGGGTGCACCCCAGCAACCGGTGCGTATCGTTGTGTCGCGCAGGCTCGATCTGCCATTGATGAGCCAACTCGCCCGTACCGCATCAGAGGTTCCGGTGTGGCTGGTCCACGGGCACGATGCAGATGCTGAACTGGTGCGCACGTGGAAAGGGTTGGGCGCGACGCTTTTGCCCTGTGACGTCGAAGGCACCCATTTGTCCCCCATCAGCGTTTTGTCCGCCCTTGGGGGGCAAGGCCTCACGCGCGTGTTCTGTGAAGGCGGCGGTGCGTTGGCAGCGTCTTTGCTTGGTGCTGATTTGGTAGATGAGCTGATCGTCTTTAACGCCGGAGTGACCATAGGCGCCGAAGGGTTCCCGGCGATTGGGGCTATGGGCGTTGAACGCTTGGCCACAGCGCCTCGGTTTGATCTACGTGCCCAAGACCTCGTGGGCCAAGATTTGCTAAGCGTCTGGCGCCGAAAGTCTGATTAACGCCAGAACCGGCTGTAGCTTGCAAATATCCCCTGCGCTTTTGACAGCAAACGGTTCATTGGACCACGCGCATGGGTGGCACCTTCGGATAAACGTTCGACAGCCACTTCAACAGAGCACGGCAACCCGGATTTCGGATCAAAGTAACGCGGTGCATCAATCAAGGCGGCATGTACCAGCCCTTGCAAACTAGGTTTGGCCTGCCTGCGCAAAGGCACTCGGCCGAGATCTTCGGTCAGGCCCCAACCTGCATAAAACGGAGCGCCCAGCGTGGTGACTTTGCGCCCACGGATGAGGGCTTCGAACCCCGTTAGTGAGGTCATCGTCCAGACCGCATCCACCTGTTGCAGCAACTGCGCCATGTCGCCGGTTTCTAGCACCACATCTGCCAAAAGGTCCGCGTCGGGCAGCGCACCTTCGCGCAGCTCGGCCACCACATCTGGATGGGGTTTGTAAATCAGAATGGCATCAGGGTTGGCGGCCCGTGCCGCTTGTAACAGGGCGCGGTTGCTGCGCACGTCGTCACAGCCTTTCAGGATGGATTGATCGTCTTCGACCTGTCCCGGAACCAAGATGCGATATCCGGCTGGCAAATCTGGAATGTCGCCCGTCAGATTGTATTTGCTCACACCAAGTGCATTCAGACGTTCGATCAGGCGATCAGCACGGGCTGTTTGATCGGGCCGCAATGTGTCGCGCAGGGTGATCCAATCTTCCATGTCGCTGGGGCAGGTGGGATCATAGTAAATGCCCTTTCCATCAGTGATCAAAGACAACGGCGGGATCAATTCAGCGCCAAGGCCGCGTGACCGCAGGAAACCATCTTCCAGCCGTGCTGTATCAGATGGCCCGTCTTTCATGCCCCATGTCAGACTAGGTCGATCTGAAGCGTTTTGTTCAAAGACCATCGTCTTGTGGCGTCCAAAAAACCGTTGCAGCGGGCGGCGCTTCCATAGGCGCATGCCATATGCGTTCCATCCTGCATGATCTTCGCGCCACGCCTGTGTTTCTGCCTCAAGATAGGCAATCACATCTTCAAGCTCGCAAAGCGCATCCTGAGTCGGGTCGTACCATGTGGGGTAAAGGATCATCGCCGCTGCAAACAGCTGGGCGCGGGTGAGCTTGCGGTGGCGACGCGGTACGGGGCGTTCGTCGTCGGTCAGCCCCCAGCCGGTGTAAAAGGGTTGGCCAAATACGCGCGGTTTGTGCCCGGCAAAGATGGCCTCAAACCCCATTTGCGATGAAACGGTATAGACGCCCACAGCGCCTTCAAACAGCACCCAAGGGCTGATCGGTGTATCCCAAAGTGACACGCGTTCGTTGACGTCAGCGTCGCTGAAATACCCATCGCGAAACCCCTGTTGGGTTTCTGGGTGGGTTTTGATCAAAACACGAGCGCCTGGGTGCTCTTCTTGCGCCATGACCAGCATTTCTTTGAAATGGGCATCATGGGCTTGGCTGGCCGTGACAGAGGCATCGCCCCGCGTCTGATCAATCACCAGAACATAGCCGGGCTCTGGGGCAGGGGCATCGGCGTGAAAGGCGGAATACTTGCTAAGATGTGCCTCTTTGAGGCGCTCGATACACCCACGGGCCCGATCAAGCAGGGCCGTGTCATCCAGTGGATGTTGCGCAAGCATGGTTTCAAGTTCGGTGACCGTCGTGGGGTCAAAATGCACACCTTTGCGATCCATGAACACACCAACAGGAGGTTCACCGGCGCGGCCGGGATGAAGCGAGCGTAAAAACGCATCTTCGATCCGCAAGATGGGGGTGTTTTTCTTGGCGGCGATCGCCTCGCCGCGATGGCTGGTTGGGCTTTTGCCCCAAATGCCAACTTGATCGTTCGGGCCGGGAAGGCCGAGGGCAATGTCATATCCGGCCAGCTTTAGAATGCGCCGCAACCGGCGTTGCATCAGAAAGCCGCCATTATAAACAAAAAGCCGCCGAGACCGTGTGGTCTCGGCGGTGTTGTTTGGTACGGCGTCGTCGGCGTGCATTAGCCGCCGCTGGCCAGCGTTGTCAGAGAGCTGACAGAGGTCGCAGAGCCAGTAATGGAGGAAATTGTCTTATCCCACGTGGTGAACGGTGCTTCGGTGACGTAAAGCGTGTCACCGTCCCGGATCACAAAATCACGGGCACGGAACATGCCGTTTGGCTGTGTCAGATCCAGAACATAAACCAGACGCTGTGCGCCAATCAGATCGTCGCGGCCCAGAACTTGGTTGGCGATTTCACCCGGCTCGTTGCGGAACACAAACACGCCCGTTGGATCGGCTGCTGCAGAGTTCAAACCACCCACCTGAGCAATCGCTTCGATGGCAGACAGGTTCTGGCTTTCAAAGGTCACACGGCTTTGTGCGCCGGTTGCGCCAAGCGCTGTGAAGGAACGTGTGTCGGCCTCAACCAGAATGCGGTCATTGTTGCGTAGGGCAATATCCAAGGCTGGGTTGTCATACAGGTCTTGGAACCAGATTTTACCGGTTTGGCCATGACGCAGCACGGTCACCTGAGCAATTTCTGGTGTGATCGCGACGCCACCGGCACGGGCCAGCATGGCCGCCAATGTGCGGGTTGGGCGTTCGATGGTGTATACACCTTGGCCCGTCACGGCGCCTGCGATAGACACGGTGGCCCCATCGCCAGCAACGCGGCGCACCTGAACCTGTGGGTCAGGCGTTTGATCTTCGAGTTTGTTGCGGATCACGCGGCGGATCGCTTCGGGCGTGTTGCCAGCGGCACGAATGCGGCCTGCATACGGCACAAAGATAAACCCAGAGCCGTCGACTTGAACTTCTTCAAGCACTGCTGCGACCTGACCTTCTGGGCCAAGCAAAGGTTTATCGACGTTTTCCCAGATTGTTAAAGACAACACATCGCCGGGGCGAATGGTGTCAGAGCCCAGCTTGCCAGCGTTCTTAAATGCGTCTGAGAAGCCAAGCGACGGTGCAACTGCAGTCGCGCGGGTCACGCGGTCATTCACAGTCACAACAAAGGCGTCGCCTTGTTGCTGCACAGATCCGGCATAAATTTCACGTTTGTTCGGTCCTGGGCGCGGAAGGCCACAGGACGATACGACGGCCAATGCCGCCAACAGGGCAATGCCCTTTGCCCAGCGGGAAGATTGGGGTTTCACTGCTCGGTCTCCTCGACCTGTTATTGTTCTGCCTCGGTATTTTTTTTGTAAGGTAGCGGAAAGCTGGATTAAAATCCAGCGCTAGACCTTGTGGTTGCTACTTCACAGCACGCAACTGTTGCCTTGGGGCCGCTGTGCCCGACTCAAGCGCCTCATAGGGGTCATCGGCTGACAGCATCATATCAACGACATGGCGCATCAGCTGGCGACGTCCACGGCGCGAATAAAAACCGCCGGTCACTTGGCTGGTTTCCAAAAGGTAGCGACGATATTCGCGATAGGCGGTCATATCGGGGCGGATGGCCCCCGCAAAGAACTGTTGAAGCGGTTGGTTGCTGATGAATTCAGGCTGGTCATAGACCGCCTTGCCAAAAATCTTGAGCGGGATGCCCCGCCACAGCACCTGCTGCCCTGCGGTCGAGTTCACGGTCACAGCTGTGCGCGCCTCGCTTAAAAGCTGTGCCAGCTTACCGCCACGCACAAAATGCACGCGATCAGCAATGTTGTGCTGTTGGGCCAGGTGCATGATGGTGCGCCGCACGGGCACGCGTCCATCCTCAAGAGGGTGGGCCTTAAAGACCAGGTGGTGATGCGCGGGTGCGCCTTTGGCAAAATTCTCAATCACCAGCTCCAGAAATTCCGGCATGGTTGAGAATGGGGAATGTTCTTGAAAGCTTGAATCATGTTCCAGCTGCAAAAGGGCCAGATGATACGGAAATCCGCCGTTGCGCACGCGGTAGGTTGCAATGCGACGTTCGGCGATGTGGATGGGCATCCGCAACAGACGACGGACATATAGCCGGAACTCTTGCTTTACGCTCAAAGACCGATGCGCCCGAAAGTTTGAATACTTGCCGTTTCTGAACATGACAAACCAATGGTACAACGCGCCGTAAAAGATGTGCTGGCGCATATCACCCCAACGCGCGGGCGGCAGAGGCGCCTCCATGTCAGAGCCTTCAAGCGCCTTTTCCATCTGCGGCACGTCCATATTCATCAGGCGGGAATTGCCGTTGGACCCGCCGCGTTCATAGGTGATCCAGAAGGGGCGAATATACCCCTCTTCAAAGATGTGGATGCCAAGCCCTAGCTCTTTGGCGGCGGCCACGGCTTTGGCGTGTACCTTGCGGGTGTCACCGTACAGAACGATATCTGTTACGCCCTTGTCGGCAACGATCTGTTTAAAACGATCAGGCCATTCCACAGCTTTGCCTTGAAAGGGGATATAGCGCGATTTGTCTGACCAGAAAAACGCATCCCCTGCATTAAAACCAACGCGCCAAATTTGGGCGCCAGAGCGGGCAAGCATTTTGGCAAGTCCTGCAAAGAACGGGCCATGAGGCCCCTGCAAAAAGAGGAAAACGCGCGATGAATCGCTTTGTTTGCCAAGTGTGGTCATTTCGTATGCTCTGCCTGTGTGGGACTTTGCCCGAATTATTAACGGCAATTAGCCTTTGTTTTCAGGTCTATCACGCCGCGTTTTCAAAAGTGTTAATGATTGATGCGGGCGAAAGTAAGGCGAATTAAGCCGTCTTGTCAGTTTCCTTCGCAGGCGTTACCCCTTGGGCACATTCATGGATGAGGTCAGATATGTTCACCGGGATCATCACCGATATTGGCGAAGTGCGCGAGTTAGAGCAACGCGGCGATTTGCGTGCGCGGATTGCCACAAAATATGACACCAGCGGCATTGATCTGGGGGCTTCGATTGCCAGCGATGGCGTGTGTTTGACTGTGATCGAACTGGGTGACGATTGGTATGATGTGGAAATCTCGGCCGAGACCGTTTCCAAGACCAACCTTGCAGATTGGAAAGTTGGACGGCGGGTCAATCTGGAACGGGCCCTTAAAGTAGGCGACGAGCTAGGCGGGCACATTGTATCTGGTCACGTGGATGGCGTTGCAGAGATCA
Source organism: uncultured Paracoccaceae bacterium (assembly GCA_947498415.1). Lineage (GTDB taxonomy): Bacteria > Pseudomonadota > Alphaproteobacteria > Rhodobacterales > Rhodobacteraceae > Cognatishimia. The sequence goes on from CANMKB010000003.1 coordinate 257,515, forward strand.
TTAAGATGGAAGATGAAGGTGACAGCACGCGTGTCACTCTGCGGGCGCCAAACGATCTTGCGAAATACATCGCTCAAAAGGGATCTGTTGCGCTGAACGGCACATCGTTGACCGTGAATGACGTGGATGGCGCTGATTTTGGCATCAACTTTATTCCGCATACCAAGGAAATGACCACTTGGGGTGATGCGAAAGTGGGTGACATGATCAACCTCGAAATCGACACGCTGGCACGCTATGTAGCGCGGCTGAACGAAATCACCGCCTAAGCCAATTCCAAGTGATTCCAAAGCGGTTGGGTAGATTGATGCAGTATTGATGCACATTTACCCTGCGCATATGCATGAATTGCTCCACTGGCGTTTAACGCCGCAGTGCGCTATCTGCTGTGCAGCGAAATTCTGCACGAGGCCAGCTCATGAGCTTTGAAACACCCGGACCCGTCGAAACCGCATTGCGGGACGCGATCAGCCCAATCGAAGATATCATCGAAGAGGCACGTCAGGGCCGGATGTATATCTTGGTTGATCACGAAGACCGCGAAAACGAAGGCGATCTGGTGATCCCGGCTGGCTTTGCAGATGACAAAGCGATCAACTTTATGGCCACCTATGGGCGCGGGTTGATCTGTGTGACATTGCCTGCGGATCGCATCGAAGAGCTGGGCCTGCCGATGATGGCAATGCACAATTCTTCACGCCATGAAACAGCTTTTACAGTTTCGATTGAGGCCCGCGAGGGCGTCACCACTGGGATTTCCGCTGCCGATCGTGCGCTGACCGTGGCCACTGCAATCAACCCGCAATGCACTGCGGCCGATATCGCAACACCGGGGCATGTGTTCCCGCTTCGCGCACGTCGGGGTGGGGTGCTTGTGCGTGCCGGTCACACCGAGGCTGGTTGTGACATCAGTCGTTTGGCGGGGCACTACGAAAGCTCTGTCATCTGCGAGATTATGAACGAAGACGGCACCATGGCCCGTTTGCCAGATCTTGTGGACATCGCGAAAAAACACGACCTAAAAATCGGCACCATCAGTGATCTGATCACCTATCGTTCCAAAAACGATAACCTTGTGGTCGAGACCTCACAGCAGACAGTAAGCTCTGAGTTCGGTGGCGATTGGGATATGCGCATTTTCACCGACCAAACCCATGGCGTGGAACATGTGGTGCTGATTAAAGGTGACATTTCAACACCCGAACCTGTACTCGTTCGCACCCACGCGCTGCACGAAGCGTCTGATATGCTGGGTCTTGGCCCAAAGCCCGCTGACGAGCTGCGCACAGCGATGCAGATCGTTGCCAAAGAGGGCCGGGGGCTTGTGTGCCTGTTCCGCAGCCCACGCAACAGCTTGTATGCTAATGAAGACGAAGGCCCACGCACCATCAAGCAAACCGGGCTTGGCGCACAAATTCTGAACAAACTGGGGCTGCAAGAGCTGATCTTGCTCACCAATTCCCCAAGCACAAAATATGTTGGTCTCGACGCCTATGGCCTCTCGATCACCGGCACCCGCCCAATCGAGATGGAGTAACCCCATGGCTGGCGCAGAAAATCATTACATCATGCCGCGTGCTGAATTTGACAAGCCGGTGAAAATCCTCATCGTTGTGTCGCCGTATTACAAAGACATTGCGGACAACATGATTGCCGGTGCGATTGCTGAAATCGAAGCCTGTGGCGGTACACATGAAATCATCGAAGTGCCGGGCGCGTTGGAAATTCCAACGGCCATCGCGATGGCGGAGCGCCTGTCTAACTATGATGGCTATGTCGCGCTTGGATGTGTGATCCGTGGGGAAACAACCCACTATGACACGGTCTGTAATGACAGCAGCCGTGCCATTCAATTGTTGGGCCTACAGGGTCTTTGCATCGGCAATGGCATCCTGACAGTTGAAAACCGTAAGCAAGCCGAAGTGCGTGCGGACCCGCAAGATCAAAATAAAGGTGGCGGAGCCGCCGCTGCGGCCTTGCATCTCGTGGCACTTTCGCGCAAATGGGGCAGCCCGCGCACCGGAGTCGGTTTTAAACCGGCGACCGAAGAGATCCAGCTCGCGGGTGATTTGTAAAGGTACACCACCGCATGACCTCTGAGACCAAAGCCGAACTATCCGGCAACCAGAAACGTAAGATGAAATCCGCAGCCCGCTTTTTTGCGGTGCAGGCGCTGTATCAGATGGAACACTCTGGGCAGACCTTTGATCAGGTACGTGTTCAGTTTCTGGACCACCGCTTTGGCGAGGTTTTTGACGATTACGAAATGCTCGAAGGCGATGCGGGGCTGTTTTCCCAATTGCTCGAAGATGCGGTCAATAATCAGGCTCTGATCGACCAGATGACTGACCGCGCCTTGGTGGCAAAATGGCCACTGGGCCGCATCGACAGCACGTTGCGTGCGTTGTTCCGGGCGGCAGGTGCCGAGTTCACCCAATCCGATACACCACCAAAGGTGGTGATCGTTGAGTTTGTTCAGGTCGCTCAGGCGTTTTTCCCAGAGGGAAAAGAGGGCAAATTCGTCAACGGTGTGCTTGATCACATGGCGCGCGAAGCCAAACCCGAAGCCTTTTAAAGTCGCCAGGGGTTAACCCGGCCACAGTTCTGTTGTTGGATGAAATTGCGACCAAGCAAACCAAAAGGCTTGGTGGCTGCCCAGATCAGCACCATTTGCATCCACCGCTTTCACACCACCGCCATCCAGTTTGAGCCGGATGTTGTCATAGCTGATGTTTTGGCCATTGGTCAGAGCTGCCACGGCTTTGCTGCGTTGGAACGCAATCGGCTGACCTGAGGCTGTGACGACACCGATGATGTCTTCATGAACGGATAGGCGTGGGTCGATATCTCCAACAGGGAAGATCGGCCCATCCGCATCGCGGTTGTTGCGGAAATCAAAGTCGCGGCCAAGCGCTAAGTCTTCGACCAATACGGTTGTCTCTGGGTGGTTTTCTTTCCAAGTCCCCCAATCGGTTGTCACCACGCTGGCTTGCTTTAGCTGCAGGCCGCGCTTGGCCAAGGGGCCGGTGACGGCTTTGCCAAGGAAGGTGTCAAACACCGAATGGGTGCGTACGTCATACATGACTTTGTTTGACCGGATCAGCAGCCCCGAGGTGCGCAGGATGGGGCGCTTGATGCCATTTGGCAGCTCATCGGTGAAATAGGCCTGCGCCGCGCCACACAGGGTGCAATACGGAATGCCAAGGTCTCGCCCACCCAAGGTGTCATTCACCATCTCCCGCACCTCCATGATGCGGCGCGGATAGGCGCGGGCTTCGCCATTGACGACAACCCCAAAGACAATATCGCTGTTCTTCAGCCAGGTGGCCTCAGCAGCTGTGCTGACGTCTGGATTATCAGCGGCGGGAATACAGTTGCGACACAGCACACCGCTGTCAAAGGCCCGATCGTCGATCAAGACACCGCCCCAAGACACATGCCGCCAGTCAATGTCTCCCTTCACAAAAATCTTGTCCCAGCCAGGAACCACGGTGGTAAAGATCTCACGTTTATAGCGCAGGTAACCCGGAGGAGCGGGAATATCCCATGCAATCAGATGATCAGTGATTTCCCCCCACGCATTGCGCCGTGGTGGCTCGATGCCCAACAAGGCGCCTGCGGTGTCGGACAGTTGATCTTCAAGCGAACTTCCGGAGATAAAGCGCAGCATATCGCTGATGACCCACACCAGCCGCGGGTCGCCCGAGGCCTTGATGGTCGCCAAAGCCTCTTGGTGCTGGGTTTGCCAGCGCGAGTCGACAAAGCTGTCTACAAAGGCAAGTTGGGCCGCGTCTCTTAACGGTTTGGAAAGTCGGCCCGTGGGCACAGCCGGTGGGGTGCCGAATTGTTCGATGACATAGCTGGGCAGTGCAGTCTGCGTCTCTGCCTGCGCCGGAGCCATCGAAAGCGCGACAGCCACCACACCGTAAACCACTGCGTTTTTAAGTTTTTTTGTAACGGCCATACCATTCCCCATGCTGAAGTTGCTGACAGCATGGCGTGGAGAAGGGCGATTTGGCCAATCACATGTTGATCAAACAGAGGTGAGTTTGGGGCGTCTGCCCGGCTGAGCCGGACATTTCTGGGCTGGGAAACGCAAAGAGAAAAAGTATTCCGGTCATCTGAGAATGATAACCGGAAAGATGGCATTACGCGTCGATGCTTAAGAGAACCCAATGTTTGGCATTGCCAACGACCTTTGCACCCTCACGTGTGCGATCTTTGATCGCCCCGCGTTCATGCTTTGGGCAAGCGATTAAACGTTTGCCCTCCGTTTCAAAGGCTTCGGTAAATGCGGTCTCTTTCAGCAGTTCGCAAACATCGTCGTCATTCGGATAAGGACGCAATGTGCGCAGGCCAGAGCTCTCAGCTTCGGTATACGTAGATACTGTCGGCGCATCTGGTTCGGCTGAAGGAACGATTTCTTGGCAAGCCTGAAGTGCAAGAAATGCGGAGGCGCAAAGGAACAAATTTTGTTTAGTCATAGCCAAATCTCATAAAGGGAATGAGACAATTGAAACTATACTTCTCTTAAAAATCCAACCCTAAATCGACGGTCCGGGCCGAATGCGTCAGCGCACCGGAGGAAATGTAATCAACACCCGTTGCTGAAATGGATGCGATCCGGTCGAGTTTCACGTTGCCAGATGCTTCGGTGGCCATGCGGCCATCGACCATTTTCACCGCTTCGCGGAGCGTGTCGTTGTCCATATTGTCGAGCAATACAACAGATGCGCCACCCACGGCCAGAACCTCTTTAAGCTGGTCCAGCCGGTCCACTTCGATCTCGACAGCCATCATGTGGCTGGCGTGTTTTTTCGTCGCTTCCAAAACCTCACGCACGCCGCCAGCGGCAGCGATGTGATTGTCTTTGATCAAAATGGCGTCAGACAAAGAGTAGCGGTGATTGTGGCCCCCACCATGCAACACGGCGAGTTTTTCGACCAAGCGCATATTGGGCGTGGTTTTGCGCGTACAGGTCACGCGGGCCTTGGTGCCTGTGGTTTCGGCCACAAAACTGGCTGTCATCGTCGCAATACCCGTCAAACGGCCCGCGTAGTTCAGCGCAACGCGTTCACCTGACAGAATCGAGGCCGCTTTGCCTTTGATTTCCATCAGGGTGTCACCCTTTTTACAGGGCTGGCCATCTGCGATCAGTGTGATCACTTCAAGCGTTGGATCGACCAGACGAAAGGCCAATGCAGCGACTTGCATCCCAGATACAACCGCATCTTCGCGGGCGTTGATGCGGGCGTTATAGGTTGTCTCTGCGGGGATGACCGCGCGGGTGGTCACATCGCCATAGCTGCCAAGGTCTTCCATCAGCGCATTGCGCACCATGGGTTCAAGGATCAGATCTGGAACAGTTGCAAAGCTCATGTGGCCTCCGCAAGAATTTCATCACGCAGGGCCACGGCCTCTGCATAGGTCATTTTAGAACGTGTCCCGCCACCGGGCAAAGTGTCTGGGTAATCAGAGCGCTCATGTGCGCCGCGGCTTTCCTGACGAAGATAGGCACATACGGTGATCAAAGTGGCGGTCGCGCACATATTCTTAAAGCTTAGGGAATGGTCGCGCTCTTCGAGCGAGACAATGTTGTGCAACGCTTGCAACAGCCCGTCTGCATCGCGCACAACGCCGACTCTGTTGGTCATGGTTTGGCGCAATGCCGCAACCGCTTGGGCGCTTGGGGGTTGATCCGTGCCTTCGAAATCAAGCGAGATTTCAGGACTTTGGATTTCTGCAACCTCAGAGGCAATGCCATCCGCACAGATGCGGGCATAGACCAATGCCTCAAGCAATCCATTGGATGCCAAACGGTTTGCCCCATGAAGCCCAGTCGAAGATGCTTCGCCACACACCCAAAGCTTGCCCAAGCTTGCGCGGCCTTGTTTGTCAGTCGCGATCCCACCCATGTGATAATGCGCGGCCGGGGCCACCGGAATGGGTTCTTTGGCAGGATCAATGCTATTGCGATTGCAGTATTCTGCAACGGAAGGGAACATATCTGAAATTTTCGCGCCAATGGCTTTGCGGGTGTCAAGCATCGGGCGGTTGCCGGATTGCACCTCTGCAAAGATACCACGGGCCACGACATCCCGCGGGGCAAGCTCTGCGTCTGGGTGGATCGCTTGCATAAAGCGCTCACCGTGTCTGTTGATCAGGATGGCACCTTCACCGCGCAGGGCCTCTGTCGCGAGCGGGGCAGGGTCTTCGCCCACATCCATTGCTGTTGGATGAAACTGTACAAATTCTGAATCGGCAATCTGCGCCCCAGCGCGGGCCGCCATGCCAATGACTTGGCCACGAATGCGAGGTGGATTTGTTGTGATTGCAAACAGCCCACCCGAACCACCGCCCGCCAGCAAATATGCTGCGCCACGTAGCATGATGGGAACAGACCGCGTGTCATCGCTTTCTTGAATGGCAACACCAGTAACAACCCCATCTGCCACATCCAGATCAACGGCCATTGTGCCTTCAAGCACCTGAATGGTTGGGGTTTGCGATACCTGTTCGATCAGCGCGGCCATGATTTCGGCCCCAGCCTGATCGCCTTTCACGCGCACAACACGGGCAAAACTATGGGCGGCCTCGCGGGATAAGACATAATCGCCGTTTTCTGTGCGATCAAAGGGTGTACCCATCGAAGTGAGATCAAGAATATGCGCACGCGCCTCATCTGTGACCATGCGGGCCACATCCGCATCCACGGTGCCAGCACCAGCGTTCAGCGTGTCTGTGGCATGGCTTTCGGGGCTGTCGCTGCTGTGCATCGCTGCCGCAACACCACCCTGCGCCCAAGCCGAGCTTGCGCCTTTGCCTAAAGGCTCTGGCGAGATCATCACAACCGGCCGCGGCGCAAGTTTAAGAGCCGCATAAAGTGCCCCCAACCCGGCGCCAACAATGACGATACGGTCTGTGGTGATTTCTTTCATAGCTGTTTAGAGGCCAAGCTTTTTGGACAGATCAATCATCGCCTGTACAGATTGGCGGGCCTTGAGAGCCATGTCGGCATCGACTTCAACCTGATTTTCCATGGTGTGCAGCACATACAGGATTTTCTCGAGCGAGATCTTTTTCATGTATGGGCACATGTTGCATGGCTTTGCGAAATCGACCTCTGGCAGTTCATCGGCAATATTAGACGCCATGGAACATTCGGTCACAAGCATCGCCTTGGCTGGCTTGTGGTCGTGAACCCATTTGATGATGCCGCTGGTGGAGCCGGTAAAATCAGATTCAGCAACCACATCCGGGGTACATTCCGGGTGGGCGATGATCTTTACTTCAGGATCAAGCTCGCGATAGGCCTTTAGATCGTCGGCGGTATAAAGTTCATGCACGATGCAAGAGCCTTCCCAGAAAACGACTTTCTTTTTCGACTGGTTCGCCACGTTTTGCGCAAGGAACTGATCTGGTGTCATGATGACGGTGTCAGACTCCATCGCGTCAACAATTTGCACAGCATTTGAGGACGTGCAGCAAATGTCAGAGGCGGCTTTCACTTCGGCGGTGGTGTTAACATAAGACACAACTGGCGCACCGGGATATTTCGCCCGCATCTCTTCCACGCCCTCAGCGGTGATGCTTTCGGCCAAGGAACACCCCGCATCCATATCTGGCATCAGCACGGTTTTCTCTGGCGACAAAATCTTGCTGGTCTCTGCCATGAAATGCACACCGGCTTGCACGATGACATCTGCATCTACATCGGTGGCTTTTATCGCCAACTGCAGACTGTCGCCCACAAAATCAGACACGCCGTGGAAAATTTCCGGGGTCATGTAGTTGTGGCCCAAGATTACCGCGTTACGCTCTTTTTTGAGCTGTTCAATCGCTTTTACGTAAGGCGCGTAAATCGCCCAGTCAGCTGGTGAAACAACCCGATCCATTTTGGAATAGACGTCCTGCATAGAGGCCGCCAATTCAGGATTCGGAGCGAGGTCATAGTGTTCGGAAAGTACGGTGCGAACGTTGGTCAAATCGAGCAAGATGCTGGTCCCAATTGTCTGCGTCAGGTTCAGTTACACTCCTGTCACAATATAGGGCCGCAGATGCAAGGGAAAATGGGGAAACTGCGGCGGAAATCCCCGATATATGCCGATTTCGTAAGGAAATTGTGGGATTAGGCTCTGTTTCTTGACCGAATATTCAAGAATTTACAGCAATCGACATCCGTCATTTGAGCCGGTAAATCTGCTCAAATTGCGCAGTCTATGAACCGCAACTTTCGAAAAATGACTGGATGCTTGGTCTTGTCAGAGGGGTGAAAGCGTAAACATAGGCAAAGCCGTGCGAATCCTAACTTTCTGACACTGGACCTTTGGATGTGAATGCGTCATACCGAACATGAATTTGTGGAGGCACCCATGGGCATTCTAAACACTCTTTTACGCGCTGTGACTTGGTGGAACGGCCAAACCCTAAATACGCAGTTCTTTACTTGGCGTAAGGGCGAAAAAGTGGGCGAGGATGATCAGGGCAATTCCTATTTCCGCAACAAAGACGATAGCAAACGCTGGGTGCTGTATAACGGCGAGGCCGAAGCATCCCGCGTTCCTGCGGATTGGCATGGCTGGCTGCACCGTACATTTGACGAAGTGCCTTCAGAAAAGCCTTTGCAGCATAAGTCTTGGGAAAAGCCGCATCAGGAAAACCTGACGGGCACCATGATGGCCTATGCACCTGCGGGTTCCATCCGAAAGGGTGCACCTGCAGAGCGATCTGACTACGAAGCTTGGCAACCGGAATAATCCGTTATGGCGACCCAAAGCACTGAAATAGCGGTTGGTGGCGTGGTTCTTGCCGCAGCCGTTGGTTTTGCAATCTATATGGGGCAGGCGACGGGCCTATCTGGGGGCGGTTCTGGCTATGAGCTGACCGCGTCTTTCCGCTCGATTGAGGGGATCACAGTGGGCACAGATGTGCGCTTGGCCGGGGTCAAGATTGGCTCTGTCAGTGACATTTCCCTAAATCCTGAAACATTTCGCGCCGACGCGGCCTTTTCCGTGCAAGATGGCATTGAGCTGCCAGATGACTCTGCCGTTGTGATTTCATCGGAAGGTCTTTTGGGCGGCAACTTTGTTGAGGTTCTGCCGGGTGGCTCACCCTTTAACCTCGAAGACGGTGGTGAAATCGAAGACACGCAGGGCGCAGTTAGCTTGATTTCCCTGCTGTTGAAATTCGTTTCCGGCGGGTCTGACGAATGAAGCGGCTCGCCGCGGTCACACTTGCGCTAGGCTTGGCCGTGCCTGCCATTGCGCAACAGATCGTCATCGAACAGCTGGATGGATTGGAAGACGGCATCACCCTGCGCCAGCCTGATTTTCTATTCGAAGAAACCGTCGAAGACGTGACAGCGATGCCCGGAACAGGCGCTGTGTTGCGTGGGCTGGATAAGCTGACGGGGCAGGTTGCTGATATTGAAATGCAGAATGGCTATTCAGTGTCATTCGGCCAAATGCGTATTGATCTGGCAGAGTGCCGGCACCCCGATGACAATGCGACGGGGGAGGCCTATGCGTTCTTGTCGATCTACGATGGACAGGAACTGGCCAAGCCCTTGTTCCAAGGCTGGATGATCGCATCATCTCCAGCGCTCAGCGCGATGGATCATGCACGTTACGACGTTTGGGTTCTGCGTTGCACCACATCATAAACTGACGGCAACGGGTGCCCTCGAATATCGGCGGGCACACGGATCGCATTGGCCAGATCGGCCTGATACTGCGCCCGACTGATTTCAACCGCCCCCAACGAGCTGAGGTGCGGGGTGATGAACTGCGTATCAAACAGAGTAAATCCTGAACGTTCTAAATGTGTTGTCAGATAGGCCAGTGCGATTTTTGAGGCATCTCGCATCCGCGAAAACATGCTTTCGCCAAAGAATGCCGCACCCAGGACAACACCATACACACCCCCCATCAGCTTATCGTCTTGCCAGACTTCCAAAGAATGTGCCTGACCACGGTCATGAAGCGCGGCATAAAGCCCTCTAATTTCACTATTAATCCACGTGTCGCTTCGATCGGCGCAGCCATCGACAACAGCCTCAAAGTCGCCGTTCAGTGCGATGCGATAGTCCGTGCGTCGAATACGGCGGGCAAGGCTGCGTGATATGTGGAAGTCTTTGATAGGGAACACGCCGCGTCGTTTGGGATCTACCCAAAAGATCTCGGGATCATTGCGGTGTTCTGACATGGGGAAAATCCCCATGGAATAGGCACGCAACAGCATTTCTGGGGTGATATCACCCATGCGGCTGCGTGCCCCTGTTCATTATTCGCCGTAGGTGGCTTCAAGCCATTTTTCCAGCCAGTGAATGTTATATTCACCCGTGTGGATATCGCCTTCTTCCAGCAATGCGTGGAACAATGGGATCGTTGTGTCGATCCCGTCCACGATCAGCTCGCCCAGGGCGCGGTGCAGACGTGCGATCGCCTCTTGGCGGTCACGGCCATGCACAATCAACTTGCCGATCAAACTGTCGTAATACGGCGGAATGGAATAGCCGTCATATAGAGCGGAATCCATACGCACACCCAAACCGCCCGGAGCGTGGAAATGGGTGATCTTGCCGGGGCAAGGCGCAAAGTTTGGCAGACGTTCTGCGTTGATGCGCACCTCGATGGAGTGCCCATTGATGGTCAGCTCGTCTTGGCTGATCGACATCGGCAGACCTTCGGCCACACGAATTTGCTCGCGCACCAAATCCACACCAAAGATCGCTTCGGTCACAGGGTGTTCAACCTGCAAACGGGTGTTCATCTCGATGAAATAGAACTCGCCATTCTCGTAGAGGAATTCGATGGTACCGGCACCGATGTAGTTGATCTTTGCAACCGCATCCGCACAGATTTTGCCAATCTTGGCACGCTCTTCTTCGGTGATGCAGGGGCCAGGGGCCTCTTCAAACACTTTCTGGTGGCGACGTTGCAAGGAACAGTCACGCTCGCCCAGATGAACCGCTTTGCCTTTACCGTCACCAAAGACCTGAATCTCGATGTGGCGTGGCGTTGTCAGGTATTTCTCGATGTAAACTTCGTCGTTGCCAAAGTTTGATTTACCCTCAGCCCGCGCCGTCAGGAATGCGCTTTCCATGTCAGCGGCGGTTTGCGCCACTTTCATACCACGACCACCACCACCAGCGGTGGCTTTGATGATGACAGGATAGCCGATCTCTTCGCCCAGCTTCTTAGCGGTCGCCAAGTCAGGCACACCACCATCAGAGCCGGGAACGCAAGGCACGCCCAAAGCTTTCATGGTGTCTTTTGCCGTGATCTTGTCACCCATCGTACGGATGTGTTCCGCAGTTGGACCGATAAAGGTCAGGTCATGATCTTCGACGATTTGTACAAATTTGGCGTTCTCAGAAAGAAAGCCGTAACCCGGGTGAATTGCTTGCGCACCGGTCACTTCGCATGCTGCGATGATGGACGCGATGTTCAGGTAGCTGTCAGTGCCGGGAGCTGGGCCAATACAGATGGCTTCATCGGCCATGCGAACGTGCATCGCATCGGAATCTGCAGTGGAATGCACCGCAACCGATTTAATGCCCATCTCGCGGCAGGCCCGGATCACACGCAGTGCGATCTCGCCACGGTTGGCAATTAGGATTTTGTCAAACATGCGCTGGCCTTACTCGATGATGACCAAAGGCGCACCGTATTCAACAGTCGCGCCGTCTTCGACCAGAATGCGCTTAACGGTGCCGGATTTTGGCGCCGGAATGTGGTTCATGGTTTTCATCGCTTCAACGATCATGATCGTGTCGCCTTCGGAAATCGAAGAGCCCACAGATACGAAAGTTGGCGCACCAGGTTCCGCTTGCATATATACAGTGCCAACCATTGGCGATGTCACTGCACCTGGGTGGCTTGCAGGATCATCGGTGGCCGCTACGGCTGGGGCTGCGGCAGGTGCGGCAGCTGCAACTGGTGCCGGTGCAGCAGCAACTGGTGCTGCGATAGGTGCCGCCATTGTGACGACTTCTTTTTGACGGCTCACACGGACGTTTAGACTATCGTCTTCTCCGTACTCACGCATGACCTCTAGCTCGGTCAGATCGTTTTCCTGAAGTAGCTCAGCCAGCGCCTGGATAAAGGCAACGTCAGAGTCGTGATTTTTTTTGCTCATGGTTTTCCTCTGCCGCGCGATGGTCTGCGCGAGTCTTGGTTGTTTCCCCTAGTGGGCGCTTATATGCCAATTTTCAGGCAAGGAAAAGCGGCCCTCGTAGGTGTATTTGGACACTTAGCGCAGATTTTTTATGGGAAAAGGGCTTCAATGCTCCCTCTTTGAGATCAAAGTGGCATCCCGGAGAGTTTCGCGACCAGCTCTGCAAGCTTGCGTGCACCGAATTTTTTCAACAACCGCGCCCGGTATTCTTCGACAGTGCGGTAGCTGAGGTTTAGCTCTAGGCCGATTTCTTTCGACGTTTTTCCGCGACAGGTGAGGATCGCAACTTCACGCTCTCTTTGTGTGAGACTCACGACAGGGCGTTCTTCGGACAGATCGGCAAAGGTCCAGACGCCGCAGTAAAACGGATTGTCAGGCGTCAGCGATTTGCCCCGCACACGACACCAAAAAAGAGTGCCGTCAAACCGTTTCATGATGCGTTCGTCGTGATAGTGGCCTTGTTCCTCCATCGCGGCGCGCACCTTTGCGCCAAACGATTGAAAGTCTTCCTCGGAAGCATAGAAATTCGCGATCGAACGACCGCTCGCGTCGTCGACAGTGGTGCCGAACATATTGGCGAACTGGTCATTCGGAATCCGAATAACGCGGTTTTCCAACATACACATACCAATGGGGGCGTGGCGATAGGCCATTTCCGAAATAGTCATACCGGCAAGATGCTATGAAAGAGGCAAAGTGAAAAGGGGCAGTCAGATTTAAAGGTCGCAGAAACCGACTTGCGGCATCGTTTTTGCCGATTATGCTAAGCGGGCCTTCTGGGGAGAATGCATATGAAAAGACGATTGATGTTGTCGCTTATGGCAGCCATCACGCTGACGGGATGTCTGGCAGAAGACAAGAAATACGGATTTTCTACGGGATATGGACGTTCGTATCCAGAGCCGATTAAAATCGTCATGCCTAGGAATGCTCCATCCATTACGCAACAATTTCGTAGTCCGACGGTTGTGAAAACCGGTACAGTGGCTTGGGAACCGCATCATGGCTTTGACGTACACGCAAAGATCGGTACGCCAGTTGTGGCTGTCGCGCCGGGCAAAGTGATCAAGTCTTATTGGGAGCCTGCATATGGCAATCGTGTTGTTGTACAACACGGCACTGGTGAGCCGGGCAAAACGGCCTATACGCGCTATGTGCATCTGAAAAAACGCACTGTCCAGGCGGGTGATGTTCTTGCACGTGGGGATCAATTAGGAGAGCTAGGCACCACCGGGTTCCTTTCCAGCGGGTTTCCGCATCTGCATATGGAGCTTACAATTGATAAGAACAATTCCGCCTCATATGCCAAAGACCCGCATCTCTATTGGGCAGATGGGGTAGGGCGTGTGACCTGTCTCACAGGTGATAACAAAGATCTGCCAGCCATGCCGCTGAAACTGACCTATCCGCTGTTGTGTAAATAAAAAACCCGGCCGTAAGAGCCGGGTTTCTTCACTCAGATGCTTAGACGTTTCAGTCGACAATCGTTGCCAACGTTGAGGCACGCAGGTCCGCCTCGGTGACACCTTCGGCGGTTTCAACGATCTTCAACCCGCCTTCGACCACATCCAGCACACCAAGGTTGGTGATGATACGATCCACCACACCTTTGCCGGTCAGGGGCAAAGTGCATTCTTTCAGCAGCTTACTGTCGCCGTGTTTGTTGGTGTGATCCATGACAACCACCACGCGGCCAACACCGGCGACAAGGTCCATCGCGCCACCCATGCCTTTGACCAGCTTGCCCGGAATCATCCAGTTTGCCAGATCGCCGTTTTCGGCCACTTCCATGGCGCCCAAGATTGCCATGGCGATCTTGCCGCCGCGGATCATCGCAAACGAGGTTGCAGAGTCAAAATACGCGGTCTGAGGCAGCTCTGTGATGGTCTGCTTACCGGCGTTGATCAGATCAGCGTCGATGTCTTCCTCGTAAGGGAAGGGGCCCATGCCCAGCATGCCGTTTTCTGATTGCAACGTTACTTCGATCCCTTCGGGGATGTGGTTTGATACCAGCGTCGGAATACCGATGCCTAGGTTCACATACCAACCGTCTTGCAGTTCTTGTGCCGCGCGGGCGGCCATTTGGTTACGATCCCAAGCCATGATTATGCCTCCTCGCGTTTGGTGACGGTGCGCTGTTCGATGCGCTTTTCATGATCGCCTTGGATCAGGCGGTTCACGTAAATCCCCGGCAGGTGAATAGCGTCTGGGTCGAGCGATCCGGTCGGCACGATTTCTTCGACCTCAGCAACACAGATTTTACCACAGGTGGCCGCCGGCACGTTGAAGTTCCGCGCGGTTTTGCGGAACACGAGGTTGCCGGTTTCATCCGCTTTCCACGCTTTCACGATGGACAGATCAGCAAAAATGCCTTCCTCCATGATGTAGTCTTGCATTGCGCCACCTGGGCCAGTTGGGAATTGTTTTTCCAACTTGCCGTCTGCGATCACAGTGCCAACACCGGTTTTTGTAAAGAAGCCAGGGATGCCTGCACCACCGGCGCGCATACGCTCTGCCAAAGTGCCTTGTGGGTTGAATTCAAGCTCAAGCTCGCCTGACAGGTACTGACGCATGAATTCCGCGTTTTCACCCACGTAAGAACTGATCATTTTCTTAACCTGACGGGTCTGCAACAGAATACCGATGCCAAAATCATCTACACCTGCGTTGTTGGACGCAAAGGTCAGATTTTTGGTGCCCGCATCTTTGATCGCGTCGAGCAGCAATTCTGGAATACCACATAGACCAAAGCCGCCAGCGGCGATGAACATACCGTCGTGCAGCAGCCCATCCAGCGCTTCGGCTGCATTTGCATAGACTTTTTTCATGAACCTCTCCCTTCACTCGGATTGCCCACGGTATTGGGCCTGCGCCCTATGTAAGTCAATGTTTGCACCGGGTTGTGGTATTTCTACGGGGCAAACCACGGTAGGCTAAGAATGAACCTTTTTACGCGGGCTGCGCACTTATGTGCAGAAGTCAGTGAAAGGAAGATGAATGAACGGCAAAAGCCGCGCCCTTGAGGAGTATTTGGTCAGTGCCGCCAAACTTGGTGAGCAGGCGGCCATGCATGACCTCGTGCGTCTGCGGGGGCCGCGGTTGCTTGTGCACGCCACCCGTTTGTTGGGCCATCGCGAAGAAGCTCAAGATGCCGTCCAAGAGGCATGGGTGCAGATTTTCAAAGGGCTGAACGGGTTGCAAGACAACGCTGCCTTTCCCGCATGGGCCACCCGGATCGTGACGCGATGCTGCGCCAAGATCATTGCAACTAAGCAGCGCGGTCGCGAGATCGAGCGGGAACTCACGCCCATCACCGAAACTGCGTGTGAAACCGAACTGTTTGACGAGGCACAAGTGCTGCGAAACGCCATCACCCAATTGCCACAGGGGCAACAGGTGGCGGTGGCCTTGTTTTATCTGGATGACATGAGCCTTGCCGAAGTGTCTATCGCTTTAGACGTTCCAATCGGAACCGTAAAATCACGCCTTTCACTGGCGCGGAACGCATTAAAAGATCGCTTGAAAGGAGTGTTCGATGACTGACAAACGCAATCTTGATGAGATGATCAAAGCCGCGTTGACCGGCCAAGATCGTGAAATTTTGGAAAGCACCGAAGAGCTGGGCTGGTTTGAATTGGGGCTAAAGCAATTCGGTGGCAAGCTGGGCTGGGTCACATGGGTGATTATGGTGGTGCAATCGGTGATGTTCATCGCCGCCTTGTTTTACTTGTACCGCTGTTACTTTGCGACCGATCTGTTGCTGACCATGAAATCAGGGATCACAGGGGCGGTTCTGTTGTTGATGGCGACACAGCTGAAACTTAGCCTGGCGCCACAAATGCAGGCCGATCGGGTGATCCGAGAGGTCAAGCGACTGCAATTGCTGATGGCCAACCACGACACAACCAATGACTAAACCCGCTTTGGGCTGGGCAGATGGGAATAAATGGCTACAACTGTCGGCAAAGAATTTAGCCCATCTGCATATATCCCCAATGTGCATATTTTTAAGGAGTGGCAATGACCTATCGCTTTAAAAGCTGTGTCGTGATCGCGGGCCTCTGCCTGACCAGCGCCTGCATGGCCCAAGACAAAACACCCATTAACGATACGCCCCCGTCAGAACTGGCCTGCGGTGATCGGTCTTGGGAGGGGCTTGTCGGTCAAGATGCAGAAGGATTGAACCATGGCATCCTACCAAAACGCACACGGATCATCCGCCCGTTGTCGGCGATTACGATGGACCATTTGCCAAACCGTCTGAACCTTGTGACCGATGCAGAGGGCGTCATCACGCGCACCTATTGCGGCTAACACAAACAAAAAGAGCCGGGCGAAACCCGGCTCTTGGTTCTAAATGGAACGGTCCATTATTCTTTCGCGGCAGCTTTCTTTTTCGGAGCTGCCTTTTTCTTTGCGGCGGTCTTTTTCGCGGGCGCTTTCTTTTTCTTTACGCCCTTGGCCGCAGCTTTTTCATTCACCAACTCAATCGCTTTTTCGACGGTCAAATCTTTGGCTTCGATCTCTTTCGGGATCGTCGCGTTGACCTTCTCCCACTTCACGTAGGGGCCATAGCGGCCTTCCATGATGCTCATCTTGCCGCCATCTGGATGGTCACCCATCTCACGCAAAGCTTTGGCTGCACCGCCACGGCCCCGACCCGGGTTCGCCCGCTTTTCAGCAATCATCTCGACAGCATGGTTCATGCCAATGTCAAAAAGATCTTCGAAATTCTTGAGGTTTACATAGGTCGGCTTTTCAGCTTCCGGAGACTTATGCATGATGTAGGGGCCAAAACGGCCCAAGTTCGCAGACACTTGATTGCCTTCTGGGTGGTCGCCTACTTTGCGCGGCAGGCTTAGCAAACGCAGCGCTTTTTCCAGATCGACCTGCTCAGGAGACCAGCCATCTAGATACTCACGGCCCTTTTTGGGCAGTGAAGTACGCTTAGGCTTTTTGTTTTCTGGCGTGACTTCGCCACGCTGTACATAAGGGCCAAAGCGGCCGTCCTTCAGCCAGATCTCATCGCCTTCGTCAGACCCAAGCAACTTATCATCGCCCTCGGAACCAGCGATAGTGCGGGTGTAGTTGCATTCCGGATAGTTGCCACAGCCCACAAACCCGCCGGTGCGAGAGGTTTTCAGGTGCAGCTGGCCTGTCCCACATTTTGGGCAAACCCGTGGGTCCGTACCGTCTTCGCGTGGTGGGTACAGCTGCGGAGCCAAAGCTTCGTCCAGCTTGGTGAGAACCTCAGCGACGCGCAGGTCGCTGGTTTCGGCGATGGCGGCAGAGAAGTCTTTCCAGAAATCGGTCAGAACAACTTTGTAATCCAGATCGCCTGCGGACACGTCATCCAAACTTGTTTCCAAATTCGCTGTAAACTCATAGCCAACGTATTTGCGGAAGAAGTTCATCAAAAAGATCGTAACGATCCGGCCTTTTTCTTCGGGGAACAGGCGGTTCTGATCTTTGCGCACATATTCGCGGTCTTGGATTGTGGTAATCACTGACGCATAGGTGGATGGGCGGCCGATGCCCAGCTCTTCCATGCGTTTCACAAGCGTGGCTTCGGTATAGCGCGGTGGTGGCTGTGTATGGTGTTGCAAGGCCAGAACGCCTGCATTCTCAGACAAGATCGCCTCTTTGGCGCGATACATCGCACCGCTGTCGACAACAGAGCTTTGACCGGTGGCCTTTTCATACTGGGCCATCATGCCCGCACCGCCAAAGACTGCTGGCTCGCCTTGCATGATCTGCGGCAGGCGCTTGTCGTCTTCGTCATCGCGCTGAACGTCGTCGCGGCCTTCTTCGTAAACCCGCAGAAAACCATCAAAGGTCACAACCTGACCATTGGCGCGTAGTTCCACCTGTCCGTCATCGCTGGCGATGTTCACCGTGGTGCGTTCCAGACGTGCGCCTTCCATTTGGCAGGCGAGGGTCCGTTTCCAGATCAGATCATACAGTTTGCGCTGATCGTCTTCGGAAACTTTCAGCTGGCTTGCATCACGCGTCATTTCTGTTGGGCGGATACATTCGTGTGCTTCTTGGGCGTTTTTAGCTTTGTTTTTATAGATGCGCGGCTGGGCCGGCACATATTCAGCGCCGTACCGTTCGGTGATGGCATCACGCGCGGCGGCCACGGCCTCTGGGGCCATATCGATACCGTCGGTACGCATATATGTAATGTAGCCGGCTTCATACAAACGCTGCGCCGCGTTCATACATTGGCGGGCGCCCATGCCAAATTTTCGGCTGGCTTCCTGCTGCAACGTCGACGTCATAAATGGCGCTGATGGGTTGCGGTTGGCAGGCTTGGCTTCAACCGATTTTATTGAAAGGTTTCTTGAGGTTACAGCTTGAACTGCAAGTTCCGCAGTGGTGCTGTCTTTTAGGCTCATTTTGTCAAGCTTTTCGCCCGCCAAAATGGTCAGGCGCGCTTCAAAGTCTTTGCCGCGTGGCGTTTGAAGCAGGGCTTTGACAGACCAATACTCTTGGGCGTTAAACGCTTCGATCTCTTGCTCACGCTCAACGATCAAGCGCAGGCAAACCGATTGCACGCGCCCAGCAGAACGGGCGCCCGGCAGCTTACGCCACAGAACCGGCGACAGTTTAAAGCCCACAAGATAGTCAAGAGCACGGCGTGCCAGATAAGCCTCGACCAGCGGTTCATCCACCTGACGCGGGTTTTGCATCGCCTCGGTGACAGCGGTTTTTGTAATCGCGTTGAACACCACCCGAGACACAGGCGTGTCTTTTTTAATGGCGCGGCGTTTGCGTAAAGCTTCCTCAAGGTGCCAAGAAATCGCTTCTCCTTCGCGATCGGGGTCGGTCGCGAGGATCAGTGCGTTGTCTTCTTTTAAGGCATCGGCGATGGCTTTGACGTGGGGCCGAGACTTTGTGTCGACCTCCCAGGTCATGGCAAAGTCATTGTCCGTGTCCACAGATCCGTCTTTGGACGGCAGGTCGCGGATATGGCCGTATGAGGCAAGAACGGTGTAGTCAGAGCCCAAGTATTTATTGATGGTTTTCGCTTTCGCGGGGGACTCTACAACGACGACTGGCATTCAATTTCCTCTCGACTCATTCGGTCGGCCTTATGGCGGGCAAAAATGTGTGTTGGAAGGGGAGAATGTCAATGTTTAAGAAAAAGTCATCCGTAAATCGTGTGATCTTATCAATTTTGGACACATAAAATCAGCACCGTGTCAGAAAACCCCCGGCTTGCCGGGTGATTTGGCCCCGCAGCTCTAAATCAGTCAGGACTGGGCTGATCAGGTGAGTCGGCCCAGAAATGTCGCGCATAAGTTGATCTTCTGCGACGGGGCTGGGCCCAAGTTGATCTAATATTCTGCGATGGAGTTTTGATGTGTCGCAAAGGTTGCGCGATGCGGCATCTGTTTTTGGTTCTAGGGGCAGTTCGGGTTGTGTCGCATCGATTGGGCAAAGGGCCTCGATGACATCTTCAGCTTTGCGCACCAAGACGGCCCCGTCACGAATAAGCATATTGCACCCGGATGCGCGGCTATCCAGCGGGTGGCCAGGCACGGCAAAGACGTCACGCCCTTGATCCAGCGCATTGCGTGCAGTGATTAACGATCCCGATTTCGCTGCCGCCTCTACGACGACAACCGCACGTGATAATCCAGAAATAATGCGATTGCGGGCGGGGAAGTGGCGGGCTTTCGGTTGCAGGCCCATCGGCTGTTCCGACAAGATGAGACCTTGTTCAGAGATTTGTTTCGCCAGATGGCTGTTTTCAGCCGGGTAAATGTGATCAACACCACCGGCAAATACGGCGATGGTGCCAGTCTTTAGGGCCACCTTATGGCCCGCCGCATCCACACCACGCGCCAGGCCACTGGTGATCACATGGTTCGCCTTGCCCAGTTCGCCGGACAGACTTCGGGCCATTCTGGTCCCGAGAGAGGACGCATTCCGCGCCCCAACCAATGCGATTTTTGATCGCTTTAGCAGTGATGTGTCACCAATTGCCCAGAGCACCGGTGGTGCATCTGCCAAATCCATCAAAGCGGCGGGGTAATTTTGATCCCCATAGCACAACAGATTTGCCCCATAAGAACGCGCGGCATTCAGTTCTGCCTGCACCACGCGTTCCGGGCAGATTTCATAGTCATCTACCCCGGCATCCCTGGCAATCTTGGGGAGGATTGCCAGGGCCTTGGCCGCTGAACCATGTTCTTTCATCAAACGATGAAACGTGGTCGGTCCGACACGACGCGAGCGCAAGAGACGAAGCCACAGAAAACACTCTTCCTCTGTGGTGGGTGGGAGTTGGGGGTGAGTGGAAGAAGTTTGACCAGAAGTCATGAGTGGCTCCGCCTGCTTGCAGAATCACTTTTACGATGGGGTGGTTAATGGGCCGTAAAGCACAATCATCAAGCTGGCCCGGAACAACAATACCCCGGACCAGGCACATATATTATGTCGCAGAACCGCCGACGGTGAGACCACCCATCAAGACGGTCGGTTGCCCGACACCAACCGGCACCCATTGGCCGGCCTTGCCGCAGTTGCCCATGCCCGGGTCAAGTTTCATGTCGTTCCCAAGGGCGCGAATTTGCGTCATGGCTGTTGCGCCATCGCCAATCAGCGTTGCGCCTTTGACCGGTGCGCCCACTTTGCCGTTCTCAACGCGATAGGCCTCTGTGCAGGAGAACACGAATTTCCCATTGGTGATGTCGACCTGACCGCCACCAAACCCGACAGCGTAAATCCCATCTTTCAACGAGGCGACCAGATCAGCCGGATTGCTGTCACCCCCTGCCATATAGGTATTGGTCATACGCGGCATCGGCGCATGGGCGTAGCTTTGGCGGCGTCCGTTACCGGTGGGTTCAACCCCCATCAGGCGTGCGTTTTGGCGATCTTGCATATAGCCAACCAGAATACCGTCTTCGATAAGAGTGTTCTTCCCCGAAGGTGTGCCTTCGTCATCCACGGTCAATGACCCGCGACGATCGGCGATGGTGCCATCGTCAATCACTGTCACACCTTTAGAGGCGACTTGCTCGCCAATGCGTCCCGAGAAATTAGAGCTGCCTTTGCGGTTGAAATCACCTTCAAGCCCGTGACCCACCGCTTCGTGTAATAGAATGCCCGGCCAACCTGGCCCAAGCACCACTTCCATCTGCCCAGCCGGGGCAGGGACGGCCTCTAGGTTTACAAGGGCCACCCGCAGGGCTTCGCGCGCCTTTGCTTGCCATTGATCGGCCGCCATAAGCCCATCAAGGCCAACACGCCCACCGCCACCCGCGCTGCCACTTTCGCGACGACCGTCTTTTTCAACGATGACCGAAACATTCAGGCTGGTCATTGGGCGTGTGTCGTGAATCAGCGTGCCATCTGGGCGCAGCAAGACGATTTCTTGCAAAGACGCCCCCATCGAGGCGCTGACCTGCACCACGCGCGGATCAAGATCGCGCATAAAAGCATCGATTTCGCGAAGTGTTTCAATTTTTACAGGAAAAGATGCGCCGGCAATTGGGTCGTCATCTGTATAAAGCCGCCGGTTGGTGGCCTTTGGACCAACAGCAATCGAGCCACCGCCATCGCCCACCGCCAAACGTGCAGTCGCAACGGCGCGTTGCAGCGCAGATTCGGAGATTTCGCTGGAATGCGCATAGCCTGCGACCTCACCAGTCACAGCGCGAAGGCCGAATCCCTCGGAGGCGTCGTAGCTTGCTGTTTTTACGCGACCGTCGTCGTAGACCAGCGATTCAGAGCGGCGACGCTCTAGAAAAAGCTCGCCATCTTCGGCCCCCGCGGTGGCTTTTTGCAACAGGGCAAGGGCCTGGCTTTCATCAAGTGCTGATCCAAATGGATCAAATTTTTCGTTTTTCATGCGCTGCTACCTCTGATTTTTTTTGATTTAAATCAAAAAAGCGTCTGTTTGACGCAAGCATATTCCTTTATCTGCGTTCCAGAATATGGTTCATAGCACCGACAAAACAACGGGATTCCGTCCGTAAGGCCGTTTTCCCCCCGTATAGACGACCAAATACGCAACCGATCAGGGTGACACATGCGAATTCTTTCGACCCTCATGGGACTCTGGGCAGCCTTTTCCGCCCTTCCGGCCATTGCCCAAGACGCCGAGCATATCGGCAAACCTGTTGACCGCGGCCTGGGCTTCCAGCCATCCGCAACAGAGCTGATGCGTGAGATTACATCTCTGGACAACATGCTCAACGTGATCATCTTTATCATCGTGGCATTTGTCGCGGCACTTCTGCTGATCTGCATTCTGCGCTACAATCGCAAAGCAAACCCAACACCTGCGAAGTTCTCTCACCACACTCCGGTCGAGATCGCATGGACTTTGGGCCCTATCCTGATTTTGATTTTCATCGGCGCGTTTTCTCTGCCGGTTTTGTTTAAGAACCAAGAGATCCCAGAGGCCGAGCTGTACATCAAAGTGACAGGGCACCAGTGGTACTGGACATATGAATATCCAGAATCAGAACTGGAATTTGACAGCTACATGATCGGTCAGCCTGCCAGCATTGGCGAAGGCGACGAAAATGTAACGCCATACGTTCTTGATGATGAAATGCGCGCCAAGTTGGTTCGCGCAGGCTATAACGAAGACGAGTTCCTGCTGGCGACTGACACACGTGTTGTTGTTCCAGTGGACACAACAGTTGTTATGGGCATTACCGCAGATGACGTGATCCACTCCTGGACCATCCCAGCCTTTGGCGTAAAGCAAGACGCTGTACCTGGCCGTTTGGCACAACTTTGGTTCAAAGCTGAAAAAGAAGGCGTCTTCTTTGGTCAGTGTTCAGAACTTTGTGGTAAAGACCATGCCTACATGCCGATCACTGTAGAAGTGGTTAGCAAAGAGGCCTACGCAGAATGGCTTGCAGCCGCGAAAGAAGAATTCGCAGCAACTGGCACAGTTCCAACTGCGTTTGACGTGGCATCTGCTGAGTAAGCCATATGGCTTGGGGCAGGGTGCCCCGCAAAATTGAAAAGACTTAAGGCGGGCCAGTCCCGCCTTATCGACTAAATGCACAGGACAGATCATGAGCGACGCCAGCATCAATACGCAAGCGCAGCAAGGCGAGGCCTCTTTCGGGGATTACTTTGCGTTGCTTAAGCCACGTGTGATGTCTTTGGTCGTGTTTACGGCGGCGGTTGGCCTTTTGGCCGCGCCGGGTCATCTGCATCCGCTTGTGGCCTTTTGTGCCATTCTGTTTATCGCAGTCGGGGGCGGGGCCTCTGGTGCTTTGAACATGTGGTATGACTCTGACATCGATCAGATCATGACCCGTACTCAATCTCGCCCAATCCCCTCTGGCAAAGTGACCCGCGAAGAGGCCTTTGCGATTGGTATCACCCTGTCCGTCATGGCCGTGATCATGCTGGGTCTTGCGACCAACTGGGTGGCGGCTGGCCTCTTGGCCTTTACGATTTTCTTTTACGTGGTGATCTACACCATGTGGCTCAAACGCTGGACCCCGCAGAACATTGTGATCGGCGGCGCGGCAGGCGCGTTCCCTCCGATGATCGGCTGGGCGGCTGTCACAGGTGGGATTTCCATCGAAAGCGTGCTGATGTTCACGCTGATCTTTATGTGGACCCCGCCGCACTTCTGGGCGCTGTGTCTGTTCATGAAATCTGACTACAAAGATGCCGGTGTGCCGATGCTGCACGTGACCCATGGCCGGGCCGTGACCCGCAACCACATCCTTGTGTACACGCTGATCTTGGCTGCCATTGCCGTGGGCATGGCCTTTACGGCGGTGGGTGGTTTGATCTACCTAACCGTGGCCGTTGTGATGAACGCGATCTTTATTGTTGGTGCAGTTTCCATCTGGCGCCGCAGCGATGCGGATTGCGAAGCTGACAACCACAAACGCGAGAAAAGCTTTTTTGCTTTCTCACTGATGTATCTTTTCTTGCATTTCGGCGCGATCCTCGCAGAAGCCGCACTTGCACCCTATGGATTGGGAGGCTGGTAAAATGGGCTTTGGTCACGAACACGAAATTCATAAACGTCGCTTTGGCCGTAATGTTGGCCTTGCTCTTGTGTTGGCTGCTTTTGTCGCATTGCTTATGGGCCTCACCATGGTGAAAATCTCCAACGGTGATCTTGCACCGCGCCCTGCACAGGAGAGCAATTGATGGCGATGGATCCTAAATCCAAAACGGTTGTTAAGCTGGTGGGCGTCGTTGTGACGATGGGCGCTTTGGCTTGGGCATCTGTGCCGTTTTATGATTGGTTCTGCCGTGTCACTGGTTTTGGCGGCATCACCCAAGAGGCAAACGCCGGGTCTGATGTGATTCTGGATCGCACCATCAAAGTGGTGTTTGATGCCTCGAAAGAACGGGGCATGGCGTGGGAATTCACGCCGCAGCAACATGAAATGAAGATCAAGATCGGTGAAACCGGTCTGGCCTTTTACGAAGCCTACAACCCAACCGATCGCCCGATCGCAGGGCAGGCCAGCTATAATGTCGCCCCATATGAGGCGGGCGGCTTTTTTTCCAAGATCGATTGCTTCTGCTTTACCGAGCAGGTGCTGATGCCTGGGGAGCGGGTGGATATGCCTGTGACCTTCTTTGTTGACCCTGAAATCGTGGATGACCGCGATGCCAAGTTCGTCAAAGAGATCACCCTGAGCTACACTTTTTATGAAATCGATCTACCCGAGCACATCGCTGCCTTGACCGAACCGGCCAAGCCAGTAGAAAATCAAGCAAACCAAACCTCCAACGAGGGATAAGACATATGGCGCACGCTAAAAATCACGATTATCACATTCTAGCCCCATCTTGGTGGCCATTCCTGGGTGCTGTGGGCGGCTTCTTCATGCTGTTTGGCGCAGTTCTCATGTTCCACGACAGCGGCCCATGGATGTTCCTGATCGGCCTTGCGGGCGTTCTATACGTGATGTTCGGCTGGTGGGCTGACGTTGTGCGCGAAAGCCGCATCGGCGATCACACACCGGTTGTTCAGATTGGCCTGCGCTACGGCTTTATCCTGTTCATCATGTCCGAAGTTATGTTCTTTGCAGCGTGGTTCTGGAGCTTCTTTAAGCACGCGATGTACCCAATGGGTCCAGACAGCCCAATGATTGATGGTGTTTTCCCACCAGCGGGTATCGAGACATTTGACCCTTGGCACCTGCCACTGATCAACACCTTGATCCTGCTGTGCTCTGGCTGTGCTGCAACCTGGGCGCACCACGCTCTGGCGCACGAAGATAACCGCGAAGACATGAAGTGGGGCTTGATCCTTGCTGTGGCTCTGGGTGTTCTGTTCACCATCTTCCAGATCTACGAATATGGCCACGCGGCGTTTGGCTTCTCTGGCAACATCTACGGCGCGAACTTCTTTATGGCGACCGGCTTCCATGGCTTCCACGTGTTCATCGGTACAGTGTTCCTGCTGGTCTGCTTGATCCGTCTGCAGTTCGGCCACTTTACCAAAGAAAAGCACGTCGGTTTCGAAGCGGCAGCTTGGTACTGGCACTTTGTTGATGTGGTTTGGCTGTTCCTATTCGCAGCTGTTTACATCTGGGGCCAATAAGGGTGCGACCGAAAGGTTGATCCTTGTGACCGAATACGATTAAAGCAATGTCGCGGCGGATCTTCCGTCGCGACTTTGCGTTTCTGATAGGCCTACACGTGCGGCGACTGATCCTTCCTTTGTTCTTTGGTATTGTGGGCACAGCGATCCTTGTCTCACTGGGCAGCTGGCAAGTGCGCCGACTGGACTGGAAAGAAAACATTCTTGCCGAGATCGACCGCCGCATCGCAGGCGAGGCAGTGGCGTTACCCGCCGTAGTGAATGCCCAAGAGGATCGCTATCTGCCAGTCACGGCAAAAGGTCAGATCACCACTGATGAAATTCACATTCTGGCATCCTCTAAACAAACCGGTGCGGTGTATCGGGTGATCTCTGCCTTTGAAACTGAGTCCGGGCGCCGTGTTCTGCTGGACCGCGGTTGGATCAAGACCACCGACAAAGACGCCCCGCGCAATGCGGTTGAGACGACGGTCGAGGGCAATCTGCATTGGCCGGATGAGATCGATTCGTATACGCCTGAAAATGACTTAGACGCGAACATTTGGTTCGCGCGGGATGTGCCCACCATGGCGCAACATCTGAAAACCGAAGAAACCCTCATCATTGCGCGGAAAACCAGTGAAAACATGTCGGAGGTGACGCCGTGGCCTGTGACCTCGACTGGTATTCCTAATGATCATCTGCAATACGCTGTCACCTGGTATGGCCTTGCCATCATATGGGTCACGATGACGCTTTATTATCTGCGCCGGATGCGCAAACAGAAAAAGGTCTGAGAGCCGTGAAATACATCTCTACGCGTGGAAACGCACCGGAACTGACATTCGCCGAAGCCATGCTGACTGGGCTTGCGCGGGACGGGGGCCTTTATGTGCCCAAGAAAATTCCTACCATGTCCCAAGACGACATCGCAGCCTTGGCGGGCCTGCCTTACGAGGAAATCGCCTTTCGCGTGATGAAGCCTTTTACCGGTGATTGTTTCACCGACGAAGAATTCAAAGGCATCATCGAACGTGCCTATGCGGGCTTCCGCCACAAGGCCCGTGCCCCTTTGGTGCAGCTGGCACCGAACCACTATTTGCTAGAGCTGTTCCAAGGCCCAACCTTGGCATTCAAAGACTTTGCCATGCAGCTGATCGGTCAACTGTTTCAGTTCGAATTGGCCCGCCGCGAAGAACGTGTGACAATTGTCGGCGCGACATCCGGTGATACCGGCTCTGCCGCGATCGAAGCGTTCCGTGGCCTCGACAATGTGGATGTGTTCATCCTGTTCCCGGACGGCCGTGTCTCTGACATTCAGCGCAAACAGATGACCACCCCAGACGATAGCAACGTGCACGCACTTGCATTGGAAGGGGACTTTGATGATTGCCAGGCGCGCGTCAAAGACATGTTCAACGATTTTGATTTCCGCGATGGCGTAAAGCTGGCGGGTGTGAACTCGATCAACTGTGCCCGTGTTCTGGCGCAGGTGGTTTATTATTTCTCTGCGGCCACATCGCTGGGCGCACCGCACCGCAAGGTCAGCTTCACCGTGCCGACCGGCAACTTTGGCGACATCTTTGCAGGCTACATCGCCAAGCAAATGGGCCTGCCGATCGAAGACCTGGTGATTGCCACCAACCAGAACGACATTCTGCACCGCACGATGGAAACCGGCGCTTACACGAAAGACGGTGTCACACCGTCCATCAGCCCGTCGATGGACATTCAGGTGTCTTCCAACTTTGAACGCGCATTGTTCTACGCCTATGACCGCGACGGCGAGGCGGTTTCGCAGCTGATGGAAGAACTCAAGGATGGGTCATTCTCGATCAGCCAAGGCGCAATGGAAGCGCTACGCGAGGCCTATAAGTCTGGACGCGCCAGCGAAGAAGAAACCGCTGCAACCATCAAGTCGGAATTCGCCGACAGTGGCGAAGTGCTTTGCCCACACTCAGCGGTTGGGGTAAAGGTTGCAAAAGAAAATCTGTCTGAGACACCAATGGTGACTTTGGCCACAGCACATCCCGCGAAATTCCCGGCTGCGGTGGAAAAAGCAATGGGCAAACACCCAGCGCTTCCACCTCATATGGAAGACATGATGGATCGCGAGGAGCGCGTGTGCAAAGTGCCAAATCAGCTGGCATTGCTTCAGACGCTTATTAAAGATCGGATCGCGTCCCGTTGACGGTAAGACTACACACATTATCAAATGGTTTCCGGATTGTGACCGAGCATATGCCCGGCCTGCAATCTGCTTCGATCGGGGTTTGGGTATCAGCAGGGGGGCGGCATGAAACCGCGTCCCAGAATGGTATTGCACACTTCCTAGAGCATATGGCATTCAAGGGCACCGAGCGTCGTTCAGCCCTTGATATCGCCGAGGCGATCGAAGACGTGGGCGGCTATATCAACGCCTACACCAGCCGCGAGGTCACAGCCTATTACGCACGTGTTCTAAAGAACGATGTGCCGCTGGCGATGGATGTGATCGGGGATATTCTGTTGAACCCCGTCTTTGATCAAAAAGAGATTGAAGTCGAGCGTGGGGTGATTTTGCAAGAGATCGGCCAAGCGCTGGATACGCCTGATGATGTGATCTTTGATTGGCTTCAGGAAAAGGCCTATCAAGACCAACCCATGGGCCGCACCATTCTGGGCCCAGAAGAACGGGTACAGTCATTTGGCCGTGCGGACTTGGCTGGCTTTGTGGGCGAGCACTATCGCCCCGAGCGAATGGTTCTTGCGGCCGCAGGTGGCGTTGATCACGATGCAATTGTGAAGCTGGCCGAAGAGATGTTTGGCGGTATGACCCCAGGCAACCCGCTTGCAGTGCAACCTGCACGTTTTGACGGTGGTGAATATCGCCGCGAGAAAACACTAGAACAGGCGCATTTTGCATTGGGTCTGGAAAGTCCTGATTACTGCAGTCCTGATATCTACACCGCGCAGATTTATTCTGTTGCTTTGGGCGGCGGTATGTCATCGCGCTTGTTCCAAGAAGTGCGTGAAAAACGTGGGCTGTGCTACACAATTTATGCGTCGGCTGGCGCCTATGCTGACAGCGGTATGACCACGATCTATGCGGGCACGTCAGGCGATCAGATCGCCGATTTGGCAGATATCACCATTGATGAACTCAAACGAGCTGCCGAAGACATGAGTGCCAAAGAGATCGAACGCGCCCGCGTACAGATGAAGGCTGGCATGTTGATGGGTCTTGAAAGCCCGTCCAGCCGCGCCGAACGTCTGGCGCGCATGGTGTCGATCTGGGGTCGTGTGCCTGATCTGGAAGAAACCGTCGAGAAAATCGACGGGGTAAGCGACGCTGATGTACGCGCCTTTGCCGAACATATGGCCACTCAGGCCCCAGCTGCGCTGGCGCTATATGGCCCGGTTCAGGGTGCCCCCAACCTGCAAGCCCTAAAGGAGAGGCGCGCAGCTTAATGCTTTTGACCCGTAAGAAAGTTCGTCTGGAAACTGATCGGCTCACCCTGCGTCCGCCCATTCATGGCGACTTTCGGGATTGGGCTTGGCTGCGCGAAAGCAGCGCAGATTTCCTAACGCCCTGGGAGCCGGCTTGGGCGACAGATCATCTGAGCCGTCGCAACTTTACAAATCGGGTCTATTGGGCGCAGCGGTCGATCAATGGTGGCACGGCTGTGCCGCTGTTTGTGGTGCGTCGCGAAGATAACGTACTGATGGGCGCGATTACATTGGATAATATCCGACGTGGCCCTGCACAGGCGGGGACTTTGGGCTATTGGATTGGCGAGCAACATACGCGCCAAGGTTACATGCGCGAGGCCATTGAGGCTGTGGTGCACTATGCGTTCCACCGCCTGGATCTCAGCCGTATCGAAGCAGCTTGTTTGCCAGAAAACACCGCAAGCCGGGGCGTTTTGGAAAAGTCGGGTTTCAAATACGAAGGTGTGGCGCAAAGCTATCTGCAGATCGAAGGGCGCTGGCGCACCCATGTACTGTATGCTGCACTGCGCAATGACCGTCGCGGGCGAACCTCAGCAGGCTAAGGCAATTTTGCGCAATCTATGCTATCCTCCGGGCAGGAGGATAGGGGATGCGCTGGTTTCTGATCTTTATCATTTGGGCAACGGGAATAGCGGCACAAGACCGTCGCCCGAGTCATTGTATTGCAATTGCAAATGCCGTGCCCGGTGCGGAATTCATTCACAAAGCCGCCTTTGATGACCCGGTCGCCGAGAGTTCCATTCGTATTCGCTACATTGATCACGCAGCCTTTCTACTGCTGACCGAAGGTGGTGTATCCGCCGTGACCGATTTCACCGGGTTCATTGGGGCCGCTCCGTTTCTGCCTGACATTGTCACCATGAACCACGCCCACGATACCCATTGGACCCCATTCCCAGACCCGGCCATTCCGCATGTTCTGCCTGGTTGGGGAAATGGCACTGAAGGGGCAGATCATCACCTAGAAGTGGGTGATCTTTTGGTGCGCAATGTGCCCACCGATATTCGACGCGGGGGCGGGGTTGAGATCAAGGGTAATTCTATCTTTGTCTTTGAAACCGCAGGTCTTTGTGTTGGTCATCTAGGCCATTTGCACCACGAACCAGATGACGCGCAATACGCAGCTCTGGGGCGTTTAGATGTGGTGATGGCGGCTGTGGATGGGGGGCAAACCCTGGATTTGTTTATACTCAAGCGGGTGCTTGAACGCCTTAAGTCTTCGGTTGTGATCCCCATGCATTGGTTTGGGCGCGGCACGCTCAATCAGTTTTTGATCAATATGTCTGACAGCTATGTGGTGCAGGACACGGGCGCAAACGACGTGACCTTGTCACTGCGAACACTGCCTGACAGGCCAACGATTATTGTGCTGCAGCCAAAATTCTTGCGTCCACCGCAAAGCCCCTAGACCCGCTGGTTGTGCGTGATAGGTCTAAGCGATGACATTAAATGCCGTAGATTCCGACTTTATCGAAACGCTTTCTGCACAGTTGCCAGAGGGCACGCTTTCTGCGCCAGAGCCGCGCCACCTTGAAGAGCCGCGCGGCCGGTTTGCAGGGCAGGCGGGTATCATGGCGCGTCCGCGCAGTGTTGATGAGGTGTCTGCCATCATTCGAGCCTGTGCCGCGGCCAAGGTGGGTGTTGTGCCCTATGGCGGCGGCACTGGGCTTGTGGGAGGGCAGGTGATGCAAGGTGGCCCTGCGCCTGTTCTTTTGTCGCTGGAACGCATGAATACCCTGCGCGAGGTCCGTGCTGCGTCAAACGTGGTAGTGGCCGAGGCAGGGTGCATTCTTGCTGACGTTCAAGCCGCCGCCGAAGCAGTGGATCGACTATTCCCATTGTCACTTGCCGCACAAGGAACCGCGCAAATTGGCGGCAATTTGGCCACCAACGCAGGCGGGTTAAATGTGCTGCGCTACGGCAATGCCCGTGATCTGTGTCTGGGCCTCGAGGCCGTGCTGCCTAATGGTAACATCTGGCACGGTCTATCGCCTTTGCGCAAAGACAACACCGGGTATGATCTGCGCAACCTTTTGATCGGGGCAGAGGGCACGTTGGGTGTGATCACCGCTGCATCTCTTAAGCTGTTTGCGCGGCCGGTGGCCCATGAAACTGCTTTGTTACATGTGCCCGATGTCGACGCGGCAATTGCCTTGCTTGGCATGGCGCAAGATTTGGTCGGTGAAGGCGTCAGCGCGTTTGAACTGATGCACCGTCAGGGCTTTGAGTTCTTACAAGCGACCATGCCGCAGGTGCGTCTGCCGTTTAAAGACTTGCCAGAATGGGCAGTGCTTGTGGATTTCGGTCTGTCCCGCGCACAAGAAAATCAGGGCATCCTAGAGCGGTTGCTTACCGACGCTATGGACGCCGGGATCGTGACCGATGGTCTGGTGGCTCAATCCGAGGCGCAGAGAGCGGATTTCTGGGCTGTGCGTGAAAGCATTCCTGCGGCAAACAAATTGATTGGATCAATCAGCAGCCACGATGTCTCTTTGCCGCGCGAAAACATCTCTGACTTTATCTTACAGGGCCGCGCGGCAGTGGCGGCGCTGGGATCATTTCGTTTGAATTGCTTTGGGCATCTGGGTGATGGCAATCTGCACTTCAATGTCTTCCCGCCCGAAGGGAAAAACAAGCAAGAATTCAAGCATTTGCAAGGTGACGTTAAACGCGCAGTTCACGATGTTGTTGCAGATTTTGGCGGGTCCTTCAGCGCCGAACATGGTGTGGGGCGACTTAAGGTCCAAGATCTGGAACTCTACGCTGACCCCACCAAGCTTGCGACCATGCGAGCCATCAAATCAGCGCTTGATCCGGTTGGCATTATGAACCCCGGCGCGGTACTTGAAAATTAACAAGCCCCGCTCATGGCAGGGCTTTAAGGGGCTGTTTGCTTTGAACTTAAAGTCCCTCAAACTCGCACAAAACATGCACGTCCATGCCCATGGCCTCTAGCCGTTCACGGCCGCCTAGCTCTGGCAAATCAACGATAAAGGCGCAGCCGATGATGTCTCCACCCAGTCGCTCGATCAGTTTGATCCCAGCTTCGGCGGTGCCACCGGTTGCCAGCAAATCATCGACAACCAAGACCTTTTCACCCGGCTTGATGGCGTCGTCATGAATTTCGACGATCGCCTCGCCATATTCCAGCTTATAGTCCTGTGAAATCGTGGTGCCTGGCAGCTTGCCTTTCTTGCGGATCGGCACAAAACCAACGCTCAGCTGGTGGGCAATCGCTCCGCCCATGATAAAGCCTCGCGCCTCAAGGCCCACAACTTTGTCAAACCGCACGCCAGCATAGGGGTGTAGCATTTGGTCAATCGCCATGCGAAACCCACGCGGGTCGGAAAACAGCGTGGTCACATCACGGAACATGATCCCTTCGTGCGGGAAATCAACGATGGTGCGGATATAGTCTTTGACGTCCTTGGATTTTGGCATCTCAGTCCCCTAAATATGTCACCCACGGTTTGGCGGATAACATAGATTTAGGCAAGAACGTTAACGGCTTAAGCTGCACGTTTTAAGCTTGCGGTCAGGGCTGCCATGGTGATCAACGTACCACCGCCCGCGCGGGTGAGCCATTGCATGACGCTTGGCCGCGAAATGGTGCCACGCAGACGATCAGCCAATACCGCATACAGCAGCACGTTTAACGTCGCGAGCCCCACAAAAGTGGCAATCATAATCAGGAACTGAGGAGCGATTGCAGTGTTTGGATTGATGAACTGAGGGACAAAGGCGATGAAAAACCCAATGCTTTTTGGGTTAAGGGCCGTCACGGTCGCAGCATGAAAGAACACCGCCCGCCCACTTTGGGCATCTGCTTTGGCAATATCGCCCAGCTTGGCCGAACCCGCGCTGCGTAACATCTTGATGCCCAGATACAGCAGATAGGCTGCACCCACCCATTTCAAAACTGAAAATGCGATGGCTGACGTCAGAACAATCGCGCCAAGCCCAAGCAAAGATGCAGACATCGCAATCAGGTCACCTACTGCAACTCCAAAGGCGGTGGACAATGCCACAGAGCGCCCTTGGGTCAGCGCATAAGACAAAACAAGCAAGATAGTAGGGCCGGGGATCAGCAACATAGCGGTGGATGCCGCGGCAAAGGCGAGCCAAAGTTCAAAACTCATAACGTTCTCCGAAATAATCCCAAGAATGAAAACAGGGCCCAAAGGCCCTGTCAACGTGCGTTAAATCAACATGAATGTGCGAAAGTGCACTATCCCAATACGCGGCCTGCGACGGCATCCAATTTGGCGAGTACGGCAGGGTCGCGTGCTTCGGGCGCGGTCAAAATCGCGAACTCAAGTGCTTTGTCGCAGCCATGTGGGCAATCGTCACGCTCTGCACCCAAAAGGGCGGGCAGGCGTTTGACCATATCGCGCCCCTTGTCGGCGTTGCCCATCAGGGTTTGGATGATCTGCGTTACATCCACCTCGCCATGATCTGGGTGCCAGCTGTCATAGTCAGTGATCATCGCAACAGAGGCATAGCAAAGCTCTGCTTCACGGGCGAGTTTGGCCTCTGGCATATTCGTCATGCCAATCACATCACAGCCCCAGCTTTCGCGGTACATTTTGGATTCCGCCAAGGTGGAAAACTGTGGTCCTTCCATCGCGAGATAAGTGCCACCACGGTGCGTGGTCACGCCGGCGGCTTTGGCTGCTGTTTCACAGGCAACAGACAGGCGCGGACAGGTTGGGTGCGCAACGCTGACATGGGCCACACAGCCCGTGCCAAAGAATGACTTTTCACGTGCGAAAGTGCGGTCAATGAACTGATCGACAATCACAAAATCGCCCGGCGCCATGTGTTCGCGGAAGGAGCCACAGGCAGACACGGAAATCACATCGGTTACACCAAGGCGTTTTAACGCGTCGATATTGGCGCGATACGGCACTGTGGTCGGCGAATGCTTATGGCCGCGGCCATGACGCGGCAAAAACGCCATTTTCACACCATCCAAAGTCCCTGTCAGGATTTGATCAGAGGGGGCGCCCCAAGGGGTTTCAACAGTCACCCATTCTGCGCCTTCAAGGCCGTCGATGTCATAGATGCCTGACCCGCCGATCACGGCGATCATAGTTTCTTTTTGTGCTGCGCTCACGAGGGCTGCTCCTGTTTAATGATTTGGCTTAGTTTTGGCCGGGCCAACGACGATTTGCAACCGCCTCAAAGTCACTTCGCCTTCACAAAGCTTACAGCGTTTCTGTGAGTAAGAGCATGCGAAAGACTGAATTACACAAGACGATGCGCGATCTCTGTCGGGTCTTTGACATCTACATGCCAGAACGCCTGCGCGGGCTTTGGCAGCTTTGATAATACTAGGTTGAATTCCCGATGGTTGATCGCTCGCCACATGGCCCAAGCTGTGGCCTCAATCGCGTTGTCTGGCGTCAAATTGTGATCTTTGCGCAGGTTTTTAACCTCGGCGGTCATCTCTTTGCGATCGATAAAATCCAAAGGCGGCTGACTGACATCCCATTGATATACGAACATGGCCCGTAGCACCGACGGCAGCACATCAGCAAACAAGAGCGCCTCGGGCACGGTTAAACGTCGCCTAAAAGTTAACAAAACACCCTGCACCGCAGTATAGGTGTTGTTGTCAGATTGCAGGGCCATCTGATCCTTGGCGTCGGCCAAAAAAGCCCGCCATTCGCGGGTCGCGTGCCGGTAGGTATGTGGCATAGGCATGAATATTGCCTCTCAATGGATTAATGTCGTCAAATAAACGGTAAGGAAATGGAACACTATGTCTAGGGTCAAAGGAAAGCGTTCACACCATCCGAAACAAGCTTGATCGCAGTGAGGGCCAAGAAACCATAAACAACTTGGATGAATGTGGTTTGATCTAGTACCCGATGTAAACGAGTTCCTAGAAACACGCCAAGAAAAAGCATTGGGGCAAGTATGAGACTGGCCGAAAGGCTGGCTGAAGACAATGTTCCTGATGCGCCATAAGCAATTGTTTTAATAAAGTTTAACGAAAAGAAGAACACCGTGTTTGTGCCAACAAACCAAGTTTTCTCTAGGTCTTTTTTCAACAAGTAGCCTTTGATGGGTGGGCCGCCTGCGTGGGCCACAAAACTTGCAAACCCTGAAACTATGCCCATTCCCCAGACAACGATTTTTGACGTTCGTGTGGGCCTCGGCTTTGCCCAACTAGAAAGCATAAACTGCAATACAAAGAACGTCGCCAACATGCCGACGATGAGGCGCAAGAGGTCGGCATTTAGGTGCTGAAATGTTGCACTCCCAATGGCCAGCCCGACCGCCGCTGCGGGCAGCATTCCCAGTACAATCTCGCGCTTCCATGTACGTCGGTGTCGCCAAACAACTAACACGTCAATTGCAAGCAAGATCGGCATCATCACAGCGGCTGCAAATTGTGGAGCGACGTGCAAAGACATAAGCGGAACTGACATGACGCCAAGCCCACCGCCAAATCCACTTTTTGAGATGCCTGTAAGTAAAATCGATAGGGAAGCGATGAGGAAAAATGAAAACGAAAGATCCATGGGCTTGTCCAACTTATGTGTCAGCCCTTGTGTATTGATGAAATTTAAATCTTTGAAACGATCTTTTGTGACTTTATAAAGCTGATATGCAGATTTCATATGACCTGAATGCTTTGCAAACTTTTGTTCTCGTTGCAGAGGATTTGAGTTTTACGACCGTCGCTGATCGGAAAAATACCGTCCAATCCGCAATCAGTGCTCAGATCAAGAAACTCGAGAATGCCTTAGGCCAAACGCTTGTATCCCGCGGACGCGGTCAAGCCATGCGCCTTACTGCAGAGGGTGAGGCCTTCCTTGTTTACGCACGTCGTATTTTGGAATTGTCGCAAGACGCGGCTGAAACTGTGCGCACGACCAATGCCCGACAAGTATTGCGCCTAGGTACAACCGTGACTCTTGCGCTGTCCGTAGTCGCAGATGTGCTTAGAGTGTTTGCAGAACAAAGACCCGATATCCAAATCCAAATACAATGTGATCGTAGTGATCAATTGTTACATCGTTTGGACGTAGGTGAAATCGATGTGGCCTTTATGATGGACCAAGGCCGCCACGGCTTGCGCAAATTTGTGCATTCCATGGACTTGAACTGGGTATGTGCTCAAGACTTTCATTTGCCAGAGACAGACCTCGTCCCACTTGCCTTTCTGTCTGATGGACGAGACTTACGACATTATGCGCTTCGTGCCTTAGACAGTCACGGGCGAAAAGGGCATGTGTCGCACCTTAGTCCGCATCCGATTGGTGTTCGTTCTTTGGTTTTGGCTGGGTTGGCGTTGACGGTTATGCCATCCAAAACAATTGTTGCACCTTTGGTTTCTGCGCCAAGCAAGCTTGGATTGCCTCAATTAGCCCCAATTGCCATTTCTGCATATGAGCGTCGGCGCGACGATCTTGCCGGGGCTGACCTTTTGGTCAGTCAGCTGAAAGAAGCACTTATCTAAAGCCCGCGTTTCGCGCTTTGGGCTTTGAAATCTGCCATGGCCTCCGCAAAGCCCAGTAACGGCCATGTTAGGTCTTGGGCCTTGCCGTGGCGATCGCGGAAGGTAAAGCGAAAGGCGGTGCCGTCTTGCATGGCTTGCAGCAAGATCGCTGCATCCTCGCCAGAGAAGGTGCAGGACAGCCCAGTCAGGCATCCGATGCGGCGGGTTTTCCAGATGTCGCCGCCCATGTCTTCGATGCGAAAGCCGTTGGGGCTAAACAATGTGCCCGGTTCTAGCCCGAAATCCACTTCGGGGCCGTCGTCGGTGTTGACCACAAAAAAGAACTGAGCTGCGAAGTTCGGTTGGGGTGAAAACACATCAACATAGCGCAGGTAACAGCGTTGCTTGAGCGCGTCGCCCTCCATGCGTTCGTCGCAAGACGAAAGGTAAATCCCGAATGTCTCAAAATGGGTGGCACGCCAATTGCTGGCTGTGTCTGTCCCGTCAACATCCTGCGCCGCAACCGCGTTGGCGCAGAACAGGGCTAAAGTAAAAATCAAATGCCGCAAGATATGTCTCCGATCAAGCTGCCCTCAGAGTGGGCTTTGCAGCGCAACGGCGCAAATCACGTTCCTGCGAATGTCGGGAACACTTGTTAAAATAGGGCTTTTCCGATAGGGGCGGGGCAAGAACTCTCCAGATCATTAGGAATGCCCGATGAAACGCGCAGCATTGGCGAATTTTGCCAAGAATATTTCTCCGCCCAATCTCTCCATTATGCAGGACGAAGGTTGGTCGGTTGGCCGTGTCCGTACCGAATTGCTATCAGGTCTGACCGTTGCCTTGGCTTTGGTGCCAGAGGCCGTGGCCTTTGCCTTTGTGGCAGGAGTGCACCCGCTGGTTGGCCTGTATGCAGCCTTTTTGGTCGGTCTGATCACCGCGTTGTTTGGTGGCCGTCCCGGTATGATCTCGGGTGCGACTGGCGCCCTCGCGGTTGTGATGGTGGCGCTTGTGGC
The DNA here is from genome assembly GCA_947498415.1 of uncultured Paracoccaceae bacterium. GTDB lineage: Bacteria > Pseudomonadota > Alphaproteobacteria > Rhodobacterales > Rhodobacteraceae > Cognatishimia. Next base: position 295,184 of record CANMKB010000003.1, read on the forward strand.
GCAACACGGGGTGGAATACCTGTTTGCGACTGTGGTGCTGATGGGCATTTTGCAGGTTTTTGCTGGTGTGATGCAGTGGGGCAAATTCATTCGCCTTGTGCCGCATCCGGTGATGCTGGGCTTTGTGAATGGTTTGGCGATTGTGATTTTCCTTGCGCAGATGACGCAGTTCAAAGACCCGTCCACAGGTGGTGCTGAGTGGCTGCAGGGTGGGTCTATGGTGCTGATGCTGGGCCTTGTGGCGCTGACCATGGTGATCATCTGGGGAATGCCCAAGATCACCAGCGTGATCCCGGCGCCTTTGGCGGGTATCGGGATTGTTGCCATTCTGGTGATTGCACTGGGTCTGGATGTGCCGCGCGTGGGTGACATGGCCTCGATCGAGGGTGGCTTGCCAGCATTTCACATCCCACTGGTTCCGATCAATATGGAAACCCTGCAAATCATCTTGCCGTATTCCGTTATTTTGGCTGCCATTGGCCTGATCGAAAGCTTGCTCACGTTGAACCTTGTGGGTGAAATCACGGGCAAACGCGGCGGTGCGTCTCAGGAATGTATCGCGCAGGGCGCCTCAAACATCGTCACGGGTTTCTTTGGTGGCATGGGCGGTTGTGCCATGATCGGTCAGTCGATGATCAACGTGAAATCAGGGGGCCGGACGCGGATCGCAGGTATCGCGGCTGCGCTGTTCCTGTTGTTGTTCATCGTGGCTGCTAGCCCGCTGATCGAACAAATCCCTCTGGCCGCGCTTGTGGGCGTGATGTTCATGGTGGTGATCGGCACCTTTGCGTGGAACTCGCTTAAGATCATGACCAAGGTGCCGCTGACCGACGCGTTTGTCATCGTGCTCGTGACCGTTGTCACCGTGGCCACTGACCTTGCGATTGCGGTTGTGGTCGGTGTGATCGTGTCGGCCTTGGCCTATGCGTGGAACAACGCCCGCCGTATTCACGCCATCACCCGTGAGTCTGTGACTGATGCCGGTGCGAAGGTTTATGAAATTCAGGGCCCGTTGTTCTTTGGCTCCACCGATGGCTTTACCGAGCTGTTTGAGATCGAGACTGACCCAGATGCGGTTATCGTTGATTTCAAATACAGCCGCGTGGTGGACCAATCTGCGCTGCAAGCGATTGAGGCTGTCGCCGGTAAATACGAGGCCGCGGGCAAAACACTGACCCTGCGCCACCTGAGTCGCGACTGCCACGAGCTGCTGAACAAAGCAGGGCACCTGATGGTGGATAGCCAAGATGACCCTGAATATGGCATCGCGGTTGATTACGGTGTGCGGACTGGCATTCTGGGCAACCACTAAATCTATCAAAACCGACAGAAAACCGGGGTCTTTTGATCCCGGTTTTTTTGTGCTTGCAGAGAGACTTAACCCCATGCATCAGCGCAGCGAATTTGACTGCAGCGGTGCCTGACATGACTTTGATGACTGTGATGACAGGGCTGATCCCCTTGATGGCTTTGGTGGGCCTTGGCGGGGCGTTGCGCAACCAATTGCCCGAGACCGCGTGGCGCGGGCTTGACCGTTTGAACTTTACCTATTTCTTTCCAGCTTTGTTGTTTCTGGCGGCCAGCGAGCGCACCCTTACGCTTGAAGACGTGGCAGCCGTGGCACCTCTGGTCTGGACGATCATCTTGGTGGCTGTGATCGTGGGCTATGGGGCCCGTCGCTTTGGTCCTGACAAATACATTGATTTCGCAGGGTGTTGGCAAACCACCTGGCGGTTTAATGCAGGCATCGGCTTTGTCGCCGTGACTGCGTTGGATAAGGGAAACCTTGGCATGTATGCTGTTGTCGTCGGCATGGCGGTGCCTGTGGGCAATGCCTTTGCGGTTTCCGTTCTGTCGCGCGGTGAAAAGCAAGACCTGTTTGAAACCGCGAAAAAGGTCATGCTGAACCCGTTTTTTGTTTCGAGCTTATTGGGGGTGTGTGCTGGCTTGTTTGGTCTGCGTTTGCCAGCCATCGCTGTGCGGTCGCTCGAGCTGTTGTCGCAGCCAGCCGTAACGATTGCGCTGATTTCCATTGGGGCCACAATGAACTGGCGGGCCCTGTCAAAACTGGATCGCTTTAGCCTGTGTATCAACGCAACCAAGCTGTTGGCTTTGCCAGGATTTGTTGTGCTGACGGCTTATTTCTTTGCACAAACCACAGGCTTACAAGGCGGCATGGTGCAAACGCTGATCATGTATGCGGCTTTGCCAACCGCTGCGGCGTCACATGTGCTGGCCGGGGCCTCTGGTGCTGACCAACGGCTGTCGGCCACCATGGTGGCGCAATCCACATTGCTCAGCGCAATAACGCTGCCACTGTGGATCGCCTTGGCAAACGGGTTGTTTTAATCAATCACTTTGTTGGACGGTTAAGCGAAAAGACGTCGGTGACCGTGCTGTAATCCTTGTACCCAAGCCGCGCGAGTGGCTGATAGGCCATCACATCAAAACGCCCGTCGACAAGGCAATCATCCCGCAGGTGCACGGCATCAACCCGGCCCAGCACCATAAAATTGTTTTCGCCTTCCAGCGGGATAATTTGGGTCATCTTGCATTCAAGGCTGGCAGGGGCCACGGCCACACGTGGGCAGTCGATAGTATCACACCGGGCAACCTCTAGATCCGCGACGGTGAATTCATCCATGTCTTTCGCCAAAGGCGCACTGGAGGCATTCATCGCATCGCGCAAGTCATGGCTGACGATATTGACGCAAAACACACCCGTTGCGCGGATGTTGGACAGCGTGTCTTTCCCCTCGGCCTGATCGTCTTTTGCACCGGTTGATCCAAATACCACCTGAGGGGGGCTATCTGACATCGCATTGAAAAACGAATAGGGGGCCAGATTGGCCACACCTTGTTGATCCTGCGTAGAAATCCAGGCAATCGGGCGCGGCGACACAATTGCTTTGAATGGATTGTGGGCAAGGCCATGACCTTTTTCGGGGCGATAGAACATACACAAAGCTCCTGATGAATTGCGCCACAGGTAGCGCCATGTTAGGGGCAGTGCTACCGGTTTTTTATAGGTATCAAAAAAGGACCCTTCGGTGCTTCAATTGGCGCAGGAAACCACGGACGACTGGTGGGAGGTCGAGGCTCTCTATGACCTGTGTTTCGCACCGGGTCGCGAAGCGCTGTCTTCATATCGTTTGCGTGATAATGTGCCACCTGTAGCGCAACTTTCGTTGGTGGCCCGCGATGATGATGCGATCTTGGGCGGTGCCATCCGGTTTTGGCCTGTAAAAGTGGGCAGCGATGTTGCTTTGTTACTGGGGCCTGTTGCGGTTCACCCAACCCGTCAAGGCGAGGGTCTGGGTGGATTTCTGATCCGTGAAAGCCTTGAAATCGCAAAAGAATTGGGGTGGGCACGCGTCATCCTTGTGGGGGACGCGCCATATTATCAACGGTTTGGTTTTCACAAGCTTGAAGGCGTGATGATGCCGCCACCCACCAACCCCGAACGGGTGCTGGGCTATGCTTTAACAGCAGGTGCATGGCAGGGGGTTACAGGGCGTGTTACAAAACACAGCGAGGGTTGAAAACCGACAACCGATCCCCACTTCAAATCGAGAGAGGGGAAATCATGCGCGACACGCCTTTGACCGAGATTGATGTGGATTCAGAGCTAGAGCAGCTTGCGAAACGCTATGAACAGGCCGGCGGGCTTGGGATCGAAGTTCTCAATTTATTAGGAACGCAGGCGGATGGGTTGGTGGATAGCTTGCCCAAACCGGTGCGAGACCGGCTTGAAGACGCGACAGAGGCTGCCCTGCGCCAAGCCATGAAGGCCGCGCACGGATCACGCCGGATTGTCGGCCCGCGCAAAGGCTGGATGCATACAGCGGTCGCCACAGCAATGGGCGCGGCTGGCGGGGCAGGTGGGGCACCCACCGCTCTTGCAGAACTACCGATCACCACAACAATTCTTTTACGGGCCATTCAGGATGTGGCAGAGGATTACGGCTTTGATCCCGCATCTGACAATGTGCAGTTTGATTGCGTTCAGGTCTTTGCCGCCGCCGGGCCTTTGTCACATGACGATGGTGCGGATCTGGCCTTTCTAAGCGCACGTATGGCACTCACCTCCGGTGGGCTTCAACGTGTGACAGCATGGGTCGCGCCGCGTTTGGCTGCGGTTATGGGGCAGAAACTGGCGGCACAAGCCGTTCCGGTTTTGGGTGCTGTGGCAGGGGCCGCCACCAACTACGCCTTTACCAGCTACTATCAAGAAATAGCGCATGTGCACTTTGGGCTGCGCAAACTTGCCATCGACAGCGACATTGGACACGCGGAAATCGTCTCGCGGTTTCGAGAAAAAGCCCAGCCAGAGCTGACAAAAACCTGACTAGGACTGATCGCGCAAATAGGCCATCACAGCGGGTCTAACTGTTTCCTGATTATCATTGCGGGCGGCGTTGATCACGCCGCGCAACTCAGACAAATCTGTCTTTAGGATCAGGCTTTTAACAGGCCCAATTGACGCAGGTCGCATGGACAAAATATGCACGCCCATTGCCGCAAGGCACAGCGCCTCAATCGGGCGGCCTGCGTCTTCACCACAGAAACTCAAAGTGGTTTTGCTGGATTTACAACGGTTTACGATGCCCTCGATGAACGTCAGGAAACCTGAATTCAGCGTGTCGTAGCGGCGGCGGACGCGCTCGTTTTCGCGGTCTGCGGCAAAGAAGAACTGTTTCAGATCGTTGCCGCCGATCGACAGAAAGCTCACCTCTTCAAAGAATTGCTGAGGCGCAAAGGCCAACGAAGGCGTTTCGAGCATCGTACCGACACGCACATTGGACGGCAGAGAATGGCCCAAGATCTTTTCACGTTCGATGGCTTTGTCCATCTCAGCCTTTGCGGCTGTAAATTCGGAATACTGCGCAATGAAGGGGAACATGACGGTCAGTTCACGCCCCTTGGCCGCCCGCAAAAGCGCCTGAAGCTGCATCCGCAGGACACCCGGTTTATCAAGCCCCACACGGATCGCGCGCCAGCCAAGGGCTGGGTTTGGTTCGTCTTGAGGTGCCATATAGGGCAGCACTTTGTCTGACCCGATGTCGAGTGTGCGGAACACAACACGCTTGCCCGCCGCGGAATCCATCACATGTGAATACAGCTCTGCCAATTCGTTGCGTTTGGGCATTTGATTGCGGATCAAGAACTGCAATTCAGTTCGGAACAGACCCACACCTTCGGCACCCGAGCCTTCAAGAGACGGCAGGTCCGCCATCAGGCCCGCGTTCATGAACATGCGTATATGAATGCCGTCTTTGGAAATCGCTTGTTTGTCACGGATCGAGGCATAGCGCTCTTGCGCGTTTGCGCGCATCGCCAGCTTGTCATGAAAAGCAGACACGACGGTGTCATCAGGCCGCAGGTGCACAAGCCCTTGATCGCCATCCACCAGAATTTGGTCGCCGTTCAGCGCTTCGGTTGTGATGCGCTCGGCGTGAATGATCAACGGGATCGCAAGCGCACGCGCAACGATCGCCGCATGTGACCCTACAGAGCCTTCTTCCAGGACAATGCCTTTCAAAGACCGTCCATATTCCAGCAATTCAGCAGGCCCGATGTTGCGGGCAATCAGAATTGGATCAGCAGGCATTTCCGCGCCGGTGTTGCTGCCCTGACCCGTCAGGATGCGCAGCAAGCGGTTAGAGAGGTCATCTAGATCATGTAGGCGATCGCGCAAGTAGGCATCAGTTGCCTGCGCCATGCGGGCCCGCGCTGTGGATTGTTCTTTTTCGACAGCAGCTTCGGCCGATAGACCCTGAGCAATGTCTTGCTCCATCCGGCGCAACCAACCTTTGGAGTTCGCAAACATCCGGTAGGCTTCTAGCACCTGAAGCTGTTCTTTGTCGCCGCCCGCCGCACCTTCAAGCATTCTGTCGACGCCTACGCGCAACGTGCTGATGGCCTCTGCAAGACGCTGTTGTTCAACTTCGGGATCATCTGCAATCGGATTGGTGACAACCACGCGAGGCTCATGCAGCCAAACATGCCCTTGCGCTGCGCCTTCTTGTGCGACACCGCCTTTGATGGCCACTTGTTGCTGGTGCAAGGGGGACAAGGCCGCGCCTTCGCCCACAAAGGCACCGAGTTCGGTCATTTCAGCCAGAACCATCGCCACGACTTCAAGCGCATAGATCTCATCGGCGGAAAACACGCGGGATTCTTTGGATTGCACAACCAAAACGCCCAGTTTTTCACCCAAACGTTGGATGGGCACACCACAAAAAGACGCAAAACGCTCTTCCCCGGTTTCCGCCATAAAGCGGTAGCCCTTTTCATTGGGCGCATCTGCGGTGTTCACCACCTGATTGCGCTTGGCAACGCGGCCCACCAGGCCTTCGCCCATACGCAGACGGGTTTGGTGCACCGCATCGGAATGCAAACCCTCGGTGGCACACAGTTCTAGTGTTTCTTCATCACGGAAAAGGTAGATAGAGCACACTTCGGTGCCCATAGAGTACGCAATCAGCCCGGTGATTTTATCCAGTCGGGCCTGACCAGCGCTGTCCTCGGCCATTGCTTCGCGCAGGCGTCCTAGGAGTTTGCGACTTTCGCTGTCACGTCTTTCGGGCATTCTGTCCACCAATCGCGCGGCAATTCACTCTCCGCGCGATCAGTTGTGATCGTGCAGAGTCTTACGCCGCTTTATCCAATTCGAATGCATCATGCAGGGCTTGGACGGCAAGTTCCATGTATTTCCGGTCTACAAGCACAGAAATTTTGATTTCTGACGTCGTAATGACCTTAATGTTGATGCCTTCATCAGACAGCACCTTAAACATCTTGGCTGCAACGCCTGATTGCGAACGCATGCCGATGCCAACAACAGACACTTTTGCGACGTCTTTGTCGCTGGCGATGCCCTGATAGTTGATCTCGGACCCTTTGATCGATTCCATTGCAGTTTCTGCGCGGCTGACCTGATCAATTGGCAGGCTGAATGTCATATTGGTGCGGCCATCTTCAGAGATGTCCTGCACGATCATATCTACGTTCACACCCGCATCAGACAGGGTGCCAAAGATGATGGCCGCAATACCGGGGCGGTCTGCCACAGAACGCAGTGTCATTTGAACTTCGTCACGAGAATACGCCACACCGGCAACTACATTGGATTCCATGATTTCTTCCTCATCACAGACGAGCGTTCCGGCCTCGTCAGATTGTTCTTCAAAAGAGCTTAGTACGCGCAGTTTAACTTTGTAGCGCATCGCCAATTCAACAGAGCGGGTTTGCAGAACTTTCGCACCCAAAGAGGCAAGTTCCAGCATTTCTTCAAATGCGATCCGGTCAAGCTTACGGGCCTTCTGACAGATGCGCGGGTCAGTCGTGTAAACGCCGTCCACATCTGTATAGATGTCGCAACGCTCTGCATCAAAGGCTGCGGCAAAGGCCACAGCTGTGGTGTCAGAGCCACCCCGACCTAGCGTGGTAATGCGACCTTCTGGGCTCACACCCTGAAAACCTGCAACAACTGCAACCTGCATGCCTTCGGCAAACTTGGCATTGATGTTTTCTGGCGGAATACCCTCGATGCGGGCCTGGCTGTGGGCCGAGTTGGTTTGCAGCGGCACTTGCCATCCTTGCCAGCTGCGCGCCGCGACACCCATCTCTTGCAAGGTCAACGCCATTAGACCAGCGGTGACATTTTCACCCGAGCTGACAACCGCATCATATTCACGTGCGTCATACAGCGATGAAGTCTCGTTCACCCAGCCGACAAGTTCGTTGGTCTTGCCTGACATGGCCGAAACGATGACAATGACGTCATAGCCTTTGGCCACTTCGACGCCGACTCGTTTCGCAGCGCGTCGAATGCGGTCCAGGTTCGCGACAGAGGTGCCGCCGAATTTCATTACCAATGTGGGCATGAGCTTAACTTCCTGCCTTTCGTTTTCGAATTGAGGGGCGGTTTACGTGCTGTAGGGCCTTAGGACAAGGCAGGCAGCGCCACGAAACGAACGGAAAACGGCGTTTAAACAGAGTTTGTTGCCCCCACAGGGGTGGCTTTGCCGTTTATCGTTACACGCTGTCCAATTTAACAGAATTTTGCGAGCGATGCGGTTTGCGCAACATTCGTTTCATCTCAAAGAGATTCGGTTTTCAGATCAGTTGGATTTGCGCCCGGGGCGAAAGGGAAGTGGCAAAACCGGAACGCCTTCTTCAACAAGGCTTTTTGCTTCTTCGGCATTGGCTTCGCCATAGATCGCGCGTTCAGGGGCGTCGCCTGTATGTATGGCGCGAGCTTCTTCGGCAAAGTTCGCACCTACATAGTCTGAATTGGCCTCAACTTGTTTCTTCAGTTCAGATAACGCTTGTTCAACTTCGGTGGTGGGTTGCGACAAGACAGGGGTTGGCGTCTTTGTGCTTGGCGTTGCGGAGTCTTTTTCAGCGTCCTTAGGAGCCTGAGCCGCCGAACGGGCAGGGCGCACGCGTGGGGCCATGATTGCCTTTTCGACATTTGTTTCCCCACAAGCAGCACAAGTTACCATGCCCGCCGCTTTGAGCTTGTCAAAAGCGCTTGCAGATTGGAACCAACTGTCGAAACGGTGCCCTTGCGAGCATTTAAGCGTGTATTGGATCATTCTTTTAAGGACCAACTTGATATCGGCTGTTCTTATTGTTGTCCCAAAATGGGATCAAGCCAAATAAATTATCCGCGACGCCCTATCACTTGAAATTATTGTAGGCGGCTTGGATCAAAGGATTTAATAATTTTCGCCAATTCTGGTTCCTTTACCAGTTTGGCTGCTTTCTTTTGTGAATACCATTTGCGGCGACGTTGCCCCGCTTCGGGAAACTCTGTCTCAAGTTTTTTGCATTTAACAGGGTAGACCATCGCAAGACAAGGCAGGTCACGCTTTTCTTCGTTGCGCTTCAAGTAGGAATACACGCCCAGGCATTGACTGCTGACTTTGCCCTTCACGCCAGCTTCTTCCCAGGCTTCTTGTGCAGCGGCCTCTGCCGGTATCATGCCCAGCATTGGCCAACCCTTAGGGATGATCCAGCGGCCGGTTCCGCGGCTTGTGATCAATAGGATCTGGGTTTTGCCATTGCGCACGCGCCAGACCAGCGCTGCAAACTGGCTGCGCATATCGCGCTTGCGTGCATTGGAGAGTGAGAGGGGGAGTTGTACTGCCAATTGAATTGTCACGGATTTGTCCGCTGCCCTGTTCTTTGTATCTAAGATACGCTCACCTCTCTTAAAATCAATGGTTTGGCTTTGAATTGCAACTTTGCCCCCAGATTTGTTGTTTTTCAGTAAAGGCCATTCGCCCAAATCGGCTTTGGGAATTCATGGAACGCCCTTGGGAAATGCTGGGAGCTTTATGGGAATTGTGTGGGATTTGGGGCTTTCAGGCGCTGCTCTCATCCAGTTTCCAGGGCGATTTAAGAAAAAGTTCAAAATTTCCGGGAAATCATGGGAAGTTTTGCGATTGCAATATTTTTAGCCTATTTGGTGTTGTGTAGTGATATTTGATCAATATATAGTATATTGAAGCCTATTTCACTTTTGTGCTTTATGTTGTTTTAGATTCTTTGCCACATTTTTTCCCATCTTTTCCCAAAATTTCTATTGATTTCCATGATTTCCCATGGCATCCCTATAAACACGATGAGGACGGGATTATGAGGGGCGCGAAAAAGACCCCGAACAAAAAATCCAAAGTCAGGTTTCATACAGGCCCCGATTTCATCGAATTAAGAGATCCGGCGCGCGGGCGAGCAGACATCCCCCCAGGTGGCGCGTGCAGCTGGACATACCCGCAAAGCGGGACGAGGGCGGCGGATTGAACAGTGGCAGCAGTTCAATCCGCTGTTTCGTTTCCAGCGGAACGCAACACAACGTGGGGTTAACAGAAGGACCCGGTCAGGCAGTGGCACGTAGGTTCAGAGGCGAAAGCCACCATAAGGTGGATACGAAGGGCAGGGTGTCTATCCCGGCCTCGTTTCGTCGTGTGCTCGAAGCATCTGACCCCAACTGGAAGTCCGGCGATACCCCAGAGCTTGTGATTGTATATGGCGATCATCGCCGCAATTATCTTGAATGCTACACCATGGAAGCGATTGAAGAGGTCGACAATAAGATCGACGCTCTGCCACGCGGCTCTATGGAACGCAAAATGCTGCAACGTCTTTTCCACGGCCAGTCTTTCCCAACTACGGTAGATGAGACAGGTCGTTTGGTTTTGCCCGCCAAGCTGCGTCAGAAAATTGAATTGGATAAAGAAGCTTTCTTTATTGCCGCTGGTGACACCTTCCAGATATGGAAGCCGGAAACATACGAAGAGGAAGAGCTCTCTAAAACCGAAGAATGGTTGGATGAGCTGCCAGATGATTTTGATCCTCTGGTGTTCCTTGATCAGACCAAGGAGACTTAAGGAATGGCGGACAAGGCATCACAAGACAAGAATGCCCCGCATATTCCCGTGTTGCTGCGCCCGCTATTGGCGGCCGTGGCGCCGGTGTCTGGGCGTTGGCTGGATGGTACCTTTGGCGCCGGGGGCTATACCCGTGGTCTTTTGCAAGCCGGCGCTGACAAAGTATACGGCGTAGATCGTGATCCGCTGGCCTTTCAGATGGCCAAAGACTGGATCGGCGAATTTGATGATCGCATTGAATGCGTCGCGGGTGTGTTTTCGAAAATGGATGAATATGCACAACGCCTTGATGGTGTTGTGTTGGATCTGGGCGTTAGCTCGATGCAGCTAGACCTCGCAGAGCGTGGCTTTTCTTTCATGCGAGACGGGCCTTTGGACATGCGGATGAGCCAAGAGGGTTTGTCGGCCGCTGATATCGTCAATGAATCCTCCGAAGAAGAAATCGCGGACATTCTGTTTCACTATGGCGAAGAACGCGCAAGCCGCCGTATTGCCAGGGCGATTGTGCGTGAACGGGCTGTTGCGCCGTTTAAGACCACACTGCAACTGGCTGAAGTCATTGAGAAATGCCTGCCGCGCCCAAAGCCAAATCAAAGCCATCCAGCAACCCGCAGCTTTCAAGGTCTGCGCATTGCTGTGAATGACGAATACGGCGAATTGTTCCGTGGCCTCATGGCCGCCGAACGCGCCCTGCGCCCCGGTGGTTTGCTGGCGGTTGTGACCTTTCATTCAATCGAAGACCGAATGGTCAAGAAATACCTACAGGCCCGCGCCGGCAAAACCGGCGGCGGCAGCCGTTATGCGCCCGAAGTTCAGCTCGAAGCCCCGGCTTTTGAATTGCTGACGCGCAAAGCAGTTGGGCCTGATGATCAAGAGTTAGAAGAAAATCCACGCGCACGCTCGGCAAAGCTGCGTGTGGCTCGGCGCACCGATGCGCCAGCGGGAAATGTCGACGGTAAAAAGATCGGCATGCCCATGTTGACGGCGGGAAAATCTGGGGGACGACGCTAATGCGCAGCCTTATGTATGTACTGACAGCAGTATCTGTCATCGCACTGGCCTTTTGGGCCTATCGTGAAAACTACACCACGCAAGAGGCCCTGGGGCAAACCCAGGAACTGCGGGCCGAGATTGGCCAGGCACGAGACCGCCTTGCGATGCTCAAGGCCGAATGGGCGTACCTAAACCGCCCCGATCGCCTAAGCGATCTTGCTGACATCAATTTTGAGCGCCTTCAGCTTTTGCCCCTGCGCCCTGATCAATTCGGCCGTATCGAGCAGGTGGCCTATCCGCCACTGGGCACGGCCACGCTGGATGGCATTGTCGAGGTCTCCTCTCAGGGGGATGTCCAATGATCCGCACACCGCTCCGTCCGCTCGCCACCGTCATAAAGGCCCGCGCACAGGGCGAAAATCCGGATGTGATCGAAAAGGAAAATATTCGGAAACGTCACGAAGTGATGCGGGATGAATCCCGTGTTCGGGCAGAGGGCCGTTTGCTGGTTCTTGGGGTCGCGTTCATCGCGGCCTTTGCTGTGATTGGCGTCCGCATGGGCACTTTGGCAAGCAGTGAGGCCGCAGAGCCTCGGGTCGCTTTGGGCAACACACAAATTCAGGCGCAACGGGCGGACATTGTAGATCGTCAGGGCCGTATTTTGGCAACCAATCTGGAAACCTTCAGCCTTTACGCGCAACCGCCGCATATGATCGACAAAGAGCGCGTCGCCAAAGAGCTGGTCGCCATCTTCCCTGATCTGAACGAACAACGATTGCTCAAAGACTTCACAGGCAAGCGTAAGTTCTTGTGGGTGCGCAAGAAATTGTCTCCTGAGCAAAAGCAAGCCGTGCACGAAATCGGCGATCCGGGCCTGTTGTTTGGGCCACGTGAAATGCGCCTTTATCCAAACGGCAAGTTGGCCGCCCATATTCTGGGGGGCGCGGGCTTTGGTCGTGAAGGGGTGAATGCGGCCGAAGTTATTGGTGTGGCCGGTGTTGAAAAAACCTTTGATGAAGTGCTGCGTGATCCGGCAAATGGCGGCAAGGCGCTGACGCTTTCCGTTGATCTGACCGTACAGGCCGCAATCGAGCGTGTGCTTTATGGCGGTATGAAACTGTTGAATGCAAAGGGGGCTGCATCTGTTCTGATGGATGTACACACCGGCGAAGTGGTTTCTCTGGTGTCTTTGCCTGACTTTGATCCAAACGATCGCCCACGTCCACTAACCCAAGGGGATCAAGCCGATAGCCCGTTGTTCAACCGTGCTTTGCAGGGTGTGTATGAACTTGGGTCAACCTTTAAGATTTTCACAGCAGCACAGGCAATGGAGCTTGGCCTTGTGAATGCTGAAACCATCATCGACACCAAAGGTCCGATGAAGGTGGGGGGGCATCGTATTGGTGAATTCCAAAACAAGAACTACGGCAAGCTTTCTGTCACCGACATTATCGTCAAAAGCTCCAACCGCGGCACTGGCCGGATGGCTTTGGAAATTGGCGTAAAGCGCCAACAAGAGTTTTTGAAAAACCTGGGCTTGTTTGAGCCAACGCCGATTGAGATCATCGAAGCCACAGGTGGCAAGCCATTGTTGCCTGCGCGTTGGACAGACTTGTCAGCGGTGACCGTATCTTATGGCCACGGTATCTCATCAAGCCCGCTGCACTTGGCCGCCGCTTACGCGACATTGGCCAATGGTGGGCGTCAGATCAAACCAACGATCCTCAAACAAGACGCGCCGCAATATGGCCCACAGGTCTTGTCTGAGCGGGTTGCCGCCGAAAGCGTGCGTATGTTGCGTAAGGTTGTCACCAAAGGCACGGCCAGCTTTGGTGAGGTTCCGGGCTATTACGTGGCGGGTAAAACCGGCACTGCGGACAAGCCAAAGCCAACGGGCGGGTATTATGATGATAAGGTCATCAACACCTTTGCCTCTGTTTTTCCAGCACATGCGCCGAAATACGTATTGATCGTCACCTTGGACGAACCGGTTGAAACCTCTGGTGATAAGCCACGGCGGACAGCGGGTTGGACAGCGGTGCCAGTTGCGGCAGAAATTGTGCAGCGCGTGGCGCCACTGCTTGGATTGCGTCCCGAAGTTGAACCTGCGGTGCTGACTGATATAACCCTAGCATCAAACTAAAGCCGGTAAAAAAGGGTTAACCATGGCGGCGCAGGCGAAAACACTATCTGAACTGGGCCTGACGGCCACGGGTGGGCCCTTGGATGGGCGAAACCCAGAAATCACGGGCCTTGCCGTCGATAGCCGCGATGTGAAAGAGGGCTACCTTTTTGCAGCCTTGCCCGGCACACGCGTACACGGCGCGACCTTTATCCAATTTGCCTTGCGCATGGGCGCGGTGGCGGTGATCACTGATGCCGAAGGCGCCCGGATTGCAGCCCAAGAGCTTGAGGCCCATGGTGCGGCGGTTGTGGTCTGCGAAGACCCGCGACAAACGCTGGCATATACTTCGGCTTTGTGGTTCGCTCGGCAGCCCAGCATTGTCGCAGCCGTCACAGGGACCAACGGAAAAACGTCGGTATCCACCTTCTTGCGGATGATCTGGCAAGAGTTGGGTTTGCCTGCGGTCAATCTTGGCACAACAGGTGTGGAAGGCGATTTCGAAGCGCCATTGCATCACACAACGCCAGAACCGATCACATTACATCGCACATTGTCTGAGGCCAACGACGCAGGCATTGAATGTGCTGCGATGGAGGCCAGCTCGCACGGGCTAGAGCAACGCCGCCTGGATGGCGTGCAGCTCGCCGCGGCGGGTTTCACGAATTTCACCCAGGATCATCTGGATTATCACAACACCTTTGACGACTACTTTGATGCAAAAGCGGGCTTATTCGCACGGGTTCTGCCTGAAGAAGGCACCGCTGTGATCAATATCGATGATATGCGCGGCACCGACATGGCCGCCATTGCCGAAGGTCGTGGTCAAAAAGTCCTTACAGTGGGTCGGCATGGCGCTGATCTAGAGCTTCAGGTGCAACGCTTTGACAGCACCGGGCAGGACATCCGCTTTAAGTTTGCCGGCGAGGCCTATCAGGCACGTCTGAATTTGATCGGCGGGTTTCAGGCTGAAAATGTTCTATTGGCCGCCGGGCTTGCAATTGCCTGCGGCGCTGATCCCAACCGTGTGTTTGAAGTGCTGCACGAACTGAAAACGGTACGGGGTCGCATGCAGCTGGCTGCGCGTCGTAACAACGGTGCAGCTGTGTTTGTGGATTACGCCCACACACCAGATGCTGTGGCCACGGCGCTTAAGGCGATGCGCCCGCATGTTATGGGCCGTTTGGTGGCCATCGTTGGCGCAGGCGGTGATCGTGATGCAGGTAAGCGCCCTCTGATGGGGGCCGCTGCTGCAGAATATGCAGATCTTGTGTTTGTCACGGATGACAACCCACGCAGTGAAAATCCCGCGCATATTCGCGAGATGGTTCTTGAAGGTGCGCCAGAGGCCATCGAAGTGGGTGATCGCGCCGAGGCGATTTTGCGGGGCGTCGATGCCTTGGGGCCGGGCGATGCTTTGCTTATTGCTGGTAAAGGCCATGAAACAGGGCAGATCATCGGCGATGATGTTCTGCCGTTTGATGATGTCGAACAAGCCAGCGTTGCTGTGATGGCGCTTGATGGGGGAACTGTGTGATGCTTTGGACCGCACAAGAGGCCGCAGAAGCCACGGGCGGGCGCGCCACATCAGACTGGGCCGTCAACGGTGTGTCGATTGATACGCGCACCTTGGAAAAAGGCGACTTGTTTGTGGCCTTAAAGGCCGCGCGAGACGGGCATGACTTTGTAGCCCAAGCACTCGAGGCTGGGGCCGGGGCCGCTTTGGTTACGCATATCCCCGAAGGCGTTGCCGATGATGCGCCTTTATTGATCGTCGATGACGTCCTTAACGGGCTCGAGGCCATGGGCCGTGCGGCTCGTGCGCGCATGAATGGCACCGTTGTCGCGGTGACAGGATCGGTTGGGAAAACCTCGACCAAGGAAATGCTGCGCACTGTTTTAAGTGGGCAGGGCAAAACCCATGCCGCCGTAGCAAGCTATAACAATCATTGGGGTGTCCCTTTGACCTTGGCGCGAATGCCACGGGACACAGATTTTGCTGTGATCGAGATCGGCATGAGCAACCCTGGCGAAATTGCACCCTTGGCCAAACTGGCACGTCCGCATTTGGCGATGATCACAACAGTGGCGCCAGCGCATTTGGCGGCCTTTGAAAGCCTTGCGGGTATTGCACACGAAAAAGCAGCCATTTTCGAAGGCTTGGAGCCCAATGGCATTGCGGTTTTCAATGGGGATCTCGAGGTTTCTTCGATCCTTGAGGGCGCTGCAAGATCGCACGCAAAGGCATTGATTTCATTCGGAGAAAGCGAAACTAACGCGGTGCGTCTGTCAGACGTTTCCATTGGGGATGCAACAACCGTGGCCAAGGCGCGGGTTGATGATCAAAACCTGTTGTTCAAAGTCGCGGTGCCCGGACGGCATTTCGCGATGAATGCAACCGGTGTGATTGCGATCGCCGAAGCGCTTGATCTGGAACTTGCGATTGCATTGTCAGATCTGGGCCAATGGTCTGCGGGGGCCGGTCGTGGCCTACGTGAGGTGATTTGGCTGGATCCGGCAGACCCACGCCCAACGCTCGAATTGATCGACGATGCCTATAATTCCAATCCTGCGTCGCTGGGGGCCTCACTCGAGGTTTTGGCCGCCGCAGAAGTAAAAAACGAAATGGGCCGCATCGCTCAAGGGCGCCGCATCGCCTATTTGGGTGACATGAAAGAACTGGGCAAAGACGAAGTCGCGCTACATGCGGCACTTGCGGATTTGGCGGCGATGAAAAACATCCAAAAAATCCACTGCGTTGGGCCACTGATGCGGGCGTTGCACGACGCTTTGCCAACCGACAAACGCGGGCGCTGGACTGAAACATCACAAGACATGGCAGAGGGCATTCGGCACGATCTGGATGCCGGGGATGTCGTTTTGGCCAAAGGGTCGCTCTCGATGGGCATGGCCCGAGTGGTTGACGCGATCCGTAAATTGGGTCATCCCGCGCCAAATTCCAACGAGGGTACGATTTAATGCTTTATTGGCTGACAGCTCTTTCTGATGGCGGCGACGTCTTCAACCTGTTCCGCTACATCACTTTCCGAGCTGGCGGCGCGTTTATGACGGCCCTGGTGTTTGGTTTTGTTTTTGGACGTCCGTTGATCAACGTATTGCGCCGCAAACAGGGCAAAGGCCAGCCGATCCGCGAAGATGGTCCCGAAGGGCATTTCTCTAAGGCGGGCACACCCACGATGGGCGGCTTGCTGATCGTTGGTGCGCTGTTAACATCCACTTTGATGTGGGCCCGATGGGACAATGGGTTTGTCTGGCTCGTGTTGTTTGTAACGCTGGGCTATGGGCTGATTGGCTTTGCTGATGATTTTGCGAAAGTCAGCAAGCAAAACACCAAAGGTGTGTCGGGTAAAGTACGCTTGGGCTTGGGTTTTCTGATTGCGGCCATTGCAAGCTATTGGGCCAGTGTTCTGCACCCTGAAACATTGCAATACCAAGTCGCCATGCCGATTTTCAAAGACGTTTTGCTAAACTTTGGCATCTTCTTTATTCCGTTTGCGATGTTTGTCATCGTGGGCGCGGCAAATGCGGTGAACCTGACAGATGGTCTGGATGGATTGGCAATTATGCCGTCAATGATCGCGGCGGGGGCCTTGGGTATCATCGCTTACGCGGTGGGGCGTGTCGACTTTACCGAATATCTGGACGTGCATTACGTGCCGGGTACCGGTGAAATCTTGATCTTTACCGCAAGCCTGATTGGCGGCGGGCTGGGTTTCCTTTGGTACAACGCCCCTCCTGCGGCGGTCTTTATGGGGGACACTGGGTCTTTGGCTTTGGGTGGCGCATTGGGTGCCATCGCAGTGGCAACAAAGCACGAGTTGGTGCTGGGCATCGTGGGTGGCTTGTTTGTGGTCGAAGCAATGTCAGTGATCATTCAGGTGCTGTATTTTAAGCGTACCGGGAAACGCGTCTTCCTGATGGCGCCAATCCATCACCACTATGAGAAAAAAGGCTGGGCGGAGCCGCAGATTGTTATTCGCTTTTGGATCATTTCACTGATCCTTGCGATGATCGGACTTGCGACTCTGAAAGTACGCTAATCACATGAAACCCAGAGGCTCAGCCCTCTGGGTTTTTCTTTAGAATACAGACCAGTCCATTTCATGGGCCAACCGTTCTAAGGCTTCGGTGCCGAGCTTGGAATTCCCGTTGTGATCCAAACCCGGTGACCATACGGCAATCGAGGCCACGCCTGGTACAATCGCTAGAATGCCGCCGCCCACGCCGCTCTTTGCGGGAAGGCCGACCCGAAAGGCAAACTCGCCAGAGCCATCGTAGTGGCCACAGGTCATCATCATTGCATTCAGACGCCGCACCCGTGGCTTGGCAACAAGCCGAGGGCCATGTTTGGCCCCCATCAGAAACCGACCGGCCCGGGCCAGCTGTTGGGTTGTTAATTCGATGGCGCATTGGTGGAAATAGGTGCCAAGAGTCATCTCTGGTGCGTTTTTCAGATTGCTGTGGTCTGCCAAGAAATGTGCGAGGGCAAAGTTGCGATGCCCATGGGCCTGTTCAGAACGGGCTACGCTTTCATTGATATGAATGTCATTATCGCCCGCAGCAGCCTGCACGAAACCGACGATTTCAGCAAGGGCTTGCTTGGGTTCACGACCTGCCAGTACTTCGTCTGTTGTGACAATTGCACCGGCGTTCATGAACGGATTTCTAGGACGTCCATTTTCGTTTTCAAGCTGCACGATGGAGTTAAACGCAGTACCTGACGGCTCGCGGCCCACGCGCTGCCAAAGCTGATCGCCACTGCGCCCCAGCGCAATCGCAAGCGTAAACACCTTGGTGATGCTTTGGGCTGAGAACCCTACCTGACAATCGCCCGCACAATAGGTCTGGCCTTCAGCCGTCACCACAGAGATTGCAAATTGATGCGGATCAATCTGTGCCAATTCTGGAATATAGTCAGCCACCACACCCCGGTCAGCGCGGGTCGCCATGTCTTTGGTGATTTGGTCTAAACAAGTTTGGATGCGGTTGGGAATCAAAGATGTCCTCGTGGTTTTCCAGTGAGTGGAGCGCCAGAAGTGACGTGCAGAACTGGATGTGTCAACACCAGCAGACTGGATACATTGGCATGCGTTTCAGGGGGTGAATTCCCTGCCAAACACTGGCAATATCTGCGCAATATGACCATAAGAGCCTATACAGGCTGGAGGCTGCAGTATGATACCGGTTCAGGGATTGTCAAACCAACGTGTTGCCGTTCTAGGCCTTGGGCGGTCTGGGCTCGCAACAGCCCGTGCGCTGCACGAAGGCGGCGCAACGGCCTTGTGCTGGGATGACAATCCAGCGGCGCGTGATGTTGCCGAAACGGAAGGGTTTGAGATTGTCGATCTGGCGCGGCAGGGGGCCTTTGAGAATGTGGCAAGCCTGATCGTTTCTCCGGGCATTCCGCATTTATATCCTGAGCCAAACCGGGTTGTGACGGCGGCCCTGAAAGCCGGCGTACCAGTCGACAACGACATCGGTTTGTTCTTTCGATCCTTTGCGACGTCTGACTGGGATAATTACGAAACCACTCCAAAAGTGGTGGCCGTGACGGGTTCAAACGGGAAATCCACCACCTCTGCCTTGATCCATCACGTCCTATCTGAGGTCGGCCGCCGTACGCAGTTAGCGGGCAATATTGGCCGGGGTGTTTTAGATATCGAACCTGCTGAGGATGGCGAAGTTGTTGTGCTTGAACTGTCGAGCTATCAAACCGATCTGGCCCGTTCGCTGACGCCAGACCTTGCGGTGTTTACCAACCTGTCGCCGGATCATCTGGATCGTCATGCAGGAATGGGCGGATATTTTGCGGCCAAGCGTCGTTTGTTTTCTGAGGGCGGACCAGACCGCGCAATCATCGGTGTAGACGAGGCTGAAGGGCTGTATTTGGCCGGGCAGCTTTCAGAGGGCGCAACCGATGATAGGGTGATGAAGGTATCTGTCGATGAAAAGCTGACTGGGCCGGGGTGGAACATCTTTGCCCGCAAAGGGTTCTTGTCAGAGTATCGCAAGGGGCGTCAGGCCGGGTCGATCGACCTGCGCAATATCAAAGGCCTCCCGGGCGCACATAACCACCAAAACGCCTGTTGTGCCTATGCTGTCTGTCGGTCTCTGGGGCTTGCGCCGCGTGTAATTGAGCAAGGGTTTGCCAGCTTTGGCGGGTTGCCACATCGCTCTCAGATCGTGGCAGAGCAGGGTGGGGTGACTTATGTGAATGACAGTAAGGCCACAAATGTAGATGCCGCGGCCAAGGCGCTTTCTGCCTTTAAGAAAATCCGCTGGATTTGCGGGGGGCTTGAAAAAGAAGGCGGGTTGGACGCGCTGAATGCAGCCACGGGTGATGTGGTGAAGGCTTATGTGATTGGCCGAGAGGCTGCGCAATTTGCCATGCAGTTATCCTCTGTTGAAAGTGCGGTTTGCACCACGATGGAAGAGGCTGTTGCACAAGCCATGGCTGATGCGCAGGAGGGGGAAACTGTATTGCTTGCCCCGGCGGCGGCCAGCTTTGATCAGTACAACAGTTTTGAAAAGCGCGGCGATCATTTTGTTGATTTGGTGAAGGCTGGACTGGTGGAATAGGGGCTTTGCCCCTCACGGTGAAATCTGTGATTTCACCGCTCACCCCAGAGTATTTTTAGAAAGATGAAGCGTGCCCGCGTTTGGCGGCGATGGCAGTGCCTGCTGCAAAGCCAGAGCTCCAGGCCCATTGAAAGTTAAAGCCGCCAAGCCAGCCGGTGACGTCCATCGCTTCGCCAATCACATAAAGGCCGGGGAGGTTTTTGGCTTCCATGGTTTTTGAATTCAGATCATCTGTATCAATGCCACCCAACGTGACTTCGGCAGTGCGGTAGCCTTCGGTGCCAGAGGGGGTGAGCTGCCAATTTGTAAGCTTGTCAGCCAATTCGCGCAGCGCTGCGTCGCTTTGGTCGGCGATGTTACCTGTGAGTTTGAGATGATCTGAGAGATAGTCCGCCAGCCGTGCCGGGAGCAGGTGCCCCAGGATCGTGGAGGTGTTTCGCCGCCCGTCACTTTGGCGCTTGTCGCGTAGGGTAGCAAAGACATCACTGTTGGGAAAGAGGTTGACCGACACGCGATTGCCCTCGGTCCAATAGCTGCTGATCTGCAAGACCGATGGGCCAGACACCCCACGGTGGGTAAAGAGCAAAGCCTCTTCGAAGGACGTGCCATTTGCCGAAATGCGCACATTTTGGGCGACCCCGGCGAGGGATTTGAAGCGGCCCTCGGGGAAAGTGAACGGCACAAGGGCGGCGCGTGTATCTGTGACCTTAAGCCCAAATTTTTGGGCGACTTCATAGGCAAACCCAGTGGCGCCCATTTTCGGAATAGATTTGCCGCCTGTGGCCAGAACAAGATTGGTGCAGGTGAGTTTGTGTGTCTTGCCCTCACGTTGCACCGTTAGGGTATAGCCGCCCTCATTGTGCAACACATCTGTGATTTGCGTTTGCAGCCAAAGATCAGCCTTTGATTTTTTCATCTCTGCCAAAAGCATATGGATGATGTCTTTAGCAGAATTGTCGCAAAACAATTGGCCTAGGGTCTTTTCGTGATAGGCGATGCCGTGACGCGCGACCAGCTCGATGAAATCCCACTGGGTGTAGCGACTGAGGGCGGATTTGCAGAAATGTTTGTTCTGCGACAGGAAGTTTTCAGGGCCTGCATACATATTTGTAAAGTTGCAGCGCCCACCGCCAGAGATACGGATTTTTTCACCAGGGTTTTTTGCATGGTCTAGCACCAGAGTGCGCCCACCAGCGTGGGTGGCGCACATCATGCCAGCCGCGCCAGCCCCAAGGATGATCGTATCGTAATGCATAGGGGGGCTGTGCCTGACCTCCTTGAAACCGTCAAGGGCGGAAAAGGGCCGAAAGCTGGGCGCGTCACAAAACCGTTTTCTATTTGATAAAAAACCGAAACAAAAAATCATCAACAAGAGCGCCGAAAGTAACCCAGCTAACGCAAGGAATTTGACATGCGTGATCAAGATATTGATAATCTTTCTTTTGACGATTTTGACGAAATGCGCGACCCGCGCGATGACACGCAAGGCTTTGATGCTGTTGTCGAATCTGCGATGTCTCGTCGGGGTTTCTTGGGTGGCGTGTTGGCCTTTGGCTCTGGCGCAGCGGTGATGGGCTCGACGTTCTTGGCGTCTGACGCGCAAGCGATGGCTGCAAATCGGTTTGGCTTTAAGCCCGTACCAACCTCCACCGCGAACACCGTGACTGTGCCTGAGGGCTACACATGGGACGTGATGGTGAAATGGGGTCAGCCTTTGTGGTCTGGCGTTGACGACGTTGATCAGGCGACCGGTGGGACAGCTGAAACTCAGCTAAAATCCTTTGGCGACAATACTGATGGCATGGCTGTCTTTGCAAAAGGCGACAAGCAGATCCTCGCGGTGAATAACGAGTACATTCAGAACAAAGTTCTGCTGGCCAACCGTGAAGACGGCAAAGCCATCAACGCTGATGACGTTCAAAAGATGAAAAACGCCCATGGTATTTCCATCCTGGAAATCGAAGAGGGTGCGGGCGGCTGGGCTCCTGTATTGGATTCCGCCTTCAACCGTCGCATCACGATCGACACACCGATGGAGCTGACCGGCCCTGCTGCGGGCCACGATCTGGTGAAAACCGCGGCTGACTCAGATGGCAAAACCGTTTTGGGCACATGGAACAACTGCGGCAATGGCGAAACCCCTTGGGGCACCTACCTGACCTGCGAAGAGAACTTTAACGGTTACTTCGGTTCTGCAGATGAAAACCAAGAGTTGCCAGCAGAGTTCAAGCGTTACGGTATCAAAACAAAGTCCCGTTACGGCTTTGAAAAGTTTGACGATCGCTTTGATCTGTCCAAGAATATCAACGAACCGAACCGTCATGGTTACATCGTAGAGATTGACGCAACTGACCCAACCTCGACCCCGAAAAAGCGCACGGCTTTGGGCCGCTTTAAGCACGAGAATGCCGAAGTTGTTCTGGCGGCAGATGGCCGTGTTGTTGTGTACATGGGGGATGATGAGCGTGGCGAATTCTTGTACAAATTCGTGTCCTCAAACGTCTATGTTGAAGGTGGCGACACCGACAACCTGTTGAACGAAGGCCAACTGTATGTTGCCAAGTTTAACGATGATCTGTCTGGCGAGTGGATTGCTCTGACCCCAGAAGCCACAGGTATGACAGCCGAAGAAATCTGCATTCACACCCGTTTGGCAGGGTCCAAAGTGGGCGCAACCACAATGGATCGCCCAGAGTGGGTGGCGGTGAACCCTCTGAAGGTGGAAGCCTACTGTGCGTTGACCAACAACAAGAACCGCGGCCTTAAAACCAACGCTGGTGGCGATGAAACGCCGGTTGGTGGCCCGAACCCACGTGAAGCGAACAAATTTGGTCAAATCGTGCGCTGGCGCCCAACCGGTGGCGAGCACACCGATACCGATTTCACTTGGGATCTGTACGTTATGGCAGGCAACCCGACCAAGTTCGATGATGATCGCGCAGGGTCAAGCAACGTGAACGCGGGCAACATGTTCAACAGCCCAGACGGCATGCAGTTTGACGACAAAGGTCTGCTGTGGATCCAGACTGACGGTGACTTCAAAAACGAAGGTGATTTCGAAGGTCAAGGCAACAACCAGATGTTGGTTGGTGATCCAGTGACTGGTGAAATCGTACGCTTTATGACCGGCCCGAACAAATGCGAAGTGACTGGCTTGTGCTGGTCTCTGGACCGCCGCACAGCTTTTGTTGGTATTCAGCACCCAGCGGCTGACTTCCCAGATGGCCCAGGCACATTGCCACGCTCTTGTGTGATCGCAGTGAAACGCGAAGACGGTGGCGTAATGGGCTAAGCCTGTCGGCATTCGAACAAGTGGCCTCGCCCTAAGGGGTGGGGCCATTTTTGTTTAAGACATTGGATAAACGATGACATCTATTTTGGTGATTGGCGGGTCAGGCTTTGTAGGCCGTGCATTGATTCCAGTGCTGGTTCAGGCGGGGCATCAGGTTTCGGTTTTAAACCGAGGCAATCAGTTGGTTGTCGACGCCACACAAATTCTGGCAGATCGAAATGACCCTTTGGCGATGCAACGTGCTGCGGCGCGGTTTGATGTGGTGATCGACACGTCAGCCTATACGCCAGCCCAAACCAAACTGGCGTTTGACACCTTTGGGGCGCACGCCACCCATTGGATTCAGCTGAGCAGCGCAGCGGTGTATCAGCCGATAGAGGGGCGCTACCCATCCGAAATTGATATGACGGGCGGCGCGGCTGTCTGGGGTGATTACGGCGTGGAGAAATCAAACTGCGATGACTTTCTATTGGCTCAAGACCGTTGCCCAGTAACGATCTTACGTCCGCCTTATCTTTATGGTCCGCAAAATGCTTATGACCGCGAAACCTTTGTTTGGTCGCGTATCCTAAGCGGGCGGCCGGTGATTGTGCCGGGCACGGGACAGGCTGCTTTGCAATTTCTGCATGTAACTGATCTGGCGCAGGTGTTTTTGCGCTGTATTGATCGGCCAAGCCCGACACAAAGGGTCTATAATGTGGCAGACCCGGCCATCGTGCGTAGCCAAGATTGGGTTGAGATGCTTGCAGGTATTGCGGGAAGGCCTGTTTCAACGCTTCTCGGCGATAGTTTGAACCCCAGCAAACCCGCCCGCAGCTACTTTCCGTTCCGTGATGTGGCCTGTGCATTGGATGTAAGCCGTGTCCAAGCGGAATTAAATTGGCGACCAAGTTTCAATCTGGAAGATGGGTTCCGGCAGACCTTTGAAAGCTATGAGGCAAAACAGTTGGCTGGGCGGTCCCCCATGCTCGAGGCAGAGGTGGAGTTGTTGCAGTTGCGTTGAAAAGGGGTCAGCCACGCTTCGCGAATATGAAGGCGCCGTTGTGTTTGCTGTATCCTGCCGCATCATAAAAGCTTGCCGCATCTGGTGCCGACAAGAGGATGCAGGCTTTTACCTCGGGCACAGCTTCGGCGGTAAAAGATAATAAGTGTTTCCCGATGCCTTGGCCTTGCCATTGGCGGTCGACGCAAAGATCTGAACAATACAAGCAATAGACCCAGTCCGTAATGGAACGCGCCACCCCACAAAGTTGACCATTGGCTCGGGCCGTCACAATCAGCTGAGACCCGAGCAGCATCTTTTCGAGCCGATCAAGGTCTTCGGCAGGGCGGCGCGGTGCAAGGCCTGACGTGACCAACAGGTTTTGGAATGCTTCGGCGTCTAAGTTGGGTTCAAAGTCATAGGAAATTTTCATCGTGGGCCAATATTCAAGAGTTCAAACTGGAAAATGAAATTTATGCAAAGTGTATGTTCACAGTACAAAGCTCTTTTGCAATCTGACGCAAGGCCCAATCGTTGCAAGGATGAATCACCTAGGCGAAGGATGTTAGAATTCCGCCAAACCCCTGTTACAAAGCTTCCCATAGGGCACAACTGCTGTTAGAATCGCCTCAGACCCGGAAAACCGGGCGTTTTGAGGCAAATTCGGCAGGTACCAATGACAGAGATGGTCTATGGCGCACTCCCCCGGCGGGATGTGGAGCCTATTCTTCCTAAATGGTGGCGTACTTTAGATAAATGGACTGTGTCCTGCATCTTGATCCTTTTCGGGATCGGGTTGCTGTTGGGCCTGGCCGCAAGCCCTCCGCTGGCTGAAAAGAACGGATTTGCCCATTTCCACTATGTCACGCGCCAAGCGATTTTTGGCGGCGCAGCACTTGTGGCTATGATTATTACGTCGATGCTAGACCCCAAGCTGGTCCGTCGTTTGGCGGTGCTTGGGTTCCTTGCCTCTTTTGTCGCTTTGCTGCTGTTGCCCTTTTTGGGCACGGATTTCGGCAAAGGCGCGGTGCGCTGGTATTCGTTGGGCTTTGCCTCGGTGCAGCCGTCAGAATTCTTAAAACCGGGTTTTGTGGTGGTCGCTGCTTGGTTGATGGCTGCGAGCACAGAGATTAACGGCCCTCCGGGTAAGCTGTGGTCGTTTATGCTGACCGTCACAATCGCTATGATCCTTGTGATGCAGCCCGACTTTGGGCAGGCCTGCCTGATCTTGTTTGCATGGGGCGTGATGTATTTTATCGCTGGTGCACCGATGATGCTTTTGGTGGGCATGGCAGGTCTTGTGACCGTGGGCGGCATGGTTGCTTACAACAGTTCTGAACACTTTGCCCGCCGGATTGATGGCTTTCTATCTGCGGATGTCGACCCAACCACGCAGCTTGGCTATGCCACAAATGCTATCCGCGAAGGCGGGTTCTTTGGCGTGGGTGTTGGCGAAGGGCAAGTGAAGTGGAGCCTGCCAGACGCGCATACAGATTTCATCATTGCTGTTGCCGCTGAGGAATACGGCCTCGCGCTGGTTCTCATTGTGATCGCTTTGTATGCCTTTATCGTCGGTCGTTCTTTCCTGCGTTTGATGCGCGAACGCGATCCATTCATTCGTTTGGCGGGCACAGGTTTGGCCGCGATGTTTGGCGTTCAGGCGATGATTAACATGGGGGTGGCCGTGCGCCTGTTGCCGGCCAAGGGGATGACATTGCCCTTTGTGAGCTATGGCGGTAGTTCTTTGATCGCAGGCGGCATTGCTGTTGGGATGCTATTGGCATTTACGCGCAGCCGTCCGCAGGGCGAAATCAGTGATATTCTCAGAGGTCACTACAGATGACAAAACAGCCGCTGCTGGTAATGGCAGCCGGAGGCACCGGGGGGCATATGTTCCCTGCTCAGGCCCTGGCCGAAGCGATGTTGGCCAAAGGCTGGCGCGTGAAACTTAGCACTGATGCGCGAGGGGCGCGGTACACCGGCGGCTTTCCGGACGCAGTAGAAATTGAGGTGGTTCCCTCAGCAACCTTTGCGCGAGGTGGTGTCGTTGCCAAGTTGGGTGTACCCCTCAAGATTTTGGCGGGTGTGGCCTCTGCTGCGATGAAACTGCGCAAAGACCGCCCCCAAGCTGTAATCGGCTTTGGCGGCTATCCTTCAATTCCAGCCTTGGGCGCGGCGTGGTTGCTCAAGCTTCCGCGCCTTATTCATGAACAAAATGGCGTACTTGGCCGCGTAAACGAACGCTTTTCAAAGCGCGTTGATGCAATTGCCTGTGGCACTTGGCCAACCAAATTGCCCGAGGGTCTTGAGGGCGTTTATGTTGGCAATCCGGTGCGCGGCACTGTGCTTGATAAAGCAGGGGCCGGTTATATCCCTCCGGGTGATTACCCGATGTCGATCCTGGTGATTGGCGGATCGCAAGGTGCGCGTATTTTATCTGACATAGTGCCCCCTGCGATTGATGCTTTGCCAACTGAATTGCGCCGTCATATTCGTGTCAGCCATCAAGCCCGTGGCGAAGATTTTGACCGTGTTGCGAAGTACTATGCCGACCAAGCGATTGACGCGGACGTGCAAGAGTTTTTCACCGATATTCCAGAACGCATGAGCGAAGCCCAATTGGTGATTTCACGGGCAGGGGCATCCTCTGTCGCGGACATCTCTGTTATTGGGCGTCCGGCGATTCTGGTGCCTTTGGCCGCTGCCATTCGTGATGAACAATCCGCCAATGCGCGGGGTCTTGCCGATGCGGGTGCGGCGATTGTCATCCCTGAAAACCTGCTTGAGGTCGACAGCCTTTCCGAGCAGATAGCCACAGTTCTCAGCAGCTATGATGGCGCGTTGCAAATGTCACGCTCTGCATTGTCTGTATCAAAGCCGGATGCCACCGAAAATCTGGTTGCTCTGGTCGAAGAAATTGCGAGTAAGGAATAAGTTATGAATGCAGCCACGAAACTTCCCGGTGACGTCGGGCCGATCCATTTTGTTGGGATCGGGGGCATTGGGATGTCGGGGATTGCCGAGGTTCTGTTGAACCATGGGTATGTGGTGCAGGGGTCAGACCTGAAAGACAGCAAAATCACGCAACGCCTTGAGAAAATGGGCGCGACGATTTTCATCGGACAAAAGGCCGAAAACCTTGAGAATGCCGAGGTTGTGGTGATTTCATCCGCGATCAAGCCCGGCAATGCTGAATTGGACGAGGCTCGCCTTAAGGGTCTGCCTGTTGTGCGCCGTGCCGAAATGCTGGCCGAGCTGATGCGCCTGAAGTCAAACATCGCAGTGGCGGGGACCCACGGGAAAACCACGACGACGACGATGGTTGCGGCACTGCTGGATCACGGTAAGTTTGACCCAACGGTTGTTAATGGCGGCATCATTCATGCCTATGACTCAAACGCACGTGTGGGCGATGGCGAGTGGATGGTGGTCGAAGCGGATGAATCTGACGGTACCTTTAACCGTCTGCCCGCGACGATCGCGATTGTCACCAATATCGACCCAGAGCACATGGAGCACTGGGGTGATTTTGATACGCTCCGCGCAGGTTTCCATGAGTTTGTATCCAACATCCCGTTCTATGGCTTGGCGGTGTGCTGTACCGATCATCCAGAAGTGCAAACCCTGGTTGGTAAAATCACCGACCGCCGTGTTGTGACCTTTGGCTTTAATGCGCAGGCAGATGTGCGGGCTGTGAACCTGACTTATAAGGCAGGTGTCGCCTATTTTGACGTGGCTTTGCAGAACGAAGACACAGTGATCGAAGGCTGTCGTTTGCCGATGCCAGGGGATCACAACGTGTCTAATGCCCTAAGTGCCGTGGCGATTGCTCGTCATCTGGGCATGAAGGCTGACGAAATTCGCGAAGCACTGGCGAACTTTGGAGGTGTGAACCGCCGCTTTACCAAAGTGGGTGAAGTGAACGGTGTGACTATTATTGATGACTACGGCCATCACCCAGTTGAAATTGCGGCTGTTCTCAAGGCAGCGCGTCAGGCCAGCGAAGGCCGTGTGATCGCAGTACACCAGCCGCACCGCTACAGCCGTCTTGAAAGTCTGTTCGAAGATTTCTGCACCTGCTTTAATGAAGCGGATGTGGTCGCGATCGCCGAAGTCTTTGCGGCAGGCGAAGATCCCATCGAAGGGGCAGGGCGCGATGATCTTGTTGCTGGTTTGATTGCCCATGGTCACCGTCATGCACGTGCAATTGTGAACGAAGATGATCTTGAGCGTCTCGTGCGCGAACAGGCCACTCCGGGCGATATTGTTGTATGTCTGGGCGCGGGTACCATCAGCACCTGGGCCAACGGCCTACCTGATCGCCTGAACCGCTAACTTTTGGGCACGGAGGCGAAATGTCGTATTCCATCATTGCCGCATTGCTTTGGATGGTTGTGACCAACCTGCGAGGCATGTTTCCCAGCAAAGACCATCACTGGAAGTTTGCCTACGTCATGATTGGCATCGGTGTGCCGATCTTGTTGTGGGTGTTTTATGAAAACGGACCATGGATTGCACTTGTGCTGCTTTTGGGCGCAATGTGGGTGATGCGATGGCCTGTGATTTATCTGGGCCGCTGGCTACGTAAACAAGCGGGGCGATAATGGACGCAGAACGGCTATTGATCATTGGTGGAACGATGGCTCTTTTGATGGCCATCGCCGGGTTTGTTTTAACGCAACGCAATGCGTGGCGGGCCATTCTGGTTTTGGTGGCGCTGTTTGGTGGCCTGAACATCGGTACCTTTATCTGGTCTGAAATCCTTGAGGGGTGGAGCAGCTTCCGCCTGTTCCTCTTTTGGATTGCAGCCCTGTTGCCGCCGCTTTTGGGTTTGGCTATTGGGGCAGCCGTTGGATATTTTGTGAATTGGCGTATCGCTAAAATTCGCCCGGTGTCTCAAAAAACCGTTGTCGTGACGGATAAAGATGAAAGCGTTTAATCTATGACCGCACTGCCTCAGCCACGTGGAAAACTGACACCAGATCGCCCATTGGCTGATCTGACTTGGCTGCGCGTAGGCGGCCCCGCAGATTTTCTGTTTCAACCGGCTGATTTGGATGACTTGCAAGGGTTTTTGGCCCAGCTTGACCCATCGGTTGAGGTTTTCCCGATGGGGGTCGGCAGCAATCTGATCGTGCGCGATGGGGGCTTGCGGGCGGTTGTGATCCGTATGGGGCGTGGCTTTAATCGTATTTCAGTTCAGGGAAACCGTGTGACAGTGGGCGTTGCGGCGCTTGATGCGCATGTGGCCCGTAAGGCCGCCGAAGCAGGTGTTGACCTGACATTCTTGCGCACGATTCCGGGGGCTATCGGCGGGGCTGTGCGTATGAACGCAGGCTGCTATGGCTCTTATGTGGCAGATGTCTTTGTCGAAGCCAAAGCTGTGACCCGAACAGGTGAGCTTGTCACACTGAGCGCAAAAGATTTGAATTTCCAATATCGCCAGACAGATTTGCCCCAGGGCTGGGTGCTGGTAGAGGCAACTTTTGAAGGGCCATCTGGCGATCCGGCGGTGCTTGCCGCGCGTATGGAAGACCAATTGGCCAAACGGGACGCAACGCAACCCACCAAAGATCGCAGTGCAGGCAGCACATTCCGCAATCCGGCTGGGTTTTCAAGCACCGGCAAGGCAGATGACGTGCATGATCTTAAGGCTTGGAAGGTCATTGACGACGCCGGAATGCGCGGTGCGATGGTGGGCGGCGCTCAGATGAGCGAGATGCATTCCAACTTTATGATCAATACGGGTGGCGCAACTGCCGCAGATTTGGAAAACCTCGGTGAAGAGGTGCGAAAAAGGGTTTTCGACAACAGTGGAATAACGCTAGAGTGGGAAATCAAAAGGGTCGGCGAATTTTAAGGTCGGCATATATAAGACGCGGTGAAACCACCGCACATAATAAGACACAGCAGTTTCGCAGTGTGGACCGGAGAACCGGGTTGATCCGCTGCTTAAAAGGCCCCAAAAGGGGCGCGAATAAAAAGGCCGAGAACGGCCGTAGATTTTTGAGGCACTAACGTGGGTACGTCGAGCAGGGCAACCCCGAAAGTGGCTGTACTGATGGGTGGACCTTCGGCCGAACGCGAAGTGTCTTTGTCATCAGGGCGTGAATGCGCGGCAGCCCTGAGGGAGGCAGGATTTGAAGCAATAGAGGTCGATGCAGGCCCCGATTTGGTTCAGAAACTGCAAGATATCAAACCAGACGTCGCTTTTAACGCCCTGCATGGTCGCTGGGGCGAAGATGGCTGTGTGCAAGGCATTCTTGAATGGCTTGGCATTCCCTATACGCATTCCGGCGTTTTGGCCTCAGCCCTTGCGATGGATAAAGAACGCACCAAAGCCACCTATCGTGCGGCGGGCTTGCCTGTTGCCGATAGCGTTGTGGCAAACCGCACCGATATTGAAAGCCGCCACATGATGGCACCACCCTATGTGGTGAAGCCTTATAACGAAGGCTCTTCAGTTGGTATCTATATTGTACAAGAGGCCGCAAACGGCCCACCAAAGCTGTCAGATGATATGCCTGACGAGCTGATGGTCGAAAAATATGTCGCTGGTCGTGAACTGACCGTCTCTGTGATGGGGGATAAAGCCCTGACAGTCACCGACATCATCACCGATGGTTGGTATGACTACGACGCTAAGTATAAAGAGGGCGGCTCGCGCCACGAGGTGCCTGCGAACTTGCCTGCAGAGATTTTTGACGCGTGCCTGAGCCATGCCCTGAAAGCACACAAAGTGTTGGGGTGCCGAGGCGTGAGTCGTACCGATTTTCGTTGGGACGAGGCCCAAGGCCTTGAAGGTTTAATCCTGCTGGAAACAAATACCCAGCCCGGCATGACCCCAACGTCGCTAACCCCTGAACAGGCGCAAGCCTGTTGCGTTTCATTCCCGAGCTTGTGTCGCTGGTTGGTGGAGGATGCCTCATGCAACCGGTAAAATCCCGCGCTCAGGCCAACATCCGCCCCGATCCGGCGCCATCCAGATTATCTTACCGCTTTCAGCGCATGATGCTGACGCCGTTGTTCCGGTTCGGTCTGCGGGTTGTGCTGCCGTTCACCGTGATGGCAACAGCCACTTGGATGTTTTTTAACGATCAAGACCGGCGTGATCATGTCAGTATGCTGGTGGACGACATGCGTACGTCGATTGTAGAACGTCCGGAATTCATGGTGCAGACCATGGCGATTGACGGCGCCAGTGATAGCGTCGCCGAAGACATTCGCGAAGTGCTGCCGATTGATTTCCCGATGAGCAGCTTTGATCTTGATCTGGACGCGATGAAAGACACCATCACGGGGCTATCTCCGGTGAAATCCGCCACACTTCGTGTGCGCAAAGGTGGCGTGCTGCAAGTTAATGTTGTCGAGCGCAAACCTGTGTTGGTGTGGCGTCTGCGCGATGGGCTGCATCTGGTTGATACCGAAGGATACGTTGTGGCGCAGGTCGCGCATCGTGAAGAATACAACCACTTGCCCTTGATGGCAGGTGAGGGCGCAGATTCACATACCAACGAGGCGCTGGCCTTGATGAAGGCCGCGGGGCCTTTGGGAGACCGTGTGCGTGGGATTGTCCGCATGGGCGAGCGGCGATGGGATGTGGTGATGAACCGCGACCAACGCATCATGCTGCCCGAAGTTGGGGCCGTTGCTGCGCTCGAGCGTGTTGTTGCGCTTAGCCAAGTACAAGAAATGCTGGAACGCGACCTGAGTGTTGTGGACATGCGGTTGGGCGAACGGCCCACAATAAGAATAGCAGAAAGATCGGTAGAAGCCTGGTGGCAAATCCGACATATCCAAGTGAGGCATGAGGAATGATCGAGCTGTATCAATCCCAACGCGCCATGCGTTCTATGCGCAAGGCTGCGATGCAAAGAGGTGTAGTTGCGGTTCTGGATGTTGGGACGTCCAAAATCGCGTGTTTGGTTTTGAAATTTGACGGGGATGACCGTGTCGCCGAGGTGGAGGGTATTTCGTCTCTGGCCGGGCAATCTGGGTTCCGCGTGATTGGCGCCGCCTCGACCCGTTCACGCGGTGTGCGATATGGCGAAATTTCTGCCATGCAAGAAACCGAGCGTGCCATTCGGACCGCTGTGCAAGCCGCCCAAAAGATGGCGCAGGTGCGTGTTGATCACGTGATTGCCTGTTTCTCTGGGGCAGAGCCGCGGTCCTATGGTCTTGATGGCCGTGTCGAGCTTGAAGATAACGTGGTGTCTGAACAGGACGTTGCGCGCGTATTGGCCCATTGTGATGTGCCAGATTACGGGCAGGGCCGCGAAGTTTTACACGCTCATCCTGTGAATTTCTCGCTGGATCACCGTTCTGGTCTCTCAGACCCTCGCGGCCAGATGGGCAACGAGCTTACTTGCGACATGCATATGCTGACGGTGGATGCCACTGTCGTTGCGAATGTCGCCCATTGTGTCAAACGCTGTGATCTCGAACTCGCGGGTGTTGCGAACTCTGCCTATGTTTCTGGTTTGTCTGCCTTGGTGGAAGATGAGCAGGAGCTCGGTGCGGCGTGCATTGATATGGGGGGCGGATCGACCTCTGTGTCGATCTTTATGAAAAAACACATGATCTATGCCGACTCTGTGCGTATGGGCGGAGATCACGTGACAGGCGACATTTCGATGGGCCTGCAAGTGCCAACAACTACTGCCGAGCGTATCAAAACGCTGCATGGCGGTGTGCATGCCACGGGCATGGATGATCGTGAGATGATCGAGATTGGTGGCGACACTGGTGACTGGGAGCATGACCGTCGCACGGTCAGCCGCGCCGAGTTGATTGGCATCATTCGCCCACGTGTCGAAGAAATTCTTGAAGAAACCCGAACACGTCTGGATGCAGCAGGTTTCGAACATCTGCCAAGTCAAAAGATTGTTCTCACCGGGGGGGCAAGTCAGATCCCTGGGTTGGACACTTTGGCCAGCCGGATCTTGGGGCAGCAAGTGCGTCTTGGCCGCCCGATGCGCGTGCATGGGCTTCCTCAGGCCACAACCGGCCCAGCCTTTAGTTCATCGGTCGGGATGTGCCTGTTTGCGACGCGTCCACAGGACGAATGCTGGGACTTTGATTTGCCGGTAGAACGGCAAAGCAATCGCACCATCCGCAAGGCGGTGCGTTGGTTCAAAGCCAACTGGTAATCGAGAATCGAACCTTAAAAGTTGATTAACAAAGGAGCAAACCCCGTCGACAGGGCATGAAGATTCGGCTAAAGTATCTGTCAAGCGTTAGCATAATGCGCAAAAGGCAGAGCGAGCAGCCCTTGCCGACAGTTTGAATCTTCACGCAAAGTGACCATAATTTGGGTCGCTCGGTTCTGCGTGTAGTGTTGAGTGTTCAATTTTCCCCAACATTTGGCGATTTCGGCAAAATGCCGCGTGTTGCCTACTTAAAAATGCCATATTTTGTGGGTCATCGCGCTTTTAGGCGTGACGATACCCTATGCAGGCGCTAATAATGTAGCAGAGTAGGAGAATAAGGCCCGTGCAGACGGGACCAAAAAAACGACAGGCGGACGCTTCTATGGCTTTGAATTTGACTTTTCCTGAACAGGAAGACCTAAAACCCCGTATTACCGTATTTGGCGTTGGGGGCGCCGGTGGCAACGCGGTCAACAACATGATCGCAAATCAGCTGGAAGGCGTAGATTTCGTTGTTGCCAATACTGATGCGCAGGCATTGCAGCAAAACAACTCTGAACAGCGCGTTCAGCTGGGTGTTAAAGTGACCGAAGGTCTGGGGGCCGGTGCGCGTCCAGCTGTAGGTGCTGCTGCAGCTGAAGAAAGCATCGAACAGATTGTAGATCACCTCGCGGGCGCACACATGTGCTTTATCACCGCGGGTATGGGGGGCGGCACCGGGACAGGAGCAGCACCGATCATTGCACAAGCAGCGCGTGAACTGGGGGTTCTGACTGTTGGTGTTGTGACCAAGCCTTTCCAATTCGAAGGTGCCAAGCGGATGCGCCAGGCCGAAGCAGGGGTTGAAGCCCTGCAAAAGGTTGTGGACACGCTGATCATCATTCCAAACCAGAACCTTTTCCGTCTGGCGAATGAAAAAACCACCTTCACCGAAGCCTTTGCTCTGGCAGACGACGTTCTGTACCAGGGTGTTAAAGGTGTAACAGACCTTATGGTTCGCCCAGGCCTGATCAACCTCGACTTTGCTGACGTTCGCGCCGTAATGGACGAAATGGGCAAAGCGATGATGGGGACTGGCGAAGCGGATGGCGAAGATCGCGCAGTTCAGGCGGCTGAAAAAGCCATCGCGAACCCACTGCTCGACGAAATCAGCCTGCGCGGCGCACGTGGTGTTCTTATCAACATCACCGGTGGCCACGACCTTACCTTGTTTGAACTGGACGAAGCCGCGAACCGTATTCGCGAAGAAGTCGACCCAGACGCAAACATCATCGTTGGTTCCACATTGGATACTGACCTTGAAGGCGGCATGCGCGTTTCCGTTGTTGCAACAGGCATCGACGCATCTGAAGTACAGTCTGACATCCCGGTTCCGCGCCGCAAACTGTCTGAGCCTCTAAAGCCAGCAGCCGAAGCACCTGTAGCTGAACCAGCGGCAGAGCCTGCACCAGCACCTGTTGCAGCAGAAACCAAGCCAGCGGCTCAAGAGCCAAGCTTGTTTGCTGATATTGATGCAGAACTTGCAGCAGCACGCGGCGATATGGACGATGTGTTTGAAAGACCAGCGCCAACAGCTGCACCAACAGCGGCTCCGGCCCCTGCACCGACACCGGCACCAGCAGCGCGTGTCGCAGAGGATGTGCCTCCACCGGCTTACCAGCCGCAGGTTGCACAATTCCAACCACGCCAAGACTATTACGAAGACGAGACCGAAGGCTTTGTTGCGCCAAAAGCGCCAGCACCGGGCACGCCGTCTCCTGAAGCTCTGGCGCGTCTGCGCACAGCGGTTGGCAAAGCGCCAGCTGCACCTCAGCCACGTCAACAAGTTGCGGCGGCTCCAGAAGCACCTGCAGCTGAGGAAGAGCGTCCTCGTTTTGGCATCAACTCTTTGATCAACCGCATGACCGGACAAGCCGAAGCGGCGCAACCTGCGCGTCAACAACCGAATGTTCAGGCCGCGCCTCAGGAAGATCCAGAGCAAGAACGTATCGAAATTCCGGCGTTTCTTCGCCGCCAAGCGAACTAATTTCGCTTAAAGCAATCAAACAGAGCCGTCCCTAGGGGCGGCTCTTTTTTTATGAAAAACAGGGTCTTACGAAAAGTTAAGCAGGGATTTGCCGACCTGAAATCAAGATGTTTCAGTCCGTTACAATCTTTGAATTGTGCATCTGCAGCACAAACAGTAGCTCTGTCATGCGATCAAAAGTAGATCGTGTTGATTGGGGTGCATTTTGCAAAATACCGTTAAATCTAAAATTCAGTTCACCGGCGTCGGACTGCACTCTGGCAAGCCTGTACGGATGACCATCGTTCCTGCTTCGGCTGGGTACGGCATTTGGTTCCACCGGACTGATATTTTGGAAGGTGATGCAATGATCCCAGCCCGCTGGGATGTTGTTGAGCAATCTCCACTTTGCACCCGTATCGTGAATGATCACGGTGTTTCCGTTTCTACCATTGAACATATCATGGCCGCTTTGGCAGGCTGTGGCGTGCACAACGCCCTGATTGAAATCAATGGTCCCGAAGTCCCAATCATGGATGGCAGCAGCGCTGCATTCGTGAAATCCATCTTGTCCCGCGGCTTGATTGCACAGACCGAAGCGGTGCGTGCGATTCAAATCCTTAAGCCTGTACGGGCAGAGCGGACAGATGCGTGGGCAGAACTGCACCCGTCTGATGAGCTAGAAATCGATTTCCACATTGAATTCGAAGACGAAGCGATTGGCGTTCAGCAGCATTCTTTGGCAATGGCGAATGGCACTTTTGTGCGTGAGCTTTGTGATTGCCGTACATTCTGCCGTCGCGCAGATGTGGAAGCGATGCAAGCCAATGGTTTGGCTTTGGGGGGTGTCCCCGGCGAAAACGCGATTGTTTTTGATGGCATGCGCGTTGAAAGCGGGGCAGGGCTGCGTCGCACAGACGAACCTGTGCGCCATAAAATGCTGGATGCTTTGGGTGATCTTTACACCGCAGGCGCCCCGATTTTGGGCCGTTATGTGGGGCACCGTTCGGGTCATGCCATGACGAATGCGCTGTTGCGGGCCTTGTTTGCAGACCCAACAGCCTATCGTTTTGTCACATGCACACCAGAAACCGCCGCAAAATTGCCGGGTGTGGGGGCAAATATCACGGAAATGCCAGCGGTGGCCTAAGGCCACAGGCGCATGCTTTCACGCAGCATTGACATGAAAACGCACCAAAGACGTTTTGCCTCGTAAAATTCTGTGTTAACAGCATCTGAAGAGACTTTTGTCTTGGGGAAATGCGGTCAAGAAGGTTGAGCAGAATGACAGGTCGCCACTCTCGCAAATTGGTAGGGGCAGCAATGCTGTCGGCGCTCGTGTTGGCGGGTTGCGGAAACCGAGGCGCGAATGAAACGCTGTTTGGCTCCCAGCCACTCGAAGAATTTACAGCAGAACAAATCTTTGAACGCGGGGAGTTTGAACTCGAACGCAGCAAGCCTGATGATGCGGCCTTCTACTTTGCCGAAGTCGAGCGCCTGTATCCTTATTCTGAGCTGGCCAAACGTGCGCTGATCATGCAGGCCTATGCCTATCATCGTGACAGCGACTACGAAAACAGCCGCTCTGCCGCGCAGCGCTATATTGATTTCTTCCCGCAAGATGATGATGCCGCTTATGCCCAGTATTTGCTGGCTCTGTCTTACTATGATCAGATTGACGAAGTGGGCCGCGATCAGGGGCTGACGTTCCAGGCGCTGCAATCCTTGCGCAAGGTGATCGAAACCTATCCAGACACGGAATATGCCCGTTCGTCGGTGCTGAAATTTGACCTCGCCTTTGATCATTTGGCTGCCAAAGAAATGGAAATTGGCCGCTATTATCTTAAGCGTGACCACTTTGCTGCGTCGATCAACCGCTTCCGTGTGGTTGTGGAAGACTTCCAAACCACTTCACATACACCAGAGGCTTTGCATCGTTTGGTCGAGGCGTATCTGTCGCTTGGTTTGACGGATGAAGCTCAGACCGCAGGCGCGATCTTGGGTCACAACTTCCGTTCGACAGAATGGTATGAAGAGAGCTTTGCGTTGCTCACCGGTCGGGGCCTTCAGCCGCGGGCACGGGGCAATGGCTGGCTGGCACAGGTTTATCGCCAGACCGTCAAAGGCAAATGGCTGTAAGCCGGCGTTTGATCCGAAAGGTGTAAGGGCTGATGCTGCGCGCGCTTGAAATCCGCGACATGTTAATCATTGACCGGTTGGACCTAGAGTTCCAGCCGGGGTTAAACGTGTTGACCGGGGAAACCGGGGCAGGGAAGTCGATCTTGCTCGACTCCTTGGGGTTTGTTCTGGGCTGGCGGGGGCGTGCGGAATTGGTGCGCTCGGGTGCAGATCAAGGTGAAGTTATTGCAGAGTTTGATCTTCCCGATGGGCACCCAGCGCTTGCGATCTTGGAAGAGGCGGGATTACCGGTGTCTGACAGTTTGATGCTGCGCCGCGTAAACGCCAAAGACGGGCGTAAAACCGCTTGGGTGAATGACCGTCGCTGTTCGGGCGAAGTGCTGCGTGCACTGTCTGAAACATTGATAGAATTGCATGGCCAGCATGATGATCGGGGGCTTTTGAACCCCAAAGGGCATCGGGATTTGCTGGATCAATTCGGGGGCTTTGACGGTCTTTTAGCGGAAGTGCGCAGCAAGTGGACCGCGGCCAGCAAGGCACGCAAAGCTCTGGCCACAGCGCAAACCGCACTGGATGCGGTGAAGGCCGAAGAAGAATTTTTACGTCACGCAGTGGCAGAGCTGGATGACCTTGATCCCCAACCGGGGGAAGAGGGGGAACTGGATTCCCGCCGCCGGATGATGCAATCGGCG
The DNA here is from genome assembly GCA_947498415.1 of uncultured Paracoccaceae bacterium. Classification (GTDB taxonomy): domain Bacteria; phylum Pseudomonadota; class Alphaproteobacteria; order Rhodobacterales; family Rhodobacteraceae; genus Cognatishimia. The sequence continues at coordinate 333,558 of CANMKB010000003.1, forward strand.
GAACGCGTGCGCGACGATGTGGCCCGTGCCCATCAAGGGCTTGGTCTCAATGGGGCCGAGGGCGCAATGGGTGACGCACTGCGCTGGCTTGAAGGGGCAGCCGCAGAAGTCGAAGAACAGCTTGATACGCCGATTGCCGCACTAGGCCGCGCGATGGCTGAACTGGATGACGCGGTCTCTGGGGTAGAGCGTTGTCTGGAAGCACTTGATTTCAACCCGCTTGAGCTTGAACAAACCGAAGAACGTTTGTTCGCCATCCGGGCGCTCGCGCGTAAGCACAACGTCGCCCCTGATGAGCTTGGGGTTTTTGCCAGTGAACTGCGCACCAAAATGGCCGCGTTGGATGCGGGCGAGGGCGAGATTGCAGATTTAAAAGCCGCGGTTTCAGACGCGGAAAAGGCCTATCAAACCAGCGCTGACAAACTAAGCCAGTCGCGCAGCAAAGCCGCCAAAGAACTTGATGAAGCCGTTATGGCTGAATTGGCTCCATTGAAGATGGAACGCGCGGTGTTCACAACAATGGTCACACCGGCCGCTGCTGGCCCAGACGGGCAAGACGATGTGTCCTTTACCGTGGCAACAAACCCCGGTGCGCCGTCAGGTCCATTGGCTAAAATCGCCTCAGGTGGCGAGCTAAGCCGCTTTTTGCTGGCGCTGAAAGTGTGCCTGTCTGGCGATGATCGTAACAAAACGATGATCTTTGATGAGATTGATCGCGGCGTTGGCGGTGCAACCGCAGATGCGGTGGGCCGACGTCTCAGCAGCTTGGCGCAGGGCGGGCAGGTGTTGGTTGTCACTCACAGCCCGCAGGTTGCCGCATTGGGTGGCCATCACTGGCGCGTGCAAAAACAAGTCGAAGCGGAACAAACGCTTTCGACTGTTGTACCTTTGGACAGCACAGAGCGTGTGGATGAAATCGCCCGCATGATTTCTGGTGATACGATCACCGATCAAGCGCGTAGCGCTGCAGAGGCATTACTGGCCGGATAAGCCTCTTTATTAGGTAAAAACGCCTCTGTGCCACAGGATCGTGCAGAAATACTTTCTCTTTGCAGGATAAGAGCTTAAAGCTGAGAGTTAACCAACCAGCACAAGTGCCCGTTCGATCATGGCCCATCCACTGCTAAACTTCCTCAAAGACAGCGCGATGCAAGCCGCCTGTAGCTTTGCCAAGGGATGGAAGGTTCTCCTTACAAAGGGCCCCAGCCAGTTTCAGTTTTGGGTGATTGCGCTGTTGATCGGGATCGCTTCCGGGTTTGCGGCATTGTTTTTCCGCAAAGGGATCGAGTGGCTGCAATCCGCGCTCTATGGCACCGAAAACATCAACCGCCTGCATAGTTTTGCCGAAACCCTGCCGTGGTACTGGATTATGGCCATTCCGATTGGCGGGGGCCTTGTTGTGGGGTTGATCCTTGATCGGTTCACCAAAGAGGCGCGGGCGCATGGCCCAGCTGATGTGATTGCGGCAGCCGCCCTGAACGAAGGCCGCGTGACCGTGCGCGAAGGGCTTGCTTCGGCAGCAGCCTCGCTCGTGACATTAAGTTCTGGAGGGTCAACCGGCCGCGAGGGGCCTGTTGTGCATCTGGCCGCCACGATTTCAAGCTGGATCAGTGATCGCATCAATGCCAACGGCATCACTGGGCGCGACTTGCTGGGGTGTGCCGTGGCCGCCGCTGTTTCTGCGTCGTTTAACGCCCCCATCGCCGGGGCGTTGTTCGCTCTTGAAGTCGTGTTGCGCCACTTTGCCGTACACGCCTTTGCGCCCATCGTGATTGCCTCTGTGGCTGGCACCGTGATCAACCGGCTTGAATTTGGCGATGTGACCGAGTTTGTCTTGCCCGGTGAAAGTGCCTTGGCCTTTTACCAAGAGCTGCCTGCCTTCCTGATGCTGGGAGGCGTGTGTGGCTTTGTTGCTGTGGCACTGATGTGGACGGTGTTCTGGGCCGATGACATGGGCAATCAGATCATGGTGCATTTGCAAATCAAGCGTTGGCTGCGCCCGGTGATTGCTGGGGCTTTGCTTGGACTGATCGCGATCTGGTTCCCGCATATCATTGGCGTGGGATATGAAACCATGTCGGCAGCCCTCACCGGCGAATTGTTGCTACATGAGACCATTATCTTTGTGGCCATGAAGATTATAGCCGTCTCGATCACCATGGCGGGCCGCATGGGAGGCGGGGTGTTTTCCCCAGCCTTGATGGTGGGGGCCCTGACGGGACTGGCCTTTGGTCTGATCGCAACGCCTGTGTTCCCGGAAATTTCCGGCTCACACACGCTTTATGCTTTGGCGGGCATGGGGGGAGTTGCGGCGGCCGTTCTAGGGGCGCCGATTTCGACCACTTTGATTGTGTTTGAATTGACCGGAGATTGGCAAACGGGCCTCGCTGTTATGGTGACTGTTTCGATTTCTACAGCGCTGGGATCACGGCTTGTGGATCGGTCTTTCTTCCTCACACAGCTGGAACGTCGTAACCTGCATGTGGCCGCTGGCCCGCAAGAATACCTGCTGTGCCTGTTCCAAGTGCGTGACATGATGCGCCCGATTGCCGAAGTGGCAGGGGTGACTGATGAAATATGCTGGGAAATGATCCGGCAGGGTGTCTATGTGGATGGTAATGCCAACTTCGAAGCAGCGATGCCGCAATTTGATCGCACGCAGTATGATTTCATTCCGGTCATGGCGCTAAATCGTGCGGATGCCGCACCAGAAATCTTGGGTGTGTTGCGTCAGGTGGATGCGCTTAAGGCTTACAACAAAGCTCTCGCCGCAACTGCAGCCGAAGAGCATTCTTAATTAGCTTGCCTGACGCCGGCGCAAATGTGCAAGCCAGCCATGGGCTGCGATCGCCCCACCAAAACAGACCATCAACATCAGGTAGACGCTGGTTGTTCCAAGCGACGTCAACAGCGCAAACATTAAGGGTGTGCCCACCAGATTGCCCAAGTTTCCCATCTGCGCCATGGCCCCATTTGAAAGCGCTTGCGACGCGGGCTCTGTATTCAGCTGTGGCACCGCTGCAAAGCTGCCGGATTGTACCAGCCCAAGGGCAACAAACAGTGCTACAAACAGCCAACCATTTAGGGGTAATATCAACGCAGCGGCGCTGATCACCAAGGACGCAGCAAGCCCGATTTGCACCACTGTCACCGCGGCATAACTGCGTAGCAAAAGCGCACTAATCGTGAAAGACGACAGGATGCTTGCGATGGGCAGCATTGGGATCAGCACATCGCGATCAAACCCCTCAAGCAAGAGCGGCAGCACTGTCATCAGCGACACAAAGGTGCAGGTGTAAAACAACCAACCCGCGCCCGGTGCAAACTCCCGTGGAGAGCTATAGGCGGCAACGTGACGTTTCATCAAAGCGACAAATCCGGGGAAGGGCGGGCGCTCTGTCGCGCCTTTGGGTAGAAACAGGGCCACCAGAACGCTCATCAAAAGCATATAGATGGCATGTGTGGCAAAGACGGCTCCGGCTCCAAAGGTATCAATCAACCAAGGGCCAAAGGCGGTGGTCAGCGCATAGCCCACACCAAAGAACGCGCTCCACAAAGTCATCGACAGAAAGCGCCACTTCTCTGGGGTCAAAAGCGCCATCAATGTCGGGGCCGCCACGACAATGGACAGATGTGACACGCCTTCGATGACCCGGCTCGCCATAAACCATCCCAGATCAGGCAACAGCGATTGAAACCCAGACAGTATGCCGCCGCCTACCAGCGCCCAAACAAGCATCCGGCGGAAGCCAAAAGATGCCACCATCTGACCGGCCACCAATCCAAGCAGCACACCCAGCACACTGATCGATGACAGCAACAGCCCAAGGGTAGCATCTGATCCGGGGTAGATCTGTTGCAAGGTTGGAAAGCTGACAGTGATCTTTGCAAATTGCATCGATGCCCCAAGCCCTGCAATCCAAAGCACAGCAATCCGCAACAGTGGTGAGGTGGTCATGGGGGTGGTCACAATAGGTTTCCAATAGCGAAAATGAAAATCGGGGCCGCGAGGCCCCGATTCAATACAGTTATGATCTAGGGCTTACAGCTGTTCAACAGCCACTTCAGAACTGGCATAAAATGCAAGATGATTTGCAATACGCTCTACGTCACCCTTGGGTGCCTCATAGCTCCAGGCCGCGTTTTCGATCGTTTTGCTTTTGGTCACGATCGAGAAATAAGACGCATCGCCCTTGTGCGGGCAATGGGTGTTTTGCTCTGTTTTGTCCAGAAATGCCATGGCGATGTCTTCACGTGGGAAATAGATGACCGGAGGGTACTCGCCCTCTGTCAGCTCCAGCGCATTTGATGTTTCACCCAGTACGGCGCCACCGGCACGTACGGACCATTTTCCGGGTGCTTTGCGGATGGTGATATAGCTGTTCATCTCTCTCTCCTCGTGTCCTCGAATTTCCTGAGCTCCCTCAGACAAGGAGACTGTTACAGGAGTATGTCAAAGTGGGGCGCAAGCCTGCTTGAGCCACTCTTTTGCGGTGTCTTCTACGCGCGACGACAGTTTGTCGTAGCACTGTTGATGATAGTCATTAAGCCAATCCAGCTCTGCAGAAGTGAGCATTTGCGTCACAACAAGGTCGCGATGGATCGGCGCGAATGTCAAAGTGCGGAATTGCAGCATTTTGCGATGCGCATCTCCGCCCTCAAGATGTGGGGCCTCTTGGACCACCACAAGATTTTCAATGCGAATGCCAAAGGCGCCTTCGCGGTAGTACCCTGGTTCATTAGACAGGATCATCCCTGGCTCTAGCGGCACATCGCTCATGCGACTCAGGCGCTGTGGACCTTCGTGCACGCAGAGGTAGGTGCCGACACCATGGCCTAAGCCGTGATCAAAGTCGAGACCCGCTTGCCACAAAGATACACGGCCAATCGCCTCGAGATCGCGACCGGCCAAGCCGACCGGCCAACGCAGTTGAGAAATGCCAATCATCCCCTTGAGAACACGGGTAAAAGCGCGTTTCTCCTCATCTCCGACCGCACCGACGGGCAGGGTGCGTGTGATGTCGGTTGTGCCATCCAAATACTGACCGCCGGAATCCAGCACCATGATCTCTCCCGCTTTCAATCTGCGGTTGGTGTCATGGGTGACACGGTAGTGGATCACCGCGCCATTTGGGCCGGTTCCCGCAATGGTATCAAAGCTGATATCACGGAGTAGGTTTGTCGCGGCCCGCTTGCCTTCCAGTTGGGTGGTGACGTCGATTTCAGTGACGTTCTGCGTGGCGTTTTCATCAAACCACGCCAGTGTGTTGGCCACTGCGGCCCCATCCCGCAAATGCGCCTCTGTGGTGCCGTTCAGCTCAGCTGCGTTTTTGCGCGACTTAGGCAGAACACATGGATCACCTTTGTAAGAAATCTCGATGCCGCTGGCAGAAAGCGTCGAAGCAATTGCCATGGGCACTGAAGTTTTATCAAGTTGTACAACGCCAGACAGGTTGGCCACCTCGCCGATCAGCGCATCAGGCGCATGTTGGCGCACATCTGCACCCAAATGATCTGTAAGCCCAGTCAGTTTGTCTGCCGCCATAAACAGATCAACCGACGCATCGCTGTTCAGAATCGCAAACCCATGTGCCACTGGATTGCGCGGAATGTCACCACCGCGCATATTAAGCAACCAACACAGGCTGTCGGGCAGGGTGATGATAGCTGCCGAATGACCTGCATCCCGCAATTCTTGTGCCAAACGATCGCGCTTAGCCGCATGAGACTCGCCTGCGAATTCAATCGGATAAGCCTCGGCTGGGGCATTGGGTGGCGCAGGTTGATCCTCCCAGACTGCATCCACCAAGTTGCGGGTCGGGCGCAGGGTGAATTCTGTCCCGGCCAATCCTTTTTGCAGTTGCTCGATCTGCTGAACACTGTGTAGCCAAGGATCAAAAGAAACCACGCCTTTTGGCAAAATACCTTTCAGCCAATCGGCCAATTGTGTTTCAGGCCAATCCACTGGCGTGAAGGCCTGAGCCACCTGCTGTTTCACCTGAACCCGATACCGCCCATCCACAAAGACCCCTGCGACCTCACAGGCGACAGCGCAAAAGCCCGCTGATCCAGTAAACCCGGTCAGCCAAGCCAAGCGATCATCGCGCGGGGCTACATATTCCCCTTGATGCGCATCGGCACGGGGCACCAAAAACACATCGACGGCCTCTTTGGCCATCTCATCGCGCAATCGCGCAAGACGGGCCGGGCCCGTGTCTGGAGTAGAAACGGTATCAAACTTTTGAAACATCACAGCCTCTTAAAACGATAGCGCGAAATGCATGGCCCAAGTGGTAGGGGTAGAGGCCGCCTTGGTCTAGCAGAAAACTTGTGGTGGACGATTTATCAAGGATCGTGCAGGCCAGACAACATGGGCTTTGGGGAAGGCCCCTCAGCAGTTTCCGTTTGCTGAAACTTAAAGCAAGTAGATACAAGCCGGGTGGGGTGGGAACAAATCATACGCTGCCTTAGGAACAGAGGGCGATTTTTGCTTAAAGGCAAACCAGTGCTTCCAACAGCTCAACTTATGTTTTCGGGATCGCAAATCGAAGAAACGCTGCCAAATCCCGGTTCGCCTTGCGCAATCAACTTAACCGAATGATCATTTGTGATTTCTAACTTCCCGAATTGATCGGTTGCTTCCACATAGTTACCAAGCCACAGATCTTGTGAAAAATCAAACTCAGTGGTTGTTTTAATTCTTGAAACCAATTGCCCTTGTGGGCTTTCAACGGTGTAAGTCCAGTCCCAGTACAAGAATGAGAGTTGTCGACCCGAAACAATGCTTGTTTTGGGAAGTAATTTTACAGTCCCAGACATAACTATAGAAAAACCAAAGCCAGAAGTATCTGTGGACACAAACGAAAATGTGTCGCTGCCTCCTCGCATTAAGAGTTCTCGATCTACAGGGTTGTCACCTAAAGCTTCACGAACAAAGATTGGGCCAAATGGTACTGTCTGGAAAGTGGTTTGATTGACACCTTGCACCATAATTCGTTTGAATTCTAATTCTCCGAAACGATCAAAGTACAGTGCTGCTCGTTTTCCCCCATCACACACGCCGTGAAGTATTGTACGGCAAGATTTAGTTTTTTGGTTGAGAACTATTTCGCAGCCTTTGGCATCCAGAACTGAACGATATTTGGAAAAATCTGCGGTCGCAGTGGTTGGTGAAAGAGAAAAGCATAAAAGCGTTTGGGCGAACACGTATTTGAAATATACAGATTGAAGAAAACCCAATAGCTTTTCTCTACATAGATCAGCGAAAAATGCCACTTGAACCTCATGATTGCGTTTTCACTAGGGCGAGCAGGATTATCTGACGTTGCGCATACCCATAACTCGGGCACGGGCGCGGGGGTCGGTGTCAAACAGGCTCGCAAGCTGTTCGGTCATGGCGCCCGCCAGCTGTTCCACATCGGTGATAGTCACCGCGCGATCGTAGTAGCGGGTCACATCGTGCCCGATCCCGATTGCCAAAAGTTCCACCTGACGACGTTTCTCAACCATGGCGATCACGTCGCGCAGGTGTTTCTCTAGATAGTTCGCCGGGTTCACCGAAAGGGTGCTGTCATCCACAGGGGCACCGTCTGAAATCACCATCAGGATCTTGCGCGCTTCTTGGCGGTTCACCATACGGCGGTGCGCCCACTCGAGCGCTTCACCGTCGATGTTTTCTTTCAGCAGGCCTTCTTTCATCATCAGACCCAAGTTGGGTCGCGCACGACGCCACGGGGCATCCGCCGACTTATAGATGATGTGACGCAGATCGTTCAGGCGCCCCGGCGTTTGTGGTCGGCCATCCGCTAGCCATTCTTCACGGCTTTGGCCGCCTTTCCACGCGCGGGTGGTAAAGCCAAGGATCTCGACCTTCACGTTACACCGCTCAAGGGTCCGTGCCAGAACATCAGCACAGATCGCCGCAATCGAAATCGGACGCCCGCGCATCGAGCCAGAGTTATCCAGCAGCAAGGTCACAACCGTGTCGCGGAATTCGGTGTCTTTTTCGCGTTTGAATGACAAAGGCGTGGTTGGATTGGCAACAACACGCGCCAGACGCCCAGCATCCAGAATGCCTTCTTCCAGATCAAAGAGCCAGCTACGGTTTTGCTGGGCTTGCAGACGACGCTGCAACTTGTTGGCCAGGCGGCTTACAGCGCCTTTCAGCGGCTCAAGCTGCTGATCCAGATACGCCCGGAGCCGTTCTAGTTCTGCTTGTTCGGCCAATTCCTCGGCCATGATCTCTTCGTCAAACTCAGTGGTAAAGACCTGATAGTGCGGGTCCGCATCAGACACCGGCTGCGGGGCAGGCGGCTCGAGCGGTGCCTCGCCATCCGGCATCTCAGACTCGTCGGTCATTTCTTCGTCGGACATATCGTCCATCGTGACCTGCGCTTCAGAGCTATCCTGCTGGTCTTCTTGCGACGATTCAGGCTCTGCTTCAGCTTCGTCTTGTTCGCTGTCGTCCTGACCGGTGGAATCCGGATCGTTTTCGTCGTCGGGCTGTTCTTCCGCCTCGTCTTCGTTTTCGTCCTCTAGATCATCAGGGTCATCGCCCAGCTGATCGCCGTATCCCAGTTCATCAATGATCTGACGTGCAAATTTCGCGAACTTGCCCTGATCTGACAGCATATCCTGAAGATCATCCAGCGTGTCGCCGGTGTTTTGTTCGATAAAGCCGCGCCATAGGTTCATGACGTTATCCGCTGCCGGAGGCAGATCACGGCCTGTCGCCAAATGGCGGATCAGATAGTTCGCGGCCATTTCCAACGGCGCATCAGAGGCCGTTGTGATCTTGTGAAAGCCGCGGCCTTGGGCTTCGGCTTCGATTTTGGCGTCAATGTTCACCGCGGTGCCCGGCATATCACGCGCCCCCATGGCTTCGCAGCGCGCGACTTCCATGGATTCAAACAATTGCCGCGCCATGCCAGTGGGCGGAGCGTATTTCGCGAAGGTCGCGTTGTTGTGGTAGCGACGATGCAGCGCCAAGGAATCTGCTGTGCCGCGCGCCAGCATGACCTCTTCGCGGGTCATCCGACGCGAGATTTGCGGCAAGCGCATCTGATCACCAGACAAGCCAGACGGATCGACAGTGTATGTCACCGCGAGGTCAGGGTCATGTGCCATGACCTTGGTCGCTTCGGCCAATGCCTTTTTGAACGGATCGGCCGGGTTGTCAGACGGTTTGCTCATGTCACACCCTCCCAGATGGGGTGCTCATCACTCTGTTGAACTGTGCTCTGAAGCCAGAGCATCCACCCAAGAGGGATGAGCCACAGCGTCAATATTAACCCAAGCTCATGCTTGCTGCGCTTTCCGGCAGTTCTTCGTCAAACAGACGTTGATAGAACTCTGCCACAGTCTGGCGTTCAAGTTCATCACATTTGTTCAGGAAGCTCAGGCGGAAGGCATAGCCAACGTCGCGGAAGATTTCAGAGTTCTGCGCCCAGTTGATCACCGTCCGTGGCGACATCACGGTTGATAGATCGCCATTCATAAAGGCTGTGCGGGTCAGGTCTGCAACCGTCACCATCTGCTTTACCGTCTTACGACCGGCTTCGGTGTTGTAATGTGGTGCCTTAGACAGAACGATATTGGTCTCTGCATCAATGCTAAGATAGTTCAGCGTGCTGACCAATGACCAACGGTCCATCTGTGCTTGGTTGATCTGTTGGGTCCCGTGATACAGACCTGTTGTATCGCCAAGGCCAACGGTGTTGGCTGTCGCAAACAAGCGGAAGTTGGGGTTTGGCGTGATGATTTCGTTCTGATCCAAAAGGGTCAGTTTGCCATCGTGTTCCAGAACCCGCTGGATCACAAACATAACGTCGGCACGACCAGCATCATATTCATCAAACACAATCGCAACCGGGTTGCGCAGCGCCCAAGGCAGAATGCCTTCGTGGAATTCCGTGACCTGCTTGCCGTCTTTCAGTTTGATCGCATCTTTACCGATGAGGTCGATCCGGCTGATGTGGCTATCAAGGTTCACACGCACAGAGGGCCAGTTCAGACGGGCCGCAACCTGTTCGATGTGGGTGGATTTCCCTGTGCCGTGGTAACCCTGGATCATAACACGACGGTTATGGGAAAAGCCTGCGAGAATGGCCAAAGTTGTGTCTGGATCAAACTTATAGGTTGGGTCAATTTCAGGCACACGGTCTGTGCGCTCTGCAAAACCCATTACCGTCATTTCGGTGTCAATGCCGAACACCTCACGTACCGAGATCACTTCGGTTGGTTTTGCGTCCATATCGATCATGCCGTCCGCCATTTCCCTATGTCCTTCTCGCTTGGCACGCGCACCATGCCTTCGTCTTGTTCGCCCGCACAATATCGCTCAAGCTTCAGAGGGAAAGGGCAAAAGCGTCGCAAACTGAGATTTCTGGCACAAAACCCAACGTTTTGGACTGAGTGGCCTCATGACTGCGCAAGAGTGGACTTAGGTTGTCGTGTGAAACATGGGGTTTGTTGGCCTGCCACGCTGGAAATGGCGCATTTCAGGGCAATCCAAAAGCGTCACGCCGTCGGGCGTGTTTGATAGGTGCCGAAAGAAAAAGACCAGCCGGCACCTGTCATCACTGTGTTTGTTGCCCCGTATGAAGCAAAAGAGCTGCTAGGCTGCGCCGCCTGTCAGATCTTGGGCAAGCATTAAGGCGTTTCCATCAGGGTCATAGAACGTTGCGGTTTTAACCATGCCCTCAACAACATCGGTTGCGCCGTCAAACTTCACTTTTGCCTCTTCCAGTTTTTGACGCGCTGAATCCAGATCAGCGATTCCAAACACCGGGACACAATTGCCGGGGGTAGGGCGCGTATGTTCGCCGAGGCCAATCGTGACGCCGGGCGTGTTTGTTTGAATTTCAGACCAGCCCGCTTCGTCTGCGTGGTACAGCAGCTCAAATCCCAACATGCGTCCAAACCAATCTGCGCTTGCATGGCGGTCTGTCACCGACATTGCGATGTTTATCGTTTTATCAACTGAAATGAGGGACATGGGCTTTCCTTACGTTTCTAAATAAAGTAACTATACTTTATGTACATTGATGTGTTTGTCAATATCACCTCGCGTGCCTGGGCCTTGCCCATACTTTCGAAATTGCACGAAGGTATCGCGGGTCGGCAGGCCCCTTTGCTGACCGCAACTGGCGCAAGCCGTACGGCGTTTGCGCAAAGCATGGATCATTTGATCACGATCGGATTAATCGAACGAAATCCGGGCTATGGCCACCCTCTGCGCCCAGAGTTTCGCCTGACGGACAAGGGTATTCAGGCCGCTGCAATTGCGCATAAAATTCGGAAAGTAACCAAAGACGAAGATCAGGATTTGCTCCGTCGGTCTTGGACTTTGCCAGTTTTAACTTCGCTTTACACGCCCAGTCATTTCAACGACATCAAACGCAATTTGCAGACAATCTCTGACCGCGCTTTGTCACAGTCTTTAAAAGCGATGGAGTCGAGAAATTGGGTTTGTCGTGTGGTTGATGGCGCTGCCCGTCCGCCAAGATCTCTTTATCATTCGATCAACACAGGCGGGTTGATCAGTCAGGTTACAGCGTCAGAGATTAACATCGTGTGACACCGCCAATCTTGAAAAGCCGTGTGGTGACAGTCACAGCGTGAGGCCAGCGGGCATGCGACCGGTTGTTTGCGAGAGATTCATGACCGTGGCCAGACCAACCGGCTCACAAGGAAGTGAGATGGGCTTTAATTGAATTGTTTAGGCTTCTCTGTGACACTGCGTACTCGCATTCAAGGGGGATGTTTATGAACCGACGCGAAGCAGTATTGGGCACCGCCTCATTGGCTATCTTCGGAAGCTTGCTGGCCACCCGTGCTAAGGCGGGCGACCGCTTTGAGGTGACCCGCAGTGACGCCGAATGGCAGGGCATGTTGACCAAGCTGCAATACAAAGTCATGCGCCGCGAAGGGACGGAACGACCCTTTAGCTCTCCATTGGATAAGACCTATGCCAAGGGAGAGTATCACTGCCGTGGCTGTGATTTGAAACTCTATTCCAGCAAGCACAAATACGACAGCGGCACCGGTTGGCCCAGCTTTTACAAAGCGCAGCGCAATGCGATTGGCACCAAACCCGACCGCATCGGCCTGCGCGTGTATACAGAGGCCCACTGCCGCCGCTGCGGTAGCCACCTGGGGCATATCTTTGACGACGGCCCAAACCCAACCGGGAAGCGCCATTGTATCAATGGCGTGTCGCTGGTGTTTAAAGAGGTGTAAACGACCTCAAGAAATAACGAAGCGCATTTTGTGGGAGTGAACCCTGCGCTTCGCGAATGTGCTAAAAATTTCTGCATCTATCTAATTTGACGTCGTCGTTATGTACTTATCCAGGGCGCCATTCTCGTCGGTGTAACGATAGACATTGCCGATTTTAAAAAAGTCACGGCATTTCGTCACCGTTTTCCCATCTCGGATGGTGCACCATTCACCATTTTGAATGAACCACTTTCCACTGCTGGTCCAACTGCCATCTTTGGCATTCGCAGCCGTGGTGCCGTCAGACTTAATCGTCCAAAACCATGCGCCACCGTCCATTTCTTTGTCGCCAAGCTCATCGATCACTTCTTGCCCAACCAATCTGGTGGCGCCTAACGCTTCCAATTCGGCGATGGTTCCCGCGGCCTCTATGTTCGCCCGAGTGACTGTCGTCGGTGCGTCGGTCGCAGTCGCGGTTTGACAGGCCATCAGGCCCAAGCTTAAAAAAATCGCAAGTAAGTACTTCATTTGAATTCTCCACTGATGTCCCAAAGTCGCCCCAGGCCTTAGAGTGGAGTGAGGGTTACAATCGTAGAGGGCGCGGTCAACTTGGCAATATTTGCAACTTTACAGGCTGATTTGCTTTTCACGAATGGCGATTGTAATTGCGTGAGCTACTGACTTAGCACCCAGTTTGTTCTTTGCAGAAGCCACATGTTTGGAAACCGTCGAGTGTGAAATTCCAAGTCGATGCCCAATCTCTTGTGCAAGATAACCCTTTGCAAAAAAACTTAAAATGTCGCCTTCTCGTGGTGAAAGTTTCTTTGCGATAGAAGGTAGGAAAATCGGCGCGTCAAATTGATCTGGCCAACCCAACCATTGAATCAATAAAGAGGATAAGTCTTTCAGCTCGGACGTTCTTTGGTGTTGGGTAAAACGGTTGAGATCACGGGATACGCAAAACGAAATGCAATGTCTGTGCGTGTTTAAAGGACTATGATCGCAATTCGATGCGATGAACGAATAACCAGAATCCACGACCAGCTCCGTGAACCTTTGTTCCATTTTGTTTATCTGCTTCAACTTGTCTTTCGCAGTATTCCACAGAATTAGAGTACCTTTGGTTGCAGCATGTTTAATGAGGAAATCATTGGGCAGATGATTGTCCGACAAGTAGGTTGATTGCGTGCCTTGGGGCAACGAACTGCAGAACCAAACTGGCTGCGGGATGCCTGTTCGTAATGCCAGAATATTTATGGCATCAACGCCTTGCCCTTTCATTTCAGAGCACAGCCGCTGCCATCGCTGGGCGAAGCCTTCACGCAAAAGGACCTCGTCAGATATGAGTTCAAGAATTTCGTCTCTATTAAGATTCACGGTATTCAGCACACCAAACACAATTTGGTGCAATATACCGCAATGAGCTTGAAATCCCAAATTTCCTAGGAAAACCAGTTGAAAAGGCGCTGAAATTATCGGCGCTCTTTTCGAAATTAGCCTACTTAAAACTGCCGCTGTCTTTGATCTGGTCCCAAGCCCAGACAACTTCTTGAAGTTGTTCTTCTTGGCTCCGGTCCCCACCGTTCATATCGGGGTGCAGCACCTTGATAAGCTTTTTATAGGCCTTACGGATATCGGCCTTAGACCAGTTGCTTTCGGCCTCAAGGATGTCGATCGCACGTTGCTCGGTGGGGGGCAAGCGACGGCCAGCGCCACCGGAACGGCCCGGATTTTGTGTGGCGTTGCCTCCGAGAACCTGATGCGGGTCTTCAATGCCCAAACGCGCCCACGCACGGGTTTCTGGGTCATCCATGCGTTTGGTTTCACGCTCCCAAACTTTGTCTTTTGACTTTTGGGCATTTGTTTCAGCTTCGGTTTTGCCGTCAAAAAAGCTCCACTTGGCGTTATACTCGCGCACGTGGTCTTTGCAGAACCAGCGGAATTCATCCAAGACATCAGGGGCCTTGGGCGCGCGGTACTTGCCCGCTTCTTCGCATCCGTCCATTTCACACAGGCGCGTAGACGTTTCAGACGCGCCAGACATGCTGCGGCGTCCGCGTGGATTCTTCTTCTTTGCAGAAGAGACAGACATATCGAAACCAAAGGGATCTGATTTTGGCATGGCTCACCTTTTCGACTCGGAGCAGAGAGTTTATTCTATTCCACGCCAAGTTGAAGGGGGCTACTTAAAAAAATGCGTGTAGAAGTCGAAATTAATGAGCGGTTGTCTGCCGCTTTTTCACCCCGAGAATTGGTTGTCGTGGATGACAGCGAAGCCCATAGGGGGCATGCGGGCTTTCAAGAAGGTGGCGAAAGCCACTTCAACGTTAAGATTCGCGCTCAAGCCTTTGAAGGTATGAGTAGAATTGCACGTCATCGCGCAGTGCATTCCGCCCTTGGAAAAGAGCTGGTCGGGCGTATTCACGCCCTTGCGCTCGACATTGATGTTTAGGCTTATTCTGCGGCGATGTCCGTTTTAACAGGCTTGATCCCAGCGCGCTGACGCAAAGCGGCCGGTAGGTGGTTCGCCGATTTGGCCGGTGGGATCAAATCCGCATTTTCAAAGAAACTGTCGTCGGGCTCTGACTCGGCGGTTTGGGGCGCAGGGAGCTTTTTCTGAGGTTCCGGCTCTGGCAAGGTTTCGACCACCGTTTGTACAACAGGGGCGACAGGCTGAGGGTTTTGCGCGGCCTCAAAGCTACGGCGAAACACCATAACGCTGCGATAGGTGGTTGTGCTGCTGGTCAACCCACTGCGCTCTTCGTTCGGTAGGGTTTCGGTGCGCTGAAATTCCCAACCGTCTTGGGCCAGTTCATTCATCGTGTCTTCAAGCGCAAAGGCGAATTTATCTTCGGCTTTGCGTACACCACGTGCTTTGCGTCCCTTGGCCGGGGCCGGGACAACTTTATACTCATACTTACTCATCGATTAGCGATCCGAGTTTGAAACTGCCTGCATTTATCTTTTTTCAAAGTTATCCACAGGCTAGGGGGCGCTGTCACGGGCGAAAATGCTCTGGCCCGGGCTTTGTTGCCAAAAGGACTCTTTTTTAAGGCGACTCATAAGAACTATTCAAACACGGGGCGAAATTTGGCCGCATTTTGCGAGTAGGGTTTGTACAGGATTTGATAAAGGTATTTGACATGCGAAGACTTGCTTTAGCGCTTCCTGTCGTGATGGCAGCTTGTGTAAACGGCACGGTGCCACAAACCAGTTTTCCGCCTCTGGGCAGCTCTGGCGATACAGCGACAGACCCAAGGAACACGGGGCAAGGGTCCTATTCATATGCTAGCCCAGCTGCGGCGCGACCGTCTGCGCCAGTCGGGCTTTCTGGGCCAAATGTGATCAACGTGAATGGCAAGCCATACGAGACCGATCCATCTCTGCGCGTGGTCAACGAGGCAACCCGAAAATCGATTGACATGCGCTCTCTTAGGCAGGCCGCCCAACGTTCCTTTGGGCGTGGCCAAAAGCGTGACGATCAGGTTATCCAAGTGGGTGACTTGCCCATGAATATGCGGGTTGTCAAAAGCGGAGCACGCGGCGTGGAATATACATTTGCTGTGGTTCGTGCGCAGCCTAAGCTTTGGCGCGGTCCGATTTATTACAAAGACCGGACGGGTGAAGTTTACGACGCCGTGCGCCGCGCAACAGGTTGCGCAGGCTCCAACAATGGTTGGACGCGTCGTTGGTCTGATTCACGGCCCAACGAATACACGGTTCATCTGGTCTGCACCTAAATCAAAAAAGGGCAGAGGAAATTCCTCTGCCCTTGAAACATCTGCATTGTGCGGGGTGATCAGCCCTTTAGTTTTTGTGCAACCAGCTGGTTCACCGCTTTTGGGTTGGCCTTGCCGCCGGTGGCTTTCATCACCTGACCCACAAACCAGCCCGCCAGTTTTGGGTTTTCTTTGGCTTTTTCCACCTGCGCCGGGTTGGCTGCGATGATTTCATCCAAGGCTGCTTCGATGGCGCCAGTGTCTGTCACCTGCTTCATGCCGCGTTCTTCGACGATTTGCGCCGGGTCGCCGCCTTCGGTGTAGACGATTTCAAACAGATCTTTCGCGATCTTACCTGAAATCGCATCTGACGAGATCAACTCGATGATGCCACCCAACTGTGCTGGGGAAATCGGGCAGTCTTCGATGGTCTTGTCGTCTTTCTTAAGGCGGCCAAAGAGTTCGTTGATCACCCAGTTCGCTGCCAGCTTACCGTTGCGGCCCGCGGCCACATCTTCAAAGAAAGCTGCGTTTTCAGATTCTGCGGTCAGAACCGATGCGTCATATTCAGATAGGCCGAAGTCATTGACGAAACGAGATTTTTTCTCGTCTGGCAGCTCTGGCAAAGTCTTTGCAATATCATCCACCCATGCCTGTTCGATTTCTAACGGCAGAAGGTCTGGATCAGGGAAGTAACGATAATCATGCGCTTCTTCTTTAGAGCGCATAGACCGTGTTTCATTCTTATCCGCGTCATACAAACGCGTTTCTTGATCCACGGTGCCGCCGGCCTCGACGATTGCGATCTGACGACGCGCTTCGTATTCGATGGCCATTTGGATGAACCGCATAGAGTTCATGTTCTTGATTTCGCAACGGGTGCCAAGATGCGAGAAATCACCCGTCTCTTGGTACTTCTCGTATTGGCCCGGACGGCAGATCGAAACGTTTACATCTGCACGCATGTTACCGTTTTGCATGTTGCCATCACAGGTGCCTAGATAGCGCAGGATTTGGCGCAGTTTGGTTACATAGGCGGCGGCCTCTTCAGGGCCGCGAATATCGGGGCGGCTGACGATTTCCATAAGCGCGACGCCTGTACGGTTCAAGTCAACGAACGACATGTTCGGATCCATGTCGTGCACAGATTTACCGGCGTCTTGTTCTAGGTGAATGCGCTCTACACCAACTTTGCGGGCAATGCCCGGTGCCATATCTACGATGATCTCACCTTCGCCCACGATCGGGTGGTACAGCTGAGAGATCTGATAGCCTTGTGGCAGGTCAGGGTAGAAATAGTTCTTGCGATCAAAGGCAGACCACAGGTTGATTTCAGCCTTCAGGGCCAGCCCGGTCCGCACTGCTTGCTCTACGCAGTATTCGTTGATGGTGGGCAGCATACCTGGCATCGCCGCATCAACGAAAGACACATTGGCGTTTGGTTCTGCGCCAAATGTCGTGGACGCACCAGAGAACAATTTGGCGTTCGAGCTCACCTGAGCGTGCACCTCCAACCCGATGACCAGTTCCCAGTCATATTTGGCGCCCGCAATTACTTTGGGCTTGGGGGTTTCAAATGTCAGGTCCAGCATGTGCCGAGGCTCCGTTTTTCTTGAACTGACAGCGTTCTAGGGCAGGGCGCGAAAAGGAGCAAGAGGGGCTTGCCTCTCAAGCGGCATAGTGATTGGTTGAAATCATATTTTTTAAGGATTTTTCGCGATGCAATTGGAGACAGATCGCCTCATTTTGCGGCCATTTCAGTCAGAAGACCTAAACGCCTATGCCGAAATTTGCGCAGACCCTCAGGTGATGCGTTATTTTGCGCGACCCTATACGTTCCGCGAAGTCGAAAATTTTTTGCAGCAGTATGCAACTAAGTGGGAAACCGGAGGATATGCATTTTCCGCGATCATTCGTAAATCGGATGGGTTGCTTTTGGGGAGTTGTGGTTTGTCTTGGATCGAGAATGAGATGATCTTTACTCCATGCACGGAAATCGGTTGGCGTTTGCGCCCGGATGTTTGGGGGCGCGGTTATGCCACCGAGGCGGCGCGTGAATGGTTGAAATGGGGATTTGAGCAAAGAGAGCTCAAGGAAATTTACGCCTTCACGCCGGTGCTGAATAGGCCCTCGCAACAGGTTATGCAGCGGCTGCGCATGCAACGCGTTCCAGAGCTGTATTTTGATCTTCCAGGATTGGATGAAGATCATCCTTTGCGACCAATGATATTGTCACGGATGACTCAAAAAGACTGGGCTAAAATCATGGAATCAAAAGAGAATTTCCGTTCTGACGCGGAATTGAAAACACTCCCCTTTACTTTATAGGTGGCGAAGTTATCCCTGCGTCAACTTCAAGATTGACCCAACGGTACGCGAATTCCTTTTATCTATGCTTTTTGACACAACCCGATTGCTGCCGTTTAAGCGCCCATTGCTGTTTTCAGCCGTGTGTTTTCAATCGGCGATCCGGTCGACCGGCTATCCGACAACGCGGATGCGTATCATCCTTCAGCTGTACATCCATGATGACACAAGTTGGTCGATTATGTCGTTGTCTGATGCATTGCGCCATGACCGCAGCACCATTCGCGATCACCTGCGTGCGCTTCCGGCACATCACGTACACAAAGATGATATGGGATATACGCTCACGTCAGCCGGGCGCAATGACGCCGCCCGTCGCTTTCGCACCTACGTCAAAAACATTGATCCACGTTTACGCAGCGTGTTGCGCCTGATGTATCCGCGGGGCAAGGGCCAGCCAATCATCCGCATATGCGAGCATTCAAGTCTTTGGTACAACATGGCGCTGGATACGGGACTAAGCATGTCCAGGCTGATGGTTTTGATGATCCTATACGTCTGGGAGTTCCGAGGATGGATACCCAAGCGAGACCTGCCAGAGATAAGCAATTTCTCTGTTTCTGCGATTAAAATAGAATTAAAACTATGCGAGGAATTGAGGCTCATTGAGGCAAAGGGCAGAGCTGTGCGATTGACCTCAAAAGGGCGGAAAGCAGCCCGTGGTATTGTGGCAAGTGGAATTCAGTTCCAAGAGGTTAACATATTGAAGGAATTACTTATTATTGCAACAAAGGTCAAAGCCCCCCACGCAGGTCGTTGACCCTATCAGCTATTCCAGACTACCTATCGCTTCATCAGAAGCTTTAACGAAATATTAAACAATTTGCTGCTGATATACGGTTAACGAGTTATTAATTGGGCTGAGCAGGGAGCGCAAAAATTTACAGGACATAATCACCATTAGGCAGTTTTGCCCGATTTGATTTTGCACTCGATATATTCACGCTTTTCGTGATGAATTTTCAGGTGCTCACCCAAGTTTTCAGATACCTGAAGGCCCAATCCTAACCAGTTCGAGCAGTCTGGGGACGGCGTAAGCCTGATGTACGATCCTCCAATACTTCAAACGCGATCGCGGCATCAATCAGGTGGTTCGGTTTGCCAAGGCAGGCAACAAGAACCCGTATGTCAGGCAATTGTACTTGCCTGACATTCGCCACCTTCAAGTGGTTTTATGGTTGGATTTCGGTAATACCATCTGGCCCGAAGTGCACCGTCACGCCATTCTCCAAACCTTTGACAAACGGTTGCGCGACAGCGGTCATGGCCAATGCACGGCCCTTTT
The DNA here is from genome assembly GCA_947498415.1 of uncultured Paracoccaceae bacterium. GTDB lineage: Bacteria > Pseudomonadota > Alphaproteobacteria > Rhodobacterales > Rhodobacteraceae > Cognatishimia. The sequence continues at coordinate 353,148 of CANMKB010000003.1, forward strand.
TCGCAAGTTTCTCGATAGAGACGCTGCGCACCCCGTTGTTAAACCCAAGTTCCGCATGGCCCCAAACCAAGGGGTGCACTTCGCGTAGATTCTGTTGAACCACCTGCTCAAAGGCGCTGCGCAGCATGGCGGATTGGCGCGCATCACCACCGGTTTCCCGATAAGCCGCGCGAGCGGCCTGCCAACTGCAATAGAGTTGAGCTGCCACAAGGTTTGCCATGTTTTGGCTTGGGTGACGTTCCAGAATGTCGAAAATCCCATCTAGGAAGTAGCCGGTATCCAGCACCTCAAGCGCGGTCGGATCTGTCAGTAGGGCATCAAACCAAACCCATGTGTAGCCACCAGCCCCCCATAGATCAAAAGTACGGGCGGCTGTGCGGCGGGCCTGTAGATCAAGCGCGGCATGGGCACCATACCACTGGGGCAGCATATATGTGCCAAGAGCCCGCATGTGACGTGGATTTTCAGGGTCCAGGTCAATCAGGTCTTCAAAGTCATCTGCAATGCGATCTCCTGGGTGTTCCACCCCGGGCAACAGCGCACAGCGCGCCGCAGACAATGCAGGAGAATCAATCTCATGTGGGCAAAACCCATCAAGGATTTCTTCGGCCCGTGCAAAATGCGCCAGAAAGGCTTCACGGTTGGTGTCGGCGACATCGGTTTCGGGGCCGGTGCCGCGCCAAGCCCAGCCGATATCGATGTGCATATGCGCAACGATCAAAGCAATGGCGTAATCATCAGGATAGTCAGAGAGCACCAGTTCCATATCTTCGATACCCGCAAAGAACTGCGAGTCCTTGGCGGGGCGCCCATGCAACAGGGCATGTTCGGCTGCGGCCACAACATCGGCGCGACCGCCAAACAGCAACAGATCCGCAACCGGCGTACCGGTTTCTGTTGTTTTGCGTGCCCCATCTGCCTGGATGATTTCCTGAGCAAGGTCTTCCCAACGATCCTGGCGTGCCAGAAACTGGCCACGCTCTCGTGCGGCACTTTCGGCACGTTGACGCAGTGTCGCGCTGTTCACCGGTATTTTGATCCGCTCCGCAAGATCCGCTGGTGCGGTATCCGCCGCCGGTAGAAACGCCAAAGGCGCATCATCGCGGGTCGAAGAGAATTTACGAACCACAGCCATAACGGCCTCGGGCAGACGAGGGGAAGAAATGGTGGGTTTCTGGAAGGTGAACTTCATCGAGGGCTCCTGATTTCGCAGGGCCAATGTCGCGTTCAATTCGGGCTTAAAAGGGGCAGGGGCAGGGAAACTCGCAGACGATTGTGGTGCGAAATAAGCCATTGTCTGGGCCTGCCTGCCCAAAACGCAGTGTTCGCCCAAATTGTTGCAGATTAGAGCACAATCCTCGGCCAATTCCCGCTTATGTTAGTTAATCAGGCCTTAATCATCGAAAAAGGCCCACTGACAGAGAGCGGGCCTTTTGACTGAGTCGTCGAGCGCAGTGACTACCCTAGAATGCGCGTCACCATCTCTGTTGTGTCGCGAGACAGGTTGGGGGTTGCCAGAATCCGCTCCAATTCGATCTTAATCTTGGTTTGGCGGCCATCATCGTACCGCTTCCAGGTTTGAAAGGCCGTACACATCCGGGCTGTGGTTTGTGGGTTCACTGGGTCAAGCTTGATCAACCAATCCGCCAAAAGCGTATAGGCCGCGCCACTTTCATGGTGGAAACCCGCATGATTGCCTGCAAGCGCCCCGATCACCGCGCGGAAGCGGTTGGGGTTCTTCATGTCAAAATCAGCGTGGCTGGTCAGTTTAGCGGTCACACCTGCCACATCCTCTGGCTTGGCATGCATGATTTGTAGCGCAAACCACTTATCCATCACCAGCCGGTCGGCGTTCCACTGATCATAAAAGGCCGCAAGCGCGCTGTCGCCTTTGCCTGCGTCCATCAGCTTACCCAGCGCCGCAAGTTGCAGCGTCATGTTGTCTGCTTTGTCCCACTGAGCCTGAGCAGCCGTGCCGCCGTCCTGACGGGTGAGCATCGCCATCGCGGCATTGCCCAGGGCACGTTTACCAGCGCCCGTCGCGTCGGGCACATAGGGGCCGTCGATCTGGTTGTCGGCATAAAGCGCAGGCAGCAGATCAGAGAGGGCCTGCGCCTTGGCATCCCGAAGCGCTTCACTGGCGGTATATATCTTGGCTGGATCAGGGATATGGCCCTGTTCTGCCAATACACCGGCCAATTCGCTTTCACCGGGCTGACCCAACATCAACGCACGGTAGGCCGGATCAAGAGAGTCATCGCCAATCACAGCTTTCAGACCTTCTAGATAATCAGCACTTGGGGCTGAACCGTCTGTGATCATGGCAAGCAAAGTGGTTCGCGCCAGATCGCGACCTGCCTCCCAGCGGTTAAACGCGTCTGTGTCATGGGCCAAAAGGAACGCACGTCGCGTGTCGTCGATCTCTTGCTGCAAGATCACGGGCGCCGAGAAGTTTCGCAGGATCGACGGCACTGGCCGCGCCGAAAGCCCGTCGAAGGTAAAGCTTTGTTCCGCCTTGGTCATTTCTAAGACACGCGTTGGATGGGTTTCCGCACCATTGGGGCCAAGCAAGCCAACTGACACTGGAATGACCTTGGGGTCTTTCACATCCTGACCGGGGGTTGGGGCGGTGGATTGGCTGAAATGCAGAGTAAAGCTGCCGGTATCTGCATCCCATTCTTCGCGGACAGTTAACTTTGGCGTTCCAGATTGGCTGTACCATAGCTTGAACTGGCTTAGGTCGCGGCCCGTACTGTCTTCGAACACTTGCAACCAGTCTTCGATCGTGGCCGCATCCCCGTCATGGCGGTTAAAATACAAATCCAGCGCTTTGTAGTATTCCGCATCCCCGACGAGGGTTTTCAGCATCCCGATAACTTCAGCACCCTTTTCATAGACAGTCGCCGTGTAGAAATTGTTGATCTCTTGGAATTCTTCTGGGCGCACCGGGTGGGATAGGGGCCCTTGATCTTCGGGGAACTGACGCCCGCGCAATTGCAACACATCATTCACACGCGCCACCGGGGCAGAACGCATATCGGCAGTGAACTGTTGATCGCGGTAAACCGTTAGGCCCTCTTTCAGGCACAGCTGGAACCAATCGCGGCAGGTGATGCGATTGCCTGTCCAGTTATGGAAATACTCATGAGCGATGATCGCTTCGATCCGCTCGAAATTTGCATCGGTGCTGGTTTCAGGTGAGGCAAGGACCGCAGAAGAGTTAAAGATGTTAAGCCCCTTGTTCTCCATCGCGCCCATGTTGAAGTCATCGACAGCAACGATGTTAAAGATATCAAGGTCATATTCACGCCCATAAACGTATTCATCCCAGCGCATGGATTTCTTGAGCGCTTCCATCCCAAAGGCGCATTTATGTTCATCACCGGGGCGCACATAGATGTTCAGTTCAACATCGTCGCCAGACTGGGTCGTAAAACTGTCGGAATGCGCGATGAGATCACCGGCGACCAAAGCAAACAGATAAGCGGGCTTTTTCCACGGATCATGCCATTCGTGAAACCCTTCGCCGGAATCCTCGGGGTTGCCGTTGGACAGCAGGACGGGAAGATCGCCTTCGATGCGCACATCAAAGGTGGCCATCACGTCTGGGCGATCGGGATAATAGGTGATCTTGCGAAAGCCTTCGGCCTCACATTGAGTGCAATACATGCCGTTGGATATATAAAGCCCTTCAAGCGCTGTATTGGTCGACGGGGAAATCTCGACTTCAGCTTCCCAGACAAACGGCGCGTCAGGTACGGCAACCGTAAGACCTTGATCGGTGACATCAGGCGTGACCGTCACCCCATCAATTTTGGCAGAGATCAGTTTTAGCTCTTCGCCATGCAGAAAGAACGTTTTGTCCGTGGCCTCAGCGTTGGGGCGGAATTTGATCTTAGACAGCACACGCGTTTCAGTGGGGTGCAGCTTGAATGTCAGTTCGACCCCATCAATCACATAGCCAAAGGGGGTGTAATCTTTCAGGTAAATCGTCTGAGGGGCGGCGTCGCGCATAAGAGGCTCCGTAATGGGTTGTTACGGATAGATGTAATCAACCCGCGACAAGCTGCAAGCGGAATGCGGTTTTGGGGCGGAGACTTATGATATTGTAGACCGGGCCAAGTTGAGACAGATCGCTTCTTCACCACCAATCCAGTCAATACAATAAGGCCAGCTGGCAACGATTTCTGCGATACAAACCAGTTTAGTTGATACTCGGATTTGGCAGAAAGTAGTCCGATTTGAATGTTGATATAATTCGCTCAAACATGCTTTATCAGAGCCAGTACTTAACAAACTTTAGCTCAAACAAGAATTTACAGGATTTTCTGGCTGAATAAAGACATTTGCCGGAATGTGATGACGATTCAAGGCCGGATCGAACAAGGCGTTTTTGCGAGCGGGAAACAATCTGATACCTGTTTGCACCAAAGGAAGACCCGCAGATGAAGGCGACAGATCAAAACCAGCTGGCTTGGGAAGAAAGCCGCTATGATGCTTGGTGCCATGCCTATGGCACTCCGGAAGTGGCTGCTCGGGGTATTGTGAATGATCCCAAACATGTTCTGCGTCGCCTCTATCCCCATTTAGGTAAACTTGAGGGGGGGCGTATTTGTAATATCCAAGGATCACACGGACGAGTCGCTGTCGCATTGGCTTTGCTTGGGGGCACCGTCGATGTGATTGATTTTTCAAAACCTAATCAGAAATATGCCGCTCAATTGGCGCAGGCCGCCGGTGTGTCGATTTCATATCATGTATGTGACGTGATGCAATCGGGGCACCTTGGGCTTGATGCATTATCAGACCTCTTAGTTATGGAGTTTGGCATAGTGCATTACCATCAAGATTTGGAGGCTTTCTTTACACTGGTACGAAGGCTCGCCAAATCGGGAGGCCGATTGATCTTGAATGAGTTTCATCCAATTCAAAGAAAGTTACACTGGCATCCTGAGCTTGATGACTATTTTCAATCAGAGCTTATCGTTGCAGATGTTCCGAGTCCGACAGGACGTCACTTAGGGCACTGTCAGTATCGGTTTTGGACGCTCGGAGAGATTGTTTCGGCAGCGATATCTGCTGGATTTTCGATTAAACACTTGGAAGAGTTTCCTGATCGGGACAATCCCAAAATACCAGGGACCTTTACTCTCGTCGCTGAGGCCATCAACGCTCAGTCTTTGGGGGGCGATTGATGTAATGAACCCGCGACAAGCTGCAAGCGGAATGAGGATGTCGGTTGGTTTCCATATCGACGATGTCTAGATAAATGACGCCATCGCCAAAAAAACGACACCCACAAATTTAGGCCAATTCAGCAGCATCCAAGGCTGATCTTCCTTCAAGCGATAGAATTGCATGACGGCCCCCAAAAGAACCAAATGAAACAGAAGAGGGGAATTCAAATACCCTTGTCCGGAAGGGTTCGAGGTTAATATAGCTAACAGGGCGACGACAATGATTGGCCAGACAAAATACAGTTTCCCCACGGGGCGCAATGTTAGCGGTTTATTGGTGTCATAACGTTCCGGTATCAGAGCATGGGTGCCTTTGTTCGTAAACGCCTCATAGATACCCATCAAAACTGCCGTGAGACCAAATATCATGAATAACCGCGCTGCGTCTTCAGGTGTATCCCAGGTGAGCAGGATTATTGGTACGATAAACGTATATCCATAGTAAAACCCATATATCCAAACATGCGGGTCACGTGGGCTGCGACTGTCACCCTTCGCAAGCGCTGCGCATTCTAAAACGTCAAACATCATAAAAATCGAGGCCATTGCAAAGAGCGCCAGATGATACGGCGCTATCTCAACACTTCCATCGTCGGGTCTGTCTAGTTGTGAAACGCCATAAACCAGAAAACCAATCAACGCGGCATATGCGCATAAAGACCAATAGGGGTGCTCGGGCCAAAAAGCTCTTATCATCAAATTCACTTTTCTTAATATAGAACGAGCTCTTAAAGCCTCATTCCATTTTGTCGAGGCAGGCTTGCCTTACCTTTGGGCCGCCGGTGCGCCTGTTATTGGACAAAATTGAAACTGTTTACGGTAAGAAAATCAGACCAATTTGTTGCCTCGTTGGCGTATCTGAATTACTTATGCCGTAAATCCCCAAATGAACGGAGCTCCCCATGACACAGACTCAGGCACGCATTGAAAAGCACGGGCTAAAAGTGGCAGAGAGCTTCGTAAATTTCATCGAGACCCAAGCGCTCGAAGGAACAGAGGTGTCTGCCGATGATTTCTGGGCGGGTCTTAGCCGTTTGGCGCATGACTTTGGTCCCGAGAACCGAGCCCTCTTGGCAGAGCGTGAAGACATTCAACAGAAAATCGACGCTTGGCATTTGGCACGGCAAGGGAAAGCCCATGATGGGGTGGCCTACAAAGCCTTTTTGGAAGAGATCGGGTATCTTTTGCCAGAGGGGGATGACTTTGAAATTGAGACACAAAACATTGACCCCGAGATCGCGCATGTTCCGGGGCCACAGCTTGTGGTGCCCATCACCAATGCCCGTTATGCCCTAAACGCTGCCAATGCGCGGTGGGGGTCTTTGTATGATGCGCTGTATGGCACCGATGCGCTGGGCAGTGCGCCTGCAAAGGGCAGCTATGATGCCACCCGTGGCGCACAGGTGGTCGCCCGCGCCAAAGCGTTTCTGGACGAAAGCTTTCCTCTCACCGGTCAGACCCATGCCGGTGCATCCAGCTACGTCATTACGGATGGCCAGCTGATTGTGGATGGAAAGCCCTTGGCAGAGCCTGCCCAATTTATTGGGTACCGAGGGGATCCCGAAGCGCCAACCAATGTTCTGTTGATCAACAACGGTCTGCATGTCGAACTGATTTTTGATCGCGGCCACCCCATTGGCAAAGACGATCCTGCGGGGCTTGCCGATGTGCAGCTTGAAAGCGCGATGTCGGCGATCATGGATTGCGAAGACTCTGTGGCCTGTGTGGATGCCGAAGATAAGGTGCTGGCCTATTCCAATTGGCTGGGATTGATGAAGGGTGATTTGAATGCCTCGTTTCAAAAGGGCGGGCAACAGGTTGTGCGCCGTTTGAATGATGACTTTGTCTATATCGGGACAGATGGGTTGGCCTTGACGCTCAAGGGCAGGGCCTTGTTGTGGATCCGTAACGTGGGCCACCTGATGACCAACCCCACCGTCTTGGACAAAGACGGAAATGAGATTTTCGAAGGTCTGATGGATGCGCTGACAACTGTGATGATCGCCAAGCATGACCTGATGCGCAAAAGCGGGAATTCCTTGCATGGCTCTGTCTATGTGGTGAAGCCTAAGATGCATGGCCCCAAAGAGGTTGCGTTCACCGATCGTATCTTTGATGCGGTCGAAGACATTCTGGGCTTGCCACGCCATACGGTTAAGATCGGCATTATGGATGAAGAGCGGCGCACTTCGGTGAACCTAAAATCCTGTATCCGAGCTGCAAAGTCTCGGGTGGCGTTTATCAACACTGGGTTCCTGGATCGTACAGGCGATGAAATCCATACCTCGATGGAGGCCGGGGCCTTTATGCGCAAGGATGACATCAAAGGTCAGCCTTGGATCAGCGCCTACGAGGCCCTGAACGTCGATATCGGTTTGGAATGCGGGCTAAAAGGCAAGGCACAGATCGGCAAAGGCATGTGGGCCATGCCAGAATTGATGCAAGCGATGTTGGAACAAAAGGTCGGGCACCCTCAAGCCGGGGCCACCTGTGCCTGGGTGCCAAGCCCTACAGCCGCTACGCTTCATGCGCTGCATTACCACATGGTCGATGTCATGCAGGTACAGGATGATCTGCGCCAAGGGGGGCGTCGTGCCTCTGTGGATGACATCCTGCAAATCCCACTGGCGGATGCACAGGGTTGGTCACGCATCGACATCCAGCGCGAAGTTGAAAACAACGCCCAAGGTATTCTGGGTTATGTGGTGCGATGGGTGGATATGGGAATAGGCTGTTCTAAGGTGCCAGACATCAATGATGTGGGCCTCATGGAAGATCGTGCAACTTGTCGGATCAGCGCACAGCATCTTGCCAATTGGTTGCATCATGATGTGGTGGATGCGCAAGAGGTGATGGCGGCCATGCGCAAGATGGCAGCTGTGGTGGATGAACAAAATGCGGGGGATGCTGACTATGCCCCTATGGCGCCAGGATATGAGGGGATTGCTTTTCAAGCAGCCTGCGATCTGGTGTTCAAAGGGCGCGTTCAACCCTCTGGCTATACAGAGCCTGTTTTGCATGCCCGTCGCCTCGAGCTGAAAGCGCATGCCAACTAAGATGCCAGATCGGCGAGACATACTGACTGGGCTTGGCGCAACTGCGCTGGGCTTGGCCTGTCCTACGATCGGAGGTGCGATGACCAAGTCTTTATATGTTCCCCCCGAGGAAGCCCTCCACGCGCGGACGTTTATGCAATGGCCCAATAGCCCAAAGGTTTACCGTGAGGCTTGGCATCTTGAAGAGACCCAAGCGGCGATTGCCACGATTGCCAATGCGATTTCAGATTTCGAACCGGTTGTCATGCTGGCGGATGCCGCCTTGCATAAAGACATGCGCAGGCATCTTTCTGACGCTGTCGAGATTTGGGACATCGCCACCGAAGATCTTTGGTGTCGTGACTCTGGCCCCTTGTTTGCGATGAACGGTTCTGAACTGGTGGTTAGCCACATTCAGTTTAACGGCTGGGGCAACAAACAAGAGCACCGCCATGACAAGCAAATCGCCTCCCGCGTGGCAGATCACCTTGGGCTACCTCTCGTCTCAAGCGGTGTAACCGGAGAGGCCGGCGGGGTGGAACACGATGGGCACGGGGCGCTGATCGCGCATGAAAGCTCTTGGGTGAACAAAAACCGCAACGCGGGCATGTCACGGGCAGAGATTGAGAAACGCTTGCTGGCGGCCTATGGCGCTGATCGCATGATCTGGACCAAAGGCGTGTATGGCCAAGATATCACCGATTACCACATCGACAGCCTTGCGCGGTTTACCGGCGCTGGGCGGGTGTTGATGAATTTACCAGACCGGCCCGACCGGCGGGATCCGTTTCATATGGCCGCAATTGACACCCATGACGCTTTGGTGGGGGCTGGATTTGAGGTGGATGTGATCCCCGAACCCATTGACCATCGCGCCAAAGACCCAGACTTTGTGGCCTCTTACGCGAACTACTATGTGTGCAATAATGCTGTAATCTCTGCCCAATTTGGCGACAGAGAAACCGATGCAATTGCTGCAAAGACTTTGGCACGGCACTTTCCAGACCGCGAAATCCTTCAGTTGAATGTCGATGCGCTGGGCTACCTTGGCGGAGGTATTCATTGCGCGACTCAGCAGATGCCGTTGATATGAGTTTAACGACGACCGATACACCTGATTTAGGAAGAATAGGGGCAGAACATGGCAGAGATAAACCTACGCAAAGCGCGAACCATCATTCGCAAGACACTAGAAAAAGCAGAAGAGATGGATCTAAAGCCGTTGTCCGTGGTGGTTTTGGATGCCGGAGGGCATGTGATTTCCTTTGAACGCCAAGACGGTGCCGCACCAGGGCGCTTTGGCATTGCACAAGGCAAGGCTTATGGCGCAGTGATGCTGGGCATGGCGGGCCGCGCTCAAATGGCGCGTGCCGAACAACAGGCTTACTTCATGGCCTCTGTGAATGGCGTCTATGGTGGTCAGGTTGTGCCTGTGCCCGGTGGCATTTTGGTGCGCGACAAAAAAGACAACGTCATTGGCGCAGTCGGTGTCACAGGTGATACGTCAGAAAACGATGCCGAGGCAGGATTGGCCGGGATTGCCGCTGCTGGCCTCACCGGCGAAGCATAAGTTTCATGAAAACAGGGCTGTGCGGCGTCTCTGCGAATTTGCACAGTCCACTCTGGTTTCTTAGGGGTACCCAATTGGCAAATTCTGCTTATCGTAGAAGTCGTTAAAAAGGATTTCTCATGGCGCGACCGATCGTTGGCATAATTGGCAACCAATATCTCATAGATAATGAATACCCCGCGCACGCGGGCGGTAAGATGAATTCTGAGGCCGTTGCCACCGTTTCAGGCTGCATGCCCTTGCTGATTCCAGCAGACCCAAGGTTGGTCTCTGTGAAAGAACTGATGGCGCAATGTGATGGGTTTCTGCTGACCGGTGGTCGCCCCAATGTACACCCCGAAGAATATGGTGAGGCTGTGACCGACGCGCATGGCCAGTTTGATCGCGCCCGTGATGCGATAGTGTTGCCTCTCGTACGGGCCTGTGTCGAACGGGGGCAGCCGTTTCTCGGCGTGTGTCGAGGCTTTCAAGAGGTCAATGTTGCCATGGGCGGCACTCTGTATCCTGAAATTCGCGATCTGCCCGGACGGATGAACCATCGAATGCCGCCCGATGGCACGCTCGAAGAAAAATTTGAGCTGCGCCATGTGGTGAGCTTTACCGAGGGCGGCGTGTTTCACAAATTGATGGGCGCTCAGGACGTGATGACCAACACATTGCACGGGCAGGGCATCAAGGTGCCCGGTCCACGTGTTGTAATTGATGGTCTTGCGCCAGATGGCACACCCGAGGCCACCTATATCAAAGACGCGCCGGGCTTTACCTTATCTGTGCAATGGCACCCCGAATGGAATGCCGCAGATGACCCGGTTAGCCGTCCATTGTTTGAGGCCTTTGGCCAAGCCGTGCAGGCTTGGGCCACTGCGCGTAGCCCATTGCCGAAATCGGCCTGATCAGGCCGACTTTGTTTGCATGCTGCGCACTGATTTCAAAAGGGCGCGGCGTGGCACAAGCGGTGTGATCCAGTTCAACATAAAGGCCAAGCGGCGTTCGTTGATGATCACCAGACGCCCCTTCATCATACCATCATACCCAAGCTTTGCGACATTCTGAGGGGTGTCGCCTTTTTGCTTTGAAAGCCCGGTTCCCGAAAGATTGGCCGCATCCACAAATCCTGTATGCACAAGCCCCGGATTAAGCGAAGAAACGGTAACCCCTTGGTCGCGCAGCTCTTCGTCCAGCGCTTGGCTGTAAGACATCACAAAGGCCTTTGTTGCAAAATAGACGGCCTGAAACGGGCCGGGTAGCATCGCCGCGGTCGATGCAACGTTCAGGATTCTCCCGCCGCCTCGATTCACCATGTCGGCACCAAAGGTATGGCTGAGCTCCATCAAAGCTTTGACATTAAGGTCAACCATAGATTCTTCTAGTTTCCAATCTCTGTCGATGTGGCTGCCATGCCCACCAAACCCGGCATTGTTGATTAAGATGTCTACCGTAAGTCCTTGGCTTTGAACGGTTTCAATTAACTTGCGTGCCCCACCTTGGGCAGCGATGTCCAACGGGATGCAATGCACGGTGATCCCATGTTTCGCTTCAAGCTCGGCCTTAAGTTCCTCAAGCGCCTCGGCACGCCGGGCGGTGATAATCAAATCTCCGCCTTTGCTTGCGTGGTAGCGGGCGAATTCTTTGCCAATGCCGGACGATGCTCCGGTGATAAGGGCAGTATTGGTCATGGTCAGGTCCACCGCGTTTGTGTTTCAGATGTTGTGACAATATTGGTCTAAAGTGTCAGTATGTCAATTGACAATTTTTGCCAAAACTGTCAAAACGTCCTTATGAACGTTCAAGACCCTCAAAATATTGATGAAAAAACCATGGCGATCTTGCAGGCCGCATGGGAGGTGTTCCGCGTATACGGCTTTCGCCGCACATCTATGGAAGACATCGCGCAGGCCGCTGATATGTCGCGGGCTGCGTTGTATTTGCAGTTTAAGAATAAGGCAGACATCTTTCGTGGCCTGATTTCATTGTATTACGCCAACACAGTGCAAGAGTTTCGCGCGGCTTTGACGCAAGAAGGGGCTGTAGAAGACAACATATTGGCAGGGTTTCAGGCCTTGTCTGGTGACTCCTTCCGAGCGCTTTTGAACTCTCCGCATGGGCCAGAATTGCTGGATGCCAAGGCCACAGCCTCGGGCGAGGTCGTGGCACAGGGCGAGGCGGCGCTCAGCCAAACGCTGACCACGTGGTTAGAAACCCAATCAAATGCCGGGCGCATTCGTCTCGATCATCTTGGGGCAGATGCAGGGTCCGTCGCAAAGATGATGCTTCGGGCCTATTACGGCCTCAAGGCCGGGCCGCCAGACTATGCCGATTTCGCACGCGAGCGTGATCAATTGGCGAGGCTTTATGGCGCAGGGCTGACGGTGGCGCGGTAAGCCGATTAGGGGGCGAAACCCGCAGAAGTCAAAGCGTTGGATCAGGCTCTGGAATGCCCAATTCGCCGCGTTTCTTTTTCGACAGACCTTTGGATACTAACGCATAAGAAATATCGAAATGCGCCTTGAGCTCATCGTCCGATAAGCCGGGGGTATCATAGTGTTGCAACCACTTCATTCCGCGGGATGCAAGGTAGGGGGCAGGGCGAATGCCGGGCAGATCACCCAGCACCTCAAATGCCAAAGGGGTCACTTTGAATGTGAAGGCATCTTTGCCGTCATTCCAGCCGCACAGGGCAAAGACCTTGCCGCCCACCTTCCAAACATCGGAATTGCCCCATTGCACCACATGGCTGGTCGCGGGTTTGGTCGCGCAATAAGCGTTGAATTCGTCGCGAGTCATTTGCCACCTCAAAATTTGTCTTTTGAAATGAATGCACAGGAAAAATGTTAGCGTCAAACCATGCTGCGACGCAGAAATAATCTTGCGCGAAATAATATTGCGTGTAGGGTGCCGCTCATATGCATAAAGAGATTCTGCGGACTGGAATCTCGCACATACGTGCACATAGATTGCGTTAAAAAAGCGTCATGTTGGGGATCAGATGCGTCAAGTGCTTGTGAACCCGGCAGACGCAACGTAATCAGTCCGCAAGCGGCTTAGACCGCGTCCAGGGGTTTGAAAGTTCTGAGAAGGGGGACTGGAAACGTGAAAATCGGAACGCCAAAGGAGATCTTTGAGGGTGAGGCGCGTGTCGCCATGACCCCGGACTCCGCCAAGCAGCTACAAAAGCTTGGGTATGAGTGCGCGATTGAAAAAGGTGCGGGTGAAGCCGCAGGTTTTTCTGATGCACTTTACGAAGCCGCAGGTGTTGAAGTTATCAAAACACCAGCCGCGCTTTGGAAAGAAGTAGATATTATTGCCAAGGTGCGTCAGCCGAATGATACCGAGCTGAAGCGCCTGACCAAGGAAAAGACCTTGATCTCTTTCTTCAACCCAGCCGGGAATGAAGAAGGCATGGAACTGGCGAAATCCAAGGGCGCAAACGTGATTGCCATGGAAATGGTTCCACGTATTTCGCGTGCCCAGAAAATGGATGCGTTGTCTTCGATGGCGAACATCGCAGGCTACCGTGCTGTGATCGAAGCAGGGAACAACTTTGGTCGTTTCTTCACCGGTCAGATCACCGCGGCGGGCAAAGTGCCTCCGGCGAAGGTTCTGGTTGTGGGTGCTGGTGTTGCGGGCCTTGCGGCCATCGGCACATCCACCTCATTGGGTGCGATCACCTATGCGTTTGACGTACGTCCAGAAGTGGCCGAGCAAGTTGAATCCATGGGCGCTGAGTTTGTTTATCTGGACTTCGAAGAAGAACAGCAAGACGGCGCGGCGACAGGCGGCTATGCTGCTGTTTCTTCTCCTGAATTCCGCGAAGCACAGCTTGCGAAGTTCCGCGAGTTGGCCCCAGAAGTTGACATCGTGATCACCACCGCGTTGATCCCGAACCGCCCAGCTCCAAAGCTGTGGCTAGAGGATATGATTGCAGCGATGAAGCCGGGTTCGGTGATCGTTGACCTCGCAGCAGAGCGCGGCGGCAACGCCGAAGGCACCGTGGCTGACGAAAAAGTTGTGACCGAGAATGGTGTGACCATCATCGGCTACACCGATTTCCCATCCCGTATGGCTGCTCAATCTTCGAGCCTCTATGCAACCAACATCCGTCATATGATGACAGACCTGACCCCTGAAAAAGACGGTCAGATCAAGCACGACATGGAAGACGACGTCATCCGTGGCGCAACTGTGACGTTTGAAGGCGACATCACCTTCCCACCGCCACCGCCAAAGATTCAGGCGATTGCGGCGCAGCCGAAGGTCGAAGTTAAAGAACTGACACCAGAGGAAAAACGCGCAGAAGAAGTGGCCGCGTTCAAAGCACAGACCAAACAGCAAGTGACTTTGCTTGCGGTTGGGGGCGCTTTGATTTTGGGCGCAGGTTTGTTTGCACCAGCCAGCTTTATGCAGCACTTCATCGTGTTTGTTTTGGCCGTGTTCGTCGGCTTCCAGGTGATCTGGGGTGTCGCACACAGCTTGCACACACCTTTGATGGCTGTGACCAACGCGATTTCTTCGATCATCATTCTGGGTGCTCTGATGCAAATCGGATCGGGGTCGTTCCTGGTGATCCTTCTCGCCGCTTTGTCGGTGTTTATGGCCGGGATCAACATCTTCGGCGGCTTCCTCGTGACACGGCGCATGCTTGCCATGTTCCAGAAATCCTAAGGAGTAGAGGACTATGGAATTCGGATTCACAACTGCCGCCTACGTTGTTGCGGCTGTTCTCTTTATCCTGTCACTGGGCGGTCTGTCTGGTCAGGAAAGCGCGAAACGCGCGGTATGGTATGGCATCGTCGGGATGGCTTTGGCCGTTGTTGCGACGCTAATCGGCCCAGGCTCTGGTCTGTGGCTTCTGTCGATCCTACTGATCATCGGTGGTGGTCTGATCGGTTACTATGTGGCCACTAAAGTTCAGATGACCGAGATGCCACAGCTTGTGGCGGCGATGCACTCGCTTGTTGGTTTGGCTGCGGTTTTTGTGGGCCTGATTGCCCACATCGAACTGGGGCGTGTTCTGGCGATGGACGACGCTGAAAAGAAAGCGCTCGAAGGCTTTGCAGCATTGCTGGCAAAGAAAGACGGCGTTGAAATCGGTATCCTGCGCGTCGAACTGTTCCTTGGCATCTTTATTGGTGCGGTGACCTTTACAGGGTCTGTCATTGCCTATGGTAAATTGGCGGGCAAAGTATCCTCTGCAGCAACAAAGCTGCCGGGTGGTCATGTGCTAAATGCCGGTGCGGCGGTAATTTCTGTGATCGGCCTGATCTGGTACTGTAACACTGGTGGCTTCCTGCCATTGGCGATCATGACTTTGGCGGCGCTGTTCATCGGCTACCACCTGATCATGGGCATCGGCGGCGCGGATATGCCTGTTGTTGTGTCTATGCTGAACTCATACTCGGGTTGGGCAGCGGCAGCGATTGGTTTCTCTCTGGGCAACGACCTTTTGATCGTGGTGGGTGCGCTGGTTGGTTCCTCTGGTGCGATCCTGTCCTACATCATGTGTAAGGCGATGAACCGTTCGTTTATCAGCGTTATCCTTGGTGGTTTTGGCGGTACAACTGGCCCAGCGATGGAAGTCGAAGGCGAGCAAATCGCAATCGACGCTGAGGGCGTTTCAACCGCTCTGGAAGAAGCCGACAGCATCGTCATCATTCCGGGCTACGGTATGGCCGTTGCACAAGCACAGCAAAACGTTGCAGAGCTGACACGCCGTCTGCGTGCAAAGGGCAAAGAGGTTCGCTTTGCGATCCACCCTGTTGCGGGCCGTCTGCCAGGTCACATGAACGTTCTACTGGCCGAAGCAAAAGTGCCTTACGACATCGTGCTAGAAATGGACGAGATCAACGACGATTTCCCTGAAACCGACGTTGCAATCGTTATCGGCTCTAACGACATCGTTAACCCAGCGGCTCAAGAAGACCCGAACTCCCCAATCGCGGGTATGCCGGTTCTGGAGTGCTGGAAAGCCAAGCAGGTGTTTGTTTCGAAACGTGGCCAGGGTACCGGCTATTCCGGCATCGAAAACCCACTGTTCTACAAAGAAAACACCCGCATGTTCTATGGCGATGCCAAAGCATCTTTGGATACATTGCTGACCATGATCCAGTAATTGATCTGGATAAGATAGAGAAAGGGCGCTCATCCGAGCGCCCTTTTTTCGTTTCTATGCTAGGCTTATGACAGCAGAGGAGGGATGTTTATGCAGAAAGTTCAGGGCGTGGGTGGTTTCTTTTTCAAAACCAAAGACCCGCAGGCGATGGCCGCTTGGTATGAAAAGCACCTGGGAATTAACCCTGTGGGCGTCACCCCATGGGCTACCGAGGCGGGGTATACCGTCATTTCGCCATTCCCCGAAGACACTGATTATTTCGGTCGAGACAGCCAGACCTGGATGATCAACTTCAGAGTGGCCGACATGGATGCCATGATGAAACAGCTACAAGACGCGGGCATTGAGGTGGAAACGCAACCGGATTGGGATGGGGACTACGGTCGGTTTGCCCGCATTCACGATCCAGAAGGCAACCCGATTGAGCTGTGGGAGCCGCCCGCAGAAACACCAAGCGCGTAAGGCGTTTTGTGATCAATCGCTGAGTACCATCACAATCACGGTGGCACGTTCTGTGAAATCAGGGTGCGTCGCCGCCTCGCGCAGCTCTGTTTTGGCCCGGTTATACTCATGGGGTGGCACCCGTTGCAGAAGGGCCGTGGTTGCGGCACCATCAAAGTTTTCCTGGCGCAGCGTGGCCTCATTTTCAATGATCCAGGCTTTGACCTTGCCGCGTCTGCGATCGTAGCTGGCGTTCTCAAAGGCTGCGGAGATGCCCCGAATAGGAAGTGTTAACGGGTTGCCGATGTGGTTTGCCGAAGTGCAGGACCATGGCAGGATCACAACGCACACCACAAGCCCCACGATGGCCAATATCATTTGACGGAAATTTTGATTTTTGGGCGGCTTGACCATGCATCAGTTTAGAAAAGATATCGAGTTTCGGCAAATCTCGCCGGGCGATACCTGTATTGCATAAAATTTGAACACGCATTCAATGCGCTATTCTGCAGGGCGGCAACCGCCGATGTTGCTTAAAAATGCTTTCAGCTTTGTATACCAATGTATTCATGCAACATATTGAAATAAATATATTTTCTTTACAATTTTAGTGGTCAAGGTAGGGTCGCCTTAACAAGAGGCACGATAATGACACCGATCCAAGATCACCCGCTGCGGTTCCAATTGGCCAACGAGCTTCATGCACGGCCATTCCCTTCGCTTAAAGCGCCCGCGACGGCCGCTTTTTTGGCCATCAAAAAAGTCGATGATGCCGCCAGTCGCGATAAGGATTCTGATCTTAAGTACTTGATAAAACTACTGGATCGCTACGGCGCCTCGCACCCGCAACCGGGGGCCACGCATTACACTGGCACAATCGGCCGCCATCAGCTGAAGTGGGAACAGCATACCGAATTTGTCACCTATATGGTTTTCACCGAAGGGTCGCCCAATCGGCCCTTTGATCCAGCAGAATTTGATATTTTTCCGGCCGAATGGATCGCACAAGCCACGGGCGCGCGGTTTACCTCTGCTTTGATCCATGTCTCTCCACGCACGGATGAGGCAGAAATGTTGGGTAAATTGAAGGATTGGTTTGTCCCTGAAAGCCTTGCGGTGAGTGCTGTGCTGGATGACAGCGCAGTCATCGCCGGAGATTTCCGCATCGATCCCGCCGGCCATCTGCGTTTTGCAGTTTTCCCGAACAAAAACACCGGGGTCCAACGGATCGGTCGGGTCGTGCAGCGCCTGTGCGAGATCGAGACGTATAAATCCATGTCGATGCTTGGATTTTCGCGGGCACGCGACATGTCTGGTCAAATGGGCCAGCTTGAGGTCGAGCTGACCAATGTGATGGATGAACTCAGCAGTGATGCGCAACCCGAAGACACGCTGGACCAGCTGCTTTCGATCTCTGGCAATCTGGAAACCATGCTGGCGCGGGCCTCGTTTCGATTTGGGGCGACCAAAGCCTACGAAGCCTTAGTCAAACAGCGGATCGAAGTGCTGCGCGAACAGCGATACGCCGGGCGTCAGACTTTTGCAGAATTCATGATGCGCCGCTACGACCCAGCGATGCGCACTGTTGGTTCAACCGAAGTGCGGCTTCAGGCGGTGGCAGATCGGGCAAGGCGGGCAGGAGAGCTGTTGCGCACCAAGGTCGATGTGGCCCGCTCTGCGCAGAACCAGAAGCTGCTGGAAAGCATGGATCGCCGCTCTGATCTGGCCTTGCGTCTGCAAGAAACGGTTGAGGGCCTATCGGTGGTTGCCATCAGTTACTATGCGGTCTCGCTGGCGGCATATTTCTTTTATCCGCTCACCAGTGTGATGGGTATCAGCAAAGGTCTGTTGACAGCTGGGCTCACTTTGCCTGTCATTGGTTTGGTCTGGTGGATGATCCGGCGCATTAAAGCAAAGATGCACTAAATTCAGGCCACCCCCCGCTTGTTGGCGCACGATCTATTGCGGTTTGGCCACACGGCGCTAATGTTCTGAAGCATTCAAGTCAAAGGTCGCATTAATGCCCCAACGTCTGACACCACGTGATATTCTCACGGCGCTGGTTGGCTTTCCAACTATAAGCTCTGAAAGCAATCTGCCGCTCATTGACTGGGTCGCAGATTACCTAGCCGAACACGGAATTGATGCGCACCGCGTGCCAGATGTCACCGGGCAAAAGGCGTCGCTCTTTGCACATGTTGGCCCGCTGGAGGCAGGAGGCGTGGTTTTGTCTGGGCACACCGATGTGGTGCCAGTTCAGGGTCAGAAGTGGGACACAAGCCCTTTTGTCGTAACAGAAAAATCGGGTCGCCTATATGGGCGCGGCACCTGCGATATGAAGGGGTTTGACGCGCTGGCCATTTGGGCTTTGGTTGAGGCACAGCAAATGCCGCTTTTGCGTCCCTTACAGCTTGCGCTGAGCTATGACGAAGAAATCGGATGTTTGGCCGCGCCCGATCTGATCCTTGCGATGCAAGCCTCTCTGCCAAAAGCAGATATTGCAATCATTGGCGAACCTTCGGAAATGAAGGTGGTCACAGGCCATAAAGGCACAATGGGCTATAGCGTGCATCTGCGCGGCCATGAGGTGCACTCCTCCATGCTCCCCAAGGGGGTCAGCGCTATTTTACACGGCGCAGACTTACTGGGCTGGGTGAATGCTCAGAATGCCGCGGCAGAGGCGGCCACGCCATCTGATATGGCACAGGTCTTTGATCCCCCTTGGACAACCACCCATGTTGGCACCATCCACGGCGGCACCGCCCATAACATTACCGCCAAAGATTGCGTCTTTGATCTGGATTTCCGCGTGGTGCCCGATGACAGCCTTTCAGAGCGCCAAAAGGCGTTTGAGGCTAAGGTGGATGAGGTGCGCCGCAAAATGCAGGCCATTCATGCGGAGACCGGCATTGATCTGACGCTTGAGTTTAACGTGCCACCGCTTGCCCCCGAAGAAAACGGTGCGGCAGAGACCCTTGTGCGCCGTATCACGGGCGATAACACCATCAATGTTGTGTCCTTTGCAACTGAAGGCGGGCAATTCCAAGAAGGCGGCTATTCGTCCGTGGTCTGCGGCCCCGGCAATATCGCCCAAGCCCACCAACCCAACGAATATATTGACGTTTCTCAGCTTGAAGCCGGGGAAAGCTTTATGCGAGGTTTGCTCAAAGAGCTTTGTTCTTGATCCCAATTTGAAAGACCATCATGCCGATTAAAAACCGTTTTGCCGAATTGCTGCCAGAGATCACCGCATGGCGTCGGGATCTACACGAAAACCCGGAAATTCTGTTTGAAACGCATCGCACAGCCGGGATCGTGGCAGATAAGCTTAAGGAATTTGGATGTGATGAGATCGTCACGGGCATTGGCCGCACTGGCGTGGTGGGGGTGATCAAGGGGCGTAAATCGGGGTCTGGCAAGGTGATTGGCCTGCGGGCTGATATGGATGCGCTGCCGATCCACGAGGAAACCGGTTTGGACTATGCCTCTAAAACGCCGGGTGCCATGCATGCCTGTGGCCATGACGGGCATACGGCCATGTTGTTAGGCGCGGCGAAATATCTGGCCGAAACCCGTAATTTCGACGGCACGGTGGTGGTCATCTTTCAACCCGCCGAAGAGGGCGGTGGCGGTGGTCGTGAGATGTGCCAGGATGGGATGATGGATCAATTCGGCATTCAAGAAGTGTATGGAATGCACAATTGGCCGGGTGTGCCTGCGGGCCAGTTTGCCATTCGTCCCGGCGCGTTCTTTGCCGCAACCGATTTGTTCGAGATCGTTCTGGAAGGTAAGGGCGCCCACGCGGCCAAGCCCCATGATGGCGTTGATCCAACTGTGATGGCCAGCCAGGTTGTGCTCGCGCTTCAGACCATTGCAAGCCGCAATGCCGACCCGGTGGATCAGCTGGTGGTGTCTGTGACCTCGTTTGAGACCAGTTCCAAGGCGTTTAACGTGATCCCGCAAAGCGTCACCATTCGCGGCACCGTGCGCACGATGAGCACAGAAATGCGGACCCTTGCCGAAGAGCGGATCAAAGCAATCTGTACGTTGCAATGTCAGGCGATGGGCGGTCAGGCGCATATTGATTATCGCCCGGGCTATCCCGTGATGGTCAATCACGACGCCCAAACGGCATTCGCTGCCGAGGTGGCCACATCGGTCGGTGGAGGCTGTGATGAAGCCCCGCTGGTGATGGGGGGCGAAGATTTTGCCTATATGCTCGAAGAGCGACCCGGCGCTTACATCTTATGTGGCAATGGCGACAGCGCGATGGTGCATCATCCAAAGTATAACTTTAACGATGATATCATTCCGGCGGGCTGCAGTTGGTGGGCTGAAATCGCGGAACAACGGATGCCGCTGTAAGGGTTAGTGACCTAGTTGTAACAGCAATTGGGTCGCCACATTCTTGCGAATGCCCTTGGAGTTTTCGACAAACCCCAAAGCGGCTTTCTGCATTGAAATCAAATCGTTGCTTTGGTGAAGTTCAAGTAGCGTAGTGCCAAGATCATCGCTGTCGTTCACCTCGCGCGAGGCCCAGTGGCCGCCCATGTCGACATAGGCTTGTGCAAAGTTCGCATACAGCGGGCCATGCAACACAGCACAGTTGAAATGGGCAGGCTCAAAAGGATTGTGCCCGCCGACATCGGTGAACGACCCGCCGACAAAGGCCATGGGGGCAAGGCTATAAAATGTGCCGGTTTCGCCCAATGTATCCGCCAGATAGACTTGCGTCTCTGGTGTGATCGCTTCGCCTTTGCTGCGCCGACTGGCCTGCCAGCCTTGTGTTTTGATCATTTGCTCAAGGGCGCCGCCCCGTTCGGGGTGACGCGGCAATAGGA
The DNA here is from genome assembly GCA_947498415.1 of uncultured Paracoccaceae bacterium. GTDB lineage: Bacteria > Pseudomonadota > Alphaproteobacteria > Rhodobacterales > Rhodobacteraceae > Cognatishimia. The sequence continues at coordinate 374,381 of CANMKB010000003.1, forward strand.
TCAACAGCCCTTCAGGGTGCGTCTCGCAAAACAGTTTATGCGCGGCCAGTACGTGTTCTTCTTCGCCCGGATGTGTCGAGGCAGCGAGCCATACGGGCCGCCCATTCAGTTGCCCTTGCAGCTCAGATAGGGCGGGTTGATCAACGGGCAAAGGATCAGATGACTTTTTCAAATCACCGCTGACATGCGTGCGCGTCGGTGCATATCCAAGCTCTGCAAACGCATCCGACGTGTTTTGTGTTTGGCACAGGATCAGATCAAACCGCGTCAAAAGCGCTTTGGCGAGACGGGGCAGGCGCTTCCATGTTTTGATGGAACTTGCAGACAGGCGGCTGTTGATCAGACATAGCGGAATGTCGCGTTTGGCGATTTGCACAATTTGGCGGGGCCAAATTTCACTTTCCACAAACACAGCCATATCAGGCTGCCAATGTTCCAAAAACCGTTCTACGGCGGCAGGGGTGTCTAGGGGCGAAAACTGGTGCAGACAGCCGGGCGGCAGCCGTGTTTCCGCCAGTTTGGCCGCGGTGGCTGTGGTTGTAGTCACCAAGATCGAAATGTCAGGGCGGGTTTGCCGCAGTTCTTTCAACAACCCCAAGATCGACTGAAACTCCCCGACAGAGACCGCATGAATCCATATCAACTGTCCTAGCGGGCGTTCTTCGGTTGGATATCCAAGCCGTTCTTCGCGGCGCAGGGCCTCAACCCCGGCATTGGTCATTTTTGTTCGAATTTTGCGATGCAGGATTGGCTGTGCCAAGGCCGTCAAACCGGCATAAACATGATACAGCGGGGGCAAAGGTGCCAGTGTTTTCAAAGACATCAGCCGCCTGTATGGCTCATATGACGTGACATCTGCCCATCCACTGCTTGGCGGGAATAGTCAAAGTCATGCCCTTTGGGTTTGAGACGAATAGCGGCGCGAATGGCCTCTTCAAGCGGTCTATCACTTTCGCTGCCGCGCAAGGCAGACCGCAAATCCGCATCATCCTCTTGGCCCAAACACATATAAAGCTGGCCTGTGCAGGTCAGACGCACGCGATTACAGCTTTCGCAGAAATTATGGGTTAATGGGGTGATGAAACCGATCTTTTGACCGGTTTCTTGCAGTTGTACATAGCGGGCTGGGCCGCCGGTGCGCTCTTCCAGTTCATTCAGCGTATAATGTTCCGCCAAGCTTTTACGCAGGTCTTTGAGCGACCAATATTGATCAAGTCGATCCTCGTTGCCCAGATCGCCCATTGGCATGACCTCGATCCAAGTCAAATCCATATCGCGTTCTGCGCACCATTGCGTGATTTGGATCAGCTCGGGTTCGTTGATGCCTTTTAGGGCCACGGCGTTGATCTTTACACGAAGCCCCGCCGCTTGTGCCGCATCAATCCCGCGCAACACGTTTTTCAACGCGCCCCATCGGGTGATTTTGGCAAACTTGTCTTCGTCAATTGTATCAAGCGAGATGTTTACCCGACGCACACCGCAATCATACAGGTCTTGTGCAAACCTGTGCAGCTGGCTGCCGTTGGTGGTCAGGGTGAGTTCTTTGAGCGCACCGCTTTCTAAGTGACGCGACATCGCGCGGAAAAACGTCATGATATTGCGACGCACAAGCGGTTCGCCGCCCGTAATACGCAGTTTCTCGACACCCATTTTCACAAATGCCGAGCACATGCGATCCAGTTCTTCGAGGGTCAGAAGCTCTTTTTTCGGCAAAAAGGTCATGTCTTCGGACATGCAATAAACACAACGAAAGTCGCACCTGTCGGTGACGGAGACCCGCAAATAGTCAATGCGGCGCTGGAAAGGGTCGATCAAAGGGGCTGTCATAGGGTAGACTTAGGCTTAGGTGCCCGATGGGGCAAGGAAATTTGGTGTGATTAAGAGGTATTCTCGTATGAAGTTGAAAGGGTTTGGCGCAATTGCATTACTCCTTGCCGGATGCGGTACCCCGATTTTTCAAAACACGGCTGAGGCACCTGTTGCTGAAGGGCCTGCCACGCCAGATGAGGTTATCGCGCCACCCGTGGTGCCACCTCGCCAATCCATCCCAGAGATCGCAGATGTCAGGGTGCAGCCCGCTGATACCGCAGTCGCGCCCGCAGCGACCAAGCAATCGGGTACATTGGGCCAGACAATCGCCTCGCTTGGGGATGCGCGTCAGTCGGGCTTGTGGCTTAAGACGCCTTTGATCAAAACCGCGCAAAAGGGCCAAGTGCGCTTTGGTGGGAAAACCGTGGACGTCGAGTTGTTCCCGTTGGAAGGCCCTGAAACGGCAGGAAGCCGCATTTCCTTGCAAGCCATACAAGCGCTTGGGGCGCCTTTGACGGGGTTGCTCGAGATTGATGTGATCGCGCTTTAAGGCGGCTTAAGATTCTTCAGGCAGATGCCGTGCTGCTTCTTTGCGGGCGAAGGGTTTCATACGATCCCCGTATTCGGCCAAAAACGCACGCGTGCAATCGGCGTCATGGCGCGATAGATCGCGCAGCCACCAGCCAATTGCCTTTTGAATGAACCATTCTGGATCGTCGACATAGCTTGCAGCCCATCCCAAAACGCGGTCACGGGCTTCAAGCTCATGTGGTTTTGGAAAGTTTTGTTTTGTCCAGGGCAGGGTGATCACCAATGCAGCCCGGCGGGTCCACATATGGTCTGATGTGATCCAGCTTTCCACGGTATCTAAACGCGATGGATCTGCGACCAAACGCTTTTGTCCTGCCGAACATGCGTGATCGGCGATCGCCCAGCTGTCAAACTGGGGCACCCACGATTGGATCAAAGCCCAAGCCGCATCATCCGGGCGCAACCGCGCTTGTGTTAGCAGTTTAGACGCTGCGATCCGTGCCTCAAAGATATCGGTCTCCCAAAGCTCTGATGCGAGCGCCACACGTTCATCAACAGAAAGTGTTTGCCGCCAGCCTTTGGTCAGGTCGTTTATCGCCGGATTGGGCACGCCCAATACAGGGCGTGTTTGCTTGTGATAGGCAGCCTTTTGTTCCGCTTGGCCGGCTTCGGATTTGGCGGTTAGGGCTTCTAAGGCATGATCCAGCGACAGGGGCATTACTCAACCGTGACCGATTTCGCCAGGTTGCGTGGCTGATCCACATCAGTGCCTTTGGCCACGGCTGTGTGATAGGCAAGCAACTGCGCTGGAATGGAATACAAGATCGGTGTCAGAATATCATCCACCGCAGGCATTTTCACAACGTCCAAGGCGCCTTCGCCACCTTCAGCTGCGCCAGCTTCGTCGGTGATCAATAAGACCCGACCATTTCGCGCCATGACTTCTTGCATGTTGGAAATGGATTTATCAAACAACGCGTCTTTCGGGGCTAAAACCACCACAGGCACGGTTTTGTCGATCAGTGCAATCGGGCCGTGCTTAAGCTCGCCAGAGGCGTAAGCTTCGGCGTGGATGTAGCTGATTTCTTTCAGCTTTAGGGCGCCTTCGAGGGCGAGTGGGTACATCAGACCACGCCCCAAGAACAGGATGTCACGCGCCGCCGCCAGTTTCGTCGCCACAGCTTCGAGTTGGGGTTCAACATCTAAGGCTGCGTTCAGTACACTTGGCAATGCACGCAGGTTTGACAGGTGATCTGCCAGTTGTTCCTCATCCAAACGGCCGCGATCGGAAGCCGCCTTAAGTGCAAGCATCAAGAGCACTGTCAGCTGACAGGTAAAGGCCTTGGTCGAGGCAACACCAATTTCCACGCCCGCCAAGATGGGGAAAGCGATATCGCTTTCACGCGCGATAGAGCTTTCGGGAACGTTCACAACAGATAGGATTTTGTCTGCTTTGCCTTCACAATAGCGCAGGGCGGCAAGGGTATCTGCAGTTTCACCAGACTGGCTGACAAACAGCGCAGCGGTGCCTTTTGTAATCGGAGGCTCGCGATAGCGGAATTCCGAGGCCACATCGACCTCGACAGGAATGCCCGCAAGCTGCTCAAACCAATATTTGGCCGTCACACACGCATAATAGGCTGTACCACAGGCAACCATGGTCAGGCGTTCGATTTTGGTAAAGTCCAAGTCCGTATCAGGCAACACGATGGATTTGCCATTCGCAGACAGATAATGGCGTACCGCTTCGCCGATCACAGTGGGCTGTTCGGCAATCTCTTTGGACATAAAGTGCTTATGACCAGCTTTATCGACACGCGCAGAGTCAATCTGGATGGTCTTTTTCTCACGATTGGCGACTTCACCCGCTTCGTTGTGGATTTCCAGAGATGTGCGCGTGAGCACTGCGCTGTCACCTTCTTCGAGGTAGGTTATCTGATCGGTCATAGGTGCCAGCGCAATCGCATCAGAGCCAACGAACATTTCGCCGTTGCCATGGCCAATCGCCAATGGAGACCCTTTGCGCGCCGCAACCATAAGATCTTCTTCGCCATCAAATAGGAAGGCCAGGGCAAATGCACCTTCAAGACGTTCGATCGAGGCACGCGCCGCATCAACCGGCGAAAGCCCCTGATCCATATGCAATTGGGTGAGAAGAGCAACCGTTTCGGTATCCGTTTCAGTTTCAAAGCTGAAACCGGCGGCGGCCAGCTCTTCGCGCAACTCACGGAAGTTTTCGATAATGCCGTTGTGTACGACTGCCACGGTGCGGGCTTGATGAGGATGCGCATTGATTTCTGTCGGTGCGCCATGGGTCGCCCAACGAGTGTGACCAATACCAGACTTGCCGGCCAGCGGCTCGTGCACCAAACGGTCAGACAGGTTCACCAGTTTGCCAACCGCACGTCGACGTTCCAGAACGCCTTTGTTGATGGTAGCAATGCCAGAGCTGTCATATCCGCGATATTCAAGCCGCTTGAGCGCTTCTACCAGAAGAGGGGCTGCTTCGTGTTTACCAAGTACACCAACAATACCACACATTATTCTTTTCCTTTGGCCATCAGGGCCTTTTTGGTTTTTAACATTTCAAACAATTTGCGTGCCATATTCGGCTTGTTCACTTGCTGAGCACGCGCCAGCGCCAATGCGCCATCTTCAATATCTTTTGTAACAACCGAGCCACTTGCCGTCATTGCGTCGTCTCCGACCGTGACTGGGGCAACCAACATGGTGTTTGACCCAATAAAGGCGTCTTTCCCGATGGTCGTTTTGTGTTTCATCACGCCATCGTAGTTGCAGGTGATGGTGCCTGCGCCGATGTTGGTTTTTTCACCTACCGTGGCGTCGCCGATGTAAGACAGGTGGTTAACCTTTGCACCAGTGTCGAGAATGGCGTTTTTGGTTTCCACGAAATTGCCGATCTTAACGTCTTCGGCCAACTCTGTGCCCGGACGCAATCGCGCATAAGGGCCTATGACACCACCGCGGGAAACATGCGCGCCCTCTAGGTGGCTAAATGCGCGAATGTAGCTCGCGCTTTCCACGGTAACCTCTGGGCCAAAGAACACATTGGGTTCGATGATTGTGTCACGCCCAACAACGGTGTCATGACTGAGCCAGACAGTATTTGGATCAACCAAAGTCACGCCATCTGCCAAAAGTTCTGCGCGCGCACGCGATTGAAAGGCGGCTTCGGCTTCGGCCAGATGGGCACGCGAATTCACGCCCATGGTTTCAGCGGCATCACAAGAGATCGCTGTGGTCGCCAACCCTTTTGAACGGGCGACTTCCACCACATCCGTGAGGTAGTATTCCCCAGAAGCGTTTTCGTTGTTTGTGGCGTCCAGAAGATCAAACAGAACGTCAGCCTTTGCAAGCATTACGCCGCTATTACAAAAGGTTATCGCGCGAACGTCATCTGAGGCGTCGGCATATTCTGTAATCGCAGTCAGCGTGTCGCCCTCCATGACCAAACGGCCATACTTTTCAGACGCATCCGCTTCAAACCCAAGAACGACAACCGCATTGTCTTTGCGTGCCTCAACCATCCGGGAAAGCGTTTCTGGTTGTACAAATGGCGTGTCACCGTACAGAACAATCACATCACCTGCAAAGCCAGCCAAAGCATCACGTGCCACCATTACAGCGTGGCCGGTGCCATTCTGCTCGACTTGTTCAACAACAACAGCATCCTCATCATAGGCTTGTGCCGCCTTTTGCACGGCCTCAAACCCATGACCACCGACAACAACAGTCCGCTCTGGGTCTAGGCTTGCGCCTGCTTTCATCGCGTGAACCAGCATGGGGGCCCCGGCAATTTGGTGCAGCACCTTCGGAAGGTCTGAATTCATCCGAGTGCCTTTACCTGCGGCGAGGATGACGAGAGCGATGCTCATAATATGCTTTTCTCTTTGTAAATCAGTTTGGCCCGTTTTATCCGAGTGGGTGTTGGGTGCAAGGGGACCTTGCATCAAACATAGTTGCGAGTTGTAACAGCAATTTGGGGGCTGGGCGGATAATTGCCCTTTCTCAATCATAGCGCGAGCAGGGAAAAGGCGATGAAAACGGTTATTTTCGATCTTGATGGAACACTTGCTGACACAAGCGGCGATTTGCTGGCTGCGGCAAACCATTGTTTTCGGGCCATGGGCCACGGCGATGTATTAGACCCGGTAAAAGACGCAGGGGTCGCTCTGCGTGGCGGCAAACGTATGTTAACCGAAGGCCTGATGCGCCTTGGTTTGATGGATGACGCCGCAGTGAATGAATTCTACCCGATGCTATTGCAAGCTTATAGCGATGCGATTGCGGTGCACACACAGCTTTATGATGGCGCGATGGATGCGGTCGAAGACCTGAAGTTAGCAGGCTATGGCGTGGGAATATGCACCAACAAACCCGAGGGATTGGCAGAGCAATTGATGCGCGAACTTGGCGTACGCGATCAATTCGGGGCGCTTGTCGGCGCTGACACGCTTCCGGTGCGCAAGCCTGATCCGGCCCCACTTATTGAAACCGTGCGCCGTTTGGGGGGGGATCCCAAGCAAACCCTCCTTGTCGGAGACAGCGACACAGATCGCAATACATCCAAAGCTGCCGGCGTGCCTTCGATCCTTGTCACCTTTGGGCCAAGCGGTGAAGATATGGCCGCCCTTGAACCGGAAGCCTTGATGGACAACTACAGCGCATTGCCATCATTGGTGCGCGTTCTTTTGGGCCCGGCTTAACTGCGCCTTTCATCTATTCAAAACTGTCGCATCTGACGTTGACCGGCCCATTGGGCCGCATATGGTAGCCATCATGACTGAAAAATTTACCGGTAACTTCACCCAACAAGAATCCATCCCAGAAGAGGGCATTCAAGCCGCGCTTGATGTTCTGCGCAGCGGGCGGTTGCATCGTTACAACGTGGCCGAAGGCGAAGCGGGTGAAACCGCGCTTTTGGAACAGGAATTTGCAGATCAAGTTGGCGCGAAATACTGTTTGGCCGTGGCCTCTGGTGGCTATGCCATGGGCGCGGCTCTTCGGGCGATCGGTGTGCAGGCAGGCGACAAGGTTTTGACCAACGCGTTTACACTCGCACCTGTGCCTGGGGCCATTGCCTCGATCGGGGCCGTTCCGGTGTTTGTTGGCGTCACCGAAGAGCTGGTGATTGACCTAGAAGATCTTGCGGATAAAGCACAACAGGCAGATGTATTGATGCTGTCGCATATGCGCGGGCATCTTTGTGACATGGAAGCGCTGATGGCGATTTGTAAGGCCAATGGGGTGAAGGTCATAGAGGATTGCGCCCATACCATGGGGGCGAGCTGGAAAGGCAAAGCTTCGGGCCGTTGGGGGATTGCAGCCTGTTATTCGACCCAGACCTATAAGCACGTGAATTCCGGCGAGGGCGGATTGTTGATTTCTGATGATGCCGATTTGATGGCGCGGGCCACGATCTTGTCGGGGTCTTATATGTTATATGAACGACACCTTGCAGCCCCTCCGGCAGAGGCGTTTGAAAAAGTCAAATACCACACGCCAAATGTGTCTGGTCGAATGGACCATTTGCGGGCTGCTATTCTGCGCCCGCAATTGCGGAACCTAGATCAGCAATGTGAGGCGTGGAACCTGCGGTATCGCACCATCGAAGATGGCTTGCGTGGCACAACAGGCCTGAAAATGGTCGAGCGCCCCGAAGAGGAATACTTTGTGGGGTCTTCCATTCAATTCCTTTTGCTGGACTGGAGTGAGGCCAAGATCAACGAGGTCGTCAAGCGTTGCCTTGATCGCGGGGTCGAGGTGAAATGGTTTGGCGGGAAAGAACCGGTGGCCTTTACTTCGCGCTATGACAGCTGGCGCTATGCCCCGTCCGAGCCGATGCCGACATCTGATCGCGTGCTGTCATCCGTGATGGATATGCGTATTCCGCTGACGTTCTCGGTAGATGATTGCGCCCTCATTGCAAGGATCATCCGCCAAGAGGTGGAAACGGTTTACCAAAGCGCATAGTTTTACGCCTAGGTCTCGTCGGCCTGTACAGACAGTGTGCCTTGATGTGTTTTGATAAAGGCCGAAGGGGAGCGCCCCATGACCCGCGAAAATTCACGGTTGAAGTTTGATTTTGTGTTAAATCCGCTGCTGAACATCGCCTCTGTCACGGTCTCACCTTGCTGTAATATCTTGCAAGCATTGTGGATGCGGAATCCGTTGACATAACGCGATACGTTTTCGTCTTTGACAGCATTGATGGCGGTAGAAAGTTGTTTGGTTGGAACACGTAGCCGGCGGGCCAATCGTGCGAGTGAAAGGTCCGGGTCCAAGTAGGGCTGTTCGTCGACCATTAATGCATCAAGACGGGCCACAAGGGCCGCGTGTTCTTCCGAAGGCGCTGTGTCCTCTGTTTCGGGTTGAGGTGGTTCAATAACAGGCGTGCCCTCGGCATCGCGCGATAGGCTTAGAGCGCCAATCCCCAAAAGACTAAATGATGTAAACACGCTGATGATCAGCGGGCGTAATTCGGTGTGGCCAGTGCCGACCGCGACGGCGATCAGCACATCGGAAAGGGCCGACAGTATCAAAAGAAAGCCAACGGTCTTCCAAATGCGCGCGGGGAGGGGGCCAGCATCTAGGCGGGCCAAAGGCAAGGCCTCGCCTCTGCGTGGCTTGATCAGAATAGCCGCGCCATATCCCACAAAGGTAATCGTTAAGATCACATCCAAAGTCACAGGCGCAAACACGGCGCAAAACAGCACAAAAAGTGGAACAGCGGCATGCCATTTGTCGCGTTTGAATTCAGTTGGGCGCAGGGCTGCCGCCTGAAAGGTCAGCCAGGCCAAAGGCGGAATGAGACTGGCCGAGATCGGTTGCACCATCAGTAAAACGGATACTCCGTAATGCTGTGCCAGCGACACGATCAAGGATTGGAATCCGCAAATCATGAGCAATGACAGGAACAATACAGGTCGATCCTGCGCCAACATATGGCGCAGTGCCAAAAAGCCCAAGATCAAAGCCACGGCCAAAGGGAGAGGAATCGCAATCATAGGTTTTGAAATAGACCAAGAACCGGTTTTGCACGACCTAAAACCGGTTCGAGGACGCGCAGGATAAGCGTTTGCGCAAAAAAGAGATCATCACGCTAAAAACGGAGAGCTAACATGAAATCTTTATCCATCGCTTCTACACTCATCGCTATGTCCAGCATCGCGGTGCAGGCTGAACCTACTGTGGGGTTTGACCGCTTCGCTGTTCAGGCAGATCACCGCACTGCGCCCATTGCAGCAGGCCTTTGGTCACCTGTAGGGCGCACGACATATGCAGGGCAGGTGGGCGGCAATGCTGTGTTTCAACCGGTTGATGCCTATATCGGCGCGGCGCTACCGGATGACAAAATGCCCTTGATCGTTGTGTCCCATGGGTCTGGCAGCAGTATCGACGGCACCGCTTGGCTGGGCGCTGGTCTGGCCGAACTGGGGGCTTTGGTTTTGGTGTTAAACCACCCCGGAACAACATCAGGCGACAGCTCTCCGCGTCGTACGGTGCGGTTGTCAGAACGTGCAGCAGATTTGAGCGCGGCACTGGATCACGTGCTGGCCGATTCCTATTTTGCAGATCGCATTGACCAAGACCGGATCACCGCATTGGGCTTCTCGTTGGGCGGATCGACAGTGCTGGGGGTGGCGGGCCTGCGCCTTGATACGACCTCTTATCGGGACTATTGCGCCCTCTTTGGTGAGGCGGCGCAAGATTGTCTGTTCCTCATGCGGGGCGGGGTGGATTTTGACAACTTGCCAGATGAATTCTCGGCTGACATGTCGGATGCGCGGTTTTCAAGAATTATTGCAGTTGATCCGGGCTTTACCTACGCGGCCATTCCTGAAAGCGCAGAACAGGTTGAGCACCCCGTTCAATTGGTCACTTTGGGCGAAAAGCCGTGGGTGGCGACAGAGCTGCGTGCTGAAGGCAGTGGGCTGGTGGAGATGCTGCCAAATGCAGAACATGTGATCATCCCAAACGCCCACCACTTTTCATTTCTGCCAATTTGCACCGATATCGCCCCAATGTTGCTGATCGAAGAAGGCGAAGACCCGATTTGTGATGACCCAGAAGGATCGGATCGCGCTGTGGTTCATCAAATGTCAATTGATGCGATCGCGGGATTCTTGGATCTGTAGTGCGCCAATTGCTTGCCCCCTGCGCCACCTATGGGGGTAAGCTTCTCGCTTAAGCCGTTATGGTCGTGCCAGTTTGTTTGTGGCCAGCACAAGCACCCCGATACCCAAGGCGGCACAGAGAATAAAAGTACCAGCCATGGCAAATGTGATCCTGTCTGCCTGCGTGGCGAGGCCCAATTGCAAGCGGGTCAGAGACCAAAAGATTGTGCTGATCGCGCTTGTGCCCAAAACAAACCCAAAGCTGCGGCTGAGGTTGATTAACCCCGCGGTGACTCCCCTGTCAGCTTCTGGCGCCTTTTCCATTACTGAAGTTTGTAACCCTATCAGAAAGAGCTGAAAACTTGGGGCCAATATGACAAAGGTCAGAAGAAACCCCCAAAGCCCGAATAGATAGGGCAGAATGGCCATCGCACATGACGCCAATGTCATAACCGCCGCACCGAGCGTTAAGGCCCGTTGGGTGCCCAGTTTTTCGGTCAGCCACCCCGCGGGAACCCCACTGAGAAAGGCGCTGAGGGGCCCCGCTGACATCACCAAACCCATCTGAGCAGTCGACAGCCCAAGGCCCATGGTCAGATAGAAGGGCCCGACCACAAGGATGCCCAGCATCACAATCGACACCATCGTATTCATCAAAAGGCTCAACCGAAGATGTGCGGATTGAAGCAAATCAAGCGGGATGATGGGGGCTGCGACGCGGGCTTCTATTTTCAGAAAGCCAATCAAAGACGCCACAGCAACCCCAAGGGTCAGTCCTGCGGTACGATCAAATCCATGTGCCACGTCAGACATAAAGAATGAAAAGGCGGCAAGGAAAAGGGCCAAGGTGATCGCGCCAGCGATGTCCAGATCGGGGCGCTGGCTGCGTGATTTTTCTGGTGCGGCGAACCCCAAGCACAGCGCAAGGGCGATGATCGCGGCAGGGGCTTGCAGTACATAAACCGCGCGCCAGTCAAAGGTGGATAGGATCATGCCGCCAATTGCGGGGCCAGATGCGGTGCCAATGGCAGAGAGTGCGCCCATCAAACCCATCCAACGGCCCATTTCCCCAATCGGAACCACATCGCGCAGCTGCGCAAGGGGGATCGCCATCATGGCGGCTGCCCCTGTGCCCTGTATAAGCCGACTGATGATCAAGATGGGTAATGTGCTTGCGGTGTATGCAAATAGGGCGCCGGTGGCAAAAAGGCACAAGCCCCCCATCAAGACAATGCGCTTGCCAAATAGATCGCCCGCCCGTCCGATGGGGACGATCAACGCGGTCATGGCAAGGATATAGGCCGTCACCACGAATGTTGTGTCCAAACGACCGTTTGGAAAGGCCTGCGCCAAATCAGGCAAAGTGACGGCGGCCGAGCTGATCCCCAAAGAGCCCAGAGTGATGGATAGGCCCGGGCCCATGAGCGGGGCGAAAATTGTGTGGCGGGTGTCAGGATTGGTTTGGGTGGTCATGCGCATATTCTCCATTGCACGAAGCGAACACCGAGGCTACGACTTGAAGTTAGGTTCAAGTCAAGGGGCTATGTTGATGGAAAAACTGTTGGACATTTCAGAGGTCGCAGACCGCTCCGGCGTCAGCACCTCGGGCTTGCGATATTATGAGAAACGCAAGCTTATCGCGTCAGTGGCTCGCAATGGTCTGCGCCGCTTATATGAACCGACTGTCTTGCAAGAGTTGGCCTTGATCACGCTGGCCAAATCCGCAGGGTTTTCTCTGGACGAAATCAGCGCCTTCCTGAAACGGCCGGGGCCTTTGGTCATTCCTCGGGATGTCTTGGGTGATAAAGCGGATGCCTTGGAACAGCAGGCCGAGCGCCTGATCAATCTTGCTCAGATGATGCGGCATGTGGCTCAATGCCCGAAAGAGAACCACTTTGAATGCACGCGTTTCAAAAAACTGCTCAAAGTCTCAACAAAGGTGACCGCGGAGAAACCTGCCGTGGGCTAGACCCAGTGTGCGCTTTGGGCGGACCTCAATTAGCGGCATCGCCGCAATATGACCCTGCCAAGTTCACCGGAGAACCAGCGAATTCCCTATATTTCTATTTACGACGTCACGTCCATTTTCGGGGGGCGGCTTGATCGGGTGTGGTCTTCGTGCGTATAAATTGAACAACCGTTCAATAAAGGATTAGATCATGTTCCAACATGCGATGACATTCGATCTGGGTGAAGACGTTAACGCTCTGCGCGATATGGTGCATCGCTGGGCGCAAGAACGGATCAAGCCTATCGCTCAAGAAGTCGACAGCAGCAATTCATTCCCAAATGAGCTTTGGAAAGAGTTTGGTGAGCTGGGTTTGCTGGGCGTCACAGTGCCTGAGGAATTCGGTGGTGCGGGTATGTCTTACCTGGCCCATGTGATTGTCGTTGAAGAGATTGCACGTGCATCTGCGTCTGTTTCTTTGTCTTACGGCGCACACTCAAACCTCTGCGTGAACCAGATTAAGCTTAACGGCAATCAGGCACAGAAAGAAAAGTACCTGCCACGTTTGTTGTCTGGTGAGCACGTTGGTGCGCTGGCGATGTCTGAAACCGGGGCGGGGTCTGACGTTGTGTCGATGAAGCTGCGCGCCGAAAAACGCAATGATCGCTACATCCTGAACGGCAATAAATTCTGGATCACCAACGGCCCAGACGCCGATACGCTGGTGGTTTATGCCAAGACTGACCCAGAAGCAGGCTCTAAAGGCATCACGGCCTTTATTGTTGAAAAAGAGATGAAGGGTTTCTCGACCTCTCAGCACTTTGACAAGATGGGGATGCGTGGGTCCAACACCGCTGAGCTGATCTTTGACGATGTGGAAGTGCCGTTTGAAAACGTTCTGGGCGAAGAGGGGCGCGGCGTGCGCGTTCTGATGTCTGGTCTGGATTACGAACGTGTGGTTCTGGCCGGGATCGGCACAGGCATCATGGCGTCTTGCTTGGATGAAATCATGCCGTACATGGCAGAGCGCAAACAGTTCGGTCAGCCGATTGGGAACTTCCAGCTGATGCAGGGCAAGATTGCCGACATGTACACCAAGATGAACTCTGCCCGTGCCTATGTATACGAAGTGGCCAAAGCCTGTGATCGTGGTGAAGTCACCCGTCAGGATGCGGCGGCGTGCTGTCTGTATGCCTCTGAGGAAGCCATGGTTGTGGCGCACCAAGCGGTGCAATCCATGGGTGGCGCGGGCTTTATGAACGAAACACCTGTCAGCCGTATCTTCCGCGATGCGAAGCTGATGGAAATCGGCGCCGGTACCAGCGAAATTCGCCGGATGTTGGTAGGCCGCGAGCTGATGGGGAAAATGCTATGAAGCTGAACTCCGCAGCGATCCCATCCTCTGAGGGCTTCAAAGCGAATGTTGAGTCCCACCTAGAAGCGCTTGGTCAGATTTCTGAGGTCGCGCAAGCCGCGGCTATGGGCGGCGGCGAACGCTCTCGCAGACGTCACCTGGATCGTGGCAAACTGCTGCCGCGCGACCGTGTGGCTGGCCTGCTTGATCCGGGCTCTCCGTTTCTAGAGGTCGGCGCCACCGCGGCGCATGGCCTGTATGATGGCGCGGCCCCCTGCGCGGGTGTCGTGGCCGGGATTGGCCGTGTGCATGGTCAAGAAGTTATGGTCGTTTGTAACGATGCCACCGTAAAGGGCGGCACCTATTACCCGATGACCGTCAAAAAACACCTGCGCGCACAGGAAATCGCCGAGGAATGCAACCTCCCCTGCATCTACTTGGTTGATAGCGGCGGGGCGAACCTGCCTAATCAAGATGAGGTTTTCCCTGACCGCGACCATTTTGGCCGGATTTTCTACAATCAGGCCCGCATGAGCGCCAAAGGCATTCCGCAAATCGCGGTTGTGATGGGGTCTTGTACAGCGGGTGGTGCTTATGTGCCTGCGATGTCGGACGTGACCATCATTGTCAAAGAACAAGGCACGATCTTTTTGGCAGGCCCGCCTTTGGTGAAGGCCGCAACCGGTGAAGTTGTGTCCGCCGAAGACCTTGGGGGCGGTGATGTACACACCCGCTTGTCTGGTGTAGCGGATTACTTGGCCGAGGATGACACCCATGCTTTGGCACTGGCGCGTCGGGCTGTCAGCAGCTTGAACCGCGCAAAGCCATCGACCGTTCAGTGGCAAGCCAGCGAAGAGCCGGCCTATGACCCGGCTGAAATTCTGGGCGTTGTGCCAACAGATCTGCGCCAGCCTTATGACATTCGCGAAGTGATTGCCCGCGTTGTGGATGGCAGCCGCTTTGATGAATTTAAGCCGCGCTTTGGTGAAACATTGGTGACGGGCTTTGCCCATGTCAAAGGCTGCCCAGTGGGCATCGTGGCCAACAATGGCGTGTTGTTCAGTGAGGCCGCTCAGAAGGGCGCGCATTTTGTTGAACTGTGCAGTCAGCGCAATATTCCGTTGGTGTTCTTGCAGAACATCACAGGCTTTATGGTGGGTCGCAAATACGAAAGCGAAGGCATTGCCCGCCATGGTGCGAAGCTTGTGACGGCTGTGGCCACCACCAACGTGCCAAAGATCACCATGCTGGTGGGCGGCTCTTTTGGGGCCGGCAACTATGGCATGTCTGGTCGGGCATATAGCCCTCGGTTCTTGTGGACTTGGCCAAACTCGCGCATTTCTGTGATGGGTGGTGAACAGGCGGCGGGCGTGCTTGCCACTGTGAAACGCGATGCGATTGAACGCACAGGTGGCAGCTGGTCTGAGACCGAAGAAGCGGACTTTAAGCAACCAACCATCGACATGTTCGAAGAGCAGAGCCATCCGCTGTATGCATCTGCACGTTTGTGGGACGACGGTATCGTTGATCCGCGCAAGACGCGTGATGTGTTGGCCATGTCTCTGAGCGCATCGCTGTGTGCGCCGATCGAACCAACGAAGTTTGGCGTATTCCGGATGTAATCTTTTTGGGGTTCTGCCCCGAAAGATGCTGGGGGCCAGCCCCCAGACCCCCGGAGTATTTTTAGAAAGATGAAGAGGCTTTGGAGGCCGCTCATGTTTGACAAGATTTTGATAGCGAACCGTGGTGAGATTGCTTGCCGGGTGATGCAAACCGCAGCCCAATTGGGTGTGAAAACTGTGGCAGTGTATTCTGATGCAGATGCCATAGCGAAACACGTGCGTGTGGCGGATGAGGCTGTGCATATCGGTGGATCTGCTCCGGCAGACAGCTATTTGCGCGGGGATGTGATTATTCAGGCCGCCTTGGACACAGGCGCACAGGCCATTCATCCAGGCTATGGGTTTTTGTCTGAAAACCCTGACTTTGTTGATGCCGTTGAGGCGGCTGGCTTGGTGTTTATTGGGCCAAGCGCCAAGGCCATCCGGGCCATGGGTTTGAAAGACGCGGCGAAAGTACTGATGATCGAAGCAGGTGTTCCTGTGGTGCCGGGGTACCATGGGGAAAACCAGGATGCTGCGTTCTTGGCGCAGCAAGCCCAAGAGATTGGCTATCCGGTTTTGATCAAAGCGGTGGCAGGCGGCGGCGGCAAGGGGATGCGTCTTGTTGAAGAGCACGCTGAATTTGACGCAGCTTTGAAAAGTGCGCAGGGCGAAGCGCAAACGGCCTTTGGCAACCCCGATGTGTTGATTGAAAAGTTCATTCAGTCTCCGCGTCACATCGAGGTGCAGGTTTTTGGGGATGGTGAAACCGCTGTCCATTTGTTTGAACGTGATTGTTCGCTGCAACGTCGCCACCAAAAGGTGATTGAAGAGGCGCCAGCGCCCGGCATGACCTTGGAAGTGCGTGATGCGATGGGGATGGCTGCTGTTCGTGCGGCTGAGGCCATTGGGTATTCTGGTGCGGGTACAGTTGAATTCATCGTGGATGGGTCAGACGGCCTAAAGGCAGATGGGTTTTGGTTCATGGAAATGAACACCCGACTGCAGGTGGAACACCCTGTGACCGAAGCGATCACAGGCGTTGATCTGGTTGAGTGGCAATTGCGCGTCGCAGCGGGCGAGGCGATTCCGGTGGCGCAGGAAGACTTGACGATAACGGGCCACAGCTTTGAAGCACGTCTTTATGCCGAAGATGTGCCTGCTGGGTTCTTGCCGGCGACAGGCCGTTTGGATCATCTGTATTTCCCAGAAGGGTGTCGTGCGGACAGCGGTGTTGAAAGTGGGGATGAGATCAGCCCATTCTATGACCCGATGATTGCTAAGGTGATCACCCATGGGCCTACACGTGCAGCGGCTTTGTCGCAGCTTAAGCAAGCACTTGCGGATACGCAGGTGGCGGGCTCTGTGACCAACGTGTCGTTCCTTGGGGCACTTTGTGCGCATGATGGGTTCCGAGTTGGCGACGTCGACACGGGATTGATCGCGCGCGACATTGAGGCACTGACCAAAGCGGATGCTGTTACCCCGAGCATCGTGGCAGCAGCGGCGCTGCAAGCATCTGATGTTTTGAATTCGGTGTCCGAGGTACAGGGTTTCTCGCTTTGGGGGGCATTGACGCAATCCCTATCTTTGATGTTGGGAGAAGACCGCATCAATGTGACCTATCAGGTGACGGGGCCGGGCCGAGTGACCGTGCAGGCCATGGGCGTAATCGTTGAAGCCACACAGCGCGGTGCGCAGTGGTTGATTGCGGGTGATCTGATGCCAGCTGTTCACCAAGCCGGTGCAACAGTGACGGTGTTTGCCGGGCAGGGCTTTGAGTTTAATGTTGTTGACCCATTGGATGTGGCCTCTGATGGGGGGCAGAATGCGGATATCGTATTGGCACCGATGCCGGGGCTTGTGAAAGCTGTCTTTGCCGAGGCAGGCCAGACCGTGGCCAAGGGCGACCGTCTTGCCATTCTAGAAGCGATGAAGATGGAACATGCTTTGCTCGCAGCGCGGGATGGGGTTATTGCAGATGTCCTGGCCGCCGAAGGCGAACAGGTGGAAGCAGGCGCAGCGCTTATCCAATTGGCGCCGGAGGACGATGCATGATCACGCTTCACCACGTTCCTTACTCACGTTCGTTTCGCACCCTTTGGTTGTTGGAAGAGCTGGGGCAAGACTATGACGTGGTGAGCTATAGCATCCGAGACGGGTCGATGCGGACGCCAGAGTTTTTGCAAAAATCTCCGGCGGGCCGTGTGCCCGCGCTCGAGTTTGGTGACGAGGTTTGGTTTGAAAGCGGGGCGATCACCAGCTTGCTGTGTGAGCGATTTGCAGATGTCGGATTGGCGCCAGAGGTGAACAGCCCAGAGCGTGCTGCGTTTTTGCAGTGGCTGGGATTTGCAGAAACGCAGGCCAGCTTGATCGAAGCCTTGAACTTGCAGATGATCTTTTTGCGCCCACCGGCCAAGCCATCCCCTGTGGTGGTAAAGCTATTTGTGGCGCGACTGAAAGCATCGTTGCAAGTGTTGGATGATGCCTTAAGCGATCAGGAATGGTTGCTGAAACGTGGGTTTTCAGCCGCAGATACGATGCTGGGGTTCAATCTATTTTCGGCCAAATTCTATGTGGATCTTTCACCATTCACAGCGGTGACCGCCTATATGGATCGGATCGAAGACCGTCCAGCCTATCAACGGGCACGCGCCAAAGATGGTGTGCAGGATTTTTACGACAAGCCGTTCTACCCGGTGCCGTCGGAAGATGAGAAAGGGCATTAAAGTGTCTGATTTTGTAGAGATTTTTGAGGTTGGGCCGCGCGACGGTTTGCAAAATGAATCGCGCATTATTCCAACTGAGGACAAGGTGACCTTGGTCGATAAGCTGAGTGTTGTTGGCTTTAAGCGCATCGAAGTCGCAAGCTTTGTATCCCCCAAGTGGGTGCCACAAATGGCAGATTCCGCCGAAGTGTTGGCTGGGATCACACGGGCCAAAGGCGTGACTTATGCAGCCCTTAGCCCGAACCTTAAGGGGCTAGAGCGGGCGATTGCAGCAAACGCTGACGAAGTTGCGATTTTTGCTTCTGCTTCTGAAGGATTTTCAAAAGCCAACATCAACGCGACCATCGCTGAAAGCCTTGATCGTTTTGCGCCGGTGGCCGAGGCCGCAAAGTCGGCAGGCATCAAAGTGCGCGGATATGTAAGCTGCGTCACAGATTGCCCGTTTGATGGGAAGGTTGCCCCTGAAAATGTGCTGCGGGTTACAAACGCGTTGCGTGATCTGGGCTGCTATGAAATTTCTCTGGGTGACACCATCGGCAAGGGCACACCAGACACCATTCGCGCGATGCTGGAATGTGTTCTGGCGGATGTGCCTGCACAGGAATTGGCGGGTCACTACCATGACACCCACGGGACGGCGCTTGATAATATCGAAGCTTCGGTTGAGCTGGGATTGCGGGTGTTTGATGCGTCCGCTGGCGGTGTAGGTGGATGCCCCTATGCGCCCGGTGCGGCCGGAAATGCCGCGAGCGAAGAAGTGGCCGCGCGTCTGGTCGCGCTTGGCTTTGAAACCGGATTGGATCGCGCGGCGTTGCAGGACGCTGCGAATTTTGCCCGCGGCTTACGCGCGTAACGAAAGAGAACCTTATGTTTGAAACGATTGAGATCAGCATTGACCCGCGCGGCGTCGCGACATTGACGTTGGATCGTGCAGAAAAGCACAACGCCCTGTCGGCGCAAATGATGAACGAGCTGTCTGCGGCGGCTGAGGCGCTGGGGCAGGACGATTCAGTTCGCGTTGTGATCCTTGCAGCCAACGGCAAAAGCTTTTGCGCCGGTGGCGATTTGAACTGGATGCAAGACCAGATGGCTGCAGACCCGGTTACGCGTCATCGCGAAGCGCGGCGTTTGGCTGAGATGCTGAATGCTTTGAATACAATGCCTAAACCCCTGATTGGTAAGTTGCACGGCAATGCCTTTGGCGGTGGCGTTGGCATGGCGAGCGTTTGCGATGTGGCCATTGGGGTGGATCATCTGAAAATGGGCCTGACAGAGACCAAGCTGGGTTTGATCCCGGCGACGATTGGCCCCTATGTTTTGGCCCGCATGGGTGAGGCGATGGCGCGCCGCGTGTTTATGTCGGCACGCCTGTTTGGCGCAGAAGAGGCGGTTACGCTTGGTTTGCTGGCCAAAGCCGTCACAGCCGAGGATCTGGATGCCGCGGTTGAGGCAGAGGTGCGCCCGTATCTGAACTGTGCGCCCGGGGCCGTGGCCCGTGCAAAAGCGATGGCGCGCAGTTTTGGCCAACCGATTGATGATGCGGTGATTGACCGGACCATCGATGAATTGGTGGCCTGCTGGAGCGGTGACGAAGCCAAAGAGGGCGTCGCCGCCTTTTTTGAGAAACGTGCAGCGCCTTGGATTGTCAAAACCGACAAGTAACACTTCGCATTTGGTCGTTCACTTAAGGCGGGTTTCGCTCATGCGGGATTCGCCCATCAATCGAGATGCGCGACTTATCCACAGCCATGCACAATCTTGACGCCAATAAACGCATCGAAATCGGGTAAATTCTCCGTTAACCAAATTCCGTAAAACCTTTGGTCCAATGGCCACATTTAGTGGTTTTGCTAACGATTCCTTCAAAACCGATGGAATATAGCGGGATTTGATTGACCCCACTTCGGGGCAGGGGTAAACCCCATTCTGATCTATACAGCCATCTGACTGCAGGATTGCACCTGCATGAAAGGAGCCACCCGTGGAAGAGATGATGTTAAGGGAATACCTCCCCATTCTCGTCTTTCTGGCCATCGCTATTGCTCTTGGTCTTGTTCTCATCCTTGCAGCTGTCGTTGTTGCCGTTCGCAATCCTGATCCTGAAAAGGTGTCAGCATACGAATGTGGCTTTAATGCCTTTGACGATGCGCGGATGAAATTTGATGTCCGGTTCTATCTCGTTTCGATCTTGTTCATCATTTTTGATCTAGAAATAGCAATGCTGTTCCCGTGGGCCGTGGCCTTTAAAGACCTTAGCATGGTGGGTTTCTGGTCAATGATGGTCTTCTTGGCTGTTTTGACCATTGGCTTTGCCTACGAATGGAAGAAAGGGGCCCTGGAATGGGAGTGATGACCGGAGTGAACACCGCAGGTGTCGACAAAGAGGTTGCCACCCAGGCGCTCAATGCAGAACTTCAAGACAAAGGCTTTTTGCTGACGTCAACCGAAGACATCATCAACTGGGCCCGTACAGGCTCTTTGCACTGGATGACCTTTGGTCTGGCCTGCTGCGCGGTTGAGATGATCCAACTGTCGATGCCACGCTATGACCTTGAACGTTTTGGTACCGCGCCACGTGCGTCTCCG
The DNA here is from genome assembly GCA_947498415.1 of uncultured Paracoccaceae bacterium. GTDB lineage: Bacteria > Pseudomonadota > Alphaproteobacteria > Rhodobacterales > Rhodobacteraceae > Cognatishimia. Next base: position 395,077 of record CANMKB010000003.1, read on the forward strand.
CGTCAGTCTGACCTGATGATTGTTGCGGGCACATTGACCAACAAAATGGCCCCGGCGTTGCGCAAAGTCTATGATCAGATGCCCGAGCCGCGCTATGTGATTTCTATGGGATCTTGCGCGAATGGCGGTGGCTATTACCACTATTCCTATTCCGTCGTACGCGGATGTGACCGCGTTGTTCCCGTGGATGTCTATGTTCCAGGATGCCCTCCAACAGCCGAAGCGCTGCTATACGGCATCCTGCAATTGCAACGGAAAATCCGCCGCACAGGGACATTGGTACGATGAGCGAAGCCTTAAAAGAACTCGGCGCTTTGATCGAAGCAAAGCGCAGTGATTGTGTGCTGAACTGGGATGTGACCCATGGCGAGCTGAACGTCGATGTGGCGCCATCTAGCCTTGTGGCTTTTGTTGAGTTCCTGAAAACGGAACCCACCTGTAAGTTCACCACTTTGATTGACCAAACAGCGGTTGATTATCCAGAGCGCAGCAAGCGTTTTGATGTGGTGTATCACCTGCTGTCTATGCACCAAAACCAACGTATCCGTTTGCGCGTGTCTATCCGCGAGGATGATATGCTTCCGTCGATCACCTCTGTGCATCCGGGCGCCAACTGGTTTGAACGTGAAGTCTTTGACATGTTCGGGATTATCTTTACCGATCACCCCGATCTGCGTCGTCTGCTGACTGACTATGGCTTCCGCGGCTACCCCCTGCGTAAGGATTTCCCGACAACGGGTTACACTGAAGTGCGCTATGACGAAGAGCTGAAACGCGTGGTTTACGAACCGGTCAGCCTAACACAGGAATACCGCCAGTTTGATTTCATGTCTCCGTGGGAGGGTGCGAACTACATCCTGCCGGGTGATGAGAAACAGGACGAGAAAGAGGGGGCGAAATGATGCCGTTTCTGACCGAGATTACGCTTTTGTGCGTTGGTGCGATGATCGTGGTTGCCGCGATGTCTGCCCCAAAGCCCAAGAAAATTCGTGTTCCTGCGCGTAAGGAGACCAAATAATGGACGGCTCCAAAGGGTTCGACGACGCCCAAAGCGGCGAACAAAAGATCCGCAACTTCAACTTAAACTTCGGCCCGCAGCACCCGGCTGCGCACGGCGTTCTACGTTTGGTTTTGGAACTGGATGGCGAAATCGTAGAACGCTGCGATCCTCACGTCGGCCTGCTGCACCGTGGCACCGAAAAGCTGATGGAAAGCCGCACCTATCTGCAAAACTTGCCGTATTTTGATCGCCTCGACTATGTTGCGCCAATGAACCAAGAGCATGCTTGGTGTCTGGCCATCGAAAAGCTGACCGGTACCATTGTGCCACGTCGTGGCCAGCTGATCCGCGTGTTGTTCTGCGAAATTGGTCGTGTTCTCAATCACTTGATGAACGTCACCACACAAGCGATGGACGTTGGCGCCTTGACCCCACCGCTGTGGGGTTTTGAAGAGCGTGAAAAGCTGATGATCTTTTACGAGCGGGCCTGTGGGGCACGTTTGCACGCGGCCTATTTCCGCCCGGGTGGGGTACATCAAGACATTGACGATCGTTTGGTGGATGACATCGAAGAATGGGCGCTGACCTTTCCGGCGCGTCTGGATGACATCGACGGCCTGCTGACCGAAAACCGAATTTTCAAGCAGCGCAACGTTGATATTGGCGTGGTAGATGCAAAGACCGTTCAAGAGTGGGGTTTCTCTGGCGTGATGGCGCGGTCTGCTGGTCTTGCATGGGATTTGCGCCGTGCGCAGCCTTATGAATGCTATGACGAGTTTGAATTCCAGGTGCCTGTTGGCAAAAACGGCGATTGCTACGACCGCTATCTGATGCGCATGGAAGAAATGCGCCAGTCGGTGAGCATCATTCGCCAAGCCATCGTGAAGCTGCGCGAAGCCACCGGCGACGTTCTGGCCCGCGGTAAAATCACACCTCCGAAACGCGGTGAGATGAAGACCTCGATGGAGAGCCTAATCCATCACTTTAAACTCTATACCGAAGGCTTCCACGTGCCTGAAGGTGAGGTTTATGTGGCTGTTGAGGCACCGAAGGGCGAATTTGGTGTGTATTTGGTGTCTGATGGCACGAACAAACCATATCGCAGCAAAATCCGGGCGCCGGGATATGCGCACTTGCAAGCGATGGATCATATTTCCAAGGGCCACCAGCTGGCTGACGTTGCCGCGATTATCGGCACCATGGATATCGTATTTGGGGAGATTGACCGCTAATGCTGCGCCGTCTGTACCACGACCAACCCGAAAGCTTTGCGTTTACCGATGCCAACCAGAAATGGGCTGAGGCACAGGTTACGAAGTACCCAGAGGGCCGTCAGGCCTCTGCTGTCATCCCACTGTTGTGGCGTGCGCAGGAACAAGAAGGTTGGGTGACGAAACCCGCGATTGAATATATCGCTGATATGTTGGGAATGGCGTATATCCGCGTTCTCGAAGTCACCTCATTCTACTTTATGTTTCAGATGCAACCTGTTGGATCTGTTGCGCATATTCAAATTTGCGGCACGACGTCCTGCATGATCTGCGGCGCGGAAGATCTGATTGCGGTTTGCAAAGAAAAGATCGCTGCAAACCCTCATGAGCTGTCCGCAGATGGCAAGTTCAGCTGGGAAGAAGTGGAATGTCTGGGGGCCTGCACAAACGCGCCCATGGCACAAATCGGCAAAGACTATTACGAAGATCTGACCGCCGAAGGTTTCGGCCAAATGATCGACGATATGGCCTCAGGCCAAGTGCCTGAACCGGGCCCACAGAATGGGCGCTATGCAGCAGAGCCTTTGTCAGGCCTGACATCGCTGACCGAATACGACAGCGGCAAAACCAAGTATAACGCCTCGGCGCAACTGGCGACCGATATTGGTGACAGCATCAAGCGGATTGATGGCACCGAAGTGCCGTTGACCACGCCTTGGATTGGCAAAGATGGTACGGTTGCTGGCCGAGAGGCCGCTGCACCAACGCCAAAAGCGCCCGAAGCGCCAAAGCCGGCTGTAAAGCAAGCTGAAGAAGCCAAGAAAAAGGCCGCCCAGAAAAAGGCAACGCCAAAGAAGGCTGCTGCGACAAAGGCCAAAGCGCCTAAGGAAGACGCGGTTGAGGTTGCAGAACAGCAGCCAGAGACACTGACCGCGGCACGCGATGGCAAGGCAGATGACCTAAAGCAACTTAAAGGTGTTGGGCCTAAGCTTGAGCAAACTCTGAACGAATTGGGCTTTTTCCACTTTGATCAGATTGCAGCTTGGGGCGCAGCCGAAGTGGCTTGGGTCGACAGCCGTTTGAAGTTTAAAGGCCGGATCGAACGTGACGGCTGGATTGACCAGGCCAAGCAATTGGCCTCTGGTGCAGAGACCGAATTCTCAAAACGCGTCAAAAAAGGCGGCGTCTACGAGGAATAAGAGATGACTGAGGGGCAAAAAGAACAAGAACTTGCAAGACGGGGCCGCGTTGTCAGCCTTGTGATTGCTGGAACATTGGTTCTTTGGATGCTTATTCAGGTGATTGGACAGCAGATCGGATTGGCAGGGCGCTATGCTTTGTTGTTTGATTTCGCGGCACTTGCAGCGCTGATTTGGGCGATTGCAAATATTTTTATGATCTGGCGTGCGCGTCAGAAAACAGAAGGGTAAACGGGATGCTCCAGGATCAGGACCGTATCTTTACCAACCTTTACGGGATGCACGAACGCTCTTTGGCGGGCGCGAAACAGCGTGGCCACTGGGATGGCACCGCGGGCATCATCGAGAAGGGCCGCGATTGGATCGTCGACACCATGAAGGCCTCTGGTCTGCGTGGGCGTGGTGGTGCGGGTTTCCCGACCGGCCTAAAGTGGTCGTTTATGCCCAAAGAAAGCGACGGTCGCCCGGCGTATCTGGTGATCAACGCTGATGAATCTGAACCGGGCACCTGTAAAGACCGCGAAATCATGCGCCACGATCCGCATACGCTGATCGAAGGTGCGCTGATTGCGTCTTTCGCGATGAACGCACACACCTGTTATATTTACCTGCGTGGCGAATACATCCGCGAACGTGAGGCGCTGCAAGCGGCGATTGACGAAGCTTACGATTCAGGCCTGTTGGGCAAAAACGCAGCCGGGTCTGGCTGGGACTTTGACGTCTTCTTACATCACGGCGCGGGGGCCTATATTTGCGGCGAAGAAACCGCATTGATCGAAAGCCTTGAAGGCAAAAAAGGCATGCCGCGCATGAAGCCGCCGTTCCCGGCGGGGGCAGGTCTATATGGCTGCCCAACCACGGTGAACAACGTTGAATCCATCGCGGTTGTCCCAACGATTTTGCGCCGTGGCGCGGAATGGTTTGCCGGCTTTGGTCGCCCAAACAATGCGGGCACAAAGCTGTTTGCGATTTCGGGTCACGTGAACAACCCATGTGTTGTCGAAGAGGCCATGTCGATTTCGTTCGAAGAGCTGATCGACAAGCATTGTGGCGGTATTCGTGGCGGTTGGGACAATCTGCAGGCGGTTATTCCGGGCGGGTCTTCGGTGCCATGTGTGCGCGGTGAAAACATGCGCGATGCGATCATGGATTTTGACTATTTGCGCAACGATCTGGGCTCTGGTCTGGGCACAGCAGCGGTCATCGTGATGGACAAACAGACCGACATTATCAAAGCGATTTGGCGCCTGTCCAAGTTCTACAAACACGAAAGCTGTGGCCAGTGTACCCCTTGCCGCGAAGGCACGGGTTGGATGATGCGCGTGATGGATCGCCTGGTTAAAGGCGAAGCCGATATTGAAGAGATCGACATGCTGTGGGATGTGACCAAACAGGTCGAAGGCCACACGATTTGTGCTCTTGGGGATGCGGCGGCATGGCCCATCCAGGGTTTGATCCGCAACTTCCGTGAAGAGATCGAAGATCGCATCAAGGCACAGAAAACCGGTCGCGTCAGCGCGATCGCGGCGGAGTAAGAATATGACGCGGAGTTTTCTCATTCTTCTTCTTGGCGCAGCGCTTGCAACAAGCGCGTGCTCACGTTTGCAAAAAGACGATGGCGTGCGCTTTGAAGGGCAACGCTTTCAGATCAAAGCCAAGAAGCTGAGCAAAGAAGATCGCAGCAAGTTTGTGGCGACGGCGGCTCCGGTCTCAGTGACACTCGAAGGTGCGCGTCAAGCCGCAGCCTATGGCGGCACAGAATATTGCATCAAAGAATACGGAACGTCTTTGATCGCTTGGGACAATGCGCCAGACGCCCCCGAAGAAGAGCTTCAGTTTGACGGCAACCGCCTTGTTGTGACAGGGCAGTGCAAACCTTGATGACATTCGCCGCATATTCGGGCCAAGCCCCTGCGATTTCAGCGCTTTCTCGCCCAATGGGTGCAGGAAATTCGCGTTGTTATTGCATATCAACGGGCCTGATCTCCACTTCTCATACCAAGACACGTGCTTTGGCGCGGCAGTTGGTATGCATAAAAGGAGAGACCCTATGCGCATAATGATCCTTGGCCTTGTTCTGGCCATTACAGCAACAACGGCTCAGGCGAAAAAGCCTTTGGAACAGGTGAGCAGTATCACTGACGGGCTATTGTGGGTGGGCATCGCAGATGAGATCCGCAACACGTGCCCCTCGATTTCCGCCCGGATGTTGCGTGCGTTGAGCTATCTCAACGAGATTCAGAACGAAGCAAAGTCTTTGGGCTATTCCAAAGCAGAAATTGATGCTTTCCGCAAAAGCGACGCAAACAAAGCAGAGCTGCGCCGCCGCGGAGAAACTTATCTACAAGCCAACGGTGTCACCTTGGGTGATGCAGAAACCTACTGTGTGCTTGGGCGCACAGAGATCAAGAAATCCAGCCAGATCGGCGTGCTGTTGAGGGCCAATTAACTATGTCTGACCTACGCAAGATCATTATTGACGACAATGAAGTTGAAGTAGATGGCGCAATGACGCTGATCCAGGCCTGCGAGCAGGCCGGGATCGAAGTGCCGCGTTTCTGCTATCACGAGCGTTTGTCCATCGCCGGCAACTGCCGGATGTGTCTTGTAGAGGTTGTGGGCGGCCCGCCAAAACCCGCAGCGTCTTGTGCGATGCAGGTGCGTGACTTGCGCCCCGGTCCAGAGGGCCAACCACCTGTTGTGAAAACCAACTCACCTATGGTGAAAAAGGCACGCGAAGGCGTGATGGAATTTCTGTTGATCAACCACCCGCTGGATTGCCCGATTTGCGATCAGGGTGGTGAATGCGATCTGCAGGATCAGGCGATGGCCTATGGTGTGTCTGGCAGCCGCTTTAAAGAAGCGAAACGCGCGGTCGAAGATCTGGATCTTGGCCCGCTTGTTTCAACCACCATGACCCGTTGCATTTCATGTACACGTTGCGTGCGCTTCACCACCGAAGTTGCAGGGATCACGCAGATGGGCCAAACCGGCCGTGGCGAAGATTCTGAAATCACCAGCTACCTGAATGAAACACTCGACAGTAACTTGCAGGGCAACATCATTGATCTTTGCCCGGTTGGGGCGCTGACATCTAAGCCCTACGCATTTACAGCGCGCCCGTGGGAGCTGACCAAAACAGAAACCATCGATGTGATGGATGCGCTTGGGTCGAACATCCGCGTGGATACAAAGGGGCGCGAAGTGATGCGCATTCTGCCGCGCAACCATGACGGCGTGAACGAAGAATGGATTTCTGACAAAACCCGTTTTGTGTGGGATGGCCTGCGCCGCCAGCGCCTTGACCGCCCATATGTGCGTGAAAACGGCAAGCTGCGCCCGGCCACGTGGCCAGAGGCACTCACCAAAGTGGCCGAGGCCATGAAGGGCAAGAAAGTGGCCGGTTTGATCGGGGATCTGGTGTCTACCGAGGCAGCTTATGCCTTGAAAACCATGATCGAAGGGCAGGGCGGTAAAGTGGAATGCCGCACAGATAATGCGCGTTTGCCAATTGGCAACCGGTCTGGTTATGTCGGCACAGCCACCATCGAAGATATCGATGAGGCCGAGTATGTCTTGCTGATTGGCACCAACCCACGCGAAGAAGCGCCGGTATTGAATGCCCGTCTGCGCAAAGCTTGGCTGAATGGCGCAAAGATTGCCAATATCGGCCCAGAGGCTGACCTGACCTTTGACGTATTCCAAATGGGCGAGGGGCGCGAGGCGCTTGCGGGTCTTGAGAACTACGAATTCAAAGAGATCAAAGAAAAGCCATCTGTGATCATTGTGGGCCAAGGCGCTTTGCAAGAGGCGGATGGGCTTGCGGTACTATCCCATGCGATGCGTGCGGCCGAACGTACAAATGGCAAGATTATGGTGTTGCACACCGCAGCGTCCCGCGTTGGCGCGATGGATGTGGGTGCTGTGACCGAAGGCGGGCTGCTCGCCGCGATCGAAGGTGCCGATGTTATCTATAACCTGGGTGCGGATGAAGTCGAAATCGATGCAGGTGCCTTTGTTGTGTACCAAGGTTCGCATGGCGATCGTGGCGCACACCGCGCGGATGTGATCCTGCCAGCGGCTGCTTATACCGAAGAAAACGGCTTGTTCGTCAACACCGAAGGTCGGCCACAATTGGCAATGCGTGCGAATTTCGCACCGGGTGAGGCAAAAGAAAACTGGGCGATCTTGCGGGCCTTGTCCGCAGAGTTGGGCGCAGCACTGCCATTTGACAGCCTGGCGCAATTGCGCACAGAGATGATCAAAGATGTGCCGCATCTGAAACAAGTGGATCAGGTTGTCGAAAACGAATGGACGCCGCTTGAACTGGATAAGATGGGTAACGCGACCTTCCGCCATGTGGTGAAAGACTTTTATCTGACCAACCCAATTGCACGCGCAAGCCAGCTGATGGCGGAACTTTCCGCTGGGGCCAAAGGGCGTAGCGCACAGAAAATTGCGGCGGAGTAATCAGATATGCATCTTTCCCTGCAAAACACAGCAATGGCACTGGCGGTTTTCGCCGGGCTGTTGGGCTGTGCGCCGCAGGGGCCGGATGTGACGCGGGATGATCCTGAAGTCGCGCTCAGCTATGACGGGGTCGAAACCCGATTGCTGGATGGTGATTTGGTGAATTTTCACGTTGAGATGAGCCAAGCACAAGCCGCGGCAGATGTAGCTGCCTATGCGGAATGCGCCGCTGCACAATATACGCTGATCCGGGGGTACGGCTTTGCCCGTCATCTTCGGACGACTATCGACTTTCAGGGTGGCGTTTGGCGAGGGGATGCAATTTATACCATCTCGCCTGCACTGCCCCGTGGTTTGAAAACAATCGACGCAGAAGTCGTTGTTTCGAATTGCGAAGAAAACAGAATACCCACGGTGTGAGGACCAATGGCTGAATTCTTTACCACTCCTTTAGGACTTGGCGTCCTAATCGTCGCTCAGGTTTTGGCCGTTGTCGGCTTTGTCATGATTTCGCTGCTGTTCCTTGTGTACGGTGACCGTAAAATCTGGGCTGCTGTTCAAATGCGGCGCGGGCCAAACGTGGTTGGCGCCTGGGGCCTGCTGCAAACAGTGGCTGACGCGCTGAAATACATTGTCAAAGAAATCGTGGTGCCAGCGGGCGCGGATAAAACGGTTTTCCTTTTGGCGCCGATCACATCCTTTGTTTTGGCGATGATCGCCTGGGCCGTCATCCCGTTCAACGATGGTTGGGTCTTGTCAGATATCAACGTCGCGATCCTATATGTCTTTGCTGTTTCTTCTTTGGAAGTTTACGGCGTGATCATGGGGGGCTGGGCGTCTAACTCGAAATACCCATTCTTGGGGTCTTTGCGCTCTGCGGCGCAGATGATTTCTTATGAAGTTTCCATCGGTCTGATCATCATCGGCATTATTATCTCGACCGGGTCCATGAATTTTGGCGACATCGTGAATGCGCAAGATGGCGATTATGGCTTCTTTAGCTGGTATTGGCTGCCGCACTTCCCGATGGTGTTCTTGTTCTTCATCTCAGCTCTGGCTGAAACCAACCGCCCTCCGTTTGACCTTCCAGAAGCGGAATCAGAATTGGTTGCGGGCTATCAGGTTGAATATTCATCCACACCATTCCTGTTGTTTATGGCCGGTGAATATATCGCGATCTTCTTGATGTGCGCCCTGACCACACTGCTGTTCTTTGGCGGCTGGTTGTCCCCAATTCCAGGCATCTCTGATGGTGCGCTGTGGATGGTCGGCAAGATGGCGTTCTTCTTCTTTGTCTTCGCGATGGTGAAAGCCATCACGCCACGCTACCGCTATGACCAGCTGATGCGGATCGGTTGGAAAGTCTTCCTACCGTTGTCCCTCGTTTGGGTTGTGGTTGTGGCATTCCTTGCAAAATTCGAAGCCTTCGGCGGGGCCTATGCCCGCTGGGCGATTGGAGGCTGATCATGGCTAACGTCGATTATACCCGCGCGGCCAAGTATTTCCTGCTGATGGATTTCGTCAAAGGCTTTAAGCTTGGGTTTAAATACTTCTTTGCACCCAAAGCGACGCTGAACTACCCACACGAAAAGGGGCCTTTGTCGCCTCGTTTCCGCGGAGAACACGCGCTGCGCCGCTATCCAAACGGCGAAGAGCGCTGCATTGCATGTAAATTGTGTGAAGCTGTTTGCCCCGCGCAGGCCATCACCATTGATGCCGAACCACGCGAAGACGGCAGCCGCCGCACCACGCGCTATGACATCGATATGACCAAATGCATCTATTGCGGTTTCTGCCAAGAAGCCTGCCCAGTGGATGCCGTTGTCGAGGGGCCGAATTTTGAATTCGCCACCGAAACCCGCGAAGAGCTGTTCTATGACAAGGAAAAGCTGCTGGCGAATGGCGAACGCTGGGAAGCCGAGATCGCGCGCAACCTTGAACTGGATGCACCGTACCGATGACCGATAGCTCAAACCCTTTTGAAAAGATGCTCCAACAGTATCAGGACATGGCGAAATCCATGAACCCTGCGCTGGAGACCTTCACGCCGAAAGGGTTTGAAAACCTGTGGCCAACCATGCCCAAGGACATGATGGAAATGTTCTTTGGCAACGCGCTGAACAAAGAAGGGCTAGATGCAAAAACGCGTCTTTTGCTGACTTTGGCCGCGCTGACCGTATTGGGTGGCCAAGCAGACGCACAAATTCGCCTGACCCTTCGCCATTTGGTCGAAGCAGGCGCAACGAAACAAGAAATCGTCGAGTGCATTGGCCAGATGTCAATGTTCGCCGGCATTCCCGCCATGACCCGCGTGATGGAACTCGCGCAGGACGTTATGGGAGAAGATGAGGAAAGTGAGACATGACCATAGCGGCGCTTGCATTCTACCTATTTGCGATCTGCGTGATCGCGGGCGGTTTGTTTACCGTCATCAGCAAGAATCCGGTGCACTCCGTGCTCTGGCTGATTTTGGCCTTCCTAAGTTCAGCAGGGCTGTTTGTTCTGCTGGGTGCTGAATTTGTAGCGATGCTTTTGGTGATCGTTTACGTGGGCGCGGTTGCGGTTCTCTTCCTTTTCGTCGTCATGATGCTGGATGTTGACTTTGCCGAACTTAAGGCGGGGATGGCACAATACATGCCTATTGCCTTGTTGATCGCGGTTGTCTTGCTGATGCAATTCGGCCTGGCCTTTGGCGCTTGGGAAGAAGCAGAGCAAGCAGAGGCATTGCGCCAAGCTGTGACACCAGAAGGTGTTGAAAATACTGCGGCTTTGGGCCTGCTGATCTATGACCAATATTTCCTGCTGTTCCAATTGGCTGGCTTGATCCTGCTGGTTGCGATGATCGGTGCCATCGTGCTCACCATCCGCCACCGCCGCGACATCAAACGCCAGAACGTTCTGGAACAAATGTGGCGTGACCCAGCGCAAGCCATGGAACTGAAAGACATCAAACCGGGGCAGGGGCTGTAGGCCCCGCATTGGAATGCACTGGAAGAAGAAAGACCGAGGGACAATTTAATGATCGGACTTGAACATTACTTGACGGTGGCGGCGACTTTGTTCGTCATCGGAATTTTCGGGCTCTTCCTGAACCGGAAGAACGTCATCATCCTATTGATGTCGATTGAATTGATGCTGCTGGCGGTGAACATCAACCTTGTTGCCTTCTCCAGTTTCTTGAACGATCTGGTGGGGCAGGTGTTTACGCTGTTCGTCTTAACCGTTGCAGCAGCAGAGGCGGCGATTGGTCTGGCGATCCTTGTGTCGTTCTTCCGCAATCGCGGCACCATCGCGGTCGAAGACGTCAATGTGATGAAAGGCTAATTGAGCATGGAAACGATCATTCTCTTTGCGCCTCTTGTCGGTGCGATTATCGGTGGGTTCGGCTGGCGCTATATCGGCGAAACGGCTGCGCAATATGTGACCACCGGTCTGTTGATGCTGGCGGCGCTGCTGTCTTGGATCGTGTTCTTCACACACGGCTCTGAAACCCAGCACATTCACATTCTGAACTTCATTCAATCCGGTGCGCTGGATACAAGCTGGTCGATCCGACTCGATCGTTTGACGTCGACCATGCTGATTGTTGTGACAACCGTTTCGGCGCTCGTGCATCTGTATAGCTTTGGCTATATGGCGCATGACGATCACTTTGGCGAAGATCAGAATTACAAAGCACGCTTCTTTGCTTACCTTAGCTTCTTTACCTTTGCGATGCTGATGCTTGTGACCTCTGACAACTTGGTTCAGATGTTCTTTGGCTGGGAAGGCGTGGGTGTTGCGTCTTATCTGCTGATTGGCTTTTACTACAAAAAGCAAAGCGCGGGTGCGGCTGCTATTAAGGCCTTTGTTGTAAACCGTGTGGGTGACTTTGGCTTTGCCTTGGGTATCTTTGGCCTGTTCCTGCTGACCGATAGCATCAACTTTGATGATATCTTTGCAGCGGCCCCGACCATTGCGGACACCACCATTACCTTCCTCTGGACGGATTGGAATGCAGCGAACCTGCTGGCGTTCTTGTTGTTTGTCGGTGCGATGGGGAAATCGGCGCAGTTGTTCCTCCACACTTGGTTGCCAGACGCGATGGAAGGCCCAACGCCAGTTTCCGCGCTGATCCATGCAGCCACCATGGTCACGGCCGGTGTTTTCTTGGTCTGCCGTATGTCACCGCTGATGGAATTCGCGCCCCAGACCATGACCTTTGTGACCATTCTTGGCGCCACCACAGCCTTTGTGGCCGCGACCATCGGTTTGGTTCAAAACGACATCAAACGCGTGATCGCCTATTCAACCATGTCTCAGCTGGGCTACATGTTTGTGGCCGCGGGCGTGGGTGTTTATTCGGTTGCGATGTTCCACCTGTTCACGCACGCGTTCTTTAAGGCGATGTTGTTCTTGGGCGCGGGTTCTGTGATCCACGGCATGCACCACGAACAAGACATGCGGAACTACGGCGGTCTGCGTAAGAAACTGCCTTACACCTTCTGGGCCATGATGATCGGCACCTTTGCTATTACCGGCGTGGGTATCCCGCTTTCGGGTTGGATCGGCTTCGCGGGCTTTGCCTCTAAAGATGCGGTGATTGAATCGGCCTATGCGGCGACCAATGGCGGCTATGCCTTCTGGATGCTGGTGATCGCGGCGCTGTTTACTTCGTTCTACAGCTGGCGCCTGATTTTCCTGACCTTCTATGGCAAGCCGCGCGGCGATGCGCACACACATGATCACGCTCATGAAAGCCCAACCGTCATGTTGGTGCCGCTGGGTGTTCTAGCTGTGGGTGCGGTCTTTGCCGGTGCCATTTGGTATTCAAGCTTCTTTGGCAAAACAAATGAGGTCGTGAAATTCTTTGGTGGCCACTATGAAGAGCCTGCAAAAGAGTTTGCGGCATCGGTGGCGGAAAACAATCCAAAGGCGTCAAAGCTGAAATATGTCATGGCGGATGCGCCGGGCGACGCGGCGATCTACATTAAGCCAGAAAACACGATCCTGCACGAAGCACACTATGTGCCCACGTGGGTGAAATTGTCGCCATTCGTGGCCATGTTGATTGGTTTGATTACAGCGCTTTGGTTCTACATCTGGAACCCAGAAATGCCAAAACGCGTCGCAGAAACGCAACGCCCGCTGTACCTGTTCCTGCTGAACAAATGGTACTTTGATGAAATCTACGATTTCCTCATTGTGCGTCCAGCACGTGCGCTTGGTCGTATCCTGTGGAAGCGTGGGGATGGTAATGTCATTGATGGGTCTATCAACGGCATCGCCATGGGCATCGTGCCTTTCTTCACCAAACTCGCGGGCCGTGCTCAATCCGGTTACATCTTTACCTATGCCTTTGCCATGGTGATCGGCATAGCCGTCTTTATCACCTGGATGACGCTCAGCGGAGGAGCGCACTAATGGATAACCTCCTTTCCATTGTCACCTTCATCCCGGCCATTGCAGCTGTAATTCTGCTGGTGTTTCTGCATGGCGATGATGCGCCAGCGCAGCGTAACGCAAAATGGGTTGCGCTGATTGCGACAGTCATCACCTTCTTGATTTCGCTGTTCATTTTGGCGGAATTTGATCCGCAAGACACCAATATGCAGTTCGTCGAAGAGCGTGATTGGCTGTTGGGTCTGAAATACAAAATGGGCGTTGACGGGATTTCGGTTCTGTTTGTGATGCTCACCACATTCATGATGCCGCTCACGATCGCGGCCTCTTGGGGTGTGAACAAGCGCGTCAAAGAATATATGATCGCCTTCCTGCTGCTTGAGACCCTGATGTTGGGTGTCTTTATGGCGCTGGATCTGGTGCTGTTCTATCTGTTCTTTGAAGCGGGCCTGATCCCAATGTTCTTGATCATCGGGATTTGGGGTGGGGCGAACCGCATTTATGCGTCGTTCAAGTTTTTCCTCTATACCTTCCTTGGGTCTGTTCTGATGCTTGTGGCGATGGTCGCGATGTATGCAGATGCGGGCACCACTGACATTCCAACATTGATGAACCACAGCTTTGCCGCTGAAAGCTTCTCTATCTTGGGCATTCACGTGGTGGGCGGCTTGCAGACGTTGCTTTTCTTGGCCTTCTTTGCAAGCTTTGCAGTCAAGATGCCGATGTGGCCAGTGCACACCTGGTTGCCAGATGCACACGTGCAGGCACCGACAGCGGGGTCTGTGGTTCTGGCGGCGATCTTGCTGAAGATGGGCGGCTATGGCTTCCTGCGGTTCAGCTTGCCGATGTTCCCGATTGGGGCTGACGTTCTAAGTGATTTCATTTTGTGGATGTCGGCTATTGCGATTGTGTACACATCCCTTGTTGCGCTGGTTCAGGAAGATATGAAAAAGCTGATCGCTTATTCTTCGGTGGCGCACATGGGATATGTCACCATGGGTATTTTTGTGGCCAACCAACAGGGTATCGACGGTGCGATCTTTCAGATGATCAGCCACGGCTTTATCTCGGGCGCATTGTTCCTGTGTGTTGGTGTGATCTATGACCGCATGCACACTCGTGAAATCGATGCTTACGGTGGCCTTGTGAACAAGATGCCAGCCTACGCGCTGATCTTTATGTTCTTTACCATGGCCAACGTTGGCCTTCCGGGTACATCCGGGTTTGTAGGTGAATTCCTAACATTGATGGGGGCTTTCCAGAAAAACACTTGGGTTGCGGCGATCGCCACCTCTGGTGTGATCCTGTCGGCGGCCTATGCGCTGTGGCTCTATCGCCGCGTGGTCTTTGGTGATCTGATCAAGGAAAGCCTGAAAACCATGAACGATATGACCGCACGCGAGAAATGGATCTTTGCACCATTGGTTGCGATGACCCTGCTGTTGGGCGTTTACCCGTCACTCGTGACCGACATTATCGGCCCTTCAGTCGAAGCGCTGATCCTCAACTATGACACCGCACTGGCAGATGCACCGGCATCCACCCAGATCGCGGCTTCGCACTAAGGGAGCGGGACATATGATCTCTGCTGATCTGAACATCATTCTGCCAGAAATCGTGCTGGCACTTTACGCGATGGGCGCCCTTGTGGGGGCGGTATACACTGGCAAAGATGCGTTGGCAGGTCTGCTGACCTGGGCCACCGCGCTGCTCTTTGTTGTGGTCGGAGTCTGGATCGGATTTTCGGGTGCAGGCGACCGTGAGGCGTTTGATGGCATGTTCCAAGACGACAGCTTTGCGCGTTTTGCCAAGGTGATTATCCTGTGGTCTGCGGCTGCGGTTTTGGCCATGAGCCAAGAGTATATGCAGCGCCGCGGTATCCTGCGTTTTGAATACCCACTGTTGGTTGTGCTGGCGGTTGTTGGTATGATGATGATGGTGTCTGCGGGCAACCTGATGTCGCTCTACATGGGCCTCGAGCTGCAATCGCTTGCGCTTTATGTTGTTGCTTCTATCCGCCGCGAAAGCTCTAAGTCGACCGAAGCGGGCATGAAGTATTTTGTCCTCGGCGCATTGTCGTCCGGTCTTCTGCTTTACGGTTCCTCGTTGGTTTATGGCTTTTCGGGCACAACCAATTTCGCGGGCATCATTCAAGCTGCCGGTGAGGGGCATACTTCATTGGGTCTTCTGTTTGGTCTCGTGTTCATCGTGTCTGGTCTGGCGTTCAAAGTGTCTGCGGTGCCTTTCCACATGTGGACCCCGGATGTGTATGAAGGTGCTCCAACTCCGATCACAGCGTTCTTTGCCACCGCGCCGAAAGTGGCTGCGATGGGTTTGTTTGCGCGCGTGGTTCACGATGCCTTTGGCGGTGTTGTCGGTGACTGGCAGCAGATCGTGGCATTGCTGTCTCTGCTGTCTATGTACTTGGGGGCCGTCGCCGCGATTGGTCAGAAAGATATCAAACGTCTGATGGCTTACTCTTCGATTGCCCACATGGGGTATGCGTTGATGGGCCTAGCCGCCGGCACCGAGATGGGCGTGAAATCCATGCTGATCTACATGGCGATTTATGTGGCGACCAATATCGGGACCTTTGCGTTTATCCTTTCCATGGAACGCGATGGCCAGCCTGTCACAGATATTCGATCCCTGAACATGTATTCCAAGCGTGAGCCGGGCAAGGCGATTGCCGTCTTGATCTTGATGTTCTCGCTTGCGGGTGTTCCACCCTTCATTGGCTTCTTTGGTAAGCTTGAAGTGTTGCGTG
The DNA here is from genome assembly GCA_947498415.1 of uncultured Paracoccaceae bacterium. Lineage (GTDB taxonomy): Bacteria > Pseudomonadota > Alphaproteobacteria > Rhodobacterales > Rhodobacteraceae > Cognatishimia. The sequence continues at coordinate 411,106 of CANMKB010000003.1, forward strand.
CGGCCTATGATGCAGGTCTTGCATGGTTGGCAATTGCTGGTGTGATCGCGTCGGTGATTGGGGCCTATTATTATCTGCGGATCGTGTTTTTTATGTACTTCGGCGACGAAGACGCCGAAGGTTTAGACAAAAACCGCAGCCCTGTGCTGTATGGGTTCTTGATGGCTTCTGCCGCGGTTCTAGTGTTTGGTTTGATCAACCTCTTTGGGATCGAAGGGCCAGCCACAATCGCAGCTGCATCCTTAGTGAACTAAGGCCAACAGATTTTTGAAAATGGTCGCGCCCTGTGGGGCGCGTCTTTTTTTGTTAAGATGCCTTCGGCGAGAGTATTTTTGGAAAGATGAAACAGAGGGTGTGATGCAAGACTGGCCAGTGGGATATGGGCGACGTGTTTTGCCAGAGGTTGACAGCACCAATGCCGAGGCAGTGCGCATTGCAGAGAGCCTACGCGGGCCAGAATGGATTTTGGCCCTGTCACAAACCGCAGGTCGCGGTCGACGCGGGCGAGCGTGGAAAAACCCCAAGGGTAATTTTGCAGCCTCGCTTGTGCTTCAACCCCAAGAGCCTGCTGAACAGGTGGCCTTGCGCAGTTTTGTGGCGTCGCTGGCCTTGGCTGATGCTTTTGCGGCGGTCACCGGACGGCCAGAGGCGTTTTCGTTGAAGTGGCCCAATGATGTCTTGCTGAATGGTGGAAAGGTTGCTGGAATTCTGCTGGAAAGCGCAGGCTTTGCAGATGGACGGTTTTCGCATTTTGTGATCGGGATTGGTGTGAACCTGATGGATACACCGGATGTGGCGGATCTAGAAGCGACGGCAACGCGCCCGGTTTCGATTTTTTCAGAGACCGGTGCCAAGGTTGACCCGGAAACTTTTTTGGATGCGCTGGCACCGGCCTATGCCCGTTGGGAACATCAGTTTGTGAGCTATGGATTTGAGGTTATTCGCGCTGCTTGGCTGGCACGCGCGGCCCGTTTGGGAGAGGTGATCACCGCGCGTACCATGCGTGAGGAATACGTGGGTACTTTTGACACGGTGGACATTGCGGGCAATCTGGTGTTGAAAACCGCCCAAGGCGTTGTGGCCATTCCCGCAGCGGATATCTTTTTCTGAAGGGGTCTGAGATGCTTCTGGCGATTGACTGCGGTAACACAAACACGGTCTTCTCGATTTGGGATGGCAAGACGTTTCTGTGCACGCTGCGGACCTCGACCCACCATGCCCGCACCGCAGATGCCTATTTCACTTGGTTTTCGACACTGATCCAACACTACAATATCGAGTTGGACATTCAGGATGTGATCATCTCGTCCACAGTGCCACGTGTTGTGTTTAACCTGCGTGTGTTCGCAGATCGCTTCTTTGGGTGCCGCCCGCTGGTGGTGGGTAAGCCTGAGTGTAAACTGCCCGTATCCCCACGCGTGGATCGTGCCACGCAGCCCGGGCCTGATCGTTTGGCCAATGCTGTGGGGGCCTTTGATCGCCATGGCGGGAATGTCATTGTTGTTGATTTTGGCACCGCCACGAACTTTGATGTTGTGGCAGAGGATGGGGCCTATGTGGGCGGCGTAATTGCACCGGGCGTCAATCTAAGTTTAGAAGCGCTGAGTTCCGGGGCGGCTGCTTTGCCGCATGTCGATATTTCTCAGCCGGAAAAGGTGATTGGAACCAACACCATTGGGTGTATCCAATCCGGAGTATTTTGGGGCTACACGGGATTGATCGAAGGGATCATCAACCGTGTGAAGGCCGAGTACGGAAAACCGATGAAAGTCATCGGTACCGGCGGTCTGGCTCCCTTGTTTGAAAAGGGTGATCACCTTTTTGATATGATCGAAGATGACCTGACAATGCACGGATTAACCGTGATCAATGACTATAACAAAGAAAGCTGACACATTAAATGAGCAGTGACCGTTTGATCTACCTTCCGCTCGGTGGGGCGGGGGAAATAGGCATGAATGCCTATGTGTATGGATATGGCCCACAGGGCAAAGAGCGCTTGATTCTTGTGGATATCGGCGTGACCTTTTCCGATATGGAAACCACCCCGGGTGTGGATCTGATTTTCCCGGATATGCGCTGGTTGATTGAAAACAAGGACCGCCTTGAGGCGATCTATATCACCCATGGCCACGAAGACCACATTGGGGCGGTTGGCCATTTCTGGGAAAAGCTGGGCGTGCCTGTCTATGCGCGTGCCTTTACGGCAAATCTGGCGCGACACAAGATGCGCGATCAGGGGCAGCCAGATAGCGAAGTAATCACTGTGTCTGCGTGGCCCGAAGTCACCCAAGCTGGGCCGTTTTCTGTTGGTTTCTTGCCTATCTCACACTCGATCCCGGAAAGTGGTGCGCTAGTGATTGATACACCTGCGGGCCGTGTCATTCACACGGGTGATTTTAAGCTGGATGAAACCCCGATTGTGGGTGAGGCTTTTGACCCAGAGCTTTGGGCATCAGTGGCGAAAAAGGGTGTGAAGGCCTTGGTTTGTGATTCAACCAATGTGTTTTCGCGCAACGAAGGCCGCTCTGAGGCGACTGTTGGCCCCGAGATCGAAAAGCTTGTGTCAGACGCACCCAATATGGTTGTTGCGACAACATTTGCGTCAAACGTTGCCCGTGTGAAAACACTGGCAGAGGCCGGCGAACGCGCGGGTCGTTCTATCTGTTTGATGGGCCGTGCGATGCGCCGTATGATTGAGGCCGCGATTGAAACTGGCGTTTTGAAGGATTTCCCGAAAGTGGTCAGCCCAGAAGATGCGGGATCGCTTCCGCGGGAAAACCTGATGCTTTTGGTGACAGGGTCGCAAGGCGAACGGCGTGCGGCATCGGCCCAACTGGCGCGGGGCAAGCACAATGGCATGACATTGAAAGAGGGCGATTTGTTTCTCTTTAGCTCGAAGACCATTCCGGGCAATGAAAAAGGCGTGTTCCGTATCATCAACCAATTTTCTGAAATGGGTGTGGATGTGGTCGACGACAGCTCTGGTCTGTATCACGTGTCAGGCCATGCCAACCGACCAGACCTTGAGCGGATGCAGGATTTGGTGAACCCACAAATGGTGATCCCAATGCACGGTGAGCACCGTCATCTACGCGAGCATGCGCGTTTGAGCGAAAGCAAAGGCCGCGCCTCTGTTGTTGCGGTGAATGGCACCATGCTTGATATCACCGGGGATGCGCCCAAGGTGACTGAATTTGTAGAGACCGGCCGGACTTATCTGGATGGGTCGGTGAAAATCGGTGCGATGGATGGGGTGATCCGTGATCGTATTCGCATGGCGCTGAACGGCCATGTGATTGTGAATGTCATTCTGGATGAAGATGATGAGCCGCTTGGCGAAGCCTGGGTGGAACTCATGGGGCTGCCAGAGCAGGGCAACGGCTTTGCGCCGCTGGTGGATGTGCTTGAGGCGGATCTGACGCAGTACTTGGGCCGTGCGGGCGCTAAGACATTGATGGATGATGACAAGCTTGAAGAAGGCCTGCGCCGAATTGCTCGGAATTCCGCTCGGAATGAGATTGGTAAAAAGCCAGAATGCACCGTTGTGATCAGCCGGATGACCTGATCACCGAAGGATTTGGTGAATAACAAAGGAAAACGCCGGGTGCATTGAAGCACCCGGCGTTTTCTTTTGTTGGGGGGAAGGGGCTTTGCCCCTCACGGTGAAATCTGTGATTTCACCGCTCACCCCAGAGTATTTTTAGAAAGATGAAGAGAGGGGCGCTTAGCTGGCGCGACGCTCTTCGAAGCTGAGTGCGATAAAGCTTGGGAGGTGATCGCCCATTCCAACAACGGTGTTGTTGTTGTCGCGGCCACCACGATCATTGCCGCGCCCACCGCGACCGCGGCTGCGCGGTTTGCTGCGTGGTGCTTCGATCTCTGGTTTTGGAGTCTCTGCCACAGCTTCTTTAGGTGTTTCTGCTGGTGCTGCGGCTTCAGCCTTTGGCTTACGTATGCGTTTTTCCTGTTTCACAGGGTTTTCAACGCGTGGGATTTCTTTTTGAATGAGCGCTTCGATCGCATCGAAGTTCTTTTCATCCCGCGTCGAGCAGATCATCAGTGCTTTGCCGCTGCGGCCCGCGCGACCGGTGCGGCCAATACGATGCACGTAGTCTTCGGCATGGCCTGGCACGTCAAAGTTAAAGACATGGGTCACGTCTGGCACATCAAGGCCACGTGCCGCCACATCTGAGGCCACAAGGAAACGCAGATCGCCATTGCGGAACTCTTCGAGTGTTTTCATACGTTGAGACTGATCAAGATCGCCGTGAATTGGCGCGGCGTGCAGACCATATTTTTTCATGGATTTCGCGCAGATATCAACGTCTGTCTTGCGGTTGCAAAAGATGATCGCGTTGCTGCAGGCATCGCCTTCGAGTTCGATCAACTTACGCAGAACTTTGCGTTTTTCGCTACCTTCGCGATCACGACGGCTGGCTTTGAACATCACAACACCCTGTTCAATGTTCTCAGAGGCAGTCGCCTGACGGGCCACTTCGATGCGCACAGGCGCAGACAGGAACGTATTGGTGATGCGTTCGATCTCGGGTGCCATGGTGGCGGAGAAGAACAAGGTTTGGCGTGTGAAGGGTGTTAGGCCGAAAATGCGTTCGATATCAGGGATAAAGCCCATATCCAGCATCCGGTCGGCCTCGTCGACAACCATGACTTTCACGTCAGACAAGATCAGCTTGCCGCGTTCGAAATGGTCAAGCAGACGGCCTGGCGTTGCAATCAGAACATCCACACCTTTGTCGATGATGGATTCTTGTTCCTTAAAGCTCACGCCACCAATGAGCAGCGCTTTGGTGAGCTTTAGGTGTTTTGTATAAGCGTCGAAGTTTTCAGCAACCTGTGCCGCCAGCTCGCGGGTTGGGCAGAGCACAAGGCTGCGCGGCATCCGGGCGCGAGCGCGCCCGCGGGCCAGCAATGAAATCATCGGTAGAGTGAAGCTGGCAGTTTTACCAGTACCGGTTTGGGCGATGCCCAATACGTCTTTGCCTTCAAGGGCGGGGGGAATGGCCCCAGCTTGAATTGGGGTGGGGCTTTCATAGCCCGCTTCGGCCACTGCTTTGAGAACCTTTGGGTTCAACTCAAGGTCGGAGAACTTTGTCATGTGTATCCGTAATTTACGGACACAACTTGGCCCGTAGCAGATGATGTCAATCGGACCCGTATGGCCCCGCGATTGATCGCATGGATGACTGACGCGCTCGGTCTAGCTGATTGTCACACATGCGTCAACGAAGCGTCGAAGCCATATCCGCTGTGGTTGTAAAAAACCACGAATTGGAAACATTAACCTTTAAAATTGGGGAAATGTTTCTCAATTTTGGAGGAAAGTCCCAGCTTGTACGATCGCAATAGGTCTCGTTTTGAGAGTCTCTCAAGAAGTTTTGGGGTTGCTAGGCATGTTTCTTCAAAGAAAAGCCGCAGGTCTTCGGTGCCTTCTGCCGTGAGGCTAGAAAAAACTGCGTGTTTGCTAAGGCGGCCTGATCCGGTTGGTAGGTTCTGTTCAAGCTCGGCCCGGTAAGAGCCTTTCTGGAGCCGGTACTCCATGATCTGTAACCACTTGTCCCAGCTGGCCACGTGTTTGTGGCAAAGATCTATAGTGTCGCATTTCAGGGCGGTGATTTCATCGTCTTCTTTGTAAAAGGCGCGGTGGATGGCGAGTTTTACGTTCCCCAGATTTGTGCGCACAAAAAGCTTCCCAGCGCTGTGGCTGATAAACCCTGATTTAAAGAAGCCTCCAAATTGCGGATAGATTTCAGCCTCGATGGTTTGTTTGCCATCACCGCCCGGAATTTTCGCTTTGCAATAGGTCAGCTCTGGATCAAGGCCTTGGCTGTTTTCTATGCAGAGAGATTCATAAGGAGAAAGGCGCAGGGCCTGCACGTTTGGGGCGGTGTTGGTTAACAGCTGCTCAATTGAGGCTGTGGGGCACAGGAATTCGTCGACATCGATATGGGCAATCCAATCAAGGTCTTTGGCTTTGCGATAAGCCAGCGTGGCGTTGCGCACTTGCCGAACCTGATGTTTAACCGGGCGGCGGCCCAAGCGATCATGCCAATAGGCCTCGTCGGTACGGATGACCGTTACGTTGCCATGGGGTGCCAGTGCTGCCTCGGCGGCGGGGTTGTCATCATCTAAGAAGATGAAGAGCTGGCTTGCACCCAGATCAAGATGATAAGCGACAAAGGCTAATATTTCATCGACAGGGGCCTTGATCGTGGCGACGACACCCCATTTGCCAGCGGCTGTCATAGCTCTAATCCGTTGATCAAAGACTCAATTTTGGGCGCGAGATCCAGATCGATATCATAAAGCGCACCGGCTTGCTTGAGGTGGTCTAACACCTCTGGGCGCGGTTCTGCGATTTCTGAGAAGAAGGCTGCAAATTCAGATCTATTTTCTGAAATATCAATGGTATCCAAGATGGACTTAAGGCTGGTCCCGTCTGGTTTTCGGCGTTTGTAACCTTCGTCGATGCGACGCGGCAGAGCCGCTTCAAAATCTTGGATGCTGTCGGCATGGCAGTGGGCGACACGCAGATTGTCGGGGGTGTAGCCGTTGGTGGCCACTTTCTTTTCGTGTTTCACGATGAAGTTGCCGACACGGATTGCGCCAAGCTTTCCTCGCACAAATAATCGGGGTTCGGCCGGGCCGAGCAACAAATCAGGCAAGTATGGCCCAAAGGTTGGGTACAGCGTCTCTCGATCAGATTGTTTAAGTTTGTAAGCAGACGCCGGCGGGCGATACAGGGTTTCGCTATTGGCGAAGCGTTCGATCACCGGCATGGTCACAAAGGCCGCATCGCCAGGCACCTCGGCCAGGGTTTCGCGCATCGGGGCGTCTGACAGCAGATACTCGTCCACATCCAGCATGGCCAACCAATCTAGGGCCATTATCCGACGTGCGTGATTGAAGTAAAAGGCCTTGCGGGCATTGCGGCGCACCAGCCGTTCACGCAACGCGCCCGAGATCACGGCCTCTGTACAGAGAACGACTTCGATTTTGGGGTGCTTGACCAGTTCATGCGGCATATGGTCAGGATCATCGACAAACAAAACCACTGCATCTGCGCCCAAATCAATGTGATGCGCGGCAAAACAAATGGCTTGATCCGTCTCTTCATTCACGGTGGCCGCGACGCCCCAGCTGATTGTAGCAGGCACTGTTTTGACATGCTTTTGGGGTACCGGGATCAGGTGCTCGCGTTTGGTGGCCAGATGCGCTTTGCGTTCGTCGGACATATCCCGCAAACGACGGAAAATGGTGCCTGGGTCTTTGTTGATCGCCGTCAGCAGGTGTTGCGCCAATGGGGCAACAACCGGATCAGCGTCGCTGTCTTTCCAAAGGCGCGACAGCAGAGCGACATCTAGACCGCCCCCCTTAAGGGAATAGGCTGGAATATCTAAAGGCAGTTCGGTGTTGATTTTGCTTGCGGTTGAATGGGGCTGAGATGGGCGCACTCCGGTATAAAGACGCTCAAATTCATATAATTTGATCATGCCAAACATCATGGTCATCGAACTGCCGATGATGCGCTGCTGTTCGTTTACACCACGATCCCCAAAGGTGGTGATACTAGAGACGAGCCAGCGCAAGGGCAGGCGGCGCAATAGAAAATCGCCGTGTTCTGCCCAAATACGTTGGAACAAGGCTGGCGCATGATCGGGGAATTCATTTTTACGCAGGTGCGCAATCACGAGGGCATTCAGATAACAAATCTCAGGCTGCCCCTGAAATTCTTTCTGAAGATAGTGGCACTTAGCAGCGTAAGCTGAATCGCTTTTCGGCGGATCGACAAAGGTGACCGATGTCAGAAGAGATTCTAAATCGGTCTCTAAGCCAACCAGTGCTTCGCCTTCTGCATAGTTCAGAGGCTCACGGCGCAGGTTTGCGCGTTGCATTAAAGGCTGAAAGCCACCGGGGTATGTTTCTGTATCACTCATAACTGCTCTTGCGGGGCTATTATACCAGCCCCGCAAACAGGGGTGGCTTAGACCATCATCTCTTTTGTAGCGGTAAGTGTCACGTCTGGATAGTCACGACCGACACGATCGATGTCCCATTGCAGACGAGTCAGGTAGACAATGTCACCGTCATGGTCATGTGAGATGTGCTGTTTGTTGGCTTCAACAAACTTGTCGACGGCATCCTGTTCACCAGAGACCCAGCGCGCTGAGGTAAATTGGCTGGCTTCAAAGCGCACAGGCAGGCCGTATTCCATTTCAATCCGGCTGGCGAGCACTTCAAATTGCAATGCCCCCACAACGCCCACGATAAACCCCGAGCCAATGGAGGGCTTAAAGACCTTTGCGGCGCCTTCTTCAGCGAATTGCATGAGGGCCTTTTCCAAATGCTTGGCTTTCATCGGGTCGCCTGCACGCACGCCTTGCAGCAACTCTGGCGCAAAGGATGGAATGCCGCTGACGCGAATGGCTTCGCCTTCGGTCAGCGTATCCCCAATGCGCAATTGGCCGTGATTTGGAATACCGATGATATCACCGGCCCAAGCTTCTTCGGCAAGTTCCCGATCCGAGGCCAAGAACAACACAGGGTTTGACACGGCCATTGGCTTTTTGGTGCGTACATGTGTCAGTTTCATGCCGCGTTTAAAGTGGCCCGACGCCATGCGCACAAAGGCCACACGGTCACGGTGTTTCGGGTCCATATTCGCCTGAACCTTAAACACAAAACCTGCGACTTTCTTTTCTTCGGGAGCCACATTCCGAGGCTGAGCGGATTGCACCTGCGGTTCCGGGCCAAAGCTGCTGATCCCAGCCATCAGTTCCTGAACGCCAAATGAGTTGATCGCAGAGCCGAACCAAATCGGGGTCATATGCCCTTCAAGCACAGCCTGTGGATCAAGCTGCGGCAACAGCTCTTTGGCCATTTCGACTTCTTCCAGGAACTTTTCCAGAAGTTCGGCTGGCACATGTTCTGCAAGTTTTGGGTCATCCAAACCCTTGATCTCGATGCTTTCCGCCACTTTGTTGCGGTCAGCCCGGTCCATCAATTCCAGACGGTCGCGCAGCAGATCGTAACAGCCGACAAAATCGCGACCCACGCCAATCGGCCAAGAGGCCGGGGTGACGTCAATCGCAAGGTTTTCTTGGATTTCGTCAATAATTTCAAATGTGTCGCGGCTTTCGCGGTCCATCTTGTTACAGAACGTCAGGATCGGCAGGTCGCGCAGGCGGCAAACTTCGAACAGTTTCTGTGTTTGGCTTTCCACACCTTTCGCACCGTCAATCACCATGACGGCTGCATCCACCGCTGTCAGCGTACGATAGGTGTCTTCGGAAAAATCGCTGTGGCCCGGTGTATCCACCAGATTGAACCGGTAACCATCAAAATCAAACGACATGGCAGAGGCCGACACAGAGATGCCCCGGTCTTTTTCCATCTGCATAAAGTCTGATCGGGTGCGGCGTGCTTCGCCCTTTGCCCGCACCTGACCGGCCATCTGAATGGCACCACCATACAAAAGGAATTTTTCGGTCAAGGTGGTCTTACCGGCATCCGGGTGCGAGATAATCGCAAAGGTGCGACGACGCGCAATTTCGGGCGGCAATTCGGGGCGGTTTGAAGCGGTGTTAGACATGAGCGAGCCTATAGCGGGATAGGTGCTCTGGTGCAATCTAGAAGGTGCGGTGCCTTAACGCGAAGACGCTCTGCGCAGCAAATCAGCGACATCTGCGCGAATAGTCTCGTTGTCTTTGAGTTCGCAGGCAATTTTGTCGGCGCGGGGCAGGCCCGGTTGACTTTGACGGAACCTTTCGCCCAGCTCTTTGGGCAAAACAGACTGGTTGGATTCGCTGACAAGCATGGTTTCGGCTGCAATGCCTTCGGCAAAGATAATCTGGTGGTCATCAAACAACAGCTGGAAGTAATCAATAAACCCGCCGTTCTGCACATAAACAGAACTACCGTTCACCAGATGACGCGCCCGGATCATAACTTCTGCCTGACCAGCGCCAACCTGATCTTTGCGCTGATAGATGAAAAGACGGTGGTCTTGGCTGACGGTCAAGTCACCCAGATTGTGCAACGTGCCTGCGGTGATCACCACAGGCGCAAAGTCTCCAACTGCGCGAACCGTCGATTGGCCAATCCAGCGGATTTCCTGAACACCGGAATCGCGGGTGAGTACACGGTCGCCGGGGCACAGGTCTTGGATGGGTTTCTGTTCTCCGGTTGCGGTGGTGATCCGTGTGCCCATGGAAAAGGAAACACAGCCCAACAGCGCCATGCGACGGCGGGCCTGTTCGCGATCAATCTTAACAAGCGCATAAGATGTTTTTGCATTCAAGGCTGACATGGGATGCAGGTAGATTTCTACCACTTGCCCATCTTGATCAACCTCCACCAAAACCAGCGCCTCAATTGTTTGGCCGGTGGTGGGCATCAACGTAATGCAGCAATCGGCATAGAGTGTTGCGCCCTTTGTACCGGTCGCACTGCCTTTGGCGATGTAAAAGGCTTTATCTGCAGATGTGAGGAATGACAGCGACGTCAGCTTTTCGCGATCTGTCAGCTCATAGCAATCGTCAAGCAACAGCTCATCCGCAAAAGACACCGCATCCCCCAGATTGGCACCTGTCACAACTCTAAACGCTGCTGCGCGATAAACGGGCAGGGTTTGCAACGCATGTGGCATGTTACCAGCGGTGGAACTCATCGTGTGTCCTTAGTCCTTGTCTTTGCGCTAAGATGCTGTCCAATTGTGGCAACAAGAGGAATGAGCCTAGGCAATTTACTGGCACTTTGGTGAAGAAGTGACCATCATCGCCAGCAATAATAGGGAGAGCTTTATGGATCTGGGAATCAAGGGGAAAACTGCGCTGGTTTGCGCAAGTTCAAAGGGTCTTGGCCTTGGGTGTGCCGAAGCTTTGGCAGAGGCGGGTGTGCACCTGATCATGAACGCCCGCGGTGCCGAGGCACTTGAAGCATCCGCCGCCGATATCCGGGCGCGTTTTGATGTGAATGTGGTGGCCATTGCCGCTGATGTCACCACAGAAGAAGGGCAGGAAAAAGTGTTAGCTGCCGCACAAGATGTTGATATTCTTGTCACAAATTCGGGTGGCCCACCTCCGGGGATGTGGTCAGATTGGGATCGTGAAGATTTTATCAAAGCGCTTGATGCCAATATGCTCACACCGATTGCGCTGATGAAAGCCCTGCTGCCGGGCATGATGAAAAAGGGCTGGGGCCGTGTGGTGAATATCACCTCTGTGTCGGTCAAATCACCCATCGCAGTACTGGGCCTATCAAATTCTGCTCGTGCAGGTTTGACCGGTTATGTGGCTGGAACTGCGCGACAAGTGGCACGCAGCGGCGTGACCATCAACAATCTTCAGCCGGGCATCCACGCCACAGATCGTGCCGTTGCGCTTGATCTCGGTGTCAGCAAAGCGCAGGGCATTTCGGTCGAAGACGCAATTGAACAGCGCAGCGCCACGATCCCAGCGGGGCGGTATGGCACGCGCGGAGAGTTTGGAGCGACCTGTGCGTTCCTGTGTTCACAACATGCCGGGTTCATCGTAGGGCAGAATATTCTGCTGGATGGCGGCGCAACCAATTCAACGATGTAAGTTTAGAAAGTAACAAGTATGGCTCAGGGTTTTTCACTGGCAGATCAAATCTTTAACGCAGATAGTTTGCGTGATTTGGCAGACGAGTTTGCCGCGGGTGTTCCGGGATTTAACGCGGATGCCTTTCATAACAAAGTGATGGCTGGATTGGCCCCATTGGGGTTCATGGAGCGGATGGAATTCATCGCAGATTGCCTTGAGCCACAGCTTGCAAGTGACTTCCCAACCATGGCGGATCAACTCGAGGCCGCAATGGTGCCGCCCCTTGATCCGACGCTGAAGGATGATGACTTTGGGCGTTTCATCCATACTGCGCCGGGCATTCTAGCAGGACGTCACGGGCTAGAAGACCATCGCGACCGCGCCTTGGATTTGCTCTATCAAGCCACGCAGCGTTTCTCGATGGAATTCTACATTCGCCCCTTCATCAACCGGTGGCCCGAGGAAACTTGGGCGCGGCTCAAGACATGGGCCACGGACGAAAACTACCACGTTCGTCGATTGGTGAGCGAAGGGACACGCCCTAAATTGCCTTGGGCCAAAAAGATTGACATCCCGCAAGACGCGCCAATTGAATTGTTGGATATGTTACATGCAGACCCGACGCGATTTGTATCAAGATCGGTGTCTAACCACTTGAATGATATTGCAAAAGCACATCCAGACCTTGTTGTGGAAACGCTGAAAAAGTGGCATTCTGAAAAGCGGCAGAATGCCAAAGAGCTTGCGTGGATGACCCGCCACAGCCTGCGAACTTTGGTCAAACAGGGTTTTGCTCCGGCGCTTGAATTACTTGGGTATCGTGCCGACGCGCCCGTCGCGCTAGAGGCGCTTTCCGTTGCGAACGATGACCTAGCCTTTGGAGAAACCTTGGAATTTGATCTCACCCTTTCAGCGACCGAAAAGTCGCCGGTGATTGTGGATTATCAAATCTGGTTTATGCGCAAAAACAAAGAGCAGTCTGCAAAGGTATTCAAGCTAAAGTCATCTGTGGTCCAGCCGGGCAAGCCGCTGACGCTTTCAAAAAAACATGTGCTCAAGGCCAATGCCACCACATTTACGCTGTATCCCGGTGCACATCGCATCGCGATCCAAGTGAATGGAAAGGTGCTGGGCGAAGCCAGTTTTCAACTGCGTGAGGCCTAATACTCAGAAATCTCACATTCGCGTGGGGTGACCTTCTTATTGTAGATTGAAAAAAACGGTGCTGTTACAGCGGTTTGACAATCTACAATAGGGGACACCCATGCAGGCCACCGCCGTCATAGCGATATTCGCGTTTATTATTCTTGCCAGCCTTTACGTTGCACCCCGTCGTGCCAGCGTCGAAGGGTTTTTTGGCGGGGCCTCTGCCGAAGGGCAGGCGCCGGGGCTATGGACATTGGTTCTTAGCCAGGTCACCACTTGGATTTTTGCGCGTTCCCTGATGAACTCCGCCATTCTGGGGTTCTTTTACGGGATCGCCGGTGTGTTGGCCTATGCGGCTTATTACGGGTCTTTCCTAACTGGTGGCTATATCGTGGGCCGCCTGCGGGCCAAGGGTGCTCGCTCTGTACAAGACTGGCTGGGTGATGCGTTCGGGGCTGTCGGCAATGGCTGCTATAATTTGGTGATTGCGCTGCGTTTGTTGTCTGAAGTGTTTGCCAACTTGATCGTTGTTGGACTGATCTTCTCTGCAGCGCTTCCTGAAGTCGGCTTTGCCAAAGAAGGCTCTATCATTCTTGTGGGATTGTTGGCCTTGGCCTATTCCGCGTGGGGCGGGCTAAGTGCTGCGTTGCGCACAGATGTGATGCAGATGAGCCTGTTTTTGGTGGTGTTCGCAGTGGCTTTCACAGCGCTGATCCTTACCCCCGGTTTTGATCTAGGCGCGGTTCTGACGGCAGAAGGTACAGCTGGTCAATACAATGGTTGGGTCTTGTTGATCGTCGCGTTTTTGCAAGTGTTTTCCTATCCGGTGCATGACCCGGTCATGATGGATCGCGGTTTCCTTGCAGATGCAGGCACCACGCGCAAAAGCTTTATCCATGCGTTCTGGATTTCTGCGCTGTGCATCATTGCCTTTGGTTTCTTTGGCATCCAAGCCGCTTTGGATGGCGCGACCTATGAGGGTGAGCTGATTGGCACATGGGCGACAATCCTGCCGACTTGGGTGTTTGTATTGTTGCTGGTGTCTTTGTTGGTCTCTGCTTTGTCTACATTGGACAGTGCCTTGGCTTCTGCGTCACGTTTGGTTGTCGAAGAACTTAAGATGGCACCGAAAACATTGAACGGTGGTCGTTTGGCGATGGTTGTTTTTGCAGCGGCCGGTGCCGCGTTGACCCTTTGGGGCAATCAATCCCTGTTTGATGCGGTGGCGGTTTCTGGCACAGCATCGATGTTCCTTACGCCTGTTTTGGTGGTGGGATTGTTGGCTGGGCGTCAGGTGGCGTTGTGGGCCTATTTGGTCAGCTTTGGTGCCGCTATGTTGGGCGCGGCTGCGTATTTCTTCCGTGCCTCAGAGGTCGTTGCGCCACTGTTGGTCGAAGGTCACAAATACGAGCAACTTTTGCAGATCTGTATCATCGTGTTGGTGATCGGATTTGCCGCTGTTCTGGCCGGAGCACGCAAGCCGATCCAAGCTTGATCTCAGTCTTGAAGAGAATGGCCACGGCTGATACATCGTTGCGAAACCTGATGGAAATCATCGGACATCGCAAGAGGCAGCCGTGAGCCCAAAAGATCAGAGCACCCTAGCTACAGGTCAGGCCCCCCGTTTGGAAATCCGCAATCTGACCCGACATTTCGGGGATCGGACGGTTGTGAACGGGGTGTCTTTGACGATCCAACCGGGGCAGGTGACATGTTTGCTTGGCCCGTCGGGCTGCGGTAAATCCACAACGCTGCGCATGATTGCAGGCGTGGATATGCAAGACAGCGGTGAAATCTATGTGGATGGCGAGTTGATTTGCGACACGGTGTTTCGCATTCCACCAGAACGTCGACAAATTGGTTTGATGTTTCAAGACTTTGCGCTGTTTCCACATATGAGCGTGGCCGATAATGTGGCCTTTGGTCTCACAGGCCAAAAGGCAGAAAAACGGGCGCGGGTTGAGGAACTGCTTGAAAAGGTTGGCCTGTTATGGGCCATCGATGAGGCACCTCATCAACTGTCTGGCGGAGAACAACAGCGGGTTGCCTTGGCACGGGCCTTGGCACCGCGTCCACGTATCATGCTGATGGACGAGCCGTTTTCCGGCCTCGACAACCGCCTACGTGATGGCATTCGCGATGAAACGCTTGCCTTGCTGAAAGAAGAAGACACGGCGGTTTTACTGGTCACCCATGAACCCGAAGAAGCGCTGCGCATGGCTGACGAAGTGGCGCTGATGCGTGACGGGAATATTGTGCAACAGGGCTCTCCGTATAATATCTACAACGCACCGGTTGATCGCGATGCCATGGCGTTTTTCAGTGATATCAACATCATTCGCGGCAAAAGCAACGGCGCGTTGACGGATACCCCTTTTGGCCAATTCCTAACGCCGGGTTGTGCCGAGGGTGCGGCGGTTGAAATCGTCATTCGCCCACAACATTTGCACCTAGATTTTGACCGGGCCGGGCAGGGGCCAGCGCCCACCAAAGTGCGCGGTCAGGCGGCGGCTGGTGTGGTGGAGCGTGCACGTTTCATGGGCAATGAAAGCCTTGTTGAATTCCGTATGGAACATGACGGTAGTTTGCTAAAGGCCACGGTGCCCAATGTGTTTATCCCAAAACCGGGCACCCGCCTGTGGCTGACTTTGCGCCGCGATCGGTGTTTCGTGTTTCCGGTGAAATGACACAATATCAGTGACTTAAGGCTCAAACCCTTCGGGCACGCCAAACACCGGATTGTCGAGGCTTGTACCCGTAAGCGCCCCCATAAAGGCAACGAGATCTTCAATGTCTTGATCTGACAAGGTGACTGGCTGAATGTCAATTTTCGCCGCCTGTCGTGCCATTTCGAACCGATCTTCGTGCACCACAAAATCGATTGCCTCAAGCCATGGAGCCGCTGGAAGATTGGCGTCGGCGCGGGTCCACTGCTTGCGCGAGGACACCGGGTCAGCGTGATGGCGAATGATCCCTTCAAGCGTGGCAAAAGCTCCGTTGTGTCCGTAAGGCGCGGTTAGGGTGACGTTTCTTAACATCGGTGTGCGAAAGCGGTAGGCGTCGGCAAGGTCATCGCTTTCTCCCATCCGTCCCACATCGCGCACCATCGGGTCAAAACGGCGGGTGCGTCCGGGGCCAAAGGCGGGTAGGGCCAGCGCGTGGAATTTCTGATCGCTCATCAGCGGCCCGGAATGACAAGAGCTGCAATCGGCACGCCCATAAAACAAATCCATCCCGCGCAATTGGCTGGCGTACATAGCGGTTACGTCACCTGCTAGAAATTGATCAAACGGGCTGTCGATGCTTTGCCATTCGATGGCTTGAAAGGCCGCCAATGCATTGGCGATCTCAACGATTGAAACCTCTTCAGCGTCGGTGATATGATCAAACGCCTCGACGAAACGAGCTCCGTAATCGCCCTGTGCGCGCACCGCTTTGGCGATGATCGGCCACGGCAGATCAATGCGATCATGCACGGCACCCGCAACCTGATTTTCTCCGGGGTTTCCGGCCATTTCAAATTGCGCCACCAACGGGAACACCGCCTGTGCTGCAAGGATTGAGTTAAACCCTGTGGGCAGCCATTCTTCGGCTGGGGAGTTAAAGCCGTTTTCATAAGCGTCTGAAATACTAAGGCGCCCATCATGAAACAGGGTGTGCAAATCTTTGGCGCCCAAATTCCACAAAGGCGGCGCATTGCGCGGAATGCGTTTGCGGATGCGGGTTTCTCCCACGCCTGCCGTGCGATCTGGCCCCAAACCGATACCGCCTTCGCCAATCCCGAGGGATAGGCCATCGCCCGTACCATGATCCGGATGATGACAAGTCGCACAGCTGATATTTCTGTTCCCTGACAGGATTTTATCGTAAAAGAGATCATGCCCCAGCGCGGCCTGTTTCATGTCAAATTCGATGAAATCAGCCGCCGTCAGGGGAGGAGGAAGCTCTCTGGCCAAAGCCGGGGTTGCAGCGAGAAAAGAAAGACCAAGAAGATGCGCAATTTTGCTTTTGCATTGGCTTTGCTGGCGACGCCGGCGGTGGCGGAAATTGAACATGCTCGGGACCTTATGGAAGAGGGCAAGTTTCAGGAAGCCTATCAGGAATTGTGGCCTGCGGCACGGTCTGGCAATGCGGACGCCGAAGAATTGATTGGTGTGATGTATGCCATGGGGCTTGGCGTCGAACACGATGACCAGCGGGCGTTTGAATGGTATCTGCGCAGTTCTTTGAAAGGGCACCCTGGGGCGCAATCGGGCATTGGCTGGTATTACGAAGTGGGCCGCGGCATGCCTGCGCCAGATTTGGTGCGGGCCTATATGTGGTACACGCTGTCGGCGATTGGCGGCGATCCGGATGCGGCGATCTCTTTGGAAGAGGTCGTGAAAAAGATGACGGCCGAAGAAATCGAAAAAGCACATATTCTGGTCGAGGACTACAAGGTTTGGATGTATCCGTTTCGGTGATCCTATGACCTTTACCGAATGAAAAGGCGGCCCAATGGCCGCCTTTGTTGTTTTAATGCAAAACCTTAGTTCAGGTCTGCTGCGCGAGATGCGTTTACGTCTGCCTCGGCAGCCGCAACCGCATCAGTCAACGCAGTGAAGATTTCGTCACCACGTGTCACGTTTGACTTGAACCAGTCATAAACTGGCGAAGCGGCGTCTTTGAAAGCGGCTTTCTCATCTGGAGTTGGCACATACAGATCACCGCCACCTGCTACGAAATCTTCGTAGGCTTTGATGGATTTACGCTTGGGTGACGCAAAGGTTGCCTGTTGCAGCGCATAGAACCCATCGACAACAACGCGGCGCATGTCTTCTGGCATGCCGGTGAACTTTTCGTTGTTCATCCACCACAGCGCACCCATGTAGGCGTGGCCGTCAAGCGTTACATATTGCAGACCCGCATCAGGGAACTTCATGCCCATGATGTCGGTGATGCCGTTCTTAGAGCCTTCAACAACGCCGGTTTGGAAAGAGGTAAACAGCTCTGGCCATGGGATCGGGGTTGGGGAGGCACCCAGGGCTTTCACCAGCTCTTGCGGCAGGTCCGCCACAACCGTGCGGATCTTTAGGCCATCCATGTCAGCCGGGTTTGCCACACGACGTTTGGTGTTGGCAAAGTTGCGCCAGCCGCCAGTGTTGCCCACGGTCATCAAGCGGATTGCGTTGCCGGAATCTTCAAGCGCCATGTCACGCATGGTGCGGACAAAGTCACCAGACAGAACATGCTCGGCGATGCGGTCATCCGCCATCAGATACGGCAGATCAAGCACCTGCACATAGGGGAAGATGCCCGACGCGCCACCAGAGGTGGAGATGTACACATCAACCTGACCTTCGGCCACACCCTGCAGACATTCTGCACCGTTCGAGCACAGCTGGGTGCCGATGAACAGTTCTACTTCGATTGCGCCGTTTGATGCGGCTTCGACGTAGTTTTTGAAGACAACAAGACCGTCATAGTCTTCGTCGTTTTCATTCGAGTTTGCAGTCGCACGGATTGTGTAATCCGCCGCAGATGCTGTCATTGCGGACGCTGCAAGCAACGCGGCCACGGACAGTGACTTGATGGTTTGTTTGAGCATTATGGTTCCTCCCTGATTACTCAAATACTTAGTTCGCGAACCCCGTTAGGCGAGGGATCGTCATTGAAATGGCTGGAACGTAGGTGATTAGGAAAATCACCGCGATCTCGATGGCCAAAAACGGCAAGATGGCTTTGGCAATGGTTTCGACCTTCTCTTTCGAAACCGCTGCCGCAACAAACAACACAAGCCCCATTGGTGGCGTTGCAAGTCCTACTGTTAGGTTTACGCTCATGATGATGGCGAAGTGGATCGAGTCCACACCCAGATCTACAAAGATCGGGCCAAGGATCGGTCCAAGGATGATGATCGCTGGGCCTGCATCCAAGAACATACCCACGACAAACAGTAGAAGGTTGATCAAGAACAGTAGGATGTAGGGATTCTCGCTCAGGCTTAGGATGAAATCTGCAAGAATTTCAGGCGCGTGCGATAGGCTGACCACGGTTTTAAACGCCATGGCCGCACCGACCAGCAATAGAACCACCGAAGAGGTCAGGCCCGCCCGGATTAACACATTGGGCAGGTCTGAAAATTTCATTGTGCGCAGGATGCCAAAGGCGACGATCAGTGCATAGGCAACGGCAACCGCTGCGGCCTCTGTTGGGGTAAAGACCCCAGCAAGGATACCACCCAGAATAAGAATAGGGGTTTGCAAAGGAACGACGGCGCGTTTGCAGACCATTCGGAAATCATGGCTGACCAAGCGACGCAGACCCAAGGCTAAACCGTGTGCCACCAGAACGCCGCCACCAAAGGCAAGCCATTTGGCGGTGCCCGTGGCCTCGGCCCCGAGTGGGATAAATTGCGCCAGCAACAGACCCAGGTTCAAGCGCACCAGCGCAAATGAAAACCAGTATTCCAGCGGGCCAAGGTTGATGCCTGTCAGCACCACGCGTTTTGCCGGCGGCAGGTCGTATTTGTCTGCCAAGGCGCGTACCATGAACATCAGGCCAAGCCCAACAAGCACCCCGGGCACAATCCCTGCAAGGAACAGAGCGGCCACGCTTTCACCCATGACATAAGCATAGATGATCATGATGCCTGACGGCGGAATGATGGGGCCAATCACAGAACTTGCCGCGGTGATCGCAGCGGCAAAGCGGCGGGTGTAGCCTTCTTTTTCCATGGCAGGGATCAGCATAGACCCAAGTGCAGAAGTGTCAGCGACCGCAGACCCGGACAGGCCTGCAAACAAGATAGAGGACAGGATGTTCACCTGTGCCAAGCCACCACGCAAATGGCCCATCAGGGCTTGCGAGAATTCGACCAGACGCACGGTGATGCCGCCTTTGTTCATCAACTCACCGGCCAGCATAAAGAACGGAATGGCCATCAGTGGAAAACTGTCCATACCGTTGTAAAGGTTGCGATACAGCAGGGTGATGTCTTTTTCCTGCCCGCTCATCCACAGCAAAAGCCCTGGAGCCGCCAACAGGCCAAAGAACACTGGCAGACCAATGGTGAGGAAAATCAAGAAAACCGGAAGGAACCAAATCAGCATTATTCCGCACCTCCAAGTTCAATGTCATCGTCGATCGGGGGCAGGCGGTCGCGACCGCCCATTAGGCCAATCAGAGACCGCAAGATCAGTTCTACATTCACCGAAATCAAAAGAATGATGCCCACAAACAGCGACATCATCATCCAGCTGCGCGGGATGCGGTACCATTCATCAAAGCCAAAGGATGTAGGGATATACAGCGCTGCCGTCGCAAAACGGCCGCCAAATCCCGTGACCTCTTTGTAGCCAATCTGCACGGATACCAGCAGGACCACGATAGAAATGGTCAGGAGGAACAGAGCCAAGAGGTCGCCAACCCGTTTGGGCAGCATGTCTGGCACAGTTTCAATGGCAACAAAGCCACCGCGACGGAACGCTGTGGGGGCCATAAGTCCCATCATCCACATCATACCAAAGCGTGCCGCTTCGTCAGGCCAAGGAAGGGCATTGTTCAGCACATAGCGAAAGAACACCTGAATCAGAATTGCGGCCACCATAAAGGCCACCGCAACAACGCCTATGCCACGGCCCAATTTGAGAACCGCAGCATTCACCATACTTAAAGGCGTCACCAACGCCACCAATCCGCCCATGCGGATCCTCCCCTATGTAAACCCGTCCCCTCCGGCCGGGCGTCGCGCTTATTGGTGCGCGAATTGGCCGAACTTGCCGGCAAAAAAGGCCAGCGCGTCTCCATCGCGCATTTCGGCCCTTAAAACGTCTCCCAATACGATGACGTGATCGCCACCATCAAACGCCGCTGCGCGTTTGCATTCAAACCGCGCCAAACAATTGGCGATCAAAGGCACGCCGTGTTCGTTGACGGTATGCTCTAAATCCTTCAGCGCAAATGCATCTTTTGCAAAGCCAGAACACAGGTCGGCCTGATCGGACGATAACACGTGAATTGCATAATGCTCTGCTTTCTCGAAATACGGAAAACGGCGCGATGATTTTCCCGGAGCCCACAACACCATTGCCGGATCAAGCGACACCGAAGAAAAGCTGTTGGCGGTGATGCCAACCGGGCCATCTTCAGAGGCGGCTGTGACAATGGTCACGCCCGTGGCAAACCGGCCAAAGGCATCGCGCAGCAAGCGCGAATTTTCGGCATCGGGTTGAAAGGCGATTGGCATTTGTGGGCTATGGGCATTCATTTAAGGCACCTCGTTTCCAAGAGCAGCTTCATACAAACGGTACCAGCTTTCACGGTCCAGCTTGACCTTCAGCGCATCTGAGATCTTTGAGATGCGATCAAGGTTGTTGGTGCCCATGACTGGCAGGATTTTTGCAGGATGGGCGAGCAGGAAAGCCACAGCCACAGCCGCACGGTCTACGCCGAATTCAGCGGCCAGCTCATCCATTACGTCCTGCGATTTACCAGACCCGGTCATCAGGCTACCCCCACCCAGTGGGGACCAAGCCATAACGGCGTGGTCTTGGCGTTGATGGAACGCAAGATCGCCATTGGTGAACGGGTTGATTTCGCCCATCGAAATTTCGATCTGGTTTGTCACCAACTGGGTTTTCATGCCCGACTGCAGCAGCTCCCAATCCCATGGACGGAAGTTAGACACGCCAACTGCACGCACTTTGCCAGAGGCCACCATAGCATCCAGAGCGGCACCGGTTTCGTGATGATCCATCATCGGGTCAGGGCGGTGGATGAGCAAAAGGTCAATGTGCTCAATCCCCATGTCTTTTAGCGAATAGTCGACAGATTTTTCGATATGAGCCCGTGAAGTATCGTAATATTTGCACTTCGCATCTGCATAGCGGCCCATGGGTGCAACGATGTCACATTTGGTGACGATCTCCATCTGATTGCGCAAAGCTGGGTTGGCTTTCAGCGCACCACCCAGAACGGCCTCAGCGACATAACCGCCATAGATGTCGGCCTGGTCGAATGTGGTGATCCCCTGTTCCAGACAGGTCTGGATTTTCCGTTCTACGGTTTGCGGGGAAGTGTCTTGATCATCCGCAATACGCCACATGCCATATACAATGCGGCTCATATCCAAAGCGGGTGAAAGGGTGATGCGATCCATTAGCGACGCTCTCCATTGCCAAGCGGTGTGGCAGGTGTTTCAGAAGGCACGCGCCCATATTCATGCGGCAGCGAGCAGGTTTTCAGGTTTGGCAGCACGCGGGCGCCAAAATGCTGGGCCTCTTCGATATGAGGGTAGCCCGAGAAGATAAAGGCACGGATCCCCATCTTTTGATAGGCTTCGATCTTGCTCATGACTTGGTCGGTCGAGCCAACCAGCGCCGCACCACAGCCAGACCGGGCACGGCCGACACCTGTCCAGAGGTTTGGTTCGATGTAGCCGTATTTATCGGCCAGCTCGCGGTTTTTGGCTTGGTGGCTGACGCCCAAAGAGGTGGAATCCAACGCACGTTCCCGGATCATACGGCCATAGTCATCATCCAGCTTGGAGGTGATGAATTCTGCGTATTCCTGCGCTTCTTTTTCGGTGTCGCGCACAATCATATGCACACGCAGACCATAATCCAGCGTGCGGTCATATTTCTCGGCCACGGCGTGAACCGCTTGCATGCGGCCCTTAAGCTCTTCGATCTTTTCAGGCCACATCAGATAAACATCACAATGTTCGCCGCACAGTTCCAATGCCGCAGGGGAATAGCCCCCAAAGTACAAAAGCGGGCCGCCGTTTTGTTGATACGGCTTGACCGGATCTGTGGTCAGACCTTTGAAGTTGTACACTTCGCCTTCGTGATTGATTTCGTCCTGCGTCCAGGCCTGTTTCAGAATTTGCACCACTTCCCGAGACCGCTGATAGCGGAAGTTGCTTTCCTCTTTCTGGCCCGGGAAGTCAGAGCTGATGATGTTGATCGTCAGGCGGCCCTGCAACATGTGATCCAGCGTGGCCACAGTACGGGCCAGCATGATCGGCTGCATTTCTCCACAGCGGACCGCGGCCAGCAGGTTGATTTTGTCAGTGATGGGCGCACAGCCCGCGACAAAAGACAGCGTGTCTTGGCCAACCTGATAAGACGACGGGCACAGAATATTGCGAAAGCCTTGTTCTTCGGCCACCTTAACAATGTTGCTGCAGTGCTCCCAAGAGCTGCGCAGATCGCCATCTGGCACGCCTAGAAACTGGTAATCATCCGAACACAGCGCCGAAAACCAAGACACTTCTGCCGCCTGTAGGTCAGGGGAGGTAATTGGCACAACGGTCATCTTAAATCCTTTGGCTTGCCTTCACTTGAGACTTAGTTAAACATCCGATCAAACATGCATCAATGGTGTATCAATTTTTTCACCGGATGCGGAAAGGATGGATCAATTTGTCAAATCAAAAGCGCAGCGCATTGCCGGTTTATGTGCAAATTGCAGAGTTGATCATCCGCGACATCAGTTCGGGGCGCTTGACCAATGGCGATCGCTTGCCGCCAGAACGGGACATGGCTGCGCAGTTTAACACCTCTGTCGGGACATTGCGCAAATCGCTTTCAGAGCTCACAAACAAAGGGCTTTTGGAGCGTATTCAAGGCTCTGGCAATTACATTCGCACCGGCAATGTACGTGACTCTGTCTATGGCATGTTCCGTCTGGAACTGCCCCAAGGGGGTGGTTTACCTCGGGCTGATATCCTGTCTGTTGAGACGGTGGATAAGCCTGCTGAATTGCCGAAATTTGGCTATGCCAATCGCGGGGCACGCATTCGTCGCCTGCGCTATTTGAATGATACAATCATCGCGGTCGAGGAAATCTGGCTCGACGAATCGGCGGGCCGGGTACGCCCCGAGGCGCTGTCAGATTCGCTGTATCACTATTATCAAAAGCAGCTTGGCTTTTGGATCACCCGCGCGGAAGACCGTGTGAGCATCGGCGTTGTGCCCCAATGGGCCCCCGAAAGCTTTACGAAACCTGCGGGCAGCACTGTTGGATATGTGGAACGTTTGAGTTGGGCCGATCAAGAGGCCCCAATTGAATTTTCCCAAACCTGGTTTGACACGGATCAGGCGCTGTATGTGCAGCGTCTGAAATAAGGGAGCTATCTATGACCCGTGACATCAGATACGGCATCATCGGCTGCGGCATGATGGGCCAAGAACACATGCGCAATATCGCCCTGTTGGACGGTGCGCATGTGGGCGCAATCTTTGAGCCAGACGCCGCGATGGCGGCCGAGGCGCAAAAGATCGACCCAAACGCGGTGCTGTGCGCCACTCTGGAAGACTTGCTGGGTCGGGATGATCTGGATTGCTTATTGGTGGTCAGCCCAAATCACATGCATGTGCCTCTGCTCGAGGTGATTGCGGCGCGTAACCCATTGCCTTTGTTGATGGAAAAGCCGCTGTTCACCAATCCGGCTGATGAGGCCAAGCTGATGGCCTTCAAAGAAAGCTATCCGGCCCCGATTTGGGTTGCGATGGAATACCGCTATATGCCGCCCATTCAGACATTTGTGGACGAAGTGCAAAAAGCAACCGGTGGCGTGAAAATGCTAACCATCCGCGAACACCGTTTTCCGTTTTTGGAAAAGGTCGGCAACTGGAACCGGTTTAACGAAAATTCAGGTGGCACATTGGTCGAGAAATGCTGCCATTTCTTTGATCTGATGCGGTTGATCATCGGGGCAGACCCGGTGCGTATCATGGCCAGCGCGGGCCAAGAGGTGAACCATCTTGAGGAAACGTACGACGGCAAAGCCTCTGATATCTGGGACACGGCCTATGTGATCGTTGATTTTGCAAACGGCGCACGTGGGATGTTGGAACTGTCGATGTACGCCGAAGGCAGCCGTTTTCAGGAAGAAATCAGCGCTGTTGGCCCTGAAGGTAAGATCGAGGCGCTGGTGCCGGGGCCGGGGCGGTTTTGGCCAGAGCATCTGGGCGCACCACCTGTGTCTCAGGTGATTGTCAGCCCACGTAGCCCGAAAGGGCCAAAGATGATCGAGATCCCTGTGGATCCCACCATTTTGGATGCAGGTGATCACAATGGATCGACCTTTTATCAGCACCAGAAATTCCTAGAAGTCGTGCGCGGCGCTGGGGAGGTGGAAGTGTCTTTGATGGATGGTTTCAAAGCTGTGAAGATAGGAATGCTTGCACAGGATTCCGCCCGCGATGGGGCTGCGAAAACTTTTGGCTGATATGATCGAAATTTAGATGAAGAAGCGCGGGCAATAGATTGTCCGCGCTTTGTTTTTTTACGCTTTGTGTGCCAGCTCATCCGTTGGCCTAAGCACCAGCCAAATGAGCGCTCCACCGGCCAGCACGAGGAATGGACCCATTGCGAGGTTCACGGCGGTCCAACCCGCAACGGCATCCCCGCCTGAACAGTTCATCAATCCACCGGATGCCAGCGACGCAAACGTCACGCCGCCAAAGACGATCAGATCGTTCAGCCCCTGCATCCGCCCGCGTTCCTGTGGGGTATGTGCCTCGGTCAACATGGCGGTTGCGCCAATAAAGCCAAAGTTCCAACCCAGCCCAAGCAAGATCAGCGCAATAAAGAAGTTCTCAAGTGCGACGCCTTGTAGGGCCACAGCACCTGCGGCGCCAAGGATCAGCAAGCCAGCGGCCACGATCTTTTCAACGCCAAACTTTGCGATCAAATGTCCGGTAAAGAATGACGGCGCAAACATCGCCAACACATGCGCGGTGACCACATCCGCAGCATTGTTTTGCTCAAAGCCACAGCCCACAACCGCCAGCGGGGTGGATGTCATCATAAGGTTCATCAAAGCATACGACACCGTTGCGCAGATCACGGCCACTGCGATGCGCGGAGTTGTGATCAACTCCCAGCGGGTTCTGCCCTGTGGGGCATCCGCGGCTGGGGCTTCGGGTGTTGGGACTTTTAGGAATAAAAACAACACCATACCTACAAGGTTCACACCGATCACAGCCGCATAAGTGCCCATGAATGGCACGACAAACGCATCAGAGGTCAGCTTAACCAGTTGCGGCCCAATGACAGCTGCGGCCAACCCGCCGGCCATAACATAGGAAATCGCTTTGGGCCGAAACGCCTCAGATGCGGTATCTGCCGCGGCAAAACGATAAAACCCATGGGCGCTCATGTAGACACCGGTTAACAGGCTGCCAAACAGGAAGATCGCAAAGCTGCCAGTATAAAGACCCCAAGCCCCAACAATCCCGCCCAGTACGCCACAGGTGGCCCCAAGCATAAAGCCCGTGCGACGACCGTGTTTCTGCATGATCGAAGACATAGGGGTGGCCGAAAACATCGAGCCCAATACGATCAACGAAATCGGGAGAGTGGCAAAGCAGGCGTTTGGCGCCAATGATTGCCCGGCCAAGCCTCCGATGGTGAAAATCATCGGCATTTGCGCCCCAATAATGGCTTGCGCAATCACAAGAATAAAAACGGTGCGCTTGGCACCTGAGTCATCAATAATTTGGGTCATGGGCAAATGGCTAGACTTCTGTTGCCGGAAAGAAAAGAATAAAATTGTACCAATTGGTTCACTTTTGCGCATGATCCGGGTTTGACAGATGCACAGGCTTGGGCACAGGTCATCTGAAAACAACGAGGGTGCTATGGTTGGGCGGATTATCAAGACTTTAGATTGCGTCGGCGAAGGCGCAGATTGGTTGGCCGCGCACGATGAGCGCTTTGCGACAGCGCTTGCGCAAACCGGCCCATTGCCGCTGCGTCGAAAAAAAGACGGCTTTGAACCGCTTTTGAGTGCGATTGTCAGTCAGCAGGTCAGCGTGGCTTCTGCCAATGCGATTTGGAAGCGGATGCGTGACGCCAAATTGACCGGTCCGCGCAAAATCATGCGGGCCACAGATGACGACCTCCGGGCGGTCGGGCTCAGCCGCCAAAAGGTGAAATACGCCCGTGCCTTGGCCGAAGCACGTATTGATTTCAGGGTGTTACGAGAACTACCAAACCCTGAGGTCATCAAGGTTTTGACAAAGGTCAACGGCATTGGCGTCTGGACTGCTGAGATCTATGCCATGTTCAGTCTCGGCCGCGCGGATGTCTTTGCATCGGGCGATTTGGCCCTACAAGAGGCCGCCCGGGTGCTGTTTGATCTTGATAAACGCCCCACGCAAAAGGAACTACGGCACATGGCCGAGGCCTGGAGCCCGTGGAGATCAGTTGCAGCGCGGCTTTTGTGGGCCTACTACCATGTGGCAAAGGACAGGGAAGGCATCAGATGACTCGGGTACTAAACGCACTGCGCAAAGAGCCACTTTCAGGCGAAACACGATCTGTTGTCGTGTTTCTGCACGGCTATGGGGCCAATGGTCAGGATTTGATCGGC
Source organism: uncultured Paracoccaceae bacterium (assembly GCA_947498415.1). Lineage (GTDB taxonomy): Bacteria > Pseudomonadota > Alphaproteobacteria > Rhodobacterales > Rhodobacteraceae > Cognatishimia. Next base: position 438,199 of record CANMKB010000003.1, read on the forward strand.
TTGGCGGATCCATTGGCAGAGCATTTGCCAGATACATTGTTTCTGGCTCCAGATGCGCCGGAATCCATTCCGGGAATGCCAAGCGGTTTGCAATGGTTCCCCATTCCTTGGATTGACGGCAGCTCTGAAGAAGAAAGTGAACGGGGCATGGCCGCCGCGGTAGAAGATCTGAACGCATTTCTGGATGCCGTGATGGTCGACGAAGACGTTTTGCCAGAGCAGGTGGTGCTGTTTGGCTTTTCACAAGGCACCATGATGAGCCTGCATGTGGCGCCGCGCCGTGAAGACCCGGTGGCTGGTGTTGTCGCATTTTCTGGCCGTTTGCTGCAGCCAGAGCTGTTGGCAGACGAGACCGTCAGCCGACCTGCGATATTGTTGGTGCATGGGGATCAAGACGATGTTGTGCCTCCACAATCCTTGCCACAGGCCGCCGAAGCACTGCAAGGGGCCGGGTTTAAAGATGTATATGCCCATATTATGAAGGGCACAGCCCACGGTATCGCACAGGACGGTCTAAGTGTTGCGCTGGCCTTTATGCGGGATAAATTGGGCCTGTAAGGCTTCAATATCTAAATTTGTATCTTTCGATCGGGTCGCAGTTCTTGCGGCCCGATTTTCCTTTTGATATTCTACCTCTAGCAGAACGCCGGGTTCACGGCGCTGTTTACCCGAGAGTATAAGGAATGAACTACCTGAAGTTCGCTGTTTTTGAGCAGCAGCTTAAGTGGCTTGCGTTGGTATTAGGCCTCGCGAGCACTGTTTCGATTGTGCAAGGTTGGCAATTGGCTGCAATGCTTTTCAGTCTGCCGTTCTGTCTCATCTGGATATTCTGCGCATGGCTGCGCACAGAGCCACAGCTTAAATACATTAACGTGATTTTTGCAGTGCTCTACGTATACGGGATTGCGCGGTATTTCATTGTTTCGGCCTAACGAAACTTTCGCCCAGATTTTCGGCCTGTCACGCTCTCGTTACGGAATCGGCGTAGCCAATCTTTAGCGACATAGATCGTGGGGGTTGCCAAGGCGTTGCCGCGATATATAGTAGAGTTAGAGCTGGGCGGGACGTCCCGCCCGAATGCTGAAAAATCAGGCAGTTGGGCGGAGGATGAGTCCCCGATGGATGGCGATTTTAGGACAGAGTTTGTACATCAACCCGGAGGTTTGAAACAACATCCGGCATTGGTTTTGAACGCTGATTATAGGCCGCTTTCTTACTACCCCTTATCCCTTTGGCCATGGCAAGACGCGGTAAAGGCGGTCTACATGGACAGGGTCGATATTGTGGCCGAGTATGACCAGATTGTGCGCAGCCCAAGTACAGAGATACGGATACCCTCTGTTGTTGTTCTCAGAGATTACGTAAAACCAGTAAAGCGCGTGGCCTTCACGCGCTTTAATCTTTTTTTACGGGATGAATTCTGCTGTCAGTACTGTGGATCACGCGGAGATCTCACCTTTGATCACGTGATACCCAGGGCGGCAGGGGGCGTAACCAGTTGGGAAAACGTTGTAGCGGCCTGTAGCCCCTGTAACCTGAAAAAGGGCTCTAAAAGCCTGCGTCAGGCCAATATGCACCTGCGCAAACCCCCACGCCAACCCAGCGCTGACCTGCTGCGCAACACAGGTCGCAAATTCCCGCCAAACCACCTGCATGAAAGCTGGATGGATTTCCTTTACTGGGATGCAGAGCTGGAGGCGTAGTGGGTAATGTACTGAATGGCTGCAAAGCGGACGAAGCTGCCGTTCGCGGTCTCTGTACCATTGTCTGCTTTGCGATAAGTGCGATGTGGGCAGCGACCGGGGAGAAGGACCGATCATGCCTTATGTCACGGCCCTATTTTTGAGATCGAGAAGAACTAGGGTGTCGGCGGATCAGGATGAGCGCAACGCCTGCCCCAATCACCAATGCGATAATCAGTTCCCTTGGCCGCAATGGCTCACCGAGAAAGACTGTCCCGAGCACAAGCGTCACAAGCGGGATCAAAGCGGGCAAGGTTGAACCTATCAGCGCACCCAACAATTCCGTCGAGCGATTGAACGCATACACCGCTAAAACACTGACCAAGACACCTTGAAATCCTGCCTGCAGTAGAATGTCTGGCAAAGGGGCGTGAAGAATTCGCTTTGGAAGCGCAAATACATAGATAGGCAAATAAGCCAGCGCTGATCCTACGGCAACAAGGGCAGTGGCATGAAGCGCCGCAATCTCTGATTTTCGGATGATTACAGTGTAGGTGGCCCACATCATGCCAGTCACTGCAAGGATGAGATGACCAATTGTGAAACCGGTAGACGCCCATGCAACCTGTCCAAATACCCCCAAAACGATCAGTGCGATCCCGGCGATGCGTGAGACGTTTGCTTGATCTTTGAACAGCGCGATGCCGAATAACACCACGCTCACGGCCATGATGCCAGGGTTCAACGCCCCCGCAGCGGAGGCTGAGGCTGTCTTGAGCGCCTGTGAGATCAAAGCAATGTAAGGCGCGCCGAAACATGCGATCAACGAGACGAGCGCGACGACGCCGAGGCCAACTGAGGCGACACCTCGTTTGACGATTACAGGTGCCAACAATGCCCCGGCTGTCCCAAACCTAATGGCGGTCAAATCATAGGCATTCAGATTGGTCGTGACCCCAAGTCTGAGAAGGACAAGTGATCCAGACCAAATCAAAACGGAAAAAGCCGCCCAAAACGCACCCAAAGCCAAATGTTTATGAGATTGAATCATGCTCGCCTCCTGCTCGGATGGCAGCATAGGCTTTGACCAAGGTTTACAAAAACGATACTAACTAATTCAATGGATCAGAAAACATCAACGTTTAATCCGAACATTTCTGGCCCCCAGAACAGTCGGACCTTCAATCTTGAGGCGGTCCGCAGCTTCGTAGCAATTTGTGAAACGGGAACCTTTAGACGCGCAGCGGCGCGTGTGAACTTATCACCGTCCGCCGTGAGCCTGCACATCGCCAAGCTCGAAGACCAAATTGGTGCGCGGTTGATGACCCGTGATGCACGTCACATAGCCCTGACCCAACAAGGTGAGGTCATGCTGCGATATTCGCGGCAGCTTCTGGGGACAAATGCAGAGGCTATGGCCTTTTTCCATGGCTCACCCTTGACCGGCCACCTCCGGCTGGTGGCTCCTCATGATCTAGGCACCTCATTGGTTCCCGATCTTCTTTGCAAACTAGCAGCGACCCATCCAGGAATTGTCGTGGATGTGCGTTTGGACACCAGCGAAGCGGTATTGCGTGCCTTTACAGACGGGCAGGCGAACATTGCATTTTTCAACGACATCAAAGAACCTGGGGTGGAGGCTCAAGAGCTCAAATCAGAGCCGCTGGCCTGGCTTATGCGGGAAGGTGGCCGTGCGATTGAACGCAAACCTCTCCCATTAGCTATCGCTGAAATCAGATGCGCCTGGCGCGACGCTGCCCTGCAAGCCCTTGATAGTGCCAGTACTCGCTACAGGATCGCCTATTCCAGCGACACATCGGCAGGGCAGATAGCGGCCTTACGCGCTGATCTTGCTATAGCAGTTTTGCCGGCATCTCTTGCTCGGAACGGTTTGGTTCAAGCGCCCGAAGAATACGACCTACCCAAGCTTCCTACAACTAAGGTTCTTATGGCTCACGACGGAAGCGAGCTAGTCAAGGTGCTGGCGTCAAAGGCCACTTAGTTAGCGTCTGTCATATCCAACAGAGTTTCTTATCGCATGAAATGCGATTAGCTGTCGTTCGTCCTAAATGCAGCATCGGTCACAGTGGGCTCAGACCGGTCATTCGCTGCACCGACAATTCAATCGCCCTAAAACGAAAAGGGCCCCAATAGGGGCCCCAGCTTTATGCAATCACTTTAGAACGTTGCAGCATCCCAAATAGATCACGTGGGTCGTCTGGGTCGGCGAGCATATCCAGCATGTCCGCGAATTCGGTGCCCTTCACACGGTCGCGGACATAGCGCAGGGCCGAGAAATCTTCGATCGCGAAACCAACACCGTCAAATAGGGTGATCTGTTTGTCGTCGCGGCGGCCTGTTTTGGCGCCGGTGATGACCTCCCAGATTTCGGTGACCGGGAAATCATCGGGCATCTGTTGAATTTCGCCTTCGATGCGGGTTTGTTCTGGGAATTCCACAAACACTTCGGCTCGTTCCAAAATACCTGCGGCCAATTCTGTTTTGCCGGGGCAGTCGCCGCCGATAGCGTTGATGTGCACGCCTGCGCCAACCATGTTGTCCGATAGGATGGTCGCGTTTTTCTTGTCGGCGGTGCAGGTCGTTAGGATTTGTGCGCCCTGAATGGCCTCTTCGGGGGTTTTGCAGATGGTCACATCCACGCCCCAACCACGCAAGTTGGCGGCGCATTTTTCGCTGGCAGCGCGATCTACATCATACAGACGCACGTTTTCGATGCCTACCATGGCTTTCATCGCCATGGTCTGGAATTCAGATTGTGCACCATTGCCGATCATCGCCATGGTCTTGGCCCCTTTGGGCGCAAGGTGTTTGGCCACCATCGCCGAGGTCGCCGCTGTTCGCAGGGCGGTGAGCAAGGTCATCTCGGTTAAGAGCACCGGGTAGCCTGTGTAGACATCCGCCAGCAAGCCAAAGGCTGTGACGGTTTGCAGCCCTTCGGACGTATTTTTGGGGTGCCCGTTGACGTATTTGAACCCATAAGCTTCGCCGTCGCTGGTGGGCATCAGTTCGATCACACCCACATCAGAATGCGAGGCGACGCGGGGTGTTTTGTCAAACAGCTCCCAGCGTTTGAAATCATCTTCGACGTAACGCGCCAGATCTTTCAACATGGTTTCAAGGCTGATGTGATGCACAAGGCGCATCATGTTGTCGACGCTGACAAAGGGCACGAGGGCCTTATCAGAAGGTTGGGTCATGGTCTTTTCCTTCAACGACGGGTGAGGTGGATGCCGGCAATCATGCAGCGCACAGACCCCCCTGCGGTTTCAATAGTTGGGATGGAAAGAGGGAGCGGCGTGGCCGATTTCTCGATCACGGCAAGTTGGTCGGGGCGCAAGCTGTCTAAGGCGCGGGCCGATAGGGCCAGCACGCGATGTTCGCCTGTCAGTTCGATGGCGTTGCCCGCAAATTCACCGATCTGCGCGTGGCTAAGGTCGATGACCTCGCGGCCGGATTCCTCAAGCCGTTCTGCCACAGTGCAGCGGCGATCTGGGTCAACAATCATATCAAGTGCGATCAGCGCGTAATCCGTGCCAATGCCCATCAGAACATTGGTGTGGTACACATCACGCCCTTGTACATCTTTTGCTTCAAAAGCAATGGGTTCATAGCCAAAGTTGGTGCAAAAACGCTCTAGAATGACCGGGTCTGCACGGTTGGACTGCACGGTGTAGGCAATGCGCCCGATGTGATCGAGCACCATGGCACCCGTGCCCTCAAGCGCCAGGTTATCCTGTTCAAGACCAGAGTAATCAATGACCTCTTGAACGCGATAGTCCTGTTTCAAAAGCTCGATCACGTCAGCGCGACGTTCTTTGCGTCGGTTGGCGGCAAACATCGGGTAGATGGCCACATGCCCACCGGCATGGGTGGAAAACCAGTTGTTGGGAAACACGCTGTCAGGCGTTTCGGTGCCCGTGTCATCAAACACATGCACGCGTACACCGGCGTTGCGCAATTCTGTCACGGCTCCGTCAAACTCGGCCAATGCGGCCTCTGATGTGGCGTCAGCACTGCGGTTGCTGAGCGTTTGAAAGGCGTTGTCATCACGCGTTTCGGGGTTGGAACAAAAATGGTGCGGACGGATCATCACAACCGCACGCGGGGCTTGTATGGTTTTCATCAATAACTCCGAGTGACACGATCAAAGATGCGGCGCCCCAACGAGCTGGCGGCGAGATCCACCATCAGCTTTGCGGTGCGGCCGCGTTCATCTAGAAAGGGGTTCAACTCGACCAGATCAAGCGAGGACATCAGGCCCCAATCATGCAGCATTTCCATAACCAAATGCGCTTCGCGCTCTGTGGCGCCGCCAGGCACGGTTGTTCCAACCGCAGGTGCAAACATCGGGTCGAGGAAATCGACGTCGAGTGAGACATGCAACAATCCATTTGCTTGCGCGACTCGATCCAAAAAAGCAGCGAGCGGGCGTGCAATGCCGGTTTCGTCAATCTCGCGCATGTCATGTTTGTGCACATTGCTTTCCAGCAAAGCCGCCCGTTCTGCATGATCAACAGAGCGCAGGCCAATCATGCAAATGTTTTCAGTGGGCACGGGCTGGGCCACCTTTGGGAATCCACCAAACCCGGCACGGCCACTGAAATAGGCCACCGGTGTGCCATGCAAATTGCCAGAATCCGTGCTTTGCGGCGTGTGAAAGTCACTATGAGCATCGAGCCACAGGACAAACTGTGGCCGGTTTTGCGAGGCTGCGTATCGGCTGACCCCTAACACAGACCCAGCCGCAAGACTGTGATCGCCGCCTAAAAAGATCGGTAACCCTTCGCTCATCGCGGATTCGGCCACAGCCGAAATGCTTTGGGTCCAGCCGATGGTTTCGGCCCAGGCATGGCATTTGTCATCTGGCGCGGTCGTGGCGTTGGGGGCAGGGGCTAGGTTGCCCTTATCGATTACTTGATAGCCCAGCGATGTGAGGCTTTCGGCCAGCCCTGCCGTGCGATAGGCATCAGGCCCCATCAAACAGCCACGCCGACGCTTGCCAGAATCCACTGGTGCCCCAATGAGAATGCAGGTTTTTGAAGTCATCTGGCGCGCCCTATGTGTTGATTCCTAGTCAGTATGATGCCGATATGGGTTGATTTTGAGCGCTCAATTTGTTCATTCTGTTATGTGATTTCACGAAATGATAACTTGAGGTTCCGATATGGACGAAATTGACCGCCTGCTCATTTCTGCCCTGCGCCATGATGCACGGGCGTCGTTGTCAGATTTGGCAATCACGCTTGGCGTTTCGCGCACCACCGTGCGCGGGCGCATCGAAAAGCTAAAAAAACGTGGCGATGTCGTTGGGTTTTCCGTGGTCCTGAAAGAAGACGTGCATCAGGATTTAGTACGTGGGCTCATGCTGATCGGGATCGAGGGTCGAGGGACAGATCGCATTGTGCGGCAGCTCAGTGGTATGCCCGAGGTGCGGGCCGTACATTCGACCAACGGTCGCTGGGATTTGATCGTTGAACTGGGCACCGCCACATTGGAAGAGCTGGATGGCATTCTGGCGCGGATCCGTAAATTCGAAGGGGTCGCGACCAGCGAAACAAATCTGTTGCTGGCCACCAAAAAGAAATCTTAGTCGCGTTTCAGGGCAACCCAGACCCAAGCCGCCGCCAGCCCCAGTGAAAAGATCGCATTCACATTGGCCATCGATAGGCCAAGCACCTGCCAGCTGATTTCATCACAGCGTACGAGAGGGGCGCTCATGATTTGATTGAACAGCTCGTCTGAATTCAGCCCACCAATCGGGGTCGATGTGCAATCTTGTGGTCCTTCCCACAGGCCGCGCTCGACGCCCGAGTGAAAGACGCCAATCCCGCCAGTGAGGGTTAGCGCGGCTGCGCCGCACCAATGGAACAGACGTTGTTTTGTGGTCAGAGCCAGCGAACCAATCGCGATCGCCGCGATATGAGGGTAGCGTTGCCAAAAGCACATCTTGCAGGGCGGATATCCAATCATCTGAAACCCCCAAGCTGATAAGATCATGGCCGCAGAGGCCAGTGTCAGCAAAAGCGTGGCGGTATGACGGGACATTTACATATATCTCACAAGCAAGAAACCTCCGAAGAGGATCACCAAAAACGCTGTAAAAACAAGGCCTAGGCGCTTTTCGATAAAGTGACGTACCGGTTGGCCGAATTTCCACAAAAGTGCCGCCACGATAAAGAAACGCAACCCACGTGCAAGCACCGAAGTTGCGACAAATGTTGCCATCGGCATGCCGGTCCAGCCGGACATGATTGTGATGACCTTATAGGGGAACGGCGTGATGCCCGCGCCCAGCACCGCCCAGAACCCAAAGTCATTAAACCGGGTGTTGAACTCGGCCACTGCGTCACCTTTGCCCAGGGCTTCGAGGATAGGTTGGCCAATGGTATCAAAGGCAAAAGCGCCAATCGCATAGCCCGCGATACCCCCAAGAACAGACGACACCATCGCCACCAAGGCAATCAGCCAAGCGCGTTGAGGCGCGGCCAGAATAAGCGGGATCATCAGGATGTCCGGCGGGATCGGGAAGATAGAGCTTTCGATAAAGCTGACAAATGCCAAGGCCCAAAGGGCGCGGGGATGGTCAGCCAGTCGCATGGTCCAGTCGTATAAGCTCTTAAGCATATCTGCCTCGGGATTGTTGCCTAACAGCGGGTGTGCCGCTGCTGGTCGAGGGTTGCAAGTGAATTTTCCATATCAAGGGCGCATCGGCGGCAACGGCTTGCGAATGCATCACTTTTCAGCCACCATTCCTGCATGTGTGGAAAATTTGCAGCTGGCCATATGACGCAAAAGCAGATGGCCGAAATCATCGAAGGCTTTGTGTACCCCACCAAACCCAAGGTGGATACCGATGCGCCACAGGCTGTGATGGGCGATAACATTCGCCCGACCAATCAAGTGCCTTGCGTGACGGCACCGGGCGGGGCGTTGACCCTATCCAGCGCGCGCTGGTGGTTTGTGCCTGAGTGGCAAAAAGGGGATGTCAAAGACTGGAAAGCGACGACTTTTAACGCCCGCATCGAAGAAGCCCGCAACAAACCCACTTTTCGCGGAGCGTGGCGCAGCAGGCGATGCCTGATGCCCGCGCAGGCCTATTACGAATGGTCAGGCCCCAAAGGTCGTAAAGTGCCATGGATTATCAATCCGGTGACGAATGCAGATTGTTTCTTTTTTGCAGGGCTGTATTCGACCCTCGGCACGGGACTGAACACCTGCACCATGCTCACCCGCGCCGCGGACTCGCAACTGCAAGATATCCACGCCCGCATGCCCGTGATCCTACGCGACAGCCAATGCCGCGACTGGCTGGACGGCAACTGTGATGATGACGAAGTGATTGAAAGCTACGGGACGGGTTGGACGTTTGACGCGACCCGAATCGGGGATGAACCGAAGGCGGACGAGGTTCAGGGGAGTTTGTTTTGAGGGGCTAAGTAACCCGTCATGCATTGAATTGTGCGATGCATTAAAGGTGAAAAGGAAAAGAGCGCCGTTGAAACAACAGCACTCTCAATTTAGTTATTTAATGCAGTTATTTTGCGACGCGGATCATTTTGTTAAATTCTTCTCTGATCAGACCGCTGTCCTCTGTGCTGCTTGTCACATAGGCTTTTCCGTTTGGATAAACAGTCACACCAACAACTCGGGCATCGTCGCGGATCTTTTTGTTGATACCAGACACGATTTTACGCCCATCTGGTAGGTCGCAAAAGATCGTTCCCACCTCAGGATACCCTTTGATGTTAACAAGAGGATGCCCCTTTTTCTTTTTCAGATTAACTTTGCCCTGAGTGCCTGTTGCGTTGCACGCAGTGCCTTTTGGAAAATCCTTGAACATAACGCTCAACTTAGTTTTTGCTCCGGCTTCGGCCGGTAGCCCATTGGCCGCAAATGAAATCATAGAGATGCAGGCAATGGTCATGATTTTAGATGAGAATTTCATAGATCGTCTCTAACTTAATTTACATTAAGTTTGGTAAACAGGCCGATTTGGGCCAACAGATGGCAAAAAATAACCATCTTTGAGGTGATCATTTCAGCAAACATGGATTGAAATAATCGAATTCGTTTTGATGCAAGAGGATGGACATTCCTATTGCATCAAAAAAACGAACTGCGGATGAGTTGGTACCCAAGGCCGGACTCGAACCGGCACGCCTCGCGGCGGGGGATTTTGAATCCCCTGCGTCTACCATTCCGCCACTTGGGCACGTTCGCACGGTCTACCGAAAGGCGTTTTGGTCTACAAGAGGCAAAACGCAATTTGGTGTCGAAAATTCGAAATTTGAATTAGCCTTTCAGCAACAATGCGGCCTCGTGCTTTTGGGCGACGGGGCGGGCGGTTGGAAATACGGTGGATGGCGCCGATTCCAGCTCTGGGAAGAGGGTAAAGACCTCTGTCCGTTGCGCGTGATCGAGCCCAGCAAGCGCTTGGGCACCCGGTTGGAAGCTTTCGCTCCAGACGCCATCAGACCAAACGATTTCGTGGCTTTCAAACATGAAGTGGCAATACGTAACCTGATCGACCTTTGCGCGCGAAATGCCGGGGTTGCCGACCAGATGTTTCGCAGCCACCAGAATTTCGCTTTCACCAAGCAACAGGTGCACTGACGGATCGTTGATCAGCATGCGGTGGTTCGGGCTGACCAACATGTCGCGGCTTGGCAAATCATTGCCCAGCGCCCCTGCGGTGATCAGAATAGGCTGAAGATACGAAGACACCGCCAGCTCGTCACCTGCTAGTGTACGTTGACCGACCCATTTGATTTCTTGCGTGCCGTGGTCACGGGTGAATACGCGGTCTCCGACCTTTAGGTCTTGCACCTCGACAAGGCCCTGATCAGTTGCGATTTCAGTGCCCGGCGTAAAGCAAGGTACAATGTTTTCAATGCCTTCGTAGGTAATGGTGCCGGTGACATCCCCCGCATCATTCAGCAATTCAATGGTGCCAGCCTCGGCGTCAAACGGGTTTGCTACGACATTGTGATTGCCCAACCCAGCAAGGCTAAGCGTGTCAAAATCATCGCCGGTTTCACCACCGCGCACAACATCACCTGCTGTGAGGCCTGCGAAACGGTCACGGTCGGCGCCGCCATCTAAGGTATCGGCTCCTTCGCCGCCCATTAGGTAGTCATTGCCGTCTTCGCCAAAGAGTTTGTCATCGCCCGAGCCACCGCTCAGGGTGTCATCACCGATGGACGCGTAAACGGTGTCGTTGTCCGCGCCTGCTTCGATGCTGTCATTGCCCGCACCGCCAAAAACTTGATCGTTTCCTGCGCCAGACAAGATGACATCATCATCCCCAGAGGTGCCGGGCAGGGCGGCATCACCGCCATCAATGACATCACCATCGGCGTCCACATCGCCGATCAGAATCACATCATCGCCATCCGTGCCAGTGAAATAGCCATCCGGAGCGGCTGGAACGCCCATCGCCTCGAGCGCGGTGGGGGTGAGATCCGCAGGATCAACGCCTTCGAGTGTGAGGTTTTCACCCCCAGGAAAAGACAAAACCGCATGGCCATCGGCATTGGCAGAAACAGCGATATCGCGGGTTGTGATCGCAGTGCCGCCGGAATCGCTGGTAAGACCAGTGACATCCAGCATATCGCCTGCAGCAAAGGTGCCATCGCCGTTGTCGGTCGGAACCTCAAAGCCGCGCACCACATCCGTGCCAGAGCCGTCAGACAAAACAAGCGTATCTGTGCCGCCTGACAGTTCGATATGTTCTATCGAAGTGTAGGTTGTAGTATCGGTGCCATCGGTGAAAGTACCGATGCCCGATGCACCATTGGTAAGATCAATGCGCAGGTCGGTGGTAACGCCTGACAGATCAAGCGTGTCGCCCAAGGTTTCTTGCTGGTTTTCAGCGGCAATTGTGTCATTGCCAAAACCATCGCTGATGACAAATCGGTCATCGCCATAGCCGCCCCACAAAAAGTCATCGCCTTCGCCGGTGCCGCCAGAGTGAATGGTGTCATTGCCAAAGCTGCCACGCAGATAGTCATCGCCCGTGCCACCATGCAGCACGTCATCGCCATAGTCGCCGTTGACGTAATCGTCGCCCGCGCCGCCAGAGAAACTATCGTTGCCTTCGCCGGCCTCTACACTGTCGTCACCTTGACCGCCGGTGATGCTGTCATCCCCGATGCCACCAATGATCGTGTCAGCTCCTGCGCCGCCATCTATCGTGTCATTGCCTTGATCGCCGATCAGGCTGTCGTTGCCATCGCCGCCCAGAATGCTGTCGTTGCCGTCTAGGCCTTTGACCGTGTCGTTTCCGTCACCGGCGTGAATGACGTCATCTCCTTGGGTCACAACGTCGCCATCCGGGTCTTCGATGTAATCCGCATCAATGATATTGTTTGTACCGTCACCTTCGACAATGCCATCTGGCGCGTTTTCAAAGGCGATATCACCCACACCAAGTGTGCCGGTCTGATCGGCCCCTTCGCCGTGGTCAAAGATGATCTGAAGTTCGGTGATTGGACCTGCAATGGTTACCGTGACGGAATCATCTGCGCCGCTTGTATCGGTTGTGGCGGCCCCTTGGTCGTCTGCATCTAGAACACCGTCGGTGCCAGTATGAAGCCCGTCTAGCTCAGTGAAGCTGACTGGATAGACATTGCCACTGGCGTCAGTTGCAAGAATGGTCACACGCTCGTCGGTCAGGGCCCCATCCTGATCCACGTCAAACAGCTCAAAGCTTAGATTTTGAACGGGTGCATCAAACGTCAGTGTGGTGGTCACTGCATCGTGTAAGTCATCTGCCCAGAGTGCCTCTTGGGCGGGGGTGCCTTGGGTGCTGACCGCTGCCGTTTCACCGGCCGCGTTGGTGGTGGTTTCAATCGTAACGCCGCGCGCTTCTGTGCCGGTGCCAATTGTGTAGTTCCCGTTGGCCCCAATATTGGCCCAGTTCACTATGTTTGAAGATGAAGGCATTTTTTATCCGATTAAATTTTAACTGCGCTGGGGCACAGGTCGTTTGCGTTAGGTTACCTATTGAAGATGAATAAGGAGCCACCAAGGAGGGAATTGGGCAAAATTCTAAGGAAATTCATGGATTGAGGCGAAATCTGACACAATGCGGCAATCCTGTGAAAAACCATGGGACACGCCTGAGATTAGACCCAATCTATCATTAATTCGTCTCAAATAGGTCCGGATTGGCCGCGATACCAAGCCTGAAGAATATGCCTGCAGAAGCTGGCGCACTAAAGCAGGAACAGGCTGATTATGAAAATTCGTTTTAAATCACGCCCTACGCGTGCGCGTTACGCAAGCACAGGTGACGACAATATTTTTTCTGAAGTTTACGAGGTCGAAAAACCTCGGGCGATTGTACCACGCGATCTTACACGCGCGACAGCGGATGTTTTGCATCCGGTCGCGTTCCGTGCGCAATCTGTTGATGTCATCAATTCAGATACGCCTTCCCATTTGCGCGGCCTTGCCGCGATTTGTGTAACGGGTCGTGTGGTAACGCCCAATGGGCCCCAGATGATTGGCGATTTGAAGGTTGGTGACTTGGTTCTAACACGTGACAATGGGTTTCGGCCCATTCTGATGACTTTGAACGTCACGCATGGAGCGGCGGCGCCTTGTTTAATTGAAATTGCTCAAGGTGCTTTGGGCGAAGGTCGGCCCGAGGGCGCGTTGCGCATGTCTGGCCGTCAGCGCGTCTTGCTGTCTGGCCCAAAGGTTCAGGCGCAATTCGGTACCTCTGAGGTATTGGTTCGTGCCGGAGATTTGTTGCATCTTGAGGGGGTGCGTCAAATCACCGAGGTGGTTAACATGACCGGACTTTTGTTTGAAAACCACGAAGTTCTGCGCGTGAATGAAAGCTGGTTTGACAGCATGCAGCCAGATCGTGAATGCCGTGCGCATCTTAGCGCGGATCAAGAGACTGCGTTGATGACAGCTGTTCCAAACTTGAAAGACCTGCCCATCGAGCGCAGCTTTCCTGCGGCGCGTCAGGTTTTAAACAGCGCCTTTGCGCGTCAGTTTCGCATCTCATAATCTTCACGCCGGGCACACGGGGGCTTGATCACAGGTTAACGTCGGTTGTGCTACGGTCGGCGTATGACCTTTTATACAAGACTCCCCGCATTCGTTTTTGCGATATCAATGCTTGCCGGTGCGGCACTTGCCGCGCCTGAGACCTATATTCTGGATCGCAACCAAAGCCGCGTGGGTTTTACCTATGATCGTGGCGATCAGCAGGGCAAAGGTTTTTTTCCAGTCCAATCCGCAGAGGTCACTCTGGATCTTGAACGAGTTCAGAATTCAATGGTTGACGTCACTCTCTCTGTCAAAGAGGCCCGTGCAGGTGATCTATTTTCCACCTCTGCCATGAAAAGTGCAGAGGTTCTGAATGCCGACCGCTTCCCAATCGCGCGGTTCAAAAGCACACAGGTGCGGCGCGAGGGGCAGGGGGTTGAGATTGACGGGCAGTTGACGTTGCGCGGTACGACGCGCCCCGCAACGGTACAGGCGCGCATCCTGCGCCGGCCCGATGCGCCCAAAGACAACTCAGAGCTGGTGCTTGAAATCACCGGCGGCGTAAATCGGTTTGATTTTGGTGCCACCGGTTATCCAAATTTTGTCGGAGACCAGATCGGTCTGAAATTTTTTGTCTGGCTTAACCGCGCAACACGCTAGGGTTATCCAGCGGGCGCAACTTTAGTTTGGTGATGCGGTTGTCTTTTCGGGCCACAACCTCAAAGCGGAAACCGTGAAAGGCGAACACTTGACCCACCACCGGGATCGATTGCGCCTCATGAATCACCAGACCAGCAATGGTATTGGCCTCTTCATCTGGCAGGTTCCAATCAGAGGCACGGTTGAGGTCGCGAATGGTCATCGCGCCATCAATGATGAATTGCCCGTCTTCTGATTTGCGGATCGGATGTTCTGCGGCTGGGTCGAATTCGTCGGTGATTTCACCCACGATTTCTTCGAGGATGTCCTCAAGTGTGATCAAGCCACGCAATGCACCGTATTCATCGACGACCAGTGCAAAGTGACTGCGGCGCTTCAGGAATTGGCGCATCTGATCATCAAGTGATGTCGTGTCTGGTACGAAGTACGGCTTTTTGGCCACTTCTGACAGCTCAAAGCTGGCCAGCGCATCCGCATCTGCTTTGGCCCCTGCGACACGCGCATGCATTGAACGCAAAAGGTCTTTGGCGTGGACAACGCCAACAATGTTTTCAGGGTCATCCTTGAACACAGGCAAGCGGGTATGGCTGCTTTCAAGGCACTGAGCGAGGATGTCTGCTGGGGCATCATCTGCATTGATCATCTCAATGCCGGAACGGTGCAGCATGATCTCTTCAACCATGCGTTCCGCCAGATCGAGTGCTCCCAAAATGCGATCACGGTCTTCCTTTTCAACGATACCTTCTGAGTGGCCCAGTTGAATGGCGCCTGCGATTTCCTCGCGTACGGCTAGGATTTGACTGTCAGGGTCGATGTTGACGCCAAACAGACGCAAGACCAGACGCACAAGCATCCGTACCGCTGAAACGATCGGCGCAAAGATGGTGACCAGTACACCAATCACACCCGACACCCGCGCAGCGGCGGTTTCTGGCGCTGTGATCGCATAGGTCTTTGGCAGCACTTCGGCGAAAATCAAAACCAATAGGGTCATCACAAGGGTCGCCAGTGCAACGCCGCTTTCGCCAAACACACGTGTGAACAAAGCCGTCGCCAAGGAGGCGGCCAGGATATTCACCAGGTTGTTGCCCAGCAATACAGAGCCGATCAAACGCTCGTTGTCTTCGGTGATTTTCAGCGCATGTTGTGCGCCTTTGTTGCCCTTATCGGCTTGCGTGCGCAGCTTGCCCCGAGAGGCTGCGGTCAAAGCAGTTTCGCTGCCAGAGAAAAAGGCAGAGAGTGCCAGCAATACGACGATCGCCCCTGAGGTGACCCAAAAGGCGGTATCCAGTGCCGGAGTTGTGACTTCCATCGGTTAAAAAATCCTCTTAACTGATGGTGTTATGGGGCCCAGAGGGCTTTGGTTCAAGGGGGCGTTGGCATGATGCATCATGATCTGGGACAATTGGATCATAGAATGTTGCTCTTTGGTGGGCCGTATTCGAATTTGCAGGCGACACAAGCGCTGTTTGCGCAGGCAGGCGCCTTGGGGATTGCGCCGGCCCAGATGATGTGTACCGGCGATATCGTGGCCTATTGTGCGGATGCGGTGGCGACCACAGCGTTGATCCGCGCATCTGGCATGACCGTTGTCGCTGGCAATTGTGAGAAACAACTTGCGGTCAACGCATTGGATTGTGGCTGTGGGTTCGAAGAAGGCACCACCTGTGATGTTTTATCAGCAGGATGGTACGCACATGCCAATGCGCAGGTTGGTCAATCAGATCGCTCTTGGATGGGAACGTTGCCGGATATTGTAACGTTTGACCAAGCCGGAAAACGCTTTGCCGTCATTCATGGTGGGTGCACCAACATCAGCAGGTTTTTGTGGCCCGTCAGCCCTGACGCAGCGTTTGCCGAAGAAATCGCAGCCATCGAAAACATCGTTGGCCCGGTGGATGGTATCATCGCGGGACACTGCGGCATTCCATTTGTCAAAGAGACGGGCGGCAAAGTTTGGATCAATGCAGGAGTTATCGGGATGCCACCCCATGATGGGGCACAAGATACGCGGTTTATGGTGCTATCAGAAGGGCAGGTGACATTGCATCATCTGGCCTATGATGCACCCGCTGCACAGGCCGCAATGATCAAAGCTGGTTTAACCCAGGGTTATCAAACTGCATTGTTATCAGGGGTTTGGCCATCTGAGGATGTGTTACCTCCTGAATTGCGTCGCGCTGAATAGAGGAACGTTGGAGGTCTGGAATGCGCGAATATGCTGCGCATTCATGCCATGTCTTTCAGTGCGTAGGCTCGCCACACGAGCGAGCCTACTTTCTGGGGTGCCCTAGTAGGCCACGGATGGCAGCCAAGTCGCCAAAGCGGGCCAGAGGAACACAAGAGCCAAGCCAGTCAACTGCAGCAGGACAAAGGGAATAATGCCTTTGTAGATGTCCATCAGCTTGATCTCGGGTGGGCACACACCTTTGAGATAAAAAAGCGCAAATCCCACAGGTGGCGTTAGGAAACTTGTCTGCAACGTGACTGCAACGAGAATGACAAACCAGACCAAGGATGGTTCATCGATGGCGTCAAAGCCAGGGATGTCGAGGCCCAGACCATTCACGATTGGACGCATGAGTGGCAAGACGATCAGGGTGATCTCAATCCAGTCCAAAACAAAGCCCAGCAGGAAGACGATGAAAAGGATCGCGATGACCGTACCGTTTGGTCCAAGTCCGGTGCCATGGATCATGGCTTCGATCAGCTCGTCACCGCCAAGTTCACGCAACACGTATGAGAAGACCGTTGCTCCTAGGAAGATCGCAAAGATGTATGCGGTTGTGTTGAATGTCGATTTCAACACATTCACCAGTTTGCGCAAGGTCAATTTGCGGTAGCCAAGTGCCAGCAGGGTCGCGCCAAAGGCCCCGATGCCAGACGCTTCTGTCGGCGTCGTCAGACCCGCAAAGATCGACCCCAGAACCGCAAGGATCAGGCCCAAGGTTGGGAGAACTGCAATCAACACATCTTTGACCGCCGCCCAATCCGGACGTGTCGCACCTTCTGGGGCTGGTGCGACATCGCGTTTCACCAGTGCGATGATGAAGATGTAGGTCAGATACAAGCCACCAATGATGATGCCTGGGAAGACGGCTGCCATAAACAGATCGCCAACAGAAAGCGCCATCTGATCGGCCATAATCACCAACATGATGGAGGGCGGGATCAAAATACCTAAAGTACCAGAAGCGGACACCACGCCTGCTGCCAAAGAAGGATTGTATTTCTGCTCGATCATGGATGGCAGAGACAAAACACCCAGCAGCACAACCGACGCACCAATGATGCCTGTGGATGCTGCAAGAATGATACCGATCATTGTTACGGTGATCGCAAGCCCGCCGCGCACGGTTCCAAATAGCCGCTGCATAGAAGTCATCAAGCGTTCTGCAACACCGCTTTCATCAAGCATCAGGCCCATGAAGATGAACATCGGGAGGGCAACAAGCACAGCGTTTGACATGGTGGCGTAAACGCGGTTCACCACGGCGCCGAGCGTGAGATAATCCAGCCCGGTCAGGGTTTCTTCCAACCCGGTCCAGTTCATCATTCCATTGTCAAAAAGGAAGGCGATACCGCAATAGGCGACTCCCACTCCGGCCAATGTCCAAGCCACTGGGAAGCCTGTAAACAGCAGCGCAATAAAGGTGAGGAACATCGCGATGACAAGTTTCTCTTCGGTTGTCTCAACCAAGAATGTCAATGCGGTGGCAACCAGAGCAAAACCGATCACCGCCCACACGATCAAACGCAGGCCTTTGCCCTGACGTTCGTCTTCGTAGTTCGTATAGAGCGCGTGTACGTCGTGGATCAGGCGGGCCAGAGCGGCCAGTCCAAGCAGGACAAAGCTCACGGGAATAACAGCTTTCAACGCCCAGCGTGCAGGCAATCCTGTTGGACTGTCAGAGCGTTCATTCACACGCCAGCTTTCGTAGAAATAGTCGTAGCCCTGATCGACCATCAAGTAGATGAACGGCACCAGAAGCGCCAGAATGCCGATGATCTCGATCACACGGCGTGCGCGGGCGCTGAGTTGCATGTGCAGCAGGTCTACACGCACATGGCTATCTGTCACCAGCGCATATGAAATGCCAACCATGGTGACGAGCCCATAAAAGTGCCATTGAATTTCATCAAGCTTGGGGAAATTCAAATCAAACAGGTAGCGAAGCGTCACCTGCGAAACGATGGCTGCAATCAGTAGGACATTGGCCCACATCACCACACTGCCAATAGTTTTGACCAATGAGTCGAGGCCGACTGCGACGGCCTGCGTGTCACGTTCTTCTC
Source organism: uncultured Paracoccaceae bacterium (assembly GCA_947498415.1). Classification (GTDB taxonomy): domain Bacteria; phylum Pseudomonadota; class Alphaproteobacteria; order Rhodobacterales; family Rhodobacteraceae; genus Cognatishimia. The sequence goes on from CANMKB010000003.1 coordinate 456,861, forward strand.
GTTCTAGAATGTGCTCGTAGATGTCGGTTGGATTGGTTTCGGGCGCGTTCAGAGTGGCCATAGCTTCCTTCTCCAGGGGCCATGGGCCCAATAATAACGGTCGTCTTAAGTTGGAAAATGGGGCGACCAAGCGAGGTCGCCCCATCGAGGGATGCAAGTAAAGTTACTTGCGTGGGAGGAATGCGTTTTCTTTCCAAACCGCATAGCCGTCACGGAATTCAGTCAGATCCGCGAGCACTTTTGCGAAGAACTCGTCGTTGCCCGCTTCTTCTGCGGCCACTTCTTCCCAAGTGCTGCGGAATGTAGACAGCATCTCGTCGTTCCAGGTTTTCATGGACACGCCGTTGTTTTCGATGTTGTCGATCAGAGCCGCGTGCTGGATCGCTTCACCTTCTGCAAAACTGTCCGCCATCGAGGCCTTACATGCGTTTTCGATGATGGCTTTGTGCCGATCAGAAGCTCCGTCCCAGACGTCTTTGTTAACCAGAAGCTCAAATACGGTCGCTTGCTGGTGCCAGCCTGGGAAGTAGTTGAACTTGACCAGCTTGTGGAAGCCAAGACGCGCATCAATCGCAGGCATAGAGAATTCGGTTGCGTCAATCGCTCCTTTTTCTAAAGCTGGGAAGATTTCACCGCCCGGCAACAGGGATGTCGCAACACCCAGTTTCTGCATGACTTTGCCGCCCAGACCGAAGAAACGCATTTTCAGGCCATCAAGGTCTTCTGGGGTGTTGATTTCATTTGCGAACCAACCAGAGGTCTCGGGCGCAATGACGGCACATGGCAGGACTTTCACGTTGAAGCCCGCTTGGTCGTACATTTCCTGATAGAGGTTCATGCCGTTGCCATAGTAGAGCCACGCCATGTACTCACCCGCTTCTGGGCCAAATGGAACCGCCGAGAAGAGAGGTGCCGCTGGGATTTTGCCTGCCCAGTAACCCGCAGTTGTGTATCCAGAGTTGATCTTACCGGAAGAGACCGCATCCAGAATTTCAAACGGCGGAACCAGTTTGCCTGGTTCGTAAACCTTCATTTTCAGCGTGCCGCCAGACATCAGGTCGAGTTGTTCTGCAACGCGCGGGATCGGGGAGCCCAATCCTGGCAGAGAGGTAGAAAACGCAATGGGGGTTTTCAAAAGGATCTTGTCAGCTGCGGTTGCACCCTGCGCGGCAACCAATGTTGCGGCGACAGCCAGGGAAGTAAGGGTCTTTTTCATCGTATCTCCTCCAACGATCAAAATATCCGAGCGAACGGCTCAAATTGGTAAATAATATTTACCTCAATATTCAGTCAATCATTTAGTTTACCACTGGGCGTGTGGAAAATCGCAGATCGCCTAGGGCCTAAATGCACAGATTTTCCACTACTGTTCTAAGGGAGGGTTATATTACTTAATTAATTCAATATGTTGAAGTGAGTGTGTCTATCAGTATTTTTGGGTATTTACGGCTTGTAATAGTGATCCTTGGTGGTAAACTAAATTAACAACAGAAAAATCAATTCAGCGCGCAGGACAAAGACAACATGTCTGGAAAAAGCCCATTTGAACCTATTGGTCACGAATCAATTTCGGATGCTGTGGTGGATCAAATCGAGTCGATGATCGTCGATGGTATCCTGAAAGAGGGTCGCAAATTACCCTCAGAAAGAGAGCTGTCGGACGTCATGGGGGTGTCACGCCCAAAGATCCGAGAAGCGCTACAGGACCTAGAAAGCAACGGGCTTGTAACAGTACGCCATGGGGAAGGAACGTTTGTTTCGACTTTGACAGGCCGCGCCATGTCTCCAGCGCTGCTGTCCCTATATGCGCGCCATGGCGAGGCCTTTTATGACTATTTGGAATACCGCCGCGAGCAAGAGGCCTTTGCTGCGCGGTTGGCTGCTGAGCGTGCAACCCATTCTGACAAAGAGCGTTTGGCAGACATTATTACTGAAATGGAAAAGGCCTGGGAAAACGACGATCTCGATGCCTCACAAGAAGCTGACATCCGCCTGCATTCCGCCATTGTAGACGCAAGCCAGAACACAACACTGATGCATATGATGGCCTCCGTCTATGATCTAACGCGGCAAGGTGTTTTCTATAACCGCCGATACCTACGCACCATGGACGGCACCGGTCAAATTCTGCTTCAACAGCACAAAGATTTGGTGGAAGCTATTCTTTTAGGAGATTGCAAAGCCGCTGACACAGCAGCGCGTGCGCATATGGACTTCGTTGAACAAAGCTTTCGCAAAGGACAAGAGCAAGCGCGCCGGGAGGAACGGGCCGCGAAAAGGCGAAAGCTCTCGGTTTAAAAGAGCGAGTGCGAAAGCCTGAATTTATGGGAAAGCGTGCCTCAACCAGTTTGGCAGTCTCGCACCAAAGTCAAATCAGCACCACATTAACAAACTGGGTGGGTTTGGCTCAATCCACTCATTCACTGCGAAATGCGCTGACATCTGTTTTATAAGGCTGACCCAGCTGCGACGAACGTACCAGGGCAGGTGACGTTCACCAAAAACGAAATGAGAGTGCTGTCTGGCAAGATACCCTGCCAGACCCATTTCTAGGCGATCTTAGTCTTCGGCCATCGGGTGATGATCGAGCACCAACTCTTTCAGGCGTTCATCTAACACATGTGTGTAAATTTCTGTTGTGGCCACATCTGCGTGGCCCAGCAGAGTTTGAATCGCCCGCAGGTCTGCACCATTGGCCAACAAATGCGTGGCAAAGGCGTGGCGCAAGGTGTGCGGTGTTACCTTTTCAGGGTTCACACCACCTGAGACCGCGAACTCCTTGACCAAGGCATAGAAACGGTGGCGGGTCAGGTGGCCCAGCTTGCCGCGGCTTGGAAATAGAAAGCGCGACTCGGCTTTGCCTTTGGATTTCGCCAGTGCTTCGACTTCGTCACGCACCACAATCCATTTGGCCAAAGCGGTGCGCGCGTCTGGCGACAAAGGCACCATGCGCTCTTTTCCACCTTTACCCCGTATCAACAGCATCCGCGGATCACCGCGCGATGCACTGACAGGCAAAGATACCAATTCAGACACCCGCATTCCGGTGGCATACAGCAGTTCCATCAAACAGATGTTACGCGTGCTTTCTTGCCGGTTGCGGCCAGAGGCACGGGCGGCCTCGATCAGCCGATCCACTTCGGCCACTTCAAGGGTCTTCGGCAGGCGTTTATCAATGCCCGGACCCTTGATTTGAATGGCCGGGTTATCCTCGCGCCAGCTCTCTTCAAAGGCGAACCGATACAGTTGCTTGATCGCAGACAAACGCCGCGCACGGGTTGCGCGTGACAGCCCCTGAGCGTCACAAAAGATCAGGTAATTCTCTACATCGTCCCGCTTGACCGCTGTAAAATTCAGCGCTTTTCCGTCCAGCCAATTGGCGAAATCCTTAAGATCACGTGCATAGGCCATCTGCGTATTTGCAGACGCACCTAGTTCGGCCGCTTTCGCGTCAAGAAAGGTTGATATCCAGTTTAATTCATTCATCAAAATCCACGCTCCAGTAGAAGCACTTGCAAGGCGGCTTGTCGGGCTGTGTCCTCAAGACCAACTGCTCTAAATGTTGCGAGCGCACTGGTCAATGCACGCAGGTCTCCGGCTGCGCCTTGCGAAAACAAACTCATCGCTTCTAAAATTACTTCGCCTAATTGGCCACGCGCGAGCTGATTTGACAACCCCTGCGGTACACCTGCACCGTGAAATGCATCTGACACGGCCTGAAAGCGCGGATTCTTGCCACGTCGGGGCGGGCTGCCCAGGGCCAGACCTGCCAAAAAGTCTCTGGTGCCCACTTGCGCCACAGATTCGTAGTCAGGAGAGAGCAAAAGAATCTCACGCCGGAGTGTTTCAGAAACCCCGGTAAGGGACATCTTCATCAGCCCTTCTGCGTAAAACCGTGCAAATGGCACTTCAAGACGCGCGGCTTTCATCGCTGACCATGCGCTCGGCAAACGCTGCGCAATCTTGCTTGCGTCTTCGGACGTCATCGCGCGGTCAAAGGCCTGCACCGCCGACACGCGATCCCAGATCATGCCAGAGGCCGCGGGTTTGTTTTGCGAATAGATCCCCAACAGCTGATTTTCGGGCAAAGCGCCAACGCGGGCCAGTCGTTCGGCGGCCTCTAACTTGGCTTTCCAACCAGAGGTGTCGCGTAGATCAGCATGCGCATAAGAGCGGGGCAGGGTCGCTGTGGGCTGAGGCTCTCCAATGGCTTCATAAAGTCTGAACTTCAACGGCGACGGGCGCGAAGCTGCGACCAACAAAGGATCTTCTTCAAACAGCTCTGGGTCCAAAAAACGCAACAACAGCCCGTCTTCTTCTTCGCTGAGCAGGCCCAGCAGCTTGGCAGAGTTCAGCGTGACAACCGCTGTGTCCCATTCACCATCGCGTGCCAAACAAAAGACTCGCGGCGCATAGCCCGGGGCCAAATGCGCGTTTTGTTTCAGCATTTCGCAAGCGCGGGATTCTTCGCCAATCAACAAAGTGACGTCAAACCAACGTTGGAATAGTTCGGGCGTGTCAGGGGTTGCGCGGGTTAAAAGCGCGTTGGCATGTTCCAGCGCCCCAAGCGACACAAGCTTATCAACCCGTGCCAGCAGCAAAAGATCGTTTCCACCAGCGTCATAGGGTGGGTTCGCCTCGGCCAAAAGCAGCGTGTACAATAGCGCCTGCATGGCGGGCATGGCCTGGATTGGCTGATCCGCCACCAAATCCGCCAGTCGCATGGCCGTGCTTTCCTGCCATAGACTATTGGGCAATCCCGTTACGTTTGACGGCAGCAGGCCAACCGCATCTCGGCCCTGTGCACCCAAAGGTGTCACCGTCACAACGGGGGTATCTCCGCCCGATGCGACCGGTGGTTCTGGATTGATTTTCAATGTGATTGTTGGTGTTTGTTCCAACCAATCTATGGCGGACAGCGGCGCGTCACCTGACGTATCAGTGGGTTGCGCCCAACCGAAAACCGGTGTGAGGCAAAGGGCACAGGCCCCCGCTAAAAGTGTCTGCTTATCCATCATCCAATGGAACCGTCATACGAATCTCTTTTTGAGGTGCAGAGAAATCTGCGCCAAAGATCGGTCCAAGATATGCGTAGCCCACCAGCCCTAAAGCGATGAGGATGATTAGGAAAAACAGTGCTCTGAAGAGCTTGCCCATGTGCTTCCCCCGGTTTTTACCGTGTGTTTGCCTGCCGTTTTTCCAACTTATAACTGGCATTTCCCGCAAGATCACGTCATTCAATGCCAAATGGCGGATTTTGGCCGGGGATTGCTGAAATCCAGAGGACTGTGGGGCACAAGATGAGCATGAAACTGAAGAAAACGGTTGTCATGGTGGGTATGATGGGCGCGGGGAAAACCGCCGTCGGTCGAGCTGTTGCTGCAAAACTGGATGTTCCTTTTCTAGATTCAGATGCCGAGATTGTTTCAGCGGCAAATATGAGCATCGCTGAAATTTTTGAGCGCGACGGCGAGGCTTTCTTTCGCACCAAAGAAACACAGGTCATCGATCGTTTGCTGGAAGAAGAATGTGGAATTCTATCGACCGGTGGCGGCGCGTTTCTGGCGGAAGGCAATCGTGATATCATCACCCAAAAAGGTGTGTCGGTGTGGCTGGATGCGGATTTGAACCTGCTGTGGCAGCGCGTCAAACACAAAGACACGCGCCCCTTGCTGCGCACCGCAAACCCGCGGGCCACGTTGCAAGACATCTATGAAACGCGTGTGCCGATTTACGCAAAAGCGGATTTGTCGGTGAAAGCCGCGCCGCAATATTCGATTGAAATGATGGCGGATCGCGTGATCGAGGTTTTGTTGACCCGCCCAGACGTGTTGGAGGCCTAAGCCGTGAACCCTGAAATGGAAACTGTGCACGTTGGTCTAGAAGGCCGGGAATACGACATTCACATTGGCCCGGGTCTTTTGGCGCAAGCCGGCGCGTTGATCAGGCAGATCAGCCCGCGCAAACGCATGATGATTGTCACCGAAGAAAACGTGGCGCCGTTGCATCTTGCCACGTTGCAAGCGGGTTTGAAATCAGCGGGAATCGAGTCTGACGCATTGGTCTTGCCTGCAGGTGAAAGTACCAAAAGCTGGCCTTACTACGAGCAAACAGTCGAATGGCTGCTTGCGCAAAAGGTCGAGCGTAAGGATTTGGTGATCGCCTTGGGCGGCGGCGTGATTGGCGATCTCACTGGCTTTGCCGCCGCAACGCTGCGCCGGGGGGTAGGATTTGTGCAAATTCCTACGTCTTTGCTGGCGCAGGTCGACAGTTCTGTTGGGGGAAAAACCGGCATCAACGCGCCGCAGGGCAAAAACCTGATCGGGGCGTTCCATCAACCTTCTTTGGTCTTGGCAGATATCGACGTGTTGGGCACCATGACTGCGCGCGACCTACTGTCAGGCTACGGCGAAGTCGTGAAATACGGCATGCTGGGGGACGCAGCTTTCTTTGAATGGCTCGAAGACAACGGCCCCAAGCTGGCAGCCGGAGACGAGGCTGCGCGGATTGCTGCGGTGAAACGATCTTGCGAAATGAAAGCTGAGATCGTGATGCGTGACGAGACAGAGCAGGGCGATCGCGCTTTGCTGAACCTGGGCCATACCTTTTGCCACGCTCTAGAGGCTGCAACAGGCTATGGCGACCGTTTGCTTCATGGTGAGGGCGTCGCAATTGGCTGTGCACTGGCCTTTGAATTGTCGTCTCGTTTGGGGCTGTGTTCCCAAGAAGACCCAAGCCGGGTGAGGGCGCATCTGAAAGCAATGGGCATGAAGGTGGATCTTAAGGATATTGAGGGTGATCTGCCCTCTGCCGAGGCCTTGGTCGAGCTGATGGGGCAAGATAAAAAGGTCGTCGATGGTCAACTGCGGTTCATTCTGGCGCGTGGGATTGGCGAGGCTTTTGTGACGGCGGATGTGCCGAAAGATAAGGTGACTCAGCTGCTGGCCGAGGCGCTGGCAGAGTGCTAATTCAAGAATTGGTTTAAGCAGACACCAGAAAAAAAGCCCCGCACTTGGCGGGGCTTTCTTTTTAGAACGGGATTTCGTCGTCTAGGTCGCGGGCGCCACCGCCCGCTGGGGCAGAGGATTGGCCGCCGCCGTAGCCGCCACCTTGGTTGCCGCCACCACTATATCCGCCGCCTTGGCTGCCGCTGTCATAGCCGCCGCCCTGACCGCCGCCATAGCCGCCACCTTGGCCGCCACCACCAAAGCCGCCACCGCCTTCGCCGCCGGATCGACCGTCTAGCATGGTCAGCGTAGAGCCAAAGCCTTGTAGAACGATTTCAGTGGAATAGCGGTCTTGGCCAGATTGATCTTGCCACTTCCGAGTTTGCAGCTGGCCTTCGATATAGACCTTAGACCCTTTGCGCAGGTATTGCTCACAGACGCGCACTAGGCCTTCGGAAAACACTGCAACAGAATGCCATTCGGTTTTTTCGCGGCGCTCGCCGGTGTTGCGGTCTTTCCAGTTTTCAGAAGTCGCGATGCGCAGGTTGCATACCTTGCCGCCATTCTGGAAAGAGCGTACCTCTGGGTCGCGGCCCAGATTGCCAATCAGCATTACTTTGTTCAGTGATCCGGCCATGTGCCAATCCCCTATGACTGTAAATTCGGTTTTAACCAACATACACCACCTAGGGGGGGCGAATGCCAGCAGTAATTTCGGCTTATCCACAGGGTTTGCACTTTGCGAGATCTTGCCACATCGGCAGGATTTGTCTCAAACCCTTCAAAAAGAATAAAGACCATCTATATTGTGCCAGAAGAATGGTGGGACAGTCTGAATGTTTTTACGAATTGCATGTGTCGTGTTGGGCGCAGCTGCGCTGATGCAGCCTGTCTCGGCGGGCGAGATTGTTGGTAGCAAATCCCGCACCAAATTGTTCAAAAGCCAGTTGAGCGTTTTGGACAACCGTGCCTCGGAACAGTATAAAAATTCCGTTCGGCTTCAGCCGCAAGAGGTCATTACTCCGACCAAGTGGGGCAGCACCAAGCCGTTCAAAGGCAAGTACCGCGGCCCCTACCTTGATATGGCCCGCACGGCGGCGCAGCGCTATAACGTCCCGGTCGATCTGTTCTTGCGCCTTGTGCAGCAAGAAAGCGGATGGAACGCGACTGCGCGGTCTCATAAGGGGGCCTTGGGCTTGGCGCAATTGATGCCGGGCACGGCGCAATACTTGGGCGTAAACCCGAATGATCCCAAGCAAAACCTAGAAGGCGGCGCAAAATACTTGGCTGAGCAATATCGCGAGTTTCGGTCGTGGCGTTTGGCGCTTGCGGCCTATAACGCGGGCCCGAATGCAGTACGTAAGTATGGCGGTGTGCCGCCCTATAAAGAAACCCAAAACTACGTAAAGATCATCTGGGGCAGCTAATCCTGGTCACGGGTCTGACAGCACCGATCACGTGCAACAGCGCGACAGGTTGATCTGACCGCCACAGCAATCCTCCATCAGAAACCCTACAAGCGCCGCGATGCGGCTAAAGTCGACCGTGTAGATCAGACTGCGGGCTTCGCGGGATTGCTGAACATATCCCGCGTCACTCAGGGCAGACAGGTGGAACGACGCCCGAGACGGGCTGGCATTCACCTGTTTGGCGATCTCACCTGCAGACATGCCGTTTGGACCAGCCACAACAAGCGCGCGGATGATCTTGAGACGATCCGGATTTGAAAGGGCTTTGAACAGCTCGGCGGCTTGATCTTCATTCATATTTCAAGAACTCTTGAATTGTTGGGCGTGTTCTGCCATTTATATTTCAATAGTAATTGAAATGAAAGGTTGATCCATGACATTTGCGAACCTTCTAAATCAGTTGAAGTCTCATGACCCCACACTGCCTTTGGTGTTTCAATCGCAAGAGGGCGACATCGGGGCTGGCTATCACGTGACCGAACTGCGCCAGAACAGCTCTGTTGGGATAGATTGCGGTGGCACCATTGAACGATGGGAAGACGCGCGGTTGCAGTTGCTTGACGGGCAGGGTGGTCGTCATATGTCGGTGGGCAAATTCTCTAAGATTCTTGAGGTTTCGTTGCAGCGAATGCCTGAATTGGCGGACCTCCCGTTACAAGTTGAATATGCGCCCAAGAACTTGGGGCTGCGTTTGATGTCGTTGGGTGATCCTGTGGCCGGTGATGAGGCCGTCGTGGTCGCGCTTGGCGATCAGGCCGCACAGTGCAAGCCCGCCGCCCGCGTGACGCCCGCGGAAGGAGGCTGTTATTCGGCCAACGCTAAGACCGCGTCGTGCTGTTGATGCCCTTATAACAGAAAAAAGCCGCCCCCAATTCAAGGGGCGGCTTTCTGGTTTAAGACTGGACAGTCTTCTTATTCAGCAGGCTCTTGTGCTGTTGTTGTGGCGATGCCAGCTTGCTCGCGCTTGCTGTCATTGTAGATCGCTTTCACAAGCGCCACACACTGTAGAACCATCACGATAGAGAACGGGAACGCCCCGATCACCATCGCGGTTTGGATGGCTTTCAAACCACCGCCACCTTGGCCGCCAGCAATCAGCAGGGCCGCCACTACGCCACCCAAGGCAATGCCCCAGAAGTAGATGTGTGGACGTGCCTTAGGGCCTTCGTCGCCGGCTGCGTTGATGGTGTTCACGATCAGAACCGCAGAGTCTGCTGTGGTGACAAGGTATGTCATCAGCAGAACAACGATGATCACAGACATGACCCACCCTAAGGAGGCACCCAGCATGTGGACAACCATCGCAAAGATTTTGTCGCCATCCGGCACGCCAAAGATCGCTTCGCCTGCATCGCCGTTCAGTGTCAGATCGATGGCTGTACCACCGGCCCATGTGAACCAAACAAAGCACATCAGGGACGGAACGATCATTGCGCCAAGAACGAATTCGCGGATCGTACGACCTTTGGAAATACGTGCAAGGAAGAGGCCTACGAAGGGCGCAAATGCAACCCACCATGCCCAGTAGAACACAGACCAGCCACCTTGCCAGCCTTCAAGCTTGGTTGCCACAGAACCTTCGACACCATCGCTGCGCCATACGGTGAACAGCAGTTCTGGCAGAGCAATCAGGTAGTCCCAGATGCCCAGAACCAGCGCCTGCAGACCGAAGAAAGTAGAACCAAACAGCAGGAAGAAGCCCAACAGGAAGATCGACAGACCCATGTTGATGTTGGACAGCCATTTGATGCCTTTACCCACGCCGGACAGCGCAGAGGCTGTTGAGGCCGCCATGATCACGAAGATCGCCACAAGAATACCTGTGGTGTTTGCTGTTCCGGATTCGTTGGTTAAGCCGCCGAAGCCGATTCGGGTCAGGCCGGACACGAACTGCTCCACGCCAAACCCAAGAGTTTGCGCAACACCCAGGATGGTCGCAACAACGGCAACGATGTCGACAAGATTGCCCAACGGACCTGCCAGCGCTTTGCCAAACAAAGGTGTCAGCGATGAACGCATGGTCAGTGGCAAGCCACGACGGTAGCAGAAGAACCCCAGCGCGAGGCCAGCAATCGCATAACACGCCCATGCGCCCAGCCCCCAATGTAGGAAGGACCATTTATAGGCCATGCGCACGTTGTCTGCTGCGCCACCTTCGGTGATGCCCATGATGACTTCGGGGTTGTTTTGGAAGTGATACACCGGTTCCGCAACAGCCCAGGTCAACATGCCCACGCCGATCCCGGCGCCGAACATCATAGAGAACCATGAGAAATTAGAAAATTCTGGTTTGTCTGTGTCGACACCCAGTTTCATGCGGCCTGCTGCGGGCCAAAGTGCCAGAACAATGCACAACAACACAAAAAGCGCTACAATCCAAATGTACCAATAGGCTGTGTTTGCGAGAATAAAGCTGTTGATGCTGTTTAGGATCGCCCCGGCTTGTTCTGGGAACACAACGGCCCAGACTACGAGAGCGGCAACAATTGCCTTTGAGATGATCGCGACTTGTTTGCTGAAACCAGCATAAAAGCCACTGTCTGCCGTTTCAATCGACAGGTCGGTTAGTGGGGGTTTGATTGACATATTTATCCCTGTTTTTTGGTTCTGCAATTCACCAATTGTAAGTTTTTTGGTTTGCAGCTCTGTCCCGGTTCATTTTTTGTTACAGTTTTATGGAAATTTGCACTATCCATTCTCTTATGAGTGACATTAATTACGCTAATAGGAAGCTTGCGCAGAACGTCGTCGCGCTGCATGCCTTTGAACAAGTTGCGCGGTTTGGCAACTTCACTGGTGCAGCCGAGGCATTAGGGTTAACACAATCTGCGGTTTCTCAGAAGGTAAAATCTCTGGAAGTCGAATTGGGCGTTGCATTGTTCAAGCGTGAGCATCGTGGCGTATCGTTAACCATCGAGGGTCAGCGGCTTTTGAATGTGGTGCACCCCGCCATGTCGCAAATGAGCAATTCTGTGGCGTCTATGCTAGAACGCAAGTCCAGACCACGCGTGCGCATATCAGCGGATTTTTCTTTCGCTTCATTCTGGCTACTACCAAGATTGTCGCATCTTAGGTCCGAGCTGGGCGAGGAAATCGAAATTCAGATTCTGGCCTCGCAAGTGCCGCCCGATAAACTTGCCGACGATTGCGATATTACAATCCACGTGGGGCCCTGCGGACACCTGCGAAAAGGCGATGTGATGTTGTTGCAGGAAAAGGTGATCGCGGTGGCGAGCCCCGGCTTTCTGGCCAATCAATCCAAGATAAAATCTGCACATGATCTGGTCGATCAGCAATTGCTGACCCTGTCCAAACCCCCAACAGCGGCTTGGCAAACATGGCAGGGGTGGTTTGGTGCTTTGGGCATTCAGGATGAGCGCAGCCGCAATTACATCAGCTTCAACAACTACGACATGGTCACACAAGCGGCGGTGTCAGGCGAGGGGATCGCACTGGGATGGCTTGGATTGATCGACCATTTGCTAAACGATGGTTCTTTGGTGCAGGTCTCACCAGAGGTGGTGGTGAGCGAGGCTGGACATATCATGTCTCGCGACCACGAAAGCCTGTTGCAGGGTCCAAGCCTTGTGTTTGATTGGATTGCAGATCAAGCGGCGTCTTTGGAAACCATTGTCAAATAGGTTGATCTAGGCCGCGGTTCGAAAGGCGCTTGCCGATTGCGCGTCTCTGCGCAGTGCAGAGGGGGTGGTGCGGCAGTGGTGCTGAATGAAACGCGTGAAATAGGCGGCGCTGTTAAAGCCTAACCCGGCCGCCACATCTTTGATGGACCTATTCGAATGCGCGAGTTCCGCCCGGGCGGTATGCAACACACATTGTGCAAGAATATCCGCAGCGGTTTTGCCACAAACTTCCCGACACACCCGAGTAAGATGGGTTGGGGTCACGTCCAGACGTTTGGCAAAGTCAGCCATCGAAAGACCGCTCTGATACTCATGGCTGGCCAAATCGCAAAACCGCAAAACCAACCGTTGGGCCGCTTTGGGGCGCGGGGCCGCAGGCGCGATTTCGATCTGACGTTGCAGCCAGATCGCCAAGAGTTGCGATTGCACACGCAGGGCATCCTGCACATAGCTGCGGGCCTGTTGTGCCTCGCGGCGCATATCTTCGATCAGGCTCGTGAGTTCTGATTGATCCAATCCGCTTTGAATGCGCAATTGTGCGCAGTCTGTTGGGAATTGATCGCTTACGCCCTCTGGCATGTGTACCACCAGCCCAAGGCTTTGGCGCCCCACGTCGATAGACCAGATCTTCCCCTTCGGAATAAAGATCGCGTTATGCGGCCCAAATCCACGACGCACGCCGTTAAGGGTTACAACACCCTGACCACGTGTAATCCAAATCAGCAGATGTCCCTGTTGTGGATGCAACAAAGAGGCCGACCAATCGTCGGATTGGGCAAACTGTGCCAGAGTCTGAACCGCGACTTTGGACTGTGTGGTCATGGCTGTGATCCCGTTTGAATGTTCGATTCGGGCAAATGTTTGCGCAAAATCTGCGGGATATTAACGTTTCTTCAAAGAATATGAAGGGTGAATGACGCTTCCGATAGGTTAACTTATGTGATTTTTCAGATTAAGTCTCAGGTGTATACTTTAACCAGTCTTTCATCTTTGACCGGAACCAAGTGCGCTGACGTTTGGCGTATTGGCGGGTTGCAATGGTCGCCTGTTCTTGCGCTTGATTCAAAGTGCAGTCGCCATTCAAATAGGCGATGAGTTCTGGTGCTCCAATGGCTTTGGAGGACGGTAAATCAGGGTTCCATTCTGCGAGGTTGGCCTGGGCTTCCTCTAGTGCGCCGTGTTCCAACATCAGCCCAAACCGCCGCGCGATACGTTCGTTCAGCCAGTCTTTGTCCACGTCAAACACAACGGGGCAGCAGTTTGCGAGAGGCAACAAGGGGGCCGGAGTGTCGTCTTGCCAAGCCCACAATGGGCGGCCCGTGGCTTGCATCACTTCCCACGCCCGCTGCACACGCATCGGGTTGAGCGCATCGATCCTGCTTAACGTTTCTGGGTCAAGCTCATCTCGCAGCGCCTGAAACCCTTCGTCAGCCACCCGCGCGTTGGCCGTGTCGCGCAAAGCCGCGGGCGTTGCTGGGATTTCAGCCAGCCCTTCGGTGAGGGCCTTAAAGTACAATCCGGTGCCGCCAACGATAATCGGGCGCGGTGACTCGTTTAGATAAGTTCTGACATCGCGCAGCCAATGCCCGACGGAATAGTCTTGGATGCGACCGACGTGGCCATATAGCACGTGATCTGCCTGTGCTTCGTCCTCGGCTGGAGGGCGTGCCGAAAGAACGCGCCAGTTTTCGTAAACCTGCAAAGCATCTGCATTCACCACCACGCCGCCCTGCGCCGCGGCGATCTCAAGCGCGAGCGCACTTTTTCCACTCGCAGTTGGCCCTGCAATCAACACAGGCTGCTCTGGCGACAGCGCTTTTAGATTGAACATTCGAATACTTTCATTTTTTTCCGCCAAAGGCCCCGCAATTCCAAGATCGCGGATTGAACCGAAGCGTCTTTTAAGACATGTTGCCCACAATTTTGACCCCTGTGCAGACGGAGTGCAACATGGCCGACGCAATCCTCGAAAAAGAGACCACTTATAATCGTGTGATGCTAAAGATTTCGGGGGAGGCGCTGATGGGTGATCAGGGCTTTGGCCTGCATCCACCAACCGTTGAACGTATTGCCCGCGAGATCAAGTCTGTGCATGACATGGGCGTTGAGATTTGCCTTGTGATCGGCGGCGGTAACATCTTCCGCGGTCTTTCTGGTTCTGCTCAGGGTATGGAACGTACCACCGCAGACTACATGGGCATGTTGGCCACGGTTATGAATGCGCTGGGGATGCAATCGGCTCTAGAGGGCCTTGGTGTGTTTACGCGTGTGATTTCCGCAATCCGCATGGATGAGGTCGCAGAGCCGTACATTCGCCGCCGCGCGGTACGTCACCTCGAGAAAAAGCGTGTCTGCATCTTTGCCGCCGGTACTGGCAACCCATATTTCACAACAGACACAGCTGCGACTCTGCGGGCCAATGAAATGGCGTGTGAGGCGATCTTTATGGGCAAAAACGGTGTCGACGGTGTTTACGACAAAGACCCAAAAGAGCACGCAGACGCGGTGCGCTATGACAACGTGAGCTATGATGATGTTCTGGCAAAGCGCCTTAAAGTCATGGATGCCTCTGCAATTGCACTGGCGCGGGATAACAACCTACCGCTCATCGTTTTTGGTCTGGACGAACCAGGTGGATTCAAAGGCATTCTGGCGGGCCGAGGCACCTACACTAAAGTTTATTAAGACTAGAAACCTATCAAGGTCTCTGTGTTTGTATTCACAGGGGCCTTTCGTAGTTTTTACCTGTCATAACTTGGCAATGCCTGCACGCAAACGCGCAGCTTCTTAACAACTGTAGTTGTTCTTGCACCGAAAAAGGCGATATACCCGGATAAAACCTGGGCGCGGCCCAACAAAAGAGTAGAGCATTTCACATGTCTGAAGAATTTGAACTCGACACCGACGATCTAACCCGCCGCATGGATGGCGCGTTGGGCAATCTGAAAACCGAATTTGCTTCGCTGCGCACCGGACGTGCCTCTGCCACGATGCTAGAGCCAGTCATGGTTGACGCATATGGGTCTATGACACCGATCAACCAGGTGGGTACCGTTAATGTGCCAGAGCCTCGGATGGTGACCATCAACGTTTGGGACAAAGGTCTTGTTGGTAAGGTGGAAAAAGCCATTCGCGAATCTGGTTTGGGCATTAACCCACAGCTGAACGGCACAATCATTATGCTGCCGATTCCAGAATTGAACGAAGAGCGCCGCCGCGAACTGGGTAAAGTTGCCGGTCAATACGCCGAAAGTGCCCGGGTTTCTATTCGGAACCTGCGTCGCGATGGTATGGACCAGATTAAAAAAGCCAAGAATGATGGCATGTCTGAAGATGACCAAAAGCTTTGGGAATCTGAGATGCAAGAATTGACAGATAGTTATATTAAAAAGGTCGATGACGCGCTTGAAACCAAGCAAGCAGAGATCATGCAGGTCTAAGACCAAGAGAGGCGGTGACGATGGCACCCGATAGCTCTATTCCGCAGGGGCCGCGTCATGTGGCTATTATTATGGATGGTAACGGTCGCTGGGCACAATCCCGCGGCCGTCCGCGCCTGTTTGGTCACCACGCTGGCGCCAAGCGGGTGAAAGAAATTGTCCGCGCTTGCGTACCGCTTAACGTAAAATATCTAACGATCTACGCGTTTTCGACGGAAAACTGGAAGCGCACCCAGTCCGAAGTTGCAGGCCTTATGAGCCTGTTTCGCCAGTACATCCGCAAAGAGGCGCGCAACCTTCAGAAAGAAGGTGTGCGTGTTCGGTTTATTGGCGACCGCATGAAGCTTGATAAAAAGCTTCAAAGTTTGATGGACGAGCTTGAAGAACTGACGTCTGAGAATACCAAGGTCAACTTGACGATTGCGATTAACTATGGCGGTCGTGATGAGGTGGCGCGCGCGATCAAGCGTATGGCGTTTGACATTCAAGACGGAAAAGTTGCGCCGGAAACCGTGGATGAACAAACACTTACAGGGTATCTAGACACACATGTCCTGCCAGATCCTGATCTGGTGATCCGCACCAGCGGTGAGGCGCGCATTTCGAACTTCTTGTTGTGGCAGTCGGCCTACGCAGAGTACGAATTCGTCGATACGCTGTGGCCGGACTTTTCCGAAGAAGAATTCCAAAAGGTTGTTAACAGCTACGGCTCGCGCAATCGTCGCTTTGGTGCGGTTTCTGCATGAGCGCTGATGGCAAGTGGGGCGATCTTCCCGCACGTGTGACGTCGGGCGTCGTGATGTTGGTATTGGGCGCGTTTGCCATATGGCAGGGCGGCTTGATTTTTCACGTTGTCATGGCGGCCGTCGCGGGTCTGATGATCTGGGAACTGATCCGGATGATGGACCCGGAAAAGCCGAGTGCTGCGTTTCAAAACGGATTGCTGGCTGCGGCTGTCGTGATGTCACTGGGGTTCATTCCATCGACTTTCTTTGTTCCGGTGCTGGTGGCACCTGCCTTTGTTGCCTTAAGCGCAATTAAGAAAGATCGTTTAATATTCGTGCTTTATGCCGCATCGCTCATGTTGGCTGTATTCGGGTTTCTGCTGTTGCGTGAAACCGCGGGCCTGACATGGGTCTTGTGGATGATTGCCGTCGTAGTGATGACGGATATTGCCGGATACTTTGCCGGGCGTATTCTGGGCGGGCCTAAGTTTTGGCCAAGCATCAGCCCCAAGAAAACATGGTCAGGTACAGCTGCGGGTTGGATTGCCGCTGCGCTTATTGGGCTTGTGATGGCGGGGCCGGGGCTTGCATTGGTCAGCGTCGCGGTCTCTTTTGCCAGCCAACTGGGCGATATTGCCGAAAGCGCGATCAAACGCCGAAGCGGGATCAAAGACAGCAGCAACTTAATTCCGGGGCACGGCGGTGTGCTGGATCGTTTTGATGGTATGATGGCAGCCGCTCTTGTGGTGCTGATCGTATCGACGGTTGTTGGCTTGCCGCATCATCCGGGCTAAACACTGGCACACTGAAAACGGGGTTACTATGAAACGCGTTTCCATATTCGGAGCGACCGGATCGATTGGACAAAACACCATCGACCTGATCCGCCGTGCGCCAGACGACTATGATGTGGTTGCCCTGAGTGGGGGTGCCAACATTGCGCAACTGGCCGCTGACGCCAAAGCGCTCAAGGCTGAGGTGGCTGTAACGGCCTACCCAGAGCGGCTAAGCGACCTACAAGATGCGCTATCTGGCACTGGCGTTGAAGCGCAAGCGGGGGCCACAGCATTGGCAGAGGCCGCAGATCGTCCCGCCGATTGGGTGATGTCTGCCATCGTGGGCGCAGCCGGGCTTGAGCCAGGCCTAGTGGCTCTGAAGCAGGGCGCAACACTGGCGCTGGCGAATAAAGAATCTTTGGTGACGGCGGGTGCGTTGGTCCTTGAAACGGCCAAAGCCTCTGGCGCAACTTTATTGCCGGTCGATAGCGAACATTCCGCCATTTTTCAGTGCCTCACAGGTGAAGACATCGGCAGCGTTGAAAAGATCACGATCACCGCAAGCGGTGGTGCGTTCCGCGACTGGTCACTGGAAGAAATGGCAAAAGCCACACCCGAACAGGCCGCGACCCATCCGAATTGGGATATGGGGCAACGCATCACAATCGACTCAGCCTCTATGTTCAATAAGGCGCTTGAAGTTATTGAAACCAAAGAATTCTTTGACGTTGGTGCGGCGCAAATAGATGTGCTGGTTCACCCAGAATCTCTGGTGCATGCCATCATCGGATTTAACGACGGTGGGTTAAAGGCCCATGTCGGATCTGCGGATATGCGCCATGCCATTGGCTATGCTTTGCATTGGCCCGATCGCAAAGAACTGCCTGTTGAGCGGCTTGATCTGGCAAAAACGGGCCAGTTGAATTTTCAAACCCCTGATCCGGCGCGCTACCCTGCCTTGCGATTGGCATGGGACGTGATGGAAATCGGCGGAATGGCGGGTTGTATTTTCAATGCCGCCAAAGAAGAGGCGCTGGACGCCTTTATCGATCATCGCATCGGTTTTTTGGATATGGCGACTGTGGTCGAAGAGACACTCACCCAATTGTCATCGGATAATAGCCTTATTCGTGCCGAAATGACCTTAGATATGGTGCAAAACACTGACAATCACGCGCGGGCGACTGCCCGGCACGTTATGACCACGCGCAGAGGATAACAATTTTGGATTTTTCGTCGCTACTTCCCAGTTTCCAAAGCGGAGCGATCACGCTGATCGCCTTTGTGGTTGCGCTTTCTGTAATTGTGGCCATTCACGAATATGGTCATTACATCGTAGGGCGCTGGTCTGGCATTCATGCCGAAGTCTTCTCGCTTGGTTTTGGGCCTGTTCTGTACTCGCGTTACGACAAGCGTGGCACGAAGTGGCAGATCGCTTTGATCCCCATGGGCGGCTATGTGCGCTTTAAGGGGGATGCGGATGCGGCTTCTGCTGGAAAAGACGATGAAGTGGTTTCTACACTTTCCGAAGAAGAGCTGCGCAGTACGATGCACGGGGCCCCTTTGTGGGCCCGCACCGCAACCGTTGCTGCTGGTCCGATCTTTAACTTTGTACTGTCTATTCTGATATTTGGCGGTGTGATCTTGTCGCAAGGCGCTGTTGGTGAAAAGCTGACAGTGGGTGAAATGCGCAGTTTGCCACAAACGGGCTATACGCTTCAGGCAGGTGATATCTTGCTACAGGCCCAAGGCGTGGCCTTGCCCAACCAAGACAGCGCCACCTCTGGTGCTGACTTTGTGGATGCGCTGCCGCGCCAACCCTTGCTAGACTATCTGGTCGAACGTGATGGTGCGCAGGTCGAGGTGACAGGCCCTTATCTCTATCCACCTTTGGTGACACAGCTGTCTCCGCAAAGCGCAGCGTATAATGCCGGGTTGAAACAGAATGATGTGGTGACTGCGGTCAATGGCCAAGACATTCACACCTTCCGCAGCCTCCAAGAAGCTGTTCTGGGGGCCGAAGGTGCTACGGTTGAGCTGACCGTTTGGAGGGCAGGGGAACTGCATGACTTTAGCCTAACCCCACGCCGTGTGGATGAGCCTAATGACGAAGGTGGGTTTGACACCCATTGGCGCATTGGTATTCGCGGCGGCTTGGCCTTTGAGCCGGCGCGCGAACCTGTTGCGTTTGGCGAGGCTGTGAACGGCGCTGTCTATCAAACATGGCGCATCGCCAGCGGGTCTGTTTCAGGTCTGTATCACATGGTGACAGGCGCGATCAGCAGCTGTAACCTGTCTGGCCCCATTGGGATCGCGCAGACGTCAGGCGCAATGGCGAGCCAGGGCACAGAGAACTTTATTTGGTTCATTGCTGTGCTTTCCACAGCAATTGGCTTGCTGAACTTGTTCCCCATTCCCGTTCTCGATGGTGGGCATCTGATGTTCTACGCCTATGAGGCGGTTCGCGGCAAAGCACCAAACGATACCGTTGTGCGTTTTCTGATGATGGCAGGGCTAATTATTGTTCTGGGGATGATGACCTTTGGTCTGACGAACGACCTATTCTGCCCGTAAGGGCTTTATAGTTACCCAATCTTAATGGGTTGCCCAATTCTTGCCCCATTCTTTTGTTACCTTTGTCGGGAACTTAAGAGACGAATTCGGAGCAACCCATGCAAACCATTAAAAGTGGATACCGTGCCGTAGGCATCCTTTGGGATGTCAGCTGGGAACGTATTGTCTTTCCTGCCGCGATTGTTTTGTCGCTCGCGCTTGGTGCTCAGCTGGGTGAGCTTGGCCTTTTCTGGATAACGTCCGGGCCGATGCATCCCTAAAACCTGATCCTGTTATTGGCTTATTTATGCCCGTTGATCCACGCTGCTCTTAGTTGCGTGGATTGCTGTTTTGACAAGGCGGTTTAATACCGATACTTAGTCGGATAACCGGGATGTCATACAGGATTTGGGGTTATGACCGAGCATTTTTGGGGCGCGGCCCCTGCGGATAACCTTACAAAAGGGTTGCTGCGCCGCACAACATTTGCGTTTTCAGTAATTGTTTCAATGGGGTTGGCTGCCGCACCTGATGTGGCCCAGGCGCAAAGCTACCGATTCACCAATCTCGTCATCGAAGGTAATAACCGCATCGAAGACGCTGCGATCGCGCAATATGCAGGAATCGCTCGAGGTCAGGTTGTGTCTGGTGCAGACGTCAATGATGCCTACCAGAGCATTTTGGCCACAGGCCTTTTCGAATCTGTCGAAGTCACCCCGCGTGGCAATCGTCTTGAGATTCGCGTTGTCGAATTCCCAACGATCAACCGCATCCGCTTTGAAGGCAATCGCCGTCTGAAAGATGATGTGCTGGAAGCGATTGTTGAATCACAGCCACGCCGCGTGCTGAATCCAGCGACCGCGGAAAGCGATGCGGGTGCGATCGCGCAGGCCTATGCCGATTCCGGTCGTATTGCGGCGCGTGTCACGCCGCGTATCATCCGCCGTTCCGAGAACCGTGCGGATTTGGTATTTGAAATCTTCGAAGGCTCGCTGGCCGAAATCGAGCGTCTGAGCTTTGTGGGCAACCGCAACTTCTCGGATCGTCGTTTGCGTCGTGTATTGGGTACCAAGCAAGCAGGTGTTCTGCGCGCTTTGGTTAAACGCGATACATTGGTCGAAGATCGGATCGAATTTGATAAGCAAGTTCTAACGGATTTCTATCAGTCCCGTGGTTATGTCGATTTCCGTATCACAGGCGTAAACGCCGAATTGGCCCGCGAACGGGATGGGTATTTTCTGACGTTTAACGTCGAAGAGGGGCAGCAGTTTTCCTTTGGGGAAATCACCACCGTCAGCGAGCTTGCGGACGTAGATGCCGAGCTGTTCCAGAATGAACTGAAAATTCGTTCTGGCGTAACCTATTCGCCATCTTTGGTGGAAAACGCCATTTCACGCCTAGAGCGTGTTGCGATCCGTCAGGGCTTGGATTTCGTGCGCATTGAACCGCGCATCACCCGCAATGATCGTGACCTATCGCTTGATGTTGAATTCGCGCTGGTGCGTGGCCCACGTGTCTTTGTCGAGCGTATCGACATTGAAGGCAACACCACCACGCTCGACCGCGTTATTCGCCGTCAGTTCAAAGTGGTCGAAGGCGATCCGTTTAATCCTCGTGAAATTCGTGAGGCGGCAGAACGTATCCGTGCCTTGAACTTCTTTGAAACCGCCGAAGTAAACGCCCGCGAGGGGACCAGCCCAGATCAAGTGATCGTGGATGTGGACGTCGCTGAAAAGAACACGGGCTCACTGAGCTTTGGTGGGACGTATTCGACCGATACGGGCTTTGGCTTGGTTGTGGGTCTGACAGAACGCAACTTCCTTGGTCGTGGTCAGCAACTGGCGATTAATGCCTCGACATCACCTGACGTGAATAACTATCGCCTAAGCTTTACAGAGCCGGCTTTCCTGGGCCGTGACGTGGCTGTTGGATTCAACCTGTCTTATCAGGATCAGAGCTTAGGCAATGCCCGGTACGAAAACGTCGTTGGAGAATTTCAACCGTTTGTCGCCTTTAGAACGGGTGAACAAAGCACATTACAACTGCGCTACACCTTTGAATCTGTTGATATGAGTATCCCGGGCTCAAGTGCAGTTGCAGGATCACTTTTGGATGCAGAGGCCGCACGTGGCACCACCAATTCTAGCTCTGTTGGGTATACATATACTTACGATTCTCGCATTGGTGGCTTGAACCCAGATGCGGGTTACCTATTGGAATTTGGTCAAGATTTCGCAGGCCCAGGCAGCGATATTGAATACGT
This sequence comes from uncultured Paracoccaceae bacterium, assembly GCA_947498415.1. Taxonomy (GTDB): domain Bacteria; phylum Pseudomonadota; class Alphaproteobacteria; order Rhodobacterales; family Rhodobacteraceae; genus Cognatishimia. Next base: position 478,675 of record CANMKB010000003.1, read on the forward strand.
GCGAACAACGGCGCGTGCGATTGCGCAGACCAAAGTGCTGAGCGGCGATGTAACGTTGCGCGCCACACTTGAAGGTGGTGCGCTATATGCACCAAACAACGATTCACGTGTTCACAATCGCTTTGCGCTTGGATCGTCCCAGATGCGTGGCTTTGAGCCGTTCGGCATTGGCCCGCGTGAAGTGGGTGGTGGCGTCGACGAAGGTCTTGGGGGCAAATACTATGCGGTGGCCCGCTTTGAGGCGGAATTCCCATTGGGACTGCCCGAAGAATACGGCATCAGCGGTGGTGTGTTCTATGACATCGGCTCTTTGTGGGGTGTGGACGGTACCGCGGGCGCAGGCACCTTGGTGTCAAACGACGCGCAAATCCGCCAAACTGTGGGTGTGTCGATCTTCTGGACAACGCCAATTGGTCCACTGCAGTTCAACTTCTCGCGGGCGCTTCAAAAAGAAGCGTTTGATCGGGAACAGAACTTTAACCTGACCATTCGGACAGAGTTCTAAAGTGCCAGCCGGTTTACGTGCGATACTGCTTGGGGCGGGGCTTTGCCTTGCCGCCCCAGCGATTGCATCTGCCCAAGGCGCACCGGTGCAACCCCCTTTGGCTGTGTTGCTTGTGGATTCGGATCGACTGTTTCGTGAATCTGCCTTTGGTCAGCGTGTCATTCAGGAACAGCAGGCTGACATTGCAATTTTGTCGACCGAAAACCGCAATCTGGCTGCGGAGTTGACGGAAGAAGAGCAGCGGCTGACCGAGCAACGGGCCTCTATGTCGCCTGCGGATTTCCGAAAGGTGGCAGATGCGTTTGATGCGCGGGTCACAGAGATCCGGCGCCTTCAGGATCAAAAAGAATTTGAGATCGCACAGCGCACCGAAGCCGCGCGGCTTGAATTCATTGGGTCGCTCGTTCCGGTTTGGGATGCGATGCTGCGCCAAAGCGGCGCTCAGGTGATTTTAGACAAACGATCCGCTTTGTATGGGTTGCCCGCCCTTGATGTGACTGACACAGCTATTCAAACTGTGAATACATTGATTGGCGATGGCGCGTCTGACGCTGGCGAAGAGGACGCTTTGCCAAGCGAGTAAGCTACAGCCGATCTGGCTCGCTCGGGCATTATCCCCCGCGTCCAAAGAGCGAAGTTACCCTTCACCTTGTTCCCAAAACCCATTAGGGAATTAAGTAAGACATAAGAAGCAGGAGCCTCCCATGAGCGAGTCGTTGAAATCCGCAGACATTCACCGCATCCAGCGGATCATCCCACACCGTTACCCCTTCCTGCTGGTGGACAAAGTGGTTGATATTGATGGGTATCAAACCGCCAAAGGTATCAAGAATGTCACGATGAACGAACCGCATTTTCAAGGGCACTTTCCGGGCAATCCTATTATGCCAGGTGTGACCATCATCGAAGCGATGGCACAGACCGCGGCGATCATGGTTGGCACAGAGCTGGGCATGGAAGACAAAAACATGCAGGTCTATTTCATGGCTATCGACAAGTGCAAATTCCGCCGCATGGTGGTGCCGGGTGACGTTCTTGAAATGAAGCTGACCACAGTGCGCGGTAAGCCAGGTGGCAAAGTCTGGAAATTCTCGGGTGTTGCCGAAGTTGAAGGTGAGATGGCCGCAGAGGCTGAGTTTACCGCAATGATGGAACTGCCAAAGGAGTAAGCCGAATGGCTGTTTCCCCAGACGCGAGTATTCACGCATCCGCGGTGATCGAAGAGGGCGCCAGCATTGCTGCGGGCTGTCAAATCGGCCCGTTCTGCGTGGTTGGCGCACAGGTTGTGCTACATGAGAATGTCGAACTCAAATCCCATGTGGTGATCACAGGCGATACCGAGGTTGGCGAAGATACAGTCATCTTTAGCTTTGCAGTGATTGGTGAGATCCCGCAGGATCTTAAATTCAAAGGCGAAGCCTCTAAGCTGGTGATCGGAAAGCGGAACCGCATTCGCGAACACGTAACCATGAACGCCGGCACTGAGGGTGGAGGCGGCGTCACCAAAATCGGGGACGACGGTCTGTTCATGGCGGGCTGCCATGTGGCCCATGATGTGCAAATAGGCGACCGGGTCATTCTGGTAAACTCTGTGGCTGTCGCCGGGCACTGTATCCTCGAAGAAGATGTCATCGTGGGTGGTCTCTCTGGCATCCACCAGTTTGTGCGCATCGGGCGCGGTGCCATCATTGGTGCTGTGTGTATGGTGACAAATGACGTGATCCCTTACGGCTTGGTTCAAGGGCCACGGGGACAACTAGATGGGCTGAACCTCGTGGGTCTGAAACGTCGCGGCGTGTCGCGCACAGATATTTCCGCGCTTCGGTCAGCCTTTCAGGCGCTTGCACAGGGTGAGGGCGCATTTGCAGAACGTGTTGCCGCTGTCAGCAAAGAAGCCGACAGCGCCTATGTCAAAGAGATCGTTGATTTCGTCATGGGCGACAGCGACCGATCTTTCCTGACGCCTCGGTAACCTGATGGCACGTCTTGCAGTGATTTCCGCCAAAGGGGCCTTGCCGGTGCAAATCTGTAAGGCCCACCCAGACGCGCTGCCTGTCACGCTTGCGGGAGTTGGCCACGATTTGACGGGCCCCACCTGTGAACATCGATTTGAACATCTGGGCGCCTTGTTTGATGACATGAAAGCCCAAGGCGTGACCGAGGTTGTCATGGCAGGGGCCATGTCTCGCCCTGACATCGACCCAACGGCACTTGATGGTTTTATGCAGGCCAATATGGCCCGATTGATGCAAGCCTTTCAGCAAGGCGACGATGCTTTGCTGCGGGTCGTGATTGCGATGTTCGAAGAACAAGGGTTCACCGTACGTGGCGCACATGAAGTGTTGCCGGGTTTGACCGCAGAGGCGGGTTTGCTGGCGGGCCCAGCCCCATCAGAGGCTCATCTGGCGGATGCCGCCCGCGCCAAGGACATTTTGAACGCGCTTGGCCCACTGGATGTAGGGCAGGGTGCTGTTGTGGCCGCTGGCCTGTGTCTTGGCATTGAAACACTGCAAGGTACCGACGCGTTGCTTGGATTTGTGGCTGAAACGCCAAATCACCTACGTCGGGCCAGAGGTGTTTTTGTCAAAGCGCCTAAGCCCGGGCAAGATCTGCGTGTGGATATGCCAACGATCGGCCCCAACACAATTGAGTCGGCGGTGAAGGCTGGGCTTGATGGAATCTTTGTCGCCGCGCAGCGAGTCTTGATCGTGAACCGTAAGGAAACTTTGCGGTTGGCCAATGAAAACGATGTATTCTTATATGGTCAAGACGACCTGTAACGAGGGGCTGTCATGAAAATCTACGTCATTGCCGGAGAGCTGTCAGGCGACAAGTTGGGCGCATCTCTGATGCAGGGGCTTAAGCAGCTGCACGAGGGGACGATTGAATTTCATGGCGTCGGTGGGCCATTGATGGCCACTGAAGGTCTGACCAGCCAGTTTCCTATGGAGGAACTCTCGGTCCTTGGCTTTGTAGAGATCCTACCAAAGTATTTTGAGCTTAAACGCCGCATTCGGGAATGCGCGGATGCTATTTTGGACATGCAGCCCGATGTGGTGATCACAATCGATAGCCCAGAGTTCTGTTTGCGTGTGGCCAAACTGGTGCGAGAAGCCAGTGACCTGCGCACGGTGCACTATGTGGCCCCATCTGTCTGGGCCTGGCGTGAAGGGCGGGCGGCCAAGATGGCGCCGATTATTGATCAAGTGCTGGCGCTGTTGCCATTTGAACCGCCCTATATGGAAGCGCATGGCATGCGCTGTGATTTTGTGGGCCACCCGGTGGTGGCTGAACCGGTGCCAACCGCCGACGACGTGACTGCGTTTCGCGCTGAATTGGAACTGAGTGATGATCCTGTGGTGTTGCTCTTGCCTGGCAGTCGCAAAAGCGAAGTGACCCGATTGCTGCCAACATTCCGCGCAACGATGGAGCGCTTGCAGGCCGAACGACCAGAGCTTCAGTTCCTATTGCCAGCAGCTGGCCCTGTGGTGGGGTTGGTGCAAGATATGACGGCAGATATGGCGCATCCGCCCGTGATCCTTGATCCAACGGGTATGTCCCCTCAAGACGCCGCACATCGCAAGCGCTGTGCCTTTCACGCGGCAGATGTGGCCTTAGCGGCATCTGGCACGGTGTCGCTGGAATTATCGGCAGCGGGCACCCCGATGGTAATCGCTTATGACGTGAGTTGGTTGAGCCGAAAAGTCTATCAAAGGTTGTTGAAAATCGATACTTTAACCCTAGCGAATCTTGTGACGGACACACGGAAGATCCCTGAGTTTCTGGGGGAGGATTGTGTGCCTGAAAAGATTGCATCAGGGGTGATCGAGGTTTTGAATGGTCCAGATGAACAAAAGGCCATCGTTGAGGAAACCATGTTGCGTTTAGGACGCGGTTCTGAAGACCCTGGTATACGCGCCGCAAAAGCTGTGTTGGATGGCTTGAAGTCGGGCTGATGTTGAAGAAGATTAGTTTAAGTTTTTTGAATTTTGGGTAGTGAATTGAAAAAGTGTAGTGATCGATCGGAAGAGAAACGTACACCTCACAGGTTAACAGCGGCCCTTGTCACACCGCTCTTCCTAGCGGGCTGTGGTGGCGAAGACCTAGGCGGTCTCATTGATATCATTGGAGACGGCATTGATATTAGCGGTGGCAGCGGTGGCGGATCATCCGGTTCAACCACATTGCCCTACACAACCAATGAAACCTTGCTTGCTTTCTTCCTAGAGAATCTGGATTCCGTTCGCACTGCCGCCAATACCCTGATCACGAGTGACCCACGATATACCAGTCAGGTCGACAATTCGTCCTATTTCGATGTGAATGGGAACGGTTCTTTTGATGCAAGTGTCGATATCGACTTGGGTGGTAACCCCATTCAGCATTCGGGAATTCACTATGCCCATGCCGCAGGTTTGACCGGCGCAGGAGAGGTGATTGCAATTTCCGACAGCGGTTTCTTAACAAGTCACGAAGCACTGGCCGGGAAAAGCATCACAACGGGGTCCGGGATCACAGTTGAAGATCATGGTACCTTTGTGGCTTCTGTTGCCGCAGGGAATTCGTCAGATATGATTGGGGTGGCGCCAGGCGCAGACCTCGTATTAGGTAGCTTTGATTCACTTTCACAACTTGCAGATACAGCAAATGCTGCAACGACGGCAGGTGCCGTCGCGCTAAACAACTCGTGGGGGTACGACGGCTCTACCGCGACCAGCGCAAGCTACAACATCTACCTGGGTTCCAGCGATGGCGCAGCCTATGTTTCAGCGCTCGAGAATTATGCTCAAGATGGAATTGTGGTTTTCTCTTTGTCAAATAATAGCTCCACCACAGAAGTTGACCTTCTTCCGGGGCTTCCTGTTTTGCTGCCGGATTTAGAAGAAAGCTGGCTCGCTGTGGTGAATGGGTTCCCGACCATGTCGGGCGACGATGTGGTTTCGGTCAGCCGCATTTCGTCTGCATGTCACGAGGCCGCAGCCTGGTGCATCACAGCAGATGGGTCTTGGAGAGGGGCTAACTCTACGGCCAATGATGGCTACCACTTTGCGACCGGCACATCCTTTGCTGGACCAACTGTATCAGGTGCTCTTGCGTTGCTCGCCGAAGCTTTCCCGGACATGACGCATCAGGAGTTGCGCATTCGTCTGCTCGCCTCAGCTGACAACGAGTTCAGCGGCTTTAACAGTGCTGGGTCTGTTGCGCTCGTGCCCGGGTTTAACCATGAGTATAGCGAAGAATTTGGCCACGGTTTTCTGGATGTGGCAGCGGCGCTTTTGCCAATTGGGCAATCCACGATTGTCACAATCAACGGTACAACCTTAAGCCCCGAAGTGCCTCTTGTTGTGAGTGGTGGTGCCAGCGGTGACGCGATGGCCCGAGCGCTAGAGGGTGTTGAAGTCGCAAGCCAAGATGTGCTGGCTGCGACTTTTGCAATCAATGCGGCGAACCTTGTGGCAACAAACGCTGTGAAACCAATGTTTTCGCTGAACGATGTCACGCGTTTTGAAACGGCCCACAGCCGTGGCGTGGCCGGAGCAAGTTTCTTTGGGGACGGGCAAGACATTGCTTTGCCAGGGGAAGATGCAAATTACCACCTTTCGATCTATCGCGGATTAGACAACGGCGCTGAAAGCTTTGGGGTTGGTATTGGTCGTGACTACGATCTTGGCATTGCTTCACTCGAACTGAACGCAGCCTTTGGAGATGACACCGCGGATCTATTGTCGGATTGGAATGGCGGTACAGATCAGTCTATCTTCTCAGCCGGAATGGCGCTGACAGCAGATCTGTCTGAACTGTCTACGCTGAAATTTGAGTACGGATATGCCACGGGGCGCGAGAGCTCGGCACTAGGGAATTCAGCGCAGGTCTTGATGAATTCTGCTGCGCTGACGTTGTCACAGGACAATGCTTTTGTTCAAAATGACCGTATCAAGTTTTCATTGTCCGTACCTGCTGCTGTGACCAATGGTCAAACCTCTGTTAATCTGCCTGTTGTCGGCGCAGCTGGGACCCGGAGCTTTCAGGCTGTCCCAATCGATCTTGCACCGCAAAAACGTGAAATGCGGTTCGGCGTTTCATATGAGCGTGCGATGTCTAAAGGGCGCCATTTCGGAATTGCCGTGGCACATGCCCATAACCGCGGCCATATCGAAGGCCTGCGCGAAACCGCGTTTCTGTTTAGCTTTAACAAAAGCTTTTAAGACAGTGTGATGGGAAAGGGTGAGGCCGCTTGGCCTCAGCCTCTCCAAATCCAGCCACCACCAAAAATACGGCTGCCTTCGTTTGCATAAAACACACAAGCTTGACCCGGTGATACACCTTCTTCGGGTGTCAACAGTTCAACTTCAGCCGTGGTTGGGCCTGTTGGACGAATGATTGCCTCACGCGGGGGGCGGGTTGACCGCACTTTAACTGACATTTGCCATTCCGGCTGACTGTCAAACGGCACATCTCCAAGCCAGTTGATTTCGCGCACCGGAACGATGCGGGTCGTCAGCATTTCTTTGGGGCCAACGATGACGCGCTTGTTGTCGACATCGAGTTTCACCACATAAAGCGGCTCGGACAGGCCACCGATGCCAAGGCCACGACGCTGACCGATGGTATAATGGATCACGCCATTATGAGTGCCGCGCACAACTCCGTTGTGATCAACAATCTCACCGGGTTCAGCAGCGCCTGGACGCAGCTTTTCGATGACCGAGGCATAGTCGCCATTTGGCACAAAACAAATGTCTTGGCTGTCGGGTTTGTCCGCAACCGAAAGGCCATATTCCGCGGCTAATGCGCGGGTGGCTTCTTTGTTGGGCAGATGCCCGAGTGGAAAGCGCAGATAGTCCAGCTGTTCCGGCGTTGTCGAGAACAGAAAGTAACTTTGATCTTTGCTTGCATTCTCGGCAGAGTGCAGCTCTGCGCCATGGTCGCCCATTTTGCGCTGAATGTAGTGTCCGGTGGCCATGCAATCAGCCTCCAGGTCTTTCGCTGTTTCCAACAGATCCTTGAACTTCACCCGTTCATTACAGCGAATGCAGGGCACAGGGGTTGCCCCGCCCAGATAGCTGTCGGCAAATTCATCAATCACAGCATCTTGGAAGATGTTTTCGTAATCCAAAACGTAATGTGGAAAGCCCTTTTCCTCGGCCACGCGGCGGGCATCGTGAATGTCGATTCCAGCACAACACGCGCCCTTTTTCGCAAGCGCCGCCCCGTGGTCATAAAGCTGTAGCGTGACGCCGACCACGTCATAGCCTTCGTCTGCCAGGCGCGCCGCCACAACAGAGCTGTCGACACCGCCTGACATCGCCACAACAACCCGCGTTTCAGACGGGGGTTTGGCAAAACCAAGAGAATTGATTGGGTGCTCTTTTACAGAGCTGTCACCATCCAGCGCCATCTTGACGACTCCTAACAGGGCAGAAGGGAGGAATATAAGAAAATCCGAACTACTCTCAACCCCTCGTTTCATAAGCTGTTAAGAGGATTGGCCACAGATTATCCACAAGTAGGAGATCTGAAGATGTTTTTGAAAAAGATCGACGGTGTACGAACGGTCACATTAAAAGACGGTCGGGTGTTTTCGCAGGCAGATTTGCCCTCTGAAACCACACGTCGCTGGGTTGCTTCTCGCAAAGCGGCTGTGGTGCGCGGGGTGGCATATGGGTTGCTGACTCAGGCAGAGGCATTGGAACGCTATGGGCTTTCTGAAGAAGAATTTTTGCAGTGGACCAGCGCAGTTAGCGAATTTGGAGAGGAGGCTTTAAAGACGACAGCGCTACAAAAGTATCGACAACCTTAGCGTGTGGCGCTAATTTGATACTATTGATTAATACGAATTTTACTATTGGCTGTTCACAGTTGCATTCAGACAGCCGCAGCGGAGATATTTTATATGCGTGTTCTTTTAATTGAAGATGATCCGGCAACCGCAAAAAGCATTGAATTGATGCTGACCCATGCAAATTTGAATGTTTATTCCACAGATTTGGGTGAGGAAGGCATCGATCTTGCCCGACTGTATGATTACGATTTGATTCTTTTGGATTTGGATCTGCCTGACATGGCGGGTTTAGAGGTGCTCAAGCAGTTGCGGTTGTCTCGAATCGAAACACCGATCCTTATTTTGTCAGGTAACGACAACACAGACAGTAAATTAAAAGGCTTTGGATTTGGTGCGGATGACTATCTGACCAAACCTTTCCATCGCGAAGAATTGGTGGCCCGTATTCATGCGATCATTCGCCGATCTAAGGGGCATTCCCAATCTGTCATCAACACCGGCAAAGTTTGCGTCAACTTGGATGCAAAAACAGCGGATGTTGATGGAACCGCTGTGCACCTCACAGGCAAAGAGTATCAAATGCTGGAATTACTTTCTTTGCGTAAGGGGACAACCCTGACCAAAGAGATGTTTCTTAACCATCTGTATGGCGGCATGGATGAGCCAGAACTTAAGATCATCGATGTATTCATCTGTAAGTTGCGCAAAAAGCTGAGCGAGGCCACAGGTGGCGACAATTACATCGAAACGGTCTGGGGTCGGGGGTATGTCTTACGTGACCCGGAACCGGCTGTTGAGGTCGAACAAGTTGATATGGCCATGCGTGCTTAGGCACCTGCCAAAACAGAATGCGTGAAATCTGTGGATATCACGCGCAATCGCTAGACGTCGCCCGCACCCCGATTTATCTATTTAGGAACAAATCGGAGCGGGCGAAGTGACTCAAGAAAAAGACATTCAATCTCTGTCCAAAGATGAAGCTCGGGCAGAGCTTGCGCAACTGGCTACGCGACTAGCAGATGCGAACCGTGAGTATCACACCAATGATGCGCCCACCCTCAGCGATGCAGAGTATGACCGCTTAAAGCGGCGCAATGCTGCGATCGAGACCGCGTTCCCTGATCTGAAACGTGCCGATAGCCCATCTGAACAGGTTGGTGCGCCGGTGGCGGATGGCTTTGGCAAGATCACCCATGCGGTTGCCATGCTGTCACTTGGGAATGCCTTTGAAGACGCAGATGTCTCTGATTTTGTTGATCGCATTTACAAATTCCTTGGAATGCATGAGACAGCAGAGCTCGCCTTTACCGCAGAGCCCAAGATTGACGGGCTAAGCCTGTCATTGCGTTATGAAAACGGTCAGTTGAAACAGGCGGCCACACGCGGTGATGGCGCAGTTGGTGAAAATGTCACTGCCAACGCACTGACCATTGCGGATATTCCCCAAACGCTTATCGGTGCACCGGATGTTTTAGAGGTGCGCGGCGAGGTTTATATGAGCCACGCTGACTTCGATGCCCTCAACCTGCGGCAGGAAAAGGCGGGTGACAAAGTCTTTGCCAATCCGCGCAATGCGGCGGCCGGCTCTTTGCGCCAGTTGGATGCGGCAATCACCAAAGCACGGCCGCTGAAATTCTTTGCCTATGCCTGGGGCGATCTTAGCGCACCACTGGCCGACACTCAGATGGGTGCGATCGAACGGTTGGCAGAGCTTGGTTTTGTGACAAACCCGTTGACAAAACGCTGTAATGGCCCTGCGGAACTTATTGAACATTATAAGGAAATTGAGGTTCAGCGAGCCACTCTTGGGTATGACATCGACGGAGTTGTCTACAAAGTCGATCAGCTTGATCTGCAATCCCGTCTCGGCTTCCGCTCTACCACGCCTCGCTGGGCGATTGCCCATAAATTCGCGGCTGAACTGGCATGGACTCGCCTTGAAGGCATCGACATTCAAGTGGGCCGCACCGGCGCATTGTCACCTGTGGCGCGATTGGCACCGGTGACGGTGGGCGGTGTGGTGGTCTCTAACGCGACACTGCATAACGAAGACTACATCGTCGGGCGTGACAACAAAGGCGAAGAGATCCGCGGTGGCAAAGACATCCGCGTGGGGGACTGGGTACAGGTCTATCGCGCGGGCGATGTGATCCCAAAGGTGGCGGATGTGGATCTATCCAAACGCCCAGATGACTCGGCGCCATATGAGTTTCCAACCATCTGTCCCGAATGCCAATCTGATGCGATCCGCGAGGAAGGCGATGCTGTGCGCCGCTGTTCTGGTGGGATGATTTGTCCTGCGCAAGCCATTGAAAAGCTAAAACATTTCGTGTCTCGCAAAGCCTTTGATATTGAGGGGCTTGGGGCCAAACAAATCGAAATGTTCTTTGATGACACCGACCTTGCGATCAATACACCGGTGGATATTTTCACGCTTCAATCACGTGATGAGAGCAACTTTACCAAGTTGAAAAACCGTAAAGGTTGGGGCGATCAAAGTGCTGCCAATCTGTTTTTGGCCATTGAAGAGAAACGTGACATCCCCTTTGGTAAGGCTTTGTTTGCATTGGGTATTCGCCATGTCGGAGAAGCCGCATCGAATATGCTGGCCACACATTATGGCAATTGGAAAACCTTCCGAGAGGCGATGGATGAGGCCACCGCGCAGGCCGGTTCGGCGTGGGAAGAACTGCTGTCCATCGACGGCGTCGGTGAAACGATGGCCCGCTCGCTGGTCAGCGCCTTTGCCCAAGAGAGAGAGCGCGACATCATTGATACTTTGGCTGGGCACCTTCGCATCCAAGACGCTGAGCGGCCCAAGACCGAAGGCAGCCCTGTGGCCGGAAAAGTGGTGGTCTTTACCGGGAGCTTGGAAAAAATGACCCGCGCCGAAGCGAAGGCCCGTGCGGAATCGCTGGGGGCCAAGGTGGCAGGCTCTGTATCTGGTAAAACTGATCTGCTGGTGGCTGGCCCCGGCGCTGGATCAAAGGCGAAAAAGGCGGCTGATTTGGGTGTAGAAACCATTGATGAAGACGCGTGGCTTGCGTTGATCGAGGGTCTGTGAGCAGCCGTCCGGAAATACTATTTCCGCTGTTTGCACAGCTGACCAAGCTTGAGGGCGTGGGCCCCAAGATTGCGCAGAATATGGAAAACATGGGCGTCGCGAAACCACGTGACCTTTTGTTTTCCTTGCCACATTCCGTTGTGGATCGCCGTCGTCGGGACACGATCGTCGGCGCTGAGCTGCCGGGGATTGTCACGGTTGAGGTGACCATTGGCACCCATCGCCCCCCACGGAACAAGGGCGGCGCACATCGGGTGACGGTGGAAGATGCGGAAACCAGTTTTCAGTTGGTGTTCTTTCATGCTCGTGGCGATTACGTGCAGCGCCAGCTTCCGACGGGTGAGCGGCGGCTGATCTCTGGCCGGCTCGAACTATTTGATGGTGTGGCCCAGATGGTCCACCCTGATCACATGCTGCCGGTGGACGAAGGCGAAAAAATACCACCATTTGAGCCGGTTTACCCGCTCACCGCCGGGGTGACGTTAAAAACCATGATGAAGGCCACGGCCTCGGCTCTGCGGATGGTGCCGGGATTAGAGGAATGGATAGATCCGCAGCAAAAGGCGCAATCAGATTGGCCCGATTGGTTTGACGCCATTGAAACCGCGCATCAGCCGCAGGGTCTGAAAGATATTGCGGCCACCAATCCAGCCCGCGAACGTTTGGCCTATGATGAGTTCTTTGCACATCAGCTTACCTTGGCTTTGGCGCGGGCCAAACAGAAACGCGCCGCAGGGATTGAAAGCATCGCCAATGGCAAGCTGCAAAGCCGCGTGCTGTCGGCGCTACCGTACCGGCCAACGGGTGCGCAACAACGGGCGGTTTCTGAGATTTCAGATGATATGGCGCAGCCCATCCGCATGAACCGTTTGCTTCAGGGCGATGTGGGCTCTGGTAAGACTCTGGTTGGCATGATGGCCCTGTTGGTTGCGGTCGAGGCTGGAGGGCAGGGCGTGATGATGGCGCCTACGGAAATTCTGGCGCGACAGCATTTGCAGGGACTGAAACCCTTGGCGGAACAGGCCGGTGTGGTGCTGGAAATCCTGACAGGCCGTGACAAGGGCAAAGAACGCAAAGCCAAGCTTGAGGCTTTGGCACGCGGTGACATACAAATTCTGGTGGGCACCCATGCGGTGTTTCAGGCGGATGTGCATTTCAAAGATTTGCGCCTTGCGATCATCGACGAACAGCACAGGTTTGGGGTGCGCCAACGGCTTGAACTTGGCAAAAAGGGCGCGGCCGTGGATGTTTTGGTTATGACGGCAACGCCGATCCCACGTTCTTTGGCGCTGACGCAATATGGCGACATGGATGTGTCTGTGTTGGATGAAAAGCCACCGGGGCGCAAACCGATCACCACTGTGATGGTCAGCGATCAACGTATTGATGAGCTGATCGAACGTCTGCGCAAGGCGGTGACTGAGGGCAAGCAGGCCTATTGGGTCTGTCCGCTTGTCGAAGAAAGCGAAATCATGGATCTGACCGCCGCGGAAGAGCGGTTTAAGATTTTGCGGGCTGCGTTGGGTGAGGGGGTTGTTGGCCTTGTGCATGGTCAAATGCCACCGTCTGAAAAAGACGCGGCGATGGCGGCGTTTCAAAAGGGTGAAACCAGCGTGTTGGTCGCCACAACCGTGATTGAGGTTGGGGTCGATGTGCCAAATGCCTCGATCATGGTGATTGAACGGGCAGAAATCTTTGGCCTCGCGCAGTTGCACCAATTGCGGGGCCGGGTGGGGCGCGGTTCTGCGGCGTCCACCTGCTTGTTAATGTATCAGCCGCCCCTGAGTGAAACGGGCCAAAAACGTCTGACCGTGATGCGCGACACCGAAGATGGTTTTAAAATTGCAGAAACTGATCTTGATATGCGCGGGGCGGGCGATGTGATTGGCACAGCGCAATCAGGTTTGCCGCGTTTCCGCATAGCTGATCTGGAATCGCAGGCGGCTTTGATGTCGATTGCGCAATCAGATGCACGAAAGCTGCTAAATGATGACCCAGACCTGACCAGCCCGCGCGGGCAGGCCGCGCGTGTTCTATTGTGGTTAATGGAACAGGATCAAGCGATCCGTTTAATTTCAGTAGGTTAGAACAAAAGAGAACATTTTTTCGCGAAATGTTCTCAAATGTTCCTAAAAAGTTCTTGCTTTTTGGTCTCGCAAATGAGAACAAAGAGGCAACAAAGGAATTGAGCGTAGGAGCAACCAAATGTTCACTCAGATCAAGACTGTACTGAAAAATTCAAATGCCACTTTACTGCAAGATGCCGTGGGCGCGGGCGCGTTGGTGGTGATGATGTTGGTTGCCCTGCATATTCCGGGCCTCGCCTAGGCCTTTTACCTCTGCCTGGCGTTTTCGCTTCGGATGTTCACGCACCCTGTCCCCAACTTGTGCGTTATATGACCGACACTGCCTGTCCAAGTCTACCGGGTCTGCCTCACATTCCCTGATTTGACTTCCCTCGCGAAAGCGCATGACTGATCGCCGCCTTCTTCCCCGAGATGTGCGGCGATTTTTTTATTCAATGGTTTGAACGTTTATGCGCAGGCGGATTGCTGGGCTTGATCAAAGGCTTCGAGGGTGGCTTCAAGCGATAGCAAAATCGATGCGTGCCGGTTTTTATAGTCGCGCGCCGGGCGCAGAACCTCTAGGGCGTCAAAGGGGGCAGGTGGTGTTGGCCCATCTTCCTTTAGCATCTTCTTTAGCCCATCGCGGGCGGCTTCGATCTGTTCAAAGGTGCATCCAATCACATGTCTGCCAACAACCGACGCTGCAGCCTGACCCAAAGCACAGGCTTTTACGTCTTGGCCATAGTCAGTGATGACCCCATCTTTGACAATCAGATCAACGGTGATGGTCGATCCACATAAAGGTGCCCGTTTTTTAACGGTGGCACACGGTTCGGTCAGCCGATCAGTGTGCGGCATGTCTGTCGCCAAGGCCAAGATTTGGCCAGAGTAAAGCTTGATAAGATCGTTATCGCCCGACATGCGTCTTTCCTTTCGATTGTGTTTCATAGATAGAGGTCGCAAGCGCAGATGCAAAGGAAATCGACATGTCTTTTGATCCCAAAAGCTTGAAGTACAACGAAGCTGGGCTGATCCCGGCGATCGCACAGGATGCCACCAGCAACGAAGTGCTGATGATGGCTTGGATGAACGCCGAAGCTGTTGAAAAGACATTGGAAACAGGAAAAGTGACGTATTGGTCGCGGTCCCGTCAGTCGTTCTGGATCAAGGGCGAAACCAGCGGACATGTGCAGAAACTCGTCGATTTTCGGTATGATTGTGATCAAGATTGCATTCTGGTGATGGTTAACCAGACCGGTGCCGCGTGTCACACAAATCGCCGTACGTGCTTTTACACTGCCGTGCGCGATGGTGAAAATGTCGAGCTGATGAAGCCGATGCACGACTGCAACGATCACGGTTAACGGCTAAAAGCCAACCAGACGACGCACGTCTTCTGGGGTGGCGCCATCTTCGCGGTATTTTGCAATCGCACGGGCGTCATCACGTTTCGCAAGGCGCTTGCCTGTCTCATCGCGGATGAGATCGTGGTGATGATAGGTTGGGGTTGGCAGGCCAAGCAGGGCTTGCAGCAGCACATGAATTTGCGTGGCCTCCCAAAGGTCGGCACCGCGTGTCACCTGAGTGATCCCTTGATCTGCGTCGTCGACCACGACTGATAGATGATAGCTGGCTGCCATGCCGCGCCGGACAAGAATAATGTCACCAATTTCGCGCAAAAACATATCTTTACCAATAAGATGCGGGCCGTAGTGCAAGTTGCCAACCTCGGTGAAGGTAAGCGTGTCTAGGCCTCTCAAAGCCTTTTCAACATTCAACCGAATGGCCCCGCTGCCGGTGTGATTTTGCTGTCGGCAGGTGCCCGGATAAATCCGCCCATCCGGCCCAAACTGCGGTACACCTTCTTGGGGGGCGCCAGCTGCGGCCTCGATGTCAGCGCGCCGACAGGTACAGGTGTAGGTCAGCCCCATAGCATCAAGTTTGGCCAGAGCTTTATGATAGGCTGCGGTGCGATTAGACTGGCGCATAACAGGGTGCGGCCACGACAGGCCCAGCCATACGAGATCTTGGTAAATCTGCGCTTCCCATTGGGGGCGACTGCGGCTTTGGTCAATGTCTTCGATCCGCAGCAGACATTCACCACCCGCCGCCTTTGCATCACGATCTGCGACCAATGCCGAATAGGCATGGCCCAGATGCAAAGGCCCCGTAGGAGACGGTGCAAAGCGAGTGCGAAATGTCATGACATGACCTTTGGAAACGTGCTGTTAAGCCAATCGTAAAAGATCAGCTTTGCCCGTCAAGCCATTCTTGCCATTCGATTTTTGCGCGATCTGTGTAGGCTTTGTAGCGGTCTTTGCGTCCACGACGCCCGCCTTTCAAACCCTCGACAGGTTGGAACAGGCCAAAGTTCACATTCATTGGCTGAAAGGTTTTTGCCTCGGCTCCACCAGTGATGTGATGCACCAATGCGCCCATCGCGGTATTGAGCGGCGCGGTTTCCAGCGTTTTGCCAAGGATTTCAGCAGCCGCCAAACGACCGGCCAAAAGACCCATGGCAGCACTTTCCACATAGCCTTCAACCCCAGTGATCTGACCTGCGAAACGGATATGCGGCTGAGACTTCAGGCGCATCTGATCATCTAGCAGGGTCGGCGAGTTGATAAAGGTATTGCGGTGGATCCCACCAAGACGTGCAAATTGCGCATCTTCAAGGCCAGGGATCATGCGGAACACTTCGGTCTGTGCGCCGTATTTCATCTTTGTCTGGAAGCCGACGATATTTAGCAATGTTCCCAATGCGTTATCGCGGCGCAGCTGCACAACGGCATAGGGTTTGTTTTCAGGATCATGGGCATTGGTCAGGCCCACAGGCTTCATTGGTCCGTGGCGCAGGGTTTCACGCCCGCGTTCCGCCATGACTTCGATGGGCAGGCAGCCGTCAAAGTAACCGGCCGTTTCGCCTTCGTGGAATTCGGTTTTATCTGCAGCCAGCAGGGCGTCAATAAAGGCCTCATGCTGTTCTTTGTTCATCGGGCAGTTGAGGTAGGCTTTTTGCTCTTCCTCGGTTTCACCTTTGTCATAGCGGGACTGCATCCAGGCCACATCCATGTTGATGGAGTCAGCATAAACAATCGGAGCAATTGCATCAAAGAATGCCAGCGCATCGGCACCAGTTTCTTTTTGGATGGCTTGACCCAAACCGGCAGAGGTTAGGGGGCCAGTTGCGATGATCCATTTGCCTTCGGTTGGAAGCTCATTGATCTCGCCATATTCAACGGTGATGTTTGGATGCGCTTTCAGCGCTTCGGTCACGCTTTCCGCAAAGGGATCACGGTCAACCGCCAATGCGCCACCAGCCGGAAGGCGGTGTTTTGCGGCCATCTCCATGATCAAACCGCCGGCTGCACGCATTTCCCAATGCAGCAAACCTACGGCGTTTTGTTCGTCGTCATCAGAGCGGAACGAGTTTGAACACACCATCTCGGCCAGATTGCCAGTGCGATGCGCAAAAGTTTCCACATTTGGGCGCATTTCGTGGATCACCACGTTTACACCCATGTTCGCCGCTTGCCACGCAGCCTCGGACCCGGCCATGCCGCCGCCAATGATATGCAATGTCTGTGTCATATTGGGCGAGATATGCCAGAGCGGCCCATTTGGAAAGGGATTTCATTGCCCCGAGCGGGGAACTTTCGCTGTTTTCTCTGGGGTAAGGCATCATTTGGGCCGCTGTGGCAGGAATGTCGAGGTCAGAGAGAGTTGACCCTGGAGGGACCTTCCACCGCGCAGCGGCCCAATGTTGTCTACAAAGGGGCCGATCAAGTAGGCCGTGCCTTTGTTGGGATCGTTATGACATGCAGCTTGTGGATAGGCTAGCCCAAATAGGGAAAAATTGGGGCAGTCCTGTGGAAACAGTGTTGGTGTAATTTGGAAACGATGTATTTTTGATTGATTACAGTAGTTTATGGTTGAATTGGGTGGGGACTGCTTCTGATTGTGTAGGCAGATTTTGGCTAATATCTGCAGATTATTGCCACATTTAGACAATTTGTCCGAGTGGCGTTCGAATTATGTGCCGTAACGTCGAGTCACAAGAGTTATTGAGTCTGTGCCGCATTCGCGCAAGCCTGTTTGAAGAGCCAAATTTGCGAGCAAACCATGAACCTACAGCTAACGATTCCAGAGATGACGCAGTATCTGGAGGATGTGTTTCCCCAGATGAATGGAGACTTTGCTATTGATCGGTTGGATGAGCATATGACGGTTATGCGGTTGCGGGTGCAAAATAGGCATTTGCGGCCTGGCGGCACCGTGTCAGGGCCAAGCATGTTCGAGCTGGCAGATGTGTCAGCCTATGTCGCCACTTTGGCGCGGATCGGTAAGGTGGCTTTGGCGGTCACGACCAATTGTTCGATTGATTTTATGCGCAAACCTCAGGCGGATACCGATTTGATCGCAACCGCTGAGATGTTAAAGCTGGGCCGATCCTTGGCGATTATTGATGTCCGTTTGCGCTCAGAGGGCAGTGATGCCATCGTCGCGCGGGCCAATTTAACCTATTCCATCCCTCCAAGATCGTAATTCTTTACCAACCTGAGACTTATTGAAGCGTATTTTGGGGATGCGCATCCTTTTGATGCCGGGCGGTCGGTTTAATGATTCACAGGCCTGATCTAATCAGGGTGGAATAGAATTGGTGAATTGATCGCGGGTTTTTACCGACATTCCCGTCTGCGGGCGGATCTAAACCCAGATTCCCCCAAAAAAAAGCCGGGGCGAACCCCGGCCAAGTGATTTCTGGCATTGTCGACGGGGTATTACGACCGCCAGAATGCGACTGTCGAAACAGTCAAGCCATCGGGAGTGACACCGATGTCAAAGCGCCTGAGGGACTGATGTTGCAAGTGCAGACCAGATCACAGGCAGCGATCCCTAACATGTTCAAAACCATCTATGCGCGCGTCCTGAAACAAGAACCGGAAGAGGGTGGTCTTGCTAGAGGGTATTGGTGCGCGCGACGGTCCTGAGCAGGCTTGGGAACCTCGCGAAATTGTATTGATACACTACCCCGCGTGTGTTAGTGGTTGCTGGGTACAATGGTGTATGTTTTAGGTCTAGGAAAACATTGTAATGGGTACAAATTGGCAACCTTTGTTAGCGACAACGGGCGGAGCAAAATACAAGGCATTGGTAGATTGTGTGCGCAACGCAATCGCTGAAGGCGAGCTTGAACCCGAGCAAAAATTGCCACCTGTGCGTGACCTTGCCTATCGGTTGGAAATCACCCCGGGCACGGTGGCGCGCGCTTATTCCATTCTTGTCGAAGACGGCACATTAACCGCCGAAGTCGGCCGTGGTACCTTTGTTTCAAAATCGAAGTCTGGGTATAACAATCAGAGCTGGCCTGATGTGATCGATCTGGTGAGCCCCCGCATTCCCAACCTGGGGCAAGAAGAGCTTATACGAGAGGCAACACGCAAAGTTGCATTAGAATTAAGCCCTAACGCCTTGATGCAATACCCAAAACGCGAGAGCAATTTGCCGGCGCGCAAAGCCTTTATGCAGTGGATGAAAGATGTATCAATTGGCCAGTATACGGTCGATGACATTGTGATCAGCCACGGTGGGCAAAACGCCATTTTACATGTGATGCAATCTGTTCTGCGCGGCAACGATCCCGTTGTGCTGGTCGACGAAGTGACGTTTTCTGGTTTTCGGAAAGCCGCTGAATTGTGTCGTGCAAAAGTGGTTGGGGTGCCGTGGGATGGTGAAGGACCAAGCCCCGACGCCTTGGAAGAATTGATACAATCCACAGGTGCGAAACTGTATTGTACCTCTCCAGAAATAAACAACCCAACAACACGTGCCACTTCGGCCCGCAGACGCCACGAAATCGCAGATGTGGCCCGTCGATACGGTCTGCATATTCTGGACGACGATTGTTATCATACTGGCCAACCTGTGGCCGAAAGTTATCGTGCGTTGCTGCCTGAATTGGGCTGGTACATTAACTCGCCTTCAAAGCTGGTGTCGCCCGCCTTGCGTGTCGGTTTCACTGTGCCGCCCAATGGCTGGGTCGGAGAGATGCTGCGGTCGGTTCAGTTCAGTCATTTCGGCGTGTCCTGTTTGCTGACCGAAGTGTTTGCCAGCGTCATGCTGAACCCCAAATTGCCGGGGATCATTTCTCAGGTACAAAATCGGATCAACTCTGACCTTCGTATCGCGGTGAACCACCTGGGCGGTTACGCCATTCGGTGGCGCAGTAATGTGCCGCTGTTGTGGTTGGAATTGCCGCAAGGCTGGCGAGCGCCCGCTTTTGCGCAGGCCGCTGAGGCCGCAGGGATTGAATTAAAAACAGCCGATGAATTCACCCTGCGGGATGGGCGCACGGTACATGCGATCCGGTTGGCGATGAATGGGCAAATTGATCAGGCGCGTTTTGAAGAAGGTGTCGCGACTGTGCGTCGCCTGCTAGACAATCCTCCGCGTAGTTTCACGACATAAGCGAATGGCTATAGGTAAAGGGCAGGGGCAATGATGACAGAGACCAACGAGACGAGCCTTAAACATTTTCCCATTGCTCTGTTCACAAGTGTGATGGGCGTTTGGGGGTGGGCGCTTGCAACGAATGCCGCCGCAATGGCAGGGTTTGTGCCGTCTGTTGTCGCTGACGCCCTTCGCATCTTGGCCAGTTGTGTCACCATCGCTGTTTCTGGCGCCTATGTCGTTAAGGCTGTGCGGTGGCCGCAGGCCTGTATTCAAGAATGGCAAGCGCCACCCACGTTGGCGTTTTTCCCAGCCGTATCCATTTCGTTGCTTTTGGTAACCATCGGGTACCAAGAGATCGCACCTGGGTTTTCGGCGGCCTTGTGGCCCTTTGCCGTTGCACTTCAGGGTTTGCTTACGTTGGCGGTGATTTCCAGCTGGATCAGCCACCGCCCGTTTCAGATTGGGCAACTCAGCCCAGCGTGGTTTATTCCTGCCGTCGGGAATGTGATTGTGCCCGTGGCTGGGGTGCCCTTGGGGTATCACGAGCTGTCGTGGTTGTTTTTCTCGGGCGGGTTGGTGTTTTGGATTGTGCTTTTGACACTGGTCATCAACCGGCTGATGTTTCACGACCCTTTGCCAGAACGGTTACTGCCCACCTTGGTCATCATGATTGCGCCGCCCGCTTTGGCCTTTGTGGCCTATGTTACGCTCAACAATGGCGTCGATAATTTTGCCCGTATCTTGCTGAATATCGCTTATGTCTTTGCGCTTTTGGTGATTGTTCAGGCCCCAAAGTTTCGCCATCTACCCTTTGCTCTTAGCTGGTGGGCCCTTAGCTTTCCTGTCGCAGGGCTTACAATTGCATCCTTTCGATTTGCCGCGGAAACCGGAGCTGATTTTTACGCCTTTGTCGGCTTGTGTGCATTGGGTGTTCTAAGCCTGTCTTTGGTGGGGTTGCTGACAAAAACCACCTTGGTGCTGCTGAAAGGCGGATTCTTTCGCTCGGAAGGGTGATTTTTGTGGGGTAAAATAATACCTATTTTGTAAGTGGTTGAAAGCAAATGAATATATCGAGTTTGTTGCGCTTGACTGTGCATTTGGCACGTTTATAACCCGCCCATCACTAATCACAGCGTGGGTCTTGCCCGCGCAAGTCAACCAAACTTAGGTAGACCCACAATGAAAACCTTTTCTGCTACCCCAGCAGACATCGAGAAAAAATGGATCATCATCGACGCCGAAGGCATCGTGTTGGGCCGTCTTGCTTCGATCGTCGCTACGCGTCTGCGCGGCAAACATAAGCCGTCTTTCACTCCGCACATGGATTGCGGTGACAACGTGATTGTCGTCAACGCTGATAAAATTCAGATGACCGGCAAAAAGCGCACAGACAAAAAATACTACTGGCACACCGGCCACCCAGGCGGCATCAAGCACCGCACTGCGGAGCAAATCCTGGAAGGTGATCACCCAGAGCGCGTTGTAACTGCAGCTGTAAAGCGCATGTTGCCAGGCAACCGTCTGTCTCGCCAGATCATGACGAACCTGCGCGTTTACGCCGGTGCTGAGCACCCTCATGAAGCGCAAGCGCCAGAAGTTCTGGATGTTGCGTCCAAGAACTCCAAGAACACCCGGAGCTAATCAATGGCTGATCAAATCAATTCTCTCGAAGAGCTGAGCGCCGTTGCTGGTGACGAAGCTGTTGTTGCTGAAGTTGCAGCACCTCGTGAACCTGTTCGTGACGAACTGGGCCGCGCATATGCAACTGGTAAGCGTAAAGACGCTGTTGCACGTGTTTGGATCAAACCAGGTTCCGGCAAAGTTGTTGTAAACGGCAAGCCTCAGAACGAATATTTCGCACGTCCGGTTCTGCAAATGATCCTGGCACAGCCATTCACTGTTGCAGGCGTTGAAGGTGAATTCGACGTATACGCAACTGTGAAAGGTGGCGGTCTGTCCGGTCAAGCGGGCGCGGTTAAGCACGGTATTTCTAAAGCCCTGCAGCTTTATGAACCATCCCTGCGCGGCGCACTGAAAGCTGCTGGCTTCCTGACACGCGACAGCCGTGTTGTTGAACGTAAGAAGTTCGGTAAGCGTAAAGCGCGTCGTTCCTTCCAGTTCTCCAAGCGTTAAACGCTGCTGGATATATTTACGGAAAGGGCTGCCTTTGGGCGGCCCTTTTTGCGTTTTTGGGGGGGCATGTGAATTGGGGGCTTTGCCCCCAAGCCCCCGAGAGTATTTTTAGAAAGATGAAGAGGGGTGCGTTAGGCGTCGGGTTCGATGAGGCCGAGTCCGCGTAGGTAAACGCCAATGCCCGTTTCCAAAAGGTCTTCGGGAGGGAAAGGACTTTGGGTGCCGGGGGAATTCCGGGCAAAGAGTTCGACAACCCCGTGGCTCATGGCCCAGATGTGGGCAGAGAACATGCTAGCGGGCGGGCGTTTTTCCGGTGGGATGTGTTGGCTTAGGTCGGCAGCGGCTTGCTCCATCACGCCACGGGCCCGGCCCGCGACATCGGCCAATTCAGGAGTGCGATTGACGGAGATACCGCTTTCAAACATCGCAATGTAATGCCCTGGGTATTTGCGGGCAAAGGCCAGATAAGCACGGCCTGTGGCCTCAAAGCTGGCGAGTGCTGAGGGCTGGCCTTTGTCATAAGCGTATTGCATGAGATCTGCGAAGATTTCATAGCCTTGCCGTGCGGCTTCGGCGATCAGGTCTTCGCGGCCTTCGAAATGGCGATAGACAGCCGCGGGGGTGACCCCGGCGGTTTTGGCAGCCTCTGACAGGGTAAAGCCCGTTGGGCCTTTGGATTCAATCAGTTGCAGGGCAGCCTCGACCAAAGCTTGGCGCAGGTTGCCGTGATGATAGCCGCGTTTAGGCATTCCAGATGTCCGTCTTCCCGCAGACGTCCGCGTCACATGAGCCAACCGCTTTAGCATCTTTTTGGGCGTAGTCCACTTGATGCAAAACGTGGCGAATGGCGTTGAGGCGAGCGCGGCGTTTGTCGTCGCTTCGGATAATCGTCCAAGGTGCGGGGGCGTCATTGCTTTTGCTTAGAGTTTCGTCAATCGCTTGTGTGTAGGCCTCCCATTTCTTGAGCCCTTCGACATCGATCCAGCTGAGTTTCCATTGCTTGAGCGGATCGCTTTCGCGTTTCAGAAAACGGCGCAACTGTTCGGCGCGTCCAACGTTGAGCCAGAACTTTACAAGGATGATACCGTCATCCACCATCATTTTTTCAAAATCGTTGACTTGCGAGAAAAACTGCTCCCGCTGTGTATCTGTGCAAAAGCCAAAGACCTTTTCGACAACGCCGCGGTTGTACCAACTGCGGTCAAAGAAGACGATCTCGCCAGCGGAGGGCATATGTTTCACATAGCGCTGAAAATACCATTGGCTTTGTTCGGTTTCCGTCGGTTTGGACAGGGCCACCACGCGTGCACCCCGTGGGTTTAGGTTTTCGCGGAACCGTTTGATTGTGCCGCCTTTACCAGCGGCATCGCGGCCTTCAAAGACGATGGCGATGCGGGCGCCGCTGTCTTTAGCCCAGCTTTGCAGTTTCACAAGCTCAATCTGAAGCGCCTCTATCTCGCGCTCATAGTCTTTGCGGCCCATGCGGGTTTTGAAAGGATAGCTTCTGTCCAGAATGGCGTCTTTGTCAGCCTCTTTGATCGCTGCACGCACATCACCCGGGGCCTTTGTTTCAAAGTATGACGAGATGGCACCATCAAAGGGCAGTTGCATGAAACTTCTCCGTTTTTTTCAATATGGCCATCGTGAGGGGCTAGTGCAACTTGGCACGTTCCGCTGCGCGATGGATTGCGGCGATCACGTCACGTTCTGCGCTGTGATGGGGCATGTGGCCGATGTTTGGCAGCACGGTGAGTTTCGCAGTGGGAAGGCGGCTGGCAAGCGGTTCGGAATGGATGCTGAGGCCGACAGTGGTATCTGCGTCGCCGTGCAAAAGTTCAACCGGCACGGTGATGTTGTCATATTGAGGGGCGAGGGTCTCGATTTCAGCCAGAAGGCCCGCGCGTTGCAGTGCATTTGCGCGCAACGATGTGCGGCGCAATGTCAGGCCGGGGCCAAAATAGGCGGCATATCCATGAGGTGCAGACTGGGGCAAAAACACGCTTTCAACTTCTTGGGTGACGCGGGTTTTTGGGATCCACGCCGCTAACAAAGCAATGGCTGGCCTGCCCAGAATGGGATGGGACGTGACCTTGTAAAACCGGCTCAGCCCGCTTGTCCAAGGTAAAGATGGGGTGGCCAATGCCACCAAAGCCGAAACGTTTTCAGGGTGCTGCACGGCCCAGGCCAAAGCGACAGAGCCGCCGTAGCTTTGGCCCAGCACAATTGGGCGGTCTGCGCCCAGTTGCGCTGCGGCTTTTTGCAAGATTTCAGCTTGGCGAGAAAGCGTGGCGTCAGGCATGGGGTCTGAATACCCAAGGCCGGGGCGGTCAAAAGCGATGACGCGGAAGTCAGCTGCCAGTTTGTCGACCAAAGAAAATGTGAAATCGCGCACGGACCCCGAAGAGCCATGGATCAGCACGAGATCAGGACCAGAGCCGCGCACAACCGCATGAATGCGGTGCCCGTCTATGTCGATGATTTGGCCTTCTGGCGGATAGTCTTGCTCGGCCTGCGCCTCGTTGGCGCGGGCCTTAAACATCGTGACCACTGCCGCCAAAGCAACAAGAAGACCGAATAAAATAAAAAGCTTAAGTGCCAATTTCATTCATATCGTATTTTGTCGTTTCATACACTTCCGTGATCCAGTTGCCGTACAGCAGATGTGCGTGACTGCGCCATCGGTTCTGCGGCGGTTGAGATGGATCATCATCAGGATAGTAGTTCATTGGCACATTAATAGGAGTGCCTTCGGCCACATCCCGATCATATTCTTGTTTGAGCGTGTCGCTGTCATACTCAAAATGGTTGAAGATATAGAGTGCGCGATGCTTGGTGTCTTCCACCAAACAAGGGCCAGTCTCCTCGCTGCCAAGCAGCGTTTTTAACCCGGGTGCGGCCGCGATTTCGTCTTGTTTCATTTCCGTCCAGCGGCTGACTGGGATCACGCAATCATCTGAAAAACCACGCAAATAATGGCTGGTGGCATCAAGGTTTTGATGCCGGAAGCACCCAAAGGCCTTGGCATCCAGCAAGTGTTTTTTCACGCCGTGGAAATAGTTGATCATCGCCATCCCCCCCCAGCACACACCAAAGGTGGAATGCACATGGGTTTGGGTCCAGTCAAAGACCTCGCACAGTTCTTTCCAATAGGTGACATCGTTAAACGGCATCTGCTCGATCGGAGCGCCGGTGATGATCAGCCCGTCAAATTTTTCACCGCTGGCTTTCACCTCGGAAAAGGGGCGATAGAATTCGGCCATATGTTCGGCTGCGGTGTTTTTGGTTTTGTGCTCGCTCATGCGGATCAAAGACAGTTCGATCTGCAAAGCCGTGGCGCCAATCAGACGGGCGAATTGGTTTTCCGTCTGAATCTTTTTGGGCATCAGGTTGAGCAACCCAATACGCAAAGGGCGAATATCCTGCCGTGCTGCATCACTTTCCGACATGACCATCACGCCTTCGCGCGAAAGCACGTCAAAGGCAGGCAGGTCGGAGGGCAGTTTGATGGGCATCGGACAATCTTCCTATATGTTGGAAGGCCCTATGTAAGTCAGGAATTACTTACGCTCAAGGGCGTCAGCGATGACATCCTCAAAGTCTGACGCGCTTGTGACCTGCGAGATCGCTTGCGCAGGCACTGTCAGGCCCCAATCAGCCATGCCAGCATAGCGCGGCTGGCGATGTGCCAGCGCTTTGGCGTAGGTCCAGCGCACAAAGGCATCCGGGTCTACTTTGTCTGCATTCAGGTCGTTTTCCTTAAGGTATTCCGCCCAACGCGCCTGAAGGAATTCAGGCTGATAATACATCGGCTTAGGCGCCTTATCAAAGCGGCGGCACAGCTCTTCGGTATGGGCTTCATCGCCTTTGATCCAGACCAGCAATGTGTTTTCGGACAACGCTTTGAGGATCGGATCATTGGGGTTGGACGGATCGACAACTTCGCAGATCGAGCCGCTGGTATCGCATATGAAGTTTTCATAGCCATACAGGTTTTTAGCGCGATCAATGAAATGCAGGGTATCCATCATCGAGGCTTGCTCGGCAATGAGATGTTGCGACTGGCGCCGCATGTATTCATCAAACGCCAAACCCCCTTTGTCAGGGTTGCCGGGCTTGCCCAGATAGGTCGACAGAGGGGCCAGATTATCAAATGTGATGTTTGATCCGATATAGATGCTATCGCTGAGCAAAAGGTCCCGCAAAAAGGGCACTTTCATCGCTTCGGCTTTGGCGTTATCGGCGATGTGTTCGCCCATGTAACGCGTGCCAATGCGATAATCGACGGAATAGTGAAACCATGCACCGCTGTCGCGCAGGATGTTGGAAACATAGGTTTTCCCAAGGCCCGACATGGCAAACAAAAGCACTTTCTTTTGCGGCGCGTCACGCCATTCGCTCGCGGATTTATAGATCATGGGCCTGCCTTATCTCGTCTTATCTGTTCGTAGCGGGCAGGGGGGGCAGGGTCAATCTTTGTGACGGCCAAACAAGAACCCCCGCCGCAACGGACGGGGGTTCTTGTCGGATTTTAAGGCAATCAGAACCGGTAGCGAATGCGAACGCCTACACCGATTGCTGAGTTGTCGGTGAAATCAGAGGCAGCAATGGGAAGCAGTGGTTGAGATCGTGTTTGGGCATCACCGATCCAGATGTAGGAAACACCGCCTGTGATCTCCATTTTGTCTTTTTTGTAGGTGGCGGCCAGTGTAACACCGGTTTGCCCATCGGTTGGCCCAAGATTTGAGGCAAACCCACCAACGCTCGGCTCATGTGTGACCGAAATGGCGCCTGACCAAGTTTCATTGAAGCGATGACCTAGACCCAAAGTATAGGTGATCCGATCATCGTTATAGGCCACCAGAGAGCTTCCCTGCGCACCACTAGTGCCTGCCAAAGTGGTGGCGAAATAATTGTTTGGGGTGATTGCAAATTCTGACCAATCCACCCAACGCACGCTACCAAAAATCAATGTGTCTTTTGCAATGCCTGATTGGAACTCAAGATTTATCGATTGAGGTGTTTCAACAGATGTTGATGAGGTGCCAGGGGTTACACCGCCGGTTTCTACAATCGACCAATCATGATTGATCGCTGAATTGTAGGTAAGCGCGACACGCAATGCGATGTCTGGGCGTTCATAAGCAGCACCCACTAAGTAGCCAAAACTTCCGTCTGTGTCAGATGTGCCGGTATAGCTTCCGACAAAAGGCACATTCGCCTGTGCCTCGAGCGTTTGGTATCGTAGGCCTCCGAATACGCTGATGTTATTATCCGTTGTGTATTTCAGGACACCTGTAAGAGCATGACTGTTCAGTTCAGCTGTTGCTTCAGCTGCAAAATAGCCTGTCCCTGTTGGATAAGATACATCTGCACCAAACGGTTGATCGTAGATCAGCGCGAACGAAAGGCTTTCGTTGAAATCCTGTTTGTAGGCAAACCCCAGACGGAAGAAGTTTTCCGTCATATTGCCAGAGGACGCCCCTGGTGTTGGCGTCGCGCGTGATGGTGCTGATCCAGCCCCCACGCCTGAAACCTTGGGGGTTACATACCCAAGGCTAAGCTCTGCCAGATTGCCTTTTTCAAAGATGATGCCAACCGATTGGGTGGTGCGCTCGACGCCTCCGGCCCAGGCGCTTGTGCTCATAGCGGCCAGTGCAGCCGCTGCTGTTATAACATTTTTCATTCACCCCTCCCCGGTGAGCTACTTTATTATTCCGGGTAGGTTAGGAATTATGTTTTCAGCGCGTCAACGGGTGACTGCGCGTTAACCTGCCTAGGCTACCCTTTGGTCAAGTCTTGGGAGTGTTTCATTTCTGATATAATATTCAGATAGTTAGCTGAAAAAATGATAATCGCACCAAGAATGACCCATACGTCAATTACCTCATCGTAGACCAGTGCGCCAACTATCGCAATCGCGGGAAGCCTGATAAAGTCAATTGGCGCTACAACCGAGGCGGGAGCGATCTTGAGGGCATTAGTGATGCAGAAGTGCGCAACAAGCCCCGCTAGGCCGATGATTACGACATATGGGACAACTGCAAAACTAGGCAGGGCGACATCAAAATCATGCCCCGCAAAAACGATGCCAAACACGGCCTGCATCAACGTCAGGTAAAATAAAATCGACGCTGTTGAGTTGCGCTGCGTTAGTTTCTTTGTGGCGATAAATGTGAGTGCAAAAAACACGGCACACAGGGCAGCAGCCCCAAACCCGATACCTATTGGTGCAGAGCCGGGGCGGGCGACAATCAAAATGCCAACAAAGGCGATGCCAGCCGCTAATAATCCCACTGGGCGGATCGGGGCTTTCAGCAGCACAGGCGACAACAGCAGCACCCAGATCGGAGTGGTGAACTCTAACGCAAACAACTGCGCCAAGGGCATGGCAGTGAGTGCAAAGAACCAGAGGTTTTGCCCACCGAAATGCGCCAAATTGCGGGCCGCATGCAGGCCAAGGTTTTCCAAAGTCACCATATGCCAATTGCGCGACACGCTTAGGATCAGGCAGACAGTCGCCAAACCCACAAAGCTGCGGTACATCATGATTTCAAATGTATCGAGCTCGGCACTTGCTTCGCGCCCAGCAATCGCCATCACCGAAAAAGAGACGATTGCGCCAATCATCCAAATTGCCGCGCGTATGTTCGGATGCATCAACTTGCCTTTTTCGCCACAGAAAGGGCCAAGGCCTCGTCAGCAGACAATGGCGGCACCCAGCCACACTCTGTTGGTTCAAACTGCAGCGTGTCAAACAATTGTTCGTACAAATAGGGGCGGCGCAGCAGTTGCGCGGCCAGTTTGAATACGGGTTTCGGGGCTGGGAACAAGCGGCGCGGCTGGCCCATGGCCTTGCGCAACTGTGTGGCGATCCGCGTTGTACCCAGATCATCGTGATCCGTGGCCAGAACCATCTTTGGTGGCGTCTTTGATTGCGCACAATGGCGGATCAGATCAGCTAGGTTTTGCACCGCAATCATGCTGCGTCGGTTTCCTGCAAAGTCAAAGGGCAGGGGGTACCGGCTGCTGCACAGCTTTACAAACTTGCGCCAAAGCCCGGGCGCGTGTGGCCCATAGACCTGCGGCACCCGCAAGATTGTCACGGTCATGTTGGTGGATTGCAAAATCTCTTCGGCTTCCAACTTGGCCTGCCCATAAGCTGTGTTGGGAGCCGTCGGATGATCCAATGAAATCACCTGATCAGATTTATCCAACCCATACACCGCCACCGTCGACATAAAGATAAAGTGCTGCACACCAGCGGCTTCGGCCTGTTGCATTAGGTCTTGGGTCGCATCTCGATTGGCGAGGCGGTGGTCATCAAGGGCCGTTTTGGGGTCTTCTTTGGTGTGGACCCGCGCCGCACAATGCACCACGGTTTTGGCGCCGGTCAGAACCTTTGACAGATCACCCATATTGGTCAGATCGAACCCGTCCACCAAACCGGGCGTTGGTTTGCGACATAGGCCAACTGGATATTCCCCAGCTTTCACAAGCGCTTGCATCACATGCGTGCCAATAAACCCGCTTGCCCCGGTGACAACAATATGCGGTTGTTCCATCTGCTTTCCCAATGCCAATCGCCTCATGAAAAAGGGCGCTGATTCAGCGCCCTTTCGAATTATCCATCAATCTCTTTGATCTCAAAGTTCCGAGGAATGCCTTGGGTGATCTCTGCCCAAATCGACTTTCCTGCGCGATCACGATGCGCTTCTAACGCGGGCTGATCCACATAGGTCTCAGACACAACCAGCCGACCTTTGTGATTTGGGTCTTCAAAGACCTCAAAACTCAGGTTGCCCGGTTCTTCCTTTGTCAGACGCACATGCTCTGGCAAAGCAGCCAGCACCTCGTCCCGTCGATCCAAAGGAACGTCAATGTAACCTGTGAGTTGGATCATTCCCATTCAATCGTGCCCGGAGGTTTTGATGTGATGTCATAGGTGCAGCGATTGATGCCTTTGACTTCGTTGATGATCCGCGTTGCGGTTTCACCCAGGAATTCATGGGTGAACGGATAATAATCCGCAGTCATCCCATCCACCGAATTCACAGCACGCATGGCACAGGCATAATCATAGGTCCGGCCATCGCCCATCACACCCACTGTTTTCACAGGAAGGATCGCAACAAAGGCCTGCCAGATTTCATCATAGAGACCGTGCTTGCGAATCTGGTCGATATACACAGCATCCGCTTCGCGTAGGATTTCCAGCTTTTCACGTGTGATTTCACCCGGGCAACGGATCGCAAGACCTGGCCCCGGGAAGGGGTGGCGGCCAATAAAGCTGTCCGGCAGACCCAGCTCGCGGCCCAAGGCACGCACCTCGTCTTTGAACAGTTCACGCAGAGGTTCAACAAGCTTGAGGCCCATTTTCTCTGGCAGACCGCCCACATTGTGGTGCGATTTGATGGTCACAGATGGACCACCAGAGAACGACACAGATTCAATCACATCCGGGTACAAGGTACCCTGTGCCAAGAATTCCGCACCTTCGATCTCATTGGCGTATTTCTGGAACACGTCAATAAACAGCTTACCAATGATCTTGCGCTTGGTTTCCGGGTCAGACTGGCCTTCCAGTTCGCCCAAGAACAAATCGCTTTCATCCGCGGCGATCAGTTTGATGTTATAGTTGTCGCGGAACATGGCGACGACTTCTTTCGCCTCGTCCTTGCGCAACAACCCGTGGTCCACAAACACACAAGTCAGCTGGTCACCGATGGCTTCGTGAATAAGGATCGCCGCAACAGAGCTGTCGACACCGCCAGAAAGGCCGCAGATCACTTGCTTGTCGCCAACCTGTTCGCGGATCTTTTCGATCATCTGTTCGCGATAGGCACCCATGGTCCAGTCGCCTTTGAACCCTGCCAGTTTGACAAAGTTCTCATACAGTTTTGCACCATTTGGCGTGTGGTGGACTTCCGGGTGGAACTGCACCGCATAAAAGTGGCGCGACACATCAGCCGTGATCGCATATGGCGCATTCGGGGAAGTTCCATAAACCTCAAAACCCGGTGCGATTTCAGAGACATGGTCGCCATGGCTCATCCAGACTTGCTCGTCGCCTTCGGCAAACCAACCGTCCAGAATATCCAGTGAATTGGCAGGCGTCACAAAGGCGCGGCCAAATTCTGCGGTGCCATGCCCGCTTTCCACTTTGCCACCCAGTTGGGTCATCATGGTCTGCTGACCATAACAGATCCCAAGGATCGGCACGCCGTACTCAAAAATTTCTTGCGGCGCCCGTGGGCTGCCCTCGCGGGTCACACTGTCTGGGCCACCAGAAAAGATCACAGCTTTGGGCGCGAAGCTGCGCACAAAATCCATGGTCACGTTTTGATAGGGGTGGATTTCACAATAGACGTTCAGCTCGCGCAGACGGCGCGCGATAAGCTGCGTCACCTGGCTGCCAAAGTCGATAATAAGAAGGCGGTCGTGGGATGTCTCTGTCATAAATGCCGGATAGGCGAAAGAGCCTCGTTTCGCAAGTCTCTAGCGACCTCCTGCATTCATCTTTCCTAAAATACTCATTCTCACAGGGCACCACGCTGCGCTGCCGCTGATGTTCTGCACGGCAAACGTCTCGAATGTCGCTTTTCCCCCCAGAACGCCGCTATTTTCCGCATTTGTAAACAGCGTGCCGATATTTTGGATGCAACTCGAACATTTCGGCCCAAGGATAAAACATTCATGGCACAAGCCTCTACACGACGCAGATCCCGCAGTGGCGGTGGTGCAGCCCGTCGCGCAGCCCGGTCTGCAGTTAGCGTTGAAACTGCTAAGTACATTGAACGCAATGTGCCGTTATATGAAATTCTCACTGACGAAGCGCTTGATATCATCGAGACCAATGCGGAAACCGTTCTCGAAGAGATCGGTGTTGAATTTCCAAGCAACCCGGGCGCCCTAGAGCGTTGGGCCGCAGCGGGCGCCAAGATTGATGGCTCACGTGTACGCATTCCACGCGGGCTGGCCCGAGAGCTGTGCAAAACAGCGCCAAGCTCATTTACACAACATGCACGTAACCCTGAGAAATCTGTTGAGATCGGCGGTAAGAACTTGGTTTGTGCCCCGGTTTACGGCCCTCCGTTTGTGCGGGATGCCGACGGTGGACGTCGGTATGCGACGATGGATGACTTCCATAAATTTGTAAAACTGGGTCATACCAGCAAATGGCTGCACCATTCGGGTGGAACGGTCTGTGAACCCACAGATGTGGCCGTAAACAAGCGTCACCTTGATATGCTGCTTGCGCATATGACCCTGACAGACAAACCGTTCATGGGCTCTGTCACCGCGCCAAGCCGGGCGCAAGATAGTGTGGATATGTGCAAAATTCTCTTTGGTGAAGAGTTTGTACAAAACAACACCGTGATGACCTCACTGGTGAACATCAACTCGCCTTTGACGTTTGACGATATCATGATGGGCGCATTGGAAGTTTATGCGTCTAACAATCAGGCCTGCATCGTGTCTCCATTCATTGTGGGCGGTGCCATGGCGCCGGTTTCTGTGGCTGGCACATTGACACAGGTCTTTGCCGAAGTTCTTGCCGGCATTGCGTATAGCCAGCTGATCCGTCCGGGTGCGCCAGTGATCTTTGGGGCCTTTGTGACGTCGATTGACATGGGCTCTGGTGCGCCGACTTTTGGAACGCCTGAGGCCAGCCAAATCCTATATGGCGCAGGCCAGTTGGCCCGCCGCATGAATTTGCCGTTCCGTTCTGGTGGTGGTTTGTGTGGATCGAAACTACCAGATGCGCAGGCAGCCTATGAAACCGCTCACACCCATAATGCAGCCTTGCTGGGCGGCGTGAACTTTATGCTGCACAGCTGTGGTTGGCTTGAGGGCGGCCTTGTGTCGTCCTTTGAGAAATTTGTCATGGATGCCGACCAGCTGGGCGTTTTGCACAAGTTTGCCGAAGGCGTGGCCATTGACGAAAATGGCCAAGGCATGGATGCCCTACGCGAGGTTGGTCCTGGTGGTCACTACCTTGGGTCTGCACATACCCAAGCGAACTATCAAACGGCATTTTGGCGTTCTGAGATGCTGGATTACAAACCGTTTGAGACCTGGCAGGAAGAGGGTGCGCGCGATACGCAGACGCTTGCGGCACAGCGGGTTGAGACCCTGCTAGGCGCCTATGTAAAACCAGAGATAGATCCAGAGGTAGAAGCGGCTTTGGTGGCCTTTGTTGAAACCAAAAAGGCCTCTATGCCGGACGCTTTGGAGTAACCCTTAACGTCTATTTGTCTGAATGGGCGGCGCGGAACAGCTGCGTCTCGCCCATGAGGGCTGCAAGAATTTCAATGTGTCGTGCCAGCGAATAGCCCGCGTGCTTTTGCTGGCGCATTTCGTTGATAGTCTGTTCAATTTCAATCAGACGCAACAGTGCCGCGCCATGTTTGGGCAAGGCGGAACTGTGAAAAATCTGTTTCAGATGACGGTCACGTTTGTAGGTTTGGGCAACCGTTTTTGCGGTGCGAACCAAAAGACGTGGTCGGTTGAGTTGCTGAAGGCTGGATAGGATATCCTGCATAAGAAAGCTCCTGCACGGTGATCATTCAATCGCAACCCTTGCACAACCTATGGGGGTGTTGCGTAAATCCGCCTATAGCGTTCGCCGCCTTTGAGTTCTGTTTATCTTTTGTAAACAGACTGATGGAGCCCAAGGGCCGTATGTTGATGTTAACAAATCAATAACCAATGCGGCCTAGCGTTCCTAAATATCCTGGGGCGTTTGACGGGCGGCAACAGCAGCGACAAAGACCCAACCGGGGGTATGAATGACAATTGAGTGTCGACCAGAACCGCTGTGGGATGGCGTTCCAGAATGGGTGCCACCACATGCA
This sequence comes from uncultured Paracoccaceae bacterium, assembly GCA_947498415.1. Lineage (GTDB taxonomy): Bacteria > Pseudomonadota > Alphaproteobacteria > Rhodobacterales > Rhodobacteraceae > Cognatishimia. The sequence continues at coordinate 512,534 of CANMKB010000003.1, forward strand.
CAACGCTACTTGGCTCATACGGAAACAGGCGTGTCGATCCGCGCATTGGCACGGGAAAGTGACTGCCATGCGTCCACTATCCTACGCCAAATCCGTCGGGTGGAGTCGCGGCGGGATGACCCTCTGATTGACGAGGCCTTGGTGGCCCTAAGGTTTCAGCTTTCCGGTGGCTCCGCTGCACAACGCATATCGGAGACACTCAATATGAACGCGCATAACCCCGGATTTCCTCAAGAGTTGCCCTGTGATGACGCCTCGCTCGCCAAGGCAGCGCAGGACATATTGCTGAAACTCAGTGCCTCGGGGGCCGTTCTGGCGATGGCGAAGGATATGGAAAAGGCTGTGGTGGTGCGTGACCTTGCCAGCGGTGAGACAGAGCGCTCCATCGTGGTAGATCGCCCGATTGCGCAAGCCATGGCGTTGAAGGATTGGATTGCCTGTAAATCCCATGGCCGTATCTCGCGCTATGCCATCACCGCAGAGGGGCGAGCAGAACTAAGCCGCATGGTGGCACAGGCTGAGATTTCAGCGCAGGGCGTGGCGCAAGGGTTTGAAGACGAGCAAGCAGCTTTTTCCTCCAGCCCCAAACTCAAGGCGCAGGCCGCCCGTCGGATGCGATTTAGCAGCACAGAAAGCCCGCTGAGCGTGTTGGCGCGTCGACGCGACAAAGAGGGTAATCTGTTTTTGGCACCTGATCTGGTCGCCGCTGGTGAACGTCTGCGTGAAGACTTTGAACTCTCGCAAATGCAAAGCGCCGGGATGAGCCAAAACTGGGATCGTTTTTTGACAGCAGGCACAAGCCATGGCGCGACCGGTGGTAAAGACAACCTTGGCCCAATGGACGCCAAAGACCGTTTGCAAGATGCCTTGTCGATTTTGGGTGAAGGGCTTGCAGATATCGCGCTGCGGTGTTGCTGTTACATGGAGGGGTTGGAAGTGTCTGAAAAACGATTGGGCTGGCCCGCGCGGTCTGGCAAAGTTGTTTTGCGGATCGCCCTCATTCGCCTGCGTGAACATTACTCGGCCAACCGCAATGACGTAAGTGAATTGATTGGTTAGGTATAAGGTCGCTTGCAGCTTGTCGGAGTTGGTTGATAAATTGCCCTTATGAATGTGACCTTGAAACAACTTCGATATTTTCGTGCCTTGGCCGAGCACCGCAACTTTGGTCGTGCGGCAGAGGCTTGCCATATCAGCCAACCCGCGTTGTCGATCCAGATCAAAGAGCTAGAAGCGCATTTGAACGGGCCTTTGGTAGAACGCCACGCCCGGGATGTGGTGTTGACACCGTTTGGTCGACAGGCGCTGACCTATGCCGAACGGATCTTGGACGAGATTGAAACATTGCAACGCTCTGCACGTTGGCGTTCGGGGTTGGCGGGCAAACTGGCGCTTGGGGTCATTCCAACCATTGCACCATATCTGTTGCCAGATGCGCTTGCGACCTTGCGGGCCAGAGATATTTCGCTGGATGTACAGGTGATGGAAGGCAAAACTGATCGGCTGATCAACATGCTGCATGCGGGTACCTTGGACGCGGCCGTCATGGCATTGCCATCTGGGGTAGATGGTCTGACAGAGTTGCCCCTGTTCCAAGATCGCTTTCTTTTGGCTGGTACCCCTGAACGGGTGCAGCATTTAGAAAAAGCGGTGAAAACACTTGAACCGCTAACGCTGAAAACCCACCAGCTGATGCTGCTAGAGGACGGTCACTGCCTGACCGATCAAGCGCTAGAGGTATGCGGGCGGGGCCGGGGGCATAGCCTGATCAATATGGGGGCGTCCAGCTTGCCCACATTGACGCGACTGGTCGCCGCCGGATTTGGGTTTACCTTGATGCCGGAATTGGCCGCCAAGGTCGAGCTTGCGGCGACACCGGGTATTACATTGCGGCGGTTTCACGGGGAGCAACCGGCGCGGCAAATCGGGCTTGTGCGCAGGCAAGGGTCAGACGAAGACGGCTGGTTTACAGAACTGGCAGATATGCTGGCAAAGGTTGGCTCCGACATCGTTGCGACCGCCCCGTAAGGCTTACTGCGGCAAACCCCACGCATTCGTGAATATTGTAGACTTGTGTGTGTGGCCGAGGCCGCTTTTATGCTGGGCAACAAAAAAGGAAAGATTTGATGCCCAAAGCCGTACTTTATCGCATGGAGCTGCCCAACTACACTTGCGGCTACGGAACCGCCGCGCGGGATCTATTGCGCAGCAATGGGTATGAAATTGACGAACATATCCTGCGGTCTCGCAAAGCCACTGACGCCTTTAAAGACAAACACCATGTCAGCACCACGCCCTTGATTTGGATAGATGGTGAAAAGATTGGTGGATACACCGACCTTAAGAAGCACCTCAAAAGTAAAAAGCCAAAGAAAAAACTGTTTGGCCGTCGCTGACCGAGGTGTTGAACGGTTCATGGGAACCGATACGCCAAGAAAAAGGCCCAGAGATCATAGGATCTCTGGGCCTTTACATGTCAGACAGAAAAGGGCTTATGCCGCTGCTTCTGCTTTTGTTTTCAAATGCTTCAGCAGATTTTCCGGAGAGCTTTCGCCATATGGATCTTCTGGGTGGTTGTCGTCACGGCCTGGCTCTTCGAACCATGCTTCTACAACACCATCGTTGACGATGGCGGCGTAACGCCAAGAGCGCATGCCAAAGCCCAAGTTGTCTTTGTCGACCAGCATGCCAACCTTGCGGGTGAACTCGCCCGAACCGTCAGGAATAACACCTACGTTTTTGATGCCCTGTGCTTCGGCCCATTTGTTCATCACAAAGCTGTCGTTCACAGACATGCAATAGATCGCGTCAACGCCTTGCTCTGCAAAGTCGCCAAACCCTTTTTCAAAGCCTGGCAGCTGGTATGTGGAGCATGTTGGGGTAAAGGCACCCGGCAGTGAGAACAGGATGACGCGCTTGCCCGCAAAATAATCTGCGGTGGTCATGTCCTGCCAGCGGAATGGGTTGTCGCCGCCGATGCTTTCGTCGCGAACGCGGGTGCGGAATGTCACGTTAGGAAGCTTTTGTCCTGCAAACATGGGAATGTCCTCAATCAAGGTTGCTTTGAAAAGCGATTTAAAACGATTCTAATCCTCGCGCAACGCAGTTTGCGCAGGTTCCGACCTTCGGTCGCAGGGATGTTTAAGAGATGCTTAGAATTTTGGCATAAACGATGCTGACGCATAGCAGCATTGCAACTCTGGCCCTAGCCTGTATCTGTCGCTATGTTACACAAGATTGACGCAAACTGTCGCAAGGAAGCCCCGCGTGAGAGACCTGAAGATCCCAGAGCAACGCCACCCGGAAAAAGCACACCGCCCGGATAATGCGCAGCCAAAGAAGCCCAAGTGGATTCGGGTGAAGGCCCCAACGGGCGAAGGCTATAACGCGACCAAAAAGATCATGCGCGAAAATAAACTCGTGACGGTCTGCGAAGAGGCGGGCTGCCCGAATGCCGGCGAATGCTGGAGCCAGGGCCACGCGACCATGATGATCATGGGTGATATCTGTACGCGCGGCTGTACCTTCTGCAATATTGCGACAGGACGTCCTGAAAACCTTGATGCATTCGAGCCGGGCCGCGTTGCGGATGCGGTGCAAAAGCTGGGGCTGAACCATGTTGTCATCACCTCTGTGGATCGGGATGATTTGAAAGACGGCGGTGCCGAACATTTCGCGCAAACCATTCGCGCGGTGCGCCACCGCTCGCCAAAGACCACCATCGAAATTCTGACACCAGACTTTCTGAAATGTGACGACTCGGTTCTGGCCACCGTTGTGGCAGCGAAACCAGACGTCTTTAACCACAACTTGGAAACGGTGCCGGGCCTGTATCCAGAAGTGCGCCCGGGTGCGCGGTATTTCCACAGTCTGCGTTTGTTGCAACGTGTGAAAGAGCTTGATCCGACGATCTTTACCAAATCCGGCATCATGGTAGGCTTGGGCGAAGAGCGTCAGGCGGTTTTGCAAGTCATGGATGACGCCCGCGCCGCGGATGTCGATTTCTTGACCATCGGTCAATACCTACAGCCCACACCGAAACACCATGCGGTGGATCGGTTTGTGACGCCGGAAGAATTTGAAAGCTTTGAAAAAGCCGCCTTTGGCAAAGGCTTTTTGATGGTTTCAGCCACACCTCTGACCCGCAGCTCGTATCACGCAGGCGATGATTTCGCCAAGCTGCGTGAGGCGCGGATGAAAAAGTTGGGGCAGGCGTAAGATCTGTTCAATACGCAGAAAGGCGCGACATGGTTCGCGCCTTTTTTGAGCCTGCGTTACGGTTGCGCGAGCGCCTTAAGATAGGCCGCCACCGCTGCACGGTCTTCGCCGCTGAGACGACCAAAGTTTTCCACCACATGGGTCATAGCACCGCCGGCGCTATCAAACTCTGGCGTAAAGCCGGTTTCCAGATAATAAGCGATGTCTTGGGTTGACCATTCCAGTTGATCTGGGGTGATCGCAGGGACTTTGCCTTCGCCGGGGATAAACCCACCGGCCAGCCAATTGGCCCGATCCAGCCCGCCTAACGGATTGCGCGGGGTGTGGCATTCTCCGCAATGGGCCAAGGCCTCTGCCAGATAGCGCCCTCGGGTGACTTCGGCGTTGGGGGTGTTTTTCATCACCCATGTTTCATCCGCAAACAGCCATTTCCATCCGCCCAGACTGCGACGGATGTTAAACGGAAAGCCTACCTCATGTGCCACACGTGGGGCGTCAGAGGCGGGGAGCGTTTCCATAAAGGCTTTTAGATCAACGACATCCTGAGCTTCCATTTTAGCATAAGCGACATAGGGAAAGGCCGGGAAATAATGCGCCCCATCGGGCGACACGCCCTTTTGCACCGCATTGGCAAATTCAATCACAGTCCAACCGCCAATCCCATGTGTGGCATCTGGCGAAATATTGGGGGCGATGAACGTGCCGAAATCAGAGGCAAAGCGCTGACCGCCCGACAGGATCGGACGGTCAGTTGCATCAGAGTTTGGCGCAGTATGACACGAGGCGCACCCGGCCGCATGAAACACAGGTTCCCCGCGTGCCGCATCGCCGGTCAGCGTTGCGAAATCGTCAGAATTGACCTTTGTGGGCCAAGTCATGATCCAGAAGGCGATGCCGCCCAAGACGGCAAGCGCCAGCAGCCACCGAAACAATCGCGCCATACTTCGCCTCTGTTGTTATTTGGTGCGGTAAGCCTTGTGACATGCACCACAAGCTCCACCCAATGGACCCATTGCAGCACGCAAGCCGTCGAGATCTTTGCCCGCTGCTGCGGCCATATCACCGGCTGCGGTGCTCAGGGCGCCGGCTTTGGTGACAACATCCGGGAAATTCGTCCAGATGTCAGGGCTTGCGCGGTTGTTGCCAAGGCTGTTGTCTGACCCCTGTGGCCACATGGTCATTGCGTTTAAGCCAGAGACCGCCAGCAAGTTGTCGGCTGCGGCTTGCGCCGTCTCTGCATTGTAATCCATGTCACCTTTGGCCATCGCGCCTAGCACACCCAGATTGTGCGCATATAGCTGCATCTGCCCTTGACGTGCCTTGATCGCACCGGCGACGGCCGGATCAACATGTCCATCTGCAAAGGAAAGGCCTGCTCCCATCATTGCGACGGCGGCCGTGGCTAGAAAAAACTTGGTTTTCATGGCGAAGCTCCCTGTTCAACGCATTATGTAATAGGGACAGTCTAACCATGAATTGCAAAGAAAGGGTCACAATTTCTTGAGATCAGCACGCCTTAGGTGAAACGCACTTTGCCAATGAACGGCAGGTTTCGGTTTCTTTGTGCGTAATCAATGCCATAGCCCACCACAAATTCGTCGGGGATTTCAAAGCCAATCCAGTCGGCACGCACATCCGCCTCGCGTCGCGAGGGTTTATCCAACAAAGCGATGGTTTTCATTTTCCGGGGAAGCCGGCTTTCCAGCAAGTGTTTGACGTGGGTCAGTGTGTGGCCGGTGTCGACAATGTCTTCGACCACCAGCACATCGCGGTTTTGGATTTCACCGCGAATATCCTTAAGAATCCGCACTTCACGGCTGCTTTCTGTGGAATTTCCGTAAGACGAGGCTTCGAGGAAATCGACCTCCACGGGTAGATCAAGCTCGCGCACGAGGTCTGCGATAAACACAAATGACCCACGCAACAGACCCACCACAACCAGTTTGTCGGTGCCCGAAAACTCTTCCCGAATTTCGCAACAAAGGTCTTCAATCCGCGCTGCAATGGATTTTGCAGAGATCATCTGATCGATTTCATAAGCAGGTTGTGACATGCCGCCCCCTTGATTTTCCAGCCGTAGCATAGGAAACGAACAGCCAAAGTCTATGTGAAAGTCGAGCAGCTCCTCTTATGCCAAGCCATTCAGAAACCCGCGCTTTGCCATATTCCGCACAGCAGATGTACGATCTGGTGGCGGACGTCGCGGAATACCCGAAGTTCCTGCCATGGTGTGCGGCGGCGCGTATCCGTTCAAAGACCCCAGAGGGGGATGCGGTTTTGATGCTGGCGGATCTGGTGATTTCGTTCAAAGTCTTCCGAGAGCGCTTTGGATCTAAGGTGCTACTGCACCCGGCACAGAAATCAATTGATACGGAATACCTGGACGGCCCGTTTAAGTTTCTGAAATCCACATGGAGTTTCAAAGACATAGAGGGCGGCTGTGAAGTGTCATTCTTTGTCGACTTCGAATTCAAAAACGCGATCCTGCAAGGGATCATCGGGGTTGTGTTCAACGAGGCCATGCACCGGATTGTGAAGGCGTTTGAGAATAGGGCAGCGGAACTTTATGGCGGTCGTTAGAGTATATTGAAATGACGCTTGAGTGGACTGTGTAGCCAAAAACCGTCGACGAACGCGGCGATAGCTTCATTAAAATCGTAACTATTTACCCCAGGGGCAGAGGGCTTCGACCTGCCGGCGCCCCAACTTATTCAGAGTTTTTATGTTATCTAAGTAAATTGCCTTGGGGTCCGAAACATGCGTGAGGACTTTGGTCATCTGATCTTGGCGCAGAAGATGTATGGTTGGATATGGGGAGCGATTGGTGAAATGGCTAAGATCGTCCGCATCGACACCCTCAAATAGATAATGCGGATGAAATGATGCCAATTGCACTTGCTCTGTCAGGTCTGCTTGTTCCAAAAGCTGCTGAAACCAGTCGAGCAGATCGAGATAATCACCGAATTCTTCTAAGCCTTGGGTAAACATAAGCAAACTTGTGGCCACGTCATTTTCATTGGCTTCGAGCAGGCGCTGTAGTTCACTCAAATAGAACTGCTGCAGTTGTTCATCGGCGGTGGCGTCACATACGGCATAGCGTACTTGATCTCTGGCAATCACGCTTGATGAAAATGGGCAGAGGTTTAACCCAACCACCATTTCGTCAAGCCAATGGCGTGTGTTCTCAATCACCTCTTGATGAGCATGGGGTAGCGTCTGTGGGTCAAACATAGTGAGACGACAGATCCTTTGTTGTTTGACGAACTCTAAACACGTCTTGCCCGTGTTTTAAAGTTATGTGCAAAGGCGACAACCATTGTTTTGAGGCGGATACCTACCGCGAATGCCAAGCTTCGCCAATGGCAAACGGTTTAACTTTGTCGTTGGTCAAAACCACACTTCAATCTCGCTGACAAAAAAGAGGCGGCCCGAAGACCGCCTCTCGATAATCAGAATCGAACAGATTTTAAGAACTTACGTCGTAAGCCCGTTCACCATGCACAGACAGGTCCAGACCGTTGGTCTCGGTTTCCTCATCCACACGCAATGGGGTGATGGCTTTGACAACATAGATCAGCACCAGGGTCACAACCAAAGTGAACACACCGACGATCGCCAAAGAGCCAAGCTGCGCGGCCCAAGAGCCAAGGCCAAAGACGGCGATCATGATTGTACCAAAGATACCGCCCACACCGTGCACCGCAAACACGTCCAAAGTGTCGTCGATCTTTAGGACGTTGCGGATCAGGTTCACCGCTTCTTGGCATAGAATGCCTGCGACCGCACCGATCATCAGCGCCTGCATTGGATCAACAAAGCCAGAGGCCGGTGTGATCGACGCAAGGCCTGCAATGGTACCAGTGACCAAACCAACCAGTGATGCTTTGCCGTATTTGATCTTTTCCCACAGTGCCCATGTCAGGGATGCTGTTGCCGCAGAAATATGTGTCACGGTCAGTGCCATTGCTGCGCCGCCGTCTGCCGCCAGCTGAGAGCCGCCGTTAAAGCCAAACCAGCCAACCCAAAGCATCGCAGCACCAATCATCACCATCCAAGGTGCATGTGGAGGCGTGGTTGCTTTGCGACGTGGGCCTAGAACAACAGCGATCAACAAGGCTGCGATACCTGCGGTTTCGTGCACCACGATGCCGCCTGCAAAGTCTTTAACGCCGGTTTCCCCAAAGATGCCGCCATCGGCCAGGAAACCACCGCCCCAGATCCAGTGAACCACCGGTGCATAGCACAGCAACATCCACAGGCCAGAGAACAGCAAAACAAAGCCAAAGCCGATGCGTTCCACATAGGCGCCCACGATGAGCGCCGGAGTGATGATGGCAAATGTCATTTGGAAGGCAAAGAAAAGGATTTCTGGCAGGGTGCCCGACAGCGTGTCTGCTGTGATGCCAGCCAAGAAGAACTTGCCGGTACCGCCCCAATAGCCAGTGCCACCTTCGCCGAATGCGATTGAATAGCCAAACAAGAACCAAAGCACGCTCATCACGCAGGCGATGGCGTAGCAATGCATGAAAACGCTAAGCACATTACGTGCGCGTACGAGGCCGCCGTAGAACAATGCCAAACCTGGCAATGTCATGAAAAGCACAAGTGCTGTGGCGACGATGATCCAGGCGGTGTCCGCTCCGTTCATGGTCTTTTCCTTTCCCTTTTATCCGCTTGCAGGGGGTCAAAGCGGATGTAGGCTGCAAAACAAAGAAGCAGTTGCGGAAAGTGTGCTTATTTTTGGGGCAATATAGTGATTGACTAAATATTAATCTAAATTTGCGTAGGTATGCTTAATTTGTAGTCAGTATTCGGAAAGAGCCTTTAGAAGTAGCGATAATGCGTGATTTCGCGCCGACTCTCGTACATTTTTGCGGCCCAATGCCCCAAATTCAACCGTTTCTGAATTTGTGACTGTTCCATTTGTGATGCCAAAACATACACGACCTTCGGGTTTGAACTCTGATCCGCCGGGACCAGCGATGCCTGTGATAGACACAGCGATATGTGCATTGCTGTTTTTCTGAGCGCCTCGCGCCATTTCAAGTGCCACCGCTTCAGATACCGCGCCATGGGCATCAAGCGTTTCAGCCAATACCCCCAGCATGTCGCGCTTGGCGGCATTGGTGTAAGTCACAAAGCCTCGATCCACTATGGCCGAGGATCCGGGGATGTCAGTTAAGGCGGCCGAAACCATACCGCCCGTGCAGCTTTCAGCTGTGGCCACCATCAGCCCTCTGGCTTTAGCGGCCTTTAGAATGTCTTGGGCCAAAGCCTCGGCAGTTTGGGTCACAAGATCACCACGTGATACAGAAAGGCCAGAAGGCCCGTTGCAACGGCGGCGTAGACACCTGCGATTACATCATCCAGCATGACACCCAACGCATCGCCACGCCGGTCGGCCCAGCCGATCAGGTTAGGCTTGGTGATGTCAAACAGGCGGAAAAACGCAAAACCTGCGATCCAGCCTGGATAAAGCGCCAAAGGATCAGCGCCCATGCGCCACGCGCCATAGCTGACCACCCACAGGGCGATCCATTGCCCGGCGACCTCATCAATCACCACCTCACTGGGGTCGTGATCTTTGGCGCCGCGAGTCACCACAGCCGTCGCCCACCATCCCAGCGGAAACACCAGCAACGTTGCAATCAACAGCAGGGGAAAGCCCCCAATCACATGCAGCACAAATGCCATGACAACGGCCACAGCAGACCCCCAAGTGCCCGGGGCAGGGCGCAGATAGCCCGATCCCCCCACAGTTGCGATCATCTGAGCAAGCTTCATGATTTCACCAATGTGGCAGTGGCGATCGCCGCGATGCCTTCTTCGCGGCCTGTAAAGCCAAGACGCTCGCTGGTGGTGGCTTTGACAGAAATCTGATCTGCCCGCAGCCCCATGATCTCTGCCATACGATCCATCATCGCCGCCGCATGAGGGCCCACTTTGGGGTGTTCGCAGATTAATGTGCAATCAACATTGCTGATCGCATAGCCTTTTGATGTGGCCAGTTCGACCGCATGTTTTAGGAAAATCGCGCTGTCTGCGTCTTTCCATTCCATTTCTGAGGGCGGGAAGTGGCGGCCAATGTCCCCTTCAGCCAACGCACCATAGATGGCGTCTGTGACGGCATGCATGCCAACATCCGCGTCAGAATGCCCTTTAAGCGCTTTGTTATGTGGAACACGCACGCCGCAAAGCGTGACATGATCACCCTCTTCAAACGCATGCACGTCAAAGCCGTTGCCCAACCGAATATCCATAGTGCCTCTTAATATACGTTCCGCCCGCGCGAAATCGGCGGGGGTGGTGATTTTTAGGTTCGTCTCATCGCCCTGCGTGATTGTCACGGGGTGACCCGCAGCACGGGCCACTTCTACATCATCAGCTGCGCCGCCAGAATGGTTGCGGTGGGCGTTTAGAATGGTTTCGAAATCAAACCCTTGCGGGGTCTGGGCGCGATATAGCCCTGCGCGTGATTGCGTGCCTTCGACGATACCATTGGCGCCGCGCCAAAGCGCATCGGTGACCGGCAGTGCCGGGGCGGCGCAAGGGCCATGGTTCAAAGCTTCGATCACCTCGGTGATGCATTCCGCAGCCACAGTGGCGCGGGCCACATCGTGGATCAAAACCTTTGCGACGTTTTCATCCGCCAAGGCCTCAAGCCCATTGCGCACAGACATGTCGCGATTGGCACCGCCCAAAACGGTGCGCAGGCCAAGATTCTCGTAATGCTGCGTATCATCTGGGTGCACCACCAGCAGAATGTCATCCACCAGCGGATGGGCGCGAAACGCCGCAATGGTGTGGTCGGCCACGCGTTTACCCGCCAGCGGGCGCCATTGTTTGGGCAGGCCTGCACCCGCGCGGGTGCCGCGGCCTGCGGCCACGATTAGGGCAATGGTTTTGGGTGGTGTCATCGTCATGCGATCTGTCTACCGGGTTTCTTTGTGACTTTGAATCGAAAGTTTCACCCCCCGCGCGGTCCTGAAGTTGCTTGAATCCTAGGCGACTCGCGCATTGGATGAGGGGGGTCCGGTCGGGGCTTTGCTTTCTGTCCTGCTCTGGAATGACGCAATGCACCCCTTGTTTTTGATTAAAAATTAGGCGAATGCATAAATCTGATACACATTTTCTGTAGGATTCATTGAGGCACAACCCATTCGGGCCTAATTTATCCGCAACGACCAAGGAAGTGACGCTTGAGTATTCGACTCGGAGACCTGACCCTAAATCCGCCTGTTTTCTTAGCACCTTTGGCTGGGATCACAGACCTTCCGTTCCGCGATCTTGTCGCGCGATTCGGCGCGGGCTTGGTGGTTTCAGAGATGATTGCCTCACAAGATTTGATCAACGCAAAGCCCGGGGTGCGCGAGAAAGCAGAGCTTGGGTTTGGCGTTGCAGGCACCTCTGTGCAAATCGCGGGCTGCGAAGGCCATTGGATGGCCGAGGCCGCCAAGCTGGCCGAGGGCAATGGCGCACGGATCATCGACATCAACATGGGATGTCCAGCTAAAAAGGTCACAAGCACCAGCGGGGCTGGGGCCTCGGGCTCAGCGTTGATGCGCGATTTAGATCACGCGCTGACTTTGATTGACGCAGTTGTTGAGGCCGTATCGGTTCCGGTGACGCTTAAAACCCGCTTGGGTTGGGATGACGATCTGCAGAATGCGCCAGAGCTTGCGCAACGCGCCGAAGCGGCGGGCATTCAAATGATCACGATCCATGGCCGTACGCGGTGCCAGTTTTACAAAGGTAAAGCTGATTGGGCCGCGATTGCGAATGTCAAAAAGGCGGTTTCCATACCGGTCATCGCCAATGGCGATATTGTGGACAGTGTCACAGCGCAACAGGCTTTGGACCAATCCGAGGCCGATGGCATTATGCTAGGACGTGGTGTGCAAGGGCGCCCTTGGATGCCGGCGCAAATTGCCTCTGAAATTTACGGAACACCAGCGCCCACCGTGCCCAAGGGATCTGCATTTACTGACATGATTTCAATTCACTACGAGGAAATGTTGAAGTTTTACGGATTGCCGCTTGGCCTTAAAGTCGCGCGGAAACATTTGGGCTGGTACATGGATGTGGCCGGCACCGAAAAACCACTGCGCCAGCGTGTGCTTACCGCAAAAACGCCGGCAGAGGTTTTATCCCTTTTGCCCACAGCCATTGAAACCCCAACGGAAAGGAGTGCCGCATGATTTCGGATTCTGCGATCTGGGCAAGCCTGCCGATCCCAGCATTATTGGTGAATGGGGATAATCTGATCATTGATCTCAATGGCGTTGCTGAGAATTTTCTCAACGCGTCAGCACGATCCATGCGTGGTACCCCCGTGTGGGACCGCATCGCAGTCGATGCTCCGCTCGAAGACGCGTTTGCACGGGCACGGGCACAGCGCACCCCCTTGTTTGTGAATGATGTCGATGTCGGCACAGGCAATGCGCCGCCGCTGCAGTGTAACCTGCAAATTGCGCCACTGGTTGGCTCTGAGACCGATATGATCTTTATGATCTCACCGCGCGAGTTGTCGGGGCGGGTTACCATTTCAGATAGCGTGAAAAGCGCGGCGAAATCCGCAATTGGCATGGCTGAAATGCTGGCTCACGAAATTAAGAACCCGCTTGCAGGTATCACAGGTGCGGCGCAGCTGCTGTCGATGAACCTTGCGACCGAAGATCTTGAGTTAACCGATCTGATTGTCGAAGAAAGCCGCCGCATTGTGAAATTGCTGGAGCAGGTTGAGCAATTTGGCAACCTTCAGCCCCCCGGGCTTAAGGCGATCAACATTCATGATGTTTTGGATCGTGCACGTCGTTCGGCCCTTTTGGGCTTTGGCGTACATATGAAGATTATCGAGGATTATGACCCCTCGTTGCCATATGCCTTTGCGGATTCAGATCAGCTGCTGCAAGTGGTATTGAACCTGCTTAAGAACGCCTCGGAAGCTGCTGGAAAGTCAGGAACAATTCGTATTCGAAGTTACTTTGAACATAGCTTCCGATTGCGCCGAAATGACGGCGCTGGCCGATCGCTGCCATTGCAGGTGGAAATCATTGATGATGGCCCGGGTCTGCCTGACCACATCAAAGGAGATATTTTTGATCCCTTTGTTTCGGGGCGTGAAAACGGCACCGGGTTGGGCCTCGCTCTTGTTAGCAAAATTATATCAGACCATGGCGGTTGGATTTCCGTCGATTCCGTTCCCGGGCGCACGATGTTCCGCATTTCGCTGCCGCGCGCCCCTAAAGACCTTATTCCTGAAGAGGAGACCTGACGATGGATGGTACCGTCCTGGTCGCAGATGACGACCGCACAATTCGCACCGTATTGACCCAAGCGCTGACACGGGCCGGCTGTAAGGTGCATGCCACCAGTTCTTTGACCACTTTGATGCGTTGGATCGGTGAGGGCAAAGGGGATGTGGTGATTTCCGATGTCATGATGCCTGACGGCAATGGCTTGGAAATGCTGCCAAAAATCTCTGAAGATCGCCCAGGCTTGCCGGTCATCGTGATCTCTGCTCAGAACACGATTATGACGGCCATTCAGGCAGCCGAGGCTGAGGCATATGATTACTTGCCCAAGCCTTTTGATCTGCCCGATCTGATGAAGCGCACGGCCAAGGCCTTGAATGAAAAACGCCGCGCAACCCCTGCGGCCACTGCGGATGCAGAGCGCCCAGAGGAATTGCCCTTGGTGGGGCGCACCCCTGTGATGCAGGCGCTGTATCGTTTGGTGGCTCGTGTGATGAACACCGATCTGCCTGTAATGATCAGCGGTGAATCTGGCACAGGTAAGTCTTTGATCGCGCATGAAATTCATGACTTCTCTGATCGTCGCACCTTGCCATTTGTCACCGTTACCGGTGCTGATTTGTCTGACATCGAAGGCCCGGCACGCGTTTTGGCGCGGGCCAAGGGGGGCACCATCTTGATTGATGAAGTCTCTGATCTAGATGATGAAATTCAGGCGCGTATCGTGCGTATGATCGACAATCCGGGCGAGCACGCGCCACGCTTTATGGCCACCAGCCAGATCGACATGATGGACGCGGTGGAAAAAGGCAAAGTGCGCCAAGATCTGTTTTACCGCTTGAACGGCGCGGCGTTGCATGTGCCTTCGTTGCGAGAACGCGTGGATGACATTCCATTGTTGGTGGATCACTTCTTGGCCCGCGCCGAGCGTGATGGCGCGTCTTTGCGTTATTTCAGCAAAGACGCCCGCGAATTGTTCCGCGCCTACAGCTGGCCGGGCAATGTGCGTCAGTTGGAAAACACGGTTAAGCGCCTCGTCTTGACGGCACGTGGTGAGGAAATCTCGCAGACAGAGGCCGAAATGGTCTTGGGCGCTCAGCCAGAGGCCGTGCCCTTGCTGGGAGGAAGCGAAAGCGAAAAGCTGTCAGGATCGGTTGAACGCCACCTGCGCCGTTATTTTGATTTGCATGGCAATACGCTGCCACCTCCGGGGCTTTATGCGCGAATCTTACGTGAGATTGAGCTACCTTTGATTGAAATTGCGCTTGATGCGACCGGTGGAAATCAGGCCAAATGCGCCGATTTACTCGGAATTAACCGCAATACATTGCGTAAGAAGATTAATGACCTTGATATTCACGTGACACGCCGCCGCAAATTGATGTAAAACTGCCACATAAACGTGGCCGATGGGTTTCTGTTCCCAATTGGTCACTAAATCTGGCGGTACGTCGCAGAAGCGACACAACATAATTGGGGGCATCGGGTGGCTACCCGTGCAAAAACATCACATTGGTTGCGCCTGCAGCGGCTTCAGCGGCAGCGGCGTTTGCAGAATTTCGCCACTTTTGGATTGGTGGTCTTAGGTCCCGTTCTTGCGGTTGCGACCTTTCTAGTCATGGGCCCGCTGGATCAAGGCGTGTCCTCTGGATCGTTGCGCAGCATCCTGCTGGCTGACCTTGTCTATGTCATTCTTGTCGCGGCTCTCGTGTTGCAACGTGTGGTGCGCATGATTGCTTCGCGCCGCGCCAAATCCGCGGGGTCGCGATTGCACCTGCGTTTGACCGGCGTGTTTGCACTGATGGCCTTGGTGCCTGCTGTGACCGTTGCGGTGTTTGCGGGCCTCACGATCAATATTGGCCTTGAGGGCTGGTTTTCTGATCGGGTCAGCAGCGTGGTGGGCAACTCACTGTCTGCAGCTCAGGCCTATGAGGCCGAACATATCGAAGGGCTTCAGGATGATGCCCAAGCGATTGCGACTTTCATCAATACTTCGCGCTACCAGAGCTCCAAGGTTTTCGCCCCCGGTGATTTCAGAGAGCTCTTAAGCGATGCGCAATCTCGGGTGCAGCGTGGCCTGCGCGAAGCGTACATCATTGATGGAACAGGTGATCTAAAAGCGCGTGGCGACAGATCATACTTGTTTGATTTTGACCTGCCGACGGATGCACAGCTTGCAGAGTTGCGCGACACCGGGCAGGTGGTCATTCAGGATATCCCGCAGAACGAATTGCGGGTTCTGCTAAAGCTTGAGGCCTTTGTTGATCGTTATCTATATGTCAGCCGTGAGGTGGACGGCACGATCTTTAGCCTGCTGGATGACACGCGCAAAAGTGCGCAGCTTTACTATCAGTTGGAAAGTGACCGCGGCAAACGCCTGTTTGAATTTGGCCTGGTCTATATTGGCTTTGCGGTCATTCTGATTTTGGCTGCAACATGGGCTGGCTTGTGGTTTGCAGAACGTCTGTCGCGCCCGGTGGGACGTTTGACGGGTGCGGCACAGCAAGTTGGGTCGGGTGATTTGGATGTGCGCGTGATCGAAGAGCAGGGCGATGATGAAATCGCCATGCTGGGCCGATATTTCAACCAAATGACCAAACAGTTGAAAGGTCAACGCGAGGCCTTACTGGAAAACACGCGCCAGATCGAAGCCCGCCGGCGCCTGTTTGATTCCGTTCTGGGGTCTGTCACGTCTGGCGTATTGGGTTTGGATGTCGACGGGCGGATCACCTTTATGAACCGCTCTGCACAGCGCCTGCTTGAGATGGACGATGCGCGGCGCAATGTGCCTTTGGTTGTGGCTGTCCCTGAATTCGAAGAGATCTTCAGGACATTGATCAGCAGCGGCAATGAAGTGGCGCAAGAAGAAATCAAAGTGGTGCGAAACGGTAAGCTTGAAAGCCTGCTGGTGCGTATCGCCACTCGGCGTACCGAAGCTGGCGGGCTTGAGGGCTATGTGTTGGCCTTTGATGAGGTCACCGACCTTGTCACCGCACAGCGTATGGCCGCTTGGGGGGATGTGGCCCGTCGGATCGCCCATGAAATCAAAAACCCGCTGACGCCCATCCAATTGTCAGCCGAACGGATTAAGCGCAAGTTTTCACCTAAGGTTGGGGAAGACAGTGAAAAGCTGGATCAAATGACCGATGTGATTGTGCGTCAAACCAATGACCTGCGCCGCATTGTGGATGAGTTCAGCAAGTTTGCCCGCATGCCAGAGCCTGAACGCCGTGACGTTGATCTGACTCAATTGGTGAGCGATGCGGTGATCTTGCAAGAAGCTGGTCAGCCGACGGTGCATTTTGAAAGCACATTGTTAGAAGAACCGGCAGAGGCCTATGCCGACAACACCATGCTGTCGCAGGCTTTGACCAATCTGATCAAAAACGCAGGTGAAGCCATCGAGAGCCTTGCTGAAAATGGCACCGTCGAAGCGCTTAGACCTGAAATCCAAGTCTCAATGGAGCGGGAGGATGACAACTGCATCATCCGCATTGCCGACAACGGCATTGGTCTGCCCGAAGATCGGGCCCGCCTGTTTGAGCCATATGTGACAACACGCGACAAAGGTACGGGCCTGGGCCTGCCGATCGTGAAGAAAATCATCGAGGAGCACGGCGGTACGCTGGCTTTGCTTGATGCCCCTGTGTTTGAGGGGAATTCCCATTTCGGGGCAATGGCAGAGATCACTTTGCCAGTAACAAGTCTGGCTGCGGCCGAGTAATGAAAAACCTAATGCGAGGGTGAGGGACATGGGCGACATTCTGATTGTAGATGACGAGCGCGATATCCGTGAGTTAATTTCGGATATTCTGGAAGACGAAGGCTATACAACGCGGCTTGCTGGAAACAGTGAAGAAGCGATGAACGAGGTTACGTCGGAACAACCCGCGCTGATGATCCTCGATATCTGGCTGAAAGACAGCAACATGGATGGGATCGACATCCTGAAAGTCGTCAAAAAAGACTATCCCGATGTGCCGGTTGTGATCATCTCTGGGCACGGCAATGTCGAGATTGCGGTCGCGGCCATCAAACAGGGCGCCTACGACTTTATCGAAAAACCCTTCAATATCGACCAGCTGATGGTGGTGATCCGTCGCGCGATGGAAACCAGCCGCTTGCGTCAGGAAAACGTGTCGTTGAAACGTCAGGATTCCAAAGTGGCGGATATGATCGGCGAAAGCGCCGCGTTCCGTGGGCTTGTTTCGCAGCTTGATAAGGTCACCAAATCAAATGGCCGCGTGATGCTGTGTGGCCCGGCTGGATCAGGCAAAGAGCTGGCGGCACGGTATATTCACGCAGAATCCAACCGCGCGAATGCACCGTTTGTAACTGTGAACTGCGCAGGCGTAGAACCTGATCGCGTCGAAGAAGTGCTTTTTGGTCGTGAAAGCGCCGAGCGCGGTGTTGAGCAGGGCTTGCTTGAACAAGCCAACGGCGGTGTTGTTTACTTTGACGAAGTGGCCGACATGCCGCTAGGCACCCAATCTAAAATCTTGCGTGTCTTGGTGGACCAATCGTTTAATCGCGTTGGCGGAAACGACAATGTAAAGGTCGATCTGCGTGTGATTTCATCGACCAGCAAAGACCTTGAAACTGAAATCGCCGCAGAGCGGTTCCGTCGCGAGCTGTTTCACCGTTTGAACGTTGTGCCAATCGAGGTACCACCGCTCGCAGAGCGTCGTGAAGATATTCCATTGTTGGCCAATACGTTCATCGCAGAGTTCAAAGAAAGCCAGGGTTTGCCACAACGCGAGTTGTCAGACGAGGCCGTGGCTTTAATGCAAACAATGACTTGGCCGGGCAACGTGCGGCAGCTGAAAAACCTGGTCGAGCGGGTTTTGATCTTGGGTGACAACACTGGCCCCATCGAGGCCCGTGAATTGCCGGGCGAAGAAGCCCCCGAAGACGAAGATGGTCGTGTTGTGCTATCCGGCGCCTTGGCCACTTTGCCGCTTCGCGAAGCCCGCGAAGCGTTTGAACGGGAGTATCTGCTGACCCAGATCAACCGCTTTGGCGGTAACATCAGCCGCACCGCATCCTTTGTCGGGATGGAGCGGTCTGCCTTGCACCGCAAGCTGAAATCGCTGGGGGTTGTGACCTCAAACAAAGCTGGGGCACGGGTTGCCACAGTGGATGCAGTGGAATAAGCCGTTTGACCCGAGTGGTCGGTTCTGACACACAGATTTGACGTGCGCTAACACGGGCAATTGCGGAGGCATTCATGAAGGTCATCATTTGCGGCGCCGGGCAGGTCGGCTGGCAAATCGCGCGCCATCTGGCAAACGAACGCAATGACGTCACGGTTGTGGATAACAACGCTGACTTGGTACGTCGCGCCACGGATTCCTTGGATGTTCAAGGGGTTGCAGGCTTTGCAAGCTATCCAGATGTGCTGGATCGGGCAGGGGCCCGAGATGCGGATATGATCATTGCCGCGACCCATTCTGACGAGGTGAATATGGTCACCTGTCAGGTGGCTCATTCGGTGTTTGACGTACCGCGCAAAATTGCGCGTCTGCGGGCACAATCTTATCTGGATGCGATCTATTCTGATCTGTATCGCCGTGACCACATGCCGATCGAAGTTGTGATCTCGCCCGAGCGTGAAGTGGCTGCCGCTGCTTTGAAACGTCTGGCGGCACCATCGGCCTTTGACACTGAATTTTTTCTGGACGGCAAGCTGCAAATGCTGGGCATCGCACTGGATGATGATTGCCCTGTCGTAAACACCCCATTGCGCCAGTTGTCTGATTTGTTCACGACCCTGCGGGCCGTTGTCGTCGGCGTGCGCCGAGAGGGCACTTTGTTTGCGCCAGAACCGGGCGATCAGCTGTTTGTACGTGATGAAATCTACGTCATGACCCTTGTCGAAGATGCACAGCGTACGCTTGAAATCTTTGGTAAAAAGCAAGAAAAACAAGAGCGTATTATCATTGTAGGGGGTGGGAACGTCGGTCGCATGGTCGCACAAGAGGTTGAGGCATTGCCGGGCCGTTCGATCCGCGCAAAGATGATCGAACGCGACCGCAAAATCGCAGAAACCTCTGCTGAATCGTTGGAACGTACGATTGTTCTGCATGGCGATGGTCTTGACGCGAGCCTGTTGCGCGAGGCGGGCATTGATCGGGCTGATGCGGTCTTGACGGTGACCGATGATGATAAAACCAATATCCTTGGGGCCGTTCGTGCCAAGTCACAGGGCTGCCCAATGGCCGTCGCCCTGATCAATGACCCAACTCTGGTGCCTTTGATGGCCCCCCTTGGGATTGACGCGCATATCAACCCGCGCGGCACAACCGTTTCATCTATTTTGCGTCACATCCGCCATGGCCGCGTGCGCGATGTGTATTCGCTTGGCGATGCTGAGGCAGAGATTATCGAGGCCGAGGTGCTGTCAACTTCACCCATCGCAGGGCAACAGATCCGCGACATTGATTTCCCAGAAGGCGTGCTGATTGGGGGGGTGCTTCAGGGCGACAAGGTTCTAAAGCCCGTTGGTGACATTCGCATCAATGAAGGCGACATTATCACTTTGTTTTCATTGGCAAAAGACATTGGAGAGGTGGAGCGTTTGCTTCAGGTTTCCATTGATTACTTCTAAAGCTAAATGATCTGGCGCGCCCAAAATCTACCGTTGTTTCTGCAACTGGCCGGTATCGCTGGCCTTGTCATGCTGATCCCTTGGGGATTTGCCTTGGCCCAAGAAGATTATCATACGGCCCGCAGTTTTCTGTATAGCGCGTTCTTGCTGCTCTTGCTGGTTCTGCTGGTGGCCATTGCCACATCGCGTGGCCATGTGCGTAGTAAGGAGCGCTTGCAAGACTATCTGTTGTCCTTGCTTGCCGCCTACCTCTTGTTGCCTGCTGCGCTGGCCCTGCCGTTTTATGAGGCTTTGCGCACCACCAGCTTTATCAATGCTTATTTGGAAATGGTCAGCTGCTTGACCACCACCGGATTGATCCTGTTTGAAAATCCAGAGCGTTTGCCGGATGCGCTGCATCTATGGCGTGCCTTGGTCGGATGGCTCGGCGGTTTGATGATGTGGATTGCGGCTGTCGCGGTGTTTTCACCTTTGAACCTAGGTGGTTTCGAAGTCTCGGCCCGGAGCGATTTCGGAGAATTCACAGATACTGGTCGTCGGGCCGGTCTGGTGGATCCGGCACGCCGCTGGCGGCGCACCATGTCGCATCTGGCTCCGATCTATCTAAGCCTAACAGCTGTCCTATGGCTGCTGCTTTTGATCCTTGGCGAAACGCCACTGGCCGGTCTCAGCCACGCGATGTCTGTCTTGGCGACAAGTGGGATTTCCGCTGTGGGCGGTATGCAAAACGCAGGCGCAGGGTTTGGTGGAGAGATTTTAATTTTTCTCTTTATGTTCTTTGCCTTATCCCGTGAAACCTATGCAACAGATCTGGGCGCCACGCGGCGTGAGGGGCTATTGGATGATCCAGAATTCCGCTTCGGCGTGTTGATCCTATTGTCAGTTCCAACGCTGCTTTTTGCCCGTCACTGGATTGGCGCGATTGATGTCAACGAACAAGAAAACCTATCAGCCGCTGTTCGTGCTGCTTGGGGCGCTTTGTTTACGGTGCTGTCATTTCTCTCCACCACTGGCTTTGAAAGCGCCAGCTGGGAAGCCGCCCAGGATTGGTCGGGTTTGGGAACGCCGGGCCTGATTTTACTGGGCCTTGCGATGATTGGCGGTGGTGTCGCAACCACAGCTGGCGGTGTGAAACTGTTGCGGGTGTATGCGCTGTACCTTCAGGGTCTTCGCGAAATGGAACGACTGGTGCATCCAAGTTCGGTCAGCGGCTCTGGCCAACGCGTACGTCGCATTCGGCGAAAAGGGGCCTTGATTGCATGGGTGTTTTTCATGTTGTTTGCCTTGAGCTTGGCTGCCATCACCCTTGCTTTGACCGCAGGCGGAACTGGGCTAGAAGACGCTTTGGTGCTGAGTATTGCCGCCCTGTCCACCACCGGCCCATTGGTGCAAGTGGCCACCGACACACCGATTGATCTTTTAGGCGCGGGCGAGTGGGTGAAATCAGTGCTGTGCCTTGCAATGGTTCTCGGACGGTTGGAAACCCTGGCCATTATCGCGCTTTTATCTCCAAACCTGTGGCGAAACTAAAACGGCCACGGGCCCAACAGCGATCTGCCGCAAGGATGGCAACTGAAGGACCACGTATACATAAGTATACTTTTGTTTCGTGTCGGCGGGATTATAGCGCAAAATTTTGCTGATATCGGACGAAGTAAAGAGGAACATTGCCGTTTTTGGGCTGGAATATTCTTACAATGCGTTCCATACTCGTCGCCAAATACCTACACCGCGGCACCAAACAAGAACAAAGGCGATAATAATGGCTTCGGATCGACAGAACCTTCAGGATGCATTTCTAAACCACGTCCGGAAAACCAAGGTTCCGGTGACTATTTTTCTGATCAATGGTGTGAAACTTCAGGGTGTGATCACTTGGTTTGACAATTTCTGCGTGCTTCTACGCCGCGATGGTCAAAGCCAGTTGGTTTATAAACACGCGATTTCTACAATAATGCCTGCACAGCCGATCAGCTTATATGAGGGTGAAGAACCCTCTTGATGGAATATGAAACGCAGACCACCCGCGCTTGGGTACTGCGACCGGAAGTAAAATCAGCTGACGCAAGACGTGAGGCCTCTTTCGCTTTGGAAGAGGCCGTTTCCTTGGCAGCTGCTCTGCCCGACCTCGAAGTGGTGGGCGCAGATGTTGTGAATTTGCGAAAGATCCAGCCGGGGCAATTGTTTGGCTCTGGTAAGATCGAAGAACTCAAAACGAAGCTTAAAGCGGAACACATCGATCTTGTGTTGATTGATGGGCCTGTGACGCCAGTTCAGCAACGCAATCTGGAAAAGGAATGGAAGGTAAAACTTCTAGACCGAACCGGGCTGATTCTTGAAATTTTCTCGGATCGTGCGCGAACCCGCGAAGGCGTGCTGCAAGTTGAAATGGCTGCACTGTCCTATCAACGCACCCGTCTGGTGCGGGCCTGGACCCACTTGGAACGCCAAAGGGGTGGTTTGGGTTTTGTGGGCGGTCCTGGGGAAACCCAGATCGAGGCCGACCGCCGTGCCATTGATGAACAGCTGGTGCGCCTGCGCCGCCAATTGGCCAAAGTGGTCAAAACGCGCGAATTACACCGAGGCGCACGTGCCAAGGTGCCTTATCCGATTGTGGCTTTGGTCGGTTATACCAACGCTGGGAAATCCACCTTGTTCAACCGGGTGACAGGCGCAGATGTTTTGGCCAAAGACATGCTCTTTGCCACGCTTGATCCAACCATGCGACGCCTTGAACTGACAGATGGCCCCGAGGTCATCCTGTCTGACACGGTGGGCTTTATCTCTGATCTGCCAACTGAACTTGTTGCGTCCTTCCGGGCGACACTCGAAGAAGTGCTGGCGGCGGATATCATCCTGCATGTGCGCGATATTTCGCATTCAGAAAGCGAAGTGCAGGCGGAAGATGTGGCTGAAATCTTGTCGTCTCTTGGCGTTGACGAAGACACGCCGCAATTGGAAGTCTGGAACAAGATCGACCTGCTCGAAGGCGATGATGCCGAAGCTATGCAAAAGGCTGCGGCCCGCAACGAAGACATTTTTGCGATCTCGTCAATTGACGGCACAGGCATTGAAGAACTGCTGTCTGAAATCACCCAGCGCCTTCAGGCAGAGCTGACTGTCGAGACCATCTCGCTGCCATTCTCTGCCGGCAAAGAACGGGCTTGGTTGTTCGAAGAGAACGTCATCGAAGCAGAAGAGCAAACCGAAACGGGCTATGACTTTACCGTGAAATGGACAGCCCGACAGGCCGCAAATTTCCGTAAACTGTAAAGCTCGCGCAAAACGGCGCCTTCTTCATCTTTCTAAAAATACTCAAAAAAATGCGAGGGGCTTGCCCCTCGCTTCTTTCATTTCAACGCAGCAGAACGCCTAGGGCAAAAGCCGTGTCACACCCACAGCCGCGGCACGGGCCAGGTCTTCATCCAAAGACATTGGCACATATTCTCCACGACGCCACAGCTGGGCCATGTCATCATAATACCGGCTTAGGAAGTGACCGGATTGGCCTGTAGAGGTGATGAAAACCGAGCTATCTGGATCGGCAAAATCATAGACACCGCGATAGGCCGCAGCGTGGACATTCTGAAAAGGCGCATCGCCAACACCTGATGTACGGCCCCGTTGCAGGGTATTGTCACCCCCGCTTGTCGATTGGCGAATGTTCACAAAATGCTTCAGCACCGGCAGCTTACCCAGAACCTGATGGTCATGGGTCGCTTGGTGCGCTTCGCCCCAACGCAGGCTTTCCAGATTGCGACTGTGATGCTCCTCTATCCAGATCAACGCATCATCCAATGCCAGCCTTGCGATATCTGTACAGGTTTCAGTCGGCGCGGATTGCACCACGTCACACCAGCTCGCAGCCCCATCCACATCGCGGAACACACGTTCGATAAACAAGGGTTCGACCCGGGTGAATTCAGTTGCAAGCGGCCCCAGATCATCTTTGATCAACCGATCTTGCAATGCGCGCATCCAAGCGGCGTAGATGAGCGGCTCTGGCAGATGCTCGTTCATCTCGCCGTTCCACTCTGCCAAAAGGGCAAGGGCGCGCTGACGTTGCCGTTCTTGAGTGCCCTCTGCTGTCGTTTCACCAGTGTACCAAAGGTCTGCGGCCACCAAAGGCAACAAGCTGCGGGCGGTGAAACTGACCGTATCAAGCTGTGCTTCAATAAAGCTGTCACGAGTGTGAACCTCGCGGCCCTGCATCAAGCGTTCCCATCGTTGCACACGCTGGCTATCCCCCCAGTCAAACGACATATGCAGTGGGAAAGGCCGATCAACGATCTTGTTGTTGGTATTGCCAAGGATGCCGCCAACAGGCGCTACAAATTGCGGGTTGCTGCTATAGGGCAGGCGACCTTGCCAGCGGTTTTCACGGCGCCAGCCCAGGCTGGGCATCCGCCCTTGGCTTTGATGGCGGCCCGCGCGGCGTGGCATGGCGCCAACGGTTTTCAGCGCAATTGAATTGGCATCAATCAGAGTCAGGTTTTGCGAGGGCGACAGATAGGATTCAGCCCCTTGGATCGCTTCATTCACAGAACCGGCATACATCAGATCCAGCGCAGCGTTCATCGAAGTGTCATTTGGGCTCAGCGCTGTCCAGCCGATGGCGGCCACATGGCCCTTAGGGGTGATGGCTTTTAGGTCATACATAGAGCCGGGCAAGACCGGCCCATTGTCTGTCCAGCGCAGGGTCAGAGTGATGGGCGCGGCATCTTTGATCTGAATGATCGATTTGCGTGAGGCAAAGTCTTTAAACCCCTCCGGGGTCCGGTATTGGTTTGGATTGTCGGGGTTCAGCTCTTCGATGAACACATCCTGATCATCCAGATAAGACGAGGTTACACCCCACGCGAGCTTTTCGCTGCGGCCGGTCAAGATTGTTGGAATGCCGGGGATTGTTCCGCCGATCACACCTCCGCCTGACAACTGCATCCGCGCCAGATACCAAATGGCGGGGGCAGACAGTTCTAGATGCGGATCATTGGCCAGCAATGTACCGCCAGACGCAGATCGGCTGGCCGAAGCCGCCCAGGCGTTGGATGCACCTGCCAAACCCCGAGGTTTCACTGGCGACAACGGATGCGGTGCGGCTTGTGCGGTTTGTACAAAGGTCGGCACACCGGGCACGAGCGCTGCGTATTCGGGCAGGGCTGCCACGCCGGTGCCGGGCACCTCAGGCATGACATCTGCCAAACGGCTTTCATCAGGGATCAGCAACGAAACACGGGCCCGCAACACTTCTTCTTTCAGGTGGCCGGTCAGTTGCAGCGCCATGACCTTTTGGATGGCGATGGAATCTGCCACTTGCCAAGGGGCAATGGGGGCCGAGAACAAGAACATCTCTGGCGCACCGCGGCCCAATGCGTCACGGTTCACCTCGTTGATGCGGGCGTTTACGCCATTGGCATAGGCTGTCATCATCGCTTTGGTGCGCGGCGCCAGCACATCAACAGAGCTGACAGACAGTGGGTAAATATCCAGACGACGAATAAGCTGATCGATATCAACAGTCGAAGTGCCAAAGATTTCAGAAAGGCGGCCTTGGGCGGTGCGGCGCATGGTTATCATCTGCCATAGCCGATCTTGCGCGTGGGCATAGCCCAAACCAAAAAACACGTCTTCGTCTTTCTCGCCAAAAATATGCGGGACGTTGGTGTTGTTACGTACAATTTCTACAGGGGCCGACACATAGCCCGTTTGCAAATCTTTGTTGTATTCCGGCAAGGAACGCGAGGCGAAGTAATACACCAAAGCCACCGCTAAGGCGCCCAGAACCACAAGGCCGCTTGTCAGACGCAGCAGCCATTTGAAAACTAAAGCCATTCGAATCCTATTTTAATCTTGCGTCAGGGCGACGTCCCGGCCAGACATTACTGCGAAAGATTACGATGGGAAAGAGAGGCATTTGAGATGGCTAAAATTGCATTTTTAGGACTGGGTGTCATGGGCTATCCGATGGCTGGTCATCTTCAGGCCGCAGGTCATGATGTGACCGTTTTTAATCGGACCACAGCCAAAGCCGAAGCTTGGGTTGCAGAGCACAAAGGCAGCCTGGGTGTGACCCCGCAAGAGGCTGTTTCTGGGGCAGATTTTGTCATGGCCTGTGTGGGCAACGATGATGATTTACGCACGGTTTGCGTCGGCGAAATTGGGGCGTTTCAAGGTATGAAAGACGGTGCGATTTTTGTCGATCACACAACCGTTTCTGCCAAAGTCACAAATGAGCTATATGAGGCTGCCAAGGCCAACGGGTTAAACTTTGTCGATGCGCCAATTTCAGGCGGGCAGGCGGGTGCTGAAAATGCCGTGCTGTCGATCATGTGTGGCGGTGATCAAGACGCCTATGAGGTGGCAGAGCCGATCATGCAGTCTTATGCCCGCATCTGTCGTCGCATTGGTGAAACAGGCGCGGGTCAGATGACCAAGATGTGCAACCAAATCGCCATCGCCGGTGTTGTGCAGGGCCTTTCAGAAGCGCTTCATTTTGCAGAAAAAGCAGGTCTTGATGGCCGCTCTGTGGTCGAGGTGATCAGCCAAGGCGCGGCGGGCAGCTGGCAAATGCAAAACCGCCATGAGACGATGCTGGACGATGAGTTTGACCATGGGTTTGCTGTGGACTGGATGCGCAAAGACCTCGCGATTTGTTTGCAAACGGCCGAAGAAACCGGTGCAAGCTTGCCGCTGACCGCCCTTGTGGATCAGTTTTACAAAGACGTTCAGAAAATCGGCGGAGCGCGCTGGGATACCTCAAGCCTGATCAAACGCCTGCGCGCGTTGGATTAAGGCCACCCGCCACGGAGACACCAAATGCCCCAAGATGATCCAAGTCAAAAGATTAGGCGCCAGAACATTCAAGCGTGGGAAGAGGCCGCGCCCATTCACTGGCGTCACAATCAGGCTTGGCAACTTAAGGCATTTGGAACTCCGGGGTTTTCTTGTTTGAAAGAGGTTGAGACAGAAATCTTGTTGACGCTTGGTGTGGCCGGCAAAGATGTGGCTCAGGTGTGCTGCAACAACGGGCGCGAGCTGATTTCCGTGAAAAACATGGGTGCAGCCCGGTGTGTCGGGTTTGACGGGGCGCAGGGGTTTCTAGATCAGGGGGTAGCTCTGGCAAAGGCTGCGGGGCAAGATGTTGAATTTCATTGCTGCGATGCAAATGCCATTCCAACGCGGTACCACAACAGTTTTGATCTGGTGATCATGACCATCGGCGTGTTGGGCTGGATGCCTGATATCGATCTTTTCATTGCAGGCGTTGCCAAGCTGTTGCGGCCAGGCGGTGCCGTTTTTATTCATGAACACCACCCGGTTTTGATGATGCTAGAACCCGGCCCAGCCGAGGCGCCTGTGAATTGGGAATTGTCCTATTTCACCAAAGACCCCTATGTGGACGACAGCGGGTTGGATTACTACGGCGGAGAGAATTACGACGCGACGCCCAACATTTCGTTCAGCCATAAGATGTCAGATATTCTGATGGCCATGGTGAACGCGGGGCTTACACTAGAACACTTTAACGAACGGCCAGATCATATTTCAAATGTGTGGTGGAACGTGGAACAGGCCAACATTGGCGTTCCAATGAGCTATACGTTGGTGGTGCGAAAATCCGCTTAGGACCGCACAAAAAACGCCGCCTCTGGGGCGGCGCTTTGCATTCAGTTTCAAACCCTTATGGGATGATGCGCGTGTATTTGGTGCCTTCAAGTGTTGCCCCCAAACGCAGGCCTGCACGGCCAAACACAACCGCCAAAACCGGAGAGGTCAGGGTTGTGGTTTCTGTCGCAATTGAATCGCCCTGATCTGAGAAGACATATTCAACATCTGCGCCAGCCGCCCAACCGCTTGAGCGGCGGAAGCTCATCAAAGCGTCCTGAGTCATAAAGAACAAGACGTGCGCATATTGCTGGGCCCCGATTTGCAAACCAAAGTTGGCTTTGGTGGTCGAGTAGTAATCAACCGTGATGTCGTTCACCAAAAGTGACCCGCGGCCATAAGCGCCGCCAAAGCCCAAGCCAGCCTCTGTGACCAAAGGCATCACCAGCATACCAGCCGCTTTTTGCGACAGATCTACTGTGTTTGGATAGGTGTCATACATAAAGTTCAGCGTGGTGTTCACGCGGGCGTCGATGGTGTTTGCACCCTGACTGCCCACGCCATTGCCACAAGCGGCAGTTACGGTGGTGCCAGCCAAAGCGGCAAGAGTGAATGCACGTCGGTTCATCTGTGTCATGGAATGGCCTGTTTCTCTTTGCTCAATTAGGGTCGCGGTTGCGATTATTTGCCGGTTGATCCGGCTTTGGTCGCAATATACCGCGCATTATCGGCATTGTCATGTAAACTTGAGACTTTAGGCAGTTTACTGCCCGTTCAATAGCTTAGCGACCTCTGGAGCGAAATACGTCAGAATGCCGTCACAGCCCGCACGTTTGAACGCCATTAGGCTTTCGATCATGGCTTTCTCACCATCAATCCAGCCATTCTGCGCTGCGGCTTGGATCATCGCGTATTCGCCAGACACCTGATAGGCAAAGGTCGGAACACCAAATTCGTCTTTCACACGACGGCAAATATCCAGATACGGCATCCCTGGCTTCACCATGACCATATCTGCGCCTTCGTTCAGATCGCGGGCCACGAGGCGCAGGGCCTCGTCTGAATTGGCTGGGTCCATTTGATAGGTTTTCTTGTCGCCTTTCAGCGCCCCCGATGCCCCGACGGCATCGCGGAAGGGGCCGTAAAAGGCGCTGGCGTATTTGGCAGAGTAGCTCATCAAGGTCACATTCTGATGGCCTGCATCCTCAAGGGCTGCGCGGATCGCGCCGATACGGCCATCCATCATGTCAGACGGCCCAATGATATCGCATCCGGCGTCAGCCTGACTGAGCGCCATTTTAACCAAAGCCTCAACCGTGCGGTCATTCACAATTTCACCGTCTTCGACAAACCCGTCGTGGCCATTGATGTTATACGGATCAAGCGCCACATCGGTCATCACGGCAATGCCCGGCACCGCAGCTTTGATGGCGCGCGTTGCGCGGTTTGACAGATTATCTGGGTTCCAAGCCTCGGCACAGTCTTCGGTTTTCAAAGACGCGTTAGTGTACGGGAAGAGACAAATCACCGGAATGCCAAGGTCGTAAGCCTCTTGCGCAGCTTCTACGACTTTATCCACCGAAAGACGGTTCACGCCGGGCATCGAGGCCACAGGCTCGACCACATTTTCACCATCGCGTAGAAACACCGGCCAGATCAGATCATCTGTGGTCAGCGTGTTCTCACGCACAAGGTTACGCAGTGCCGCTGATTTGCGCATACGGCGCAAACGCTGGGATGGAAAAGACGCGTGGATTGTTGTCATTTCGGCCTCACATTACTTTCTCTCTTCGTTGCCATGGATAATGTCCGCGCTCAAGGGTAGGAATTGCCGCGTCACCGCGCTATGTGGTGTCAAATTTGACAAGGACTCCGCCGTGGACGCGTATAAGGCCATCTTAGAACTTATCGATTTGCGCAGCTTTTCCAATCTTTGGTTCTGGATCATGCTGGCTGTGATTTGGTCATCTGTGAGCCACTGGATCCTTGGTGTGCCCTATGATTTGGTGCTGCGGGCCCGGCGCAAAGGCGGGCGACATGAGATCGATTTCGAAGATCTGGTGCGCATCAATATTGGCCGAATGTTGTTTATCAGCCGTGAAAGCGGATTGGTGATGATGTCCTTTGGGTGCTTTGTTCTAAGTACCTTGGCTGTGCTGGGGTTTTATTATCGGATTGAGTTTGCTCAGGCGATGTTTTTGATCATTTTCCCGCTGACAATTGTGGGCCTTCTGTCGTTGGCGTGTGCCCGTGGCATTGAGGCAGATCAGGCGCAGGGGGAAGACTTGTATAAACGCTTGGCACGCCAGCGTATCTACGTACAACTCATTGGTTTGATTTCTATTTTCGTGACGTCGATCTGGGGGATGTACCAAAACTTCCAGATTTCTCCGTTGAATTGACGAGGGCCGCATGACCGCGCAATTTGTGACCGTTGGGGGCGCTCCCGAAGGCTATGACGCCCGCCTGATCCTCGAAGAGCTAGAGCAAACCGGCAAGCCGGTGGTGCATGTGGCGCGGGATGATAAACGGCTTGCAGCGTTGAAGGCTGCTTTGGCTTTCTTTCGTCCTGACATCCCGGTGATCACATTCCCGGGGTGGGATTGTTTGCCCTATGACCGTGTGTCGCCCAATGCTGATATCTCTGCCGCCCGCATGGCGACCCTGGCCGGGCTCGTGCATGGGATGCCGGGCAACTACGTGTTGCTGACGACATTGAACGCAGCCACCCAGCGCGTGCCGGCGCGGTCGATCCTAAAAGATGCGGCGTTTCGGGCGCAGGTTGACTACCGGATCGACGAAAAAGAATTACGTGCTTTCCTTGTGCGCATGGGATTTACCCAAGCGCCCACAGTGATGGAGCCGGGGGACTATGCGGTTCGCGGAGGGATCATTGATATTTTCCCACCCGGCGACGGAGGCCCGGTGCGCCTTGATCTCTTTGGCGACGTGTTGGATGGCGCCCGCCGGTTTGATCCGGTCAGCCAACGCACCACGGAAAAGCTTGATCTGATCGAACTTGCACCTGTCTCCGAGGTGATCCTGGATGAGGCCGCCATTCGCCGGTTCCGTCAGAATTATCGCATCGAATTTGGGGCCGCGGGCACTGATGACCCTTTGTATGAGGCTGTTTCTGCAGGCCGCAAACACCAAGGTGTAGAACATTGGTTGCCGTTCTTTCATGATACGTTGGAAACCCTGTTTGATTATCTGCCAGAGGCGACGATTTCGCTGGATGATCAAATTGATGCCATGCGTGTGGCGCGATGGGAATCGGTTGCTGATCAATACGAAACCCGCAAACACGCGCTGAGCCAAAAGAAGCGATTGGATTCTGTTTACAAGCCTGTGCCGCCAGAGCTTTTGTACATGGATGACGCCGCATGGGATGCGGCTGTTGCAGATCGCAGGGTGCTTGGGTTTAAACCTTTGCCGCAGGCGTCTGGCCCCGGGGCGATTGATAAAATGGGCCGGATTGGCCGTAATTTTGCACCAGAACGCCAACAGGAAAGTATTAGTCTTTTCGGTAGCTTAGCTTCACATATTAAGGCAAAGCTTCCGAATGGGCCGGTGGTTGTGGCATCATATTCTGAAGGTGCCCGAGAACGCCTAAGTGGCTTGATCCAAGACGAAGGCCTCGCTGAAACCATCGAGATCAACGATGCCGCGCGGATTGGAAAATCTGGCCTGTACTTGGCGGTTTGGGCGCTGGAAAACGGGTTTGAGGCCCCAGGGCTGACTGTTATTTCAGAACAGGATGTTTTGGGGGATCGTTTGATCCGTGCGCCGCGTAAACGTCGCAAAGCTGAGAACTTTCTGACCGAAACCCAATCCATGTCACCCGGTGATTTGATTGTGCATGTCGATCATGGGATTGGCCGCTTTCATGGGCTAGAGGTGATCACAGCAGCCGGTGCTGCGCATGAATGTATCAGTCTGGAATACGCTGAAAACTCAAAGCTTTATCTACCCGTTGAAAACATCGAATTGCTGTCAAAATACGGCCATGATGAAGGGTTTCTTGATAAACTAGGTGGTGGCGCGTGGCAGGCCAAAAAGGCCAAGCTAAAGGAACGCATCCGCGAGATGGCGGACAAGTTGATCCGCGTGGCTGCCGAACGTGCGCTGCGCCGTGCCCCGGTTTTAGAAGCGCCCGAGCACGCGTGGGAGGCCTTTGCCGCCCGGTTCCCATATCAAGAAACCGATGACCAGCTGCACGCCATTCAAGATGTCATGGCAGATTTGACGGCAGGATTGCCAATGGATCGTCTGGTCTGTGGAGATGTGGGCTTTGGCAAAACCGAAGTGGCCATGCGTGCTGCCTTTGCAGCGGCCATGAGCGGAATGCAAGTGGCGGTGATTGCGCCAACCACCTTGCTTGCGCGCCAGCACTATAAAAGCTTTGCCGAACGTTTCCGGGGTTTTCCTTTGGAAGTCAGAAGCTTATCTCGGTTTGTTTCGGCCAAAGAGGCAGATAAAACCCGTGATGGCTTGTCGCGGGGAACAGTGGATGTGGTTGTCGGGACACATGCGTTGCTGGCTAAAAACGTGCGGTTTGAAAACCTTGGCTTGCTGATTGTGGATGAAGAACAGCACTTTGGAGTGGGCCACAAGGAACGCCTGAAACAGATGCGGTCTGATGTGCATGTGCTGACTCTTACCGCGACGCCCATTCCGCGGACATTGCAGCTATCGCTGTCTGGGGTGCGTGATCTGTCGATCATTGGAACGCCACCGGTGGATCGTTTGGCGATCCGCACATACGTCAGCGAGTTTGATGCCGTCACCATCCGCGAGGCGCTGTTGCGCGAACATTATCGCGGGGGCCAAAGCTTTTATGTGGTGCCGCGGATCTCTGACTTGCCGGAAATCGAAGAGTTTCTAAAGGAACAACTGCCAGAACTGTCTTATGTCGTGGCCCATGGCCAGATGGCAGCAGGCGAACTGGATGACCGGATGAATGCCTTTTACGACGGCAAATACGATGTGTTGCTGGCCACTACGATTGTCGAATCCGGTCTGGATATTCCGACAGCCAACACAATGGTGGTGCACCGCGCTGATATGTTTGGCCTAAGTCAGTTGTATCAAATCCGCGGGCGTGTGGGCCGATCAAAGGCGCGTGCCTATGCCTATCTGACAACCAAACCTCGCAAGAAACTGACACCGGCGGCTGAAAAACGTCTGCGTGTGCTCGGGTCGCTGGATACCTTGGGGGCAGGGTTCACTCTTGCGTCGCAAGACCTTGATATTCGGGGCGCAGGCAACCTTTTGGGCGAAGAGCAATCGGGCCAGATGCGTGACGTGGGCTATGAGCTATATCAATCTATGCTTGAAGAGGCGATTGCCAAGATCAAATCGGGCGCGGCCGAAGGGCTTTCAGATGTGGATGATCAGTGGGCACCTCAGATCAATCTGGGTGTGCCGGTTCTGATCCCCGAGGCCTACGTGCCTGATCTTGATGTGCGCCTGGGTCTGTATCGTCGTCTTAGTGGCTTGTCCAAAAAGGTTGAACTCGAAGGCTTTGCAGCGGAACTGATTGACCGCTTTGGCAAACTTCCGAAAGAGGTGAACACGTTGCTACTGGTCGTGCGCATCAAAGCGATGTGTAAGAAAGCCGGGATCGCCAAACTGGATGGCGGGCCAAAGGGCGCGACGATTCAGTTCCACAATGACAAATTCAAAAGCCCGCAGGGGCTTGTGGAATTCATCACAGAACAAAAGGGTTTGGCCAAGATCAAAGACAACAAGATCGTTGTCCGACGTGATTGGAAATCTGATGCAGACAAGATCAAAGGTGGCTTTGCCATTGCCCGTGATCTTGCCGTGAAGTCAAAGGTTTAAGCCTGTTGAGCTGCTGGTGTCACGCGTGGCCCCAGGCGCAGCATCAGCATCAGAGCAATCATCTGAAACACCAAGACACCGATCAGCAACGACAGCGGTGTGCCATCAAAACTCAGGCTGATGGGCATCGCAAAAGCGGCTGCGCCCACGGTGGCCACGGCACTGCTGATGGATGCGGCCATGCCAGCGATATGGCCCAGCGGCTCCATCGCGAGCGCATTCAGGTTTCCGAACACAAATCCAATCGACAGAAACAGCGTGGTGGTCCATGCAAAGAACACCCAAACATTCATGGCGCCAGAAAGCCACAGAGCCAACGCAATGGTTGATGTGGCCGCAATCCCGATCAAAGCAGATTTGATCAGGATTCGCATTCCGAATTTCAACACAAGCTTGCCGTTGATCACGCTCGCAGGCATCGACAAAAGGGCAGAGGCGGCAAAGAACAGCGGGAACCGGGCTTCCATGTCAAAGGTCTGGGCGTAAACGGGCTGCACCATTGAAACAATCGAAAACAGCGCGGAATACACCATCATCTGTGTGGCCACCGAAAAGCGGAACACGCGGTTTGCAAAACATTCCTTCAAAGCAGACCAAATCGTGCGCGCGGACAAAGGTTTTCGTTTCTCGCGGGGGTGGGTTTCTGGTTGGCGCAGGCCAAGCCATAGGCTGCCAACCAACGCAAAAATCGCGAAAGAAAAGAAGATTGCGCGCCAGCCAAAGAGGTTCATCACAGCTTGCCCCATGGATGGGGCAATTGCAGGCACCAGCGCGAAAACGGTCATGGCAAAAGACATGATCGAGGCCATTTTTTCACCCGAGTATAAATCTCGAACCATCGCCAAACTGGCAATCCGTGGCCCCGCCACGGCAAGGCCTTGCAGGAAACGCCCAGCCAAAACGCCCTCTAGATCTGTGGCCAATCCAGCCCACAGCGCCCCCAGCGTGTAAAAGGCAAATCCTAACAAAATAATGATTTTGCGGCCGTAAGCATCAGACAGCGGCCCTGCAAAAAACGTGCCGACCCCCATGCCCAACACAAAAATGCCCACAACCAGCGTGGCATTCTCTGGCTCAAGCGGGCTTAGCTCTGCACCCATTTGTGTCAGTGCAGGCAACATCGCGTCAATCGACAGCGCGATGGTGGAAAATAGCATTGCGATCAAAGCAATGAATTCGGCTTGCCCGAGGCGGGGTTTTGTCGACATGACAAATCCTTTGAATTTGGGGGGACCAGAGCAAGCCAAAAGAAACAGCGGCGTGCTGAGATCAAGGTGTTACCTTAGCTTGGCTTGCGTCAGGTGCAAGTCCGGAGGCGCAGGGTTTGCGAAAAGCCAACATGCGAAAACGCATGGGGTCACAGTATCGGAGTTAACTGTCTGTTTGTTGCTCGCGCAAATCTGAGATCACTTTGCGCCACAAGTCTGGGGGTTGTGCCCCAGGTACCGCATGACGGCCACCAACGATAAAGGTGGGTACCGAATTTACACCCATTTCACGTGCAGTTGCATCGCGCTGTTTAATGTCATCCAGATCAGAGTCGGTTTTCAGCAACCGGGTCACAACAGAGGCATCCATGCCCACGCTGTCAGCCAAATCCGCCAGAACTTCGTGATCGCCAATATCGCGACCTTCGATGAAGTAGGCTTTGAACATCGCGTCTACGATTGCGTTCTGTTTGCCCTCAAGGCGGGCCCAATGGATCAGGCGATGTGCATCAAGCGTATTTGGCGTGCGTTTGATGTCACCCACATTCAAGGGGATATTGTTTGATTTGGCGTGCTCTACGATCTGGGAATAGACCTTAACAGCGTTCTCTTGTCCGCCGAATTTGGTTTCCAGATAGTCTGCGCGATCCATGCCATCTGTTGGCATGTCGGGGTTCAGCTGGAATGGGTGCCATTCCACCAAAAAGGGATGATCCCCTTCGGCTTCGAGTGCGCGGTCCAACAGGGTTTTCCCGATATAGCACCAAGGGCAGATCGGGTCGGACATAATGTCAAGTTTGACGGGCTGATGTGCCATGTTGGGCCTCGTAAATTTCACGCAGTTTCTTGCGGGATAATTTACCATTTGCGTTCACCGGCAAATGGTCAAGTTGCAAGAAGAGTCTTGGCTGCTTGTAGCGAGCCAAATGCGATTTGGCAAAGGCTTCCACGGTGGATGCCGAAACCGTGTTTGGCGCACTGTAAAAGGCTGCAATCAAACGCACATTTTGTTTGACTTCAACGTCAATCACCCCAACCTGATCAAGGCCCGGACATTGGGCAAGGATGGTCTCTACTTCAAGAGGCGACACGCGATACCCGCCTGCGTTCATTAGATCATCGGCACGGCCGTGATAGGCAAGGCTGCCATCGTCTTGCAGTGCGCCTAAATCACCGGTCAGAAACCAATCGCCTGCAAATCGAGCCGCTGTCCCGTCTGGATCGTTGAAGTAGCCCAGCATCAACCCGGTTTCGTCTTGGTGAATGGCAATCTGCCCAATGGTGCCATGTGGGGCAGGAGTACCGTTTTCGACTATTGCGATGTGACGGCCTGTTTGTGGGAACCCAAGCGTGTCTTTGGGGGCAGGTTTGTCAGGGCTTCCCGATACAAATGTCGAGCATTCTGACATGCCATAAGCCTCGTGAATATCGGTGCCTGTCGCATCATGCCACGCGCGCCGCAGGGGGGCTGAAAGCTTTTCGCCCGCTGAAAGCCCATGGCGCAGGTGGGGCAGCGCAAGTTGCGCGGACGGCGCTAAAAGCCTGCGATACACACCGGGTACCGCTGCAAAAAGGCTGGCTTTGTGTTTCGTTAGGATGGCGGGCAGATCTGCTAAGTCTGTGTTGGGCTCCAAGATCAAACTCGTGGCCCCAACGCTCCAAGGGTCAAGCAACCCAGCGCCCAGCGTAAACGACCAATTGAATGCGCCTGCATGTAGCATTCGGTCCTTTGCATTTAGCCCATACCAGCCTTGATGCATCATTCTGCGGGCCCAAATGGCGCGATGCGCGTGCACCACTGCTTGCGGGGTGCCAGAGGTGCCCGACGTGAAGATGATATAGGCGGGCCGATTAGCATCCCCCATATGGAACGTCGCTGGGGGCAGGTTGTAAAAGCCGCGCAGCACGTCTGTAGTGATCACTGGGCTGTCGACCGCGCCAAGCGCCTGCTCTGGCGCATGAATGATGGCTTTTGGCGCGACAACAGTGATCAGCTTGGCCACTTCCTGTTCGGTTAACATCGAAGATGTGGGCACAGGCACAAGACCCGCTGCAATACAGCCAAGATAGGCTATCGGAAACTCTACCGTATTGCCCACACGCATCAAAACCCGATCACCGGGGGTAAGACCTTGTTGCAACAGCCCGTTGGCCGTGCCGAGAACAGCGCGTTGCAAAACGCGATAACTGAAATCCGTTTGGTCATCTTTCGATACAACCGATAGCGCGGTTTTATCGGCGCAGGCCTCTGCGTGTGACATTACATAGGCTGCCAAGTTAAACCGGCTGGGGCAGGGCGCGTGTGGGGCCGTATGGAATTCAGATAACATGGCCTCACTGCTAGGATCATACACCCCGTCAGGCAAGGCTGTAATCGGTGTGCCCTTGCGGCAAACCTTTGCGTTGCCTTGATGTTTTGCCGTCAGCGGCCTACAAACCCTGCCATGACAAAATCTGACACGAAATCCCTGATCCAAGTGGCCCGTGAAAACGGCAGCCAAGACGAGGCTGAGCCGCTGAACCTAGGGGAGCGTGTGCGAGAGCTGCGCAAAGCCCGCAATTGGACACTCGAACAAGCTGCCAACCATGCCGGTTTGGCGCGTTCGACCTTGTCTAAGATTGAAAATGGTCAGATGTCTCCGACCTATGACGCATTGAAAAAGCTTGCCGAAGGGCTGGAGATTTCGGTGCCACAGTTGTTTACACCACCGGTGCGTGGCCAGATCAATGGACGCATGGTGCTGACCAAACAGGGTGAGGGTGCGCATCGTCACACAACGACCTATGAGCACGAATTGCTTGCGGAAACGCTAACCAAAAAGAACATGTTGCCCTATCGCGCCCGTGTCCGGGCCCGCAGCATGGACGAGTTCGACGGCTGGGTGCGCCATGATGGCGAAGAGTTTTTGTATGTGCTCACGGGGGTCGTGAAACTATACACAGAATTCTATGAACCCATCGAAATGCGCCGCGGCGACAGTGCCTATTATGATGGCACCATGGGGCATAATGTGGTGTCGATCAGCGATGAAGATGCCAATATTCTTTGGGTGACGTCTTTGGTGTAACCTATTGCTTTGATGCGTTTTTCAGCGTTGATGCAAGATCTCCATAGCCGGTGAAACGATATTCAAACGCGAGCTCTAGACGGTCTGCACAATCTTTGGCTTTTTCCAGCAAAGCTGGGTCTTTGGTCTGCGCCTGATAGACAAGCTTTTCATAGTTGCCAAAGATCATGTCGCGCAGTTCTGGGTGACGATCCAGCCCCATGGGCTTCCAGACAAAGGCATCAAACTGGCGCACCAGAAAGTCGGTTAGATAGAAGGCTGTGAATTCAGTTTCACTGATCTTGGCAAAGGCATCGTTGCCTTCAAAGAAACTATAGCAATGCGGGCCTTCGACCATTTTCACGCCCAGCTCGGCGCAGGTGTTTTGCAACAGGCCGCCGGTGCCGCAATCCGCGTAGACCACAAAGATCTCGTCGTAATTGGGGCGATGTTTAAGTACCGCCGATCGTACCGCTTCGGGAATTTTATCCGGTTGAATGTGGTAGATGGCCGGGAGGCAAATCAGCGTCATGTGATCCCAGCCGTTCATTTCTTTCAGGGCCAGAATTTCACGCGCTAAGGCCCCGCAAGCAATCAATAAAATTGATCCGACGTCATCAGGTGACGGCGCAAGGCCCTCATGTGTCAGCGCGATGTCGTCCAGTTTGCTCACAGGAAATTTCCGATCTTCCAATAAAAAGGCCCACCAAATGGCGGGCCTAATGTAACACGATTAGATGTGCAAATCAGGCATTCGCCGAGTTGTGCTTGCGTGCCATGAATTCTTTGGCGGTTTCAACCGCAACCGCTGCGTCACGGCAATAGGCGTCTGCGCCAATCGCTGTGCTGAACTCTTCGTTCAATGGGGCGCCGCCCACCAGAACGATATAATCTTCGCGGCGACCTTGCTCGACCAGCGTGTCGATCACAACCTTCATATAAGGCATGGTTGTCGTCAGCAGAGCGGACATTCCCAGAATATCGGCGTCTTCTTTTTCAAGCGCTTCAAGGTAGCTTTCGACGGCATTGTTGATACCGAGATCAACCACTTCAAAGCCTGCGCCTTCCATCATCATACCAACAAGGTTTTTGCCGATATCGTGGATGTCGCCTTTGACGGTGCCGATCACCATTTTACCCACACGAGGTGCGCCGGTTTCAGCCAGCAAAGGTTTCAGGATGGCCATGCCGCCCTTCATTGCGTTTGCTGCCAGCAGCACTTCTGGAACAAACAGAATACCATCACGGAAGTCGATGCCAACGATGGTCATACCGCCAACAAGCGCTTTGGTCAGCACTTCGTAAGGTTGCCAGCCACGCTCAAGAAGGATGTTCACACCTTCTTCGATTTCTTCTTTCATACCATCGTAAAGATCGTCGAACATCTGTTCGACCAGTTCGTCGTCATTGAGTTCTGACAGGATGATATCTTCTTCGTCCGACATGTGCGTTCCCTAGCGAGATGGTCCGTATCGAGATGGCTCGGTACTCGGTGGTGTTTATTTCTGTTAACGATTTCGCGCGTTTTAGCCGCAGAGGGCTGTCTAAATAACGACATACGTGCGTTCGCTACCGACTTATAGGGGCATTCTTTCATGAATACTTTAGAAAAAGATTCATCGACATTATGTGTTTGATTGCAATTGTTCACTTTTTGTTCTAATTTTGGGTATGACTCACACAGATGATCCGCAAATCGATGAAAACCGTCGCCGTGCACGGGGGGCTTGCAGCAATCACACCGGCCGGTTTGAGGCGCGACAACGGGTTGATGTGTCTGACGATTGGGAGATTCCTGAGGATCGCCCCATGTTCAAAACGACGTTGGATTTTGAACTGGCCAAATCAATCATCACGCGAAACACTTCGCCTGATATTCCGTTTGATCGGTCGATCAATCCGTATCGTGGCTGTGAACATGGGTGCATCTATTGCTTTGCGCGTCCGACTCACGCCTATCTGGGCTATTCGCCGGGTTTGGATTTTGAAACCAAACTGATTGCACGACCCAATGCAGCCGAGGTGTTAGAGCGTGAGCTGCGAAACCGCGGCTATGCGGTAGGGCCGATTGCGGTGGGCACCAATACAGACCCATATCAACCGGTCGAGCGGGATCAGCGTATCATGCGCGACTGTTTGAAGGTTTTGCAGCGGTTTCGACATCCGGTCACGATTGTCACCAAGGGCACTTTGATTGAACGCGACTTGGACATTCTATCAGATATGGCCACGCAGGGTTTGGTGCAGGTGGGGGTGTCTGTCACTTCCTTAGATGTGCGCACGTCACGATTGATGGAACCACGCACGCCTGTGCCCGCCCGCCGATTGGCGCTGATTGAACGTCTAAGTCAGGCTGGCATTCCGGTGCGCCTGATGATGGCGCCGGTTGTGCCCTGTGTGACCGATCACGAAGTCGAACGCATCTTGGGGGCCGCGGCGCAAGCGGGCGCAAAGGCTGCCAGTTGGATCATGCTGCGCCTGCCGCTTGAGGTGTCAGAGCTGTTTCAAGAATGGCTTGGGGCGCATTTCCCTGATCGCAAGTCTAAGGTCATGTCGCATATTCGCGATATGCACGGCGGCAAAGACTATGAAGCGGAATGGGGTAAGCGGATGCGAGGCGAGGGGCATTATGCCCAGATGATTGCTCATCGTGTTGCCTTGGCCATGCGCAAAAACGGCCTTGGCAAAGATCTGCCCGCCCTGCGTACGGATCTGTTTGAAGTTCCGTTTGCGCAGGGCGATCAGTTAAGTTTGTTCTAAACCCTTAGGCGCGACGACGGCTACTGCGGCGCTTGCGGGCAGGGGCCTCGCCCGCGCTGTCTTCGGTGCCATCGCTGGCAGACGAAAACGCGCCTAGCTTTTCAGAAATCAATTCCAAGGCTGGGCGTTCACTGCGTGGGCGTGTTTCCAACGCTTCCCTCATGGCGACCAGATGCTCGGCCATGGTGCCACAGCACCCACCGATGATGGTGGCGCCTGAATCGCGTGCCATCACAGCATAGTCTGCCATCAATTCTGGCGTGCCATCATAGTGGATGTGGCCGTCGTGGTATTTCGGAATGCCAGCGTTGCCTTTGGAAATCACCGGGCGTTCTGTACCCTGAGCCGTAAACCCTAGAATGGTGCGCAGCAAATCAGACGCGCCGGTGCCGCAGTTTGCGCCAAAGCTGATTGGTGGGTTTGGCAGCTCTTCGACCAGCTTCACCATATCTGCAGACGTGACACCCATCATGGTGCGCCCGGCTGTGTCAAAGCTCATGGTGCCGCACCAATCCATGCCAGCCAGTGCAAAGCCTTCGGCCGCGGCGCGGAATTCTTCGGGGGCGGAAATGGTTTCTAGCCAGAGCACGTCAGCGCCGCCTTCTTTGAGGCCTTCTGCTTGCTCGTGGAAAATTTCAACCGCATCGGCGTGAGACAAAGAACCGACAGGTTCCATGATGTCACCGGTTGGGCCAACAGAGCCCGCGACGATCACAGGGCGGCCTGCCGCGTCAGCCACTTCGCGGCCCAGCTCTGCTGAGATTCGGGACAGTTCCCGGGCGCGGTGGCCGGCGTCGTGCAATTTCAAACGCGAGCTGTTGCCACCAAAGGAGTTTGTCAGGAA
This sequence comes from uncultured Paracoccaceae bacterium, assembly GCA_947498415.1. Classification (GTDB taxonomy): domain Bacteria; phylum Pseudomonadota; class Alphaproteobacteria; order Rhodobacterales; family Rhodobacteraceae; genus Cognatishimia. Next base: position 553,921 of record CANMKB010000003.1, read on the forward strand.
CAGGTCGCTGCCAGAATCCACGGCAAATCGGTACAGCTTTTTAATGCGATCAGGGTGCTGTTCGTTCCACAACTCAGGCGCGTCGCCCGAGGATAGACCCATATTAAACAGGTTCGTCCCGGTCGCGCCGTCGGCTAATAGCCAGTCACGTGTTTCCAAAAGGCGGGTCAATGCATTGGTCATACCGGTTCCTTTAAACCCAAATCAATAAGACGCCATGCTTTCGCACGGCGTCTTTGAAGTGGCAATTTCAATTTGCTCATATTGATTATGAGGTTGGGCCTATTCCGCAGGTGTGACCACGGCCACACCAAATTGCGGATTTCGCAAAGGCTCTGCCTTTTTCACCGATTGAATCAAATCCAACGCGGCCAATGTCAGCTGTGGCCAGCCCGGTGCTGCCATATAAAGCGGCTGCCAATGTGGGTTAAAACAGGCTTTGAACTGGCGCAGACCTGCGCCACCCGCTTTGGTAAAGAACAGCTTTCGCATCCATGTTTCCACAATACCATGACCATCTGGGCTAGCCGGGGCCGCTGCCAACGACAAGCGTGTGACGCCTTCGGCGCTTGCAGCTTCGATTGCGGATTGAACCAAACGGTGCATAGTGCCATCTGGCGCATCTGGCGTGACGCGCATCAGGTCAAGGCACCATTCGTGACCAGTTGCATGAAAGGTCACAAAGCCAACCAAGGCACCATCAGCCCAGGCCAGGAAAGTGCGCTGATGGGTAACATAGTTCTCTTCGAACTGACCCATCGACAGACCTTTGGCCGTGCCATGCGCAATTTCCCAAGCCTCTGCGACCCGTGTCATATCCTCAAAGGGCAGGGCCTGCGTGCCATCAGCGACAACCAGACCGGCCTTTTCAGAGTTGCGCAGTTTGCGGCGCAGCTGGCGATACTTGGAGCCTTCCAGCTTGTGGGTCATCGGGTTCAACATGGCTTCGTCAGAAATGTGCAAGACAGCCCAGCCTGATTTGCGCGCCTGAAGTGCGTGGCGAGCGGTGATTTTGTATTTACAGACAATGCGATTTTGTTGGCGTGCGATCTGGCGCAAAGGGTCGGCCAGATCAGCGGAATCTCCATGCACCGGATCAAAGATCGTCGTCAGGGTTTGGCCAGTGCGCACAACGCCACAAATGCCACCCGTGCAATGCAAGATGGCGCCACCGTTTTGGCGTACGATACCCAGTTCGGCCCGTGCTGTGTTGCGTTTTAGAGCCTCATCCAGATCGCCAGAGGCCTGTGCCATCCATGGTTCCAACTCTGCATGGGCTAAGGGGCGTAGCAATGTCAGGCCGCCGACCAAGGCCGGGATGGCGTAATAGATGATGCGGAAGGCCAAGATGCCCGCCATGATCTCCCCTTCGGGAAGATGTGGAAGCAAGGCCAGTACAGTGAGTTCAAACGGGCCAACCCCACCTGGGGTGCCAGACAGCAATGCTGCGCCAAGGGCGATCAAGTAAACCGGGAACAATTGAGCAATCGACAGATCCACACCTGCTGGCAGCAAAATCCAGAATGCGGTTGCCGCGGCCAGTGTGTCTAGGAAACACAGCACCATCAGAACGGCCATGGCGCGCAGCGTTGGCAATTCGATCTCACGGCCAGAGCGGCGCAGCACCGGGCTGAAAAATGCGATACCCATCATAATGGCGGCGATCGCCAAGACAGAGCAGGGAATTGTAATGGGAACGTCAGCGGTGGGAAGTACCAAAACGGAGCCCGCTGTCAGAACAGCCCATGCGGCCAAGAAAGTCAGGGTGACAAATGCGGTGATCTTTGCGGACATCACCATGCCAAGCGAAGGCTGCATTCGCCAGCGAATGAACGCCCCAACAATAGCGCCTGCACCAACGGTTTGACCGACAGAAATCGCCGTTGCCCCAGTTAACGTTGCGCGTTTCTGCGAAAGGCCGGTTTGGAAATGGCGATGGGCCACCACATCATAACGTGCCACAGCCCAAAAGCTGACGCATGTCGCAACAATCGCAGCAATCCACTGGAATGCCGTGACATTCAGCACGGATTGCCAGAGTTGGCCAAAATCGATGTGATGGAGTTGATTGTATAGTGCCCAGCAACAGGCGACACCAATTCCGATCGGAACCAAGTGACGCAATAGCGTCTGGGCAGAGCGTAAAGTCTGCCTCACGTAAGAAACCCTCAACCTCAAATTATCCCACCGTAGTTCATTCTGAACTCGGAAGGTTGATGAGACATTAACTCCTGCAGGTTAAAAAATTACAAAACGAACAAGTGGTTAACCAGCTGTACGCCTTATGGTTGATTTTTGCAACACTGCCTCCAAATGGCCTTATTCAGCTTCGTTCAGAACCTGTTCCTTTGCATCCAGCAAACAAGCCGCCAGTTTTTCACGAATAGTGTCTGAAGGCACGCGGCCTTCGAGATCGGCCGTGACTTTACGAATAACGTCCTCAGTGCCGGGTTCTTCAAAGTCAGACTTAACCACCGTGATTGCATAAGCTTCGGCGTCATCGCCGGTTTTGCCCATCAATTCTGCAGCCCAATACCCTAGCAATTTATTCGCACGGGCTTCTGCTTTGAATTGCATCGCTTCGTCATGTGCGAACTTGGCTTCAAAAGCTTTTTCACGATCGTCAAATGTTGACATAGGCGTCCTCCGGTTGCTTTTCGCATTTCTTATTAAGATATGAACTTTATAAGCGTGCGCTGCAAGGGGCAGCGGTGCTTGCGACATGGTCATTCATAGCTTAAAGAGCGCCCATGAAGCAGGGAGTCGGTCTCTGCACTCGATGGAAAGTGACCCCATGGCGCGCGGTAAGAAGCTCTACGAAGGCAAAGCGAAGGTTCTGTATGAAGGCACAGAGCCTGGCACAATCATTCAATACTTCAAGGACGATGCCACCGCGTTTAATGCTGAAAAGAAAGACGTGATCGACGGTAAAGGTGTTCTGAACAACCGTCTGAGCGAGTATTTCATGGTTGGTCTGGGCCAGATTGGTGTGCCGACCCATTTTCTAAAGCGCCTGAACATGCGTGAGCAGTTGGTGCGGTCTTGTGAGATCATTCCATTGGAAGTGATCGTGCGCAACTTCGCCGCAGGCTCATTGGCGAAACGTCTGGGTATGGAAGAGGGCACACAGCTGCCGCGCCCCATTGTTGAGTACAGCTATAAAGACGACAGCCTTGGCGATCCGCTGGTTCCAGAAGAATACATTGCTGCCTTTGGCTGGGCGTCTCAGCAAGATATGGATGACATTCTCAGCATCGCGCTGCGTGTGAATGATTTCCTGTCCGGCGTTATGTATGGCGTTGGTATCAAGCTGATCGATTTCAAAATCGAAATTGGCCGTGTTTACGAAGGTGACTTCCAGCGTTTGGTTGTTGCCGATGAGATTTCCCCGGACAGCTGCCGCCTGTGGGATATGGAAACCGGTCAGAAGCTGGACAAAGACGTGTTCCGCCGTGACCTTGGCAATCTGACCGATGCTTATTCCGAAGTGGCGCGTCGTTTGGGTGTTTTGCCCAAAAACGCAACACCGATGAACAAGCCGACACTGATCAACTAAACCGAAAGCCCTGCTGCATGCGGGGCTTTTTGAGTATTTTTGGAAAGATGAAGCCCCGGGTGGGTTTCCGATTGATACGAGCTGGAGAAGATCGAGATGAAAGCACGTGTGTACGTGATGCTGAAAAACGGCGTTTTGGACCCACAGGGTGAGGCTGTGCGCCACGCGTTGGGAACTTTGGGCTTTGAGGGTGTTGAAGGTGTGCGCCAAGGTAAAGTGATCGAGCTTGATCTGGCTGAGGGCACAACTGAGGCGACCGTGACCGAGATGTGTGAAAAGCTGCTCGCGAATACGGTCATCGAAAGCTACCGCGTGGAGCTGCTGTAATGAAGGCTGCAGTCATCGTATTTCCGGGTTCAAACTGTGACCGCGATTTGGCGGTGGCGTTTGAGCGTGCTGGTGCAGACGTCAGCATGGTGTGGCACAAAGAAACCGATTTGCCGGCGGGCACCGACATTGTTGGTGTGCCAGGTGGGTTTTCATATGGCGACTATCTGCGCACAGGCGCGATTGCCGCGCAGTCTCCGATTTGTCGTTCGGTTGTGAAGCATGCTGAAGCGGGCGGATACGCCATGGGCGTGTGTAATGGTTTCCAGATCCTGACCGAAACAGGCCTGTTGCCAGGCGCGCTGCGCCGCAATGCTGGTCTTAAGTACATTTGCCGCACGGTTGGTCTGAATGTTGCAACCGAAGACAGCGTGTTTACCGCTGGCTACAAGAAGGGTGACGAAATTCAGATCCCGATTGCGCATCATGATGGCAACTATTTCGCCGATGATGAAACTTTGGCGCGTCTGAAGGGCGATGATCGCATCGCATTTACCTATTCTGACAACCCAAATGGCTCTGTTGCGGATATCGCGGGTGTGCTTTCTGCAAACCGTCGCGTGCTTGGCATGATGCCGCATCCAGAACGGGCCGCTGATGCGGGCCACGGTGGTGTCGACGGAACGGCAATGTTTAGCGCATTGATCGATCAAGTCGTGCCAGCCTGACTTGAGTACGCCGCCTTGGCGGCGTACTCTTAGCTGCATGAGTGCAGAAACCAAATCACCTCTTCGGAAGAGACGGCTTAGAACCGTTAGCTGGCGCGTGCGCGTGGCGCTTTCTGCGCTGTGTTTGATTGCGGGCAGCACGATTTGGATCACCAACAGTTATCTGACTGACCGATTTACCCTAAACACCCGCAACCGCGCAGAATTACGCTTGGCGCTGTATTCGGGAAACTTGCAATCCGAGCTGCGCCGAAACGCAATTGTGCCGCAGCTATTGGCGCGTGATCCTGAGCTGATCCGGGCACTTGAAGATAGCGATTTCACACAATCCACCGCGCGTCTGATTTCCTTTGTCGAGGAAATTGGCGCGGCCTCTTTGGTTTTGCTGGATGATGATGGGCGCACGGTGGCCGCGACGGATCGCAACCGCCTCGGTGAAAGCCATCGGCAAGATGCGGTGTTTGTGGATGCGTTGCGATCAAATGCGACCGTTTTCACGGCGCAACCTCGGGAATCGGCAGGATATAGCTTTGCCTATTCACGGCGCTTGGAAGAGCAAAACCAAGTACTGGGCGTGATCGTGGTTGAGGTGGATTTGGCCAAGTTTGAACGCGCTTGGGCCGGGATTTCAGATGCGGTTTTGGTGGCTGACAGTCAGGGCACCATTATTCTTGCAACCGAGCCGCGTTGGCGTGGATTGACCGAGGGCGAGGCGCTTGCGCGTCAGCCTGCATCAGGTGCTATTGAGCGTGCAATTCAGGCGACCTCTGATTGGACAGCGCTGCCGGCGGATGCCTATTTGCAGGGTGAGGCCGTGATGCGCAAAGAGGCGCGCATCCCGTTTCGCGGCTGGCATATCGCCAGCTTCACCTCATACACTTCCGTGCGCGAGCGGGTGAACTCGGTGCTGGCACTCGAGATTATGGGATTCGCCATTCTGCTGGCGCTCGCCTTTTATTTTTCCAGTCGTAAGAATGCCTTGCGCATGGCGCTGTTCCAACGTGAATCGGCGAGCCTTCGCGCATTGAACCAACGCTTGCAGCGAGAAATTGCCGAGCGCGAGCGCATGCAATTGAGCCTTGAAGTGGCCGAACAAAGCCTTGCGCAAAGTTCAAAACTGGCCGCTTTGGGTGAGATGTCGGCGGCGGTTTCTCATGAGTTGAACCAGCCATTGGCCGCGATGAAAACCTATCTGGCTGGGGCGCGTTTGCTGGTGCGACGCAATCGCCCAGAAGAGGCGCTTTCATCGTTTAAGCGGATCGACGATCTGATCGAACGCATGGGCGCCATCACCAAGCAGTTGAAATCCTACGCGCGCAAAGGCGGAGAGGACTTTGCCCCTGTAGAAATGGGGGATGCACTGGCTTCGGCACTGTCGATGATGGAGCCTCAGCTGCGTCAACGTCAGGTGAAAATTGAACGTATTATCCCGGATGACTCGGTGCGGGTGATGGGGGATCGTGTGCGGATTGAGCAGGTGATGATCAACCTGTTGCGCAACGCAATGGATGCCACCAAAGGCGTGGATGAGCCAGAGATCGAAGTGCTGCTGGCCGCCGGGGAAACCGCGACACTGACAGTGCGCGACAACGGGGCAGGGATCGAAAACCTCGACGACCTGTTTGAACCATTCTACACCACCAAGCAGCCCGGCGACGGGGTTGGGCTGGGCCTTGCCATTTCTTCTGGTATCGTGAACGACCTAGGAGGCCGCCTGACCGCCAGAAATGGTCAGGGGGGCGGGGCTGTATTTGAGGTACAGCTGCCTATCTTGAGTGGTGAGATCGAAGCTGCGGAGTAAAATATGGCGCAAGCTATGAAAATCGCGATCGTGGATGACGAGAAAGATATGCGTCAATCCATCAGCCAGTGGCTGGCCTTGTCAGGCTATGACACGGAAACCTTTGCCAGTGCCGAAGAGGCGCTGAAAGTGCTGGGGCCGGAGTATCCTGGCATTGTGATTTCCGACATCAAAATGCCCGGCATGGACGGGATGCAATTTCTAAAGAAACTGATGGGCACCGACAGTGCGCTGCCTGTGATTATGATCACCGGTCACGGCGATGTGCCCATGGCGGTCGAGGCCATGCGCGTGGGTGCGTTTGATTTCCTTGAAAAACCGTTTAACCCGGATCGGATGAATCAATTGGCCAAAAAGGCCGCCAATGCACGCCGTCTGACTTTGGATAACCGGGTGCTGCGGCGCGAGTTGTCAGACGGCAGCCAGCTGATGAAAAAGCTGATTGGCTCTTCGCCTGTGATGTCCCGTTTGAAAGAAGATATTCTTGATCTGGGCCAAGCCGATGGTCACGTGTTGATTGATGGCGAAACCGGCACGGGCAAGACATTGGTGGCCCATGCGCTGCATGCGGTGGGCAGTCGCGCAGGTAAGAAATTTGTGCTGGTCAGCTGTTCAGCCCTAGAGGAAGACGCGTTGGCAAAACGTTTGTTCGGGCCGATGTTGCCCGAAGATACCCAATTGCCAGCCATCGAAGAGGCCCGCGGGGGCACTTTGGTTTTGGAAGATGTCGAAGCACTTTCAGATAGTCTTCAGGCGCGTTTGTTGAGCATTATCAATGATCAGGGCACTCCAGCGGAAACGCGGATTGTTGCGATTTGTAACCTGCAAGAACAAAACCGCACTTGCGAAGACGCCTTACGCTCTGACTTGTTCTACCGTTTGGCCGCGTTGCGCATCACGGTGCCACCTTTGCGCCAACGGGGCGAAGACATTCTGACGTTGTTCACCCGTCATGCCGAGCAATTCTCGGATGAATATGGCTGTGATGCGCCACAGGTCTCTGCTCAGGAAGCGGCGCAATTGTTGCAGGCACCTTGGCCGGGCAATGTGCGCCAGCTGATCAATTTGGCGGAACGCGCGGTGCTGCAATCGCGCCGAGGCGGGGGGACCATTGCCTCGCTCTTGATGAATGATCACGAGGAAATGCAGCCGGTGATGACCACCGAGGGCAAGCCTTTGAAAGAATACGTCGAAGCCTTTGAGCGCATGTTGATCGACAACACCATGCGGCGGCATCGTGGCTCTATCGCCTCTGTCATGGACGAGCTGTGCCTACCACGCCGGACATTGAACGAGAAGATGGCGAAGTACGGATTGCAACGCGCGGACTATCTGTAGCGCTGTCATCTATCGACAAATTAAGTGATCGCCGTCGGCCCATATCGGGCTTGCGGCGATTGCCATTTGTTGGGATGGACAACCGAAAGAGATTTGGCGTTTCGTTTAGGATTTTCACATGGCTCTTGTCCGCAAACTTCCACGTGCATTCTTGTTTGATATGGATGGGCTGCTGCTTGATACCGAACGGATGTTTTTGCAGGCCTTCCTAGAGCTAACAGCGCCTTTGGGGATCGCAAATGCGCAGGCTGATGCGTTTTTCCGCGATCTGGTTGGCACATCTGCGCAGGTCACAACGGCAAGGTTGGATGCGTTTTTACCGGGTTCTGTAGATCGTGCGACGTTTGATCAGGATTGGCGAACGCTTCATGCGGCGAACGTGGAAAAGGGCGTTCCGGTGAAAGCCTATGCTGTAGAGGTGTTGACAGCCATCCAGTATCTGAACGTGCCCATGGCGGTTGTCACCTCGACCCGCGCAGCCCCGGCTAAGCACCATTTGGAACATGCGGGTTTGAATGGGTATTTCAAAACCATCTGCGCGGGGGATGAAGTGTCGGCCAATAAGCCAGACCCCGCGCCATATTTAGAAGCGGCAGACCGGTTGGGTGTGCCGGCATCTGATTGCATTGCCTTTGAAGACAGTGATTTAGGCACCACCGCGGCAACCCGCGCGGGCTGCCGCACCTTCCAAATCCCAGATTTACGTCCCTTGGGCAAACCCTTGCCTGACTTAGGGCAGGCCATTTCAACCGATTTACGCGATGCTGCAGATCAGATTGGGCTCTTTGACCCGACATTAACCAATGCCGTGCAATTCTAAGACGATTACCCATTGTGTTTTCCACAGGGGTAGTCTTATGTAGTTATGACGGATTGCGCAGTTTTACTTGCGCACCGCAATGAGTTTCGCTGATCGACGGTTGTTGAGGACGCAGTTGCGCCCAATCGCCGGTCAGGCCGATTAAGCCCCTAGGGGCTGCAAAGACCGCCCGGACCGCATCAGATTGCGGCGGGCCTGTAACAGGCGCCTTTGGCGTCGGAGAAGAACCGCGATGAAGCGCGCGATGACATTGAGAAACCGAGCAGAGGCCGCCAGCGGCCCTCTCGGCCGCGCGTCAAACCTCGCCCTGACAAGACACCCCCCGCTAACCCTTGCGCCGCCCGGTTTATCAGCCTTTTTGATACCTTGGCGGGCCAGATCCATGCGCGGGTGCAACTGGAAAACATGGCTAAGAAAATGCTTATCGATGCCACTCACGCGGAAGAAACCCGCGTTGTGGTGGTGGATGGAAACAAGGTTGAGGAATTTGACTTTGAATCCGAAAACAAACGCCAGCTTGCTGGCAACATCTATCTAGCAAAAGTAACACGGGTCGAACCGTCGCTTCAGGCGGCCTTTGTCGACTATGGCGGAAATCGTCATGGTTTTCTGGCATTCTCAGAAATCCACCCGGATTACTATCAGATCCCAACAGCTGACCGCGAGGCACTGATGGAGGAAGAACGCGCTTACGCTGAGGCGATGAAAGCGCAGGATGAAGAAGACGAAAAACCTAAGCCCAAGCGCAGCCGTCGGTCGCGTTCACGGTCTAAGGCGGCTGATGTTGTTGAAACAACAGATGCACCTGAGTCGACAGATGCTGCAGAAACTGCACCAGCCACAACACCAGCCAACGACACAATCGAGGGCATGGAAACCATTGATCTGCACGATCAGGCCGAAGGTCAAGATACCGTTGCAGACGCAGAAATCGTAACTGACGAACCTGCAAAGCCGATTGAAAAAACAGAAACGGTTGACGAAACCGTTGAGGTCGCATCCGAGGACGTGCCTGCAGAAGACGCTGTTCAAGAACCAGCCGCTGAGACCGAAGTCGCAGATGCAGACGTGGACAGCTCTGATGAGGACGGCGCTAAAGACGACGGTAAAGGCAAGCCGGGGCAGACGATGGCTGCCAAGTCTGAAGATAAAGACGCTGTTGCAACTCAAGACCCTGAAACCGGCGAAGAAACCGAAACAGCAGCTGAAACACCTGCAGAAGATACTAAAGACGCTTCTGCTGACGAAGAGACATCTGAAACAGATGGGTCTGGCGATAGTGCAGAAGAGACAGCTGACGCAAAATCTGATGAATCCTCTGAGGATACATCTGAGGCCGCCGCCTCTGGTGACTCTAACGAAGACGAAGCTGAAGGCAAAAGCAAACGTCGCCAACCGCGTCGCAAGCGTTCTAAAGCGAGCGAAAAAGACGACTCAATTGAATCTGTTGCAGATGATGACGACAGCGACGACATTCGCCCGCCACGCAAACCACGTGCGCGCCGTTATAAAATTCAAGAAGTCATCAAGGTTCGCCAAATCCTTTTGGTGCAGGTTGTTAAAGAAGAGCGCGGAAACAAAGGCGCGGCTTTGACAACATACCTAAGCTTGGCAGGCCGCTATTGTGTTCTTATGCCAAACACAGCACGCGGTGGTGGCATCAGCCGCAAGATCACCAACGTGACCGACCGTAAGAAGCTAAAAGAAATCGCGGGCGAGATCGACGTGCCACAAGGGGCAGGTCTGATCATCCGGACAGCGGGCGCCAAACGCACCAAGTCTGAAATCAAGCGCGACTATGAATACCTTCAACGCCTGTGGGAACAGATCCGCGAGCTGACGCTGAAATCTGTCGCGCCTGCGAAAATCTATGAAGAAGGCGATTTGATCAAACGGTCGATCCGCGATCTATATTCGCGCGAGATTGACGAAGTTTTGGTCGAGGGCGAACGCGGCTACCGCATCGCCAAGGACTTCATGAAAATGATCATGCCGTCCCACGCCAAGAACGTGAAAAACTACCAAGACGCGCTGCCGCTCTTTGCCCGCTATCAGGTCGAAAGCTATCTGGGTGGCATGTTCAATCCAACGGTTCAGCTGAAATCCGGTGGTTATATCGTGATCGGTGTCACCGAAGCTTTGGTGGCCATCGACGTGAACTCAGGTCGTGCGACCAAAGAAGGCAGCATCGAAGACACCGCAACCAAGACCAACCTGGAAGCGGCCGAAGAAGTGGCCCGCCAATTGCGTCTGCGTGACCTTGCCGGTTTGATCGTGATCGATTTCATCGACATGGACGAGCGCAAGAACAACACCGCGGTTGAGAAACGTCTGAAAGACAAGCTGAAAACCGACCGTGCCCGCATTCAGGTCAGCCGGATTTCTGGCTTTGGTCTGTTGGAAATGTCGCGTCAGCGTCTGCGTCCAGGTATGATCGAGGCAACAACTCAGCCATGTGCGCATTGTCATGGTACAGGCTTGATCCGTTCTGATGATAACCTTGCTTTGAACATCCTGCGCCAAATCGAAGAGGAAGGCACACGCCGTCGCTCTCGTGAGGTTCTGGTGAAAGCGCCCGTCGCGATTGCCAACTACTTGATGAACCAAAAGCGCGAACACATCGCTCAGATCGAATCCCGCTATGGGTTGTCAGTTCGGGTTGAGGCAGATGTGCATCTGATCTCTCCGGACTTCACCCTCGAGAAGTTCAAAACGGCGACACGTGTTGTGCCAGAGGCAACTGCGCCTGTGGTCTCTGTTGATACAAGCCTCATGGATCAGATCGACAGCGACATCGAAGATGCCGAAGTTGTGGAAGAGACCCCGGTCGAGGATGACGAGACCAAGCCAAAGAAACGCCGCCGTCGTCGTCGTCGTCGTAAGCCACGTAGCGATGAAGCTGGTGAAAACGGCGAAACACAAGACGGAGCTGATCAGGACGCGACAGAGGAGAAATCCGAAGACGCATCTGAGGCAAAGGCTGACACGGTCGAGACTGAAGCTGAAGAAAAGCCAAAGTCTCGGAGCCGCTCGCGCAGCCGCAGCCGGTCTCGCAGCAAGAAAACCGATGAGACCGCAGCAGCGGAAGCAACCGGTGAAACGGCTGATGCACCTATGGCTACCATCGAAGAGCCTGCCACCAAAACCGAAGACGCAGGTGTCGTAGACACAGCTGTTGTCGTCGAAGTGGCTGAAACTGCAGAGAAACCTGCCGTCGTGGAAGAGGCCGCTCCAACCGAAGTTGCACCTGAAGCAGACGGTGAAGTGATGGAAAAGGCCCCAGAGCCGGAGGCCGCACCTCAAGAGTCAGAAGCGGTTGCCGTCTCAGAGCCGGCCGTGTCTGAGCCGGTCGCAGAACCGGTTGTCGAGGCGAAATCAGACGAACCACCCAAGCCAAAACGGCGCGGTTGGTGGTCAATGGGGCGCTAAGATTGTTTAAAACGCCGGGCCCTGCGCCCGGCGTTTTCATTTGTACACCTGTCCATATAGAATTTCCGATGAAATCAGACATTTCTTTTATCCGTTTGTCAGACGTCGATCCTGCTGAAATCATTCAGCACATGTCTGATCCACGCGTGGCAGAACACATGCCGCTGCTGACGTTTAAGTGGGATGAGGTCGCCGTCGCAAAATTTGTTGCCACCAAAGAAGACTGCTGGCAACGCGATGGATTGGGACATTGGGCCATTCTATCCAACTCAAAATATGTTGGCTGGGGTGGCTTTCAAAAAGAAGGCGATGAATGGGATTTTGGGCTGGTTCTTAAGCCTGATTGTTTTGGCTTAGGCGGTCCAATTTTTCGGAAAGCCATCGACTTTGCATTTGCCGATGATCGTATTCCATTTGTGACGTTTCTATTACCGCCATCTCGTAAAAATCTTGGTGCGCTTAAGCGCATCGGTGCCACGTTTGTCGGAGAGGTCGATTATACCGGGTCGACCTTTCGAAAGTACCGGCTGGACACTCAGGTATCATCCTGAAAACAAAGGCTTACGCGCCTTTTTTCACCACAAAGGCAAAGCCGTCTTTGATCTCTGTGCTGCTGACCAATTGATGACCTTGTTCGTTACAGAAATGCGGCACATCCACGATGGATGCTGGATCATCCGCAAGCAGTCGAATGTGATCACCAGCTTGCAACGGTTGCATCCGTTTACGTAGTTTCAAAACGGGCAAAGGGCACAGCAGGCCAAAGGCATCAATTTCGGGCATTGTATCAGTCATAAACGTTGGCTTAATCGCGATGTTTCATTCTGTCCACAACCTTGTGAGCCTGCTGTGATGTTATGCCCCGTGACGGCTGCCTTTAGATCGCCTATGTCGAATATATGTTTGGAATCGAAATCATAGACGCAGCCCTGCTGCCTGCGATGATCGTCGCCCTCGCGGCTGGGTTTATCTCATTTCTTAGCCCATGCGTGCTACCCATTGTGCCGCCGTATCTGGCCTACATGAGCGGCGTCTCGGTCACGGACCTGTCAGAGGGCAAAGCCAAGAACAAAGCGATCTTGCCAGCCATGTTCTTTGTACTGGGCCTGTCGACGGTGTTTCTATTCCTCGGGTTCACTGCGTCTGCAATTGGATCGATATTTCTTGAATACCAACAATGGTTTAACACCGCTGCGGGTATTTTGGTGATGTTCTTTGGGGCGCATTTCATTGGTGTCTATCGCATTGGTTTTCTTGATCGCGAAGCGCGGCTTGATGTGGGCGACCGTGGTGGCAGCGCGTTTGGTGCCTATATTCTGGGCTTGGCCTTTGCCTTTGGTTGGACGCCCTGCATTGGCCCACAGCTTGGCGCGATCCTGTCAATGGCTGCTTCCGAAGCGTCGATTGCCCGCGGCACGTTGTTGTTGGCGCTTTATGCAATTGGCCTTGGGGTTCCATTCCTTCTTGTTGCAGCGTTCTTGCCACGTTTGACGGGCCTGATGGGCTGGATGAAACGCCATATGGAACAGATCGAGCGCGTAATGGGCCTGCTTTTGTGGACAATTGGTCTATTGATGCTCACCGGTGGTTTCGCTGCATTCTCTTATTGGTTGCTTGAAATGTTCCCAGCCTTGGCGCTTGTCGGATAACAGGTTAGTCTTGTTGTAACGATGCGCAGATAAACTGCGCCGGAGACAAGCGTGGCCGAGCAGATGCCAAACCCTATTGCAAAACGCCGGGTGTTTTACATCCCTGGCTATGATCCAATTCACCCGCGTCGGTATCGCGAACTGTATCGCAAAGAAGGCGCGGCACAGGCTGATGTTTCTGACTACGACATCACGCTAAAGCCCAAGCAAACCTCGGGCGCCTATGGTTGGCGTGTCGAAGGCCAGATCGAAGATCATGCCACCACCAGCGACATAGAAGTGCTTGTTTGGGCAGACATCGTGCGCGACAGCATGGATGTGGGTATTTGGGCGACCTACAAACAATTGGCCCGGACCGCATGGCTGTATATTGGTTCGGGCGCCTTGTGGCGCTTGATGAAATTGCGCAAAGGCCCTGTTATTGCTGCACTCTATCCGGTTGTGTTCCTATTGGTGCAATTGGTTTTGTCTTTGCTGGCCGCTTATGGGTTGGGCAAACTCATCACGATGTTTTTGCCTTGGTGGGCCGGGTTTGCCGGTCTTGCGATTGTGCCGGGCTTGTTGAATTGGTTCAAACGCAAAGACAACAAATTCTTTGCCTACTATCTGATGCACGACTACGCCTATTCCGCAGCCACCAAAGGCTCCAACGCACCAGAGCTTGAGGCACGGATGGCAGAATTTACATCCCGCATTGCCGAGGCGCTCACAGAAGATGTGGATGAGGTGCTGGTGGTGGGCCACAGCTCTGGCGCACATCTTGCGGTTTCGGTTTTGTCTGATCTCATCCGCGCAGGGCAGGTGCCAGAACATGGGCCGGTGCTGTCGTTCTTGTCATTGGGGCAGGTGGTGCCGATGGTGTCTTTCCTGCCCGAGGCCAAACGGTTGCGTCGTGATCTGGCGTACCTTTGTCAGCGCGATGAATTGGCCTGGGTTGATGTGACAGCCCCCGGAGATGGCTGTGCTTTTGCATTGTGTGATCCAGTAAGCGTCAGCGGCGTCGCCCCTGAAACTGGCAAAAAATGGCCCTTGGTTTTATCGGCTGCCTTTACCCAAACGCTGAGTGCGGAACGCTGGAGAGAACTGCGTTGGAAGTTTTTTCGCCTGCATTTTCAATATCTTTGCGCCTTCGATAACCCCGGAGCCTATGATTACTTCAAGATCACAGCGGGGCCGCAAACCCTAGCGTCGCGGTTTGCGGGGCGCAGTGCCTCTGGCTCTCGCATCGAGGTGCCGGTGAACAAATTTACCGAGGTGGCCGCATGACGGCCCTGCCACCCAAGCCACCATCACGCCCAGATCGGGTGTCGTTGTGGCAATACGCCAAGCTGTTTAAACAAGATCTTTTGTCAGCCCAACCCGCACGATTGTACCGCGCGTGGATGGCTGAATTTCGTACGCCGTTCTTTAGATCGTATTTGCTTAATCAGCCCGAACTTGTGAAAACCGTTTTAAAGGAACGGCCAGATGATTTCCCGAAATCAAGCCGCGTGTCCGAAGGGTTGCGGCCCTTGCTTGGGAATTCAGTGTTTCTGACCAATGGCGAGGTTTGGAAAAAACAGCGCCGTATCATCGACCCTGCATTTGAAGGCGGGCGGTTGCGCGATACCTTTCCCGCCATTTGGCATTCGGCCGAGGCGATGGTGGCCCATCTTGATCAGAACGTCGGCCAAGATATTGAGATAGAAGAGAAAACTAGCTACGCGGCCGCTGATGTGATCTTTCGCACGTTGTTTTCAATTCCCATTGAGCATGAGATTGCTTCGAAGGTTTTTAGCCAGTTTCGCGACTATCAACGCAGCCAGCCGATTTTGAATGTGGCTGCTTTATTGCCAATGCCAAAATGGATGCCACGGTTTTTCAGTCGTCGCACAAAAGAGACCGCAGCCTCTATTCGGGCACTTATCACGGAATTGACCAGTGCACGGATGGCGCAGATCCATGCGGGGACCGCACCCGATGATCTGGCCACCAAAATCATGACAACCGCAGACCCAGAAACGGGAGAGATCTTCAGCACCGAAGAGATGGTGGATCAAGTCGCGATCTTTTTCTTGGCGGGTCATGAAACGAGTGCCTCGGCCTTGGCGTGGACGCTGTATTTGATGGCGCTTTATCCTGAGTGGCAGGAAAAATTGGCAGAAGAGGCACAAGTGTTGTCAGAGCCAGACTTTTCTGTGGTGCGACAACTTCCATTGAGCCGTGATGTGTTTCGGGAATCTTTGCGTTTGTATCCACCGGTTCCGATGATGGTACGTCAGTCATCTCAGCCCGAGACATTTCGCGATCGAAAAATCAAACGCGGTGCGCAAATGGTGTTGTCACCTTGGCATGTTCATCGTCACGAACGATTGTGGGACAATCCAGATGGGTTTGATCCAACACGGTGGCAAAGTGAAAATGGCAAGCAATGTCAACGCGATGCCTATATGCCGTTCTCGGCAGGGCCGCGGGTGTGTACCGGAGCTGGGTTTGCGATGGTCGAAGGTGTGATCTTGCTGTCGATGATCTTAAAGCACTTCAAGATCGAAGCGGTTTCAGGCAAAGAACCTGTGCCGGTGGCTCATCTGACGGTGCGCAGCAAAGATGGAATTTGGTTGCGTCTGGCGCGTAGGTAAAGGTGCGTAGATAAAGGGGAGGGGCTTTGCCCCTCGCCGTGAAATCAAAGATTTCGCGGCTCACCCCAGAGTATTTTTAGAAAGATGAAGCATTAGAACCACGTGGAGACACGTCTTGCGCCCCCCGAGATGTCATCGCCAATACCTTCGACAGTGGCACAACCCGCGAGGGTTGCGCAAAAAACAAAAATGAGGGCTGTTCGCATCTTAGTTTTCCTCATACCACCAGATTTCCGGTGTCATCCAAAAGCCTTCGCCGTAGATCGGCGTTTTTTCGGGGTAGCGCATTTCCTTAATATGCGCAATCCGGCCAACCGCGTAGTTCCAAAACGGAATGACATGACGCCCGGCGGTGAGCGTGCGATCAAGCGCTTTGGTTGCGGCGACAAAATCCTGTTGGCTTTCAGAGGTTAGCATTGAGGTGATCAAACCATCCACCGCTGGGGATTTGACACCCATCCAGTTGCGCGATCCTTCCTGATCAGCTGATGCACTGCCCCAATACAGGTTTTGTTCATTGCCCGGGCTTAGGGACACGCTGCGACGGAACCAAGATAAATCAAAGTCATAGTTGCCAGTGCGTTCAGTGAACTGCGCGCCATCAGCGATCACGGCCGTGGCTTTGATTCCCATACGCTCAAGCGCGTCTTTGTAGATGTTAAAGACCGTTTGTGTCTCTGAATCGCCTTGGCGGATGAGAACATCAAGCTCTAGCTGAGTGCCTTTGGCATCTACCATTTTACCATCTTGGATCGTAAATCCAGCCTCTTCCATCAAGGCGATGGCTTTGCGCAGGTTTTTGCGATTGCGTGCGGTGCCATCTGCAACGGGCAGATCATATCCATCTAGGGCGCCTTGGGGCAGAATATCTGCATAAGGTTTTAGGAATTCAGCAACGCGGCCTTCGGCAGGCCCATGATCCATTCCCAACACGGAATTTGAGAAATATGAGGTGATGCGTGGCTGGCGACCGCCGGTGACGGTGTCATTCACGAATTCGAAATTAAACGCATGGATCAACGCATCCCGCACACGAATATCATTTAGTGGGGCGCGGCGGCTGTTCATGACAAAACCAGTCATGCCGGAGGGTTTTTCGTGCTTGAACTCTGACTTTACCACATCACCGGATTGAACCCTTGGGAAATCATATTGGCTGGCCCATTTTTCCGCGTTGAATTCGCGGGTAAAGCTGACTTCGCCGGCTTTAAAGGCCTCAAACGACACACCGCCGTCGCCAAAGAAATCAATGCGGATCTCATCAATATTATGGGTGCCCCTGCGGAAGGGCACATCTTTGCCCCAATAGTCTGGATTGCGGGACAAGGTGACAAACCGATTTGCTTCGTAATCGGACACCATATAGGGCGATGTGCCCATGGGGACTTCTTCAAGGGTGGTGTCGTTGATGTCTTTGCCCTCAAACTGGGCCTTTTTAAGGATAGGGCGCAATCCGGCGATCAGGGCCAATTCGCGATCTTCGACATTAAAGGTGATGCGGACTGACCGTTCGCCGGTCGCTTCGATTTTGTCGACCTTTTTCCAGAACCCAAGATAGCGCGGGTGACCGGTGGTGCCGAGAGTTTCATAAGACCAAATCACATCTTCGACGGTGACTGGGCTGCCATCCCAAAACTTGGCTTCGGGCCGCAGGGTGAATTCAACCCATTCGCGATCAGGGCCGGTCTCGATGGTCTCGGCCAACAGGCCGTAGAGCGCAAAGGGTTCATCGCGGTTGCGGCCCATGAGGGATTCGTAGGCAAAGAAGCGCAACTGCCAAGGGACGGATCCTGTGCGGATAAACGGATTGAGCGAATCGAATCCACCGTTGTTGCCCGATACGATTCGCCCCCCTTTGGGGGCATCGGGGTTTGCGTAGGGCAAAGATTTGTAGTCCGCAGGTAGAGCCGGTTCGCCGTACATGGCGATTCCATGTTTTGGCTCGGCAAATGCAGCCGAACCCATGAAAACAAGACCGATGGCGGCGCTTTTTGCTATAAATGTTGAGAAACTTACTGATCGCATTTGTGGAACAATCCCTGCTTGCCCTTATTTCATTACAGACAGCGTAACGAGGGTTCTGAGGCTTATCAAACTTTTAGCTTGGACTCTGGGCATTAGATTGCTTATAAAGGTGTCACTGCTCGATAGGTTTCTTGCCTGTATGAAACCTGCCTCAATAACTTTACGCCCGCTTCGTGCGGGCGTTTTTTTTGGCTCAAGCTTCTCAAAGCTCGCAACCCTTTGATGTAGGGCGATGTGATTTCCCCTTATTTTGCTCGCGCAGCATGTTATGTTGCAGTTGCGAGATAACGAGGGAGCTTGCTTATGAGCCTGCAGGGTAAAACAGCGATCATCACAGGATCAAATTCGGGAATCGGTTTGGGCGTTGCGCGTGAATTTGCGCGGGCAGGCGTTCATGTTGTTTTGAATTCGTTTAGTGACCGTGATGAAGACCATGCGCTGGCCGCAGGGATCGCCGAAGAGTTTGGCGTTCAAGCGCGTTACATCAAGGCGGATATGTCTAAAGGTGAGGAATGTCGCGCTCTGATCGATTTGGCGGGCGGCTGCGATATTTTGGTGAACAACGCTGGCATTCAGCATGTTGCCCCCATTGATGAGTTCCCCGTGAATAAGTGGGACGCGATCATTGCGATTAATATGAATTCTGCATTCCACACGATGGCTGCGGCCTTGCCCGTTATGCGTCAACGCGGCTGGGGGCGGGTGATTAACATCGCTTCGGCCCATGGTTTGCGGGCATCGCCATTTAAGGCGGCTTATGTTGCAGCGAAACATGGTGTGGTTGGCATGACAAAATCTGTCGCGCTGGAAACAGCACAAGAGCCAATCACATGTAATGCCGTATGTCCTGGTTATGTTTTGACGCCTTTGGTTGAGGCGCAGATCCCAGACACCATGAAAGAATACAATATGACCCGCGAAGAGGTGGAAAAAAACGTCTTGCTGACGCGCCAACCTTCAAAGGAATTTGCGACGGTCGAGCAATTGGGTGGTACGGCCTTGTTCTTGTGTTCAGACGCTGCGGCGCAGATTACGGGCACCACGATCAGTGTAGATGGTGGCTGGACCGCGGTATGAGCGTTCGGTGATGTAACAGTATTTTGGGGGTTAACCCCCAAACCCCCAGAGTATTTTTAGAAAGATGAAGAGGGGCCGCTGTGGTTCGGATCAATCTGGCTTTGCAAGGTGGCGGAGCGCATGGCGCCTTTACCTGGGGTGTGCTTGATGTGTTATTGCAGGATCAAGACATTGAGATTGCTGGGGTTTCGGGCACATCGGCTGGCGCACTGAATGGGATTGCCCTAAAGGCTGGGATGCTGGATGGCGGGCGCGAGGCGGCGCGTGCCAATTTGGATTGGTTGTGGGATCAAATGGGGGCAAATCATGCCGCCGGGTTCACCGATTGGCTGGGTGTGTTTGGGGCAGGGGCCGCCACCTCTGCTTTAGAGCATTCCTTTCCGTTTATGATGGCGGATTTTGCCAGCCGGATGATGTCGCCCTATGCTTATGGGCCGTTTTACAAACACCCGCTGACAGATATCGCGCAGGCTTTTCATTACGATAAAGTTTGTGCGCATGAAGGGCCTCAATTGTTCATCTGCGCCACCAATGTGCGTACCGGAAAAGCGCGGATATTTAAGCGCGAAGAGATCAGCACGGATGTGGTTTTGGCCTCTGCTTGTTTGCCCACGATGTTTCAAGCTGTGGAGATTGACGATCCGAAAACCGGCAGGCGTGAGGCCTATTGGGATGGCGGCTATACCGGTAACCCGGCGCTTTGGCCGTTGTTTCACAAAGACTTGCCCGATGATTTGGTGATTGTGAACATCAACCCAATTGTGCGGGAGGTTTTGCCCAAAACGCCGCAGCAAATTCAGTCGCGGATGAACGAGATCAGTTTTAACTCATCTTTGATGAGCGAGTTGCGTGCGATTGCCTTTACCAAACGCTTGCTGGATCAGGGCGCAATTGAGCCGGGTTCGATGAAAGATGTGCAAGTGCATATGATCGCAGATGATGATCTGATGAACGCGCTTTCGGTTGCCACCAAAATGATGCCCATTCCGCATATCCTGCGCCGTTTGAAAGACGCAGGCCAAAAGGCGGCTCAGTCCTTTTTGGCAGAACATAAATCGCGATTGGGTGTTGAAGGCTCTGTTAAGCTTCAGGACGTATTTGGCTAAAGCCTATTCCGCAGCCTTTGCTGTCCTATTGTCTTCAAGCGGTTGACTTGGATCTTTGCCATTTGGGTAAACCAGACCTGCGGAGATCACGAGCTTGGCTGCATCTTCGACGGACATATCAAGCTCGATAACATCAGACTTTGGAAAGAACAGCAAAAATCCAGATGTGGGGTTTGGTGTTGTTGGCACAAAAACCGACAAGAGTTGATCTTCGTGAGGTGCACGCTCATTCACTTCGCCTTTAGCGGTGGTCGAGATAAACCCAACTGCCCAAATGCCTTTGCGCGGGTATTCCACCAGACAGGCTTTTTCAAAGCTTCGGTCGGATTGGGCAAAAACCGTTTCTGCGATTTGTTTCACACCCGAGTAGATTGAACGCACAACCGGCATGCGGTTAACCAGAGTTTCGCCATAGCGGATCATGGATTTGCCAATCAGGCCTTTTGCGATCCATCCCACAAAAACGGTGAACAGCAAAAAGAACACAACGCCCACACCGCGGATGTTGATTTTAACGTCTTCGCCAATCCAGGCGTTATAGCGATCAGTGCCAATGATGTAGCGCAGCAAATTGTCAGGCTGATAAAAATCAGGGACAAAGGGCAATACAAACCCGTCGACCCAACCAATAAAGCTCCAGATCAGCCAAACCGTGAAAGCGACGGGTGCAATGACCACCAACCCCGTCAGGAACGAGGTGCGCATGCTGGCCAGAAGGCCTGGTTTGTGAGACGAGGTGTTTTCGTCAAATGGAGTGGTCATTGATAGGTGGCCCCGAAGTCATTGGCGCTAAGCGCTATTTTTCTTGGTAGATAGGCGCTTTTGGCCCTCGCTTCAACAATTCGGTGTCGCGAGGGCCAAGACAATGCCAATTTATTGGGTTGCCGCCATTTCTTTGGCGATTTCTGTCGCAATCAAAGAGGCAACGCGGGCGTTGTTGAGAACCAGCGCAATATTGGCTTTCAAGGACTGGCCGTCGGTTAGCTCTAGAATGCGCCCCAGCAAAAACGGTGTTACAGCTTTGCCGCTGACCCCTTGGGCATCGGCTTCGGCGGTGGCCTGTTCGATTATGGGGGCCAGCACCTCTGCAGAGATTTCGGCCTCTGCGGGGATTGGGTTGGCCACCAATTGCCCACCGGGCAGGCCCATTGCGCCACGCTTAAGATGCGACGCTGCGATTTGGGCAGGATTGTCCAGACGCAAAGGGGCCGCCCATTCGGATGTCGCAGACCAAAACGCCGGAAAGCTGTCTTGGCCATAGGCGATGACGGGCACCCCGTGGGTTTCCAAAACCTCTAGTGTTTTTGGCAAATCCAAAATGGCTTTGGCGCCTGCTGCAACAACGGTCACTGGAGTCGCTGCAAATTCAAGCAAGTCGGCTGAAACGTCAAAGCTTTGTTCGGCCCCTTTATGGACACCACCAATGCCACCGGTCGCAAATACAGAAATCCCGGCCATGTGGGCGGCGATCATGGTGGCGGCCACCGTTGTGGCGCCGATGCGCCCGGTTGCCATACATACTGGCAGATCGGCCCGAGAGACTTTCATGACGTCTTTTGCGGTGGCCAGCTCTTCAAGCTGCGCATCTGTCAGGCCTATCAGCAACTCGCCATTCAATACGGCGATTGTTGCGGGCACCGCGCCGTTTTCGCGCACGGTTGCCTCGACTTGGCGAGCGACCTCGACGTTTTGCGGATAGGGCATGCCGTGTGTGATGATCGTGCTTTCGAGCGCGACAATCGGTTGGCCGGCAGCTTTGGCTTTGGCCACATCGGGCGAGAGGGTGAAAAGGGTCACTTGGGGTTTCCTCCGGAAACATAACTTGCGGCTGCATGTAGGGCGCGTGCCAAAGCATCGTCACGATCTGCGCCAGATTTTTCGGCAGCGATATGGGCGGCCATAAAGGTATCACCGGCACCGGTGACGCGGGTCACCAAAACAGCCGGGGGTTGTCGCGTCAGGATGCCATCATGTGTGGCATCGCTTGCGCTTTTACCACCGTCGGTCACAAGTGCGCGTTGAGCGCCACGTTCCAATAGGCCGGCTGCGGCGGCTTCGGAACTATCAAACTCGGTTTGGCAAAGCAGGCCTGCCTCCTCAAGGTTTACATAAAGAACGGCGCGTTCATGTTTGAGAAAAGGGGATAAACGCTCGGCTTTGCCGGGGCTTGCGGGGGCCACGCGCAAGTCAGCTTTGGCAAAGGCTGGGCTTGTCGCAATCTTTTCAAGAAGACTGTGTGTCAGGTTGCCATCCAATGCAATGAACCCGTCATAAGGGGCCTCTTCGCTCCCCAATGTGCCGTCCATCAGCGGGCGCAATATTTTGCTGCCTGCGGCTTCGAGCGAGTGGGCATCTGCGATGGCTGCGATCAAACCATTCGCACCTTCGACCGCCATATAGCGGTCTGTGGGCAGGTCTTCAGATCGATAAACAAAGCGGGTTTGCACACCCAGCTCTTCGCAGGCCTCAACGAGTTCGTGGCCTTGGGAATCGCGGCCAATGGAACTTAGCAAAGACGGTTTCAAACTAAACCGCGACAGGGTCATTGCGATGTTCATCGCGACGCCGCCGGGGATACGGGTAATACGCCCAGCCACGTCGGAACCTTGCCGCATGTGGACGGGGGCACGGCCAATTACGTCCCAAAGAACAGAGCCGATGCAAAGAATATCATGTGTGTCACTCATAATCCGCTTTTACGCGAAGCCGCCAACTTGGCAAGGGTTAGCGGCCGGCTGGCACCGCGAATGTGAGCGATGCCCAAAGGGTCTCCCATTCAATACCGCGTTCTGCGGCCAAAGCGGCGCTGGGTTTTCGCAGGATGACCGCATCCAAAAGATAGCTGTGATTTGGCTTTACCGAGATCTTGGCGACGCCGCTTGCATCTGTATCGGTTGTTGTAACATGCACGGTGCCATCTGGCGCTTTTTCAAAGATTTCGATCTGCGTTTCAGGGCGTGGGGCATTTTGGTATATGAGTTGTACTTGCAATGCTGAATTCACGTTATGATCGTAAGGGTTATCAAGCGCAATTAACTCAATCTCTAAACCTTTAGCCGTGTCTTCACCCAATCCTTCACCTATGGCGATCAAGCTTTTGGCAAAGCGACTATATCCTTCTTTTGAGGGATAGGATTGATCTTTTAGCGCAGAATCCCCTAAATCCTTGTGTTTTACAAAGTTCGCAAACTTCTTCGGGTCGCGATACGTCAGGGTGTCCAAAGTTGTTTGATGAATAATTTGGAATAAACCGGCGTCCTCAGGCGTATATGTTATGGCAGGCAAATCTCCGGCGCGTCCAGTCAGGGGAAATGTGCTGCCATTCAACGTTCCTTCGGCGCGAATAATACGTCGATCAAACCAAGCGAGGCTGCCGCCGTTAAATTTTTCACCGTTTTTCAGATTTGCGATGACCGCATCACCCGATTCCACTTGATATTCCTGCGGCTCGATCCAAAACTCATGAGCAGTGGCAGGGCCCGTGACCCACAAACAAAAGAAAAGACAATTGAGCAACCGCATGAGAACTCTCCGAAAACAATTTGCGCACAAGCTGGCCCTTTGGCTGGGATTGTCAACTCTGTTGCTGATACATCCCGTTGCCGCGCACGAACTTAACCCCACGATTGCAGATCTGTCGGTGACAGAGGGGCAAGTGGTGTTGGAGCTGAAGTTAAACGCTGAATCCTTTTTGGCCGGACTGGATCTGGATGATCTGCAAGACAGCGATGACGCCGCCAATGCGCAGAGCTATGACGCGCTGCAAGCGCGCAGCGGGGCTGAAATTGCCGATCTGTTTCGTGCACAGGCCGATGCGTTTCTGTCGGGTATCACCATCACCGCAGGCGCAAGCACGGTCGCGCTAAGCCTGAACGACATCCAAACACCCGATGAAAGCATTCCCGAAGTTGCCCGCCTCAGCTTTGTAAGCCTGGCCGGTGCATTGCCCGCTGGCACCACTGAGTTGAAGGTGGGTTGGGGGCAGGGCTATGGCCAAATTGTTGTGCGCCAACAAGGAGTTGAAGAGCCCTTTACAGGATTTCTTAACGGAGGCGAGACATCAGCTGCCATCGTGTTTTCTGGCGGGAGCGCTTTGGGATTTGGCGAGGCGCTTGTGGGTTATATTCCAGTTGGCTTTGATCACATTCTGCCCAAAGGGTTAGATCATATCCTGTTTGTGCTGGGGCTATTTTTCCTGTCGCTACGCATGGGGCCACTGCTGTGGCAGGTCTCGGCCTTTACCTTGGCGCATACGGTCACGTTGGCGCTGGGGGCATTGGGTTGGGTCAGTGTGCCCGGTTCGATTGTCGAGCCGATCATCGCGGCATCGATCGTCTATGTGGGTGTAGAAAACGTGTTATCCAAAGGGCTTAGCCCATGGAGACCTGTTGTTGTGTTTCTGTTTGGCCTGTTGCACGGCCTCGGTTTTGCCTCTGTCCTTGGAGAATTTGGTTTGCCGGATGGGCAATTCATTCCAGCGCTCATCGGCTTTAACATTGGTGTCGAGCTGGGTCAGCTGACGGTCATCGCGATTGCGTTTTTGGTTGTGGGGCTGTGGTTTGGCCAAAAGCCCTGGTACCGCAAAGTCATCGCCAATCCCGCCTCAATCGCGATTGCATTGATCGGAGCCTATTGGGTGATCGAACGCACCTTGCTGTGACGGTCATTAATGAACAAAGCGCGGCCCATGTCGCATGAGCCGCGCTTTGTGTTTAAATTCAATAGCGTGTCAGACTTACTTCATCACATTGATAAAGTCGTTCAATCGCTGAACGGGATCGTCAGAGCGCCAAATCTCTTCGCCAATGCCAAAGAAATCTGTAACCGGTGCGATCTTACGCACGGTTTCGATGTCTAACGCACCCTCGGCGACAACAGGCACTTCGATCATCTGTGACCACCAATCAAACAGTTCGTGTTCTGCAACAGAACCATCTCCCAAAGGCGTGGCGGCCACAGGGCCAAAGCTCACATAATCTGTACCGCTTTCACCGGCGGTCATGCCATCGTGGCGCGAGGTGCCGCAGAAAGTGCCAACAATCGCGTCATCACCCAGATCTTTGCGTACTTTACGCACAGAGCGTGATCCGTCAGTCAAATGCACACCGTCCAGCCCGAGACGCTCTGCCAGCAACACATGCTCGCTGATGACCAATGCGATATCACGTGGATAGCAGACCTCTCGTACTGCATCTGCAGCGCGGCTTAGCCGGTCTTCGTCTTTGGTTGCAAGGGCAAGGCGCACACAGGAAATATCGGTGCTGTCCAGAACACGTGCCAAATCTGTAGGAAAACGGCTCAGTTCCACTTCAGGTGGGGTGATCAGGTAAATCTGTGGATGCTCGAGTTCTGCCATGGTCTTATCCAGTCGTGACTTTTCGTGCTCCTATAACGCGGTTTTTGCCGCTTGGCTACTTTGCAGGTAGGCTGGAAATATAGGTCTTTGCCAAGTTGAGCATCTGATGGCGTCTTTGATCGTCTTCCATCAGGTCTTCGTCCACCTCAATAAAGCCAGGCATCCGTCGTTTGGTGAAATCCATTTCTCGGGCGCCTTGGATGGCCAGTGCCTCTGCCTCTAGCGTTTTGCCGACGCGAAACATCCCGCCGCCTTTGTGCACGCCACACAGCATATTGCCATTCATCATAAAACACAGGCCGCCAAACATCTTTTTCTCTGCGATGTTGGTCACATCCATCAGATCGTCTCGCAACAGCGCGACATGTCCTTCGTCATAAGCCATGATGGGTCACCGAGCCTCCGAATAGGGTATCGCCCAAGAAAAAACCGGGATCGCTTGTTTTGCAAGGGTCTCTTGGGTAAGAGCGGACAAGTTTTTCAGGAGTGTCCCATGCCAAGCCAAGCCCCACAACCTGCCATTGTCCTTGTGCGCCCTCAGATGGGCGAAAATATCGGCGGTGCGGCGCGGGCCATGTGGAACTTTGGGCTGGATCGGATGCGCATCGTAGATCCCCGAGATGGTTGGCCCAACCAAAAGGCAGTGGCGATGTCATCAGGTGCCGGTCGCTTGTTGGATGAGGCGCAGCTGACCCAAACGGTGCCCGAGGCGCTTGAAGATTGTACTTATGTGTTTGCCACCACCGCGCGGGCGCGGGATTTGACCAAACCAGTCATGACGCCCGAACACGCGATGAAAATGGCCCGCGAAAAGATCGCCGCGGGTGAGAAAGTGGCCGTTTTGTTTGGACCAGAGCGGGCAGGGTTGGAAAACGACGATATTGCCCACGCCAATGCAATTATTAACGTGCCGGTCAATCCGGAATACGCCTCACTCAACCTTGCGCAATGTGTTTTGTTGACCGCTTACGAATGGATGCGCGGTGCAGTTGATGTTGAACCTGAACGTATGGAAATGGCCAAAAGTGAATGGGCCAGCAATGGCGACGTGAACGCCTTGGCCAACCACTACGAAGAGCGCATGGATGAAGCGGGTTTCTTTTTCCCTGAACACAAAGCAGACGGGATGAAAATCAACCTGCGCAACATGTGGTCGCGGATGCCTTTGACGCGTGCGGATGTTCAGATGTTGCATGGCATGATGCGTCAGATGGTGCGTTGGAAAGAACGCGACGACTGACCGCGCTTTAACAGTTTTGAAGCCCCTTGAAGCTTGAGAGGGCGCACCCTAATCTCCGATCAAATTGCCGGTGATATCCGGCCTCTCTAGGATCAAGCCATGAGCCAGAAACGCAGCATTTTCGAAGAAGTGTCTGAAAAAGACACCGCGCCACACCCCACCACAGGTGGGATTGACCGTGCCCCCAAAGGCGCACGCAAAGGCATTCGGGCGTGGCTGATGATCTTGTTTACTATGGTTGTCGTGATGATCGCGGTCGGCGGGCTGACCCGCCTGACAGACAGCGGCCTATCTATCACCGAATGGAAACCTGTGACCGGAGCCTTGCCGCCCATGTCAGAGGTCGACTGGCAGGGCGAATTTGAAAAATACAAACAGATCCCTGAATATCAGTTGCAAAACAAAGGCATGAGCCTTGCCGAATTCAAAACCATCTATTGGTGGGAATGGGGCCATCGTCAGCTGGGCCGCACTATTGGTCTTGTATGGGCGCTGGGTTTCATTGGCTTTGCTGCGACGCGCAACATTCCGACAGGCTGGGTGAAACGTTTGCTGTGGATCGGTGCGCTGGGTGGGGCACAGGGTGCAATAGGCTGGTGGATGGTGTCTTCGGGCCTTGGAGGCGAGATGCTAGATGTGGCGTCTTACCGTTTGGCAATTCACTTGGGGCTGGCCTTTGTCATTCTGGGCTACATTGCTTGGTATATTTTGCTGCTCGGGCGCGAAGAGCGTGATCTGATGCAAGCACGTCGCGGCAAAGAGGCGAAACTGTTCTCGCTGTCGACCGGACTGCTTCATGCGAGCTTTGTACAAATCTTATTGGGCGCATTGGTGGCTGGCATTGATGCAGGCCGCAGCTTTACCGATTGGCCATTGATGGCTGGCAGCCTGTTCCCACAAGGCGCGTTTGAATTAACGCCGCTCTGGAGCAACTTTTTTGAAAACGCGGGCCTTGTGCAGTTTATGCACCGTCTCTGGGCTTATGTTCTGATTGCCTTTGCAGTTGTGGTTTGGCGACGCGGGCAGGGCTCCGCCCACCGTCACACCAAATTCGCCTTTAACGCCGTGATGGCAGTATTGGTACTGCAAGCCGTTCTGGGCATCATGACGGTTCTGTATGTTGCCCCTTGGCACCTTGCGATCTTGCATCAGCTGGTCGCGGTCACGCTGTGGGTGTTGATCCTGCGGGCGCGTTTCTTGTCTCATTATCCAATTTCCACCTCAGTTCGGGATGTTTAAACATGGCTGCTTTTGATGATCTGATGGCGTTTCAAAAAGAAACAGAGGCGCTTTCTCAGGTGGCTGGACGGCTGGGCTGGGATCAGGAAACCATGATGCCCCGAGGCGCAGCGGCGCAACGCGGTGAAGAAATGGCAGCGATGGAAGGCGTTTTGCACGCCCGCCGCATTGAACCCAAAGTGGCGGATTGGCTTGCAGCGATTGACGATGCCTCGCTTGATCAGGTTGGTCAGGCGCAGATGCGCGACATTCGCAAATCCTTTGCCCGCACACAGAAAATACCGGCTGATCTGGCCGCAGAAATTGCCAAAGTCACAAGCCAAGCGCAGGGCCAATGGGCCGAAGCGCGGGCCAATCAAGATGTGGCCGCTTTTTTGCCGGTGCTTGAAAACGTAGTGCGCCTAAAGCGTGAAGAAGGTCAGGCTCTGGCCGAGGGTGGCGATGTGTATGACGCCATGATTGATGATTACGAGCCAGACATGACCGCCGCTGAACTCGGCGCGATGTTTGACGCGATGCGCCCACGATTGGTGGCCTTGCGGGCCGCCGTGCTTGAGGCCGAAGGCCCAAAGCCGCTGAATGGGCGTTTTCCAGAGGTCGCGCAGTTGGCGCTTTCAAACAAGCTTGCAGCCGCATTTGGCTATGATTTCAACCATGGCCGCATTGATAAGGCAGTGCATCCTTTTAGCTCTGGCTCGGGCCAAGATGTGCGGATCACGACCCGCGTCGCCGTGGATGACCCGTTTAACTGTTTTTACTCCACAGTGCATGAGGTCGGGCACGCGTGCTACGAGCAAAACATTGACAACGCTTACCTTTTAACCCCTTTGGGGCGTGGCGTGTCGATGGGTGTTCACGAAAGTCAAAGCCGGATTTATGAAAACCAGCTGGCCCGCTCCGAAGCGTTCACCGGCTGGCTTTTTGACCAAATGCGCAGCAGTTTTGATGAGTTTGACGTCTCAAACGCCCGAGAGTTTTATGGCACTGTGAACCGTGTTGCCAATGGCTATATCCGAACAGAGGCCGACGAGGTGCAGTACAACCTGCACGTCATGCTGCGTTTTGATCTTGAACGTGCGCTGATGGGCGGTGATCTTGCGGTGAAAGACCTAGAAGCCGCTTGGAACGATCGGTTTGCCGCTGACTTTGGATATGCCGTCGACAAGCCAAGCAACGGCGTGTTGCAAGATGTGCATTGGTCGGTTGGTCTATTTGGCTATTTCCCGACCTATGCTTTGGGTAATGTGTATGCCGGTTGTCTGAACGCGGCGCTGCGCAAAGCCGTGCCAAATCTGGATGCACAACTTGCACAGGGCGATACCTCTGCTGCAACGACTTGGCTGAAAGACAATCTTCAAACCCATGGTGGGCTGCGCTCTCCGCGTAAAACGATCGAACACGCTTGTGGTCAGGCCCCAACCTCGGGGCCACTTCTGGATTACCTAGAGTTGAAGTTTAAAGACATCTACGGCCTGTAAGGCCCTCAACATAAAAGATAAAAAGGGCTGCGCAGTGCAGCCCTTTTCTTTTGGTTCAACGGCGGTTTAGCTTTCGCTGGTGTCTTCGCCGCCTGTGTCATCTTCGTCTTCGTTTTGCTCAGCAATCCAAGCGACAGACACAACTTCTTCGCCTTTACCTGTATTAAACACCCGTACACCGCCCGCAGAACGGGACCGGAAAGAAATGCCGTCAATCGGCACACGGATCGATTGGCCTTTGGATGTCGCCAGCATGATCTGGTCACCCATTTCCACAGGGAAAGAGGCGATCAAATCACCGCCACGCATCGCTTTGTCCATCGCAGCAACACCCATGCCGCCACGACCACGCACCGGATAATCATGCGAGCTTGAAAGCTTACCAGAGCCACCTTTGCTGATGGTCAGCAGCAGGTTTTCAGCCGCTGACATCTCTGCATAACGTTCTTGGCTGATCGAAGCGTTTTCATTGGCTTCTTCATCGACGGCGGATTCGTCATCCACAGCACCGGCCACAGCACGGCGCATTTTCAGATAGGCGGCACGTTCATCGGTGGTCGCCTCAAAATGGCGGATGACTGACATCGAGACCACACGATCTGTGTCACCCAAACGAATACCGCGAACACCTGTGGAATCACGGCCTTTAAACACACGCACATCCGTAGTCGGGAAGCGAATGGCACGGCCAGAGTTGGTGACAAGCATCATGTCATCATCTTCGGTGGCGATCCGTGCGTTCACCAATTCGACGCCTTCTGGCAATTTCATCGCGATCTTGCCGTTACGCTTTACATTGGTGAAATCGCTCAGCGCGTTGCGGCGCACATCGCCTGCAGAGGTTGCAAAGACGATCTGTAGATCAGCCCATTCTTCCTCTTCCCGGTCAACCGGCATAATCGCGGCAACAGAAACACCGGTGGGAATAGGCAGAATGTTGACGATCGCCTTACCCTTAGAGGTACGCCCCCCAAGCGGCAAACGCCATGTTTTCAACTTGTACACCATGCCATCAGTCGTAAAGAACAACAGCTGCGTATGGGTGTTGGCCACAAAGAGGGTGGTGACCACATCCTCTTCTTTGGTTTGCATGCCTGACAGACCTTTGCCACCACGCTTTTGCGCCCGGAAGTCAGCCAAGGCTGTGCGTTTGATGTAACCGCCGGAAGTGACCGTCACAACCATATCTTCGCGTTCGATCAGATCTTCGTCGTCCATGTCGCCAGACCAGTCGACGATTTCCGTACGGCGCGGCACAGAGAACTTTTCTTTAACTTCGGAAAGCTCATCAGAAATCAGGCCCATGATGCGTTCACGGGAACCCAGAATTTCTAGGTATTCCTTGATCTTACCTGCCAATTCTTCAAGTTCATCTGTAACTTCTTTGACGCCAATTTGGGTCAGACGTTGCAGACGCAATTCAAGGATCGCACGCACCTGAGTTTCCGACAGATTATAGGTTCCGTCGTCATTCATCTTGTGGGTCGGATCATCAATCAGCTGGATATAAGCCGCGATATCAGCCGCCGGCCAGCGGCGTTCCATCAGCTTTGCCCGCGCTTCGGCCGCATCAGCCGAGGATCGGATCGTGGCCACAACTTCATCAACGTTGGAAACCGCAACGGCCAAACCACACAAGATGTGGCTGCGTTCACGGGCTTTGCGCAGTTCAAAGGCGGTGCGACGCGCCACAACTTCTTCGCGGAAGTCGATGAAGGACGTCAAAAACGCGCGAAGTGTCAGTTGCTCGGGGCGACCGCCATTCAGCGCCAGCATGTTACAGCCGAAATAGGTTTGCATCGGTGTAAAGCGGAACAATTGGTTTAGCACGACCTCTGCGGTGGCGTCACGTTTCAGTTCAACAACAACACGCACGCCGTTCCGGTCTGATTCATCCTGAACGTGAGCAACGCCCTCGACCTTTTTCTCGCGCACTTGCTCGGCGATCTTTTCGATCATCGCCGCTTTGTTCACCTGATAGGGGATCTCGTCGATGACAATCGCATAACGATCCTTGCGGATCTCTTCCACACGGGTTTTTGCACGGATGATGACAGAGCCACGACCCTCTAGATAGGCTTTGCGGGCGCCAGACCGGCCCAGCATCACGCCACCGGTTGGGAAATCGGGGCCGGGCACGTAATCGATCAGCTCTTCGCTGGTCAGATCGGGGTTTTCGATCAGCGCCAGCGTGGCTTGGCAAACTTCGCCCAGGTTATGAGGCGGAATATTGGTGGCCATACCCACCGCAATACCACCGGCACCATTCACCAGCATATTCGGGAAGCGTGACGGCAGAACCGTTGGCTCGCGGTCTTTGCCATCATAGTTGTCTTGGAAATCAACGGTGTCTTTGTCGATGTCAGCCAGCACAAAGGCAGCTGGTTTATCCATGCGCACTTCGGTGTAACGCATCGCCGCCGGGTTATCACCGTCCATGGAACCAAAGTTCCCTTGGCCGTCAAGCAAGGGCAGCGACATCGAGAAATCTTGGGCCATCCTCACAAGCGCATCATAGATCGCGCCGTCACCGTGCGGGTGATATTTACCCATAACATCGCCAACCGGACGGGCCGATTTGCGGTAGGATTTTTCATGGGTGTTTCCGGTCTCGTGCATCGCATAAAGAATGCGGCGGTGAACCGGTTTTAGACCATCACGAAGGTCAGGAATTGCGCGGCTGACGATAACGCTCATGGCGTAATCGAGATAAGAGGTGCGCATCTCCTCTTCGATCGTCACCTGAGGCCCGTCGTGCTCCATACGTGTGACGATAGTTTCTTCTTCGTTATCAGGGGTTTCTGGAGTGTCGCTCACTTAAAATGCTCGCTTTTTTCAGGCGGTCTAGATATTGTTGTAAGTTTTATAACAGAGGCATCATATGGGGCGCAATGGCGCATATGAACAAAGCGCAGAAAGACGCCGCAACCCTATAGCTGCGGCGCTGACTTAGCTAAAAGTGGCAACGAATAATACAGGCTTAGGCAGAGCAGCTGGCCCCACCCAAAACGCAGAATTTTGCGCAATGTGGGTGGTTTAACTGAACGGGTTTTTCCGCGTCTTCCAATGTGGGCCCCATGTCAAATTCAGGCTCATAGGGCAGCAAGGTGCAGGCGATCACCGAAGGCGTTTTTGCGCCCTTATGTTT
Organism: uncultured Paracoccaceae bacterium; assembly: GCA_947498415.1. Classification (GTDB taxonomy): domain Bacteria; phylum Pseudomonadota; class Alphaproteobacteria; order Rhodobacterales; family Rhodobacteraceae; genus Cognatishimia. Next base: position 586,796 of record CANMKB010000003.1, read on the forward strand.
CACAACCATGCGCGAGCTAGAGCACATCACTTGGGCCGGAGATTTATCTAAAATGCCCCAGCAAGCTGTGGTGATCTCTGGCACTTCGATTTGTTCATCCATTTCGGGAAAAAGAACTGTTTCGCCGGGGTTTTTCGCGTCAATTGCGTAGTTCCGGTCTGAAAACAGATTGGCGTAACCCTCGCGGGATTCCGCGTCTGTCTCGCCCCAAACGGTGCGGCCTGCAATGGCCATTTTAAACCCATTGTCGCGCAGCCAATCCATGCCAACCAATGTGCGATCAAAACTGCCTTTGCCACGCTCTTTGTCGTGCAATTCAGCTGACCAATGGTCAACAGAAATGCGAAAAGTTAGTCTGTCTGCATAATCTTTGTGCAGATCCATCAGGCCTGCTTTAATAGATTTGCGCTGCATGGGTTGCATCGCATTGGTCAGGATCAGCACGTCATAACCACGCTCCAGCGATCGGCGCGTCATTTCGATCATCTCTGGGTTCATAAAGGGCTCACCACCGGTAAAGGCGATTTCTTTGACGCCCCAATTGCGGTGTTCCAACTGATCCAGATAGTCGCTGATCTCATCAGCGGTCAGATAAACAAGCGCATCGTTCTTAGGAGAGCTGAGAATATAGCAGTTCTCACATTCGATGTTGCACAGTGTCCCGGTGTTAAACCACAGCGTTTGCGGATCGCTCAGCGCGACGTGAGCGCGGGTTTCGCCCTTTGCCGTGAGGTACGGGTCCAGAAACTTACCGATATTTGCGTGATCTTTCATATGCCTGTCATCCGATTGTTTCTAACCTTTTATCGGAAACAAGAGATTCCTAAAATGGCTTTGCATAGGGCTGACATAGATGTGAAGCTGCGGCATTGTAGGGTGAGCGGGACTGAAAATTTGTTATCGCTAACGGAAAAGTCGTGTTAAAGCGACAGCAATTACCCGTCAGGGCATCGGAGGATAACATGGTATCGCGTATTATACCTGTAGAGCAGTTTGATTTGATCATCTTTGGCGGTACCGGGGATTTGGCGCGCCGTAAGATTATTCCAGCTTTGTTCAAACGCTTTTGCGATGGCCAGATGCCAGACGGCTCGCGCACGATTGCGGCTGCGCGCTCTGATCTTGATCGTTCAGGTTTTCAGAAGATGGCGCGAGAGGCGATTGTCGCGGCAAGCGAAAATGAGTTAGATGACAGTCAGTTATCTGCGTTCATTGATGCGCTAGATTACGTAAAGGTCGACGCCCTAGGCGAAGAAGGTTGGCAGGATTTGGCAGCGCAGCTGCGCCCTGATTGCGTTCGGGCCTTTTACTTTTCGGTTGGGCCAAGCCTGTTTGGCGATCTCGCCGATCGCTTGCACACCTACAATATGGTCGATGAGAACACCCGTATCGTGGTGGAAAAACCCTTTGGACGCGATTTGGAAACTGCGAAAACCCTCAACAAGGCGTTGTCGCAGCGGTTTGACGAAAAGCAAATCTATCGCATTGACCATTATCTTGGCAAAGAAACCGTGCAAAACCTGATGGCGGTTCGGTTTGGCAACCTGTTGTTTGAACCGCTGTGGAATAGCCAATACGTTGATCACATCCAAATCACTGTCGCTGAAGAGGTCGGTACTGGGGGGCGGGGCGCCTATTACGACAAATCCGGCGCTATGCGTGATATGGTGCAGAACCACCTGATGCAGCTTTTGTGCCTCACTGCGATGGAACCCCCTGCAAAGTTTGATCCCGATGCGGTACGTGATGAAAAACTTAAAGTTATCCGTGCGTTAGGGCCTGTTGAGCCACACCATATTGTGCGCGGCCAATATGCCGAAACCGAAAATACCGCGTCTTACCGTGATGATGCGGAAAATCCATCCTCGCGCACGGAAAGCTTTTTGGCGCTGAAATGTGAAGTGAAAACCTGGCGGTGGGCGGGCACTCCGTTTTATCTGCGCACCGGCAAGCGGCTTGCGGCGCGAGATTCTGAAATCGTGGTTGTCTTTAAAGACACGCCGCATTCGATCTTTGGCGAGGATGCAGGCCGTCATCACAACGAACTGCGTATTCAATTGCAGCCCAATGAGGGCATTACATTGAAAGTGACCATCAAAGAGCCTGGGCCCGGCGGAATGCGCTTGTTGGATGTGCCGCTGGATATGAGTTTTGCCGAAACCCTTGGCCCAGATGCGGACACGCCAGATGCCTATGAGCGTTTGATCATGGATGTCATCCGCGGCAACCAAACCCTTTTTATGCGCGACGACGAAGTCGAGGCCGCTTGGGCCTGGACCGACCCGATTATCCAAGGCTGGGAAGCCCGCAATGACGTGCCAAAACCCTATGATGCCTTTAGCGAAGGCCCGACAGACGCAGCACTTTTAATGCAGCGCGATGGGCGAGAGTGGAGAAATATTGCAGAATGAAAATAGAGACTTACGGCGATTTTGAAGCGATGGCCATTGATGTGGCCAATGTGATTGCGACAGATTTGTCTGAAATTCTACAGCATCAAGACCGTGCTTTGCTGGCTGTGCCCGGTGGCACAACGCCGGGGCCGATCTTTGATGATTTATGTGCCGCGGATCTGGATTGGTCACGCGTGGATGTCATTCTGACGGATGAACGCTGGGTGCCCGAAACCCATGAACGTTCGAACACACGATTGGTACGTGAACGCCTGCTGACACACCGTGCCGCAGCGGCGCGGATGGTGCCCTTGTTTGCGCCGGTGCCTGAACCGGAACAGGCGTTAGAACAGTTGGGCGAAATCGTCGGGCGGCAATTGCCCTTGGCTGTTGCGGTTTTGGGCATGGGGGCTGATATGCACACGGCCTCTTTGTTTCCTGACAGTGCTGAGCTTGAGGCAGCACTGAAACCAGACGCTCCGGTGATCTTGCCCGTGCGCCCTGACAGCCAGCCCGAGGCGCGTGTGACTTTGGCCGCGCATGTTTTAAACGGCGCGTTGCGCAAGCATATCGTATTTAAAGGGGCCGATAAACGCGCAGCCCTTGAAAAAGCGCTACATTTGCCTGCTATTCAGGCGCCAATCCGCGCCGTCATCGACGGTGCCACAGTGCATTGGACAGAGAGTTAACTATGTGGAACGCCTTAAAAACAAATCATAAAATGGCATCTGATCGCCATATCACCGAACTGTTTTCAGATGCCGATCGCGGCGCAAAATACTCTGTTGAAACAGACGGTCTGTTCTTTGATTTCAGCAAGACAAACATTGATGCGCAAACCCGTGCAAACCTGATCGCATTGGCGCAAGATGCTGGGGTTGAGGCACGACGTACCGCCATGTTTGCCGGAGAAAAAATCAATGAAACCGAAGATCGCGCTGTCTTGCATACGGCGTTGCGCAATCTGGATGGTCCGGCGATTGTAGTGGATGGCGAAGACGTTATGCCCGGTGTCAAAGACGGTTTGGCCAAGATGGCGGCCTTCTGTGATGCTGTGCGTTCTGGTGCCTTTGCGGGTGCAGGCGGCAAGATCACTGATGTGGTGAACATCGGGATTGGCGGGTCAGACCTTGGGCCAGCGATGGTGGTTCCTGCTTTGGCGCCGTTTCATGATGGGCCAAAGTGTCACTTTATCTCAAATGTGGATGGTGCTGATTTAGCTGATAAATTAGCGCCTCTTAATCCAAAAACGACGCTTGTTTTGGTGGCATCCAAAACCTTTACCACCATGGAAACCATGATGAATGCCAAAAGCGCGTTTGATTGGATGGCCAAGGAGGTTGCAGAACCGGCCGCGCAATTTGCGGCGATTTCCACCGCAATGGAAGAAACTGCGCAATTCGGCATTCCGGCAGAGCGTGTGTTTGGCTTTGAGGACTGGGTGGGTGGCCGTTATTCCATGTGGGGGCCGATTGGGCTTTCTATCATGTTGGCAGTTGGGCCCGAGAATTTCACCGATTTCCTGCGCGGTGCGCAGGCGATGGATCGCCATTTCCAAGACGCGCCTCTGAATGAAAACATGCCAGCCTTGTTGGCGTTGGTGGGCATCTGGCATCACCAGATTTGCGGCTACGGCACACGGGCCGTGTTGCCTTATGAAAACCGTTTGCTTCGGCTTCCGGCCTATCTTCAGCAGTTGGAGATGGAATCCAACGGCAAAAGCGTCAGCCTTGATGGCAAGGCGCTGGATCAAACCGTTGGGCCGATCGTCTGGGGAGAGCCGGGCACAAATGGCCAGCACGCCTTTTATCAGCTGATCCACCAAGGGCGTCAGGTTGTGCCGTGCGAATTTATTGTGGGGGCAGAGGGCCACGAGCCAGAGCTGGATCATCACCACAAAGCTTTGCTGTCAAATTGCTTGGCTCAGTCCGAAGCGCTTTTGCTAGGCCGGTCCTATGAAGTCGCACATGAGCGTATGGCGGCCAAGGGGCTCACCGGCGATGCGCTACAGGCCAACGCCATGCAGCGTGTATTTGCGGGCAATCGCCCATCGACCACGTTGATGTATCACAAGCTGACGCCCTTTGTGCTGGGGCAGATCGTAGCTTTGTATGAACACCGCGTGTTTGTCGAAGGCGTTGTCTTGGGCATTAACTCTTATGATCAATGGGGTGTTGAACTGGGCAAAGAGCTTGCGCAAAAGCTGGCACCGGCAATGGAAGATGGCGCTGATCTTGGCGATTTGCACGTGGCCACCGCACCCTTGGTGAAACGGGCGCATGCGCTGCGCGGTGCGTAGTTAAACTTCATCCTGAAAATGAAAAGCCCCGCAGAAAGTACTGCGGGGCTTTGCTTTTTTCAGGGTGGGCAAGTTAGCCGCGACGACGACGGCCACCACCGCGACGGCCACGGCCGCCTTCACCTTCGGCAGCTGGTGCTGCGTTGAATTTGATCCAATTCGCGCCACCATCGTCGTGGTCGGTCAAGAAGTTCGCCGCCAAGATGGCTTCCATCTCTTTGCCCGCGCGTGGCTTGGTAGAGCCCATGCCAAAGATCTGAACAAAGGTCTCATCCTCCATGCCATCTGGCAGAACAATACCCGCAGCCTCTACCTGAGCACGCTTTTCAGCGATCTTTTTCGGGCCAATGGGCAGGGCGACCGGGTTCATGATCGCACTGGTCATGCCAGCGCCCATGGCCATCGGCAGGAAGGCGTTGTTGATGCCGTGGCGGTTTGGCAGACCAAAGGAGATGTTGGATGCGCCACAGGTGGTGTTTACGCCCAGCTCTTCGCGCAAGCGGCGCACAAGCGTGAACACTTGAAGGCCCGCAGTCGCCATGGCGCCAATCGGCATGACCAGAGGGTCAACCACGATGTCATGGGCTGGAATGCCAAAGTCAGCCGCACGTTCAACAATCTTTTTCGCAACAGCAAAACGCACATCCGGATCTTCGGAAATCCCGGTGTCGTCATTGGAAATCGCCACAACAGGGACATTGTATTTCTTAACCAATGGCAGAACCAATTCCAGACGTTCTTCTTCGCCGGTCACAGAGTTCAGCAGGGGGCGGCCATTGGCGGCCTCAAGGCCCGCCTCAAGCGCACCTGGAACCGAACTGTCGATGCACAGCGGCGCATCTGTCACAGCCTGCACACGCTCAACCAGTTCCTTCATCAAAGTCGGCTCAACAAAGTTGTTGTCCGCATAACGCACGTCTTCAGCCATTTTGTTGCTGAATACAGCACCAGAGTTGATGTCGAGCACTGTCGCACCCGCCGCAACCTGCGCCAAAGCATCCGCTTCAACGCGTGAAAAATCACCCGCTTCCAGCTCGGCATTCAGGATTTTACGGCCTGTCGGGTTGATGCGTTCGCCAATCACACAGAAAGGCTGATCAAAGCCGATCAAGGCAGTTTTAGATTGGGATTCGATGACAGTCCGGGTCATACAGTGTCCTTAAGCGTTAGCTGGTTTCGTCGAAGAACCACCGTGATCGATGGCCCAGTTTGCGTTTGTTTTAATGCCGCCCAACGGGAAGAAGTGGACGGATTCGATGTTGAAGTCAGGGTTGCTTGCTTTGTGTAGCGCCAGTTCTTTCACAACATCGGTTGGCTCATAAGGCAGTAGCAGTTTGGTCACATCCATTGCACGCTTTTGCAGCACCGACAAAGAGGGCCCAACGCCGCAGGCGATGGCGAATTTGATCAAGGTTTGCAGCTTGGCAGGGCCGGCGATGCCGATGTGAACGGGCAGGGTGATGCCCTGTTCAGCCAGCTTATCGGCCCAAGCAATAATGGGTTTTGCGTCAAAGCAGAACTGCGTGGCAATCGCCATGTTTGCATCGGTAAGCTCTTGGAAATTGTTTTTCCAATGCAGCGCGTCGCTGACGTTTTTCATCGACCCATCTGGATCAATGTCTTTGTTGCCTTCAGGGTGGCCTGCCACGTGCAAATGGGTGAACCCAGCCTTGTCAAAAACACCTGTTTCCAAAAGCTGGATAGAGCTGTCAAACGCGCCAAGCGGCGTGGTTGGCCCACCGGCCAGTACCAGCGCTTGTTTTACGTCAGCTTCGCCCTGATACATCGCAACCCAGTTTTCAAAGGTTGCTTGATCAGGGATAATGCGCGCCGGGAAGTGCGGCATGACGTTATAGCCATCTGCATTCAACCGTTTTGCGGTTTCAACCATTTCTTCGATGGGCGTGCCTTCGATGTGGGCGATGTAAACGCGTGTGCCTTTGGGGAGGTAGTCGCGAAACGCATCAACCTTGGCGGCCGTGCGGGGCATCACCTCGATCGAGTAATCCTTCAGAAAGGCCTCGACCTCGGGCAAAACAAGTGCGCCCGGCTCTGCCTTTTTCCTGAAATTCAAAAGCGCCATCATGGCCTCCCTGAGCATGTCGTTTCTCAGGCCCAACCATCATTGTCGATCAATGACTTAATGCGAGCCTTATCAAACTCTGCCTCAAGACGTGCAGCTTCCGCTTCGCACACCTCGGCAGCGTCCCCTTCCACAACATAGGGATCAGCTTTGCGCCATTCCGCCAGATACGCATCTGTGTCGGCGGCGCCCACCTTCATGGCAGCACGGTCAATCGCTTGCTCAAAACGCTCGCTGAGCTGTTTTTTCGCACCGCGACGGCCTTTCCCCACAATCACCTGCGCAGGGATGTCTCGCCAATATACGATGGTCACGTCAGGCATTGCTGATTCCTTGTTTCCGGTGCCTTCCTTGGTAGCGGACCCAAGGCGGGGGCTTTTGTTCAATTTCGACTTCACATATCGCGTCCGCGACCTCTGTCTTCTACGCGCCTTATTCCACTGGGGCTATGGGGTACGGTCTGAAAAATCCTAATGATCATCTTGAGGTGAACCGTAAAGAGCAGGTGGGCAGGGGATTGCGCCGGTTGGTTCTTCACACTACGTTGAAGGTAACTCGAAATGGAGGGCGTGAGAAATGGCGCCCAAGCGTCCCAAAGGTGCGGGCGCATTCCCAAAACCGGTAGAGAGCCCCGCGCCCAAAACCCCGGACCCAAGTGAGCTATACGCTGCCTTGGACCTGGGAACGAATAGCTGTCGGATGCTGATTGCCCAACCAAAGGGCAGTCAGTTCCATGTTGTTGATAGCTTTTCGAAATCTGTGCAATTGGGGTCTGGTCTGGAAAAGACCGGGCGCTTGTCGCGTGGCTCTATGCGACGCACGATTCAAGCACTGCGTATCTGTCAGCAAAAGCTAAAGCGCCACCGCGTAAAACACATGCGTCTTGTCGCGACAGAGGCTTGTCGTCGCGCGAAAAACGCCAAGGACTTTATCAAGCAGGTGCGCCGTGAAACCGGTCTGCCCCTTGAGATCATTCCAGCTGAGGAAGAGGCGCGTCTTGCGGTGATTTCCTGTGCGCCGCTGGTCTCGACCAAGACAGAGCAATTGCTAGTGGTGGATATCGGCGGTGGTTCTACGGAACTTGTGTGGATTGATCTGTCCAACGTGCCGGCCCAAGAGCGTCCACGCTCAATCATGCGGATGCGCGGCGGATTAAACGCGGCAGATACGCCTTTCCCGGCAGCCCGTGTCGTGGATTGGATCTCTGTTCCCTTAGGTGTGGCGACCTTGCGCGATCAATTCAATGATGTCGAAGATGACGCCGCGCGGTTTGCGCTGATGAGTTGGTTTTTTGAGGAAAACTTGAAAGACTTTGCGCCTTATGCCGATGAGCAAGCCCGCGATGGTTTTCAAATCGTTGGCACCTCGGGCACCGTCACAACCGTGGCCGCAAGCCATCTTGGATTGCGTCGCTATGATCGCACCAAAGTTGATGGGTTGCGCATGACATCTGAGCAAATTGATGCGGTGATCAATGATTACCTGCGTCTGGGCCCAGCAGGGCGCCGTCAGGACCCGCGCATTGGCCAAGATCGGCATGCGCTGATCATGTCGGGCTCTGCCATCTTGCAGGCTTTGTTGCGCTGTTGGCCGACAGATCGGCTGTCAGTCGCAGACCGTGGTCTGCGTGAAGGTCTGCTTTATGCGCAGATGTCAGCAGATGGCGTGCTGGAAGACGGACCTTTCTAAGTATACAAGCCGCAGAACGATTCTGCGGATCAAGCGGTGGCACCATGTCAGACAAGAGCAAGAAAAACACATCCGGGCGCGGTCAGCGTGACCTGAAGGTTAAAGTTAAGTCTGCCCGTGGGCGGTCTATCAGCTCGACCCGTTGGTTGCAGCGGCAGTTGAATGACCCTTATGTCAAACGTGCCCAAACTGAAGGTTATCGTGGAAGAGCGGCCTTTAAGATTTTGGAACTAGACGAAAAATACCGTTTCTTGTTGCCTGGTGCTCGTGTGGTTGACCTTGGTTGCGCCCCGGGCGGCTGGCTGCAAATTGCCGTAAAGCGCGTGAACGCGCTTGGTGAAAAGCCGGGTAAAAAAGTGGGCACTGTTTTGGGCGTCGATCTGCAAGAGGTTGAACCGCTTCCAGGTGCAGAGGTGCATCAGTTGGATTTCATGGAAGACGATGCGGACCTGAAAGTGAAAGAATGGCTTGGCGGCAAAGCTGACGTTGTGATGTCAGATATGGCGGCTGCGTCCTCTGGGCACAAACAAACCGACCACTTGCGTATCATCGCATTGTGCGAAGCAGCGGCCTATTTGGCGTTTGACGTGCTTGAAGATGGCGGCACATTTGTTGCCAAAGTTCTAGCTGGGGGCGCCGAGGGCGATCTTCAAAAGTTGCTCAAGAACAAATTCACCAAAGTGGCCAACGTGAAACCGCCATCGTCACGCGCGGATTCATCCGAGAAATTCGTGGTGGCAACAGGGTTTAGGGGCCAGTAGAGGCGGCTTAAGCCCGACGCAATGAGGCGCAGGCCATGTCGCGAAAATGATCGATTTCACGTGCGTGCACTTCGCCCGCGCGGCGCCCCCCCATATCAGCCATGACATTTTCCTGACGGATCAATTCGAACAATTGTGTCAGCTGTGGGCGCACCGATGGTGCTGTGAACTGTTTATGACGTAAATGCATTGCGGTGTCCCCTGATATGCGGTTTCGGTCAGGGTGAAGATGTCAGCATAGTCTGTCAGAAAGCGTGCGGAAATAAGGTATTTCCAAGAAGAGAATACGCTTGAGGTCGTTAATTCAGCGTTAAACTACGTATTGAAATTGATAAAATTCGAGTCGTTTTTCAGCTCATTGTTGAGACTTTATCCATATTGTCTTGACTTACTGTGTACACGTTAGAGTTTAGTTATGTAACAATGGCTAAAAATAGGGAGCGTGACGATATGTTACAAAAAGCGATTAAAACATTGGCTCTGCTGGTTGCGATGACTGGATTCGCGCATGCCCAAACCGTTTTGACGGTGGTCGAAAAGACCGGAGGGGAAACCTCTAAAGTTGTAGAGTTTTCTATGGAAGAGCTGCTTGCACTAAAGCAGTATGAAATTTCGACTGAGAATGACTACGTCGACGGTAAGCCCACATTTAAAGGCCCCTTGATGCGTGATGTTCTGAAAGGCATCAATACCGAAGGGGCAGAAATTGCGCGGCTGATCGCGGTGGATGACTATAGTTCGCAGGCGCCTGTGGTTGAGGCGATGCAGTATGATGTGATCTTGGCGCTGCAAAAAGATGGCGCACCTCTGTCACGCCGCGGAAAAGGGCCGATTTGGGTGATCTATCCCATGAGTGACCATAAAGAGCTGCGGCGTCCAGAAATCAACGGTCGCTTGGTTTGGCAACTTGCAAAAATCGAGGTCGCACATTGATCTTATCGCGTCCCGTCAGAATTGGTGTGCCGGCGATTGTGATCGCCGGATTGATCGCCAGTTTGGTCAGTTTCTATTCTGTCCAAAGAGATCTGGTGGAGGCGCGAGATAATCATCGCGGTGGCCCGCTTTGGTTGGTTGTGCGGTTAGAATTCTCGTTGCTACAATTTGACAGTGCATTGGCCAACTATGCCGCCCAAGCACCCGGCGTGACCGTACAAGACGTCAACCAGCGCTTTGATACATTATGGAGCCGTTGGGACCTGGCCCACCATGGCAAAGCAGGGGCCTGGCTTCGAGAAATTGATATGGAATCCAACGTTATTGCGTCACTTGGCAGAGAGCTCGCCAAACAAGAATTGCGCGTTGTGAATTTGCAGCCAAGTGATCTCAAATCTGCATTTGATTTACAGGCCGCCTTTGCTGCTTATCAAGACCCGATGCGGGATCTATCCCTGGCTGCCCTGCGCGAAACCAGCGATACCGAAGTTGCAGTACGGGAACACCTTGTGAGCAGCGCCAATAAGCTCACATTTATATCAGCCGCAATTGTTCTGATCTCCTTGATATTGGTGGGGTATTTTTACCTGAATGCTCTGGCACAGCGCCGCATTGCTCAGGAAAAATCCAAACTCTTTATTCAGGCTCAAGCGGGTTACAAGGCAAAGTCAGAATTTGTCGCGACCATCAGCCACGAATTGCGCACACCGCTGACATCCATCATTGGCGCATTTGACTTGCTCGGATCTGGCGTGATCGTCAAACTCCCTGACAAAGCAGATGGTCTGGTCAAACTCGGGCGCGGGGGCTGCGATCGATTGTCCAAGCTGATCGAAAACCTTCTGGATATCGAGATGTTTGAAAACGGTGCGCTAAAGCTTGCGGTGCAATCGTTTGATCTTCTTGAGATGCTGGAGGACGTGAAAGAGGAAGTGAAGCCGGATGCCGCTAAGAAAAAAATAGACATTCAGACAGATATTCAGGGTGACTATTTTGAGGTTGAGGCTGATTTCAGACGTCTTAGTCAGGCCGTCTGTGCTGTTTTAGATAATGCCATCAAGTTTTCAGATCAGGGGCAGTCCGTGACTGTGGCGCTTCGTGCGGTGCAGCCATCCAGCTTTGAGATCACGATCAAAGACCAAGGGATTGGTATCGCTGCCAATCAACATAAACGGATCTTTGATAAATTCACCCTGGGTGATTCATCAGATCAGCGCGCACATGCGGGCGTTGGCAACGGGCTATTCATCGCGGATGCGATCATCAAGGCGCATGGCGGTTCGATCCGCGTAAACAGCGAAGAGGGGGCAGGCACAGAGATGATCATGTCGTTTCCCGCGCAGTCCGTGCAAGAAGAAAGCATGACTAACCAAGAGCCTGTGGCCGAAGTTGCGTAAACAAAAGGGGGGATGGTGGGTCGTGAGAGGCTCGAACTCCCGACATCTTCGGTGTAAACGAAGCGCTCTACCAACTGAGCTAACGACCCGTTGGCGCGGGTTTTAATCTGTTATGGTTGGGGAGGGCAAGAGCAAAAAATGAGATTTTAGAATTTTCTTTTAGCTTTCTGTCATGTTGTGAATTTTCGGATGATTCCAATGACTTCGTGCGCATTCAAACTTTGACGCCATCAATAAGTTAGCGACTTTCAGCAGCTCTTTAACTTTTTTTATAGCTAAAATTCCAACAAAATTAGGCCCTTCGTCACAGTGCCGGACTCGTGGTTCAAAAAAAACGAAAAAACCCACTTCAATTCGCTTGACGATATCGGCGGCTGCGCATAAACCACCTCTCACCGCAGCGACGGAGACGCCGCAGCGGTAGACTACAGAGAGCGGTTGTAGCTCAGTTGGTTAGAGTACCGGCCTGTCACGCCGGGGGTCGCGGGTTCGAGCCCCGTCAACCGCGCCACTCTGTTGTCCCTGGCCCAGGTAGGGTAATATAGCCGAAAGGCAATGCGCGGTTGTAGCTCAGTTGGTTAGAGTACCGGCCTGTCACGCCGGGGGTCGCGGGTTCGAGCCCCGTCAACCGCGCCA
>CANMKB010000004.1 GCA_947498415.1 uncultured Paracoccaceae bacterium
CTTCTCTTCATCGTCTGTCTCCTCAGTTGGAGAACAGGCTAACTCAAAACACCGGACTTTTCAGGGGAGCAGGTCAGTGGCCATATCAACTTCGTTCGACGTTTGGTTTCCCTTCAGTAGGCCCCCCAAATTTCGGTACCCAAAACGGAAAAATCGGTACCCGCCGAAAATCCCGGCTTGACGAAGCGGCGTAACGCGCTGATAAGTAACGCAAAATACAAGTGAACATCAGGAGGTCATTTTGATTCCAGGGTCGCCCACCATTTTACACAAACCTTTCAAAGGTTTGTGGCGCGAAAAGCGGCTCCTTTTTGGGGCCGCTTTTGTTCTTTTACCCCTGTCCATTCAAATGAAGATTTCACGATATTTGCCGCTTCCCTCTTGAGGTTTTGATCTCATTCGCCTCAATGGCTTTAAATCACAGCTGGAGGCTGAAATGGCACTGACACAGGAAATCAAAGATGGCTTGCTAGAGGCGGTTCGCATGGCGGGAAGCACTGAAATCATGCCCAGATTTCGCAATCTGCCCCCCGAGGCGATCGAATCTAAAGCCCATGCTGATGACCTTGTGACGATTGCCGACAAACGTGCAGAGGTTTTGATATCAGAAGCGGCGGCGAAACTGATGCCAAACGCGCTTATCGTGGGTGAGGAAGCTGTCGAAGACGATCGTTCGTTGCTGATCAAAATGGCTGATGCTGAAATGACGGTGATCATTGATCCGATTGATGGCACCTCGGCTTTTGCCAGCGGGCTTGCGACATTTGGCGTTTTGCTGGCAGTGCGCGTTGGGGATCAAACGGAATATGGTTTGCTGTATGATCCCATCCTTGATGATTGGGTGGTCGCAGAGCGTGGCCAAGGCACTTATTTTGTAAATGCCGCTGGGGATCGGCGGAGGCTGCGCCTGCCTGACGCCAGACCCATCGACCAAATGCAGGGCTACGTGCCATTGTACTTATTCCCAAAAGAACAACAGGCCGAGATGGCCAAGGCATATTCGAAATTCAAACGCATCACCACATTGCGCTGTTCGTGTCATGAATACCGGATGATGACCTTTGGCCATTCAGACTTTACTTTGAACGCCATGTGTAAGCCCTGGGATCACACAGCCGGTATTCTGGCCCTCGAAGAAGCTGGCGGACAGGCTTTGACCCACACGGGTGATCCCTATGACCCTTGTGCGCCCAGGGCCCCGCTTTGGGCCTTTGCACATCGTGATAAAGCCAAGCAAGAAACGGTGATGAAGCTGCTTTTGGGCTAAGTTATAGGTCTTGAGGAACAAGCGTTTCATCTTGGGCGATAAAGGGTGCTTTATCTTGGGCGAGTTCACGTGCGTGAATCCCCAAGATCACCAGTCCGGGCCACAAAAGGTATGCTTCAATCTCGATGTTCTCACCAAAGGACAACAGGATGATCACGCAGATGATGCCCAACGGCAGGCGCCCTCGCGTAGAACTCATGGTATCAACCGCGGCCAAAACACCCTGAAAGAACAGCGGGATAAAGAGGGCAGCAAAACCCGTAACCCCTTTGATGAACAGCAAGCCATACCATGTGTGATGGCTACCGATGGGCATGTATTCCACAATGTGCCCTCCGGGGGCTGGGCGACCATGGCCAAACCAGATTGCCTCTTCCCACCAGCGTTCTTCGGCAATGCGCTGCAATGTGGCGCGCACACGGGTGCTATCGGCCCGCGCATTTTTGAAGGTGTCAATTGCCCCTGACACCGTGCGGATCAGGTTATCGGCCGTCATGGCAAGGCTTGCAGAAAGACCAGCGAGCAGCATCCATGCGGCTTTCTTTCCGATTTTGCCAAGCAGGAATGGCCCAAGGGTGCAGCCAACGAGCCCAACCAAACCCATGCGCGACTTTGAAGCAAAGATCATTAACACGCCGGCTGCAATGCCAGCGGCTTTCCATTTGGTGACCCGTTCCTCTGTCGCAAACAACACCATACACACACCTAAAAGCGCAGCAAAAGGCGACCATGGCGCAAAGAACTGCCAGCGCGGCGCCCAGGTTGAGGGATCGCGGGTGTAGAAATAGACCGAAAAATACTCGGGCCCTGGCCCTCCAACGGCTTTAAGCGGTGATGTTAGGATTTTCTCTGGCAAGCCGATAAAAGGCGCGGCCAGCATGATAGGGGCCAGACACAGGATCCACAGCCCCAAGATGCACTGGCCTCTGATTAAGACCTCTCGGCGAATGGGCAAAACAGCCCCTGCCAAGGGGAATAGCGCCATAAGCGCCCAGCCTTTCGCCCAGCCAATCGAAGACTTGATGGTTTGCGGGATGCTGAAATCCCAGTTCAAATGCCCAACCCACAAGATCGGCAGCATCGCTGCCATGCCCAAAAGCCATGCCCAAATGACGGGTGGCACCGGCGCAGCGGATAGATCGGTGCGCATCGCGGGGCCAAGGTAGAGCGCTAAGAACGCAAGTCCCCCCAGTATCCAACCCAAAACCGGCCCAACAATATACAAGGACCCAATCGCATAAAACGGCCACGTCCAGACCAGTGTCTTAAGCGCCAGCCATTCTGCAGGGTTTTGTGGCGAAACTTTATTCATCTTGCGGGCTCCGCATGCCGATCAACCAGTTGATCACACCACGGCGCACCCACCCCAACGACAGCGCCATCAAGATCATAAAGGTTGCGGCAATCCCGGCGGCCAGCGCCACCTTTTGACGCGGCGAGCTTGGTGCTTCCGGCAAGGATGGCGTTTCCAGCACCTGCACCAAAGGATACGAGGCAAACACATCCACTTTTGACGATTGCGCCCGCGCAATGGCAGAGGCGAACACCGCTTCGGCCACTTGGAAATCTCTTTGAAGATCTTCAAGCGTGGCGGCGGCCCGTGCAGATTGTTCCAAACGGTTCCGTTCTAGCACATAGCGCCGATTGAGCGTTGCGAACTGTGCCTCAAGACCCGCCAGTTGGGCTGCGTTGCGCACCAGTTCTGCAAGCAAGGTGGCACGATCGCCCAGCTGGGAAAGCTTGAGAATTTCAACGCGTTCCGGGGATAGCCCAGTGATGCTTGATGCCATCTGCACAATTTGTTGCTGCGCCTGTTCAAAGCTTGTTTTGGCATCAATCAAACGCGGGTGGCGCCGGCCATATTTGGCGTTCGCCTCTGCCAATGCAGATGCCTTTAGGGCGCCGTCTTCGATCAATGAAATATAACCCTGATCACCATAGAGTTCGAGTGCCCTTGCAGCCTCGTCAGCCGTTAGACCAAGGCGTTGTTCCATCGTGTTCACATAGGCGGTTTTCTCTTCGAGCTGCCCCTTCAACACAATGGATTTGGCATAGCGTGTGTCGTTCTCGGCGACCTGCGACGTGAACTGGTCACGCGAAAGAAACCCAGTTTCGCTTTGCAATGCAGTCATTGCGTTGCGTGTGGATTTCACCGAAGAACGGTATTCTTCAATGGCCCGCACCGCACCTTCTTCGCGCACCAGTTGGTCATCTTTGCGTAGGGCATCGACCTCTACGAAAAAGGCATCCAGCACCGCTTGGGCACGCAATTTTGCGTCTTCAGGTGACGGGCCTGTGACTTCGACATTGATAAAGCCCGTTTGATCCACCAATGCGACCTTTGGACGAGACAAGGCGTTCCGAGGCAACTCTAGCTGTGCGGATGCCACGTCCAAAATGCGATCTGCTCGGATAAGGCGCTTATACGTTTGTGTGGGGCTGACCGCATTACTGGCAAAGGCCGAAGACGCATAAGAGCTGGCCTGCCCGATATCATCAATGTTGACGCTGGCTGAAACACCTGCGCCCGGAAGGATCAGTGAAAACTGAGATGTGTATTTCTTGGGGGCAGATGTGAGATATGTGCCGATCGGAAACCAAATCGCGGCGCACCAGATCAGAAACACCCCCATATAACGCATGATACGACGCAAAAGGTACCCCGGCTGGCCGGGCTGACGCTTGCGTAGCATACGATCCATCCGCGGCAGAAAAGCTGCATTGCGCATGTTTGGGTTTAGGTCTGATTGAAAGGCCATTGGGGATTTTCCTTGCTATATGACACAAGGCTAACCCATTTGATTGGCACATTATTTTCAATTCAGGAGTGGATGAGGGGCATCTGCCACGCCCCCTATCCGCTGGTATATATCAAGGCGCTTTAGAACACGCCTTGATCCCGTGCGATTAGCGCAGCTTGAGTGCGATTGGCCACGCCCAATTTGCGATACAGGGTTTTGACGTGCAGTTTTACCGTCGGCTCGGATACATCGAGATCACGCGCGATCTCTTTGTTTGACTTACCTTCGGTTAAACCGTGCAGCACTTGCCCTTCGCGTTCAGTCAACGTCTCTAAGAGAGGGTGCGTGTTTTCATCCGGCTCTGCCGTCATGAATTCAAGCGGTGCATATTTTTCACCCATGGCCATAAACTTGATGGCATTCACAAGTGACTTGGCGGGCAGCGTTTTGGGAATAAAGCCAACGGCCCCCATTTCCAAAGCTTGTTCTGCAATCTCTCGGCTCGCCTCGCCGGACATCAGGGCCACCCGATGCACGCCATTGCGATCCGAGGCGACCTTAAGCCCCTCAAGCCCATTCATCCCGGGCATATTATAATCCAGTAGAACCAGATCATATGTGAGATCACCGTCAATCAGCGCACAAGCTTCTGCAAGATCTGCTGCGACGTGAGTCTCTATGTTTTCTTCGTTGTCCATAAAAGCGACGAGAGCATCCCGCAGCAAATCATGGTCATCAGCGATTAAAATTCTCATTTCAAAACCCTCGCTCGATGGTTTCGTTAATGCATAGGTTGTATTGACAGACTGTGACCCAATTTGGAACGTTCCGGTGGTAACATTTGGGCAGAACTCTACCCGAACGGATATGAAACTCTATCATTTCCAATGATTTTATTGGCCTTCTCACTAGAAGAGGCACCAATTTAGCCACATTTTTAACCCTTTACGTGCAAGATTAATAAAATGCGATGCCCCAAGCTGGAACCAAACCAGCAGGAGCGTATCAATGAAACATCACTCGATAGACCTCTCTACAACACACGGCACTTACCCAACCCTACACGTCATGGGTGTACCATTGGTGAACGCCAAAAAGAGAAACGCCATTCGTGAAATTCTTACGCCTGGGCGACGGGTAGTTTCATTTCTGAATGCCCATTGTGTGAATGTGGCTTCAAGCGATCAGAACTACGCCGCAGCTCTTCAACGGTCAGATCTTGTATTGCCTGATGGGATCGGCATTGAGATCGCCGCGAAAATGCAAGGCGACGCGATTGTCGAAAACCTGAATGGAACTGATCTTACGCCAGACCTGCTTAAGGTCGCAGCACGCAAAGGTCTTAAAGTGTTTCTATTGGGCGGTAAGCCCGGCACAGCAGAGGCCGCTGCCAACGCGATTTGCGACAAAATCCCAGACCTGCAGATCGCAGGCACCCGCAACGGCTATGAAGGCGTGGCCGATCCAATCGCGGCGATCGACCATATCAATCGCTCTGGCGCAGATATCCTGCTTGTTGCGATGGGGGTTCCCTTGCAAGAGCTTTGGTTGGATCGCCACAAATCAAAACTAAAGCCACGCATTTCTATGGCAGTTGGTGGGCTATTTGATTTTTGGGCCGGTAACGTACGTCGGGCGCCGAAAGTGGTGCGTCAGGTTAAAATGGAATGGATGTGGCGCCTGTTAATGGAACCGCGTCGCATGGCAAAACGGTATTTGATTGGAAACATCAGCTTTCTTATGCGCGCCGCTCGCGCTGCGATGCGGGGTGTCTCTGGGCAAGATGTCACAAAGATCATGCTCGACAAAGCCATCAGCCTCACCGTGCTGACCCTTCTTGGCCCAATGTTGCTGTGCCTGATGACGGCGATCAAATTGGAAAGCAAAGGACCAGCCCTGTTTCGGCAAACCCGGATCGGCAAAAACGGCAAACCATTCCGCATCTATAAGCTTCGGTCGATGTATATTGATGCCGAAGCCCGCCGTGCTGCGCTGTTGTCACAATCAGATCGCAGCGGCGTGTGTTTCAAATCAAAGAATGATCCGCGCATCACCCGCGTAGGTAAATTCGTCCGCCGCTATTCGTTAGACGAGCTTCCTCAAATTATAAACGTCTTGCGCGGCGAGATGTCTGTGGTGGGGCCACGCCCCGCCCTGCCCGAGGAAGTCGCGGCTTATCCCACAGCTGCTTTGCAACGTCTGGCTGTGCGCCCGGGCCTGACCGGGCTGTGGCAGGTCTCTGGTCGCGCAGACATCGGGTTTACACAGATGGTCGAAATGGACGTGGCCTATGTGCAGGCCCGGTCAAGTTGGCTTGATCTGATGTTGATGTGCCTGACGTTTCGGGCCGTTTTCTCGGGTCGCGGGGCGTATTAAGCGAAATCGGTCAGGCTAAACCTATCCGACCGGATAGGTGCCTACTCGCCGGATATGAAGAACAATTTTTTCTTTCATGTAATGGTTGCACAGAATTTCGGAGGCAGTCATGCAATCTAGTGTCATTTTCCGGTCGTTTTACACGATCTGCGCAGTTCTTTTATTGAGCTTCGCCAGTGGCACTGCGCAGTCATCAGACCAACCAAAGGTACCGGTGCTTGAGGTCACAGGAACCTCTGCAACGCCCCTGACCTTTGACATCGAAGCACTGCGTGCGATCGGCAGCAAAGAATTCGAAACCTCTACGATTTGGACCAAAGGTGTTCATCGGTTTGAAGGCGTCCCGCTAAACGCCCTGTTGGCCCATCTTATGGTCGAGGGGCAGGCCATCGAGGCCGCTGCGATCAACGACTACGCCATACAAATCCCGATGTCTGACGCCCTGTCAGACGGGCCCATCATTGCCTTTGCTATGGATGGCGAACCGATGTCACGACGGGCAAAAGGCCCGCTTTGGATTGTTTACCCTTTTGACAGTTCTTCAAAATACAGAACAGAAACGGTTTACGCGCGAAGCATTTGGCAGCTTAATAGACTTCATATCATTAAGTGAATTATTCGCCTCGGAGACTGCACTTGTCATCACACTCATTAACGTCTGTCGATCAAGATGCCAAATTGACATTCAGCAGATGGTTTCTGGCTGCAATCGCAGTTTTATGTATCGGAGCAATGGTGTGGCTTGCAAAGGGTGTCACCTCGGATTTACGCGAGTTGCGGTCGGCGCGGAATGACTCGATCCAATGGACATTGTCACAGGTCGAAATCGAGTATCTGGATTTTTGCCTGACCATCCAAGAACTCCTCCATGAAGATAAAACTGACCTGAATTTGTTGCGCAAAGACTTTGACATCTTATTCAGCCGCCACAACATCCTTGAAAACGGAGCAGTCTTTTCAGAGGTACGTAACGAACCCGCCTTTACCAGTGCGCTTGCCGAAGTTTCCTCATTCCTAGAGCGGAATATCCCCTTGATAGATGGTGATGATGCGTCATTGCAAAGCGCTCTGAAAGACATCCAAAAAGATGCGCAATCGTTACGCGCTTCTGTGCGACAGCTGTATGTGACCGGTCTTGGACATTTTGCAGATGCATCTGACGGGTTGCGCAATCAGCTGTCTGCGACGTTGCTCAAGTTGTCTGCCGCCACAACGGTATTGATCTTATTTCTGATCTGGCTTTCAGCCTATTCACGCAATACCGCTGCAAAAAGCCGGGTGCGTGGACGTGAACTTGCACGCGCAAACACACATATGAAAACCATCTTGTCGACATCTCTGGATGGGGTCATCGTGTCTGACAAGACTGGTTGTGTTGTTGACTTTAACGCCGCTGCTGAAACCATCTTTGGCTACAAGCTTGAAGACATCAAAGGCCAATCCATCGGCAATCTCATTGTGCCACCAGACATGCGTGCAGCTCATGAAAAGGGCATGCAGCGGATGTTAACCACGGGTGAGAAAAGGCTTGTTGGACATGGCCGTATTCGTATTGATGCCTGCCGCGCAGATGGCAGTGTCTTCCCGGTTGAACTCGCCCTAGAAAATGCCGAAGGCGCAGATGGTGAAATCATCATTGCTTTCTTGCGTGATATTTCGGCCCAGGTCGAAGCAGAGGAAGAGTTGCGCCAAGCCCGCGATCAGGCATTGGCAGGTGAAAAGGCAAAGGCCGACTTCTTAACCGTGATGAGTCACGAAATTCGAACGCCTTTGAATGGTTTGTTGGGGAACCTTTCACTGATGGGAAATTCCCGCATGACCAAAACCCAGACCCAATTTCATGAAAACATGGAAATCTCTGGCCGCCAGCTGATGAAGCACGTAAACGCCGTGCTTGATGTAGCAAGATTTGAGGCAGGCAAACTGGTGATCGAAGAAACACGATTTCACGTAGGGGAATTCCTGCAGGATTTGGTCAATGGGCAAAGCGGTCTCGCCGAAAATCGCAACACTGCCATTGGCTGGGCTTGGGTCGGCCCTGAATTGGATTGGGTTAAAACGGACAAGGCGCATCTAGAGCGCATCTTGCTGAACCTCTTAGGCAACGCGATCAAGTTCACGGAAAATGGTCGGGTCCACCTTGAAATCGAGCAAGTCGACCGTGTGGGTAATCTTTTACCCACCGTCGAAATCCGCATCATCGATACAGGCGTGGGCATCGCCGACAGTGATCAGATACGCATCTTCGAAGACTTTGAAACCACAGGCAGCATAAGCAGTGTGGCAGGCAGCACCGGCCTTGGCCTTGGCATTGCAAAACGATTGGTCGAACTGCTGGACGGCGAGATTGGCGTGGAAAGTACTGTAGGCGAAGGCAGCGTGTTTTGGTTGCGCTTCCCACTGAAAACTTCGCACAAGCCTGTCGATCAAACGAATGCACAATCAACAGATACAGCTACATCTGCGTTGAATATTCTGCTCGCTGAAGACAATGACATGAATGCCTTTGTGGTGCGTAACCTGCTTGAGTCAGAAGGACACCAAATCAGTTGGGTCGAGGATGGCGAGCAAGCTGTTGAGGCCATTAAGTCTGATGAATACGACGTGGTTTTGATGGATATCAACATGCCCAAACTTGATGGGTTAGAGGCCACCAAACGCATTCGTGATGAAGTCCCCAAAGCTGCCGATACCCCAATTTTTGCGTTTTCTGCCAATGTCTTACCAGATGACACCACCCGTTTTCGCGAGAATGGCATGGATGGTTTCATCGCCAAACCGATCCAGATTGACGAGCTGCGGGCGGCCCTAAGTGCCGTGTCAAAAGGGCGTGTTGGACTTGTGGAAAGCTCGCGTCCTACCAAACGCGAGAATGGGGCCAAGGGCCTTTTCGGAGACGACTACCCAAGTTTCCTTGAGCGTTTCTTAGATGAGGGTGACACCCTGGTGGCTTGGCTTGCCCAAGAGGGCAGCGATAACCTTGCTGACACCGCGCAGCGTTGTCACAAAATCAGCAGCACGGCTGCCCTCTTTGGGGCCACAAACTTTCACACTGCTCTGGTCGCGATGGAAGTCGACGCCAATAAGCGCGCCCGCGTCAGCGTGGAGACACGTATTGGTGCCATTTCAGATGTCTGGGAAACCACCAAGACGACGCTGACCAAATCTTAAACTAGCGCAACGCTGCTCCGACGGTAATCAACCCCAGCACACGCGCGGCCTCGGCCACATTGGTGATACGACTGTCATAGCAGGCCACGGCATCTCCGGGCAAAAGATACGGGTCATAATCGTCCCGATCTGCCCGACGCAACATATCCTCAATATCGCGTTCGATAACGACAGAAACACCGGTTTCTGGATTGCGCGACAGCAAGATGGCGGAGCGATGTGCACTGGTGCTGCGAGACCCCCCAACGCAGTTTGCATCCACCACAGCCTGTAAGTATCTGGTGCCATAGGGCATTTCCCGCACATCCCGCCCAATCGCTGAGGGTGCATTTGCCAAGGCGGGTTGGGTCAAGTTGGACAAGAACATTGTCACACCAGGAGGGCTAATTGGGCTGGGCCGCATGAGATCATCCTGAAAGCACTGCCGAGATGGCACATGGATGGTGTCGCCTGTCAGCAGCATCACGTCGACGATGTTACGCCCTTCAAACACCCCCCGCATGTCCAAAGTATAGGCTTGACCATTGCGGCGCAGCTCAATCGCAGAGATATCAGCATCCGGCCGCACGCCACCAGCCGCACGCAAAGCAGCAGACAAGTTGCGCCCTTCGGTCGACGCGCCCAGCGCTTGGGCCCGGTTATTGTCGATTTCATCTCCAGAAATGCGCCCGATCTCGACCTGATGGGGTTCAAACACAGATCCGGTCACACCGACACTGACGGATGCAAAGTCAGCCACACGTACTGAAACAGCCGGAGCATCATCATACAGTCCAGCGCGAACCAAGGCGCGTTGGAGCGCCCATTCGACCTCTGGGCCGCTGCGGCCCTGCGCCTTGATGGCAGGCAAGAAAGGCATCTTCAATGTGCCATCCCGCGAAATGACATAACGCCCGTTTAGGGTTTCATCTTCGCTGACACGTACGTCGACCAGATCGTTGCGAGATAGCTTTTCCCCCATAAGCGCATGCGCCCCAATGCCCTTGCCAGCAGCGCCGCCCTTATAAGGCAGACAGCTTTCTTGGTTCATCCGAGCAGAGGTTAAGAACATGGTGTCATGACGTGAGACAACATCACGGTACTGCGCTTGATAGCCATCGCCAGTCGCAATGGGCTCAATATTCAGCGGGTTACCATTGGTTGCCCCACAGGCACTTTGCAACGCCAAAGCGCTGACCAATGCAAAACATTTTGCGGTCGTCGAAATCACTGCCCGGTATCCAGTTCTTGTTTTTTCACCATGAAACCATAGCGGGCATCAAACGCCAGCTTCACGCGCCAAAGAGGATTATCATTCTATCCGTTTGGAACAGAACTGCATCAAACGCGCCACAGTTTGTGCCGAAGCGCCCCCCATTTGAAGGCAGATCGATCGCAAGATGGGTCAAATCAAACGGAACACCAAAGCACATGCAACCGAATCAGACTTCTTCATTCATGAAATGCCTTCTCGCCTATGGCGCATCAGAAGTAGCAAGCAAGCTGTCTCGATTGTTTGTGGTGGTTGCAGTGGCCCGCAGTCTTGGGCCGGAACAAGTGGGCCTTGCGGCGGCAGCACTTGGTATTTGTGAACTCATCAAAGCACTCACTGAAAACGGCATCAATCAGCGTGTTATGGCTGCGGCCGATACCAATCTTGAAAGCACTTGTGCACAAGCGCACCGGTTAAACTGGGCTTGGTGCCTGATGCTGTGTGTGCTGCAAGTCTTGGTGGCCAGCGTATTATGGCAGCTCGGCCAAGGTGTTGTGGCCCTTTTGGTCGGCGTCGCTGCGATTGAATACCTCTTTATGCCCGGTGGGCTGGTGCAGGCCGCGTTGGCGATGCGTGAAGGCAAGCTGACGCAAACGGCTGCGATTTCGGGAGCCCAAATCGTTGGGGCAAATGCGCTTGCGGTGGTTTTAGCGATCCTCGCGCCCTCCCCGCTTGCGCTGATCTTACCGCGTGTGTTGACCGCCCCATTCTGGCTGATCGCCATGCGCCGGTTGCGCCCATGGACAGCCCAAGCCAATTCCAAATTGGCGCCTAAACGTCCATTTATCACCTACGGTATTCCAGTATTGGGAATTGAGCTGGTCAAAGCGCTCCGCCTGCATGCAGACAAGCTGATCGTCGGCGCGTTGCTTGGCGCCGATGCCCTAGGCCTTTACTTTATGGCCTTTAATGCAGGCCTTAGCTTGGCCACCAGTTTTGTCGCAGCCTTTGAAAAAGTGGTTTTCCCACATCTGTGTGGCCTGTGTAGAGGGCAAAGTGTGTCTCTACGGCTTACCCGCAAACTGGCACTGTTGGGTTTGATGATCATCACCCCCTTCATCGCAGTGCAATCGCTATTCGCCCCGGTTTATGTTCCTTTGCTGCTGGGCGATGGCTGGACAGGAGTAGCCCCTGTGGTCTCCGTGCTGTGCCTATGTGCCCTCCCTCTGACGGTTTGGACGGTGGTCGCCGCCCAGCTGAGGTTATCAAACAAACCAGAAGTCGAGTTTGCGGTCACCCTAGCGCTGACCATCGGTTTAAGCCTGGGCGCGATCGTCTGCGCTCCACTGGGATTGATGCCAATGGCATTGGCCTACCTTGGCATCACCACAATCGTTTTGAGCATCGCCTCTGCTCCGATGCTCTTTCGCCCTGCCCCCGCAATTCAAACAGAGGTGTAACCATGCCGCGTTTTTCAATCATCCTACCGTGCTACAATGCCCAAGACACTTTGGTTGCCACGCTTAAATCACTGCTGCGGCAGACCGACCCGGACTTTGAGCTGATCTGTATTGATGACCGCTCAACCGATAACACGCTTGGTATTCTGCGCACCGTTGCCAAAACAGACCCGCGTATCCGCGTGATGACCCCGCCCAAATCTGGGCCGTCCATTGCGCGAAACCTTGGGGCCGCAACCGCCACCGGAGAACTCCTGTGTTTCTGTGATGCGGATGATCTGTGGGAGCCCAACAAACTTGCAGAAATGCGCCGCATCTTTGCACAACAAAAGGCCGATGCTGTATTTGCGCGCATCATGTTCTTCAGCCAGCCCGGTAAGGTCGAAACCACATCAACCGTGCCAAATGCGCCCCTCAAAATACCTACTCTGCTTGGCGAAAATCCGGTTTGCACCATGTCAAACTTGGTTGTCCGCAAAACCTGTTTTCTCCAGTACGGCGGATTCAAACCTGAACTTGTTCACAACGAAGATCTGGAATGGTTGATCAGATGTGTTGCAAGCGGTGGACGCGTGATCGGTCTCAACAAAAGCCTGGTCTGGTATCGTAGCGTAGCATCTGGCCTGTCTGCGAACCTGAAGGCCATGGCACATTCACGCAAGCAGGTGCTGCAGACTGCGATCAACTATGGCCATACGCCAACGCGCACCCATGAGGCTAAATACCTCCGCTACCTCGCACGGCGCGCGTTGCGGTTGGATCAAGGCCGACTGTTGGCCTTGCGCTTTACTCTGCTTGGCCTGTTGCAACAGCCTTTGGGCTTTCTGCTTCCTCTGCATCGCGGCTTAGGCACGGCCATTGGCGCTGCGGTCTCTCCCTTTCTGCCGCGCTCCGCGCGTCAGGTTTTGTTTTCTCGGTAATCAGAAAGGTGGCTCAATTGACCCCTACGTCAAATCCCCCAGTGGCCAGCATCGTTGTGCCCGCATTCAATGTCGCAAAAACCATCGCCGAAACGCTTGAAACGCTATTGGCACAGACTGTCGCGGAAATTGAAATTCTGATCATCGATGACGGATCAACCGACGAGACCGCAAATGTGGTTGACCCTTTTCTTGAAGACGATCGCGTGCGCTACATCAAGCAGGCAAACAGGGGCCTTGCTGGTGCACGCAATACAGGCATCGCAGAGGCCAAAGCGCCCTCTATTGGCTTTTGCGATGCCGACGATTTATGGCACCCCGATAAGCTACGCCGACACCTGGAACATCTGAACACCAACCCAGAGGTGGGCGTGAGCTATTCTGGATCGCAACTCATTGACGATGCTTCTGCGCCACTGCGCGTTAAGCAAACACCTCGATTGCGTCGTGTGAATGCAGCCCAAATTCTGAAGCGCAATCCGGTCGGGAATGGCTCTGCCATGGTGATCCGCAAACAAGTGTTTGATGATATTTGCTTTTACACCAGCGCAGAACCAAAGCGCCGTTGCTATTTTGACGAAACCTTTCGGCAGTCTGAAGATATCGAATGCTGGATCCGCATGGCCCTCACAACAGATTGGGCCTTTGAGGGCATCCCCGGACTTCTGACGCTTTATCGCGTCGCAGCCGGTGGCCTGTCTTCCAACACAGATCGGCAATTGGCCTCTTGGGAAAATGTCATCACAAAATTGCGCCCGTTGCACCCGGTGTTTTTTGAGCACTACGAACCTGCCGCGCGGGCCTATCAGCTGCGATACCTAGCGCGTCGCGCCGTAAGCAGCGGTGATGGCGCAACTGCGCGGCGTTTGGTTTGGCAAAGCTACAAAAGCTCTAAAGAGCCATTTTTTGCAGAACCCGCCAAAACACTCACCACCGGTCTTGCAAGCTTGATTGCACCCCTGCTGCACTTCGCTTTGCGTCGTGCGTCAATTCATCAACCCAGAAAGGATTTTCCAAATGACCAAGTTCACAGTTCTTCATCTATTAGATGACACCACCCCCGGCGGCGTAACTCGTGTGGTGGATCACATCATCGGCTCGCGCCAACTGGCGCAACAAGCCCAGCACGTGACGCAACATATTCGCAAAGGTCGGCTTTCGATGCCAAAGCTGCGGGCTGATATGATTGTCTCTCACCTCAGTGTGAGCTGGCGCGGCCTTCCGGCATTGATTGCGCTGCGAGCAAAACATCCTAACGTGCCCCTGATCCATGTCGAGCATAGCTACACCCGCAAATTCACCTCACTGAACGTTGAAAACCGCGAACGCTTTTTCTCGCTTTTGCGCACAGCTTACGCCCTGTTTGATCAAGTGATCGCTGTCAGCCGTGCCCAATGCAGTTGGCTTGTGACACGGGGGCTTGTGAACCCGGAACGTACACGGGTTATCCGTTCGGCTGTTGATCTGAGCAGTTTTGAAGCCCTCCCCGCCCCTAGCGGTCCGCCAAAAGTGTTTGGTGCAATCGGTCGTTTGCATCTTCAAAAAGGATTTGATGTGATCATTCCTGCTTTCACGCAATGCAACTACCCTGACCTGCAACTTAAGATCTTCGGAGAAGGCCCCGAACGTGCACGGCTGGAAAAACTCGCCGAGGCCGATCCGCGCATCTCACTGGTCGGGTTTTGCTCTGACCCTGTGTCGGCCATGCAGGGCATCGACGCTTTGCTTGTTCCATCGCGCTGGGAAGCCTTTGGTTTGGTTGCGCAGGAGGCGTTGGCGGCACAACGGGTTTGCTTGATTTCGCTTGTCGATGGCTTGCAAGATCAGATCGCGGATGGTGCGATCCCTGTGGCGGGGTCCAGCATATCGGATTGGACACAAGCGATTACCCAGGCCGCTACATTCGTGCCAGATCGTCGAACAAACCTACGCAAAACCAGCGCGACACTCTGCTTTGAAAGCAACTGGAGCAAATTGATTGATGATTGCCGCATGGCGTCGCTCAAAGAGGCTGCGTAGGGGACTGCCGGTTTTGCCTACGCGCACCCAAGCAAAAATGCTTGGGGTTTTCGGAAAAGGGGATTTGGAAAAAGGACAACAGGCGGCCAATCAGATGGCCGCCTGCTATATTTTTTCTTTTTAATGACTAAGCCATCATCATTTTGCGAATGCCAGATCTGGCAAGAAGGTCGCAATAATTGGGATGAACATGATCATAATCAGGGTGATGACCTCGACCTGTAGGAACCACCAGATGCCGCCAAAGATTTCTTTCAGGGAGAAAGAAGGCGCCACACCTTTTAGAACGAAGGCGTTCAAGCCAACTGGTGGGGTGATCAAACCAATCTCAAGAGTCTTAACCACAACAATCGCGAGCCAAATTGGGTGTGCGCCCAGTTCGATCAATGGCGGAACAAAGATCGGCACGGTCAGGAACATCACTGACACAGGGTCAACCATCGTCCCCAAGACGAGCAGCAACAGCACATAGATGCAAACGATGCCCATCATCGACATATCAAGACCGACGATATACTCGGAAAGTGCACCAGATGCGCCACTTACTGCGAGATAAGACGAGAAGATCAGAGCACCAACCAGGATGATGAAGATCACCGATGTTGTCTGTGCTGTGTCAAGGAAGACCTCTTTCAAAACAGACATCGACATCCGCTTACGAATAAGGGCGATCAGGAAGGAGCCAATGGCGCCAATCGCACCTGCTTCGGTTGGGGTAATGATGCCGGCATAGATGCCACCAATCACGATGCCGCCGAGGGTCAGGAAGCTCCAGACACCTTTCAAAGATTCAATCCGTTCTTCCATCTTTGCCTTGGGAAGTGCCGGAGCCATCTCTGGATTACGGCTCACACGAATGTAGATCATGACAAGGTATGCAAACGCGGTCAGAAGGCCGGGAATAATGCCTGCAATCAACAGCTTAGGCACAGATTCGCGTGCGATGATACCGTAAACGATCAAGTTGATGCTTGGCGGGATCATACCCGCGAGCGTGCCAACAGTAGCAACACACCCTGCTGCGAGTTTGCGGTTCACCTTAAGGCTCAGCATTTCTGGGATGGCAACACGGCCAAAGACAGCGGTCGAAGACGTTGTAGACCCAGAACAGGCAGCAAAGGCCACGGCTGCGACGGTCGTTGCAATCACAACACTGCCCTTTAGGTGGCCAAGCCAAGCCCGTGTGGCTCGATAGATATCTTGGGTGATACCTGCTTTCGCGGCGACATGCCCCATAAGCAAGAACAGCGGGACAGCGCTCAGTGCATAGCCGGAGCCAATGTCAAACAGACGACCACCAATCGCATCGAGCGTGATTGTCGTACCGCGAATAAGTGCAAATCCAAGAGCACCTGACAAAAGCAGGGAAATGCCGACAGGGACGCGCATGATCATCAAAAATCCGACCATCCCAATCACGAGAGGAATTTGAAGTGACTCAATCATATTTTATTCTCATCTTCAGCG
This sequence comes from uncultured Paracoccaceae bacterium, assembly GCA_947498415.1. GTDB lineage: Bacteria > Pseudomonadota > Alphaproteobacteria > Rhodobacterales > Rhodobacteraceae > Cognatishimia. The sequence goes on from CANMKB010000004.1 coordinate 16,614, forward strand.
GTCTCTTGAGGTGCTTGCTCTGTGACTGCAGCTTCCTCAAGCAGCTCGTTATGTGTGAGCAGGCGGATCAGTTGGATCAGAAATCTCAATGAAAACAGCGCCAGTCCAACCGGAATTCCGGCACGTGCCCACCACGTCTTGACTTCGACGATGCCAAGGATTGTGTCGCCCATGGAGTAGTTGCTCCACGCGGATTCAGCGCTTGTCCAAGTCAAAGCACCAAAGAACATGCAAGCGACAATTAAATAGGCAGCCTGAGCGATCTTTTTGATGTTACGAGGCAGGTAGTCATACAACACACCGACGGTGATATGTGCGTCTCGGCGTTGAGAGAACCCCAGGCCCAAATAGATCAGATACACAAACATCAGGCTGACGTATTCGTACGCGCCAGGAAGGCTTTTTGAGAACAACGCCCTTGCCAAGACTTCACATACTGTGATGGTCATCATCGTCGCGACGGCCATGGCCGATGCGTAACAGGCGATTTCTTCCAGCTTTCTTTGTAACCCTATGGCTCTGCTGGCTATACTTGCCATCGAGGCAGTCCTCCTTGAAAAAGTAGAATTTCGAACATGTATAAAACTTTGTCGTCTGCGCCGAGAGTTTTACAGACATACTGCATTTACAGTGTTTCGATATTGCTGCGCCGCCCACAACCTGTTCAGTTACATTGGGCGGCGCATTTGGTCTTTAGGCGAAAAGCCTGGTCTCTAAACAGTCGAAGTTAGCCTTCGTTCTGTTCCAGAAGCTTAAGGAAGTTGTCGAGAACAGTTTGACCTGCAAGGCCGTCTGCTTCGCGTGCATCAACCCAGCTCTTCCAAGCGGCGTTACGCACATCCAACATCTTCGCTTTTTCAGCAGCATCCAACTTCACGATTTCTGTTTGCTCGCTCAGTTTGGCGTGGGACTCTTTCTCAGCAACTTCAAGAAGCTTACGGGCTTCAAGTACTGTTTCTTCGTTCAGCTCTTCGATAATCGCTTTCACGTCATCAGGAAGTGCATTCCAAGAATCCAAGTTGATGGTAACTGGCATTGGGAAGAAGAACCAGTCTTCGTCGTCCCAGTAGCTAAAGATCTCACCGAAACCAAATGCATAGGCATCTGCTGGAGAACCGATAATCGCCGCAGTCACAACCTTACGCTCGGCCGCTGCAGGCAGTTCGCCCCACGGAATACCGTAAACAGTGATGTCGAGTTGTTTCAGAATTTCAGCTGCGCCACCGTGTGCACGGATCTTCGCTTCTTTCAAATCTTCCAGAGAGCGGATCGGATCGTGAGACAGCAGCTGGATGGAAGTCCAAAGACCTGGGAACAGGTACTTTTGGTTCATCGCCGTGAATTCAGCTTCCACTTCTGGAGACTGGAACAATGCGTGACCGGCACGTGCATGCGCCAATGCGTCGTCGCTCATGAACGGAAGCGATGTTACGTTCGCAAGAGGGAACAGACCCGGGTTGTAAACCGGAGAGAATTCGCCAAGGTCAAACGCGCCAACTTTGATGTTTTCTGGCTGACCGGAAAGCTTACCCAATGGGCCGCCGAAAATACGAGTGAATTTCACCTTACCTTCGGTACGCTTTTCAACTTCGTCCATCCACCAACGAGTTGCCAGATTTGAAGGGCCTTTACCTGTGAACGCGTGGTACTTGAGGTTTATTTCCTCAGCCATGGACAGTGTAGGTGTTGACAATGTTGCAGCAGCAACCAAAGCGCCAGCACATAGAGTTTTGATAAATTTCATTTCGTTTCTTCTCCCTTTATGGTTTCTCGTCTTTGCAGACAAAGAGCAATCGCGCTTAAGCGTGACCCGACCAATTCACAGCAATCTCCTCATTGCTGAATTCCACCTGATCGGTTTTGTCACATACTAGTTTGATAACTTCGTTTCGATTTGGGCGGCATGGGGGATCACGCCCTGAATTTGCGGAAACCCGCACCAAGAATGAGCACATCCGCATTCATTCATTGACGCATGACTTATGAACGCAGAACGACGCGTTTGGCTGGCGTCTATTAAAACCTCAAGGCCGTTTAAAACCCGGATGGTTGAGTGTTCTTTTGATGCGTTCATCGTCTTGGCCTCTCACTTATTTTGACACTCAAGCTAGCTAGGGTCTCAAGCGCCACATGATGAAAAGTCACCCGTGCGGATGCACGATTTTACTTTCTGACCCAGCTTTCCTGGATTTCACAGCCCGCGCGGCGCAACAACACCGATACAGGACATTTCTCTCCGGTGATGCGCTGAAGCTCTGCAATTTTTTCTTCGCTCGCGTCAGTGTCCAAGATCACCTTAAGCTCAATCACCGGAAACGGCGTGCCGATTTCTGCTTTTCCGAACACGCCACGCGTATCAAAGTGACCGCAGATGTCGAATTCCATGCCACGCAGATCAATCTTAAGAAGACCAGCCACATAATTGGCAATTACGTTGGTGCAGCCCAAGAATGACGACAACATGGTCTCCAAAGGAGTCGCGAATAGATTGGTCCCTCCGCGCTCTGGTGGTTCATCAGTTGTAACCACTTTCCCACGCGCAATCATTTCTGTCCGGGCATGTGTAATCGCATGACCTTTCACATCGATCTTAAATAGATCTGGCATTACATGAGCCATAGGTGTCTCCTAGTTTAACCATTAACACGCGGTTTGCGATTTCGAGATCGCCCCGCATTTGATTAGGTATTTCTTCAGCTTACCCAAATTTTTCGGCAATACCCCAAGCAAGGCTTCCAGCCACAGAATGTCAGGATTGCAGTGAGGGGGGCTACAATCGCCAACATCAGTCGCTAATTCAGGGGGGGGGGAACACGTCTGTCTCATAAAGAAACAGAGGCTTTCCTGCGCGAGACCACTTTGAAGCAAAGCGCATACCCCAATGAACCGCTTGCGAGAAACGATGTTTAAAACAACGCCAAACCCGGTGTTTTGACTTTGATGCGGTATAGCGATGTGGACGATGTGAAGTATAGATCCTTCAGGTCCTCTCCACCCCACGCAAAGTTTGCCGTAAATTCTTGCATGCGAATGACACCCAACGTTTCGCCTTTGGGTGTGATCACATGTACCCCACCAGGACCTGTGCAATACACATTGCCCAAGCTGTCAATCTTCATGCCGTCCGGATGGCCCTCGCCCTCTCCGACGGTGACATCGACCCAAACGTCGCCACCGGACGCGGTGCCGTCTTCAGCAATGTTGAACGCACGGATGTGCTTGCGATCTGTATCGTTGACATAAAGCGTTTTCTGATCCAGCGAGAAGCACAGACCGTTTGGCTGTGCAAAATCATCAGCCAGCTGCGTGATGGTCTTGCCATCCGGCGTGATGCAATAAACGCCTTGTTTGCCCATATCCAATTCGCGCTCGACCCCGAAGTAATCCAAGCGGCCATAAGTTGGGTCAGTAAAATAGATCAAACCATCTTTGCGCACCACGATGTCGTTCGGGCTGTTGAGCTCTTTGCCATCGTAATGTGTCGCAAGTGTCTTGATGCTGCCGTCTTGCTCGGTGCGAGTGACCGAACTTGTCGCGTGCTGGCATGTCAGCATCCGGCCTTCAGCGTCATAGGTGTTTCCGTTCCCCATGTTGCTAGGTTTGCGGAACGAAGTAACTTTATCATCAGCACCCAAACGAAACAGTTCGTTGCCAGGGATGTCAGAGAACGTCAGATGCTTTTCCGCCGGATGCCAGATTGGACCTTCAATAAACAGAAAGCCTCCAGCCACTTTTTCCAATGTTGCATTGGCATCCACGATGTCGTGCATGCCCTCTAGGCGTACTTCAATCGTCATGAGTTTGCCCTTTGCTCTTTGACGCGTTCGCCACCAGAGAACCAATCCACTTCTTCGATTTCCTCAAAGACAACCCAAACATTTTCTTTCGGAATACCGGCAGCTTCAGACAGCGAATTTGTAACCGCGGTTTGAACCTTCTCTTTGATACCCTCGGGGTCATGCTCGATAACTTGTTTCACGATGCGGATGTTCACAAACGGCATCGGTATCCTCCCTAAATTTTGACGACCCTGCATTCGGTCCGGTCGAATCCTTATGTTGGATTCAAATTAGAAGGATTGTTCAGACGCGTATGCGTCAGCTCGCGCAACCAATAAGCGGGGAAGCACATAGATCATGCGGCTTCCCGCAAAGTCTCACTTCACGACACCAGATGTTAAAGCGGAAATGAATATCAGACTTACGGAACAGCTTTGATTTGTTGCCTAAGAAACCAAGTGTTTGCGCAAATCAAAATTTCCACCAAAAACGGACCCCAAAATCCCTTAAAATTCAATATCTTACAAGGCGCCAAAATGTAGAGAAAGAAATAGTCTGCGCAAGAAAGCAAATGTCTGCGCAAACTATTCTCAAGTTACGAGTGGGCTGCGGAAGTGCCTCTAATCAAAAAGAAAAACCCGCGTCGAATGACACGGGTTTAATCAATTTCCCTGTTTTGATGTCGCTTTAACTTTGGATCGCCTCAAGAAACGGATGTTCCTTTCGATACATCGTCTCAAACTCTCGGTGCAGATAAGGCGTTACTGCTGGAGCGGCTTTTGTTTTGGTTACCCACCATTGAACGAAATGCTCCCGCAAAAGCACCCCTGAGCCAACTCTGTTTGCCTGAATTACAGCAGTTTCGACCAGCTTAATGATCAGACCCCAACGATACGCTCCTGCCGTGACCAATCGATCGAAAAAGTCCTGGGACATAAGGTCAGGGTCAACTACTTGATTTTGCTCGAGCGCATAGCTCCCAACAATTTCATGCACGGTTTCGTAGTCCTTGGGAAGGACTACATCATCGAATGGAAACCTTTTCAAAAGCCGATAAAGCTGCATCTCTTGGCGCATGTAGTCATCCAATTCGGGGATACCAGAAAAGATCAAAATTAGGGGCCAATCATGCGACTTCATTAATGTCTTGAAGGCATCCAAAATTGCCAACTGATCAGCGTCTTTCTTCTTCCTAAAGATATGCTGCACTTCATCAAAATGAATCCCAACATAACCTCCGAGTTTTGCTTCGCGGACAACGATATCCCAAATTTCGATCTGAGTGAGTTTGGATTTTGATTCAATTGGGTAATGCAAAGAACGAGCGGTGCGATAGCCCAGATCCTTCCAGCCGGCGACACTCTTCAAAAGGCAAGACGCAAACTTGGCTTGCTTGCCGTTTGGCAGTTTAGCTCCACTGGCGTTGAACTTCTCGATAAGGTTTACAAGCTCAGTGGTTTTCCCGCTGCCTGACTGCCCGGTTACCAAGAGACCTTCTGCTTCAAAATGCCCGCCATGACTAAGATTGCCCAGGTGGGTGCTGAACAGTTGCCTCAGATCTGCTTTTAGCTCGTCGCCTCTGGAAAGTGGGTAGATTCGGTTTCCTTGCTGTTCGACCAAGTCGCGGATCGTTTCGTCGACAAATTCGTTCATAGCTTACTCTTCCTAATTGGAGCGAACATTGGGGCGGGTTTTTCAGACAAGTTTTCCGAACTGACTGAAGTCGGCTCGACATCAGTGATCTTGTCGGTCGATGGAGAAACCTCTATTTCAGGTCGCTGGTCATTCACAGGAGGCGGGTTTGCCTTTCGGGGCGGCCCCAAAACGCTGGCGGGCGAAACGGCTGGCTGCGACCTCGGCATTGGAATGTACTCGACATTATCCAACTGTTCAGACTGTCTTCTCAGCTTTTCAATATTGACGTATGCGTCGGGGTCATTCGGATCAAGGAAAAGGCCGGACTCTTTAGCTCGACGGGCCCTCTCGTCCTTGAGGTGCTGCTCATACATTAGACGCTTTTCAGGATTACGCTCAGCCGTTTGGCGCTGCAGGTTTATTGCCTCGGCCAATGTCATATCCGCAAAGACAGTCATTCTTAACTGCGCGGTCATAACGACCTTCGTATCCTCACTAAAAATTGTAACTTCGCGCAGATCGTCAGGATCAAGGCATACGGTCACATTCTTGGACACACCCGCCGCAAAACGCTGCAGCTCAGTTGAATTGTACCAAATGCCGTAAACACGAACACCTTCTGAGCTCGTGGTTACGGTGTCTTTTTCACCCAGATGCAGACGTCGAGCAATTGGATCAGGAGCGTCAATACCACCATAAACCTCAATAGCCTCTTCCAATTTCTGGACTGGCATCGCGCCGTACATGCCTGTGCCTGAGTGCTTTCGGAAAGGGTATTCGTCAACGAAATATCGCGTAATAACCCCCATCAGATTATCTTTAGTTAGCGTGGCTTCTTTCTTTCCATCGTAAGCGCTTAACTCGCCTGGCCGACTACCTGTGTATCCTGGAAGAAAGTTCAAAACTTCCCATTGTAAGGTCCCAATTGCACTTTCAACGAAAGGATTGTCCGACGAGTGATAGGTGCGTCCCATCATGATCGACGATCCTATTCCAAGTTCACTTTGATAGATTTTCGCATTCCGAGTTGCGGTCCCGTTGTCGGACTGAACGAGAGATAGGCCTACAGCAGGCGCTGGGTCTTTCACGCAGCCATAACGCAATTTCTCACGCTTCTTATCGCTGGTTGCCATTCTAAGCAGCTGCCTTTGTGCATCTGAGTCAGCTGTATCAGTCAAGACCCACGCCAGTGGCATACGTGTTGCAACGTCAAACATAACATGCAACCACAGCCGACAAATCTCATTTTCTGCCAGTTCAGTGTCTATGTCCGCTTTGGCCAGCGGCCTGAAATCGACGTTGCCTTGATCATTCGTAAAGATGGAAAGGTAGACTTGATCAGTTGCAACACGTTGACCGTACTTAAAAGCACGAACATCGGGCGACCCTGCAGCGAACTTGTTACGTGCATATTTGATCCCATTTCGACCTGCTTCTCGGGTGACAAGGCTGCTAGCATTGTACCTTGCCCGAACCGTCGTCAACGAAGGCGCCACAAAATTTTTGAGGATCATATCGGGATCTTTGTCCCAGACGGCCACCGACCACTCGTAGGTCTTCGAAAGCTTCGTTTGATGTTCCTTCACCATAATATTGAGAACATATTTGACAAACCGTTCCTGCAATTCCGTAAGCCTACTAAACGAACTGCCTCGGGGCCCTTTCGCATGATGCTTGCGTAGCAACACAACCGGATTGCGATCAAACTTTATGTAGCGGCGATACATCTCCTGCAAAGAGCGTCCATTCGGCAAAGAATGGGGTGAACTTGCACTGCCAATATAAACGCCATGAAAAAGGTGCGGGTCATTAGCTAGAGAACAGGCCGATGATTTCAAACGAGCTCTGACATCACGACGATTCAGATATCTCTGTGTTAGCTTTTGGCCCTCTTCTTCGAGTTCAAGCATCGCCTCAGCCAGCCCAGTCCTGGCACGAATATCCCGACGCTCTTGGTCTGGTAACTGAGCAGTATTCTCGATACCGCCAGTATAAGCCAACAGCTCTTTATGCAGTTCCAAAGCCGTTGGCGTGATCAGCTGAGCATCGTTGGCCGCGAGGGCCGCATCCACACGCTCAAATGAGAGCGAACAGCACTCCCCATCCTCGGTGCTCTCCACAGCATAACTGTCAGCGTCTTTGCCAATCACACGCCAACGCACGTGATCAAGCACAAGCTCCGACCCTGCGGGGACCTTATAAAGGGGAGCGCGAGGCATTAAAGCACCCAAACCCGATTGTTGATGGACATGGCTGTGTGCCAGTTCGTACCGAGTTTTTTGCGACCGATCAGCCGCAGAATTGCATCGAATACACGCGAGCACTCATGGTCGCAGGCAGCCATCAAGCCTTTTATGTCCCAAAAAGACGTCTGCCTGGCTTTGTCCAACACAAGCTTATCGAACTCTTCATCAGGGGTCTTAGTTGCCTCCCATACGAGTAACAGATTGTCCCTGTACGCTCTGGTGTATCCATCGCCATTAATGACAACCTTTTTATCAGCGAAGTTCGCAGGTGCGGCCTCGAAAATCGCCTCGATGTCAGCGCGCGTTTCGGGTCTGAGAAGGCTTGTTCCGTTCCGCACGAATACTGCCTCACGGAAACCGCACCGATAGGTAATGCGAAGATCGAAACTGTGGTTACTGCGCTTGCCGCGATGATTGACGTAAGGAATCGGCGGTAGCTGAACCTCGAGCTTATAGAACTCAGGTATCAGGAGCGCTTCGATAGCAACGGCCATCTCGCGAGCACTCTCGAAGTGATACACTTGTGGCACCCCGTTGGTCGCGGGTGTTGGAAGTGCCATAGAGATCCGATGAGCCGTATTACTACGACTGAGTGGGCTCCTGTAACCTTGATAGGGCAAAACGCCTGGGATCGGGCCGAGTTGTAGCGGCGGTTGTTTCGCCGTTTTTACGAGCGAAGTATCCCAGTCTAGTGGATAGGACATAGCTTCTCCGTTCTCGAAAGCGTGCGCTGTCGAGCCTTTCAGTTTAAATTTCGGTTTTACGGAGCAAGCAGACTCGCATGCTCCAGGTTACTTTTGGGAGACCACAGCGCGACGGCGATCATCTCCATGTTCAGAGCGCGATTAGCCCGCGTCTTGTTCTTTGTGGGAGCCCAGTCGACGTTGTGCGCTACATCAGGCTTCCTAGGCACCCTAAGCGTTCACACAGAACCACTTCGAGTCAATTATTCTTTTTTATCAGAGACTTGAACGCTTTCACGCTGCCTGTTTTCGCACGTGTTTCCCGTGCAATTTGATCCCCTTTCTCATTCAACATTCGCGCAACTCAAGGTTGCCGTTGTGCTTTGAAAAAGGATGTACGCGTTGAAATTCAGAGATGGAAGATGTCCAAAGATTTCACATGTGGATGGATTGTCTACTTTAATCAATAGCCAAGCGACTGCCATTGCCGTTGCTGCAGCTCGTTCTCCAGCCAGTTCAAATGACCAGTTGTTTCTCGATCTAAATCTGGCGGCAGATGCAGTTCGCGTATGCATATGCAGCGCCCCAGCAGTCCTCCTTCAGCGTCTTTTAGTGCATTCGAGATGTTGGCTTTCAGCTTAAAAGCCGTTGCATATGCGATTTGATATTCGTCTTTGATCTGATGCCCTGTCGGTCTCAATCGTTTGACTTCTGCTTCAATCAATTTTTCTGCCAGCAAAAAATACACACGCAAATCTAGTCGTCGTCGATGAAACAGTGTCCCTGAAGTCAAAGAAAAATGCGTAGGGCATTTTTTGCAATAATAGAGTTTTCGCGCTTCCAAATAGCCGAAATTTTTTTCTTTGCAGTTCGGACATATGGGGCCCTGAGGCCAGCGAACGGCTTCCAGACGGTTCTCACAAATTGATTCTGTCGGAAACTCAGCAGCTACCCCCTCAGCTGGCAGCCTCAGATATAAGGTGAGCCAATGGGTACGCTCTTGTTCATAGCTTTGGAACGGCTCTTCTTGCATGGCGCAGCACTACTCTTTTCAAATCACGAGAGAAAGCTCCGCACAGAAAAATTGGAAACTGACGAGTTGAGCGCATAGCTTTGTTGAACACCGCACTTCCGCGCCAAAAACCAAAAAAGTTGGAGCCAACTCTGTCTTTACCAATCCCACAAACACCTGAACCCAAGCCTCGAGAAGGAGTGCTTTCACTCGTCGCAAGGGCGGCCGGGAGGCGCGACCTCTCTACAACATCGTTCTGCGCAGAGCTTGGCTTGTCTTATAAGCAACTCTTGGCTCATGATCCTGCGCAAATCTCACGACTTGTAGAGCTCCTTGGACTAGACCAAGAAACACGTGAAGAGGTGCAATCTTGGTCGCTGGTGCCGCTGCCTGGCGTAAAAGTTAGCTTTAGAAACGAGACATATGTTTCTCGCACATTGATGAATCCGGTTGTGCGGGGCTGTCCCGCATGCCTTCGTGACAATGTTATGACGACCGAATTGCCGCCCGCAGGACAAATGGTCATGCAGAGTCAATGGCAGGTCAAATATGTGCATAAATGTCTGCTTCACAAAAAAGAACTGGTCCCTCTTTGGGAAATTAGCAATCCACGGCATAGATTTGACCACGCGGCACGTCTCAGAGAACTATCCGATGACATTTTGAATGGACGTCTCTCGCAATGTGACACACCAATCACAGACTATGACATCTGGCTGGGTGAGCGGCTAGATTACGGCAAAGATTCAACATGGCTTGCGAACCATGATACTGAAATTGCGGCAAACTTTTGTACTTTACTCGGTGCTGAGTTGAAACGTGTTGATGCCACGCTTGAGCTCAAAAACACAGAGGTATCATTGGTTGGTTTCAATGTTGCGAAACAAGGTCCAGAAGCAATTCTGAATGCCTTAAAATTACTTGCATCCGCGGCTGATGGTCCTCAGGACCGTCCCAAGAAAGCGTACGGCGAACTCTACACGTGGTTAAGCCAGTACGGGATAGCCGACCAACGCTGGGATGCGTTTAGAGATCTCATGCGCGAGGTCATTCTTGAGACATGGGCCATTCCCGAGGGTGAAGCGGTATTAGGAAACGTACTCCAAACGCGGCGGCTACACTCAGTTGACAGCGCCGCAAGTGAGATTGGTAGATCCAACAAAGTCACTCGTCAAATCTTGACACATAAGAATATCATCTCTGCCGACGATACTCGCTCAGATAAACGCCTCACATTTAATGCAGATTGCGCCGCCCCCGTACTCTCGAAGGCAAAAAGACTCGTCATGACCAAGGAAATGATGACGCATCTTGGAGCGACCCCCAGCCAATTCGAAACACTCATCAAACAACGCGTGCTGGCGCGAGCATTGCCAGCGACGATCTCGAAACTTCATTGGGACACGGCTGACGCCGATGCTTTGCTCAAGACTCTACTGGCCAACCCAATGTCTGTGAATTTCGATGACAGCACCTGGGTTGCTTTCGGAGTTGCCGCTGGGCGAGCTCGTGTTGACCTCAGCAAAGCCATCAGAGCCGTTGACGACGGCACCCTGAGGGTCGGATTGCGTGCTGGTAAATTTGGCTATGCTGCCATCGTAGTAAAACAGGCTGAAATGGATACCTTACGGCCGGAGAAACCCCAATATCCTACCTTGGCACAATTTGGTCTGACTATTGGATTACAGAAAGACGGCGCTTTGCAGGCGCTATTTGAAGCGGGGAAAATCCAGACAACTTCCTTCTTCAACCCAGAAACTCTGAAAACTGGTATATATTGCACCGACGAAGACCAAGCCGCATTCCATGCTCAATTCACGACGCTGAAACTGCTCTCAAAACTCTGTCAGAAAGACAATCGGTCTATGGCACGGGAGCTTAGATCTCTAGGAGTTACTGGAGTGGAAGTCGGTGATCGTGTCCTTACCAAAGTGTTTTGGAAAAAAGATATTGAGCGTGTACTACGGCTCGACTGAGCGGTGTTTGCGCATCAGTAATTGAACAACTGCTTCTGAATTTCCCTCACCCTCTCGCTCCTGTGTTCGTCACCGAGAATTTCAACTTCGATAAGCAACAAATTGGGAATTGTCCTAGTAACAGAAAGAGCTTCTTCCAAAGGCACTTCAACGCTATCCGGACCAAAAACCATTGCTTCGTGGGCCAGATCATTTTCATCGCGTAGCGGCTTGTCCAACCAGTACCAACGAGACCTCGTTCGCGCAAAGCCGGCCTCTGGATCGATGTAGAACAAAGGCGAGGTCATGACGTCTTGTTCAATGCGTTCCGGGTGACCCGTGACCTGTCCCCACAACGCTACACGCGCTCCAGTTTTGACGGGGATCCATTTATGGATGGTCGGAGCATGGCCAAGATTTCTGGAACGCTTCACCTCAACAATATCTCGCAATATATCTATAGCGTAGTCGATCTCATTTAATACCAATCTATCGTTCATTTTACTCTCCTTCCTTTTGGGAATTGATTGACTTCCAGTAGCTGGAATTTCCGGTCAGCATCCTGAGGCTTGGTCAAAAGTGGGGCGCAGGTGGCTTGTCTTTTGACAGCAGGCTGGTGAGACGATCACCGGCCAGTACACCTGATTGCATGAGCTCTTCAGCTGCAGTGACAATTTGGGGTACCATCGGTTCGAGCAGCCGTCGCGCCGCCGCCTCAGCTCTCGACACGAGCTCCGTGATTTCACGTTGGTAATTGCGCGCGACCACCTTGAACAGATTGTCTGTATAGCTGGCACCCAACCAAATTGGACCATTTTGCCCTAACCCATAGGCACCGATTTCATTAGCGGCTGAGAACATGATCCGGCCTAGATCAGACCTATGGTCTCCTCCAGCCCCACTGGACGGAGACCCACAGATTAGAGTTTCAGCAACCCGTCTCGCGGCCCAAATGATGCGATCTCTGTGCAGGGTCTCGGTGGTGTGAACGGGCAACTGCCCAGATACGTTGCACTGTGCGCTCTGTGGGTTTGCGCAGACGTATTCCACCGTCAGTTCTGGAAATGCGTTTGCCGCAAAAGCATGCCCGCATTCATGAACCGCCATCCGAAAACGGACATCCTCTGGGTAGCTCATAAGGTCGCCAATCAAGGCTTGCGTGATGTCCCCTGTCCTAAGCGGTCGATTTGAACGCCGAGCAGCAGCGCGGCCCTTGCGTATTGCTGCAGCACAGTCTGCACCTGTCTTGCCAACAGCATGAACCGCACATGTTTCAACGTCGATATCGCGTTCAGAAGACCTCAAATGCTGGCGCGTGATCACCGCCAGGTCGGCCAGGCTTGGCAATGGAATGTTCACAACGTCATCAAACCGACCAGCACGACGAATTGATGCTGGAATGGCCCCAAGCCGATTGGCAGCGGCAATAACTACTATTCCTTCACGTCCACGGATACCGTCTAGCTGCTCTAGTAGGCCTTTGGTCGCTTTTTGATCGTAGCTTGAGTTCCTGCCATCCAGAGCTTGTTGGAAACCGTCCAATTCATCGATGAATAATATGCAGGGTGCTTTTGCCTGGGCGTTCTCAAATGAGTCAGACATGGCCTTCAGGAAGAATCCGAGATGATTTCCACGCTGCCATTCGGAATATGAGGCTGCTTCAAAAGAGAGGCTTGCGGTATGAGACATGGCTCGCGCAAGCTCAGTCTTTCCAGTTCCCGGATCGCCAACAAGAAGAAGCCCTCGTGGAACATCTTGCCAATCTAACCGGCCCTCCCGGTAGGCCTCTAACGCTACGACAATGTCCTGAGCCGCGGTTTTAGCGGAGCCAATCCCGACGATCTCATCGAGCGGCACAACGGCCTCTGCGATCTCATCCGCGCTAGCAGTTTTCTGGATTGGCGCATCTGCGTCTAAATTTTGGAGCAGAGCGGCTATTTGATTAACGGCTTCCAAGGCAGTTTCCGCGCGGAATGTCATGATCAAATCATCAAAAGACAGACCTGCAAGATCATTGTCTTCAGGTAATTGATGCAGTGCTTCACCAAGTGCATTTTGATCGAGGCCTGGGTATTCGAATGCAAGCGCTATACTGACAATCTCACTGGGTATGGGTTGAAGATCAATGACATCGTAGGAACACTGTGGGAGAAGACCCTCTGGCTCACCAGTTTGGTCTAAAACCAAAATGATTGGTTCCCTTCGCGCAAAGAGAGAGTTGATCTCCTCATTCTTGCGCTCAGTACTTGTGGTGCAGTCAATTTGGCGTAGGTAAATACTGTCGCTTGAGTCTCTCATACCGTAGCGACCGCTTTTTACCCTTTTGCCTCTCGGAGCGAGGATCGTCAGCGCTTTGAAAAAGTCGTCTAAAGGCAAATCTGTCCGGATGCATGTGACGGCTTTATCCCGGAAGATATCTCGAGGCATCTTGAAGATTGCACGGCTAAGAAGAAGCACCAGAATGAAGAGCCTCAAGTCTATCTCTCCATCATGGAAGATTTCAAAATCCCCGATGTTCTCCCCGCTCCGCCCGTTTGCGGGCGGAAGCGCAGGCAGGTCGTTCTCTTCTGCAAGGAACTCCAAATACTCAGAGACCTTGGCAAATGCTGTATGTGTCCAACTCTCACGGGGCTGCTGATTAAGCATGTTCATCCTCCCTCAGGCAAAGCGATTGCGTTCACGAAAACCGTGTTTCAGACCAAACAATCTGTAGTGATTTGGCGGCTGAGAAATCCCCTCCACAGCACTGAACATAGCATGAACATTCAAGATAGAAAAGAGGGAGCTCACGGAGCAACCCAGGCAATACATTGAAATTACATGATTTTCCTCGGTTTTTCGCAAACGCACATCAATCGTAATTCTTCAATGTGGTCGGGAAGATAGCGAAAAGTCGCAAGCCAAAATCGGCGTTTTTCGCAAACAGGTTTTCGCGCAAAAAAACTTTCAAAAAAGTGGGGAGACAGTTGGAATAAAGGTGCTCGGAACAAAGCTGGTTGGGTGTTCGGATCAAGAAAACTCGGCGATCCGGTAAGGCGCTTCCGAGCATGATTCTTGCTAGACGATGGCGCTGAGACCGTTACAAAACTTGCGTTTTTCGTAATCATGATCGAGCTTAAGTAACTCGCCGGTGTTGGCATTTTTTGCACTTCTGGCCGATAATGCGATGCTTGAAACAACAAATGGTGCAGGCCAAGGCCGGAGTATTACCAGCGGGGAGGACACGGCAACGACTGGGGCTACGTCACATACCAATCAAGTTCAGGCCATGCGCTTCAAATTGCAGGCCGCGTTTTCAGATCCTTCTGCGGAAGTCTATCAATTACTGGGAGGCAAAAACCTTCTGCCGGTTGAGGTGCGCGACTTCATTGGAGCGCATCAAGCAATCGAAAATGGTCTTCCGGTCCACTCGGTATTCTGTCTCACTGATGGTATGTAACACCGATCTTCACTTGAAATTCTGTCTCAAGTTGTTGGTTTGACTTCGGGAACTTTACGACGGAAAAGAAACGGCAATTTCAAAAACACTAAATTGTCGGCAACACAAGGAAGTCGGCTTTGGAATTTCGCTGCGCTCCTTGTACGAGCAACCGAGGTTTTCGGCGATCCAGTAGAAGCCTAAAAATGTGTTCTCAAGCCGTCAATTGGGCTAAATAATCAGAAGCCATTGACCTGCTCAGGTCACTTCAGGGGATTACGGCCACAAAGCAACTCCTGCTGCAGATTGATCACGTTACCTACGTCTAGCCAATTCGCTTCTTCGGTCCAAAATTGACTATCAGAAATGAATGCAATACCCGCGCGAACTAGCAACCTTGGACCAGCGCCCGACCCATTGCGGACGTGCCCGATCCACACTTGAGCGGAATGCAGACATTCGCTGCGCTCGAAACCAGGGTCAGCTATGTGGACATTTCCGACATTGGATTTTGGCGCTTCGCTGACGCAGCATTAGTTTGCGAATGCGGCACGTTCGGCGCTGCGGCACAGCACATGTCGTCATTCCGGACATTCGCGGCTTTCAAATTCACTCGAACCGAAACCGCCTTTTCGCCGCGCCTTGATCCTACAACTCAGACGCGGGACAAAAGTTGCCTTTCTTAGCAACCTTGGCAACAGTGTTAATGGCTGCTTTCTGGAAACCGGAATTGGACGATCAATCCCACTAACCTGCAAAAAAGCCAGCTCCGGGTCGCCACGGAATATCGGTTGCACCATAATCAAACCCCATCGAGTGTAATGCGCTGGTGACTTGGCTACGGTGGTGCGTTTGGTGATTAAAGAGTTGCACGACCATCACCCAACGCGGGATCGCGGGCAGGTCATTTCCTAGTGGATCGCGCTTCGTCGTTCTCCCTGCTAGCCAGCCTTCAGTCCATTCATTTGCGCCTTTCGACAGAAAATCGTCCTGCTCAAGGCGAATGGATTTCAGTGTTTCCCAGTCAGGCCATGCTACGTGATTAGGCGCATGGCATTCTGGCAAGGTGCCGCTCAAGACGTTCTGGATGTGGTGATTGACTACACATATATGGTCAAGGGTATTGTGGATCGAGCCAAAGAACATACCGCGATTCCGCATTCCTTCCTTTGGCCCGATGTCTTCACAACACTGATAGACGTTATCGTTCTGCCAGCGCGAATAGGTCGCCATCTCTTGGATGTAGTCACTCGTGATCATTGCAATGTCTCAAATTTGTCCGTTGGTTTGCGAAGCCCGCATGAAAACAAATATCCGCGGAGCGTACTTTTTTCATTGCTGGTTCCCAACAACAATCTTGCCAACAACCTTGCGCTGTTCGAGGCTATGAATTGCATCAGCAACTTCGTCTAACGGAATGGTTCTTTGGATCGCCGGTTTAAATTTACCCTGGGCAATCATCTCAAGCACGATGGCGATATTCTCTGCAACCGGTACTTCTTGGGCCACAGATGTAAATTTCTGAGCGTTTTTCGCAAACAAGCGACCAAAGAGCTTAACCTGCAGCATCTTGTAATAGCTTCCGCCGACTAAAACGTACCTTCCATCATTAGAGAGCACGTTCGAATAGGCTCCCGGGCTTTGAAAGCAGGCGGTGTCAATGACAACGTCGTAAATACCTTGCCCCAAATCCTCAATTGAGGTTTTCGTGTAGTCAATGATCTCATCCGCACCCCAGTTTTTGACAACTGCGGCCTTTTCTGTCCTGCATATCGCCGTCACGTGAGTCCCCAGCGCTTTGGCAATCAAAACGGAAAATGAACCTACACCCCCCGATGCACCGTTCACGAGCACTCTTTCGCCGGGGCGAACCCTGCTCTGGATCAACGCCATCATGGCAGCTTGGCCCGAAATGGGGACTGTCGCCGCTTCGTTGAAAGAAACCTCGTCCGGTTTTCTCACCAAATCATCAGCTTTTACGACTGCGAATTCAGCGTATCCACCGCCAAAGCTTTTTCGAATATCGGCGACAACGGCGTCCCCTACATCAAAGGAGCTGACCTTTGCCCCAAGAGCCTGAACAGTTCCGGCCACGTCCATGCCCGGCGTTTGGTATTTCTTTGCCGGTCTGAAGAGCCCCAAAAATAAGCGAACGATAAGGTATTTCGCTCTCACCATGTGATGATCTGCAGCGTTGATTGAACTGTTCTCGACTTTTACCAATACCTCGTTAGCTTTTGGACTAGGTATGTTCAATCCATGCTCCAGAACGAGTACTTTCTTCGGTTCACCATATTGACGATAAATGATAGCGCGCATTATTTCCCTTAACCTTTAGGGGCAGCCCCTTGTTTGGCGACACTGGTGACCTGGTCGCGTGTGGTTTCACTAGACAAAGTGAAGTTTGAGAGCCGAAAGATGAAATCTGAAGTGTAGCGTTGATCCGCGACACACTCTTTTCCAAATTTCCGTACGCCAAGAAACCACATTTTTGGCGTTTGTATTTGCAGGCGTCAGCTCGATTGCTTTGATCACTAAGCATACGCAAAGCGATGATCAATTGACGAAAATTGCTTAGGGGGTATACAAAATTGTATGAACTGGAATTCAATACTGTTTGACTGGAACCAAGTGAGGGCTTTCCTCGCGACCGCAGAGGAAGGCTCATTCAGCGCGGCTGCACGGGTACTAAACACCTCGCAGCCAACGATAAGCCGACAAATCTCAGCGCTTGAATCCTCGCTGAAGGCCACTTTGGTCGAACGCAGCGTGACAGGGCAAACTCTTACACCTACGGGGCAAGAACTACTCGATCATGTCCGCGTGATGGGGGAGGCAGCGACCCTTGTTTCTATGGTTGCAGATCGACAGTCTCAGGAAGTTTCAGGAAATGTCGTTTTAACAGCCACCGACCTGATGTCGGCTGCAATCTTGCCAAAGGTCTTGAGACCGCTTCGCGATACCGCTCCGGCGATCACCATTCGCATCGTTGAGTCGAATGATAATCAAAACCTTATAATGCGAGAGGCAGATATCGCCATCCGGCATGTGCGCCCACAGGAACCAGAATTGATTGCACGCCACGTTGGAGACCTGCGTTCAAATCTATACGCGGCGCGTGGTTATCTAGACAAAGCGGGCCGACCTCACACAATCAGAGAGGTCGCTGATCTTGCCTTCATTGGTATTCCAGAGCCTGACTACCTGGTTGAAGCTTTGCAAAACATGGGCATTCCTGTCCAAGCTGATCGATTTGTCATCCAGCCACATTCCAGCATGGTGGCCTGGGAAATGGTCAAAGCGGGTCACGGCGTTTCGATGTTGCCCGCATTCCTTGGCGAAACTGAGCCAGGCATCGAAACCGTGTTTGCTGACGTCCCTTCCATGGAGTTTCCCATCTGGCTGGTAACGCATAAAGAGCTTCGGACCAGCTCAAGGATCAGAACCGTTTTTGACACGCTGGCGATCCAGCTTCAGGCAGTAGCCAATGAGCGGCGCTAACCAATTCCACCTAAATTCATTCTTTAGCGATAGAGGTGGGCCTTAAGAGAACAGGTTTGCTCTTAAAGGCAGAAGCACAAACTGGGTCAGTCCGCCCCGAACGCGACCGCGACTGCGGAGACCTTTGCAATGGCTTCTATTTCGTCACGGGAGTTGGCTTCTTGGCTTTGCAAGGCAAGTCTCGCAGAAGCGCCAATCAACTCTAGCAACAATATGGCGACCGTTATGGGATTTCTCGACATCTCTGGAAGGGCGCGTTGCATTGAAACACCAATGAGTCGCCCCACCTTTTCGTTTTCTCGACTACAAAGCTCAGACAGTTCTGGTGAGCTTTGTGCCCCCATCCATACGGCGGGGAGCACCGGATCGTCCAAAAACAATTGAAAATACTGACTTACTAGACTTTGGACTGCGTCCACTAGATCGCTTTGACGTTCTACGGGTCCAAACAACCGTCGGACAATATGGTGAATGTCTTCGTGGTGCAGTTCGATCAGCGAGACCATTAAGGCCGGCTTTCCAGAGAAATACCTGTATATTGCGCTCCGTTTCATTCCCGCGCGATGCGCAATTTCGTTCATGGTGAGGCTGTCATAACCTCCTTCCAGAATACCCTGCCGTGTTGCGTCAAGCACCTGATCAACCCGCTGAATACTACGGGATTGCGTCGGCTTTCGCCGATAATAGGTCTCTGTTTGGTCATCTTTTTTCATGCGGTCGGCAGCCTCCACGGTGCAGCTTTACAAGAATGCCAGAAACGTGACGGGTTGTCATCTATTAAAACATGACATAGTGTCACGTACTCAAAAGAATCACACAAATGCTGGAGACACAGATGACTGAAATGAAGACCCAAGCCACATTGACCTTTGATTTTGACGCAGAATCCCTTTGGATGTCGTTGGGGCAGATGTCGCCACAACCCATGTCGCGCGGGAAATACGGCGCACAAGTCGGGATCGACCGCATTCTGGCCTTGCTTGACCGTGAAGCTATCCCCGCAACCTTCTTTGTGCCGGGCGAAACAGCGCGCCGCCACCCAGACAAAGTGCGTGCAATCGTCAACGCCGGGCATGAAATCGGACATCACGGCGACGTTCACGAGGCCCCGGCAACCCTATCGTTCGATGAGGAAAGGAAATGCCTGACGCGTGGGATGGACGCGCTGGTAGATGTCACCGGGAAACGTCCAATTGGCTATCGGTCTCCATCCTGGGACTTTAGCGAAAACACGCTCAACCTACTGAAAGAGTTCGAATTTGAATGGGACAGCAGCTTGATGGCGGACGATTTTCGAATTTACCAATTGGAAGACGCTTCGGGCAAAGATACCGGCATTACCGAATTGCCTGTATCCTACGAACTCGACGATGCGCCGTATTACCTCTTTGCGTTTATGCCGATTTATCTGGCCGGTATGAGCGACCCGGACAAAGTTCTGCGTATTTGGGAAAGTGAGTACCGAGGCGCGGCGGAAATTTCCGGCCTATTTAATCTCACAATGCATCCGCAGATCACCGGACGCTACTCACGCATGCAAGTTCTGGAGCAGCTGATCAAAACCATAAAGGACAGTGGCCAAGCAGAGTTTGTGACCTGCTCTGAAGCCGTCTCAAATTTGAAAGGCCGCTAAACATGGTCGAAATTCAAGGCATCCCCTTGATCGAAGCGGCCGGTTCTCCGGCCGCCATCGGTCACGCCATTGGCGAACAAAGCCGGGACCGAATTCTGGCGACGATCAATCTCTATGCGGAGATTTTTGCGAAGCCCAAAAAAGATGTTTTTCGCGCAGCAGATCATTTTAAATCTCAGATAGAGAGTTTTGCGCCCAACTTGTCTGAAGAGATTTCTGCCATGGCAGAAGCCGCAAATGTAGATCGTCGGTGGTTGTATGCGCTAAACGCGCGCAGCGAACTTTTATCGGCGCTCGCAGTCGGCGAATGTACTGCGGTCCATTTCAATGGCACCCCGTTTCTTGGTCAAAACTGGGACTGGCTAGAGCAACTTGAAGACCTGATGGTGCTGGAGCGAATAACCGACACCGCTGGCCATACGGTGTTGATGCTGACTGAACCGGGCATCGTTGGAAAAATTGGCCTAAATTCCGCTGGGATTGGCGTTTGCCTAAACTTCTTGCCGACATCGAACCCTACTCTTGGCGTTCCAACGCACATCGTGCTGCGCCACATTCTATCTGCTAGGACGTGGTCGGAGATTGAAGATATCATTGATCGAGCCGGTTGCGGGCGTTCTGCAAATTTATTGATTGCTGACGAAACGGGTCGCAGCACAAACATTGAATTTGATGGGTTAAACGCACGGCCTTTCGCATCGGAACAAAAAGCGATTGCCCACACAAACCACTATCTAGCGTCCGATATTCCAGTGGCCGAAGTACTCTTTGAAAATTCTGATGCTCGGCTTAACCGAGCAAGGACGCTTGTAGAGGCTTCCAAGGATTCCAATTTGGAAGAGCTTAGAGCAATTCTATCTGACAGGTCAGATTTCAAACACCCAATACTAGCACCCTACAAAGAAGTTCCGGCCTTTCGCGGCAAAATTGGAACGGATTGTTCTATCGCGATGGACCTTGAACGTCGTCAAATGCACTTCCGGCGTGGCAATGACCCATCCGTCGCCTTTGAATGCGTCGATATCCTAAAGACGCTATCCAATCATGCCGAGGGGCAAAATCATGAGCTCTGAAACACTGCCCCCCCGCACATCGCAGGACCGTGAATTTCTCGTTATCGTTGCACTTTTGATGTCTAGCACGGTTCTCGCCATCAACATGATATTGCCGGCATTCGACCAGATAACATCAGAGTTCGCGCTTCCTACACCGGCACGTGCAGGGCTGGCGCTGGGTGCCCTTTATGCAGGCCTTGCCATTGGGCAAATTGTTCTGGGACCCTTGTCAGACACCATCGGGCGGCGAAACACTCTTTCCATAGGCCTCCTAACCTTCATGTTAGGAAGCGTTACTTCGGGACTATCAACTCGCTTTGAGATATTGTTGATAGGTCAAACTATTCTGGGCTTTGGTCTGGGGGCACCGCGAGTTCTCACAATCGCTATTTTTCTGGATCGCTACTCTGGCCCTCAGATGGTCCGCGCCATGTCATTGGTGATGACAATATTTGTGATTACGCCAACCTTTGCTCCGTCACTTGGGCAGGAAATTGTGTTAAATCACGGGTGGCGTTCTATTTTTGCCGTCTACATCCTATTCGGGCTCGCGATGTTAAGCATTGTTCTGTGGCGTCTGCCAGAGACTATGCCTCGAAACTTGCGGCGTGCGTTTGATTTCGCTTCCGTCGCCCGAACCTACCAGACGATATCCCAAAACCGAGATGCCCTAAGCTATGCTGTGGCCTTAGGTATCGTCACTGGGCCATTTGTGGCGTATCTGAATCTGTCCCAGCAAGTTTTCGAGTTCCAGTACGAACTTGGTACTTTTTACCCACTCCTGTTTGCCATTCTATCGCTTTGGCTTGGGGTGGCGTCACTCACGAATGGTTGGCTGGCGACAAGACTGGCCACAGTTCGCATTGTAGCTGCAGCAATATTATTGCTCATGATTGCGTCAGCGACCGCCATTAGCGCCATGTTTTTCTACGGAGGCAACATCCCAATCGTATTGTTCGTCGGGTACGTTTCACTCGCTCTCTTCTGTGTGGGCCTTTTAATCGTAAATCTCAACGCACTCGCGATACAGAGCCTCACTAATTATGCAGGTACAGGTGCTGCATTCGTAGGCGCGCTCTCTACCTTGATCTCAATTCCGATCGCAATCCTAACAGGTGAGTTAACCCAATCGACGGCCATGCCACTTGCTATGTGTTTTTTCATTTCAGCGAGCCTGGCGTTGTTCATTCATCTGACCTGCTCAAAGAGAGCACAGTTAACCGCCTGAAGTTCCTTGCGAATTGGGATTAAAAAGTACTTCCACCAAAAATTTGCAGTTTTCTCAATTTAGAGAGGAAACCTATTTCCGTATCCCTTTTGCATTGGTCAGAGGTAGAGCACTAATCGGGAGGTGTTCTGTCCAGTTTTTCGCTTTAAGGGTGACCTCCGTCGCCCTTGCAGCACCGGTCATTCAAGCCAATGCAATGCTTTTGGCATCAGCGCGGTGCTGACGTCTAGGTTTGGAGGGGGGATTGGAAAGCATATTATGCTAAGGGTACAACTGCCAGCCTTAATTTCGAAACGCGAGGCATGGAACAAAGGGCGGATCCACGGCCAGAAACGACAGTTGCTTCCAAAGCAGGTATGGGCCATCCGTGCGCGCCTTAAACTTGCGATCTATCCCCGCGACTTTGCGCTGTTCAACGTTGCGATTGATATTAAACTACGTGGTTTTGATCTGGTCAAACTCAACGTCTCAGACCTAGTAAAAGGAGATCGCGTTCGCGAACGAGTTTTATTGGTCCAAGGCAAATCCAGAAAGCCGCTGCAGTTCGAACTGACTGAAAACACATGAGTTTCAGTCTTAGTATGGACTAAGTCACTGATATAATTCCTTGCCAGTTCATGTTTCCAAGCCGTTCCCAAGATCGACCAAACATCTCAACGCGGCAATACGGTCGGCTCGTCCGTGATGGGGGGGGTATCGATTGGGCAGGAGACGAGCCTTATGGCACTCTTTCACTCCGCCGGACCAAGGCTTCGGAAATCTACCGCAAACCACAACCGTCGCGCCGTGCAGCTTTTGCTAGGCCAGACGAAGCTCGATAGTACATTGCATTATCTTGGTGTTGAACTTGAAGATGCCCTGAGCATCGCTGAACGGATCGACATCTAACCCGTGTTGGGGGACGGCATTTGACGTTCGACGATTTAGAACAGACCTACGATGTTGTAGCGGCTAAAGCGAAGTGTGAGCCCATATCTACAGATATGGCGGTTTCTTGGAATGTCAGCCATTGGAGTGAAGATACGATGAAGATGCATTGTAGATTGGTTGACAGACATCCACGCTCCAACAAGGTTTCTCACATCTGTCAGGAGTGAACGGCTATGTTCTTAGCCGCCAGCTTTCGATTTGGGAAACAAGAAACTCAACCTGTGCTGAAGCAGATATCACACG
Organism: uncultured Paracoccaceae bacterium; assembly: GCA_947498415.1. Taxonomy (GTDB): domain Bacteria; phylum Pseudomonadota; class Alphaproteobacteria; order Rhodobacterales; family Rhodobacteraceae; genus Cognatishimia. The sequence continues at coordinate 39,932 of CANMKB010000004.1, forward strand.
ACCATTCATTCGCACATAAACCTCAACGCCCATTGCGAATGTCAGCAACATTTTGGCTGCGGACGAAAGCTCAAAGTCGCGAGAAAGCTCTCCTTCCTCTTGAGCCCAACCGAGCGCCAGCTCAAACATCCGCTGCATATTATTGTAGTGAATGGTTGTGATATCGCGAACTTCGTCGATTCCCAAATGTGCGTTTTCGATAACGGTGTTGACCATCAAGCAGCCCTCATCGCGCGGATCATCGGCCTCTCCTAGTGCGAGTTGTCGGAAGAACGAGATCAATGCGCTAAGCCCGCCTGACTGTAGAGGTTTTAGCGCTGTCTCATCTGAGATTGCCAAATATCTTTGCAAAGCTTCGAGAAAAAGGCCTTGCTTGCCGCCAAAATCCGTCTGGAGGGCAAACCGGTTGATTGAAGTTTCGCTCTCAATCTCGCGAACACCAAGTGCTCCGTATCCCTTTTTCCAGAAAGCGAGCATAGCTGCTTCTACTGCAACCTCACGATCGTAACTTTTTGCACGAGCCATGTACTTCTCCTCTCGAAAATTCCAATTCAATACTAGACAGGTGTCTAGAATGGAGGTATCTAGACACTTGTCTTTATATGGAGAAACCAAAATGACAACAATTTCAAAATCCATAACCATCAGTGCGCCTATGTCCAAGGTTTGGGAAAAAATCTCAGACACAGGCCGTATTTCAGACCTAATTGGGTTTCTGGCGTCGAGCCAGCAAAGTGGTGACATTCGTGTATGCACACTGGAGGGTGGTGGCGAGTTGACGGAAAAAATCGTTAGCGTGGATCACGACTTGAAACGTGTGGCCTATGCGATCACCAGTTCACCATTGAATATGGATTTTCATGTTGCCAGCATGCAGTTGGAAGAAGATCATGGTAAAACCCGATTGGATTGGGTCGTAGATTTGTTACCTGCTGATGCCCGTGACCATATGGAACCAATGCTGGACGGTGCATGCGTTGATATGGCCAAAACATTAGCAGCTTAATCTGTTTTCCTGCGACTACAAAAAAGAGCCGCAGGATTTCGCCCTCAAATATGCAAACACTGGAACTATTACTGCGAACCGCGGAAAAGCAGACTTTTCCGCCTTTGGTCACCTGACTGAGAAGGTCCGTTTCATAAATGATAGCGCTGGCTTTGCTTATGTCAGCGATCAGGTCCTTAAGGATGCCGCTTGACTCATAGGCATCGGACTATGTAGTCAATTGCCTATGAATGAAATCATCAAAGCTTTGGGCAGTGAGAAGCGGCGGCTCGTGCTGGATTGGTTGCGCGATCCCGAGGCGCATTTTCCACCGCAAAGGGACGGCGATCTGATGGGGGACGGCGTCTGTGTTGTCTTCATCGCCGAGAAGTTGGGCGTGAGCCAGCCGACTGCGACCGAGCACATGAAGGTGCTGCACGCCGCGGGCTTGGTGACGCCGAAGCGGATCAAGACATGGACCTTCTACCGACGCGATGAAGCGGGGATCGAAAACGCACGCGATCACGTCATGAAACTATTTACCTGACGGGAAAGGACGAATAATGAGCGACGCACCGACAGTTGGCACAGGCGTTGATACAAAAGTGGCCGAGAAATACGGCTATCAGAACCACAACGATGTCGCCTTCGGCTTCCTGAAATTGATCGACGTGGAGAAACTGCGCGACAGTGTGACGGATGATTGGTTCAATCAAACACTTTGCGAAGTAAACGGGTGTGTGGTTCGTCTCGGCGTTGTGAAGGGCGAGTATCATTGGCACCATCACGATAAGGAAGACGAGTTCTTCTACGTGGTGTCGGGAAAGCTGTTCATCGATCTCGAAGACGGAACGATTGAGCTGCATCCGAACCAGGGATTTACCGTGCCTCGCAAGGTCGTCCACCGCACGCGCGCGCCCGAACGGACGGCGATGCTCATGGTGGAAGGTGCGGGCGTTGAGCCAACCGGCAATGCAGGGTGAGGGCCTTGGAGACACTTCCAACACTTGACGAAGTAGATGCTGCAGTCGCCGCTCTTCGTGACGTTGTGGTCGAGACGCCGCTTGTGCGCGTGCCGTCTTTGGAGGAACGCACTGGTGCGGCATCGGTCTACGTGAAACTGGAAACGATGCAGCGCACGGGCTCTTTCAAATTCAGAGGCGCCTACTGGCGCTGTCTGCAACTCAGCCCTGAAGAACGAAAGCGCGGCGTGATCGCCTACTCCTCGGGCAACTTTGCCCAGGGGCTTGCAGCCGCCGCGCAAATCCTCGGAGTCCCCTGCACAATCGTCATGCCTGGTGATGCGCCCGAGGTGAAACGACACAAAACCGAGAGTTTTGGTGCGACCGTTGTTCAAACTGATCACGGCGACCGACCTCGAGAGGCGGTTGCGGGCGACGAAGCCCGGCGTATCGCCATTAACGAAGGGCGTGTGCTGCTGCATCCGTTTGATGACCCTGCGCTCGTAGCGGGTCATGCCAGCCTCGCCATTGAGGTACTTGATCAGCTGGACCAATGGGGCGTGCCCGCACCAGACGATATCTTGTGTTGCGTCGGCGGGGGCGGATTGTTCGCTGGCATCGCGCTCGGGTTTCGCATCAAAGGAACGCACACATCGTGCATCCCCTGCGAGCCATTGGGTTACGACAGCTTTCGTCAATCCTTGCGCGCCGGCCAACCCGTGCGGGTCAGCGGTTCCGGCGGAACCTTGTGCGACGCCCTGCAGGCGACCCGTCCGGGCGATGCACCATTCGCGATCGCTCGCGCGGCGGCGCTTGGCGAGCCTGCAACTGTCGACGACGCTGCCGTCCGTGACGCCATGCGTTTTGCCCACGATACGCTGAAGGTCGTTCTGGAGCCGTCGGGCGGGGTAGCGCTCGCCACACTTCTTGGCAGCGGCTGCAGATTTCAGGGGCGAAACGTCGTTGTCGTGCTGACAGGAGGGAACATCGAAATCGCGTCTTTCGGACAACTTGCTGCGTAGGCTCGGAGATAGCTCTGAACCGCAGGACGATACTAGTAGCATAAATTGGATAGCAGTGCCGAAGTTCCCACAAGTAGCCGTTCGAACTAAGTGCTACATTATGCAGATTGGGCTCAGAATGCTCGAACGCCGCATGACAGACGGACAACCGCTTCGAAATGGCGAACGGCAAGACCGTTCGCCAGGGTTCGTTAGATGTCGATGCGCTCGGCTATGCTCAGAGCATCTTCCAGTTCGACACCAAGATAACGCACCGTGCTGTCAACTTTGGTGTGACCAAGGAGCAGTTGCACCGCGCGAAGGTTGCCAGTCTTGCGATAGATCTCGGCAGCCTTTGTTCGGCGAAGCGAGTGTGTACCGTATCCACTCGGCTCCAAACCAATCGCCTTCACCCAGACGCGGACAAGTCGACCGTACTGACGCGTTGAGATGTGTGGTCGGTCGTGAAACCGACTCAGGAACATGAACCGGCAAGCAAGCATCTCCGGATTTCTGACCCAGGTCAGAACGGTTTCACGCGTGTTTTCCGACAGTTCGAATTGAACAGGCCGTTTGGTTTTGCTCTGGATCACGGAAACACGTTCCCAGACGCGATCGTCTTTGACAAGATCAGTCACGGTTAGCTTAACCAGATCGCAGCCTCGAAGTTTGCTGTCGATGGCGACGTTGAACAAAGTCAGGTCGCGCAAATTACCCGAAAGTTCGAGCCGTGCGCGGATCGCCCACACTTGTTTTGGCAGCAACGGACGTTTCTGCCCGATAATCCGCCCCTTGTTCCAAACCTTGCGTTTTGAGGTGACTGCGGGAAGTTGGACTCTTGGCATGATATGCCCTCCGATCCTCCCTCCAGCCCAATCATCAGCACCGCGCTGACCGGGCGAGTGTACATGCAAGGCTGAAGGCCCGTCTTGGGAAGCCAACCAAATGGGCGTCTTCTGCACGGGCATTGGTCTGCAAGGAGCCCTCTTTGCCAATTTTCTGTGACGCGGCGAAAGTCGGCTTCTGGGCGGGCGAAGCAAAAAAGGACGTAGCTGGCAAGGATCTTCCAATGCTCAGCGTATAGGCTTGCCAACCTTGGCCTTCTTAAGAGTATAGGTGGCCTCATAAATGGATCCAGAGTCGCCAACCTTGCATTTCCAACGCTAAGAGGCTATGTGAGAGATACGAAAGTTGCGGTTCTCTGCGGCATAGGCGCATCCGCCTGCCAGAGCGAACCACAACCCTCCATCAAAAAATTCAGCTGTCACGTCCTGTAGCAGGGATCTGATGTTTGGGAAGGTTGCCGATGTTATCGCGCACGACCACGTCAGTTGTGACATTTCTTCATCCGTTGGTAGTCGCTGGGTACACGGATGAACTGCCCGCGGGTGAATACGAGGTGTTGGCAGACGACGAAGTCATGCTGAGCGACAGCTTTGCCGCATACCGACGTACTGCGACGTTTCTATTGATCAATTGGCACACAGGAAAGTCAGAGCTGCGCGCAGTGGATCACCGAGACCTGGAGTTGGCTCTGGCGCAGGATCAGGCCAACCCAAAAACTAACATAATCAAAAATAGTGCGGCGGCGCTTTCTCCGTCAGAGGATCAAAAATGACATTTCCCGAATGGACGAAACCCGGTGTTTACGGCGCCTTGGTTGGCGCAGTTGCTATCTCTATTCTTGGCTTCACCTGGGGTGGCTGGACAACTGCAGGCAGTGCAGACGAGTTGGCCCAAAACCTTGCTGCTGACGAAGTTACACTGGCGATGGTGCCAGTTTGCTTAAATCTGTCAGAGGCTGACACGGAACGCACAACAAAACTGGCAACACTGCAGGAAGCTTCAGGCTTTCAGCGGCGCAAAGCCATGATGGAAACTGGCTGGGCCACTTTGCCGGGCACTGATGCCCCAAGCAGGGATCTTGCAGATGCCTGCCTTGCGGGGCTTGAGTTAGATGGATCGTAAATCACAATTAACAGAGCCTCGCCGGGCGCATTCCATGATTGCCCAATATCTCTGCAGGCTCACCAACAATCGCGGCCTATTCATAAGTTTGATTGCCGCAGTATTGCTGCTTGCGATACCAACTTTTGCCCAAACCGCCACTCTGCCAATGCCTGAGAACGCCAGCGCCAAAAGTTACGGTGATGGCTGGGAATGTGACATTGGGTTCCGGCTGAACGAAAATGCCTGCGTCGCGGTGATTGTGCCGCAAAACGCATACGACACGAACCGATCCTACGGTTCCGGATGGGAATGTCTGCATGGCTTTCGCAGAACCGATGAAGCTACATGTGTTGCAGTCGAGGTGCCTGAAGGCGGGTTCTTGGACTCCTCTGGCGAACGGTGGAGGTGTTTACGCGGCTACATCAAGGTCGATGACACATGTCAGGAGATCGTGTTGCCAGCAAATGCATACTTGGCAGATGCCTCATCTGGCTCCACTTGGACATGCGAACGTGGGTTTGAAGCAACTGGCGACCTGTGTACTGCCATTGCGGTTCCGGCCAACGCCTATCTGAATGGATCAGGATACGGTCAGCCCTGGACATGTGAGCGTGGCTTCTTTGAACGGGATGGTCTGTGCGCAGTCGTCGCGGTCCCCGCAAATGCATATTTCGACGATGCAACATACGGCACAGGGTGGAAGTGCGAACGTGGATACGAAGCCTCAAGCGAGACATGCGAATTGATCGACGTTCCTGAACACGCGCATCTGGACAGGTCAGGTAACCGTTGGGAGTGCGACAGGAACTTCCAAAAATCAAAGGGGCTGTGCCTGCTGAACAATTAGGCGCGATCCACGGCGCCACTACCATTCAAAATGCGCATTTGAAGGCAATTCTGCCCTTCGTGCCAACCCATAAAAGAGAACCACGATGGAAACCAAATCCGAAACTGTCAACACTATCCGCCGTCCGGTCAGGGGCGCCCAAGCGCCACCAATGACCCACAGCGAACGCACACATACTACTTCATTCAGGCAGGTCACAGTGCCACCCTCGGCAGTCGTATATTGCGAGGGGAACTTCGCGCAAATCGATGGCAAGACAGCGAACGGCCTTGTGCGCCATTCAGAGGCCTATCGGATCCTTTCTGTTATCGACAGCACCTATAGCGGAAAAGACAGCGGATCCGTTCTCGACGATGCGATAAACCACATCCCTATCTTTGCTGATCTGGATGCTGCAGTTGCACATCAAGCTGTAGTCCCCGATACGCTAATCTATGGGATGGCCCCTTCAACGGGAAGGCTCTCAGCTGTAGATCGAGGTGTTGTTCTGCAAGCGATAGAGTTTGGCATGAACATCGTGAGCGGTCTGCATGAATATCTGAGCGACGACCATGAGATAGCCACCGCCGCATCCGAACGGAATGTTACCATTCGGGACATCCGCAAGCCGAAACCCAGCAAGGACATGCGGCTGCTTGATGGCAGTGTCGCTGGTGTTAAAGCGCTGCGCATTGCAGTTCTTGGGACAGATTGCGCCATTGGCAAGCGGACAACGGCAACTGTTTTGGCACGAGCCCTGAATGCAAAGGGCATCAAGACGGTGCTTGTCGGCACCGGCCAAACAGGCCTGATGCAGGGAGCCAAATACGGTATCGCAATGGATGCCGTACCACCTCAGTTCTGCTGTGGCGAGCTTGAAGGTGCGATTGTTGCGGCGTCTGAAGCCGAACAACCCGATGTCATTTTGATTGAAGGCCAAGGCGCGTTAAGCCACCCCGCGTTCTGCACATCCGCGTTTATCCTGCGCGGTAGCCAGCCGGATGCTGTCATCCTTCAGCACGCGCCAAAACGTGCACATCGCTGCGACTTTCCCAATATGCCGATGCCCACGCCGTCAAGTGAGATTGCCTTGATCGAAGCCTTTGCCGACACAAAGGTCATTGGCTTGACTCTCAATCACGAGGGGATGTCTGAGGCCGAAATCACCGCCACCATTGCGGGCCAATCGCTCAAACTCGGGCTGCCGGTCACCGATGCATTGGCAAGGCCAACTGCACATCTGCTTGCTATGGTGGTCGCTGCATACCCCGCATTGACGCAGAGGCCTGCAGTGGCAGCAATATGAGCTGCCCGCGCATTGAAGTGGATCTTGGCAAGATACGGCGCAACACCCAGACACTTGTTGCGCGTTTAGGCCCGCGTGGAATCAGAGTAACTGGCGTGACCAAGGCTGTATGCGGGCATCCTGCGATCGCTCAGGCCATGCTCGATGGCGGGGCCTCAGGGCTTGCAGATGCACGTATAAGCAATGTGCAAAGGCTACGGTCGGCGGGAATGACAGGCTCTATCACTCTGATCCGTACACCGATGTCAAGCCAGGCTGATCAGGTCGCTCAGTCCTGTGAAGCGAGCTATAACACAGAAATATTGGTCATTTCCGCACTGGCCGCCGCCGCGATCCGCAACAGTTCAGTCCACGGTATCATCCTAATGGTCGAGATGGGCGATCAGCGGGAAGGAATTTTGCCCGAGAACTTGGCTGACATTACTCAGCAGGTCATGCAAATGCCTGGGTTAGCGTTGATAGGGATCGGTGCGAACTTTGCCTGTCTGAGCGGGCTTGCCCCGACTACGTTGCAAATGTCCAATTTTAGCGACCTCGCGAATGAGATCGAGGGGGCATGCGGCCCGTTGCTCAAAGTCGTTTCCGGTGGCAACTCAGCCAATTTGCCCTGGGCGCTTGGTGAACGCGCGACTGGTCGTGTCAACGACCTCCGCCTGGGTGAGGCGATCCTTCTGGGTGTTGAGCCGGTGTCTGGGAAACAGATCGGTGGGATGCATACCGACGCCTTCACGCTTGTTGCCGAAGTTATCGAATCGAATGCAAAACCTGCGCCCGCCGCCATCGCTCTGGTCGGTCCAAATTTGGCAAGACGTCGCATCGCGCAAGTCAGTGGTGTTTCCAAGCGCTTTATTGTCGCGATAGGACATCAGGACACCGACATTCTGGGGATTTCAATGCCTGATGGAAGCACATTGATCGGGGCGACCAGCGATCATCTTGTCATTGGAACGTCCCGACCTCTGCCAAAGGTGGGTTCCGAGGTGAGGTTCCAGATGAATTACAATGCGTTGATGCACAGCATGGCCGCGCCCGACGTCAAAGTAAAACTCTTGGGCACTCCCCCCACAACACCATCACGGGACATTCAAGGCAAGTCCGACCACTTGGTACTGGTTTGAAAAGACCATGCTTGGTCCAGACCACCCTAAATCACAAAGGAAACGCAAAATTGACGAATCTCACAAAAAGCAATCTGTTCAAGGTGTATGACTCCAAACCTGAAACCCCGATGGATAAGACGACGCGTGTTGTCAGGCAAATGGTCGAGGAAGAAACGGAACAACGACTTGCCAAGATCTCTCGGCTACGCAATATCCGCCTTGAAAGAGAAGCGAACACGCCATCCGAAATGACAGCGAAAACAGCGCGCAAAACGCGACCCTCATGAACCGTTTCAAAATGATGATAGAGCTTCGGCGAAATTGCTTTGCGTTGAGTGCTCCGCTTGGCAATAGGTATTACACTCAGGCCGAAATCGGCCTGCGCTGTTTCCAGATCTTCCAATCGCCCCAGCCGATAAAAGGGAACCATCCATGACAGACCCGGAGTCTTCCCCAGAAAAAATTCACTATATCTGCCAGACTTATGTTGAAACGACGGCTGGGCGCAACGGGCAGATCGGCCTGAAAATTGCCAAGCAATTTGAATATTCCTCAGCGTCAGAAGCACAAAACAGAGCCGAACGAGAGGCTCTATCTAAGGATTGCGCAGGTGCTGACGCTTACATGGTTACTGAAGATCCAACGAGTGGAGAAGTCGGCGACCCAAGCTTCCTTGTAAGGCTTGGCAATGTCCCCGAAATTGACGGTTATTAGAATCCTGAAAATAGCCGCGACCTGAACGAAGGCTGTTGCTCGATCCAAGTCGTGTGCACAAAAAAGCGGCCATTGGCGCAGCCGCAGCGAATGTCGGCTCTGTCCCGCATAGCTGCCTTTGAACAGCTCCCTGGCGCGAGGCTGTTGCCAGCCCAAAGCGGTCATTGCCATGGACACCACGGATGCTCCGATTTTCCTTTGTCGATCAATTCTGTCATTAGCAATACTATCACGCTATGCTAAACTTACAGATCGGCACGTGACATTAAAAAGTTGATTTAAGATACAGGTGAATTTGATGATTAGGTATCGTGACTGGGACAATGACTCGGGCGTTCGAGCGTTTGATATTGGTCCCTCGCACATCGACATAGAGTTTAAAAGCGGAGCGATCTACCGATATACATCAATGTCGGTTGGTGCCAGAAATCTCGACACAATGATCCAATTAGCTAAGGCTGGTGATGGGCTGAATGCCTTTATTCAAAAAGCAGTTAAGGACAATTTCTCCGCAAGGTTAAGGTAAATTAGCGTGCAGAGCCGTATGCTTTTCAGCCCTTAGCAGACCTTGGGTCTGTGTGCGGATAATGGCAGCTCTGAGCCCACAGCGGAAGTCTTCATTTTTTGCTGCATGCGCTCGCAGCGCGGAAATTTCTGCAAGTGCTCAGTCTAGCGCGCCGCAGCGCGGCTGGAAACTCGGCCATTCGAACATCGCGCAGCGAGGTTTGTCAGAGCAACTCACAGATCGCGGGACGAAGCAGACTTGTGCAGCTGCGGCTATTGCTCATGCAGCAATCTCTCTCGATCACGGCGATGACTATTTGGTAGCGCAGCATTTTTCACAAAAGCAACCGTTCAAACTGACGATCCACGCCGAATTTCAAACTTACCTTTCGCTGCATAGTGCAAGAGCTTACATCTCGCGGGTCAAACCCGCCTTACTGGCGCGGACTTCGCCGTTACTTCACGGTTGTCGGCGCGTCACCACAGTCGGACGAACCGCGCCAAGTGAAATTTGCCATTCCGCCTCAGATTTCGCCGTCCGAGTTATACGCCAGCTCTACGCTCACCCGGTCTCGATACTTCGTCAGCAGAACGCCACCTTGGTCGGCAAAATTGACAACGATCAATCGGCTTTTGGTGATGCAATCATTCCGAAACGACCTGAAAATATTCCGCTTTTTGCACCATAATGTCATGGTCCAAACATTGCCCCAATAGCCATTCTGCATCGGCAAAGGCTTCGTGGCTCACGCCATCGTTAATGTTGAATGTCACGGCTTCAATTGTAGGTTTAGGCATGTTTCATATCCTTGGTTTGGTTGATGAAACTGACCTAGCCAAACCTAACAGCCCATTTATGCAGGTGATCCAGCCCACAGGGCAAAAAATTAAGCATTCTTGCCGGTCGCAGAATGCCCGTGCCGCATCATCACTTCGTAGGCCAACATCTGCGATATCCGGTGCATACAGGCACAGATGCAGGCGGAATTCGTGCTTTCAACGTGCTCCGGATCCAACGGCAGGTGCGCCGAAGATCTCATCGACGAATTCGGAATAACACGCGAGCAGGAACTTGGTTGCCTGCTGGCTGATTGCCGCCTTCGGACATAGGCTTTCGAAGGAATGAAACCCGCCAGTAAACACCTTGAATGCGACCTGAGTGCCGGTTTCGGACAGGCTGCGCATATAATCGATCGTTTCATCCGCCAACGGATCCAGATCACCAACAAAGCTGATTGCCGGGGGCAGCCCCGTAAAGTCGACGTTGCGTGCCGGAGCAGCATAAGGTGGCACATGTAAACACGGTGCCCCGAGGCCGCGCAGGTAAAGGTTCCATGCGATTGCCGTTGCCTTGGCCGTCCAGCCGGGGGCATTGTTGTTCTGCATCCCTATGGTCGATTGCAAGTCATCGATCATCGGATACATCGGTATCTGAAAGGCAACGGTCGCATCGCCGGTGTCCCGCGCCTTAAGCGTTACTGCCGCGGCCAGACCGCCGCCCGCACTTTGACCCGCGACAATGAACTTTTCTGAAAGCGCACCCAAGGTTTCTGCATGATCGCGAAGCCACAACAAGCTGTCGTATGCATCGTCACAGGCTGCTGGGTAGGGCGCAGCAAATGACGACCTGTAATCAGGTGCGATGACCACACAGGGCCGCTCTTGTATGAACCTTTTAATCATCGGCAGATCCCATTCCGGGCAGCCCATCGCATAACCGCCACCGTGCAGGTAGAGCATGGCTGGCAGAACGCCACCGCGGTTCACTGGGCTGAAAATTCGCAGACGAATGTCAGGTCCGTTATGGCGACTGGGGATGTGACGTTCTGCGCAATGCAGTCCGTCAATATTTGCGCCGGCCGAATATCGCGCCAGGCTGGCCCCCAAGCGCAGACCCCACTTTGTGGACAAGACTGCGCCCAGCAGCTTGAGCGGCCAGTAATATGGTCGCAAACTTGGATGCAGCATCGTGCGCCTTATCTTCATGTTCTCACTTGCGACCTCGAAGTGGTGGCGCGTCACGACTTTGGATCACGTCTCCCGCATCCGGGCAGATACCAGTTGCCTTACCATTGGCGAGGGTGCGGTTGAAACCAAGCAGCCTGATGAGGCCAACGGGGCTGCGGCAAACAGCGCCCCCGCCCTGGCTACTCTGATTTCCAACCCGCTTCATCGTCCAGTGGATCTTCAAAAAGCCATCCTAACAACTAGCTTGCCGCGTGTACGGCCTGTCTCAATGTGGTTCAATGCATCGGCGATATCATCAAACGGATAGACCTGCTCGATGACCGGTTTGATCCTGCCAGAACCGAGCAATTCGGCGATCATCTCCAATTCCTTTGGTGTTCGCTGTGCCTTAAAAACCATCGCTTTTTGCGCCCCAAACTTGAAGCCAATCATCGCTTTCAGCATATGACCTATCGGCCCAAGAATTTTACCCTTTGGCCCACTCACTACGATGTAGCGACCATTTGGCTTGAGACAGCGCTTGTAGTCACGGATTCGTCTGTTACCCACATTGTCTAGAATGACGTCGTAGGTATTCCGGCTCCGAGTGAAATCCTCGCTGGAGTAGTCGATGACCTGATCTGCCCCGAGGTCTGTGACCATGGCCCCATTCGTGGGCCCGCAAACGGCAGTCACCTTTGCGCCAAGGTCCTTAGCCACTTGCACTGCAAACGTTCCCACCCCCCCAGAGGCACCGTTGATCAAGACATGTTCCCCCGCGCCAAGATTGGCGTTGACCACCAGTCCGTGAATTGCTGTGAGGGCGGCAACGGGAACAGCCGCTGCTTCTTCAAAAGACACATTTCCGGGCTTTGACATCAGTTCACTCTCTTTGGCGCAGGCAAATTCGGCAAAACACCCATCGGCGAAGCCAAAAACCTCATCGCCAACCTTGAAGCGGCGCACGTTGGCTCCAATTCCCTCAACCACACCGGAGACATCAACCCCCAAGCGACTTTCCTTTGGGCGGCGAAGGCCGCCAGACATGCGCACAGGTAGAGGTGTGCCGGTCATATTGTGCCAGTCATAGGGGTTCACCGACACGCAGCGCACCGCAACCAATACATCATCTGGCCCGCAGACAGGGCGCGGAATGCTTTTGATCTTGAGGCTGCTGGCATTGCCTTACCGGTCATGCACAACAGAACGCATGGACGTCTTGGGTTCGACTCGATCTACGAACATGACAGGTGTGTCCTCTTCAGATTTGGGCTTACGTACAGCGTACGTTGACCCACCTTCAATTAGTCGTACAATGTACGTAAGTCAATCCCAGAGTGCCAAATTCAGAGGCCGTATGAACGCAAACCCGTCTGGCACAAGAAATTTCCTGGATCGGAATCGTATCCTGAACGTGGCTATCGATTTCGCCAACACCCACGGCGCGGACGCGCTGACCATGCGTAAATTGGCGCAGCAACTGAACTGCGGGGTGATGTCCCTCTACAACCATGTTGCCAACAAAGATGAGCTCTTGACAGACATGCTTGACCGGGTAGTCGGAGAATTCGATCCGCCCGAGTTTGCGGGAGACTGGAAGTCCACCATGCGAGCCTCGGCACAATCGGCAAACCGCGTCCTGCTCAAGCATCATTGGGCCGTTGGTGAGTGGAGCCTGCGCATGCCAGGCCCAAACCGCATTAGGTACATGGATTCTATTCTAAAAGTGATGACGCTTGCGGGATTGAGTTCGCTAATCATCTATCGGGGGTATCATGCCATCACCATGCATATTGTCGGGTTCTCCCAGCAGCAGATCGGATACCACAAGGCGCTCGGTCCTGAGTTCGCAACAAAAGTCGAAGGGTTCCTGAGCGGGTTGGGTGACGCGCACCCCTATCTGGCCGACCATGTGCAGGCGCATCTGGATGAAACGGAAGACTGCGACGAATTCCTGTTTGTTTTGGATCTCATCCTGGATGGTCTAGATCCCTCCGCGCCTTGCCTCTAATCCATTTTGGCGGCAGGGAACTTCCCGAGCTGACTATATCTGGGAGGGCGCAGGGTCTTGTTGGTCTGGCGAAACCCTTGATGACGGCGCAGTTTTGACAAGCCAAAGTTGATCTTTGTGCCCGCCGCGACGTCTCATTCGAGCAAGCGGAGCGCTTGTGCGGCAATCGCATCTTTTTCAGAATTGCTGGGAGAGACGATTCCGTGAATTGAAAGGCCGCTGTCCAAGGTCGACAATAGGTTGGCGAGCGCATCGACATCGCGGTCACGAGCGAGTTCGCCACTTGCCTGCGCAGCTCGGAGGTTCTTCAGAAACAGATTGTGCGCCTCGCAATAAACGTCACGCGCAGCGCTGAAGGCATCGCTTGCTATGGTATCCTTTTCGGTGAGCGTGTTGATCATGAGGCAGCCATGATAGGCGTCTCCATAGCTCATCTGTCGGAAATATTCTTGAATGTTTCCTATACCATGTGGCTTGGCATCAAGCGTTTCACGATATGCATCCAATGTGCCCCGTAGGTACAAATCCAGTGCCTGCTGGAAAAGACCTTCCTTGCCACCAAACTCTCCGTATAGGCCAAATCGGTTCACACCAGTCACCTCGACCAGCTCCGAGAGGTGCGTACCCTCGAATCCCTTGGCCCAGAAAAGCTTCATCGCCTTCACAAGAACCTCGTCACGGTCATAGCTTTTACGTCTTCCCATGGCCCCGACATCGCACATCTAGAGACTTTGCGCAATATTTACCACGCATCGTTCCGAAATAAGTTGACCGCATTCATGTCGATGTCTATTTCTCACCTATCGTTCAGAAATGGAGAAATCGACAATGAAGAAAACGATGCTCAATAGATTGCTCACGGCGGCCACACTGGCACTCACCCTGTCTAGTCAGGCCGCCCATGCCGAAGACACAACCATTCTCGAGATTGCCTGGTTCAAGTTGCTCCCAGGCACCCAAGAAACCCGCTTTCTCGACGGTGCCCAACACGTCCAGGACAATTTTCTGCCGAGGTTCGATGGGCGGATATACCGAGAGCTGCTCTCGCAGGAAGGCGGTGACTACTGGATCGATTCAATCCACTGGCGGTCGGTTGGTGATTTCGAGAAAGCCGCTGCGGAGATTCTGACAGACCCGGATGGCGCTCCGATCATGGAACTGATTGACCCCTCAACAATGGCCTGGTTCCACGCGGAACGGGTTCGACACTGGGAAGTCGGCGACGTTCCCCAAGGGGATGGCTACACAGAGATCCAAGCGTTTCGTTTGGTCGCGCCGGGATCAGAGATCGAGTTTCTTATGCCAACGACCGACGTGGAATTCCTAGCCTCTGCTGACGCAATTCAGGAACAACTAGCGGCGCAATCGGGGTTTGTTGATCGTGAACTGTTTCGTACGACAGACGGTTGGTGGCTGGACCTAGTCCACTGGCAGTCTCAGGATGCCGCCGAAGCTGCGATGGCAGTCGTCATGGCGGACTTGACCGACATGGAGTCCGCTGCGATGGGGTTTGTCAGCAAGATTGATCCAAAGAGCCTGAAGACATTCGGTATGAATCAAGAGCGTGTGTGGTGATGCCTCGGGCCGGCTGGTGGCAAGGCATTGCTTTCTGCTTGGTCGGTAAATGAAGGTCGCGATGCGGCACCGAGCAGGTATCATCTGCCCAGTGCCTCTCAACCGAATTCCGTTAAGGACTGCTATGTCCGCATTTCACAGAAGGACAGTACCATGAGCGGGCACGTGCCAATGTACCAACGGCTGGTTCCTGCGACGCCACATTCTCAGAATGTGCAAAACATTCTGTGCTGCGAGCGCGCATAGCAAGTAGTCAGCATGTCTTCTGTGGGCTCAGAATGCTCGAACGCCGCATGACAGACGGACAACCGCTTCGAAATGGCGAACGGCAAGACCGTTCGCCAGGGTTCGTTAGATGTCGATGCGCTCGGCTATGCTCAGAGCATCTTCCAGTTCGACACCAAGATAACGCACCGTGCTGTCAACTTTGGTGTGACCAAGGAGCAGTTGCACCGCGCGAAGGTTGCCAGTCTTGCGATAGATCTCGGCAGCCTTTGTTCGGCGAAGCGAGTGTGTACCGTATCCACTCGGCTCCAAACCAATCGCCTTCACCCAGTCGCGGACAAGTCGACCGTACTGACGCGTTGAGATGTGTGGTCGGTCGTGAAACCGGCTCAGGAACATGAACCGGCAAGCAAGCATCTCCGGATTTCTGACCCAGGTCAGAACGGTTTCACGCGTGTTTTCCGACAGTTCGAATTGAACAGGCCGTTTGGTTTTGCTCTGGATCACGGAAACACGTTCCCAGACGCGATCGTCTTTGACAAGATCAGTCACGGTTAGCTTAACCAGATCGCAGCCTCGAAGTTTGCTGTCGATGGCGACGTTGAACAAAGTCAGGTCGCGCAAATTGCCCGAAAGTTCGAGCCGTGCGCGGATCGCCCACACTTGTTTTGGCAGCAACGGACGTTTCTGCCCGATAATCCGCCCCTTGTTCCAAACCTTGCGTTTTGAGGTGACTGCGGGAAGTTGGACTCTTGGCATGATATGCCCTCCGATCCTCCCTCCAGCCCAATCATCAGCACCGCGCTGACCGGGCGAGTGTACATGCAAGGCTGAAGGCCCGTCTTGGGAAGCCAACCAAATGGGCGTCTTCTGCACGGGCATTGGTCTGCAAGGAGCCCAAAGTAGCGGATGTTGCGCGAAGTACGAATGTCCGCAATCGTTGTCCCGTCAGAGCAAAAACTTTGATGTCAGGTTGTCCGAATGCCGTTAGACTTTAGCAGGGTGTCTTCCAAAACGGTCCTTGAAATGTTTGGCGAAGTGCGAGCGGGACCGAAAACCCGACAACGTTTGCGCTTCGAAGGATGATGCACCATCCAGTAGCATTTGGTGAGCAACTGTAAGTCGGTGGTCCCGCAAAACTTCGGTGAATTTCACGCCCTCATTTCGCAACTTGCGCCGAAGCGTCGAGGGCGCAATGGCCAATTCGTTGGAAACGAGGGTAACGGTCCATTCTCTGTCTGGACTATTGCGTACCATTTTTCCAATTTTTCCAGAGATTGAGCCATCAAAAAGCAGAGAAGCGGCGGGGTCGGATTGAAGTAACAGCATGAGCTCTTGCCGTCGCACCCCTCTAAGGTCGTCAGCAAAGGCAACATCAGTCAGGTTCTCAAGTAAACGCTCAATGGCGGTGTACAAGTGACTGGAAGAGGCGATCGAAAAGCCTGGATGTGTTGCCTGCTGACTAGTGATTGCGGCTGATTTCTGAGTGTCAATCGGTCGCAATGGGAAGGAAAGCGAAACATAAGGTTCCGTGTCACTTCGGGGGACATTTACCACGTCAATTTCGATTGCCTTAGGCAGAGCTATAAGTGTCCCGGCACCAAACGTCTCTTTCACCCCGTGTTGCCAGATCTGCTTTTCGCCCTGCAGGATGACACATAGCGCGGAATGACTGGTTGTGAGGTTTAGCACGCGTTCTTCGGTTAAGCTGCTGTACAAAAAACAGTTTTCGCCAAACCAATTTTGGTCCCGACAGTCTTTGACGGACTTCATCACGCGCAATGCAAAGGCAACATCGGGCGCGGGACTTTTATTGAGCACGGTCACTAATTTCATAAACCGAGTTTGATCGAAATGGGCTCAAGTTCAAGCGCTTTCGGAGCAAAATTCTTTCGCTTAGCTTCAGAGTTGATCTTGAAAGCAGCTTACGAGGACAAACATGCGTTCCCCAATTCTACAAAACTCTGCCAAACCAAAGGCGTTAGCAACATGAGCCAGATTGATAGCGGCACTGCCCTCTGGCGGCTTGATTGCGGCAAACTTGGCAATGTTGATGGCGATCTGTTTTCTCAGGGCAATGCCTATGCAAACCGGAAATTTCCTCTCGTCAACAGCAGCTATCTTATTCGGCACGACAATCACTACATTATCTGGGACACAGGCCTCGCGACCGAAGGTCCGGAAAGATTGGATCACCAGATCGCAAAGCTGGGATTAGACGTCTCTGATATCTCTAAAGTCATCCTTTCGCACAATCATGCAGATCATACAGGGCAAGCCCGTCTGTTTCCCGGCGCGGAGCTCATCCTAGGTGCCGCCGATTGGGAAGAGGTAAGGTCAGTTCACACGGGTGTCTCCAGCAATCCTTATGTTAAGCCCGAGGATTTTGATCCTTGGCTGCAAGGATCGGGTAGGGTGCGTCCAAGTGATGGCATCCTTGATCTTTTTGGCGATGGCTTTGCAACAGTCGAGGCGGCTTCGGGTCACACCAGAGGGTCTCAAGTTCTTCATCTGAACCTACCCCAATCCGGTGCCTTCATTTTACCTGGCGATGTCGCTTATTTCGAAGAGCAATTCATCGACCGCAATGTGACCAAGGGCAGTTTTGACGTGCAATTGTCTCTCGACGCGATCGACAAAGTTCGTGCATTCGTCGAAGCGCATGGGGCAATGCTCATCCTCGGACATGATCCGGCTCATATCGCGCGTCTTCCAGTGTTTCCAGAACCAGCTATTTAGAGAAATAACATGCTTAGCTATGTCATGATTGGGGCACGAGATCTCAACAAATCCAAACGGTTTCTAGCACCCATTTGTGAACTGCTCGGTTTCCACATCGGATATCAAATCAGCACACAGATTAGCTGGAAACATCCAAAACAGGATTGCTGCTTTATCCTAACGACCCCAATTGACGGAGAAGCTGCACACCCTGGAAATGGCGTGATGGTATCATTTGTTGTCCAAGAAAAATCTCTTGTAGATGCGGCCTACAGCCTTGCGATCGAAGGCGGTGGGACGTCGGAAGGTGCGCCCGGGCAGCGAAGTAAGAACTTTTACGGTGGGTATTTCCGAGATCTCGATGGAAACAAGTTCTGTATCCATACCAGCTAAGACAGCGCGGTCAGTTCAGAATAGAATGGGGTATGTGACAGAATGTGCCCTGTTTGTTCTAAGGGGGAAGATCTGACACGATTATTGCAAGCGTTTTACGCTGAAAAACTCGAGAACCGGGCCCGAAAACAGATATTCGCGCAGCTGCAGCGAAAGCTCACTTTGTCCCGCGATCTGTGAGTTGCTCTGACAAACCTCGCTGCGCGATGTTCGAATGGCCGAGTTTCCAGCCGCGCTGCGGCGCGCAAGACTGAGCACTTGCAGAAATTTCCGCGCTGCGAGCGCATGCAGCAAAAAATGAAGACTTCCACTGTGGGCTCAATCCAGACCTCTGTTGCAGCGCAGCATCAGCATAATCCGCAGTATTGGCGAAAGTCGCTCGCGGCCCTAAGCTGCCGCTCGTGCGAATTGCGTCCAGTGACCGCTCCCAGCCCAATGCAGACCTAGAAAATCGACACCATGGGCGGAAAGTATGAAATAGCCGCTTAGCAGCGTAGGTTTGCTGGAAACAGTAAAGCAGACATCCAGCCCCGTAAAATCAATTGGAATTCGATGGCGAGACAATCCCACAAACAGGTAAACATTGAAACGAATTCGATGGCTGCAACGAGACCAATGTACCTTGCTTGGACGGTTGCTTGCAGCTAAAATTGCTAGAGCGCACGTTTGCCTAACGCTGTAGGGTAAGATGGCGCAAAATATACGCTACCTTATGAGACCTCCTCCATCCCTTTTCGGCCTCTAATTCATAAATTAGGGGCCCAAAATATTACATGTCGAAGCTATCGGGTTTGCCCCAAGGGATCGAGTTCATCGCGCAACCAATCGCCCAACAGGTTCAGCCCCAACACCGTCAGCATAATAGCAACGCCCGGGAAAACCGTAACCCACCAAGCCGTCTGAATGTAACTGCGACCCTCAGACAGCATTCCACCCCAACTTGGCGTTTGCGGGTCTGCGCCAAGGCCCAAGAAGGTCAGGCTGCTTTCCAGCAAAATGTTATTGGCCACGTTCAATGTCAGCAAGATGATCAGAGGGCCCATCGCGTTCGGCAGGATATGAGAGAAAATGATCTTCACATTATGCAGGCCATAGCTACGCGCAGCCTGCACAAACTCGCGTTCACGCAAGCTTAGAACCGACCCCCGCACCAAACGCGCGTATTGTACCCATTGCGAAATGATCATGAGCACAATGATACGATCCGTACCGGGCCCAACAATGGCAATCACTGTGATGGCCAACAGGATAAACGGTAGCGCCAGCTGAATATCCGCAAAGCGCATGATAAATGTGTCCAGAAATCCGCGATAATATCCAGCAAACAAGCCAATGATCGTGCCGATCACCACAGCGCCAAGTGCTGAAAGCACACCAACCAACAGCGAAACGCGCCCGCCATGCACAATACGTTCCAGTATATCACGCCCTAGCGCATCGGTGCCCAAAGGATGACCGGATGCTTGGAACGGGCCAGTCAACCGCGCCAAAAGGTCAATTTTGCTACCGCCATCAGGAAAGATTACACCAGATAAAGCAACCAAAACCACCAAGGTGCCGGTTAAGATCGCGCCTGCCATAAATTCAAAATTTGCATAGCGACTGTTAAGAAAACGGGTCGCAATGCTTGGCGATTGCGGGCGGGGTTGTGTTTGATCAGTCATTTAAGCCACCCTAATACGAGGATCGATAAGGCCGTAGATCAAGTCCACAGCAAGGTTCACGCCAACAATCATGATCGCAAGGATCGAGACAGTGGCCTGCAAAAGTGGGTAATCGCGTTGGGCAATCGCCTCAATCGACAGGGTTCCCATGCCCGGCCAGTTAAAGACCAATTCTACAACAACAAGGCCGCCAATCAGGTTGCCAAATTGAAGACCCAAGAAGGTGACAATGGCAATTGCGGCGTTGCGCAGTGCGTGCTTGTACACGACAGAGCGTTCGTTCAAGCCTTTGGCACGCGCCACCATCACATATTGCGCCGATAGGGTTTCGAGCATTTGTGTGCGCACTAACCGCACATTTGTGGCGGTCAGAATGATGCCAATGGTTGTCGCAGGCAGGATCAGGGCGGACCAGGTCTCAAAGCCAGAGGCCGGAAAGATTGGGAAAGTGATAGACAAGAGCAGTACAAACATGATGCCCAGCCAGAAATTCGGAAACGACAAGCCCACCAGCGACAGAACGCGAATGACCTGATCAGACAGCCCACCTTTGTGAAGAGCAGAGTGAATTCCAAGTGGGATCGAAATCAGAATTGATATCCCCAGCGAGGAAATCGCCAGCAACAAAGTAGAAGGCATCGCAATGGCAATCAGATCGCGCACCGAGCCCCGGAAAAAAGACTCACCTAGATCGCCAGACAGCAGGCTTTTTAGAAAGTCTAAATATTGCACAAAGAAGGGTTTGTTCAACCCAAGTGTCTCGCGGATAAAAGCCAAATCTTCTTCGGTGACATTGCTGGAATCTGCAGTCAGCATGATTGCCGGGTCGCCGGTCAGTCGGATCGCGAACGAAACAAACAGTGTCACGGCCAGCGTCACCAAGATGGCTTGAAGAACGCGTTGTAAGATAAATCGGAAGACGGGCATGAAACCTCCTATCGGCCACCCAGTGGCGGAAGCCGATCCCCATGTTGAAATGGGGATCGACAGTGTCGTTATTTCAGGGTGACGTTCAGATACCGAGCGCGGTCATCTGGTGCCGGAACAAAGCCCTCAACCCGCTTGTTCACACCGTAAAGCGTGGGCAAGTTGTACATCGGAAGATCCAGCGCATTTTCATGGGCATAAGCGGCCACTTCCTGCAGGGCTTTGCGACGTACTTCTGTGTTGTAGGTGGCGCGTTCCGTCTCGAGCAAACTATTCAGTTTTTCGTCATCTATATAAGGATTGTTACGCTCACCTGTGTGGTACAGAAGGTAGGCGGTGTTATCGAAGTCAAAGGTCCACCCTCCCCAACCGAAATAGTACATTTCACCAGTTTTTCCGCCACCAATGATCTCGTTGAAGAAAACGTTACGCTCGTGTGGGCGGATGCTCAGCTCCAAGCCAACGGCTTGCAGATAGCTTGCCACAACCAAAGCGATTTCACGAAATTCTTCTTCGTTGCTTGGTAGGTCCAAGGTGATCTTGGTGCCCGGTGCAACGCCTGCTTCTTTCAATAGCGCTTTGGCAGCTTCTGGATCGTAGGCATAGGCCTCGAGTTCTGGATCATTGCCGAAAGACTTGGCACCTTGGGCACTGGAAATCGGACTTGCAAGCCCGCCCAGCAGCGCTTCGATAATCACTTTGCGGTCAACCGCCATCGAGATCGCTTTGCGCACACGTGGATCGGCAGTCACACCTTCATCCGTTTTGAACCGGATGATTTTCACCGTCGGCCCGTCAACGGCCACCAGATCAACGGCATCGTTGGCTTGGATCGTCTCAACCGATGGAGTTGGGATATTCAACGCAATATCAACGCCACCTGACAACAGCTCTGCCATACGTGTCGCCGGTTCTGCGATAAAGCGAATGTTGACGTTATCGACCTTGGCTTCACCGTTCCAATAGGTGTCCGATTTTGCGAGTTTCACACCAACCGTAGGTGTGTAATCAACAACCTGAAATGGGCCGGTGCCCATTGGTTTCATATCAAAGGCTTCTTCGCCGACCTCTTCGATGTATTTTGGCGGCACGATCATGGCGCCATAGCCAGCCAATTTGGTAATCAGAACGGGGTCTGGTTGCTTCATCAGGAAATCAACAGTGTTGTTGTCTACAACAACCACTTCCTTGATCGAAGTGTAGTTGCCACGTTGTGGGCCTTTGGCACCCTCTTCGCCCAGCAAGCGGTCAAATGTGTATTTGACGGCATCTGCGTTGAAAGCCTCGCCGTTGTGGAATGTCACACCCTCGCGCAGGGTAAAGCGGATGCGGGTTTCATTGTCGAGAAATTCCCAACCTGTCGCCAAGCCCGGCTCCAATTCCAGCTCTTCTCCGCGGAACACAAGGCCTTCAAAGACATTGCTTGCAATCGATCCCCAGGACAGGCGGAATGTATCGATGGGATCTAGGTTTTGCGGATCCTGTTGTTGCGCCACCGTCAAAGTGGTGTCGGCCTGCGCAGCCACTGGGGCCATAAGCGAAAGGCAAGACGCAATAAGCGCCGACCGGGCCGCATTCTTTGCGGTCAGGTATGAATAGAGTTTAGACATTGTGTCCTCCAATAGGTTGGGAAAGCGGGCATTCGCCCTTGTTGTTTTTGGGTTAAAGCAAGACGGCCTGATGCTCTTCGGCCGATTGGGCGGCAAAGAAATGCCCCTCTTCGACACGCTGCAGATCAACGAGGTTGGGTTCATTCCCGACCGCCCGCATGGCGCTGGGGATCTCGCCTTCTAGTGGGGGGCGGGTCGGACGATGACCCGGGTTCAACACCGGCACAGCAGACAAAAGCCTTTTGGTATAAGGGTGTTGAGGATTTTCAAATATCTGTTGGCGACTGCCGATCTCGACAATCTGACCAAGATACATCACTGCCACGCGGTGGCTGATACGCTCCACAACCGCCATATCGTGGGTGATAAAGAGATAAGACAGGCCTTGGTCGGCTTGCAGCTTCATCAACAAGTTCACCACTTGGGCCTGCACCGAGACATCAAGGGCCGATACCGCTTCGTCTGCGATGATCAAACTTGGATCACATGCGAGGGCGCGGGCAATACACAGGCGTTGGCGCTGCCCACCAGAAAACTGATGCGGAAACCGGTTGGCATGTTCTGCAGGAAGGCCCACCTTAACCAATAAGTCTGCAACTTTGTCTTTGGCTTCTTGTTTGGTTGAAACCAACCCGTGCACCCAAGCGGGCTCGATCAAGCTTTCACCCACAGTTTTGCGCGGGTTCATAGACCCATATGGGTCTTGAAACACGTATTGCGTCTGTTTGCGAAAGGCTTTGCGCTCTGCTGCAGGCAGGGAAAAGATATCTTTCCCATGATACCGCATGGCGCCCGACACTGGATCAACCAGCTGCTGAATGGTCTTGCCCACGGTGGATTTTCCACTGCCGGATTCACCAACCAAAGCAAGGGTTTCGCCGGGGTAGATGCTAAGCGACACATTCTCTGCCGCATGTACCCGATGGGTGACGCGATTGAGCAAACCGCCACGTACATCATACCGCGTGGTGAGGTTTTCAAGCTCGAGCACAGGTTTGCTGTAATCAATGGCGGTCGCGGCAACGGTGTCATTGGACTGCGTTTGACCGGGAATATCAAACAGCTGCGGCGCTGTTGTGCCCGTCATGCTACCGATACGTGGCACTGCCGCCAAAAGAGCCTGTGTATATGGCTCTGTCGGCGAGCCTAAGACTTGCTTGACCGTGCCCGTTTCAACCGACTTGCTGGCTTTCATCACCAAGACATCGTCAGCCATTTCAGAAACAACACCCATGTCATGGCTGATGAAAACAACCGAGGTGCCCATTTCGGCCTGAAGATCCCGAATGATGTGTAAAATTTGCGCCTGAATGGTCACATCCAGCGCCGTCGTAGGTTCATCTGCAATCAATATTTTCGGTTGGCAGCACAGGGCCATCGCGATCATGACGCGCTGACGCATGCCACCCGACAGTTGGTGCGGGTAATTCCCAAGCATGCGTTTTGCATTGGGCAAGCGCACCAACTCTAGGAACTCAAGCGCTTTTTTACGGGCAGCGCTTTGCGACAAGCCTTGGTGCAACGCGAGGGTTTCCCCCATTTGCGACCCAATGGTGAACACCGGGTTCAAAGACGTCATTGGCTCTTGAAAAATCATCGCAATTTCATTGCCGCGAATGCGGCGTAGCTCGCGTTCTGACAATTGGGTCAGGTCCACCTGACGGCCAAGGACTTCGCTATCAAACAGCATCGATCCTTTGGTGATGCGACCATGCAAGTGTTTCAACAACCCAAGGATCGCCAGCGAGGATATGGATTTGCCGGAGCCGGATTCCCCCACAATCGCCAGAGTTTTGTTGCGCTGTAAGTCAAAAGATACATTGTCGACAGCCCGGACGGTAAAATCACCGTAGCCAAATTCAATGGTCAGATCCCGTACAGAAAGCAAATCCGAGTCTTTGAGTGTGCTGATGGACATGGGGGCTTCCTCTTTTACGCTGTAACTGCAGGTTCAACACGGAGTTCATCCGCTAACGTGTCGATGCAGGTTGCTATGGCATCTGCGATCATAGGCAGGCTCATCGAGGAGGTCTGCGGCTTGCGTCGTTCGGTCATCGCAATGTTGCCAGGCGTTTGTGGCACATGGATAAACCCGCTGAGGGTCGACAGGCCGCGCTGCTGGATCAAGTGCTGTGCGGTGTAAAGCATCTGGTTGCACAGATGCGTGCCCGCGTGAAAAGAAACCGAAGCCGGAATGCCGGCTTTGTTAACGGCTTTCACCATTTTTGCATTGGGCAATGTGGCGTTGTAAGCTGCTGGCCCACCTGGAAATACGGGGGATTGGTCCAACTGAGCACCGGTCACATCCGGCACCTCAAAGTGGCGCCAATTGATGCCCAGCATTTCGGTTTGAATGATGCCAGCGTCAGATACGCCAAGCCCCACCCAAGCATCAGGTTTGTGCTGCTCTAGAAGGTTGCTGATATTGTCAGTCAGGTCGGCACTAAGCACCGGCATCACATGTAAAACCAGTTCGCAACCCGTCCAGTTGCGTGTGCCCAGTTCTTTGACAACCTGCGCCGCTGGGTTGTTTTCGGCCTTGGCCCAAGCCCCATAACCTGCCACCAAAATTTTCGGCTGATGCGCCATCTGAGTTTCCCTGAATTATTGTTTCAAGGAGCATCGCTGATCAGTATTGATAATATCAAGTCATAATAATACATTGATACATACATAAATATTATACACTGAAAGTACCCACATGAAGCACCGACAGATCCAAGCCTTTCGCAGTGTTATGCAAACAGGCACCACAGCGCAGGCAGCAAATCTGATGTCTGTGACACAGCCCGCAGTCAGCCGATTGATTGCCGATTTGGAAATTCATTTGCAATTTAAACTATTTGAACGCGCCAAGGGACGCTTGCACCCGACCCCAGAAGCCTTACGTTTCTACGGTGGTGTCGAACGGTTTTTTATCGGTATTGAAGAGCTCGACCATGCCGCTAAACACATCCGCGAGCGCAATCCGACAGACTTGAAAATCTGCGTTACGCCAGCGCTGTCCACAGGAATTTTGCCAAAGGCCATTCGTGCGTTTCGAGAAATCAACCCGTTGGTCGGGTTTCAAATCGAAACCGCATCCTTTTCGCAGATCGCTTTGCGCCTGCAAACGCACCAATCGAATCTGGGAATCACGCATGGTTTTCCAAACTTGCCCGGACTTAAACAAGAACCCCTGATCGAAGCTGCACATGTTTGTGCGATGCATGAATCTCATTGGCTGGCGGAAAAAGAGGAAATCACACCCCAAGATTTGGCTGGTCAGAATGTTTTAACGATCTTGCCCGAACAGCAGATGGATTGGGGGGATACCAAAACCGTGCTAGAAGACGCAGGGGTTCAGTTCCAATCCGACATCGGCATCCAAAGTTCGCACACAGGATACGCTTTGATCGCAGAAAACCTGGCAGTTGGTTTAATTGAACCCTTTGCCGCTGGCCCCTGGCGCAACAACGGTGTTGTCACCCGGCCATTCGAGCCCAAATTGACCTACCCCTATGTCATTGCCATGCCAGAAGAGCAGCCATCATCAAATATGATCCGCCTCTTTATCAAAATCCTTCGCGACATCGCTCAGTCTTTTAATGCCGCATTGCCTAAAGATGGCCTATGAGAGTAGTAAAAAGATAGCAGCGGCTAGTAACGTTTAGAATATGTTGATGCAAACACGCTCTTTACGCTTATAGGCGACAATAAGGCTTGCAAAAGACTTTGTCTGCTGTGTGTTTGTTAAACCTTGTAGGCGTATAAGCACCAATAGTGCTTACCACTAGTTCAACGGTAATCATCCAGGATCCGCAAACAGCGACAACTTTGCCAGTACTACAATTGACCAGATTGTCAAATTGCTCTGATTTACGAATGTCTGGTTTGACGAAGCTGCACTGCGGCACCGGCACCGTGGTGAATGTCTGGATTGGGCCGATAGCCAAATTTTGCAAAGTCTGCTTACAGCGAACTGCTGACGTTTGTGACACGCGCAGCGAATGACCGCAATCCGCCCAATTCGCACCTACAGACACTCTTGAAACAGCTACCGAAGGTCATTGTTAGTTTTAATAATAGGCCTCATTGCCAACAGTCTAGCAGAATGTACAAGGCGCGCCGGTAGAGGCCAGCACACCCGATTCTGAAAATTCTCCAATCAAAGTCAATAATTTAACCAAAATCCAGTCAGCCAAACCAACACTTTGCGCAGTGTTTTTTCTGCGTTTTGCGCAGACATTTGGTTTTTTAGGCATTTGTTGGAAAATTGGCGATCCCTGAAGGACTCGAACCCTCAACCTGCTGATTAGAAGTCAGCTGCTCTATCCAGTTGAGCTAAGGGACCGCTGACCCCGTGTTAAAACACCAGATTCGATTTGCCCAGAGGCATTGCACCTTTGGCATGAAAAAACGGCGCCCCGGTTGGGGCGCCGTGTATTCTTGCGACCTTAAGCTTTGCTAGTTTGTGATGATCTCAGGGCCCATCAATGTGGTTGGAAGCCATGTCGAAATGAACGGCACGTAGGTCACGATGATCAGGAACACAAAGAGCACAGCAAGGAATGGCAGGGCCGCCTTGACCACCCGCATCATCGGCATGCCCGCCACACCTGAGGTCACGAACAAATTAAGACCAACCGGAGGCGTCAGCATCCCGATTTCCATGTTCACAACCATGATGATCCCCAGGTGAATCGGGTCGACCCCAAGTTCGATCGCAATTGGGAAAACCAAAGGCGCCACGATCACGATCAGGCCTGAAGGCTCCATGAACTGCCCCCCGATCAGCAGGATCACGTTCACGATGACAAGAAACATGATTTTCCCAAACCCTGCCGATAGCATTGCGCCGGCGATTTGTTGGGGGATTTGTTCATCTGTCAGAACATGCTTCAAAATCAAAGCATTGGCGATGATGAACATCAAGGTTATGGTCAGGCGCCCTGCCTCAAACAACGTGTCGCGCGTGTCTTTGTGAAAGAACGCTGTGATCAAGGCTTGCGGTTTCTTGAGCAGATTCGATTTCGCCTGCCCGTCACGTTCAGCCAATGGCCCCATGTCGCGATAGATGAATGTCGCCACCACAAAAGCGTAGACACTGGCCACCGCGGCGGCCTCGGTTGGGGTGAACAAAGCGCCAGTAATGCCGGGAATGCCATAGATCCCAACCATAATGATCACAATCAGCATCAGGCCCCAAAGCGCATCCGAGAAGCTGGCAAAGACCTCTCCCCAGCCTTTGAATTCCCCCTTGGGCATGTCTTTGATTGTTGCGATCACATAGATCGCCACCATCAGCATCACACCCGCCATGATGCCCGGGATCACCCCCGCAAGGAACATCCGGCCCACAGATACTTCGACAGCAGAGGCATAGACCACCATCACAATGGATGGCGGGATCAAGATGCCCAAGGTGCCTGCGTTACAGATCACGCCCGCGGCGAAGTCTTTGGAATACCCCACCTGACGCATCGCGGCGATTACGATTGTCCCGATCGCCACAACCGTTGCCGGGGATGAGCCCGACAGCGCGGCAAACATCATACAGGCAAAGACACCCGCGATGGCCAAACCGCCGCGAAAATGGCCCACGACCGCGATGGAGAACCGGATGATCCGTTGGGCGACACCGCCCGTCGCCATGAACGACGAAGCCAGGATAAAGAACGGGATCGCCAACAATGTATAGTGACCGGCCATCGCCTGATAAAAGCTTTGCGCCACTGAGGCGAGCGAGCTGTCAGAAAACGCCAACAGAAAGAGGATCGAGCTTAGGCCCAAAGACACCGCAATCGGAACACCGATGAACAGAAACCCGATGACCATACCAAAAAGAAGAACGACATCCATGACTTAGCCCTCGGTCTTTGAGTTGAGGTTTTCGAGTTCGTCTTCCACTTCGTGGCTGACAATCAGGCTATCCGCCTGCCCGCGCCAGATGCGCAAAGTGGCCTGTATAAAGCGAAACATCAAAAGTGCCGTGCCGATCGGAACAATCGCATAGGGGATCACGCGGGGCAGCTTGTCATACGTTTCATCGTAGTTGATCCAACCTTCGAGAAAGCGCAGGAATTCCGGCATCGGCACCTGATCGGTGATGTAAAACGCACGATCTCGGGCTGTTTCGTCAAAACCAAGCGGGAACCAGCGCCCCTCTGTTGGGTACAGCCCAGCGTAAGGCGCCCAATAGTCCCAACCGCCTTTGAGCAGCAAAAATGCATAGATCAGACAAAGTGCAGCAGACACTAAGGCCACGATGCGACGCGGTCCCTTTGGCAACATATTGGTTACGGCGTCTACGCCGAGATGCGCTGTGATTTTTACGCCGTAGCTCACACCAAACAAGACGAGCCAAGCAAACAATATCAAGACAACTTCCAATCCCCAGATCAGGGAGGAGTTGAAGACATACCGTAGAACAACGTTGATAAATGTGATGAGGGTCATCAGGCCAAGAATGACGGCAATTGCCGTTTCCTCGAACCCAGACCGGGTTTGAGCAGTCGTACTCATAGAGATCCTCTTTCTGTTTGGCTCAGATATGGATTGAGCGAACAGATGGAATGAACAGCCCGGCGTTGGGGGCCCGGCTGCTCATAGGGGCGATGCTTAGTACATCGCGTTGATTTTTTGAGCCGCTTCGATGTTTTCAGCGCCGACGTCACCTTCGAATTGGGACCAAACAGGCTTCATCGCGGCAACCCACGCGTCACGCTGTTCCGCGCTCAGCTGACGCACTTCGCTGCCCGCTTCGATCACAGCCGCTTTGGCCGCTTCGTTCACTTTGAACGCTTCGCCGTTACGGGTGTTTGTGACTTCTTCGATGATAGTGCCCAGCTGGCCACGAATGTCTTCTGGTAGGCCTTCCCACCAATCCACATTCGTCACAAGGAGGTAATCAAGAATACCGTGGTTGGTTTCGGTGATACCGTCCTGCACTTCAAAGAACTTTTTGCCGTAGATATTGGACCATGTGTTTTCCTGACCATCGACAACGCCGGTTTGAAGCGCACCGTAGACTTCGGAAAAGGCCATCGGCTGAGGGCTGGCGTCTAGCGCTTCGATTTGCGCCACGAGAACGTCAGAGGTTTGCACGCGGAATTTCAGACCTTCGGCATCCGTTGGCGAAACCAGCGGAACATTTGCTGACATCTGCTTCATGCCATTGTGCCAGAATCCCAGACCAAGGAGACCACGACGTACCATGCTTTCTTTCATCGCCTGCCCTGTTTCAGACGATTGGAAAGCATCAACCGCTTCGATGTTTTTGAACATGAATGGCAGATCAAAAATGCGGAATTTCTTGGTGAAGGCTTCGAATTTCGACAAAGAAGGCGCCGCCAATTGGACGTCTCCCTGCAGCATCGCCTCTAGCACTTGGTTGTCGTTATAGAGTGTAGAGTTTGGATAAACTTCCATACAGGCTTTGCCGTTCATTTCAGCGTTCACACGCTCTGACAGCAAAGTTGCCGCGATGCCTTTTGGGTGCTTGTCGGTGTTGGTCACGTGGCTGAATTTAATGACGATTTCGCCTGCATCACATGCGGCATGTGCACCAGCAGCGGACAAAGACAAAGCAACGGCAACAGCAGTGGTTGCGAGATATTTCATGATAGCTCCTCCCAGAACAATTCTTTGAGGCCCAATTTGGCCTATGCCCTCATTTCAGCAGGGTTTCGCCACCACTCAAGGAAAATTGAACAAGACTTAGGTGAATTGAATTTTCCATTTAAAATCAAAATATTAAAGAACGGATTCACACTTATCATGCAGGAGTGTACAGGCCGATGAGCGGGGTTTCACACATGTGATACCGCTCACTGTGCGGAAATCCGCACAGTTATGCACGATAGTCTTCGGCCCGAATCCCATGGCGTGTGAGCTTGTCATAAAAGGTTTTGCGCGGAAGCTTGAGCGCCTGCGCCGTTGAGGTGGCCACCCCTTTGTGACGGCGCAAGGCATCAATCAACAGGGATCGCTCCACCTGCGCCATCTGCTCTACAAGACCAAGTTCGGCAACTTCGGCAGGCTCAGTCATCCCCATGGCAAAGCGCATCGCCGCATTCATTAAGGCCCGCGCATTGCCCGGCCACTCTTGCGCCATCAAACGTGCTAAAACATCCTGCGTGATTTCGGGCATCGGAAGGTCTGCCTGTTCACAGGCAAGCGCAACGTAGTGGCGAAATAAGATCGGAATATCTTCGACGCGATCACGCAGCGCGGGCGTGTGAATGTGGACAGCATCCAGTTTGTAAAACAGATCTGCATTAAATTGCCCGGTCTCTACGGCGTCCTGCACATTACGCGTGCTTCCTGCAATCACGCGCAATGTGTCATCGGCTTCGAGCGCGGCGAGCAGTTTGCTTTGCACAACGGGCGCCAATCCGGTGACTTCTTCGAGGTAGAGCGACCCACCTGCGGCCTGCGCAAGGATATCGGGCAAAGATACGTCAGTTAACGCAGCGGCGTCGACCTTTACAAAAGGCATTTGCGATTGTTTGGACAGCAGGTGAATAACCTCTGCCACTTTGTAAATGCCATTCCCCGGATCCCCGGTGAGGATCACAGGCGCAGTTGTGCGCGCCGCCAGCCGTGCCTGCCTGCGCACCCGATCCGCCAGCTCAGATTGGCCCAACAAGATACGAGATGCAGCATCAGCTTGATGTTGCTGTGTTTGAATGCTGCGCTGAGACATTACCGCTTCGCGTAAAACAAGCGCACGTTCGGCAGCGGCTATAATATCATTCGGCGCACAGGGTTTTTCCAAAAACTCAAACGCGCCTTCGTTCATTGCGCGAACGGCCATGGGGATGTCTCCCTCGCCGGTAAGCATGATAACAGGCAATGTTTCGTCGATATCCTTGGCCAGTGCCAATAGGTCAAACCCGTCTTTGCCCGGCATACGAATATCAGACACAACGACGCCTTCAAAGGCCCGCGCGATGTGATCTTTGGCCTCGATGTAACTGCCCACAACAACCGGATCAAACCCGGCCAACAGAAATGTCTGCCCCAAGGCTTCGCGCACCGCTTTATCATCATCCACCAGCAAAACACGCTTCATTCTGCGGCATCCTTTTGTTTTGCAGTCTGTAGTTCCACAGTAAAGATCGCCCCTCCGTTCGGCCCATTCCGCCCATGAATTGCACCGCCAAAGCTTTGCACCAAACCATAGCTGATCGACAAGCCCAACCCCATGCCATCCCCTGCTCCAACTTGTTTGGTGGAGTAGAACGGATCAAAGACACGCTCTGGCTCTTTGATCCCGGGGCCAGTGTCGGCCACATGCAAGACCACGGTGTCATCTGTCGCCTCTAGGGTAAGAGCAATGCTGCGCGTCGCGCTGTCTTCCATAGCATCAGCCGCATTGGACATGAGGTTCACAACCACCTGTTGCAAACGCACTTCGCCACCTTGCACCCAAACCGGTGCCATCGGCGCCTGCCAATCAAGTGACACGCCTTGCTTGCGAAGGGTTTCAGCACAAATCTCGATAGAGGCCTCTATGACCTCTACCAAATCAACCTTGGTAAACGGGGCACTTTCCTGTCGCGCAAAAGCACGTAGGTTTTTGATGATCTTGGCCATGCGCCATGACAATTCAGAAATACGACCAAGGTTTTTCTGTGCCTCTTCCTCTTTGCCCATGTCCAAAAACTTCCCGGCGTTTTCAGAAAAGGACCGGATGGCCATCAAAGGCTGGTTCAATTCATGGCTGATGCCAGCCGACATTTTACCCAATGCACTTAGTTTACCCGCCTGAACCAGTTCAGCTTGGGCTTGTTTCAGTGCACTTTCGGCCTCTTTGCGTTCCTTGACCTCGTGGCGCAGATTGGTGTTGGCCGTCGATAAGGCCCGCGTGCGTTCGGCAACCCTAATTTCCAGCATTGTGTTCACGGCAGCCTCTGCCTCTAGTCGTTCGGCCAAAACGCGGCGACGCTCGCCAGCCAAGTAAAGCCCGGCCCCAAACACCAACCCTAGGGCCGCCACCAACATGGCCTGCAAATAGGCTGTCGCGCGTGCGGGTGCGGCATCCATCAAGATTGTCGCGGTCAGATCAATGACGGGCAGATGTTTTTCGATCACAAGCGCCCGGCTGGGCAAATATGGGCCACCTTGCACCATCCAAATCCTTAGCCCCGTCCAGCTGTCCACCAATTTGGTCTGGGGAAAGCCCCCATTGGGTGTCGTTTGTTTCAGGATCAGCTCAGTGCGGTTGGATGAAACAACTTGGCCAGACTGATCGGTGAAATAAACCGCTGTCGGACTTGTGGGCCAGTTCTGTTCAAAGTTAACCAAGCTGGTGGAGACAACAACCGCCCCAATCGCGCCGCTGCCTTTCGCAAACACAGGAGCAGCGTGAATATAGGCGCGTGTCGGAATGCTGTTTTCAGATGGGATGATTTGGCTATCTTTGCCCAGCGCTCCATGAAATGCCCGTTGCACAGGCTTTGACGTCAGATCCACCGTCATGTGCTCTGAAAGATTTGAGACCAGCACCGCACCGGTGAGATCAATCAAATCAATTTCAAAAGCCCCTGATTTATCTCCTTTGTTTTGCAAAAGGGATTTAGCAACTTTCGGATCCTTATTTTCATGCAAAAGCGGGATGAGATGAGGGTGCTGTGACAACGCCACCGCAAGCTCGCGGTATCGCAAAAGATGGCTGGTCAGCCGATCGGCCGCAAACACAAGGTCCACCTCGGCACGATCCTGTAGGCGGTGCAGCGCATTGCGATAGGCCACAGTCCACACGCCAATGCTGACAGCTGTGATGACGGCGATTAAGCCGAGATACCCATATAATCGCAACTTTGGTTTCACCAGACAGACGTTAGGCACAGCAAGGCGGACTGTCTAGGCGATCATTGCCCCGCTGAGTTGCTGCATCTATCCGCTAGCAGCCAACGCTTCTTGAACGGCGATATCCGCCATCTTCAGGGTCGCCTCACGCGATGTGGCCACGGCAATGAACCGTCCGTTGTGACAGAACTTTGCCCCCTTGACCCCACTTGCTGCCTCCAGTGCGCCATCCGTTAAACCGGCCCAAGCTGCAGGCAAATCGGCACGGTTGTCGAACGTATCATCCCCGACACGGATCGTGGTCAGTGTCCAATCTGCGCCGCGGGGATGGATAACAAACAGCAGATGATCCGCCCCGGCCTTTTCCACACCAGCGCGAAACGGCATGCCCATTGGCAATTCCAGAATATGGCCAGAACCTGCGGCGTCGATGGCGTTCATCACCATGCCCTCGGCCCGGAATTTGGCGGCTTTGCGTTTGATTTGAGCTTCGACAAAGGCCCGCGCGACGGGCAGCGCATCGTGAAACGCGCGATCATCCGCGCCCTCTGCACGATCATCAAACACCGTCTTAAGACTTTCCAACAAGACCGGCAAAGTCATGCCAGAAAATAACGGACCTGCCTCTGACGTGTTCACCGCGCCGTTGTCGACCAAATCGACGGGCAACACGAACCCACGATCAAAAGACTCGTGGATGGCCTCGATATCAGTCTCAGGCACATCCATGGCTGCCAGATAGTCGCGGCCATAGTGGGCCCAGATCAAACCAAAGGAGCTATAGGGTTGGCCATCTTCTCGGAGCGGATTTGGCCGCTGGTGGTGATCATAAATCTGCGCTTGTGCATCAAAGTCACCACCAACATCATAGATAATCCGTCCCTCATCCGGTGTGATCCAAGTTTTATCCCGCGTGCGCAGCAGCGTGGCCTCTGGAAACAGGCGGGTCAGAATGACCGAGGACAAAAGCTCATCTGCATGAAAACCACCGGAATGGGTGACAAGGTGAGTGATGGTCATTGAGGGAGGCTCCAGCCGAGTTTAAATAAATGGAGCGACCAAATCGGTCGCTCGTGGGGTCTTATCGAATTGATTTCACTGGATGATATCTAGCGGTGCGTTGCACCAAAGACACCTCAGCCCAGTTTGTACACAGATCAGTGGGTCCAAGGGCCCTTGCGATGGGTCGCAAAGTTATCGCCATATCCGCCGGCGCGGATGTTTGGCTTGCGCTTTTGCGGCTCTGTCACCTGAGCGTCGATGCCGTTTTCTTTGGCATATTCAATCGCGGCTTGTTTCGAAGAGAACCGCAATTTGATCTGAGACTGCGTATCGTCAGACCCTGTCCATCCCATCAAAGGGTCAATGTCGCGGGCAGACGCCTGCGCAAACTCCAGAATCCAGGTTTTGGTTTTGGCTTGGCCCGATGTCATGGCATTGCGGGCGGGCTGATAGATGCGCGCGATCATCCTGATCTCCTTAATCTTGGGGCTTTATCCGAAATTTGAACGCAGCGGGCAAGCCTTGAATCTGTAAAGTCTTAGACCTTTGCGCCAGATTTCCCGGACCAATCGTACCAGATGAAACTCTGCATTGACGTCACAACCTGTGCGAGCATAGGTGTTGCCTTACGCAGGGGGGTCCCGACAAGGGACTGAGAGGCGGATGGATGTTCTTTGCCCGCAAAGAACGGAAGCGACGCGACCCTTTGAACCTGACCCAGTTGATACTGGCGTAGGAAGCTAAGATTTGTTGCGCAGCCTCTTTATTTTTCCGGGGCATGTAAAATCTGACACGGGGGTTATTTTACCCTCTGCCTCCCACCCTTCTCTCATCTGGTGTCCCACTGATGAATAGGAGGAGACAGAAATGAACGTCCCTAATCCAAAGATCACAACGGGCGCCCTTCCCGCATCTCGCAAGATTTATGTGAACGGCGAACAATTCCCAGACATTCGCGTGCCCATGCGCGAGATTTCCACGCACCCGACAGCCGGTGAACCACCGCTGCCGGTTTATGACAGCTCTGGTCCATATACGGATCCAGATATTCTGACAGACATCCGTCAGGGCCTGCTGCCTACACGCCAAGATTGGATCATGGCACGAGGCGATGTCGAAGAATACGAAGCACGCGTCGTAAAACCTGAGGACAACGGATTTGTTGAAGGCGACCGTCTGGTTGCGGAATTCCCAAACTTGCGCAAACCATTGCGGGCCAAAGACGGCAAAGCCGTAACGCAATATGAATATGCCCGCCAAGGCATCGTGACCCCAGAAATGGAATATGTCGCAATCCGCGAAAACCAATTGCGTGAATTGTCGCCTTGCCACCGTGACGGCAACGACTTTGGGGCAAACATCCCAGATTACGTCACGCCAGAATTCGTGCGCAGCGAAATTGCGGCGGGTCGCGCCATTATCCCGGCCAACATCAACCACCCAGAAATCGAACCGATGATCATCGGCCGCAATTTCTTGGTTAAAATCAACGCCAACATGGGCACCTCGGCCGTGACCTCTTCCATGGAAGAAGAAGTCGACAAACTGGTGTGGTCGATCCGCTGGGGTGCTGACACGGTGATGGATCTGTCCACCGGTCGCAACATTCACAACACCCGCGAATGGATCATCCGCAACAGCCCTGTCCCCATTGGAACTGTGCCGATCTATCAGGCGCTGGAAAAGGTGAATGGCATTGCCGAAGACCTGACATGGGATGTGTTCCGTGACACTCTCATTGAACAAGCTGAACAAGGTGTCGACTATTTCACCATCCACGCCGGTGTGCGCCTGCACATGGTGCCGATGACCGCCAAACGTGTCACAGGAATCGTGTCTCGTGGTGGGTCAATCATGGCAAAGTGGTGCCTGCATCACCACAAGGAAAGCTTCCTCTACGAGCACTTTGACGAAATCGCCGACATTTGCCGCCAATACGATGTGTCATTCTCGTTGGGTGATGGCCTGCGTCCGGGTTCGATTGCAGACGCCAACGACGAGGCACAATTTGCCGAACTGGAAACATTGGGCGAATTGACGAAAATCGCTTGGGATAAAGGCTGTCAGGTGATGATCGAAGGGCCGGGCCACGTGGCCATGCACAAGATCAAAGAGAACATGGACAAGCAGCTAGAATGCTGCCACGAAGCACCGTTTTACACGCTTGGGCCACTCACCACTGATATCGCTCCGGGCTATGACCACATCACATCTGGCATTGGTGCTGCGATGATAGGTTGGTTTGGCTGCGCGATGCTGTGTTACGTGACCCCGAAAGAGCACCTTGGCCTGCCAGATCGGGATGACGTAAAAACCGGTGTAATCACCTACAAGATCGCAGCCCATGCCGCAGACTTGGCCAAAGGCTTGCCGGGGGCCCAGCGTCGCGACGATGCGCTATCGCGGGCGCGGTTTGAATTCCGCTGGGAAGATCAGTTCAACCTGTCGCTCGACCCAGACACAGCGCGTGAGTATCACGACCAGACCTTGCCGAAAGAGGCCCATAAGGTTGCGCATTTCTGCTCTATGTGTGGTCCTAAGTTCTGCTCTATGCGGATTTCCCATGATATCCGTGCAGAAGCCCAGAAAGAAGGCATGGAGGCCATGGCCGCCAAGTTCCGCGAAGGCGGTGAATTGTATGTGCCGGTAAAAGAAGAAGAAGAGACCTAAGCTTTTTTGCGCCCCCGGAGTCATCTGGAGTCTTCCGGGGCTTCTGGGGGCGCAACACTGTCAAATATTGTCAACAATACGCCTCCCCCTGCTCAAAACTGTCAGCAGCACCTTGCGTTCAGCCGCAAACACATCAAGTTAGAGGCAGCAAGGGATTTAAGATGACTGCCACAGACGTTGACCAAAGCCTTCCAATGTTCCAACGCCCTACCCCGGCCCGTGAAAAGCTGGAAGGGGGGAAGGCCTTTGTCTTGAACACCGAATTTGAACCGGCAGGAGACCAGCCAACCGCGATCAAAGAACTCTGTGGTGGCATTTTTGACGGGGAACGTGATCAGGTTTTGTTGGGGGCAACGGGTACTGGTAAAACCTTTACCATGGCCAAGATTATTGAGGAAACTCAACGCCCTGCGATCATCCTGGCGCCGAACAAAACACTCGCCGCGCAACTTTACGGGGAATTCAAGGGATTTTTCCCCGAAAACTCGGTTGAGTATTTTGTGTCTTTCTATGATTACTATCAGCCCGAGGCCTATGTGGCCCGCAGCGATACGTTCATTGAAAAAGAAAGCCAGATCAACGAACAGATCGACCGAATGCGCCATGCGGCCACACGGTCTTTGCTTGAACGTGATGATGTGATCATCGTGGCCTCGGTCAGCTGTATTTATGGTATCGGTTCGGTTGAGACCTATTCGGCCATGACCCAAGACTTGGTCGTTGGCAAAGAATATGATCAGCGACAGGTCATGTCTGACCTTGTGGCACAGCAATACCGCCGCAATGATCAGGCGTTTCAGCGTGGGTCGTTCCGCGTGCGCGGCGATAGCCTTGAAATCTTTCCAGCACACCTTGAAGACCGTGCTTGGCGGCTCTCGTTTTTTGGTGAAGAGCTTGAGGGCATCGTAGAATTTGACCCTCTGACTGGTGAGCGCACAGATACATTCGAGAAAATTCGCGTTTACGCAAACAGCCACTATGTCACGCCAAAGCCAACGCTCCAGCAAGCGGTGATCAACATCAAAAAAGAACTGCGAGAGCGGTTAGATCAATTGGTATCAGAGGGCAAATTGCTTGAGGCACAGCGGCTAGAACAACGCACCAACTTCGACATCGAAATGATTGAAGCGCAGGGTTTTTGCAACGGGATCGAAAACTACTCTCGTTATCTGACGGGGCGCGCACCTGGCGAGCCGCCTCCCACACTGTTTGAGTTCATTCCTGACAATGCAATCGTCTTTGCCGACGAAAGCCACGTGTCTGTTCCGCAAATTGGCGGGATGTATCGTGGGGACCACCGTCGTAAGTTCACGCTCGCAGAACATGGGTTCCGCCTGCCGTCTTGCCTGGACAACCGGCCGCTTAAGTTCGAAGAATGGGACGCCATGCGCCCCCAATCGATCTTTGTGTCAGCGACCCCCGCCGCTTGGGAGCTAGAGCAATCTGGTGGTGTGTTTACCGAACAGGTGATCCGCCCAACGGGATTGCTTGATCCAGAGGTCGAAATTCGCCCCGTTGAAATGCAGGTGGATGATGTGCTGGATGAAATCCGCAAAGTCACCGCGCAGGGGTTCCGCACGCTGGTCACCACATTGACCAAACGCATGGCCGAAGACCTGACTGAATATCTGCACGAACAGGGCATCAAGATCCGCTATATGCACAGCGACATCGACACGTTGGAACGCATTGAAATCCTAAGGGATTTACGCCTTGGCGCCTTTGATGTTTTGGTGGGGATCAACCTGCTGCGTGAGGGTTTGGATATTCCGGAATGTGGGCTAGTCGCCATTCTGGATGCCGACAAAGAGGGCTTTCTGCGCTCTGAAACGTCACTTGTTCAAACCATTGGCCGTGCCGCACGAAACGCCGAGGGGCGTGTGATCATGTATGCCGATAAGATGACGGGCAGCATGGAGCGTGCGATTAACGAAACCAATCGCCGCCGTTCCAAACAAATTGCCTACAACGATGCGCATGGCATCACACCATTGACCGTCAAAAAGAATGTCGAAGACGTTCTGGCCGGACTGTACAAAGGCGACACCGACATGTCGCGTGTCACAGCCAAGGTCGAAAAACCATTGCATGGTGCCAATCTTGAGGCACATCTGAACGGCCTGCGTGAAGACATGCGCAAGGCTGCGGAGAACCTTGAGTTTGAAGAAGCTGCACGCTTGCGCGATGAGGTGAAACGCCTTGAGGCTGTTGATCTTGCGATCTCTGATGACCCGCTGGCGCGGCAATCAGCGGTGCAGGCCGCTGCAGACACAGCGGTTAAATCAAAAGGTCGCTCGACTGCGGGGCGTCCGGGGCAACGTGGCGGTAACGTTAAACGGCGCGGACGGTAGCAACATCTTTCCGCCGCTTTAACCGAGATGGGCCAATGAAACTTGACGCTGGCGCTGTGTTTCGGCCAGAAATCCTCTGCGCCCTTGCGGTTCCTGTGGCCCTATACTTTTGTTCTTTGAACTATCGAATGTCCTAGGACACTAATCATTTGGTCAAGATGACAGAAGGTTCTGAAAACATTACGTTTTCAATACGGACACATTTTCTGGAAGGAACCAAATGCAAGTAGATCAAATCGGGAGAAGCAGCCACTTGCGGCAGATCGTGCATATTTTGGTTTCGGTTCAAATCGTGGGATGGGCTTTTGTCTTGGTCATCGCGGGGCTCGCCCCTACGGAATCCTTTACGCTCGAAACCTCGCGTGGACATTTGTTCCTTGGCCTGATCTCGATGCTGCTTTGCTTTATCCCTGCCCTACGGATGTCTCACATCTATGCAAAACAGCCCCTGGCCTTCACGCTTGCGCTCTTGCCATTGATCGTTTTGGTCGGACTGACAACAATCAATCAATTCCAATCCAGCTTTTGATCACCGGATCAAATGCACTGCGCAATGCGCGTGGCGTACCACTTGGGCCGCTGTGCCCCCAAGCAAGGTATCCGCCATCCCAACGCGATGCGCGGGGATGACGATGCAATCTACCGTATTATCGCTGGCCCATTTCAAAATTTGACGCCCTGGTTGCCCCTCGATCACATGGCCATGCGCATCTGGCAAACCCCGCGCTATATTGGCCAGCGATGTTTCGATCGTCGTCAGCGCCTCATCCCGATACCCTTCGGGCAGGTAGTGGGCCGTGTATTTCGGTACAGGCGCCATAACATGTAGCAATGACACCCGTGCGTTTGGGGCCGATAAGGCCGCCGCAGCCGGAACAGCCGCATCGGTGCGCTGATCCTCGTCAAAAGAGACGGGAATTAGAATGTGCTGATACATAGACGCGCCTCTACTGTTAGCTTTACGCTGAGACACTAGCGTCAGTCAAAGGTCGCCGCCACATCATACATGACCGGCTCGAAACTTTTGCACAGGTCATTGAACAACCGCGTGTGCTTTCGCATTTCAGGTGACCGCAACATCGCTTGAAAATCCTCGCGGCGTTCCCACTGAGCATAGTTGGCAATACGGGTTTGGGCATCATTCACATGCAGACCTGCGCTGATAAATCCGGGCTGCTTTGAGATGAAGTCCGCATAGGCTTTGGTCAGGGCTTCGATCAAATCCTGGCACGTCCCCGGTGTCATTTCGAAGGTTGTAATGACGGTTTGGCGAACAGCATTTCTCTCAATCACTGGCATGTTGGCTCCTTCTCTTTTCCTTTAGCCTAGCCGCGCACAACCGAGATGCGCCACTGTTTTCTCAATTTTGTGCTTTTCTGATCCGCGCCCCCAGACGTTAACGCGAGATTTACCAAAAACTTGTGAAACTGTCGTCGGAGCGTTCTCATGAGATTTTGGCCTTTGATTTTGGCGATATGTTGGTCGAAGGTCGCCGCGGCTGGGCCATGGTTGGAACCTGCGAACCAAGGGTTTGTTGCGTTAAGCCAAACGTTGGGGCTTTCATCGATTGATCTGACTCTCAACAACTACAGAGACGTGTATCTGCAGTACGGGCGCGATGCGCAAAGCACTGTAGTGATCTCTGCTGGCGTCGAAGGCAAAGCTGATCTGCGCGGCCATTTTTCAGTCAGACGCGCCATAGACGCGGGGCACACGCATCTGAAATTCGCCTATGAGGTCGGCCTAGGGGCGACCTCATCACTTTCAAACGAGGATCAAATAGACCCATTGCTGCGTTTAGGCCTAAGTGCCGGGCGCGGCTTTCCGATCAAAAAACAAAACGGTTGGGCCACGGTAGATGCAGAAATGGTGTTACAACCTGCGGGGCCACCCACCGTTAAGTTTGATGGAACCTTTGGCCTCTCGACACCAAAGGATTGGAAGTGGATGCTGCATGGCACTGTCGAACTTGTGAATAAGGAATGGCACGCCAAATTTGGCCCCTCTGTTGCCATACCTTACTTAAAAAACAGACACTTACAGGTGGGCGCTCACTATTCGACCAACCCTGAAACGCAATTTGGAGCGAAACTTAGCCTTTGGCAAAGTTTCTAAGCCGCCAACACTCTTTGAATTGTTAACAACTTGAGGCATACTTAGCGCAAAAAGAACGGCCAAAGCGCCATGTACCCTCTGAGGCAGAAAAACGAGGCTAAGATGAAGAAACTTTTGATGAGTGCTGGGCTTGCATTGGCTTTGCTTCCATTGGCACCCGAATTGCCAGAAGCTGGCCCAATCTCTTCGGCATGTGTTAAATCTGATCGCAAGGCCGCATCACGCCGTCTGTGCAATTGCTTGCAACGCGTCGCAAACGGAGAACTGTCGCGGACCGATCAGCGTCTGGCTGCAACCTTTTTCAAAGATCCACATAAAGCGCAGGTCATTCGTCAATCTGACCGCCGCTCACACGAGATCTTTTGGAAGCGCTACAAAAACTACGGTCAAACCGCAGCGGCTGTCTGCGCAAGCAAAGCCTGAGACCAAATCGACCTTTTGATAGCTGAACTGGCCTCATTCATTTTTGTTTGACGGCCCGCCCTTAGATTTACTAAATCGAAATCTAAGGAGATCGGTGCCATGCTGACCAAAGGTGTAACCTTACGAGGTTTAGAAGTGTTTGAGGCCCTCGCGGACTCAGGGTCTGTGGCGATGGCATCCGAGGCGACGGGGCTAAGTCAGCCCGCAGTCAGCCAGCAGATTCGTAATTTGGAAACGGCCCTTGGTGTCGATCTGTTGGATCACACAAAACGCCCCATGCAATTGACCCCGGCCGGTCGAAATTTCTTGAACCGAACGGGCCGCGTGTTGAACGAGTTGCGTTTGGCACAGTCAGAATTGACGGTGATGGACCTGTCTCACCTCAGCACATTGTCGATGGGTATCATCGACGACTTTGATGATGACATCACCCCACGATTGGTAACAACGCTTGCCGAAAGCCTAACCAAGTGTCGTTTTAAAATGATCACCGCCTCAAGCCACGAATTGACGGCTGCGATGAAAGATAAACGGCTGCACCTTGGTATCACTGCGTCAACCGGTGAAATGCTGGATGGTGTGATCGAATACCCTCTCGTGCGCGATCCTTTTATACTGGTGGCCCCCACCGCCATTGCCCCAAAAGGCGCTGATCTGGAAGAGGTGATGCAGACCCTTCCGTTTTTAAGATACGAGCGCCAGCAATTGATTTCCCGGCAAATCGATGCTCATCTTTCGCGACTGAAACTTGAGTTTCCCGAGCGGTTTGAAATCGGTAGCCATCTGGCCCTCATGGCCTGCGTGTCGCGCGGGATCGGCTGGGCCATCACAACGCCACTCGGATTCATGCGGGCTGTGCGCTTTCATGATCAGGTCACAGCGCACCCGCTGCCCTTTGCCCAATTTTCGCGGCAAATCTCGCTCTTGGCTGGGTTGGATTGGACAGACCGTGTACCGCGTGATGTGGCGCAAACATTCCGACATCTGGTGCAAGACAAGGTCATCACCCCGGCCCTGCGCAGCGAGCCGTTCTTACAAAACGAATTCCGAATTTTGGAAGATTGATTTCACACACAGGCGTAAATCTTCCCACCCAATTCGACGGCTGAAGGCTTAACCGATCTTTGCCTTAAGGCCCTTTGCGCAGGCCTCGATCAGATCAAGTGCGCCATCAAAGTCGCGCGTATAGTATGGGTCTGGCACTTCATCCATACCCGCCTCTGGCGCGTAGTCGGTCAAGCGTTTGACCGGGGTGGTATTGCCCTGTGGTCGCAGGCTTTCGATGTCAGCGATGTTGCTGTCATCCATCCCAATGATCAGATCAAAGGCTTCAAAGTCATTCGCAGTGAATTGACGGGCCCGAAGATCAGAGAAATCGTAGCCACGGCGCGACGCGGCTTCTTGCATCGGCCCATAGGGTGGCTTGCCCACATGCCAAGCCGCGGTGCCAGCGCTGTCTGTCGTTGCCTGCGTCATTTCACGAAACACACCTTCAGCGGATGGGCTTCGGCAAATATTTCCGAGGCAAACAAACAATACTTTCATGACAGC
This sequence comes from uncultured Paracoccaceae bacterium, assembly GCA_947498415.1. Classification (GTDB taxonomy): domain Bacteria; phylum Pseudomonadota; class Alphaproteobacteria; order Rhodobacterales; family Rhodobacteraceae; genus Cognatishimia. The sequence continues at coordinate 83,259 of CANMKB010000004.1, forward strand.
GGCTCCCTTGTGTGTTCTCAATCAGGTGTTAGCCTGAATAGAAATTCAGAGCCAGCATAAGACACATAAAGGCAAACCATGGGCAATATCGTCATTCTAACCGGGGCGGGCATTTCTGCGGAAAGCGGGCTGGGAACATTTCGAGATGAAGGCGGTCTTTGGGCACAACACCGGATCGAAGATGTTGCCACGCCCGAGGGGTTTTCCCGCGACCCTGAGCTTGTCCATCGTTTTTATAATGCACGGCGGGCACAAGCCTCAGAGGCCACTCCAAACGCCGCACATGAAGCCCTCGCACGGTTAGAGGCGGAACATAAAGGCAATGTACTGATCGTCACCCAAAATGTGGATGGCTTGCATCAGAAAGCCGGCAGCAAAAACGTCACACATATGCATGGTCAGTTGGATCAAGCGCTGTGTCATTCCTGCGAACATCGCTGGCCTGCGCCATTAGTAATGCGTAAAACAGATACCTGCCCCAACTGCGCCTCTCCCACGACACGCCCCGATATCGTCTGGTTCGGAGAGATCCCCTACCAAATGGAAAAGATTTCAGAGGCCTTGTCGAAAGCTGATGTCTTTGTATCTATTGGCACCTCAGGTGAAGTGTATCCGGCCGCAAATTTTGTTGCAGAAGCAGACTATTTTGGGGCGCATACCGTCGAACTCAACTTGGAACCGTCAAGCGGCGCATCGCGATTTTCAGAATGCCGTTTTGGGCCGGCGACACAAGTCGTCCCCGATTGGGTTACAGAAGAGCTTGCGCGATAACTCAGGCCTATCAAGGAGACAGCAACATGCATATTTGGCGCCCCGCTGGGAATGTACGCGTAAAAGCTCTTGGGTTGGCATGGCGCGACAACAGGTTACTTGCGAGCGAGATATATTCCGATGACGGTGCGCTAAAGGGCGTGCGTCCTCTTGGGGGGAGTGTTGAGTTCGGTGAAACGTGGCGCGACACAATTCTGCGCGAATTCAAAGAAGAGCTGGGCGTGGATGTAACCCCGGTTGGCAAACCGATGGTTGATGAAAACATCTACAATCATCACGGAGCATTGGGCCACGAGATCGTCTTTGTGTGTGACGTGATTTTCCCTGATGATGCCTATGTCGGGCAAGATTACATCGAATTTTTCGAAGACCAAGGACAGCCCTGTGTCGCCCGGTGGTTTGAAATGGACATGTTTGAAAGCGGAAAGATCGAGCTGTTTCCCAACGGGTTGTTAAACAAGCTTAAGGCGCGATCAAAATATTCTGACGCCCTTAATTAAAAAGCCGGGAGTGTTTCCCGGCTTTCTGATGTGCGTGACTTTAGTGATGGGCATGGTCGTCTTTTTTACCATGTTCCATATCACCATGACCTTTGTGGCCATCATCTTTGTGACCTCCATGATGGCCATCGCCGTGCGCCGCCTTGCGTTCCAGATCCACCGGGATTTCCAGTTTCATCTCGCCTGCGTTTTCAAAAGTCAGAACAACGTTCACAACATCGCCATGGGCGAGTGGGCCGTTCAGCCCCATAAACATCAGATGATCTCCGCCACGTTCCAGCGCGTGTGCACCACCAGCTGGAATGGCGAAGCCTTCTTCCACATGCATCATCTTCATGACGCCGTCACCCATGTCTTTGTGCGTGTGTAATTCTGTACGGACAGAAACGTCGCTGGAGACGCCAATCAAACGATCATCGCTGTCGCCCATGTTATTGATAATTAGAAAAGCTGCGCCTGCTTTGGCGGCTTTAGAAGCAACACGCGCATAGGCGTCTTCGATCATGATTTTGCTGTCGGCAAATACTGGAGTCGAGAATGAGATGACCGCAGCAGCAGCCAGTGTCAGGGATTTTAGAGACATTGTGTTGGTTTCCTTAGAATGTCGTTGAAACTAAAAAGTGTTTTCGACAACAAAAGGAGGGGCTCGTGCCAATTGACGTGGCAATGTCGTGTGACGGATCACCGGGCGACGACGATCACGCGCGAGCAGCACATAGCCTTGATCAACACGCACAACATCAACCTCGGCAGAAATCGCCTCGGACAACATCAAAGTGAATTCAGGGCAGATATGCGCGGGGCCTGTGGGTTGGCCGTTGGCATCTACCGGCACCATCACCGGCGATGTACCGGTACACAGCTCCATCATGCCTGTCGCAGCGGGCATACCCCGTGCAATTGCCATACTATGCCCTGTCAGGGTCAACACTGCGATCAGCAGAATGGCAATGCTATGACGAATCCGGTTCATAGGTGGCATATAACTTTGCCGATCCAACAATGGAAAGCGGCAAAATGAAACAACCCCGCCTGAAGACAGACGGGGCCTTTATCACTGTCCAGTGACTTAGAACGTCGCGATTAGGCTTGAGCAGCCTGTGCTTTCGCGATTTCTTTTTTGATTTTCAGAGCGTTGTTTGACAGCTCTACATCCTTGGACTTTGCAAGGAATGCGTCAAGACCACCACGGTGATCAACTGTGCGCAATGCAGCCGCTGAGATGCGCAGCTTGAAGCCACGGTTCAGGGTCTCAGATTGCAGCGTCACGTCGTTCAGGTTCGGCAGGAAACGACGCTTAGTTTTGTTGTTGGCATGGCTGACATTGTTGCCAGACATCGGGCCTTTTCCGGTCAGTTCGCAACGGCGCGACATAGGATCATCCTCGTTTTACGGTCCACGGGGAACTAGACCCCGATAAAGCAAAAAGGCGCCGCCACGGGCAGCACCCAGAATTTCGTTGGGCGTCTTTAGGCCTGAAATGGAATGAGGTCAAGTGATTCACGACAAGGAAATGACAATCCGACTCGGAAATCCCTATTTTTCCTCTGCTCCCGCCTTAAGCCTTAGTTTCAACCCTTTCAACACTTGTTCGGCTGCGGCCGTGGGGCTGGCCTGCCCTTTCGAAACAGCCTGTGACAATTCGGCAATCTCGCGACGTGCCTCAACACTTTCTAGCTGCGCAAGAACCCCTTGGCGCAGTTCTTCCATAAACCAATAATGGGCCTGACGTGCGCGGCGGCTCTCCCAATGCCCTTCGGATTGACGCCACTTGCACAGCGTTTCCATTTCGCCCCAAGCATCAATCAGCCCTTTTTCCTCAAGCGCAGACACCGTCATCGCCTTTGGAAAGGTCTCTGGGTCTTGTGGGCGCTTGCGCAACAGGCGCAGGGCCCCTGCATAATCGGCACAGGTGCGGGTTGCGGTGGCCTTAAGATCACCATCAGCCTTGTTCACAAGGATGAGGTCCGCCATCTCCATGATCCCGCGCTTAACGCCTTGCAGCTCGTCCCCTCCGGCGGGGGCAAGTAACAACAGGAACAGGTCAGACATCTCGGCCACAACCGTCTCAGATTGCCCAACACCGACAGTTTCTATCAGCACAACATCAAACCCTGCGGCTTCACACAGCGCAACAGCCTCGCGCGTGCGACGTGCAACGCCGCCTAGATGGGATTGGCTTGGCGATGGGCGAATAAAAGCGTTTTTGTCACGACTTAGGCGTTCCATCCGGGTTTTATCGCCCAAAATTGATCCACCGGAGCGCGTCGAAGAGGGATCAACAGCCAATACAGCCACGCGCTTTCCTTGCGTGGTCAGAAATACACCGAAACTTTCGATAAAGGTCGATTTCCCGACGCCCGGCGTTCCAGACAGCCCAATGCGCAAAGCCTCTTTGCCATTGTCACGCAGCTGGTCCAATAACTCCGCCGCCTGCGCACGGTGATCAGAGCGCCCACTTTCCACGAGTGTGATCGCGCGTGCCAAAGCGCGGCGGTCCTGCTTCAAAATCCTATCGCGCAACTCTGCAATATTCATGGCATAGCCCTTTTGCCCAACTTTGGTTCAAAGTCATGCCCTGCCCTTCGCTGCTTTGTCTAGGGGCAACGCTACGCCACACAGGTAAGATCCTGCATCAACAGCCCAATTCATGGTGGCTAAACCTCTTTACCCGCCCGCAGGCTTGGCGGATAAGACAGCATGTCGAAATTGCCCATCCACAACGCCCTGCCTGATCTCATCACCGCCCTGAAATCTGCGGGACGTGCTGTGCTGCAAGCCCCACCGGGGGCCGGTAAAACAACGGTTGTGCCATTGGCGATGTGTGACGCAAACCTGACGCCCGGCAAAATCATTATGCTTGAGCCACGGCGCTTGGCAGCCCGTGCGGCCGCAGAACGCATGGCGCAAACCCTTGGCGAACGTACGGGTGAGACTGTGGGCTATCGCATACGGGGCGAGGCCAAAACCTCGGCAAAAACAAAGATCGAAGTTGTGACCGAAGGCATTCTGACAAGAATGATCCAATCAGACCCAGAGCTGTCTGGTGTGGGTGCTGTGATCTTTGACGAATTCCACGAACGGTCACTTAACGCTGATCTTGGTCTGGCGCTCTGTCTCGAAGTGGCCTCTGCCCTGCGTGATGATCTTATTTTGCTTGCCATGTCGGCGACCCTCGATGCAGAGCCAGTCGCTGCCTTGATGGGGGATGTGCCAGTGATCACCTCAGCCGGACGAAGCTTTCCGGTTGAAACACGTTGGCTTGATAAACCTCTGCGCAAAGACGAACGGCTCGAACATGCAACCGCGCGACTTATTGAACAGGCTGTCGGTGAAACCAAGGGCGGTGTGCTGGTGTTTCTTCCCGGAGAGGGTGAAATTCGGCGTGTGGCGTCCGCACTTAGGCTTCCCTCTGACTGTCATGTCCACACATTGTTTGGTGCGATGGATTTCAAAGCACAGCGGGCCGCGATCCAACCTGCTGAACAGGGCCGCAAGATCGTTTTGGCAACCTCCATTGCAGAAACGTCCCTTACCATTCAAGACATACGTATTGTTGTCGATGCAGGGCGCGCACGCAGAGCACGGTTTGATCCAGGCTCAGGCATGTCACGCCTCGTGACAGAACGCGTTACCAAAGCAGAGGCCACACAGCGACAAGGCCGCGCCGGGCGAGTTGCCGAGGGCACATGCTATCGTCTTTGGACCAAAGGAGAGGAAGGTGCGCTCGCTGCCTTCCCGCCAGCAGAGATCGAAGCCGCTGATCTGACAGGCTTGGCGCTGGAACTGGCCGTATGGGGTGCACAGCCAGATGATCTGCCGTTTTTAACACCCCCACCGCCGGGTACATTGGCCGAAGCAACGGCGTTGTTGCAAATGTTAGGTGCCCTTGATGCACAGGGACGGATCACCCCACACGGCAAAGCCATTGCGCGACAACCGCTTCACCCTCGTCTTGCCCATATGCTTACGCTTGCTGGCTCTGAGGCCGCATTGTTGGCGGCCTTACTCGCCGCACGTGATCCATTGTCTCGCAACGCCCCATGTGATCTGGCGCTGCGGATCGAAGCGCTGACTGATCTGCAACGTTTCCATGATCAACGCCCTTTCCGGGCCAATCGCGGCGCGGTGCAAAGCATCCGCGATGAGGCCAAACGGCTGAAACGCACTACCTCTGGCGATGGATCGTATTCATTCGGGGAAATGGCCGCATTGGCCTACCCAGACCGGATCGGATTGCGACGCAAAGGCACAGCGGCCCGGTTTGTGCTGTCCGGTGGGAAAGGGGCTGTATTGCCTGACGACGATACGCTGGCCGCAACCCGCCTAATCGTCGCCACAGATTTAGACGGCAACCCGCGCGAGGCGCGCATACGTCAGGCCGTCGCCCTATCAGACAGCGAACTGCGGGGATTGTACGGCGATCAGATCGTCTGGAACACTCAATGCCAATGGTCCAAGCGTGAGGCCCGCGTTGAGGCACGGCGCCAAGAGTGCTTTGGCGCACTCGTGCTCGAAGACCGAATCTGGAAAGACGCCCCTCGGGAAGACATTGCGTTGGCGATGCTGGAGGGCATGCGTGAGATCGGGCTTTTTCCCAGCGCCGCGGCCAAACGGTTTATCGCACGTGTGCAGCTAGCCCGAGATGCAGGACACGATCTGCCGAACATGTCTGACGACGCATTGATGTGCACGTTAGAGACATGGCTTTTGCCGCATATCGGCGGGATAAAAACCGCAGAGCAATGGCGCAAGTTTGATATTCTTGATGCGCTACGGGCGATGCTTGATTGGCCGCAAATGCAAAACCTTGATCGCCTTGCCCCAGCGCATTTCACAACACCGTTGAACCGCCAAATTCCGATCGACTATTCAGGTGAACACCCCGAGATCACACTGCGTTTACAGGAAATGTTTGGTCAAACCTCCCATCCTTTGGTGGGCAAAACCCCATTGCGTGTGACCTTGCTTTCCCCGGGCCAAAAGCCCGTGCAAACCACAATGGACATTCCCGGCTTTTGGAAAAATTCTTATGCGGATGTCAGAAAAGACATGCGTGGGCGCTATCCCAAACACCCTTGGCCCGAAGACCCCACACAAGCTGACCCAACGCTTCGCGCCAAACGCCGAGGCACTTAGGACTTCAGACTTTTGGTCAAGCGGCATTCACATATCTGGGTGCCGCAGGCACACCGCTGAACAGCGCTAAATCTCGCGCAGCCAGTCACCGTGGTGTTTGCCCTCTTGGTCAAGGCGCTCAAACCCGTGCATCCCAAAGAAGTCACGCTGTGCCTGAATCAAGTTAGCCGTTCCGCGCCCATGGGTCATGCTATCAAACCACTCAATGGCCCCCACAAAGCTTGGCATTGCATACCCACCAAGTACCCCAGCCGCCGCAACGCGACGCAGCGATGGCACACAGTCTTGGAGACGCGCCACAAGACTCGGCGCCAACAATAGATTGTCATGCGGAAGCTCTTCACGGAAGGCAGCTGCAAGGTCATCCAGAAGTTTTGATCGAATGATGCACCCTGCCCGCCAAATTTCAGCGATCCGGGCCATGGGCAAATTCCAATCAAAGGTATCTGACGCCGCACGCAGCACTTCAAATCCCTGTACGTGAGAGATGATCCGTGCAGCTTCCATCGCTTTGGCCAGATCAAGGTCAGACGGAAAGTCTATCGCCTGTGTCGTGTTGCCAAAGGTGCTTTCGGCGGTCATGCGGGTGTCTTTTGCCGCAGACCAAATTCGTGCGCCCACTGCGCCTTCGATGGCACTGGCGGATACGCCAAGCTTAAGGGCTTCGATCACAGTCCAACGCCCCGTTCCTTTTTGCCCAGCTTTGTCCAAGATGACATCGACCATCGGCTTGCCGGTGGCCGCATCTACAGATTTCAAAGCTGCAGCCGAGGCCTCAACCAAAAAGGATTGCAGCGTGCCCTCGTTCCATGTCGCAAACATATCCCCGATCTGCTCGGCAGAGCGGCCTTCACCTTTCGCCAACAAACCATAGATTTCAGCAAGCATCTGCATATCGGCATACTCAATGCCGTTGTGCACGGTCTTAACAAAATGCCCAGCACCATCTGTGCCCAGGTGATCCACGCAAGGACTGCCCTCGAATTGAGCGGCAATCGCTTCGACCATTGGGCGTAGTTGTTGCCAGCTGTGTGGGGTGCCCCCGACCATAATCGACGGCCCTTTGCGAGCGCCCTCTTCCCCGCCAGATACACCCATGCCAACAAAATGCAGGTCACGCTCTGCCAACTCAGCAGAGCGGCGACGTGTTTCGTTAAAATCTGCGTTCCCACCGTCGATGATCGTGTCCCCCGCTTCGAGCAAAGGAGATATCTGGGCGATCATGTCATCCATCGGTTTTCCCGATGGAATCATGAACAACACGACACGTGGCGTTTTGAGAGATGCGACAAAGTCCGTGAGTTCAGAATTTGGCACAAGATTGGTGCTCAAAGAACCTGCTTCTTTGACGAATTCGGCGATCCAATCAGTTTCACGGTTGGTGACAGCGACATTAAAGCCCTTTTCTGCCATGTTCAGCGCCAAGGCACTGCCCATTGTTCCCAAGCCATAAACGCCAATATCTGCTGTATGCATCGGTCCACCTCTTAAGCTGCAACCGTATTGCCTAGGAAACCGCACTGGTGCAAGTGTATCAATTTTTTGACGTGACGATCGTCGGCAAAACCACAGAAAAGGCCGCTCTTGAAAGCGGCCCTATTTATCAAGGGTACGGAGAAGCACATCCTATTGTAATTTGAAGTGGGGATTCTGCATATAAACAGAGATGTGCGTTATTCGACCTTAGTCGTCATTTTGTACCAACAGGTCAGTTGCCAGCTTTGCTGGACGAGGCTGCCATTGCTTTGAGCCAGACGTCACCTCGTCAGGAAGACGGCACCCAACCAGAAAAACCAGACCAACTGCGTGATCCCGAACAGTGCCGCCATGTCACTCATTCCCGGCAGTATCGAAACCAATCCCGCCACGCCAACGCCGATCCCAAGATAGTTCAAGATTCTCGGGAAGGTTCCTCCGCGCAGCGCCGCCAAGGAAAATAACAAGGTCATCAGGCCACCCAGGATCTCACCTTGGCCCAGCCCAATCCCTTCCGCCACCGTTTCGATACCCGACCAATACAGTTCGGCGGCGCTTGGGTCTGTCTTCCTCAGTTGGAGTGCGGGTTCGATCCCAGCAATTGTCACCATCCCGCTTGCGATCAATAATCCCGCCCAAATGAACCCCAAGACGGAAGCAAACCGAGCCGATGTCGGCGCTACCCCCTTTAGTGTTTCGTACAAGGCAAAAACGAAAGCTATCAGTGCAATCCCAAAGACAACATAGATCGCCAAGTGCATTCCATGGAACAGAAGCGCATTCGCCGCCAGCATATCCAGTTTCGCTTCGGCGCTCGTGATGCTCGGCATGTCGAGGGCGATCAAGAACAATCCGATCCCGGCAGCGTAGGCCAGACCGAGATAACATGCGGCAAGGCCGCCGATTTTTTCGAGTTTTAGCATTAAATTGCCCCTCTAACGTTCCAAAACAAAATGGAGAGTCGATCGCAGAAAACACGCCTCCGAGCGTCTAGGCGATTCAGGTTAATATCAGCGAGAAGCTAGAAGGTTTCGGCGAACCTTTGCAAGACGGAAGGACGCTTAGGTCATGCATGTTGGTCAAAGCGATCGAATGCCTCTCCTTTAAGTAGGCCAGTTTTCGAGCCGCAGCATTTGTCGTTTTGGGCTCAAACCGGACATTCGCGACTTGCTCGCAAAACGTCCGGTTCCTAAGGGTCTGATCGCGATGTAAACGTCAAAGTGGTCTGACGTTGAAATCAGGTTTAAACGCCGAGGCACCAGCGCATCACGGCCTTTTGCGCGTGCAGTCTGTTTTCTGCCTCGTCAAAGATCACCGAATGCGGACCATCCATCACAGCGCTTGTCGCCTCTTCGTCACGGTGCGCAGGCAAGCAATGCATGAACAACGCGTCTGGCTTGGCATGAGACATCAGCTCGTCATTCACCTGATATCCTCTGAGTTGGTTATGGCGACGTTCCCGCGCCGATTGCGGGTCATGCATCGACACCCAAGTGTCCGTAACCACAAGGTCGGCCCCCTGCATCGCTTTAACCGGGTCGCGTTCGATCACAACATTGCTGCCTTTTGCACGTGCCTGCGTGACAAATTCCATTTCAGGATCAAGCGATTCTGGGCCAGTAAAGGTCAGATCAAAGCCAAACTGGCCAGCCGCGTGGGCAAAGCTTGCAAAGACGTTGTTGCCGTCACCTGACCAAACAACCTTTTTCCCTGCAATTGGGCCGCGATGCTCTTCGAATGTTAGAATATCAGCCATGATCTGGCACGGGTGCGTGCGATCGGTCAGGCCGTTGATCACAGGCACATCCGCATACTCCGCCAGCTCCAACAGCGTTTGTTCTTCGAATGTACGGATCATGATCAGATCAACATAGCGGCTCAGAACACGTGCTGTGTCAGCGATGGTCTCGCCATGCCCCAGCTGCATTTCTTTACCAGACAGCACCATGGTTTGACCGCCCATTTGGCGCACGCCCACATCAAATGAAACCCGTGTCCGCGTGGATGGTTTTTCAAAGATTAGCGCAACGATGTGATCCTTAAGAGGCAGATCATCATCGTGTTTCCCGCGCAGATAGCCATTGCGGGCCTCTTTCATACTGCGCGCGGTATCAATGATCTTCCGCAGCTCTGCAGGATCGGTTTTGTTAATATCAAGAAAGTGGTTCATCGTCTTATCCCTGCGCCTGTGCTGTCACAGCATTGGCCACTGTTTCAAGGCGGGTGACCGCCTCGTTTATATCTTCGTCTGTGATGTTCAAAGCTGGCAGCAAACGCACAACATTATCGGCGGCAGGCACGGTCACCACACCGGCGTCATACCCCGCGTTGACAACATCCATATTGGCCGCTTTACATTTAAGTCCCAACATAAGGCCAAGCCCACGCACCTCTTCAAAGACGTCGGGATGTGCGGCAATCAAGCCTTCAAGCTTTTGACGCAACAATCCACTTTTGCGACTGACGTCTGCCAAGAATTCAGCGTCCGCGACGATATCCATCACAGCTCCGCCCACGGCACAAGCCAATGGGTTGCCGCCATAGGTCGACCCATGGGTGCCCGCAACCATGCCGGAAGCGGCCTCTTCAGTCGCCAAGACAGCCCCCAGCGGGAAGCCCCCGCCAATACCTTTTGCCACCATCATGATGTCAGGTGTGATGCCAGCCCATTCATGAGCAAACATTTTACCCGTACGGCCCACGCCACATTGAACCTCATCCAAGATCAACAATAGACCTTTTTCCTCGCAAAGCGCTTTGATGGCCTGCAAGGCTGTATCTTCGATCGGGCGAATGCCGCCCTCGCCTTGCACAGGTTCAATAATAATCGCACCTGTCGTGTCGGTGATCGCTGCGTTCAGCGCGTTTAGATCGCCCCAGGTCACCTGAGCGAAGCCGGGTAACAATGGGCCAAAACCCTTGGTCATCTTTTCACTGCCTGCGGCCGAAATGCCTGCGGATGAACGCCCGTGGAACGCCCCCTCAAAGGCGATAATATCTGTCTTTTCGGGTTGGCCTTTTTCAAACCAGTATTTCCGCGCCATTTTCACGGCAAGCTCACAGCTTTCGGTACCAGAATTCGTAAAAAATACGGTGTCGGCAAAGCTGTTATCCACCAGCTTGTCAGCCAAAGCCTGTTGTTGCGGAATTTCATAAAGGTTTGACACATGCCAAATGGCATTGGCTTGCTCTGTCAGCGCAGACACCAGCGCCGGATGCGCATGGCCCAGCGCGTTCACCGCGATGCCTGCACCCAAATCCAGAAAACGTCGGCCGTCTGCCTCGATCATCCAGCTGCCTTCGCCTTTGACGAAGTTCAGAGGGGCCCGATTATATGTCGGCAAAACAGAAGGTATCATAGTCTGGTCCTTATGGGTTAGCCCGAAAAGAGTGAACCGTTGGCCTGCAACAGCCGGGCAATCAAGTCAACAAGGGATGAAAATCTTGCGCGGTTTCCGCGCAGTTTTTGCAAGTCTTGCGTCACATTTGCGCAAGGATGAACCGCAGCCACAAAAGCGGCCGTTGCTTAACGTCGGAGTCGTCGGACTCGGATATGGAGCATTGAGTTCATCATGGGCCGCTCTTTAACGATGAACGTGCCCCCTGAGAACCCCTAAAATCAAACCAGCGCCTTTTGCTTGTGAAACGCTTAATTGGTCGATACCGAGTTTTTATGACCACACAAAAAACCCAACCCGTTCTAGCTGCTTGTCTAACGGTATGTGCCGCCGCGTTTGTGGCCGGAGCCACTTTGCTGGCGAAAGCCCTAGGAACAGACACACTGGGCCCAGCGCTCAATCCGTTGCAGGTCAGTCAAGGGCGCTTTCTGTTTGCTTTAATGGCGATTGGGTCTGTGGCGCTGGTCATGCGACCTACAATAAGGCGACCCGCATGGGGGCGCCATGTCGTGCGATCCACTTTGGGCTGGGGAGGCGTGACACTGATGTTTGCGGCGGCAGCCTACATTCCGCTGTCAGATGCGACGGCGATTAGTTTTCTCAATCCGGTATTCGGTATGATGCTGGCCATTCCATTTCTTGGCGAAAAAGTTGGCGTTTGGCGGTGGATCTCTGCGTTTGTAGCAATTCTTGGCGCAATCATCCTGATGCGTCCCGGTGCGGGCGTGATGGAGTTTGGCGCTCTCTTGGCCCTGTTTGGCGCGATGGCGTTGGGGGCTGAGCTGATTGTGATCAAGAAACTCACAAACGGTGAAGGCCCGTTTCAAATCTTGTTGGTGAACAATCTGATTGGCGTGGCCATTGCCACTTTTGCCGCAAGCTTTGTGTGGGTTTGGCTGACCCCTCTGCAATGGGCTGCTTTGGCCGGACTTGGGGTTTTGATGGCGGGCGCACAAACTTGTTTTGTAAACGCGATGCGCCGCGCTGATGCGAGTTTCGTCTCACCGTTCTTTTATACAACCCTTGCCTTTGCAACGCTTTACGATGCTTTGGCCTTTGGTGTGTTGCCTGACACCATTTCACAATCCGGCGCAGCCATTATTCTTGCCTCGGCTATGTTGCTGGCGTGGCGCGAGTCGCGCCGCAGCAAAGCATCAAGCTGATCAAGGTTTCAAACGATAGCCACTGCGCAACATGGCCCAAGCTGCGGCGATGATGACACATGTGGTTGCGGTTACGATGACCAGCCCGGTCACCGGATCACCATCAGAAGTGCCGATAAACCCGTAGCGCGCCCCATCAATGAGATAGAACATCGGGTTATAGGCGGTCACCGTCTGCAAAACAGGTGGCAAGGCCGTCACGGAATAAAACGTGCCGGAAAGGAATGCCAAAGGCGTCACGATAAAGTTGGTTATTGCGGCCATTTGATCAAACTTGTTGGCAAAGATCCCAGCAACCAATCCAATCGCTCCCAGCAAAGCGCTACCAAGCAGGACAAAGACAAAGGCCCACAAGGGGTGTGCTACGCCAAACCCCAGAAACACAAACAAACCCAAGGTGATACCAAGGGCGACCAGAACTCCGCGGACCACACCGCCGGCCAAATACCCGAGCACCATTTCAAGCGGTGAAAGCGGCGGCATCAACGTATCTACGATATTGCCCTGTACCTTTGAGATCACAACAGAAGACGATACATTCGCAAAGGCATTCTGAATAACCGTCATGGTCAGGATGCCGGGCGCCAAGAATTGAATAAATGGCACCCCCATCACCTCACCGCGACTCGGCCCGATGGCGATGTTAAAGATCAAAAGGAAAAGTCCTGCTGTGACCAAAGGTGCCAAAATTGTTTGGGTCCATACCGCGGCAAAGCGTAAAACTTCACGTTTTGCCAGTGTCGCAAGCCCCAATCCATTGATTTGGCCAAAGCGGCGGACACCCATTTCCATCTGATTCATGACATACCTGCCTAACGAAGTGATTCTGCGCCTTGTAACTCACCGTGGGGTGTTTAAAATAGGCCCTTGACCGAGAAATGCAGAGGCGGCCCATTTGGACCGCTTCTTTTGCTAAGGAAGTGCGAATGTCCTGGACTGATGAGCGCGTTGAGCTCTTGAAAAAAATGTGGGGCGAAGGCCAGTCGGCTAGCCAGATTGCCAAGGAATTGGGCGGCGTGACCCGCAACGCTGTCATCGGCAAGGTGCACCGTCTGGGTCTGTCGAACCGTGCAGGCTCTGGTGGTTCTAAAGCTGAAGCAAAACCAAAGGCCGAGGCTAAGCCAAAGCCAGCACCCAAGCCCAAGGCAGAGCCCAAGGCCAAGCCGATTCCAGAAATGAAAACCGAACCTGCGGTACCACCGCGTTCGGCATCGACACCGTCAAACCGTAAGGCGATCATCCCAGCAGGTCAGCCGCTGCCTCCGCAGCCTTCTGCGAATGAAATCAGCCCAGAGGCACTGGCGAAGGTCAACGAAGTTGAGAAGAAAGCGAAAAAGCTGTCTTTGATGGAACTGACCGAGCGCACCTGCAAATGGCCTGTTGGTGACCCTGCAACCGAACACTTCTGGTTCTGTGGCTTGCCGACGGCATCTGGCAAACCTTATTGCGAGGCCCACGTGGGCGTGGCGTTCCAGCCAATGTCTTCGCGTCGTGACCGTCGCCGGTAAGCCCGCAAACATAGTTTGATAGAAACCCCGTCCTTGATCGGGGTTTTTTGTTTTCTAAACGCCCTTTGCGGCGGGACAAACATCCCTCCCTTAAGCCGCATCAAACCTCCTCCTAAGCGCCTCGGCCCGCTCAAAGAACGTGTTCCGCACGGACGCCGCAAAGGGGTTGGCCATCTCTATTGCGTTTAGCACAGTGGGCGGGTCGTCTTTGACCATCCCCACCGCTTCGCGCAGCAGATCAAAGCTGGCGGTTGTCATCTGAGTGGGCAACGGCCCCATGTCATCAAGAACCTTGGCCACCAAATGTGTCAGCCCCTGCACCATCGCAGCCTCTTTATCGTGCTCCTCGGGTTGGCAGGTGATCACTTCAAGCTTCAATTCACGCTTTAGAAACACCCGGATGGCGCGCCAGGCCTCTCCACGCACGGGGCATAAGGAAAGTTTTCGCCCCTGAATGCCCTTCCCAGCGCTTTGCGGTCCAAACAACGGGTGTGTCCCCACGATCTGAACATGATCTGGCAAGCAGCGCTTCATATTCTCGATAGGCGCCACTTTGACCGACCCCACATCCACGACCACCGCGCCGGGCTTGAGAATATCAGCAATATCGTCGCAAATCGCTGGGATTTCGTGAACCGGCACTGCCAAGATGACAACATCGCATTCCGCTGCCTCTGCGAGGCTGGCATGACCCAATATAGAAACATAGGGATCATGAATGCGCAGATCAGCATATGGCGTAAGATGCGCTGCAACCAGCTGCCCAAATCCGCCAAATCCAAATAGTCCTACAGTCGTTCTCTCGGCACACATAGCCTCGCCCTTTGGTCAGAGCCGCGTGCCGATGCAGAATGTTGTTAGGGAATTCGTGTCCACCGGCCAGCGGCGGTCACGTCAATTGCCCCGCCGTTATGTCGGCAGGGGATAATAAGAAAAGAAGAAGGTGTTCATCGTTTTCATGCCCCCATGGGTGACATGGGGGCATATGAAAGTCAAGAAAGCGGATCAGCCGCCGCCAAGCAGCTTTTTCAGGGCGTTTCCGACTTCGTCTTCAAGCTTGTTTTCCAGCTCTTGTTTCACCGCGTCTTCGACAGATTGGCCTTCGGTTCTGGTCACACCCAGCTTTTCGGCAACGGCGTTTTTGGCCTTTTCCTGCAGCTCTTTTTTCTCTTTGGCGAAATTCTGGTTCACGACCGCCTCGAGATCAGGCCAAATTTTCGGATCCGCCCAATTGCCTTTGATGCGCACGGGCACGGCAATGCCTGTTTCTGTGTCATTCCTCAGCTGAGGTGTGAACGTATAGTCGATTGTCTGTGCACCAAGCCCAACGCGCCCCGCCCCTTTGGCAAGAACGCTTGGAAGCTCCATCCGCAGGTCATCGTTTTGAAGGGTGCCGTTTTCAATTGTCCAGCTGGCACTGAGTGCGTCAAACACTGTGGTGCCGCCGCTTGGGGTACCTCGAAACAGTTTATCAAGGTCCATCCCCGCAATTGTACCCTGCCCAACACTCAAGGCACCGTCACCTTTGAGAGACTTCATGATCGCATCCAGCGAGTTGCCAACACCAAGGAACGCAACCTGCGCATCCGCGAGACCGGTGAACCGGTCAATGTCAGCGAAATCCGTAAGCAGCTCTTTTAGTTCTAGACCTGCGAAGTTCATCTTGCCGCCCACAGACAACCCACTGCGATTGTTCATCACGAATTGCCCCGACACGATCCCGTCGTAGCCGTGTAGTTCTTGCAAATCTGCCACAGCCCGTGCGTTGTCGATGTCAATCTTCAGGCGAGAGGCCCCGAATTTCAATGTGCCAGTGTTCAGTGAATTCGCAGAGATCGCGATGGAGCCGTTTACCAAACCCAGCGCACTGGCATCAATCTGATCGGTCGACCAGCCAGCGGCAGTGTTTACCGGGCCAGCATCATTTGTGACAGGCTCGCCACCTGTCAGAGCTGCGAAATCAAGCGCACCGGCTTGAATATTGGCCGTGATATAGGGTTTGCCAGTCAGATCCACATCAGCATCCGCACGCAGGCTGTTGCCAAGCACAGTGATGTCACCATCGCGCAGGCTAAACAGTTGCTCTTTGGTCAGCGTGACATCGCCCGCGAAATCCAAAGCTGGCACCTCCGCCGCATCCAAACCCAAGGCCGCCATAAGCGCACCGGCGTTCGGCAATGACGCATCTACTTTGCCAGCCGCCTCGGGCACAATTGACACCCGTCCATCAAATGCAATTGTGTTGCCGACTCCTTTGATCATTGTTTTGAGTGTGGTGATATCGCCCGCGATCAAAGTGTCTAGATTGCCAACCTCAATATCTGCAGTCACGCGGTCACTGACCGGTGTCACCGCCAAAGCGATGGTCGCGCCCGCACTGCCCCAGTTTAGATCAGCATCTAACCGGTTCACTTCAAACTGCGCACCCGCGTGATCGACATAGCGTACACGCGCATCCGACACTTTAAGATGATCAAGCGTAAATCCACCTGACGCCTCCGTCTCGCCCTCAGGCCCAGCCTCTGCAGGAGCCGTATTTGCAGAAGTCGAAGCCGCCGGAAAAAGATCCCAGTTGGCATGACCGTCTTTGTCTTTCTCAAGCAGGATATTGGGGGAGGTCAGCACAATGTCTTTGACCTGAATATTGCCGCCAATCAACCCCATCAGATCGACGCCAATTTTGGCGGCCTCAGCCTGAAACATCGGTCCATCGTTGGACCAATCTGCATTGCTTAACGCGATCGGGCCGGTTGACACTCCTAATGTTGGGAAAAAGCTAAAACTCACATCGCCCTGAAACCGCAAGTCCCGACCCGTTTGTGCCTTAACCTGATCAGCCGCGATTTTGGCGATCTTTTCGCCGGGCAGCACAAAAACCAACCCAACAAGTGCAAGCACAAGCACCACGATCACTGTCACCAAAATCTTTAAAATCCGCATCGCCTTGCCCTTTTTGCAATACCCTAAAAGAAAGCTACGCGCTCACCGCCCGTGCTTCAACGCCGTAGCCCCCTCAACATTGTGATTTTGCGTAAAAAACCTGTTTGCCTAAACTATAGGAGAAAGGATCTGCGATGTTTAAGCTTTGTCTCACGACCGTACTTCTCCTTTTGGCCAATACGGCCACTGCTGAACCATGCCTAAAGGTGAAGGATATCAACTCGGAACAAGACGCGAGATTTTTGGCGGGTGCCGTGCGCACTTGTGTGGATGAAAGCCGCTACGAAGACGCTATTCAGCTTTTTTGGGCCTATTCAAACTTTGGTCTTTTCGACCAACAACGTGTCTGGGACGAAAGCGCCCATGTCGCCCTGCAAGAACTGCATGGGTGGATTTTCTCTGGCTATAGCCGCGACGATATCGACGCCCTAAAAAAACACATCGGCCGCTTGCGGGACCCTGAAAGCGCATTTTTGGCCGAAACCTGTCAGGCTGTCAAAGCCGCAGGTCCCCCCACGTACCGCCCCGACTACATGATCAAACGGGGCATCATGCCCCGCAAGTCAGACGACGATTGGCTGACCGAAGGGTTCAACAGCCAATTTGCTTGGAATAAGGCCCTTCATACGATCAATGGCTGCCCAGTGAATTAACCAAACCGGGCAAGCCATCCACCCTCGCGTTTAGGCCTGGGTTGCGGCAGCCGCTTTCATGGCATCTACACCCTTTTTCCAAAGGTTACCCTGCCACAATTCTTCTAGTCCAGTTTCGCCAGAGGCGCCCTTGGTGGTGAGGTAATCGTAGTAAGATGTCGGTTTGTGCCCTGTCAGATTATAGAAATCTGGGCTGCATCGCGTGTAAAATCCATTGGTCAGATATTCGAAGAACGCGGCGCGGGTTGCGCCAAAATCCGCTTCGAAATCCACCATGCTTTGCGCACGGTATTCGATGTCTTTACCCATCGCACGACCTAGGTCAGCTGCGATCTCGACCATATTTTGCGGGGCGGGTCCGGTGATATCATAGAACTTATCACCATGACGCTCTGGCCCTTCGATCAAACACACGGCTGCGGCCTCTGCAATGTCGCGTGTGGCAACAAAGGAATTTCGCATGTCGCCCAAAGGATTGGAGAACCAACCTTCGGCTTTGATTTGTTCACAATCGGTTTTGAGCAAATGGTTCATAAAGAAATTGTTGCGCAGGGCAGTGACATTCAAACCTGCATCAATTAGGGCTTTCTCACCCCACCAATAATGTTGCAACATCAATGGGATCGCAGCCCCTTCACGCGATGCATGGGTGGTCGCATCATAAGACGCCGTGTTTGTGTCAGCCCCCATGCAACTCACACGGACCACATGTTTGATTTGGTCTTTGCGACGACCAAGCTCTTTGGAAAAATTCAAATGTCCTTCGAGCATCGGATCGAGTGATGCGGAATACACAGCACTCACCCCATCCAGCGCAGCGTCCCAGGTGGCTGGGTTTGACAGATCAAACTTAACCACCTCATCCGCACCAAGGGCTGTCAGCATCGCAGCCTTGTCTTCACTAAAGTAACACGCGCGGGTTTTGATCCCATGAACATGCGCCAAACGCGCCACAAGCTCGCGGCCAATCCGACCCGTTGCAGAAGTGATAAGAATGGTCTGAAGGGACATGGCAAGCTCCTGAAATTTAGTCAGTCAGAAGCCTAGGTGGATGCGAGGGACGAGAACGCGAAGAAGGCGACGCGAAATGTGAAGATCACGTCAGATCGTCTTGCCCTGTTCCAAGGGCGTTTATGTTGCAACACCCTGGGGCTCGGCCCGTGCATTCCTGAACCCCTCGTCTTGAGAGTTTCTATTTCGAAATGCAGCCCCACAAATCATACTCTCCAGCCTCATCCACGACCACATCAACCAAATCACCAACATTCAACCCGTCGGTGCCTTCGTCGATGAACAGATTGCCGTCGATCTCGGGCGCGTCGGCTTTGGTGCGGCAGGTGGCAATACCGTCTTCGTCGATATCATCCACGATAACTTGCTGGGTCGTACCGACCTTTGCCGCCAGTTTCGCTTCAGAAATCGCCTGAGCCTTTTCCATAAAGCGTTCCCAGCGCTCTTGTTTGACTTCGGCAGGCACGTGATCTGGCAGATCATTCGAACGGGCGCCATCGACGTTTTCGTACTGAAAACACCCAATCCGGTCGAGCTGCGCCTCGTCCATCCAATCCAGAAGATGTTGGAACTCAGCCTCAGTCTCGCCGGGGTAGCCCACGATAAAGGTCGACCGCAGCGTGATGTCTGGGCAATCTGAACGCCAGCGGGCGATTTCATCAAGTGTCTTGGCCGTATGTGCCGGACGCGCCATGCGCTTGAGCGTATCAGGGTGGCTGTGTTGGAATGGAATATCCAGATATGGCAAGATCAACCCCTCCGCCATCAGCGGAATTAGGTCGCGCACATGTGGATAAGGGTAAACGTAATGCAACCGCACCCAAGCGTCGAACTGGCCAAGTTCCCGCGCCAAATCGGTGATGTGGCTGCGCACTTCACGGTCTTTCCAGGGATGGGTCGAATACTTGCGATCCAACCCATAGGCAGACGTGTCTTGGGAAATCACGAGCAGTTCTTTGACGCCCGCCTCAACCAACTTCTCCGCCTCGCGCAGCACCGCATGAACCGGACGGCTGGCCAACTTGCCGCGCATGTCTGGGATAATGCAGAACTTACACTTGTGATTACACCCCTCAGAAATCTTAAGATAGCTGAAGTGGCGCGGTGTCAGTTTCACGCCGCTTGCAGGCAGCAAGTCAACAAAAGGGTTCGGAGACGGCGGCACCGCCCCGTGAACTGCATCCAGCACCTGTTCATACTGATGAGGCCCTGTGACCGCTAGAATTTTGGGGTGATGCTCACGGATGTAATCCGGCTCTGCCCCCAAACATCCGGTCACAATCACTTTGCCGTTTTCTTTCAGCGCTTCGCCAATCGCATCAAGGCTTTCAGCCTTGGCGGAATCCAGAAAACCGCAGGTGTTCACAATCACCGCGTCTGCACCCGCATAATCCGGCGAAACGCCATAGCCTTCTGCTCGTAAACGGGTCAGGATGCGTTCGCTGTCGACCAACGCCTTTGGGCACCCCAAAGAGACCATGCCAATGGTCGGCTGGCCGGAACGTGTGTCGGATTGAACCTGCGCATTTGCAAGGTCTGGGCGAAGGCTGGGCGGATTAGCTGGCTGAGACATGCCGCGGGGTTTAACCGATCACACAGGGTTTGGGAATTAGGGAAATGCGGCCGAGGCCGTTAAACCGCCTCTACCCTTCTGGATATAGCTTTGCACATTGCGCCAGCCCCGCATTTGCCCTTGCTTGTTCTTTCGCAAGGCGGGCTTTGGCAGAGTCCAATTTGCGGCGTTCTTCGTTCAGATCAATCGCCACAGGCGTCTCTGTTTTGCGGTAGTCAGTTTTGTAGCATCCCCGGATGTTATCCCCGCCCAGGCAGAACCCATAGCGAAAGCGAGGCTCTACGTTGGTTTCCACCGCGTATCCCCGTGCAAGATTGGCTTCGGCAAGGGCAATGGCCTGTTGAAGGCCCACCATATTTTGGGTGACCTCTGCGTCGCATTTCTCTTTTGGCGTTGCACAGGCCGTCAACGTGCCCACACACGCTAAGATAATCCATTTGTTCATTATGTGCCTCTCATCAGCAGCTAAGACAGGCATCCCCGCAGGCAGGTTAGCATAGTTTCTGCAATTGGACATCTTTCCCTAAGGGGAAGCGTTTCGGCCTGAATGGGCCGCTACGAAACTAAATATCTTCCAAATAGGTGTTTACGCAATCTTGCACGCGACGGAATCGATCCCCGCCAAGATGTTTACCGCCATACCAACGGGTTACGATAACAACGTGATCTCGCAAGGCGGCGCGTTCTAACATTCTGACAATCACCATGCCGGCGCCGCTTTCGCCATCGTCACCTTTTAACGGCGTGCCGTCAGACAGTAAGACGGCCCAAGTGTTATGGGTCGCCTTTGCAAACTTCTTGTCTTTTTTAAGTTGCTTCAACACCGCATCCACGTCTGAACGCCCAGACACAGGCGCACCGGATACGGCGTATTTAGAGCCGCGGTCTGTGACGACATTAAGGATTTGGCGCATGGTAATGGCCTGTTACCCACCAACCGTGCGACGGACGATGTCAATCCGTTGGGCATTGGGCGGGTGGCTGCCCAGGAAACGGTCGCCCGGATCAGGGATGCGTTGGAAAAAGGCAGCACCACGCACCGCATTGTACCCTGCAGATTGGGTGATACGGGCACCAAGACTATCGGCCTCTAGCTCGTGTTCCTTGGAAAACGCGCGTGCGCCGACAGAACCGCCAAGGTCCGTTCCAAGATCCACCGCAGCTTGACCGCCCCCCAACAGCACCGCAAGTGTGCCACCGGCCAGGGCACCTAAGGTTGCGGATTGCACGGTTTGCCGAATGTGGCCGCTGATATGGTGGGCCGCTTCGTGGCCCAGAACAAAGGCCATTTCGTCATCATTCTGAAAATCAGCCAAAATGGCGGCGGTAAAGGTTAACACCGGGCGACCTGATTTATCTTGGGATTGATAGGCGTTTGATGGTGCGCGCGGGTTCTCATCCAGCACAATTTTGAAATCGCAGTTCACGCCAGATTGCACGCGGTCACGGCAAATACGTTCTGCAATAGGCTCCATCCGCGTTACAACACGTTTGAAGCGCTGCACTTCTGTGCCGTTGCCGCTGATCTGAACCGCAGGCGTGGCTGTCGAGGCGGGAGCCCCTCCACCACCGGTAGTTTCAACACAGCCGCTCAGGGCAAACAGGGCCGCAATACTGGCGACCAACTGAAAGGAAGAGAGTTGTTTGCGCATGTTTTCAATCGTCAAAAGATAATGGTTGTCTCAACTTTATTGAAACCTGGGTCATGATGCCAGAACTGAACGCAAATTAGCTTTCACCGGTTGGAAGTTGCCCAGTGCGGAGCGCTTGACGCACCACGCGATCACGCTGCGCATTCGAAGGGTGGGTGTTAAACGCATGATTGCCCGGATCCGGGATGCGCTCAAAGAATCCCTTACCAATAAGCGGGTCATATCCTGCCGCGCGGGTGATCAACGCCCCTAAAGCATCTGCTTCAAGTTCGTAAGCCCTTGAAAAACTACGCGCCCCGATGAAGGCCCCTAGGCGCTGCGCTGCCTTGATTTCCTTTTCCGATGCGCCTTCTTCTTCTGCCGCCTCTCCCAAAACAGCAGCGCCAAACACTGCATCTTCTTGCTGTCGTGCAAGGTGGCCGAGAATGTGATGTGCTGCCTCATGGCCCAAAACCAAAGCGACCTCATGCGGGTTTTGCGCCTCTTCTAATAATTCAGGCGTGACCAAAACAAAGGGGCGCCCCAACCCATCGACCGATTGAAAAGCATTGGCCTCTCCGTCCGGCGTAGGTGCGACATACAGACGGATTTTACAATTTCGGGCAATTCCTTGTTTGCGGCAAATGTCTTGCACCACGGGCGCCATACGCGCGACAACCCCGTCAAAACTCTCGAAGGCAGGCAGCCCCGTAGCCTGCACAGGCGTCGTTGCAGCCGGGCCGGTCACGCCAAGGCCACATCCGGCAACAAATAAAGCGCTGGTTAGAATGAGGGGAATTGCAACAAATCGCATTGCTGGCTCCTTTGTACAAAGGATAGTCTGGCATTCTGTTTTAACAAACCCTTTCGGCAAAAGATCGCGTCACATTTAATTCAGAGAATTTGAATTTTGTGATCAGATTGCACCCAAGACTTGCGCATTTCCAATCCTGCCGTAAGCTAATCATATGTTCAGCATCGAGCACGAATTTGACTCTACAGTCGTCACGCTTGTGGATGAAGGCAGCGCCCATCTGCAAGAAGACATCACCATCAATCTATTCGAAGATTGCATCACACTCGAACAATGGGATCCGCGCACTGACACTGTGCAAAAGATCACGCTATCGCTGGGGCAAGCCGAAGACTTGGCTGCCGCGCTCGACTTACCCGAAGGGGTTTATGTCATGGTGCGCAACGACGCTAAAACCTAACGCGTCCCCACAGCCGGAACATCCAACGCCTTTGGCACTGTTTTGGTCAAAGGGGCCACTTTTGCGGAAAACTTCGGCCCAAGCTGTTGAATTCGTCGTCTAATCACATGACATAGCCACAAAGACGACGGAGTTATTAATGCCTGAGAAAAACACCGCAGCGGTTGAGTTTTTGCTGACCCGCAGGTCTCGCCCGGCCAAAACACTTTCATTGCCTGTGCCAGACAAAGAAGCCCTTACCCCTATTCTGCAGGCCGCTCTACGCACGCCGGATCATGGCAAGTTAGAACCTTGGCGCTTGATTGTCCTTGAACGCCCAGCGCTTGTCCGCTTAGCAGACATAGCTCAATCCCGTGCCGAAGCCTTGGGCCTAGACACCGAGCAAACGGCAAAGGCACGCGCCCAATTCGATATGGGACATCTTGCCGTTGCCGTGATCGAAAGCCCCGTGCCCTCTGAAAAAATTCCAGCTGTGGAGCAAACCTACTCCGCTGGAGCCGTGTGCCTATCGTTGCTCAATGCAGCTTTGGCTTCGGGATGGGGTGCCAATTGGCTCAGCGGATGGGTGTCGCATGACCGGCCCTTTGTGACCGAGGCATTTGGACTTACTGCAGAAGAACGTGTTGCCGGGATTGTCTATCTGGGGACTGAAAAGTTCACCCCACCAGAGCGCCCACGCCCCAATCTAGAAGAAAAGATCACATGGCGCTCAGCGTAATATTTGACAGTTTTTTCAAAGCGCTTGGCCAAATGGGGGACCGGCGCTTTCGTAAGGTGCTTTTGTTGGGGCTCGGGTTGACCCTTGGTCTTTTGATTGCAGCCTATTTCGTTTTGCTATGGGTCCTCAACGCGCTTGGTTTACATGACCTCTTGGTCAGGTTTTTTGGCGAAGGCGCGTGGATCAGCAGCGCGATTGGCGCAGCATCGCTTGTGGCGATGTTGGTTTTATCGATGTTTCTGATGGTGCCGGTGGCCTCTGCAATGACTTCGATCTTCCTAGATCAAATCGCGGATGCGGTCGAAGACCGGCACTACCCGCATATATCACAAGCCCACACCGTCCCGTTTTCCGAAGCCCTAAAAGACACGTTCAGTTTTCTGGGGCTGTTGATCGTCGCCAACCTTTTGGCACTCGTGCTTTATCTTGTTTTTGCACCGCTCGCGCCTTTGATCTTTTGGGGGTTGAACGGATTTTTGCTTGGTCGAGAGTACTTTACGCTGGTTGCCATGCGGCGTGTGGGCCGTAGCGGCGCAAAAGAACTGCGGCGTAAGCATCTGGCCACGATCTGGGCCGCCGGAACTTTGATGGCGATTCCGTTGTCTGTGCCCATCGTGAACCTATTGATCCCGATACTAGGCGCGGCAACCTACACACATGTCTATCACAAACTGATGCAACGCGCGGTCTAACGCGCGTTGTTCCTCGCCCTATTCGGTTTCTGAAAGGGGTGGCAGACGGTTCATCCAGTCAAAGTCACGCACCGTGATAATTTCGAAAGTGATGATCCAAAACAAGATGCCCCAAATCACCGCTGATACGCCCGTCGTAATCCAGGCTTTCAGTTTGAGATTATGGGTCTCGGGCGCCCCAGCGTGGGTGCCTGGAACAATTTCTCCGACGTCGCCCTGTGTTTTGAGGCGGATGGGTATCGCGACTAGAAACACCATCGCCCAGATCACTAGGAAAAGAACGATTGCAGAGGTAACGGCCATTTGGCTCCCTTTCGACGCTAAGAACTAAAGCGTCACTTAGCACGTCGAGCAAGCACCGCAAGGGCGCTTGCTCTGAATGACTTAGACTTGTTCCAGCTCGACGAGACAGCCGTTGAAATCTTTGGGATGCAGAAACAATACGGGTTTGCCGTGCGCACCGATCTTTGGCTCACCGCTGCCCAATACACGAGCCCCAGAGGCTTTCAGCCGATCGCGTGCCTCGATGATATCGTCCACTTCGTAACAAACGTGATGCATCCCGCCTGCAGGGTTCTTTTCTAGGAAACCATTGATCGGGCTGTCATCACCCAATGGATACAGCAATTCGATTTTAGTGTTCGGCAGTTCGATGAACACAACGGTTACGCCATGATCAGGCTCGTCTTGCGGTTCACCAACATTTGCGCCCAGCGCATCGCGATACTGAGCTGCCGCAGCTTCTAGGTCAGGAACGGCAATGGCTACGTGATTTAGTCGGCCAATCATCGGGCTCTCCTATGGGGTCTTTGGTTTTAAGTGCTGTCGTTATGAGCAAAGCAAATCTCTCTGACAAGCGACACAGAGCCGCGCCCTTAACAGACTGTTAGCATCCTTGCGCCAATCTGGAGGCATCCAAACAGAACAGTTTCAGGCAAACGGAGGCACCCAATGGATGAATTCGCATCACTCGGACTCACGAACCAACCGACTAAGAGTCGCCCCCTCCTTGGGTTTACCGTTTTGCTGGTTGAAGACAGTCGGTACACCAGCGACGCGCTTCGGCTGATTTGCCTTAAAAGCGGTGCGCGTATTCGAAGGGCCGATAGCCTAAAGTCTGCCCGGCGCCACTTGCGGGTTTATCGGCCTACGATTGTTGTCGTGGATGTAGGCCTGCCAGATGGATCTGGCCTTGATCTGATCCGTGACCTCAGTTTGGTTTCTCCACGTGTTCCTGTCTTGCTCGCGATATCTGGGGACGACACATTGGCGAGCGTGTCGCGCCATGCGGGCGCCGATCAATTCCTAACCAAGCCACTGAATTATATTGCGGAATTCCAGAATGCGATATTGTCCCATCTTCCCGCGGATATGAATCCTATCGGGCTACGCGAAGTGACATCCGAAGAAGTCGACCCTGACCCAATCGCCTACTACGACGATCTTTCTCATGTGGCAGAATTGTTGGATACGGCCGGTACGGGCAAGGCCGATCAAGACCCGACCCCGCCCCCTGATATGAACTATGTCTTGCAATTCCTATCAGGCGTCAGCCGTAGTGCGGGTGATCAACCGTTGTTCGCGGCCACAGAAAAACTGAGGAGCCACCCTCCTGCCCCCGACGTGTTGGCACATCGATGCGCTCAGCTTGCTGATATGGTGCACGCGCGTCTGGATCAAAGGCAGGTGGTTTAGCTTACAGCAAAAGCCCCGGAGAGTTGCCCATATCCAATCCTGAAAAAACGTTACGTTCTAAAGCAGAGACCGGGATACCAAAGGCATCATGCATCGCCCAGGCTGCCCAGCTTCGCACGTCAGTCGTCGGCATTAGATCGCGCTCCTCATAAAGGTTCGCATCACTTAGGCCGGGCCAGCCGCCATAAATTTTACCTCCGCGCAAGGCGCCGCCTGCCAAGATCATAGTTCCACCTGTACCGTGGTCAGTACCTTTGGTGCCATTCTCGCGAACGGTGCGCCCAAACTCTGTCATGCACATTACGGTCGTTTGTTCCCATACTCTCTGACCCAATTTGTCCCGCAGCCTCAAAATAGTATCCGATAGCGTTTGTAGAGGGCGGTTCAACGCCCGATCTTGCCGCGAATGGGTATCCCATCCCCCAATAGAAAAAGAGGCGATGCGGGTTTCCTGCGCCAATTGCTCGGCCGCGAAATCAGCGATTTTCAGATGCGGTTTGCCTTTTCGTGCGGCGCTTGCGTCTGCCATCATTTCATCCATCATATCCTGCTGCCCTGAATCAAAGGCCACAGAATCGCCATCAGAACTGGCTAGCCCAATCGCCTCTGCCATAGCCTCGGCCATCACTGGATCAGTTTTCATGGTGATCTCAAGCAGTCGCAACCCTTGTGAGGAAAGTGTCAAATCCACCTCTGGCGACCAATTTGACACGGGTACACCGCCACTTAGCAAAAGCATCTCTTCGCGCCCAAGCGCAAAGGCCGTGCGCTGTTGAGCGCCGGGCAGATGGGCTAGCATTCGGTTCAACCAGCCATCACGCCGGCCCAGCGGGGCAAGTTCGGCGGTGCCAGCTTCTAGCAAGTCTTGGCCGTCAAAATGGCTTCGCTTATCGCGATAAGGTGTTGACGTTGCTTGCACAAACCCAAGTTCCCCCTTTGACCAAAGCGGCAGCAAAGGTTTTAGGCCGGGATGCACGCCGTAGAAATCAGTCAGATCAAATTTCGTATCTCGCTTTGCAGCCAAATTGGGCCGTAGATTTACAAAATCCCGATCGCCCCAAGGGCGCAGCACATCGATCCCATCCATCCCCCCACGTAGGATAATCACCACCAATCGGCGATCCCCCGGGGCAGATGCCAGGCTGACGGGGGTCAGCAACGGGCTTGCGGCGGCAGTGCAGCCGATCACGGCGCTGTGTGTGAGGAATTTACGGCGAGAGACGGGTGTTAAAGACATCTGACGTCCTCCTATCGACGCTGAAATGCCGGGGACGAAAGCACCAATGCGATCGCCTCCCATCGGTTTTCTGCAGCTTCAGCCGCAAAGGCCACTTCTTTGGGCAGGCTGTCTCCAAGAGCGGAACGTGCAAACTCACGCGGGTCTGGCAAAGTGCGGCGCAACATTTGCGGGGCCGCCAGCGCCCACTGCAAGCGGGCTGCCATAAACTGTGGCGTGATCCAGTGGTTGTTCTCTTCGGGCCACCCATCCGGACCACCCGGTTTTTCCCATGGTTGCCCCATGATCTGCATCGGAATGTACAGGATATTACGCAAATCCTTTTCCCGAGTGCGGTTCAAATGGGTGTCGCCAATATCTAGCGCTCGAAGGGCCGACCCAATGAAATCTATCGGCCATTTTACATTCTTCAATGCGGGGTCCCAACTCGCCGAGTGGCCCAGCATTGCCGCGTAAACCGGCATCAGCTCGCCCCCATTTTCCAGATAAGCTTGTTCCATAGCAGCCACGAGGCTTTCGTCAGGCTGATCGGACGTAAAATGCTGTGCCAGTTTAAACGCGACATGCCGCGCGGTTGTCGGGTGGTTGGCCAAATCTCGCAGAACGGCGTGGATGTCTTCGATACGGGCAAGTTTGCCGCCATAGCGTTGCCCCAACACCGTTTCAGAACCGGGTTCGGCATGAGATGTACGGAACTTAAACCGCCCTTCTTGATCAAGCCCCATTCCCGTGAACAATTCAGCCAGCTGGCGCACATCATCTTGGCGATAGGCCCCGTCAACGCCCAATGTGTGCAGCTCAAGCACCTCTCGCGCGAGGTTTTCATTCAGCCCCTTTTTACGTTTTAAGCCAACTTTACTGGCGGGCCCCACGGATTCATTTTGGTTCAGGTACACAAGCATCAGCGGATGCGTGACAGCGGAAATCAGCAAGTCTTCAAATTTGCCCGCGATATAAGGGCGAATGGCCTCTTCGACATAAGGCGATGTGCCCCATTTGACGATCATCACTTTGCCATGTGCCGTGAAATGATCGCCCCAGAAAAAGGCCAGCCTTTCACGAAACCCTGTTTCCGTATGAACGCGACGCAACAGTGCATCCCGAAAAAAACCCGCATAGGCGGTGCGGGCTGATTTCACGAGTTTTTTGCGTTCAGCATCAAATGCATCCGCTTTGGGGGTGCCTCGATGTTTACGGCTGCCGCGCCGCGCCGCGTTAAACGCGAGAATGCGGGGGCGAAATTGATCAAAGCGTTCTATGGGGAATTGCTGTGCCATCGCATCGTGGCGCACCAAACCATCAAGCATGTCGTCCACGTTTTTGGGCAAAGTCGCGCTTTGCGACAATCCGGTGCCAAATCGAATTTCTGCAAGTTGGGCGTTAAACATGCGGGCCTCTGTGCTTTGTTTCACATGAGTATAGTCGCTGATACGCCTCGACGCCCGCTTTCCGTCGAAATAAATTTAACAACTGGCATAGTTCTGCCCACATAAAGCAAAAAGGGGCCACATGGGCCCCTTCTTTAATACGAATTTGTAAGTCTTAGTCCTGAGGGATCACACGCAGGCCAAGTTCCATCAACTGGTCGCTCTGCGGATCGTTTGGCGCGTTCATCATCAGATCTTCAGCACGCTGGTTCATTGGGAACATCATCACTTCGCGGATGTTCTGTTGATCAGCCAGCAGCATCACGATGCGATCCACACCCGCTGCACAACCTGCGTGAGGCGGTGCACCATATTGGAATGCATTCACAAGGGCGCCAAAGCGTTTTTCAACTTCTTCTTTGCCGTAGCCTGCGATTTCAAAGGCTTTGAACATGATTTCTGGTTTGTGGTTCCGCACCGCGCCAGACACCAGTTCGTATCCGTTACATGCCAGATCATACTGGTAACCCAGCACCTCCAACGGATCGCCATTCAGCGCATCCATACCACCCTGTGGCATAGAGAATGGATTGTGTTCAAAGTCGATCTTGCCGGATTCTTCGTCTTTTTCGTAGATCGGGAAATCAACGATCCAAGCGAATGCGAAACGATCTTTGTCGGTTAGGTTCAGCTCTTCGCCGATCACGTCACGCGCACGGCCAGCCACTTTTTCGAATGCTTTCGGCTTGCCACCCAAGAAGAAGGCCGCATCACCAACACCCAGACCCAACTGTTGACGGATCGCTTCGGTGCGCTCTGGGCCAATGTTTTTCGCCAATGGACCAGCCGCTTCCATGCCTTCGCCTTGATCGCGCCAGAAGATATAGCCCATACCCGGCAGACCTTCTTGTTGCGCGAATTTGTTCATGCGGTCACAGAACTTACGAGAGCCTCCGGTCGGCGCAGGGATGGCGCGGATTTCGGTGCCTTCTTGTTCCAGCAACTTGGCAAAGATCGCAAAACCAGAACCTGCAAAGTGCTCGGACACAACTTGCATCTCGATTGGGTTACGCAAGTCTGGTTTGTCGGAGCCGTACTTCAGAGCTGCGTCTTTATAAGAAATCTGCGGCCATTCATGTGGCGCATCTACTTTGCGGCCCCCGCCGAACTCTTCGAACACACCGGCCAGAACTGGCGCGATGGTATCAAAGACGTCTTGCTGTTCAACAAAGCTCATTTCCATGTCGAGCTGGTAGAAATCTGTTGGAGAACGATCTGCACGTGGGTCTTCATCGCGGAAGCACGGTGCGATCTGGAAGTATTTGTCAAAGCCCGCAACCATCATCAGCTGTTTAAACTGTTGTGGCGCCTGTGGCAAAGCGTAGAACTTGCCCGGGTGCAAACGAGACGGCACGAGGAAGTCACGTGCACCTTCTGGCGAAGACGCAGTGATGATTGGCGTTTGATACTCGCGGAAGTTCAAGTCCCACATGCGCTTACGCATGGACATCACAACATCCGAACGCATCTTCATGTTTTCCTGCATCTGCTCACGGCGCAGATCAAGGAAGCGGTACTTCAGGCGGGTTTCTTCGGGGTATTCTTGATCGCCAAACACCATCAATGGCAGCTCTTCGGCTGCGCCCAGAACTTCGAGGTCACGAATAAAGACTTCGATCTCACCTGTTGGGATGTTTGGGTTCACAAGGCTTTCGTCACGCGCCAGCACATTGCCTTCGATCTTGATGCACCATTCGCTGCGCACTTTTTCCAGCTCTGCAAAGACAGGGCTGTCTGGATCAGCCATGACCTGGGTCATGCCATAGTGGTCGCGCAGGTCGATAAAAAGCAAACCACCGTGGTCACGAACGCGATGCACCCAACCGGACAGGCGTACAGTATCGCCTACGTTGGATTTGTTCAGCTCGGCGCAAGTGTGGCTGCGATATGCGTGCGTCTGGTCTGCCATGTGTTCAGGGCCTTTCATCGGGCGTGTCAGCGGTCGCGCCGTGGGCGCGTAAATCAGTCTGCGCCGATACACCTTTTGTGGCCAAAGAAGTCAAGCGGTGTGTCCGACCTATCCCATGATTTGCAGCGGTTCATGGCCAAAGAACCGCGCATATCCGGGCCAAAGCGCGAAAAACTTTACAAAACCGGTCTTCGTCTTGCAGACTTGTTGCGGAAACAAGCTTGGATGCCAATCCAATAGAAGACCTGGGGGAACTGTAACAAACACACGTCAACATCACGGAGGGGACGTATGTGGACGACTATTTTTCTACGCATGATGCACCGCCTGATCAAACGCGGCGCCCTACACCTCACACTGCCGGACGGACAAGTCGAGCAATTTGGCACGGGCCCTGCGATTAAGATCACACTGCATGACGCCAGCCTGCCCCGGCGCATTGTCACCAACCCAGAGCTTGCTGTTGGCGAAGCTTATATGGACGGGACACTCACAATCGAGGATGACGATCTATACGGCTTTCTGGCACTCGGCATTCGTAATTTCGCCCTTGGTCGTGGTGAAGGGCTAGAACGTCACATCGGCCCCCTGTTTAAACACCTCCAGCAATTCAATCCTATTGGACGCGCCAAAGAAAATGTGGCGCATCACTATGATCTATCCGGTCAGCTGTACGATCTGTTTTTGGATACAGACAAACAATACTCCTGCGCTTACTTCCGCCATCCCGACATGTCTCTGGAAGACGCCCAGCTGGCGAAGAAGACCCATATTGCCCGCAAGCTGATGCTAGAACCTGACATGCATGTCATGGACATCGGCTGTGGATGGGGCGGAATGGCCATAACCTTAGCGCAAGACTTTGGCGTAAGCGTTACCGGTGTCACCCTATCTGAAGAGCAGCACGCGGTTGCGACCCAACGGGTCAAGGATGCAGGGCTAGAAGACCGCGTTTCGATTTTATTGAAAGACTATCGCACTGTCGAAAAACGCTTTGACCGGATTGTATCCGTGGGCATGTTTGAACACGTCGGGGTCCCCCATTACCGAGAGTACTTTAGCCACGTCCGCCGCAAATTGCGCCGCGATGGGGTGGCCTTGATCCACACCATTGGCCGCGCCTCACCGCCCAGCCGAACAAGCCCATGGATCAACAAATACATCTTCCCCGGCGGCTATGTCCCTGCCATGTCAGAGGCAGTGAAAGCCATCGAAAAAGAACGTCTTTGGGTGACTGATCTGGAAGTATGGCGGCTGCACTACGCGGAAACGCTAAAGCATTGGCATGATCGTTTCATGGCCCGCGTGGACGAGGCACAGGCGCTTTATGACGAACGGTTTTGTCGGATGTGGCGGTTTTACTTGGTCGCAAGCGAACTGACGTTTCGCCTGCATCGCCAATGCGTTTTCCAATTTCAGATCACCCGGGAGCAAACAGCCGTGCCTTTGACACGCGACTACCTGTACCGCGATGCAGAAGAGTTGCCGTCACAACAAGCAGCGCAGTGAATGCGTGGCCTATCCGGTAACGACATTACAGCGGATCAACCCGCGCAATGAATTGCCAACATAAACTGCCCGGGCCGCTTTAAGGTCTGCAAGCGTCACGCGGGCCTCTGATGCGCGACCTTGTTCAAGCAATATCTCTCGCAAAATGCCGGGCAACACGCCGCATGATACGCATGGCGTTAGGATTGCCCCATCTTGTTGTTCGACAAACAAATTGGTGATGGTGCCTTCGCAAAGTTCATCAAGTTCATTTACAAACAACCACTCGTCGACCCCTTCGGGCAGCGACGCGCGTTCCTGATCATACAAGCCACGCTGCGTGGTCTTATGGCGTAGCCAATGATCGTCGGACTGCAAACGCTTGGCTGAAACTGCAACAGACCACTCGCCCGTCACTTCGGTCATCGGAACTGCTGTGAATTCAAAGCCATCTGCGCCCAAGGTCAAACGGCAACGATGAGGCGTGCCCCCTTCGACCTTCAACAAACCGCTGGCGCTTGCGCGGTCAAAAGCGAAGCCTAGCGTATTGGCCGAGCGTTCCATGCGCACAAAATGCCGATCGAGATGGCGAAACCCTTCTTGAGGACGCCACCCGAAGGTTTCGATCAGTCGCGTTCCGTCTGGAACGCTGCCGCGTATCGCGCTTTCCATAGGGCTTCCTCGTATTCTGAAGGTCCGGTGCTGTCCCAAACAACCCCACCACCGACGTTCATGACAGCCTGCCCATCTTGGGCCGTGATCGTGCGAATTGCGACGTTAAAATCGCAGCGCCCATCTGGCGCGGCCCAGCCTATGGTGCCGCAATAGATATCGCGGGCCTCTGGCTCTAGGTCGTTTAAGATTTCCATGGCTCGCAGTTTGGGGGCTCCTGTGATGGACCCGCAGGGAAACAGCGCTCGGAAAATGTCACCAAGCGTTGCGTTGGGGCGCAGTTTGGCTCGCACAAGTGACACCATCTGATGAACGGTGGCATAGCTTTCTACTTTGAACAGTTCTGGCACATGCACAGACCCAAGCTCTGCGACACGACTGATGTCATTTCGCAATAGATCCACGATCATCAGGTTTTCGGCGCGGTTTTTCTCGTCGGCCTGGAGCCACGCAATACTACGAGCATCTTCTTCTGGGTCTTCAGACCGTGGCAATGTGCCTTTCATCGGTCGTGTTTCGATTGCGCCTGCACTGTCGGTGCGGAAAAACAGCTCTGGTGAGCGCGACAGTAGGTCAGGCCCATCGTCTTGCAGCACAAGTGCACCATGCCCAACCGGCTGTCGCGCCGCTAGGGCGGCATAAAGCGCCTCGGTCTCGCCCTCGTAAGCGGCCTTCATGGGGAAGGTCAGGTTCGCCTGATAGATATCCCCGGCCCCGATATACGCATTCACCTGTTTCCAAGCCTGTTCATACCGAGATTGGTCCCAGCGCGGCTCTGGCACAGTCAGACGACAAGACCCGTGGCGCAGCGCCTTTAGCGAAGGCGCCTCGTAAACGCCGAAACACAACAGTGGCAAACGTCGGTTTTCTGGCAAGCGTGGTAATAAGCGAGGCTCAAGCACATACCCGAGTTCGTACGAGGCGTAACCTGCCACCCAATGGCCTGCATCGCGGGCGATCTGAAGTTGATCAAGTGCGCGATCAACGTCATCCGGATGCGTCGCAACAATCTGGTCGTGCGCATTCGCAAACACTGTACCAGCCCCCAACGGGCCTTGATCAAAGCGAATCTGCAACGCGCACTCTCCTTATGCTTGTCTTATAGATATACCGCGCTCAGACCTATTGGACAGCTTTGAAAACGGCATCAAGTCGCAAATTTGCAAATTGCCACGAACCCGCCGACAATACTGCGTCGGATGTGGGCGACACGGCAAATCGAAATCCATTTACGAACTATACGTAAAGCCCCTTGCACCTTGTTCGCTGATCCTTATAACCCACGACAATTTGCGCCCACGCGACTCAACGCTGCTCCAATCCGAGGTCTGCCATGCCGAAAAGAACCGACATCAAATCCATCATGATCATTGGCGCTGGCCCGATTGTGATCGGCCAAGCCTGCGAATTTGACTATTCAGGCGCTCAAGCCTGTAAAGCACTCCGCGAAGAAGGCTATCGTGTTGTTCTGGTGAACAGCAACCCAGCCACCATCATGACAGACCCAGGCCTGGCTGATGCAACCTACATCGAGCCGATCACACCAGAGGTGGTCGCCAAGATCATCGAAAAAGAACGCCCCGACGCGTTGTTGCCTACGATGGGTGGCCAAACCGGCCTGAACACTTCGCTGGCTCTCGAAGAAATGGGTGTACTTGAAAAGTTCAACGTGGAACTGATCGGTGCAAAGCGTGAAGCGATCGAAATGGCAGAAGATCGTAAATTGTTCCGCGAGGCGATGGATCGCCTGGGTATCGAAAACCCACGCGCCTCTATTGTGACAGCCCCAGTGAAAGACAGCGGCGAGGCTGACCTGGACGAAGGTGTTCGTCTCGCATTGGAAGAACTGGAAGGCATCGGCCTGCCCGCCATCATTCGCCCAGCCTTTACCATGGGCGGCACCGGTGGTGGTGTTGCATATAACCGCGAAGATTACATCCACTTCTGCCGCACCGGCATGGACGCGTCTCCGGTTAACCAAATTCTGGTGGATGAAAGCCTGTTGGGTTGGAAAGAATTCGAGATGGAAGTGGTGCGCGACACAGCGGACAACGCCATCATCGTCTGCGCCATTGAAAACATCGACCCGATGGGCGTGCACACGGGGGATTCGATCACCGTGGCCCCTGCCCTGACGCTGACCGACAAAGAATACCAAATCATGCGGAACCACTCGATTGCAGTTCTGCGCGAGATTGGTGTTGAAACCGGTGGCTCCAACGTTCAGTGGGCTGTGAACCCAGCTGACGGCCGCATGGTTGTCATCGAGATGAACCCGCGCGTGTCCCGCTCTTCTGCGCTGGCATCCAAAGCAACCGGTTTCCCGATTGCTAAAATCGCAGCCAAACTGGCGGTTGGCTTTACATTGGATGAACTGGATAACGACATCACCAAAGTGACCCCTGCGTCCTTTGAGCCATCCATTGACTATGTCGTCACGAAGATCCCGAAATTCGCATTCGAGAAATTCCCGGGGTCCGAGCCATATCTGACCACAGCGATGAAATCTGTGGGCGAAGCCATGTCGATTGGCCGTACCATCCACGAAAGCCTGCAAAAGGCACTGGCGTCCATGGAAGCAGGCCTAACTGGCTTTGACGAGATTGAGATCGAAGGTGCACCAGAAAAGGCTGCTGTGATCAAAGCGATCAGCAAGCAAACACCAGATCGTTTGCGCAACATCGCACAAGCGATGCGTCACGGTCTGACCAACGAAGAAATCCACAACGTCACCATGTTTGACCCGTGGTTCTTGGATCGTATCCGCGAAATCATTGATGCCGAGGCGGAAGTACGCCAGAACGGCTTGCCTGCCACCGAACAAGGCCTGCGTCGCCTGAAGATGATGGGCTTTACTGATGCACGTCTGGCCATCCTGACAGGCCGTGACGAAGACAACGTGCGCCGCGCCCGTGTGAACCTTGGCGTCACCGCAAGCTTTAAACGCATCGACACCTGCGCTGCAGAATTCGAAGCACAAACGCCCTACATGTATTCCACATACGAAGAGCCAGTGTTTGGCGAGGCGGAATGCGAAGCACGCCCAAGTGACCGCAAGAAAGTGGTTATTCTGGGTGGCGGTCCAAACCGGATCGGCCAAGGCATCGAGTTTGACTATTGCTGTTGCCACGCCTGCTATGCGCTGACAGATGCAGGTTACGAAACCATCATGGTCAACTGTAACCCAGAGACGGTTTCAACCGACTATGACACCTCTGACCGCCTGTACTTTGAGCCGCTGACTTATGAGCACGTGATGGAAATCCTGCGTGTGGAGCAGGAAAACGGCACACTGCACGGTGTAATCGTTCAGTTTGGCGGTCAAACCCCGCTGAAACTGGCCAACGCACTAGAAGAGGCTGGTATTCCGATCCTTGGCACCACGCCAGATGCGATTGACCTTGCCGAAGACCGCGAGCGGTTCCAAGCGCTGGTGAACGACCTGAAACTCAAGCAGCCGAACAACGGCATTGCGTCCACCGACGGACAAGCACTTGAGATCGCGAAAGAAATCGGCTTTCCGCTGGTAATCCGCCCATCCTATGTTCTGGGTGGCCGCGCGATGGAAATCGTGCGCGACATGGGCCAGCTGGAACGCTACATCAAAGAAGCGGTGGTTGTGTCCGGTGACAGCCCGGTTCTGCTAGATAGCTATCTGGATGGCGCCGTGGAACTGGATGTCGACGCTTTGTGTGACGGTGAAAACGTTCACATCGCAGGCATCATGCAGCACATCGAAGAAGCAGGTGTTCACTCTGGTGACTCGGCATGTTCCTTGCCGCCATACTCTTTGTCTGATGATCTGATTGTACGCATCAAAGAGCAGACAGTTGCCTTGGCAAAAGCACTGCACGTGAAGGGCCTGATGAACATTCAGTTCGCGGTCAAAGATGATGTGATCTATCTGATCGAAGTGAACCCACGTGCGTCGCGGACTGTGCCATTTGTTGCAAAAGCCACAGACAGCGCAATCGCGTCGATTGCGGCCCGATTGATGGCAGGTGAGCCTCTGTCAAACTTCCCGCTGCGTGCGGCGTATGACAAAGATGCCGATATCAGCAAGCCACAGCCAATCGCAGACCAAATGACATTGGCAGACCCAATGATGCCTTGGTTCTCTGTGAAAGAAGCTGTGATGCCGTTCAACCGTTTCCCGGGCGTGGACACGATCTTGGGCCCAGAAATGCGGTCTACAGGCGAAGTCATGGGCTGGGATCGCGATTTCGCTACCGCCTTCCTGAAAGCCCAGATGGGTGCTGGCATGGTTCTGCCAACCGGTGGCAAGGCGTTCATCTCGATCAAAGACGCAGATAAAACACCGATGATGCTGGAAGGCGCACAAATCCTAACCGGTCTTGGATTTGCGATTGTCGCAACCTCTGGCACAGCCAAATGGCTCTCAGAGCAAGGCGTAGACTGCACTCGCGTGAACAAAGTTTACGAAGGTCGCCCAGACATCGTAGATATGCTGAAAAATGGTGACATCGCCCTTGTGATGAACACCACCGAAGGCACGCAAGCGGTTGAAGACAGCCGTGAAATCCGGGCTGTCGCGCTGAACGATAAGATCCCTTATTTCACAACAGCAGCCGCGTCACACTCTGCCGCGCTGGCCATGCAGGCGCGTGACAAAGGTGAAATCGAAGTGCGTGCCTTGCAAGCCTAAGCCTTACAAGCGCGATATTGATTTGAGGGGGCCTTGGCCCCCTCTTTTCGTTTTGCCTAAGGCTGATAGCCCCAAAGCATCAAGAGCACTGGAACCGGCGCTACAGCAAGCGCCGTGGCGACTGCAAAGCCGAGCGGGTTAAAGAGGCGGCTCATCCCTGCGACCAAAGCCAATCCACCTCCACCGCCGACCACCGCATTGCCGGGAATGTTTAGCATCACAATCAATGCCAAAAACCGATTGCGCAGCAAAAACGGAGCAACCCGCCCCGGCACTCGATCGAGCAAATGGGCACTACGTTCTGCTGGTGTCATCTCAGCCGTCTGACGCACCAAGACAGCAGCTCGTTTTAGGCGAAGTGCATAGAATATGGCCAATAAAGTTTTCTTTGGAACAAGCTGTCCAATCGCAAACGCAAGCCATAGCGCCAGCACCATGCATAAATAAACCATGAGCGCGATGCGAACGCCAAACACCATGATCAACGCAAACCCGATCTCAGCACCCGGAATAAAGGGCAGTGCGCTGGCAACCGTGTACACAAGCGCCACCAAGATCACCATCGGGGCCAAGATGGAAGTATCTTGTGGAGACACCGCAAACCAGTAAGGCAAGCTTTGGCCCAGCCAAAATCCGCCTCCAAGCAGGAGTGCATAAAGACAGACAGCCCAGATCCAATGGCGTTTCATGCCACAAGTATAGGGACTTCAATGGAAAATTGGGAAACTTATCTTGGGCTGGCTTAACGCTTCATCGAAAGCGCGACGCCACCCAGCACCAGGATGGATGAAATGACAAACGATAGCGTGAGCGGCTCTGCCAAAAACGCCATACCGCCCATCATCGCGATGACAGGCACAGTCAACTGCGCAACAGCGGCACGACTGGCGCCAAGAGCCGGCACCACAGAGTACCACAACGCATAGCCCATTCCGGATGTCACGACTCCAGACACCACTGCCAGCGAGACACCAAGCACATTGAGCTCTAGGTTGGGCGCCTGATAGGCAAGGATCACCACTCCTACCGGTGCGGCACAAATGAAGTTCATGGCCGTGGCCTGTGTTGCATCTTTTTCAGTGCGACCAACAAGCGAGTAAATGCCCCAGCCCATGCCAGCTAAAGCCATTATGCCTGCGGCTTCAAACGGCAGGGCCGTTTCTTGCCCGGGCCATAGCAACCAACACAGTCCGACAAAGGCCACCCCTGCCCCAATCCAGCGCCATATCGGCATATCTTCTTTGCCAAGGAACGCTGCAGCAAACATGGTGAGCTGCACAACACCAAACATCACCAATGCCCCCGCACCGGCATCAAGCGATCTATAAGCGATTGAGAACGCAAAGATATACGTCAACAAGGCGGCGACACCCCATAGGCGGTTTCCCCCTCCAAAAGCAAAGCCTTTGCGGGTGACCAACACCACCCCGGCTAGGGCAAGTGCACCAGAAACCAATCGGATATTCCCAAACGTAACTGGGTCAATGCCCGCATCAACGATGGCCACTCTGTTCAAAATTGAATTCGCTGCAAAGGCAATCATTGTGATCGTCGTCAAAATCAGAATGCGCATTAAAAATCCCCAGTTCGTTTGGGCAAAGTGCGGGATCAGGGCCCCCAAGGCAACTGAATAAGCTTATGACTTGCCCCACAATTTCGCGATCTATCAAACCGCACCGCGTAACGTTTTTCACAAGTCACAACAAAAAAGGGCCGCGCCAAGCGCGACCCTTTCGATCTGTCAGAGACAGGATGTTCAGCGGTTGCTGATTACATCATGCCGCCCATGCCGCCCATGTCTGGCATTGCAGGTGCGCCTGCGCCGCCTTCGGATGGCTTGTCAGCGATCATCGCTTCTGTTGTGATCAACAGACCTGCGATAGACGCCGCGTCTTCCAACGCTGTACGTGTTACTTTTGCAGGGTCGATAACACCAAAGCCGAACATGTCACCATATTCTTCGGTTTGAGCGTTAAAGCCGAAAGATGTGTCGTCGCTTTCGCGCACTTTGCCAGCAACAACCGCACCGTCAACACCGGAGTTCTCAGCGATCTGACGCAGAGGCGCTTCGATGGCTTTGGAAACGATCTTGATGCCTGCGTTTTGGTCAGCGTTTGCGCCTTCCAAGTTTGCAAGTGCTTTACCAGCTTGAACCAGAGCAACACCACCACCAACGATAACACCTTCTTGAACCGCTGCGCGGGTCGCGTTCAGTGCATCATCAACGCGGTCTTTGCGCTCTTTCACTTCAACTTCGGTCATGCCGCCAACGCGGATCACAGCAACACCGCCTGCCAGTTTGGCAACGCGCTCTTGCAGCTTTTCACGGTCGTAGTCAGACGTTGTTTCTTCGATCTGAGTGCGGATCTGGCCAACACGTGCCTCGATCTCAGCTTTGTCACCAGCACCGTCCACAACAGTGGTTTCGTCTTTGGTGATTGTCACTTTCTTGGCTGTGCCCAGCATGTCCATTGTGACAGACTCAAGCTTCATGCCCAGATCCTCGGAGATCACTTGACCACCAGTCAGGATCGCGATGTCTTGCAGCATTGCTTTACGACGATCACCAAAGCCAGGTGCTTTAACCGCTGCGATTTTCAGACCGCCGCGCAGTTTGTTCACAACCAGAGTTGCCAGCGCTTCGCCTTCAACATCTTCTGCGATGATCAGCAAAGGTTTCTGAGACTGGATCACAGATTCCAACAGTGGAACCATTGGCTGCAAAGAAGACAGTTTCTTTTCGTGCAACAGGATCATGCAGTCTTCGAGGTCTGCGATCATTTTGTCAGGGTTGGTGACAAAGTAAGGAGACAGGAAGCCGCGGTCGAACTGCATGCCTTCAACAACATCGGTTTCTGTTTCCAGACCTTTGTTCTCTTCAACAGTGATAACGCCTTCATTGCCAACTTTTTGCATCGCGTCTGCGATTTGCTGACCGATTTCTGCTTCGCCGTTTGCAGAAATTGTACCAACCTGTGCAACTTCAGCAGAATCTTTAACTTCACGTGCTGCGTCTTTGATGCCTGCTACAACAGTTGCTGTCGCCAGGTCGATGCCGCGCTTAAGATCCATTGGGTTCAGGCCAGCTGCAACCTGTTTCAGGCCTTCTTTAACGATGGCTTGTGCCAGAACAGTTGCGGTTGTTGTACCGTCGCCTGCTTCGTCATTGGTCCGGGAAGCAACTTCCTTAACCATTTGTGCGCCCATGTTTTCGAACTTGTCTTCCAGTTCGATTTCTTTCGCAACAGAAACACCATCTTTGGTGATGCGCGGTGCGCCGAAAGATTTATCCAGAACAACGTTGCGACCTTTTGGGCCCAATGTCACTTTTACAGCGTCTGCGAGTACGTTCACGCCGCGTAGCATCGCGTTGCGTGCATCGGTATCAAATTTGACGTCTTTTGCCATCTTGATAGCTCCTAAATTCTAAAAATTGGATTGATGTTCAGGGTCTGCGACTTAGGACAGGATGCCCATGATGTCGGACTCTTTCATGATCAGCAGCTCTTCACCGTCTACGGTGACTTCTGTGCCAGACCATTTGCCGAACAGAACTTTGTCGCCTGCGGAAACCGCTGGTGCAATCAGTTCGCCGCTGTCTTTGCGTGCGCCTTCGCCTACAGAAACAACTTCACCTTCAGAAGGCTTTTCTTTTGCGGAATCAGGAATGATCAAGCCGCCTGCAGTTTTCTCTTCGCTCTCAAGACGACGAACCAACACGCGGTCATGCAGTGGTGTAAATGCCATGGTTAGGTTTCCCTATTTCAGTTTCTCCCTCACTCCGAGCGGAGCGATTAGCACTCCCAATCGGCGAGTGCTAACAGCACGATAGCTAGGGTGCGTTTGAACCGGAGTCAACAACCACCTTAAAAATTTAGTAATCGCCCGATTTTCTCTAAGACGCGACAGCCGCAGGGCGTTTGACCGAACGGATTTCAAGCAAATCTGGATAGCTCAGTGCGCCCATTGCAGCGGTCCACTTAAAGGACACCAGCTCTTTGTCGCTTGCAATCATCTGGTCTTGCCGAGCTAAGTTGGCGATATGGCTTTGAAACTCGCCCATCTCTTTCACCACCTGCTTGATCGTGTCAGGCAACATCCGACGCCCCAAAGTGGTAAAGGCCAAATCTTCATCATTGGCCTGATCGATTGTATCGCTGACAAACTGCTGACTGATCCGGCGCACATGTACGTGCAACGGCCCATGCTGGCGAAACTTCACCGGTTGCGGCACCTTCAATCGTATACGCCCTTCCGGCAGCAACTCTGCCAAATCCAACCGCTCTAAAGCGCGACCATAGTGATCGATATCTAATGGCGTTAAGCCGTAAATCTTTGCGATATCCTGCGCCGCGAAGTCTTCACGGAGCAATATAAAGAAATGAAACAACGACGCTTCCACTGCCAATGCGGCCTCTGTCTCCAGCGGAAGGTAAGTGGCGTTGGCTTGTGTACGACGTGCGCGTTGCAGCACTTCTTCGGGGGGCAGATCAAGCAATTCACAAAGTTCAAACAATCGAGACAACTTACAGTCGCGCTGTGCAAACATCCGTTTTACAGAGACCTCAGATAACTCTAGCGCTTGCGCAACATGCGCATAAGTCATGCCTCGCGCCTTCAAGCTGCGTTTCAAAATCTCGAAGGCATCAGCCAATAACCGGTTTTCCATACGAATGCACCCAAATACGTATCAATACACGATACCAAACTTCGATTTATTGAAATTTAGATCAAAAAGCATTCCCTTTGTGTTGTCAAACACGAAAGGACAAACTCCATGAAACGCATCACACTCGCATTCGTATTAATGGCCTCTACGGCCGAAGCCTTTGACACTTCAGGCTTTGAGCACCCTGAATCCATCCTTCCTGATGCGGCAAAGGAACGGCTGTATGTTTCAAACATTGTAGGCCATCCTGCGGAGGCAGACGGTAACGGGTACATTTCTCTCGTCGGCACCGATGGCTCGATCATCGAACAGAAATGGGCAACCGGCATGGATGCTCCCAAAGGCATGGCTCTATTTGGCGACAGCCTGATTGTTACAGACCTAACTCAAATCCATGTGGTGGATCGCAACAGTGGTGACATCACTGCGTCGTTCGCCCCTCAAGGCGCTGCATTCTTGAACGATGTCACCGCCGCAAACGGCCGCGCCTTTATCTCTGACATGTTCACAGGGGTGATCTATAGCTTCGACGGCTCTGACATTGCGCCGTTCTATAGCTCTGCTGATCTACCGCACCCCAACGGGCTATGGACCGATGGCGTTTCGCTTGTCATTGGCCATTGGGGACCCGGAATGAAAGAAGATTTCACGACCGAAGCTCTGGGTGACCTTTTATCAATCGATATCGCCACCAAAACTGCAACCACGCTTGTACCAGCTTTAGGTAACCTCGATGGAGTCGCAAAGACGACAGATGGGTTTATCGTGAATGATTGGATCAGCGGAAAAATCTTCAAAGTTGTCGGTGACACCGCCACTGAAATACTACAGGCGCCACAAAGCACAGCCGACATCGCGGTTTATGGAGATACGCTTTACTTGCCTCATATGTTTGAAAACCGCATCAGCAGCGTTGATCTCAAAACGCTCGCAACAAACTAGTCTTGCAAACGTGCAAGCCCTTCGGGGCTTGCGCCATACACACCCGTGGCGATTTTCTCAAACCACCCATAGTGATTATCACGCATGATCCGCGTCGCTTGCGGAACGTCTGCCCCTTTCGCCACATCAGCCCCGCGGCTGGCACCATGGGCCGCAACAAAGGCAAGACACCGCGCGGCCTCTTGCTGATACCCGGTCACGACCGTGCCATTGGTACCTCCAAGGTTCGGGTCACCCTCGCGTCTTGCAAATTCCCGAAGCAATGCCCCCTTGCGTGGGCGCGACTTGCGCGGCTTGAATTCAGCCGGATCCGCATGAACTTGAACCGTATTATCCGCCAAATT
Organism: uncultured Paracoccaceae bacterium; assembly: GCA_947498415.1. GTDB lineage: Bacteria > Pseudomonadota > Alphaproteobacteria > Rhodobacterales > Rhodobacteraceae > Cognatishimia. The sequence continues at coordinate 126,695 of CANMKB010000004.1, forward strand.
CACCGACACCACCCCAACGCCCAAACGTTTGCACAGGCCCACATTGGCTTTAAACGAACGCCAAGCAGATTTCCCCTTCCAGCGCGGCACGGCCACATACACCCAATCTGTTACCCGCTGTCGGGCAACCGCTTGTTGCAGCAATGTCAAAGACCACCCGGTCTTTAATTCCACTATCAATGGATCTTCATTGTCACGGCACGCCATCACGTCCGCCGCGCCGACTTCACCTTTGACCTCAAAGCCCTGGGCTTCCAGCCACGCTTTTACGGGCGAATATAGCTCTGTTTCCTTCATCGGCCCCACCCTAGAAAACCTCGCTTAAAAGTACCAGCACCCGTGCTTCATCTTTCCCGAAATACTCCGGGGGTGAATGACGAAACGTAGTTTCGGCAGAGGGGGCAGCGCCCCCACTTCACGCCCCAACGTTACAAAGTCTTAGGCGGGTGACATCTGCAATCCCTCAGCCTATAAGGCCGCAAACACGTCAATTCCGCATGAGGCTACTCCATGACCATTCAAATTTTCGGGCACAAATCCCCAGACACAGACTCCACAGGTTCCCCAATTGTTTGGGCGTGGTATCTTAACGAAATCAAAGGTGTTGCAGCCGCGCCAAAATTGCTGGGCGAACCAAACACCGAAGCTGCGTTCATGCTAGAGCGTTGGAATCTGGACAAACCAGAAATCATCACAGACATCGAAGATGACGCGGCAGCGATTATCGTCGACACCAACAACCCTGCGGAACTGCCAGCCAACATCAATGGTGCAGATGTTCAGGCGATCATCGACCACCACAAACTGGTGGGCGGCCTCGAAACCAAAGGTCCAATCGACATCACCATCCGCCCATTGGCATGTACTGCAACCATCATGATTGACCTGATGGGCGACGACGCAGACAAAATGCCAGAAGCCATCAAAGGCGCGGCGCTGACCTGCATCTTGTCTGACACTTTGGAATTCCGCTCTCCAACAACCACACCGCATGACAAAGCGGTTGCTGAAAAACTAGCAACTGATCTGGGTCTGGATATTGCGTCTTATGCAGCGGACATGTTTGCTGCGAAATCTGACGTGTCTTCCTTCTCTGACGCAGAACTGATCCGCATGGATTCTAAAGAATACGAAGTCGACGGCACCAAGTTCCGCGTTTCTGTTCTGGAAACCACAGCGCCAAGCGTTGTTCTGGATCGTAAAGCCTCCATCATGGACAGCATGACAGCGGTTGCCTCAGAAGATGGCGTTGATCAGGTTCTTTTGTTCGTGGTCGATATCCTGAACGAAGAAGCCACTTTGATGGTTCCAAACGATCTGGTCAAAACCGTTGCTGCGAAATCCTTTGACGCAAATGCCGAAGGCGACACCGTGGTGCTCCCCGGCGTGATGTCACGCAAAAAGCAAATCATTCCAAATCTCAAAGTTTGATTTCAAAAGAATCCAACGAAAAAGGCGCTCTCCAGAGCGCCTTTTTTGTTTTGCATCCCAACGCGGATTTGGCGTTATTGATACCGCCCGCGTTTTTGCAGCACTTCGATCTGATAGCCATCTGGGTCTGAAATGAAAAAGAACGTCGCGAGCAATTCGCCATCTGGCTTAAACTCCACAATGTCACGAGGCGCAAAGCCGGCCGCCTTTGCTTCGGCATGGGCCTTGGCCAGATCATCTACCGCAAAGGCTAGATGACCGTAGCCATTGCCAAGCTCATAGGCTTCAGACTGGTCCCGATTGACCGTCAGTTCTAGCTCAAACGTCGATTCCTCGGTTGCGAGGTAGATTAGGCTAAAACTGGGATAATCGAACCGATCCACCACCCGCATCCCAAACACCTCTTTGTAAAAGGTCAAAGAGCGCGTTTCGTCTAGAACGCGCACCATAGAATGAATTGGTTTTGCCATTGAATTCTCCTTCTTCGCCAAAGAGGCTGTCATGTCATGTATATAAAATGGTATGTGCCGCATATACGCAGCTAGGATTTGGCCAAATGACCCAAATTATTGAAAAACTCTCTGAAATTTCTGACCGCTATGATGCCCTGTTTGTGGACCTTTGGGGCTGTATGCACAATGGCGTAAAAGCCTTTCCAAGTGCTGTTAAAGCCATGCAAGACTATCGCACACGCGGCGGGATTGTTGTTTTGGTCACCAACTCTCCCAAGCCACGCGCGGGGGTGGCCGAGCAGCTTGAAAGCTTTGGCGTCCCTGCTGATGCATATGACACCATCGCAACTTCTGGCGATTCAGCGCGATCTGCAATGTTCCAGGGGGCTGTTGGTGAAAAAGTGTACTTCATGGGGGAATGGACCCGTGACGAAGGCTTCTTTGAGCCGATGAGCATCTTGGAAAACCCAGTGAGCATTCAGCGCGTCCCATTGGCAGATGCGGATGGCATCGTATGTTGTGGCCCACTTGACCCAATGGCCGACCCAGATGTGAACCGTCCGGACTTTCTGTACGCCAAAACCAAAGGCATGAAACTTCTGTGCGCCAACCCTGATATTGTTGTGGATAGAGGCGAAGTGCGTGAGTGGTGTGCCGGTGCGTTGGCAAAGCTCTATGCTGAGATGGGCGGAGAAAGCCTGTACTTTGGCAAGCCTCATCCTCCGATCTATGATCTGGCCCGTCGCCGTTTGGCGGAATTGAACAAAGACATCCCTGACCGCAAGATTCTTGCCATCGGTGATGGCGTTTTGACCGACATCGCAGGCGCCATGGGGGAAGACATTGATTCGCTCTTTATCTCTGGTGGGCTTGCAGCAAGCGAAACAAAAACATCAGGGCAACCAGAGCCTGACGCGCTAAAGGCCTATTTGGAAAAAGAAAACTCCAATCCAACCTATACAATCGGCCTTTTGCGCTAACGCAGAAATGCCTTGATTTTCTGCGACCGCAAAGTAATAAAGTTACGAAATCGGGCGATTCACCGCCCGATTATTGCGAACTCGATTACTTGGAGGATCGGATGTTGGATAATCTGCCGCGTGGAACGATCTGCATTGAAGACATCGAAATGGGCATGACCCGCTATTTGCAAAAGGTCGTGACCGATGAAGATATTCAAAAATTCTCTGAGGTGTCGACCGACCGTAACCCCGTCCACCTGGATGAGGATTACGCGCAAGAGACCATGTTTCAGGGCCGCATTGCGCATGGTATGCTGACCGCGGGCTTGATCTCTGCCGTGATCGGAGAGCAACTGCCGGGGCATGGCACGATCTACATGAGCCAATCTCTTAAGTTCCTCGCCCCTGTGCGACCGGGTGATCTGGTGCTGGCAGAGGTGGAAGTGACAGGAATTGAAATTGATAAGCGCCGGGTTAAACTGGATTGCCGCTGCGTTGTAGAAGGCAAGAAAGTGCTGGTGGGCGAAGCCACTGTTTTGGCACCGTCCCGTAAGTTTGACTAATTTTTTTTGAGGGGCTTTGCCCCTCGCAATGAAACCGTTGGTTTCACTGCTCACCCCAGAGTATTTGCACAAAGGTGAATGTAGAGTGTTCTGGCTTGCATGGCTGCGCCCAGACCGCTAACCCTGCGATATGCGCATCGTCAGAGACTATCAATTTGTTGCCCCGCAAGATCGCGGCGCCAGCGTCGCCATCGGGAATTTCGATGGGGTCCATATTGGCCATCAATCGGTGATCGAATTGGCGCGGAAAGCTGCGCCTGCAGCACCGCTGGGAGTCATGAGCTTTGAGCCGCACCCCCGAGAATATTTTGCACCAGACGCCCCGCCCTTTCGTTTGACGGGGCCAGACGCACGGGCTCACCGGCTTGAAAAGCTTGGCGTGGAACGACTGTATGAGCTGCCCTTTAACGCTGCGCTGGCCGGTTTGACCCCGCGCGAGTTCGCCCAACAGGTGATCGTCGCAGGTCTTGGCTTGAAACATGTTGTTGTGGGTGCTGATTTTTGCTTTGGCAAAGGGCGTGCGGGCACCACAGCTGACTTGGAAGCCTTTGGCGTTGAGCTTGGCTTTGGTGTGACCATCGCGCCATTGGTGACAGGAGGGGACATGCAGGTGTCTTCGACAAATATTCGCAACGCGCTGTCAGACGGGCGCCCCAAAGATGCAGCGGACATGTTAGGCCATTGGCATCGCATCGAAGGCACAGTGATTGGCGGCGAACAACGCGGCCGTGAGCTTGGGTTTCCGACGGCGAATATGTCGATCGAGGGCCTGCATCCGCCTAAATTTGGGGTGTATTCCGTGATCGTCGATGTGCTTGATGGGCCACATAAAGGCACCTACCACGGCGCAAGTTCTGTTGGGGTGCGTCCGATGTTTGGCGTCAATAAAGCCAACATCGAAACTTTCCTATTTGATTTCAAAGGCGATCTATATGGCGCAAAGCTTTCTGTGGGCTTGGTGGCCTATCTGCGCCCCGAAGAGAAGTTTGATAGCCTAGAAGCTCTTATCGCCCAAATGGATGCTGATTGTGCGCGCAGCCGTCAAATCTTGGCCGCGCTATGAGCCAGAAAGACCCGATACTACGCGCAGGTTTGGGCAAACGGTTTTGGGAAAAGAAACCTTTGACCAAAATGAACCAAAAAGAATGGGAAGCGCTGTGTGATGGTTGCGGCAAGTGCTGCTTGAACAAATTGGAAGACGAAGATTCAGGGGAAGTCGCCCTGACGCGTGTGGCGTGTCGCTTGTTTGACGATTCTACATGCCGCTGCTCGCAATACCCGATCCGACATCACTTTATTCCAGAATGCATCGTGATGACGCCTGAAAATATCGACACGCATGCCTATTGGCTGCCCCAAACATGCGCCTATCGCCTGTTGTGGGAAGGCAAGCCATTGCATGATTGGCACCCGTTAATTTCAGGCGACGCGCAAACCGTACACAACGCTGGCGTCTCCATGTTGGATGCGACAGTATCTGAATTTGAAGTGCCTCTTGAAGAGTGGGAGGACCATATTATCGAGGAACCCAACTGATGTATTTCGCATCTGATAATGCCGGCCCTGCCTTGCCTGAAATCATGCAGGCGGTCTATGACGCGAATGAAGGGTATGCCTTTGGATATGGATCTGATGAGGTCACCGCGGGAGCTGTTGCGCTCGTGCGTGAGGTATTTGAGGCCCCGGATGCCGCTGTCTATTTTGTAACCTCTGGCACTGCTGCAAATGCTTTGGCGCTTTCGTGCTTTGTTGCCCCCTATGAGACGGTGCTGTGTACCCCTTGGGCGCATATTCATCGCAGTGAATGCGCCGCACCCGAGTTTTATTCTGGTGCCAAGCTCACCCTTGTGGGGGAAGACGACAAAATGCAGCCAGATGAATTGGCTGCGGCCATTCATCTTTGCAAGTCACGCGGATTTCAAGGCGTGCAACCCGCGGCACTTTCGATTTCACAGGTCACCGAGTTTGGTCAGGTCTACTCTATCGATGAACTCAAAGCGCTGACGGAAGTGGCACGAGCCAACGGCATGGCCACACATTTGGATGGTGCACGATTTGCCAATGCGATGGTGTCTCTTGATGTTTCAGCAGCAGAGATGTCGTGGAAAGCAGGGATCGACGCTGTCAGTTTTGGGGGCACCAAAAATGGCTGCATGGGTGTTGAAGCGGTTGTTTTGTTTGACCCTGACAAAGCCCAACAATTTGAAGCGCGCCGGAAACGTGGTGGGCATCTGTTGTCTAAGCATCGTTTCTTGTCAGCACAGATGCAGGCCTATCTTAAAGATGATCTTTGGATCAAAACCGCCCAATCTGCGAATGGCACCTGCGCCCATCTCGTGAACGGTCTGCGTTCTATCCCAGATGTGCAGCTGGCCTACCCCCCGCAAGCGAACTTGATCTTTTGTGAAATCTCCGAGGCCGCACAGGCCCGCCTAAGAGAGGCTGGCGCCTCGTTCTATGTGAGGGGTGAGGATGATGACAAAGGGCTTGTACGCCTGGTTGTCGACTGGTCTCTGCCAGTGTCCGAAGCCGATCGTTTCCTGGATATTCTGCGCGGTTAAGCCCGCCAGAACTGAGGCGTTAGCATCGCATAGACGGCCAGCAGTTCTAGCCGGCCAATCAGCATGCCAATGGTCAGCAACCATTTTGCTGTATCGTTCAATGTGCTGAAGTTACCGGCAGGGCCAATCGTCTCCCCCAGCCCCGGCCCGATGTTCGCAATCGCAGCTGCCGCCCCAGACAGGGATGTCACGAAGTCCAACCCTGTCAGGCCCAGCAATACAGCCAAGACACCAAGCGTGACGATGAAAAATACAAAGAACACCATAACAGAGTTCAGAACATCCTCGCCCACCACACGTCCATTATAGCGCGGCGAAAAGATACCACTGGGGCTGTGGATCTTCTGGATCTGAACCTTGATCGCAGAAAACAGCAATTGGTAACGGAAGATCTTAATCGAACAGGCAGTTGACCCAGCGCATCCGCCAATCAAGCCGATGAAAAAGAACAACGAGACCAGAAAGCCACCCCACACCATATAGTCGGCGCTGGCATAGCCCGTGCCTGTTGTCAGCGACGTGACATTGAACAAGGCCTGACGAAACGCAGGTTCAAAGTCTTTTTCTTGTGCAAAGGTGAGAACGGCAGAGGTGGTGACCACCAAAACCGTAATGGTCGCGAAAAACGTTAAGACCTGACGGTCTTTTAACAGGGGTACCGCAGCCCCGTTAACGAGTTGAACATATCTGACAAACGGCAGCGCCGCGAGCAGCATAAAGACAGACCCAACGTATTCCCCGGCCCCTTTAAAGGCGCCGAAAGACGCGTCATAGTTGGCAAACCCGCCGGTCGCAATTGTTGTAAAAGCGTGGACTGTGGCATCAAATGGGTTCATCCCAACCATGAGATAGGCCAAGAAACAGGTGAACGTCAACGTGACATAAATCACCGAGATCTGCCCTGAAATCGCTGTGGCGCGTGGAAGAATTTTCCCAAAAGTATCAAAGCCTTCGGATCGGAAGATCTGCATACCGCCGACGCGCAGCTCCGGCAAAAACACCATGGCCACAACAATAATACCGATACCACCCAACCATTGCAGAATGCCTCGCCACAGCAGCAGCCCCTTGGGCATGTCATCTAGGCCGGTCATCACGGTTGATCCGGTGGTGGTCAGCCCTGACATGGCCTCAAAGAAGGCATCCACAAAACGTGCTTCGGTTTCGCCCAGCATAAAGGGCAGTGCGCCAAACAATGGCAACGCCAGCCAAACACCTGTGGTTAACAAAAAGGTCTGCTGAAGGCTTAGGCCCGGTCGGTTCCCACTTTGGCATGACAAGGACACCAAACCGCCGATCAAGATCGTGAGAACCGCAGACTGAAGAAACGCCGGCCAGTGCCCCCGCCCCTCGACCATATCAAGGGCCATCGGCACCAGCATGGTCAGGCCAAGCATCGCCACCAAAAGGCCGATCACATATCCTACGGGTCTAAGATCAAACATTATTTGCAGGGTTGGCTTGGGGATGCGCTGGTGTCAACCGCAGAAAGCTTAGTTGACTTCACCAAAATATCGAAGCGCTTCTGTGCGTTGGCGTGTCTCACGTTCCAGGCAGCTTGAATACAACAAAGGCTGAAGGCTGCCACCCCGGGCAATGGTGCTTTCCAAAGCGCAGGCTTTGTCTCGAAAATCAATCCAAGCGCGTTGTGCATCGCGCAGCATCGTTGCAGCTGGCGTATCACCGTTTTCGATGTATTCATCCTGCGCTTTGGCTTGTGACATCGCCAGTTTATAGGCCAAGTTCAGCTCTTCATCTGCCAAAGCATAGGCCTGATGCGCACAATGGTTCATCGCTTGCTGCGTCATCGCGTTGTCGCAATCAATATCATCGCTCAAAGCGGGTGTGGCCGCGCAAACGGCCATCAGGATGAAGCGTTTCATGTAAGGTCAGCCAACGTGGAACAAAGTGGTGAACAGCTTTGGATCAATCGAGCCTGATACAAAGGTATCGCCTTCGGTTAGGATGGATACCGCATCATGGCTGTGCAAGCTTTCCTGATGGCTTGCGATGACGCGGAAGTCGCCAATGCGAGGGTCTTGTTGCAGTTCGTGACAGAACAAACGCGCCGCATCTTCAACAAAGATAGGGTTTGCCGCGTTGAGTTCTGCAAAGGCCTGTTCGTCCTCGCGTTTCACCATAACCTGCGTTTCAGTTGGCACCGCACGACGGGCCATGTTGATCAGGTCTTCAAACCACAATTTTTGCATGGGCTTTGTCACAACCGAAATCCGCGCGACAGAGCGCTGGGAATGCGGTGTGGCCAGTTGACCGCGCGATTGGCGGGCATGTTCTGACAGTTCCAATGAACATGGGCAGGTCGATGAATACACATAGTCAAGATGCATGATCTTTAGCGGATTGCCGTCGATCTCGACCTTTTCCATCGCGATATCGTAGTACTGATACCCGTTTAGTCCCGACCGCAAGGAAGGGATTTGCATAGGGTAGCGAATGCGCATTTGAATGCGGGCATCAAAGCTTTCAAGGTCTGCTTGGTAATCACGCAACGCGTGTTCCATCACCTCAAAGCTAAAGGTTTTTTCGGCGTGTTTGTAAAAGGACCGCATGATGCGGGACATGTTGATACCCTTTTTGTCCGCCTCAAGGCTCACCGTGCCAGTGACCGAGGTTTCTAGGGTAATGTCCGCGCCTTCTTTGGTGCGATACTTAATAGGCAGCCGAAAGTTAGAAATACCCACATGCTGAATTTGCTGTTTGGCACCTTTGATGAGGCTCGTCGGCCCATTCTGCAAGTCAGGCAGTGTCGCCTTGTAGTCGGCGTCTACCTTAAAGTGTTCGGGGTATTCACGCGAAAGCTCTGGATAATTGGAAACCTCGCGCCCTGGCAAAAGCCGTGCAATCGCAGGGTCAAGCTCAGCAATTTCGGTTGGGTCAGCCGTGGCCGCCCATGTCCGTAACTTTTTAAGCGCGTCCTTTGCATCAGAAGCACTCACTGGGGTCTTTGCCTTCGGAGACTGAATGTTCATAGGCTCACCTATTCGCGTGGTTCACCCTTTTAACCTAGGGCACAGAGGCGCAAAATACCATTATCGCTCTTTGGATGCTAAATGGCGACATCGTAATCAATCTTAAGTTGAGGTTAAGTGTCGCAACAATCCTCGATTCGAGCAAGGCACCACTTATGGTTGAAAAACAACGACTTACACGATTGGGTTAAATTTGAAGGAAATTGCCCGCCCAAACGAGGGCGGGCAAATATTTACTTCTGTGAAGCATCCAGTGCCTGCTGGACATCGTCGATCAAATCGTCGGCGTCTTCCAGCCCGACGGAAAAACGGATCAATCCAGGAGAAATTCCAAGATCTGTTTTCTGCGCGTCGCTTAGGCGTTGGTGCGTGGTCGTGGCAGGATGCGTCGCAATCGACTTTGCATCACCAAGATTGTTGGAAATCACTGGAATCGTAAGGGCGTTCAGGAATTTGAATGCCGCCTCTTTGCCGCCTTTAACGTCCAACGACAGAACTGTCCCGCCATTCCCAGCCAATTGAGATTGCACCAGCGCATGCTGGGCATGATCTTTGAGGCCCGGATAGATCGTGCGCAAAAGTGCACCATGGCCACTAACGGCTTCGGCAATTTTCAAGGCGGTCTCGGCCTGCGCACGCACACGCAAGTCAATGGTTTCAAGACCCTTCAGCATGATCCAAGCATTGAATGGGCTAAGTGAGCCGCCCGTGTGCTTCATATAAGTTTCCAGCGGACCGCGGATGTATTCTTTGGTGCCAATCACAACACCGCCAAGAGCACGGCCTTGGCCGTCAATGTGCTTGGTTGCGGAATAGACGATAACATCAGCGCCCTGCTCTACCGCTTTGGAGAACACAGGTGTGGAAAAGACATTGTCCACAACAACCTTTGCGCCAACCGCATGTGCGATCTCTGAAACGCCGGCCACGTCAATGACTTCGAGTGTTGGGTTGGACATGGATTCAAAGAAACAAACTTTGGTGTCAGGGCGCACTGCGGCACGCCATTCATCTAAGTTGGTTCCATCCACAAAGGTCACTTCGACCCCAAATTTCATCAGGATGTTTTCAAGGATATGCAAACAAGAGCCAAAGAGCGCTTTGGCCGAAACCACGTGATCGCCAGCCTGCACCAATGACATCAGTGCCCCATTCACAGCTGCCATACCAGACGCCGTAGCAAAGGCATCTTCGGCACCTTCCAGCATTGCGATACGCTGTTCAAACATGGATACCGTCGGGTTGCCATAACGTGCGTAGATGAATTCATCTGGGCCGGTTTCGATAAACCTCGCTTCTGCCGCTTCGGCATTGTCGTAAACAAAGCCTTGCGTCAGGAAGATGCCTTCGCTGACTTCGTTATACTGGCTACGGCGAATGCCACCGTGTACGAGCTTGGTACGGGCCTTCCAATCGCTCATTCTTCTCTCCTTCACGCATGATGCGCATAAAAAAACTCCCACGCAGTCAAGCGTAAGGGAGTCCTTCCGTCCTGACCTCTTTAGCGGCTTATGATGAGTATACTCACCGTGGCCCGCAATCCGGTTACAAATCGCCACATCTGGGATGTACTGTGCAACTTTGCGGCGGTCAACACCGACACGCAAGAGTAACACAGATTTCATCGGCACCGGATTGACCTAAACCCACCACCAATAAAGGTCTTTATGGTTTTGGATATGGTTTATCCACGCGCCAACTGTTGTTGCCGCTTCCCCTCAGCGAAACAAAGGGCATCTGCCTCTGATTTGGCCATCTTATCTGGCCAAGAAACCGCATGGTCCCACATCACACGTTCGGCCGTATAAAGTTGACAGCTGACCGCCCCCATTGAGGAGCTGATGGCGACGGGTTCTGTTTCAAAGCTTGCGCGAGTGCATCCTGCAAGTCCGACGGAAGTGGCAAGAAGAACCCCCGAAACAACGCTTAACCGCATGATAAACCTCATATATTATCTAGGAACTTTCTTATAAGAAAGATGCTAGCAAGGAGGCATTCAGCGATACAGGGGATAAATGTTTAATTGATCCCCCCATATGTAAGTGAGGCTTAGGCGTCTTCTTTTTCGATCGCGTATTTGCTGAACAAACCACTTTGGGTCATGAAGAACACAAATACACCTGCGGTTAGGCCAAAGGTTTTGAAGTACACCCAGGTGTCTGTGCTTTGGGTCCGCCAAATGATCTCATTCAAAGCGGCCAGCCCAACAAAGAATGCGGTCACGCGTTTGGTCAGGATCATCCAACCGGCATCTTCCATCGGCAAGACTTCTTCCATCACATACTTGAGATAGCTTTTGCCGCGCAGCAGGCCGAAACCAAGGACACCGCCAAACAAAAGATAGATCATTGTGGGCTTCATTTTGAAAAAGCGGTCGTCGTTCAACCAAACAGACAATCCACCAAAGACGGTCACAAGAACGACGGTCGCGATCTGCATCTTTGAGGCATGCCCTGTCAGCCGCCACAGAAAGAACGTGGACAACACAATCAACGGAATGAACCCTGCTGTGACCAAAATAAAGCCGTCGTAATCTGTCCCGCGAATCGTAAAAGTTTGATCCCGCAGCTTTAAATAACCAATGAAAAACAAAACAATCGGCCCAAGCTCGAGCAAAGATTTTAGCATTGGGTTGATTTTCTTTTCAGACATTTGGTGTTCCTAAAGGTGTTTTGTCAGATGTGGGGCGTTATCCGCCGACTTCAACTATCACGGCGCCGAGCGCGATCAAAGCCATCAGCGCAATTCGCCGCGGGCCCACGGTTTCTTTTAAAAAAATCCAGCCGATGAATGCCGCAAAAACCGCAGAAGTTTCGCGCAAAACAGCCGCTTCACCCACTTTATCAAGCCGTGTCGCCAACATAATGCCGCCAAAGCTGGCATAGGCAATCAATCCGCCCACAAGACCGCGCAGCAGCAAGGGCCGTATGGGTGGTGGGTGTTCCATCCGTCTGTACCGACGCAACGCAATAAAGGGGAACACGAGACCATCAAAAAAGAAAAACCAAGCCAGAAACGTAAACGGATCAGCGGTCGCGCGAATGCCGTAGGCATCATAGGTCGTGTAAAGCGCAACAAAGCAACCGGTGATAAAAGCCAGCGCAAGTGCCGAACCAAGCGTGTCGCGTTCGGCTTCCAGAAAGATATAGTTGTAGATCGCCAGCCCAAATATTCCTGACACCAGTGTTGCGACACCCAGCCATTGCACCGCATTAAAGGTTTCACCGAAAATCAAATAGGCACCGATCACTGCAAACAGAGGCCCAGTGCCACGCACAACTGGGTAGACCACCGTGTAGGCGCCCTTGGAATAAGCGTTTGCAAGCAAGAGTTTATATCCGAGATGGATGACAAACGCGCCTAGAAAAATCGGCCACATATGCGGCTCGGGCCAAGGCACTACGAAAAAGGCAATCGGCGCCGCAATGCCGCCATAGCTCAGGTCGATTGCCCCGCGGGTCAACCAAGGGTCATATTTGCCCTTTTGCAAAGCCCCAAACGCGGCGTGAAGGATTGCTGCCATAATCGCGAGGATCAGAGCGGCGTGATGACCGGCCTCTGTTCCTTCTAGGGATATGAGCCAGTCGCTCACCTAGACAGGCTGGGGGCTAAGCCCCCAGACCCCCTGAGTATTTTTGGAAAGATGAAGCTGATCACTGCACATCAAGGCCGGTCAGGGCCTTGGCAAAGTCATCGGGGTCAAACGCGGCAAGATCATCAATTTTCTCGCCCACGCCAATTGCATGAATAGGCAGGCCGAATTTATCCGCCAAAGCCACAAGAACACCGCCTTTGGCCGTGCCATCCAGCTTGGTCATAACCAGGCCGGATACATCTGCAAGCTTTTGGAAGGTATCAACCTGGTTCAAAGCGTTTTGACCGGTTGTGGCATCCAACACCAATAATGTGTTGTGCGGGGCGCTTTCGTCTTTTTTACGGATCACACGCACAATCTTTGACAGCTCTTCCATCAAATCCTGACGGTTTTGCAGACGTCCGGCTGTGTCGATCATCAAAAGATCAGAGCCCATTTCCTGAGCTTTGGTCATCGCGTCAAAGGCAAGGCTTGCTGGGTCAGACCCTTCTGGGGCGGTCAGCACTGGTACACCCGCGCGATCCCCCCACACTTGGAGCTGTTCAACTGCCGCAGCGCGGAAGGTATCACCGGCGGCAATGACCACTGATTTTCCAGCGTCTTTGAACTGACTGGCCAGCTTGCCAATGGTTGTGGTTTTGCCAGAGCCATTTACCCCAACCACCAGCACCACCTGCGGTTTTTGTGGGTAAAGGGGCAGTGGTTTGGCAATCGGGTCCATGATCCGAGTGATCTCATCTGCCAAAAGCTGTTTAATCTCTTGTGTTGATAGGCGCTTACCAAAGCGACCTTCTGCGATATTGGCAGTCACCCTAAGAGCTGTATCAACCCCCATGTCAGAGGCGATGAGCAGCTCTTCGAGTTGCTCTAGCATGTCATCATCAAGCTCGCGCTTTACAACGGGCTGCGCTGTGGTGCGACCCGTTAAGCGCCCTAAAAATCCTGGCTTAGCAGGCGCTTCAGCAGGCTGAGATGTGGGTACCGGTTCAGACTGTGGGGCAGCTTTTTGAGGTTCCGCCGGCGCAGGTTCTGGTGTTTCCTCAGGGACAGGTTGCTTTGTGACATCCGCAACCGGCTGCGCAGGCTCTGACGTTTCAGGCGCGACAGGAGCGTTTAGCGCTTCGATTTCACCGCCGTCTTCGACAATGGCGTCCAGCCCCTCTTCCAGCTTTGTGGAAGATTTGAACAGACGATCTTTGAGCTTTGAGAAAAACGCCATCTGGGCCTCCGGGAAAATTCCTTCAATCCACATATTGCGGATTGACCCAATTGAAAAGAGCGGGCACGCGGCCCGCTCTGATCGAAGTGTTTATATATGGCGTTAAACTTCGTCTGGGAAGTGTTTGATCGTGAGGCGGATCGGGTTTGGCGCCGCCTGCCCCAAGCCACAGATCGAGGCATCGACCATCGCTTGTGACAGCTCTTCGAGCAGCCCTTGATCCCACTTATCACGGCTCATCAGCTTCACTGCTTTTTCACAGCCCACGCGGCAAGGCGTACATTGGCCACAGCTTTCATCTTCGAAAAAGCGCAACATATTCAGGGCGGCCTGTTTGGCACTGTCTTTGTCAGACAGAACAACCACAGCTGCAGAGCCGATAAATGTGCCCAGCGGCTGCAACGTGTCGAAATCGAGTGGCACGTCATTGATTGACGCGGGCAGCAGACCAGAGGATGGGCCACCGGGCTGATAGGCCTTAAAGCGATGACCTTCAAGCATTCCGCCACAGGCTTCGATAATGTCGGTGATCGTGGAACCTGCAGGCAGCAAATGCACACCCGGATTTTTCACGCGACCTGACACCGAGTATGACCGCAGCCCTTTGCGACCATTTTTTTCAACGCTGTTCAGGCACTGCGGCCCTTCACGATTGATTTTGCAGACCCAATAAAGTGTTTCTACATTGTGCACGAGCGTTGGCTGACCAAAAATGCCCACTTGCGCCACAAAAGGCGGACGATGACGCGGCTCACCACGTTTGCCTTCGATGGATTCGATCATCGCGGATTCTTCACCGCAAATATAGGCGCCTGCGCCGCGGCGCAGATCTATATAGCCTGGGTCCACGATCCCTGCATCTTCCAAGGCCTTGATTTCGCGTCGTAGAATTTCCAGCACAGCCGGATATTCATCGCGCATGTAAATAAAGGCCTTTTCCGCCTCGACCACCCAAGCGGCTATCAACATGCCTTCGAGGAACACATGCGGAGTCCGCTCTAGGTAGTAGCGGTCTTTAAAGGTGCCCGGCTCGCCTTCATCGCCGTTCACAGCAAGATAGCGTGGCCCTTCATTGGCCCGAACGAAGCCCCATTTTGTACCAGACGGGAAGCCCGCGCCACCAAGACCGCGCAACCCAGCCTCTTTGACTTTTTCTTGAACCGCCTCCCAATCGCCATTGGCGCGTAGATCTTTCAGCGTGGCATAGCCACCTTCAGCGGCATAGGTTTCAAAGGTCTCATAGGTTGGGATATGTGTATGCGTATCATCCGCCGCGATCGCCGCCTGAACTTTTTCAGGGGTCGCATGGTCAATGTGGTTGTGGCCGATTTCCAAAACTGGCGCGGTATCACAGCGGCCCATGCAAGGGGCCCGTACAACGCGAACCTCTTCGGGGTTCAGCCCATCTTCCAAGGCTTTTTGCAACTGCTCTGCACCTGCAAGCTCGCATGACAAAGAATCACATACGCGAATTGTCAATGCAGGCGGAGGTGTCTCGCCTTCTTTGACCACATCAAAATGCGCGTAAAAGCTTGCAACTTCATAGATTTCAGCCTGACCCGTGCGCAGCTCTTCTGCAAGGGCGCGGATGTGGGCCGCAGACAAATGTCCATATTTATCTTGGATCAGATGTAGGAATTCGATCAGCAAATCGCGGTTGCGCGGGCGGTCTCCAAGCAAGTCCAAGACCTCGGCATGGGCCTGATCGTCAAGCTGACGCCCTTTCGGGGTGTGACGCCCCTTGCCTTTGCCGGATTTCCATACGCCTTTGCGTTCGTCGAGTGCCATCTGGGTTCCCTAACGTGTAATGTACGCCAGAGTATACGCATACCATCCGGCAGCGAAGGCGGAAAATGCGACATCTGTTGGGCAAAAAACGCGGCTTTTCCCCGTGACAGCCATCAGTGTGTCGCAATATTTCCTAAATGCCCTATTAGTTTCCTTGGGACGCGTACCCAATCGGAGAATGACCCTATGTTGTGGTTCAACTTAGCCACCGCAGTTCCTGTTTTGCTACTGTTCCTCGCCAGTTTTTTGGGCGGGGTCTGGGCGATTGGTGCTCTTGCTTATCTAACCGTGTTTGTTTTTACGCTGGATCGCCTGATTGAAGGCGCAGCTGCACGATCCAATTCAGATGGAGAGTTTCCTGCTGGCGAACCGCTTTCCGTCTTTTTGGGCATTTCCCATCTGATCTTGATCGTTGTGTCCATTCTCGCCTTAACGGGTCAAACCGGGCTTGTTTGGTGGGAAATCGGCATATGTTTTATTGTTTTTGGTCAGTATTTTGGCCAGGTATCCAATGCCAATGCACATGAATTGATCCATCACGCCAATCGCTGGATGAATCGCCTTGGTGTTGCGGTTTATTCTTCGATGATGTTTGGCCACCACGCATCTGCACACACCAAAGTTCATCATGTGTATGTGGGCAGCCATCGCGACCCAAATACCGCCCATTTTGGTGAGAGCATCTATCGGTTTTGGCCACGCGCTTGGCTAGGGTCTTTCATGCGTGGGCTTGAGGCCGAAACTAAACTGCGCGAACGTGCTAAGACACCTAAACCCAAATGGACACATCCCTATGTGGTCTACGCGGCTTGGTCGACGGTTTCGCTGATTGTGGCGATGTTGATTGCAGGCTGGCTTGGCCTAATTGCACTGCTGGGTGTCAGCTTATATGCCACCATGCAGCACCTCGCGAGTGACTATATCCAACACTACGGAATGCGCCGTCGCATGCTGGCAAATGGTAAGTTTGAGCCGGTTGGCCCCAAACACAGCTGGAATTCGCCGCATACATTTTCATCTGCAATGATGATGAATGTGCCTCGCCATTCAGACCACCATATGAATCCGGCACGCAAATTTACCGAACTACGGCTCGACGAAGACACCATGCCGATGTTGCCAAAATCCATTCCGGTGATGGGAATCATTTCACTGGTTCCGCCGTTGTGGCGACACATGATGGACGACCGCGTGCGCGAAGCAACAGGAATACAGTATTAACCGGTTTCGGCCCTGACCGGACGTTGGGCGAGGCTCATGTTGCCTTGCTACGGATCACCAATCCAAACAATCGCCAATAGAACAATAAACATCCGCCGGTGGAGCGCTTTGCAGACAATGCCGACGGATGGTTAATCGCCGCTGTTCCTCCGCTTATTCCGTTGCCAATCTGGATTTGCCCTTTTGTGGTTAGACATAACGCTTTGGCAAATTGTTAAGCCCAATCCCATTGTCTGCGACAGTTATTTGCAATCCAATCGGCACGCCCCCCTGAGACACGTCAACTCGAGGTATGCGGGCGGGTGCACGAAACTTAGTTGCGTTGGGCAAAAGGTTTTGAAACAGCACGTGCGGCTTCACTCCGCTACTCTTGATCGACACCTTTCAACGAGGCTGGAACGGCCAAAAGCTGCCGTCCCGCTGGATTAAACAGCGCGATTTTGGCAGCATAGCATTTATGAGATATGTCTTAGCATCCATTACTCTAGCGATTTCAGTGGTTAGTGGTGCACCCGCCACCGCGCAATCTGCCCTGACCGCCGAAGAATTCAACGCCTACACCCAAGGTAAGACGCTGTTTTACGCTGCCGATGGGCAGCGATATGGCGCTGAAACATATCTTCGTAACAATCGCGTCCGTTGGTCGTTTTTGGATGGGGAATGCCAAAATGGTCGCTGGTATCAACAACAAGAACAGATTTGTTTTGTCTACGACAATTCTGCAAACCCATCTTGCTGGACATTTTACTTAGAAAACAACGGCCTGAGCGCCAGGTTTGATAGCCCAGACCAAGAGAACGTGCTGTATGAAATCCAAGGCAGCGATGATGAATTGATCTGCCTTGGCCCAGAGGTGGGCGCCTAGAACAAGCTGCCCTGATCCTTTGACGCGGCTTTGGGCTTTGTCGATTTCTTGGCTACCGAGGTCACTTCTTCGCCGACCTTATGGCGCCCATCCGCGAATTGGATCTCAAGTGCATCTGTTTTAGCCGCAACTTTCGCGGTTTTCACCACGGTATCGCCATCCCAAACAACCGCATATCCTCGCTCAAGCGTAGCCTCATAGCCCAAGGTCTGACGCAGGCGCTCAAGCCCATCAAGCTTTGTGGTCCATGATGTCATCTGCGCATCAGCGGCAGATTTGAACCGTTGGTTCAGGCTCGCAAGACGTTCTTTTTTGCGTTCGATGTCACGTTCAATAGGCCGCACGGTCAGGCGGTCGGCACGTCTGCCCAATTCACTACGCTTGCCCTCGACCATGCGACGCAAGCTGGATGGGCGCAGCCCCGCAGAGGTTTCAGACAATTTCAAACGACGCGTATCAACCGTATTGCGCAGGGCACGCGGTAGCGAATCCCCTGCCCGATCCAACCTTTGGCGCGGCGTTTCAAGCAGGGTTTCCGCCCGTGGCATCGCCCGCGCCAAATCCCGCAGTCGCTGACCGCGTTGGGAGACCCCTTGCTGCAAGGCCCGCGTCATGCGTGCGCCCTGCTCATCGACCCAGGCCAACAACTCCATGCGCACTGGCACCGCGAGTTCCGCCGCTGCGGTTGGCGTTGGTGCCCGTTGATCAGACGCAAAATCGATCAGGGTGGTATCCGTTTCATGCCCTACGGCCGAGATCAATGGAATGTCCGAGGCCGCAGCCGCCCGCACCACGATCTCTTCGTTAAAGCCCCAAAGGTCTTCGACAGACCCGCCGCCCCGGGCCACGATGATCAAATCAGGGCGCGGCAAGGCGCCTCCGGGCGTCAGTTCGTTAAACCCTTGGATGCCTCGCGCAACTTCTGGTGCGCATTTTTCACCCTGAACGGCAACAGGCCAAATCAAAACTTTACGCGGAAAACGATCGCGTAGCCGATGCAGAATATCGCGGATCACTGCCCCCGACGGTGACGTGACAACCCCGATCACCGAAGGCAATGTCGGAATAGGCTTTTTGCGCGCCGTATCAAACAAACCCTCTGCCGAAAGCTGCGCTTTGCGTTTTTCCAGCATTGCCATCAAGGCGCCCACACCCGCGGGTTTCATGCTTTCGATGACAATCTGATATTTGCTTTGCCCACCAAAGGTGGTGATCCGACCCGTTGCGACCACCTCCATCCCCTCTTCGGGACGCATTGGTAATTTCGACGCAACACCTTTCCACATCACCCCAGCGATGACTGACTTGTCATCTTTGAGGTCCAAATAGACGTGTCCAGAGCGCGGAAAACTGACCCGCCCAATCTCGGCGCGAATCCTGACGTGGCTAAAATTTCCCTCGATTACCTTTTTAATCGCGCCAGAAAGCTCGGAAACCGAAAATTCCGGGGCGTTTTCGCCTTCTCGTGGGTCATCGAACAGATCAGACATCCTGCCTCGCTTGATTGCTGCGTCTGGCCAGAATAGAACGCCCTCAACTAAAGGCCAAGCGGAAGGGCACCTGATGAACATTCTTATTCTCGGCAGCGGTGGACGGGAACACGCGCTGACATGGGCGGTTAAGCAAAACCCTAAATGTGATCGCCTGATCGTGGCCCCTGGAAACGCGGGGATCGCCCAAATCGCGGAATGCGCTTCGCTCGATATCGAAGACGGTGGCGCCGTTGCGACATTCGCTCAGGAAAACGCGATTGATTTTGTCATCATCGGCCCAGAGGCCCCGCTCGCCAAAGGCGTTGCAGACCGTCTGCGTGACGCAGGCTTGTTGGTCTTTGGCCCATCCGAAGGAGCGGCACGTCTAGAGGCGTCGAAATCTTTCACCAAAGAAATCTGTGACGCGGCACAAGCCCCAACTGCGGGCTATGGCCATTTCACAGACGCCGAAGCCGCCAAAGCCCATATCCGCAAAAATGGCGCACCGATTGTTGTCAAAGCAGACGGCCTTGCCGCAGGCAAAGGCGTCATCGTGGCCATGCAAGAGCAAGAAGCGCTGGATGCCATCGACGACATGTTTGATGGTGCCTTTGGCGGTGCCGGTGCTGAGGTGGTCATCGAAGAATTTATGGAAGGCGAAGAAGCCTCACTTTTCGTGCTGGTGGATGGCCAAGAAGTTCTGTCAATCGGAACAGCACAAGATCACAAACGTGTGGGCGAAGGCGACACCGGCCCTAACACAGGTGGCATGGGGGCCTATTCTCCGGCGCCTGTGTTGTCTGCTGAAATTGAACAAAAGGCGATGGATGAGATCGTCAAACCTACTATGGCAGAGATGGTCAAACGCGGAGTTCCCTTTCAGGGCATACTGTATGCAGGCCTAATGATCAAAGACGGCCAACCGCGCCTTGTTGAATATAACGTACGCTTTGGTGATCCTGAATGTCAGGTGCTGATGATGCGTCTGGGCGCACAAGCGCTAGATCTGATGCAAGCTGCCGCCGAGGGCCGTTTGGCTGATGCGAAAGTCAACTGGGCCAACGACCATGCAATCACTGTTGTGATGGCGGCCAATGGCTATCCGGGGTCATATAAAAAGGGCACCGTGATCGGCAATCTTCAGGCTCAGCCCGAAGACAGCTCGAACATGGTGTTCCATGCAGGCACCAAAGCCGAAGATGGCAAAGTGCTGGCAACCGGAGGTCGCGTACTAAACGTCACCGCGCGGGGGGATAGCCTGAAAGAAGCTCGTGATCGCGCCTATGCGATGGTCGAAAACATTGATTGGCCTGATGGTTTCTACCGCGGCGACATTGGCTGGCGGGCGCTTGATTGATCCCATCCGCATCATTTGTTGAGGAAAGGCGACCTTCGGGTCGTCTTTTTGCAGTTCGCGCCGATTTTTTGGAGATTCATGACGCCTTCTGCTTTGCCCAGCCGGCCACGTCCGTCTAATCGATAAGAGATTGATGTGAGGACAGACCATGATCATCCGCGAAAAGCCAAGCCTATTTCAATTGCTCTTTGCCATGCGTGGCTCTGTGCTGCCTCGGATTATGCCTCGGATTTTGGGTGTCAGTGGCATCGCTGCTGCGCTTGTGGCAATTGAACGCCACTTGCCGGGCCTTCCTCATACAAATGCAGCACCATTTGCAGTGTTTGGCATTGCCCTGTCTCTCTTTCTTGGGTTCCGCAACAATGCGGCCTACGAAAGATGGTGGGAGGGCCGGCAACTATGGGGACAGCTGGTGGCCGATATGCGCAGCCTGGCACGTGATATTCATATGTTTGTCCCGCAAGTGTCCCACCGCCACAAAGCGTTGCGAACTGCGATGGCGTTTTTACACCTGCACCGCGCAAACCTGCGCGGCTTGCAGAAAGATCCAAAAGCGCTTGAATGGTCTGAAACCGATTACAGCAATGCAGCGCACCCGCCGTGCGCCGCATTGAATGATCTGACAAGTCAGGTCTCGGAAACCGCAGAGGATGGGTTCGCTCGCAAAGCTCTGTCAGAGCGGATCGCTGCCTTGGCCTTGTCACAGGCAGGATGTGAACGCATCGCCACCACCCCTTTGCCCTACGTCTATTCCCTGCTCGTGTTCCGCACGACCTATCTATACTGCCTGATGCTACCGCTTGGTCTTGTGGATAGCGCTGGATGGATGACGCCTTTTTTCGTGGCCGTTGTGGCCTATGTGTTTTTCGGGCTGGCCGAAGTCACCGAAGAACTGTCTGAGCCCTTTGGGGAAACGGTCAATGGATTACCGCTTGATGCGATGTGCCGCACAATCGAAATCTCGATCGCGCCGCACCTCGATATTCCGGCCCCTGCACCCCTCAAGCCGGTTAATTATTACCTCAGTTGATAGGCGAGCAGGCCATCGCGGCAGAGAAACTCGCTTGGCCTTTAAACGGGCCAATGTTGCGAGACGCGATTTGCCCATTGCTAAATGTACTTGAAACCACATTTCGCCACTGCGCATCTGCTGTGATCAATTCGGGGCCTTGCCCGCAGTCACGCAGACCGCCCGAGATAAAGTCCTCACCAATGCGGTGATTGGTTAATCCGCCTTCTGCGCCGACCTCGACCAGCTGGCCCTCGTCAAAACGCCAAACACGCAAGGTTTTCGCCAAATGCGGACGGTCGATATAGGCGACTTCCATATGGCCATCCCCATCCAAATCCGCAGCCCCAATCGGGGCAAGCCAACGGTTTGTACGGCCAATATGAGGGGTCGCGGTCACAAGGCCACCTTCATCATAGATCGAAAGTCGTGCGCCGCCGGATTGGCTGCTTTCCACAACGACAACTTCAAAATCACCATCGCGATCCATGTCAGCCAAACGGGGTTCAAGATCTTCGAACACACGATCCTTGGGTAAAACCAAACGCAGGCGTTTGCCGGTTTTTAGCGTTATTTCTAACGTGCCCCATTCAATGGCATCGCCCAACACACCATGGGCATAGCGCGTGGTCGGGTCATCAAATTTGGCGGCCACAATATCCGCCGCTGCAGAAGAGGCAGAAAGTGCAGCAACCACCGCAAAAGACAGGCGGTTCACCTGCCCTGCGCGGCGGATAATAGCTTGCCCTTGGCGCAACGACAGACGCCGCGCCTTTTTAAAGATCGCGGCGCCCCACATTAGATTTGTTTCTCAGGCATAAAGACCTTGAGGCCATCCAAGTCATCCGTGACTTTCAACTGGCAGGTCAAGCGAGACCGACTTGCGTCTGGTTCAAACGCAAAGTCGAGCATATCTTCTTCCATATCATCTTTGGCTGGCAGCTTTTCTGCCCACGCCGGATCGACATAAACGTGGCAGGTAGAGCAAGCACATGCGCCGCCACAGTCTGCTTCGATGCCCGGAATATTGTTGTCACGTGCCCCTTCCATAACGGTGAGGCCTGCGGCGACTTCTACCACATGCTCGGTACCGCCGAATTCGACATAGGTGATTTTTGCCATCTGTTCGTATTTCCCTTGCAAAATTTGCAATATACCTAGTGCGCCGCCCGTATAGACGCCAGCCCCTTTTGCTGTGCAATCGGTCACAGCTGCGCCAAAATATGTTTCAGAACAGCCCTTCTGACCGCAAGAATTTGCCTGCAGGGTTTCGAGCCCCCTAGAAACAAGCTACAGAGAATAAAAGAGCGTAAAGCCGAGGCCGAGCATGAACTGTCGCATAGCATCTATTCCAGCCTTGCTGTTGGCCTTGGCGTCCTGTGAAACAGGGCTGCCCAGCGTGTCCGACATCGGAGCCTTTCGTGAGGCGGATGTTGTGTTACGCCACGAACAGGGCCCTCCCGGAGCGGCCCCAGGCACATGCTGGGGCAAGGAAGTCTCTCCTGCAGCCTTCGAAACCGTGACCGAACAATTCCTGGTTCAACCTGCACAGATCATGGCAGACGGAACGGTTGTATCACCGGGCATTTATCGCACAGAAACTGTTCAGCGCGTCGTGCGCGAGCGCAAAGAAACATGGTTTGAAACCCCATGCCCTGAAACCATGACCGAAGATTTCATTCTATCGGTCCAGCGGGCTTTGAATGTCCGGGGCGTGTATCGCGGGGCATTAACGGGGCGGATGGATGCCAGAACCCGTGCCGCCATTCGGAAATTTCAAAAACCGCAGGGGCTGAAAACGAGCCTTCTGACACTTGAAAGCGGACGCCAGCTTGGATTGATCGCTGTGGAGCGAGACCCGGTCGACCAATAAAAAAGGCGCTCTGCTGAGCGCCTTTTCTACGATTGATTAAGCCTCTTCAAAGCTTGTTATTCATCAAGGCCCAAAGCCACAAAGCGGGGTTCGCCACCACGGCGCACCAGCAACAAGATAGACTTGCGCCCAGCGTCCTGCGCTTCTTCGATGCGACCTTCGAGGTCACTGATCGACAACAGCTTTTGCTGACTTGCTTCAACGATCACGTCACCTGCACGTACGCCTTTTTCAAAAGCCTTAGAGGTTTCGTCAACGTTGCCGACCACAAGACCTGTGGTCTCTTCGTCAAGCCCAAGCTCGCTGCGCAGGGCATCAGTGACCGGTGTGATAGTCAAACCAAGAATGGTCTTCTCGCTTGGTTCTGGATCTTCAGCCGGTGCAACAGCTGGAACGGCAGCTTCAGCATCTTCGCGCCGCCCAAGGGTCACTTTGATGGTCTGAGTTTTACCGTCACGCAAGATGACAACACGAACGGCTTTCCCGACCTCGGTGTTCCCAACGGTGCGCACCAAACCGCGGACATCCGCCACGTCTTGTCCGTCAAAGGTCAGGATGACGTCACCCGCCTCAAGACCTGCGTCTTTTGCAGGGCCATCAGGCACATCTGTCACCATGGCACCTGCGGCTGACACGAGGCCATCCACTGCGTCGATCATGTCTTCGGTCACGTCTTGAATTCGCACACCCAGCCAACCACGACGGGTTTCGCCGAATTCTTTCAGTTGATCTACAACGCGTGTCACCACATTTGAGGCCATCGAAAACCCAATTCCGATAGAACCGCCATTGGGGGACAAGATTGCGGTGTTCACCCCAACAACTTCGCCATCCATGTTGAACAATGGACCGCCAGAATTACCACGGTTAATCGCGGCATCGGTTTGGATGTAATCATCATAGGTTCCAGACAATGCCCGGTTACGCGCCGAAACGATCCCAGCGGACACAGAAAAACCTTGCCCCAGTGGGTTACCTACGGCCATCACCCAATCGCCAACGCGTGCGATGTCGCTATTGCCAAAGTTCACAAAATCGAGCGGCTCTTCGCTTTCGACTTTGAGCAAAGCAATATCGGTGTTGGGATCTTTACCTACAACGACCGCAGGCAATTCCTCACCAGAAAAGAATTCGATCAAGATTTCGTCTGCCCCGTCGATCACGTGGTTGTTGGTGACAACAAAGCCGTCTTCCGAAATCACAAACCCTGAACCCAAAGCAGAACTGCGGCGCGGTTGATCGCCATCACCACCACGGTCTTGGAATTCACGGAAAAAGTCTTCGAAAGGGCTGCCCTCGGGAACAACACCGCGTGGGCCTGTTCGGCCTGCAACCACGGTTGAAGTGGTAATGTTTACCACCGATGGGCTTACTTGTTCGGCCAAATCAGCCAAACTGTCGGGTCGCGCCTGCGCATACATCGCTTGCGCAAGTAAGAAAACAAACGCCAAAGCAGAAAGCCAAAGGGCCTTCAACTGAATGGGGTTTGTCATTGGAATCGAAACGGCCTGTGGCTTCACTCCCTATCTCCTCTGAATGTGTTCATTACGCGAAACGTCCCCGAACTACGCTTCGCCTCTATCTAACATAGGATGCATCATGCCTTGCTCAACAGTGATGCGAAAGTATCAATTGGATGTGATTGCCTCGTGAGCGGTACATCTTGGGTGATTCCTTAGTTTGTCGCCATGCCGAGACCGTGAATCTCATTTATTCAGTGAATTTACTAAGGAATACGTTATTCTTCGACCAACAAACAAATTAGTATTGAAATGACACCATTAATTCGCAAGAATCCTTCATATACAGAAATTGTTTAAAAGGCGAATAGACCCAACCCTGAAATTATCGATCGGAATTCATATGCACAGTTGGTTCACTAAGAAGCTAAATGAAATGATTGGTCTGGCGCAATACTGCCAATTCCCAGTTCTTCAAGCTCATTTTGTCTTAACGAAAAGAGCTGTGGATGAAATGTATGGACGCACCGAAGATCATCATGACCTACTTGCAGATGTGCTGCCGTTATTGATCACCCAAGCAGCAACCAATGGTCAGAACGATACGCGCCTCCATTTAGAGCGTGCGCTGGCCTCGATCGAGGCACCGATAAAAAACCGAGAAAACATTGTTAAGGTAAATTTTGACGTGCAGAAGAGCGATCTTAAACACAACAACCGTTCTAATAATTAGAAATTCGAATTCGTAATTATTACGATCACGCACCCCAGCACAAAAGACAGAAGGCCTGCAACAACAAGAGAGCGGGGGGGGGTGCGTTTTAGAAACTCTACTAAGTCATCCAAAATCAAAGGGGCCAGCGCAATGGCCAGCCCCTCTAGTATCAGTACAATCCCGAATGCCAGGATCAGCGCCTCGATCATTGTGCGCCTGAGTCAGACTTAAGATAGTCAAAGAACTCGCTGTCAGGTGACATGACCATCGTCGAGTTGTTTTCCAACAAAGCGCCGCGGTAAGCCGCGAGCGAGCGATAAAATTGGAAGAACTCTTGGTCAGCGCCATAAGCGGTTGCAAAGATACCGTTGCGTGTCGCGTCCGCTTCACCACGGATGATCTCTGATTGACGACGCGCGTCAGATACAAGCTCGACCACAGTACGATCTGCTTGCGCACGAATACGCTGAGCGGCCTCTTGACCACGGGCACGTTCGTCTGTCGCCTCACGCTCACGCTCGGCACGCATACGAGAAAAGGTTGCATCCAAGTTTTCACGTGGAAGATCGGTCCGCTTTAGGCGAACGTCGATGATTTCCAAACCCAAAGCACGGGCCTGAGTAATGGCCCCATTTCGGATGCGCAGCATCAGAGCAGCACGGTCAGAACTCAGAATGTCATTGGATGACACAGAACCCAGAACCTCACGCGTTTCAGATCGCAGGATCGAATCCAAACGACGCGCCGCAGTGGCCTCACCGCCTGTACCCACCGCTTGGCGGAACTGGTTCACGTCTACGATGCGGTAACGTGCAAAGGCATCAACCACCAAACGACGATCATCCAGAGGAGTCACTTCGAGAGGTTCAACATCACGAGACAGGATACGGTCATCATAGGTGACAACGGATTGGATGAGCGGGATCTTAAACGCCAAACCCGGCTCTTCTTTCACATCAACTACACGACCGAACTGGAGAACCAGCGCCTTTTGGCGCTCGTCTACGATGAACACCGAAGACAGCAGCGCGGCAATTGCCACAACAAGGGCGATCAGGCCAATCATACCTTTTCCCATTAGTTCGCTCCCTTCTTAAGTTCGTTCAGCGGCAGGTAAGGTACGACGCCTTGTCCTGATTGCTGTTCATCAATGATGACTTTGTCGACGCGGCCCAGAACCACTTCCATGGTTTCAAGGTAAAGACGCTTACGAGTCACTTCAGGCGCTTTGCGGTATTCTTCCAAAACGGCTGTAAAGCGAGACGCTTCACCTTCGGCTTGGTTCACAACCTGGGCGCGGTAACCTTCGGCTTCTTCAAGCACCTGAGCGGCTTCACCACGTGCACCCGCGAGAACCGCGTTTGCATAGGCATCCGCCTCTTTCTGTGTCCGGTCACGCTCTTGTTCAGCGGCCTGAACGTCGCGGAACGCATCAATCACCTGCGACGGCGGATCTGCTTTGTCAAAGTTCACACGAACGATGTTTACGCCAGAGTTATAGCTATCAAGCGTCGACTGGATCAGCTCTTCCAAACGTTCACCGATAGACGCACGGTCACGGTTGAGGATCGGCGCCAGATCAGATTGCGCAATAATCTCACGCATCGCAGATTCAGACACAGCACGAATGGTCAGCTGCGCATCACGCAGGTTAAACAAGAATTGCGCTGGGTCAGAGATGTTCCAAACCACTTGGAAATCAATGTCCACAATGTTTTCGTCACCTGTCAGCATCAGACCAGCGTCAGAGCCACGCGCCCCGACACCAATGTCTTCGATCTGTTCGCGGGTGACTGGAATGACCTCAGCCGTGACCAATGGCCATGGCGCAAAGTTCAGACCTGGATCACCTGTCGAGTAGTATTCCCCAAGGAACAACTCAACTGACTGTTCTTCTGGCTTTACGGTGTAAAAGCTCGACATGCCCCAGAGCACAACGGCGGCAAGGCCTGCCAGGGCAAAGGTGCCGCGACCAAAGTTGGGCCCCTGCCCGCCACCGCGGTTTCCACCGCCGCCCGAGCGACCACCATCTTTACCGCCCATGAGGACGCGCAATTGGTCTTGGCCTTTTTTCATCAGATCTTCGATGTCAGGAATCTGGTTGCCGTCATCCGGTGGACGTCGACCACCACCGTTGTTGCCGCGATTGCCACCGCCCTGATTTCCGCCGCCGCCCCACGGGCCGCCACTATTCCCTGCCATAAAGGTCTTTCCCTTCTAATTCGATAAGCGCACCACACTAAACTGTGCAGTGCGCAAAGAAAATCAACCCGTGCGGGTTGGAGTCTTCATTGTGACCAATTCTTCCGACATCGTCGGGTGAACTGCAACCGTACGATCGAAATCTTCTTTGGTTGCACCCATTTTAACTGCGATTCCAGCCAGCTGGATCATTTCACCAGCACCCGGTGCCACGATATGACAGCCCAGAACCTTGCGGTTGGCCTTGCTGACGATCAGTTTCATCAAAACCTTTTCAGACCGGCCCGCAAAACTTTGCTGCATCGGTTTGAACGATGTTGAATAAACCTCGATCTCTTCTTGTTCGCGTGCTTCTTCTTCAGACAAGCCCACAGTGCCCATTTCAGGCTGAGTAAAGATCGCTGTTGGAATCAATTCGTGGTCTGGCTTTGTTGGATTGCCGTTAAACACAGTTTCCACAAACGCCATGCCTTCGCGAATGGCGACAGGGGTCAGGTTAACGCGGTCGGTGACATCACCAACGGCATAAATCGACGGAACGGCCGTTTGGCTATAGTCATCAACGACGATCTCGCCCTTGCGGCCGATTTCAACGCCCAGTTCAGCAACGCCCAAACTTTCGGTGTTTGGCGCACGACCTGTTGCGTACATCACCTCATCAAACAGATGTGTTTTGCCATCCGTGTCGGTGACTTCGATTTGATCGCCCACTTTCGCCAGTTTAACGGCATTGGTGTTCACGCGCAGGTCGACACCGCGTTCGATCATTTCACTCGCGACAAGATCGCGGGCTTCATTGTCAAAGCCACGCAGGATTTGTTCACTGCGATAGAATTGCGTAGTTTTCACACCCATACCGTTCATGATGCCCGCAAACTCACTAGCGATATATCCGCCACCGATGATCAAGATCGTTTCAGGCAGCTTGTCGAGGTGGAAAATCTCGTTCGATGTAATCGCCAGTTCAGCGCCTTCTACATCTGGCTTGGTTGGGCGACCGCCCACTGCGACCAGAATGTGCTTGGCTGTTTTGGTAGTCCCATCAGCCAAACGCACTGTGTGGGCATCCGCCACGGTTGCGCGTTGATCAAAGGTTTCAACACCATTGTTTTTCAAGATGTTCCGATAGATACCTTCAAGGCGGTCAAGCTCTGCATATAGCTTTCCGCGGAACGCATCCCAGCTAAACGCACCTGCTTTGATGTCCCAGCCATAAGACTGCGCGTCTTCGACCATGCCGGAATATTCGCTTGCAAAGACCATCAGCTTTTTGGGGACACAGCCGCGAATGACACAGGTGCCGCCATAGCGGTCTTCCTCAGCAAGAGCGACCTTAGCGCCACCTTGTGCTGCTACACGCCCAGCGCGGACCCCACCGGAGCCACCGCCGATGACAAAAAGATCGTAATCAAAGCTCATGATATTCCTCAGTCGTTCAGGTCGGAAAACAGATTTTCGCTTTCAACGAAATCCACCATATTTTCCTCTATTGTGCCTGCATTTATGTCGCGTACTTCGACTCTTCCATCCCCATAGCCGATCACAACTCTGTCACATATGTCGATGAACAAACCGTTTTCAACCACGCCCGGCATTTGGTTCAACACCATCGCCATCTGACGTGCATCGCCAATGCGTTTAAGGTGAAGATCTAGAATGTGGTTGCCTTCGTCTGTGACATAAGGGCTATCGCCGTTCATACGCAGCGAGGCAGAACGCCCCAACACGTCAAGAGACACCAGTGTTTCTTCGATCAGGGCCTGTGTGGTCTGCCACCCAAACGGGATCACTTCGACAGGAAGCGGAAACGCGCCAAGTTTTTCGACTTCTTTGCTGACGTCAGAAATCACAATCATCTGGTCAGACGCGGTTGCAACGATCTTTTCTTGCAACAAAGCACCACCACCGCCTTTGATCAGGTTCAGGTCAGCGTCAAATTCATCAGCACCGTCAATTGTTAGATCCAACCACTTCGCGGCATCCAGGCTGACAACATCAATGCCAACTTGTTTGGCAAGCTCTGCGGTACGTGTGGACGTTGGGACACCGCGAATACGCAGGCCCTCTTCGCGCACACGCTCTCCAAGGCAACGCACCATCCAAGCTGCGGTAGATCCGGTTCCTAAACCGACACGCATTCCGTCTTCGATAAATTCAACGGCTTTCTTGGCTGCAACGAATTTAGCCTTGTCGATGGGCGACAATTCTGAGGACATGTGGCGACTCCGTAAATTCTTGTTGCAGCGGTTATAGGAAAGTTCGGCATCACAGGCGAGCGTCATTTATATATAGAGGGCGCAATTCCCTCATTATTCCCCCTGAGGTCGCGCATTCTTTCCTATTCGTCGGATTTAGCTTGTCCAAACGAGCATGTTTCCGATAGGAAACACTCAAGTCTGATGTGAGGTCACCGATGTTCCTTTCTGTGTTTGACATGTTCAAAGTTGGGGTTGGCCCGTCCTCTTCCCACACAATGGGGCCCATGGTGGCCGCTGCGCGTTTCTTAGACATGTTGCGCAAGAGCCCTTTTGAGTTTGCGGGCCTGAAAGCCAGCCTTCACGGTTCACTCGCTTTTACAGGTGTTGGGCACGCAACAGATCGCGCCACGATACTGGGGTTGGCCGGTTTTCTACCGGACACCTATGATCACGAAAAAGCAGAAGCCGCGCTAGAAGAGATACAGTCCACATATAAACTGCACCCTGAGGGCCTGCCGCCTCTGAAGTTTCATCCCAAAGAAGACTTGAGGTTCGATTTCGGCCCAGCGCTTGAGGGCCACGCCAATGGCATGATCTTGATGGCAACCGATGCGCAGGGCGACGTCATACTACAAGAGACCTTCTATTCCATCGGTGGCGGCTTTGTCGTGACAGAGGCAGAACTAAAGGCCGGTGCAGCAACCGACGAAGGCGCCCCAGTACCCTACCCGTTCAAAAGCGCCAGCGAAATGTTGGCCATGGCAACGCGATCTGGAAAATCTATTGCCGAGATGAAACGCACCAATGAAGTCTCGCGCGGAGGCCAAGACAACCTGACCAAAGGCTGCACACGCATTTGGCAGGTTATGAATGATTGCATCGAACGCGGCCTTTCCAATGAGGGTATCCTGCCGGGGGGGCTAAACGTTCGCCGCCGCGCCAAGGGTATTCACGATTCTCTATTGGCAGAACGCGGAATGAACCTCAGTGCGCCTCACACCATAAACGACTGGATGAGCGCCTATGCCATGGCGGTAAACGAAGAGAACGCCGCAGGCGGCCAAGTTGTCACCGCGCCCACGAATGGCGCGGCAGGCGTATTGCCCGCCGTTATTAGGTATTGGCTTGATCACGTGCCCGGCGCCCAACCATCCCGCGTCGATGAATTTTTACTGACAGCCGCCGCAATTGGTGGGTTGGTCAAATTCAACGCATCTATCTCGGGCGCCGAGGCTGGTTGTCAGGCAGAGGTCGGCTCGGCTTCGGCGATGGCTGCAGCGGGGCTTTGCGCTGTGATGGGCGGTACGCCAGAGCAGATCGAAAATGCAGCAGAAATCGCACTGGAACATCACCTGGGTATGACCTGCGATCCCGTAAAAGGATTGGTTCAGGTACCTTGCATCGAACGGAATGGTCTGGGCGCGATCAAAGCTGTCTCAGCGGCGTCATTATCTTTGCGTGGCGATGGCAGCCATTTGGTGCCACTTGATACGGTCATCGAAACAATGCGCCAAACGGGTGCTGATATGCATGAGAAGTATAAAGAGACATCACTGGGCGGCTTGGCCGTGAATGTTCCAAACTGCTAGGTTATTTCAAATTGGCAAACACACAGCCGTCGCTCGCATAAAGCGGCGGTGTAATACACAAGCCCTTAATAACAGAGAATGCACTTAGAACACGTGGCACGTAATTTCTGGTTTCTGCATAAGGCGGCACGCCTGCGTGTTTCTTCACAGCGTTTTCTCCGGCATTATAGCCTGCAAGCGCAAGAACCGGATCACCGTCGAACTCTTTCATAAGGAAGTCGAGATATGTGACCCCACCTTTAATGTTCTGTGTCGCATCAAAAGCGTCTTCGACCCCAAATCGATCAGCCGTCGCGGGAATCAATTGCATGAGCCCTTGCGCCCCTGCTGAACTGACCGCATCTGCTTTGCCGCGCGACTCCACGTATATAACGGCCAATGCAAAGGCCGGTGAAACCTCTGTTCCAACCGTCGCAAGCAACAAATCTGTCCCGTAGGCCTTTGCAAGCCCCTGAACATCATTCAATCGGGGGGCTGATAACGCTGCTCGTCCTTCATCTGAAGACAAGGCGTTAATCGCAAGCTCTAAGCGTGTCGGACCTGTTTCATTTGTTTGAGGCGCAACGGCTTCCCAAAACCATTCATATAGTGAAGTCGGAGACGGTGCGGGCGTTTCCTCAGATACCGGGCTGGATTCGGCCTCAACTTGGGGAATCGTTTCATCAATCTGCACAATGATGCGATTTTTGCTGCCTTTTGCCGGCGGTTTCAGGCGTTTGGCCTCAAAAGTCGGGAATGGCGGCGGTGATTCCGCCCAAATCGGCCCAGAGATTCCCAGAATCGCTGCCAAAGAAACTGATATTACCGCGTGTCTGGTCATTTTGACCTTATGATTCATCTACTGCTTGCGAGATAGTCGCAGCAAAATGCGCTCTGATCCAGAAAAAGCATCGACCAGCGGTCGAGATAAGCACAATACCGCTCTACCCATAGGGGTAAATGCGGGGTTAAATGGCAGTCCAACACACAAATTCAACTTTTTCCTATATTTTTTAGTAAGCAAAATCAGCAACTTAAACAAAATTCGTTAACTTTTTCAGAGCTACTCAAAATCGCACCATTCGTGCCTAATTCGTGCCCCAATCTAAGGGCTATATATGCTCATACCAAGTCGGGAACAGGCCAACAGAGAGAGACGGCCATAACGGTTCCGAGGCGGTGAAACAGAAAACTTATGAGATCCTTTGGAGGGACACAAAATGATCAAGTTCATCAAAAACTTCCGTAAAGACGAAAACGGCGCAGTAACAGTTGACTGGGTTGTTCTGACAGCAGCAGTTGTTGGCCTGGCAGTAGCTGCATACGGCACTATCCAAACCAACACTCAACAGCTGGCAGCAGACGCTGGTGCGATCGTTGGTGCAGAATCAATTGGTCTGACAGCGGCAACAGGTAGCACAACTCGCTAATAGCCTCTGGCATGCGATAACCTAAAAAATACGAAGCCGCGCTCTTAGAGGCGCGGCTTTTTTTAAAGCGCACACTAAGGCGAGTTCCAATAAATCGGCAATCGGTCAAAAGCACTTGTGGGTTAGGAACACGCCAGTTTGTAGCAAAGAGGTACGACTAACATGACAAATGTACTGAAAGCCTTCTGGAAACGCGAAGACGGTGCCGTCACCGTCGATTGGGTGGTCTTGACCGCTGCCATCGTGGGCCTCGCGATCGCGTCCTACACCGTGATTAGCACGAATACTCAACAATTGTCTGCTGATGCAGGTGCTATTGTTGGAGCTCGCGATATCGCATTGACAACTGCGACAGGCAGCACCACTCGCTAACCAGTTTTACAAAGTAAATAGAGATAGCCGCGCTCTTATCATGGCGCGGCTAACTTGTTTTCTCTAGGCGCACAATTAATGGAATTGGCCCAAACATAGGCACACACCTTCCATGATTTTGCCCAAATTTTTGAAGATAACTGATTCAAATTCGTAAACAACGAGCAGAGGTGAAACATGAGAGGTGTATTTGCACTTGTCCTATTGGTCGGTGTCGGCTTGGCCGGTTTCGCCGTCCACATGGCACAAAAGTACGTAGGACAGTACCAGCTAGCCTTGGCACAAGAGCGCCAAGCGCGAGGCCCGTCAATCGAAACAGTTGATGTGTTTGTCGCCAAAGAGAAAATGGTCTACGGCGAAAAACTTGATCCAGAAAAAGTTGTGGCTGTCGCCTGGCCGAAGATCTCGGTGCCACAAGGCGCCTTCCACGCACAAGACGCCCTATTTCCCAACGAAAACCAACGTCCACGGTTTGTGCTTCGCGCTATGGAGCCTGGTGAGCCGTTGATGGCAGTAAAAGTCACCGCACCAGGAGAAGACGCCGGTTTGACATCCCGCCTTGCGAAAGGAATGCGTGCCTTTGCTATTCGCGTTGACGTCGCGAGCGGTGTTTCAGGCTTCCTGCGCCCAGGTGATCGGGTTGATGTGTACTGGACCGGTTCGGCCGGTGGTTCACGCGACGAAGATAGCCGCGACTTTACAAAATTGATCCAAGCCGCAGTGAAATTGATCGCGATCGATCAATCAGCGAACGTGGATGAAGTGAAGGGAACTGTTGCACGAACCGTAACGGTTTCAGTCAAACCAGAACAAGTTGCTGCACTAGCTCAAGCGCAAAACTCAGGTCGTCTTTCCTTGTCACTTGTTGGCGCACAAGACGATACAGTAGCCGAAGCGATCGAGGTCGACCAAGATAAATTGCTTGGTATCACACGTTCAGAAAAGGTGGTTCAGGCCCGTAAAGAAGAACGTGTTTGCACAATTCGGACACGTCGCGGAGCGGAAGTGGTTCAAATTCCGATCCCTTGCTCAGACTAAGCAAAACGAGCAAATTCAATTCTCTAGAAAGGCGTTTCGGTTGCGAAACGCCTTTTTCTTGCCGCGCACTGTTGCCCCTGTCCCACATTGAAAGTGAATGAGAACCCTTTGATTCTTGCAAAAAAAACTAAATTGGCGCAGGTTATCCACAATGCGGGCAAAAGACCCGTCCTTGAGGCGTGATCGGAGAGGCAGGTCACAATGACATATAAAAGTTTTTTAAAGGCAGCCCTTTTGGGTATCACTGTCTGTTTTTCACCAGTTGCTACCGATTTCGCAGCCGCTGATACGCTGAAGATCGTCCGCAATGGCACCGGCTCGCGACTCGGGGTTCCCATGAACCGCGCAGTTGTTGTTGAAAGTGACGTTCCATTTGCGGAACTCAGCATCGCAAATCCAAATATCGCAGATATCTCGACTCTGTCCGATCGCACGATTTACGTTTTGGGAAAAGCGCCCGGCATTACGACACTGACGTTGCTTGATGCGGCAGGTCGGCTCATTACGAATGTAGAAGTTCGCGTCGCCGCGGACGTTAGTGAATTCAAAGAGCGTTTGCGCCAAATCCTTCCCAACGAAAAAATCGATGTGCGCACAGCAAATGACGGCATTGTGCTTTCAGGTTCGGTCTCGAGTTCGCAACGTTTGCAGCGTGCGCTTGATCTCGCAGAGCGCTATGCGCCAGAGCGGGTTTCAAACCTTATGACTGTAGGTGGCGTACAGCAGGTTATGCTGAAAGTGCGCTTTGCAGAAATGGAACGTTCTGTTTCTAAACAACTCGGTGCATCTTTCGCACTTGGCGGCAACACAAACGCAACGGCGGAAACGGGGACTTGGCTACAAGGCGACAACGGCCTCGGTTCACCTATTACTGTTGCCGATGGTACAAACGGAGCGATCGCATTCCAGTTTGGTGCCGGCTCCGTGCAACTAGGTATCCTATTGGAAGCATTGGAAAATAGAGGCATGGTGCGGACGTTGTCTGAGCCAAATCTGACAGCACTTTCTGGGCAACAAGCCACGTTCCATGCTGGCGGTGAGTATCCAGTTCCGATCAGCCAAGACAATGGAACCGTAACGGTAGAATTCAAACCATTCGGTGTAAGCCTTCAGTTTGTGCCTCGGGTCGTCGATGGCGATTTGATCAATCTCGAGCTTAACTCTGAGGTTTCTGCGCTAGATTCCACGAACGGCTTTACAAACGGGTCATTCACAATTTCGGCCTTCACATCTCGTAAAGCATCAACAACCGTTGAGCTGCGGGACGGAGAAAGCTTTGCAATTGCAGGCTTGCTACAAGATGACTTCCAAGACACCAACGGGCAAGTTCCGTGGCTTGGTGACATTCCAGTACTTGGCGCCCTATTCCGCAGCGCGTCTTACCAACGTAGCCAATCCGAACTTGTCATCATTGTAACTGCACATCTCGTAACCCCAACACGGGGTGAAGCTTTGGCACTGCCAACCGACCGTATCAAACCACCTTCTGAAAAGGATCTATTCCTGTTTGGACGCGTTTCTGACTCGAAGCGTAAACCGCGTGGCGCGGCTGGCGAAGTCGCAAAGCAAGACTTTGGTGGCTCTTACGGCTATGTACTGGACTAATTGAGGAGACAGATGATGAAAAAGTTTCTGAGTATTAGTGCAGCATTCCTAGCGCTTTCTGCCTGTAGTGATGCAAACCAGACGTTTCCTTCTTTTTTTCAGGAAGCAGGAGCGGTTGTTGATGCGCAAAGCAGTTTTGGCTCTGCGACCATTAACAATACCGGCATTCAGAACGGCAGCAAAAGCTATACCATCAATTTAGCCACACGTTTTGCAAACGAAGTCCCGAGCACCGTGAACTTTGCTTTCAACTCAGCCCAGCTGGATGAAAACTCTCGGATTGTTCTACGGCAGCAAGCTGAATGGATCCGCCAATTCCCAGAAGTACGCTTCCGCGTATTTGGCCATACCGATGCCGTTGGCAGCAATGCCTATAACAAGCGGCTTGGTCTGCGACGCGCACGCGCAGTTGTTTCTTACCTAAGCAGCCAAGGCATAAGCCGAAGCCGCTTGGAGGCCGTTGTTTCATTCGGCGAAACGCAGCCACTTATCGCAACGCAAAACCGCGAACGCCAAAACCGTCGAACTGTGACGGAAGTTTCAGGATTTGTTGATGCGCATCCAAATGTGCTTGATGGCAAATACGCAGCCGTCGTTTACCGCGAATATATTGCGTCTGCCGTCCCACTGCCAACAGCAGCAGTTCCAACCATCAATGCTAGCGAATAAGCGGCTAAAACAGCCGAATACCAGACTGGCCCGCTTTATGCGGGCCTTTTCTTTGGAAAACACAATTTTTGATTGTCTCTAATTTGGAATTAACAGCCTCGTTGCCCCCTAAAAGTCGCAGGATACCGCACAATTACGGCTTTTTGGCCCCAATCTCGCCCATTTTGGAGGCCACAAATTACTTCATCAGGATGTGTGTACCCGTCTGAGTCGGGTGCCGGTCGTTCAGAGAAATTGGCCATAAAGGTCAATCACTGAAAGGCCAACGTCTAAGGATGTAAGGCAATGACGAGTAGTATGAACAAAACCAAATCTGATCCCAACGCGATCCTGGCCTGCACGGTCTGTCGCGATGTTCAGAATTTTGACCTTTTGATCGTCGACATGGAAGAAGTCATGGGCGAGCAATGGGGTGATCTTGGCTTTGAGGATGCACTTCAATTCTTCGACCAACCGGAATCGCAGACTCTGGAATTCATCGCGCTTGCGATTGATGATCTGGATGAAGACGATCCAGAAATCCTTAAAAAAGTTGTCTTGGCAGCCAAAGAACGTGGCATCAAAACACTTCTGATCGCAGAAGATGTAACGCCCTCTTTGCTTCATCAACTATTGCGCATGGGCGCGGATGAGTTCATCCCCTACCCTCCCCCTTCTGGCGAGCTGCTGGAAGTTGTTGAGGCCATGCGCTCAGAACCTGAGCTTATTTTACCAGAAACCACGCAAGCACCAGAGCAACCGGCTCCGGCTGTTCAACTCGCAATACCTTCAGCTGGCCAACATGGTGTGGTCATCGCGACCCATGGTCTTGCCGGCGGAAGTGGCGCGACAACGCTTGCTGTAAATCTGGCATGGGAATTGGCAACGGTTACCAAAACAAATGCACCGTCTGTTTGTTTGCTTGATCTGGATCTTCAATTCGGCTCAGCCTCAACATTTTTGGATCTCCCACGACGCGATGCAGTCTATGAATTGTTGTCTGACACCGAGAGCATGGACCATGAAAGTTTTGGTCAAGCGCTGCAAAAGTATGACGACAAGCTGAACGTACTAACCGCTCCGACAGATATCCTTCCTCTGGATCTGATTTCTCCTGAAGATGTGAGCCGTGTCTTGGAAGCAGCATGCAGTCACTTTGACTTTGTTATTGTGGATATGCCTTCAACACTGGTGCAATGGACTGAAACAGTGCTGAACGCTTCGCATGTTTATTTGGCATTGCTTGAGATCGACATGAGGTCTGCTCAGAACGCCCTGCGTATGAAACGGGCGCTTCAGGCCGAAGATCTTCCGCATGAAAAGCTGCGGTATGTATTGAACCGAGCACCAAAGTTTACCGACTTGGCAGGTAAGGCGCGTGTGAAACGCATGGCTGAGAGCCTGGATATTTCCCTAGACGTGCAGCTCCCAGACGGTGGCAAGCAAGTCATGCAAGCCAGCGACCACGGTCAACCACTTGCACAGCAGGCCAATAAAAACCCGCTCAGAAAAGAAATCGCGAAACTCGCACAGTCCCTATTCGAACTCGATAGCGACGATTCACAGGCGGCTTGAGGAACAGATTATGTTTAGCAGATACAAAAAAGATCCAAACGCTAAGCCAGTCGCAAAAGCAAAAATTGCGGACGCGCCGGTAGAAACGGTTTCAGCCGAAGCCGCTCAGGAACCGCAAACATCCGTTTTACGTAGACCAATGCCCAAGGCGCGTGCGCAGGCTGTTTCCAGCGACAAAGAACGCAAACGTAAAGAACGCCTGTCGGAAATCAAACTTGATTTGCACCGCGAGCTTCTGGACAACCTGAATCTTTCCGCATTGGAAAATGCATCTGAGAACGATCTTCGTAACGAGATCAACGCCATCTCAACCGAGGTTTTGCAAGATCGCGCGATTGTTCTAAATCGCGAAGAACGCAACGCCCTCTTTCGAGAGCTTTACAACGAAGTCACCGGCCTCGGCCCTCTTGAAACACTGCTGCAAGACGACACCGTCAACGATATTTTGGTGAACGGCCCGCAACAGATTTTTGTGGAACGCTCTGGTAAGCTCGAAATCACTGACATCACGTTCAAAGATGAAAAGCACCTACTTCGTATCATTGATAAGATCGTTTCGGCTGTTGGTCGTCGTGTTGATGAATCCAACCCTTATGTGGATGCCCGTCTTGCAGATGGCTCGCGTTTCAACGCGATGGTTCCACCAAT
The DNA here is from genome assembly GCA_947498415.1 of uncultured Paracoccaceae bacterium. Lineage (GTDB taxonomy): Bacteria > Pseudomonadota > Alphaproteobacteria > Rhodobacterales > Rhodobacteraceae > Cognatishimia. The sequence continues at coordinate 165,512 of CANMKB010000004.1, forward strand.
TGCTGTGGATGGGTCTCTGGTATCCATTCGTAAGTTTAAGAAAGACAAACTCGGCATTGATGACCTGGTCAACTTCGGAGCGTTCTCTGAAGAGATGGCCGCGTATCTTCAAGCCGCAGTCGCCACCCGCCTGAACGTTATCGTATCTGGTGGTACAGGCTCTGGTAAAACAACCACGCTGAACGCCTTGTCGTCATTTATTGATAACGCTGAACGTATTCTGACAATCGAAGATACAGCGGAACTTCAGCTACAGCAAACACACGTCGGCCGCATGGAAAGCCGCCCGCCAAACGTGGAAGGCAAAGGCGAAGTTTCACCGCGCGACTGTCTGAAAAACGCACTGCGTATGCGCCCTGATCGTATCATCGTTGGGGAAACCCGTGGCGAAGAAGTGATTGACATGCTTCAGGCGATGAACACTGGCCACGATGGCTCTATGACGACGATCCACGCCAACTCTGCGCGTGATGGTGTGTCTCGTTTGGAAAACATGATCGCAATGGCGGGTATCGAAATGCCGATCAAAGCGGTTCGGTCGCAGATTTCATCGGCGGTTAACCTGATCGTTCAAGCATCACGTTTGCAAGACGGCTCGCGCCGTATGACATCCATCACCGAGATCACCGGCATGGAAGGTGACGTCATCTCGATGCAAGAAGTGTTCCGCTTTCAGCGCACCGGCTTGACCCCAGAAAACAAGATCTTGGGTCACTTTACAGCGACGGGTGTTCGCAGCCACTTTTCTGAACGTTTCCGCATGTGGGGCTATGATTTGCCTGCGCATATTTACGAACCAACTCTGGGATAACCGATATGCCTATTAGTCCAGAACTCCTTATCTACGGCCTTGTTTTTGTTGGCGTATTGGTCCTCGTTGAGGGCGCATATCTGACGATCTTTGGCAAATCGATTAGCTTGAACAACAAAGTTAGTCGTCGTCTCGAGATGTTGGACCGCGGTGAAGCGCGCAAAGACGTGCTGGAGCAACTGCGCAAAGAAATGGCGCAGCACGCAAAATCGCGCTCTATCCCGCTTTACTCGATGTTGGCGTCTAAAGCACAAAAAGCCGCGATCGCGTTTTCGCCTGCTCAGTTGATGATGCTGATGGGCGTCGTCGCTGCTATCGCATTCTTTGGTTTAACGATCGGCACCAATACAGACGCCATTGTAAACCTTGCCATCTCGATCATGATGGGCGTGGGCGGTGTATTCGCTTGGGTAAGCATGAAAGCTGGCAAACGCACAGCGATGATCGAAGAGCAATTGCCAGATGCGATTGAATTGATGGTGCGCAGTCTGCGCGTAGGTCACCCTTTTTCTTCAGCTGTTCAGATCGTTGCCAAAGAAGTGGCCGACCCACTTGCAACTGAATTTGGTATCATCGCAGATGAAACAGCCTATGGTCGTGATGTTGGGGAAGCATTGAACGAGATGGCAGAACGTCTTGATATGCAAGACTTAAGGTTCCTCGCCGTCGCTGTCACAATTCAACAGCAATCAGGTGGTAACTTGGCGGAAATCCTTGCGGGATTGTCAAAAGTCATCCGCGCACGCTTTCGCCTTTTCCGCCGTGTAAAAGCGATCACCGCCGAGGCGAAATGGTCTGGCAAGTTTCTTTCAGGTTTTCCGGTTGCTGCGCTGATTTTCATCAACGTTTCCGACCCCCATTACTATGACGAAGTCATTCCGCACCCTTACTTTATCCCGGGCTGCATTGCGGTTGGATTGTTCCTGGCAACGAACCTGGTCGTCATGCGCATTCTAACAAACATCAAAGTGTGAGTAGTAAAATGCAAGTTTTTGACAATATCGCGAACATGCTCACAGGTGCACTTGGCCCCTTTGGCCCGGTCATCGTCGTAGGGGTTCTCGGCTTAGTAACCATTATTCTAGCAGTCCTTCTTATGTTGAAGGACAAAGACGACCCGATGGCGAAGCTCAAAAACGTAGGTCGCGAAGGGACTGTTTCCTCCCGTAGCCCTGCGTCAACTGAGAAAAAAGAAAAACTTCGCCGTGCAACGGCCAACGAGAAACTTGAAAAATACAAAGCATTTCTTGAGCCGCAGAACGAAGAAGAGTTGTCCTCGATTCAGCTCAAGCTATTGCAAGCTGGCTATCAATCCAAAGATTCCGTTCGCACGTTCTATCTTGCGCAGGTTGCCTTAGGTTTGCTCGGCCTCGCGATTGGTGTGGTCTATTACCTCACTGCTATTGACCCTGAAACCGCGACAACACAACAAACGCTCATGTGGGTTCTCGGCCCAGGTGCAGCTGGCTACTTCCTTCCGAAGTATTGGATCACTCGCCGTATCGAAGAACGGAAGCAAGAAATCACCCAGGGTTTTCCTGATAGCCTAGATATGATGCTCGTGTGTGTCGAAGCCGGCCAGTCCATGGACCACGCTATTGTACGTGTCGCAAAAGAGTTGCGCGCATCTTACCCTTCCCTTGCGGACGAATATGAAATCGTTGCGCATGAAATGAAAGCTGGCAAAGATAAGTCCGTTGTTTTGAGCGATATGGGGGAACGTTGTGGCGTATTGGATGTTTCCAGCTTTGTTACAGTGATGAACCAATCAGCTTCGTTTGGTACACCTATTGCAGATGCGCTCCGGGTGTATTCGGCGGAAATGCGCGACAAACGAGTGATGCGCGCTGAGGAAGCAGCTAATAAGTTGCCAACCAAGATGACACTTGCCACAATGATGCTGACAGTTCCGCCACTCTTGATTATTTTGGTATCACCATCAATCATCAATATTACTCAGCTCGGTGGATAACACCCTTGCTCAATCTAAGGTATCGATCTCGATACGGCCTTCTGAGTTTATGCCTAGCAATGGCCGCCTGTACGCAGGGCGGCCTTGCCGTATCCAGTGACACCCCCTTCGCGCCGGATCGTGACATTAAAGCAAAAGCAAAAGACGGCCTGTTGGTGGGGCACCGCCTAATGGATGCAGGCGAACACGAACTCGCCATTCGTGCATATACGCGAGCAGCTGCACAAAACGGGATCTCTTCAGATATCATGGCTGGAATTGGCTCTGCCAACCTCGCGCTCGGGCGTTTGGGTCAAGCCGAAGACAACTTGAGAGACGCCATAAAGATTGATCCAATTGTCCCGCAATATTGGAACAACCTAGGCGTTGTTCTAATGGAACGCGGTAAATTCCAAGAAGCTTCACAAATTTTCAAACGAGCCTTCGCGCTTGATAATGGCGAAAGTGACGCAATTCGCGACAATTTGCGCTTGGCGCTCGCAAAAATTGAAAATCCTGCTTATGATGCAAACCAACGACAAGAAGAATTCAAATTGGTGCGTCGAGGCAATAGCGATTATCTGCTTCAACAAACACCATAGGTTAGAGCAGAAAAGGACGCAGGAAAATGCGCCACACTTTCCTATTGAGCCTCGGACTGTCTGCGGCTCTGGCCGTAGCGGGCTGTCAAAAAGCAGGTGACTCCGACGTAGATCGCGCACTGGAAACAGTAAATGCGATCGACGAAGCGAATCTTTCCGACATTATGCTGACGGTTGCCGACCCAAACGAAGCGGTTGCCTATTTCAATCGATCCGTTGGTGAAAAACCAGACCGCCTTGATCTACAACGTGGCTTGGCCATGTCTTTGATCCGCGCGAAACGGAATGAAGAAGCTGTTGCAGCTTGGCGTCGCGTGATCAAACACCGTGACGCAACTAACGATGATCGTGTGGACCTGGCAGATGCGTTGATCCGGACCGGAAAATGGGACGATGCTGACAAGGAATTGGATGCCATCCCACCAACTCATGAATCCTTTAAGCGCTATCGCCTAGAAGCCGTCGTAGCGGATTCCGCCAAAGACTGGAAAAAAGCTGATAGTTTTTATGAAACCGCAGTTGGCCTAACAACGCGTCCAGCCGGCGTATTGAACAACTGGGGCTATTCCAAACTCACACGTGGCGACTATGCAGATGCGGAGCGTCTATTCCTCGAAGCGGTATCACAAGATCGCACCTTGTTCACCGCTAAGAACAACCTTGTTCTGGCACGTGGTGCACAGCGAAACTACACGCTGCCGGTATTGCCCATGCAACAAACAGAACGGGCACAATTGCTTCACACTCTAGCGCTTTCAGCGATCAAACAGGGCGATGTCGAAATCGGTAAAAGCCTATTGCGCGAAGCAATTGATACACATCCACAGCACTTTGAAACTGCGGTACGCAGCTTGCGAGCTCTGGAAAACGCATAATGCAAATCTCCGCAAGCACGGCGCTATGGTTTTTGCCATTTGCCCTTCCAATCTGCATGTATGTCGCGTGGAGCGATCTCAAGGCCATGCGCATTCCAAATTACAGCGTTGTCGCGCTGACAGCGGTATTTGCTGTGATTGGCCTGGTCGCCCTGCCCTTTGACGCATATCTATGGCGCTACGTGCACCTGATTGTCGCGCTGTTTGCTGGCATCCTGCTGAATGCCGGTGGCGCCATGGGCGCTGGGGACGCGAAGTTTATTGCAGCTGCGGCACCTTTTGTCGCCATCGGGGATCTCCTCCACGTCACTGCGATCTTTTCGGGTTGCTTGCTTGCGGGATGGATCACACATCGGATCGCGAAATACAGCCCTATTCGAAAAATGACGCCTGATTGGGAAAGCTGGGAAAAAACCAAAGACTTCCCAATGGGGTTTCCTTTGGGCGCGACACTTGTGGCCTACCTTGCAATCGGGGCCTTTGGCTAAGCAAATCCACGGCCTTGCCCCAATCCTGCCATGTTCACCTGCATTCTAGGGACAACCCTAAATCTATCTTAGCAGCGCAAGCAGGTCCGCTATGAACATGCAAAATCAGACACCGGCCACCAAGGTGATCGCCCCACCGGCCCCCAAACGTCTGGAAGATATGAAGCTTCCGATCGTGATGATGCGGGACATTCTTCTTAAGACAATGTTCCGCAAGAACGTCGACATGGTGTCTGACGTTGCACGCGCGATTTGCCTGCCAACGGCCGTGACACAAGAATTAATCGACATGGCACGCGAACAACGCTTTCTTGAGGCGACAGGCACGCTGAATGCCAACAATGGCAACGAGATGGGGTACCAGCTAACGGATGCAGGCAAAACCCGCGCGACAGACGCTCTGACGCAATCTGAGTACTTTGGCGCAATGCCCGTTCCGCTTGCGGTCTATGCCGAGCAAATCAAACGTCAGTCCATCCGCAACATTCAGATCAATCGCAAACAACTGACAGATGCCATGGGGCACCTCGTGCTGCCAGACAGCCTGCTTGATCACCTTGGGCCAGCGGTTTCTGCTGGGCGCTCTATTCTCATGTACGGCCCTCCTGGCAATGGTAAATCCTCGATTTCCAACGGGATTCGGGATGCCATGGGCGATAAAGTCTATGTGCCGCGTGCGATTGAGTACGCCGGCCAGGTCATCACCGTGTATGACCCGATTGTACACTCCATGGCCGAAGCCGAAGTGGATGACCCAAATTCACTGCGCCGCAAACGGGGCTTTGACACGCGCTATGTGCGCTGTGATCGTCCGACTGTGATCACCGGCGGTGAGCTTACGCTCGATATGCTTGATCTGGTATATAACCCAACAGCACGCACCTATCAGGCCCCGCTTCAGCTGAAAGCTGCGGGTGGCATTTTTATTGTTGATGACCTTGGTCGTCAGCAAGAACCACCTCAGGCCCTGGTGAACCGCTGGATTGTTCCACTGGAAGAAAGCCGTGATATTCTTGCGCTGCAATCAGGTGAAAAATTTGAAACCCCGTTTGATACTTTGGTCGTGTTTTCGACCAACTTCCATCCAAACGAAATCTTTGACCAAGCGGCGCTGCGTCGGATCTTCTTTAAGATCAAAATTGACGGACCTAATCAGGAAAACTTCCTCAAGATTTTCTCGCTCGTGGCACGGAAAAAGGGCCTGCCGCTTGACGAAAGCTCTTTGGTGCACCTGCTTAAGAAAAAATATCCAACGATCGACAATATCTACGCCAACTATCAGCCGGTCTTTTTGATCGATCAGATCATCTCTATCTGTGAATTTGAGGGTATTCCAAACCAGATGACCCCAGAGCTGATTGATCGCGCATGGGCGAACATGTTCGTCAAAGACGAACACATTGTAAAATAAGACTTCTTAAATGGGGATGGCGCGTTTGCTCCCATCCTCATTTAATCCCACAAAGATAAATTTCGCCTCGGTCACCGCTTCTGACATACTTTGATCCCGCCGACGGCGAAACGCCTTTAGCTGAATGGTCATGGATGTGTTTCCCGTGCCCAGCAACTTGGCATAAATAGAGACTTCATCCCCAACCTTAACCGGCCTTATGAACTTCATCGCCTCAACGGCGATGGTGCCGCATCGCCCGCGGGCGACTTTAGCCGCAAGGTTGCCCGCCGCAAGGTCCATCTGGGCCATAAGCCAACCGCCAAAGATATCCCCCGCTGGATTGGTATCAGACGGCATCGCGATGGTGCGCACTAACAATTCGCCCTTATCCAAATGGATCGAACTTAAATCAGAAGCTGCGGGAAGATGGGACATCAGAAATCTCCGTCTGCGCTGGCGGTTTAAAGTCAGCCTGCACCGCAATCTCTGACAAAATATTAAGCTTACAATTGTTCCTATCACCCAAGCGCAATCACAAGTTCAACCGATGGATTGCACCTGACGAAAATTTCAGCCATGACAACGGGATGACATCACATTTCAAAGCCCTTTCTGTTCATTTTTTAACAGCCACTGGCGCTGTCTTCGCTATGTTGGCCATGTTGGCCGCCGTCGACGAAAAATGGAGCCTGATGTTTCTTTGGCTCGTCGTCGCCTTCGCAGTCGATGGGATCGATGGCCCTCTGGCCCGACGTTACAACGTCAAAAAACATGCAGCAGAATTTGACGGCGTGCTGCTTGATCTCATTATTGATTACCTGACTTATGTCTTCATCCCCGCCTTTGCCTTGTTTAAATCAGGGTTGATGGACGGATGGACTGGCTGGTTCGCGATCATCATCATCACCTTTACCAGTGCGATGTATTTTGCTGATACCCGCATGAAAACAAAGGATAATTCATTTTCCGGCTTCCCCGGGTGCTGGAACATGCTCGTGCTGGTGATCTTTGCGCTAGAACCGAATTTCTGGGTCAGTTTCGCGCTTGTCGCCGCGTTGGCCATCGCGATGTTTGTACCTTTGCGGTTTATTCACCCCGTGCGCACCGAACGCTGGCGCACACTTTCGCTGCCTATGGCCCTAGCTTGGACATTCTTTGCTGGATGGGCCGCTTGGGTCGATTTCCACCCAGAAAGCTGGGCACACTGGGGATTGATCGTGACATCTGTTTACCTGCTTCTGGTCGGTGTCGTGCAGCAAATCATCCCGGAACGAACTTAAATCAACAGGCCCGCTGCGCCCTCGTGGCGCAGTAGGGCGACTTTGGTTTCCACGCCCCCTGCCCCTGAAAACCCAACCAGCTTGCCGCCTGCGCCCATCACACGATGGCATGGAATGATGATTGGAATTGGGTTTCCACCGCAAGCACGCCCGATGGGTTGCGCTGAAACGCCCAATGTTTTGGCGATGTCGCCATAGGTGCAGGTTTCACCAAACGGAATCTTTGACATCTCTGCGCAAACGGCCTGCTGAAACTCAGAGCCATTGACCCGTAAAGGCAATTCAAACTCTGTCAGTTCACCTGCGAAATAAGCTGCAAGCTGATCAGCCGCAATTTGAAGAAGCGACGTCGAAGTGTCATCCTTCGCACCCCAGCCAAGGCTAACAACAGCACCATCATCTTCTTGAACAAAGATCGGTCCGACAGGTGTTTCAATAGAAAGGAATGCCATAGCGCAACCATGACCTGCAGTGGCAACTTGCGCAACCCGCGCAAAACGTTGCGCCGGTTTTTCCGGCCTCCCCGCGGGGGCGGGGAAACCGATATTCTTATCAGTGAACGCGCTTAAGACAGCGCCTCATTACAACGGCCACAGGTCCCTGCGTGGGCGTGCTGCCCAACATCAGGCAAGATCTTCCAGCAACGCTGACATTTCTCGCCATCTGCCTTTTCAAACACAACACCAACGCCTTCGGCCTCTGGCAGACGGAAGGCTTCGGCGGGGCTTGGATCATTTGTCAGCTGGATTGCAGAGGTGATGCAGATATCATCGAATGCCACTGATTTCAGTGCTTCAAGTGTTTCTGTGTCGCGCACATGCACAACCGGAGCTGCCTCGAGAGACGCACCAATCACCTTATCTGTCCGCTGCACTTCAAGCGCGGCAGTCACAACCCGGCGCACTTCACGCACCTTGGCCCATTTCGCGGCCAAGGGTTCGTCCAGCCAATCCGCAGGCGTGTCTGGCATATCCACAAGGTGCACAGAGCTCCCCTCTTCTGGGAAACGCTCAAGCCAGACTTCTTCCATTGTGAACACCAAGATAGGCGCCAACCAAGTTGTCAAACGGTGGAACAGAATATCCATAACAGTCCGTGCCGACCGACGGCGTAATGTATCGGCATCGCAGTACAGCGCATCTTTGCGGATATCAAAATAGAAGGCAGAGAGTTCAACCGTTGCAAAGTTAAAAATCGCAGAGAAGACCCCCTGGAAGTCATAGGCCTTGTAGCCCTGACGTACCTTGTGATCGAGTTCTGCGAGACGATGCAGCACCCAGCGTTCCAGCTCTGGCATATCTGCAGGCTCAACCCGATCATCTTCGGTGAAATTGCCCAAGGCGCCCAGCATATACCGCATGGTGTTACGAAGACGGCGGTAGCTGTCTGCTACGCCCTTCAGGATTTCAGGGCCAATCCGCTGATCCGCCATGTAATCGGTCTGGGCCACCCAAAGACGCAGGATATCCGCGCCGTATTGCTTGACCACAGTTTCTGGAACGATGGTGTTGCCCAATGACTTGGACATCTTGTTGCCCTTCTCATCCAGCGTAAACCCATGGGTCACAACATTGCGATACGGGGCGCGGCCAGTCGTCCCAACAGATTGCAGTAGCGAGGAATGGAACCAACCGCGGTGCTGATCGGTGCCTTCCATGTAGACATCAGCGATACCATCGTCAGAGCCATCCTCACGGTCCCGCAGCACAAAAGCATGGGTAGAGCCTGAATCAAACCACACATCCAGAACATCAAAGACCTGATCGTAGTCAGCGGGGTTCGCGATGCCATCCAGCATCTTTTCCTTAAAGCCATCTGTGTACCAAACATCAGCGCCATCGGCCTCAAACGCAGCAAAAATGCGTTTGTTCAGCTCTTCACTGCGCAGCAAGAAGTCTGGATCGGTCGGCAAAGTATCTTTCTTGGTGAAACACGTCAGCGGCACACCCCAAGCACGTTGGCGCGACAGCACCCAATCAGGGCGCGCTTCCATCATAGAATGCAGACGGTTGCGGCCTGTTTGCGGGTGCCACTTCACCTCTTGGTCAATCGCAGTCAAAGCACGGTCGCGAATGGTTTTACCCAATGCGTCTTGGCCATCGCCAATCACCTTATCAACCGACGCAAACCACTGAGGCGTGTTGCGGAAGATCACTGGTGCCTTAGAGCGCCAAGAGTGCGGATAGCTGTGTTTTACACGGCCACGGGCAATGATGCCGCCAGCCTCTACCAGTTTTGCAATCACAGCATTGTTGGCTTTGCCTTCTTTGCCCTTGCGATCAAAGACTTGCAGGCCCGCAAAGAACGGAACATGTGGCAGAAATTCAGATTCCTCACCTACGTTGTGGGTCATGCGGTCAATCCAGTTGCGTGCGACAAAGCATTCATAGTCCTCCTGACCATGGCTTGGTGCAGTATGAACGAAACCAGTACCCGCATCATCGGTCACGTGGTCGCCGTCGATCATTGGAACGTCGTAGTCCCAGAAACCGTCCGCACCTTCGAGGCCGTTGAATGGGTGTTTGCACAACGCGCCGTTCAGCTCAGATGCTGCAACATCCCGTACCCGGCTAAACTTGGTGACACGAGATTTTTGCAAAACATCTTCGGCCAAAGCATCTGCCAAAAGATATAGTTCACCGGCGGCGGTCCAGCTTTCTTCTTCAGTCTCTTCGACGCGATACAGGCCGTAGGCAATCTTTGGATTGTACGCAATGGCTTTGTTGGACGGGATCGTCCACGGGGTGGTTGTCCAGATAACAACACGTGCATCCAACAAATCTTCAGAGACCTCAGCCTCGCCTTCCCCACCTAAATAGGTGATCTCAAACGGCACCCAGATCGTGTGGCTTTGGTGATCGTGGTATTCGATCTCAGCTTCGGCCAAAGCGGTTTTTTCAACCGGCGACCACATCACAGGCTTGGACCCTTGATAAAGGGTGCCGTTCATGAGGAACTTCATGAACTCATCCGCGATCACGGCCTCGGCATGAAAATTCATCGTCAGATATGGATCATCCCAGTTGCCTGTGATGCCCAGACGTTTGAATTCTTCGCGCTGAATGTTCACCCATTCATCCGCAAAGGCACGACATTCCTGACGGAATTCAACAACATCAACGGCGTCTTTGTCTTTGCCCTTTTTGCGATATTGCTCTTCGATCTTCCATTCAATCGGCAGACCGTGGCAATCCCAACCCGGCACATAACGTGCGTCATAGCCCATCATTTGATGAGACCGCACAATCATGTCTTTGATGGTTTTGTTCAGCGCGTGACCGATATGCAAATGGCCATTTGCATAGGGCGGGCCATCGTGGAGTGTGAAAGGTTCGCGCCCTTCTTTCTCGCGCAGGCGATCATAAACACCAATGTCTTTCCAACGCTGCAGCCAGTTCGGCTCGCGCTTTGGTAAACCACCCCGCATTGGGAAATCGGTTTTTGGCAGGTTCAGAGTTTGTTTGTACTCAGGCGTATTTTCAGGCGTATCGGCGCACATCGTGGGCGTCCTTCGTCATCAAGTTTTAAGGTCTGTGAAGGGGCGGCGCGGTATCCCATACGCCTTGTCCCGGCCGCTCGTATCGTCAGAGCGCCGGGCATGTAATTCGAATAATAATCGCCATTACACGGGTCATGTGCGCGTTATATGAGGATGCAGAAGCAGGGTAAAGCAGCAACTTCATCTAAGTTTCTCATTCACAACGAGACGGAATGGCACGTTGCATGTGGGCAGGTTTCTGCGATTGTCGCACGCAGACGCGCCTTTGCAATTTTGTGGATCCGATATGGCCCAAGACACTCAGCACCCAATGCAACTTTTCGACATCACGCCGGACCAAGTAAACCGCGTGGTGGCCGCCTTTTACGCGCGTATTCGGCAACATCCAGAACTTGGCCCAGTATTTGCTGCGCATATTGCGGCAGAGGAATGGCCGCAGCACGAAGAAAAGATCGCTGCCTTTTGGCGGAATGCGATTTTGAAAGAACGGTCCTATGCAGGCAACCCAATGCGCGTTCACATGCAAACCGATGATGTGACGCCCGCGCATTTCGCGCCGTGGTTGGGCTTGTTTGACGAAGTGCTGTCACAGCAATTGCCGGATGAAACGGCCAAGGCGTTTTCCGCGTTGGCCCATCGTATTGGACGCGGGCTGCGCATGGGGTTGGAACAGGTGCGGCACCCCAAAGACGCCCCACCTAAACTATTCTAAGAGCTGAACAAACCCGTCAAAGCCCGCTTTACAAGATTGCCCACCGAAGGGCGTGTTTCCTTGGTAAAGGCAATCGGGCGACACACCTCCATTGCGGCAATGCCCACTCGTGCCGTCAAAGCGCCATTCACCATGCCCTCGCCAAAGCGGCGGCTGATCTTTCCGAGCACTGATCCACCGGCCAAAGAACCCAGCATATCGTCCCCCACAGCCACCGCCCCAGTTGCGACAAGGTGGGTGAGCACCGCACGTGTCAGCCGCCAACTGCCCAAAGTGCCTGCGCGCCCGCTGTAAACTTCGGCGACACGGCGGATCATACGCAGATTGGCCACCATCGCGGCAATCACATCGGCAAGCGCAAGCGGCACAAGCGCTGTCACCGTCGCAACTTGACGGGCCGCTTTTTCGACTTCGGCTTTTGCGGCTGCATCCAGGCTGGCTAAAAGCTCTTGCTCGGTCAGAGCAAGTACCGCATCTGCATCAAAGGCATCTGGAAGGCGTTCTTGCAAACGCTCGCGTCCCCAGGCGGTTTCGGGCCGATGCTGATAGAGTTCTGAGATGCGGACGGCAACTTGACGGGCAACTGTTAGATCATTTTCAGTTCGTGCGGTGTCAGCCAACCGTTGCAGTTGATCAACCCGGCGCAAACGGGAAAAGGCCGCTACCTCGCGAAATGCAATCACAAGGCTGATCAGCACTAAGGCCCCCATCAAACCCGTGACAGCCCAACCCAGCCACGGATATTGCGCCATCAACTGGGTGGCGAAATTCCAAGCACTGACAGAAACGACAACCCCTACTAGTGTAAGCAGAACCCCCCAAAACCAACGCGCCAAGCGCGATGGCTTTCGCGCTGCAACTTTGGCCAGCTGAAGCATGGCCGCACCTTCGGGGGCGGCGGCCGGATGATCGGGCACTGGCGGCTGTTCATCCACGTTGGGGGCCTCTTGCCCCTCAAGTTCAATTAAAACTGGGCCAGACTTGTCGCTCATAGCTGCCCTCTTTTCCATTGAAACCGAATGTCTGGCAGGTTTTCATCATTGCCAGCTCCACAAGTGCGCTCGATCTCATGAAACCCTTCGCGTCTATAAAACCGGTGCGCGGCTGTATTGGCCTGAAAGGTCCACAAATCGATGCTGTTTTCCTGCATCTGTGCATTTCTAAGCAATTGATGCCCTACCCCCTGCCCTCGAGCGGCGGCAGAAACGTACAGCGCATGCACAAAGCCGTGATGGCGTGCGATAAAACCGGCAACCTCACCGCCCCAATCCACCACAGTGACCCAGCCCCGTGCGATCATGGTTTGGCAGTAGCCGATCAAATCGTTCAGCTCATGCCGCACGGGTAGCCAAGGCGTGGTTTGCGCGTAACTGTTCATGATGCCGCCTGCGGCAGACGCATCCAAGTTACAGGCCGGGCGTAAAAGACGGGTCACAGGCGGTCTCCGATCAGGAACTGAACAGCGCGATCCAAACGGATATGCGGCGGTCCAAAACCGGGTTTCAAAGAAAGCGGTGATGGTGCGAAGTTCATGATTTCATATTCCGCATCCAGCCACTGCGTTGCTCCTGATTTTGCCGGGGAGAGCAGTTTTGTTGGGTCATCGGGCAATTCGCCCGGATAAAATGCGGCTTGCTTACCACTTTCCAATAAGGTTCCGCGCACACAGTCCAGCGACTTGCCTTGGTGATCCAGCGTATCTTCGATGGTTGCCCGTAAGGCTGCAATCGAGAGGGAATGCGTTTTAGCACCCGCAAACTGCGCCCGATCTTGGGCATCACGCACCAAGGCCTCCATAATCGCGGTGAGGCATGGATGCTGGCGGTGATGTAAATGATCGGCCTTTGTTGCGGCAAACAATATGCGCTCAACCCGTTTACCCAAAAGCAAACGGTTCAGAAACGCGTTCCGACCTGGCCGAAAACTGGCCAAAATATCAACCATGGCTTGACGCATATCTTCGACCGCCTGCGGCCCTTTGTGGATTGCGCCCAGCGCATCCACCAAGACGACCTGACGATCAATGCGTGCAAAATGATCCCGAAAGAAAGGTCTCACCACTTTCCGTTTGTAGGCCTCAAATCGGCGCTCCATCTCGCGCCAAAGCGAACGACGCGGTATGGCTTCGATCACGGGTAACGGTGCAAATGTCAGGACGGGTGAACCTTCTAAATCTCCAGGCAACAAGAACCGCCCCGGTGTACAATCATAATATCCAGCGTCTCGAGCGGCATTAAGATAGTCGGTGAAACTTCGAGCCAGCGATTGCGCGTTCGGCTCATCGAGCTGAGCTTGGGCGTCTACGGTATTGGAAAGGTCTAAAAAGGCGTGGCCCATGGTGCGGTTTGGCAGGCGGGAAAGGACATCCGCACTCCACTCTGCATAGGTTTTATCCAACAGCGCCAGATCAAGCAGCCATTCACCCGGATAATCAACAATATCCAAGTGTACCGTGCGTGGGCTTTGCAGCCCAGCCAATAACCCGGCGGGTTGCACTTTTAGCGACAACCGCAGCTCTGACACAGCGCGTGTGCTTTCAGGCCAATGGGGGTTGGGGCCCGTCAGAGCGGCGTGATGGTTTTCATAGTCAAAGCGTGGCAAGGTGACATCGGGTTGTGGTTGCAAATAGGCTGCAACAATACGCCCCTCCCCTATTGCAGAGACCTGCGACATGCGCCCGCGATCCAGTAGGTTTGCCACCAATGACGTGATAAATACGGTTTTCCCAGAGCGGGCCAACCCCGTCACACCAATGCGAATTACAGGTTCAAACAGCGCTTCGGAAAGCCCGTCGCCCACGGCCTCGACGCGACGAGACACTTCATTCGCCAGATCAGTAATGATCACATTTGTCCCCTTATCCTGTTGCAAACGTAGGGACGTTTCGGCGCCATTGCCAGTAGTTGTCGCAGAATTCTAATAGGGGAAACGCACATTTCTTTCCCCATTGAAGCGCCAAGGCACATTGCACTAACGCCTCTGGATCGCTATGGCGAAGCATGGCTCGTTACGCGTTAAAAGTTGAATACCACGGTGCCCCCTTTGCCGGTTGGCAACGGCAGGCAGATCAACCCTCTGTTCAGGGCGCAATCGAAGCGGCCCTTTCAAAGATTGATGGCCAAGAGCATACCATTGCCGCAGCTGGCAGAACGGATGCTGGCGTACATGGTTTGGCACAGGTCGCACATTGTGAATTGACCAAAGACCTTACCCCCTTTCGTCTGTCCGAAGCGTTAAACTTCCACCTCAAACCCAATCCTGTGGCCATTGTAGATGCGGCTTCGGTAAGCGACGATTGGCATGCGCGGTTCTCGGCCGTTGAACGCCGTTATCTTTTTCGCATCCTTATGCGCCGCGCCCCAGCCACCCATCAAGATGGGCTGGTTTGGCAGGTCAAACACGATCTGGACGAAGGCGCGATGCAAAAAGCCGCGAACCATCTGCTGGGCAACCACGACTTTACCACTTTCCGCTCGTCAATTTGCCAGGCGGCCAGCCCACAAAAAACGTTGGATGAATTACGCATAGAGCGCGTGGACATGCCGTGGGGCCCTGAAATACACTTTCACGTACGTGCCCGCAGTTTTTTGCATAACCAAGTGCGCAGCTTTGTCGGTACGCTGGAACGTGTCGGCGCTGGAGCTTGGACGCCTGAAGATGTAAAAGACGCGCTCGACGCGAAAGATCGCGGTGCCTGTGGGCCGGTCAGCCCTCCACAAGGGCTTTATTTGGCTGGGGTGGGGTATCCCGACGACCCATTTGATCGACGGGATCGCTAGGCGACCTTAGGTCGCCTCGTCTTCCAAGTGCAGCTTCATATCAAGTAGCACTTGCTGAAGCGCCAATGTTTCTTTGAGCAATCGCTTGGCTTCGTTGATGGTGATGATGCCGTCTTCGATGGATTGGTTGTATTCCCCCATCAACATTGCAAACCGCTGACTCAGTGCAATAACGTCGGCATTGATCCCGCCTTTTTCATTGTTATTGCGGCGGCGTTCGTCGAAGCTCAGGGTAATTCCCTTAAGTTCTGCCAGCGCTGTGGTGACATGCGGGTGGCTCGCGGCCTCTTCTAGGGCTGCGACGGCATCGATTGGCATGAACCGATCGGAATGTTCTTCATGATCTGAATAGTATCGACCCAATGTGGCCTTCGACTTACCAGTCAACGTACATGCGGCTTCGATGCCAACGTCTTTGACCAATGCTTCTGTATGCTTTTTCAGATAACTGCCGCTTGCGGCCATGGATTATCCCCCAATACGCGCCCCGCAATTTAAATGCGGGGAAATCACTAAGTCTTTTCCCATTAACCACTTTCCTTCAGTTTGTCATTTCTAAACTGTCCTGCGGAGATCAGGAATATCGATTGAGCCATAAAAAGCTTTATCGGTGCAAGGGGTCAAACGGTCGCGAATACCTCGGATAGCGGTCGAATAACCTTTGTCGAAGGCGTAACGAGTTTTAGAAACGGTGTTTCATCCCCAGAGGCTATGCCTTACCCACCGTTTTTAGGTCTTCTTCGACAAATTCGGGCAGTCCACTGCGGGCTGCCCGAAACTTGCACCACTTAGGGGATCGCAGCTTGATTTTGACTGCCCTGTCAATTTATCAGCTATTTATGGCAAAGCTCTATTTTCAATATTCAACTATGAATGCAGGCAAGTCGACTGTCTTGCTCCAAGCGGCACACAACTACCGTGAACGCGGCATGGCACCTTATTTGCTGACGGCCGCCTTTGATAACCGCGCCGGCGAGGGGAAAATTGCCTCTCGCATTGGAATCTCTGAGCCAGCTGACACTTTTACACCTGAAACAGATCTGTTTGCGAAAATTGCAGCGCAACTGGAAGCCCATGACATTGCTTGCATTTTCATTGACGAAGCACAGTTCCTGACCAAAGATCAAGTTTGGCAGTTGGCGCGTGCCGTCGATGACTTAAAGGTACCAGTCATGTGCTACGGGCTGCGCGTTGATTTCCGCGGAGAGCTCTTCCCCGGGTCCGCGGCGCTTTTGGCGCTGGCTGATGAAATGCGCGAGGTGCGCACGATTTGTCACTGTGGAAAAAAAGCGACCATGGTGGTGCGGCAAGACGACAACGGCAACGTTTTACGCGATGGCGCACAAGTGCAAATTGGCGGGAATGAAAGCTATATCTCATTGTGCCGCCGTCACTGGCGCGCTGCTGTGGGGGATACAGACTGACACCATATGACGCATGAAAATGGGCGTTCAGAACACCTATATTTCTGTTGAAAGGGTGATGTCATGAAATTCCTGTCTCTCTCAGAACACCAAATCCGCAAAGCCGAGGCGGAAGGCCAATTTGATAATCTCAAAGGGGCTGGCAAACCACTCGGTCGGCAAGCTGATGGCGATTTTGGCGAAAATGTAGGGTTTCGCATCATGGCCGAAGCCGGTGCAGTTCCAAAAGAAGTCGAATTGCGTCGGGAAGAAGAGGCCCAGTTACGTTTATTGCAAGCAACCAACGGCGATGCTGCACGCAAGGAAGAGATGCGCAAACTGGCCGACATTCAAATGCGCCGCGCCATCCAAGAAGAAGCGCGACGCAAGTATTACTCTAACGGCTGACTAGACTGCATTGGGCAATGGCTGCCCATCTTCAAAGGCGCGCAAATTTTCGACCGCCATCAGCCCCATTTCAGTCCGCACATCCAATGCAGCGGTACCCAAATGCGGCAGCAAAACCACGTTTTCCATCGCGATAAGCGCTTCAGGCACTTGGGGTTCAAACTCGTAAACGTCTAAACCAGCGCCCGCGAACGCCTTGTTTTCCAAAGCGGCAATCAAAGCCGCCTCATCAACAATTTCGCCCCGTGCGATATTGATGAAATGCGCGTGGGGTTGCATGGCTTTGAACACAGCTGCCCCAATCAAGTGATGGGTTTCAGACCCGCCAGGTGTTGCAATCACAAGCACATCAACTTGGCCTGCTAAGGCCTCCATTGTGTCGATCTGCTCTGCCGGGAAGTCGACGGATTTTACAGACCGGTTCACGTATTTCACCTTCATTCCAAAACCGAAATGGCAGCGCCGCGCGATGGCTTGGCCGATACGGCCCATACCGATGATGCCTACGGTTTTGCCACTTAGGTGCATTCCAAGGAACTGAGTGGGATGCCAGCCATGCCAGTCTCCAGCCCGCACGATACGCTCCCCTTCGCCGGCGCGACGACACGACATCAGCATCAATGTCATCGCGATATCGGCTGTCGCATCGGTGACAGCACCGGGGGTGTTTGACACCACAATGCCCACCTTTTCAGCAGCCGCGACATCGATGTGATTATAACCCACCCCAAAATTCGCAAGAACTTTGGCCCGAGGCGCGGGTACATCTGCAAACACTTCGGCAGAATAGACGTCGCCAAGAGTTGGCAAAATCGCGTCATAGTCTTGCAGACTTTGGCGAAGTTCATCTGATGAAAGCGGGCCAGAGTCCTGCCGAACCGTCAGATCATAGGTTGCAGGTACGGCGTTGATGACCGTTTCAGGTAAAGGGCGCGTTATTAAAAGCTTCATCAATATAGCCTTCCGCCTTCGGGCACTTCCATTTTAGGGCCAATCAAAACCACTTCGCCATCTGCATCTGGCATGCCCAGAACCAAGATTTCAGACATGAACTTTCCGATCTGGCGCGGTGGAAAATTCACCACGGCCATAACCTGCTGCCCGATCACGCTTTCTGGTGTGTAATGCTTGGTGATCTGGGCAGAGCTTTTACGTACGCCAAGCTCTGCGCCAAAGTCGACCCACAGTTTGATCGCTGGCTTTCGGGCCTCGGGGTATGGCTGCGCGTCCACCACCTTCCCCACGCGAATATCAACCTTCAGAAAATCTTCGAAACTAATTTCAGCCATTTTGCGCGAGTTCCTTTGACCGATCGGTCGCCGCCGCAACGGTATTTTTTATCAAGCCCGGCAGGCCAGATGTCTCATCCATTAACACCTCAAGGCCCGCCTGTGTTGTCCCATTCGGGCTTGTGACATTCACACGAAGCTGGCCAGGTGTTTCCGCGGCGGTTTCGGCCAGGGCCCCTGCCCCTGCAACGGTCGCCTTGGCCAAGGCCATCGAGAGATCAGCCGACAGACCTTGCGCCTCGCCCGCTTTGGCGAGACATTCAATCATATGGAAAACATAAGCCGGGCCAGACCCCGACAGCCCGGTCACCGCATCCATCTGATCTTCGCGGTCTAAACGCACCACCTGCCCCACCGCAGACAACAATTGATCTGCCAAGTTCAACATGCTCGTGTCGATCTGTGCATTGCCAACAATCGCAGTGATCCCTTTGCCCACGGCTGCGGGCGTGTTTGGCATAGCACGAATGATCGGCGTTTTTACCCCCAGAATGTCTTGGTATTGCGCGATGGATATACCTGCAGCAACTGATAGGAATACGGTCTGCCCGTTACCCATCTTTTGCAATACCGGCAGCGCGTCAGCCATCATCTGCGGTTTCACCGCGATCAGAACGATTGCAGGTGTTTCGGGCAATTCTTGGTTGATTGAAGCACCGGTGCTTTTCACCCAATCACTTGGGTATGGATCTTGCACCCAAACCGAAGACGGCGGCAACCCGTCGGCCAGCCAGCCTTCCAGCATAGCGGACCCCATTTTGCCACATCCCAAAAGAACAAGCCCATTCTGGGCCAAATACTGCATGTCCATGATGGCTCCTTTTCGTTGGAGCCAATGTGGCCGGAAACCGTCACGGCGTCGAGTATGCTTTTTTGGTCCCTTGACCAAAAAAGGCCCTCGGCGCAAAACCAGCCTGCGCCTGAGATTTCTTTATCGGGCCGTGAAACGCTTAGGCGCGTCCGTAGGCCTCTGCAATTGCCACCTGCATCGCGTCATCTACGCTGCGACCGCCCCATGTGGCCAACTGAATGGCTGGGTAAAACCGCTCTGCTGATAGGATTGCTACGTTGATCATTGTGTCAATTTGATCTGGGCTGGCCACTTGGCCACCGGCAAGAACCAAACCGTAACGATAGATCATCAGTTTTTGCTCGTTCCAGAACGTAAACCCGCCTGCCCAGCACTGATCGTTGATCGCATTCAGCGTTTCATAAAGCTCGCTCATCTTGTCTTGCGGGGGTTCCATTTCAAAGGAACACACCATCTTAAGGGTTTCATCAAACCCCGACCATGCGAGCGTGATAGAGTAGGTTCGCCACTGCCCTTCGACGGCCATCGCGATTTGATCTTCGGCGATGCGGTCAAACGACCAGTCATGGCTTTCTGCAATGTGTTCGACAATGTCTATTGGATGAATCTCTTCTTCGAGAAACTGCTCCGATACTGCCATAGCGCCACCTTCTTTCTTTTGTGCGCCGAGATGTGGCAGCATCTAGACGCTTGGTGCCTGCTCGAAGGGGTGTGGATAACTCCTACTTCCCCTACAACATATGGTAGGTGGTGGAGATACTCTGAGTAAAGCGAAATATCGTGGATAACTGCAATAAGTTGTGGATTACTTGAACAGCGATACAACTTATCCATCCTATTCCTGCGATCATGATCAACGAATGAGGCCCCGCACTAAGGTGCGAGGCCGTTTGGGCATACATACGTCTTTAGCGCTTACGTCTTTCGGAGATCACGCCAATTGCAAGCGATACACACATCAGCACAAGGACAATCGCAAAGGGGAAACCCGTTGCAATCGCTGCGGCTTGCAGGGCGCCAAGACCACCTCCTAATAGGAGCACAATCGCAATTGCGCCCTCAAGGATGCACCAAAACACCCGTTGCGCCGTCGGCGCATCTGTTTTGCCACCTGCTGTGATCGTGTCGATCACCAACGAACCAGAATCTGACGAGGTCACAAAGAACACCACAACCAATATGATCCCAATGAATGACAAGACTCCAGTGAGTGGAAAGCCTTCAAACATCGTGAACATTTTCAACTCAAGCGAAGCGTCTGACACAGCAGCGCCTGCGCCAGTCATCACCTGATCCAAGGCCGCGCCACCGAACACAGACATCCAGATCGCGCCGACAATGGTGGGAATGATCAAGACACAGATGACAAATTCCCGAATGGTCCGCCCGCGTGAGATACGCGCGATAAACATACCCACAAAAGGTGACCAGCTGATCCACCAGGCCCAGTAGAACGACGTCCACCCTTGCATAAAGTTGGCATCCTCACGTCCTGTAATGCCAGACAAGGCTGGCAGGTTTTTGGCATAGGCCCAAAGGTTGTCAAAAAAACCAGAGATGATTGCGAGCGTTGGTCCAACAATAGCGACCAGTAAAAGCAATATTGCGGCCAGCACCATGTTAACCTCTGACAGCCGCTTCACGCCCTTATCCAATCCGGCAACAACCGAGACCAAAGCAAAGGCGGTGATCAATACAATTAAGAGTACCTTCATTCCATCGCTGACAGGAACATCAAAAAGGTAGTTCAGCCCTGCCAAGGCCTGTGAGGCCCCTAAACCGAGCGACGTCGCCAGGCCAAAGATCGTTGCGAAAACAGCAAGCACATCAATCAGATGCCCAACTGGGCCCCATGTGGCATCCCCCAAAAGCGGATGGAACACCGATCTCATTGTAAGCGGTAGACCCCGGTTAAAACTAAAGAAGGCCAAGGCCAAACCCACAACTGCATACACGGCCCAAGGGTGAAGGCCCCAGTGGAATATGGTTGCGGCCATGGCGAGATCACGCGCGGCCTCGGGATTATCCAGCGCAGCGCCAAGGGGTGCCCAGTCGGTTCTTGCACCATTCTCGATGGCGGTTCCACCAATCGAAGCACCGTAATGCGAGATCGGTTCTGCGACGCCCCAGAACACCAACCCGATGCCCATACCAGCCGCAAACAACATCGCAAACCATCCGCCATAGCCATAATCCGGTCGCGCATCTTCGCCCCCTAGACGTATTGATCCGTATGGTGAAATCACCAGCGCGATGGAAAACAAGACAAAGATATTGCCTGCTAACAGAAACACCCAGTCAAATCGGCTTGTAAGTGCTGGACGCAACCAGCCAAAAAAGCTTTCTGCTTGTTCCTGAAACACCAGTGAAAAAAACACAAAAGCCAACACTGTAATGCCTGATATGGCGAAAACAGGGTTGTGTATGTCCAATCCTAAGATCTGAACATTGTCTCGGCCGACCTTGTAGTCGGCCTTTGTTGTATCGGTCATTATCTTCCTCCCTGAACTGCAGACAGTGTGGGAGGTACAAACGCTTTCAAGCGGCCAGAAATAGACCCTTCACGGGATATTCACGACATAATATGACGCAAACAAAAACATTAATGACGCTTAATAGGTATTTATTTGGATTTCCCTTCCAGAATATCCAATCGCGCCTTCAACGCTTCGTTCTCTTCGCGGGCCTTTTGGGCCATCGCACGCACCGCATCAAACTCTTCGCGTGTCACGAAATCGCGCTCTGACAGCCAACGGTCCATCCAAGATTTCAGCGCATTGTCGGCCTCATCTTTGGCCCCCTGTGCGACACCCATCGCATTGGTCATCAGTTGAGAAACATCATCCATAAATTTGTTGCGGGTCTGCATTTTTTGCTCTCCGAATTCAGAAGGGGCTGCGAAGCGTTACATTTGATCCCTATATGGGGATAAATGCAGCGCCCCACAAGGTTGACTTCAACCCGGAGCAAGAGGCAGAGAGACATTATGCAGGCCTTAATTCCATTCCCCGATATTTCACCCGAATTGTTTTCCATTTCTTTGGGCTCGTTTGAGTTCGCGCTGCGTTGGTATGCCCTTGCCTATATCGCTGGCATCCTCATCGCTTGGCGCCTGTCGCTACATGCGCTCCGCACTGCCCGGCTTTGGGCAGGCGAGCGCCCGATCAGTGATACGCAAATCGAAGACTTGATGACCTGGATCATCATTGGTGTCATTTTGGGCGGCCGCCTTGGCTATGTCTTTTTCTATAATGCGAGCTACTACCTCGCCCACCCCGCAGAGATTTTGCAGGTCTGGCAGGGTGGAATGGCGTTCCACGGCGGCATGTTGGGAGTGCTGGTGGCCGGTTGGCTGTATTGCAGCCGCCATAACCTCCCCAAGCTTTCCGTCGCAGACACCATCGTTCTGGGTGTTCCGGTTGGTTTGATGCTGGGGCGTATCGCGAATTTCGTGAATGCCGAGTTGTGGGGCCGTGCGACAGACCTTCCTTGGGGCGTTGCATTTCCGGGAGCAGCGGCACAAGATTGCGGCCAAATCGCCGAAATCTGCGCCCGCCATCCTTCACAGCTGTACGAAGCCTTCCTTGAAGGCGTGGTTCTATTGGCCGTCTTATTGTGGTTTGCCTACAAGCGTGACGCGCTGAAACTGCCGGGTCGTATCACTGGCCTGTTTTTTGCGGGCTATGGGCTTTCGCGGTTTGTCGTGGAATTTGTGCGCCAACCGGATGCGCAATTTGTGACGGCTGAAAACCCGCTTGGTTTAGCGTATCACGTTGGTGGGGTTGGATTAACCATGGGGCAAATATTGTCACTCCCAATGATACTTGGCGGCTTGTGGTTATTGCGCCGCGCTGCCAAGGTGGACGCATGACTCTCAAAGACGCATTGATGGACCGCATTCGAAACACCGGTCCGATCTCGTTAAGTGACTATATGTCTGAATGCTTGATGAACCCGCGATATGGCTACTACGCAACTCGCGATCCGTTTGGCACTCAGGGCGATTTCATCACTGCCCCCGAAGCCACACAGATGTTTGGCGAGCTGTTGGGGATCAGTCTTGCGCAGGCTTGGATGGATCAGGGCCAGCCGGCACGTTTCACGCTGGCAGAGGCCGGGCCGGGCCGCGGAACATTAATGGCAGATTTGCTGCGGGCCACGCGGCGTATTCCGGGCTTTCATGATGCGCTTGATCTTCATCTGATCGAAGCCTCCCCTTCTCTTCGTGCCCGTCAACAAGAGTTGCTGGTCGACGCCACTTGGCATGACACCGTTGATACTTTGCCCGATCAACCCTTGTTTTTGATCGCCAACGAGTTCTTTGACGCGCTTCCGATCCGCCAGTTCCTACGTGAGGAAAACGCATGGCGCGAGCGCCTGGTCGGCATCACCGATGGTGATTTGGCCTATGGTCTGGGCGCCCCAATTGACCAACCGGCCCTACGCCATCGTTTGGAAGACACCGAAGACGGATTTATTGTCGAACTCTGCCAGCCGGCTGCTCAGATTTCCCAGAAAATTGGGAAGCTGATTGCGGATCACGGCGGCGTTGCGTTGATCATCGACTATGGCGACTGGCGGTCTCAGGGCGACACTTTTCAAGCGCTGAAATCTCACAAAGAGGTTGATCCGTTAGACACCCCGGGTATGGCCGACCTGACGGCACATGTTGATTTTGAGCTGATCTGCGCCGCGACGCCTAGCCGTTTTAGCCGCGTGACAGCGCAGGGTGTTTTCTTAGAACGTCTGGGCATCACAGAGCGGGCACAAGCGCTGGCAAAGTTAATGGAACCTGTTCAGCTGGAACAACACGTCGCTGCACATCGTCGCTTGACGCACCCTGATGAAATGGGGAATCTGTTTAAAGTTGTTGCCCTTTATCCAGAGGGTTCCCCCCCACCACCCGGAGTGGACGCATGAGCCTCGAAATTCTGACATCTGCCAGCTTGGAACCCATCCAACATGGCTTTTTCACCCGTCGTGGCGGCGCATCGTCCGGTATTTTTGAAGGCCTGAACTGCGGGCTGGGCAGCTCTGACCAACGCGAGATTGTCGAAATCAATCGCAACCGCGTGGCAAAGGCAATGGACGTGAATGAACTGGTCAGCGTTCATCAAGTGCACTCTGCAACGGTCGAAACGGTGACGGAACTGCCCAAGGGCGAACGCCCTAAAGCAGATGCGATTGTGACCAATGTGTCAGGTCTTGCACTGACAATACTAACCGCAGATTGCCAACCCGTGCTTTTTTCAGATCGCTATGCCGGCGTCATTGGCGCAGCCCATGCGGGATGGCGCGGCGCCGTCGATGGCGTTTTGGAAAACACCATCGAAGCGATGGAAGCGTTGGGATCACGTCGCGAAGACATCTCAGCAGTCATTGGCCCGACCATCAGCCAGCGTGCCTATGAAGTTGGCCCAGAGTTCCTAGATCGCTTCCTCACCGAAGACAGCAGCAATAGCCGCTTCTTTGGGCGCGGTGAACAAGATCGTTACTATTTTGATCTTCCAGCTTATGGCCTAAGTCGCCTGCGCTCTGCAAAGGTTGGCCAAGCGGAATGGATTCGCCATTGTACCTATGCTGATCCAGCGCGGTTCTATTCCTACCGCCGCAGCTATCACGATAAAGAAGCTGATTACGGTCGCCTGATCGCTGCCATTCGCCTATAGGGCGAACTTTCGGCACAATGCCGTAGCTTTTCCACTGCAACTCCGTCAAATGAAACCAAAGTCGCCGCAACTCTGCCCCAATTCAGCATCAGATTGTTCTCAAGTCATAAACAATCCCTGAATGGGCAGGACGGAGCAGACAAATGTGTAAACAACGCTTTCTTAAGTCGATCATCGCATCGTCGAAAACAGAACAGGTTATTCTACCTTGGGCTAAAAAACGCCTGAGCGAGACGGTCGAGGTTACTTTGAAACCCGCCCTTCCAATGCGCAAGACCGCCTAATCCAAGATAGGCTTACCTTGCTGAATCCCCCTGCCGGATCCTCCCCCGGCAGGGGGTTTGCGTTTATTGGGCTGTACCGCCCAGCACATTGGCTTGATTTAGCCAATTTGAAACCGCCCCATCTTTGGGGTGCGACGCGCCAGAGAAATGCGTAAACTTGGCCTTTAGGCCAATGAAGCCAAGCACTTGCTTGCGAAGCGATATGATCAGCGCGTTTCCATAGATCAGGCGAAAAAACCAACCCGGTGTATCTGATGTCAGCAACACGCGTGCGGTGCGGCCGGTCAGCATCGGCTTGGGCAGTCCTTTTCCTTTGGTGTCAAAGGTGCGGCCCGGCAACAATGCGCGATCAAACAGACCTTTCAGTTTGGCTGGCACGTTGCCCCACCACATTGGTGTCGCTAGAACCATATGCTCGCTCCATTCAAGATTGCTCAGCACTTCTTCGAGCACGGGCTCTAGCGGTTTGCTATCGCCATAGCCACCAAACCCATGGTCCATGTCAAAAGACATATCGCGAATATGCATAACACGCACATCATGGCCTGCCTTTTCAGCAGAGGCCGCATAGGTCTCGGCAAGTTGGCGCGACAAAGATGTTTCGGCGGGGTGCCCGTTTAGAACAAAGATACGTTTTCCAGACATGAGAGTTGCTCACCTATTAAAATTGACCACGGTCACTTTTCTAGCTCAAATAATTGACCACGGTCAATATCAAATTTGACCAAGGTCACAAACTGTGTCAGGAATGGCCATGGCCAAAGCGATCCAACAACGCGCCTTAAAGACCCGCGCAAAGCTGCTGGATGCAGCACAAGCTGTTGTCTTTGAACAAGGGTTTGAAGCTTTACGTGTCGAAGAAGTTGTGAAACGCGCCGGTGTTGCGAAGGGAACGTTCTTTGCCCATTTCAAAGACAAAGATGCTTTGATGGATCAGTTGATCGGCACCGAAATGAACCGACATCTTGATCAAATCGCAACGCTAGAACCACCGAAAGACATTGATTCTTTGATCGAAGCTTTGCTGCCCGGGATGCAACTTGCGACACGTGAAAGATATGTTTTTGACGTGATACTCAGGCATTCAGGCGCAGCCGCAAATGCCGAAATCGGGCCGATTGCCTCCACCTTTGCTCGCAATGTTGAAGTCTTGGCCAATTGGTTGGCCCGCGGCCCATTTCGCAAAGACATCGATCCAGTGCTAATGGCCGATGGCGTGGGTGCGTTTCAAATCCAGGCGATGGCGCTTAGCTTTTGCGCGATCCATAACGGAGAACCGATGGAAAGCATGATGAAACGTTATCTAGAAGCTTGGCTGCTGCCAAAATCCGAGGGTTAAGCTGTACGGCAGATACGTTCTTCAAGAACGTCAAACGGCACACCCGGTTCATCTTTGGCATCACGAATAACCAAAGATGTCTTCACGCTTGCAACGTTGTCTGCTTTCAAAAGGTCTTCGGTGAGGAAAGCCTGAAATGTCGACAGATCAGGCGCGACGCATTTCAGAATGAAATCCACTTCACCATTAAGCATGTGGCACTCACGGACCAGAGACCAGTCTTTGCAGCGATCTTCAAAGGCGGACAAATCAGCCTCAGCTTGGCTCACCAGCCCAACGCTCGCGAAAACTTGAACTTCAAAGCCCAGTTCTCGTGAATCAACATCCGCATGATAGCCACGAATATATCCCGCTTCTTCCAATGTACGCACACGGCGTAGGCAAGGCGGTGCAGAGATACCAACACGTTTCGCTAACTCAACATTGGTCATCCGACCGTCAGCCTGCAGCTCTGCAAGGATTTTTCGGTCAATTGGGTCGAGCCGGGTAGCGGACATCAAAATCTCTCCGTAACTTTTCAGTTGTTATAGCACCCCGGATACTTCACGCAATAATCTTTCGCGAAATCCAATGGTTTATGCCATATGTGCGACTGTTCCACCAAGCTTTGCTCAATTCGCAGGCCATCAGGGGTTTTCGTACGCGCCGCGCGGGGCTATATCCCCTTTTCGACACTTTATGCAAGCAGATGGGGCAGCTATGAGCGAGACGAAACACACCAAGGTTCTGATTATCGGATCTGGACCAGCGGGATACACCGCAGGGGTCTACGCCAGCCGTGCGATGCTAGAGCCGGTGTTGGTACAAGGCATCGAGCCGGGTGGCCAACTTACCACGACAACCGAAGTCGAAAACTACCCCGGATTTACCGAGGTACAGGGCCCCGACCTCATGATTAAAATGCAGGAACATGCGCAAGCCATGGGCTGTGAGATCATTGGCGACATCATTACTGAACTGAACACCGATGTGCGCCCGTTTGTGGCCAAAGGTGACAGCGGCACCACCTACACCGCAGATGCTGTGATCCTTGCGACCGGTGCGCGCGCGAAGTGGTTGGGGCTGGAAAGCGAAGAAAAATTCAAAGGCTTTGGCGTATCTGCTTGCGCGACCTGTGACGGATTTTTCTATCGTGGCCAAGAGATCGTTGTGATCGGCGGCGGCAATACAGCTGTCGAAGAAGCGCTCTTTCTCACCAACTTTGCGTCCAAAGTGACCTTGATCCACCGCCGCGATGAGCTACGTGCAGAAAAAATCCTGCAAGACCGCCTCATGAAAAACGACAAGATCGAAACCTTGTGGTTCCACACCCTCGAAGAAGTTGTCGGCACCGAGGCCCCGCTGGGCGTGACCGGTGTTAAAGTTAAGAACGTCAAAAACGGTGAAGTCTCCGAGATCCCCTGTGCTGGCGTATTTGTGGCCATCGGGCACGCTCCTGCCAGCGAGCTGGTGAAGGACTCGCTAGAAACTCACAATGGCGGCTACGTTCAGGTCGAGCCAGGCACATCCAAAACGTCGATCCCAGGCATCTTTGCCGCAGGTGATCTGACAGACCATGTTTACCGACAGGCCGTCACATCAGCCGGCATGGGCTGTATGGCAGCACTAGATGCGGAACGGTTCTTGGCCGAAAACGAATAATAAATAAGGGGGACTTCGGTCCCCTTTTCCTTTCTGGCTTTGTTAAATCGATTCTCCAACTCTGGTCAGCGATGGGCGGCAAACCCATCAAAATTTGCGATTTCAACTTCGCTAGAGTGTTAAAGTTCCGCTTTTCTCGCAAAAACGGACGGAATTGATACATTTCTTCAAACCCCACAACACCTTCTAGCCAGCCTGAGCCAACACGGGATATTTTCCTCGACCGCTAAACTTAGGTAGAAAATCTACCCAGAATTTTCGCGTTGCGAGGCTGCAACGCCACCAATTTTCTCTATTTTTGCACAATATTTGCTTTGCTCGGACATTATTCCATGCAATGCGTTCATCAGTGAACACACTTTGAACGTCGAGCAATGACCAAGCCCAAGGCAAAATCCAACCCCGCGGAAGAGGATCTTCTTTTTCGCCTTCTACGCCAACTGGACACCGCGCCAGAGGGTTCGCAGCGCACGACCGCTGCTGCATTGGATATCTCCCTAGGGCGCCTGAATTCACTTCTGCGCTCAGCCTCTGAGGCTGGGCACATAACGATCAGCGAACGGTCAGGCCCCGACAAAAGGCAGCGCTTTGCCTACGCACTCACGTCGAAAGGCGCCGTTGCAAAGCGCGAACTCACAGATCAATTTCTCGCCCGCAAGTTTGCTGAATACGACGCACTGCACGCGGAACTCACCGGAACCTCTAGCGGCGTGTTTCCGCAAAAAAACAGGACCAATAGCATGCAAAATAGCTTTGCCCCAATCCCAGAGCTTTATGTCTCTTACGAGAGCGCTCAAAAACTCAAAGTCGAAGCTGCTGACCTAAGCAGCCACGATCTGTCACCTCGTCAGATCTGTGATCTAGAGCTGTTGATGAATGGTGGATTTAACCCGCTAAAAGGCTTCTTGACCGAAGAAGACTACAACAGCGTTGTTGAAAACATGCGTCTGGCAGATGGCACATTGTGGCCAATGCCGATTACTTTGGATGTCTCCGAGGAATACGCGCAGTCCATCGAAATCGGCCAAGACATCGCACTGCGTGACCAAGAAGGCGTGATCCTTGCGACCATGACCGTCACCGACCGCTGGGAGCCGAACAAATCCCGCGAAGCTGAAAAAGTATTCGGCGCAGATGACGACGCACACCCAGCAGTCAACTACCTGCACAATCAAGCTGGCAAAATCTATCTGGGCGGCCCGATCATCGGTATCCAGCAGCCCGTGCATTACGATTTCCGCGCCCGTCGCGACACGCCAAACGAATTGCGTGCCTATTTCCGCAAGCTCGGCTGGCGCAAGATCGTTGCGTTCCAAACACGCAACCCTCTGCACCGAGCACACCAAGAACTGACTTTCCGCGCGGCACGTGAAGCCGAAGCGAACCTGCTGATCCACCCAATCGTAGGCATGACCAAACCAGGCGACGTTGATCACTTTACACGCGTACGCTGCTACGAAGCCGTTCTGGACAAATACCCCTCTGCCACAACCACAATGTCTTTGCTGAACCTTGCCATGCGCATGGCAGGCCCACGCGAGGCGGTTTGGCACGGCCTGATCCGCAAAAACCACGGCTGCACCCACTTTATTGTTGGCCGTGACCACGCAGGCCCTGGCAAAAACTCTGCGGGCGAAGATTTCTATGGCCCATATGATGCACAAGATCTCTTCCGTGAACACGAAGAGGAAATGGGCATCAAAATGGTCGACTTTAAGCACATGGTTTATGTGCAAGAACGTGCCCAGTACGAACCAAACGACGAGATCGAAGATCGTGACAACGTCACCATCCTTAATATCTCTGGCACCGAATTGCGCCGCCGTCTGGCCGAAGGTCTGGAAATCCCTGAATGGTTCTCTTTCCCGGAAGTCGTCGCTGAACTGCGCAAGACCAAGCCCCCACGCTCACAGCAAGGCTTCACTGTGTTCTTCACCGGCCTCTCTGGCTCTGGCAAATCCACCATCGCCAACGCACTAATGGTGAAACTGATGGAAATGGGCGGTCGCCCTGTGACCCTGCTAGACGGTGATATCGTTCGTAAGAACCTGTCGTCTGAACTCGGCTTTTCTAAAGAGCACCGCGATCTGAACATCCGTCGCATCGGCTATGTCGCATCCGAGATCACCAAAAACGGTGGTATCGCGATCTGTGCCCCTATCGCGCCATATGCAACAACCCGTCGCGCCGTACGTGAAGACATCGAACAATTCGGCGCCTTCATCGAAGTGCACGTTGCAACCTCGATCGAGGAATGTGAGCGTCGCGATCGCAAAGGCCTCTACAAGCTGGCTCGCGAAGGCAAGATCAAAGAGTTTACAGGTATTTCTGACCCGTACAATGTGCCCGAAAACCCAGAGCTGCGCGTGGAAACTGAAGGTGCAGAAGTTGATAACTGTGCACACCAAGTTCTGTTGAAGTTGGAAAGCATGGGCCTGATCAAAGCTTGACCTCGCCCTTGTGACTAAACAGAAACGCGCTGCAATTTTGCGGCGCGTTTTTTCATTTCAAGGAAACGTGACCTTACGCCAACTGGCATAAAAGTCGACAAATCAAGCATTTCTGGTTAGTCTAAGGATAAGCGGGCGCATTGCCTGGCTGCCAAAAACAAGAAATGCCCTTCTGCTCGGCAGGCATTTCAACTGCAAAACAGAAGGCATACGGGGTTTCATAGTCCCCGTCCCTCGGACCCGGCAAACCCTCTGCTGGGTCCGATTTAATGTTTGAATAGAGTACGGTCCTAGTGAACTGTAACCGGCGCGAAGTCGTTTTGACGCGCGAGCATAAAGGCCAGCTTACGTTCCTTTACCACCGCCAGACGTTCGCCATCTTGTGCACAGACAGCATACAGTTCCTCATGGCCTTGAACTTGCTCTTGTATGTCCTCAGGCAAATCCGAAACCAGCACTTTGCGGATGTAAACCAGGCGATCATCGGCTGGCATATCAAATTCATTGTGCATGATTTACCCTTTCTTGATCTGGATCGTTTGAACAACGGTTTCTGGGCGCAGACGCGTTAGATCGACGTGCAAAAGCCCGTTTTCCATCGACGCTTCACCAACCTCAACGCCGTCTGCCAAGACAAAAGACCGCTGAAATTGGCGGGCTGCGATCCCACGGTGCAGAAACACGCGCTCTGCCCCATCATCACTTTGCCGGCCACGGATCACCAATTGGCGATCCTCAACAGTGATCGACAGATCCGTTTCGCCAAATCCGGCGACTGCAAGGGTAATACGATAGGAATCGTCTGAGGTTTGTTCAATATTGAAAGGGGGATAGCCTTCGTTGCCGGTTTTAGCCGTGCGTTCCAAAAGGCGTTCTAGTTGCTCGAAACCGAGCATGTGGGGGTAAGACCCCAAGGTGTGCTTGCTCATCGACACGTCCTTTACGTAAAGCGACCGTCCAAGTAGCACGCCCCGTTCTGGCAGCGTGCCTCATGACAATATGCGCGCGAGATTAAGCAGTTGCAAGGGCTTTGCGGGCAAGGTCGAAAGCGCTACACTGTAAGTCCGAAGAAAACGGGGCATACCTATGAACGCACTCAGTGACCCAATTGGGGATCTGTCGATGAAGACCGACGATGTTTTGCGCGTAGAACTAGAAGTTTTTCGCACAGAGCACCGTGATCTAGACGAGGCGATTCACGCCCTGGTCGAACGCGGAACAGGCGATCAACTGACGATTCAACGACTAAAGAAACAGAAACTGCGATTAAAAGATAAAATCGCCTATATCGAAGACCGATTGACCCCTGACATCATTGCTTAACAAAGCAATCTGAGTATAGTGCGCCCTCCTTTCGAAGAGGCGGACGATGACGGATATCAAAGTGGGAATCATCATGGGCAGCCAGTCAGACTGGCCCACCATGAAAGAAGCAGCAGATGTGCTGGACGAATTGAATGTGCCTTATGAGGCCAAGATCGTTTCGGCACACCGCACCCCTGATCGTCTTTGGGAGTATGGCAAGACCGCCGTGGATCGCGGCCTTGAGGTTATTATTGCAGGCGCAGGCGGCGCGGCACACTTGCCGGGTATGATGGCCAGCAAAACACGCGTTCCAGTGATCGGCATTCCGGTTCAAACCAAAGCGCTTTCTGGCGTGGATAGCCTATATTCCATTCTGCAAATGCCGCGCGGCTTTCCAGTTGCGACGATGGCGATTGGTGCTGCAGGTGCAAAAAACGGAGGTCTTATGGCCGCTGGCATCTTAGCCCTGCACGATCCAGAACTAGCAAAGCGTCTTGATGATTGGCGCGAAGCTCTCTCTGCCTCTATTCCGGATGAGCCCTCTGATGACTGAAGCACTAAAACTCGGCAGCACCATTGGGATTTTGGGCGGTGGACAATTGGGGCGGATGCTCTCCGTCGCCGCGTCGCGGCTTGGGTATAAAACCCATATCTTTGAACCCTCTGCCAACCCGCCTGCGGCCCACGTTGCAGACCAAGTCACCACAGCGGCCTACGAAGATGCCGACGCCTTGGCACAGTTTGCTAACGCCGTGGATGTGATCACCTACGAATTCGAAAACATCCCAACTTCGGCTTTGGATATTTTGGAAACGCTTCGCCCGATCCGCCCGGGCCGTGAGGCTTTGCGTGTCAGCCAAGATCGCATCACCGAAAAAGAATTCCTGTCTGGTCTTGGCCTAAAAGTGGCCCCGTTTTCTGCAGTTCAATCTGATGAAGAAATGACAGCTGCGCTTGAAGCAATTGGAACGCCTTCAATTCTGAAAACGCGTCGTTTTGGCTATGACGGCAAGGGCCAAGCTCGGCTGAATTCCGAGGCAGACCGAGCGGCCGCTTTTGCGGACATGGCTGGCGCCCCATCTGTTCTTGAAGGCTTTGTAAAGTTTTCCCATGAGGTCTCTGTGATCGCAGCACGCGGCGTCAACGGCGAAGTTGCCTGCTTTGATCCCGGCGAGAACGTGCATATTGGCGGCATCCTACGCACCACAACGATTCCGGCGCGTTTGCCGGGGACAAAGCGGATGGATGCTGTGCTCATCGCGTCTCAGATCTTGAATGCATTGGACTATGTGGGCGTCATGGGTGTTGAGCTTTTTGTGACACCTGAAGGCCTTGTGGTGAACGAGATCGCACCACGCGTACACAATTCTGGCCACTGGACGCAAAACGGCTGTGCCGTCGATCAGTTTGAGCAACACATTCGCGCTGTCGTGGGGCTGCCCCTTGGGGATGGCAAACGCCACTCTGACGTGGTGATGGAAAACTTGATTGGCGATGATATGGACCGTGTTCCTGAATTGCTCGGTGAAACCAATGTTGCGGTGCACCTTTACGGAAAAGCCGAAGCCAAACAGGGCCGCAAAATGGGGCACATCAACCGCGTAAAGCCCTCTGAAAAGTAAAACTTACAATAAGAAGCGGCGGGTCGTCTGCTGCTTCTTAGCTGCACCCCATATACGCCCGCCGCGTTGCAGGTGGGGCGCGTTGCTGCAGCGGCTATCCTAAGAACCGCTGCGCCACACCGCCAGCCAAATAAGAAAAACGCCCTGCGGTCATCGTTGCTTCGATGCGACGTGATGTTGGATCAAGGATGACCAAATCCGCTCGCTGACCTTGAGCCAGGGTGCCGCGATCTGCGTATCCCAATAGCTGTGCAGGTCCGCGTGACACCAACTCCCAAGCCTTTTGCAAAGGCAAAACACCTTCATCCACCAAACGAAATACAGCCTGCTTTAGCGCTGGATAGTGATAGTCAGATGCCAACGCATCACATAGGCCAGCCGCGATCAGATCTTGCGCCGAGGCATTCCCTGAATGCGATCCGCCGCGCACCACATTCGGCGCACCTAAGATAACTTTACCACCTTCTAGCTTCGCCGTTTCAGCAGCTTCCCGTGTTTCTGGAAATTCTGAAATCTCCACACCCAACGCATGAAACCAGCATCTTTGATCCGCGGTTGCATCGTCGTGGCTGCCAAGGCGCACACCCCTTGATCGTAGCTTTTCTGCGAATGTTGCGAGCGCAGGCGCAACCTCTGCTGAGCGGCCATGCATCTGTTTTAACAACTCCAAATGCGCGTCAGGGCTTCGCCCACTTTTAAGCGCCTGCCCTGTCAGGCGCGGGGGCCTTTTGCCTTTGGCCAAAGCATCATGCGGGATGTGATCGTTTAATACGAGGTACGGCACCGCAAAGTCAGCAACCAACTGCGCGACAGCGTCATAGTCTTCTAGCATTTGGGTTTCAAACCGAAGCTGAACCAGCACATCAGTCAAAAGCTGCGCTCGACACTCTCGCAAAGTTTCCAGAAAACGCAGGGCAAAGGCGGGGCTGCGCATCCCACCCTCCCAGCTGTAAAACTGCGCCAAGGTGGCCGTGGCAATCCCATTGCTGGCCAATTCAGCATCCGCTGACATTAACCCTTGCGCCAAATCCTTCATCGCGCCGCGACGTGGCGCAAGGTGGCGCTCAAACCCGTCACCGTGCACATCTACAAAGGCCGGAAGAACCCAGTAGCCCCTCAGATCAACAGGGCGGCCATCTGCGGCACATTCAATGAGGCCATCCGCGATACCGAAATCACGTTGAGCTAATCCGTCAGGGCCAAGGCATAAAGCACCGTTCAAGCGAAGAGAGAGCGTGTTGGTTGTCATTCCCTTGCCCTAACGCATCCAGTGGCCTGGGAAAACCTTGCATTTTTTGCAACATGTTCACACGGGAAATTTAGTTGCTCTCTCATGGTTTGGGCCGCACTAAGGCCCCGGAACCAATGAACGAGGTAGCACATGGCCCAGCGCGCGGCAGATGTTTTGGCACAACGACTATATTCAGCGGGATGCCGCTGGGCCTTTGGGATGCCCGGGGGAGAAGTTCTGACTCTGATTGATGCGCTTGAGAAGGCTGGCATCACATTTGTCTTGGCCAAGCATGAAAACGCGGCGGGCTTTATGGCAGAAGGTACGTATCATCGTACCGGTGCACCGGGTATCCTGGTTGCCACTGTTGGCCCCGGTGCATTGAACGGGGTCAATTCCGTTGAAAACGCCCGGCAAGATCGCGTACCGCTGATTGTTCTGACCGGCGCTGTGGATGCGGATGCCGCGCAAACTTACACGCACCAAGTTCTTGATCAGCCTCAGGTTTTCCGCCCGATCACAAAACAAAGCTTTACCCTTTCCGCGGGCGCAGCCCACGTGATTGCAGACAAAGCCGTTACGCTTGCAGTCGAGGGGCGCCCCGGCCCTGTTCATATTGACGTTCCGATTTCTGTCGCGGATGCCCCTGCTGAGGGCGAAGGTATCTTGCGTTACGCGGCCCTGCCCATGCGCCCTGCCCCGAGTGCCGATTTTCAGGCTGCTCAAGCCGCTTTGGCCAATGCCAAACGCCCGCTGATTGTCGTGGGTGTGGATGCAATGACCGAAGGGGCCGAGGACACAGTCCGCACTGCCTTGGAACAATTGGGGGCCCCTGTCATCACAACATATAAGGCCAAGGGCCTTGTTCCAGAAAGCCACGTGTTGTGTTTGGGAGGGGCGGGTCTATCTCCCAAAGCTGACAAGATATTGCTGCCTTTGGTGGCGCAGGCTGATGTGATCTTGGCCATCGGATATGACCCTATCGAAATGCGCACCGGCTGGCAGAACCCGTGGAACCCACAAACCCAAGTTGTGATTGATGTCACGGCCGAGCCTAACCATCACTACATGCATCAAAGCACATACAACATCGTCGGGGATTGCGCCGCGAGTGTTGAAGCCTTGTTGCCCGCCGCTGCGCTAAACGACACTTGGCCAGATGGTGAGGTTGCCGCCACTAAAACAGCGATTTCAGACTCTTTTTCACGCCAGGCCGACTGGGGTCCTGATGCGGTAATCGAAATTTGTCGCGATGCCCTGCCGGATGACACATTGGCCACTGCCGATAGTGGTGCGCACCGCATTTTACTGTCGCAAATGTGGACATGCGAATTCCCACGGGCACTCACTCAGTCTTCGGGCCTATGCACCATGGGTGTTGCTGTGCCGCTGGCCATGGGCCAAAGCATTGTAGAGCCTGACCGGACAGTTGTTTCTTTCTCTGGTGACGCCGGTTTTCTGATGGTGGCGGGCGAACTTGCCACAGCGGCTGAAAACGGCCTAAAAACAATTTTCGTTGTGTTTGTGGATGCAAGCCTTGCGCTGATTGAGCTAAAGCAACGACAGCGCCAGATGGATAATCGCGGAGTTGATTTTGGCCACACTAATTTTGCCGCTATTGCCAAAGGGTTTGGCGGCGCCGGCCACCGTGTGACAAATGAGACCGAACTGCGAGACGCTATTCAAGCCGCGACCCAATCAGAAACGTTCACCGTGATTGCGGCTGAAATTGAAAGAAAGTCTTACGATGGTCTCCTCTGATCAAGCGTTCCCAAAAGGAGCTTTGGACGGGCTTGTTGTCCTTGATTTGTCGCGCATTCTTGCAGGCCCGACGGCGACCCAAATGCTTGGCGACCTTGGGGCGACTGTCTTAAAGATCGAAAACCCTAAAACAGGTGGTGACGACACGCGCGCTTGGGGCCCGCCCTATGCGGAAACCACTGATGGGCAAAGCGATCTGAGCGCTTATTTTATGGCGGCCAATCGCAACAAATATTCAATTCCAGCTGATCTATCGACACCCGAAGGCCAGGCCTTGGTTGCGGCGATCGCGGAACAAGCCGATGTCGTTGTAGAAAACTACAAACCCGGCGGGCTTACGAAATACGGCTTGGATCACGCGACCCTTTGCGCCAGACACCCCGGCTTGGTCTACTGCTCTATTTCCGGCTTTGGCCAGACCGGCCCAAACCGCGACAAACCGGGCTATGACCTTATGGCACAGGGCTATGGCGGGATCATGTCTCTGACCGGCGATCCAGAGGGCTCACCAATGAAAGTGGGTGTTGGCATCGCAGATGTGATGTGCGGAATGTATGCCACCATCGGTGTCTTGGCCGCATTGCGTCACCGAGACCAAACCGGCGAAGGTCAGCATATCGACCTTGCATTGGTCGACGCCCAAATGGCCTGGTTGGTGAACGAGGGCACAAACTTCCTGACATCTGGCCAAGTGCCGAAACGGCGCGGCAATGCCCACCCGAATATCGTGCCTTATGATGTGTTCGAGGCTTCTGACGGTCATGTCATCATTGCTGTTGGCAATGACAGCCAATTCCAGCGGTTTTGTTCAGCGCTTGACCGTGACGATCTGAGCAAAGATCCCCGTTTCCAGACCAACACAGACAGAATTGCAAATCGCAATCAGTTGACGCCTGAAATCACAGTGACACTTAAGCAACTTTCGAGGGACCAAATCCTTGAAACATTACAGGCTGTTAAAGTGCCTTGCGGGCCAATTCATACGGTCGAGGATGCGCTTAACAGCGATCAAGCATCCTCTCGTGATTCTGTAGTACAGGTCACGGCGGAAAGCACCACAGCAGGCAGCGTGCAACTCCTTGGAAATCCTTTGAAATTTTCGAAAACACCGATCAGTTATCGACGCTCCCCGCCGCGGTTCGGGCAAGATATTGATCAACTTGAAACGCTAATCCCCGGCCTTAAGCGGCCCATTTCCTAGGCAGGAAATCTTACAACACCTCACAAAACGGTGACGCCAGATCACGATCCCGCAGGCTAGCGGGCTCGTGAAGTGCCATCGTGCACAACGTCCAATAAATCTAAGTACAACGCGCGCCTTTGCGATCATCAATTAGGATTAGTCATGCACCACGATATTTGCTTTTGCCCCGTCAGCATTACCGACCAGACGGCGGTGGATCATTGGAACGGAATGGTCAAAGCATTTCTGTCGCACGGAACGACTGCGCCCAAACACCTTAAGGCTTTGATCGAGACAGCCCCCGAGTTTGCCATGGCGCACGCAGCCAAGGGACTGTTTGCGATGATGATGGGACGCCGAGAATTGATCGGTGTTGCACAAGAGGCTTACACCAACGCTGTGGCAATTTTGGCCAAATTCGGTGCCACCCACCGCGAACGTCTTTGGATTGATGCGCTGGGCGTATGGCTTGCAGCAAAACCAACCGCGGCCATCCAGTGCATGGAACAGGCGATGCGCCTAAACCCTGCAGATACGATGTCGCTAAAAGTAAGCCATGCGATCCGCTTTATAATTGGTGACAGCGCTGGGATGCGCCGTTCTCTTGAACGGGTAATGAGCGCACATGGCACCGACCACCCGCTGCGCGGCTATGCGCTGGGCTGCCTAAGCTTTGCGCAAGAAGAAACTGGCGACTACGCACTGGCCGAACAAACAGGTCTTGAAGCGCTTCAATTTGCGCCAGACGACGCGTGGGGAATGCATGCCGTAGCCCACGTCTACGACATGACCCATGATCCCGACAAAGGGATTGCGTTGATCGAGCAAAACACCTCGGCTTGGGATCA
Source organism: uncultured Paracoccaceae bacterium (assembly GCA_947498415.1). Classification (GTDB taxonomy): domain Bacteria; phylum Pseudomonadota; class Alphaproteobacteria; order Rhodobacterales; family Rhodobacteraceae; genus Cognatishimia. Next base: position 204,146 of record CANMKB010000004.1, read on the forward strand.
CTGTAACAACTTTCGCTTCCATGTTTGGTGGCACAAGGCCCTGCTGCACTTGGATCGGGGCGAGCATGACGAAGTGCTCAAACTTTACGACACCAAAATTCGCGATGAAAAAACCGATGACTATCGAGATTTCTCAAACGCCAGCTCGTTGCTGGTGCGCCTAGAGCTTGAAGGCATCAAAGTTGGGGATCGCTGGGCAGAACTTGCAGACCTTGCCGAAAGCCGCAGCGAAGATGGCTGTTTGGTGTTTGCTGACCTTCACTACATGCTGGCCCTTGCCGGTGATAGCCGAGGCGATGCAGCCAACAAGATGATTGCTCGCGTAGCGCGCAGCGCAAATGAAACAGGCGACCAAAGCCTAGTGATGCAAAGCCCAGGCCTTGCCGCAGCCGAAGGTCTCGCAGCCTTTGGCGAAGCCCGCTACGACACAGCTTTCCAGCAACTCAGTGCCGCACGCCCAGCGTTCCAAACCATGGGGGGCAGTCATGCCCAACGCGATGTGTTTGAGCGGGTGACCATCGATGCTGCTTTGCGTGCAGGTCAATTCGATGCCGCTGAAAGCCTAATCCTAGAACGCACCTCTATACGCAAAGGGGCAACAGACACTTTCGCGTTATCACGGCTCGAAAATATCGCGCAGTACCGACTAATCAATCAAGCGACGGCCGCCCAATAAAACGATGACACTTGCCAGCGTAAATACCCCCGCCGCAAATGCGGTAAATACACCTGTTCAAGCAACGGTGCGTGATCCTCGTTTGGATTTTTTCCGCGGAATCGCGATGTTCATCATCTTGATTGCGCATGTCCCCGGAGATTGGCTGGCCCTGTGGATTCCAGCTCGCTTTGGGTTTTCCGATGCCACAGAGACCTTTGTCTTCTGTTCAGGCATGGCCTCTGCCATTGCCTTTGGGAAGGTTTTTCGAGATCGCAGCTGGTTTTTAGGTACCGCCCGTGTCGCATTTCGCTGCTGGCAGGTCTATTGGGCGCACATCGGCTTGTTCTTTGCCATCGCCATGACGATGGCCGCGCTGAACATGCTGTTCCCAGATGGGCGTGACTATATTGGTCAGCTGAACCTGTATCCTTTCTTTAAGAATACGCAGGCTCAATTGGTTGGAATCTTTACCCTGACTTATGTGCCGAATTATTTTGATATTCTGCCGATGTATCTGGTGATTTTGGCGCTGATGCCTTTTGTGATCTTAGTGGCCAAAGTACACAAACTTCTTGCTGGGATCTTTGTTCTCACCCTTTGGGGCTTTGCCAACTATGGCGGCCTCTCGCTCCCTGCTGAACCATGGTCACAGCGTGCTTGGTTCTTTAACCCCTTTGGCTGGCAACTGGTGTTCTTTACCGGTTTTGCATTTATGATGGGCTGGTTACCCGCCCCGCCAAAATCACGTACTTTGTTTTGGCTGGCGGTCGCGATCATCGTGGTATCGCTGCCCTATGCCTATTTCCGGGTTTTGAACACTGTGCCGTTCTTTATGGAGGGCCGCAAAGAGATTTCGGATCTAATCGCAAAATCAAATTTTGGGATCTTTCGCTACATCCACTTCCTTGCAACAGCTTACGTTGCTTGGGTTCTTGTTGGGCCATCGGGTGAAAATATAAAGTCGACAGACAGCAACAGCGCTTTGGCTTGGGTTTGGCGGCAGATTCTTGCCGCGATCATGAAAGTCGGACAACAATCACTTGCTGTCTTTATCGCCTCTATGTATCTGGCCCGCCTGCTGGGTGTCGCCTTTGATCACGTCGGGCGCACGCATGCTTCTATGTTTTATATCAACGCCTTAGGTTTTGGACTTTTGATTTCCGTGGCCTATGGTGCGGGCTGGTTTAAATCCCAGCCGTGGCGCAAAAAGAAGGTTCATTGATGCTACGTCGCGAATTCCTCACAAGCCTTATTGCTTTGACTGCAAGCCCTGCACTGGCAACCGCCAGCGCAGCAACCGCTGTAGAACCAGGCCTTCAGTTAGGAGAAGGCCAAACTTTCCATCGCGACCTTGTCACCTCCCTTGCAAAAGCACGTGCAGCGCAGCCTTTCAGCCCAAGAACCAAGGTGCCAGAGGACTGGCTGAACATCAGCTATGACGACTATCGTTCCATCTGGTTTGATACCCGCAACGCCCTGTGGGAGGGCGAAACGCAGACTCCTCTGCGTATGGATGTCTTTGCGCCGGGGCTGTACTTCCCACATCCGATCAAACTCAACGTCGTAGAAAACGGCCAGTCTAAGCCTCTGAAATTTGACCTGGGCGTCTTTGACAAAACCGACAAATTCCCTGAGCTCACAATCGATGATAGCCTTGGGTATTCGGGCCTGCGCCTTCGGGCAGAGCTTGAAAAAGCCGGTATCTTCCAAGAGTTCGCAGTCTTTCAAGGTGCCAGCTATTTTCGGGCCATCGGCACGGGCGACACCTATGGTCTGTCTGCGCGTGGCTTAGCGATTGATGTGGCTGAACCGACCGGTGAAGAATTCCCAGATTTCACTGATTTCTGGATCGAAAAACCAACGCGCGGCGACAACCGCCATATCGTTCATGCACTTCTGGATACCCCAAGCTGCACTGGCGCCTATCGCATTGTCATTCGCCCCGGTCAGCCACTGGTTATGGATGTGGAAACAACCGTGTTTCCACGAAAGGAAATGGAACATGTGGGCATCGCCCCTCTGACATCCATGTTCCAGTTTGATGAAACCAATCGCAATCGGTTCTCGGATTTCCGACCAGCCGTTCACGATTCAGATGGTCTGCTGGTGCGCAATGGCGCAGGTGAAACACTCTGGCGTCCATTGGCCAATCCGAAATCTCTGCAGATCAGCGCGTTTGTCGACACCAACCCCAAGGGGTTTGGCCTAATGCAACGGGCTCGTAAATTCAGCGACTTCGCTGACCTAGAGGCTCTGTATCATCGACGTCCATCGGTTTGGGTAGAACCTCAAGACGATTGGGGCAAAGGCTCTGTCACTCTCGTTGAAATCCCAACGGATCGCGAAATTTACGACAACATCGTCTGCTACTGGCGCCCAAGTGTACCCCTGCAGGCTGGTGGCGAACACGCTTTCAACTATCGCCTTACATGGGGCGAGAACAACGACTACGGCGCCGGGCTTCGTGTGTTGAACACACGTATTGGTAAGGCCTTCGAAGACGGCATCATCATCGCCATTGATTTTGCACCGGGCAGTGACGTGCCCGAAGACCTGAACCAAATTGAAAAACTGATCCGTGCAAGTGCAGGTCAAGTTTCAAAGGGTATTGTTCAGAAAAACCCTGAAACTGGCGGCCCGCGCCTTGCGTTCAAGTTCCACCCAGAGGACGCAAAAACCATCGAGTTCCGCGCAGAGCTGCGCTTGAATGGCACCCCACTGACGGAAACTTGGCTGTATCGGTGGACTGTATGAGCGACTACGCCGCACATATGATGCCAAAGCGTGCGCCTATGGAAATGGCTGCGCAAGACTTCCGGGATCAGCCTGTGCCGCGGCGTCGCTTTCGCATGTCTTGGGCGGATCACGCCTGGCGATTTGCAGCTTTTGCCCCCGCCATTTTGGTCACAATCGGATTAGCGTCTGGCTTTTACAATTGGTTCCAATCGGGTGGGACCACCTGGCTTGAGGGTCTCGCGATCGCATTGATTGCATTGGCTTTTATATGGGTTTCGCTTTCAGTAAGTTCTGTGATGGTAGGCCTGCTGCGTTTGGTGTTTGCGCCGCGCAATTTGCATCAAACCCGCAGCAGCGATGCTGCTCAATCCGTCGCCTTGTTGATCCCGGTTTATAACGAGTCAGCGGAAAGCGTTTTTGGCAACCTAAGTGCGATGCTCAAAGACCTTGCCCAGCGCGGTGGCCGTGATCAGTTTGACGCGTTCATCTTGTCTGACAGTTTTGACCCCGAGGCTATTGCAGAAGAAGAGCAGGCCTTCATGGCTCTGCAAGCGCAGGCACCTCTGGGCATTAACGTATATTATCGCCGCCGCGCGAAAAACACCGACAAAAAAGTGGGTAACCTTTCTGATTGGATCACCAATTGGGGTGGCGCCTATGACGCGATGCTTGTGATGGATGCTGATAGTTTGATGAGTGGCGCAGCCATTCGCCACCTGTCACGCGCCTTGGCAAGTGATCCTGACGCGGGGCTAGTGCAAAGCTTTCCTGTGGTGATCGGGGCCGAGACCTTGTTTGGCCGCATTCAGCAATTCTCTAACGCGATATATGGCTGGCTTTTGGCCGAAGGTCTTTCAGTTTGGTCGCAACGTGAAGGCAACTATTGGGGCCACAATGCGATCATCCGCACGCGCGCATTTGCAGAAAGCGCCCGCCTGCCCTATTTGCGTGGCCCGTCAGGTACGAACAAGCTGATCCTGAGCCATGACTTTGTAGAGGCCGGCATGCTGCGTCGTGCGGGTTGGTCTGTGCGTTTCCTACCCCATGCTGGAGGCAGCTTTGAAGAGGCCCCACAAACGCTGATTGACTATGCGTTACGTGATCGCCGGTGGTGTCAGGGCAACCTACAACACTTGCGCCTCTTGGGCGCAAAGGGGTTTCACATCGTTACCCGGTTTCATCTGTTGCAAGGTGCTGTGGCCTTTTTGCTGTCTCCTGCTTGGCTTGCACTGATTGTGGTCTGGTCGATGATTGGCATGTCTGAAATCCAGACAGAAACCTATTTCAGCACGTCGAACCCTTTGTATGTGATGTGGCCCAAAGCCGCTAAAATCGACGGCTGGATGTTCCTTATGTTCATCTATGCCATGCTATTGGTGCCAAAGATCACCAGCATGTTGGCCCTGATGGCAAGCGCCCGCGTCCGCGCCGCTTACGGTGGTGTTTTGCCGTTCTTGCTCAGCGTGCTGTTTGAGATCACCTGCTCTATTCTCTACGCACCCATCCTGATGGTGCAACAAACCATTGGCGTTGTGCGTGCGGTGTTTGGCACTGGGGGCGCTTGGTCTCCACAGTCACGCGACACCAAAGGCTACAGCTGGCGGGCGTCGTTCCGGTTCCATTGGGTTGAAACCGTGCTTGGACTACTGATGGTTTACTTGATCACCATTGGGCATATCTCGATCTGGCTATCTCCAGTTGCATTTTCCCTTGTAGGAGCAACAGTGCTGTCAAAGTTAAGCAATTGGCGTGTGGTCGACAAAAAGTTCCAAGCGATCCGCCTGGACACGCCGCATAGCCTACGAGAACCACGGATCATGACTCTTGCAAGAAAAGAACGCGCAGCGGTCAAAGCCAATTTGGAAAATGGCCCAATCGCGACCGCTGCGGAGTAAGTTAAAGGTTTTCGAACCAATCAATCACCATATCTGACCACCCCTGCGGGATGCTATGCCCGCCGGGAAAAAGCGCAAACTCAAGCGCTGATCCGGGTAAGCATCGGTCCCACCCCCGCTGCCAAAAGGCACCGTTTGTGGTCATGCGGTCTGCCTTTGAATGGATGCAATCATTGGTCTGCCGCCAAATATCCATGGCATGAAACACATCCCCCTGCGCAAAGGCACCGACATCGCGAATGTCTCGCCCACGAATAACACGCCCCTCAAGTGGCACAGTGCCATCATTCCAGCCGTGGGTGTGAAACAAGCGTACATCCCCCTCACATCCGGTGGGATGCGGGCGCCAAAAACTGCCGCCAATCGGGGCATAGGCCGGAAAGCTATCCGGCGCCTGACAGGCAAGATAGCTGGTCATAGATCCGCCGATGGAAAACCCAGCCAACATTATACGCTCTGGGTCAATGTTATGGTTGGCGATCACATCACCCCGCACCGACTGAATAAAAGCGACTTCATCGCGGCCTTGTTGGCGCTGTGGGTGAAACGACCAATTTCGGCCGCCGCGTCCCTCCATTTTGGTGCCGCTTGGGGCGATCAACGCATATCCACGTGCCAAAATCGCGTCACGCATAGAGGTGTTGCGAAACACTGAGTCGCCCGATCCGCCAAATCCGTGAATATATACCATCGCAGGGACTGGACCCTCGGCATCTTCCGGCATTGCGATGTAGTATTCTCCGCTTTCTACATGGCACGCTGTTGTCTCGCTGCAGGCGAAGGCCTGCGTTGCGGTCGTTGCCCATAACGCACCAATCGTGCAGGCAATCTTTGTAATCATTTGCAAAGCTTTAGCTTCCTTCATTCACACCTAAAATAGGCAAATCACGCGCCAACCACCCCGGCCCTGCGGCAGAGCCAAGCATTCCCTCTGGCACATCAATGATGTGTTCGACTCCCGCATCCTCAAGCCACCCGGACACCCGTCGCGACCGCACACCACGTGCACAAATCACTGCAATTGGCTTTCCTGATGCTGCAAGTTTCTTGGCCTGCGCCACGAAATCTTCACGCCGCATATCAATCGGAACAGCCCCTTCGGCAATCCCCGTTGTCGCCCATTCATCTGGTCGACGCACATCAATCAAGTGAATATCACCAGCCTTCAAGGCAACGGATACCTCGGCTGGGGTCATCTCTGTTTCTGCAGCAGCAGGTCGGGACGCGACATAAAAAACCGGAACCACAATGACTGCGGCTCCGGCGACAAGAAAACCTCTACGGTGCATTCTTGTTTTCACCATAGATTAATACGCGCTTGGCGCAGGTGAAGAGAAGCTTGGGATTGGGTTGGATGACGCAGCGGCTGGCTCGATCCCTGTCCAGTTGCCATCGGCCAATGTGATGTTACCCGGAATGTCTTCCTCCCAGAACCCAACCACGTTTTTGGTGATGTTCAGGAAAAGCTTACCATCCACGATGCGCCACAGATGCGGGTTACCTGGCACCTTGCCGCCACGAGAGACCCCATAAGCGCAGTGGCCATCATACTGAGGGGCGAACTTATCTGGATTGGCGAGGAAAGTGTCGCGGTTTGCTGCCGTCGAAAACGCGAAAGTCGCGCCGTTATAATCCGCGGTGATCGACTTTTTCCCCGGTACCGCCTCCGGCTGGGCAGTGCCAACTGCGGACTGCTCTAGATCGAAATAGGCGACCACATCATATCCCGACACGGCAAAGCCTGTGTTGTCCAGATATTGCGGCCCCGCCAGACCGGCAGTTGCGAGCAAAGAAAAGCCTGCGGCTAGAATGAAGTTTTTCATCGGTTCAAGAATCCCTGACTATTGATGACTGCATCTTACAGAGGATAATTAACAATGCATCCTCTCCTAACACGGTCGTGATGCAGCGAGACTGACCGTGAAATGCTATCGTCAGGGGAGTTTGAACGGCACAAGTTAAGCGATGGTCAAAAGAAACCACCTACAGCCGAACAGCCAGCCCGATTCAAAGATGCATAAAGTATGCAATTTCTGCGTAGGCGTTAGGCGGAAATGAACCCCAAACCCCACGCCGCATAAACGGCAGCTTTGTGATTTGTATTTTGGTTACACACCGTCGGCTAACCCCATTCAATAGAGTGAAAGATGTCGTCTTAATGCCTTCGTCAAAAGCGCGGCCTCTTCGATTTGGTCCAATTCACTACTTAGGATTTATGCTTTGTCGGAGCGCAGTTAGAATTGAAATCGACATTTAGTAAGGCATCGCGGTTAGCGATCAAGATCTAACTCTCGTAACGCCTTAATGGCAATGGCTTCATCCTGATCGGATGATGCTCCTGAAATTCCAATCGAACCAATCAAAGCGCCAGCCTGCCAGATCAGTTCACCCCCAGGTTGCGGTGCAAAGCCCTGCGCACTAACTGCAGAAATTGATGTCGCGAACCGATCCGGCAGGACACCTTGTTCAAACAGTGTAAACAGCTGTCGCGTGTTCATCCCCATGCCAATTGCCGCATTGGCTTTGGCAAGCGCAATTGGATGACGCAGAGGTCCAGCACCGTCTTGAGTCGCCGCGAATTTAACTAATCCAGCCGCATCTAGAATGACAATTGCAAGCGGAGGAAACTGAGAGCGCACTGCTCTCAGCAGGGCGACCTCACCAAGTGCCTTTGCGACGTCAAACCGCATCGCTCACCTCCCAAGCCGCCATGCCGATGGACCCATAGCTGTATGTGCGATGTAGATTTTTCATAAATGTGCCGGGTCGCGCATCACAGATACCCGTAATTACCATGAGAGGCAGAAGATGCTCTGGCGTTGGATGAGATATTCGACCAGCGTCAGATGCATTAAACTGATACAAGGCAGCCCAGTCTTTGGCCGTCAGAACAGCTTCAAGCCAATCGTCAAAATCCACCGCCCATTTAGGCGCGGGTGTGCCCTCTTGCGCAATTTTGTGCAGGTTATGCACGGTCGCTCCAGAACCGATGACAAGAATATCCTGTTCTGCCAAAGCAGCTAAAGCCCGGCCGACCTGAAACAAGTCATTTGGGCTGGTGCGCCAAGGCAGAGACAATTGCACAACCGGAATTTCGCCATCCGGGAGAGACAGCCGTAACGGAATCCATGCCCCGTGATCCAATCCACGCCGTGGCTCATCTTTCACTTCAAACCCATCAAAATTCAAAGCAGCCTTTGTCGCGTCAATCAGCCAAGGCGCGGAATGGGCGGGATATTGCAACGCATGAAGGGCACGACCAAATCCGCCAAAATCATGGATCGTATCCAGTTTCGGCGCAGTGGTCAGTTGCAAGCCAGAGGTTTCCCAATGGGCAGAAATGATGACGATGCCCCTTGGCATAATGTGGTCTGTGAATAGTTCACGTAGAAAATGCGCGGCTGGGATATCGCTTAGAGCAAGGTCAGGCGCTCCATGAGGCAGGAAAAAAGCGGGCTGCATGATCATAGCCCTAGTTCCGACAGGTCAGGACCAGTTGGCACAAGGCCATTCGGGTTTAGCGATTTGATTGAATAATAACCCGCCTTGATGTGATCGATCCGAACTGTGTCGCGTATGCCAGGGATGTTCAATACGGTCTTAAGAAACTGCTGCAACTTCGGATAATCAGCAATTTGCCGACGGTTGGTCTTAAACAAACCGACATAGGCTATATCAAAACGGATCAACGTGACAAAGGCCCTAAGGTCACATTCGGTGATCTCACTTCCCAGCAGGAAAGTTCGCCCGTCAGACAAACGATCTTCGAGATGGCCGAGCATGGCAAAAACTTGTTCGTTGGCTTCTTCGTAGGCAAATTGGCTGCTGGCAAAGCCAGCCTTGTAGACGCCATTGTTCAATGCGTCATACAGCTCGGTATTCAGAGCATCTATTTCCGAACTGAGCGCGTCAGGGCACAGGTCGAATTGCGTGTTAGCAAGCGCACCAAAGCCGGAGTTTAATATTCGAACGATATCGGCACTTTCGTTGTTAACGATGCGATTGGTCTGCTTGTCCCACAGAACGGGAACCGTGGCGCGGCCAGATACGTGTGGGTCACTTTTTGTATAAAAGTCATGCACATAGGTTGCACCGATCAACCTGCCTTCTGGATTTGATCCGGGGAAATTCCCGAATTTCCAACCTTGATCTGATAGTCGTGGATCAACCACCGAAACAGAAATGACATCCTCAAGGCCCTTTAGTGCGCGTGCCATTAGGGTGCGCGACGCCCACGGGCAAATATATGCGACGATTAGATGGTATCGACCTGCTTCGGCCGGGAACGCGGTTTGACCGCCCGGCCCAGGGCTTCCGTCAGGTGTAATCCAATCCCGAAAGACTGAAACCTGCCGAATGAATCGGCCCTCTTTGTCTGCGGCCTGTACAGGCTGCCAGTCTGAGTCCCATTTGCCATCTACCAGCATATCTTACTCCTATCTCATTTGTTTCATCTGTCTGAGGTAAGGTAGATGCATATTGCTCTGGAGATAATATGGTATTTCAGAACATTATTATCAATGAAATGTCGATAATCATTTCAAGGCAGAGCGCATGAAATCCACGAACACTCTAACTTTTGCGGAAAGATGTCGGTTCTCAAGATAAACGGCAAAAAGACCAAGGCTTGAGGGCCAATAACGCTCTAGTATGGGCACCAATCTGCCGGCTTTGATATCATCGGCAACGACGTATTCAGGGCTTAGAAGAACGCCGCCGCCTTTCAGTGCAAACCGTCGCGCCACACTGGCGCTATTGGCTTGCAACCGCCCTTCTACATCAATTCGCTTCTCACCATTTGGGTCTGCAAACGGCCAGCTTGCCCCAGATCTGAAATTACGATCAATGATGCAATCATGATCCTGCAACTCCTTTGGCTTTAACGGCATACCCTTTGTGGCAATATAGTTTGGGCTCGCGGAATAGGTTAAACGTGTTTCCGATATCTTTCTGGCGACAAAACTAGAATCCTCCAGTTGACCAATCCGGATCGCAACATCAATCCCCTCATCCAATAAGCTGATATAGCGGTCAGATAAACGCAGATCGATCTGCACTTTTGGGTATATCAACGCAAAGTCCGCCAATGGCTCAGCGAGATATAGCTCGCCATATGTTGACGGGGCGGCGATGGTTAATTTTCCCTGAGGCGCCCGGTGATCGTTACGTACTGCCGCTGTTAACTCATCAAAGTCTTCTAAAAGCTGGGTGCATTTATCGAGATAGGCTGCGCCGGTTTCAGTGAGCCGGACACTGCGCGTCGAACGAATGAACATCTGCGCACCCAACTGATCTTCCAGCGCACGAACGTATTTACTGACCAGTTGCGGGGTCATACCAAGACGTTGTGCGGCCGCAGTAAATGATCCCGTTTCTGCCACAGCAACGTAAGCGCTCATTAAATCAATACGATCCATATTTCCCCACATACCATTGATAATCACTCATCGAAAAGCCGAATTTTCAGCAAATAGGAGGCGATGTATCCGATTTGTAACCGGGACATGGTGTCATTTTAAAGCCCCTCCGATGATTGAAAGCTTGCTGCTGGCAAAATTTTGCGCGTGGCATAGGCATAGGCACGGGGACACTGCTTTCAAGGCACATGTATCTCCACAGCACGTTGATCACGCCGGACTACAGATAGTCGCCATATTGCAACGAGACCCGCCTCCGCTTGGAGGGGGCAAAGTCGGTCGTTATGCTGCTGTGTGTTTACTCACAATTTTGCCGGGTGTGACTGATGCACAGCTCCTCAGATGTCACCTCGCATAGAGATACGTAGCGCTGTAAGAAGATTTAGGTTTCACCAAGAACACAGGTCCAGCCAGCCGCGAACAGTGGCCTGATTGGATCACGAAGTGGAATTTGTGAGTTGCGTCCTACGGGTATCAAACAACCAACCCATGATTGTCGAACTCAAATCCTGCGGCTGCAACAATGTCGTTTGCGTTAACCCGCAATACTCTTCCGCCTGAGATCACTTCGCGACCTCTTCCCTTTGCTAACGCACTTGCATTTTCCAACCGAGCAGACTTGACGTAATTCGCGCCATCAAGCCAGATAACCTGTCTGTTTTTCTTTGAAGACATCATGGCCTGGGTCTCGCTTGCAGCTACGGAGGAAATATAACCTTGCATTTGGTCACCCAATTCGAGCGCGGTTACATTCGAATTCTCGCTGACCCAAACCAGTTTACGACCGAGAGCTCTCCTCTCATCGTAAACTTGCCCACCAATGTAGAGCCGACCCATTTCGTTTATCGCCAGATGCCGCAACGAAATACCTTCTGATCATGGCCAAAAACCAAGTTGCTCTAGCGCACGGGTCTCTAGATTCAAGGTTAAGATCTGACTACGAAAGTCGCCGAGGTTGAATGGTGTTCTACCATAGTCTGGATGCGTTTCTAGGCCTCCCAGGGCAATGATAAATTTGTCATCAGCCGGGCCACGAGTAATTTCGTGTGGGCCTACACCCGGCAAATGTATTTCATCAACGCGATCGCCTTTTGCGACATCGTAAACACCAATCACGCCTTGAAGGCTATCCAAGTCGTTTTCAGCGGTCAGCAGATATGTGCCGTCACGCGAGAAAGCACCATGACCAAACAAGTGTCGGTTCGTTGAGGCGAAATGAGTACCACGAATTTCTAAAGTTGATTGGTCGATTAGGGCAAAAGCATTCCCAGGCCGCCGTGGGAAAACGGCGATCAGATTGTTTGACTCGGCGAAAACGCACAACGTTCAATCCAAGCGTTGCGGCCGTTTCATCGCCGATGGACATAGCGTTCAGATCAGCAGACCCAATGTAAAGCCATCCCAATCATGGTACGCGGACAATCAACGAGTATCCCAAACAACTCACATCAAAATTCACAGCTTTTCAAAGCATGCGCACCAGCAACTTTCAGCTTCGCTGTGATTTGAACCATTGTGGCCTTGCACCCCCTGCCGCTGTCTGCCTATCTGGACATAAGTACTATTTCACCAAACGAGGCCTTTATGCTGAACCTACCCTTCCCCGTCCGTGACGCGAATGCCGGCTCTGGCTCTGAGGAACTTGGCGATTTGCCGGAATGGGACCTCAGCGATCTGTATCGTTCCCCAGATGCACCAGAGCTTGAGGCAGACCTCAACTTTCTTGAAACAGAATGTGCCGCCTTTGCCGCAGACTACGAAGGCAAACTCGCAGACCTCAGCGCCGACGAACTGCTGACCTGCGTTGAGCGTAACGAAAAGATCAGCCAGGTTTCGGGCCGCATCATGTCATATGCCGGCCTGCGGTATTATCAGGTCACTGTTGATGCAGAACGTGCCCAGTTCATGTCGAACATGCAGGAAGAACTGACTGACTTTTCAACCCCGCTTGTGTTCTTCACACTAGAACTCAACCGCATTGACGACGACAAGCTTGAGGCGATGTTTGCCGAAAACGCAGACCTTGCCCGCTACAAGCCTGTTTTTGATCGCATTCGCGCGATGAAGCCGCACCAACTGTCTGATGAGCTTGAGAAGTTCCTGCACGACCTTGGTGTTGTTGGGGATGCATGGGAGCGTCTGTTTGACGAAACCATCGCCGGGCTAGAGTTTGAGATGGAAGGCGAAAAGCTTAACATCGAGTCAACGTTGAACTACCTGACCGAGCAAGACCGTTCCAAACGAGAGGCCGCTGCCCGCGAAGTCGCCCGTGTGCTGGGTGCCAACATCAAAACCTTTGCGCGCGTGCACAACACACAAGCCAAAGAAAAAGAAATTCTCGACCGCTGGCGCAACATGCCAACAGCACAGCATGGCCGCCACCTGTCCAACCATGTAGAGCCCGAAGTGGTCGAGGCACTGCGCGACGCAGTTGTCGCCGCCTATCCAAAGCTGAGCCATCGTTATTATGAGCTCAAGCGCAAGTGGCTGGGTCTGGACGTCATGCAAGTTTGGGATCGCAACGCGCCTCTACCAATGGAAGACACACGCGTTGTTGACTGGGACGAAGCCCAAAAAACAGTGATGGAAGCCTATGCCGCCTTTGATCCGCGTATGGCCGATATTGCAGAGCCTTTCTTTACCAAAGGCTGGATTGATGCGGCTGTTAAACCGGGCAAAGCGCCGGGCGCCTTTGCGCACCCGACTGTCACCAACGTGCACCCCTATGTGATGCTGAACTATCTGGGCAAACCCCGTGATGTGATGACCCTTGCGCATGAACTAGGCCACGGCGTGCATCAGGTTTTGGCGGCTGAGCAAGGCGAGATGCTGTCGTCTACCCCATTGACCTTGGCAGAAACAGCTTCGGTCTTTGGTGAAATGCTGACATTCCGCAAAATGCTGGACGGTGCGGAGACCAAAGAACAGCGTCGCATCCTGCTGGCTGGCAAAGTAGAAGACATGATCAACACGGTTGTGCGTCAAATCGCCTTTTATGACTTTGAATGCAAACTGCACGACGCCCGCCGCGATGGTGAGCTGACACCTGAAGGAATCAATGCCCTCTGGATGTCTGTGCAAGCCGAAAGCCTTGGGCCTGCGTTTGAATTCATGGACGGTTACGATACGTTTTGGGCCTATATCCCGCACTTCGTACACTCGCCCTTCTATGTCTATGCTTACGCCTTTGGCGACGGCCTGGTGAATGCACTTTACGCGGTTTATGCCGAAGGCGACCCTGACTTCCAAGAGAAGTATTTCGACATGCTTAAGGCCGGTGGCTCTAAGCACCACAAAGAACTGCTCGCGCCGTTTGGCCTAGATGCGTCTGATCCCAAATTCTGGGACAAAGGCCTGTCGATGATCTCTGGGATGATCGACGAGCTGGAAGCGATGGAAGACGAGTAACGCTTCGCGCCCACCGACCAACTATTGGCTAAGACCTAACAAAAAAGCCCCGGCACAATGTGCACGGGGCTTTTCTCTCGGGGGTTAACTTTGAGGCGATCAGGCGCGGGACATCATGCCCTTTTCGCTGGCCAGATTGCGCATCCGAAGCTGTAGCTTTTCAAAGGCACGCACTTCGATCTGACGAATACGTTCGCGGCTGACGTCGTATTGGCCGCTGAGGTCTTCCAACGTAACGACTTTATCTTGCAGGCGGCGTTGAACGAGAATGTCCTTTTCACGGTCATTCAAAACATCCATCGCCTCGGCCAAAAGCTCACGGCGAGCTTCAAGCTCGTCTTTTGCTTCGTAATCCGCAGCTTGGTCGGCATCTTCGTCTTCCAACCAGTCCTGCCACTGCATGGAGCCCTCGCCTTCGGAGCCAACGGTCGCATTCAACGATGCGTCCCCGCCCGACATACGACGGTTCATGCTGATCACCTCATCCTCGGTCACTCCAAGGTCATGCGCGATGCGGGCCACGTTTTCAGGGCGCATATCGCCCTCTTCCAAGGCACCGATACGGGCTTTGGCCTTACGCAGATTAAAGAACAGCTTTTTCTGAGCAGAGGTTGTGCCCAATTTCACCAAAGACCAGCTACGCAGGATGTATTCCTGAATAGAAGCACGGATCCACCACATGGCGTAGGTCGCAAGGCGGAAGCCCTTTTCAGGGTCAAAGCGTTTCACCGCCTGCATCAAGCCAACGTTGGCTTCGGAAATAACTTCGGCCTGAGGCAAGCCATAGCCGCGATATCCCATCGCGATCTTTGCAGCGAGGCGCAGGTGGCTTGTGACCATCTTGTGGGCGGCCGCTGTGTCTTCTTTTTCGACCCAGGCTTTCGCCAACATGTATTCTTCTTCCGGCTCAAGGAGCGGGAACTTGCGAATTTCCTGCATATAGCGATTCAGGCCACCTTCTGGTGTCGGCGCTGGCAGATTTTTGTAGTTACTCATGTCCTGTCCCCCTTAATGTTTAAAGGCTTAACATCCAGATAGGTTTGCGATCACAGGGTTTCAAGCCGGGTACCGCGAATTTCTTTACTCATGATGAATGCAAACGTCATAACTCGCCAATCACGCGGCTGTGCGCTCACATCACTGTGCATTTTGTGACAGGTTTCTAATTTTGGCGAAAGATAAACTTCTATGCGTAAATGCATATGACATACGCATAAATTCACAATTCGCCCACAAAACGCATCATATGCGGCGATTTGCAAAACCAACTAAACCGGTCAGTTTGAAATATTTGTATGCCAAATCAGGGCAGAAACAGGCAACCTATACCTGCTTTTTCGCCCGCAATGCTTCAATAAGTGAGGCCATATCTGCCGGAATGGCGGCCTCAAACCGAAGTTCTTCCTTGGTGACAGGATGTACGAACCCAAGAACCGCCGCGTGAAGCGCCTGCCGCGGGAATGCCTTTGCCGCTGCCACCCCAGCCGGGCTAAGGGCCTTTTCAGACAGCTTGCGTCGCCCGCCATATGTTGGATCACCAATAAGGCTGTGCCCCGCATGGGTCAGGTGCACACGAATTTGGTGGGTTCGTCCAGTTTCAAGCCAACATTCGACCAATGAAGCCACTTCTGGATTGCCAAAGCCTTCGACAATACGCGACCGCGTCACCGCATGCCGCCCACCTTCAAACAACACGGCCTGACGCTGGCGATCTGTTTTGTGACGTGCCAGATGCGTCGTGATTTTCATAATGTTGCTGGTTTCGAAATTCACACCTCGCACCCCACGCAACCGCGGATCGTGTGCATCCGGCACCCCATAGACCACGGCATTATAATACCGTTCAACAGTGTGCTTTTCGAATTGCGTGGCCAGCCCCTGATGCGCTCGATCTGTCTTTGCAACGACCAACAAGCCAGAAGTCTCTTTATCAATGCGATGAACGATGCCCGGACGTTTGCTACCGCCAACGCCGGATAGCGTATCACCGCAGTGATGCAGCAAAGCATTCACAAGTGTTCCATTTGGCGTACCCGGAGCCGGATGCACTACCATGCCTGCGGGCTTGTTGATCACAACAAGATCGTCATCTTCAAAGATGATATCTAGCGGGATATCCTCTGGCCCAATATGGCTTTCGTCTGCCACGGGAACAGAAATCTCGATTTGAGCGCCCTCTTGCACTTTGGCCTTGGGATCAGTTTGTGTCACACCATCAATAGAAATACTTCCGCCAGCCAATAACTTGGCAAGGCGCGTGCGCGATAATGCGGCTTCTGCTGGCACATCACGCGCCAAAGCCTTATCAAGTCGCGCAGGCGGGTTTTCCGCGATCTGAAAGGTGACGCGTGCCATGGACATCGATGATACTCCTGAACCGGTTGAACCGGAAAACCTTCGGTTTCTGCGCCGCCTGATTACCGGGCTAACTGCAGTGATGATTGGCGGGCTTTTAGTGCTTGTCACCCTGCTTGTCATCCGTTTGTGGGATTTAGGGCCGGCATTGCCTGAAAATATTAAATTACCTGTTGGTGTGAAAGCCCAGGCTGTCACCTTTGGAGATGGCTGGATCGCTGTTGTGACACAAGACGATCGCATCTTGATCCTAAACAGCCTCACTGGTGCTGTTCAGCAAGAGTTATCCATCCAGTAAAACGAAAAAAGCAGGCACGAGGCCTGCTTCTTTTTACGCTTTCAACCACTTAAGGAAGAAAATGGTACCACCTCCCCGGCTCGAACGGGGGACCTCCTGATCCACAATCAGGCGCTCTAACCTACTGAGCTAAGGCGGCACTGCGGAGCGATTTACATTTCCAATTTAGCGAATGCAAGACCGCTTTGCGAGAAAAAGACGTACTTCAAAGAGATTTTTCCCAAACTTGAACAACAACCTCTTGGCTAAAGGCCTGACTGGGTTCGGAGGACACCAAAAAGAACCCGGCTTTCGCATACATGGCACAGGCCGCCCGATGGCTTTCATGCGTGGCCAATACCATTTTAGCATACCCCTTTGATTTCGCATGAGAAAGCGCCATCTCTAACAGTCTACGCCCAAGGCCCAGCCCCCTCGCCTGCGGCTCTAGCAAGACCATGCGTAACCGAGCGATGTCATCTGCTTCGTGCACCACAAAAGTACAGCCTAAACGTGCCCCATCGGGTGTCGTTGCAATAAATGCACGGCTGTTTTCGTGTTTTTTGGTGACGTAATCAGACAAGAGCCCTGCCACCAATGCCTCAAAACTCAGATCAAACCCTTCATCTTGTGCATACAGACGTCCGTGCGCCTCGGTGATCCAGCCCAAGTCACCCGTTTCCAAATCCCGAAACTGGATGGGCGCCGTGCTGGGTGGACCTAACAGCTGCTTCACCCGCTCCAGCGATTGGCAAAGCTCGGTGACTTCGGGCTTTGGCAAATGCGATGTCATGCTTTCGATCATAGAACGCGAGGCCGAATCCAAAGGCGCAAAGGCGGCCCTTCCGTCATCCGTTAAGGTCAGTAATTTCCGTCGTGCATCCGCCTCATCAATACGCGTTTGCACCCACCCTTTTTTGGTGAACCCTGCAAAAAGGCGACTAAGATAGCCGGCATCCACCCCCAAACGTTCAGAGATCTCTCGCGCAGAACCCCCTTCGGCCCCTGCAAGTGCCACCTCTTGCAGAACACGCGCCTGCGTAAGTGTGAGGCCCGACCCAAGATATGACTGGTCGAGCAACCCCAATTTTACGGTGTAGTCGCGGTTGAAATCGCGAATTTTGGCTATGTGATCCATGAGATCACACAACGACAATTAATTGACTGAGTCAACCAATAAGAACTTGCCCTCCCCCTCTGAACAAGGATATTGAACCCCATCACCAAGGAGACACCCATGGGCATTAACACCGAACGCGACGTCGAAGCGAACCTTCAAATCGGGCCAACCGACAAAGGCTTTGTGCGCATTTTCATCGAAGCGGGCGGTCTTGAAATTCCGATGGACTTCTCTCCAGAAGAAGCCGAAGAAATTGCCGAAGAAGTCCTCGCTGCAGCAAAGACTGCGGCTCAGATGAGCAAATAGTTCATCCTTCATCCGGCATTGGGGCCAGTTTTGGATCTCGATACCGCTGAAGCCTGCGCGCCGCATCCATTGCAAATTTCTGGATTATCTTTTTGCGCCGCGCCGCTGCAACCTTGTCTTCTGGTCCCATTCGAATGATCTCTGCATCATACGAATCCGCAATGATCAGCCCTGTCTCCTCAGGCAGAAGCTCTGCTGGAAAATCGGTATCGACCGCCCAAAAATAGCGATCACACCACTCCAAATAGCCTTCCCACTTATGATCAGATTGAAAATCAGCGCGGCTTGATTTGCATTCGATCACCCAAAGCTCGCCCTTTGGACCCAATGCCATGACATCCACACGTTTTCCACGTTCTGGCACAAATTCCTCAACAGAAACAAAACCATGACTGCGTAAGTGGCGTGAAACGCCTCGTGCTAAGAGCTGTCCGGGTTGAAGGTCTTGGTTCATACCACGAACGTGAACAATTCAAGAACATATTGCAAGACGTAATTCACCCTTGACATGATACCTTTTGGTTTCGCATTAATAGTACCAATTGGTATCAAATAACAGGAGGTGACATGAGCACTCTCACATTAGATGCTCCGCAAGCGGCGTTTCGCGCCCTGGCAGACCCAACACGCCGCGCCATCCTCGTGCTGCTTAAGGATCGCGCCATGACCATCGCCGAGGTCGCGAATAACTTCGACATGACTCGCGCCGCCGTAAAAAAACACCTGACGATCCTAACCCAAGGCGGCTTCGTGCAAGTCACGCCGCAGGGCCGGGAAAAACTTAACGAAATCGTCCCTCAAGGGTTCGCCCCCATTACAAATTGGCTCACATATTTTGATCTCTTCTGGGATGAAAAACTTACAGATTTGGCCGCTGCAATAGAGGCTGACCTCAACATTCAATCGCCAAAGGAAACAAAATGACCCAGACCACCACGCTCACAAAATCCATTCTGCTCAAAGCCACCAAGGAACAAGTTTGGGGCTACCTTACAGATCCAGAAAAGCTCGCAATCTGGTTTCACCGCCCCACAAAATCTTTGGCTGAGGGCCAAGAATACGAAATGTATGGGACAGAAAGCGGCAAAAAGCTCATGTGGGGCAAGACCACACAGGCCCAACCTTATGACCGTCTGGAAATGACTTTCAGCATCGCACCCATGAACGGCGCGTCATCTCATGTTGCCTGGACCCTCGAAGATGTGCCCGGCGGCACCCGTCTATCACTGGTCCACTCAGGTCTGCCCTACAGCGAAGAAACTTTTGGCCTCGCGCTGTCACTCGACAAAGGCTGGGAAGATCACATGGCCCGGATGCGCACAGATCTTCACGACAATTAAGCGAAACTCAACAGGGATGCGCCCTTGCCGGGGCGCGTCCCAAAGCATATGTGTGCCTTTGGCGGGTTCTGCCCTTCTCGTGATACGGTAGCATTCCGGTGGCCTTAAGCAATTCCGAGGGAGCTGGCTCTGTTTGGATCCTGGTCCACTTACCTGGCGCCCACCTGTATATACAGGTCCTCGGGAATGAGATTACCCCACGGCTGCGTTTGCGGGCCCGCCACAAAATCCTTGCGTCGCAATACATTCGCAGCACAAAGTGCGAAAACCGATTTGGATTAAAGCCAGAATATGTACAAATTTCTCATCGCCCTTTTTACACTGACCTTGCTTTCTGCCTGCGGCGTTCCGTTGGTTCCATTCGTCTAACTTTCACCTTTTCCAAATACTCCCGCCGGAGGCCGCCAACCTCGCTCCACCCACAAATGTGGCGTGCGGCGCGACGAAACCCGCCTCAAGCGCGACAAAATCAACAAAGACTGCGCCTCAGGCGCAGACCGCTTGAACTACGGCTTTCCCTTCCCGCCCCCTTTCGCTAAACCTCGCAGCAACACGATGTGACCGCACGCAGGATGACCCAGATGGCTATGGAAAAAACGTTCAACGCAGCAGAGGCCGAAAGCCGCCTCTTTGACGCTTGGGAAAAGGCGGGCTGCTTCACCGCAGGTGCCAACGCCAAACCGGGCGCCTCGACCTATTGCATCATGATTCCACCGCCGAATGTCACCGGCGTTCTGCACATTGGCCACGCGTTCAACAACACGCTGCAAGATATTCTGATGCGCTGGAAGCGGATGCAGGGCTTTGACACCCTTTGGCAACCGGGCACAGACCATGCCGGTATTGCGACCCAAATGGTCGTTGAGCGTGAACTTGCTAATAACCAACAGCCTTCACGTGCCGAACTAGGTCGTGAGGCCTTCCTTGAGAAAGTCTGGGATTGGAAAGCGCAATCGGGCGGCACCATTATCAATCAGCTTAAACGTCTTGGCGCGTCTGCTGACTATTCCCGTACCGCGTTCACAATGTCTGGCGCACCGGGTGCCCCCGCGGATGAAGCCGGCGGCAACTTCCACGATGCGGTCATCAAAGTCTTTGTCGAGATGTACAACAAAGGCCTGATCTATCGCGGCAAACGGCTTGTGAATTGGGACCCGCATTTTGAAACTGCGATCTCTGATCTTGAAGTTGAGAATGTGGAAACGCCGGGTCACATGTGGCACTTTAAATACCCGCTCGCAGGTGGTGCGACATATGAGTATTTAGAGAAAGATGAAGACGGGAACGTCACTCTACGCGAAACGCGCGACTATATCTCTATTGCGACAACTCGGCCTGAAACGATGCTGGGCGATGGCGCGGTTGCGGTGCATCCGTCTGATGAACGCTACGCGCCCATTGTAGGCAAAATGGTTGAAATTCCGGTAGGTCCGAAAGAGTATCGCCGGTTGATCCCAATCATCACAGATGAATACCCTGACAAAGACTTTGGTTCTGGTGCTGTAAAAATCACCGGTGCGCATGACTTTAACGACTACCAAGTTGCCAAGCGCGGTGGCATTCCGATGTACCGCTTGATGGACACGAAAGGCGCAATGCGTGCTGATGGTGAAAGCTATGCGGAAGAAGCGGCCAAGGCGCAGGCCCATGCAAATGGCGCGGCGTTTACCGAAAACGAAGTCGACGCAATCAACCTGATCCCCGATGATTTGCGTGGCCTCGACCGCTTTGAGGCGCGGAAGCACGTGGTTCAACAGATCACCGACGAAGGCCTCGCGGTTATGATCCCGAACCCAGATTTCGAAGCGCTGGAAGTCGAAGAGCGCGTCGGTGTTGAATCTGAAATCGCTTTTGTTGAAAACAAACCGATCATGCAGCCGTTCGGCGACCGCTCTAAAGTGGTGATCGAGCCGATGTTGACCGACCAGTGGTTTGTGGAAACAGACAAGATCGTTGGACCGGCATTGGATGCGGTGCGCAATGGAGATGTGAAAATCCTGCCGGAGTCAGGTGAGAAGACCTATTACCATTGGCTGGAGAACATCGAACCATGGTGTATCTCTCGCCAGCTCTGGTGGGGTCATCAGATTCCAGTTTGGTTTGACGCCGATGGCAACCAATACTGTGCGTCCACCGAAGCAGAAGCTCAGGCGCAAGCCGGCGAAGGTGTAGAGCTGACGCGCGACCCTGATGTACTAGACACATGGTTCTCTTCTGGCCTTTGGCCGATCGGTACGCTGGGCTGGCCCACCGAAACGCCAGAAATGCAGAAGTATTTCCCAACATCTACGCTTGTCACCGGTCAAGACATTCTGTTCTTCTGGGTGGCCCGCATGATGATGATGCAGCTGGCGGTCGTGGATCAAATCCCGTTTGACACCGTTTACCTGCATGGCCTTGTGCGCGATGCCAAAGGTAAGAAGATGAGCAAATCCACCGGCAACGTCATGGACCCGCTGGACATCATCGACGAATACGGTGCTGACGCGCTGCGCTTCAGCTCTGCCGCAATGGCGGCGCTGGGTGGCGTGCTTAAGCTCGACATGAAACGCATCGAAGGCTACCGCAACTTCGGCACCAAAATTTGGAACGCCGTGCGCTTTGCCGAGATGAACGAAGTTTACGCCAACGGCGCCCCATCGCGTGAGATTCCACAGGCCACGGCAACGGTGAACCAGTGGATCATCGGCGAAGTGGGCAAAACACGCGAAACCGTGGATGCGGCGCTGGAAAGTTTCCGCTTTAACGATGCGGCCAACGGCCTTTATGCGTTTGTGTGGGGCAAGGTGTGCGACTGGTATGTCGAATTCGCGAAACCTTTGCTAAGCAGTGAAGACGAAGCCATCAAAGCCGAAACCCGCGCGACCATGGGCTGGGTTCTGGATCAATGTATGATCCTGCTACACCCTATCATGCCCTTCATCACCGAAGAGCTTTGGGGCCAAACCGCCCAGCGGGATGGCATGTTGGTCCATGAAGACTGGCCAACCTACAGCGCAGACCTTGTGAACGCTGCTGCCGACCGTGAGATCAACTGGGTGATCCAAACCATTGAGGCCACACGTTCAACCCGCGCACAGATGAATGTACCTGCTGGTTCAAAAATCCCGATGGTCGTCACTCAGATCACTGATGAGAATGACGCGGCCTTTAGCGCAAACCAATCGTTGATCTTTAAGCTGGCACGTGTGGAAAACCTTGAGAAAGTTGAGACTTTCCCGAAAGGCTGTGCGACTGTAGCTGTCGATGGCGCAACCTTTGGCTTGCCGCTTGAGGGTGTGATCGATGTCGCCGCTGAAAAAGCGCGACTGGAAAAGAACCTTGGGAAACTCGCCAAAGAGCTTGGCGGATTGCGTGGTCGCTTGAACAACCCGAAGTTTGTGGCTTCTGCCCCGGATGAAGTTGTGATTGAAGCCAAGGCAAACCTCGCCGCACGCGAAGAAGAAGAAGCCAAAATCAAGGCCGCTTTGGACCGCGTGGCCGAATTAGGCTGATTAACAAAGACCGTAAAGTGACAGCGCCCGCCAATTTGGCGGGCGTTTTTCGTTTCAAGCCCTCATAAAGCGCCCCACTTGAGATCAATGATGACATCAGGCATGTCTGACGTATGAGCCAACCAAGATACACTTCGCTAACCGCGTCACTTCCTGCAACTGTTCCCTTTGTGGGCCCGGAGACACAAGAGCGCCAAAGTGGCCGTGTCTTTCAGGCACGCCTTGGGGCGAATGAGAATGTCTTTGGCCCAAGTCCCAAAGCGATCGCTGCGATGCAGTCTGCCATGCATGACATCTGGAAATATGGTGACCCCGAAAATCATGACCTGCGGCAGGCACTGTCGGAATTTCATTCAGTCGAACCCGAAAACATCGTGGTTGGTGAAGGGATTGACGGATTGCTTGGCTACCTGGTGCGGTTGCTGATTGGTCCGGGTGACACTGTGGTGACGTCAGACGGTGCCTATCCGACCTTTAACTTTCATGTCGCTGGATTTGGCGGCACCATCCACGCAATCCCCTACCAAGACGATCACGAAAACCTATTGGGTTTGATTGAGGCGGCGCACGAGACAGGCGCTAAGCTGATCTACTTTGCCAATCCGGATAACCCTATGGGGTCTTGGCATTCTGGTGAGACGATCACCGCAGCCCTTGATCGCATCCCTGAGGGCTGTGTGTTGATACTGGATGAAGCTTATGTGGAGCTCGCCCCAGAAGGGACCGCAGCCATTTATGATGTGGAACATCCTAAAGTGATACGAATGCGCACCTTTTCAAAAGCTTACGGGATGGCTGGTGCGCGGGTTGGTTATGCCATGGGCGCGGCTGAATTGATCAAGAGTTTTGACAAAATTCGAAATCACTTTGGCATGAACCGCGCCAGCCAAGCCGGTGCCCTTGAAGCGCACAAAGACCAAACTTGGCTGAGCAACACATGTGACATCATCAAGCTGGCTCGGGACGAGATCGGCCGCATCGCCATTCAAAATGGGCTTACCCCGCTTCCGTCAGCAACAAATTTTGTGACAGTTGATTGTGGGCAAGACAGCGCATTTGCAAAGGCCATCTTGGATGATTTGGCAAAGCAAGGCGTGTTTATCAGAATGCCATTTGTATCGCCGCAAAACCGATGCATACGAATTAGTTGTGGCCGACCAGAAGATTTGGCCCTGCTTAAAGCAGCGCTCCCCAAAGCGATCGCACAAGCCAAGGCCCGCACATCGCGGCCCTTGCCCTGAAGACTAAGCCAGACTAAATGGAAGACGCTCAGGCGACTGGCAGGGGCGTCATCGCAAGGACACACATATGAGCCTCAGCGCACGCTTGAAGAACTGGGAACGCGAATTGCGCAACCACTACAACGTCGATCCACGCAAACCTGAAAACGAGCGACGCGCCCGCATCTATAACGATTGGTTTGACCACGCTATCTTGCGTCGTGTCTGGACCAACTTTTATGAAATTGCGCCAGG
Source organism: uncultured Paracoccaceae bacterium (assembly GCA_947498415.1). Taxonomy (GTDB): domain Bacteria; phylum Pseudomonadota; class Alphaproteobacteria; order Rhodobacterales; family Rhodobacteraceae; genus Cognatishimia. The sequence continues at coordinate 228,627 of CANMKB010000004.1, forward strand.
TGTGTTTCGCTCAAACCAGCCCACACACAAACGGTTTGTTAAGATTAAGGACAAAGGCATTTCTCATGTCCTGAATCTGCGCGGTGAAAGCGACAGTGCCCATTACTATTCCGAGTTGCAAAGCTGCGAGAAATTGGGACTAACCCTTATCAATTGCCCGATGAATGCCCGACATGCCGTACCTGCGGAGAATATCCTTCGATTGATCCAGACGTTCAAAGAAATCCCGCATCCATTTGTGATGCATTGTAAGTCAGGAGCTGATCGCGCTGGGTTTGCTTCGGCGGTGTATTTGATGGTTATGCGCGGAGAAACCGTACAGAACGCGCGTAAAATGCTATCTGTGAAATACATCCACCTCAAATTCACGCGCACCGGCATTCAAGATTACATCCTGCGCACGTATCAGGCGCGCTTGAAGCAGGGCGAAATCTCGTTTGAAGATTGGATCGCTAAGGAATACGATCACACGATGATCCAAGAGAATTTCAACAATAAAAAGCCGATCACCGCGTGACACATCAAGACACATCAACGGCACCCCAAGCCAATAACCCAGAAACCCCGCGCCTCTTTGGGTGGCTTTGGCGGAACTACATGTCCAAGCACATCGTGCTTTTGGTCTTAGCCCTTGTTCTTATGTCGATCGAAGGCTCGATGCTTGGTGCATTAAGCTGGATGATGCAGCCCATGTTTGACACCGTCTTCGTTGAAGGCAACGAAGGCGCATTGTGGACTGTGGGACTGGCGATCATCGGGATTTTCCTTGGTCGTGCGTTTGCGTCATTTGGCCAAAAGATTCTACTTGCCCTGATCTCGCTGCGTACAGGCGCCGATATTCGAACCCAGCTGCTGGAACGCATGATGGTGCAAGACAACTCGTTTCATCAGCAATATCCTCCGGGTTACCTGATTCAGCGTATTCAAAATGACGTAGGACAGATCAATACAGTTTGGGGTACCGTCATCACGGGTGCTGGGCGCGACGCCATTTCTCTGTTTGTCTTGATGTCAGTTGCCGTCAGTATTGATTGGCGATGGACGCTCGTAGCCTGCATCGGAACGCCGATCTTGGTTCTACCATCCGTCATCGTGCAAAAGTTTGTCCGTCGTCGGGCGCGTGAAGCTCGAGATTTGGGGGCACGCTTGGCAACACGTTTGGATGAGATTTTTCATGGGATTGTTGCGGTAAAACTAAACCGCCTTGAAGGGTACCAGTCCAAACAGTACCGCGAGTTAACGAAAGCCCTTGTCAAAACCGAAGTGCGTTCAACAGCCGGCGCTGCCTCGATCCCCGGGCTGATCGACATCATGGCTGGAATGGGCTTCCTCGGTGTTCTTATCTACGGTGGCAGTGAAATTATCGCAGGTGAAAAAACTGTTGGCCAATTTATGACGTTCTTCACGGCGCTCGGGTTTGCTTTTGAACCGCTGCGCCGCTTAGGCGCGATTAGCGGGCAGTGGCAAATTGCAGCCGCAAGCATTGAACGCATCAAAGAACTAATAGAAAATCAACCCTCGCTACAGTCACCATCCAATCCTAAACCTCGCCCTTCTCAAGAGTCTGACATCATTTTGAATGATCTTCACCTCTCTTATGGTCAGGCAAAGGTATTGAACGGAACGACCTTTACAGCAAAGGCCGGTGAAACCACCGCTATCGTAGGTGCATCAGGCGCGGGGAAATCGACGATTTTCAATGTGCTGACACGCTTGGTTGATCCTCAATCGGGCACCGTTACCATTGGGGACGTTTCAAACAAAGACTTACGCTTGGAAGACTTGCGCGACATGTTCTCTGTCGTGTCCCAAGATGCGATGTTGTTTGATGAAACCCTGCGTGAAAATGTTCTATTGGGCCGTAGTGACGTGACCGAAAAGCAGCTCATGCAGGTGCTTGATGCCGCGCATGTAAGCGACTTTGTGTTGAAGATGCCGGATGGGCTCGACACCCGCGTGGGGCCTCGTGGATCTGGGCTTTCAGGTGGGCAGCGACAGCGCGTCGTCATTGCCCGTGCTTTGTTACGTGACACCCCAATCTTGCTTCTCGACGAAGCTACGAGTGCGCTGGATGCCCAATCGGAAGTTCTTGTTCAAGACGCCTTGGATAAGTTGGCACAAAACCAGACAACTTTGGTCATCGCACACCGTTTGTCGACGGTTCGCGAGGCAGACAAGATTGTCGTCATGGACAAGGGTCGTGTTGTTGAAGAAGGGCGCCATGAGGAACTGCTGGAAATGAAAGGCGTCTATGCAGAGCTGTACAATTTGCAGTTCTCAACAGATGGCCCAACAGCCGAAGAGGCAGCCAAACGTTCAGACCTAGAACCGGTAGCACAGATCAAACCCAAACAAGGTCTGTGGGCGATGCTCTTTTCCAAGCTGCCCAGACTTTAACGCCGATATGCCTGCGCGAGCTTTTCTGGAGAAACTCCGGCAAAGTAGCGAATAAGCGTCCAAAGGTTGCGGCTACCGCGCCGCAACCACCCATTTTTCTGATATCGCTCGGCACTTGTTGTCGCGATGCAATCGAGCTTTGTAAGGTACCCACGCAATTTGCGCACCAACGCAACGTCTTCCATAAGCGGAATGTCAGGATAGCCGCCGGCATCGAGATACATCTGGTGCGGTACAAGCAGCCCTTGATCACCATAGGGCAGTTGAAACACTCTTGATCGTACATTTGCCCAAGCGGCAACCCAACGCCCAGCAAACCCGGCTTCTGCGAATTGCAGCTTCGCATAACCGGCCAGCCCCGTCGCAAGGTGGTCTTCCACAGCAAGGCTCCAGCCCGGTGACAGCACGGTGTCAGCGTGCAGAAACATCAGCCACCCGCCCTTGGCGGCTTCAGCTCCGCGTCTCAGCTGCCCACCGCGGCTTGCAGGCCCTGAAATCACGATTGCGCCAACCTCTTGCGCAAGCTCTACAGTGCGATCCGTGGATCCACCGTCGCTGAAGATCACCTCTCGGATCAAACCAGCATGCAGCCCTTCGATCAAAGCAGGTAAGCAACGCATCAGCCCCGCTTCAGCGTTCAACGTTGGAATCACAATAGAAAGTGGTGCACGCATCTGATGCCCCCTGTTGCATGGCCCGCGCCTGTCTATATTAAACAGGAAAGCAATGACAGGACCACAACATGAGCAACCAGCGCACCGTTTTGCAAGTTTCAGGCACAGACGCCGAGAGCTTTTTGCAGGGTTTGATCACAAATGACGTTAAAAAAGTTGCCCATGGCCTGGTTTACGCTGCTTTATTGACCCCCCAAGGCAAATACCTTGCGGACTTCTTTGTTTTGAAATCAAACGAAGGCTTTCTCATCGATGTGCATGAAAGTCTGGCAGACGCGCTCAAAATGCGGCTCACCATGTATAAGCTACGCGCGGATGTCAGCATTGAGATTGCTGATCTACACGTTCATCGTGGGACAGGCGCAACACCTGACGACGGGTTTGACGATCCACGCCACGCCGACCTAGGCTGGCGCGCCTATCGCGCAATCCCAGTGCAGGATGATGCAACAGATTGGGATGCGCTGCGTGTGGGCGCCAGTGTGCCAGAAACCGGAATCGAACTTGGCCCTGACAGCTACATCCTAGAAATGGGGTTTGAGCGGTTAAATGGCGTCGACTTCCGCAAAGGTTGCTATGTGGGCCAAGAGGTCACCGCGCGTATGAAACACAAGACAGAGCTTCGCAAAGGCTTGGCGCTGGTGTCCATTGAAGGTGAAGCCGAGCCAGGCACGCCGATCACGTCAGGTGGCAAAGCTGTTGGCACTCTGCACTCTGTTGCGGGCCCACAAGCGCTCGCATACCTGCGGTTTGATCGTGCCCAATCTGAAATGCAAGCGGGCGATGCCAAAGTCAGCTATCCAACACCCCAGTAGAATAGCAACCATGATCCTCTGCTCCGAATGATTTGTAGAACCGCGCTGCGTCCTGATTGAAGGCGTTATAGCCGACACCCCAACGGTTGAACCCTTCCCGCCTGCCACGATCTAGGGCAGCTTGCATCAGCTTGGATGCCCACCCCTTTCTACGATGCGTCGGTGCGATATACAGATGGTCGATCGTTAAATGCCGCTGTGCGCGGTCCATATGACTTTCTGAAGTAATGCGGGGTGTGCCCATTAGATAACCTGCAAGCCCCCAGCCTGCGTCTAGCCCCAGAATCCAACTTCCCGACTTGATGCGATCCTTCAGCTCTGAGTGAAACCCTTCGTCAGAGCCATGCAGGTGATATCGCCACGGCATCTCATCAACGTGAAAATTGTGGAGTGCGCGGAACAATGGCACGATGTGATCTAATTCAAATTCGCTAATGTCTATAATCAAAATAAAACCCTCCGGCTTGCACCGGAGGGTCTCTGAATTCTCAGCGCTCTGCAACTCAAAGAGTCGCTGGCGTGTTGACCTTACGCTCGCTCGGAATATTCCATTGCGATCGTGTCGACGACAATCATTTCGTCCTGACCCACAAATGGGGGCACCATGACTTTTACGCCATTGTCCAGAATTGCAGGTTTGAAAGAGTTCGCTGCCGTTTGACCTTTTACAACTGGCTCAGTCTCGACGATCTGACAGGTCACTTTTTGCGGCACAGTCGCGTTCAGGGCCTCTGCGTCATAAAATTCTACGACAATTGTCATACCATCCTGCAAAAATGGGCGGCGATCGCCCAGCAAGTCGGCAGGAAGTTCAATTTGTTCGTAGGTTTCAGTATCCATGAACACCAGCATTCCGTCAGATTCATACAGAAACTGCTGATCTTTCTGTTCAAGGCGCACACGTTCTACTTTGTCAGCAGAGCGGAAGCGTTCATTCAATTTCGAACCGTTGCGCAGGTTCTTCATCTCGACTTGTGCAAAAGCGCCGCCTTTTCCGGGCTTTACATGGTCGACCTTAACTGCGGCCCAAAGACCACCGTTATGTTCCAGAACATTGCCTGGGCGAATTTCGTTACCGTTGATCTTAGGCATATGACAAAACCACGTCAAAAGGTTGATAGGAATTTGAAAACACCTATATCTCGCCCATGGTAAGGTGACAAGACGGCCTATTTGGTTCACAGAGTGCTTAAGCTATGCGCAAATTGCAATAGAGCTATGCAAATTCAGGGTACCCGAATCAGACTAGATAGTCCATAAGCTGCTCTACGCCAAAAACACAAGACCAAGAATATAAGGACGACGAGATGAGAGATTTCGTTGATGGCTCGGCTTTTAACAACGAACAGGGCAACCGTGCTCGTAAGCTCTTTGCAGCTGTTGTTCTTGCCGCGCTAGACGACGCCATTGCTGACGACAAGAAATACGGCAATGGTCCAGAACAAATCGCACGTTGGGCGCGTTCTCGCGACGGACGTGAAGTTTTGTCGTGCGCAGGTATTGACCCAAACGAACGTGTTGTGTCTGGCCTGATGGACTTTGTCGGCAAAGGTGTACGGACATCCGTGGCCCTGTCTCGCGAAGAAAGCGAACGCCGTCATGCAGCTGAAAGCCAAGCTGCCTAAATTCGAAAAGCTACCCTCTTTGAAAATCGCGTGCCCCTGATTGGGCGCGCGTTTTCTTATGTAAAAAGCAGTGTGAACCAGCGCCAGCTGATAAACAGCTCAAACCCCAACAACGCAACTGGAAACACCATAGTCCATGTGATGGGCTTTGCAGTGACGATCAAGAGCGTTGCGATGGCAGACACACAGACTTCAATCGGGCCAACGACCCCGGCGTGATGACCCCGATCCCAATAGCTCACTGGACTTTCAAAGACCCATTGACTGACCGGCCAAAAATGGGGGCGACCATCATCATGGTGCAGCGGAAAATCGAGCGCGAGATGCAAAAGCGCAGCGCAGCATAACACCTGGGCGACAGCTGACTTGCGCCAATAAGCAATGGCCAACCCAGCGCCCCACACAAAAAACGAGTTATCGACAGCAAATATGCCCTGCCATAAGGCAGAGAAGTACAACTCTCCAAAGACAATAGCGGGCGGGATGTTCAGCAGAAATAGCGAAACCGACCCCAATAGATAGAGCGACAGGTCTGGTGCCAAAGCCCCTGCGATAGCCGCGGCGGATAACTTGGCAGAGCCATTACGACCAAACGCCGCCCATCCGATCAAGATATGGGCGGGCGTGTTCATCGTCGGATGTTTGGAATTATAAGTCGTTCAAGCTTCGCGCCGCGAGAGCCCGATTGATCTCACGACGGACAAGCTTGCGCACATTTCGTGTAATGCGCTCACCAAGGGGGCCCTGCAACTCTTGGCGCACAATTTCACCGACCAGATCGCGCAGCATATCCTCATCAAGGACCGCTTCTTGAATTTGGTCTTCCAGATCGTCCGCCCGTTCTGCTGTTGATTCGACAACATCTGCTACGTCTTGAACAGGTTCAACGTCTTCAAAAGAGTCAGCATGCAGCTGCTCTGGCTCAAGTTCTTCGGTCGCTTGTAGCTCTTCAGCGTGATCTTCCCACTCCAAAGAGGCCACTTGGGTGCCCGCATAGTCACTGTCACCTGCTTCATCAGGCTCGTAATCTGCAGGTGCATCTGTTCGAACAGAATGCCATTCAGACAAGCGCTGAGAGCCATCTTCCCACGGACGAATTGTCATTTCACTCTCGCCAGACACATCTGCATGACGAAATTCGATGGGGCTCGGCGTCATAGATTCATCAATTGGCGATTCATCTACGGTTGTAGGTTGTGATTCTTGGGCAACCTCAACAGAATCAACTGGCCCTCGTTCGACATTTTCAGCGGTTGGCATTTCAAACAAGGCGACGTCATCACCCTCATCCAAAGGCACCTCTGGATCTGGCGCGAGATCTTGGTCTTCCGCCTCGATGCTTTTGGGAAGTTCAGCCACACGCAACGCATCGGTGAGCACCAAACGCCCTGCCCCGCTTGACGATTTAACGGCTTCGACAGGGGCTGAGTCTTGTTTTGGCTGTTGAGAAAAAATACGTGTTTCCACAGCTTCGGTCGAAACCTCAGACGTAGAATTCACCGCTGTGCCGCGGCCATTTTCAGAAACCAATCGACGGATCGATGACAGTACATCTTCGATTTCGACATTTGTTACAGCATCAGACATATTTTATAACCACTCGCGCCTATGCGGCCAGTCTAGCCAACCAAACTGCGCCGCACAACAGGTAGCGAGAATTGTTATTCTTTTCCGATCGAACGCAGCAGTTGGTCCAGTTGACGACCTTGTTTGCTTGTGATCGCCGGGGCTGATTTCACTTTATTGAAATAGGCCTCTGGATCGTATTTTTCGACGGACAGATTGAGGTGATCCACAGTCAGCAGCCCCATCGCAGACAGCAAACGATAGGCTGCGGTCAGCTCAAGGCTCGATGCCGTAATCTGATTAGCCTGCGCATCCAACAATTCTTGCTCTGCGTTCAGAACATCCAATGTTGTCCGCGAACCCAGTTTTGCCTCTTCGCGAACACCTTCAAACGCAATGCGTGCTGCACGGATTTGTCGCGCGCTCGCCTCGCGCTGTGCGCGCGCTGCCAGTGATTGCGCCCAAGCTGCGCCAACAGCCTGCCGCACGTTATGCCGTGTCGCGTGCAAACCACCGCGGGCCGCATCGCGACGCGCCATTGCTTGACGCACCTGTGCGCTTAAACGACCACCCTGATAGATCGGACCAGATGCACCTAAGGTCACGCTGCCAGATTGTGTTGATCCAGAATTGTTAAGACCTTCGTTGGCATTCAGGCTCATTGAAAGGCTTGTGGTTGGCCGCATAGCGGCACGTGCATTTGTAATCAGCAACTCATTTGCGGCGACACTAAACTGTGCACTCTGTAAATCTGGGTGATTGCGCACACCGATCGAGCGGGCCTTTTCAAGTGTAGATGCTGTGCGTGGCAGACCACGCGGTGCAACCAATGCACCCGGTTTCTTGCCAACAAAAGCGGCATATGCCTCGCGGGCAGCCAACAGATCGCCCTGCGCAACACCTAGCTCAGCCCGTGCACCTGCAAGTCGCGCTTCGGCCAGTGCCACATCGGTACGCGTCACTTCGCCAACTTCAAAACGATCTTCTGCGGCGCGAAGCTCTCGAGTGATCAAACGTAAATTGTTTTGACGCAACGCTACGATTTCCGAAAAGCGACGCACATCCATAAAGGCTTGAACGGCATTCAACAAAACACCCTGCTCAACCGAAACAAGCGTCTGGCGCGTCGCCAGAACAGTTTGCTGAAGCGCCGCTTGGCGTGACTTGGTCGAACCGCTGTCATCAAGGATCCAATTCATCGACAGGCTAATGTTTGCTGAGTTATTGCTGTTCGCAGCGCTACTGCCAATCGCAGTAGTGCCGCCTCCAAAACTCCGCTGAACATTCGTTGCCCAGCTTAGAACCGGGCGTAAAGCACTTGCCGCAATCGCAACGTCTTCATCTGCAGCACGTAGCAAAGCACGGTTTTGCTCTAGCAATCCGCTGTGCTCATAGGCATGTGCCATAGCATCTGCCAAAGATTCTGCCTGAGCCTGTACCATCGCAAGCGAGGACACGGACAGTGTCAACACGGTTGCAAGAAGTCGTTGTTTAATGCGCATTCTACTCATCCCTCAAATAACATGGGCGGCCCGCTTAGACCGCCCCTCATTCAGAATTCAAAATCCCGTTTCTTCTCGAATCCAGGTAAAACCGGCGCGCCAGCATTGAATGAAGATCGCCAAGCGATTTCCCCATTTGCCTTATGGCCAATTTGAACATCACCCAAAGCGCCATCCATAAAGATGCAAGCGATCCGCCCACCTTCTTTGAGTTGGTCAGTCAGCACCGCAGGCGCAACTTCAACACCACCCTGCACCACGATCACATCGTACGGGCCATGATCTGCAGCTCCTTCAACCAAGGCGCCAGGATGCACCACGACATTGTCGACGTTTTGCTCTGCCAGCACAGACTGCGCCTCTTTGGCGCGCGCCTCATCTTCTTCAACGGCAACAACCGCTTCTGCCATACGTGCGATGACCGCAGCGGAATAGCCAAGGCCCGCGCCAATATCGAGCACAAGCTCGTCTTTGCGGATGTCTAAAGCATCAAGCATCTTTGCCAATGTGCGCGGCTCAAGCACCACGCGCCCCTCATCAAGAAATAGGTTTTCCCCCATATAAGCAGCGTCACGCTTTTCAAAAGGGACGAATGCCTCTCGAGGGACATTTAACATCGCTTCGATGATAGGAAACTTGGTTACATCAGATGGGCGCACTTGCGTGTCCACCATTGCCGTGCGGCGTGTTATAAAGTCAGACATACTAAACTCATTCGTTCAGATTTCGGTCAATCACCTCTTGCCACATAAAAAAGCACGGGGCAACGCCGGGACGTATCAAAAGCTACAGTTCCTGCTTGCAGGCGGATTTGAGATCGTTTATTCCCCGCCATACCACATCGGCGGCGAGTTGGCGGAGTGGTGACGCAGCGGATTGCAAATCCGTGTACACCGGTTCGATTCCGGTACTCGCCTCCAATAAAATCAATGACTTGCGTCATCCTTTCTCTCCTTCACTGCCATTTTTGAAACAACCGTTGAAACTTTCACGTTTCGGTCTTGCTTCGTTCCAATTGATTTCTTGCCTCTTGAGCGCGCTTCGCGAGCTCTCTTTGCCGGATCGGCCCACCGTACTTTTTGAGCATCTCAACGCCTGAATGGCCGGTGACGGCCTTGACCATCTCGTCATCACACCCAGCCAGATACAGCTCAATCGTCGCATTTTTCCTGAGCCCGTGCGTTTTGTAGTAGCTCGCCTTCTCGTGCTTCATCTTCTTTTTGATGGAGCGCATTTCCTCGGCGATGATGCGATAGCTGACCGACCTGCCCTTAGCGTCAGTCACTACCGTGCCGTCCGTTCGCTCGAGCCCGTCCAGGTGAGCCTTGAGACGATCAGTGAGCGGGATCCACAGCGGCTTGTCGGTTTTACCCTGAGTGAAATCGAATCCTTCGTCGGAAAAGTGTGCCCACTTCATCTTTACGACGTCGCCAATTCGCTGGCCTGTGCCAACGCAAAGCTCGTAGACCAGTCGCGCACGCTCAGAAGCCAGCGCTTCGAACTCTGCGCGGACATCGTCCGGCCAAGGCTCCCAGCCATCGCTCTGCTGCTTGAAGAGCGGAATGCCTTTCGCCGGATTGCCGTGCTCCTTCTTAATAAAGCCAATCAATCGTGCGTGGTTCATCAAGACGACCATGACCTGGACGAGATAATTGGCTTGCCGCCAGTGATCCGCATTGGCGCGGTGCAATTCGTAGATATGATGGGTCTCGATCCTGGCCGGGTCTTTCTCGGCCCAGATCTCACGAATGTGGCTGATATACCGCCGATAGTCGGATCTCGTCCGGGGCTTCAGCTTTTTGTAGGCGTCGCTCTCGTAGTAGCTCAGGATTAAGGCCTCAAAGTTACGCTTCACCGGCGCAGGCGCTGGCTTTCCTTTAAGCAGGCGATTGTAATGATCCCAAAATTCCGGAGTGCCCGCTTCTTCATGCATCATGACAGAGATGCCGCGCGAACGCCGGATGAACCGAAGGTATCCTCTGTCATTGTAGACGTATTTTGGAAGGCTCTTGCGGGTCATTCGCCCATTCTCAGGTCACTGTTGAGAAAGTCGTCAGCTGCCTCTGGCGCGACCATGTTGGCATCGACGATGACACTGCCATCTGGCTTGATCTCGAACTTCGCGCGTTGCCAACCTGCCTCCCGCGCCTCGCGGATAAAAGCCGAGGCCGCTTGTTTCGCTTTCGTCTGTGCACTTACTTTCGTCATCTTATCGACACCTCTCTCACCTCGTTAACAACGCGCATTATCACCCTGATCTATATTGATATTTCCGATTGAAGCGGGAGTGGAGCGCCTGTCCTTTGCCGCGCGAATTGCGCGGATCACCTCAGAATTCTGGGAGTTGCCATTGCGATCGGACTCCGCCTTGATCCACTCCTTGAGCTCTTGCGGAAGCCGAAGTTGCATTGGTTTACGACTGTTCATGAAACGCCTCCAGGTTGAAACAATATCCCGTTAGTGGCACTTAGCCACTATTGCGTCAATCGCTTTTTATGGCACAGTGCCACCATGCCAGAACAAAGCTCTCAAAATCAGGATAAATTTATCGTGCGGCTGCCCGACGGTCTTCGCGATCGGATACGCCTCGCGGCTGAGGCCAACCACCGCAGTATGAATGCTGAGGTCGTTGCCCTACTCGAAGAAAATTATCCGGCCCCTGTGCCGGAAAAACTGGAAGACCCCGCCGCGCGGCTGCTCTTCTGGCTCGCGAAGCGCATCCGCCGAAGAAGCCCGAAGCCCGGCTCTCCCAGAGACAAGCAAGCAGCCTTGTATGAGCGCATTGCGGGCGATATTTCAGAACGCATGAAGGATATCGGGGAATAGCCTTAGTAGGCCACCCACTCATATCCGTGGTTGCCTTCGTGGTCCTCCCATTCAACGCCGACCCCGCGCCGCCAATTCGATGACGAACAGCGCCGCGACGGCAGAACCCATTGCGGGGCAGCCGCTGGTGTGGTGCGTTGCCAGCCGAATTCGCCCTGCGTGCCGTAGGTCCCGAGGCGCATGTTGTAACTCTCAGAGCAATCATCGTCGCGGCCACGTTCGTGATGACTGTAATGCCGAACGTCCCAGACGCGGATCGAGCGCACGAAATCGAATTCCAAACCGCTGATGTCGATATCGGCACCACCTTCGACCACCTGTGCCAAAATGATTTGCCCAAGCGTTTGACCTGATTGGTCGCTGGCCTCCCAGAGTTTAGGGGCCGTGCTCTGCAATGGTGCGCGCTCAGAAACACCCATAGGACAACGCCAGATTTGCAACGGCGGCTCAATCGGCCAGGGCGTGATCCGACGGATGAACACGGCACGGGCATGAGCGCATTCTGCTGACGTGGGCCACCCACCAGCCAGGCAAAGCAGAATGGCGCAGTCAACCTGATAGGCTTTCGCCGCCTGCGGAGCCACACTGAAAAGCAGAGACATTGCGACCCCAAAGAACCAATTCCTGATAAATCTGCACCACATATCAATAATTGCCTTTTGATTACGTTACTGTATTATTGAAAAAGTAGCTCCAACACCCCCTTCACACCATATACGAGAACATCATTTGTGATGCTCGCGCGCGCTTTGTGGAATATATTCCGTAGAGCGGTTCTTGTGATCTGGCCGAATACAGGCCATGAAATTGCGGGAACGAGTAGGGCTAAATGTACGGAATCTAAGAAATTCCAGAGGATTGAGCCAAGAACAATTAGCCTTAGCTGCGGAAGTCGATCGCAGCTATATCAGCGAGATCGAACTCGCCAAGAATTCAGCATCAATCGATGTTCTGGAGCGGATCGCGGATGCTCTCAGCGTCGATCCAAAGGAATTGTTTAACGAGAGGGGCTAGTTTTGCCCGAATTTGAGAGTGTTCGCACAACGGCCGAAGCCATCGGCCGCATTACCTGTATCAAGACAGGCGAAGAAATCGGCTTGCTGTATCATTGGGACAATGGTGAGACGCAGGCGGCGCTTTACGATGATGGTCATCCTGATACATCAAACTGCTCAGATCATCCCGCTGAAACGGACATCGGCGCAAACCGCAGCTAACGGCCGGAAAGAACCCGAACGTCCTGATGCTGCATCAAGTAGGAATGTCGGATTTCAGCCTCTCGCCCTAATGCATCTGGCCCAGCTCGAAGTTGGCGGAGAGCTAGACAGTGTCCATGCCCAGATGGTCTTTCATGAAGTTGGCGATAACTCGATGGGCCTGTCGGTTGAGTGGACGAAAAGTAGAAAAACAGCTGCTCCAATTTGGGTGGCTTTTTCGGGAGTTAACCGAAAGCCGGTTCCGGCAGGTTTTCCACGTTTCCACTCTTCAAGATGCTCGTCACAGCAAAACGCCAACATGGACTGGCATTGCGTTTTAGCAGCACACCCGTTCACGTCCGATACTTCAGCCCAGATGACGGTAGCTTCGGGGTGCACGGCTTCTACTTCCAATCCATCCCGGTTGATTGAAACCTTGATCTGCCTTTCACACTCCGGACAGGCTGACTGAACAGTCGTCTCGTGGCCAGTCATCGCAGCGGTTCCTAATGCATCAATGACACAAATAGCGTTGATGCGCCTGCCGCCCAGTGAAACTCGATGCTGCGTCGGGGTCGCGGAGAACGGATAGGCTGCTACAATCACGTCGTCTTCAAAAAGGACCAGATCGCGTCGTTGCAGGCTCCGAAGTGATGATCTTAAATCCACCAATGTTTGCCCAGTGGACATCTTGAGGTCGTTCAATGTTGGGGGCATTCCAGCCCTGACGAAACCGAGCAGCACCAGTCGGTGAATGGCAAGCTCTTGCGGAGTAATCCCATCCCATCGATCTGCCATCCGTTCCGCTGTCATTAACGCCTCAAGAGCCTTGGCAACATACCCATCAGACACCACTGACCAGTCGAGATAGCTGCTTCGCGCCATGACCGCCTTCATCCTGCACAGCAGGACAGTTTGGCTACATCCTTATCAAATGTTTGTGCGGCTAGCTTCAGCCCCTCGACTGTTGTGAGATAGGGAAAGATCATTGCGCCCAGATCGTCGTAGGTCATTCCCATTTTGATAGCCATCGCTGCGGTCTGGATACTGTCTGCTCCTTCCGGGGCAATGATATGCGCGCCCAATAGCTGCTTAGTGTCCTTGTCCGCGATCAGTTTGATAAGACCGCGCGTGTCGCGGGCAGCCAACGCACGAGGCACGTGCTCCAGGCCCAAGACCGATGTGGCCACTTCATGACCAGCGGACTCGGCCTGCGCCTCGGTAAGGCCGACACTGGCGACCTGTGGATCAGAAAAGACAACAGCGGGCATGACGCTGTTGTCATAGCTGAGTGTGTTTCCATTCATCGCATTCTTGGCGGCGAGCTTCGCGCCATAGGCCGCCATATAGACAAACTGATCAGTCCCGGTCACATCGCCTGTCGCATAAACCCCGTCTCGGGTACTGCGCATCTGCGGGTCGATGACAATTCCGCCACGCGCGTTGATGTCGATCCCAGCGACATCAAGCCCCAAAGAACCCGTGTTCGGGATGCGACCCGTCGCCAACAAGAGCTTCTCGGCTTCGATCCTGACCGCCACGCCGTTATGTGTCGCGTGCAACGTGACAACCCCTCCCGTTTTTTCGAACCTGTCGTATGATAGCCCGTCCAGCACCTTGATGCCTTCATCGACAAAGGCTTTCGTTAGAGCTTCGCTGACCTCTGGTTCGGCTTCTGGAAGCAAGCCACGACGCGTGACAATGGTTACTTCGACACCTGCGCGGGCAAATATCTGAGCAATCTCAACGCCGATGTAGCCGCCACCCATCACCATGAGTGACTTGGGAAGTTCTGACTGTTCAAGTGCTGAGGTGCTGTCCAGCCATTCGACCTTATCCACTCCGGGGATATCTGGCACATGTGGCGAAGACCCCGTTGCGATGATAATTTTTGGCGCACGAATGGTGCGATCTCCAACCTCTAGAGAGCCATCGCTTGCGAAACTTGCCTGGCCTTCGATGTAGTTGACACTTTCATAGTTCGGCAAAACATCAACGTATTTTGCGGCCCGCAGATCATCGACCAAGGCTTGCTTTTGGGCGACCAGGGCCGCCCAATCGGTCACTTTTGCGGTGGCTTCCACACCATCAAACCGGTCAGCGGTTTTGGCTGAATGCAGTGTTTCCACTGCGCGGATCATCGCCTTGGACGGAACACAACCGACGTTGACACAAGTGCCTCCGATGGTTCCATATCCGATGAGCGCCACGCGGGCACCGTCTTCGGCGGCCGTGATCGCAGCAGAAAATCCAGCAGATCCAGCGCCAATTACAGCGAGGTCAAATGTATCGGCATCTGCCGAATTCGAAGAACAACAGTCGGACATATTTTTGGTCTTTCGGTATCAGGTTTTCCGCGCACGGCGGATGAGAGCATAAATCGTGATCAGCGCGAACACAGCGAGAGCGGGCAATAGGACATAATCGAGATAGCCAACTACGGCCGACAGCCCCACAATCCCGAAAAGCACAGCGAGAATTGGCGTGAAGCAACACAGCGCGGCTATCACCGTGCCAAAGATGCCGAGTTTAAGAAGTCTGTCGTTCACCTCGGTCGCCCTCTCTGAAATCTCGATCTTGCCTGCGCAACCGCATGAAGGATCGTGTTGCCAGAAACGCGATTCCGCCAAGTGTTGCCAGGAGGGATGCGGTCAGCACATTGGCGCCAGATAGAAAACCAGCGGTTCCGAAAAGCGCAGTTCCAACCAGAGCCAGTTTTCCACCACAGCAGATGACGACAACCGGGGCAGTCACGATGAAGGCCAGCAAACCTCCTGTTGAGCTATCTTTCATTTTAGGCTCAGGAATTGCTGTCGTTAGAAACAAGCTCGGCTTCGTAGCCCGCAGCCGTTGACGCAAACGCGATATCTTCTGCATTGGCTATGGCGTCGTCAAAGACCACAACAGCCGTTCGAGTGTCTGCATCGGCGCTCACTTGTATAACACCTTCGACGCCGCTCATCGCCGATTCAACAATGAATGGGCAGCTGGCACAGGTCATACCTGGGACCGAGAATGTCACTGTCTGCTCAGCCGCAAACACAGGAGCGGAGGCCATGAAGCCAATCAAGGCCAAAACTGGTGTGTAGAGTTTCATTATGGTTCCTTTCACAGACCAAGAAGAATGGGGGCGACGACCGGCGCAATCCAATTCCAGAATAACGCGATCACAATGAGAATGGTTGATGCCCAAAGTGCAGATTTGACCAGCCGATTGGGAAGTGGTCGGGCACAAGTCTCTCCATCCGCACAGGCTTTAGGTTTGCGGTAAACCATCCAGTAGCCGTAGCCAAGAAACCCAAGCGTGATTGCGATGAAGGTCGGCTTGTAAGGTTCAAGCGCCGTCAAATTGCCAATCCATGCGCCGGATACGCCAAGGCTGAACAAGATCAACGGAACAATGCAGCAGGTTGAGGCCGCAAGGGCTCCAAGAATGCCGCCCGCCGCAATCATGCGAGCCTTGCGGCTTTCAGGGTCGTGTTTGTTCAGGTCAGCGTTTGTTGTGTCAGTCATTCAAGTGCTCGCAATTCCGGTTTCTAGGTGTAACATGCGATCTGTAGGGGCTACGGATGCAAGGAGATTCTTCAATGCCTGAGGTCACAAAAACGCGAGGCTACGCAATCGGCGAGATGTCCAGACGTACCGGCGTGAACATTGAAACGATCCGCTACTATGAGCGTATCAAACTGATGCCAAAACCGGATCGCACGTCGGGCGGCAACCGGCAGTACAATCATGATCAACTCAAGCGGCTGTCCTTCATCAAGACGTCGCGAGAGCTTGGGTTCAGCATTGATGAAATTCGAGAATTGTTGGAAATGGTTGACCGGCAAGACTTTACCTGTGGCGAGGTACATGGATTGACCATCGGGCACTTGGCTTCTGTGCGTGAAAAGATCAAAGGGCTGCGCAAGTTGGAAAAGGCACTTGTGGGTATGGCAGCGGAGTGCAGCCAAGGTGACGTTCCCGACTGCCCTATTCTGGAGACATTGTTCGAAGCGCGGTGAAAGCTAAGTTCCATACCGTGAGCAACCAAATTCGCAGTATGGAGTACGACGCAAGAAAACCTTGAAACACGAAGAGCCAATTTCCGGCTTCGTCCTTGTCCCGCACTGGCAACCTTCGCCGCTGTCTTATTGAACGGCAGCTTTCTCAACGTGAGGACGGGCGTTATTTCCTCACGCCCTCCACAAGCTCCAAGACGCGCGCGTACTCTTCGCTGATCTCGCGCGCCTGCTCGAAAACCTCACGTCGTTCCTGATCTAAGCACCGAAAGTACTGCTCGACATCAGCAAAGTAGATCTCCGCATCGCGCCTTAACAGATCAGCATATTCCTGCACGTCATCCGCATTAGTCGGCATCCAGGGCTGCACAGGCGGCAAGCAACTGCCCGCATTCACGGCAGACCCCCAGCTCAAAACGACCATAACCGCCCATGTTTGTTTCAAAAGCCCCATATTATCTTGGCTCAGCCACTCCGTTGCAGTAAATTCGTTTCAACGCATGAAGGGCGCAATAACTCAAATTGCACCTATTGATTGCAAGATTATAATATTGTATCGGTTGGGTAGTCCATGAGGGACTGCCGGGCCAATGCACAATTCTGTAAGGCTCGATCCTATGAATTTGATGCAAGACGCCCCCAATGTTGTCAGTGAAGACGGGCTGCGCACGCTGCTTGCCGAGGGTCATTCGGCGGATGTTGTGTGCCGGATTACGCCCAAACGTACAGGTGCTCAGTGGTCCGGAGTTTGGACCGTGCATTGCGTCTCGCCCGACGGTGAGGTACGCCGCCTGCTTGTCACCGCGCGCAACAACATGGCCGCTCGGGAATTCAAGACAATCAATGGCTTATCTAGCTTCCTTGCGGGCCTTGGTGTTTCGATCGTTTCGATCCCCATGCTCGAAGGTAAGATCGCCTCGCACAAGCTGGACGACGCGGGCTAAGCCACTTGCCGTCCTCGCAGCATTCCTTGCTGCCCCCGCCTATTGTGAAGGCTTCATTCTCTCCATGCGGGCCAACGGCCAGCTGGAGACCAAGCCACCTCAATCCAGTTTTGCACAAAGCTATGTCGACGGGATTGGTGCAAACCCACCAGAGCTGATCGTTTTTGCAGCGCCAGAGCTTGAAGCTCCCCCTCCTGCACCCGCCCGCGCAGTTCCCCGCCCCGAAATCCTCGCTGCCATTGAAAGCACCGCGCATCGCTATGGCGGGCACCCTGCTCTGCGCGGCGCAGGTCTGTCGGTGACGGAATGGCAGGCGCTCTTCCAAGCCAATATCGAGATCGAAAGCGCCTATCGCCCGAATGCACGCAGTTCTGCAGGTGCGATTGGCCTCGGACAGTTGATGCCAGCGACGGCCGCAGAACTCGGCGTGGATCCGCATGACTTGCAGGCAAACCTCGATGGCTCTGCCCGTTACCTTCTGATGATGTTGGCGCAGTTCGGCACGCCCGAACTCGCGCTCGCTGCCTATAACGCGGGACCAGACGCGGTCGCGCGCTATGGCGGCATTCCTCCCTACCGAGAAACCCAAAATCACGTGCGCCGGGTCACGGCCGTGCGTGATCGACTGACTGGAGCCTCCTGATGCAAATTCAATTCCGCACGATCCTGTCGCTGGCTCTGGCCAGTTTGATGATTGCCAATCCCGCGCTCGCGCAAAGTATCGACCTCTCACCGGTGCAGAACCTTCTCCAAGGCATCGTCGACACGATCACCGGCCCCTTGGGCATAGTCATCGGCACCTTGGCCTTGATCGGTGTGTTCCTCTCCTGGCTCTTCGGCATTCTCGACTTCCGCCAGGCTCTCTGGGTTCTGGTCGCCATTGCAGGGATCGCAGCTGCACCGACCATCGTGACCGCCATCTGGGGCGCATAAATTCGGCATGGCAACGCAAACCCGCCTCTTCCTCGGTCTGATCCGGCCGCCAAAGCTCATCGGCTTGCCGATCATGTATGCCATGGTTTGGCTCTTCGGGTTTGTGTTGCTGTTTCTGTGGGTCCAGAGCTGGCCGGTGATCATCATCGCCGCTCTGGCCTATCCCGCGCTTTGGAAAGCGGCGGATTGGGACCCGGCCTTTCTTGAAGTGATGGTCACTGCCCTGCAGGAAACGCCCCCGACGCCAAATCGCAAGATCCATTCGGGGGACAGCTATGCTCCGTGATCCTTCGGATGATCTTGCAACGCTGCCAGACTGGGCGCGCAAAGAGCGCCCGATGGCCAGCATGCTGCCCTATGTCAGCCTGGTGAATGATGTGACGATCCGCACGCGCGGCAATGCTCTGTTCCAGTGCATCCGCCTTGATGGCGTCAACAGCATGACCAGCGATGACGCGCATCTGGAGAAGATCCGCGCGCTCTTCGCGGCGATCATCGCGCAGGTCGGGCCGGAGTACAGTTTCTACGTGCACAAGGTCTCAAAAGCGATCGAGACTGCTTTGCCACCGGTTTGCGAGGAAGGGTTTGCTCAAGCGCTGGACACCCGCTGGCAGCTGGCCATTGCGCGGGCGGGGCTGCGGGACAAGACGCTCACACTCACGGTCCTGAAACGTCCTCCCCTCGGCGCTCGGCTGCGCCTGAAGCGCTCAGACTCGATCGCTCAGATGAAAGACCAGACAGCCAAACACCTGCGCAAACTTGAGGAGGTCGTCGGGTTTCTCAGATCGTCTTTCTCTGAGATGAACCCACGCTTGCTTGGGGCCGAAAATGGCGAGCTACTCGGGTTCCTCGGGGCGCTCAACATTGGCCAGGAACGACCGCTCTTCGCAAAATCCCGCTTTGGCATCATTGCCGAGGACGTGGCCAACACCCGCGTCACGTTTCAGGGGCGAGGCTTTGCGCTCGACGATGGGGCGGCGGGCAAGCGGTTTGGTACGAGCTTTGCGATCAAGACCTATCCAGCCAAAACCAGCTGTACCATGTTTGATGAGCTGAACCTGCCTGTCGACATGGT
The DNA here is from genome assembly GCA_947498415.1 of uncultured Paracoccaceae bacterium. Lineage (GTDB taxonomy): Bacteria > Pseudomonadota > Alphaproteobacteria > Rhodobacterales > Rhodobacteraceae > Cognatishimia. The sequence goes on from CANMKB010000004.1 coordinate 248,184, forward strand.
GGTCACGCATTCCTTCACGCCGATTAACAGCAACATCATGGCCAGCCGCATCAAGCGGCAACAGCGCCTGATGAAGGCCAGCGATGACGGCGCGATTTCTCTCGCAGAAGAACTGGTCGACGCGCTGGACGATCTGGAATCTAAACGGCTCTGCTTTGGCGATCATCACATGTCCGTCACGGTTTTCGCCGAGACCGAGGAAAAGCTGGAAGCCATCGCCGCCGAGGTGCGCAACATCGCGGCCAGTGAAGGCGTCAATCTGGTGAACGAGAGCTTTGCAGCGCGGACGCATTATTTCGCGCAGCATCCGGGCAATGGGCAGATGCGCAGCCGTAAGGCCGCCATCACCAATACGAACTTTGCCGACCTCGCAGCGTTGCATCGCGGTCAACTGGGCAAGCCGGGTGATAGCGTGCCTTGGGGCAAGCCGATTACTCTCTTCCCGACGCCTGAACGCTCTGGCTTCCTGTTCAACTATCATGAGACGGGTCAACCGGACAAAGAACCAACCGGTGGGCATACCTTGATCCTTGGCCGCCCTGGCTCCGGCAAATCGGTGTTGTCAGCCTTCCTCATGACCCAAGCCCGCCGCTGCGACGCGCGCGTGTTCGTGTTCGACTACCGTGCAGGCATGGAAATGGCCGTGCGCGCCAATGGCGGGCGCTACAGCGCCATCAAGGCGGGCGAGGCAACCGGTCTGAACCCGCTCCGCACGGAAATCGACGGGCGCGGGCAAGCCTGGCTTTCTGATTGGTTGGCCACCCTTTTGCATCGCTCCGACAAGCCCCTGAGTCCGGTCCAAATCAACCGCATTCAGGAAGTGGTGCGCCAGAACTCCGGGGCGAGCGATGCCGCCCTTCGCAACTGGCAGGATCTGGCCTCGCTTTTTGTGGCTGGAGCAGATGAAGGGGATCTGTTCGAACGGATACAGGAATGGACCGCAGATGGCCGTTATGGCTGGATCTTCGGGCAAAGCGCTGAGGATACCTTTTCGCTCGATGGTGATATCGTGGGCTTCGATCTGACCGGCATTCTCGACAGCGAAAGCGAGAAAGAGCGCATGGCCGTGCTGTCCTATCTGTTTCGGCGGGTGGAGCGCGTGATCGAGGATCGCAAGCCCACGCTGATCATAATCGATGAGGCCTGGAAGGCGCTCGACAACCCGTACTTCGCGGACCGCCTTAGCAACTGGCTTGTCACCGCCCGCAAACAGAACGCGGTCGTTGTGATGATGACGCAATATGCAAGCCAGCTTGAGAAAACACGCACCGGCAAAACGATTATCGAGGCTGTGCCGACGCAGCTCTTGCTTCCCAACATTCGCGCTTCGGCCAGCGATTACACCATGCTGGGCCTTACCGAAAAAGAGCTCAGCGTTTTGCTCGGCACCGGCAGCAACTCCCGTCTGGCGCTGGTGCGCGATGATCAAGGCTCGGTGGTGATCGACGCCGATCTGAGTGCCCTTGGCCCCTACCTCACGATCCTAGGCGGCATGGAAAAAGGCGAAGCGCTGGTTGGCGCAGACTATCGCCAGAACCCCGAATTGTGGAGACAGATTGATGCGTAGACTTTGCGTGCTGACCCTCACCCTTTTGACACTGACGGCCTGCGCGGAATACCGGCCGTCGGAAGCAAAATGCTTCAATTCGTTTGCTGAGGTCAGTCGCAGCAACTGCAATTTCGAACCGCTCGGCCCGATTGGTGGTCTCGGTGAGTAAGCACCGCCTGCATATCTTTGCGGGCTTGGTGTGGTTCGCCGCGCCAATGGCCTATGCCCAAGGCGTGCCGACCTTTGATGCTGGCATGTTTCTGCAGCGTGAGCGCGTCTTGCAACAAGGCGAACAAGATCTGGCTTTGCAGCGGGATCGTTTGACCAAAGAGGAAGAGCTTGAAGCGCTCGAGCAAGAACAACTCCAGGCACTGGAAGACATCCTCGATGCCACGACGCTTGCCAGCGGGAACTCAGGCACACTGGTCGCGAGCTTGGAAGCTGGGTCATCACCTGAAAGCGCCGCAGACACGCTCTATGGTTCGGTCGACCCAAACCCCGGCGCGCCACAGATGTTCGGCGATGCCTCAGGATCGATTGAACAGCTGATCATCCGCGCGGCTCAGGAAACGCACCATATGTCCGGTGTGCGCGCGGCGGGTCTGTCGCCCAAGCAATGGCGTTGCCTGTTGCAAGCGCTGATCTGGCAAGAAAGCCGTTTCACCATCGGCGCGCGATCCCCTGTTGGAGCATTCGGCCTGACCCAGATTATGCCCGGTACGGCCCAAGATCTCGGGATTTACCCGGCCTATTACGAAATCCCCTACATCCAAGTCACCGGCGGCGCACGCTATCTGGCGCAGATGCTGGCCATGTTTGACGGCAACATCATTCACGGGCTGGCGGCCTACAACGCCGGTCCGGGGAATGTGCAGCGCTACAGCGGCGTGCCACCCTTTGCCGAGACCCAGCACTACGTTCAGGTCATCCCCGAGCGCTACAACCTCTACCTTGCACGCGTCGGCGGCGTTGACGCACTCGGCACCATCGACCCGGTTCTGCTCGCCAATTCTACTATGAGCCTGACCTCTTTCGGCGCAGGGGTCTACGGCGACTATTCCTTGGTGTCGGTGCAAGCGGCCGCGCTGCGCGCGCAGGACATCATCAGGCGTATTGGTCAGACCGATGACATTCACGCGGCCATGTCGCTCAACACCTACGCGCGGGCCGAACTCGCTCGCCTGATCGCGATCCGCACGCGCCTCAAGGCCGCCCATACCCGCCCGCTCAGCGCCGCAGAGCTGGCCATGGCGGCCGCGCAGGCCCGCGAACAAGAGTTCATGCAATTCGATCTGGAGGCACTCCGATGATCCGTTTTCTTTCAACCGTTGCCACATGCGCTTTTCTGGTTGCCTCACCCCTGTTCGCCCAAGGCGTGCCGACCGTCGACACGCGCAACATCGCCCAAGAAATTCGTCAGCTGCAGCAGATGCTGGAGGATTTCGGGATCCAGACCGACCAGCTCGACACGCTTCTCGAACAGCTAGATCTGGTGCAACAGCAACTGGATACGCTGAATGAGACCTACGCGGCCCTGACCGGCGCGACAGACATCATCGAAATGGCCATGGGTGGTGATCTCGATGGCCTACTCGATCAGGAATTCGGTGAACTCCTTGGCACCATCCGGCAAATCCAGAGCGGCGATTTCAGTGGCCTCATTGGCAACGCCGCCCCTCAGATGGAAGGGCGCATGACACAAGCGCTGGAGGATGCAGGCTTTGACCAAGACAGCCTCTCCGACATGGCCAGCAGCGGCAATCCAGGGGCTGAGCGCATCGCCAGCCAGGCGGGCACCGGGGCGGTGATGTCGGCGGCCGCTGAGAACAGTTATGAAGAGGCCGCGCAATCCCTCGAACGGGTCGAACAGCTGGTCTCATTGATCCCGGACATGGAAACGCTCAAGGAAGCGGTGGATCACAACACCCGCGTCACGGCCGAACTGGCCATTGCCATGACCCGCATGTGGGAGCTCGAAGCCATTCAGACCGTCGGCGCGGGCCAATCCGGCGTGGTGGATGCTGCCACGCTGGCCGAAGAGCGCCGCTATATGGACTTCACCCTGCCAGACCTGCGCGCGGATTGATCCCATGAACAGCGAGGCAGAAATCATCGAAGAAGAGCTCGTCTACGGCGCACGACGACGCGAGCTCATGTGGCAGAAACTGGGGCTGACAGGCATGGCGTTTGGCATGGCAGGTTGCCTCGCCGCTGCTCTTGTCGCTCTGTTCGACGTGGACCCGCCGCCCATGATCGTGCCCTTTGATAGCGAAACCGGCATGGCCCTCCCCAATGCCATGGTTGAAGCGGTCTCACTCACGGAACGCCCCGCTATCATCGAGGCACAGGTCTACCGCTATGTGATTGATCGAGAGACCTACAATCAGCTCGACAATGACGTGCGCGTGCGGCGGGTCCTGGACCAGTCGGACGGAGCTGCGGCCGCAGGACTGCGCGCACTTTGGACAAGTGGCCATGAGGCCTATCCGCCCGACAGCTACGGCACAGATGCGCGGCTTGAGGTCGAGGTGCTCTCGATCACCCATATCAGCGCCAATCGTGCCCAGGTGCGCTTGCGCAAGCGGCTGAGCTCGCCGCGTGGCACGCAGAACGGGCTCTTCACCACCACGCTGATGTTTGAGTTTCGGCCCGAGAATAGCCGGTCGATCGACGACGTCTGGCAGAACCCTTTCGGCTTCACCGTCACCGAATACGCGATCCGCTCGGATCGTTTGGAGTAACCAATGCGCCGCCTGTTCCTGATCCTTGCTTTCCTCGTACCGCTTGCTGGCATCGCCCATGCAGAAACCCAGCCGCGCCAAGGCCCCTATGATGCCCGCGTCCGGTTGGCCACCTATCAAGATGGGCAGGTCTACCGCATCCGCACCAGCCTGACCCATGTGACCAGTATTGAATTCGGCCAAGGCGAGACCATTCGCTCAATCATTGCGGGCGATACTGAAGGCTTTCTTCTGGACGGCGTGCCCGGCGGCCAGGCCTTTGCTATCAAGCCAGTCTCGCGCGGCGCGCATACCAACATCACCGTCTATACCAACCGGCGCAGCTATTATTTCAACGTGACCGAGGCGAGTTCGCCGACTTTCTATGTCATCCGCTTCACCTATCCGGAGTCCGCTCCCCAGCAATCGCGCGTGGCGGCAAGCCAACCTGCCAACCACGCCTATGGCGTCAGCGCACGTTCCGAGATCACCCCGCGCGAAATCTGGGATGACGGCACCTTCACTTATTTCCGCTTTGCCGCGAATGCGCCGTTGCCCGCGATATTTCGCTGGTCGGCTGGCAATGAGCGCAGCGTGAATGCTCTGGCCCGACCTGATGGCGTGATCCGCGTTTCAGGTGTCAGCGATCGATGGGTTCTCCGGCTCGGCGAGGATGAGATCTGCGTCCAAGAGATGAGCGAGGCAAGCCAGAATGAGTGAAAAAGCTGAGCTTAAGAAACGCCTCGAAGCGATTGAAGGTAAAACACAAAACCCGAAGGCGCGTCCGTCTGTTGTCACTATTGCCCTAGGCATTGCGGCAATCGCTGCCCTTGGTGGCCTTTTTCTATTCTTCTCTGGCGGTTCTGAACCTGAAGGCCTCGAAACCGCCTCACCGGATGAATTCCAAGCAGCGGGACCAGGGTTTGGAGACCTTGAGCCAACCCCTGCACCGATTGACACATCGCCACCTCCAGCAGAGTCAGAACCGGACAACGAAACAGACGAGCTGCGCGCGCAAATGGACGCCATGCGCACCGAGCTCGAAGCCCTGCGTAACGCACCAGAACCTGAGGCTCCGGACGTCGACACTGAAGCGCTGGATGGCCTGAGCGCAGAAATCGATGCCCTGCGTAGCGAGGCAGCAGCAACACAAGCCGCTTTGCGCGAAGAGTTGGAAGAACGTGCACGGCAAATACAGCGACTGCAGAACGATCTAGAGCTTGCACGCCTGGAAACACCGCGCTCGCCTGCTCCAACCGGCCCTACGGCCGAAGAACTGCGTCTTCAGGAGCTGGAGCGGCGGCGGCAAGCCGAACTTGAGGAGCTGCAAGCCCGTATCGCCAGCCCGATCATCGCCTTTGGCGGCACTGGAAGCGGCAATAATGATACCGCCGCCGAGCAGCGGCGACTTGATGGCGACACAGACTTTGTCCGCAACGGCGCTGAACCTGCTGAGGTGACTCAGGCCCAGTTGATCGTGAACCCGTCAAACACGGTCGTTCAGGGCACGATGATCCAGGCCGTGCTCGAGACAGCGATCGACAGCTCGCTCGCCGGTCAGGTCCGCGCGATGGTATCGGAAGATATCCACGCCTATGACGGCTCGCGGATCCTGATCCCGCGCGGCGCGCGCCTCATCGGGCGGTATCAATCTGGCCTCGACATTGCTCAGCAACGCGTGACGATCGCCTGGGACCGGATCATTCTCCCCAGCAACCAGACCGTCGAAATCAGCGCTTTTGGTGGCGACGCACTGGGACGCTCCGGCACGACCGGTTTCGTCGACAGCCGTTTCGGCACGCGGTTCGGGTCAGCCGCCCTGATATCTCTGATCGGAGCCTTGCCTGCTGTGGCAGCCCAGAACACCGAAGACGAGATCACCTCTGATGTGCTCGAGGGAATTGGGGAAGACCTGCAAGACAGCGCACAAAGCGTGATCGGCGAATATCTTTCCGTCTCTCCGGTGATCTATGTCGACCAAGGAGCCCGCGTCACCGTGATGGTCGACCGCGATCTGGAGATCTTCTGATCATGGCGGCCAGCTACCTGCAGAGCTCGATGGACAAGATCCCCGAGGCGCGTGATCCGAAGCTGATCGAACTTTGTATCAACCCCGACGGTACTCTTTGGGCCGAGTTTCAGGGGGATCACTTTATGCGGTCCGTCAATCGACCGCTCTCACCGAACGAGATCAAAGACTTAGGCAATCAGGTTGCTTCCGCCGCGAACACCACTCTGAGCCGGACCAAGCCGATTGTATCAGTCAGCATCACCTACCGCGACCGCCCGATCCGCGCGCAAGTCATCCAGCCCCCCGCCGTTGATGGCGGTTATGCGATCTCCCTGCGGTTCTTTGCCGACCTACCATTAGAGCGGATCAAGCTGTCCTATCTCTTCGGAAAAGAGCGCAGCAACGAGGGTGCAAGGCGCAAGCGCAACGCAGAGCTGCGCGATGTCGTGGCCACCGGCGACATCGACGCCGCGATCAAATTTTGTGTGACCCATAAGCTCAACATGATCGTCTCCGGCGGAACTTCGACCGGCAAGACTGTCACAGCACGCAAAATCCTCTCCTTCGTGCCCGCCGACGAGCGCATCATCACCATCGAAGAAGCCGCCGAGCTACGCCCAACTCAGCCCAATGTCGTCACCCTGATGTCTGACCGCGATGAAGCCACGCGCAGCGCTGACGTGCTGCTTACCTCCACCCTGCGCATGCGGCCGGACCGCATCGTCCTAGGCGAAGTACGCGGCAAAGAGGCGATGACTTTCCTTGAAGCCATCAACACCGGGCATGGCGGCTCACTCACGACACTGCACGCTGAAACACCTCAGCTGGCGGTTCAGCGTCTCGCCATCGCCGCCCTGAAAACCGATGTGCCCATGACCTACCAGGACATGAACGACTATATCACCCGCTCGATCGATGTGATCATCCAGGCCGGTCGCCATGAAGGCGCGCGCGGCATCACCGAATTCTACCTGCCGGTTGATCCGGCCCATTCAAAGGAAACAGCCCATGTTTGAATACAAGATTGAACAGATCAACACCGCCAAAACCAAGCCACCGAAGATCGAAGCCCAGCTGACGGCCCTTGGCCAGGATGGCTGGGAGCTGGTCTCAGTCGTTCCGGATTTCGACGGCGAACACATCCTGAAGGCCTTCTTGAAGCGGCGCACCGGCTCGAGCGCCTAAACCTAACTGAGGAGGATCCGATGGGCGTCGTCACCTGGATGGTTGAGACAACCGACAACTTTCTGGAAGACGCTGCCCAAACCACCTTTGGCAACGTCGCCGGTCAGCTTGGTGGCGTCATTGCCGTGTCTTCGACGCTCGCCGTGATTGGCGTGTTCCTCAACATGGTGTTTCAGTACAAGTCGATGGATGGGCGGACCGCCTTCTGGTTCGCCCTCAAACTCATGTTGATCTCCCTCTTTGCGATGAATTGGGTCCAATTCAACGCTGTGGCCAGTGCCCTGATCGATGGGCTAGACCAACTTGCGGGCGGCATGGTGGCGGGGCTTGGCGGCGGCGGTGCGGGTGCGTCTTATTTCGCCGGGGCCTTCGACGATCTCATCGAAGAATTCGGCGACTACCTGAACGCCGCCGGTGACAACATGCATTGGATGGCCGGAGCCCTGATCGGAGCAATCGGCGCGTTCCTCTTGGGCGTCATCGGCGCACTCTGCGGCCTTGTCCTGATCTTCGCAAAGATCATGCTGGCCTTCATGATCGGCATCGCCCCCATCATGATCGCACTTTCGCTTTTTGATGTCAGCAAGGACTATTTCCACCGCTGGCTGTCCAGCACGGTATCCTACGCGCTTTACCCCCTCGTGATCGCGGGAGTGTTTTCCACCGTTGTCGGCATGTCACGCTCGCTAATGACCGAACTCGGAGATCCCTCTGGCGCAAGCAACATCGGCGCGCTGGTGCCCTTCTTCATGATGATGTTCCTCGCAGGCGGCATGATCATCGCCACCCCGCTGATCGTGCGCTCTATCTCGGGCAACTTCATGATGGTCGGACCGCCGAGCATTCCCGGTCCTGGCGGGTTCGCCAAGGGCTTGATCGGCACTAGGGGCTCACGGGCGCGAGCACGGTTTGGAAGTAGATCGAATGCTGAGATCACGGGGGCAGGAATACGGCAGGCAAGCAATGCTACCGTTTCGATGGTTCAGCGGGTGGCAGAACGGGCGAAGCGTTTAGAATAAGGTTTAGGCTCGAACTCAACGTTCACTGTTTCGAACTTGCTGCCATGCAACTTCCCAAAAGCTGCTATGGAAAAATGCGTAGCGATCATGCGCCGCTGACGTATTTTAACGCGACGTCGCGGTACTGCCCTTGTCACGATAACAAGCAGTGCGCTGTCCATCCATTTCAAGATACCGAAGCTCTAAGATGGGTGCATTATGCACAACCTGTCGCCAACTGCGGCATCCATACTTGGAGGGCAGTTGTTCAGGGTAACGCTTAGCAATCCATTTGCCAGCTGCAGCCGCAGGTGCCCACCCATCGACGGCCAACGCATCGAATGCTTCTCGCAAGGCGCTCACTATACCTGAGGCGTCCCAATTCACTTTTCCGTCGGGAGAAATTCCATTGACAAATAGCTCTTCGAATTCCTTCGACTGCAAGAATTCTGACATCGTATGCCGTATTTTATCCATGTCTTCGGCCCATTCACGAAGTTGTCCGAAGTGATGGTCGATACGGTCGTATGCAATGATCAATGCATCTTGCGCGGCACGACATCCATCTGGGCTCCAGAGGTCGTGCTGGCTGATAAAGTGATGAACCAGATTGTTCCTAAGAAGTACCATTTCTCTCAGATCGCTCTCAACGCGGACGAACTCTGCATCCGGCAAGCCAAGTGACATCTGCATGGCGAACCAATTGACGTTCTCTGGAGAATTGGTTGTCGTCACTTCGGGAGGGTTGATCTCATCGGCAACAACATACGATCCAAGGAGATCACCAACCAAGGTGCCGAGCGTCTTGCGGGCCGCTTCGTCAATCTGCGTTGCCTTTGCCCGCTCCAAGTCATGAAACGGTCCTGAAACCTTATGATGCGCCACCATGGCTTTGATTAGCCGCTCATACTGTTGTAGCCGTAACATGCATCGACCCAGCAACCGCTGAACTTCATGCTGAAGTGTATGCAGGTCTTCATCGTCTAGCATCGTCATAGTTCAATCCGGTCTCTGCCTCGCTGACATCAACCATATTTCAACCTTATACGCGATGCCTTAGCATTATATTGCCCACCCGAAATCATTCCCAATCCCAGCACTACTGGCCCTTACGAACATTGAATCTGAGCTTGATGCTGCGTTGCCGAGCAGCCAAACTGGCCTTTCAACCTTGATGCCGTGATCTCAGCACACCATTTCGATTTCAGGGTCGAAGATGGCCCGCTTGATATGCTTAAAGACTTTAGAAGGAGCCCGATCGTGGAAGGATTGGCGATTTTCAACACAGAAGCTGAATGTATTTATCGTGGGGAAAGCTACTGCGTTCGCGATAATGGTTCGGTCCTTCGCCGTGCACGGCAAGATCAGAGGAAGCGACCGCTTGATGAGACTTGGACTTTTGGAAATCCAAGCAAAAGCGATGGCTATATGACGATCTCGGGTCACAAACTTCATCGGATTGTTGCGACAGCATTTCATGGAGAACAACCGAGCAAGAGCCATGTGGTAGATCACATCGATACGAATCGCCGAAACAACCGCCCTGAAAACCTACGATGGGTCACGCGCCTGGAGAATATTCTCCTCAACCCGATCACTGCGAAGCGGATCCAGAATTTGTATGGTAGCATCGAGGAATTTCTCGCTGACCCGCGAAATCCGAAGAATGGCACACTCACCGCGGATTTCGAGTGGATGAGGAGCGTCTCACCATCAGAAGCTGACAAAAGTCTGCAGCGAATGCTTGCCTGGGCGGGGTCCGAAAGTACCTCAACAGGAGGCCGCCTTGGCGACTGGATTTTCGGCCGGGGCCAGAAAACGGTTGTAGAACCAGTTGAAGAACTGGTTGCATCCAAAACGGTTGGTGCACTTCAGCGTAACTGGCGCGTGCCAGCTGAGTTTCCTCTTTGTCCCGAAACTAAGACCGAACATCCACTCAAAGAATACCTTTCCCGTTTGGTAAAGGGAGCGGTCGCAGTGATTTCCCCTTGGGGAGAAACAAAAGTCGGAGACGTGGCGATGATCGGTGGAGAAAGTGCCATCTACTTGCTCGGCGAACACGGAGAGGATGCCATCAAACCATGGTCAATCTCAAAAATCACCTTTGAAAACGGATTTTTTGTTCATGAGAGTCAGGGCACGTTTTTTATGCGTGACGGAGCGGAAAAGGCCCTGACTGAAGCTCAAGGATTGCCCTGGGAAGGTGGCGAAACATTCGATGACTACTGCTAGTCGGCCTCATGCAGTCGGCCCAATCTGGACTTTCGACTGAACTTTAGCATGCTGCGACGCAGCGCGCCGAACCTACCATTCGCTGCATTCGCGAATTCCACAGCAAGAAGGCATCACACTTCGCCGACTGGATATACGCCATATTGAGTAGTCACATGACGGGAGCGCTCATAAAAAGTTCCCGAACAGCATTTCAATGAGGAGCGGTATGAGCAGGATATTCTCAAATGGTCCCAATAAAGACTTTGTCATCAATCCCTTCACGCACCTGATTGCGGAGTCATCGCGGCTGCATCTGGCAGCACCCTATTTTACGCAGCCCGACCAGCTTCTGAAGGCCGCACGAGAGGGCAAGACAGTACAGTTGCTCATCGGTCTGAACGAAGCGACCAGCCCGCAAGCACTGCGCAAGCTATTCGAAGTGCCGGGTATCGCGATCCGCTACCTAACCAGCCGGTTCCACGCAAAAATCTACATCTTCGACCAAGCTGCCCTGCTGGGCTCGTCAAACCTGACCGATGGCGGCCTCCGCGCCAACCGCGAAGCGGTCATTCGCCTCGAGCGTAACGATGATGCCGACGCCGTCGACGACATCCGCGCACTATTTATCGAGCTTTGGGATGCCGGGCAGGTCCTGACGCGGGAAAAGCTCGACACTTTCGAGAAAACCTACAATGAACTGAAACGGCGCACGCCCGATCCTGAAAAGGAGATCGAGGCCGCGCTGGGACAAGCGCAGCCACACAACATCAACGTCAAAAGCCACGAGAAATCCAGCGAACGCGTATTTTTGGAAACCCTAAGGCAGGAAGTCTACGAACAGTACCGCCCTGCCTTCAGCGAGGTGACGACGATCCTCGACGAACATGGATATCGCCGACCTGATCTCGCAAATGTCAGTATCGAAAACGAGACCAACCGCTTCCTGAACTACGTCAGACTGACCCATGTGATCGGCGATGAGGCATGGCAGGCTGCCCCGCTGCGCAGCACTGAAGACCGCCGCAAGGAGATCATGCACTACGCGCTGGAATGGGTTGATGCTGCCAATAACAAGGTGCCGGAGGACTACGCCGCCTGGCTTGAGACGGTGAAACGAACATTCGGCACACGCGAGGCAATCGAAGCGGCCAGCAAGGAAGAAATCACTGACGGCCTGATGTCACTGCATGCCTTCACAGAACAGCTGCGCTTCGTCAAAGGAGGCCTGAAAAACCTTCCCGCTGAATTCTGGAGGGCAAACAACGAAGATGTCGACCGCGTAAAATCTACATTGACCTACCTACTGCACGGCCCCGGCGATTTCATCCAACGCTTCCACGATGTACTCTATGACCGCTCGATCAAGCTGAAGCGCTTTGCTTATTTCTGCGCCCTCGAACTCTACGGCACTGTCAAACCCGACGAATGCCCGCCGATGAACGGACGCATGGCCAAAGCATTGCGGTTCCTCGGCTTCGATGTGAAAGGAGCCTGAATGGCAAAACACAGCACAATTATCGGCGACATCACACGGCGCACCACCATCTACAGGGTTTTCCCGCGCAATCGCTTCTTTGAGCTCTTTGGCGAGAAGAAGAACGCCTTGGTCTGGCCGACCATGTGGGAAGACCCGTTCGAGAATTTCATCTTGAGGTCGCCTGTCCGCACCGCCGCTGGCGAGACCGGAGAGTTCGCCTTCCACGAGGATGTCTACGGCCAGTGCTGGACGCTCAAGAAGAGATCGGATGCGATGTGGCGGATCTACTCGCCGAAAACGGATGCCGTGCGAGTCAGAACAACAGTTGGCAGACTGATCGACAGCCTTTGCGCTGCCAACAAGGGTGTGACCAACGATAGCTGCTTCATCGGCAAGGTCGACTATCCGCCCGATTTTGAGCTCAAGAAATTCGCGCGCACGGTGTTCAAGGACGGTCTGAACGCCGAAGCCGTTGCAAGGTCCCTTCTCAAGAAACGGGATGCTTTCGAGCACGAGGACGAAGTTCGGCTGATCTATTTCGAAGGCCAAAACAGCAAGCACGGCGGCGGCGTCTATAAATACGAACTCAATCCCCATGCAGTGTTCGACCAGTTCATGATCGATCCTCGTATGTCCTACAAAGATTTCTGCACTTTTAAGGACGAGATTGTCGCTAGAACCGGTATCGACGAAGCGCGCATCAAACGATCTTTACTTTACAAGCCGCCCGAAGGCTTCGTCGTCGAAATACCGTGACGGACAGGACAAACTTGCGTAGCGGTTCGCGGCAGGCCAATAGCCCCTCGTACGGCTGGTCCGGCACCATCGTAGTGTCCAGACTGCGAACCTATCAAGGTGGGGTTTGACTGTTCGCTTCCGTTTGGATCCTAACTTCCAGCTCGTGGGCCTCTGATACGCCCAAGCTGACGAGACGCCCAAGGATGGCATCGATGCGGCTGCGTGACAGGTGAGACTGACCATACAGGGAGGGATCATCGACCGCCGCCGCCTTTAACCATTCAGCGACTTTTCGACCGATACTGAGCTCATGCCACATCGAGCGGTCGCCGTTCGTTGCATCGAGCCAAGTTTCGACCGCGTTCAAGAGGAAATCGAGATGTCGTGCTGTCGGAGCAACGTTCAGGGTGTTCATCGTGCAGAGTGCGATGAAGGCCGTAGGACCGCCTGAAATCATCGGGCGTAGCGTTTCAAGAAGCGGATCAACCCGGTCGAAGACAGCCGGAACGAGATATGATTTTGCTCCAGAAAATGGGTTGTGGAGGTTCATCAGCAACGTACCGATCATTGGACCGGTTTGTAAGTCGATCCCGAGTTCTACCCGGCGACGGTCCCAAGACCATCGATTCAGCTCAATCGCCCGCGCAACCATCTTCTGCCGCAAAGCGGACGCCCGAGCTGACGGCCGGTGCGGCTCATTGAAATAGTGAACATCAGCTGCATGAATGACCGTTTCAGCGACATCGCAAAATGGCCGGTCAGGTAGCTCAATTATCGGCTTTAGAAACAACCAGAACTGATCCTCCGCGGCGTCCATCAAGGCAGATGATACCAGGGCGTAAAACTGATTGTTCCAATCGCTTGGCGTCTGACTGAGTTCAGCATCAGCGGAATAGCCGTGACCATTCATTCGTGCTGACCAAGGCGCATAAGATTCAATGATCTCAAGGTACCAGCCCGGCCGAGTGCATCCTTCAACATTTAGCAGACTCAACCACCGTGAAAGCTCTTGGTCATTGGCGTGAACGACCGCCTCCCTGGAGCTACGCCTCAGGGAGACGTCGTCACGCTGAAGGTCAATATGTTCACTGTTCGGTGAGACAATCGCACGCGGCTGACGCGAAAATGACGGTGTATCTTCCGGAAGCTCCGGCCAAGTCGGCTCAGGTCCGCCATCGAGCCAAGCGATCTCGGATGTAACCGCGTCAGCGTCCTTCCCCGCTTTCCCCTCCTCGTAAGCCTCTCGAGTTGAGGCGTCCTCGTCATGGGGATTCCAACGCCAACGGCAGCAGGTGAAAGCGATACGGATTGCAGCTTTGATCAGTCGCGGATCGGCATCTCTGATGCTAGCATGTGCTGCCGCCATGGAAACGAAGGCGGCCTGGTCTTGTCGAGCGACGGTTCTCAGTAGCTGGTTGCGGTCCTCGACCCGCCGTCTTCGATGCCAAAGATGGATTAGAGCGCATATGCCCTGCGCCGGGCGATTGTAGTCCAGCCGTTCTTTCGAGCCGTAGCTGTCGACCTCTTCCGCCAAGGCGGTGGCAATCACGGTTCGAACCCAATCCTCATTCTCGTCCAGGAGAGTATCCTCACCGTCCCGTGCAACAAGCATGGCCGTCGAAATCAGCCTTGTCGATCGTGACTTGAGATAATCTGTGTCGCTGTAGTCAGGCAGATCGCCAGCAGCGTATTCGAGGGCCTCGCTCACCAAGTTGGGCGAACCCTTTGTAGGATCACTTATCGCCAGCTGAATTCTTGTTTCAATCGTGAAGGACCGCTCATGTGCCTGTCGATTGGCCTCGAGGCACTCGAGATGCTCGGCTTCTGCCGGTGGTGATTTGTAGCCAAGGCCACCTTCAACTTCGACCCAGTTCGACCGGTCAAGCATGTTGAGTGCATAGGATCCCATAAACGCTGGATCGCCAAAGTTCGCTTCCGCGCTGTACGGGCCAGCCTCTTGGACAGCTTCAGTCAACAAAGAGCGTACCACCTGCCCCGCGTGATCTTCGGCCATGTAATAGGGGATCAGCCGCTCGAGCATTATGGAGCGTGATGGGCGCTTCGCGAGATCGGCTAGCATGACGCGGCCCTTGGGCTCCGGCTTTATCATCCCGCCTCCAAGTCTCTCCAACCCCGCTCGCGTGCGATCATTGGCAAGCAGGGAGGGGTTCGCCACGAACGGGACGAGCGCGTCGCGTGTCGTCGGCCAATGCGAGAGGAGAACATCGAGCGCGACACACAGGTACCCGGCACAACTACCTTCCGGCCCGAGGACGTCCCTCAGAACCACTTCGACATCTTCGCCTTTCTCGAGGCGCTCATGCGACCAGGCTTCGAGCGCCATCAGGCCAGAAGATACCGCGTACTCCTGCGCTTGGCTGGAGCGTGACCAATAATAGGTCCGTTCCCATGGAAAGAACCGCGGCTTCCCGTCGAAGACGACCGTGAATCCGTCCGTTCCCGCCTTCGTGCCATCCGCATGGTGCGCGACTGCCGCGTCAACGAGTGTTCGGATCAGGCCGAGTCCGATCTCGGGGTCCGCATCGAGCAAGTCGAGAAAAGGGGGCTGCGCTGGCGACACCGGCATGTAGTCGGTATCCGCAAAGCCGAACGCGCCGTTCAGGGAATCCCGTCGTGATCGACCTCGACGTGGCTGTTCTATAAGACTGAACGTGATAAGTGCCGCAAGCTCGTTCGGCGCGACGTTGGCCAAGGTTTTACTGAACGGCCTTATTGCCTTGACCTTGTAGTGATCGTTCTCTTTCGCGATCGCGCTCAAATAGGCCTTCGTGTCTTCCGGCGCGTGTGACGCGCTTAGAAGGGCCATGTTCCGAAGGTCTTCGATCATCGTCGCGCGGCTTGAACGTTCTATCCATGGCGTATCCTGAGCACCCGGGATCGTGACGGTGGATGCACGCAGGTCAAGCTGCATAAGCCACCCAAACAACATCTTCGCCGTAAGCTGCCCGAGTTCAGGAATGCTCATCAATGTTAGAAACTGGACTTCAACGAGCTTCAGAACAGCAACTATCGCTTGCACTGGAATCTCGCTGGCTTTCACAGCGCACCACGTGAGAACCGTGGGCGCCGATAGCGTCGTGGCGATGCGAAAAGAGCTCGGCGCCTCGACGGGAAGCTCAGCGCCCTTCTCGGCCATCTGCTCGAAGGCGGATGCGGCCGAGATTGTTTCGGTCGCGACGATGGCGGTACAAATCTCGACGAGCAACATGCCCCCGTCGGCAAGCAAAGCAGCGCGGCAGCAGTTCAGAAGCTGCGACGACAGCTCGGATCGTACTATCGCCATGAGAGCTTGGCGACGCCATGCGTCATGGGCGCCTGGTCGCGAGAGGGCCCCAAGGAGGGCTATCCAGTTCAAGCCATCCGGTCCCTGTTCGAGTGCGAAGCGCCCGGCAAACTCGATGCCACGCGCCACCCGTGGCGATGGCGGCACCGAAAGATCGACGCTGTCGAGCAACTTGATGTCTTCATTAAGACGCGCGCCGATCGCCCAGTCGCGCAGCACGTCATGGTAGAAGCTGAGACGGTCGCGCCTTGGTTCGGACAGGGTCAGGCTACGCAGTAGATGAGCTCGTGCCGCCGTGTCCGTCGACGCCTCAATCAGCTCCTGTCCTGCCAGCGCCGCTTCTGCTAGCTCGGCCAAGAGCCGTTGCGCCGGGCGAACATCATCTGGCTTTGCGCCATCAGCACTCTTCCACCAACGATCGGCAAGCGCTGCTTCAGTTCGAATTTCGGCCGATTTCGGGACCTTGAGCAATTGGGCCAATCGATAGAGGTTGCGCGCAATGCTCGCGGCCGGATGATCTCGCGACAGCAGAGCGCGCAGTTCCGGGGCGGCAGTGCTCAGGGCTGCTACCTCGTCGTCGTTCAGTTCGGCCACGACCACTTCGCAGGGCGTACCCAACTTCGCGAGCGCGTCCTCGGCGACCCAGCGAGTGTCTTCGACTCCGACATCGGGTCGTTTGGACACGACTACGGAGAAGCCTGGGACCTCTGCAACCTCGCGCAGCAAGTCATTCACTGTGCGGCGGCGCTCGACGGACGTGAACATCTCAAGGCCGTCAATGAACAAGACCCCGCCGCCACCGGCCGCAAGGTCCCACAAGAAATTCTTGGCGGTCCCGGGCATTTCGAGACGTTGCGCGAGCGCCGACCATCCCCCGTCGGGCGTGCCTACGGGATCAAGTACGATGACATGGCCCTCATGGCCTATCCGCTCAGCAAGATGTCTCAAGACCCACGATTTTCCCACCCCCGGTTTGCCAGTGATCTCGATGAAGCGATGCCCGTCGCGTGCTTTCTCGAGATCGGCAAGCGCGCCGAGGCGGGGGAGATTGACGCCGCCGACAGTGGTACCGATCTCCATGAGTGCGTGGCGCGACATCTCCGCCAGCTTGGCGCGGGCGAGCGAGAAATTCTGATCGCCCACTAGGTGGAAGCCACGCGTCGTCAGTCTCTCGGTGAGTGATTGGTGCGTGACCGAGCCACCGGCCTTGCCCATCTCGATGACGATTTCGATGAGATTGCTCCAAAGTGCCTCGGCACGTGTCGCATCGTCCGGCGCGAGAACCTGACGGGCCAGTGTCAGAGCATGGGCCTTCGCCTCCGGTGCAGCCGACTCGAAATCGAACTCAAGGATCATGAACCTGCGGAATATGGACCAGACGGCTTCGTCCTCGTCCGCCACTCCATGAGCCACAAGATTGCTGCGGAATGCTTTGGCGAAACTACGCATCTCCTCGCTGGCGACACCTGGGAGGGCTAACCGCGCGAAAAATTGGACGCCACTTTCCGCTCTGCGCGCCCATTCGAGCACGTCCTGATACGGGCCAGAGATAGCAAAGCTAGTTCGCTGGGTCGCAACCGCCAGTAAATGGCGGTCCGTCGGCTTCTGAGAGGGATTGCTGCGTACGATCTGTCCGCAGACGTCTTGAAAGATAGTGTCTTTGGGCGAAAAACGGATTGTGCGTTTCGACTGGATCTCGAGAAGCGAGGTGCCTTTGTCCGAAACACTGTGCACGATCAGGTCATCGAGGGCATAGCCTTCATTTTCGCCCTGAAGCTGCACCCGCTCGATCCTGGCATTGGGGAGGCCGCGCGCATCGCTGCCAGCGAGCATCTGCAGGAGATAATAGGCGCCAAGCTGGCCCTCAATATAGGTGCCGGCGCCCCCGCGCCCGACTGGACTGGAGCCTTTCTGTTTGGAACTTGTGCTTTCCTCGGGGGAAGGGCTCATCGTGTAGGTCGTCTTCAAATCAATCCTGCAGTTGATCTACGCGATAGCGTAAACATCGAACTATTTCGATTGTTTTCTTAGTTATGCCTTCTTGGTTTCTCTGAAGAAATTACCACGGTCTTTTGACTTGCGTCCCGTCCGCGACGCAAGTCTTCCATGCGACGGAGCTCAGGAATCCACTTGTCATGCTAAACCTGCTGGCCTGAGCTTAGGGCGGAATGTCCGAATTCCCAGTAGATTGGGTGGCCCTTCGCGCCCGCGGCGTACCTCCGGAATCCGCCCTCATTCCCGAGCAGCTTCTTCCATAAACCTTTCTACCCTTTCTGTTCCGGCCTGATAATCACCCAAACTGGCCTGTTCATCTGACTGAGCATTTTGACTACCGGACGCCAATTCTTCAATCTCATCGCGCCGTTTTCCACCACCTTCCAAGGCATTGTCGGCAGTCCCTCTTGGCACTTCCAACGCCCCAATCTTAGCCTCCAGCGCCTTGATCTGCCCTTGCAGCCCGCGCATTTGGTCCCCGGCTGAGGGGTATGGCAGATCGCCTGTCTGCTTGTCGAATATCTGCTTAAAGAACCGGTCGTCATAGTATTTGATCCGCTTGGCGCGCACGGGCATTTG
This sequence comes from uncultured Paracoccaceae bacterium, assembly GCA_947498415.1. Classification (GTDB taxonomy): domain Bacteria; phylum Pseudomonadota; class Alphaproteobacteria; order Rhodobacterales; family Rhodobacteraceae; genus Cognatishimia. The sequence continues at coordinate 266,954 of CANMKB010000004.1, forward strand.
CGCGTCGACCACCAGAACGATGTCATCAAGATCCATGCGCCGTGCCTCATCCTCGGATAGGAGCGCGGTTTCTTCGGTTCGTTCGGACATGCTGCGCCCAGCGAAGGGGTTTCGGCCGACTGAGCGCGAGCGGGTCACAACCCGTTTGGTGGTTTTGCCGACGGCTTTGCTGAGCTCTTCGATGGTCTTTTCATCTGAGGGGGTCAGATAGAGCTTGATGCCTGCGTTGCCCTGCAGCGCGCGGCGGGCATTTTCGCCGTAGATTTCATCTAGCGCCGGGATGGTCTGGGTGACGATCGCGAGATTGGCGCGGTAGGAGCGCAGAGTTTCGATGCTGTCGAGCACGATCGGCATTTTGCCCAGGCGGTTGAACTCATCGAGCATGATCATCACAGGCCAAGGCTCGTCCTTGCCGGGCTCATGGTCTTGCAGCGATGCCAACAAGTCCGAGAAGAACAAGCGGATCAGTGGCGCGAGGGGTTTGACCATCAGCGGCTCCACCACCAGATAGACCGAAAACGGCGTCTTGCGGATGTCGCGGAAATCGAAATCTGACGTTCCGGTCGCACGGTCGATCGCGGGGTTTGACCATTGTTTGAGGCCCGAGGTCATCAAAAGCGACAGGTAAGACGTCAGCGTGTCGTTGTTGGTTGAGGCCATGCGCATGAAGATCAGCTTGGCAGCTGGATTGACCACTTCGTCGGCGCGGCGACGATACTCCTTCTGCTTGTCCCCGCCCGATGCGGTGATGCGGTAGACTTCGCCGAGGGTCGGCCGCTTTCGCTCGAACGCCAAAAGCCCTGCCGCCACGAACAGATCAATGCCGCCATCAAGAAGCCCTTGAACCCGATCATTATCTGCTTGCAGGAACAGCGAAGCTAGGAGTTGCAGCTCCATCTGCTGACGGTCGACGTTTTCGAGCGCCGATATCCGCAGCAAGGGATTGTAGCGGTGCGAGCGGCCATCCTTCCAGTCCGTGGGCGCAAACCGGAACACCTTGTCGCCCTGCGCGGCCCTGTGGCGCGCCGTCGCACCGAAGTTTTCACCCTTCACGTCCAGCACCACGGCGCTGCCCTGATAGGTCAGAAGGTTTGGGATAACAAAACCCGTCGTCTTGCCGCGGCCGGTCGGGGCGACGATCAGGGCATGGGGGAACACCTTGGACATCACGAAGGGTTTGCGACTCTTGGGCTTGCCCATTTTTCCGAGGACGAAGCCGTGGCCGGGCTTTCCGAAAAAGCCGTTCCGCTTCATCTCGGACATGTGCTGCCAATGGGTTTCACCGAACTTGGTCAGTGTGTCGTTCATCAAGACGGCACTAAGCAGAACACCGAAACCCGTGCTGATCCCCACGATCAAGTGAACGATCTGCATATCGTCGGGATGGATTGTTCGAAGAGCCCCGTAGCCACGCGCGAGCATCAAGAAATCTATGTCCGCCCCGACCCCGAACCAGCGGAACGTCAGAAAGGCCGACGACAGAACATAGCCCAACACCGCTCCCAGAAGAGCAAAGCTCATGACGCCGAGTGCGATCCGCGCCTTACCCATGCGTCACGCCCTTTTCGCCGTCGGTAGCAACATGCCGCTCGCGTTGGAGATCTATTTCCTCATTGGCGATCTCGTCGAGGACGTGCTCCATCGCCACGCTGCTCGCCAGAGCGGCATCGCTCTGGAGATATGCCTTGGCCGCATAAAGCCGGTCCAGGCGGTCTTCAATATGTTCCTCCAGCGCGGTCTCATCGCTAATCGCCAAGTCCGGGGTGTTTTCTTCACCGACCAGCTCCTCCAGCTCGGCACGCAAGGTCTCGCGTTCCTCATCGTTTCGGAATGGATCTGCGGTTGGGTCGTCCCTCATACGGCTCAGGATTTCTGAGGTGGTCGGCGGCAACCTGTCGGCTATGGCTTCCTGCCGGTCGGGTTCCCCCGCACCACTGTCTTTGAGAACCTCAGCGTCGGCCAACACACGGCCCAGATCGCTGTGAACTTGATCGAGACGGTCGATCGCCTTCTCCAGTTCATCGGCGCGCGCCAGATCAAAACCCTCCTTCTCGGCAATCGCCTTCAAATCCTGTCCAAGCCATTGCCGCTCCAGCGCGGCATTGCCCGCGCCGATTTCAACGCGACACGTCACCTCTTGCGCGTCAATGCCGGTGCCTTTCAAAGCCTGTTCTAGACGTTCGGCGAGCGCCGTCTCCTGCAAAGCGCCTTGGGCCTCGGCCCGTATATTTGCGGCAGAATAGATCCCACTATTGGACGCGTCTTCGAGCAAGATGTGGGACTGCGTTCCCATGGGGCTCAGATGTGACAGTGAACGATAGATGTCGTTCAGCTCATGCTCGAGCGCCGCGCGCCGCTCCACAGGGGCATCCGCTACAATGCGTTCGGCTTGGTTGATCTTGTCGTGAAAGGCATCCACGACCTCATCAAACGAATGCTGTTCTTCGGCCATGCCATATACCTTTCCATCTACTTCAATCGGTTTGCCCTGCGCCAAAAGCGTCGCGGCCTTGTCCAAAGCTGCTGCAATGTCATGCTGGTTCTCTCGCGAGGCTTCTGCCGCCAAGCCGCGATAGAGCTGCGCGTTCTGCGCCACTTCGGCTAAGGCACGGTCAAGCTCTGGCCCTACGCGCTCGCGCTCAGCCAGCTTCTGGCCGGTGGTTTCCGCGCGACGTTGGTCCACGTCGCTTGGCCTCTTCGTCGTGATGCCACGTTCGAGCTTTCGCGTCGCCTCAAGCCTCAGCCCGTAGCGGTCCGACACCTCGACCATCGCCTCGCGAAAACTGTCGTAGTTGAAGTGGTGCCCTTCTTTCAGAAAGAAGAATTCACCATCCTTGCTGCGCCGGTTCAGGACGATGTGGGCGTGCGGGTGATCCCGGTCCTCATGCACGGCGGCGATGTAGTCAAAATGGCTGCCTTCGCCCTGAAAGAACCGCTCGCAGATCTCGCGCGTAATTTCGGCAACATCCTCGCCGCGCGTGCCAATCGGGAAAGCCATCAAGAGGTGTGAGGTATGTCCTAGCTTGGGATGAAACCCCTCATTCCACTGTGCGGAAAATCGGCGCGTGACTTGTTCGATCTCTTTGGCTGACAGAACGCTTTGGCCGTCATAGGTGCCACGGCTGTCGATGATAAAGCTCGACTTGGTTGTCAGGTATTCCAGCTGGTTGCGCAGCTGCGCTTTGTTGTGCGTTCCGCCGTCGCGAATGGCTTTGAAGATCGCGGGGGAATGCCCCATGGCGGCGCGCGCCATCTGCTTGGCACGGGCGCGAGGAACGCTGCCGCGAATGCGGCTCCAGTCGCGATCGAAGAAGGCCTCTTGCGCGGCGGCAACGGCGCTATTCCGGGCCATCGGCAAAACCTCCCAGTACGCGGGCAACCTTGCCGGACAGCGCGCTGCGGCGGCGCTGCGCCATGTCTTGAACCTGGTCAGCGATGTCGAAGATCAGCCCGGCCAAGGCGCGGACCTGGCTATGGGCAGAATTGCCATAGGGCGGCGTCTTGCCCTGACGTTTTGCCTCGTTCATGCGCTGCGCAATCTGGTTGATATTGTTGCCGGTGCGGTTGAGCGAAGCCGATAACCCCTGTATCTGGTTGGCCAGCTCATCGTCTGGAACGAAAAGATCGTTCGAAGCATGGATCAGCCGCCGCAGCCCCTCGGCGCGGCTGGTGATATCATGCCGCGTCAGCACCGCATCGAAGCTCGCAAGCTCCTTTGGCGTCAGCCGGACATTCACCAGTTCGGAGCGGACGCGTGCGTCGAGCTTGCGGCTTTGATCGGCCTTTAACGTGTAGAAGATGCTGCGGGGCGTGACGCCGAATTCACGGGCCAGATCCTCGATCGGCACCCCCTCGGCACGCTTGCGCACGATAGCGAAACGCTGGTTCTGCGTCAGTCGCTTGTGCCGTGGTGCGCGCGGTCGGCCCATGTGAAGTAATCACCCCTATTTCTTGCCAGCATCATACAGGCAGCCCTGTTATGGCATTTCACCATAATTGATTCAATATTATAATATTGAATCAACTGCTGTATTCCGTTTGGAGCAGCCATAGGCTGCGACCGCCGGGCAAAGCCCGGCCACATGCGCAAGGCATGGCACCACTAATCGTGGTTCCACGCCTCAGCATCGCCAAGCAATCGCAGCGCTATTGCGCGGGCCGCGCCTTCAGCGCTGGCATAGGTTTGATGATCGGGCAGCTCGTGCAGATCAAAGGGCTGTTGCGGGTCGTCCGGGGTCTCAACTCGGACATAGATCGCCCAGCCATCGATCAGTGCCGGATCATCACAATACTCCTGACCGCCGTCGGTCAGATTGCAGAACCCATGTAGGTGCACACTGGCGCGACCCTCTCGGGCCGCCTGCCAGATGTCAGAATATTTCATGGCAAACCTCGGCGCTTTCACCGACGAAAAATTCGTCAGGCTTGCCGTTCAAGCGGGTGCCATCCCGACTGGTCAAGCCGATAGCCGACCCGTTCCGCGCGAATGTGATAAGGTATTGCCCGAGGTCATCACGCGTCACCATATACCCGCTGTTGACCCAGTGAACGCGGTTGCCCGCGTCCACTACCGTTTTGATCTCTTCCAAGGTCATCGCAACGCCTCCTCAAGGATTGCGAGAGCCCCAAGACAATCGTCGATATAGGGCTGCTCCTCGCCGTCCAGATCGTTCAGCTCAAGCCGGTTCAACACCGCGTAAAGCGTGGCACGCGCCTCGCGGGCAGCGCTTCGCAAGCTCACTGTGTCTTCCAGACGCGAAGTCGAAAAATCATTGCTGTGATAGTCGGGGATCATCGGATTTCTCCCGCCTTGTGCTTCCAACGCGGAGCGATGTCTTTGAACGGCACCGTGAAGGGCGGCAGCGCGTCAAAGCCGTTCGAGCTTTTGACCACCTTCACCTTGGCGCAATCATCCTCAACGCTGAGGATCTCGACACAGAACACGCCGCCCAGACCTGACGGAACAACGATCTCCTTCAGCTCGTGCCGATGCTTCCCGCAATAGACGCAGGAGCTATAGAGCCCGTCGATGATGTGACCGCCGGTCGCGCGATCACAGTCGCAGGTCCAGAATTTCGAGGGCTGATATTTGTGTGCCATTTGTGGCCTCCTCTTGGGTGCTGCGGTTGGGGCTTGGCTCCCCTTCCGCCGATGGGCTGCACACCGGCCAATCTGATCTGACCGAATACGCATGTATTCGGCGGAACAGAGTGGGTGGGGGCACAGCCTGACCCACGGCCCTGGAGCGGCCAGTCAATGGGTCAAAGCCCGCAACTGGTGCGGCCCGCAGCGCGCCTTCGCGCGAGGACACGGGTTGCAGACTTTGACGACGCGCCCGCGCGGCGCTTGCCCATTGACGGGACGCGACAGGGATGTTGGGCGGACCAGTCAAATTGAAAGAAGCCTGAAGGAGGTGAGCGGGCTGAAAGCCAGCCGATCCTCCGCACAGTCCGTTTCTCATAGCGGCCCGTGCGCAGCAGCACGGGCCACAATTCCTCATCTCATCCCCCAAGGCCTGCGCCCCGCCACTTCAGGCGGGGCGCAGGTGCTCAAAGCTCAACACCAGACTTCAAGTTGCCATCCGGGTCCAACCACGAACGGGCCTCGGCACAATCTAGGCAAATACAGGTGCAACTGCCTTTCACGATGATCGGCGCGAGAAAGATCACTGGGTTTGACGTGCCGCATTTGCGGCACGCCATAGGGGGCAGGATTGCGGGGCCGCTCATGCTGCGGCCGCTTTCGATTGACCTGCGGCTGTTAAAACAAAATCGGCGGCCTTCTGTGCCTCGGACGCCGCGCGAAAAATCGCCCGCTTGTCCTCTTTGAGAGCTTTCAACCACCCTTCAACATAAGCGGCGCTTTGGCCGAGTTCCGGCGCGACACCAATCTGAGCCCCAAGGAAACAAGCGCCGATCTCTGCAACCAGCTCTTCAAAGGCATAGGCTTCGCGGTTCGCAAATTTCTTGATCCGCTCAAGCCGCTTTTCGCTGCCAGTCCAATGGATCAACTCATGGGCCAACGTCCCATAGTAGCCTGCCGCATCGTGAAACGTGGCAATCGGCGGCACGTGGATGTGATCCTTGGCGGGGCTGTAGTAGGCGCGTGGGTCGTCGCTGGTGAGGATCTCTGCCCCTGTCCGTCTGAAAAACGCCTCAAGCTCAGGATCTTCGGTCGTGCCAAGATCGCGCGGGGCCTCGGGACGGATGTAGTACTCCTCCGGCAAACCTTCGATCTGATCCGCGTTGAAGACGCGGTATGCGCGCGCGTAGGGCACTTCTTCCTCAATGCCCAATTCGTTCTCTCGGGTGAACGTCCCGTATTTGACTACGGTCGACGACGTTTCGCCTTTGCGGACTTGGCCGTCCAGCTCCTGCGCCTGTTTGTAGGTCATCCAGCGGCTCGAAACATAGCCATGCTTGGCCGCCATGACCCAGAGCATCAGGATATTTATCCCGCGATACTCCTCGCCATTGTGTCGGGTCGGCAGGGCAATGCCGGACGCGCTCCCTGTCCACGGCTTGCGCCATGGCGGCGTGCCCGCCTCGATCTCTGCAATAATGGTGTCGGTGACATGGGCATAAACATCAAACTTCGGTGCCATTTGTGGCCTCCTCGATCAAAGTGACGCGGGTGAGGCTTCGTGCCCCCTTCCGCCGATGGGCTGCGCCTCGGCCACCTGATCTGACCGAATACGCATGTATTCGGCGGAACAGAGTGGGAGAGGGCAAAGCCCGACCCACGGCCCTGAACGGGGCTGTCAATCGGCCACATTTGCGAAGAAAATGTCTGCGCCAAAATCAGACGCCAATTTGCGCCGAGAGGAATGGCTCGCCCGCGAGACAGGGGAAATTGATGGCTGATTTTGGGGATGGACTAAGGTTGACCGCCACGGTCAGGGATGTTGGGCGGACCAAACAAAATTGATGATGTCTGGATCGGGGTGAGCGGGCCAACGGCCCGTTGAGCCTCGGTGCAGTCTATTGGGAGATGTTGCCCGCGCGCTTAAGCGCGCGTTCTTCTGAAACCATGCGATACTTCCCAGGCCGCGCGCGATACAAGGCCAAAGCAATCCCTCAACCCGCTGACAGAATTACAAGATATCGCAGACAGTCCGCTGAGTATATGGTTCTTAAATGTAGACCCATCCTCTAGGTTGAACTAGACTTAAGCTATGACAAGCGAATCGAATAGTCTTTCACGATGGCAGCAGGATCGCCGTGCATTCATTGAGCACAGGGTCTTTTGGCGTGGACGTGTCGGCCTTGCGGATCTGATGGATGTTATGGGCCTCAGTCGGGCTCAAGCTTCGAAAGACCTCAATAGCTACATCAATGATCATCCCGAACACATCATCTACGATAAAACGGCCAAGACCTACGTTCTGGGCCCGAAGTTCGAAGAACACTACACTGCGCTTGATCCGTCAGAGTATCTTGATGATCTCCTGTCGATCTCACGGGGCGGTTCAGTCCCCGCTGCAGACTGGATTGTCTACCAACCGGACATTCTGGCAACCACTGTGCCTGGGCGCGGACTAAGCGCGCTAACACTTCGCAACGTCTTATTGGCCTGTGAACAGCGCAAAGAGCTGCAGATAAGCTATCAGTCCATGTCCTCCCCCGATCCAGAAAATCGCGTTATCATTCCTCATGCCCTCGCACATGACGGATTTCGTTGGCATGCGAGAGCGCTTTGCTCAAAAGACCAAGTTTTCAAAGACTTTGTTCTCGGACGCATACTGAAGAGCGCATTGGGGGAACATTCAGATGCCGACGCCGGTACCGATGAAGACTGGCACCAAACAATAACGCTCAAAATCGCACCGCACCCTGGCCTGTCTGAAAACCAACGCAGGATTGTAGAGCTAGACTATGCAATGAATGACGGGGCGGCAGAACTTTCAGTGCGAAAGTGCCTATTGTTCTACAATCTAAAGCGGCTAGGCCTTGATGTTGATCCAAGTATCCGCGCCCCACAGGATCAGCACATAGTTTTGATCAATGACGGAGAAGTCCGCGCTGCTCTCGAGAGGGGACGGCGATGAGTGCTTTCGCGAGACAAGACTACAAGATGTCATTTAGCACCGGCGGGCTCTTCCTGAACGAAAGCCTGGAAGTCGCGCGCTTGCATGAAAACGGTGAAGCTTGGGAAGACACAATTCTCAGAGCCATGGAGGAAGGCACAACCAGCCTACCGAAATCAGCATCGAACCGTCGATCGTTGCGCGAAATTTCTAATCGCCTGCTTACTCTTACGGATGAGGAACGCGCTTACCTTGTGGAAGAGGCGGACCGCTCCGAACAGCAGGCGATGTTGTGGATCGCCACATGCCGCGCATATCGGTTCATTCGTGAATTTGCGGTGGAAGTGGTGAGAGAGCGATACCTATCTTACCAACTCGATCTACCGCTCGAAAGCTTTGACATTCTTTTTGAGGCAAAAGCTGAATGGGATGAAGGACTGGCCGGATTAAGTCGGTCGACCCGCCTGAAACTTCGTCAAATCATGTTTCGCATGATGCGTGAAGCCGGGATCATTTCAGAAGATGATCGCATTCAAACCGCGATTATTTCCACACGTTTGAAACACATGATTGAAGACCACAACCCCGGCGATCTGGCCATTTTCCCCAGCGTTCCGGTCGAGGGAGCTTAAATTGAAACGAGAACTAAACCGGAAAGAGCGGGCCGAGCATCTATACCGCGTGATCACCAGCGAACGTTTCCTGACCAAACAAGGCCTAGGGAATGAAGTGCCATTTTTTATCTACCCCTTTCCTGCCGAGGAAGGGCTCACCATGGTTGAGGATCGCGAAGATCTTGTGGCCCGAATTCAGCACTCTGGCACTCAAGTGTTGGACCTGAACCTTTACGATATCGCGCTCGACATACTTTCAGAGCGCGGGATCTTAGAGCAGGTTCTCGAAATTGAGGCCGACAGTAGCAAGGGTGAGATCAAGGAGCTTCTACAAGGCGTCTTGGACCCACAGGCCCACCTGATCCCGCGTATTGGACAGGCGATCCAAGCACTCCCGCATGACGTCATTTTCTTGTCAGGCGTCGGTGAGGTATACCCTTACATCCGCTCTCACAACGTGCTGAACAACCTACAAAGCACTGCGAAAGAAGCACCAACCGTTCTCTTCTTCCCAGGAAGCTATACCCATGCTTTGGCGACTGGCGCGTCATTGGATCTCTTTGGTCAGCTTCATGACGACAAGTATTACCGCGCCTTCAACATTCTGAATTACGAGGTCTAAGCCCATGGCCCAGCTGCTAAAAGATATTTTTGAGAAACCCGTTGATCGCGCCATTGACGGCGTCATCAAGGCCGACGACGAGGCAAGCCTTCGCGTCGAACTCGACGAGTACGTCATCACAGGGGAGATCGGCCAACGGCTGGAACAGTTCCTCGAGGCCTACAACAATTATGACACTTCAAATGGCGTCTGGATCTCTGGCTTCTTTGGCTCTGGTAAGTCGCACTTGCTGAAGATGCTGGCTCTACTGCTTGAAAATCGTGAAGTCGACGGCAAAACCGCTCACGAGATCTTCGCTGAAAAGCTCAAAGGCGAGCCAATGCTGGCAGGCGCACTCAACAAGGCCGTTTCCATCCCGTCGAAATCGATCTTGTTCAATATCGACCAGAAGGCAGATGTGATCTCGAAAACGGATGTAGATGCGCTTCTATCTGTCTTCCAAAAGGTCTTTGACGAAGCCTGCGGATTCTATGGCAAACAGCCTCATATCGCGCAATTCGAACGCGACTTGCAGGGGCGTGGGCAATTCGAGGCATTCAAAGAAGCTTTTCGAAGCGCTGCCGGTAAAGACTGGGAACGCGGTCGAGAACAGGCGCTGCTCGAAGCCAAGAATATTGCGACAGCGTTTGCAGAAGCAACCGGTGGTGATCCTTCAGATGCAAAAGACATCCTGAGCCAATACCGGAAGGACACACGCGTCTCGATTGAGGACTTCGCTGGCACAGTCAAAGCTTGGATCAATGACCAGCCCAAGGGTTTCCGGCTCAACTTCTTCGTTGACGAAGTCGGCCAATATATTGCGGACAATGTAAAGCTCATGACCAACCTGCAAACCATCGCAGAGAGCCTTAACACCAAATGCAAAGGGCAGGCTTGGATCATAGTAACTGCGCAGCAAGACATGGCGTCGGTTATCGGCGACATGACGCAACAGCAAGAGAATGACTTCTCCAAAATTCAGGCCCGCTTCAGCAACCGTATGCCGCTGAACTCGGCCGATGTCGCCGAAGTGATCCAGCGCCGCCTCCTCGCCAAGACGTCGGAAGGGCAAGTGACGCTTGGCAACCTTCATGACCGCGAAGAAAACAACCTCAAGACCCTGTTCGATTTTGCTGACGGCTCGATGAAGCTCAAAAACTACCGGGATCGCGAACACTTCATCTCAAGCTATCCTTTCCCCCCCTATCAGTATGACCTCTTTCAAATGGCGATCACGTCTTTGTCGGAGCACAACGCATTTGAAGGCAAACACAGCTCGGTCGGCGAGCGGTCGATGTTGGGCGTTTTCCAAGAGGTCTCGAAGAAGCTGAAAGACAAAGAAGTCGGAGGGTTGGCCACTTTCGATCTCATGTTCGAAGGGATCCGCACCGCGCTGAAATCTTCGGTTCAGCAGAGTATTCAGATTGCCGAAAAAAACCTGGACGATCCGTTCGCCGTTCGGGTCTTGAAATCCTTGTTTCTCGTCAAATACGTCAAAGGCTTCAAACCGTCGGTTCGAAACATCGGAATTCTGCTCCTGTCAGAGTTTGAGGCGGACCAGACGAGCCAACGCCGCAAGATCGAGGAAGCATTGAGCCGTCTGGAAAGGGAAACCTATATCCAGCGGAACGGTGAGGTCTATGAGTTCCTCACCAATGAGGAAAAGGATGTCGAAGCGGAAATCAAAGCCCTCGACATAGACCCTTCTGAGCTCTCGAAAGAACTCGAAACCCTCGCATTCGATACCATTCTGCGTCATCGCAAGATCAAACATCTCGCAACGAACAGCGAATATTCTTTTACCCGGAAGCTTGATGATCACGCGGTTGGTCGCGAGTACGAACTGGCAATCAATCTCGTTTCGCCCCTCAGCGACGAGGTTGAAAGCCCCGATGGCATTCGAATGAAAACTATGTCTCGGGAAGAGCTCGCGGTTGCCATGAAACCAGATGCCAACTTCGTCCGCGACCTGATCCTGTTTAAGCAAACGGACAAGTTCATCCGTCAGTCCCGCAGCGGTTCTCCGCAGCCGGGCCGCGACCGTATCGTCGCAGAAAAAGGAGAACAAAACGGCCGCCGCGCAAAGGACCTTGAAATGCGGCTTCGCAAGTTGATGGGAAGCGCCCGACTTTTCGTCAGGGGTGACGAATTGGAGATCGGTGGAGAGGATGCTCAAGAGCGCATTAGCAAGGCGTTCCAGTCCCTGGTCGACAAAGTCTACACCAATCTCCCGATGCTGCGCGGCGTCAGCTATACCGAGGCCGATATCAACAAAGCGGTACAGTCGGAAAGCGGGCTCTTCGGTTCTGACGGCACAGGTATCAACGAAGCCGAACAAGACGTCCTCAGCTTCATCAATGCGCAGGCACGCAACGGGGTGAAGGTCTCCGTCAAATATCTGGCTGATCGGTTCACATCCAAACCCTACGGCTGGCCAGTAACCGCAGTCCTTTGCCTTGCAGGCAGCTTGGTCGCCAAAGGAAAAATCGAAGCGCGCGTCGACAGCGCCATCAAGGAAGGGCTGGATCTCGCCAAGGCGTTGAACAACAGTCACGCGCTAACGAACATATTGCTGACCCCTCAGACGGAATTCTCCGCTGCAGAAATTCGTCGGGCGAAAGAACTTTATCAGGAGCTCTTTGCGCAGCCCTCATCAGGAACAGATGCGCGCAGTTTGGGCGCAGAATGGGCCACAAGCATTGATACACTTGAAGCCGAGGTAGACGGGCTTGTTCGCCAGTCGCACCGCTACCCTTTCCTAACCGCGCTCGAGCCGTTTCATGAACTGCTGCGGGGCATGAAAGGCAAGCCAGCGAACTGGTATATTTCCGACGCGCCCAAGCGCGAGGATGACCTTCTGAACGCGAAGGAAGATATCCTGGACAAGGTGAAGTCCTTCATGGGTGGCGCGCAAAAGGGTATCTACGACGATGCCCGCGATATGCTCACCAGCCAATCTGCCAACATCGACTATGTCGATCCTGATGCTGGGGCGAAGCTGCGCGCCGCATTAGAGGATCCGGGCTGCTTTAAAGGCTCAATGATCCAGAACCTCAAATCCGACCTGTTTGATCTGAAAAACAAGGTCGAACTCAAGGTGCTTGAGGAACGCAAAGCCGTCATCGCAGAGGTCGAAGACGTCTCTGCTAAAATCGCACAAATGCCGGACTTCCAGACACTTGATCCGGACAAACAGGCCCGCATCACCGCCCGCATTGAAAGCCACAAGGCAGGTCTTGATACGGTCACGCTGATCCCCGTACTGCGCGACCGTGCCAATGGCGCGCGCACCAACCTGCTGTCGGACGTCGTCACCGAACTCGACCGCCTCGCGCGACCGACACCTGCGCCCGAGCCACAGCCCGGCATGTCGGACCGGCCTGCGCCCGCGCCGCAGCCCCCCACAACGGTTCTCGCCTCGCAGCTGAAGGTCACAGCCCCCAAAACGCTGCTGACCGATGAGGCCGACGTCGACCAATACCTTGAAGAAATGAAAAAGACCCTGCTGGCCGAAATCCGCGCTGGTAAGAAAGTTATTGTGTAATGGATACCAACGCGCTCAAGAAATTTGCACAGGCCGCCCGCAACCTGCTGATCGATCAGGTCACCTCCAAGCTCGACGTCGTTCTGGCCGAGGGCAGCGCCGCGCGGCGTGAGACCCCCAAAGCCATCAAAGACCTCGAAAACGCCATCAACAAGGCCGACAAACAGCAGGTCATCGAACAGGTCGCTTACACGTGGTTCAACCGCTTCACCGCCCTGCGCTTCATGGATACCAACGGCTACACGCAGGTCCGCACTGTCTCCCCCGCCGACGGAGCCACGCGGCCCGAGCTTTTGTCAGAAGCGATGGCGGGCAACCTGCCGGACGGCGCGCCTGCCAACATTCAGTCCCTCCTCGACGGGCGCACGCCGTCGCATGACCCGCAGGCCGAGGCCTACCGCCTCCTGCTCGTCCACACCTGCAACCAGTGGCATGGCCCCATGCCGTTCCTGTTCGAGGAAATCGACGACTACACCGAACTGCTGATGCCCGAGGATCTGCTGTCGCAATCCTCGATCCTTGCCGAGCTGCGCAGGGTCATGACGGAAGACGCCTGTCAGGATGTCGAGATCATCGGCTGGCTCTACCAGTTCTACATCTCGGAGAAAAAGGATCAGGTCTTCGCGGGCCTCAAGAAGAACCAGAAGATCACGGCCGAGAACATCCCCGCAGCGACGCAGCTGTTCACACCGCATTGGATCGTTCGCTATCTGGTGGAGAACTCGCTGGGGCGGCTCTGGCTGCTGAACCGGCCGCAAAGCCGTCTGGCCGATCGGATGGACTATTACATCGCGCCCGAAGTGCCCGAGACGGACTTCCTGAAAATCACCCGCCCCGAAGAGATCCGCATCTGCGATCCGGCGGCGGGCTCGGGGCACATGCTGACCTATGCCTTTGACCTGCTCTACGACATCTACGAAGAAGAGGGATATGACGCGACCGAAATCCCCGCGCTGATCCTGGCAAACAACCTGACGGGGGTGGAGATTGACGACCGCGCGGGCGCGCTGGCGGCCTTTGCGCTGGCGATGAAGGCGGCAGCAAAGCTGGGGCGGCGACGGTTCCTGCGGATGGAGGCAAAGCCCGACATCTGCGTCTTGCAGAACGTGGCCTTTACCGATGCCGAGATGCAGGACGTGGCCGCCGTGGTGGGCAAGGATCTGTTCACGGACGAGCTGCGCGAGACGCTGGGGCAGTTCGAGCAGGCCAAGAACTTCGGCTCGCTGATCGTGCCGAAGCTGCGCGACCCGGCCGAGACACTGCGGGTGGTCGAGGCGCGGGATTTTGGCGGCGACCTGCTGCTGAAAGAGGTGCAGGAGCGCATTGTCGCCGTGCTGCGCATGGCCGAGGCGCTGTCGCCGAAGTATCACGTCGTGGTGGCCAACCCGCCCTATATGGGTAGCGGTGGCATGAACACCCAACTCTACAAATTTCTTGAGGGTCATTTTCCAAGCGGGAAGAGTGACCTCATGACAGCATTTATGCTGCGCACATCCCTACTTGGGATGAAGAAAGGATTTGCGTCAGCGGTCACGTTGGATAGCTGGATGTTCTTATCTTCATACGAAGAGCTCAGAGGCAAAGTTCTGGAAGAAAACCACTTGAGCTCAATGCTGCACGTTGGCTGGAACTGCTTCCCCGATGGCCATGTCTACAATCGTGGCACCGCATTTGTAACGTGCATTGGGAGGAAGCTCGGAAGTGGCGCCTTCATTAACTTGAGTACGTTTCCCGCCACTAAAGACAAGCAACAAGCTTTTCTTGAGGTGCGGCCCTTAGGGTCCAATGCCCACTTCAAGTCAAGCAATGACTTTGGCAAACTTCCTGGAAATCAGATCGCGTATTGGCTGTCTGATAAGCTTGAAGCGGCATTTGAAAATTCCCCTGCATTCTCTGAGGTAGCAGAACCGCGAAAAGGAATGGTCACAGCCGATAATCCACGCTTTATTCGTCTTTGGCAGGAGGTCTCCCTCAATAAGGCGTTTACTGGGGCAAAGTCGCGCGCCGAAGCAAAAGCCAGCAAGGGGAAGTGGTTCCCCTACCTAAAGGGTGGCCCCTTCCGTCGATGGTATGGAAATCAAGAACACTTCGTAAATTGGGAGCATGATGGAGCCGAGCTTCTGAACATGAAGGGCAACGGCTACAAGGTCGGCTCAACCAACCATAATTTCGACTACATATTCAAACCAGCAATCACATGGACGAAGGTAACCTCCGGCACTAATGGATTTCGTGTCAACTCTTCCGGATATTTATTTGACGATGCTTCGGGTCTTTGCGCAGTTAGGAACCGAGATCATCTATTTCCAATTCTTGCATTCGTAAATGCTCCAGTCATCTACTCGGCCCTCGCTGCTTTGAGCCCTACTATAAATTTGAATCCGGGCGCGATTGCACAAGTACCATACATCGAGAAGCTTACGACGGCGGAGACTGCAGAACGTTGCGTTGAAATTTCCAAATCCGACTGGGACGCCTACGAAACCTCCTGGGATTTCACCACGCTCCCGCTGCTCGCGCCCGATCATCGCGGCGAGACGCTGGCGGACAGCTACGCCACCCTCCGCGCCCATTGGCAGTCCATGACGGACGAGGTGCTTACGTTGGAGGAAGAGAATAACCGCATCTTCATCGACGCCTATGGCTTGCAAGACGAGCTGACGCCCGAGGTGCCGATCGAGGAGATCACCCTCACCTGCAACCCCGCCTATCGCTATGGCATCAAGAACGACGCCGCCGCCAACGAGACCCGCCTGCGCGCCGACACCATGGCCGAGTTCCTCTCTTACGCTGTGGGCTGCATGTTCGCCCGCTACAGCCTCGACGCGCCGGGCCTGATCCTCGCCAACCAGGGCGAGACGCTGGCGGATTACCTCGCTCGCATCCCCGAACCCAGCTTCATGCCGGACGAAGATAACGTTATCCCCGTGCTCGACGCCGACTGGTTCTCTGATGACATCACCGAACGCTTCCGCCTGTTCCTGCGCGCGACCTTCGGCGAGGCGCATTTTCGCGAGAACCTGAAGTTCATTGAGGACAGTCTGGGCAAGGACATCCGCAAATACTTCACCAAGGATTTCTACGCCGACCACGTGAAGCGTTACAAGAAGCGCCCGATCTACTGGATGTTCTCCAGCCCCAAGGGGACGTTTAACGCGCTGATCTACATGCACCGGTATCAAAGCGACACCGTGTCGGTGCTGCTCAACGACTACCTGCGCGAGTTCATCACCAAGCTGGAGGGCGAACGCGCCCGGCTGGACAAGCTGTCCGATGATCCAACCGCGACGCAGGGCCAGAAGACCAAGGCGCTGAAGGATGTGGCGGCGGTGGCCAAGCAGATCGACGAGCTGAACGAATGGGAACGGGACGTGATCTTCCCGCTGGCGCAGCAGAAGATCGAGATCGATCTGGATGACGGGGTAAAGGCTAACTATCCGAAGTTCGGCTCTGCGATGAAAAAGATCGTGGGGCTGTCATGAGGGACCGGATCAAAGCGGGCCTAGAGCGGTTGTTCATAGATCAGCGGATTGTCTTCTGGTACGACGCCGCGCGCGACATGCGGGCCGAATATGACGCCGTGGATCTGCCGGATGTGGAAAAGGTCGAGATCGCCAATAACGAGTTCGGCCTGAAATACCGGATGCTGCGGCAAGAGCCGAAACAGAAGTTTCTGGTCTTCCACGACGGCCCCGCGCCCGAGATGGGCGACAATTGGCTGCTGGATCTCTATTTCGCCTGTGGGGTCTTCAAGGCCGATCAGGCGGCGATCTGGTTGGCTGAACTGGGCCTGCCGCTGCAATTCGAGGACGTGGTGCGCGACCACATGGAGTTCTACCGCGCCAAGGGCCGGGTTGAGGCGCTGAAGCAGATGATCACCCCGTCTGACACAAAGACCGATGTGCTACGCCGCATGCTGGCCGTCTGCGCCGGGGCTGAGGGTGCCCTGGACACGGTCATCGAGGAGCTGCTGGCCGAGCTTGCAGACGAGCGCGACGACGCCATGCGCCTAATGGAGCGGTCCGGTCTGACAGAGTTCTTCTGGAAGCAGGTTGAGAATGCCTACGGCTATGTCAGCGATGCGCCTGACTTTGAGGATTTCGCGATCACATTGTTCCAGTCCTGCTATGCCCGCGCCTTAGGCGAAGAAGGCAAGCTGAACGGCGAGGCGCTTCTTGTATTCCGCCGTTGGAAGAATAACCGGCTGGGGGCGAAGGCGTTTGAAACGCTGAGTGGGAAGTACCAGGACATCCTACGGATCCCTGAAGACGTGCAAGAGCGCGACATCAAGGCCCTGCGTGGCATTGACCACTTCGAGGAGATCGACCGGCAGATCATCCGCTCTCTGGTGCGTGAGATGGCGAGCCAGACAGTCTCATCTGCCGAGGTGCTGAAGACCGTGCGAGAGCGTAGGCAAAGCCATTGGTATCCGACCTATGAGGATATTTATCAAGCGATCGGCTATGCCACAGAATTCCAGCAGGCGCTGGCTGAGGCGAACCTGACCATGACCTCCCCCGCTGAGGGGGTTAAGCGCTATGTTTCGCACTGGTACAAGATCGACCAGCTCTACCGCAAATTCATCTATCATATGCAAAAGAGCGGTCAGGCTTCGTTGCTTAGCGCGTTGTTCGAGAGCGTAGAGAACCGATACACGACCAATTTCCTGTCTACCGTCAATAATGCCTGGCAGGACCAGATCGCTGGACTGAGCGATTGGAAGATATCGGGTTTTGCTCATCAGACCGATTTTTACATGGACCAGGCCGCCGAATTCCGCCGCCGCGATCAGAAGGTGGTGGTGATCATCTCAGACGCGTTGCGCTATGAGGTTGCAGAAGAAGCGCTGCGCGAGATCCGCAAGCTGAACCGGTTCGACGCCGACCTAAAGCCGATGATTTCTGCGCTGCCCAGCTACACGCAACTCGGCATGGCTGCGCTCTTACCGAACAAGGATCTGGAGCTGTCGGAGGACGGCAACGTGTCTTCGTTTGGCTTGCCTACTCAGGGAACCGCAAACCGCGAAAAGGTTCTGGGCATGGGGCGTGCCGGAGACCGTGTCAAAGCCATGAAGGCCGATGATTTCATGAGCTTGAAGGCGGACGACGGAAAAGAGGTGTTCCGCGATCATGACATTCTCTACCTCTATCACAACAGGATCGACATCGTTGGCGACAAGCTCGCCACCGAGGAACGCGTGACAGAGGCTGCAGAGGTCGCTGTCGAAGATCTGACCAAACTGGTCCGCAAGCTCACAACCGCCAACTTTTCCAACATTCTTGTGACGGCCGATCACGGCTTCATCTATCAGCACCGCGCGTTGGACGAGACAGATTTTTCGGTAGCGGTTCCTGCTGGTGCGGAAATCCTTGTTAAAAATCGTCGATTTATCATTGGGCGAGACCTTGATGCGACATCTGGAATGAAGAAGTTCTCATCCGCAAATCTGGGTCTATCAGGTAACTTGGATGTTCTACTGCCCAATTCGATCAATCGTATGCGCGTCAAGGGGGCGGGAAGCCGGTTTGTGCATGGCGGGGCCACGCTTCAAGAGGTCATTGTTCCCGTACTCCGCGTTGGTAAACGACGCGAAGCCGATGTCGAAAAAGTTGAAGTGCAGATCATCGTAACTGGAAAAAGCCTGATCTCTTCCGGCCAAACAGCGGTCACTCTCTATCAAACACAGCCGGTTTCAGAGAAACAGCAACAACGTGATGTTCTTGCTGGGATTTACGCTTCGGACGGCACGCTCATTTCAGATGAGCACCCGCTGACCTTTGACTACACCTCGCAAAATGCGCGCGAACGGGAGCTGCCCATCAAGTTCCTGCTTTCTCGCGATGCTGATCGGTTCAACAACCAGGACGTCTTTCTCAAGCTTCGCGAACGTATCGGCAAGACGAGCCACTTCGAGGATTACACAAGCCACCGTTTCCAACTGCGTCGTGGCATATCGACAGATTTCGACTTTTAAGGACCTATCATGAGCGCACTCGACGAAAAAATTAACGAGCATTTCGCGGGCTACGTGGTCCGCAAAGATCTTGTGAAAGCGGTCAAAGGCAACGCAATCGTTCCAACCTATGTCCTCGAATACCTGCTTGGGCAGTACTGTGCGACTGACGACGAAGCATCGATCGAGAGCGGCATCGAAACCGTCAAAGAAATCCTCAGAAAGCACTACGTTCACAGAAGCGAAGCGGGACTGATCCAATCCACGATCAAGGAAAAGGGACGCTACAAGGTCATCGACCAAATCAGCGTCTCGCTGAACGAAAAAACAGACAGCTACGAAGCCACGTTCGACAACTTGGGCATCAAAAAGGTTGCGGTTGATAGCGGCACGGTCAAAGCGCATCCAAAGCTGCTTGTGACCGGCGTATGGTGTATTGCTGATGTCCAATATGAGTTTTCCGAAGACGCGCGAACGTCTCCGTGGGTGCTCGAGACCATCAAACCCATCCAGATCGCCAAGGTCGATTACGATGGGTACAAGGAGGCGCGCGCGCAATTTACCAAAGACGAGTGGATTGATCTCTTGATGCAGTCGATTGGCTTCAATCCTGAAGCCTTCGGACGTCGCAGCAAGCTTTTGCAGCTGATGCGGCTGATCCCCTTCGTCGAGCGAAACTATAACATCATCGAACTTGGCCCAAAGGGAACGGGTAAATCGCATATCTACTCTGAGTTTTCGCCACACGGGCAGCTGATCTCCGGCGGCGAAGTGACCATCCCGAAGCTGTTTGTAAACAACTCGAATGGGAGGATCGGACTGGTCGGATATTGGGATGTCGTGGCCTTTGATGAATTTGCAGGGCGCGAGAAAACTGCGAACAAGGCCCTGGTCGACATCATGAAAAACTACATGGCAAACAAGACCTTCTCGCGCGGGGTTAACCCCATGGGGGCAGAAGCGAGCTTCGCGTTTGTCGGCAACACAGACCACAATGTGCCATTCATGCTCAAGAACAGCGACTTGTTCGAAGCCCTGCCGCCCCAGTTCCATGACTCTGCATTCATTGACCGCCTCCACGCTTATCTGCCTGGCTGGGAGATCGACGTGATCCGAGGCGAGATGTTCACCACTGGCTACGGGTTCATTGTCGACTACCTCGCCGAGATCCTTCGCCATTTGCGCCAAGAAGACTTCTCCAACCGGCCGGACCTGCATTTCAAAGTCAGCGAGAAGATTTCAACCCGTGATCGGGACGCCGTCTACAAGACCATGTCGGGCTTCCTGAAGGTGATTTTCCCTGCCGGAGATGAAACAGCCGATGACGTTGAAGAGCTCTTGCAGCTCGCACTTGAAAGTCGAAAGCGCGTAAAGGACCAACTGTTTCGGATCGATGCGACCTATCCAGATGTCGACTTCTTCTACACTGGCTCTGACGGGGAAAAGCGGCGCGTCCAAACCGTCGAAGAACAAGAGTTCCCCCAATTCTACTATCTGAAACCTGCCTTAGACCCAAAGCAGCAGGACCAATCCACTGATGCTGTCGATGATGACGTCATCGAAGTCGAACATGAGCCGCGCGACACATCGGAGACCTCAGCGCCCGCCAAGCCGCGCGCCGAAGGGGGTCACCACGTATTCGCCGAAAACCGAAAGGGCATCAGCTACGATAAACTGTTTGGGCCCTATCTGGACGGTGCATCGCGGATCGTAGTGACAGACCCCTACATTCGCTATTATTACCAGATCAAGAACATGATGGAATTCGTCGAGATGGTCATCCAGCGCAAGGCGTTGGAAGATCAAGTGGCCATCCATCTTGTCACGGGGCCTGATGACGGAAACGTCCAAAAGCAACGCGAATTGCTCGAGAGCATCACAGAAGCATGCATCGGTTCGGGGGTTGATTTCACCTGGGCATTTGATGGTTCGGGGACTGCTCATTCCAGAGATATCGTCACTGACACCGGCTGGAAAATCGTTCTCGATCGCGGTTTAGATATTTTCCAAGCGCCCATGCGACGTGACGGGTTCAGCCTAGGCGACCGCCTGCAGGAGCACCGCATGCTAAAGAACTTCTATGTGACCTATGTGCGGCAAGACTAACGGTGAGATCAGGTTACGATTTCAAAAGACAATTTTCGATTTCCCGGGTTGAGAGCAGCCAAGATTGGTTCTCGTACAAGCCGAGATCGGTAGGCATATTGAGGTGACGAAATGAACAAAACAAACAAAGAAGCAGTAATCGAGGATATTGCCCGTCATTCTCTTGATTGCATTGAAAAGGTCGCGGCCGATGCCGAAAATGCCCGCGCGGCCCATAAAAGGGGCGACGCGCGAGTCTTCACGACCATTAACACTCTGAACAGCCCTCAGGCTGTAAATAGCATCGGTTCGATATCAGACAGTGAAGCTGAGGCTATTGCCGCGCTCATCCAGCAACCTGTCATCGCGCGGGTTCACTTCTTGGACGAAAACGATGAAGAGGCGACAATCTTCATCACTCGCACCACGCCCCGGTCCGTTCCGGGCTACAAAATCGCAAGCTACCGGAGCGATCTCGGGAAGATTGCATCATTGGCCGCCGGTGATGAGGGATCATTCAAATTCGGGGCGAGAGAGCGGGACCTCCTGATAGATAGTCGCGCACTTCTTAAACCAGAGCGTACGTCAAGCGGGTGGGACTCTCGTGAAACCGAAATTGATATCAGAGATTTGGGTCGTTTCACGGTTGGTTCGCTACGCGAAATCCTCACACCTGAAGGCGAAATCGAGGAAGGGGACCTCGAAGCGCTCTGGAACGATGATACCGATGAAAATGTTGTAGAAGGCGTTAGGCGGGCAATTATCACGCATATGGGCCTGCGCGATCAGCCTATTTTGGACCGGCATCAGGACGAGATTTTTAGGATGCCGATCAACACCAAGTGCTTCCTCTCAGGCCCTCCGGGTACTGGCAAGACTACCACGCTGATTAGGCGTTTGGGGCAGAAAACCGACCGACAGGCTCTCCAAGAGTCGCCTCAGGAGCTGCGGTTAATCGAGCAAGTTGAAGCAGAAACCAACACCCCTCACGAGACAAGCTGGGTCGTTTTTTCCCCGACCGAATTGCTTCGTCAGTATGTGAAGGAGGCGTTTGCACGCGAAGGCTTGGCTGCGAGCGATACCCACATTAGAACTTGGGAAGAGTTCCGGCGTGAAATTGCTCGCGATGAACTCAAGCTATTGAGAACAAGTAGCGGGAGCGGCCCTTTCGTAGAACGGCGCGCCCAAGACTATCTTAAGGATGAAATTGCCGACGAAGCCGCGTGGTATGATGACTTTAGGTCATATTTGGATACTTCGGTTTCAGAAGAGCTAAGGGCCGATGCCAAGTGGTTGGCTGCAAGACCGGCTGACGATCTGACAACTATTGGCCAAAAACTTTCCGAAGATTTGGACACCCCACGGAAGGACATTTACGCCCACGCGCTACGGAATGTCACCGAGCTGGTACCTGACATTCGAGAAGCGATATCTGAACGAAGTGAAGCCATCTCTCGCCTTCTCGCCAAAGCCCGCAACGCGCTTGTCTACGAAGACCGCAACTTTCCAAACATTCTCCGAGAAGAGATATCTCGTCAGCTGTCAAACGCACAACAACCGGTAGAGGATATAGATGACTTTGAAGATGCACTCGATGATGAAGATCAAGCTACAGAGGAACCTCAACCCGGCCGTCCAGTAAGCCGCCAGCAAGCCCTTGTGCGCTTCGAACGTGCGCTCAAGGCGATGGCGAGGGCTCGACTGGCCAAACGAACTGTATCGGAAAAGTCTCAGGACGGAATGCTTCTAGCTTGGCTTGGCGAGAAGCGCATTCCATCAGATGAGGACTTGGCTGAGTTGGGGAAACTGCTGTTGGAGCAGACCCGTCTGCGAAAGTTTGAGCGACTTGAACGCCTTTTCCTTCGGGGCATCGCACCAAAGTATAAGCGGTTTCGTGCGGAGCGAGTAAAAACTTCACGCTGGTATGAGGCAGCCCCCACCAAACCTTCTGATATTTTTTGGAAAGAACTTGACCTCGTTGTTCTCGCCGCACTGCAAATCGCCAATGAGCTGATAGGACACTATCGAAGGCATGCAGAAAGCAGCCTGCCGGAGGGAGGCTTCCTTGGTAGCGTGCGCGCCATGCAGAGAGCGCAGGTTCTGATTGACGAAGCTACCGATTTCTCCCGTGTTCAACTTGCAGCTATGCACGAGATTACACACCCAACTTCCAGCTCGTTCTTTCTCTGCGGAGATATCAATCAACGCCTGACATCGTGGGGCCTAAAGACAAATGAAGCCCTAGACTGGATTACCAAAGGTATCGAACGAAAGTCGATCACCGTGTCGTATAGGCAAAGCCAACGTCTCGTGGACCTTGCGAAGGATGTTGCATCACTGGGTGGGTCACAAGCCGAAGACATAATATTGCCGGATCGTCTCGACGCAGAAGGCTTGTCGCCGGTATGGCAGGATGCTCTGAACGATCATGAAAAGGTCTCCGACTGGCTCACAAACCGTATTCACGAGATTGACCGAATGCTACAGCGGTCCACAACGATCGCGGTTCTTGTGAATGAAGAAGCTGACGTAGAGCCCCTAGCTTTGGCGCTGAACGACCGCTTGGAAGAAATCAGTCTCTCGGCAGTTGCGTGCAAAGACGGCAAGGTGGTTGGGAACGATAGAGATGTCAGAGTGTTTGATATCCGCCATATCAAAGGCCTGGAATTCGAAGCGGTCTTTTTTATCGGGCTAGATGAGACAATTGCGAAGCAATCCGATTTGTTCGCCAAATTTCTTTATGTGGGGGCAACGCGGGCAGCGAACTACCTTGGCGTCACCTTTACACAATCAATCCCTGGGCAAGTGGCGATGCTAGCGCCCCATTTTCAAAAGGACTGGCCAATGTAGCCGGGAAAAGGCTGTCACTGGATCAATGATCTACTATGCTCATTTGGGACACGCGAAGGAAAAATTGCGATCATGGGAGCATTTTTAAGCTATATCAACACAGTGCGGCCTCTATTTGGTGGACGTCGTCACCGACGCGGGCGGGAAAACTTTTCTCGATCGCGGAATCGAATGATCGTCAAATTTGCATGACAAATGCCAGAGCGGGAAACCCGCCCTGGCGCTAAGGTCACTCGGTGACCGGATCTTCATCGCGGCGCGGGAAGGCGACCATTTCGACATCGGGGAACATGCTGTGTTTGACATTGATCGACGTGATGTTGCCGCTGTCGTCGGTGTTCACGAAGAGGACGCCGCAGCGGTCCCAGAAGTTCTTGTCGTCTTTTTCGCCGGATTTGACGTTCAGTTTCAGAGTTTGCGTAGCCATCTTTTGATCCTCACTTTAAGTGTTTCGATGAACATGGCCAAAGCGGGCACCAAGGGACTGTCAGCGCGAAAATTGGCTCGCGAGGAATGCGCTGGCGCAGGGGAAGTTTCTTGTTGAAGCGGGGCTTGCACCGCGTCTGTCACGGCTGCCCACTTATGTTCAGCAATCAGAAGCACGGCGTTGAGGATCTGAGTTTGGTCATCAATCTCTAGGCTGGCCCGTCAAAGCTGGCCTGGAACGCCGCAACCACTGTACTGGGCCTGCAGATTGCTCGCAGTCAATATGATCTAACGATCATAAAGCGGAAATATGATCTGCGGATCATACGGCATGGAAGGCAGCCGCCCGACGTCGTATTCCAGCAACAATGGCTTCCGCCAATGGCTGTGGAAACCCATCCGGCAGGTCGGCTAGTGCCTTGTCCATGGCGGGTTCAAGCTCCGTCGCGATGTTCGACAAGGCCTCTTCCGCCAGCGCCACACCAAAACCTGCCGCCTTCGCAGCCTGTAGGAAATGGCGCGGCACCACCTCGTTGATCCGGTAGTGTCCATCGACGGCCATCGCGAGTCGCATCCGGTTCTGGCGGATTTGACCGTCATCCACGGCTTTTTGTGCGCTCAGGACGTCATAAAGCGGGGTCATAAGGAAACCACCAGGGCGCAAAGCGATGCTGAAATTCTTGGCGTGCCCGTCCGTCGCTCCCAGGAGCCAAAACAGCACCTGCGCGCGGAAGAAGGCGCGCTGATCCAGCTCGGGGTCATCACTGCCCTTCAGCAACCCGACCCCTTCGGTGATCCCTGGCCCGCCATCCATTTGGTATTTTTGACTGGGTGGGACCGAGAGCGCCTGACAAAAGTCTTCCTGCGGGAGGCGGATCAATCGGCCATCCTTGGTCCAGCGCCGATCGAACCGCGTCACGACAAGGCTTCGCACGTCTTCGAAGTCGGCAATCTCGACCTCCGCCACATCCATGCCCATGGCGCGGCAAAAGCTCATGCAGAAATACTCGTTTTCAACGCTGTCGGATAGATCAATCCCTGCGGGCAAAACACCCAGCTGAGTCTTGAGGATATGGGTCGTTGGGGTGAGCCCCGATGGACGGATCCACGCGCCCTCATGGCGCAGAAGCGCCGTTTTCTCCTGCGCCCCTGCGATGGAAATGCGGAAGTCGTCTTCCTCGTCCAAGCCTAGCGGAGCGCTCGCGAGGTTGCGCAGCATATCCGCTATCTGCGCTTCAGATACGGGTTCTCCTTCGAATGCGCCAACCTCGGGGATCTCACCTGAGACGAATTGCAAGGCCCCCACGCAATCGCGCCCGATTTTCTCCAGCATGTGCCATGCGTCCGTGCCGCCCGCACGCACACGTGCCGCAACTCGTTCTCGTATCGCCTGATTGTCCGGCAGCAGGTTTTCCAAGTAGGCGATAACAGGACCACCTTGGTGCGCCTCTTCACGCAAAGGCAGCGAAAGCGAGATGGGCATGGCGTGTTGCCACGACAGCCAGTCCGGATCATAGGTGAAGTTGATTGCGCCCGAGCCTGCGAGACGCAAAGCCCCCACCAGCCTTCCATTTAGAAGCACCTGCATAGTGCCGCTACGCCCGCGTTTCGCCATCAGAAGATATCCTCGATCTCAAGCGAGCCGCCGCGCTCCACCAATCGGAACTCAAGCCCAAGAGCCGCCATGACAGCGAGCACAGTGGCGAGCTTGGTTCCCGCGTCGCCATTCTCGAGCGACGAAATCGTCGCGACGCGCAAATTCGTGCGCGCGCTGATATCGCTTTGGGTCCAGCCGCGCGCTTTGCGCGTCCGGCGGAGTGCCTCGCCGATCTGTTCGGCCGTTCGTGCTGTGAGGTCCATGATGCGGCTCCTTTTACGGCGCAGCGTAAATCAAAACAAATTACGCTGCAACGTAAAAATTTAAATTTTGCGCCACAGCGTAACATGCGAGCTGCACTCACACCTGCAGCCCCGCAGCGCGGACCTGTTCGGGCGTCACCAGTCTTGACGCGATCAAATCCTCGATCTGCCGGTTGGTGATGTGGCGGCACAGAGGATGACGCTCGTGAATCCACTCGGCAAGGCTCACACGGCCTTTGGCTTCGGCCTCTCGAGCCTTCTCGCGGTCGGCCTGGATCTGGGCCAGTCCCTTCTCCCACCGGCGCATCTTGAACCAGTTGTCCGAGAAACAGACCTTGCTGCGTGTGAAGCCTTCGCTTTCCTTGGCATAGGCTTTGACCGCCTGCAGCAGGTCATCGGGCTCCACACCGGCTTTCACAGCCGCTGCAATCAGGCGCAGACTGGTCCGCCGGTCTCGGATCCTGTCCTCGGGATAGGCCGCTAAGATCTTCTCAGCTTCAAGATCTTCAACCTCCTCCGCCGCCTCGCGCGTGCGCGTAGGTGGTTTATGGATGGTTTTAGGATGGTTTGGGGTCCACCGTGAACCCCGTACCCCGTTCACCGTGGACCCCGTACCGGGTTCAGGCTGGACGGGGTTCACAGTGACCCCCGTCTCAATATCGGGCTCGGCCGTGGGTTCGAGCGCGGCCACGCGCTCCAGAACGATGCGGTAAATGACGGTGTAGCCGTTCTTGCATTGCCGTCGCCCTGTCTCGATCAGAATGCCTTCTCGCAAGAAGTCGATGATGGTGCGCTTCACCGTGCTTTCGCTAAGCTCTGTGTGGCGCTGGATCGTCCCCTTAGAACACCAGATGCCCGAGCCATCATCGCTCGCCTTGTCGGCCAGGAACATGATGATCTGCTTGCGCGCGGCGCTGCCAAAGCGGCGTTCGGCGCATTCGTTTGCGATGCGCCAGCTCATTGGACCACCTCACCGGTCAGAGACCACGAAAAAGCCGACTGAGCGTTTGCGGTGCGGCGCTGGCCTGTGCTAATGTGCTTCGAAAGCTGACAGGCTTTTTCTATTTGGCCCCGGTTCACAGTTGCCGCTGTGACGGGGCCTTTTTCGTTTTGAACCGGCGAATTTGGCTTTGAAACTTTCGCTTTTTGTTCACTTTTTGTCAGGGGGTGTTTTGCACCCTTAAGCCGTTGTTTTCGCTTGCGCTCTTTCTGGATTGCAAATCCGTGTACACCGGTTCGATTCCGGTACTCGCCTCCAATTAAATCAATGACTTAGACACATTCTCGAAACTAAACGTGAATTTCAAACACGGATATTTGAAATAAGAGCGCTGAGCCACCCCCGTGGCTAACATTCTCAATGCGAGCGCATTGACGAAAGATCGAGGTGACTACCTTCTCTTGAGAGGGCAATCAAGAAACCAAGACACAGACTTCTTAAGCAATTTCTCAGCGTCGCTGCCGTTGAGCGAGAGTCAGTCTAGTGTCAGGTATGCGGACGCAGCGAGCTTTCGCCGCGTTGTCGCCAATGGCAGCTACCGGCGCATTGCTCCGTCAGTGAATAACACGGACGGTGGACGCTTTAGAAAAATCTGGGCTCCCACCATGCAGCCGCCCACCCCAACAGCCCGTCCCAATCACGTTCCTCAATCTTTACGCCTGGCGCTCGCGAATTTCGGCGACGGTACGTGTTCTAAACAAAACCAATGGTGCGAGAAGAGCACCGAATTCGGAATGCTGCAGCCCCTGGATCAGACCTGTTGACGGAACGGCTGCGACCGGCGCCATTGGCAATCAGTTCTGAAAATCATCAAGCGGATAGATCGGACGGCGCACATTGCGATAATCTAGGCCTGCGAAGTTGACGGTGCACAACGCACGGCTATCGCAAACGATAATGCGACCGGCAATCGGGTCGAAGACCGCGCGGAAGTGCTGCATCGACTTGAGCGCAACGACGCGTTTCTGCCCCGGATCGATCCCGAATGTTTCGAATTGGCGCAGGTCGAGCAGCTGGTGCGCGATGCTTACGATAAGTATATCGATCCCTTCGACGCATAGAACGGCAGTGGCTCCAAAGCTGCGTTGCTGCCCGCCGATGATGGGGCCACTGCCAACGTAATGACCTTCGCCGCGCCACCGGACAATACCGGTAAGATTCAATGGCCCGCCGCCGAACGCGGGGGCCGTCTTGCCGCCTAGGAGCACGGTGACCGAAGCGCCGATGTCCTGGGATTGCAGGGCGGCTGCTACCTCTTCGTCCACCATCGGTCCGAAACAGGCATCGGTGATGCCCGCTGCCAAGAGCGAGGACAGGAGCGCCGTGGAATCCGCATAGGCGCCTGAACCGGGATTGTCGGCATAATCCGCAATGACCAGCGGGCCGCCATCGCCTTTCCAGGATGCTGCAATCCGGGCTGCGTCTTCGACCGTCAAGTACGTGTTGAGTAAGTCCGCGCGACGGTCCCAGATGTCGTCGGCAATCTCTTCGGCTATGTCCTGCGCGCCGGTCAATTCGGTTTCTGCGGTGATCAGGACCGTCGGCCCAACCTCGGCGATGTCGGCATAAGGGAAGGCGCCGTTGATGCTGACGGCATACACCCCTTTTCTCTTTTCTGCCGCCCGCGCCATTGCCTGGCGCTCGATCATCGGGCCAAGATCCGTGCGCCCGCCGTTGGCTTCTTCCAGCATTGGACGCTGTGCGCGCAACGTCTTAGGGCGAATGTCACCAATCACCGCCCTATGTAACAACTCGGCGGCGCGGCGGCCTGTCGACCGTATGTCTACATGCGGATAGGTTGTGAAAGAGATGAGGATTTGAGCTAGGTCGCACATCGCTTCGGTGACATTCGCATGCGGATCCAGGGTGACCGCAATCGGCAGATCGGGTTCGGTCAACGCGCGCAGACGTCGCAGAATTTCACCCTCGCCGTCGTCATGCGAGGCGGTGACCATGGCGCCGTGCAGGATCAGCAGGACCCCGTCCCAGCTTCCGTATTTGGCCGCGTCCAGAAGCGGGCGGCAGAGCGTGTCAAAGGCCTGATCGGTAACGCGCCCGCCCGGGCCAGCCGCTGCGCTGATGACATGGGTCAGCGACCAGCCGTGAAGGCGGGCGATATCCAGAGCGCCGGCGATTTCGGTATTGGCATCGCCGCGTGCCGAAATCGCCGCGTCGCCGTCAAGCAGATAGCGGTTTTGAAAGTCTACGATTTCGGTGGGGCGGATGTTGAATGTGTTGGTCTCGTGTTCGATGTCGGCGGTGAGAATTCGCAGTGCCATGTCTTTTGACCTTCAGAGGGGGTTGTGGCAGGCGACGGCGTGCCCGAAAGCCGTCGACAAGACCGGTGTTTCGCTTCGACAGATCGCCGTCGCACGCGGGCAACGGTCGGCAAAGGCGCAGCCCGGCGGCTGATCGAATGGACTTGGCACCTCGCCCTCCAGCGGCGCGATGATGCGGCGTTGTCTCGGATCGGGCGCAAAGGTGCTATCCATCAACGTGGCGGTATAGGGATGGCGCACAGTCGCATCAGTTTCGGGCAGCACCTCGACCACCCGGCCCAGATACATCACCAGAATTTCGTCGCAGAAATATCGCACCAAACTCAGATCGTGGCTGATGAACAGATAGGTCAGCCCCAGGTCGTCACGCAGCTTTTCAAGCAGGCTGATGATCTGCGCCTGGACAGACACGTCGAGCGATGCCGTGGGCTCGTCCAGCACCAAAAGCCGAGGCCGCAACGCCAGCGCGCGTGCGATGCCCACACGCTGTTTCTGTCCACCCGAGATCTGGTGCGGAAAGCTGCTTGCAAGACCGGGGGACAACCCGACCAATGTCAAAAGCTCTGAAACCTCCTGGTCCGCTGTGCCAATGGTGTACCGGCCTTGAACCACGAACGGCTCGATCAGAGCCCGCGTGATGGTATAGCGCGGATCGATTGCCGAATAAGGATCCTGAAACACCATCTGCATGTCGGCGCGCAAGCGGCGCATCGCGGCGGGCGATTTGGCGCGCAGGTCATCACCGTCAAAGCGCAGCGAGCCCGTGCTGGGCTCGATCAACCGCAGGATCAGCCGCGCCAATGTGGACTTGCCGCAGCCGCTTTCGCCGACAACGCCGATAACGCGACCCTTGGCCAAGTCAAAGGATACGTCGTTGACTGCATACATCGCTCGAGGCTTGCGAAACGGACCGCCGGAGCTTTTGAATTGTTTGGACAGGTTGCGTACCTCAAGCAGGTTGGTCATGGCGCCGCCCCGGGAAAATGACAGGAAACGGCGCCGTCGCCTCTTGGCAATAACGATGGGCTGGTCTTCGTGCAGATATCTTCGGCCCGGATACATCGGGGATGAAACGGGCACCCTTTGGGATAGTTCATCACGGTCGGCACGGTGCCGGGAATTCCGACCAAGTGTTCATCCTCGCTCAGCCCCTTGGGAATGCAGCCGATCAATGCTTGGGTGTAGGGGTGCTGAGGTTCGGCAAAGATCGCCTCGACCGGCCCTTGCTCGATGGCGCGCCCGGCATACATGACAACGACTTTGTCGCAGGTCTGAGCAACGACGCTCATATCATGGGTGATCAGCACCAGCGACAGGGCGCGCTCTTTCACCAGATCATCGAGCAGGCGGATGATCTGGGCTTGAACAGTCACGTCCAGCGCCGTGGTTGGTTCATCGGCCACCAAAAGGTCGGGATTGGCTGCAAGCGCCCCGGCGATGACAATGCGCTGTTTCATGCCGCCGGACATCTGGTGCGGATAGCGGTCGCAGATCAGTGCGGGCTCGGGAATGCGCAGCGTTCCGAGAATTTCGATGGTGCGCGCGCGCGCTTGCTGTCCTGTAATGCCGAGATGTAGTCGCGCAACGGCATCGACCTGCGGTCCGATCTTTTGCAACGGGTCGAGCGAGGTCATCGGGTTCTGCGTGATCAACCCCAACCGACCGCCGCGAAGTTTGCGATAGGCGGCCTCGGGTAGTTTGGTCAACTCCTGCCCGTCAAAGATGATCGAGCCGGCAGTGATCCGGCCACCAGAGAGCGGCAGCAGACCCATGACGCTCATGGCCGTCAGGGATTTGCCAGACCCGCTTTCGCCGACGATGCCTAGCGTTTCGCCCTTCTCCAGCGCAAAGCTGACCCCGCAGAGCGGAGCAATTTGGCCGAAGGCAACCTCGAGATCGCGGACCTCCAGCATGGTCATGAGTCCCGGATTCGGTCGCGGATATCCAACGCCCGGATCAATTCGTCTCCGAACAGGTTCACGGCGATGACCGTCACGGCGACAACGACTCCGGGGGAAATTATGACCCATGGGGAAAGAAACAATTTCGCCGTCCCGGATGCCATCATCGCGCCCCAGCTAGGCGTGGGCGGTTGCGCGCCGAGGCCGAAAAAGCCCAACGTCGCCTCCAGCACGATGCCGTCGCCGATGGCCAACATGCCCACGACGATCACCGGCGCAATGGCGTTGGGCAGCAGGTGTTTCAGCAAGATATGGTGCGGTTTGGCGCCGAGATTGATCGTCACCTCGATGAAGGTTTCCTGTTTCAGTCGCACGATTTGGGCCCGGGTCAGCCGTGTGAACTGGGCCAAATAGGCAATTGCGATGGCGAAGGTGGTCGAGGTCAGACCCGGGCCGATGATTGCGACAAAGATCAGCGCGATAAGGATATCGGGGAAAGACCAGGTGAGATCGACGACCGTCATCACAGCGCGTTCAAAGAAACCGCCGAAATAGCCCGCGGCGGCGCCCAGGGTCATGCCGACGGTGATCGAGATGGCAATCGCCGTGGCGCTGACCGACAACGAGGTCCTTGCGCCATAGATTACCCGGCTGAGCACGTCGCGGCCGAATTGATCCGTTCCCAAGAGATGCGGCCATCCCGGCGGAGCATTGCCGTTGGTGAGGTCCTGCGCGGCATAATCGAACGGCGTGATCCAGGGCGCAAAGATCGCGGTTAACACAAGCAGCGCCAGAAATCCGCCAGCGATCTTGCCCAGCCATGACCCAAAGGCTCGCGACATTGGCGTGCTGCGGAAACCCGAAAGCGCGCGGGCGATGGTGTCTGTGATACTCGTCATTTCTTAGTCTCGCGAATGCGTGGATCCATTGCGGCTTGCGCCACGTCGCCGATCAAGGTGCCCAGCATGACCGTCAGTGCCAGCATTAAAAGGCAACCCTGTACGACCGGGTAATCCCGCTGGCCGATCGCCCGGATCAGCAGTGACCCCAGTCCGGGACGACCGAAAACAAACTCGACGGTGACCGCGCCGCCCAGTATCCACCCGACCCTGAGCGCCAAAATGGTGACGACCGGCAACATCGCGTGCGGCATCAGGTGGCGGAAAAGTATGGTTCTCGAGGGCAGGCCTTTTGCGTGCAGCAGCGTCACGAAATCCTCGCGCCGCACATCAAGCAAAGCCACGCGGGTCACACGCGCGACCAGAGCCACACCGCCGAAACCGATGGTCAGAACTGGCAGCACCAGCGAGCTCCAGCCCTTGGCGCCCGAAACCGGAAACCATTGCAGCTGCACCGCAAAAAACAGGATCATCAAAAGCGCCAGCCAAAACCCCGGCACAGTTGAGCCCAGCAGAATGAAGCCGCGCATGATGTTCTCGACGATGGCTGAGCGCGTCGTGGCCGATATCGTGCCAAGTGTGATACCAGCGATGCTGGAAAACGCGAACGCTGCTCCACCCAGCCTAAGGCTGTAGGGCAGATTCTGCGCGATCAGGTCGGCGACAGGCCGCCGCAGCACGATGGCCT
Organism: uncultured Paracoccaceae bacterium; assembly: GCA_947498415.1. Taxonomy (GTDB): domain Bacteria; phylum Pseudomonadota; class Alphaproteobacteria; order Rhodobacterales; family Rhodobacteraceae; genus Cognatishimia. The sequence continues at coordinate 299,680 of CANMKB010000004.1, forward strand.
CGCCGAAATCGCCCTGAAATATTGCTCCGATCCAACGAAAATATTGGACGGCCAGGGGCTGATCCAGCCCGTATTTGAGCACCAGCGTTATTCGATCCTCAGTCGACGATCCCACACGGATCAGGTTGTCGATCGGATCGCCCGGCAGAAGATGAACAATCAGGAATATCACGACCGAAATCGAGATCGACACAGGGATCAGCATGAGCGCCCGAAAAAAGATGTATCGCAAAAGCATATCAAGCCAACCGCGCCGCGCGTGGATCCCGCCCCTCACCTTTCAAGGGACGGGCGACGCGGCTGTCGGCGATTACTCCACGACAGCCATGTCGAGCACGGTCTGCGAGCGGAAACGCGTGCCGCGTACCGGATCCGGCACGCTTAGACGGTCGGAATTGTAGGCGATGTTCTTCGTCGGCTGATAAATCGGCACGAATAGGTGCTGCGACAGAACATACTCGTGATACGCTTTGAAGTTGGCGATACGTTCATCCGAATTTGTGCTGTCTTCCATCGCTACGTCGTTCAGGCGCTGACCTTCGGCATCTTCCCACATCGACACATTCGGATAGCCCAGACGCTTGCCGGAAAAGAACCAGTCAAGGATGTCCGAGTTGTTCCAGTCATATCCGCGTACCGCCAGTTGGTGCCGGTTGTTTTTATACTCGTCGCGAATGGTTGAGCTGTCGAAGACGGTGATAACCGCCTCCATCCCGATATCGGCCAGCTGAGCCTGAACCACCTGAGTGAGCGTGGTGAATTCTTCGCCATTTTGCGTGAACAACTTGACCGAAAGCGGCACGCCGTCTTTCGAACGCACCGCGCCGTCGCCCATCATCCATCCGGCCTCGTCCAGAAGCATCTTTGCACGATCAAAATCAAAGGAGACATTCAGCGCCGGATCGACATCGGCCTCGGGCAGAGATGATATCAGGAAGTTGTGAGCAGGCGCTCCGACGCCGTTGTAGATGGACGCGACAATTGCCTCTTGATTGATGGCAAGCCCGGTGGCTTCGCGCACTTTGATGTCATCAAAGGGTGCCGAGGTTACGTTGATTGGCATATAATTGATGCCCGTTCCCGGCATCTGAATGACCGCGACATTGCTTTCCGCCTTCAGGATTTCAAGGAATGGCGTCGGGACACCCAACAGCAAGTCGATGCCGCCTGTTTTCAATTCAAGAAATGCAGTGGACTGATCCGGAACCTCACGGAATGTGATCTTCCCGATATGCGCGCGCCCCTGATTCTCGGACAGATCTGAGGCCCAAGCATAGTCGTCATTGCGCACCAGAACCGTCTCTAACCCGATGGCGAAACTGTCCAGTTTAAATGGTCCAGTCCCGACCGCACCCGACACGCCAAAGTCGTCGCCCATCGAGTCAAATGCGGCGGCGCCAGGAACACCCATAAAAGTCGAGGCCAGGTTGTACAGCAGGCTCGGTTCGGGGCGTGACATCACGAACTTGACGGTCAGGTTGTCGATCACTTCAACAGAGGCGACCGCGGCCACCAAATAGGCGTTCTCTGTATCCGCAAAGTCCGGTATCCAATCGGCAACCGATTGTGCGTTGAACGGTGATCCGTCGTGAAAGGTCACGCCGTCCTTGAGGTGGAACGTCCAAGACATACCGTCCGTGCTTTCTTCCCAAGATGTGGCCAGATGGGGATGATAGGACTGGTCCGCGTCCTGCTCGATCAACCGGTCATAGATCAAGGACGCGGCGGAGTTTAAGTTGTTCGACGTCACCGGATTATAGGATGTGGCCCCCAGCTCATCGGCGGGAAACGCAATCGTCACCTCTTGTGCGACGACCGCATTGGACAGGAAGCCGGCTGCGATTAATGTTATTCCTGCTAGAAGTCTCGACTTGATCGTATAGCGCATGGGGTTCGTCCTTTTTCTAAGAAAATTCGGTCATTAGAAATACTCGTTAATCGTCTAACGGACCGTCGACGCCTTGCAGCCAAGGCCTGGTTTGAACCTTGATGATCGACATATGCCCTGCTTGGCCCTGGGCATTCCTGGTGCAGTGGCAAAGTGTAACGTCTTGCGAGATCATAAGGCGCGGATGCCAGGCTGGCGCTGATCGAAGTTAGCGTTCGTCCAAATTTCTTTTTCGGGGTCTGGCGGAGTCTAGTGGCCGAGGTTGTGTAAAAACTCACTCTTTTGCCATCGGCTTGTTTGATTTTACCGAGGGCATTTTTGTATTAGCCCCAATGCCGCAGTGCGGCCCGCCAGAAGAGACCTTTGCTGCAACTGCAAATTCTGAGATTTAGCAAATTCACAGTCTGCGGACAAAGGGTGAGTTCGTTGCGCTTGCGGAAGAGGCTGCTTTCGTGCGCCTTCCGGACCTTCAAATTGGATTGCACACAAGTTGCACAGTTGAAGTGGCTACGACCTTGATTCAGACGGACGGTCTGTCCACTCCCCCAAAGTCGCGAAGCGTTCGAGTCGCGGTCAATACCTAATAGCCATATTCGGAAGAGATGCAGGGTGAGTAGTATTGGCAAGGACAACGACTAGAAGTGTGGGGCGTTTTCCGCCCCACACAGTGTCTTCACTATGCGTGATGTTTCGGCATTTTCTGAAACACCACATAAAGGCCCGCCAGAACCAAAGCCGTTCCGACGAAGCCGGCATTCCAGGCGGTCACAGGTTCGGTGAATCCGAGCAGCCAAGGAGCCGCTACCAAAATCAAACCGTAGGAAACTCCTAGATAGGTCTGGACCAGGTAATGCTTGTTGTGGCCGTAATCCGCTACGGTCAAAGCCAAAAACCCGAGAGAATGAGCAGTCCTGCATCGCCAACGAGGGCATTGCCAAGAGCCGATTGGCCGCCAAAAAGCATGAACGGCGACAAGATGAGCCAAAGCCCTGAAGCTGTGAAGCTCCTTCTGAAAACTTCACGATTTTGCATAGCGCATACTCCAACCTTTGGTTTCAGGAGTCGGTTTCAGGATCCGCGAGGTTGCCAAGCTCAACGGCGATAGCCATTTCCTCGTCGTCGACAAGTCCATCACTATTTGTGTCGATGTCGCCGAACACTTCCTCGGTAAGTTCAGGATATGAGACCTGAAGTTCAGCGAGGGATGCCATGCCGTCGCCGTCAGTATCAATTTCGGCAGACATTGCGTTGGCAGAGAATGCGACGGATGTCACAAGGGCAGCTACGAGAGTTACATTTTTCACGGTTTTTCCAATCAAGGTAGGGCAATCCATCATGGATTGCGGTTCAAGTCCCGGCGTATTGCATTCTGCATTTGCTCAAACTGGCCCGGGTCTTCACGCGGGCGTTATTAATTACGCAAGGGCTTTCCTGGCAGCGTCGAGTTCGTATTTCGTCTTGATGTCGTCATTCGCTTTGTGCGCGGCCTCAGCAGCGTTGTAATGTCTCCAAGCCTGCGTTCTTTTTTCACCGAAGGGTGCGCCTCCACAGCTGGCTTTAACGGACTTCATCTTTTCCGAGATGGTATTGGTGTTGAGTTTCATTGTGGTGTCCTTTCCTGGGCACTTCGAGAAAGAGCGGAGCGCGAAAGAAGAAATTCCTTTTAGGGAACCGCCACTTGCGCGCCGCTTAAAAACTCGAAAACACATGCCCTGCTGAATTTTCAGCGGGCATTTTCTAGCTAGCTTTCATTCCAGTTTTCGACGCTTACACAGATCAGCATGGAGCGATTTAATGACAGAAAGCGGAGCCTTCCGACATGGTCTACTCAGGGGGCAGAGCGACTGGAAAAAGTCGGGACGTTGGTGCGAGCCGTCTTAAGGAAAATACTGCTCGTGGCTCATAAAGATTGGTTCCAATGCCGTGCGCAAAAGTTCGCTTCTACATCATGCCTTCCATACCCTCCATGTCGGGTACTCCGTGGCGGTTCGGCTTGGCAGGTTTAACCGCCACCATCGCTTCAGTGGTGACCAGCAGGCCGGCAACCGATGCGGCATATTCCAGCGCCATCCGAACGACCTTGGTCGGATCAATGACACCGGCCTTCAACATGTCGCCGTACTGGTCCAGCTGCGCATCATAACCGAACGTCTTGCTGGTGTGCTCAATTACTTTTCCAGCAACGACTGAACCATCAACTCCGGCGTTTTCAGCGATCTGGCGCAGTGGGGTCTGAAGGGCTTTGCGGATGATGTTGATACCCGCATCCTGATCCGCGTTTTCTCCTTTTAGACCTTCCAGAACCTTGCCCGCATGGACAAGCGCAACGCCACCGCCTGGAACGACGCCTTCTTGGACCGCCGCACGAGTTGCGTTCAAGGCGTCATCAACCCGATCCTTGCGCTCTTTCACTTCGACCTCGGTCGCACCACCAACTTTGATCACCGCAACGCCGCCTGCCAGTTTGGCCAGCCGCTCCTGCAGTTTTTCCTTGTCGTAGTCTGAGGTGGTCCCTTCGATCCGTGCACGGATTTGGGTGACCCGTGAAGCGATGGATTCTTTGTCGCCTGCGCCGTCGATCACCGTTGTTGTGTCTTTGGTAATCGTGATTTTTTTGGCATCGCCCAGCATGTCCATCGTGACATTTTCAAGCTTGATGCCCAGCTCTTCGGAAATCACCTGTCCACCGGTAAGGGTGGCCAGATCTTTCAACATCGCTTTGCAGCGATCCCCAAAACCAGGTGCTTTGACGCCGACCACTTTTAGGCCACCGCGCAGCTTATTCACCACAAGGGTCGCGAGCGCTTCGCCTTCAATGTCCTCGGCCATCACCAAAAGCTGCTTATTCGCCTGCATGACAGCTTCAAGCAAGGGCACCATAGGGGCCAGAGACGTCAGTTTCTTCTCGTGCAGGAGGATGACGCAATCTTCCAGGGTCGCCGTCATCTTGGCGGTATCTGTGATGAAATACGGGCTGAGATAGCCACGATCAAATTGCAGGCCTTCGACCACTTCGGTCTCGATCTCGAGGCCCCTGTTCTCTTCGACGGTGATGACACCTTCGTTGCCGACATTGGCCATCGCGTCCGCGATCTGTTGGCCGATATCAGCCTCACCGTTTGCGGAGATGGTGCCGATCTTGACGATCTCGGCCGTATCGCCCACTGGCCGCGACATTGCCTTGACCTCGGCAACAACGGCGGTGACCGCTTTGTCGATACCGCGTTTAAGGTCCATCGGGTTCATGCCAGCGGCGACCGATTTCATACCTTCCTTGACGATGGCCTGGGCGAGAACCGTGGCGGTGGTCGTGCCGTCGCCAGCCTCGTCATTGGTGCGCGATGCAACATCTTTGACGAGCTGTGCACCCATGTTCTCGAATGCATCCGAGAGTTCGAATTCCTTGGCGACCGTGACACCGTCCTTGGTGATGCGTGGCGCTCCGTAGGATTTGTCGAAGACCACGTTGCGGCCCTTGGGGCCAAGCGTGACCTTGACGGCGTTGGCGAGCGTATTGATGCCCTTGAGCATGCGGTCACGGGAGTCCGTGCCGAATTTTACGTCTTTTGCAGACATGTCGGTATTCCTAAATGAAAAATGGGTGAGGGTTCAGCGTCGGTCAGGCCCTAATGCCAAAGATGTCACTCTCCTTCATTATCTCCAGCTCTTCACTGCAGATCTTGATTTCCGTGCCCGACCAATTGCCGAACAGAATTTTGTCGCCAGCTTTGGCGACCATTGCGATACGCACGCCGGCATTGTCTTTTGCGTCGGCACCGACGGATACGACTTCGCCTTCCTGCAAAGGAGTTGGCTGTGGCAGAGGCCTTCAGCTATTCTTGATTGGGTTTCTTGGACGCAGGCGAATCACGGAGCTGCCCTTGTGATAGAGCCGACTGCGTTTCCTGTGACGGCGGGGAAGATCAAAGCCCTTTTCGCCCTATAAGACATCGGTCGGCGTGATGCGAGCGACGTCTAGACAGGGCGAATTGACGGGTCCGGTACGGTACTGGGAAGACGGCGCGGGCACCGATAGAGATTAGCGACGGCGAGATGCACCCGGGCTGACGGGCACGGCGTTCCGCCAGGCGTTCAACCCCTTGCAGCGCCGACAGATCCGTTCTCCAAAACCTTCACTCCAGAAAACAGCATCGCATCTCAGACAAGGACGGTTTCGAGGAACGTCGCCAAAGGCCCTTCCGCGGGCGATGTCCGGAAATGCTACGTCGACCGAGGTTTTGTTCGTGATCATATCGAATCCGCGCTGACTCCCGTGCGCATAGCCGACGTCCCTGTCGGTCGTGGAGGCATGCCCTCGTTTTCAGCAGCATGGATAGACACCATGTCACGTGCACCTAGACGCGCCGGGTTCTGGTCTAGGACATCCCTGTCAGACTGGGGCGTTCGGTGCCCCGAATAAAGATGCCGCATATGTGCTGCAGAGACCCCGTCGGCCTCCATCACGAGGCGCACCATCGGATCAGCAAGCATTTCCTCAAGGAAGAAGTCGGACAACGCTCTGCCTGTCAGCTTGTCCCTGGCGCGGGCATAGTCCAGATCGGCAAGGGAAACGGTCAGAGACCGTGTAAGCCCCGGATGCGATGTCCGGGGATGAAGTTTCACTAGGACTGAGGCTTTCCAGGCTGCGGGATCCTGTTGACCCGGGGGTGAAACCAATTCCGTTTCGATCTCGTACTCTCCCGCCGGAAGCGTCTCGTTGAAGCCTGGAACGGTGAACGGGCGGGAAAAAACTGCAACGGTCTTGCTCATCAATTCTTCCATTAGTATGATCCTTTCCCTTGTTGCTGTGTGTGGTCCGCGCGCCCGTTAAGAATGGGGCGCTTGGCCGGTGCAAATCTCAAGGTGTCTTGGATTTCGCTTGTGCTTCCTTGCCAACGGCCTTGGACTCGTTCTCTTTGGCAGGGGTTTTCGCAGGCTTCGGCTTCATTGCGGCCGCAGCCCTGGCTGTCAGGTCCTTGAAGGACATATCATCGATCCTTTGATTGGCCGGTGCCAACTCCTCGTCCATGACGGACCGGTATGCTTGGCGCCAGTACATACTATATGGGGATTGGCGACCCGGTTTACGATGGCGCATCGAAAAAGAACCCAAGGTCGGTCAGGCCAATTCATCCGTCCAGACCTTGAATTCCGTCAAAGTGTTCTGACCGAATGTCTGGGTCAAAGGGACATCAGCGGCATCGCGGCCCCGCGCGATCAGAATTCTGGCAAACCGCGGCTTGTTATTCCGCGGGTCGAACATGTGCCATTCTCCAGCAAGGAATACCTCCATCCAGGCGGCAATGTCCCGTGGCGGATGAGGCAGCGGTTCACCGATGTCGCTCAGATATCCGGTGCAGTAGCGTGCCGGAATATTCATGCAGCGGCACAATGCGATAGCGAGGTGAGAAAAATCACGGCAGACGCCCTGTCGCTCGGCCATTGACTGCGATGCGGTGCGCGTCGCTTTCGCCTGCATGTAGTCGAAGCGGACATGCCCATGCACGAAATCGCAGATCGCCTGAACGCGGGACCATCCCGGGTCCGTGGTCTCGAAAAGACGCCACGCCTCCTCCGAAAGAAGATCGGTATCGCAATACCGGCTGCCTCGAAGAAACACGAGGGTCTCGAAAGGCAGATCCTGGACCGCGTGCTGCTGCGCGCCAGGGGACGCGGGATCGGGTCGGCCATAGTCGCGGAAGATGCCATCCGTTGACAGCGCGAAGTCGCCCGCCGGAGCCAGGACGCGCGTGCACCAGTTGCCGAAGGCATCCCGGTAGCTTTCGAGGGGCACGCTCGGCGAGGTCACAAGATAGTCGGCACGCTCCAGATCGCCAAAGCGCGAGTAGTGGACGTTCAGCATCGCAATCAGCGGCGTCGGCTGCGGGAAGCTGTATCGCAGACGACACCCGATGCTGACCCGCATACCAGACGCGCCACGACGAGAAATATTCACATCACCGTCCAAGGACGCACATTTCGTCAGAAAGCCGGAATCCTCGACTGCAATTCCACCGGTTTCCGGATCGGTCGAGATAGGCGTTCTCTGGCAGATAGATGGCGATGCAACCGCTATCATAGCTGAGCGCCTGAGCATCCTGCGGTATCGGCCCGGTGCCATCCTGCGCAAGAACGGGAAAGGCGAATGACGTGACCACACCGGCAATAACTGCTATCCTCGCGATCAACCTCGCAATGCGATGTTTCATCGCCGCTTGTTCCGTGGCAGATCAGGGCCCGCCGGTGGCCGCACGTGGCTTCGATGGCCAAGCGTGAGCGTTCCAGCCAGCCGTCGCGTGAGTGTAGCCGGCGGCGGAGAGCCCTTGGAATTCGGGTTCGATGGCATGCCTTCGTTCTCGGCCACCTGGATCGAGAAGTCCTGCGAAACTGTCGGATCAGTGCGACCGGTCATCGGGGCGACAATTTGTGCAAGGCCGCAGCTGCAAGAGCATGTTCCTTCTGGTGGTAGTCGCCTCGGAACTTGCCATCTACCTTCACCTCCCAGATGCCGTTTCTTTCGTTTACCTGGACCCGATCGCGCTGCGTTGGCCGGTTCACATAAAAACCTTGCCTTCCACTGCTTTTCGACGGCACGGATTGCTTGACGCTCATTTCCTGCTCCTTCGCCTTTGGCACGCGCGCTTCTCCGAGGAGCATTACAGCGCGAATGAATTCTTCCGCGTAATCATCCGTTTCGCGGTGGTCATGTTCGTGCCGGGCCATACGCATCGGCTCGACGAACCGTGCTCTCAAATGATCAATGAACCGCGGCTCTGTGCGGGCGATGAAGGCGATCAGAGCTTGTAGGATCCGTTCCTGCGCAAGCACACGCCGCTCAAGATCGGTCGTCTCTGCGGCTGTCCTGGTTAGATGTTTCACTGATGTCATGGCTTATCATCCTTCACGCTGCACTATGGGACGCTGGATGTCGTGCGTTCGAGTGTGGCCAGGCAGGCTACCGCCTCGTCGCGATCCAGCTCTTGCTATCCTCCTACCAGCCAAGCGCAAATCGTGCGCTGACGCAGGTTAGGGGGCACGGAAATTAAGTGGGTGTGTCTTGCTCAGAAGCGGAAAGAAACCGACCTCGGTGGTCCAGATGTCATTGACGTGCTTCCCGATTGATACTCTCAATTCATGTTTGAAACCTTCCACCATGAACCTATCGGCCTGCTTCGACCTCCGTCTGTGTCACGATTGGCGTCGCGGGGTCTTGCGCTGGTCGGGCCCTGCCGATTGACGCCACGCCACCGTCGTTTGGAACGCTGCCTGGATCGCGGATTGGGTCTGCTTCGCCCTGCATGCCGCGCAGGAACTGGAACAGATCGCTGTCCGTTGTCAGGACAAGCGTTGTGTCGTCGGAGATCATGTCGCCGTAGGCCTGCATAGTTCGGGTGAAATCATAGAATTCGACCGAAACGGCATCGACATTGTAGGCACCCGCATAGATTGCCGCTGCTGCGGCATCGGCGGCACCGCGGATTTCCTCGACGGCGCGATAGGCTTCGGACTGGGTCTTGTTCAGATCCCGCACCCTGTTGCCTTGAATACGGGCCGCTTCACCGTTGCCTTCGGACAGGAATCTTTCGGCGATCTGCCGGCGCTCCGAGATCATGCGGTCATAGATCTTGGGTCGCACGCTCTCATTGTAGTTTATGCGCTTGAAACGAATGTCGAGAAGCTCAATCCCGAAGACGCGCACCTTCTCCGCCGCCGCCTCGAAGATCTGCTGCTCGACCAGCGCCCGCCCCTTCGTGATAGGAACCAGTGCGCCAATGTCCTGCGCAAGCTCCTGATCAGTCAGAAGCGTGTCCCGAAGTGGCGTCCGACTCCTGGTCGTGCGCACAATCTCGATAAGTTCGTGCTTGGCGACAGCATTCCGCGTCTCGCTGCCGAGGATATCATCGAGGCGCGACTGGGCGCTGCGTTCGTTGCGCAGGCGCAAAAAGTACTGTAGAGGATCTGTGATCTTCCAGCGCGCGAAGAGATCGACCGAGATATAGAGCTTGTCCTTGGTGGGCATGTCCGATGGAGAGCCGTCCCACTCCAGAACCCTGCTGTCGATCCGGTTCACCTCCTGAACGAAGGGGAGTTTTATCTTGAGACCAGCCTCGGTGATCGGCGCGCCGACCGGCCTGCCGAACTGGGTGATGATGGCCTGTTCGACCTCGCCGACCGAGTAGACGGCGGATGATGCAGCGACGACCCCTGCAACCGCGATCCCCGAGGCAATAAGCGAAAGGGTCTTCATCGTTGCTCTCCTGTCTGTCGATCAAGGTTCAAAAGCGGGAGGATGCTTGCCGTGGATCCGTCGACAATGATCTTGGAACCAATTCCCGGCAGAACATCCTGAAGGGTTTCGATGTAGATCCGGCGCCGGGTCACTTCGGGCGCCAGACGGTATTCCGTCAGGAGGGCCGTGAAACGGGCCGCATCGCCCTCGGCTTCATTGATCCGCCTCAAGCGATAGCCATCGGCTTCGCGGATCCGCTGGTCCTTTTCGCCTTCGGCCAGAGGTATGACGCGGTTGTATTCTCGGCGGGCCTCGTTGATGATCCGCTCCTTCTCTTGTTGTGCCTGGTTGACCTCGTTGAACGAGGCTTGAACCGGCTGGGGCGGATTGATGTTCTTCAGCTGTACCTGATCGATGCTGATGCCCATCGCGTATTTGGTCGCGAGCGCCTGCATCTTCAGCAGGGCTTCACTTTCGATTTCCTGGCGCCCGACGGTGATCACCTCGTCAACTGTGCGGTCTCCCACGACTTCGCGCATGACGGACTCCGAGACGTAGCGCAGGGTCGCGCTTGGTTCGCGCACTTCAAATAAGAACTTCCGGGGTTCGGAAATCCGGTACTGCACCACCCACTCCACGAGCGCGGCGTTGAGATCGCCAGTCACCATCTCGGTCTCGCGGCGACCGTCCGTCGGGCTCTGATATGGATCGGAGGCACCAGGAGTCGTGAACCCGAACTCTTGTTTCAACTGGCGCTTGACCGGGACCAACGTGGTCACGTCGATCCCGAACGGGATCTTGAAGTGCAGCCCCGGAGGGACCTCGGCTGCGTACTTCCCGAACCGTTGGACAATCGCAACGGAGTCGCTCGGCACCGTGTAATATGAAGACCACGTTCCAAACGCCGCAAGCGCAATGGCAGCCCCGATTGCAAGACGCTTCACCGGTGGCAGACCGTCTGGCAGGATGCCAATTAGCTGATCCCGGCCCAGCCTGAGAATTGCGTCAACCTCAGGGGGAACGCGGGTCTGCTTGTTTTTCCAAGGACCGCGATCTTCCGGTCCATTGTCATCAGAAGGCATCGCAAGCTCCTATCTCGGTTTTGGCACTCGGTGCGATCTCTGGCTCGCGCGTTTGACGGTGCGACCCGTTTTGCGCCATCACCTCGTCGGCTGAATAGCAAGACCTCAGAGGTCCAGTTCCTTCAGGCAGGCTTGCGCAATGTCTCGGTCTGGGGCATCCGTTCCTGGCATCGTCGCCCAGCCGGCTGTCATGAGAGCGTCGCGCCTCTGGTAGGTTGAGGCTGCCCGGATCGTTGCAAGCTTGTCCACCCGCGCCGGGTCTGACCGCACCATGTCGAGGCAGACCGGAACCATTGAGGCGACGACATCGCTACGGGACATCGCCACCGCCCGGTCATTCGAGGTGCCGCCGGTCACCCAGCCACCCCATGAAAATCCGACGACGCCGACAAAGACAGCGCCGATCACAGCACCATAAATGCCGGGTTTGAGCCATTCGGGAGTATTCATTTCAAGTCCTCCTGCGGAGAAAGCGCCGCCTCGCTGTAATTGTTCGTTGCATTTGTGGTCGCATCCCGGCGCAGCGCCTCTTTCAGGTCTCTCTCGGTCGTCAATCGGAGCTCACTTCGCCCCGCGTGAGCACCCTTGCCGCGCACCGTCATGTAGGTCGCGGTCCGTCGATAGGCCTCGAAGCTCAGCCCCTGGAGAAGCTCCTCCTCGACGAGAACTTCGTAGTCGCCCGCAGGCAGTTCGCCGGGGTATCCCAGCAAGGTGAACGGGTTCGAAAACGTCATCGTCGTTCTGGTCGACCGCATGTTCATCTCTGGTCTCCGCGATGTTGGCAGATCCGTCGCTCACAACTGTTGACGGCCCCTTGGAGTGCGGGACGGAACAGTCGAACGAGTTACTCTCTTGTACCCCGGGATCGTCCGACTGGCGCTGACGCATGTTAGTTCCGGGCACCGAACCGGCTGCGACCTTCCTGGGGGCAGTCACCCGCACTGACCTGTGTAAGGGCGGCGAGACCGACCTGCGCGTATCCTTCGGGAAACAGGGGCGATATGCGTTCCTGCAACCCTTGAAAGGATTGGCAATGGCCGACCCCAGTGTTCTCAACCCGCACCCGCCCGAGTTCGATCGGTTTCTCCATGCCTCCGTCGGCGAGGACCGGAACGGCTATGCCGTGACTGTGCTCTCAACGCTCGCACGGCTTGGCCTCGATCCATGGAATGAAACCGCTGAGCTGGTCACGTTGGGGCACGATGCCGTGCGCGTGCGATTAGGAACGCTGCTTGCCCGATTTCAAGACGTACCTGCGCTCGCCAGCGATCACGGCAGGATCGCACGAGACCTGAGCCAGCTGCTTCCCGAAGGCCGGACGTCAGGTAGCCTGAAGCGAGCTGCTTCGACCGTCCCAGACGGCCACCCGGGCAAAAGCAGAGCGATCTGGACAGTGCTCGCGATTATCATTCTGCTGTTTCAGATGTTCATGGTTGGCGGGTCGGGGTCAGGCGAATGACCGCACCAACCGCGACCGCGAGGAGACCGGACCATGCAGCGCACAAGTCCGGTACGCTTTCTCCACACGAACAGGGCAAACTCTGGGGCATAGAGGAACAGTTCTGGACCAGCGGCGCCGACAGTGCGCAGGCGACCACGGCAACCAACGCCGTTATGGTCTTCCCCTATCCGCCCGGCATCCTCCAGGGCGACCAGATCTGGCCCCATCTTCGCGAAAATACAGGCTGGCGCACCGTTGTCATGGCCGAACGGCGCGTGACGCGGTGTCATGATATTGCCATTCTCACCTATCGCGTCTCGGCTGAAAAAACCGACGTGCCGATCTACAAGGCGCTCTGCGCGTCAACGTACCTTGTCGATGACGACAAATGGCTGAGGATTTCCCATCAGCAAACTGTGGTGAAATGAGAAGCGCATGGGCAACCGTCCTGCCGCAAGCGTCGGGGCTAACCTGCGTCAGTGCGGCGGGGCGCCGACTCCGTTTAGGTGAGACGTGCCGCCGAACATTCGGTGGTGCATTTTTCCGAGTACCCGAGAAGCGGGTGGCGTGTCGATCTCCAAAGGACGGCATGTCGACACGCTTCTTATTCTCGAAGTGCCTAGGAAAGGACTACCCAATGAATTCTAATCCGAAAATTTTCTCGACTGCCCGGATTGCCCGACTGAAGCTACGCTTCGGGTCGGCTGTGATCTTCGCCTCCTTGGCTGCTGCCGGACAGGCGGAAAGCCTTTACCCCCAACCACTTCCACTACCACAAACGGAGGACATAGTGCGCCCCTGCACAAAACTTGAGAAATCAGCTAAGCTGTCGCCAACCGAATGCGGCACGCTCTCGCTCGCAAACGTCTTTCAGCGCCTAGATTCGCTCAATTCGGACAACGAAGACGACTGAGCCCATCCACATTCCGAGTACCTCTGCCGGATAAAGGCGAGCGCAAAGGCACGGCAAAAATGAGAACGTCGCCTCGTCGATCAACGGGGCGGCGCAGGTCATTTCAACAGTGGACCTTTTTGATCAAGGTATTCCGGATCGAACTCTGCAAGGTCGACCAGCCCGCGAAGGTCTTCAAAGGAAACGCGACCGCCGCGAAACGTGACCAGCCCGCGTTCACGGAGCTGCCGCAGGACGCGGTTCACGTGAATCGCACTAAGCCCCAAGGCATCTGCCAGGTGATACTGGGTTAGCGGGCAATCATACCCATCCTCGGCCGCCATGCCCACCAGCGCAAGCCGCGATCCCAGCTCCAGCAGGAAATGCGCCATGCGGGTGTCCGCATCACGCCGACCGATTCCGACGAGATGTTCCACGACCATCGCCTCGTCCCGTGACGCCGCCCAGAGTATGGCGGTTGCGAGGCGAGGGGTCTGCGCGAATGCATCCAGAAGGTCGCTCTTCAGCACTTCCGCAGCCTCGATGTCGACGATTGGTTCGAAGCTGTGGTCCGACGTGCGCAAAAGGACGCTCCGCAACCCCAGAAAATCCCCTGGCACCTGGAAATCGACGATCTGCCGGGTCCCGTCAGGCTGGAACTTGTAGGAACAAACCCATCCTTCGGACAGGATATAGGCAGCCTGATCCGACTGCCCCTGATGCACCATATCTCGCCCAGCGACAAAGGAGCGACGGCGCTGGTGTAGGCGCTCGAGCACATCCAATTCCGCCTTTGACAAAGCGACAAAGGCCGAAAGCTTGCGGGTGAGCGGGCTGGTCACGAATGGTGTCATAGCTTCTCCCTCACAGGTCCGTCAGACGCGTGGAAATCGTTTCTTCGACTGCTCTCGATCAGTCCAGCATAGCTCATTTCGTGCGAAAAGTACGGATAGGTCCGGCGCGAATTCAACCTAGATCGCGAAACAAGAAGGGAACCTCCAAGATGTCAACGGCGAACGAGCATTCAGGACAGGCCGCCCTTTCAATCTGCGAAGCACTTCTGCTTGCTATGAACGATAGCGGACTGCTGCCGGAGCATGAGATCGTATGTGTTCTTCGCGACGCCGCAGCAACCCATGAGAACGCAAATGGATCGGAGGGCGAAATGGAAACGCATCGATCTGTTGCGGCACTCATTAACCAGATTATTGCTGGTGGCAACTCCGTTCGAAGGCCGCAGGTGTAAACGCTCAATCACACAGGGCTTCTATTGTCGATGAAGCTTTCGTCCCATTCAACCAACAGTCGTCGCCAAGGGCGAGATCGAGAAGAGATACCGGATCAGACCACCAACCGTGTCCGCAAAGCTCAGCCTCTGAGCGCGCCGCAGCCTCAAGTACAAGCGCGGACCTCGTCCATCACGGGTAAGGCGCCGGGCACGCGAAGTGCTGCCGGTCAGACTGACCTGATGCAGGAAGAGCCCAATTTGGCTCCGCCAGATTGGTCGCGGGCGATGGCGAAATACCGACAGCCAATCCATTCGCGCAGCATCTTCGAGCTGACTGTGACAGTGGCCCCGTTCGTGGCAATATGGTCGGTCGCCTGGTGGATGCTCTCGATCAGCACTGCGCTGGCAATGGCCCTGGCACTGGTGAATGCGGCGTTCCTCGTCCGTTTGTTCATGATCCAGCACGATTGCGGCCACGGGTCCCTATTTCGCAATCGGCGCCTGTGCGACTGGATCGGTCGCCTGATCGGCGTGATCACCCTGACGCCCTATGACGTCTGGCGCAAAACGCATGCAATCCATCATGCCACGACCGGAAACCTCGACCGGCGGGGTGTCGGAGATATGCCGACACTCACAGTCACGGAGTACCGAGAAAAGGGGTGGCTCGGCCGGGCGCTCTATCGGCTTATCCGCAATCCAGTTTTCCTGTTCGGGGTGGTGCCGTTCTATACGTTCTTTTTGCAGAACCGACTGCCCGTTCACTTAATGCGGTCGGGCTGGCGATACTGGCTGAGCGCGATGGGAACAAATGCCGCCATTGGTTCGGCGCTGACCTTGATCGTATGGCTGGGCGGCAGGGACGTTGTTCTGTTCGTCTTCCTGCCAACCATGCTGTTGGGTGCAGTCGCAGGCATGTGGTTCTTCTATGTCCAGCATCAGTTCGAAGAAACCGGTTGGCAGCACGAAGAAAATTGGAACATCCACGAAGCAGCACTTTACAGAAGCTCACATTACGAGCTTCCGAGCGTTATACGCTGGATCACTGGCAATATCGGTATTCACCATGTTCATCATTTGGCCAGTCGAATTCCGTTTTATCGCCTGCCCGAGGTGATCGAGGATCACGAGATGCTGGCACAGACCAAACGCATAACGCTCCGGCAAAGCCTCCGCTGTGCGCACCTCCACCTCTGGGATGAGCATCGCCGCAGACTTTTGTCGTTCGCCGAGGCACGCGCTCTGTCCGCCTAGTGTCCGTCGACGGCCATCGCGAGGCGCATCCGGTTCTGGCGGATTTGGCCGTCATCCACTGCTTTCTGGGCGCTCAGCACATCATGAAGCGGGGTCATGCGGAAACCTCCGGGGCGCAATGCAATGCTGAAGTTCTTGGCGTGCCCGTCCGTCGCTCCCAAAAGCCAAAACAGCACCTGCGCGCGGCAGAAGGCAAGCTGATCTGCTTCAGGGTCATCACTACCAGTCAACAACCCGATCCCTTCAGTGATCCCCGGCCCGCCATCCATTTGGTATTTCTGGCTGGGTGGAACTGTGAGCGCCTGGCAAAAGTCTTCCTGCAGGAGGCGGATCAACCGGCCATCCTTGGGCCAGCGCCGATCGAACCGCGTCACGACAAGGCTCCGCACGTCCTCGAAGTCGACAATCTCGACTTCAGCTACATCCATGCCCATTGCCCGACAGATGTACATGCAGAAAAATTCGTTCTCAACACAGTCAGACAAATCGATCCCTGCGGGCAGAACGCCAAGCTGCCGTCTTGAGGATATGCGTTGTCGGGATGAGCCCGGATGGACGGATCCACGCGCCCTCGGGGCGTAGCAGCGCCGTTTTCTCCTGCGCCCCTGCGATAGAAATGCAGAAGTCGTCTTCCTCGTCCAAGCCAAGGTGGGCACTTGCAAGGTTGCGTAACATACCCGCAATCTGTGCATCAGAAACGGGCTCGCCCTAGAGTGCGCCAACCTCGGGGATCTCACCCGAAACGAACTGCAAGGCTCCAACGCAATCGCGACCATTCTTCTCGTGCATGTGCCACGCGTCTATGCCACCTGCGCGCACTCGAGCGGCAACGTGCTCACGTATCGCCATAACAGCGAGCACTGTGGCGAGCTTGGCTCCCGCGTCGCCATTCTCGAGCGACAAAATCGTCGCGACGCGCAAATTCGTACGCGCGCTGATGTCGCTTTGGGTCCAGCCGCGCGCCTTGCGCGTCCGGCGAAGTGTCTCGCCGATCTGCTCGGCCGTTCGTGCTGTAAGGTCCATGATGTGGCTCCTTTTACGGCACGGCGTAAATTAAAACAAATTACGCCACAGCGTAGATATCTAGTTTTTACGCCATGGCGTAACAATCGAGCAGAATTTATGCCTGCAACCCCGCAGCGTGCACCTGTTCAGGCGTCACCAGCTTTGACGCAATCAAATCTTCGATCTGGCGGTTCGTGATATGTCGGCACAGGGGATGGCGCTCGTGGATCCACTCGGCGAGGCTCGCACGGCCTTTGGCTTCGGCCGCTCGAGCCTTCTCGCGATCCGCCTGTATCTGGGCAAGCCCCTTCTCCCATCGGCGCATCTTGAACCAATTGTCCGAGAAACAGACCTTGCTGCGGGTGTAGCCCTCGCTCTCCTTCGCATAGGCCTTGACCGCCTGAATAAGGTCATCGGACTCTACCCCAGCGTTCACGGCTGCTGCGATAAGGCGCAGACTGGTTCGCCGGTCTCGGACCCTGTCCTCGGGATAGGCTGCCAAGATCTTCTCAGCTTCAAGATCTTCAACCTCCTCCGCCGCCTCGCGCCTGCGCGTAGGTGGTTTATGGATGGTTTTAGGATGGTTTGGGGTCCACCGTGAACCCCGTACCCCGTTCACCGTGGACCCCGTACCGGGTTCAGGCTGGACGGGGTTCACAGTGACCCCCGTCTCAATGTCGGGCTCAGCCGTGGGTTCGAGCGCAACCACGCGCTCCAGAACGATGCGGTAAATGACGGTGTAGCCATTCTTGCATTGCCGTCGCCCTGTCTCGATCAGAATGCCTTCTCGCAAGAAGTCGATGATGGTGCGCCTGACCGTGCTCTCGCTGAGCTCTGTGTGGCGCTGGATCGTCCCCTTGGAACACCAGATGCCCGAACCGTCATCGCTCGCCTTGTCGGCCAGAAACATGATGATCTGCTTGCGCGCGGCGCTGCCAAAGCGGCGCTCGGCGCATTCGTTTGCAACCGCCCAGCTCATTGAAACGCCCCATGTGGCTGAGCGGCTCCTTCTACAAAAAGGTCGTTCAATGACTTTGAAACCTTCGCTTTTTGTTCACTTTTTGTCAGCGTGTGTTTTGTACCCTTAAGTCGTTGTTTTCGCTGCCCCTCTTTCTGGATTGCAAATCCGTGTACACCGGTTCGATTCCGGTACTCGCCTCCAAGTTTTCCTACATTTTTCGTGAAACCGGTTTGGTATCAAATTGCCCATGAGGAATTTGGTTTATTTGTTGATCAGCGGAATGCCACTCACATAGGGGTAGGCTCAATGCGTAAGCATATTTTGAGGCTGGCAAATCTCCAACCTCCTGACCCAAATCTATATATAAATTCCATATACAAAGAATAACCTAGAGCGACGCGGCGGCGCGGCTGGCTTGGTCGTACTGTCCAGAGAGCGCACGTAGGATGCGTGCGAATTCTCGAAGCTCTTCACCTGAAATATCAGATGACACCACACCCTCGACAAGGCATTGGTTTCTGATGACACGGTAAGCCTCGCAGATTTTGGCCCCTTCTTCGGACGTGCCGTAAAACACTTCCTTTCCGCGCTTTTCAGATTCAATCAACCCCGCCTTCAACAACTTGCGAAGACCATAGTTAACGGTGTGGGTGTCATCGATGTTCAGCAAGAAACAGATATCAGACAAGCGTTTGTCCCGGCCGCGATGGTTTACATTATGCAGAATCAGGATATCGAGAGGACTATGGTCGGGTTGCCCAGTGGCCGCCATACAACGTGTCATCCAGCGGGAAAACGCGTTATGGACAACGATCAGGCCGTATTCCAACTCGGAAAGCTCCCACCCCTCACCTTCTGCAAGGTGACGCGAAGAAACGATACGGCGTCTGTCAGGAGTTTGTTGGGTCATGAAGGCTACCTCAATAAATGCGTTACACTCGCGTTTTAACGATATTTTACGCAGCAAATTGCAAGCCTGCAACTTTTTTAAGCGCGCTCCAGGTCCACTTAGGCAAACAAGGGCATTTTTCCGTTTTTAGAATGCTTGAAGTCAGTTGAGGCTGGACAATTGCATACAATGTCATAACGTTGACAAATTATCAATGTTATGGCACAAATTTGCCAATGTAGCTTTGCAGGAGGAATCAAATGCTCATCACTCGTTATGTTGGAGGCGCAATGGTCGCCCTAGCCGGTCTGGCCTTTCAGGCACAAGCCGACACATGGGACATGCCAACGCCCTATCCAGACGCGACGTTTCACACCGTCAACATTCATGAATTTGCAAAAGACGTTGGCGAAGCCACCGGCGGCAACCTTGAAATCAAGGTTCACTCTGCAGGTTCTCTTTTCAAGCACCCTGAAATCAGCAAAGCAGTTCGCAGCGGTCAGGTTCCGGCAGGAGAGTTTTTCCTATCACTTCTAGCCAATGACAACCCAGCCTTCGGCGCGGATTCCTTGCCTTTCCTTGCAACCAACTACGAAGATGCACAGCGTCTTTGGGCTGCACAAAAAGACGTCATCGACGGTCTGCTTGACGAACAAGGTCTTGTTGCACTTTATGCTGTGCCGTGGCCACCACAGGGCCTGTACACCACCAAAGAAATCACATCCGTTGATGACTTGGCTGGTCTGAAGTTCCGTACATACAATGCAACACTTGAAAAGTTTGCAAACCTTGCTGGCGCAGCTCCGACTCAGGTTGAAGTGCCAGACATTCCACAAGCGTTCAGCACAGGCCGTGTTGAAGCTATGATCACCTCTCCTTCCACTGGCGCGAACTCTAAAGCGTGGGACTTCTTGTCTCACTACACAGACATTCAAGCCTGGATCCCTAAGAACATCATCGTTGTAAACAAGCGCGCCCTGCGTCGCCTGGATGATGAGACACAAGCCGCAGTTATGGAAGCAGCTAAAGCTGCAGAAGCACGTGGCTGGGAAATGAGCCGTAAAGAAACAGCTTCTAAGGTCGCAATTCTGAAGGAAAACGGCATCACCGTTGTTGAGCCTTCCGAAGAGCTGATGACTGGTTTGCGCGCGATCGGCGCTCAAATGGTGAATGAATGGTCCGCGGAAGCGGGCGAAGCAGGCGCAGCACTACTGAAAGCCTATCAGCAATAATCACTAAAAGGCCGGGCTTATATCTTGAGCCCGGCCAATTCTATTTTGGGAGAGGTAGCCATGCGGCGCAGTCTTGATTTCATCTATCGCACGGCGGGAGGATTAGCAGCGCTGTGCATCCTGGCCATCGTCTTTCTGGTTTTTGCGCAGGTTGGACTAAACCTAGCAGATAAAATATCCGCTGCTCTGTTTGGCAAGGGCACCGGGCTCACCATCCCGTCCTACTCAGATTTTACAGGGTTCTTCCTCGCATCATCAACATTCCTGGCATTGGCCTATGCGCTACGCGCGGGCGGCCACATTCGCGTAACATTGGTTACTATGAGATTGCCTGAAAAGGCACGCCGCATGACAGAGATCATCGTCATCGTGATTGCCCTCATGATGAGCGCTTATGCGACATGGTACATGGGGCTGTTGGTATATGAATCACTAGAATTTGGTGACCAAAGTTCAGGCATGGTTTCCGTTCCGCTTTGGATCCCACAATTCCCGGTCGTCGTTGGCCTTGGAATTCTCACCGTGGCTTTGGCCGATGAATTGATCAGCGTTTTGCGTGGTGCCCAGCCGTCCTGGGAGGGCAAGGGCGAAAATCTTCTAAGCGAATAGGAACCTGACATGTCGATCGCTTTGCTTTCAATAATCTTACTTGTGCTCTTGTTCCTATTTCTAGGGGCCGGACTTTGGGTTGCCTTTTCACTTCTTGGGGTCGGCATTGCCGCTATGGCGCTTTTCAGCGACGCCCCTCTTGGTCTCGTGATGGCGACAACCTTCTGGGGTCACAGTAACTCTTGGGCCCTTGCAGCCCTACCGCTGTTTATCTGGATGGGTGAAATCCTGTTCCGCTCACGTCTCTCCGATGACATGTTCACCGGCCTCGCGCCTTGGATGAATCGCCTACCTGGCCAACTTTTGCATGTTAACGTCTTTGCTTGCGGAATTTTCGCGGCTGTTTCTGGGTCTTCAGCGGCAACTGCGGCAACCGTCGGCAAACTCTCAATCCCTGAATTGGCACGCCGCGGCTACCCAGAACAGTTGGTGATAGGTACCCTGGCAGGGTCTGCAACATTGGGTCTTTTGATCCCGCCTTCAATCATTTTGATTGTCTATGGGGTGGCCACAGAACAATCTATCGCACGCCTATTCGTCGCTGGCGTTCTGCCAGGTGTGCTTTTGGTTTCATTGTTTGTTGGCTATGTTGTGATTTGGGCGCTGATCAACCGCTCCAAGCTTCCAACCGAAGACATAAGCGCGACTTTCCGCGAAAAACTACATCACTCTCGTCGCCTTCTCCCTGTGGCGTTGCTGATTGGTGGTGTCATCGGCTCGATCTACGCTGGCTTGGCATCCCCAACAGACGCGGCAGCCGTTGGCGTTGTCTTGGCCCTGATCCTGTCTTGGAGCTCTGGCACGCTGAACCGCAAAAGCTTCATTGAAGGTTTGATGGGGGCAACAGTGACGTCCTGCATGATCGCATTCATCTTGGCAGGCGCTTCGTTCCTGACCGTTTCGATGGGCTTTACTGGTATCCCGCGTATCCTCGCAGAGTGGATTGGTTCTTTGGAACTGTCGACCTTCACCCTTCTGGCGGCGCTCACCGTGTTCTTTGTAATCTTGGGCTGTTTCCTGGATGGCATCTCGGTCGTTGTTCTGACTGCATCTGTCATCATGCCAATGGTTCTGAATGCCGGGATTGATCCTCTTTGGTTCGGTATCTTCTTGGTGATTGTTGTTGAGATGTCGCAGATCACGCCGCCTGTCGGCTTCAACCTGTTTGTTCTGCAATCGCTAACCGGTCGCAACATTCTCACAGTTGCCCGCGCCGCACTTCCGTTTTTCTTCTTGATGGTAGTCGCCTTGGTCATCATCGCCGTGTTCCCGGGGATCGTGACCTACTTGCCGAACCAGATGTAAAACGTCGTTGCAAAAACAAATTGTCGCTCAGGATCACCTAAGATCCTGAGCGACAAATCTTTCCGAGCGCCCTTACTGATCAACACTTTCTTTGGATCAAGGCGTCGCCCCCCCAGGACAAATCAAAGCGGCGGGGATCGATCCAATTCGGTTTGGCATCTATGCTGTTATCGTGATCGAATGTGCCCAGATCACACCACCGGTTGGATACAATTTGATCATTTTGAAATCCCTAAAAGGTGACAGCATCGGGGAGATCGCTCGTGCGACCTTCTCTTCCCTTCCCTTTCCTGTCTCTACTTTTGTTGGCGATTGTTCTGATCTACCTGTTTCCCGGGAATCGTAACCTTCTTGCCCAATCTAGTGCTGAACTGAGATGTCTCACTCGGTCCAGCACTATCCGCCATTAAAGGCGTCAGTTCAGTCGCAGCCCTGTATCAGGCTCGAAATAGGATACTTTGCCTAGATCAAACGCCAAGCGTTGCGCGACGCCTGCCGCAGCTGTGGTTTCCGCATGCAACCGAGCGGTGACATGTTTGCCACCCAGCTGCATGACAGCAAAGGTATCTGCGCCTGCGGGCTCGACGATATCAATCACGCACTCTGCCTCCTGTGTATCGCCTGCTCGGCCTAGGGCAGAATCCACGATGTCTTCGGGGCGAACCCCAAGGATCACGTTTTCGGGGAGATTCATATTGCGTGAATCCTTCAAGACAATTGGCTTCCCGTCGTTCCGAGCTATTTCGACTTGCACGCCGTCGCCGCTCGCCTTGGTTTTGGCGGGGATCAGGTTCATTGCTGGGCTTCCCATAAAGTCAGCCACAAAGAGGTTGGCAGGCCGGCTATAGATTTCAGAAGGAGTGCCGATTTGCTGGATCACCCCACCCTTCATCACAACAATTTTGGTCGCGAGTGTCATCGCTTCGATCTGATCATGGGTCACATAAACCATGGATGCGCCAAGACGTTGATGGAGTGCTTTGATTTCTGTTCGCATTTCGACCCGCAGTTTGGCATCCAGATTGGACAACGGCTCATCAAACAAAAACAGTTTGGGATCACGCACAAGGGCACGCCCCATGGCAACCCGTTGGCGTTGCCCGCCCGATAATTGCCCCGGCTTGCGTTTCAGCAATGGTTCGATCTGCAACTGCTGTGCCACATAGGCCAGTTTCTCGGCCTGAGTGGCGGGATCCACACCACGCACCTTCATTCCAAAGGTGATGTTCTTTGCGACAGTCATTGTGGGGTAAAGCGCATAAGACTGAAATACCATTGCGATGTCGCGGTCTTTCGGGCTGACATTGGTCATGTCCTGACCGCCAATTGCCATTTTGCCGCTCGTGATGGGTTCTAGACCCGCGATGCAGTTCAAAAGCGTGGACTTACCGCACCCAGACGGCCCGACAAGTACGAGGAAATCGCCCTGTTCAATCGCCACATTGATGTCTTTGAGAATTTCAACAGACCCGTAGTTCTTGTATAGGTTATTGATTTCGAGGATGGGGGCCATGTGATTATCCTTTCACAGATCCGGCGGTCAGACCGCGGACGAAATATTTTCCAGCGACGACATAGACAAAAAGTGTGGGCAATGCGGCGATGATCGCGGCAGCCATATCTACGTTGTAGGCTTTGACGCCGGTGGTTGAGTTCACGATATTATTGAGCGCTACAGTCACAGGTTGTGTCCCCGCCTGACTGAATGAAACGCCAAACAAAAAGTCATTCCAGATTTGGGTGAATTGCCAAATGATTGTGACAACAATGATCGGCAAAGACAGCGGAAGAAAGATCGACCAGAAGATGCGGAAAAACCCTGCACCATCGACTTTCGCAGCTTTTGTTAACTCAGACGGAATCGACACATAGTAATTGCGGAAAAACAGTGTCGTGAACCCTAGGCCATAGATGACATGGACATAGATGAGGCCTGGAATAGTGCCCGCAAGGCCCATCAATCCAAGCATTCGCGCCATAGGAAGCAGAACCACCTGAAAAGGGATGAAGCAGCCAAACAGCATCAGAGCAAAAAACAGATTGGCCCCTCTAAAGCGCCACTGCGCCACAACATATCCATTCAAAGCCCCTACCAAGGTTGAGATAAAGACCGCAGGAATTGCGATTAGCACCGAGTTCCAAAAGAATGGACGGACGCCTTCGCATTGGATGCCTGTGCAAGCTTGTGACCAGGCCGTCCGCCAAGCATCGAAGGTCACTTCCCGCGGCAGTGAAATTAGGTCACCTGTTCTGATTTCCTCGAGGCTTTTAAACGAAGTTGTTATCATGACGAACAAAGGCATCAGGTAAAACAGCGCAAAAAGACCCAGCATAAGATACAGTCCCCAGCGCAGCGCGATCTTACCCGTGTTGCTGCGAGATGTTTCTGGTGCGTAAGACATATCAGTCATTTTTAGACCTCAGTTCGGAATAGAGGTAAGGAACGACAATGGTGAACACGACCATCATCATGACCATTGCAGAACTTGCCGCTTGGCCAATGTCACCGCGCGAAAACGCCATGGCATACATGTAAGTCGCCGGCAGGTCAGTCGCATAGCCAGGTCCGCCACCTGTCAGGGCGATCACCAAATCAAAGCTTTTTATCGCCAGATGTGACAATACAATAAAAGCGGACAGAAAGATCGGTGCCATCGAAGGGATGATAATTGCTGTGTAAACGCGCCATGTCGGAATGCCATCGACTTGTGCAGCTTTGATGATTTCCTGATCAACAGACCGCAAACCGGCCAAGAACAAGGCCATCACAAAGCCAGAGCTTTGCCAAATCGCGGCGACAACAATTGTATAGATCGCCATGTCCGGGTTCACGAGCCAGTCAAAGGTAAAGTTCTCAAACCCCCAGCCGCGAACAGTCGCCTCTAGCCCCAAACCGGGATTCAAAATCCACTTCCATGCGGTCCCCGTGACAATCATGGAGAGCGCCATGGGATACAGATAGATCGTGCGGATCGCGCCTTCGGTTCGGATGTTTTGATCAAGCAAGATCGAAAGCGTCAACCCAAGGATCATCGCAATTACAATAAACAGAAACCCAAACACGAATAGGTTGCTGAATGCTGTATCCCAACGCGGGGATTCAAACAGTCTACTGTATTGGATGAAACCGTCGATTTCGTATCTTGGCAACAGGCGCGACCGTGTCAAAGATACCCAAGCCGTCCAAGCGATGAAGCCGTAAACGAAGATCAGGACGATAACAAAGGACGGAGCAAGTACCAACTTCGGCGTATTTTCTTCAAGCCATTTGGTCATTGGATTTATTCCTAAAGGTCCTCAGCCCCTTCGCATGATGGGGCTGAGGAAGATCGTTTACAGGCTGTTTGCGATTGCAGCCGCAAGCTGTTTCACGGCGTCTTCGGACGACATGTCAGAGTTGAAATGTGCTGTCACAACATCTGTAATCGCACCTGATTGTGCACCGCGAAGGGCCATGCCGTGGGCGTAGGATGGAAGCAAAGAGCCACCTTCGTTGCTGGCAGCCATATCTTCAGCAGACAAAATCGCACAGCTGTCAAAGGCATCTAAGGATACATCCGTGCGCGCCGGAATTGAGCCTTTATTGAGGTTGAACACTTCTTGGAAGTTTTGGCCAACAACCAACTTCGCCAAAAGCGCCTGACCTTGTTGCTTCTCTTCGCCATCCACTTCGAACATTGCGAAGCTGTCTACGTTGTACAAGAAACCGTCACCTGGAGTAGAGGCACAAAGGAAATCTTCGCCCGGAACTTGGCCTGCAGCCATAAATTCACCCTTTGCCCAGTCACCCATGATCTGGAACGCAGCTTCGCCATTCATGACCATTGCGGTGGCAAGGTTCCAATCGCGACCAGAAAAATTACTGTCGACGAAACCACGCATGGTGCGCATTTGATCAAACACCGCAATCATCTCGTCAGATGTAAGCGTGTCGGTGTCCAACTCGACGAATGCTTTTTTATAACCTTCCGCACCCAAAATTCCCAAAGCGACCGCTTCAAACACGGTCGCGTCTTGCCAGGCCTGACCGCCGTGCGCCAATGGAATAATGCCGGCAGCCATAAGTGTTTCAGCAGCTGCGTTGAATTCGTCCCATGAGGTCGGCATCTCGAGACCATTGGCCGCCAAAACTTCGGCATTGGCCCAGATCCAGTCAACACGGTGCACGTTTACAGGGGCTGCACACCAAGTGCCTTCACATTGCATGTGACCCGCAATAGACGCGGGCAAAACGTCTGCCCAATTGTTGGCTTCTGCAACGGCAGAAATGTCAGCCAAAACGCCTTCTTCATACCATTCTTGAATGGCGGGGCCTTTGATCTGTGCAGCGGTTGGTGCATTGCCGGCCAAAACACGTGCGCGTAGAGCCGTACCCGCAGCATCACCGCCACCGCCAGCAACAGGCATGTCTGTCCATGTGCCGCCATTGGCAGCGAATTCTTCTTGCAGAACAGCCACAGATTTCGCTTCGCCACCCGATGTCCAATAATGCAGAACTTCTGCCTGTGGTTCAGCGGAAACGGCTGTTGCCGCAATGACTGCCAAGCCAGAAACAGCACCTAATACTTGCACTTTCATTTTCGATCTCCTCCCAGAAAAACCGCTCCTCGCGGCTCGAATACTTGTTATGTTGCTGCTGACGCCGCATCCGCACAATTGCATCATGACAGGAATTCTTGCCACACAGGCAGAATTTTTCTGCTTTTGTTACACGCTGTTACGTTACGCTCGATTCTGTTGCCTTGTGTTACATAACATTGGCAAAGAGCGGCGGATCGAATGAGGTTACCTGCTGCGCTGGAGGGAAATAACGATGACGATTCCACGTATTTTGGTGGTCGATGATGACCCTGACATGCGCCAAATGATGACGAAATTTTTGCGCCAAAACGGCACCATCGCTTTGCCAGCGGCCAACGAGATTGAAGTCCGCAATCATATCCAAGGCGGCCGGGTCGACCTGATTTTATTGGATGTCATGTTGGGGGATGAGAATGGCCTTGAGATATGCAAACGTCTGAGGATTGAACAGGATGTACCGATCATCATGGTCTCGGCGTTATCTGCAGATCATCAACGCATGGAAGGCTATGCGGTCGGCGCAGATGATTACGTCGTTAAACCGTTCAACCCAGACCTGCTGTTGGCGCGGGTCAAAGCCGTTCTGTCACGTACGCGGCGATCGGCCTCTCTTGTTCATCGGCGCAATACAAAAACTTTCCAGTTTTGCGATTGGACCTATGACGCCAAATCCAGCGAAGTGCTTTCCCCTCACAACATTCAGGTCGCCTTATCACGACGTGAAACAACGCTATTGCAGGTTCTATTGGCCAATCCACACATTCCCCTTACCCGTGAAGAGATTGCAATCAACCTTGATGTGACCGGCGAAGCTATCCCCGCCACAGAGGCCTCGGGGCGCGCGATTGATGTCTTGGTTGGGCGCTTACGCAATAAGATTGAGGTAAATCCCAAAGACCCCCAAATTCTCAAAACCGAGCGCGGCGTAGGCTATGTTTTTTCCGTTGATGTCACGGAACTTGAGAATTGAGTAATTCTCTGAACAGCCTGCGTATGTTTGGCCCTATATTGGTGTTCGTGGCACTTGTTACGGGTGCAAGTATGGTGTGGTTTTGGTCAAAATTCACCTCCGATTGGCAAGCCCATCAAGACAATGCCTTTGATGCGGGTGTGGTGCTATATTATGCGCTGCAAAATGGGACCTCGTCGCCAGAAGGCGTGACGTTAACTTCGCTTCCAAAGGTCGACCAAATACATGCAACACAAGGTTCTTTTCGCCAAATTGACGGAGCACCATCGGGCGCACGTATCACCATTGTTCCAATTTCACCGGATGCTGCCAACCAAGTAACAGGTGCGCCTGTGTTGATGGCCATCTTATCTCCAGACTTAACCTATAGCTTAGCCGACCTGCCACATCGTGATGGACAAACCGCAGCAGAAACCATGGGTGCGGTCACTCAAAAACTGGCAACCTTTTGCAGCGACCCAATGGTTGTCGTTCGAATGGGAGACAGGGATTGGAAGCGTGTCGATGGGAACCCGGTTTGGGGCTGCGCCGCAGCGCCAGCTGACCTTCGTATTTTAGTGACTTTAATCGCAGTAATCAGTGTGAGCACCTTGCTGACAATTGCTCTAAATCTCTCTGCGACATTCATAACTTTTGCTGAAAAATTGCGGAACCGTCGCCGTGTTGGCGGCCCAGCACGTTATGATCCGGAGGGGCCGCAAGAACTGCAATCAATCATTGGCGCTGTGAACAGCTATCTGGAGATTGAGCGCGAACAGCTGGCCGGTCGCGCCGCTGTTTTATCGGGGGTTAGCCACGATCTGGGAACACCAGCAGCGCGTTTGCGATTGCGGGCCGCTTTCATCCAAGAGCGTGAGCTTCGCCAAAAGTTTGAAGCAGATATCGACAGTATGACCGCCATCATTGAAAGCGTGTTAACCTACACCCATGCCGAAATGGGTGCAGAAAGACCACGCAACCTATCCCTCACAGCACTCGTGGAAGCAATCGCCGTCAACTACCAGGATGTAGGGCGACCAGTCACAACGCGCCCTATGGAAGACGTTATCGTACAGGGTGGGCAATCTATCTTTATGTCTCGTCAGGGTTATGGAGTGGTTTCACATGATCGCGATATTGTCGTCTACGGGCGTCCGGTATCCCTAGAACGCGCAATCACTAACCTCGTCGAAAATGCTTTGAAATATGGCCGAAGTGCGACCCTCTCGGTCATCGCAGATGCGCAGACCGCGACCGTATGTGTTGAAGATGAAGGATCAGATAGCACCGCAACAGAAATCGAAGAATTGCTGTCTCCGTACCAACGTGGTGAAAACACAACAACCATTGATGGGCATGGCCTTGGGCTGACAATCGTCGCAACCATCGCAAAACAACATGGTGGCACGCTGACTTTCGAGGATAGCTCAACAGGCGTATCAGCGCGATTGCTCATCCAGCGAAATGAACGGTTGGCCTAGTTGAGATCAGACGCAGCGCGTCAGAAACTTTTCGGCTGAACAAAAAAGCGTCCGATCAATCTAAACCGTGGCTTAAGCTAGCAGTTACATTGATTGTGAAAATGGCTGGGATGGTAGGATTCGAACCTACGGTACACTGTACCAAAAACAGTTGCCTTACCACTTGGCTACATCCCAACTGTGAGCGGCTGAATACGACTTGTGGCTGATGTGCGCAAGACCTGATTTGCGGTTTTTTTGCCAAAATAGGAATTTTTTAAAAAGGCTTCATACAGCTGATTTTGCCAACGCCTAAAAATGAAAAAAGCCCCAATGGGGCTTTCTTGGAAAACATGAGTTTTCGCAGATATTTTCAAAGTAAACCTGCGAAAAACACTCTAAGTCAACTAGTTCAAGCGCGCTTTCACCAGTGCGCCAACCAGACCAAAATCCATTTGGCCAGTGTATTTCGCCTTCAGCGCTCCCATGATCTTGCCCATGTCGCGGATCGAAGACGCGCCGACTTCTGCAATGGCCGCGTCGATAGCTGATGCAACTTCATCCTCGGTGAGCTTCTTTGGAAGGAACTCTTCGATGATCTCGATTTCGTCAGTTTCCCGCTCCGCCAGATCAATGCGGCCGCCCTCTTCATAGGTGCGTGCACTTTCTTGGCGCTGCTTTACCATCTTTGATAGAATTTGCAGGATCTCAGGATCGCCAGCACCGTCATCACGGCCTTCAGCTCGCATGGAAATATCCAAATCTTTGATCGCAGCATTGACCAAACGAAGAGTCGACAACCGATGTGTCGCCCGATCTTTCATGGCTTGTTTAACCGCGTCATTGAGCGTTGCACGCATACTCATGTGTGAAAAATTTCCCATTTCTTCATAGAGCCTAGGACCTTATGCGATAACACCTTGAGACGCAACCAGTGGTTAAAAATACCAAACCACTGAAAACTAAGCATTATTTGAACTCGTTAAGACCTTGACCTTAAGGCCTCTGCACCTTAGTTTCCCGACAATTTGTCCACCCTTCGGAGAGTCGCTGCCCATGACCCAGGTGCCCCCTACCCACCCGACCGCTTGTCTTGCTTTAGCTGATGGAACGGTATTCTACGGACGAGGGTTCGGCGCGACCGGCGAAACCGTCGCTGAGCTTTGCTTTAACACTTCCATGACTGGCTATCAGGAAATCATGACTGACCCATCCTATGCGGGTCAAATCGTGACATTCACTTTCCCTCATATCGGCAACACCGGCGTGAATGTGGAAGACGATGAAACCGGCGATCCGGTGGCGGCTGGTATGGTCGTGAAATGGGATCCAACAGAGCCGTCGAGCTGGCGATCCAATGGCCATCTTTCGGATTGGCTGGCGTCACGCAACCGCATCGCAATTGGTGGCATCGACACACGTCGTTTGACCCGCGCAATTCGGGCGCAAGGCGCTCCGCATGTGGCTTTGGCGCACGATCCAGAAGGTAAGTTTGATGTTGCGTCGTTGGTCGAAAAGGCCCGCGCATTTTCTGGCCTTGAAGGTCTGGACCTGGCGAAGGAAGTAACCTGCGCCCAAAGCTATAAATGGAACGAAATGCGTTGGGCTTGGCCAGATGGTTACCCAAGCCTTGACGCGCCAAAATTCAAGGTTGTCGCCATCGATTTCGGCGCAAAGCGCAACATCCTGCGCTGCTTGGCATCCGTTGGCTGTGACGTAACAGTTTTGCCAGCACATGCGACCGCCGAAGAAGTTCTGTCACATCAGCCAGATGGTGTATTCTTGTCAAACGGTCCGGGTGATCCTGCGGCGACCGGCTCCTATGCCGTGCCGATGATCCAAGACATCCTAAAGGCAAACCTGCCGGTCTTTGGTATTTGCCTTGGCCATCAGATGCTGGCTCTGGCGCTAGGTGCCAAGACCATCAAAATGAACCACGGCCACCACGGGGCAAACCACCCGGTCAAAGACCACGAAACTGGTAAGGTCGAGATCACCTCGATGAACCACGGCTTTGCTGTTGATAGCCAAACCTTGCCAGAAGGCGTCTCCGAGACGCATACCTCTTTGTTTGATGGCTCTAACTGCGGTATTCGTATCGCCGATCGCCCGGTGTACTCGGTTCAGCACCATCCAGAGGCCAGCCCGGGCCCACAAGATAGTTTCTATCTGTTCGAACGCTTCGCAGAATACATGGAACAATCTAAAGCAGCCTAATCAGCTTAACTCTGGATTCAGATTTTGCCCTCAGCCTGATGCTTCAGTCTGAGGGCTATTTATATGAGCGATCCAAAGATTCGCCTGCTAAATCCGGTTTATGTTGCACCGGATACGACGTGCACCTGTGTGGGGCGCCGTTTGATGGAAGACGGCCATATCCCGCCAAACCAATTGCTATTCGCCCTTGAGAAAGAACAAGCTTGGCAAACAACCGCCCCTGAAATCTTAAGTGCACAAGGCTGGATCACCCCTGAACAAAAGCGCCACGCCCTCGCCCAACATTTCAAAGCGCAAGAGGTCGATTTGGAGGCGGCACCGCCCGACTCTCGGTTAAGATCATTGCTGTCACCCGAGTTCTGCTTAAGACATGCGATTGTGCCGTGGATAAACTTAGCAGGCATGTTAATTTATGCGACGAGCCGCCCGCACAACTTCACGAAAATTCGTGAGACTTTACCCCAAGGCGAGACCGGAACAATGCTCGCCGTTGCTACAGAAGAGCAGGTCATGTCATCGGTCGAGAATGCCCATCGCACCGATCTGACTTGGGCCACAGAAACACGCGTCAATGAAACCCTTAGCTGTCGCACTTGGGACAAGCGCCCCCTCACCCGCGTCGGGCTATGCCTTGCCTTTTTGTCTCTTATTGTCGCTTTTGCCAGCCTTAATTTGACTTACGCCTACCTAACTCTGACGGGTTTTGCGGTTGGTTCGCAAATTCTATCCGCTGCAATGAAATGTACAGCTCTGCTGGCAAGTAGGCGTGCGAACGTCGCTATAACTCATGTCCCTCCACCAGACGACAAATTACCAAAAATCTCTGTCCTTGTTCCCTTGTATAAGGAAAAGGATATCGCCAATGCGCTACTCCGACGCTTGTCCAAGCTCACCTATCCCAAGCCGCTGTTGGATGTTGTTCTCGTCTTAGAACAGCAAGATCAGTTAACCAAAGACGTCATCGCTCAGACCGACCTTCCCAGATGGATGTCTGTGATCGAGGTTCCCGCAAGCAGTGGTCTCACCACAAAACCGAGGGCTTTGAACTACGCGTTGGATTTCTGCAAAGGGGATATCATTGGGATCTGGGATGCAGAAGACGCGCCAGCGCCCGATCAGTTGGAACAGGTCGCGCAGCATTTTGCCACAGCCGCGCCTGATGTGGCCTGTCTTCAGGGAATTCTTGATTACTACAACCCCTACACAAACTGGCTATCACGTTGTTTTACATTGGAATATTCAATGTGGTTTCGCGTCATCCTAAGAGGGATGTCATATCTTGGCGCGGCGATCCCACTGGGTGGAACAACGCTGTTTATCAAACGTGATGTCATCGAAGAGGTGGGACGCTGGGACGCGCACAATGTAACCGAAGATGCCGATTTGGGCATTCGCCTCAATCGTTATGGGCATCGCACAGAACTTTTGCGCACTGTCACACAAGAAGAAGCAAACTGCCGCCTTAGACCTTGGATCAAACAACGGTCGCGATGGCTTAAGGGATATATGGTGACCTATCTCGTCCACATGCGGCGCCCCCGGATTTTGTTGAAAGAGCTTGGGCTACGCAAGTTCATCGGCTTTAACTTTATTTTCCTGACTACGCTCACACAGTTTCTTCTGGCCCCCATAATCTGGAGCTTTTGGCTGCTTATCTTCGGTATAACCATGCCTTGGGTGGGCGCGCTGCCGCTTGAAATGCAATATGCAATTACAGCGCTTTTTATCTGCGTGTCGACGCTTGAGGCCATCATTGCAGCCATTTCAGTCAGGGGTCAGAACCGCCGAAAATTGGTCGTTTGGGTGATCACTTTGCCAATCTATTTCGCGCTGGCGACGTTTGGCGCCTATAAAGCGCTCTACGAATTGATCACCGATCCATTTTATTGGGATAAAACGGCCCATGGTAAAACAGCTGAGGGCCAACTCGCCGAATACTCAGCTATCAGCACTTAGCTTCAGACGCGTCTCAAAGGCTTGCGAAATGTGCTCTTTCAACGCTGCATAGGCGCCATCTTCATCACGATCTGCAATTGCGGATACAATCGCATCGTGTTCGTTCATTGCGACCTCGCCGCGCCCATCCACGGCCAAAGACGTTGTCGCCATAAGCGCCATCGAACGGTGAACCAAATCAAGCTGCTGCACCAAGTACCGATTATGCGACGCAAGGTGGATCATCCGGTGGAACCGGCGGTTCGCCCGGGACAACGCGCTGGGGTCATCCACGATCTTTCGATCATTCACCACCATATCGCGCAATACCCGCACTTCTTCTTCGGTGGCATGACGCGCTGCAAGGCGCGCCGCGAGCCCTTCGAGTTCAGAGCGCACCGCATAAAGTTCAGACATCTGGTTGTGATCCAGTGAAGCCACAATCAAGCTGCGCCCGTCGCGCGTAAGCAATGACTGTGTTTCAAGCCGCTGCAATGCTTCACGGATCGGGGTGCGTGAGACGCCAAACCGATCAGCCAAATCGCTTTCGACCAAACGATCACCTGGCTTAAAAACACCAACATCAATCGCTTCAAGAATAAGACTATAGGCGTCTTTGTTCTGATGTCTGGTTTGGGACATACCCGCGCTCTCCTCTTGCGTAGCGCCAAGACTATGCACTCTCATTTAGAACATGCAAGCAAAGCATTGACACGGGGCGCTTTCCGCATAGCTTGCGCCGCATGTCAAAGGAAAGCTTTTCTCACGTCACCACTTGGGTGTTTGATTTAGACAATACGCTATACCCGCCATCGGTGCGGCTGTTTGATCAAATCGAAACCCGCATGACCGCTTATGTCATGAACGCACTTGGGGTGTCGCGCAGCGATGCTGATCACATGCGAGCACACTATTGGCAGCAGTATGGCACAACACTCGCTGGGCTGATGCGAGAGCATGACATAGACCCTGATCCCTACCTGATCGACGTGCACGACATTTCGTTTGCTGAGCTTGAGCCTGACCATCAGCTTGCCACAAATATCCGCAATCTACCGGGTCGCTGCATTGTCTATACAAACGGCACTGCCCCCTATGCGGAGAAAGTCCTTGAAGGGCGCAAGCTGACCGGATTGTTTGATGCGATTTATGGGATCGAACATGCGAATTACCTGCCGAAGCCAGAAAATGCTGCGTTCGAGATCATTTTTACCAAAGATGGGTTGCACACCCAAACAGCAGCCATGTTTGAAGACGATGCGCGGAACCTGCGTGCACCACATGAAATGGGGATGCAAACAGTGCATGTGTCTCCGACAGAACAAGCGGCCAGCCATATTCACCACCACACCAGCGATCTCACCGATTTCCTGTCGCGCCTTTATTGATCTATCTCAGGGTCAACGAAGGCGCAGATGTGCCAAAGGTGTATTGGCAGCTATGAATGGGCGCACTATGTATGCCTGAATGGATTGGAGTATCAAATGGCAGATCGTCACTTTGACATAATCGTTTCAGGTGGCGGCATTGCCGGACTGACCGCAGCTGCGTCTTTTGCGGCAGCAGGGTTCAAGGTGCAATGCATTGATCCGACGCCACCCATTGTCGAACGCGATGCCAAAGGCGCTGATCTGCGCACCACCGCTTTTTTACAACCCGCTAAGGCTTTGCTGCATACCGCAGGATTGTGGGACAGGCTAAGTGACCATGCCGCGGCCCTGCAAATCATGCGCATCGCAGATGCAGGTGGCGCTGAGCCCAAGGCACGCATGGTGAAAGATTTCAATGCCATAGATATCTCAGACCAACCCTTTGGATGGAACCTTCCCAACTGGTTGCTACGCCGGGAGTTGGTTGCGCAGCTGCAAGATACAGACGCCGTTGATTTGCGTTTGGGGGTTGGCACTTCAAAGGTATTCACTCGTCTCAACGAGGCGCGAGTGACGTTAAGCGATGGAACCACCAGCACCTGCAAACTGCTTGTCGCCGCAGATGGACGCAATTCGCCGGTGCGCACAGCGGCGGGGATTGATGTAAAAACAAAGCGCTATGGGCAAAAGGCATTGGCGTTGGCGGTCACCCACCCGATCCCGCATGAAAACGTGTCGACGGAAATCCACCGCACAGGCGGGCCATTCACCCTTGTACCTTTGCCGGATTACAACGGCATGCCCTCTTCGGCTTTGGTCTGGATGGAACGTTCGGCACGTGCCCAAGACTTGTTCCACCTTCCGGATGAAGCCTTTGAAGCTGCGATGACCGAACGCAGTGCAGGCTTGTACGGCCCACTTAAATTGGCCTCGCGCCGCACGATCTGGCCCATCATCAGCCAAATCGCTGATCGGTTTCATGGCGAACGCGTCGCACTCATTGCTGAGGCGGCTCATGTCGTGCCGCCGATTGGGGCACAGGGGCTCAACACCTCTTTGAGTGATCTTCAGGCATTGCTGGATCTTGCCATGGCACATCCCGAAACGCTTGGCGATCGCAAGATGCTGGAAACCTATAATCGCAAGCGTCATTCCGAAGTCGCTTTGCGTGTCAAAGGGATCGACATGTTGAACCGAGCGTCGATGGTTGAAACACCTTTGCTGCGAGATGCGCGGGCAATGGGGTTGAATGCGCTGTATAGTTTGGCACCGGTTCGAAAAACTTTGATGCAAATGGGACTTGGGGCCCGCTAGTTTAAAAGGTCAAATTGGCCCGGGGCGCCGTTCTTCGGACAACAAAACGTTGGCCTCGACATCCCCGACGCCAGGCAATGTCATAATGCGTCGGCGCAAGACCCTTTCGAAATCGGGAATGTCTCTGGCCGTCACGCGAAGACGATAGTCATACATGCCCAAGACATGTTCGACTGTCTGAACTTCGGGGATCGCGCCCACCGCGCGTTCGAAATCATCCAGGCTCACGCGCCCTTTGGTGGCAAGCTTTACCCCGAGAAACACGGTCACACCAAACCCAAGCTTTTCACGGTCTAGATCAAGGGTGCGCCCAGCGATTGCCCCTGCTTCTTGCAGCCGTTTGATCCGGCGCCACGTGGCCGGCTGGCTTAACCCAAGCTCTCGGCCCAATGCCCCGGCATTCTGGGTTGCATCATCGGCCATGGCCCGCAATATCTTGCGATCAATCTCGTCGAGTTCCATCACAGCGGCAACGCCTCATCAGATTTGATACGCGCCACATGCATCAACGCCTCGATGTCGGCGATGTGGGGCAAAGCCAAAATTTGGTCGCGATAGATCTGCTGGTAATGACTCATATCGCGTGAAACGACCGATAGGCGCACGTCTACACGCCCCAAGAAAGTTTGAATTTCGATGACTTCGGCAATGCCGCGTGCGGCGGCGATGAATTCATCAAAGGCCCTTGGTTGGGTTTTGTCCAAGGTGACCCGAAGACTCACTTCCACCTCATACCCCAACACCCGCCAATCAATCTTGGCACGGATTCCACGCAAAATGCCCTGAGCCTTTAGCTTGTCTAATCGACGAGATAGGCGCGCACCGGTCATCCCCAATTGATCCGCCAAATCCGGAATCGATTGGTCTGGTGCACTTTGAAGAAAGCGAAGTATGCGTCTATCTAGATCATCAAGCATGATTTTTACAGTTAACACAGATTTCACGAATGACTAAAGCAGGATTCGTTGAAAATTACGTGATTTTGGCATCGCACTCGCTGAAATACTCACTATGCTGCCCCCAAACACCAACAGAAGGACGTGAAACATGCGCGTTTATTACGATCGCGATTGCGATGTTAACCTGATCAAAGACAAAAAAGTTGCCATCCTGGGCTACGGTTCGCAAGGTCACGCTCACGCGTTGAACCTGCGTGACTCTGGTGCAAAGAACCTTGTTGTTGCTCTGCGCGAAGGCTCTCCTTCTGCGAAGAAAGCCGAAGGCGAAGGTCTTCAGGTTATGGGCATCGCCGAAGCGGCAGCATGGTGCGACGTCATCATGTTCACCATGCCAGATGAACTTCAGGCAGAAACCTATAAGAAATACGTACACGATAACATCAAGCCAGGCGCAGCGATCGCGTTTGCTCACGGCCTGAACGTACACTTCGGCCTGATCGAGCCTAAAGAAGGCGTTGACGTGATCATGATGGCGCCAAAAGGCCCAGGTCACACTGTCCGCGGCGAATACACCAAAGGTGGCGGCGTGCCTTGCCTTGTTGCGGTAGACACAGACGCGACCGGCAAAGCGCTGGAAATCGGCCTGTCTTACTGTTCCGCAATCGGCGGCGGTCGTTCCGGTATCATCGAAACCAACTTCCGCGAAGAGTGCGAAACTGACCTGTTCGGTGAGCAAGCTGTTCTGTGTGGCGGTCTGGTTGAACTGATCCGCTGTGGCTTTGAAACTCTGGTTGAAGCGGGTTACGCACCAGAGATGGCATACTTTGAATGCCTGCACGAAGTGAAGCTGATCGTAGACCTGATCTACGAAGGTGGCATCGCGAACATGGACTACTCCATCTCCAACACCGCAGAATTCGGTCAGTACGTCACCGGCCCTCGTATCCTGAAGTACGACGAAACCAAAGCACGCATGAAAGAAGTTCTGGAAGATATCCAACAGGGTAAATTCGTACGTGACTTCATGCTGGAAAACCAAGTTGGTCAGCCAACTCTGAAAGCGTCCCGTCGTGCAAACGACGAGCACATGATCGAAGAAACTGGCGCGAAACTCCGCGGCATGATGCCTTGGATCTCTGCTGGCAAAATGGTCGACAAAGAAAAGAACTAAGCTTTCACAAGCTATTGGTTTTAGGCGCCTCACCCTTTGGGTGGGGCGTTTTTTTGTGCGGTTCAATCATGCTCTGTCAGAGCCACACCTCTCGGCGGTTACGCAATGAGTTCTCTAAAACTCGGCACCTAATATCACTTTGGGATTTGCACTTACTGTATTACGCTGACCTTAAGGTTGAATTTATTGGAGGGTAAATATGGCAGTTGAGCGCCGCAAATTTGAAAATCAAACTTACATTTACGTCACCGGCAAAGCCCCAATGCTGGACGGCGCAGCCATCGCCAAGGCGATGGGAGATGCATTTGGTCAGGCCTTTGGGTTTATTCAACAAGCGGGAATTACACCGCTGAGTGCACCAATTTCAGTTTATACAAAAATGCCGGGCGCAAAGGTGAAGTTCCGTTGCGGCTTCTTTGTCAGCCCCGAAGACGCAAAGAAAGCTGAGGGAGACATAAGCGCTGGTCAAATTTCTGCGGGCGATGCGCTTCAT
This sequence comes from uncultured Paracoccaceae bacterium, assembly GCA_947498415.1. Classification (GTDB taxonomy): domain Bacteria; phylum Pseudomonadota; class Alphaproteobacteria; order Rhodobacterales; family Rhodobacteraceae; genus Cognatishimia. Next base: position 338,085 of record CANMKB010000004.1, read on the forward strand.
TCCCTACACACCGGCCCTTATGCCGAACTCAACAAAACACACGGTGCGATCTGGGGATATGCAAAGGCAAATGGATTAAGTTCATCCATGCCAGTTTGGGAAATCTATATTGACGACCCAGAAACCACGCCCCCAGAGAAGTTACGTACAGAAGTGTACCACTCGATCAAGGGCAGCTGAGCACTAGCTTTGGAACGCGCACAGCGCCCCTGCATCACCGCTCCATACGATATGTTGTAACACAGCCTAGTCATTTCTAGGTCATGGGCATGACCCAATATCACATCAATTTAAGACAGGGGTTGCCCACTGAAATGCAGCTCTTGCTTCGGGACTATCCGCGCGAAGCTTGGCCGGATCACCCGAATTTCGCCAAATCCACCCAAAACTGGATGGGTGCGCATTCTATGTTTCGCCAGTTGAGCGACATTATCGTGCAGGACACGCAAGAAATGCTTGAGAAAAACCAAGACCCACAGCGGTTCGCCGGGCAGCTTGGTCACTTTGGTAACCTGTTGATCCGCAACCTGCACGGGCACCACAGCTGGGAAGATCACAACTTTTTCCCAGAACTTCAGGCCGCAGATGCGCGATTTGAACGCGGGCTTGAAATGCTGGAAAGCGATCATGAGGAAATGGATAAGCTGCTAGATACCCTGCGATCTAACGCGAACCGTTACCTCAAATCGCTTGATTTGTCCGAACCTGATGCCTCGGCTTGCCTACCTGAGGTATTGACCGCTTCTCAGGACATTAGAACATTTCTTGGGCGTCACTTAGCGGATGAAGAGGATCTGGTTGTACCTATCATTCTGCACCACAAGCTACGAGGCTGACGAAATGCATTGACCCCGTCTTCGCTATGGGGTCAATTGGCGCGTCGGAAGCGAGTATTTCATGCAAGACATCCACCCAAAATATTGGGGTATGATTGCCACGCTTGGTTTTGTGTGGGGATCCACCTTTTTATTGATCGAATTGGCGCTGGAAGGGATGAGCCCCCTCTGGCTTGCCACTGCACGGATTTGTTTTGCGACGATCCTTTTGACCGTCTTTTGGGGCTTTCGTGGCTTTCGCCTGTTCCACGACAAAACCGCTTATGGCCGCCTGGCCATCGCCAGTATCGGCAGCTCAGCGCTGCCCTTTTTTCTGATCAGCTGGGGGCAGCAGCATGTCACGTCTGGGTTCACGGGCATTTGCATGACAGCAATTGCCTTGATGATCCTACCGCTCGCGCATTTCTTTGTGCCCGGGGAGCGCATGAATCTGCGGAAAGTGATTGGGTTTGTGATGGGCTTCGTAGGCGTTGCCCTATTGATTGGCGGTAAAGCGTTTGAAAGCAGCGGTGCAGACCAAGAGTTATTAGGCAGGTTTTCTATTCTTGGCGCGACAGCGAGCTATGCCATCTGCTCGATCATCGTGCGCCAACTGCCACCGGTCGACTCTGTGGGCCTTGCGACGATGCTTCTGTGGTTTGGGGCGATTGTGATATTGCCCATCGCGCTTATCACCGAAGGGCTACCACAAGCGATTGACGGCCAGACCTTTGCTATAGTTGCGGTATTGGGATTGATCCCGACAGCCGCTGCAAATTTATTGCGGGTGATGGTGGTGCGTGGTGCAGGCCCAACCTTTATGAGCCTAACGAATTATCAGGTTCCGGTTTGGGCCGTCGTGATGGGCGCGCTTGTACTAGGTGAGCCCCTGCCACCAAGTTTGCTCTGGGCACTCGCCCTGATCCTTGGTGGCGTGAGCTTAAGCCAATACGGTGCGCTGCGACGTTTGTTTGGCCGCAGCGCCTAGGCATTAAACGCTGGCCTGAACCTCGGCAACGATACCGTCAACAACATCTGTCAAAAGACCTGCGTCTTCACATTCAGCCATAACACGGATCAATGGCTCGGTACCGGATTTACGGATCAGCAACCTGCCTTTCCCATCCAAACGCGCCTCAGCATCAGTAATCGCATCTTTTACAGAAGCGAGAGCTAACGGTTCCTGACCTGTTCCAAAGCGCACGTTCTTCAATAATTGTGGAACGGTTTCAAACTGCTTGGTCAAAGCTGACGCGGGCTGGCCAGTTTCCACCATTGCAGCCAGAAACTGCAAACCTGCAAGCAAGCCATCGCCAGTTGTTGCATAGTCGGTCATGACAATATGACCGGATTGTTCGCCGCCCAAATTGAAGCCGCCGTTGCGCATCCGCTCGACCACATATCGATCACCAACCGATGTACGCTCTAGCTTTAGGCCATTGCTCGTCATGAACCGTTCTAGGCCTAGGTTTGACATCACGGTTGCCACCAAGGCCCCGCCGCGCAACCGACCCACCTCAGACCAGCGTTTTGCGAGCAAGGCCATGATTTGATCGCCATCGGCCACCTGGCCAGTCTCATCAATGATCATCACACGATCCGCGTCACCATCAAGCGCAATACCAACGTCTGCACCATGCGAGACCACAGCCTCTGATGCAGTTTGCGTCGATGTAGACCCGCAGTTTTGGTTGATGTTGGTGCCGTTTGGTGAGGTTCCGATTGGGATAACCTCAGCCCCAAGTTCCCATAGTGCTTCGGGTGCTGCGCGATAAGCTGCGCCGTTGGCGCAATCGATCACAACCTTTAGGCCACGCAACGGAAGCGCCGACGGGAGCGCACTTTTAACGCGTTCGATATAGCGGAAACGGCCATCATCAATACGTTTGGCACGTCCGATGTTCTGAGGCTGCGCAGGCTCGACGCCGGCCATAACAAGCTCTTCGATCTCCAGCTCTGCGTCATCAGACAACTTAAAACCATCAGGCCCAAAGAACTTGATACCATTGTCATTGGCATGGTTGTGGCTGGCAGAAATCATCACCCCCAAATCGGCACGCACCGACTTTGTCAGCAAACCGACAGCTGGCGTTGGAACTGGGCCAAGCAAAAATACATTCATCCCGGTGGATGTCAGCCCAGCCGTCAACGCGCTTTCAAACATATAACCTGAAAGACGTGTATCCTTGCCGATCACAACGCGGTGCTGATTGTCACCATCGTTTCGGAAGTAGCGCCCAACAGCTGCCCCAATTTTCAGCGCCATCTCGGCGGTCATTGGGTACTGGTTGGCCGTGCCACGTATCCCATCAGTGCCAAAAAACTTGCGTCCCATCTATCAAACTCCTGCTGTCACGGATTGCCACAGGCGAAACGCCTGTTTTGTTTCAGCAACGTCGTGCACACGTACGAATTGTACGCCTTGTGAAATACCATTGAGTGCTACAGCCAACGAGCCGGGCACGCGATCATCTGTGTTGGGGGCCTTGCCAATATCCCCAATAAATCTCTTCCGTGACGCCCCAAGCAAAATGGGGCAACCGAGGCAGTGAAACAGGCTTAACCGTGCAAGCAGTGCCAAGTTGTGGGCCTGTGTTTTTCCGAAGCCGATGCCTGGGTCCACCACAATTTGATCTCGTGGAATGCCCAAAGCGACAAGCGCGTTGACCTGCGTTTCAAGAAAATCATACACGTCGAGCAGCACGTCATCATAACGTGGATCATCCTGCATGGTCGCGGGGTCGCCCTGTGCATGCATGACGCAAACCGGCGCCTTGGCTGAATTGGCAACTGGGCCAAGATCGGCGTCATATGTAAATCCGGATACATCGTTGACAAGTGTTGCACCTGCCTCCAAGGCCGCCTTGGCAACGGGCGCTTTACGTGTGTCGATACTGATTGGGGTCGTGATGTTCTTGGCAACGACTTCGATCACTGGCGCGGTTCTGTTGATTTCTTCTTGCACCTGTACAAAATTCGAACCGGGACGCGTGGATTCTCCGCCGATGTCGATGATCGTTGCACCATCTGTAGCCATCTCTTTGCACCGCGCAATCGCTTGTTCTGGCGCATTGAATTTCCCACCATCTGAAAAGCTATCTGGTGTGACATTCAAAATGCCCATAATCTGCGGTTGAGCCATGGCAAGACCAGCGACATCCTTGCGAGGTGCCACCAAGCGACTAATAATGTCCGCTGGAATGTCCGAAGCGGCCACAACTTTAGACGGGCCACCGCGCTTTAAAACTTCAACATGAGTAAACCAACACCAGCCACCAGCAAGGGTATGTGCACCGTCCGAACGGGCCGCATCAGTTTGGGCAATTGCTCGATAGTATAACTTCATAGGTTTTGAATGCGTTATTGAAATTAGCTTGGCAAGCTTTCAGAGCTTAGTTTGGTCGAGTGTTACGCTATGCGTCGCAAATGTGTCTGATGCGGGCGGGGTTTCGCCGATGGCATAGAGTGCTGACGCACTCCACTGCGTGGCAAACCAATGCGCAAGATTGATGGCGGATAGCGGTGGTTCATCCGTAGCATCCAGAACCATTTTGGCGGGTGCCCACAGGCAAATCTTCCCGTTTTTCATCGCCCAATCTAATTCGGTGCGCGTGGCTGCAACGGTAAACCTGTCATCCATCGACACCATGCCCCAGGCCACCTGTTCAATCGCCAGCAAATCGATGTTGCGTTGTGCCCAATCCCCATCAGCATGGTTGCCGTGTGCCGGTAGGTCGAGACAAAGCACCAGCGGCACCTCTAAGGCAGACAGCTGTTCAATCCATTGGGTCAAATGCGGCGACGCAAGGGCGCCATTTGAGAGAAAAGCAACGGTTGGATGCACGGTCTTTTGGTCAACAGAGCTGGCCTGCCCCGGCTCCCGTACAATCTCTACCCCAAGGGCGCCATTGCCTTTGTCGAGCTTTTGGATGCGCACAAACACACGAAGCGCCTGCGGTTCTGCCAAAACACGATCTGCAATACGTTCCGCCAGAGTCTCAAGCAAGTTCAAACGTTCAGCAGCAAGCTCGTGCTCAATCGCCCAAGTGATCCGATCGTAGGATAAAATCAGATCCACATCGTCCCCAAGGTCAGCATCAGGGGCGGCAACCTCGACAACAACATCAAAGGACAATCGCTGTTCCATAGCCCGCTCTGCCTGAAACGCACCGATCTCGACTGAAACGATGTGATCGCGCAGCGACAGACGATCATTCACACCATCAATTGGCATGGCTACGGCACGAACCTCCGGATGATCGAATGCGGATGTAGTCACTTTGGTCATAAAAAAGCGCTCCCTAATACAGGGAACGCTATAACAGTGCCGAACCAATCAGGCCAGAAGCCTAACCTTAGTTCTGCGACAAACGTGTCGGAGCACGATAAAAGTGGTGCACACCAATTGTTGCAGTGCGTGTAAACTTACGCGCCCAGCGTGGGTTCACGGCTTTGGTGTGATAGAATGTTGCTCCAGACGTCAGATCGCGCGGAGCGCCCTCTAACATCAGCTTGGCCACTTTACCAACACGAGCGTAAGCTGCCTTTTCATGGATCACTTCGCTATAGCCGTCACAGGTATAGGTGAACTGGCATGCGTATTTACGCCCTGTTCCCTGATTGATGACCTTACAAACGCTCTCTGGGAACTTTGCACTGTCGACCCGGTTCAAGATCACCTCAGCCACAGCAAATTGACCACGCACGCTTTCGCCACGTGCCTCAAAGTACAGAGCCTGTGCTAAACACTCCCACTGAGCGTCACCAGTCACATTTGGCTGAGTATCAATCCAAGAACGTGTGTGTTCGATCTCTACAGTTTTGGCTTCGGGCTTTTTGCGAAAGTTCAACAGAGACCGCAGTCGCTCTCCGCTCATGCTCGCAAGTTGTTGTTGTTCAGTCGTCAGGGCCTGCTCCACAGGATCAACCGGGGTATCGGCCAAAGCCGATCCGGCCATCATGCAGATGGCTAGTATAGTAGTCTTAAAGACGCGCATGGCAGCCTCGCTATTACGGGCGCCGGCCCCCAACCGGCAAAATACCGGCGGGGTGATACAGAATTTTTACTTTCAGGTCTAGATGCCGCAAAGTCGCGCTGGATTTTGCCTTAATTTTAACAAAATCCAGTGACCTCCACAGCACTTACCACCCCATCTTGTCATTGATAGCAAGTTGAGCCGCTGCCAGCCGCGCAACCGGAACGCGAAAAGGCGAGCACGACACGTAATCGATTCCCACTTTTCGACAAAACGCAATCGATTCGGGGCTACCACCATGTTCCCCACAAACGGATAACAGCAAGTTCGGCTGAGCCGCTCGACCACGCTCAGCACCCAACTTAATTAACTCACCAACACCTTCGGCATCAAGGGTGTGGAACGGGTCTTCGGGGTAGACCCCTTGCTGCACATAAGCTGACATAAACCGCCCAGCGTCATCGCGTGACAACCCATAGGTCATTTGTGTCAGGTCGTTTGTGCCAAAACTAAAGAAGTGACAGTGCGGGGCAATATCCTCGGCCCGCAAAGCAGCTCTGGGCGTTTCAACCATAACGCCCAGGCGATAGTTGAAATCTGCCGATTTTTCTGTGCGTACGGCAGCCGCCACCGCATCAATGCGAGTCTTGACCAGCTCGACTTCGCGTTTTGCGCTCACCAGAGGGATCATAATCTCAGGCACAACCACAGCCCCGGCGGCAGAAGCTTCAAGCGTCGCTTCAAAAATCGCACGGGCCTGCATTTCGTAAATTTCAGGGAAAGTGATCCCAACGCGCACGCCCCGCATCCCCAACATCGGGTTGTATTCGCCCAAAGCTTCGATTCGACGCTCAACACGTGACAGCGGCAGGTTCAACGCCTCGGCCAAATCACGCATCCCAATACGGTCGGTTGGCAAGAATTCATGCAATGGCGGATCAAACAAGCGAATGCACACCGATTGCCCCTGCATGATGCGGAACAATTCGGCAAAGTCATTACGCTGCATCGGAAGCAATCGCTCCAGCGCGGCGCGTTGATCTTCTGCTTCATCTGCAAAGATCATCTCGCGCATCACGGTCAAACGATCTTCTTCAAAGAACATGTGTTCTGTCCGGCAGAGACCAATGCCCTGCGCTTTGAAATTACGAGCGGTCTTAGCATCGGCGGGCGTATCCGCATTTGCGCGCACCTCAATGTCGCGGCTCTCATCGGCCCATTGCAAGAGCTTTTGGAATGCATCGCCTAAGGCGGCCTCCAGCATCTGTGGCTCACCAGACAATACCTGACCATTGGTCCCATCAATCGTGATGACATCGCCCGCCTTAAAGCTACGCCCATCTTGTGTCAGCAAAGTTTGTTTGCGCGTTTGAAACCGAATGGAATTTGCACCAACCACGCAGGGCAATCCCAACCCACGAGCAATGACTGCGGCGTGGCTCGTCACACCACCACGTTCTGTCAAAACAGCAGAGGACGCATGCATGCCACGAATGTCTTCGGGGCTGGTTTCACGGCGCACCAGAATGCAGGCTTCGCCACGGGCCTCGTGCGCCTGCGCCTCGTTTGCGGAAAATACGATTTTCCCGCTTGCGGCACCTGGACTGGCGGCAACCCCCTCGCCGATCATGTCGCGCTCTGCCTTTGGATCAATCTGACGGTGCAGCAGTTCATTCAACGCACGAGGCTCAACCCGCATCAAGGCCTCTTCACGAGAAATGATACCGTCTTCAGCAAGGTCCACTGCAATTTGAACGGCTGCGCGGGCGTTTCTTTGCACCCGCACCCCATCAAGAATATGAACCTTGCCGTTTTCAATTGTGAATTCGACCTGCATTTCTTCGCGCAGGCGCTGCCGCATCAGCTTGGCGTGTTTCACTAAGGCATCAAAAGCGTCGGGCAGCTTATCTTGTAGTGAAGGGCCGCGCTGGTCTTTGGCCAAGTACAAAGACTTTTTCCCAGCCTGAAGCGCATCCCGCCCCTGCGATTGCGACAAATATCGGCCAATCGTGCGAACATCACCCGTGGTGCCATCCACCAACTGCAATACGCCAGAGCCACTTTCCCCTTGCCCAAGTCCTAGGGTCATCGCCTGAACCACAAGACCAAGCCCCGCATCCGCAGGTGCCCCTTTGGCCATTCTGAGCAAACGCGCAGAAGTGCCCTCCCAAGCGCGTGCCATTGATCGCAGTACAGCGGCCAATTGAACCCGCGGATCTTGGGGGAATGCCTCTTCGGCCTCTTCTGCATAGGCATCAAGCACTTCGCGCAATGCATCTGGGCTGGCAAGGTCAATGTCATCAAACATATCAGGATCAAGCCGGGCAACATGGACCGAATAAGCCTGAATAAATCGCAGATACAGACCATCAGCCGCTTCTTTGCCAATCTGCTTTGTTAGATCCGCATGGCGTGCAGCGTTAATTCCAATGTTTAAAACCGCACCCGGGCCACCCCAATCTGGGTCTTGAGAGCTTGGGCGCACGCACAGCAACTGGCCGTCCTCGAATGGGGCCATAAGCCAATCAATATCAGGCAGATCACCTGCCGCGATGCGATGCACAGCCTTAAAGGACAAAGCAACCGTCATCGGCACCGGCAGATCAAGGCGCACCAAACGCTGCAAACACTTTGCCCGGCCGCCATGTGTATGGGCAGCCATCGGGGCGACATTTGTCACATAGGTGATGTCTGGGTCATTTTGCTGCACTGCGGCGCTCCTGTTGCGTCGCTGCAGCATACGCCTCGTATGGGTTCAGGCAAGAAAAAGCGTACGGCGCGGTAGTGTACCGCGCCGTTACGTAACTTTCGAATTTTCTGCGAAAATTCGGTTTTGAGTATTTATGGAAAGATGAAGCCGTTAGCCCTCGACCTTTGTTAGATCGGCCACCGAGTTGCACAATTTGCGAATGCGCGACAGCAAATTTAGGCGATTGCGGCGCACCACCTCGTTGTCGCTGTTCACCTGAACCGCCTCAAAAAACGCATCAATCGGGGCGCGTAGACCCGCAAGACCAGACATGGCGGCTGCGAAATCCTCGCCACGGATGGCTTCGGCGATTGGCTCTTCGAATTTATCAAGGGCCGCAAAGAGAGCTTTCTCTGTTTCGTCCTCAGCGTATTTCAAATCCGCTCCGTAAGAGTATTCGACACCATCTTTGTCTTCGGCTTGCGAGACGATGTTATTGGCGCGTTTGAAGCCTTGCAGCAGGTTCGTACCATCCTCTGTGGATAGGAACCCTTGCAGCGCTTTGGCACGATTCACCAGCAATGCAATGTCATCATTCCCATCCATCGCGATACAGGCGTCGATCACGTCGTGGCGGATGCCTTGGTCGCGCAGGAAGACTTTGAGGCGGTCGTGGAAGAAGGAGAGGAGGTCATCCATATTTGCATCGCTGCGCACAGGCAGGGCCTTTAGTGGCGCCGTCACCTCGTTTTGAAGAATGAGGCGAATAACACCCAAAGCCGCACGCCGCAGGGCAAACGGGTCTTTTGACCCCGTTGGCTTTTCATCAATCGCCCAGAACCCTGTCAGCAGGTCCAGCTTATCTGCCAGCGCGACGGCCACAGACACCGGAGCAGTTGGCACATCATCAGATGGGCCGAGTGGGGAATAGTGTTCGGTCGCTGCCACTGCGGTTTCAGCAGGGTGCCCTGCGAATTCTGCATAATAACGGCCCATCAGGCCTTGCAGTTCTGGGAATTCGTAAACCATTTCAGACGAAAGATCAGCCTTCGCCCAACGCGCGGCCTTCTCTGCAAGATCAGCATCAGCACCCACAATCGGAGCGATCTCACGCGCCAGCGCCGCAATGCGTTCAATACGTTCGGCCTGCGAGCCCAGCTTATTGTGGAAGGTCACATTGGTCAGCTTTTCAATCCACTCAGATGCGCCAGCTTTCGCGGTGCGCACATCGTTTTCCCAGAAGAATTTGGCATCGGACAAACGAGCGAACAGAACCTTTTGGTTGCCTGCCAGAATGGTGGCACCGTTGTCTTTGGTTTCACGGTTGGCGACGGTGATGAACTTTTCGATCCGACCAGTCTTAGGATTACGGATCGAAAAGAATTTTTGGTGTTCTTTCATCGAGGTCTGCAAGACCTCTGGCGGCAGGTTCAAAAAGTCTTCGGCAATGTCGCCCATCAAGGTGACAGGCCATTCGACCAAACCGGCGACTTCAGCCAACAGGCCCTTGTCTTCGACCACCTCAAGCCCCTGCGCAAATGCAAGATTTTGCGCATCAGAGGCAATCATCTCGGCCCGTTCTTCGGCAGAGAGCACCACATAGTCGCGCTTGAGCTTTGCGGCGTAATCTTCAAAACCAGTGACCGCGAAACGGCCAGAGCCCATAAAGCGGTGACCTTCGGTGGTGTCGCCAGATTTGATACCGTCGATATCCATTGGCACAACTTCGGTACCGGTCTCATTCGTGGTGATGCAAAGGATTGAATGCAACGGGCGCACCCACCGCAAAGACCCTGCCCCCCAACGCATGGATTTGGGCCATGGGAAGTTACGGATGGTGTCTTCAAGTACCTCTGCCACGATCTCTTCCGCTGGGCGGCCGGGCTTTTCGATGCTCGCAAAATAGACCGCCCCTTTCGGAGTGTCGCGCTCTTCGAGCTGATCCATGGTCAGGCCAGCACCACGCAAAAAGCCTTCGATGGCTTTTTCCGGAGCGCCCACTTTCGGGCCTTTGCGCTCTTCGCGCACGGTTGGGCTTTCTGCCAACATCCCCTCAAGCGCGAGGGTCAGGCGCCGCGGGGTCGAAAAGGCTGAGGCATGCGCATAGGTCAGACCCGCGGCCACCAAGCCATCGGTCACACGTTTTTTCAGATCATCCGCTGCACGGGTTTGCATACGCGCAGGAATTTCTTCGGAAAACAGTTCAATCAGCAGATCAGGCATATTTATTGGCCTCCCGGTTTAGGCGGGCAAAAGTCAGGGGCGTCATCACCGTCAAAGACGATCTCGCCACATTTGTTAATTTGATGCCAGGCAAAGCCCCGGCCATCTGGCAAGATCGCGACGATGCGGTCGATGCCATATTCAATGTTCTCGGTGCCAAGAAAGGCCAACGCTTCGCCAGACTGCAAAGCCGCGCTGATTTCACCAGCGTTAAAACACTCAAACCAGCCGGGCGCATTCAGCGGCTCGGCTTGTTCATAGGGTTGATAAGTTTCTGTCAGCAAAGGTTGGCTCATGCTGGTGGTGAAACACGCACGATACCGGATTGGAGAACTGCCCGCATCAATCGCCTGAAAGTCTTCATACAAAATGACTTCTGGCTGATTGTTGGCCATCAAGGTCAGTTGCACGTCATCCTCTCCCGTCGCGCTGACCGGTTCGTAGAATGCATGAATCTGAAAATACCAAACCGCGACGCCGGCTACCAATGCAGACAAAACAACGATCCCCGCTACAAGCTTTCCTGTCACGCCGCCGCCCCTGCTGCATTCGTGAGCACAAAGGCATCGGCGCATTGTTTGGCCAGGGCACGCACGCGGCCGATATAGGCTTGGCGCTCGGTGACAGAAATCACTCCACGTGCATCCAGAAGGTTGAAAATATGGCTGGCCTTAATGCACTGGTCGTAGGCCGGGTGGGCCATAATGATTTTCTTGCCGGTTTTTGGATCGATGTGCTCTTGGCTGAGGATAGCCTCACACTCTGCTTCCGCTTCCTCAAAGTGGCGCAGCAACACTTCGGTGTTGGCCACATCAAAGTTCCAGCGCGCGTATTCTTCTTCGGTTTGTTTAAATACATCACCGTATGTCAGTGCAATCGGTGCATCAGGATCGTTGAAGGGCATGTCCATCACGTGATCTACACCCAAAACATACATCGCCAATCGCTCTAGGCCATATGTCAGCTCGCCGGAAACCGGGTGGCAATCGTGGCCCCCGACCTGTTGGAAATAGGTAAACTGGCTGACCTCCATGCCGTCGCACCACACTTCCCAGCCAAGACCCCAGGCGCCCAAGGTTGGGCTTTCCCAGTCATCCTCAACAAAGCGGATGTCATGCATCTCCATGTCGATGCCAATCGCTTCAAGTGAACCAAGATACAGCTCTTGCAAATTGGGCGGGCTTGGTTTGATCAGGGTTTGGAACTGATAGTAGTGCTGCAAGCGGTTTGGGTTTTCCCCATAACGCCCATCGGTCGGGCGACGCGAGGGCTGAACGTAAGCCGCGGCCCAAGACTTTCCGCCCAAAGACCGCAAAGTTGTTGCCGGGTGAAATGTGCCTGCGCCCACTTCCATGTCGTAGGGCTGCATGATCGCACAGCCTTTTTGCGCCCAGTAATTCTGAAGACGCAAAATGATCTCTTGGAAAGAACGTGGTTTGCTTGTCGTATCTGCCATGGCCCTGCCCTTTTGAAGTGCGATTTGTTCCTATGCGCAACAGAGTGGCGGGTCAATTGCAGCAAATGGGAATTTAAGGATGCATGTGGGGTGAGAATTGGTAAAAGATCGCTGAAACAGGAAATTATTGTCACCGAAGGGCCACGTAAGAATATGCCTCGTCTATTAGTATCTGTCATTCTCGCTCTGGCGTTCACCGTTCGCGCCAGCTTTGCACAGCAGGAGGATGTCGTTTGGGTTCAAATCGAAGCACAGCCCAGCCTGAGCCAAGCCCAAAATGTAATTCGTAAGTACGCCAGTCAGTTACAAGACGTAAACGGCTTTTCTCTTGGGGGCGGATGGTACGGAATCGCGCTTGGCCCTTACACCCGGGAAGACGCTGAAACGGTGTTGCGTGTCTATCGCCGCGACAACCTCATTCCACGTGATGCCTATATCGCCTTTACGTCATCTTACAATCGTCAGTTCTGGCCAGTCGGTGCGAATCTCTTGACCAGCGCCGCTGTTGTGGCAGGAAGCACACCAAGCGAGCCAGCTGCCGCAACATCAGTCGTGGCCCAGCCTGCGGCGCCTCTTGAAACGACGTTGCCCGACGAAACCCCACGTGAAGCACGCGCGAGCGAAGCGCGTCTAACACGGGATGAAAAGAAAGAGCTGCAAAGCTGGCTTAAATGGGCAGGCTTTTACAACTCTTCCATCGACGGCGCTTTTGGCCGTGGCACACGAGCCTCTATGTCAGCGTGGCAAGGTGCAAATGGCTATGAAACAACGGGTGTTATGACAACGTTTCAACGCGCGGCATTGAAGAAACAATACAACGCTGTTCTCGAAGGTCTTGACCTTCAGCCCGTCACCAACACTGATGCAGGCATCGAAGTGTCGATCCCAACCGGCGTCGTGGCACTTGAGTCTGCGGAATATCCGTTTGTACGCTATGCACCATCAGGTGACATTGATGCGCAGGTCGTGTTGATCAGCCAGGCAGGTGATCAAACAACATTGTTTGGCCTCTATGACATCATGCAAACGCTTGATATCGTGCCTTTGGATGGCCCACGTGAACGCAAAAACGATAGCTTTGTTCTCGTCGGCGAAGACGCAAATCGCATCAGCCATACCGAAGTCAGCCTTCAACGTGGGGAAATCAAAGGCTTTACTTTGGTTTGGCCTGCGGGTGACGAAGAACGCCGTCGTCGCGTTCTGTCAGAAATGCGCAGCTCTTTCACCCGGATTGACGGTGTGCTTGATCCTGCGGTTGGCGCCGAAGCTGTACAAGACATTGATTTGCTTTCAGGTCTTGAGATCCGCAAACCAAAGCTGTCGCGTTCAGGGTTCTACATCGACAACGCTGGCACAGTCGTCACAACCGCTGAGGCTGTCGGAAGCTGTCAGCGCATCACTATTGATGAGGAATACGTAGCAGAATTGGTTGGCCTGAACGAGCAACTTGGCGTTGCAGTTCTTAAACCAAGCGCTGCTTTGTCGCCGCTTGGTGTTGCAACCTTCCGCGAAAGCACGCCGCGTCTTCAGTCTGAAGTGGCCGTCGCTGGCTATAGCTTTGAAGGCATCCTTGGAGCGCCAACTGTGACCTTTGGCACCTTGGCTGATCTAAGCGGCCTTCAAGGCGAACAAGAGCTGACACGCCTGGCGCTGGCACCTTTGCCAGGTGATGCGGGCGGCCCCGTTTTTGATACGGGGGGGGCGGTTGTTGGTATGTTGCTGCCAAAATCCAATGGCACGAGCCGTCAGTTGCCCGAAGATGTGAGCTTTGCAGCACAGTCCACGGCGATCCGCGCCCTTTTGGGTGACGCGGGTTACAGCGCGGCCAGCGGTGATGCGATCGGCGCAATGGCGCCAGAAGACCTGACGCTCCACGCGAGCGAAATGACGGTTTTGGTCAGCTGCTGGTAAGCTCTGTTAAATTCCAACAAAAAGGGCCGCCCCATTGGGCGGCCTTTTTCGTTTTCGGTTGTAAAACTTCTGACTTAGCTTTCCAGATCAAGCTGTTCGATCAACACCTTCAATACTTCGCGCTCGTTGTCTGACAAGGCAGCCTGACGAGAACGGAACAACGTCGCTTGTGATTTCAGAACCAAACCATCGGACAAAATTTTCAAATGGTTTGCCCGCAGCGTATCACCTGTTGACGTAATGTCGGCCACAGCTTCGGCCGTCATGTTCTTGATCGTGCCCTCGGTTGCGCCTTGGCTGTCAACCAGTTGGTAATCCGCAACGCCGTTTTCACGCATGAATTCTCGTACCAAGCGATGATACTTTGTCGCAATCCGAAGACGGAAGCCATGCTCTGCGCGGAACGCAGCAGACACCGCATCTAGGTCGTCCAAAGTGTTCACATCAGGCCAGCAGGCTGGCACAGCGATGATCAAGTCAGCCCCGCCAAAGCCAAGCTCGGCAAGGGTTTCGACCTTTTGTTCCCATAGGCCCAGCTTTTCACGTACCAAATCGGTCCCCGTGACGCCAAGGTGAATGCGGCCCGCAGAGAGCTCACGTGGAATTTCACCGGCGCTCAGCAGCACCAATTCGACACCTTCGACGCCTTCGACCTTACCCGCATATTCCCGATCAGACCCGCTGCGTGAAAGAGACACGCCCCGAGCACCAAACCAATCAAAGGTCTTTTCCATCAACCGCCCTTTTGACGGCACACCCAGTTTGATGGTCATTTCGAACCCTCCAACTGCAATAGGATCTCAGGCCGGATCACAGCACCCACAGCCGGAATCTCGTTGCCCTGCCCCAAAACGCGGGTCAATGCATCATAGCGGCCACCAGTGGCCACGGCAGGCAAATCGGCACGGCCTTCGGCGTAAAAACCAAAGACGAACCCATCGTAATATTCCATATTCGTACGGCCAAAGCTTGCCTCGAACTCAAGCGTGTCAACGTCAACACCAAGCTTGGACATCTCATCAATGCGATCGCGCAAACAAAAGACCGCTTCGGTAATGGCAGGCAGATCGACCGCAATGTCGCGCAATTGCTCCAGCGCGAATGGCAGTGTTTCACGTACATTCAATAGCGCTTCGAGGAGATCAACTTGCACTGCGGGGATCGGCTTTGCGACACTATCGGCCCGCAGGGTTTCAATACGCTGAACCACTTCTGCTGGCGTGCGAAGCCCAATAAACGGAATACCTGATTGCATTGGATCGTCTTGTTCCAATAACGCAGCCCGCCCTTCAGGCAGGTCAACACGACCAGCGAACCGGTCAAGCAACATGCGGAAACGACGTGGCCGCCACACATGCCGCAACAAAGCTGCTTTGCGTTCAGATGTGGTAGCAAGCCCACGAACGGCGGCCATGAGCAATCCGATATCGCCGGTTGCGGCTCGCAATGGAACGTTCCCCAGCGCAGACTTCACAAGGGAAAAAACTTCAGCATCGGCCGCGGCCGGATTCTCGCGATCAAAGACCTCGTAGCCAACTTGAGTGTATTCGTTGGCCCGAGTGGTGTCTTCTTCTTGGCGACGAAACACTTCGCCAGAATAAGTATATCGTGCAGGCTCTGCCCCATGTGCCATGTGCATCTGCACGACAGGCACCGTAAAGTCAGGGCGCAGCATCTGTTCTCCAAGCAAGGTATCGCTGGTCACATAGGCGCGTGCCCGGATGTCTTCACCGTAAAGATCAAGCAAGGCCTCAGCGGGCTGCAATACAGACGTTTCAACGGCCTGTGCCCCTGCATTTTCAAACTGCGCACGTATGTCAGCCGCACGTGCGCGAACAAGCGCTTTGTCTGACATCAGTTCCGATCCTTCGCTTGGCTGGCAAGAATTTCGCGTACCTTCGCCACCATGTCACTGCGTGGCACTTCAAACTGACTTGGGCGTTCTTTCCACTCTTCCAAAGTTGCGCTTTCGGCAATCTTGGCGCCAAGGATCAAGTCCTTGATCTGGATGACGCCCTTCTCTTGTTCGTCGCCACCTTCGATGACAGCAATTGGAGAGTTCCGCTTGTCCGCATATTTCAACTGGTTGCCAAAGTTCTTTGGATTACCCAAATACACCTCTGCCCGAATGCCGGCGTTGCGTAGTTCAGCGACCATCGTCTGATAGTCCGCCATCCGCGCCTTATCCATGACAGTGACAACAACCGGCCCCACTTCGGTGCCGCCGATACGCCCTTTTTCGCGCAGTGCCGCCAGCAGACGATCTACACCAATGGAAACACCCGTTGCAGGCACAGCCTGACCGGTAAAGCGTTTCACCAGATCATCGTATCGACCACCACCAGACACAGACCCAAATTGACGTTTGCGCCCCTTTTCATCAAAGATTTCAAAGGTCAGCTCAGCTTCAAACACTGGACCTGTGTAGTAACCCAACCCACGCACAACAGATGGATCAATTTCAATTCGGTCCGCGCCATAACCACCCGCAGCCAATAAATCACCGATCTGTTCGAGCTCTGCAATCCCTTCGGCACCCACAGCCGAACCACCAATCGCCCCACGCAGATTCGCAAAGGTTTTGGCGACATCATCGGCTTTAGACGTCAAAAACGCGATCACAGGTTCCGCCTGATCATCTGATAGGCCCACCCCATCAATATATGCACCAGAGGCATCCAAACGCCCTTTGGTCAGCAACTCGCGTACGCCAGACTCACCAACTTTGTCGAACTTATCAATGGTACGCAAAACGTTGTCACGCGCGCCTTCGCCTTCGGGCAGCCCCATCGCTTCAAGTACACCATTCAGAACCTTACGGTTGTTCACGCGTACCAAATAATCACCACGTGGAATGCCAACAGTCTCAAGCGTGTCAGACAACATCGCACAGATCTCTGCATCGGCGGCAACGCTCGCAGCGCCGACAGTATCCGCATCACATTGATAAAACTGACGATATCGGCCCGGGCCTGGCTTTTCGTTACGCCAAACTGGCCCCATCGCATAGCGACGATATGGCGAGGGAAGATCATTGCGGTGCTGCGCATAAACCCGCGCGAGCGGCGCAGTCAAATCATAGCGCAGCGCCATCCAGTCGCCGTTGCCCTCGTCATCCGCTTCTTGCCATGCAAAGACGCCTTCGTTCGGGCGATCGACATCCGGCAGAAACTTCCCAAGCGCTTCTACAGTCTCTACTGCGGCGCTTTCCAAGGCTTCGAATCCATAGCGATGATAGACCCCTGCAATTTGATGCAGCATTTCGGCACGTTCCGTCACTTCGGTTCCGAAATAGTCGCGGAATCCCTTTGGCGTCACCGCCTTTGGGCGCGGGGCTTTTTTCACTTTGGCCATCGCTCATGTTTCCTTGGTAAAAATACGTGGCCCGCACTTACCGCACCCCCATGCTGCAAGCAACCCGGCCCACCATTCACCTTTGCAAAAATACTCTGGGGTGAGCCTCGAAACTCTGTTTCGAGGTGAGGGGCAAAGCCCCTCTCTTGACCCAATCATTCGTTGTGTCTAGTCCAAAGACATGGACAAAATTGAAGAACAGCTCGCTCATCTCACACGTACAGTCGAAGACTTATCAGACGTGATTGCTCGCCAGGACACGGAAATCGTGCTTCTGAAACGACGGGTACAGATGCTGCTAGAACGCGAAGCAGATCGCGAATCCGCAGGTGGCGGCGGCGTTGTTCTGGGAAACGAACGCCCACCGCATTATTAATTCAGTCTTCGCGGCTCAATCGCCTTGCCACTTAGTAGTCCTCTACTGCCATGACCCCCGGCAGTGACTTAATCGCGCCTTTGATTTGGGGGTTTACCGGAAACTCTACCCCCACATCGATCTCGACCTCGCCGGGCAATTCCGGATCCATCAGGTTGAACACCACCGGCCCACGTGGCCCTTTGGTTACCGCTTCCTTAGCACCGTTCAAGACGTTGGCAACGTTGGGAACGGCTTCGGAATTTTCAACGAAAATCCGCAAACCGGCAGAGCCTGCGTCAGCCACAACTGTATCAATCGGGCCGATCGACTTGGCCAACAGTTTCAGCTGATCGGCCTCCATCGTTGCCTCGGCGGTGACAACAACCTTAGAGCCGGTTTCCAGATGCTCGCGACATTTTTCCAATGTATCCGAGAAAATCGTGATTTCGTAAGCGCCAGTCGGGTCTGACAATTGCGCAAAGGCAAAGCGGTTGCCGCGGGCTGATTTCCGTTCTTGCCGGCCAGACACGCGACCCGCGATTTTAGCGATGCAAGGTCCGCCCCGGGCTTTGTCGGTCAACTCATCCAATGTCATTACATTTTTGCGTTTCAGCGCTGGCATATAGTCTTCCAGCGGATGACCTGACAGGAAGAAACCAATCGCGCGGGCCTCTTCATCCAGCTTCTCAGCAGGCAACCAATCTGCGGCTTTGCTCAGGCGAGGTTCTGGCAAATCATCACCTGCCTCACCAAACAACGAAACCTGATTGCTTTCTTTCTGTTCGTGGATCGCGGCGGAATAATTCACCAGCCCTTCAAGGCTCTCAAACACACGACGGCGGTTCTTATCCAGCTCATCAAACGCGCCAGACCGCGCCAGCATTTCCAAAGGCCGTTTTCCGACGCGCTTCAAATTCACGCGTCGTGCAAAATCAAACAATGTCGCAAAGGGCTTATCCAACCCATCCACTTTGCGCCCTTCGGTCACAAGTGTCATGGCTTCGACACCCACGTTTTTCAATGCGCCCAGCGCATAGATCAACTTGCCTTCACGCACGGTAAACATCGCCTCAGAGCGGTTCACGCAGGGCGGAACATAAGGCAGCTTGAGGTGTTTTTTGACCTCTTCGAAGTAAATCGCCAACTTATCTGTAAGGTGGATATCGCAGTTCATAACGCCACCCATAAACTCGACCGGGTGGTTCGCCTTTAGCCAAGCGGTGTAGTAGGACACCACCGCATAGGCCGCTGCGTGAGATTTGTTAAAGCCGTAGTTCGCGAACTTCTCTAGAAGGTCAAAGACTTCAGAGGCTTTCTTGGCCGGAACGCCGTTTTCGGCGGCGCCCTTTTCAAACTTTGGACGCTCTGCATCCATCGCTTCTTTGATCTTTTTACCCATCGCACGCCGCAATAGGTCAGCACCGCCAAGGCTGTAGCCCGCCATGACCTGTGCAATCTGCATAACCTGTTCCTGATAAACAATAATCCCTTGTGTTTCCTCAAGGATATGGTCGATCAGCGGGTGAACGGATTCAATTTCTTTAAGGCCGTTTTTCACTTCGCAATAGGTTGGAATATTTTCCATCGGACCCGGGCGATACAGGGCCACAAGCGCAACGATGTCTTCGATACAGGTGGGTTTCATGCGCTTAAGCGCGTCCATCATGCCGGTGGATTCCACCTGGAACACCGCAACCGTTTTAGCGGCAGCATACAGCTTATAGGTCGCTTCATCATCCAGTGGGATGGCGTTGATCTCGTTCACAGCACCTTCAGGGGGATCATACAGCTGGGTGCCATCAGCGCGGATATGAATGTCGCGCCCTTCGCCGATAATCAGGTTCACAGCGTTCTGCACAACAGTCAGTGTTTTCAGACCCAAGAAGTCAAACTTCACAAGACCCGCTTGTTCCACCCATTTCATATTGAATTGGGTGGCAGGCATATCTGACCGCGGGTCTTGATAAAGTGGAACAAGCGCATCAAGCGGTCGATCCCCAATCACGACACCTGCCGCGTGGGTTGATGCGTTTCTTAGCAATCCCTCAACCTGCTGACCGTATGTCAGCAAACGATCAACAACAGGTTCTGCCTTTGCCTCATCCCGCAGGCGAGGCTCGTCTTTCAGCGCTTTTTCAATCGAAACGGGCTTTACCCCTTCGACAGGGATCATCTTGGATAGGCGATCCACCTGCCCATAGGGCATCTGCAACACGCGCCCAATGTCACGCACTGCCGCTTTGGACAAAAGCGCACCAAAGGTGATGATCTGCCCGACTTTGTCGCGGCCGTATTTTTCTTGCACATAACGGATCACCTCTTCTCGGCGATCCATGCAGAAATCGATGTCAAAGTCAGGCATCGAAACACGTTCCGGGTTGAGGAACCGTTCAAACAGCAATGAATATCGAAGAGGATCAAGGTCGGTAATTGTGAGCGCATAGGCCACCAATGAACCCGCGCCAGAACCACGGCCCGGCCCCACGGGAATACCTTGGTCTTTACCCCATTGAATAAAGTCCGCAACGATCAAAAAGTAGCCGGGGAACCCCATGCCCTCGATGATGCCAAGCTCGAAATCGAGCCGTTCTTGGTAGGCCTCAACGCTAACGGCGTGCGGAATTACGGCAAGACGCTTTTGAAGGCCATCGTTGGCGATACGCCGCAATTCTGCAACTTCGTCGTCTGCGAATTTTGGCAGGATCGGATCACGCCGATATGTGCCAAAGGCACAACGCTGTGCAATTTCCGCTGTGTTTTCAATCGCCTCAGGCAGGTCAGCAAACAATGTGGCCATCTCTTGAGGCGATTTGAAGTAGTGTTGCGCTGTCAGCTGGCGACGCCCATCAGTTTGGTCAACATAGGCCCCTTCAGAGATACAGATCAGCGCGTCATGGGCTTCGTACATGTCCGATTTAGGGAAATACACGTCATTGGTGGCAACCAGCGGAATATCCATTGCATAGGCCATTTCGACAAAGGGGCGCTCTGTCAGCCGTTCCGCTTCGGGGGCGCCATCTTCACCGGGGTGACGCTGAAGTTCCACATACAAACGGTCTTGGAAAATCTTATGGAAGCGTTCCATCATCGCTTGCGCTGCGGGGCGTTGCCCTTGGCGCAAGAGCCGCCCCATTGGGCCATCAGGGCCACCGGTCAAACAGAGGAGCCCGCCGGAGTGTTGCTCTAATTCATCCAAGGTCACCTGCGGCAGCTGCCCGCCCTTGTCGATATACAGACAAGAGTTCAGTTTCATCAGGTTTTCATAGCCCTCTTCGCGCTGCGATAGCAGAACGATGGGCGCTGGCCGAGGGGCCTGTGTGCGCCCGCTTGGATCATCATGTGGCAGTTGCAAATCAACCTGACAGCCAATGATCGGCTGCACCCCAGCGCCTTGTGCTGTCACAGAAAACTCGAGAGCCGCGAACATGTTGTTCGTATCGGTCATGGCGACTGCGGGCATATCCATATCAGCGCACATGCCGGGGAGTTTCTTAACCCGGATAGCCCCCTCCAGAAGAGAGTATTCAGTGTGAACGCGGAGATGAATGAATCGGGATGTACTGCTCATGCGCCTAAGCTAGCGCAGCCGCGCCTATGATGCCATGACACTTCTGACATGATCTGATAGCTCTGGGTCAATCGACTGAATGGATAACGGTTTCAGATGCCTCGACAAAAGACCGGGAACAAAGCCGCAGCTTTAAGAAATGCGGCCATTGACGAGTTGGTGGCCCATGGCTTGTCATCTGCATCCGTGAATCGGATTGCTGAACGAGCCGAAGTATCTATTGGAACATTGTATCGATATTATCAGGGAAAAGACGCGCTTTTTTCAGATTGCTATCTGCACCTAAAGCAAGACCTTAGCCAAGTGATGTTGACCGCGACACAAGGCCAAGAAACGCCGGACCAAAAGATCTGGGCCGCTTTAAAGGCCTATGCACAACATGCGCTCGCCGCACCAGAGCATGTCATCTGCATCGAAATCCTGAGTAATTCCAAAATCTTGGACAAAGAAACACAGGATGCCGTGGCCGCAATCGAAGTCGATCTGATTCACCTACTTCAGTCCGGAGTCGATGACGGCAGCTTGCGACCAGCCCCTTTGACAGCACTTGCCACGATGCTTTTGGCACCGATCATTCATACCGCGCGGCGTATCGCTTTGGGCGGCTCTCAGCCAGAACCAGCCTATATGAACACCCTTATCGAAATGTGCTGGAATTCCGTTCGTAATCCGAATAAATGAGCAGCAACTCATTTATTTTACGACGTGGAGTATCTAATGTTTGGTTTTCGCTTAGGCCGTTCTGCCCTGTACTCAGCAGCAGCATCGGTTCTTTTGACTGCAACTGCAGCTCACGCCGACATATCCCCTTCGGATGTTAAGGAAGGCTTCCGAAAGAACGCGGCACTTGCACAGTTCTATCGGTGGTATCAACTTTATGAACGCAATGAAGGTGGCATCGCAAACGCATTGGATATCTTGGATGAAGATATTTATGTAAAATCTGGCCTTGGCGAAGCGAATGGACACGCAGACTACGAAACACGCGTCAAAAGCCTTCCAACAACATGGCAAAACAGCCATCAGGTGAAATCTGTAGACGTGAAAATCGACGCAGAGGGTGCACTGTCATTGTCAGCACAGATCACCTACCAAAACCTTGGAATGCTAGACGACAACGCCGTCCGCCAAGCAGAGCTCAGCTACGCCATAACCTACGCGCCGTCTGATGACTTGCTACCAAAGCTTGCGACGGTGGAAATCACACCTGTCGCAGAGTCTGGGCCAGATGCCTTTGTAGATGCCTATCCAGAAAACCGTGTCAAAAGCCTTGTACATTACTGGCTTGCGATCATCGAAGATCCTGCCCGTGACCCTGAGCCTTTCAAGGAAATCTTGGCGCAAGATCCAAGCATCAACTTCTCCAGCGGTAAAATTCAAGATTACGATGGTCTTGCGAAATGGCTTGCAGAAACAGGCAGTCAGGTGGCGGCAAGC
The DNA here is from genome assembly GCA_947498415.1 of uncultured Paracoccaceae bacterium. Classification (GTDB taxonomy): domain Bacteria; phylum Pseudomonadota; class Alphaproteobacteria; order Rhodobacterales; family Rhodobacteraceae; genus Cognatishimia. Next base: position 360,872 of record CANMKB010000004.1, read on the forward strand.
ACGCATGTGATCGACAGCCTCAGCGTGACCCAAGGGGCTGACAACACTTGGCAGGCCGAAATGGTTTTTGACTGGGCGGGCCTTCTGCCAGATGGCACAGAGCTCATCGCGAAAACCCGCCACAATTGGGTAATCGAAAATGACGTAACCGAACGTTTTGCGCGTGTGAAACAGGTCGACGTTGAGGTGCTCGAACCGTTTCGCCCGAAACCCTAAGCAACAGATGATTTGACTTATGCGATCCGCGTCAGGCAATTCTAGCTTTGACGTCATTGCAATTCGCCAGGCGAAAGTCTTTCACGAAATTGCATAAAATGGGCTCAGTTCGCACCAGCAATAAACGTTATTTTTGCTGCGGCATTCAAGAACCCGGCCCAAATCGGCCCAAAGTTGTTGGTCTGGCTTAAGTTTTTCTTGCCAGACCCAACGACCACTCCCTAACCTACCCCCTGACACTGAGTACATCGCCGTTCTTCTACGTCGCATCGAAGGAAGGCGAGCAGGTATCATTTGGTAAGGCGACGGGTTTTCGAAATGAATATCACGTTTCTTCTAAACGGAGAGACCGTGGCACTACAGGATGTAAGTCCCACCCAAACACTATTGGATTGGCTGCGCGAAGAGCGCGGGCTGACCGGCACAAAGGAAGGCTGCAACGAAGGCGATTGCGGTGCGTGTTCTGTTGTTCAGCAAGACCAATACGGCGTGAAAGCTCTAAACGCGTGCATTTTGTTTATGCCCCAGCTGCAAGGGAAAGCGATCAGAACCGTCGAAGGTTTTGCAGCTCAAGACGGCACGCTTCACCCTGTGCAATCCGCTCTCATTGAACACCACGGAAGCCAATGCGGCTTTTGCACCCCCGGCTTTACCGCCGCGATGGTGGCGGCTCATACAACGGGCGCCACAGATTATGACGATCAGCTTGCAGGCAACCTATGCCGCTGCACAGGCTACGCGCCCATTATTCGTGCTGCACAAGCAGCCGCGAAACAAGACGCCCCTGACTGGGTGAACGATAGGTTACTCCACTCTGAAACGCCGGAATCCGAAGTGCTTCTGCCCGAAAGCAGCGATACTTTGGCTCGGCTATATGCCCAAATGCCCGAAGCTACATTGATCGCGGGGGCAACAGATGTTGGCCTGTGGGTGAACAAAGACTTGCAAGACTTGCATCCGGTTCTCTTTTTGGGTCGGTGCCAAGACCTTAAATCCATCGAAGTCAATGAAGATGAGATTTCGATCGGTGCGATGGCGTCAATGACAGAATTCAGAGAGGCGATTGCACCACACCACCCGTCATTCGGTGAAATGCTGCGCCGGTTTGCCAGCACCCAAATCAGGAATGCGGCGACAGTTGGCGGCAATATCGCAAACGGCTCTCCGATTGGAGATACACCCCCAGCCTTAATCGTGTTGGGTGCGCATCTTATTCTGCGCAAAGGCGATCTGCGACGCAGTATTGCCATTGAAGATTTTTTTATCGACTACGGCAAGCAAGACAGATCTCACGGAGAGTTCGTGGAGCGCATCACGATCCCACGCCAAATCGATCGACTAAAGGTTTACAAACTTTCAAAACGGTTTGACCAAGATATTTCAGCAGTCCTTGGCGCGTTCAACATTCAAGTTGATGACGGCAAAGTCACAGCCGCCCGCATTGCTTTTGGCGGAATGGCAGGCATTCCAAAACGCGCCTCAGCCGTTGAGGCAGCATTGGTTGGGCAGTCATGGACAGAAGAAACAATCGCAAATGCATGGGACGCTTGGCAAAGCGATTTCACCCCGCTTTCAGACATGCGGGCCTCGGCTGAATACAGATTAGATACGGCACGCAATATGCTGACGCGTTACTTCCTTGAGGATTTAGGGGCTCAGACCTCAGTATTGGAGGTGCATCCATGAACGCCTCAGGCCCAGTCCACAAATCCTCACCACACGACAGCGCACAACTGCATGTCACTGGTCAAGCGCGTTATGTTGATGACATCCCAACGCCTCGCGGCACGCTGCATCTTGCGTTTGGTCAATCCACCATTGCCCGCGGTCAAATCACCCAAATGGACCTGTCTCGAGTCCGTGAAACACCTGGTGTTGTCGTGGTGCTTACAGCCAGCGATCTGCCTTTTAGCAACGATGTCAGCCCGTCCATTCATGACGAGCCGCTGCTGTCTGATGGCGCGGTGCACTATGTCGGCCAACCCTTGTTTCTTGTGGTGGCAGAAAGTCATCTGATCGCTCGCAAAGCCGCGCGAAAAGCAGACGTTTCATATCAAGAAGAAACACCCATTCTCACAATCAACGATGCGCTTGAAGCGGAGAGCCACTTCGAAGACGGGCCGCGTATCTGGGCCAGAGGGGACACGGCGTCAGCCCTCAACTCTGCGCCCCACATTTTGGACGGTTTGATCAAAATGGGTGGGCAAGAGCATTTCTATTTGGAGGGGCAAGCCGCGCTCGCCAATCCGCAAGACAATGGCGATATGGTGGTGCACAGCTCCACCCAGCACCCCACTGAAATTCAACACAAAGTGGCTGACGCTCTAGGTCTGCCCATGAATAGCGTACGGGTCGAAACCCGGCGCATGGGTGGCGGGTTTGGTGGCAAAGAAAGCCAAGGCAACGCACTGGCCGTTGCTTGTGCGGTCGCGGCTTCGATCACCGCTCGTTCGTGTAAAATGCGATACGATCGAGATGACGACATGGTCATTACCGGCAAACGTCATGATTTTCGGATTTCTTACAAAGTCGGCTATGATGACACCGGCCGCATACTTGCAGTTGATTTCTTACAGCTTGCTCGTTGTGGTTGGGCGCAAGATCTGTCGCTTCCCGTTGCTGATCGGGCAATGCTGCATTCAGACAATGCTTATCAACTTGATAACATTCGCATCGAAAGCCATCGCCTAAAGACCAACACCCCATCGGCAACCGCGTTTCGTGGGTTTGGCGGTCCGCAGGGAATGTTGGGCATCGAACGTGTGATGGATCATGTTGCCCATGCTCTTGGATGTGATCCGCTTGAGGTGCGACGAGTCAATTTTTACGAAGATGTTGCAGGGGGGCTGTCTGCCCCCCAGGTCGACGCAAGCGTCGCCCTTCCCCCCGAGAGTATTTCGAAAAAGGTGAATACAACGCCCTATGGCCAAGAGGTCACAGACTTTGTGCTGCACGATCTTGTGGGCCAATTGGCGCAAAGTGCAGACTACTTTGCAAGACGCGCCGAGGTGGCCAAGTGGAATGCGAACAATCCCATCTTGAAAAAGGGCATTGCGCTGACGCCTGTTAAGTTTGGGATTTCCTTTACGCTGACCCACCTTAATCAAGCCGGGGCTTTGGTGCATGTGTACCAAGATGGCTCTATTCAGATGAACCATGGTGGCACGGAAATGGGCCAAGGGCTTAATCAAAAAGTCGCGCAGGTTGCTGCATCACGATTTGGGGTGCCTTTGGAACATGTGCGGATTACCGCGACGGATACTGCCAAGGTGCCAAACACTTCGGCAACCGCGGCGAGTTCTGGAAGTGATTTGAATGGGATGGCCGTGAAAAACGCCTGTGACCTGATCCGGGCGCGCATGGCTGATTTCATAGCAGAGCATCACCAATGCCCTCCAAGCACCATTGAGTTTGCAGATGGGAACGTCACCGCGGCTGCGAACGTCATGACTTTCGCGCAAGCGGCTAAGCTGTGTTACGAAAACCGTGTCAGCCTTTCGGCAACAGGGTTTTACAAAACGCCAAGCCTTGAATGGGACCGTATCGCTGGCCAGGGTCGCCCGTTTTATTATTTCGCCTATGGCGCGGCTGTCACAGAAGTGGTGATCGATACATTGACCGGTGAAAACCGGATACTGCGGGCAGATTTGCTTCATGATGCAGGCACATCCTTGAACCCTGCGCTTGATATTGGGCAGGTCGAAGGCGCCTATGTTCAAGGCGCGGGCTGGCTAACCACTGAGGAATTGGTGTGGGACGATCGTGGCAAACTGCGCACTCATGCCCCCAGCACCTATAAAATACCGGCCTGCTCGGATAGACCCGACATTTTCAAAGTGGCACTGTATCAGAACACAAATGCCGAAGAGACCATCTATCGCTCGAAGGCCGTTGGAGAGCCGCCATTCATGTTGGGCATTTCCGCGTTCTTGGCTTTGTCTGACGCAATTTCATCTTGCGGATCGACCTACCCAGCTCTGCACGCCCCCGCCACGGCCGAGCGCGTGTATTTTGCCACGCAACGTGTGATCCATGATTGATGTTGCCAAAATATCAAACGCTGTGGCGGCCCAAGGCAGGGTCGCACGGGTGGTTGTGGCCGATGTGAAAGGATCAGCGCCCAGAGAAATCGGTGCCTCGATGCTTGTCTGGGATGACGGTCAATCTGGAACAATCGGCGGTGGGGCACTTGAGTTTGAGGCGGCGCGATCCGCACGTAGCCGACTGACAGGAATACAAATTCCCGATGTATCGCGCCATCCGCTTGGTCCTAAGCTTGGTCAATGCTGCGGCGGGTCTGTGACTTTGGTAACAGAGGTCTTTGATGCAGAACGCTTGGCTGATCTGACTAATCTTCAGGTCTACCTAAGGCCCGTCGAAGGTTCCCAAAACATACCGCTCTCGCTCAAGCGCATGATGACCAACCATCGAAACGCCGGATCACAGGTGCAAACCCTATTGGAACAGGGCTGGTTCATCGAACCCCTCACACAAAATACGCGCCCTCTTTGGATTTGGGGCGCTGGCCATGTGGGACGGGCGATGGTTCATGTATTTGGCCCAATTCCGGAATTTGAGATCACCTGGATCGACACAGATCGCACACGGTTCCCAGATGACATCCCGGCCTGCGCGGCGCCATTGATGGCCGCAAACCCGGTGCTGCTGGTGCCTCATGCACCTCCAAATGCAGAGCATCTGATCTTAACTTACTCACATGCATTAGATTTGGAACTGTGCCATCAATTGCTTAACAAAAGCACGGCCTTCATCGGCCTCATCGGATCAAACAGCAAGTGGGCCCGGTTTCAAAACCGTCTTTCAGATCTGGGCCACAACAGCGCACAAATTTCTCGCATCACTTGCCCGATTGGCGACCCAAGCCTTGGCAAGCACCCACACGCGATTGCAATCGGTGTCGCTGCAAAGCTATTGATGACACAACAAAAACTCGCTCCACAACGGAACAGAACCGCATGACTGAAACGCTGCTTTCCATCAACAGCCTGACCAAAGCCTATCCCGGAGTGGTTGCCAATGACTCAGTGTCATTTGACATCAAAGAAGGCGAGGTTCACGCATTGCTGGGGGAGAATGGCGCAGGCAAATCAACCTTGGTTAAAATGATCTATGGGTTGGTAAAACCTGACAGCGGCGAAATGCTGTGGCACGGGCAGCCCTTTGCTCCGGCCGAGCCTCGTGCGGCGCGGGCCACTGGTGTTGCAATGGTGTTTCAGCACTTCTCATTGTTTGATGCGCTGAATGTGGCGGAAAATGTTGCTTTGGGGATGGAAGACCCTCCCAAAATGGGCGATCTCGCCGCCCGGATTAAATCGGTCAGTGAAGCCTATGGCCTGCCACTTGATCCCTTTCGGACTGTGGGTGACCTGTCTGCAGGCGAACGCCAGCGGGTAGAGATCATTCGCTGCCTGCTTCAAGATCCAAAATTGTTGATCATGGACGAGCCGACCAGCGTTTTGACTCCGCAAGAGGTCGACATTCTATTTGAAACCCTCCGCAAGCTGCGGGCCGAAGGGACGTCGATCTTATACATCAGCCACAAGCTCGAAGAAATTCGGGCGCTTTGTGACCAAGCGACCATTTTGCGTTTGGGTAAAAATGTAGGCAGCTGTGTGCCTGCCGAAACATCAGCGCGGCAGATGGCAGAGATGATGGTGGGTGACAGCCTTCAGACGCCGACACGCACCGCGCAAGATGGTGGTGAAGTGATCTTGCAGGTAAGCAGTTTAAGTGCCGCTTCGGCCAATCCGTTTGGCACGCGTCTCAAAGACATTAGTTTTTCGGTGAAATCCGGCGAAATCCTGGGCCTTGGTGGGGTTGCTGGGAATGGCCAGGACGAATTGCTGGCCGCGCTGTCTGGGGAACTCAAGACCTCCTCTGATGTGGTACAAATCCGCGGCACAGGTGTCGGCCACCTAGGGCCAAACGAACGACGTGCCATTGGAACATTGGCCGCTCCTGAGGAACGTTTAGGCCATGCAGCTGCGCCCAATATGAGCCTTGTTGAAAACGCGCTGCTGACCGGGGCCATTCGCCAAAGCTTAACAGACCGCGGGTTTGTGAATTGGAAAGGCGCAACAGAGTTCGCCGAAGAGATCATCGAAAAGTTTGATGTGCGCACCCCCGGATCAGATCGCGCGGCACGTGCGTTGTCTGGTGGCAACTTGCAGAAGTTTGTGATCGGCAGGGAAGTCTTGCAAAACCCCGACGTGCTGATCGTGAACCAACCCACATGGGGTGTAGATGCCGCTGCAGCCGCTGCCATCCGACAATCGCTTTTGGATTTGGCGGCAAACGGGGCCGCGATCGTTGTTATCAGCCAAGACCTTGATGAGTTGATGGAAATATCTGACCGCTTTGGCGCTTTGAACGAAGGGCGCTTGTCTGACGTACGCCCAGCGGCAGGGCTTACGATTGATGAAATCGGTTTGATGATGGGCGGGGCCCATGGAATGGAAGTTGCCCAGGTTAACCAAGGCGACACCGCACAGGAGGTGCCCGCATGATTGCCCTAGAAAAACGCCCGCAACCAAGCCAGGCGTGGTCGTTACTGACGCCTTTGGTCGCAGTGGTCATCACCATGATTGCAGGCGGGTTGCTGTTCTCTGCCCTTGGTAAAAACCCAATCGAGGCCATTCGCACCATCTTTTACGACCCGCTATTCGGCGAGTTCGCCTTTTACTATCGTCCGCAATTGCTGGTTAAAGGCGGGCCATTGATCTTGATTGCAATCGGCCTTTCCCTTGGCTTTCGCGCTGGGATTTGGAACATTGGGGCTGAAGGACAATACATTGTCGGGGCGATCTGTGGGGCCGGCGTGGGATTAGCGTTTTACCCAACAGAAAGCGCGTTCATTTTTCCATTGATGGTGATGGCCGGGGCACTCGGAGGCTGGGCGTGGTCGATGATCCCTGCCCTGCTCAAGGTGAAATTCGGCACCAATGAAATCCTTGTTTCACTGATGCTGGTCTATGTCGCCGAACAACTCTTGGCGTCTATGTCATTGGGTTTGCTGAAAAACCCACAAGGTTTTGGCTTTCCGGGGTCTCGCAACCTACAAGACTACGCCAGTGCACATAACGCCGAAATCATTGCAGGCACAGGCATGCACTGGGGTATTGTTGCCGCATTTATTGCGGTGATCATGGCCTATGTATTGCTGAACAAACACATCCTCGGCTTTAACATTCGCCTGACTGGCGAAGCCCCCCGCGCCGCGCGATTTGGCGGAGTGAACCCCACTCGGTTAGTCGTGTTCTGCATGGGTGTTTCTGGGGCTTTGGCGGGGCTTGCTGGTCTCTTTGAAGTCTCAGGTCCGTCTGGTCAGATCAGCATTGATTTCAACGTCGGCTATGGTTTCACGGCGATCATCGTCGCCTTTCTGGGACGACTTCATCCCGTAGGTATCCTGCTCGCAGGCCTGTTGATGGCGCTGACCTATATCGGCGGCGAGATCGCCCAAGGTACACTCAGCCTGCCCGCCGCCGCCATACAGGTGTTTCAGGGGATGCTGCTGTTTTTCTTATTGGTGCTCGACTTGCTGACCAATTACCGCATTCGATTTGGCAAGAAGGGGATCGCATAATGGATCTATCTGCTATCAACCCTGTCCTGTTGATCGCCTCGCTCATGGTTGCGGCAACACCTTTGTTGCTAGCCGCGATCGGAGAGCTGGTTGTCGAAAAAGCCGGGGTCCTGAACCTTGGGGTCGAAGGCATGATGATCATTGGCGCTATCTGCGGATTTGCCATCGCTGTCGAATCCTCTTCGCCATTGCTTGGGTTGATTGCGGCGATGATCGGCGGGGCCGTCTTGTCGCTGTTGTTTGCATTCCTCACACAGGTTGCTTTGGCAAACCAAGTGGCCTCTGGCCTTGCCCTAACACTCTTTGGCCTCGGGTTATCTGCGCTCATGGGACAAAGCTATGTGGGCGTAAAGCCGCCCGCAATGGCTAAGCTTGATCTGCCAATCCTGTCTGATTTGCCGATAATCGGGCCGATTTTGTTCTCACATGACCCGGTTTTGTACTTTGGTATCGGCCTCACCGCTGCAATTTGGGCCCTGCTGAAATTTAGCCGCATTGGCCTAATTCTACGGGCAGTCGGAGAAAACGCCGAAGCCGCCCACGCGCTAGGCTATCATGTGGTGCGTGTACGCATCATGGCCATTCTGTTTGGTGGGGCCTGCGCTGGCTTGGGCGGTGCCTACATTAGCCTCATCCGCGTCCCACAATGGACAGAGGGCATGACCGCAGGGATCGGCTGGATCGCCCTTGCGCTGGTGGTGTTTGCCAGCTGGAAACCGTGGCGCGTCTTGCTAGGTGCCTATCTTTTTGGCGGTATCAACGTCTTGCAGTTGAACTTACAGGCCGCAGGCATTGCGATCCCGGTCGAGTATCTGGCAATGTCACCGTATCTCATTACCATCCTTGTGTTGGTGATCATGTCCGCCGACAAAAGCCGCGCACCTGCGTCGCTCGGCAAAATATTCCACGCATCGCAGTAGAAACGACGATGCTGTTTAAACGATGAATGTAACCACCTAGGGGAGTTATGATATGAAGTTTACCAAATTGATGGCCACAGCCGCAGTCGTGGCGATGGGCCTTGCAACCAATGCTTTGGCTGAAAAAACCAAAGTCGGGTTTGTCTATGTTGGCCCAGTGGGCGACGGCGGCTGGACCTACGAGCACGATCAGGGCCGCAAAGCCGTAGTCGAAGCTTTCGGTGACGATGTGGAAACTGTTTACGTTGAAAACGTTCCAGAAGGCCCAGACGCAGAGCGCGTGATGACCCAAATGGCGCTCGAAGGGGCTGACCTGATCTTTACAACCTCATTCGGCTATATGGATCAAACCATCAACGTTGCTAAGAAATTCCCAAAGGTGAAATTCGAACACGCAACTGGCTACAAGACAGCTGAAAACGTATCGGTTTATTCTGCCCGTTTCTACGAAGGCCGTGCAGTGCAAGGGCACATCGCCGGGAACATGACCGAAAGCAACATTATCGGTTACATTGCGTCTTTCCCAATCCCAGAGGTTATCCGAGGCATTAACTCTGCTTATATTCACGCCAAAAAAGTGAACCCGGATGTCGAATTCAAAATCATCTGGGCCTACACATGGTTTGATCCAGCCAAAGAGGCAGACGCAGCCAAAGCCTTGATTGAACAAGGCGCAGACGTGATCTTGCAACACACAGACTCCACAGCCCCTCAAGCCGCCGCACAGGCAGCGGGCAATGTCGTGACATTTGGTCAAGCGTCTGACATGGGCGAATACGCCCCGTTCCCACGTGTTTCATCCATCATCGACGATTGGGCACCATACTATATTGCACGTACCAAAGCTGTCATGGACGGCAGCTGGTCCACCGTAAATACTTGGGATGGCATTGGCGCAGGCATGGTGGGCATCGGCGAAATCTCTGATCGTGTCCCTGCGGACGTCAAAGCCGAAGCACTCGCGATGGTCGAAAAACTGGCGTCGGGTGAATACCACGCCTTCACCGGCCCTATTAACAAACAAGACGGAACCCCGTGGTTGGCCGAAGGCGAAACAGCCTCTGACGGAGACCTGGCAGGAATGTCTTTTTATGTCGAAGGTCTTGTAGGCGACGTGCCGAACTAAACCTTACATTGCGAAATGAAAGGCCCACCAATTTGGTGGGCCTTTTGCATTATAAGAGCTTACTCCTGCAATCATCGCCGCCAAAGGCAGAAATCGCAAAGTCTAGGTGCGAAACTCGGAGACGCCGCGCGGAATCCCCAAAACAACGATTGGTCCTCTGCCAGCCAACACTTTGTGAAGTTCTCGTTACAGTGTCATTCCGCGCTTGAATTCACTGAAAACGCGCGGCAGCAATAAGACCAAGCATTTCCAAAGCTAGAAAGGCCGCGCGATGCCCACCACGATAACCACCCCAAATGGATCACCCGTAAGCCGCTTTACTTTTGGCACGATGCAATTTGGTGAACGTGCGAGTGAGACCGACAGTCGGCAGATGTTTGATGCTTGCCGTGCTGCAGGGATCAACCACTTTGATACAGCCTATGTCTATACGGGTGGCGCTTCTGAAACGCTGCTTGGTGAATGCGCGGCATCCGAACGCGATGACCTCGTTATTGCAACCAAAGCGGCCTACCAAGGCGGCTCGGGCCGAGAAAACATCCTTGGTGCCTTTGAGGTATCTCGCAAGCGGTTACGCATGGATATTGTGGATATCTTATATCTACACCGCTTTGATCCAAACACACCTCTAGAAGAGACCTTTGACACGCTCGCCGAACTCAAGTCACAAGGTAAAATTCGCTATATTGGTGTATCCAACTTCTCCGCTTGGCAGGTAATGAAAGCCGTCGCCGTTGCAAAAGACCGCGGATTAACCATAGATATTTTGCAACCGATGTACAATTTGGTGAAGCGTCAGGTCGAGGTAGAATTACTCCCCATGGCCAAAGACCAAGACATTCTCGTTGCACCTTACTCTCCACTGGGTGGAGGCTTGCTTACCGGGAAATATAGTGGGATCGACAATACTGGCACTGTGGGCCGCCTGGCCGAAGATCATCGGTATCATACGCGGTATGGCCAAGAATGGATGTGGCAAACAGCCCGTGATCTGACGGCTTTGGCAAGAGAACATGATATGTCGCCAGCAACACTTGCAGTGGCTTGGGTCGCCGCGCATCCAAACAAGGTCAACCCGATTTTGTCAGCCCGCTCTGCGCAACAATTGCAAGCTTCGTTGCAAGCAATATCCATTGAATTAGACGCATCACTTTACGCTCAGATCTCCGCCCTCAGCCCTGCCCCCGCCCCAGCAACCGATCGTCTGGAAGAGGTCTAAGCTTCATCTTTCTACAAATATTCTGGGGGGAGGATCGAAACTCAGTTTCGATGCGGGGGGCAAAGCCCCCCAGCAAGATCAGCCATCCACACGGATGGTTGTGTTTTTCGGGTCATATGGGCTGTCACAAGTGACTTCCGCATCCCAAAGCTGATCGAACATTTTCACCTTCAGCTTCGTACCTTCAACCGCCAATTCTGGCTTAACATAGCCCATGCCGATAGATTTTTGGAACGCCACAGAATATCCGCCTGACGTCAACCGCCCGATACGCTCACCTGCTTCGGTGTACAGCACTTCGCGGCCCCAAGGGTCAGCATCGTCTGGACCATCAATCAACAGCGTACAGCATTTCACGCGCACGCCAGCCTCGATCATGGCTTCCTTACCGTTGAAGTCTTTTTCCAAATCAATAAAGCGCGGCAGATCTGCCTCTTGAGGAGTCGCGTCGCGGCCCAATTCTGTTCCGAAGGCGCGATAAGACTTCTCTTGGCGCAACCAGTTTTGTGCCCGCGCCCCTACGAGTTTCATACCGTGCTTTTCACCTGCCGCTTCTAGCAGATCAAACAGGTAGTTTTGCATCTCAATCGGATGATGCAGCTCCCACCCCAATTCGCCTGTATAAGCAACACGGATCGCATTGACGGGACACATCCCCAACTCAATCTGACGTGCAGAAAGCCAAGGGAATCGTTTATTCGTCAAAGCAGTTTCAGGATCAGCGTCCTTGATCACCTCTTTAAGCACATCACGTGACTTTGGCCCGGCAATCGCAAACACACCCCACTGAGTAGTGACATCCTGAATTTCGATATAACCAAATTCATCCATCTTATCTTCGGCAGCTTTGCGCATGAAGTCCGCGTCGTATTCGGTCCATGCACCCGCAGAGACCAGGTAATATTCGTGCTCTTTCATGCGGACGATGGTGTATTCGGTGCGGGTTGTCCCTGCTTTGGTCAGCGCATAGGTCAGGTTGATACGGCCCACTTTTGGCAACTTGTTACAAGTAAACCAATCAAGGAAAGCCGTCGCACCGGGCCCTTTGACCACATGTTTGGTAAAGGCCGTCGCATCAATCAGGCCAACCCCATTCCGAATGGCCTTTGCCTCATCCACCGCGTGGGTCCACCACTTGCCACGGCGGAAGCTGCGGCTTTCTTCATCAAAATGCTCAGGCGCATTCAACGGGCCGTAATAGTTCGGGCGCTCCCAACCATTAACCCAACCAAACTGTGCACCACGTTCTTTTTGGCGATCAAACGCAGGTGATGTGCGCAACGGGCGACAGGCCGGGCGTTCTTCATCTGGGTGGTGCAAAACGTAAACGTGATCATAACATTCTTCGTTCTTACGTGCTGCAAACTCGGTGGTCATCCAATTGCTGGAATAACGTTTTGGATCAAGCGATGCCATGTCGATTTCGGCTTCGCCCTCGACCATCATCTGCGCCAGATAATAGCCAGTGCCGCCTGCTGCAGTGATCCCGAAAGAGAAGCCTTCGGCCAGCCACATATTCCGCAGCCCAGGTGCAGGACCGACAAGTGGGTTACCATCAGGCGTATAGCAAATCGGGCCGTTAAAATCGTCTTTCAAACCGCTGTTTTCACAGGATGGAATCCGGTGAATCATCGCCATATATTGGTCTTCGATCCGCTCTAGATCAAGTGGGAACAGATCAGCACGGAAGCTGTCTGGCACGCCATACTCAAAGCAAGCTGGCGCGTTCTTTTCATAGACACCAAGGATCCAACCACCCCGCTCTTCACGTACATAAGACTGGGCATCAGCATCGCGCACGACAGGATGTTCAGCAGCGCCAGACTCGCGGAATTTCACCAGCTCTGGGTCTTTATCCATAACAATGAATTGGTGCTCTACCGGGATCGCTGGGATTTTGATGCCAAGTTTTTTCGCTGTTGTCTGTGCGTGGTTGCCCGACGCTGTCACAACATGTTCTGCGGTGATGACAATCTGTTCGTCGGACGGCACGAGGTTGCCGCCTTTTTCCACCATCTTGGTGCAGGTAACTTCCCAATGCGTGCCATTCCAATGGAAGGCATCTGCCTGAATTTTGCGAACGACATCAACACCACGTTGACGTGCACCCTTGGCCATCGCCTGTGTCACATCTGCTGGGTTAATGTAGCCATCGGTGTTGTGATACAGGGCGCCCTTTAGATCGTCAGTTTTGATCAACGGCCAGCGTGCCTTGATCTCATCCGGGGTGAGCCATTCGTAAGGCACACCACAGGTTTCTGCTGTGGACGCATACAGCATGTACTCATCCATACGCTCTTGGGTTTGAGCCATGCGCAAGTTGCCTACAACGGCAAAGCCTGCATTCAGGCCCGTCTCTTCTTCGAGCGATTTATAAAAATCGACTGAGTATTTGTGAATATGCGTCGTCGCGTAGGACATGTTAAACAAAGGCAACAAACCTGCGGCGTGCCAAGTCGAGCCAGAGGTCAACTCATCCCGCTCGATCAGCATCACATCGTCCCAGCCCGCTTTGGCCAAATGATATGCGATTGACGTCCCAATGGCGCCTCCGCCAACAACCAGTGCTTTGACCTGCGTTTTCATGTCCAAGCGTCTCCATGCAATACGTTCACCACAATATCAGCGAAAATTGCAAAGCTGCGCCAAATCCATCCGACCCCTCATGGCACAAAACCGACCCTTCACTTTGGAAAGATCAGTTTTGCTAAATCGGACTAAGAACAAACGCCCAAAAATCGACTTGCATCAGTCTTAGTCTGTGCTTGCCTCTGCCGCTTTGTGTTGGGCCTCTTCGGCATCCACCGCTTGCTCAGTTGGCTCATACCCATGCGCAACCAACCAATTCTGAGGGGTTTCAAGAATGAACTGATCTAGTCCACCTGCAATAAGCGGATTGGGCAGTGTTTGCATCAGGTTTAAGCTTTCATAGTTGATCTCGGCCAAGATCTCTTTGACCATTTTCTTAGAGGCCAAAGCCCGCACTTTGATCACAACGCCGCTGCCCAAACTTGCAAAGTAGTAGCGCGTCTCAACATCACGGCGGTCTTTCTTGTTTTTGGCTTTCAAGAAATGAACACCGTCATAGGTCTCAAAGAAATCAACATCTTTTGCGTATTTCACGCCATAGCCCGCGCTTGTTTCTTTGATATTTGTCCAAAAGTAACTGGCACGTGGGCGACCTTGTTTAAGGCGTTCAAGGTCTCGCCCGGTTTCGATGACCCAATAGGATTGCTTCAGACGCTTTGCGAGCATTTCGGTTGGCTCTGCATATTCGATCCGCACATAAACCGAATTTCCGCCTTTGAGGAACAATGCACTTTCAGAGGCATGTTGTAAGCGCTCTTGGGGGCTTGAATTTTCGTCCATCCCGTCGGGCCAACCAAATGCGGCCTGATAGCTGTCATCCCATTTCAAACGTTCCCATTCCGCCAAGACGCCCTCTTCGGCATCTGGGGTAGGTAGGAAACTGTTAAGATCCGCAGCGCGTAGGGCCACCCGAGCCTGCAGCGTCGATTCTTCTGTTGGAGCGATTTTTTCACCCAAACCTACTTTGGACAGCAGATGATTGAGATACGTTCCCTTATCCGCAACGGGTACAGCCAGTTCACGCGGTTCTTGGATTGAAGCCACTTCGATTACATCGTGGTTCTTGAAGCTCATGTAGTCAAAGACAAGGTAGCCGCTAAGCGCGACAGCTGTGACGCAGGCGATGATCCATTTGTACATGTGACAGGCTCCATAAAAATTACTCGCCCGTAGATTGATTTACGAACCGGTCACAATTTAGGGCAAATTTCGGTTTCTTTGAGGAATTCCAAAGAAACGCTAGTTCACAACGATCTCAACCGTAACGGGAGACGCCGCTGTGAGTATGAATTCTTTGGGCTGTGATAAAGGCGCACGTGCATCATAAACCGCATAGGCTACGAAAGTGCAGCACGCGATAATCAATGGCAAAACACGCTTCATCCTCAGAACTCCTTTGATCACGAGATTAACACTAAAGGCGAAATTCGCCGGAATTGCGGACTAGATTGTGCCGAATTCGTGGCGTCACACTAAAATTGACACTGACAATCCGCTTGCCGCAGCGCAGCGGCGTTTGATACACAAAATCAACCAAGCTGCCGAAGGAAGAATAATGCAGGTCTGCCGTACAGTTACCGACTGCCGCAAGCGTGTGTCTGCCTACCGCCAATCGGGTGAAACCGTGGGTCTTGTCCCGACAATGGGGTTTCTTCACGCGGGCCATATGGAACTTGTGGCAGCTGCGAAATCTCGGGCTGACAGGGTGGTTGTGACCATTTTTGTCAACCCTACTCAGTTTGGGGATGCAAGCGATCTTGATGCATACCCTCGGGATGAAGCCCGGGATCTGGCAATGCTTAGAGAAGCAGGGGTTGATCTGGTTCTTATTCCTGAGGTGATTGAAGTTTATCCAAATGGGGATGAAACCATCGTGGAAACCACACGCATGGCCAACATGCTGCATGGCGAGGTCCGCCCCGGACACTTCCGCGGTGTGACAACCGTCGTCGCGCGTCTTTTTAATTTTGTACAACCTGATTTCGCCTGCTTTGGCGAAAAAGACTATCAGCAGCTTCAGGTCATCAAGCGCATGACCCAAGACCTCGCTTTTCCAATCGAAATTGTCGGCGTTCCGATCGTGCGCGAAGCTGATGGGCTTGCAATGTCGTCTCGCAATGTGCGTCTGAGCGACGAGGATCGCAAAGCTGCACTTGTGCTATCAAGCGCTCTAGATACAGCTGAGGCCCTAACGTCTCCGACGGTCGAAAACCTGCGTGAGGCGATTGCCTCAGCCATTCATTCTGAGCCGCGCGCAACTTTGCGCGGGCTTGATATCGTTGCAGCCGAAACGCTGGACAATATCAGCGGTCCGCTGACCGCTCCTGCTGCCATAATGCTTTCTGCAGAATTTGGCGGCGTCCTTCTGCTTGACCAAAGGGTGATCACGCCATGAGCAAACAAACTCAAATCCGTCGCACTACCGTTCCACAGATTGTGGCCCGCAAAGGCGGAGAACCGATTGTTTCATTGACCAGCTATCACGCACATACTGCGGCTATCGTTGATAAATATGCCGATTTCATTCTTGTGGGTGACAGTCTTGGCATGGTGATGCATGGCATGGAAAGCACCGTGGGTGTTCCGCTCGACTTGATGATCATGCATGGGCAAGCCGTTGTGCGCGGCACGCAACACGCGCTCGTCGTCGTCGACATGCCTTTTGGCACTTACGAGGAAAGCCCGGGTGTTGCCTTCCGCAACGCAGCTAAAATCATGAAAGAAACCCAGTGCGGTGCCGTCAAGCTTGAGGGTGGCAAACGTATGGCTGAAACTATTCGTTTTCTGACCGAGCGTGGCATTCCGGTGATGGCGCATATTGGCCTGACACCACAATCAAGCAACGTCATGGGTGGGTTTAAAACTCAAGGACGCGATGAGGAAGGTTGGGCCGCCATCGAAGAAGACGCGATTGCGGTGGCAGAGGCTGGTGCCTTTGCGGTTGTTCTAGAAGGTATGGTAGAGCCATTGGCTGCCAAAATCACCAAATCCTGCCCAATTCCAACCATCGGCATTGGCGCATCCGTCGAATGCGACGGTCAGATTTTGGTGCTTGAAGACATGCTTGGTCTGAACGAGTGGACGCCGAAGTTCGTTAAAGTCTATGGTAATTTGGGTCCGGCCATCGAAGGCGCGGTTAAAGCCTATGCCGATGACGTGAAATCACGCTCTTTCCCGACCGAAGACGAAGTGTACCGATAAAGCCCGTGCGATATTAGAGTGCTGACGCACTGTGGGGGCGCGGCCCCCACGGTCGAATACATTCGACCTTCCCCCGGAGTATTTTCGGAAAGATGAAGGGTTAGTTCCGGATTTCATCCGCGGCGACACCCCAAATATCAGATTTACGCGCCCAGCCTTTGTATCCACCTGCGCTGATACGACACCAATCCGGGTCACATTTATCCAAAAGTGCAACAACACCCAATTCCAACTGCGCTGATATCGGCGCATTGGGTTCTGGGCGCATATTCAGCGGCATCATATCTGCCTCTACAATCACGGTACGATTGCCTGACAGCAGCGCGTAGTGCACCCAGCCGCCTGCTCCGTCACGGTCTTGCACACGGCGCCAATGCCCGTGCTCTGCTGTGACAACCAAAGGCATGTCACGGCGTTTGAAAATCCAGTCAATGCGATGCGTCGTCGATGGCCCGCGCCGCACATTGGCTTTGGCCGCCTTAAGCGAGACATATCTTGGAATAGGTAGATTTGTGACTGGCCCACGTTTTTTCTCTGCCATTGCCGCAGTCGCGACCACAGTTGCCAAAACAACGGCCAAAATTGGCCGGATGCCTGTCCGCTTTCCCATAGCTTTTGCTTTCGCCCGATAACAAAATTTCGCGGAGGTTCTTGTGCCCCGTCTTTCAGTGATGCACTGTGCCAGTAACGCTTTGATTTTGGAAGCATGAGGAGGAGACGCATGACAAAGCAGCGTCTAAGTGTTGTCGTTACGCGACGGTTGCCCGAGGCCGTCGAAACACGCCTTGGAGAACTGTTTGATGTTGTGCTGCGCCCCGATGCAGAACAGATGCCGCGTGCTGAATTGTTGGCGGCGGTGAAATCCGCTGATGTCCTTGTCTCAACCCTCAATGATCGCATTGATGCTGAAGTTTTTGAGGCGGCAGGCAAGCGTCTGAAACTTATAGCGAATTATGGTGCAGGCTACGATCACATTGATGTGGAACAGGCCAATAAGCACGGCATAATGGTGACAAACACACCCGGCGTTGTCACCGAAGACACCGCAGATATGACGATGGCGCTTATCTTGGCAGTGACCCGCCGCATCCCGGATGGGTTAAGCCAAATGCAGCGCGGCAAATGGGAGGGCTGGTCGCCGAACGCGATGCTTGGCGGTCGCGTGGGCGGACGTAAGCTTGGTATTTTGGGGATGGGCCGGATCGGTCAGGCAGTTGCCCGCCGTGCCAAAGCCTTTGGTATGGAAGTCCATTACCACAACCGCAACCCTTTACACCCAGAAATCGAAGCACGTCACGGCGCAACCTATTGGGAAAGCCTAGATCAAATGCTGGCTCGCATGGATGTTCTGTCGATCAACTGCCCACATACACCTTCGACGTTCCATTTGGTAAATGCCCGCAGGCTTAAGCTGATGAAACCAGATGCGGTGATTGTGAACACCTCGCGTGGGGAAGTCATCGATGAAACAGCGCTTGTTCAGGCTTTAAAAGACGGAGCCATCGCAGGCGCCGGATTAGACGTATACGAAGGTGGCGAGGAAATGGGGGCCGAACTGCGTAACTTAAAGAACGTTGTGATGCTGCCACATATGGGATCGGCGACGGTCGAGGGCCGTATCGAAATGGGCGAAAAGGTCATTCTCAACATCAAACACGTTGAAGATGGGCACAAACCCCCTGATCTTGTTTTACCCCAAATCAGCTAACCAAAAAAGCCGCCCGAATTGGGCGGCTTTTGTCATTTATAAACCTTAAGCAACGGCCGCGCGAATGGCACGAATGTTTTCGCCATAGGGGGCCGGGTTAGATACAGACCCACCTTTGAACACCGCAGAGCCCGCCACCAGCACATCTGCGCCAGCTGATGCCATCAATGGCGCAGTTTCTGGGGTTATCCCGCCGTCGATCTGAATATGGATTGGACGATCGCCAATCATCGCTCGCAGCTTCTTTACCTTCTCGATTTGGCTGTGGATGAACTTTTGCCCGCCAAAACCTGGGTTCACCGTCATCACACAGATCAGGTCAACCATATCCAGCAGGTATTCGATGTCTTCGATACCTGTGCCCGGATTCAAAGCAAGCCCCGCCTTACAGCCTGCGCCTCGGATCGCCTGTAATGTGCGGTGGATATGTGGTCCTGCCTCAAGGTGCGCCGTCAGAACATCAGCGCCTGCATCTGCAAAGGCCTGAATGTAAGGATCCACCGGAGAGATCATAAGATGCACATCCATCACAGTGTTGATGTGCTTGCGGATGGCAGCACACAGTGGCGGACCGAACGTCAGGTTTGGCACAAAATGCCCATCCATAACGTCCACGTGAATCCAGTCGGCGCCTTGGGCTTCGACAGCTTCAATTTCAGCACCGAAATTCGCGAAATCGGCAGACAGGATCGATGGAGCAATCTTAACAGATCGGTCAAAGCTCATGGTGTTCTCCTCAGCAGGCTTTGATTCGTTGCGCTGAAAATGCGCCGAACGCGCCGAAAGTGCAAATGGCTGCTTCGTCACAGGATCGCAGCGAAAAGACTATCAATAATTAAGCACAAGAGGCGCAATATGCGCATAGTTGCAACGAAACCGTCTTAAAACCCCATCAAGAGAGTATCACTTCTAACTTATTCATAAAAAATTCAGTGCTTTGATGAGAGTTGGGGCACGATCATTCATGTCATTCGTAAAATCGCGAACCGCTTTATTGGGTTCGTACCACTAAAAGGAAAAGACCTATGGTATTTATGGACCCAATGTCTGCGTCAGCAATAGGTTGGCAGTTGGTTGGAAAATCAGTTGAACAACAGTTGAGGCTTACGCTTGCACTGCAAGAGATGTTGCTTGCGCCTGTTATGATCGCCGCAGCGCCTATCGCAGCGACAAAGCCAGCTAAACCAGCACAGCGCAAACCTGCAGCCAAGAAAGCAAAACCGACGCCAGCAGCCAAATCCGTGGTCTTTAAGGCATCTCAACACACCAAACCGGCCGCACCAAAGGCAAGCGTGAAAACAGTTAAAGCAACAGAGAAAGTTTCAGTGCCAGTCGAAAAGCCTGTTGTAAAGAAAGCTGCTGCCCCAGCCGCTAAACCAGCTGAAGAACCGGTCAAAAAAACGGTGGCACCTGCAAAAATTGCCGCAAAATCTAAACCCGCACCGCAATCTGCCCCAAAGTCACGAAAGCGAGCACCTTCGACCCCACCCGCCATGCCCGAAGCGCCTAAAAAACCAGCATAGTCATGACGAAAGCCTTGCACCAGGCGCAAGGCGGGCATTCCGAACCAGCTATTATCATTCGGCCAAAACTAAAATAGGTTGTGTTTAGGGAGAGACATGAAACCTAAATCGGAGTTCGTCTCATGGCTGCAACAGCTACAGCGCAACGCGCAACAAACATTTCAATTTTCGCTGCAATCGCGGCACCTTTCATCGCAATCGGCAACGGCCTCGTGACTTTGGCTGAAAACAGCGATCGCATGAAGAAAGTGGCAAAACTGAACGCGATGTCAGACGAAGAGCTGGCGAAACGCGGCCTTTCACGTGAAGACGTTGTACGTCACGTATTTGCCGACGTAATGGGCATGTAAGCCACGAAGGCTTTCAAACAAATCGGGGCGCTCAAAGCGCCCCTTTTTTTATGCTTAGTGATGGAAAAAAGACGATTACTCGTCTTCATCCTCTAGCATCCGAACAGCCCCCAAAGATGCGTTCGCGACATGGGCTGCATAGGCTTTAAGAGCTTTTGAAACTGCACGTGGGCGGCCTTCGGCTTTCCAGCTTTTCTTTTCAGACTGAGGGTGCGCAGCACGACGACGCGCGATTTCCTCATCAGAGACTTCAAGTTGGATTTTCCGGTTCGGAATAGAGATGGTGATTTTGTCGCCATCTTCTACCAGACCGATCAAGCCTTTTTCCGCGGCTTCCGGGGAGACGTGGCCAATGGAAAGGCCCGCGGAGCCACCAGAGAAACGACCATCCGTCACCAATGCGCAGGTTTTGTCCAAACCTTTGGATTTCAAATATGCGGTTGGGTACAGCATTTCCTGCATACCTGGGCCGCCTTTCGGGCCCTCGTAGCGCACGATAACGACAGAGTTTTCTTTAACGTCGCCACGCAGAATGCCATTCATGGAATCTTCCATGGATTCAAAGACCTTCGCAGTGCCTTCGAACTCATACATGTCCTTGATCACGCCAGCGGTCTTAACGATACAGCCCTGCTCTGCGAGGTTGCCAAACAACACGCACAGGCCACCCTCTTCGGAGTAAGCGTTTTCAAAGTCACGCACACAGCCATCTTCGATGTCTAGATCAAGCTCGGTGTACATGCGGGATTGGCTAAAGGCTTGTGTGGTGCGCACACCGCCTGGGGCCGCGATGAACAAATCATGCGCTTCGTTTCCAGCGGTGCCGCGGCGCACGTCCCATTTGTCGATAAAGTCACCAACCGTCTTTTCATGCACGGTCGCACAATCGCGGTGGATTTTACCAGCCCGGTCCAATTCTCCCATGATCCGCGCAATACCGCCTGCGCGGTGCACGTCTTCCATGTGATACTTGGGCGTAGATGGCGCAACTTTGCACAGATGAGGAATTTCACGGCTAAGGCGATCCATATCCGCCATGGTGAAATCAACTTCGCCTTCGTGCGCGATCGCCAGAAGGTGCAACACGGTGTTTGTAGAACCGCCCATCGCAATGTCGAGCATCATGGCGTTTTCAAAAGCGTCAAAAGTTGCGATGCCGCGTGGCAATGCAGATGCGTCTTCGTTTTTGTACCAACGCTCACACAGCTCAACGATCTTGTGGCCCGCTTCTTTGAATAGACCCTCACGCTTAGAGTGCGTGGCGAGCAAAGACCCGTTACCCGGCAGAGCAAGGCCCAGCGCTTCGGCCAAACAGTTCATTGAGTTCGCGGTAAACATACCAGAGCATGACCCACAGGTCGGGCAGGCAGAGCGCTCAAGTTTGCCCACTTCTTCTTCGGTGCGGCTGTCGTCGGTTGCACCAATGATCGCTGTCACAAGGTCAGCTTTGGTTTCGCCATCGCTTAGAATGACCTTACCCGCTTCCATTGGACCGCCAGACACAAAGATCGCCGGGATGTTCAGGCGCATGGCGGCCATCAACATACCCGGGGTGATCTTGTCACAGTTGGAAATACAAACCAACGCATCCACACAGTGAGCATTGGCCATGTATTCTACAGAGTCAGCGATCACTTCGCGGGACGGCAAAGAATACAGCATCCCGTCGTGGCCCATGGCAATACCATCATCCACGGCGATTGTGTTCATCTCTTTGGCAACACCACCTGCTTTTTCGATCTCACGCGCCACAAGCTGACCCATGTCTTTCAAGTGAACGTGGCCGGGCACAAATTCCGTGAACGAGTTCACGACCGCAATAATCGGCTTTCCAAAGTCATCATCCCCCATGCCTGTAGCACGCCACAAAGCGCGGGCGGCGGCCATACGGCGGCCAAAGGTCGAAGTCTTGGAACGAAGATCTGGCATATCGCTATCCTCAAAAGTCTATTGGGCTTAGGTTTGGCACCATCGGGTGCCACTCTGAAACATGATTTGCAAGCAAAATGGGACAGAATCTTGCGAATCCCGCCCCATTTGTGAACAGCTTATTCGTTCAAGGCTGTGTGCCCTAATCTCATCGCTGTAGTTGGCTTGCTTCGCGGGCCAACTCTTCGATGGCTTTCCAATCGCCAGCTTGCACCAAATCATTCGGGGCAACCCAGCTGCCACCAGCGCATACAACGTTTTTCAGGGACAGATAGCTATCTGCGTTTTTCGGGCTGACACCGCCGGTAGGGCAGAATGACACCTGAGGGATCGGCGCACCGATACCCTTAAGCGCGGGTGCACCACCGTTGGCTTCGGCAGGGAAGAACTTCAGCATGTTATAGCCGCGCTCCAAAAGGCGCATCGCCTCGGAAGATGTGGCGACGCCTGGCAACATCGCGAGACCTTCGGCCTCACAAGCATCCAGCAGCTTATCTGTCGCGCCCGGAGACACGCCAAACTTTGCGCCGGCGTCCAGCGCAGCTTTGACATCAGCAGGTGTCAGCAATGTGCCAGCGCCGACAACTCCGCCTTCGACCTTTGCCATTTCGCGAATGACGTCGAGTGCGACCGGTGTGCGCAAAGTCACTTCGAGTGCAGGTAGACCACCAGCAACCAAAGCTTCGGCCAATGGACGGGCATGAGCAACGTCATGCACGACCAACACTGGGACAATAGGAGCAAGCTCGCAAATTTCACGCGCTGCAGCGCTTGCTTGGGATGGGCTGATAGGCATGTTTTATTCTCCGAAAACAGAAGCGCCCGTATCGGCGGAACCGACAACAGCGCGGAAGGCTTTGAACAATTCGCGACCCACACCAGCTTCGTTGCCAGACAGGTCAGCGACAACGGGCTCTCTTTCAAGAACGCCATCTGTAAGAATTTCGAGGTCGCCAGAAATGGCGTCGACCTTTACTACATCGCCATCACGCAAAAAGGCAATCGGCCCGCCGTCCAAAGCTTCTGGGCTGACGTGGATGGCAGATGGCACCTTGCCCGATGCCCCAGACATTCGGCCGTCTGTGACCAAGGCTACCTTTTGCCCCCGACCCTGCATGATCTGCATCATCGGGGTCAGGCTGTGAAGTTCCGGCATGCCATTTGACTTCGGTCCCTGAAAGCGCACAACAATGATGACATCATCTGTCAGCTCACCCGCTTTAAAGGCTTCTTTCGCTTCTTCTTGATCATGGAAGACACGAACGGGCGCTTCGATCACGCGATGCGCTTCTGCGACGGCAGAAATCTTCATAACGCCGGTGCCCAAATTGCCCGCAAGGCGCGACAATCCACCATTGGCTTGGAACGGTTCCGCAAGCGGGCGCACGATTTTCTCGTTCAGGCTTTCAGCTGGGCCTGCCCGCCATGTCAGGCCGCCGTCGGTCAAAAACGGTTCGGTTGTATAGTTCTCAAGCCCTTCCCCGGCGACCGTTTTTGTATCAGGGTGCAGCAAACCACCCCTAAGCAATTCACCGATCATATAACCAAGCCCACCGGCCGCATGGAAATGGTTCACGTCAGCCAAGCCATTTGGATAAACACGCGCAAGCAACGGAACGACGGATGAAAGATCAGCAAAATCCTCCCAATCCAATACAATCCCGCCGGCCCGCGCCATGGCCAGAAGGTGGATCAAAAGATTTGTTGAACCTCCGGTCGCCATAAGCCCGACAATGCCATTCACAAAGGCCTTTTCATCTAAGATGTCGCACACGGGAGTATAGTTGTTGCCCAATGCCGACAATGAGAGCGCACGCTTTGCGCCCTCGGTTGTTAGGGCGTCGCGCAATGGAGTGTTTGGATTCACAAAGCTAGACCCTGGCAGGTGCAAGCCCATGAATTCCATCAGCATCTGGTTGGTGTTCGCCGTACCGTAGAACGTACATGTCCCCGGCCCATGATAGGCCGCCATTTCAGAGGCCATCAGTTCGTCGCGACCACATTCACCCGCTGCAAACCTTTGGCGCACCACAGATTTTTCATCGTTGGTGATACCCGATGTCATAGGCCCTGCTGGCAGAAATACCGCAGGCAAATGACCAAAAGCTTGTGCGCCAATCACCAGCCCGGGGACAATCTTATCACACACCCCCAAGTACACGGTTGAATCATACACATTGTGTGACAACGCCACGCCCGTGGCCATCGCAATCACATCACGGGAAAACAGGCTCAACTCCATCCCCGCCTCACCCTGTGTGACACCGTCACACATCGCGGGCACGCCACCCGCGACTTGCGCAGTGCCGCCTACGGCACGGGCTGCTTCACGGATTTGGGCAGGATAAGTTTCAAAGGGTTGGTGTGCTGACAGCATGTCGTTGTAGGCTGTCACGATCCCTAAATTGCCCGCGGATTTGGTTGCGAGCGCATTTTGGTCTGGACCCGCCCCCGCATAGGCATGGGCTTGCCCGGAACAAGACAAATGCGCCCGGCTGGGGCCTTTGCTTTGGGCGGCTGCCATACGGTCAAGATAGGGACCGCGCGTCTTTTCACTGCGTGCGATGACGCGGTCAGTTACTGACGAAATGGTGGCATTCAAAGTCATAGCTTTTCGCTTTCTTGCATCAATTACTGGCCAATCGTGCGCCAACGGCGCCCGTCTTTGTGCATAAGCAACAAAGCATCTTCTGGCCCTGCGCTTCCAACGTCATATTGCTGGGGTTTAATCGGACGATCTGTCCAGCTTGCAATAATTGGGTCGGCCCAGGCCCAAGCAGCCTCAACCTCATCCCCTCGCATAAACAAAGTTTGGTCGCCACGGATGACGTCCATAATCAATCGTTCATACGCATCTTGGGGCTTTTCAGAATCCTTGAGAGAATCTGCAAAAGTCATATCCAAGGACGCTTCGGTCAGGCGCATCCCACCCGGGCCGGGATCTTTGATGGTTGTGTGCAATGTCATGCCCTCGTCGGGCTGCAAACGGATCACCAAGACATTCCCGTGAGGCGTATCAATGCCCGGAAAAATCATATGCGGAGGGTTGCGGAAATAGACGGCAATCTCTGAGAGCCTTTCGCGCAAACACTTGCCTGTACGCAAATAGAAAGGGGTACCCGCCCAGCGCCAGTTGGCGACATCTACCTTCATCGCGACAAAGCTTTCGGTGATGCTATTTGGGTTTCCCGCGTGCTCACGATAACTGCCTTGTTCGCCAGCCGCGCGATACTGCCCCCGCGCGATGTCATCAATGGGCACCTCTTTGAGCGCCTCGATAACTTTAAGCTTTTCATTCCGCACAGCATTGGGCGTGAATTGCGACGGCGGCTCCATCGCGGTCAAGCACAACAACTGCATCAGGTGGTTTTGAACCATATCCCGCATCGCGCCAGACTGGTCGTAATACTCGCCCCGACCGTCAACAGACAGACTTTCAGCCACGGTGATTTGCACGTGATCAATGTGGGATGAATTCCAAAGAGGCTCAAACAGTGAATTTGCAAAGCGCAAAGCCATCAGGTTTTGAACCGTTTCTTTCCCAAGATAGTGATCGATCCGGTAAATCTGATGCTCTTGGAAATAGGTACGCAGCTCTGCGTTGAGAGCCCTGGCCGATTTCAAATCATTCCCAAAGGGCTTTTCGACAACAATACGGCTGTCGTCGGTTGCAATGCCACTTTGTTTTAAACGGGCGGCAATTGGGCCAAAAAAGCTTGGCGCAACAGATAGATAGAATGCACGAATGACATCTGGGCGTATCGCTTTGGCCAATGGCTTCCAGCCGCGATCACCTGTCGCATCGATTGAGATATAATCGACCTGAGACAGGAAACGCTCGACACAGTCGTGTTCGCTTTCCTCGATAGGTTCAAGAGCGGCACGCACCTTATCTTGAAACTCTTCTCTCGAAAGTTCAGAGCGTGACACGCCCAAAATACGACTATCGTTGTTAAATTGACCGGCTAGAAATCGGTGAAACAGCCCAGGCCAGATCTTGCGGCGCGCAAGATCGCCTGTTGCCCCGAAAAGCACCAAATCAAATGCATCCACCGGGATGACACGTGAAACCATTTTAGACCTCATTCGTATGCACTTGCGTACATACACTCTCTCTGCACATGAAATGTGACATCAACCGAATACGTCGAGCACCTCTCCCAAAGCGCTCCGATCAATGATAGCGCTAACATCTCAGCATTTTCAACAAATAGCAAGAGCCTTCAGAATAAGGTAAACAACATAAAAAAAGGCACCCGCTATGCGGATGCCCATATCGACTGGCCCTTATAGTTGGGTCAAACGGTGCCGCCCAACGATCCTTCAAGATCGGCAAGCTCCTGCCCACCGGCCATGAGATTTTGCAACTCTTCATGCGCAATCTCACCCTTCATCACGACATACCGCCCAAACAAAACACGTCTTGGCTTGCCGGTCCCAGGCATAAGCTGCGCCAATGTCGTTTCATCCATCAGTAGCTTAGAACTAGACTTCAAATCCGCGTTCAAGGCCTCATGGATCGGAAACAATGCCTCCACAGCCTGATCCATCAGCCGCCCCATGGTGGATCGATGGAGCTTGACGCCCGAACGCATGAATATTTGTTCTTGTCTGTAGTTCGGCATGTAATCCGCAAACTTGCTCACAGCGAGCCCTGCAATGAGGTGATCATCAAAACGGGTCTGCTCAAACGCGCGCTTGGGAACTGGCGCCTGAACAACTTTGTCGCAGTTTCGGCAAACGAATTTAGTGTATGTTTCCTCTATCAAACGCAGTTGAGCTGGCACGTATGTCAGTCGTTCAATCTTCTGCTCTCCAAACTGAAACATGCCACGCCCGCAATCACAGATTGAACCGTTAGATGGCTCAATCCTTACCGGATCACGGGGAATGTTATCTGGAAAAGTAATAGCTTGTTTGCCAAGTAGCCCGCGGGGTTTAGGTTTGTTCGTTTCTGGTTGCGCTTCGACTCCGCCGAGCCAGGTGTTATGATCTTCTGGCTTCGGACAGGCGGGACCAGCATCTCCATCCCCCTTTCTCTTCCGCTTCTTTGGTGGCTTCTCGCTAGATGGTCCAAACTGCATGTCCTGACTTTTGTTGAGCTGGGCGCGGAGAAGTCGATTGTCGGCTTTGAGAACCTTCAACTTCGCCTTGGCAGTCGATAGTTTCGCATCTTTCTCAACGATCTCATTGTCATGTTCGAGGTCACGCCTAAGATCGGCGTCAGCAATGAGAAGAAAACTTATTCTAGGTGATCTCTCATCGCGAACACTTACTCGCCCTCACGTGGCACGATGATACACCTCTGACAGCGATCCTACCAACTCACGTACGAACAGATCCAGCAACCCGGTTGAGCGCCGACCGATCCGGGTCGCGAGGACGAACTGAGAATTTATTGCCGCCTCCTCCCCCAGCAGGCACCTCAAATTGCCACGGTCGAGGCGATCCATCACAAAGTGGTCGGGGAGATATCCTATGTAGTCCCCTGAAAGAATAAACATGGCCTGAACTTCCATATGATCTGCCAAAGTACCTACATGCGCATTTGGGAAGCGATTTAGTTCGATCAAACTCCCGTAGTTGCGGGCCACGAAGGTTTGATCTGCCACCAAACTTTCAGAGATTTCACGATCTGGGACATCAAACAGCGCATGACCCTTCGCGCAATATAGAGAGTGCCGTTCATCATAGAGTTTGGACATTTTCACACCGGCGACAGGTCGTGTTTGCGGCATGATGGCCACATCAATATTCCCGCTTGAGACATCGGCCGCCAGCACCTGAGGGTCATCCACAGAAATCTGGATCTCAGCTTCGGGGGCCAGTCTGCGCACCCGATTGATGATCCGTGGTAACGGAAGGCCATCAAAAGATAAGGTGTTGTCGATAATACCCAGTCGAAGGGTGCCAACCACCCGATCTCTTAAGCTGCCAATCTCTCCTTCAAAGTCGTTAAGGGCGATAAAGAGTTCTGTAGATTTCTGATGAACAAGCTTACCGCGCTCCGTCAGGCGAAACCCACCACGTCCGCGTTCACACAATGTAAGCCCTAGGCGCGTTTCTAGGGCCTTCATGTGGAAGCTGACGGTCGATTGTGACATGCCAAGCTCTGCTTGTGCCCCCACAAAGCCGCCCCGTTCCACGACGGCGCGAAAGACGGCCAGTGATCTTAGATCTGAATTTGCGAAGCTCATTACATCTAATCCTTCGATATGTAGATTAGTTCATAGCTATTTTACCGATGCTTTAGAAGTCCTACGATGAACCCGACTCACTGCTATGACTTTGAAATGGGGATACCATGAAACACCTTCTTTTGACCGCCGCTGCCACCCTATTGCTGAACCCAGTTTCAGCCTTTGCCGATGATTTGCTGTCTCGCATCAAAGCGGACGGTGTCCTGACTGTTGGCACCGAAGCACGCTTTCCACCGTTTGAATTTGTGGAAAATGGCGAGATCGTTGGCTATTCGGCGGACATCATGGACGTCCTTATGGCCTCTGCACTGCCAGAGGTGGAACTGAAGCGTCTAGATCTGCCATGGCAGGGTATTCTACCTGGTCTTGCAGCGGAACGTTTTGATTATGTTGTCACCTCGGTGACTGTGACGCCAGAGCGTCGTGACGCCTATTACCTGTCTGTGCCAATTGCGGATGCTACTATGGCTGTCCTTAAACGCGCAGGTGATGACAGCATTAGCGCCCCGGCTGACATGGCAGGAAAACCAGTGGGCTCGCAGGCTGGTTCTGCACAATTGGCTGCTTTGGAAGGGTATGCTGAAACTTTAGGTGATGCGCCAAAAGTTTCAACTTACACCGATTTTTCCGAAGCCTACGCCGATCTTGCCGCGGGCCGCATCGATGCTGTGGTGAATTCGCTGCCAAACCTGCTGGAAGCCGCGCGTCAACGTCCTGACATCTTTGAAGTTGTTGTACCGACCTTTGGTGAGCCAAAGTACTTCTCTTGGGCCGGACGCACCGACGAAGACAGTGCCAGCTTGAACGCACTGTTTGATGCCGAACTGAAACGCCTGATTGAAGATGGCACTTTGGCCCAACTGCAAGAAAAGTGGTTTGGCGGTGCGATGAACCTGCCAAGCGCACTCCCTACGAAGTAAATCGATATGCTTGATCTGCTGATCGACAACCAAGCTGTCCTGATCGAAGGCGTGCTGACAACCCTTGGGGTCAGCTTCCTCGCCATCGCGCTTGGCGCCCCCCTTGGTCTTATTCTGGCGACTGCTAGTCGCCAGAATAACGGGCTGGTGCGTCGATCAGCACGAGTCTACGTTTCGTTTTGGCGGGGCACCCCAATTTTGGTGCAGCTCTTGCTGATTTTCTATCTTCTACCTGCAATTGGCATCAACCTGCCGCCGACACTAGCTGCGGTGGTGGCGCTCGCCTGCAATACTGCTGCCTTCCAGTCTGAAATCTATCGCGCTGGACTTGCCGCTGTGCCTGAGGGCGAAGTCGAAGCCGCCCAGATGTTGGGTTTGTCCAGCCGCCAAATTCTTACAAAAATTGAGGCGCCTCAGGCCATCCGCATCATGCTGCCTGCATTGGTTGGTGAAACGCTTGCATTGGTGCGAAATTCTTCACTGATTTCCGTCATCGCCGTCACTGACTTGACGCGACGCGCTCAGCAAATCGCTTCGTCTACCTTTCAGCCTCTGGACAGCTACATGATCGCACTGATCCTCTATGTCGCGATCGCCTTGGCTCTATCGGCCATTGGCATGATGCTAGAGCGGCGCCTAAAACAACAGGAGGCGCATTGATGAGCCTTACGTCTGCAGATTTAGGACTCCTCGCTCAGGGGCTTGGTCTCACTGCATGGATGACACTGTGGGGCACGCTTCTTGCTCTTGCGCTTGCAGTTCCCCTTGCGTTGTGCCTGCGTTCCAACCGTTTCTGGATCAATGCACCTGCCCGCGTCTACGTCGAAGTCATGCGTGGTGCTCCGCTCGTTCTTCTATTGTTTTTGCTATATTACGGAGGGCCGCAGATTGGGTTGCGCCTATCCGCTCCGGCGGCTGGTATTGTCGGCCTGGGTTTTTTCGGTGCAGGTGCATTTGCAGAAATCCTGCGGGCCGGTTTGAATGCAGTTCCGACTGGAGATGTCGAAGCGGCATCCATGCTGGGCATCAACCGCATCAAATGTATTGTGCATATTGAGATCCCACAGGCCGCCCGAACTGTCATTCCACCAATTTTTGGCCAAACCATTATCTTGGTCAAAGAATCCGCCGTCTTATCCGTCATAACCATCGCTGAACTCACCAAAGCGGCTAGCGGATTGGCGACGATCACCTTTTCTGTGCAACCGTTTATCGTCGCTGCGCTTCTCTATTGGGCGCTTGTGGAGGCAATTGCACAAGTAGGACTCGCCGTTGAGCGGCACTACCAAATAGGAGGCCACTGAGATGCCCAATATCGAACATGCCATCAGTGCCCGCAAAGTCACGAAGGCCTACGGAACCAAGACAGTTCTTCGCGATGTCGATCTGACGGTCGAAGAAGGCGAGGTGGTCTGTATAATCGGCCCTTCCGGTTCGGGGAAATCCACACTGTTGCGTGCACTGGCGTTTCTGGCACCCCATAACGGTGGAGATATCCACATTTTCGGGCGTGAGATCGGCTGGAACGGTGGTGCAGAGCGAAAGGTCAAGCAAACTGAGAAAGAGCTGGCCGAGGCACGTGCGCCTCTGGGTATGGTCTTTCAGCACTTTCATCTATGGCCACATATGAAGGCCATCGACAACGTGGCTTTGGCGCTGAAACTGGTGCACGGAAAATCTGCTTTGGAAGCTGAGACCATTGCCTTTGATGCTCTGAAAAAAGTTGGGCTTGATGAACACGCCTACAAACATCCCCATCAATTGTCCGGTGGTCAAAAACAACGTGTTGCCATCGCACGCGCACTTGCGGTCTCTCCCAAGGCCATCCTGTTTGATGAGCCCACCTCTGCTCTGGACCCTGAACTTGTGGGGGAAGTTCTGAATGTCATGCGTGCTCTGGCTGATGACGGTATGACAATGGTGATCGTCACCCACGAAATGGGTTTCGCTGCTCAGGCGGCAAACCGTGTTGTGTTCATGGATCATGGCGCCATCGTTGAAGATGGCCCACCAGCGGATATTTTTGGCAATCCTAAAAGCGAACGACTGCGCCAATTTTTGGAAACCTCGCGTGACCGCGCGATCTGAATAGTGCGTCCCACCATCGGGACGTCTTCAACATTAAGAGAAGAATAAAAATGAGCCACGGATACGAAACCGGTCGCTTGGATCTGCCCTTTGTCGGAATCGCGACTTTTGCCAAATCCCCTTATCAGCCAGATTGGTCCAAAATTGACGCCGATGTCGCCATTTTGGGTGCGCCTTTTGACTTTGGCACGCAGTGGCGTGCCGGCGCACGATTTGGCCCACGCGGCATTCGAGACGCCTCCACATTGTTCTCGTTTGGCCATGCTGGGGCTTATGATCACGAAGATGACGTGACCTATCTCGCTGACACACGGATTGTAGACATGGGTGATGCCGACATCGTGCACACCGATACCGAGGGCAGCCATGCCAATATCGAAAAAGGCGTACGAGCAATTCTGGATGCAGGAGCGTTACCGGTTGTTCTGGGCGGCGATCATTCGATCAATATCCCCTGCGTCGCGGCATTTTCGGACCAGGAGCCAATCCATATCGTGCAGATCGACGCCCACTTAGATTTTGTCGATGAGCGCCACGGTGTGCGCAATGGTCACGGAAACCCGATGCGCCGCGCCGCAGAGCGCCCGTGGGTAACGGGCCTGTCTCAAGTCGGTATACGCAATGTCTCCTCTACCGCAAAAGAAGGGTACGATGACGCTCGCAAAATGGGCTCAGATATTGTGTCAGTGCGCCAGTTTCGAATCATGGGCGTGGAAGCGATGCTGGATCGCATTCCAGAGGGTAAACGTTACTATCTGACGATTGATATTGACGGGTTTGATCCTTCGATTGCGCCAGGAACGGGCACACCGAGTCATGGTGGGTTCTTGTACTATGAGGTCTTGGAATTTGTGGACGGTCTTTCCAAACGTGGGGAAATCGTTGGGATTGATCTTGTCGAAGTTGCGCCGGATTATGACCACACCGGAACGACCAGTATTCTGGCTGCACAAATTTTGCTGAATACCATCGGTCGAATTTTTGAAAACCAGGCAGAACAGTAATAAGGGGTAGGTTCTTATTTTGTTTCAACCACCTCTGATGTTTCATGATGGGGTGGTTGAATCGCTCGATGTAGCCAAGAATTTTCAATGTCAGCGTTGTCCGCATAGCCGACCTTGACATGAGACATTTTAACGTCCGAACTCATTTAGCGCAGTTGCATTGAACACTCATATCGCTATGGGCTTTCTAACGTGGCGTGGCACAATCCTTTGCCAATCCAGCCCCTCGAACAAGGCTTCGAATTGAGAGCGGTTGATTGTGATTACACCATCTCTCATGCGCGGCCAAACGAAGCCTCTTCCTTCAATGCGCTTGTAGGTCATAACCAATCCGGTGCCGTCCCAGACAATCAATTTCAAACGGTCGGCACGTTTTGATCGGAAGATGAAAATCGCGCCATTAAATGGATCAAGATCAAATTCGTTCATGACGATGGCAGCCAGGCCGTCCATCCCCTTGCGAAAGTCGACCGGCTTGGATGCTAGGTAGAGTTTGAAATTCCCCGACGGCGAGATCATGTGCGTCCCTCCAGAGAAAGGATGACCTTCACTAAGTCATCAACTGGATATGTCGCCGGCAACGAAATCTCAATTTCATGTCCACGTAGTACAATTTGATCGCCATCGGACGACTTAGATGCAATTTCTTGAGGCTCTTCGATTACAATTTCTGAGAACATCCGTTCTTCACGGACGGAGACACGCCCGCCGACAGCGCGTTTGACGTCTGCACGCCACTTGTAGACCAAGGATTGTGACACGTTGCAGGTTTTCATCACTTGCCCGACGGATAGTTCGCCGTTGTCGAGCTTGTCTCTGACAAACCTTTTAAAACTCGGTGGCCAAACACGTCTACCACCTGCGTGAACTTCGATGATGAAGCCGTAAACTTCAAAGGAATGTGGAAATTGCCCCATAACCGTTGCCTCTCTTCATTTTGAGGTAGTATGTCATGAGCAATATCGAGGCGTCAGAGGTTGATTAGGGGGTCAGATGCAACGCTTACGATGTTTGGGGCATCGCTTACGGTGCATCCAAGATTTCCCCAATACCCCAACTCTGACTGATCTTCCCCCCCTACGAGCGCTGCAAAGCTAGGAACCGCCACAAGTGTCTGCAGCACCCCGTTTAGCGGAGCGTTCTAAGATTCAACTGTACAACAAGGGTTTGGCCCAAAAACGCAAAACACCCACCGTTTTACGTGTGGGTTTTCATTTCAATTTGGTTGCGGGAGTAGGATTTGAACCTACGACCTTCAGGTTATGAGCCTGACGAGCTACCGGGCTGCTCCATCCCG
>CANMKB010000005.1 GCA_947498415.1 uncultured Paracoccaceae bacterium
AAGTCTGATGCCGGAGGTGGATCATCTCAAAGTGCAGACCCACGATTTGCGGAAACGACTGATCTGCCAGCTGCTCAGGTCGATCCACGTTTGGCTGAAACTGTGGACCCCTCAGCAAACCTATCTAAGTCTGATGCCGGAGGTGGATCATCTCAAAGTGCAGACCCACGATTTGCGGAAACGACTGATCTGCCAGCTGCTCATGTTGATCCACGTTTGGCAAAGACTGTGGATCCGTCTGGCAGTCTTGCCAAGTCTAACGCGGATGAATTTGCGGGTACTCAGGCATTAGATAATGCCGAATCCGCTCGGGCGAGTCAGCTGCGGGTGAACAACAAAATCGACACGCCTGCCGCTCATGCGGAAACGGGTCCGGTGGTGAGCGCAGATGATTCCGGAGGGACGTTTGGCAATTTGACAGGGTTGGATGAGGCCTCTGATGTGGGCAAGTCCCCGTTTCGTGTCGCAGACGACTTTGGTCCGCCAAGCCCCGGGCCGGCTCTGCCGCCTCCACCGCGGGACTATGATTTGGCCCGCGCTGCAGACCGTGCTGAGTTGATTAGGGTGAGCCAGAAAGCTCCCCCAACAAAAGCAGAGCGGTTTGCGTCTGATACAAGCCCTTATAAAGACGATCTGACGCCAACGGCAGCTGAACTGAGGCCTCTTTCAGGACATGCCCAAACACTTGATGGGCGGCGGGCTGCGCTAAATTCTAGGAATGAAGCTGCAGGTCTGGACATTGTTGCAACACGGCCTGACGGAAGCAAAGAGGTCCTGCGGGTTGGTGAACAACTGGGCAAAGGCTCTTACTCTTCGGTTTACCGGCGTCGCAATCCTGATGGGAGCCTTGCAGGCGACGTTATTCGGATCACCCCGGTCGAAGCGGGCAAGGAAAGTGCATTCGCTGCGGAAATGGCATCACGGCGCATTCTGCAGACTGCAGAAAAAGAGTCGACGTACTTTAGATCTGCTTCAAGGCCTGGCGAGGCTAAGAACTTCTCCATCACTGAGATCGACGGCAAAAAATACATGATCACGCGTGAAGAAAGCATCGTGGATGCCCAGCGGGCTTTCAAAAAACGTGTCAATAATAAAGCCGCGCCAGATGCGCCAGAGGCAGATGCATTGCAAAAACTGACCATGGAGCTGGCGATTAGAGATCTGAATGCCAGAGGCTTGGCATTCACAGATCATAAGTTGGAAAACATCGCGTTGGTCAAAGCTGACACGCCCACGGGATACGAAGTGGTTATGTTTGACACTGGCGGCATCGTTCCCATGCGAGGTGCGGACGATGCGACCCGCGCTGCCAATGCACGCAGGCTTCAACAAGAGTTTGACCGTCCCTACCTTGAGAATTCCGTTGTGGCGAGCAACGAAGTTACTCCGAAACAAGCGGCACGAGCTGCGCGAAATTCAGATGTCAGATTGGTCGAACGGTCTCATGTCGATTCATTGCTCGATGAGCGTGCATATGGCGCTGCCTATAATGCAGACTATGTTGGGGGTGGTGCAGCACCTTTTACACGTTTGGGAAACCGAGGGCGCGACACATATTTTGAATTAACCCGAATGAGCAATGCTCAACTGCGCGATCATATTCAAAACAATACGGCCATTCAAAACCTGCTCAAACAACAAGGCAAATCCGTCGACGATCTGGTAAAAACACTCCCCTAACTTTTAATTGAAAGCGCGTACATGCGATTTGTATCGTCTCTTACAGTTCCAAGATGGAATGCTATGTATTTAGCGCCAATACTCGCATTTCTTGTTGTGATGACAGGCGGAACGCCTATGCCTTCTCAGGCGCAATCGCTTGCTTGCGTTGACAGGGATCTTGTGAGTTGCGTTGGCTCATCAGATTGTATGCTGAGCAGCATTGCAAATCAGACTGCCAGCATGTGCACAACACCCGTAGACCGATGCCAAATCGGGTTTCGTCAATCCATTTTGGATGCAACGGGCCAAACCATAGACAACGAACTTCAACAAGTCACAATCCAGCAGTGCAAGGCTCGCATCGGCTGCGCTTATGTACCCGCAGAACAGTGCTATTGCCCGCCTGATGTCGTATGCGTTTGCGGGGGAGGCGCCCCGCCAACTTGTGTTGAAATGCCAAATGTCCAGATACCTGCGCCAACCGGTGACTTTGTGATCGTTGACGTGCGCAATGTGTCGGGTGTTGCAGCACCGCTTGATCTCAACGCTCATCAAGACATCCTTGGACAAGCGCTGTCCTTATCTGCTGGTGGCCTCGGGATGCAGGGGCTTGAATGCGATGCATGGACCATCCAACAGATTGCACCGGTTCTGGATTTCTTTGATCCATTGCTTTCCGATGTCCTAATAGACCCTGTCGATTATCCAGAAAGTGACGGGGATGCTCGGATTCTGACCAGCTGGACATATAGCTGCGAAGGAGAGCATTTCCTTAACTTACTTCACGTTGACAACCGGTTGGTTGTGATCCCCTGGGCCAATGGGAGCAAATATTTGATCGGCGAAGTACCAATGTCCAACGCAGCAGTCACAAAGCTACAAGCCGCTTTAAAGAATGTGAATTTTTATGACGGCCCAGTCACAGGTGAACTGGATGAGCACACTTTGGTTTCTGTTTCCAACTGGTATGAATATCGCAGCTCAGCTCGTGATCTCTATCGGTTCGCCCGCACTGCAATTTCTCGAAATTTGTTTGATGCGATGGGTGTTTTTTAGATTACAGAGGGGGCGCAAATGTTGAAATACAGCGGCGATAGCGCACGCCGCTGTATCCCGATGTGCCTGAACGTTGCTATAAAATCATACGGGCTTAGTGCGCCATGAACACTGGCACTTTAGCCTGTTCCAGCATGTGGCGGGTTGCGCCGCCCAGAACACTTTCGCGGAAGCGCGAGTGGCCATACGCACCCATGACGATCAAATCAGAAACCTTATCCTGAGCGTGCCGTAGCAGCACATCGGACACACGTGGCATGGATTTGGTGATCACGTCTACCTCGACCCTGACACCGTGGCGGGCCAAAAATTGCGAAAGTGCACCGCCGGGATCAGAGCGGTTCGGTCCATGGGCAGGAGGATCAACCACGACAACCCGAACCAACTCTGCCTCGCGCAACAAGCCCAATGCTGCCTTTGCGGCCACAAGGGCCTCGCTGCTTTCGTTCCACGCAACGGTGATGGTGTTTGGCGGATAGGGCAGGGAGGCATTATCGGGCATCACCAGCACCGGAACACTGGCCTCAAACAGGGCAGATTCCACAATCATCGGCATCTCTTTTTCTTTGTTCTCCCCGTATGGGGTTGGCACGACAACCAAGTCAGAAAACCGCGCACGGGCTGCGATATGGCGGCTGAGCTCTGTGATTTGCGTTACGCCAGTTTCTACAGACCATCGTATGTCTGTGTTGCCCAGATGGGCGCGTGCCAAGGTTTCAAGGCGGCGTGCCTCTTCGCGAACTTGATTAAGGGATTGCTCTACAATCAAAGCCGTTGCGCCTGCGTAGTAGTATCCGGTCTGGCTGCGATCCACGCCAATGCAGAGGCAATCAAGGTGGGCGTCACATCCACCCGCCAATTCGGCCGCTTTTTTCACCGTCGTATTCGCGAGGCGGTCATCAGAAAGAACTGTGAGCAGTGAGCTAAATGACATGACTGTCTCCTTTGTTGCTCGGTTCGCGCGGATTCATTCTTTTCATCAGCCTGCCCGCAAAACGGATGCTGCTCTTTGATGCAGATCAAAGCGGATGGGCGGGGAAACCTTCAGAACGCCAACAGTCTAAATCCGCCCGAACTGCGTCGAGTCGCATCAAAGGGCACGGCGAAGGGACGTAAAATGTTAAATTATATCAAGCTGATCGCGCTCGGTTTGATCACGCTTTGTGCGATGATCGCGGCGAATTATGCGCGTGATTTGGCTTACTTGGTACATGCGTTGATCATTACGCTTGTATCCGGAGGCCTCTTTTTATGGGTGTTGCGTGGCACCGGGGATGAAAAACCTGAACTCCCGCAAAACGAATATATGGACGGTGTGATCCGCTATGGGGTTGTGGCCACCGCCTTTTGGGGCGTGGTGGGCTTTCTCGTCGGTGTGTTTATCGCGTTTCAGTTGGCCTTTCCGGTATTGAACTTTGAATGGGCCGAAGGTTTGGCGAACTTTGGTCGCTTGCGTCCGATCCACACCAGCGCTGTGATCTTTGCCTTTGGCGGCAACGCTTTGTTGGCGACGTCTTTTTACGTGGTGCAACGCACAAGCGCGGCGCGTTTGTGGGGCGGAAACCTCGCTTGGTTTGTGTTCTGGGGCTATCAATTGTTCATCGTTCTGGCGGCCACCGGTTACCTGTTGGGCGGAACACAATCCAAAGAATACGCAGAACCTGAGTGGTACGTTGATATCTGGCTGACCATTGTGTGGGTTGCCTATTTGGCGGTGTTCTTAGGGACCATCATCAAACGTAAAGAAAAGCACATCTATGTGGCGAACTGGTTCTATCTTGGCTTCATCGTGACTGTTGCGATGCTGCATTTGGTGAACAACCTCACGATCCCCGTTAGCATCTTTGGGTCTAAATCCGTAATCGTTTGGGCAGGCGTTCAAGACGCGATGGTGCAGTGGTGGTACGGCCACAACGCTGTGGGCTTCTTTCTGACCGCAGGTTTCTTGGGCATGATGTACTACTTCATTCCGAAACAAGCTGAACGGCCGGTGTTTTCCTACAAACTGTCGATCATCCACTTTTGGGCGCTGATCTTTTTGTACATCTGGGCTGGCCCGCACCACTTGCATTACACAGCCTTGCCGGATTGGGCCTCGACCCTGGGGATGGTGTTTTCCATCGTGCTTTGGATGCCAAGCTGGGGTGGCATGATCAACGGTCTGATGACGCTCTCTGGCGCCTGGGACAAGCTGCGCACTGATCCGGTGATCCGCATGATGGTGATCTCGGTTGCGTTCTACGGCATGTCGACCTTTGAAGGCCCGATGATGTCGATCCGTGCGGTTAACGCGCTTAGCCATTACACCGACTGGACCATTGGTCACGTGCATTCCGGTGCATTGGGTTGGAATGGCATGATCACCTTTGGAGCGCTGTACTATCTGGTGCCTGTGCTTTGGAAACGTGAGCGTCTGTATAGCCTTAGCCTTGTCAGCTGGCACTTCTGGCTCGCGACGATCGGTATCGTTCTTTATGCGGCGTCCATGTGGGTCACCGGCATCATGGAAGGTCTGATGTGGCGCGAAGTTGATGCAAACGGGTTCCTTGTGAACAGTTTTGCCGACACCGTGGCCGCGAAGTTCCCGATGTATGTGGTGCGTGGATTGGGCGGAGTTATGTACCTCGCAGGTGCGCTCATCATGTGTGCCAACCTTTGGTTAACCGTGCGCAAAGCGCCTGCACGCGACGCATCGCTGAGCGTTGCGGTTCCAGCGGAATAAGGAGGGTCTGAAAGATGGCAATTCTCGATAAACATAAAATCTTAGAAACCAACGCGACCCTCTTGCTGGTGTGTAGCCTCTTGGTGGTGTCGATCGGGGGGATCGTACAGATTGCCCCATTGTTCTGGCTAGAGAACACGATTGAGGATGTAGAGGGCATGCGCCCCTACACCCCGCTCGAACTGGCTGGGAAAGAGGTTTACATCCGCGAAGGCTGTTATGTCTGTCACTCGCAGATGATCCGCCCGATGCGGGATGAGGTCGAACGCTATGGCCACTATTCCCTGGCGGCTGAAAGCAAATATGATCACCCGTTTCAGTGGGGCTCTAAGCGTACAGGGCCTGATCTGGCACGTGTCGGTGGCCGATATTCTGATGATTGGCATGTGGACCACCTGATTGATCCGCAATCTGTTGTGCCTGAATCTGTGATGCCCAAGTATGGCTTTCTGGCAAATCGTCGGATTGATGGGGAATACATCGGTGATCTGATGAAGGTCAACGCCATGGTGGGTGTGCCTTACACCAAAGAGATGATCGACAACGCGCAGATTGATTTTCGTGTGCAAGCCGACCCTGACGAAGACTATGACGGACTGCTGGAACGCTATGGCGAAGACAGCGTGAGCGTTCGGAACTTTGATGGGGCACAGGGTGTGACCGAAATGGATGCGCTGGTGGCTTATCTGCAAATGCTGGGCACGTTGGTTGATTTCTCGACCTTCACTCCAGATGCGTCTCGCTAAGGAGGGCTGAACATGGAGACCTATTCTTTACTCAGAGAGTTTGCAGACAGCTGGATGCTTTTGTTCCTGTTCTGTGTGTTTGCGGCGGTGGTCGTTTGGGTGTTCCGCCCGGGTGCCTCTAAGACATACAGCGATACGGCTGACATCCCCTTTCGGCATGATGATGCGCCTGCGCACGACGTTGCAGCACAGGAGGTGCTGAAATGACCAAAATGACAAAAGACAAACAGGACATTCCAACCACCGGCCATGAATGGGACGGGATTCAGGAGTATGACAACCCTATGCCGCGTTGGTGGCTGTGGACATTCTATGCCTGTATTCTTTGGGGCATTGGCTATGTCATTGCATATCCGGCTTGGCCGGGGATCACTTCGGCCACAGCTGGCATTCTGGGCTATTCAACTCGGGCCGAAGTGGCAGAGGCTATTGCCGAAGTGGATCGCCGCAACGAGGCGATCAATGCCAAGCTTGCGACAACCGATCTAACGGCGATTTCTGAGGATGCTGAATTGAACGGCTATGCCGTTTC
Source organism: uncultured Paracoccaceae bacterium (assembly GCA_947498415.1). Taxonomy (GTDB): domain Bacteria; phylum Pseudomonadota; class Alphaproteobacteria; order Rhodobacterales; family Rhodobacteraceae; genus Cognatishimia. The sequence continues at coordinate 6,719 of CANMKB010000005.1, forward strand.
TGCCGGGGCGGCTGTCTTTAAAACTTGGTGTGCCCAATGTCATGGGTCAGGTGCTGCGGGGGCCAAAGGCTATCCGAATCTTTTGGACAATGACTGGTTGTGGGGGGGCGATATCGAAGCCATCCATGAAACAATCACTTTTGGTATTCGCAACGAAGACAACGATTTAGCGCGGTATTCTGAAATGCCAGCTTTTGGGCGTGATGAGCTGCTTGAGGACGATCAAATTGATCAGGTCGTGAATTTCGTTATGTCGCTTAGCGGTGACCCGATCAGCGCAACGCTCGTCACCGAAGGGGCCGTGGTGTTTGAGGAGAACTGTGCGGCATGTCATGGCGACAATGGGGCCGGAGATCAAAGCCAAGGTGCGCCAAACCTGGCGGATGCGATTTGGTTGTTTGGTGGGTCTTATGATGAAATCCGCGAAACGGTTTATAACGCCCAGTTCGGTGTCATGCCAAATTGGGACACTCGCCTGACAGAGGCCCAAATTCGTGCGGTTTCCACCTATGTTCACCAATTGGGTGGCGGTGAATAGACAAATGTCACACATGTTTAAACCCGGCACAGGCTGTGCCGGGTTTTCAGTTTAGAAGTTTGACTCAAATCCAAAACGCGCCTGCACACCATTGCTGGTAAATCGTGCGACATTTGATTGAGTTTGCGATGCGGTGATGTTGAGGCTTGGTGAAAAGCCATAGTAGGACATGTTTTCAAAGACAGCAGTTGCCCCGACAGATACCGAGCGGTCTCGGCGCCCATTCAATGACAGGGAATACGTGTCGTAGTCTTTATAGCCCAGCCCAACAGAGAACGTCAGTTTTGTGTCCCATATTCTTTGGGCACGTTCGTAATCGATGATGAATCGGCTGTCGGTGTAAGTGAATGCGTCGACTGCCGCATCATTATACCGCGATTGAAGCGTGACGCGCACGATATCTTGGTTCTGCAATCGTTGGGCATAGGTGCCTTGGAGGTTGTAGATTTGTGTGTTTGTCTGTGCATTTGATAGGGCAATCTGATCTTCGACAAATCCGCCGACTGTCAGCGCTGCGTTTTGCCCCAACACAAAGTCCTGCGACACTGCGAGCCGTGTGTACCGGCGCAGCGGATCGCCTCCGTACCATGTTTTGCCCAAATGAAAGGAGCCGGTGGTCGGGCCCAGATTTTCAAATAGGCGACGCTTTTGACTGACAAAGACTTCGCCTTGAACCAAGGCGTAATCACTGCCAGAAACGTTTGGGGCGGCCTGTTTGGCAGTGTCACTGAGCGAATAGGTGCGGCCATATAGTGTACCTCCGATCACCGTGACCTGCTGCGCACTTTCTGAAAGCTTGTAGATCAGGTCCGCTTGGCCGGAGTATTCTATGCCTGACAATGCAAGGGCGCTGGGCGCGAATTCGAATTCAAATCCGCCCAATTCAAAGTATTTTTCCGCCGCGCCGCCGTTGATGTTGTCGGATGGGGCGATGGCGAACGACAGGTTCACATTATAAGGCGATTTGTTTCGCACGACGTTGAACTCTTGGTTTACCTGCAGAGCGTCTTGGGGTGTCGTCACATGGTTAGCCGCACGGCGCAGCCAGTATTGTGCAAGAAGGGGACGCTGATCGTTTAGGTGGGCGGCGCTGGCCAATCGTGCGGCACGCAATTTGTCATTAGGGTTTTGGGCCACGCGATAGGCCTGAATCGCGCCTTGTGTGGCTTGACGAAATTGCGCGTCAGAAAACGATTGCTCGGCTTTTGTGATGATTTGTGGGTACGGCTGATCTGAGCCAAATGCCACAGAGCCAACGCTGCTGAGCACAAGGACGATGATGATCAGCAATGGCCCCCAGCGCTGTACAGTTTTCATGACAATTGTTTTCAATGCGACCCAGTTCATTCTGGGCGAATTTCATTTAGATCACCTTACGCAGCAATCGCCGTGACACGGGTGTGCCTTAATAAGCGGGCGGTTGCCCAGCTTTGGCTGACAATTGCCGACGACAGATCGCGTGGCGAGCTCTTGCCGAGCTTTACAGGCGTTTTCAGCATTATGTTGCCTCATTCAAAGCGTAGCCTGTGCGGAGCTATACAGCACATTTCTTTGCAGATTAGACCTCGGTGGAAGGCAAGGAGCAGACAGATATGAAATGGCTTATCCCGATCATGATGGTTTCGGCGCTTGGCGCGTGCGGTGGAGGTACAACCGGTGGAAGCAGTGCGGTGCTCCCTGCAGGTACGACGGCGCCACCACCTGCGGCAACACCTCCGAGTTCGTCACCGCCTAGTACTTCGCCGGGCGGTTCCTCCCCACCCAGTGGTGGCGGAGCGAATACAGCGTCTTTTGGTAGTCTGCTGAATGATGTGCGCCTGTCAAATAGCGCCGGCCCTGTTGCGTTTGATGCGCGTTTGGCCAATGCGGCCCAAGGTCATGCCAATGACATGCAGGCAAACAACTATTTTAGCCACACAGGGCGGAATGGATCGTCAGCAGGCGATCGTATTTCAGACGCGGGATACCGTTGGCGCACCTATGGTGAGAACATTGCGCGAGGTCAGCGCACCGAAGAGGAAGTGCTGGACGCCTGGACTAATTCACCAGGGCACCATGCCAATAACATCAATCCGAATTTCGAAGATTTCGGTCTTGCTAAGGCCGGAAGCGGCAACGGTACCTACTGGGTATTATTGTTGGCCGCAGAACAGTAGGGCACTCAACCGCCTTTATGTCCAACTGGGCGCGGGTTTTCCGCGCCCTTTTTTTCGTTTCTTGATCTACGTCAAAGTCGAATTGGGCCAAAGCCCGTATTCAGTCATCGAAAGCGGTAGGGATACCCCCGCCACTTATCGATTGCCTGAAACTTTGGGCAAGATTGCCGGTCCCCCGTCCTGTTCGCGCGTTTCCTGGGGGGCCGGTGTTTCTTTGTTGGAGGAAGCGTTGGTTCATTCCCGCAGGAGCGCAGGTAAAAAGGTTCATTTGAGATACAGAATTTGATGCAGGTCAAAGATTGCATTCCTCAGACCTGAGATAGTGCAGCGACGCCCAAACCAAGATGAGCGATTCTGTGAACCAGCCTGAAACACCTTCTAGCCTATTTGTGGCCCAAGAGCCGATCTTTCCCAGACGCGTTTCTGGCCGTTTTCGTAACCTAAAGTGGGTGATTATGGCGGTCACATTGGCGATATATTACGTCACGCCTTGGCTGCGCTGGGATCGAGGGCCGAGCCTTCCGGATCAGGCTGTGTTGGTTGATCTGGCAAACCGACGGTTCTTTTTCTTTTGGATCGAAATTTGGCCGCACGAGTTTTACTTTGTTGCGGGGCTTTTGATCATGGCGGGGTTGGGCCTGTTTCTGTTTACCTCGGCTTTGGGGCGTGTGTGGTGTGGCTATACCTGTCCACAAACTGTTTGGACGGATTTGTTCATCGCTGTAGAGCGTTGGGTTGAAGGTGATCGAAACGCAAGACTGCGGCTACATCGGCAGAAAAAGTGGGATTTTCGCAAAGTTAGGCTGCGGGTCACAAAGACAATCTTGTGGTTGTTGATAGGTCTCGCGACCGGTGGCGCTTGGGTATTTTACTTTGCTGATGCGCCTACCTTGATGAATGATCTCGTTTCGCTGACGGCGCATCCTGTCGCCTATAGTACGATGGCCATTCTGACTTTCACGACGTTTCTTTTTGGGGGCTATGCCCGCGAACAAATCTGTATCTACGCTTGTCCTTGGCCACGCATTCAAGCCGCAATGATGGACGAAGATACGTTGACGGTGGGGTATCGCGATTGGCGCGGAGAGCCGCGCGGCAAACACAGAAAACGACAATCCGAGGCCGAAGCGCCGAAAGGGGACTGTATTGATTGTATGGCCTGCGTAAATGTTTGCCCCATGGGGATCGACATTCGCGATGGGCAACAGATGGAATGTATCACCTGTGCATTGTGCATCGATGCCTGTGACGACGTCATGGATAAGATCGGCAAGCCACGCGGATTGATTGATTATATGGCGCTTTCTGATGAATCCAATGAACGGGCCGGGCAGGCGCCCAAACAAATTTGGAAGCATATTCTGCGCCCGCGCACGATCATTTATACTGTGCTTTGGTCATTGGTCGGGGTGATGCTTGTGGTCGCACTGTTCTTACGCTCTGACATTGACGTGACTGTCGCGCCTGTGCGCAATCCAACCTTTGTGACGCTGTCTGACGGCACCATTCGCAACACCTATGAGGTGCGCCTGCGCAATAAGCAGGGCGAAGAGCGGGCCATAGAAATCTCGGCCAAAGGGGATCCTGACATACACCTTAGTATCCAAGGGATCGAGGGGCGAACTGTAAGTGTACCCGCGGATGAAACCCTGTTGCGTCGCGTTTATGTGGATGCGCCTCAAGACAGCCTCCCAGCAAGAAACGCCCATAGCAATGTGCGGATTTGGGTCGAAGACCCCGAAAGCGGCGCACGTATTCACAAAGACACCGTTTTCACAGGAAAGGGTAACTCATGACTGAACCAAAAAAATTCACTGGCCGTCATGCTGCAATGATTTTTGTTGGGGCATTTACCGTGATCATCGGTGTGAACTTGGCCTTGGCGTTTAACGCCGTGAAGACCTTTCCGGGGCTTGAAGTCAAAAACTCTTATGTGGCGAGCCAGCAATTTAACAAACGCAAATCTGTGCAAACCGCGCTGGGCTGGCAAGTGACGGCAAAGGCGCAGGGTGATGTGGTTTATTTAAAGATCGTGGATCAGTCTGGAACCCCGGTGGAAGTCAAACGGCTAGACGCCGTGTTGGGCCGGGCGACACATGTGCAAGATGATGTCGCGCCAGATTTTGAGTTTGATGGCTCTGCCTATGTCGCGCCGCTCGTTTTGGGGGCAGGGAATTGGAATATCCGCATGTCGGCACTGGCTCACGATGGGTCTGAATTCTCGCAGCGCGTTGTTTTGCACGTGGTGGATTGATTGATGGGTGTTGCGGCGAAGCTACCGATGTCAGCGTGTCCGGCTTGTGATGTCGCACCTTTGGCCATTGAGCGGGCGCGAGACGCAGAGGTGAGCCCCAACGCACGGTTGGCGCTCAGCCTTCCTTCGGTTCATTGTGCCGCCTGTATTTCGGCCGTCGAACGGGCCTTGGATCAAACACCGGGCGTGCTGTCAGCTCGGGTCAATCTAACGCTAAAGCGTGTCTCAATCGAGGCGGACCCTGACGTGAGCGTGACGGCTCTTATCCAGACACTTAATGACATTGGGTATGAAGCCTACGAATTAGATCTTGGCACGTTAAGTGCAACAGATGCTGACAAGGCCGGACGCGATCTGTTGATGCGCTTGGCGGTTGTTGGGTTTGCCAATATGAACGTGATGTTGCTGTCTATTTCTGTGTGGGCAGGGGCCGAAGATTCGACCCGCGATTTGTTCCATTGGATTTCGGCCTGCATTACGTTTCCTGCCATCGCATTTTGTGGCAAGCCATTTTATGTGAATGCATGGCGGGCGCTTAGCCATAGGCGCCTTAACATGGATGTGCCTATTGTCTTGGCGATCCTCCTCGCGCTTTTGACATCCTTGTGGGAAGTCATTTTGTCAGGGCAACACGCCTATTTTGATGCTGCGCTGACCCTTGTGTTCTTCTTGCTGGCCGGGCGCTATCTGGATCATCGCACCCGGGTCGTTGCCCGATCAGCGGCCGAGGAACTGGCGGCGCTTGAGGTACCTCGCGCGATCCGGTTGGTCGATGGTCAGGGCGAGACGGTTCCCGTTTCAGAGCTGTGTGTGGATGACTTGTTGTCGATCAAGCCGGGGGGGCGCATGCCTGTCGACGGTGTGATTGTTGAGGGCCAGTCGGAACTGGATAGATCATTATTAACCGGGGAAACGGTGCCTGTTTTCGCGCAAATCGGCACTGCGGTTAGCGCAGGTGAAGTTAATCTGACTGGCCCGCTGGTGATTAGGGCCACGGCTGTCGGAGGTGACACTAGCTTGCATCGCATGGCTGATCTGGTGGCTGTCGCTGAATCTGGCCGCTCACGTTACACATCGCTCGCGGATAAAGCAGCGAAGCTTTATGCGCCGGGCGTGCATATTCTGTCGGCGCTTGCATTTCTGGGATGGTTTTTGTTCACCTTTGATGTGCGCACGGCGCTGAATATTGCCGCGGCTGTGTTGATCATCACTTGCCCTTGTGCGCTTGGACTGGCGGTGCCAGCGGTGACAACCGCCGCTGCGGGGCGACTATTTCGGATGGGCATGTTGGTCAAACATGCCACCGCGTTGGAACGATTGGCCGAGGTCGATACCGTTGTTTTTGACAAGACAGGTACGTTGACCGTGGGCGCACCCGAGATTGTCAATTTCGAAGCGCTGTCTTCTTCACAACAAGAAATTGCGATGACGTTGGCATCGGGCTCTGCCCATCCTTTGGCAGAGGCCGTTGCAAAGGCAGGCAAAGCCCAAAACATTTCCTTCGCGGAAATTCAGGAACTCGTTGAATTGCCGGGCTACGGAATTACCGGAAAATGGCAAGGCAAAACCGTTCGACTGGGGCGTGCGCAGTGGGTGGGAGCCGAACAGCTTGATCAAACCGCTGTGTATTTTGGTGTAGTGGGGCAGGCGCCCGTTGCCTTGCGATGCGTAGATACGCTGCGCGAGGGCGCCGCTGTGGCAGTGGCCGCGCTGCAGAAAAGCGGCAAACATGTGCTGTTGTTATCTGGCGATTCCAAAGGCGCTGTTCAAACCGTCGCGGCGCAGTTGAAGATCGCCGATTGGGTTGCCGAGGTACTGCCGGATGAAAAGGCCAAGTTCGTTCAGTCTTTGACAGATGATGGTCGTCACGTTTTGATGGTTGGTGATGGTTTGAACGATACAGCAGCGCTTGCGGCAGCACATGTTTCGCTATCGCCTGCTTCGGCATTAGACGCGGCGCGGGTTGCCTCGGATATCGTGTTGCTGGGAGGGGCTCTTTCACCAATTGCGACAGCCTTGTCGATTGCACAGACCGCCACGCGGCGCATTCACCAAAACTTTCAGATCGCGACCTTTTACAACATCATTGCCGTTCCGCTTGCTGTGGCAGGGTTGGCGACGCCATTGATCGCGGCATTGGCCATGTCGACAAGTTCGATCACTGTCTCACTCAACGCTTTGAGGTTAAGGGCATCATGACAATTTTAACGTATCTGATCCCAATATCATTGATCTTGGGCGCCATTGGTTTGCTTGGGTTCATCTACACGCTGCGCAGCCAGCAATACGATGATCCCGAAGGGGATGCGCAACGTATCTTGAACTCTGATTGGGATGATCGCCCAAAACCCTAGGGGAGATAGGCGAATTCCGCAGGTGCGAGGCCGTCAATCTCTACTACGCAGGTGTCACCGGGCTGCAGCGGACCAACACCTTCGGGCGTGCCAGTCATGATCAGGTCACCGGCCATCAGCGTGACGTAGCGCGAAAGATGCGAAATAATGTCTTCGACTGGCCAGGTCATATCACCAAGATCGCCATCTTGTCTTAGCCCACCGTTGACCTTTGCTGTGATCCGTCCGGTTTCGAGCGACTTAACTTGCCCTATAGGGGTGATGGCGCCAATGACGGCAGATTGATCAAATCCTTTGGCCATATCCCAAGGTCGGCCCGCCTTTTTGGCGACCGCTTGCAAATCACGTCTGGTGAGATCGTTACCCGCGGCCACACCCCAAATGGTATCAAATGCTTGATCCGGGGCAATGTTCTGCGCCGTAGCGCCGATTGCGACAACCAGCTCTGCTTCGTGATGCAGGTTTTGTGTCCGCGATGGAAAGATCAGGCGCGTGCCAGATTGGGCAATCGCACTCGCGGGTTTTGAAAAGAAAAACGGCGGTGCTTTGTCTGGGTCACTTCCCATTTCCCGGGCGTGGGCGCGGTAGTTTTGCCCGACACAATAGATGCGGCGCACTGGGAATGTGGCAGACTGCCCTATTACAGGTAGCTGTGTCTGAGGGGCGGGTGGGAATACAAATTGAGACATGGAGGCTAATTAGACCAAGCTTGTTAGCTTGGTCCAATCATAAAACAAGACACCTGACGGGCTTGCAGGCGACGACATGCGAGGTCTGCGGTTTCACGGGTAAGACCCATAAAGTTCGCATCAAAGCCGCGCTTGGATTTGACCACTTTACGCAGGCTGCCATCCAATGTGTTCATTTCTGCAAGAGCCGTCTTCAACAGAATTTTCTCTGCGGCATATCGGTTGGGATAGCGTCCAACGTTAATACCCCAGTGACGGCCTCCCGAAGTGGACAGGCGGGTCACAACTTGCGGCTGCTGGTCTTCGATAATGCGTTTCTTGGGCGCTTCGGCTTTTGCCTTGGGGGCCGGAGCTGGCGCGGAGGTGGGATAAAGCGAGGCAGAGGTGCTTTGGGCCTCGCGCAGTGCAGATTCGATGTCAGCTTCGATCGACTTGCTGGCCAATGCGGCGATCGCGCCCGGTGCTTTTTCAAGCTTTGGCGCTTCTGCGACCACTGTTGGTGCACTGCTTGGGCGCAGAACAGGGCGCAGGCTCTGTGTTACAGCAGTTGCGACGCGAATGGTCTTAGTGCCTGGTGTGTCGCCGCCACTGGTGCCAGCGTTGCCCACATAGGCAGGGCGACCTGGTTGACGAAGTGCAACTCGTGTTGGGGCGCGGCGGAAGCCAAGATCAAGCAGCTCGGCGACCTTCGCGTTACGCGATGCTGTAGAGCGGCCGCCAAATACGGTGGCGATGATGCGTTCGTTGCCACGCTCTGCTGAGGCCACAAGGTTAAAGCCCGCTGCGCGGGTATAGCCTGTTTTAATGCCATCTGCGCCACGGTAGGCGCCGAGCAAACGACGGTTGGTGTTCGCCACTTCGCGAATGCCCGCATGGGTCGTGCGGCGCGAGAAGAGGTTATAATATTCAGGGTAGTCATACAAAACGTGACGCCCAAGGGTCGTCATATCTCGTGCGGTCGACATATGCCCTTTTTCGGTCAGGCCATGTGCGTTGCGGAATGTGGTTTGCGTCATGCCCAGGGCTTTGGCTGTACGGGTCATCCGGCGGGCAAAGGCCGCTTCGGAACCGGAAATCGCCTCGCCGATGGCGGTGGCTGCATCGTTTGCAGATTTCACAGCCGCCGCGCGCACAAGGTAGCGCAGGGCAATGCGTTGGCCTGCCTTTAGGCCAAGCTTAGAAGGCGGCTCGGACGCCGCCTTTTTCGAGATGCGCACTTTGGTGTCCATCGAGAGTTCACCATTTTCAACCGCCTCGAAGGCGATATAAAGCGTCATCATTTTTGTTAGGGATGCCGGATGCAAACGCGTATCGGCATTGCGCGAGTGAAGCACTTTGCCTGATCGAGCATCAACCACCATCGCTGCATAGGGCGCAGCAACTGATGTCATGGCGCTTGCGACCATGAATACAACCATTGAGAGGATATACAGACCCAATAGGGCCGGCTTTCGCTGCCGAACCTTCACTTTACTTGCCTCACTTGCCTCATGTCGTCGATTTTTCGACTGACTTTATTAAAATCAAGCTAGCATAGAGCGCTTTTTGAAGAAACCCTTTGATTCAACTCGTTTGATTAACAACAGGTTTAAGAATTCCCAGATTTGGGGTGTTCTTTATCGGCTGCAACTAGACTGTCGAATGTGGCGAAAATGGGGCGACGGTTTTATGTTCAGTTTTCGGTCAATGATTGAATGAGCTGCGGAAACTGATGAAGTGATTCTAGTGCATGATAGCGGGGAGCATGGGTTGGTGGCTCTGCCGCTTCGAGTGCCCAGACCTGCCCGTGGGGCACATAAACGCCCCATCCGCCCGCGTGAACCATAGGCAAAACATCAGATTTCATTGAATTTCCGACCATCAGGCCACGCGACACACACTCTCCGTGTTGAGAGAAAATGCGATGGTACACTGCGGTGGTTTTGTCTGACACGATTTCGACGCCGTCAAATAAATCCCCCAAACCGGATTGTGCCAGTTTGCGTTCTTGATCCAGCAAATCCCCTTTGGTCACCAAAAGCACGGTATGAGATTGGGCTGCATATGCCACTGCTTCGGCGGCATGAGGTAAAAGTTCGATGGGATGGGCCAGCATTTCACGGCCAGCATCCATCAATTCAGAAATGACCGAGGCTGGTACCGTTTCACCTGTCACCTCAATGGCGGTCTCGATCATCGATAAGACAAAGCCTTTCACACCAAACCCATAGTGCCCAAGATTACGCCGTTCTGCCTCTAATAGCCGATCCTCAAGGTGTTCTTTCTCGGCAAAATCCGACAACAATTCTGCGAATCGATTTTGGGTCAGTTGGAAAAAACGTTCATTGGCCCAGAGGGTATCGTCTGCGTCGAAACCGATTGTTGTTATTTTTGAAGTCATGATAGCATCTCAAGTAGGTTGAACCTCTTTCCTAACGGCAATGACACGTTATATACAGCGTTCAACTTGTGAAACCGGAACGCAATTAGAATGGCTTTTGAACCGCTGATGATGTCTGACGACTTTGATGACGATGGCGATGCCGGCGTCGCCGTTAAGACGCGTGCGCGAACAAAACGCCCGCCGTTGTACAAGGTTTTGCTGCTGAATGATGACTATACGCCAATGGAATTTGTCGTACACATTCTGGAACGGTTCTTTGGCATGACGCACGCACAAGCGTTTGAGATCATGCTGGTTGTTCATAAAAAAGGTGTCGCAGTTGTTGGCGTGTTCAGCCATGAGATTGCTGAAACCAAGGTGACACAGGTGATGGATTTCGCGCGGCGTCACCAACACCCGTTGCAATGCACAATGGAAAAGGAGTGATCCGCAGCCACGCAGGCGGATCAAGTTAACCATGTCCCATCCCAGATTATCGCTGGCCATTCAGAATGGTCAGCTTGTTTTGCCGCCTGAGGGTCGCATTGCGCTTTACGCTCCACCGATTGATGCAGATCTGTCTGCTCTGCCACGTGATCGCTGCGTTATCATTCACACGTTAAAGCCAGCGTATGATGCTTTTGAGTGTGCTGGATATGACTGCATCACACAGGCCGATGGCGCGTTTGCAGCGTCGATCGTTTATCTGACCCGTGCAAAAGCATTGGCCCGAGGTTTGATCTCACAAGCCGCGGTTTCTGGTGGGCTGGTGATTGTGGATGGCCAAAAAACAGACGGCGCGGAATCTGCTTTGAATGACTGTAAAAAACGCAGTTCTATCTTGGGGAGCGTATCAAAGGCCCACGGTAAGCTATTCTGGTTTGAGGGCGGTGAATTTTCTGATTGGGCCCTGTCTGGCCCGGCGCCTGTCGAAGGTGGTTTTGTCACGGCACCCGGCGTGTTTTCCGCAGATGGGATTGACCCGGCCTCAAAGGCGCTCGCAGCAGCCTTGCCGCCCAAACTTGGCAAACAGGTCGCTGATCTGGGCGCGGGATGGGGATATCTGTCACGCAGCATCCTAGAGCGCGCGGATGTTGAGAACCTGTATCTGGTCGAAGCTGACGAAACGGCTTTGGAATGCGCAAAGATGAATGTGCAAGATCCGCGTGCAGATTTTCATTGGGCCGATGCAACCACATGGGTGCCTCGCGCCAAGATGAATACTGTTGTTATGAACCCGCCTTTTCACACTGGGCGTGCAGCAGAGCCTGCGTTGGGGCAGGCGTTTATTGCGGCCGCGGCGGGCATGTTGGCCCCAACGGGACATCTTTGGTTGGTTGCGAACCGTCACCTTCCGTATGAGACAACGCTTGAGGGGCTATTTGCAAAAGTCGAAGAAGTGTCTGGCGACAATCGGTTTAAAATCCTTCGAGCTGAGCGGCCATCTCGCCCTCGACGCTAATCCAGCGTAATCTGCCCTAGAATCACCGAGGATACATATGTCTTTTTCAATTGCTGGTAAGACTGCCATCATCACTGGGGCGGCAAACGGAATTGGCCTCGCCGTAAGTCGTGAATTCGCCGATCAAGGCGCAAATGTCATGATGGTGGATATGGATGAAAAACAGCTTTCCAAAGAAGTTGGTGATCTTCCCGAAGATGGAAACGTGCGCCATTTTGCGGGTGATCTGCGTGAGCGGCTGACCATTGCGAACTTGCTATCTGCGACCATGGATGCGTTTGAGCGTGTTGATATTTTGGTAAACGCGAGCCGCCAAATTCTGCGGACCAATCCCTTGGACATGAAAGACGACAGCGTATCGATCATGCTGAACCAGAATTTGTTGACATCGTTGCGTCTGTCACAAGCGGTGGCCAAGCGGATGATTAAACAGGCTGAAGATCAGGATGATGATGCGCCAGCGGGTTCCATTGTGAATCTGTCCTCTATTGCAGCGTGTCGTACGAACCCCGATTTGATGGGGTATTCCATGGCAACCGCGGCGCTTGATCAGATGACACGGGGTTTGGCGACCGCTTTTGCGCCGCACCGCATTCGCGTGAATGCTGTCGCTTTTGGCTCTGTTATGAGCGCAAGCCTGCAAAACACATTGAAAGAATTCCCTGATTTCAGAGAAGAGATCGAAGCCTCTACGCCACTGGGTCGCATTGCGCCGCCTACAGAGCTGGCTGATACCGTGCGCTACCTGTCGTCCGATGCCTCTGCCTTTATGACGGGGCAGGTGGTGACGGTGGATGGCGGCCGTACCTTGATTGACCCGGTGAAGTCTCCGGCTCACTAAGTTTGGACGATTTATGACCGATACAATGGATAGCGAAAAAACGCGGGCGAGCGGTTGGTTTCGCACTCTGCGCGACGACATCGTTGCGGCCTTTGCGGCAATTGAAGACAGCCACGATTCAGGACCACTTTCAGATCAGGCCGCGGGCCGGTTTGACGTGACAGAAACGAAACGTGCGTCAGAGGATGGGTCAGATGCAGGTGGTGGCCTGATGTCGGTGATGCGCGGTGGTCGGGTTTTTGAAAAAGTCGGCGTGAATGTTTCAACGGTCTATGGGACTTTGGGCGAACGTGCGCAGAATGCGATGGCCGCCCGTAAGGGGCTGCCCGGAATGAAAGATGACCCGCGGTTTTGGGCTTCGGGCATTTCATTGGTGGCGCATATGCAAAACCCGCATTGCCCGGCGGTTCATATGAACACGCGGATGTTTTGGACACCCCATGCCTGGTGGTTTGGCGGCGGGTCTGACTTGAACCCTTGCATCGAATACGACGAGGACACAGTGCATTTCCATGGGGTGCAGAAAACCCATTGTGATCGCCATGACACGGCGCAATATCCAAGGCTAAAGGCCTGGGCGGATGAGTACTTCTATATTCCTCACCGAGGTCGTGCGCGTGGTGTGGGTGGTATCTTTTTGGATGATCACAATACAGGCGATTGGGAAGGCGATTTTTCGTTTGTACAAGATATCGGCAAAGCCTTTTTGCCAGCTTTCCTTCCGTTGATCGAAAAGCGCCGGACCCAAGAATTCTCGGATGCAGATAAAGACGTGCAGTTGGTGCATCGCGGGCTCTATGCCGAGTATAATTTGGTCTATGATCGCGGCACCAAATTTGGGTTGGAAACAGGGCACGACGCGAATGCGGTGTTGATGAGCCTCCCACCGATGGCGAAATGGACATAAGGTAAAAGCCGCGCTTTAAGGCGCGGCTTTGTCTCTAAATCCCGATTGATTTCGCTTACCGGAAATCAAAGAAACCTTTGCCCGCTTTTGCAAGCAGCTGCTCACCCAGGGCCCGCCCCAAAGCCACACCTTCAGCGATAGGGCCAGTGATTTCTGCCTGCAGTCGTTCAGAGCCATCAGGCCGCAGGATTTCCCCGCGTAGGTGAAGCTGTCCCTCATGAATTTCTGACAATGCCGCGATCGGCGTTTCGCACGAGCCATCTAAGGCTGCAAGAAAGGCACGTTCACAGGTGACGCGTTGACCTGTTTCTGTGTGATGGATCGCCGATAGCATGTGAATGGTACGGGCGTCATTTTGACGACATTCGATGCCAATCGCGCCTTGGGCCACAGCAGGCAGCATCTCTTCTGGTTCGATCGCTGCCGTTGCTTTGTCTGTCATGCCTAAACGCGTTAGGCCTGCCATCGCAAGGAATGAACAATCTGCGACGCCATCTTCGAGTTTTTTCAAACGTGTTTGCACATTGCCGCGAAACTCTACCACATGGAGATCAGGGCGAACGGCCATCAGCTGAGCTTTGCGGCGCAAAGAAGAAGTACCTACACGGGCCCCTTCGGGAAGGTCTGAAATAGAGTTGTACTTTGAAGAGATAAACGCATCGCGTACATCTTCGCGCGGCAGAAACACATCCAAGATCAAACCATCGGGCTGTTCTGTGGGCATGTCTTTTGTGGAATGCACCGCTATGTCGATATCACCACGTAGCATGGCCTCTTCGATCTCTTTGGTGAACAACCCCTTGTTGCCAATTTCCTTAAGCGGTCGGTCTGACTGGATCATCTGACGATCATCACCCGTCGTGTGGATCACCACGATATCAAACGCCGCATGTGGCAGATCAAACGCGGCACACAGGCGATCGCGGGTTTCATGCGCCTGCGCCAACGCAAGCGGAGAACCACGGGTGCCAATTTTCAAGGGCGAGTCAGAAGAGGGCAATGTCACTGTCATGTGATTGGGTCTAGCCGCGCCAGATTGTCCTGACAAGCGTAGAACAGGGCTGCTGCTCTTGACATCTTGCCGCTGGCGCTAGACCTAAGCCTAAGAAATTCAGGAGGCAGGCAATGGTACAGCAAAAGACAATACTGCGAGCACTGGCGGGTGAGACACTGCCGACACCTCCGATTTGGATGATGCGTCAGGCCGGACGTTACCTGCCAGAATATCGGGCGACCCGTGCGCAGGCCGGTGACTTTTTGTCTCTCTGCTATAATTCAGAGCTAGCGGCTGAAGTGACTTTGCAGCCGATCCGCCGTTACGGTTTTGATGCGTCGATCCTGTTCGCCGATATATTGTTGCTGCCACAAGCGCTTGGCGCAGATTTGTGGTTTGTCACAGGCGAAGGTCCACGTCTGTCTACCATTCAATCTGATGCAGATTTTCAGGCCCTGAAACCTGCAGATGCGGTGCATGACAAGCTGTCGCCCATCTATGAAACTGTGAAGATTCTGCGCCAAGAGCTTCCGTCTGAAACGACGTTGATTGGCTTTGCGGGGGCCCCTTGGACGGTTGCGACCTATATGATTGCCGGCCGCGGTACACCCGATCAAGGGCCTGCCCATGCGCTTAAGGATTCAAACCCAGAGCTGTTTCAAAGTGTGATTGATCTGTTGGTTGAGGGCACAATCCAGTATTTGTCCGAGCAGATCAAAGCAGGTGCCGAAGTCATTAAGCTGTTTGACAGCTGGGCGGGGTCACTCAAAGGTGCCGATTTTGATCGTTATGCGCTGGAACCCACCAAACGTATTATCTCTGCACTCAAGGCGATGTATCCAGACACCCCGATCATCGCTTTTCCTCGCGGTGCGGGTGAGCGCTATATCGGTTTTGCCGAAGCGACAGGTGCCGACTGTGTGGCCTTTGATGACAGTGTGACTGCAGAATGGGCCGCAGAACATATGCAAGGGCAGGGGTGTGTTCAGGGCAATCTGGCGTCATCACATATGGTGACGGGTGGCGATGCATTGGTGTCTGAAACACAGCGCATTGTGAATGCACTACGCAAGGGCCCGCATATTTTCAACTTGGGGCATGGCATCACACCTGATGCGGACCCAGAAAATGTGCAGCTGATGATCGATACTGTACGTAGCGCCTAAGCGTATTTCGCGCTGGTACCATGACAGAAGACCGGCGTTATGCCAGACTGAGCGTGTTTTCGTAACACATGCGACAATCTGGAGGGGATCATGGGAAAAATCGGCATTGTCGGCTTAGGCCGCATGGGCAGTGCGATTGCGCAGCGCTATGTTGCACAAGGATGTGACGTTACCAGTTGGACAAGAAGCGGACGCTCGGTTTCGGATGTCCCCTTTGTCTCTGACCTGTCGAAGATGGCCGCGCAAAGCGACTGTCTTATCCTGAGTTTGTATGATGATTCTGCCGTGGCCGAGGTGCTGGACGCGTTGCTGCAATGTGACCTGTCTGGAAAGCTTATCATTGAAACCAGCACCGTCGTGCCTGACGTTATCAGAGACAGGATTGATCTCATTCACGCCAAGGATGGTATGGCGATAGATGCCCCCATTTCTGGTGGTCCTGAGTTGGTGACCAGTGGGCAATGCGGTGTGTTTATCGGGGGCGATGATAGCGCTGTTCAGCGTGGGAAAACGATATTGGAAACCCTCACATCTCGTATTTTTCACGTTGGCCCACTCGGGGCTGGCTTGGCGATGAAGGTGATCAATAATGGCATGTTACAAACCTATTTTAACGGGCTGCACGACCTTATGCCGGTGGCGCGTGCTGCTGGCTTATCGCTTGAAACCGCATTGAGGATTGTTTGCGGTGGCCCGGCCGGCCTGCCCATGGTTGCTGATCGAATTCCGAAAGTACTGGGCGATGATACCAGTGTTGGCTTTAGTATTTCTGCCGCCTCCAAAGACGCTGATGTGTTCCGCCGCGTTGTGAAATCTTATGGGTTTGAAACGCCGATGCTAGAGCGTTTTCAAGAGATTACAGATCAATCCATTGAGGATGGGCATGGCGAAGAGGACCCAGCTGTCTTAATCCGTCATGCCTACGAGCGATCAAAGCTTTCTTAAATCATTAAACAGAACTTGTGTGCCGAGCATCAATTTTTTGCATGCTCATTAATTCTATATTTGTGCTTCAGACTTAGCGTTCTTTTGAACTCTGGTTGGTCGGATCACCCTGTTTTCGGTGTGCTATTCTCAGCGGCCAGTTGACGGTTAGGGGATTGCAGATGTTTCACAAATTCCAGAGGGTCTTTCATCGATATTGTGAGGCCAATCTGCATGTGAACATCGCAGCAACGGATGTGTGCGATTCAAATGGAAATCCAGTTGTTTCGTTTGAACAGGTTTGTCTTGAAAAAGGTCGTTTGCATTTGCATGGGCAAAGCGAGGCTCAGGCGATTGGCGTACGCTATGCAGGAATTGTGCAAAGCGAAAAACTAGAAAGGGCGCAATTTCACGTTGATGTTCCATTCGACGCGGGCCCGTTTGAAATCCATGTCAAGTGTCGTGCCGAAACAGTCGTGCAATCCTGTGTCGGTGTTTCAAAAATCCGTATCAGTTGCGCAAAGATCCTTCTTTTCTTGAAGTTTTGCTTTGTATTGATGAGCTTGTCACCTCAGCTTTACCGTTGGAAGACCAAGGGTGATTTTGGCGCACGCGAAACGGCGAAAGAGCGGCTTGGGTTTATTACGAAATGCTTTGCGCAAGATTTACCGGAAACGCTCTTTGAATGTAGTGCGACCCCAGTTGCTAAGTCAGGTCGGCAAGCAACGATAATCATGCCTGTGTTCAACGCCTTCGATTTATTGTGTGAATCATTAGATCATGTGGCACGGCACTCGGGTGAGCAATGGCACCTCATATTAGTTGAAGATTGCTCCACAGATCCGCGTGTGCGCCCCTATCTTTCGGAGTGGGCGCAGACCCACGGCGACCAGGTGACGCTGGTATTGAACTCTGAAAATGTTGGATTTGTTGGTTCTGTGAATAAAGGGTTCGCGATCGCACAAGGCCGCGCAGAGGTACCTGTTGTACTGCTGAATTCGGATGCAATTGTCCCGCCTGGCTGGCTGAACCGGTTGCTTGCACCGTTAAAAGACCCAAGCGTGGCGTCGGTTACTCCTATGTCAAACAATGCAGAGCTTTTATCTGTTCCCTTCATTGGGAAATCTGTCAGCATTTCGTCAAAGCAAGCGGTCGCGATTGACCGTGTTGCTGCAATGCTGAACCCCAGCGTAGGGCAGGCTGAAATTCCGACGGGTGTTGGCTTTTGCATGGCGATTTCTCCTCAATTTTTCAGGAAACTGCCAAAATTCGATACGGATTTTGGGAAGGGTTACGGTGAAGAGGTGGATTGGTGCCAAAAAGTGCGTCAACTTGGGGGTAAGCATATCGGGATCGGGTCACTTTTTGTAGAGCATCGCGGAACAGCATCTTTTGATCTGAAGTCTAAGCAGTGGGCGCTGAAATACAGTGGCGAATTGCTAACTCAGCGTTATCCAAGGTATGACACTGAGGTTCAAGAATTTTGCAATAAAGATAAACTTGTCGGGCCGCGACTAGCTCTGGCCATGACTTGGGTTGGGGGTGCACAGACAGACCCAGTTTATGTGTTTCTTGCGCATTCACTGGGGGGCGGTGCGGAGCAATATCTGAATGATCGTATTGCTGGTATACTTCAGGCCGATCAGTCTTGTGTAGTGCTGCGTGTTGGCCAAAAACGACGATGGACGATCGAGCTTCATTCCAAATTGGGTGTTTTCAAAGGTCTGACAGATGACTTCGATTTGGTGCAAAATTTGATAAATCTCTTGCCAAATCGCCAAATCGTTTACTCATGCGGCGTCGGCGATCCTGACGCCGCAACATTGCCGGAATTGTTACTGAGGCTTGCCGACGACAAAGGCGGGTCTGCGGCAGAAATCGAAGTGTTGATCCACGATTACTTTCCGGTCAGCCCTTCTTACACCCTATTGGATTTGGAAGGACGCTATCATGGTGTTCCAAATCCGCGCGAAAATTCCCAGATTGATCAAGCACATACATTTGTAAGCACGGGCGGGAAACGCACGGATCTGGCGGAGTGGCAACGACGCTGGGCCACTTTAATGTGTGCCGCTAAGCGGATCGTTTTGTTCTCTGAGAATAGTCGAGAATTGCTGTCAAAGGTTTACCCCAAGGCCGCCCCACAAATGTTGGTCGCGCCACATCGGGTTGGTGAAGGGTTACTTCTTGAGAATACTCCTGCACCAGAAGGTGAAGGTTGCATTGTTGGGGTCTTAGGGAACATCGGTGGACACAAGGGGAGCAGAGTATTAGCGGCACTTTCGCAATGCGAAGAACCAGAGCTAAAGCTTGTCGTGTTGGGCAATGTAGAGCCGGAATTGAGGCCTAGCTCAGGTCTGACCGTACATGGCAGTTATAGGAAAAAAGACCTTCCGATGTTGGTGCATAAGTATGGTATTCAAGCTTGGTTGATGCCGTCAGTTTGGCCTGAAACGTTTTCTTTTACGACGCATGAAATGCTTGCAACAGGTCTTCCAGTCGCAAGCTTTGATGTCGGAGCACAGGGGGAAGCCGTCTCTGGTGCAATCAATGCAGGGGCAGAAGGTGCAATTGTACCTCTTGATCAGGCATTTTCGCCTGATTTAGCACGGTCGATTACTGACATTCTCCATCTTCATTGACATGTCCACACCGCAACTGGTCATCCACATTGGCGCCCCTAAATGCGGAAGCTCGGCGCTCCAGTCCGCACTGAGTATACGGCCTGACTTAATCAGCGAAAACGGAACTCAATTTCGTTATACTGCAACCTGTTTTCTTGGCCAAAGGTTGGCGGCCACACGAGGGAGGCACCTCGCTCTTCTAGGAGCAATGTCGCCGTTTGGTTACGCGAGTTGGCCGAGTTTGGGGGGAGAGATCCCTTCACCCGCTGTCTTTCGGTTATTAAACAATGAACGGCGACGTGGTCTGCAAAAAGGCTACGTGCCCATCGTTTCGAACGAAGGTTGGATTTCAAAGCATCACGAGTTTGGAAGGGCTTTGGCAAAGTGGGGTAACCCAAACGTCGAAATTGTTGCTTACTTGCGGCCCCCTGCTGACTGGGTGAACGCTGCGTATTGGCAATGGGGTGTATGGCATGCAGGTTCGTTAGATACATGGCTACAAAAGGGTGCTCTGCCCTATACTTTCGGCAATGATCTAGAGGCATGGTCAAAAATACCTGGCGTTCGGTTGTGCGTGGCGCGTTCAAAACCCGATGTGTTACGGCGGTTCTATGAATTGTATTCAGTAAAACTTCCCAATCTAAAGGGGCAGAACGTGTCTTCTCCTCCCAGTCTGATCGGCGTTTTACTTCGTAACAAAAAACTTAGACCATCGGGGCATCGGCCCGAAGTCGAGTTTGTTTATCAGCGGTGGTGCCCTTCGGTTGAGGAAAACCCATTGTGGGCGATCCAGGCTCGGCACATCCATGCCCTAAGATCGGTGACAGCTTCGAATTTAGATGCATTGCAGCGTTGCTTACACGCCAAACAGATTGAGGATGTGTTGCAGGATCATAGGTGGCTGCAAGAAAAGCCTTACCACCGGCAGATCCAGACCGGTGTAAGCAACTTGCAAAACAGGGCCATGCTGCGGGCGCTATACAGGTCTTTGCTTGAAGGTATTACCAAAGCCGCCCATTTTGCGAAAATAGCTCGTGTGGATGTGCCGCCGTTGCCGAACGGTCATGAGAGCCTAGACACTTGGGATGGTGTGCTGGTGACTATGATTCAAACTTTGCTAAAGCTTGATCAAAAAACACGTTCCTTTCAGGCCAATTGGCGGGTTCTATATTCAAGCGAGACCGGCTCACAACGCAACTAGAAAGACTTATTTCTGGAGTAAATCTTGGTGGAAGCGCCGCAGTAATAACAGCCCAACAGCCAAGCAAACTAGAGAGACGGCTGCGACATAGACAATCGAGACGAATTGAGAATTGTAGAATGCATAAAACCCTTCTCTGCTTAGTCCAACTGTGTGCAGAATCGGGTTCCACCAAACCACATTTTGATATTCTCGGGGTACAGCCTCAAAGGTGAAAATTATACCAGAAATCAAAAACATGGGCCGCATTATAACGGACCACATCCGCTGCCAAAGTGGAAATGATGTGAATAAAAAACAGTTCAGTGTGCCTATCCCCAGCCCGAGCAAACCACTTAGGCCAAAGGCCAAAACGATTTTCGGAAAATCTAATACAACGTTTGTGTTGAACAAAACATAGCTGCCGCAAAGGATGGCGTAACTGACCAGCATTTGGGTCATCATGTTCAATGCAAACCGTGCTGCGATTGCATCAATAAATGTGACCGCTGGGTAGGTTAGCAACTGTTTGGAATACATAAGTGAAGTAGCAACTTTTCCATGCACATCATTGAACATCAGAAATGGCATCATACCCGTTGCATAAAACATCGGAAAACTTTGCCCGATGGGGGGATCCATAAACGCTGCAGAGAAGGCAAGACTTAGCAAGGCAATGCCAGCTACGGGCTCGAGAATGGCCCATACATATCCGCCAGGTGAGCGGCCATACGTTGTACCCATTTCGCGCAAAATTAATGCTGCGATTGAGCGAAAACTAGCAAATGGGCGTTTGGAAGCGGCAAGGGTTTGACGAGGCGTTGAAGCATGAGGGTGTAAAGACATGAACCGATTCCAATGTTGTCCTTTGGATTGGGTCATGAGTTTGGTCGAAACTGGTTAAGATTTTATCGAACGAGGTCGCAGTGACACAAATTACAAACCGAACCTCCTTTGATAAGGCGCAGCAAATCCTCCCGATAGCGCCAAAACCTTTGGGTGCGCACCCAGCCATTTTATCAAATGGTCGTCAAATGGGGCATGACACCCCGATGCCGCCGGTTCAGAAAAGCAGGTTAAAGGGGCGACATTACTTAGTTCTATTTAGCTTATTTTTAGCGGTGATCGCACCAAGTTTCGGGGCAGGTTACTATTTGTGGGCCGTGGCTGCAGACCAATTTGTTTCCCGCGTCGGTTTTACTGTACGGCAAGAAGATACATCATCGGCGATCGATCTTTTAGGCGGATTGACAAGCCTGTCTGCGACCAGCTCATCAGACAACGATATTTTGCACGAATTCATTCATAGTCAAAAATTGGTATCCGATGTGGATCAAGCTTTAGATTTGAAACAGCTGTGGTCCCGGCCCCAAAACGATGTGATTTTTTCAATTCAAAGCGATGCAGCCATCGAGCAGCTTGGGTTATATTGGAATAGAATGGTGCGGATTTCGACCAGCCGAAGCAGCGGGTTGATCGAAGTTGAAGTGCGAGCATTTGATCCGGTTGATGCGAAACGCATTGCCGAGACCGTTTTCGATATGAGTTCCCGGATGATCAATGCGCTGAGCTCAATCGCGCAGGAAGATGCTGTGCGGCATTCTCGGGATGAATTGGAAGCTGCATTGGAGCGGCTGCGCGAGGCGCGGGCACAGGTGACTGCATTTCGAAATCAACACCAATTGGTCAATCCCGCGCTCGATTTGAAAACGCAGTCTGGCTTGATGGGGGCGTTACAAGTGCAGCAAGCCGAAACCGTAATTGAGATCGATTTGTTGCGGGATACAGTTCGTGAGACTGACCCACGGCTTGAGACTGCAAAAAAGAAACTGGGCGCCATTCAGGCAAGGTTGGACGTCGAACGGCAGAAATTGGGTATGGGGAATGCCGAGCAAGACCCGGCCGCATTTGCATCAATTGTGGGAGAGTATGAACGGTTGGTTGTTGATCGAGAATTCGCGGAACGCACATACGTCACGGCACTTGCCGAATTCGATGCTGCTAAGGCCGAAGCGCGTCGCCAAAGCCGGTATCTAGCCGCCTATATGCAGCCAACGCAGGCCGAGACCCCGGAATATCCCAGGCGTCTGATGCAATGGTTATTTGTGACACTGTTCTTATTTCTTGTTTGGTCGATCGCAGTATTGATCGGATATTCGATTAAAGATCGACGTTAATCCATGGTGCGATTTGAAAACCTAACAAAGGAGTTTGCCATGCACGGCAAACGCAAGGTTGTCGCAAGAGATATAAATGTCACCTTCCCAAAAGGTAAAGCGATTGCGTTGCTGGGGCGAAATGGTGCTGGGAAGTCGACGCTACTGAATATGATCGCGGGCAACATGGCGGTTACGCGTGGGAGAATATACTCTGAGGGTAGTATTTCATTTCCAGTTGGCTTCGCTGGGTCATTCCATCCAGATTTGACAGGTATTCAAAATGTTAGGTTTGTCGCTCGTATTTATGGTGTTGATACACAAGAACTTGTTGAATTCGTTCAGGAGTTTTCGGAACTCGGGGTGCACTTTAATTTGCCATTTCGGACCTACTCATCAGGTATGAAATCGCGTTTGGCATTCGGAGTGTCTATGGGTATCGCATTTGATACCTATTTGATTGACGAGGTCACAGCCGTAGGGGACGCAGCCTTTCAGAAAAAATGCGAGCATCTATTGCATAGGCGTTTGACACATGCGGGCGCAATAATGGTGAGCCATTCGACTGGACATGTAAGAGAAATTTGTGAAGCGGGTGCGGTCTTGGAAAACGGCACGCTTAGCTACTTTGATGACATTGAAGTCGCGATTGAGCATCATAATGCGAACTTAAGGGTGTAGCGGGTGAAGCAGAAGCCAGCTTGGCCACGCGGACAGAGACCCTAGTGTGAATAGTGTCATCTTTGCTTAATTCATGACCGGCTTGCACTTCGAACAGGACCATAGGCAATTTTCGAGTTATTCGTACTATCGAATGGGTGAAGCAAATTCCGTATCTATATGAAGTAGTTGCAGGCACACTTCGTAAAAGTATGTGTCCCAGGCGGTATAATTGTCAAAGATGTTTCGTTGGTGTTGGGTTAATGAATCCAAGCTCGTCTGATACTCTTCCGAAGTGGGCGATACGTTATGTGGTCTGATGTCTGTCGTGGGCAAATATCCTTCTTCCACAAGGCGTGCCAAAAACGTATCAATTTTCTCGACAAATCCGAACAAAAGTAGAGGATCAAGTGCCTTCTGCATCGCTTCTTTCAGGATTTGTTGTTCTCGGCCGATGCTGTTGTGATCAAAGGCTCCGGCGATCCGCCTGATTTGGCCGTTGTCCAGCTCCATACGGTGCGGAATATTTTCCTGGCTAAATTCAAGGTAGTCGCCAAAATTCATCGGTTTTGCATTTAGCGTCTGAAACGCTGGATGTGTGCGGGTGCGGCGAATGAATTGATAGAAACTAAAAATCCTGGGCCCCGGGCGCCGGATAAGGCACAAGTAGCGGTAGGGAAACCCGAGTGTTTCCCCAACGCCGTGACTTAGATGCCCACGGATGTAGCGCAATGCGCGACGCTGTGATTGAGGCAAACTCCGCAACATCCCTATGTCAGCATCATGTATAATTAAGTTTGGCTTTAAGTGTTCTGAATTTGAAAGAGCTTCGGCGATGGTTGTGCCTGCAGTTTTAGGGATGTGCAGATGAATAAGTGTTGGGGGGCGATCGCGTAATTGAATTTTTTGCGCTTTCTCAAATGCATTTTTGAACTCGGCTGAGTTTAAGAATGTTGATCTAACTGAAGGCAGATCTGCATGCCGATTTGACGTGTCAATAATTTCTGCGTCGGAAGGAAGCCGGCCCAAGATCGCACGGTAGGCCATTTTAATGTCGTCGTGGGTTAAGGTCATGTGAAGCTGCTTTAGGCTATTGAATGTATTTAGGCAGTTTTGGAAAGCTTTAGATCTCGCAAAACTTCATGGAGCCTGTGTTCATATCGGTCCGCTATTGATTGTTTTGAAAAGTGTTTTTGTACAAAGCCATAGGCGGCGTTAACTTTCGCCTGGCGTTCACCAGGGTTGTCGTAGACGGCCCGCATTTGCGCAGCGGCGTGATCTACACTGGGCTCAGCCCAAACTGACCCACGTCGCGTAAATATATAGTCGCCTTTCTGTAGGGGGATTTCAGTATAATTGACAAGCCAAGCGGTATCCTCAGTACAAAACTCCATATTACCTGAATAGGCGGTGCACACGACGGGGACCTTTAGGTTCATTGCTTCGATCATGCCAAAGCCCCAGCCTTCGGATTTGTGCAGAGACACATAGCAATCGGCACCTGCTTTGAGTTGCAGCATGTCCTGATAAGTCAGAGTTTCGTTAACGATGATAATGCGTGAATCACGACTGGATATCGCGTCGACCTGATCCCAAAGATTGACCTGAATTGGATCAAACACACTGTCACGGTTTTGCGTTTTGACGATCAGCCGTGCGTTGGGCACGTCTTTGAACGCTTGCTGAAACGCTTTTAAAACATTGACTGGGTTCTTTCGTTGTACAAACGAAAAACTATCAAAGGCCACCAGGCAAACAAAATGGTTGTCTTTTAAGTTAAAACGCTGGTTGACGAATGCGCGGGACGGTTCGCGCGTAATACCCCGGATGTCCTCATAGCACATGCCTACGTTTACAACAGGAGTATCGCCGGCCTCTTTTTTGTAAATTTTGACGCCGTATTTTGTGGAAATCCAGATTTCATCGAGCAATTTCATACCTAGGTAGTGGCAAATAGCGGGGGTATCCAGTTCCCAGAAGAAATAGCCGATGTTGTAGCTGCCTGAGAAAACGTCAGGTTGGTAGGCGAAGGCAAGGGGAATGGATTCTGCGTTTAAATGCAGAATGTTGATTTTGGAGGGGCCGTAGTCTTGTATATCGGTTTCGCTGCTGAACCCAACCGGTGCTGGGTTGTCGAGGTCAAAGTCGACACATCGGACATTCAGATTGGTGCTGCGCAGTATGTCCGCAGATAGTCGCGTTGCCTGACCCAGACCGGATGCTTTTGCGAGGGGGCCAATGATTTGAACATCGCTGATTTCTTTGCGTGGCTTGGGTACTGGTAACGCAGCAGCTTCAAATCGATCGCCGGCGTCGCTGAGCGTTATGAAGCGCAGGCTGACGAGATCGAACCCTTTTGAGCGAAGCCCAACCGCAAATTGAACTCGTGAAAGTTGCACGGCTGGATGATCAAGTGGCGACAATGATAGATCGATATCATCGCTTTGTTTTCTGCTTGCACTTAAAATGCTGTTTAAAAAACGTTCGAACTTTGAGGTGCCTTTACCGTCGCGTTCTAACAGGTCTGTCACCATGGCCCTTGGGATATACCGAAGCATATCTGGTCGTTTCACCGCCTTAAGCATCATGATCATGGCGAGTGTTGCGCGATCTTCTGTGCTGCTTAGGTCAAGGAAGTGTAGTTGCGGTGTACTTCTGAAAAAGCGTTCTGAGAAATAGCTGATCGGAAATGCATCATCGCGCCGAGACGGGTGGACCCCACGGAGTAAGTCAACATAGCGATCTGGCACGAGGCAGTCTTCTAAGTAGAGATGCGGGCAGTCTTGATGGGCCCACCAGAACAGCAGATCAAGAAAACTGTCACGGTCATTAAAGTTGGTGGCGTTCAGCAGGTTTTGTTGACCTGCAAGGCGCCACCACATAAAGCAGCTGATCGCGAACTTTTGTCCTCCCATGACCAGCGGGGCATTCAGGTAGTCAATCATATCGCTGCTGATCGGAATGCGTCGTCTTTCTTGGGCGCGATAAGACGTCAAATACCAATAGAGATAGCGATCAGACGCCTCAAGGTTCGGTTCAACTTGATATGTTTCATCCATCCGGTACCTAAAACGCACATAGTCTAGGTATGCTGGCTGGCCACTGCGGGGGTGGTCTGGGATGATGTGATCGGTCGAAAACATCAACTTATGCGGCTCAAGTTTCGGCGGGTTCCACACTGGCACCTCATCAGTGTCAGGTATGTCTTTGAGCAGCGCAGTGAGTTCGGCCAACTCCTCTTTCAAATAATGCCAACAGCGTTCTTCGTTGGTGTCCCCCGGAAGCTTGGACAGTGACGCGTAATTGGAGACACTGGCAATTTTGCCAATCAGATATTGCGGGGCATCAATCGGACGCACAGTTAAACTAGCTTTGGAATGGCCAATCGCCTGAAGGACTTGATCTGACATTGGAAACTGAAATCCACATGCCGGTTCGCAATCTGATTTTGAGCGCACATCTTCGCGCAGCATATTCGCCGTAGTTGTTGTGACTAGTGCACCGCCAGAATACAGGCCAACGGCTATGTTTCCCTGGCCGGTGCTGCGATGAACGACCCAGCCTCGAATGGTGGCTTGGTCAGTGGGGTCGTCAATGTAGCCCTTAAACGGCCCTTGCAGGCGGCGGCGATCAGCAGCGCGCGCTGCCCGTTTGGCTGTGTTGAGAAGCGAATTCATCTTGTGTCCAAATATAGTGGGGCAACTGGTCGTCTGGGGATTTTGAAATCTGCGGAGACCGGTGAAGGGCGAGCATGTCGTAGTCGAATTGAACCATCATCGCGGCGAGTTCTTTGACTGCCACAGTTGGCCGCCAGCCAAGTTTTCTATGTGCTTTGCTTGCGTCTCCAATCAGCAAGTCAACTTCGGCGGGGCGGTAGAATTTTGGGTTCACCTGCATCACGCGTTTGCCAGATTTCACATCAACGGCAATTTCATCAGGCCCTGTTCCGGCCCATTCCAGCTGCATCCCAAGTGCTTCGGCTGCGAAGTCAAAGAACTGTCGTATCGTAAATGTCTCACCCGTGGCGAGAACATAGTCATCTGCTTGATCTTGCTGCAGCATTCGCCACATGCCCTCAACGTAATCACCGGCATATCCCCAGTCGCGCTTTGCATCCATATTGCCAAGCTCGATGGGCGTTGCTCCACCATGCGCGAGTTTAGCAAGACCAAGCGTGATTTTGCGGGTGACGAAGTCTGTGCCACGCAAGGGGCTTTCGTGATTAAACAAAATGCCAGAGCTTGCATGCATGCCAAAGCTTTCACGATAGTTCATCGTGATATAGTGGCCATACACCTTTGCCACGCCATAAGGAGACCGTGGGTAGAGCCGAGTTGTTTCGCTTTGAGGCACCTCTTGTACAAGGCCGAACATTTCAGACGTGGACGCTTGATAGAAACGTGTTTCAGGGCGGAAGGTGCGCAGCGTATCTAGTATTTTGACGACCGCCATGCCGTCTGCGTCTGCTGTGTAGACCGGAAGCTCCCACGAGGCGCCGACAAAGCTTTGGGCTGCCAGATTATAGAACTCATCCATTGGAATGTCGCGGATCACACGCGAAATACTGTTTGGTTCGGTAAGTTCGAAATCGTGCAATGTCACAGCATTTGTGATGCCAAGCAGATCAAGCCGCGTTGTTTCTGGTTGGGAACTTCGCCGAACGCCGCCATGTACATCGTAGCCTTTGTCTAACAAAAGCTTGGCAAGATATGCCCCGTCTTGCCCGGTAACTCCGGTGATGAACGCAGTTTTCATTCTGAAATCTCCTACGGCGCAAATATTTGGCGCATAAGGTGTGGGGCCCAATTTGTAGCGGGCTTACCTACACTTTTTCGCCAATCATTTGCGATTTCGTTAAGAGAGTTCGGTTTTGTAGAAAGTTGGGGCGTCGGTAGTTGATCTCTGCCTGAAAGAGTTGGGGGCTGAGGAAATAGTCATTCTCTCAGCCCCCGATAATGCGTTAGTCGAGATTGATCTTGGCGTGCGATTTTGTGATTTTGTCGATGTCACACAGCTGGCCAATGACGGCATGCATTTTATCGACGGGGATCATGTTGGGCCCATCGCTTGGGGCATTGTCTGGGTCTTCGTGAGTTTCGATAAACAGGGCCGACACACCAATAGCGACAGCCGCACGAGAGAGAACTGGAGCGAACTCACGTTGCCCGCCTGATGTAGCACCTTGACCGCCTGGCTGCTGCACGGAGTGTGTCGCGTCAAATACGACAGGGTATCCGGTCGCTGCCATCGTGGGCAGACCACGGAAGTCGCTGACCAATGTATTGTATCCAAAGGAGGTCCCTCGATCACACAGCATGATACGCTCGTTGCCTGTGCTCGCGATTTTCTCGGCTACGTTACCCATATCCCAAGGCGCCAAGAACTGACCCTTTTTGACGTTTAGCGCAGCGCCTGTTTCACCCGCAGCAATCAGAAGGTCTGTTTGACGGCAAAGGAAGGCTGGAATCTGGATAACATCACATACCTCGGCCGCAGGGGCACATTGCATTGGGTCGTGGACGTCTGTCAGAATGGGGCAACCAAATTCGCTTTTGATCTGGGCTAAAATCTTTAGACCTTCGTCCATGCCGAGGCCACGCATTGAAGAAACCGAGCTGCGGTTTGCTTTGTCGTAGCTGGCCTTAAAGATAAACTTGGTGCCTGTCGGCGCACAGGCCTCGGCGATTTTTTCAGCCATCATGCGGGCATGATCCAGGCTTTCGAGCTGGCAGGGGCCCGTGATCAAAGCGAAAGGGTTTTTGCCTCCGATGGCAATGTCACCAACTGTAACGATTTTCGGATCTGTCATAGTCAATTGTCCTTAAGCACAGATTCAATACGAGAAACATCTTCGGGGTTGTTCAATTCCCAAAAGACTTTGCCACGTCCTTCAACGACAACGCATCTTACTTTCGTGTCATTGACAAGAAACCGCAGCTGTTCGAGCCCTTCGAGGGTTTCAAGCTCACTCACTGGCCAGCTGACGTAGTTTGCAAGCGCCTCGGGGCGGTAGGCGTAAACCCCAACGTGGTGAAACACAGGAATATCGCTGTCAGGAACTTTGTCAGGGTCAATGTAGGGTAGCACTTCTTTTGAAAAGTACAGCGCATGGCCTTTGGCGTTTGCAACGGCTGTTGTGCCGCCCACACGTCCAGCTTTGCGATCTTCGACAAAGTGTCCGTAGGTCAGCGGGTCACAGCGCAGAATTGGTGTGGCCACCTGTGCTTCGGGGTCTTCTTTCATCGCCGCAATCAGGTCTTCGACAAACCATGCCGGCGTAAGGGGGGCGTCCCCCTGCAGGTTCACAATAAGGTCGGCATCAATTTTGCCTTTGGCCAAAGCATCAGCACAACGAGCCGTTCCATTCTCGCAGCTTTCTGATGTCATGATCACCTGTGCGCCAAAGGCCTCTGCTGCGTCTTTGATGCGGTCATCATCGGTGGCGACATAAACTGCATCCACTCCGTTCACGCGCATCGCAGCCTCCCAGCTCATCTGGATCAAGCTTTTGCGGGTGCCGTCTGGCAATGTGAGTTCAGCTAAAGGTTTCCCGGGATAGCGGGTTGATGCGTAGCGGGCTGGAATGAGTATTGCGGTTTTCATGATGTCCTCACGCGACGCCTGCACGCAGCAGGTCATGGATGTGCAAAATGCCGATGGGCTCGCGTTTATTATTGGCCACAAGCAAAGCCGAGATTTTCTTTTCTTGCATGATGGCAAGCGCACCCGCAGCCAGTTCGCTTTCGGTTACTGTCACCGGGTTTGGTGTGGCGACTTCGATCGCGGTCGCGCCCATCAGCTGTTCCATGTTGCGACGTAAGTCGCCATCTGAAATCGCACCAATCAACTGGCCGTCTTGAACCACACCGGCAATGCCAAAGCCTTTGGCTGTCATCACCAAGAGCGTTTCGCTCATGGGGGTGTTGTGCTCGACAAGCGGAAGGTCAGATCCGCTGTGCATGAGCTGACCCACACTGGCCATCTGAGCACCGAGTTTGCCTCCGGGGTGAAATACACGGAAGTCTTCGGGCATGAAGGAACGCTTTTCCATCAAAGCCACCGCAAGCGCATCCCCCAACGCCAGGGTTAATGTTGTTGAAGTGGTTGGCGCCATTCCAATGGAACAGGCTTCTTTGGCCTTTGGCAGTGCCAACTTATAGTCCGCAGCATTCATCAAGGTGCTGTCAGGTTTTGAAGAAATGGCGATCATAGGAATAGAGAAACGACGGCTATGGGCCACGATGTCTCTCATCTCGGCGGTTTCGCCAGAGTTGGAAATCAACAGGCAAATATCGTCTTTTGTGATCATGCCCAGATCGCCGTGGCTGGCCTCGGCGCAGTGTACAAAATAGCTTGGCGTGCCTGTGCTTGCCAGCGTTGCAGAAATCTTGCGCCCAATGTGACCGGATTTCCCAATGCCAGAGACAATAACGCGCCCTTTGAGGGTCAACATCAGTTGAATGGCCGTCTCAAAATCCGATGGCAGATTGCTGGCTAGAAAGCTCAAAGCATCCGCTTCGGTTTCAAGAACACGTTTTGCAGTTTGAAGTACTGACATTTGTAAACCCTTAGTTCACGATCATGGGTCCTCATGAGAGACCCTAAATATGCACGAAACTCAACGTTAAACTCACGTGCATTCGCGTTGCGCCTAGGTGCTATCAGAAGAGATGAACATAGGCCACACTACATTGATCGGGGGTCTTAAAGGACAATGGAGATGGCATATATCTTCCCATTTTCACTATTCAACCTAGTAGAGGGGAAAGTGGTGGCGTGGGGGAGACTTGAACTCCCGACCTATCGATTATGAGTCGATCGCTCTAACCAACTGAGCTACCGCGCCACGGGTGCAGCGGGGTTTAGTTTAGGCGCCCAAGGGGGTCAAGAGGAAAGCAGCGGTTAATTTGCGCGAAAACCATTTTTTTTGTGGAAGAGCGTCCCCGCCGATATTTCTACAAAAATGCGTATGGGTTATATGCAATATCGCACGTTGGTTTTAAGACGATCTGGCTTTAGTTTGCCCTCAGAAGGGGAGTGCTATGAGCTCTATTTTAGATATTCGAGACCTAAAGAAGGTCTATGAAGGCGGGTTTGAGGCGCTGAAGGGCGTTACTCTGTCTATCGAAGAGGGCGAGATTCTTGCTCTGCTTGGCCCTAATGGGGCGGGTAAAACGACTTTGATTTCTACAATTTGCGGGATTACGACAGCGTCGTCAGGTTCGGTCTTGGTCGGTGGCCATGATATTGAAACTGAATTTCGGGCCGCACGCAGCTTGATCGGGCTTGTTCCGCAAGAAATTAATCTTGAACCGTTTGAGACTGTTCTGAACACCGTGCGCTTTTCGCGGGGGCTGTTTGGGAAAAAACGCGATGACGCTTTGATCGAAAAGATTTTGCGCCAGCTGTCGTTATGGGACAAACGCAAAAGCCGCACCATGGAGCTTTCCGGTGGTATGAAACGGCGTGTTTTGATCGCCAAAGCTTTGGCACATGAGCCCCGGGTGCTGTTTCTTGACGAACCAACGGCCGGTGTCGACGTCGAATTGCGCAAGGACATGTGGGAAACCGTGGCCGACCTTAAGGCAGATGGTGTGACGATCATTTTAACGACACATTACATCGAAGAGGCCGAAGCCATTGCCGATCGTGTGGGTGTTATCAATGGAGGTCAGTTGTTGTTGGTCGAAGACAAAGAGTCTTTGATGCAGCGTTTGGGGCAAAAGCAACTTCGGATCGAGTTGCAAGAACCAGTTAAGAGCCTGCCAGACGCATTGATGAATGGAACTGATCTTTCATTGTCTGACGATGGTCTAAGCGTCACCTACACTTATGATACGCAGGCTGAACGAACAGGGATTGCTGCGCTGATGGCTGATATGTCGAGCGCGGGCCTTATTCTCAGAGATTTGCAGACACAACAAAGCAGTCTTGAAGACATCTTTGTCGGTCTTGTTCAGGAGGGACAGTCATGAATTGGGCTGCAGTCAAAGCAATCTATGTTTACGAAATGGCTCGGTTTTTCCGAACCCTCGCTCAAAGCTTCATCTCTCCGGTGATTTCGACATCACTGTATTTCGTGGTTTTCGGCGCGGCCATCGGTAGCCGTATCCAAGAGGTCGAGGGCGTCAGCTATGGGGCGTTCATTGTGCCAGGATTGATCATGTTAACTGTAATCACACAGGGGATTTCGAACGCGTCGTTCGGCATCTATTTCCCGAAATTTATTGGCACGATCTATGAATTGCTTTCAGCACCTGTGAGCTTTTTGGAAATTGTCATAGGATATGTCGGGGCGGCTGCAACAAAATCTCTGTTCATTGGGATTGTCATCCTGATCACGGCGGGTTTCTTTGTCGATCTCAGTATTGCGCATCCAATTGCGATGCTTTCGTTCCTGGTTTTGACCTGTATCAGTTTCGCCTTGATGGGATTCATCATTGGGATTTGGGCCAAGAGCTTTGAACAGCTGCAATTGGTGCCTTTGTTGATCGTAACGCCGCTCGTTTTCTTGGGAGGGTCGTTTTATTCGATTTCGATGCTGCCTCCGTTCTGGCAGACGGTGACACTGTTTAACCCGGTGGTTTATCTGATCTCAGGGTTCCGCTGGGCCTTCTTTGGCCTCGCCGACGTGCCGATCTTTTATAGCTTGTTTGCGATTGCCGGGTTTATGGGCCTGTGTCTTTTCGCAATTGCATGGATCTTCCGCACAGGCTGGCGCATCCGCAGCTAATTCAGCCTGACACCGTCGCAATTACATCAGAGCGCAGCTTTATCGGCTGCGCTCTCTTGTTTGGGGCAAGGGGGCGTTCTACATGCCTTGTATGAAACGTTGGAATCCCTTTAAGAAAAAGCCCCCCATGGTTGCCATTGTGCGCCTGTCAGGTGTGATCGCCTCTGGTACGCGTGGCAGCCTGAGTGATCAGGCGATGGCCCCGGTCATTGAAAAAGCCTTTCGGCGCGGTAAGCCCAAAGCTGTCGCGCTTATCATCAACTCTCCGGGCGGCTCTCCGGTTCAAAGTGCTTTGATCGGCGCCCGCATTCGGCGCCAGTCTGAAGAAAAAGACATTCCTGTTTTTGCCTTTGTCGAGGATGTTGCGGCCTCTGGTGGATACTGGCTTGCGGCCTCTGCGGATGAGATATTTGTGGATCGGTCGTCAGTTGTTGGATCCATCGGTGTGATTTCCGCAGGTTTTGGCGCCCATGATTTCCTTGAACGTCACGGCATTGAACGTCGGGTACATACCGCCGGTGAATCAAAATCCATGTTAGATCCGTTCCGTCCTCAGAAGGATGAGGATGTTACACGTCTCAAGTCGATCCTTGAGCAAATCCACGAGTCCTTTATCGACCATGTCAAAGAGCGCAGAGGTGACAAATTGGTCGCGTCTGACGATTTGTTTACAGGTGAGGTCTGGGTTGGCCAAAAGGCGATAGAGCAGGGCCTTGCAGACGGTTTGGGACATATCGTTCCGGTTTTAAAAGAGAAATTCGGAAAGAAAGTGCGTTTCAGGAATTATGGAGCGCGCCGTTCAATCTTTCAGAAGTTTGGTACCCAGCTTGCGCATGATGCTATTTCCGGGATAGAGGAACGCGCAAGTTATGCGCGTTTCGGGCTTTGATGTGATCAGCAAAATTGTCCTATTGTTTTTGGTCGGGATGGGAGTTCTGGCGATGTTTGGCAAGCTCACGCTGCCGGGCAAGAAACATCTGGATGCGCACAAGTGTACGTCTTGTGGACGATTTAAGATAGGCAAGGGCCCATGCCCCTGCGAAAGCAAAAGGGGCTAACTGAATGCTCGTATGGCTGACGGCCGGTTTAGGGCTGATCATCTTGCTGCTTGCAGGAGACGCATTGGTGCGAGGGGCAGTAAACCTGAGCCTTCGCGTTGGAATTCCAGCACTTATTGTCAGCCTCACGATTGTGGCATTCGGGACGTCAGCCCCTGAGCTGCTGATTGCGATCAGCGCGGTGGATGATCATGCGCCGGGCATCGCGCTTGGCAATGTCATCGGGTCAAACACAGCCAATGTTCTTTTGGTTCTGGGGATTCCGGCGATTATGTCGCGTCTGCACACCAGCGTGTGCGATACCCGCAAAAACTACCTGTTTATGCTGGGCGCGACGGCTTTGTTTGTCGCATTGGCGTTCTGTGGCGTGTTTAACTGGATCAGTGGCCTAATTCTATTGGCCGCTCTGGCGTTTGTTCTAGGCGACGCATTCTTGATGGCGCGCAATCACCGTCGGGATTGTCGGGCCGCTAAAGACAATGAAACAGATCAGCTCGACGAGATCGAAGATCTTGAAGGCGCAGACCCGGATATGCCGTGGTGGAAGATTGGTGTCTTCCTCGTGCTCGGCTTGATCGGCCTACCTTTGGGGGCTGACCTGCTTGTGGAGAGCGCCGTCGATATCGCGCGCCAGTTCCATGTGCGGGAAACTGTGATCGGGCTGACACTGGTTGCCGTGGGCACCAGCTTGCCTGAGTTGGCCACGACGGTCATGGCCGCATTGCGCCGCCAAGCGGACGTCGCATTGGGCAATGTGATTGGCTCTAACATGTTCAACTTGCTTGCCATCATTGGCATTGCAAGTTTTGTTGGCCCCATCCCCGTTGATCCATCGCTTATGCGTTTTGACCTTTGGGTAATGGCCGGATCTAGCCTGCTGCTGCTGCCGTTTGTGATGTGGAAAGTAGACATTACACGCCGTTGGGGCGTGATGCTGGCTGCACTATACGGTTTGTACATTGCAGCGGTTCTCGTCTGAAACACCCCGAAATGTAGGGCCTTTGGCCAATTTCACGCAGTTTAACCACTTAATCTTTTGGTGTTTTGGTTAACCAAAGCCAGTCAACGCAGACCCTGAAGTAGGGGAGTTGTGCACCGCTGCCACAATCCTTACGAAAGTGTTACAAAAACTTTAATGTTTTCAGGGTTTTGCTCGAAATGAAAAAACATTTCCTTTTAAATCAATAGCTTAAATTAGTGCTTAATTTTTAGGCAAACACTGATCTAGTGTTAAAAATAAGGGATTTCTTCCAATCTGGGAAAGTTATCTTCAGAGTTATCCACAGAAACCGTGGACATGTTTTTCCTTGCCCTGTGAGGTCAGAGATTGCAGCACCTCCCAAAGAATCATATTTCAAGTGTATGAGTGATGAACCCCAAGACACTGAGCAGAATGTCGTCGGACATGCGTGTATTCAGGCGTACCTAAAAACGCTGGATGGATCACCGGGAGTGTACCGGATGCTCGATGCGCAAGCGCGGGTTCTCTATGTTGGGAAAGCTCGCAACCTGCGGGCGCGCGTTTCTAATTATGCACGGTCAACAGGACACACCGGGCGTATTGCTCGGATGATCAGCGAAACGTCATCGATGATGTTTCTGACGACCAAAACAGAGACCGAGGCGCTCTTGCTTGAGCAAAACCTGATCAAGCAGCTCAAGCCAAAGTACAACGTGCTGTTGCGGGATGACAAAAGCTTCCCGAGTATCTTAGTCAGTCAAGAACATGACTTTGCGCAGATCAAAAAACACCGTGGCGCGAAAAAGGAAAAGGGGAGCTACTATGGCCCCTTCGCCAGTGCGGGTGCCGTCAATCGTACGCTGAACCAGCTTCAGAAGGTATTTCTGCTACGCGACTGTTCGGATGCCACTTTCGAAAGCCGCACGCGTCCGTGTCTTCAATATCAAATCAAACGGTGCACAGCGCCCTGTGTTGGGAAGATCAGCGCAAAAGATTATGCGATCGCTGTGTCTGATGCGGAACGCTATTTGCAGGGCCGATCCACTGACATCCAAGAACGCTTGGCAGTACAGATGCAAGAAGCCAGTGCAAACATGCAGTTTGAGCAGGCCGCGGTTTTGCGAGATCGCATTCGAGCGCTCACACAGGTGCAATCCTCCCAAGGGATTAACCCGCGTGGGGTTTCAGAGGCTGACGTGATCGCGCTTCATTTGGAAAAAGGCCAAGCTTGTGTGCAAGTCTTTTTCATTCGTGCCAATCAGAACTGGGGTAATCGTGACTACTACCCGCGTGTTGGC
The DNA here is from genome assembly GCA_947498415.1 of uncultured Paracoccaceae bacterium. Lineage (GTDB taxonomy): Bacteria > Pseudomonadota > Alphaproteobacteria > Rhodobacterales > Rhodobacteraceae > Cognatishimia. The sequence goes on from CANMKB010000005.1 coordinate 43,036, forward strand.
AATGAGATTGACGAGGCTGAGGTGCTCGAGGCTTTCATCGGCCAGTTCTATGATGGGAAAGAGCCGCCACGGCAATTGATCCTATCCCATGCGATTGAGCACCCCGAGCTTATGGCAGATGCCTTGGCGGAAAAGGCAAAGCGCAAGGTTGAGCTGGTTGTGCCTCAGCGTGGTGAAAAGGCTGAACTGGTGTCGGGCGCTGTGCGGAACGCACGTGAATCTTTGGCGCGCAAAATGAGCGAGAGCGCCACGCAGGCAAAGCTATTGAAGGGGGTGGCGGAAGCCTTTGGAATGGATCAACCGCCAGCGCGGATTGAGGTCTATGACAACTCTCACATTCAGGGGACAAACGCTGTTGGCGGTATGATTGTCGCCGGTGCCGAAGGGTTTATGAAAAACGCCTACCGCAAATTCAACATCAAGGGCGATGACCTGACCCCGGGCGATGACTTTGGGATGATGAAAGAGGTTTTGAATCGGCGGTTCAAGCGTCTGTTGAAGGAAGATCCGGATCGCAAAAACGGGCAATGGCCCGATCTGCTGTTGATTGATGGCGGTGGGGGGCAAGTTTCGGCGGTGGCGGAGATCATGCGCGAATGGGGTGTCGAAGACATCCCAATGGTCGGAGTCGCCAAAGGGGTAGATCGCGATCACGGGAAAGAGGAATTTCACCGCGTCGGGGAGAGGCCCTTTGCATTGCAACGTAATGATCCAGTGCTGTATTTCATCCAACGTTTGCGCGACGAAGCGCACCGGTTTGCCATTGGTACACACCGCGCAAAGCGGGCCAAAGCAGTCGGGGCGACACCTTTGGATGACGTTCCAGGCGTCGGTGCTACTCGAAAGCGGGCACTGCTTGCGCACTTTGGCAGCGCCAAAGCTGTGAGCCGGGCGAATCTGAGTGATTTGAAAGCGGTGGATGGGGTCTCGGACGCTTTGGCAGAGACGATTTATGACTTTTTTCACGAAGGGAACTCCTAGTCATAAAGGTAGGAGACTATCCGATCGGATAGGGGGCTATCCGTATTTGAACCAAGTTACCCGCCAGAGGTGAAGCGGCGGTAGAATCAATACGTTAGAACGGTTTCAACGAAGGCAAGTTGGCCTTGGTATCGACGACTGAGGCACATGTCATTCGCATCCCGACATGTGTTTCGCCCCAGGTCATCAAGATACCATGTTCAACAACCGGATTATTTCGGGGATCACAAACTTCGTAACTTACCCGGGCACCCCCAGTGTCCGGGTTTTTTATGAAACAGTGCCAATTCAGTGATATTCCTTCCGCCAGATTCGTAGATCTGGCATTCCTTGCCGAATGTGTACTTTCCCTGATCATTCAGACCGGGTAGGACAGAGTTATGACATGGACACTTCCTAATATCTTGACCGCTCTTCGTCTATTGGCTGCCCCCCTGATCGCAGTCATGTTTCTCTACTTCAGCCGCCCATATGCTGACTTCACTGCAATGGTGCTGTTTATTCTCGCCTCGGTGACCGACTACTTTGATGGGTACTTGGCGCGTCGTTGGGGGCAAATCACTAAGCTGGGTACGATGCTTGATCCAATCGCAGATAAAGCGATGGTGGTGATCGCATTGATGGTGATCGTTGGATATTCTTCGATGTCGCCATGGTTGGTATTGCCTGCGACTTTGATTTTGTTCCGCGAGGTGTTTGTCTCTGGTCTGCGGGAGTTCCTTGGCGATACCGCAGGCACGCTGAAAGTCACTAAACTTGCAAAGTGGAAGACGGCGACCCAAATGGTAGCCATTGCGGTTCTGTTTTCGCAGGGCATCTTTGAGCATTACTTGGGAATGTGGTCATGGGGAATGGACCAAGAGCTTGTCGGGCAAATCCTGAACGGTGACCTGCCAGACGAATTGGGCCTGAAAGCCATGTATGATGGGATGATCTGGTCAGGCTACGCCGGATTGATATTGCTTTGGATCGCTGCGTTTTTGACTTTTGTCACCGGCGTAGATTACTTCCGCAAGGCGGCACCTTATCTAAAGGACTGACATATGTATGTTGTCTATTTTGCCTGGGTGCGCGAGCGCATCGGTCTACCAAAGGAAAAGATCGAAACACAGGCCAAGACTGTTTCGGAACTGGTTGAAGAACTGAAAGCGCGAGAAGAGCGTTATGCCTTGGCTTTTTCAGATCTGTCCGCCTTAAGAGTGGCTGTCGATCAAGAGCTGTCTGATTTTGATGCCTCACTGGACGGTGTATCAGAGGTGGCCTTTTTCCCTCCGATGACAGGGGGCTAACATCATGACCCGGATTTCAGTTCAATCTGAACCTTTTGACGTCGGCGCAGAGGTCAATCGTTTTTCTGAAGGCAAAGACGATCAAGTGGGTGCGGTTGTGACGTTTACGGGCGTTGTGCGAAATAACGACGTCGGCACGCTGAAATCTATGTTGATCGAGCACTATCCGGGCATGACCGAAAAGGCGCTGCAAAAAATTGTAGAGACAGCCGTAGAACGTTGGTCATTGTCGGATGCATTGGTCATCCACCGACATGGTGATTTGCGCCCTGGTGAAGTGATCATGATGGTCGCGACAACAGCAAGGCATCGCGTTGCAGCCTTTGAAGCCGCTGAATACTTGATGGATTACCTGAAATCGCGTGCCCCGTTCTGGAAGCAAGAGATCACATCTGATGGTCGATCATGGGTCGACGCGAAAGACGAAGATGAAGACGCGCTAAAGCGCTGGTAGCTTAGCTCGATTGCTGAACACGTGCGAGATAAGAGCGTAGCTCTTCAGCCTCATGGCGTGCGTCCCGAAGACCTTCCATCGCCGCAGACAATTCCGCTTCGGTTTGAGACAATTGATTGCTCAACTCTGCTTCACGTTGCTGCAAATAGGTGATGGCCTGATCACGCGTTTCTTCAGCTTCATGAAGCTCTTGGCTCATCCGCTCTAGCTGATCGACGTCCGACTGCGCGACACGGGTAAAGCGGTGCACAAGCCAATTGGCGAACCAGCCCATACAAAATGCAACGAACAGAACGATCGCGGTTGCGACGATAAATTCAACTCTGGTCATTGTTGTTTCTGCTCCTGCGGCGCTTCGGTGTCGTTTGACGCACCTTCATTCACCGGATCGTCCTTGTTATCAAGGGGTTCCTCAGAGGTTTCCACAGAATTTTTATCGTTTTCTGCATCGGTTTGTGCCGCAACAGCGGGTTGCGCCAGTACGAACTCAATACGACGGTTCGCTTCGCGGCCTTCTTCGGTGTCGTTGTCAGCGATCGGAGAGGCTTCTCCGTATCCCTTTGCCACCAAGCTGCTGGTGAGAACACGGCGTTCGCGCAGCGCGGCGAGAACCGCTTGTGCGCGGCTTTGGCTCAGCGCCTGGTTCATACTCTCACGGCCTTGGCTGTCGGTGTGTCCCTGAATTTCTAACGGCAGTTCTCCGCAGTCGTCCAAGATCAAGGCGATCGCATCCATGAGCGGGGCTGCGGCGGAATCCAATGTACCAGACCCTGGTTCAAAGCTGATTTTGGAAACGCTTTGCGCAGCTTTGAGACGCGCGACGCATTCTTCGGGTGTTGGGATGTTGGCGAGCGGGTCTAAGCGTTCGTCGTAAACGACGTCTAGCTTGAATTGCTCGGTTTCGCCCAAACGCTGGCTGAGCAGTTGACTAACCTTGGCGCCAATGTCTTGGCGACCAGAACGGCCAGTGAGCTCAATCGTTCCTTCAGACACTGTGATGGCACCGTTGCTCATCAGTGCGAGGGAATCTAGGCCCGTCATAACCCGAGTCATCCAGCCATCAGGCACCGTTTCCACAACGCGCGTGGCGTCGTAGATATTATCACTGCCAAACCGGGCTTGGGCATAGCTATCAATGGTGGTTTGGCTAACGGCACTGCCGAGTTTGCCGCGCATTTGCATCAGACCCTCAGGGCTGAGCGTCGCGATGAATTCTGGGGCTGCTGATTCACCGTCTTCTAGAACCATGGGTAATGTCGCATGTAGGGCGAAGACTTCAGGTAGCTCTTTTTCAGTTTGCGCAACGACACGATCAAACAAGGCTGGTTCGGTACCCTCAAGGGCAACGAGCGAAACATCGGCATCCGTCAATGTAATTGTACCACCACCCAGTTTCGTAAGCGCGTCAAGCGATGCAACAGAGGCGTCAACCCACCGTGGAGATGGAACGCCCAAGCCGATCGCACAGTCCGCTTTGCCTGTCAGGCCAGCGGCCTTTGCCGAATCGAGAATGCGTGCTTGAGACGCTTCGGTGTCAGCTGAACAGGAGTCGAACTTAAGTTCACCGTCTTCCAGCGTCGCGCGCAGCGTAAACGGGGTGATCACCGGGCGAGGGGATGAAATATCAAGCGTAAGCGCAACATCACGCGGTTTATCGTCACGAAACTGTAGCTCCAGATCACGGCGCTGTTCCGCGCTTTCCGCCATCGCAGTGATCGCGACTTCATTTGCGGTAATCGAAATCTTTGATCGCGGGAGGTCTTCAAGCGCCGCCAGTGAAAACTGGACAGCTGCGGGCCATGTTTTTGGAACTGCGTAGTCCGCCGTTTCCATAAAGTTCGCGAGGCTTTGCTGGCTGGTGGTTAGCCGGCTGAGGCGTGCCAAGATACCGTCTTTATTGCCTTTTTCAGGAATGAGGCCGATGACAGAAATGCCTGCGTCATTGCGCAAAATCTCGATAGAAAACTCTGGCGCGGCCAACGCCGCAATGGCTTCGACATTCATGTTGTCGATCACGCGTGCGGAATCCACAACGCCACCGGCGGCGGATCTGGCCAAAAACCGTTCTGCCTCGGTGGGGGCGGTTCCGGCGATAAAGACGTTTAGGCCTTCGGTATAGACTTCGGCCCAACCCAACCCTTCTTTTGCCAGCGCGGTTTCAACACCTGACTTCGAAGCATCTTCGATCACAGTTGCCGTCAAACTGGCCGCTGCAAGGCTTAGAATACCGGCGAGGCCAAAGGTCGTTGCGACAGTTAAGTTCAAGGGCAAACGCATATGGTTCGTCTTACTTTAAGGGTCATTGGGCAGACTGATACGCAAACCTTCGCTTATGTTCAATCAAACGAACAAAGCACCGGCGAAAAACAGCAGAGCAATGAGGCCGGCATCGCGGTTTGATCTGAACAATTTCACGAGCTTATCTGGATCTTCGGTGTCGAGATTGCGCAATTGCCACTGAAGGTGCCAGCCCATGGCCCACGGCCCGCACAAAGCGATAACAAGCGAAAATGGCGACCGATCAATAGCCGCGCCGATCACGGCGACGCCCATCAAGCTGACAGTCGCGATTAAGAACCATGTCAGCCATTTGTTGGTGTTTTCTGCAAACAGCCGTGCGGTTGATTTAACACCGATCAGTGCGTCATCTTCTTTGTCTTGGTGCGCATAGATCGTGTCGTAAAACAGTGTCCAGGTGATGCCAGACAAATACAGCAAAACGGCGGGCCATGCGAGCGTGTTACTATGGGCCGTCCACGCAAGTAACGCCCCCCAATTAAATGCAATGCCTAAAAACAGTTGCGGCCACCAAGTGAAACGCTTGGCAAAAGGGTAGATCAGTACGGGAACCAACGCCACGATGCCCAAGGCAATGGCGTTTGGATAAAAGGTCAGAAGAATGAAAAGACCAAGCAAGGCCTGAACCATCATCCAAACAATGGCGCCTTTGACGGTGACCTGACCCGATGGAATGGGCCGTGACCGAGTACGGGCAACCTCTGCGTCAATTTTGCGATCAGTGATGTCGTTCCAAGTACACCCAGCGCCGCGCATCAGAAACGAACCCATCGCGCAGCCCAGCAACGTCCAGCCGTCGTGCCAGCTTACGACATTGTCGTTGAGCATCGATAGCAAAAGTCCCATCACACATGGCAGGAACAGCAGCCATGTCCCAATTGGCCGATCAGCCCGCGACAGGCGCAGGTATGGGCGTGTCGGGCGCGGGGCGTAGGTGTCGACCCAATTGCCAGTGACTGCGTCAGAAACCTGACCTTCTGGCTCTGGTGTTGAGGGCGTGTCGGCCATATGTAAGATCTCATGAAGAATGCGAAAGTCAGACTGTATGTAGAGCACCCACTGGGTGCAGGGCAATCGGTTCCTTTGGAACGTGATCAGGCGCACTACCTGTTTGGGGTCATGCGCTTGGCGGTTGGTGGTTTTGTAACCCTGTTTAACGGCAAAGATGGTGAATGGCGCGCAGAAGTTGCGCAGGCTGGCAAGCGCACCGGTGTGCTTGTTTGTGAGGAGCAAACAAAACCGCTGCAATTGCCACCTGATTTATGGCTGATCTTTGCGCCGATTAAAAAGGCACGGACCGATTTTATCGTTGAAAAAGCGGCTGAAATGGGGGCCGCGCAGATCATGCCCGTGCAGACAGATTTCACAAACTCTGACCGCATTCGACAAGATCGGTTGCAAGCCCACGCAGTGGAAGCTGCGGAACAATGCGGAGGCACTTTTGTGCCAAAGGTGACAGACTTACAAAAGCTGGAACGGTTGTTAGCGGATTGGCCCGAAGACCGTCAGTTGATGTTCTGTGACGAGGGAGAAGTGGGCAAAAACGCGCTTTTACAAAGCTTTAGCGAGTCTGAAAGCAAAGCAACCAAATGGGCTATATTAATTGGGCCCGAAGGCGGATTTTCTTCGAAAGAACGCGAAAAACTCCAGGCGCATCCGCAAAGCCACGTGGTTTCGCTAGGCCCGCGTATCTTGCGCGCAGATACCGCAGCGGTCGCCGCAATGACGGTGTGGCAACAGACTTTCGGAGATTGGACATGACGTTCATCCGGCCCGAGGTTCGGGCTCTGCTGTCTCAGTGGTTTGATGCTTTGATCGGCGTTGCTACCTTCTCGCTCGGCAGCTTTTGGATGCTCGCGAGTGGCGGGGTTTTGCGGTGGGTTGGTGTGGCAATCGCTGTGATCGGCGCAGCACTGGTGTTTACGGGGATTCAACGTGCCCGGTTTCAGGCAGCCAAAGGTGGGCCGGGTGTTGTTTCGGTTGATGAACGTCAGATCAGTTATTTTGGCCCACTGTCAGGTGGCACAATTTCAATCAATGAAATTTCGATGCTGATGCTTGATCCATCTGCAAAAACAGCGGCGTGGCGTCTAACGCAGCCCGGCCAACCAGAGCTTGCGATCCCTCTCAATGCTGAATGCGCAGAACTGTTGTTTGACGTCTTTGCGAGCCTTCCCGGTATGAAGACAGAATACATGCTGTCGCAGCTGAAAAATCAGCCTGCTCAACCTGTCGTGATCTGGTCCAAATCCGTCACCACATTGCATTGACACTGCAGGCGATTCACTTCACCAAAGCAAGCCTAGCGAAAGCGTTAACGAGCGGAGCCTTACCATGTCTATCCCTCAGTCCGGCGGCGGACCTATTGAGCGCCATGAGCAATTGGCAGAGTATTTGTCGTCTGGCTGCAAGCCGCGCGAAGAGTGGCGTATCGGTACAGAGCATGAGAAATTTGGGTTCTGCCAAGACAGCCTAAAGCCGCTTCCTTACGAAGGCACACGCTCTATTCTGGCAGTGCTTGAAGGGTTGCGCGACATTCACGGCTGGGCGCCGGTGAGTGAAGCAGGCAAGCTGATTGGCCTTGAGAAAGACGGGGCAAATGTCAGCCTAGAGCCCGGTGGTCAACTAGAGCTTTCTGGTGCGCCTTTGGTTTCGATACATGAAACGTGTGACGAGGTGAATGCGCACCTCAAGGACGTGAAAGACATCGCTGACAAGATTGGCGTGAAGTTCATCGGCCTTGGTGCCGCTCCGATCTGGTCACATGATGAAATGCCTGTAATGCCCAAGGGGCGTTATAAGCTGATGACAGATTATATGGATAAAGTCGGCACCATGGGGAAATCCATGATGTATCGCACCTGCACAGTTCAGGTGAACCTCGACTTTGGATCCGAGTCTGACATGGTGCAAAAGCTGCGAGTGGCCTTGGCATTGCAGCCGGTCGCAACAGCTTTGTTCGCGAATTCGCCGTTCTTTGACGGCAAAGTGAATGGCCACAAATCCTGGCGGTCGCGCGTTTGGCGCGATCTGGATGCTGATCGCACCGGTATGTTGCCGTTTGTGTTCGAAGAGGGCTTTGGCTTTGAGCGTTGGGTGGAATATGCACTCGATGTGCCGATGTACTTTGTCTATCGCGACGGAGTGTACATTGATGCGCTGGGCCAAAGCTTCCGTGATTTCCTAGAAGGCAAGCTGCCGGCATTGCCCGGTGAAACGCCCACGTTATCGGATTGGGCCGATCATCTGACAACGGCTTTCCCAGAAGCGCGGATCAAGAAGTTTATGGAAATGCGCGGCGCGGATGGCGGCCCATGGCGGCGTCTGTGTGCTTTGCCTGCCTTTTGGACGGGCCTTATGTATGACCAATCCGCATTGGATGCCGCTTGGGATCTGGTGAAGGGTTGGACGACAGAACAGCGCGATGCGTTGCGCGTAGGTGCGAGTGAGCAGGGGCTTCAGGCCGTTGTCGGCGATCTAAACATGCATGAATTGGCGCAAGAAGTTGTCGCGATTTCTGAAGCAGGGCTTAAGGCGCGGGCTATTCCGGGTGCCGGCGGCATGATCCCAGATGAAACGCACTTCTTGAATGCGCTTAAAGAAAGCTTGGAAAGTGGCAAGACACCTGCTGATGAGTTGTTGGATCGGTACCATGGCGATTGGAACGGGGATCTGACACGGGTCTATAGCGAGTTTAGCTACTGATCTTGAACATCATTTTGGCCAAACAAAAAAACGGCGACGCAAATGCGTCGCCGTTCCCATTTTTAGAACAATTATTGCAGCAGGTCTGCTGGGTTTGCTTGCTCGATATCTGTCCATTTCGCATCAGCTTTCTCGATGAAACCGGGGATGTCGCCTTCCCAGCGTTCTTGAATGTCTTTTGAGATATTCAGGAACAATTCGCCATCGACCACTTTCCACAGTTCTGGATCGCCATCGAATTTAAAGCCCATTGCCGCACCAAATGCGCAGTAGCCGCCGTATTGAGGCAGATACGCTTCTGGGTTCGCTTCAAAGGTGGCTTTGTGCTCTTCAGAGGCAAAGCGGTATGTCGCTTCGTTGTAGGAGGTGGTGATCTTCCAGTTTCCTGGTGTGGCTTCACCTTCGGTGAAATAGGCCACTGGGTCATACCCTTGCAAAGCAAGACCTGTGGAAGACGCGTTTAATTCCACACCTGCTGCGAAAGCGGCGCCAGTGAAAGACGACGCAAGGGCAATGCCCCCGATGAGCGTTTTCAGCTTGTTCATGGATTTACCTTTCATTTTTGAGATTTGCCACGCGGCCGAAATTTCCAACGGGACAGAATTTGGTGCAGAGCAAGGTAATCGCCTTGTTGCACCCCCAATCTCGGGATTGAGGTGATCAACTACAAAACAACAGATTTTGATTGTGCGCAGACGCGCGATGGATGTGCGCAAACTTAGGTCTGGCGACCCAGAACGGATAAGTTCAGCACAAACTGGATGACCTCTTCAAAGCGCAATTCGCACGGCATTAGGCGTGCGCTAGACTTTAGATGGTAGAGGTTTAAGCTGATTTAGTCACACCCGCCGAGTTCACCGGCGACCAGTTTTTCAGATTTTCCAGAGACGAATTGAGTGCGAACCGCAGCGTATCGCATCTCATTGTATTGGGTGTAAAACGCCCCAAAAGGCAGCGCATGAAAGGCATCGATACATGCCTTGTGTGTCACTTGGCGCCGATTTTGGGCTCAGTCCCTTTACGAAGACGTGCGATGTTTTCTTTGTGACGCCAGAACACCAGCAAAGTAACAGCGACACCCAGCATGAAGGTGGAACCAAAGCCTGTCAAAGCAATCCAAAAAGTGGTGGAGGCCGCAGCCACCAATGCACTTAGCGAAGAGATGCGCCCAACGACCGCGGTGACAAGCCAAGTCAGGCAACACGCAATCCCAACGGGCCAAGCCAAGGCAAGCATCAGACCAAGGAAGGTTGCCACACCTTTGCCGCCCTTGAATTTAAGCCAGATTGGAAAGCAATGCCCCAAGAAGGCCATCAGGCCTGCGACCTGTGCGGCGTCTTCATGCGCCAGCCAGCGCGCAAATAGAACGGCAATCGCGCCTTTGCCCCCGTCTAGGATCAAGGTCGCCGCCGCCGCGGGTTTTGATCCGGTGCGCAACACATTGGTTGTGCCAATGTTACCTGACCCGATTTTGCGCAAATCCCCGAGGCCAAAGACCTTGGTGATGATGATCCCAAAGGGGACAGAGCCAAAGGCGTAGCCCAGCAGGCCCCACAAGATCAGCGCTGAAAAACCAGATTCCAAAACGGGCATTAGTCTCTCCGGTAAACGGCCTGACCGGCCACATAGGTTGCAAGCACCTTACCTTGCATCCGCTGGCCGTCAAATGGTGTGTTCTTGGACTTAGATTGAAGCTTAAATCGGTCCATTACAAAGGGTGCATCCGCATCAAACAGCACCAAATCGGCAGGTGCTCCGACAGACAGGCGGCCACCCGCCAAGCCAAGGCGTTTTGCAGGGTTCAGGGCCATGGCGCGGAACAGCTCTGGCAGGGTCAATTGCTCTGCGTGGTAAAGTCTCATGGCGGCAGGCAACAAGGTTTCCAAAGCGACAGCACCGGCAGCGGCCTCTTCAAATGGAAGGCGTTTGCTTTCCTCGTCTTGAGGCGTGTGCATGGAACATACGATATCAATCAGGCCGGACTTTACGGCGTCAATAATCTCAAGGCGGTCATCTTCGCTGCGCAATGGTGGCTTGACCTTAAAGAAAGTGCGGTAGTCGGCCACATCCATCTCGTTCAAAGTAAGATGGTGAATGGAAGTTCCAGCGGTCACATCAAAGCCATTTGCCTTGGCGCGTTCCAATGCGGGCAGGGCGCGGGCGGTGGTGATTTGATCTGCGTGATACTTCACGCCTGTCATCTCAACCAGTGCCATATCACGATCAAGCCCCATGCGTTCGGCCATCGGCGAAACGGTGGGCAGGCCACGCAGGCTTGCGAATTTTCCAGAGGTCGCGGCCGCGCCTTTTGAAAGTCCCGGCTCTTGAGGGTGTGCGATCACAAGTGCACCCAACGAACGTGCATAGGTGAGGGCTCGTGAAAAGGCTTTGGTTTCGCTGATCACGCTGTCGCAATCGCTAAAGGCTACGGCACCTGCATCCATCAGGAAACCGATTTCCGTCATTTCTCGACCGTCACGCCCTTTGGTCAGCGCAGCCATGGGAACAACATTCACGGGCGCCGCTTCATTGGCGCGTCGCAGGACAAATTCCAAAGTTTCAGGGTTGTCGATGGGAGGGGTCGTGTCTGGGCGCGTGACCATAGTGGTGACACCACCTGCCGCCGCAGCAAGGCCAGCGGTTTTGTAACTCTCTTTGTGGCGTTCACCCGGCTCGCACACCTTAACCCCAATATCAATGATGCCCGGAGCCAAGCATTTACCAGCGCAGTCTATGATTTCGGCGTCAGATGGGGCTCTTAGGTTTTCGCCCACTTCTGCAATCACACCATCCTTGATCAGCAGATCGCCGATGAGATCGGTTTGCTGTTCAGGATCAATAAGACGGGCATTCCGAAGAAAAAGGGTCATGTGGTGCGATCTCCTTAAGAGGGCGAGGCCCGGTTGCCTGATTGCATGGCGACATGCCGGTTTGAAGCGCTTAGGTCAAGCAATTCAATACGAAAGCTTATCTGCTGAGTAGCCAAATCAGCCCTCCTAAAACAACCGCGATGGCGGGAAGCATAAGCATCGCCTTTAGTGCGGTACCGTGCGGCGTGGAGGGCGCGGGTTGCGTTGGGCCGGGGGTGCGCGCGGCTTTGCTGGGAATTTCAGAAAAGGCGATAGGTGTGCTCTCTTCTTCGAAATGTTCCACCAGAACCACGTTGCGTCGCGGGTGAAGTTGCACTTCTTTTTCTTCAAAGGCGCGCGTGTAGAGGATCAGCACGATCCCTTCGAGTGCATCAAGACGATCTCTGTGTTGAGTGATGACAGCTTCGGAAACACCAGCCCCTTGTAGCAGGTAATTCGCAAGGCCCAGCCCTTCGAGATCGCTGAGATCAAAAAGTTCAGCATATGTGCCGTCGACCCAATCCAAACCGACCAATTCGGCGACCGCGGCCGCATAGGGTGGCATGTCAGGTTTTGGGTTCTTTAACTTTTCAAGCGCTTCTGGTGTGATATCGACCTTAAACAGACGAATGCATTTGTTTTCATAGGCCGAAACGTAAAGAGGATCTGTCATCAAAGCAGGCCTTTGTGGGTATCGCGAAAACGCTTGTGCACTGACAGAGACCTGATGTTGTGGGCAATCTGACGCGCACACGCAGGCATCAGCCGCCCACCCACACAATTAATCCAACAAGCGCAAACATCACGAGCAAAGCGATGGTGGCCACGCGGCCGCTCATTTTTGGGTCTTTAGGATCTTCCATAATCAGACCTCCATTGGCGCGTTCGCGCGTTCTGCCAACAGGTTGCGGGCCAATAAGTCCATTGCAGCCATACGCACTGCGACACCCATCTCAACCTGTTCTTGGATGACTGACCGATTGATGTCGTCGGCGATTTCACCGTCGATTTCAATGCCACGGTTCATCGGGCCAGGGTGCATGACAATGGCATCAGGTTTGGCGTGGCTGAGCTTGGCCGCATCAAGGCCATAGCGGTGGTAGTATTCGCGTTCTGACGGGATAAAGCCGCCGTCCATCCGCTCGCGCTGAAGACGCAGCATCATAACGACATCCACGTCCTTAAGGCCCTCGGCCATATCTTCGTACACTTCCACGCCGAATTGATCGATTTGACTTGGCATCAACGTGGGCGGCCCCACAAGGCGCACACGGTTTTCCATTTTGCCAAGCAGGATCAGGTTGGATCGTGCGACGCGGCTGTGGGCAATGTCGCCGCAAATCGCGATGTTCAGACGATGTAAGCGCCCCTTAGCACGGCGGATGGTCAATGCATCAAGGAGTGCTTGGGTCGGATGTTCATGTTTGCCGTCACCGGCATTCAGCACAGCGCAATTTACTTTTTGCGCCAGCAGATCGACCGCTCCAGAATGCGGGTGACGCACAACCAAAAGGTCTGGATGCATGGCGTTCAGCGTTAAGGCCGTATCGATCAGGGTTTCCCCCTTTTTAATCGAGCTGGCCTGCATCGCCATATTCATCACATCTGCGCCAAGACGCTTGCCTGCAATTTCAAAGCTGGCCTGGGTGCGCGTTGAGTTCTCAAAGAACATATTGATCTGGGTGAGACCTTGCAGCGTTTCTGAATGTTTGTTCGCGCCGCGGTTCAGATCAACATATTGATCTGCAAGATCGAGGATAGCGGTGATCTCTTCGGGACGAAGCTGTTCAATGCCCAGAAGATGCCTTTGACGAAACGCCATGCGAGTGCTCCTTGATCTGATCTTTGCCGCTTATAGAAAGCTCGTGATCACACTGCAAGCTGCGTTCATGGGTAGATGAGATCTATTGATGCAATGAGTGGTTTTCCCGGGTCGTGCCACAGGATAGGGTATCGTCTATGGAATCGGCACTAGAGTATCATACCGCGCGTGCGCTTTTGGAATGGCAGGTTGACCTTGGCGCAACCGAAGCCATCCTTGATGCACCGGTCAATCGTTATGATGTGCCTGAGAAACGCAAAGCCCCGGAACAGCCCGCAGCAGATGCGCCAATACGCAAGGTCGAAATAGATCCGGTCGAAGTGGCGCAGCAAATGGCTAAATCTGCTTCATCGTTGGACGAGCTTCAGGCTGCGCTGGCCCAATACCCGCATTGTTCGATTAAAAATGGTGCGCGCTCGCTTGTGTTCTCAGATGGTCATGCCGCAGCACGGGTTATGATTATTGGCGAAGCACCAGAGCGTGAAGAAGACCGCATTGGCAAACCTTTTGTGGGGCGTGTAGGGCAATTGCTGGATCGAATGCTGGCGGCGATCGATATGGATCGCACTGCCCAAACGGAAGAGCAGGCCGTTTACCTTGCGAATGTTATGCCATGGCGCCCGCCTCAAAGCCGTGATCCACTTCCAGATGAGATCGCGATGATGATGCCCTTTGTGCAGCGCCATGTGGAATTGGTTGATCCGGATTTCTTAATCTTGATGGGCAACATTCCGTGTCAGGGTGTTTTAAAGCAACGCGGCATCACGCGTTTGCGCGGCACATGGGTTGAGGCTTTTGGCAAACCGTGTTTGCCGATGTTCCATCCAAGTCATTTGTTGCGCAACCCAAACGCCAAACGTGAAGCCTGGGCTGATTTGTTGTCGTTGAAGGCAAGGATTAATTCAGCGGTTTCAAGCTGATGGATATTTACGTTTTACTGGCCTTTATTCCGGCCGCGCTCGCGTTAAACCTGACACCGGGGGCAGATATGATGTTTTGCCTTGGGCAGGGGTTACGCTCTGGTGTAAAGCCAGCGGTCGCAGCGAGCGCTGGTATTTCCGCAGGTGCCTTTGTTCACATGACTGTTGCTGGGCTTGGTCTAGGTGCGCTGGTCGCAACCCTTCCTTGGTTGTTTGATGTGATCCGCTGGGTTGGTGTGGCCTACCTTGTGTGGCTGGCGATCGGGGCCTTGCGAACAAGAATGGATGAAAACAAGTCGCAAGCGTTGTCCGTACCGCAAGCATTTTGGCAAGGGTTTGTAGTGAATATCAGCAACCCCAAGGTCATTCTGTTTGTACTGGCCTTTGTCCCGCAGTTTGTTGACCCTTCGCGCGGGAGTGTTTTGTTTCAATTTTGGATGTACGGTGCGATCATCTCTGTTGGTGGGTTTGTTGTGAACGGACTGGTCGGGGCGTTTGCCGGCAAGCTGGGCAAGTGGATGCTAAGCTCGCGCGTCTATACCAAAGGAATTGGATATATCACCGCCGCGATCTTTGCAGCTCTCGCGGCACGATTGGCGATATTAGAAAGGGCCTGATGTGGCACGAATTGACGAAAGCCGCCCATTTATTCCGGTAAAAATTGCCATTCTCACAGTCAGCGATACGCGTGGGTTGGATCAAGACAAAAGCGGCGACACTTTGGTGGCGCGTTTGACTGAAGCGGGACATCGATTGGCGGATCGAAAGATCGTACAAGACGAACGTCAATTGATCGCCGACCAACTTCGTGCGTGGTGTGCGGACGATGGCGTGGATGTGATCATTTCAACAGGTGGAACAGGGCTAACGGGGCGCGACGTGACGGTCGAGGCGCATCGCGATGTCTATGAAAAAGAAATCGATGCCTTTGGCACTGTGTTCACCATGGTTTCCATGAACAAGATTGGCACTTCTGCGGTGCAAAGCCGTGCAACGGGCGGCGTGGCAAATGGGACCTATCTGTTTGCATTGCCCGGTAGTACGGGGGCGTGCAAAGACGCTTGGGATGACATCCTAAAATTCCAACTGGACTATCGTCACAAGCCCTGCAACTTTGTTGAGATTATGCCGCGGCTGGATGAACACTTAAAGCGCAGCAAAGGCTGAATATCCACCAGCGCTAAAATTCAAGATAATTTTCCACGAAAACGCGACGGAAATCGGCAGATGCTTCGTTAAGAAGATGTAGCCCTTGGAAATTTGTCGGTTTTGACCCACGTTAAAGACACGACTTGCATAGCTGAAAGGCAATCCATGCGCTTTCTACGCCAAAGCCTAATCGGTATTTTCCTGCTATCTCTGACGGCAGGGCTTTTGCTGACGGCTGTTGATTTGATTTCGGGTGCAGTCGCGGATCGGGTCAACCAAGAACCCAGAGCGGCACACCAAAGAGAGCGCGTGTTCACGGTAAACGTGGTTCGTGCGACGCCGGGTGACGTTGTGCCAGAACTCACAGTATTTGGCGAAATTCACAGTCAACGAACCCTTGAACTACGTGCATCCGCAAGTGGCACACTTGTGCAATTGTCTCCTGCGTTTCGTGATGGCGGACAGGTGAAGTCTGGCGATGTGCTTGCTGAAATTGACACGGCTGATGCGCAAGATGCGGTCAACCGCGCTGAAATCGAAAAAGCCGCTGCTGAGACCGAACGGTCTGAAGCAGAGCTTGCCATTGAATTGGCCCAAGCAGACCTAGACGTGGCACGAACGCAGGCCGACCTAAGAGCAAAGGCACTTGAGAGGCAACAAAGCCTGACATCACGTGGCGTTGGCACAACAGCGACCATTGAAACCGCCGAATTCAACTTGGCGTCTGCGCGACAGCAAGAGGTTTCGCGGCGTGTGGCCCTTGCTCAGGCCGAAGCACGGCGCAATCAAGTGCTTACGCGGCTTATACAGGCCGAGATTTCCCTAAATGAGGCCAAGCGACATTTGCAAGATCGTACGATCACAGCAGAGTTTGATGGCACATTGGCCGATGTGACAGCCGTGCGCGGGGGATTGGTGTCAACAAACGAACGGTTGGGGCAATTGATCGATCCAAATGCGCTCGAAGTGTCGTTCCGTGTGTCGACAGCCCAATATACACGACTTTTGGATGAAAGCGGCCGGTTACAATCCGCACCGATCGAGGTGCGCCTGAATGTGTCAGGTGCGGCATTAAATGCCAAAGGGCGCATAAGCCGCGACAGTGCTGCAGTGGGCGAAGGGCAAACGGGGCGTTTGATCTTTGCCACTTTGGTTGACACCCGTGGATTAAAACCCGGAGACTTTGTTGAAGTCTCGATTCAAGAACCGCCGCTGCCAAGCGCCGTCGTTTTGCCGGCTTCTGCGTTAAGTGCGCAAGGCCAGGTGATGGTTGTCGGAGAGGAGGATCGGCTAGAAGCGCTAGACGTCACTCTTTTGCGGCGGCAAGGAGATTTGGTTTTGGTGCGGTCCCCACAAATTGGCGGACGCGATATCGTGACGCGGCTGACCCCTGCGTTGGGGGCGGGTATTCGTGTGCGCCCAACCAATCCTGATGCTCCGCCTGAGCCAACCGAAGAGCAAAAGCTATTGGATCTTAGCGAAGAGCGACGCGCCAAACTTTTGGCGTTTGTCGAAGGCAACTCAAGAATGCCGGCTGAACGGAAAGCCCGCATTGTTGAACAGCTTTCTCAACCCAAGGTGCCGGTCGCAGTGGTTGAAAGATTAGAGCAGCGGATGGGGGGCTAACCCATGGTGCGGCGCGTCACACCCCTTGCTGGCGGGATTATTTCTTACTTTACGCGACATGGTACCGCTGCCAACTTGTTGTTGGTGTTGCTTGTGGTGGCTGGGCTGTCAGCAGCGCCTCAAATGCGGGCGCAATTCTTTCCAGATGTAATCACCGACAATGTACAGGTGAATGTGAATTGGGATGGCGCAGGCGCGGAAGACGTGGATGCGGCCATTGTCCAAGTTCTAGAGCCGGTATTGCTGGCCGTCGAAGGTGTGAAAAGCACAGAGTCGCGCTCTTCTGAGGGAAGCGCCTCGATCTCGATGGAATTCGAGCCGGGCTGGGATATGTCTCGTGCGGCTGATGATGTGCAGCAGGCGGTCGATAACGTCACAACCTTGCCCGAAGATGTGGATGATCCGCGTGTGCGGAGGGGCGCTTGGCGGGATCGTGTCACAGATGTTGTTATCACAGGGCCACTTGCCCCTGAACAACTGGGCCGGTTTGCGGATGAATTCGTGACGCGCTTGTTTGCCGAAGGAGTGACGCGTGTCACCATCCGGGGTGTCGCCGCAACTCGCACAATTGTCGAAGTGCCGTTAGCGCAACTTGTCACCCACAACGTGACGATGGCCCAAATTGCGGCTGCAATCGACGAAGAAGTTAATGCAGATCCAGCGGGAGACGTTGCCAGCGCCAATACCCGCGTCAGAACCGGTGTGGCCAAGCGCAATGCGGCGCAGATTGAATCGATCGTTTTGCGGACCAACGAGGATGGTTCAAAGCTAACCATCGGTGATGTGGCAACAGTCACAGTTGAAGGGGCGGGCCGCAACCGCAGTTACTTTGTAAGCGACAACCCTGCGCTGTCGATCCGCGTGGATCGTTCGGCCAAAGGCGATGCAATCGATATTCAAGCGCAGGTCGAAGACGTTGCTCAAGACCTTCAGGCGACCCTACCTGAAGGGGCCTCTATAGATCTCATTCGTACCCGTGCCGAGGCGATCTCTGGCCGCCTGAATTTGCTTCTCGACAATGGCTTAATGGGACTTGGATTGGTTCTGGTGCTCTTGTTCTTGTTTTTGAATGCCCGGATTGCGTTTTGGGTTGCGGCCGGCATTCCCGTTGCGATGTGCGCCGCAATTGCATTGATGTATGCCTTTGGCATCACGTTAAACATGATTTCGCTGTTCGGGTTGATCATCACGCTTGGGATCGTGGTGGATGACGCAATTGTTGTCGGAGAGCACGCGGATATGCGGGCACGTCGGTTAGGAGAGAGCCCGACTTTGGCAGCTGAAACCGCTGCGCAACGCATGGCGCTGCCAGTGTTTTCCGCAACATTGACCACTGTGATCGCATTCTTTGGGCTTGTTGCCATTGGGGGGCGATTTGGCGATCTGATCATCGACATTCCGTTTACCGTAATTGTGGTGTTGATCGCGTCTCTTGTTGAGTGCTTTCTGATCCTTCCCAATCACATGCGACATGCTTTGGCCCATACCGCCAGGGAACATTGGTATGACTGGCCGAGCCGTGTTGTGAATATTGGGTTCCGCTGGTTCCGAGAAACGGTGTTTCGCCCTTTCATCGCCCTTGTCATCCGCGCACGCTATCCGGTTATGGCAGGGGCTGTCGTGCTGTTAGCGACCCAAGCCAGTTTGTTTATTTCCGGTGACGTGAAGTGGCGTTTTTTCAATGCGCCAGAAAGAGGGTCAATCAGCGGCAACTTCATCATGTCTGCCGATGCAACCCGAGAAGACTCGCTTGCCATGATGCGAGAGATGCAGCGTGCCACCGAAGAATTGGGACGCGAATACGAGGAAAAACACGGGCGCAATCCGCTTCAATTTGTAATGGCCGAAGTTGGCGGCAACACAGGGCGCGGCCTTTCGGGCGCAGATGCAAGAAGCCCAGACCAACTAGGAGGCATTGCCATTGAATTGATAGACGCCGATCTACGCAGTTATTCCAGCTTTGCCTTTGTCGCTGACCTACAAGACCGCGTTCTGAAACACCCACTGGCGGAAACTGTGAGCTTTCGCGGTTGGCGATCTGGCCCGGGTGGAGATTCACTGGATGTACAGCTTTTTGGTGCCGATAGCGCGACACTCAAGGCCGCGTCAGTGTCCTTGAAGGAAGCACTCTTGCCCTATCCAGAAGTGTCCGCAGTCGAGGACAATCTGCCGTATGACAAAGAAGAGCTGATCCTCGAACTCACACCACAGGGTCAGGCGCTGGGCTTTACCATTGATGGGTTAGGCCGCGTGCTGCGGCACCGTTTGAATGGGATCGAAGCTTCGACCTATCCAGAGGGGCCGCGTACGGCAAGCATCCGTGTCGAGTTGCCCGTGGACGCTTTGACAGCAGATTTTCTGGAAACGTCATTGATGCGTACCCCAGCTGGAAATTATGTGCCCCTGGCCGACATCGTCAGCACCGAACGTCGTACAGGCTTTTCCACCATTCGCCGTGAAAATGGCGTGCGGGTGGTTTCGGTGAATGGTGACATTTCTGAAGATGACCCGGAACGCGCCGCTGCAGTTGAACGGGCGCTGAAAGAAGACATTCTCCCAGAAATCGCGAGTGTGCATCAGGTCGAATGGCGCTTGGCGGGCTTGGCCGAACAGGAAAGCAGTTTCCTGACTGATGCGCGTAACGGTCTTATCCTGTGTCTTACGGGGATCTACCTTGTTTTGGCGTGGGTTTTCGCAAGTTGGACACGGCCATTGATCGTCATGGCGATCATTCCCTTTGGTCTGGTGGGCACAATTTATGGCCATCATTATCATGACGTTCCATTGTCGATGTTCACCGTGGTGGGCCTATTGGGCATGACGGGAATCATCATCAATGATTCAATTGTTTTGATCACGACGATCGACGAATATGCTCAGGAACGGGGTTTATTGCCCTCTATCATCGAAGGCACAGCCGACCGATTGCGCCCTGTAATGCTCACGACACTTACGACAGTTTTGGGCTTAACCCCGCTGTTGTTTGAACGTTCTGCACAGGCACAGTTCCTGAAGCCGACGGTGATCACGCTGGTCTATGGGCTTGGGTTTGGAGTGATGCTGGTGTTGATCGTTGTGCCGGCTTTGTTGGCAGCACAGCAAGATATCGGGCGCCAGATTGCAGCGGCCCGCAAAGCAATACGCGCACCGCAGTTACGCGCACTAACCTGGCCGTTGAGTGTTGCGATTTTCGGGTGGCTGATCGGCACGCTTGGGTGGTTCACCCTGTATGATGAAATTCACCCTGTTTTACAAAGCGTGATGCCTTGGTCAGACAGCTTCACAAACACAAGCGCCGTTATTATGGTCTTTACCGCCGGTGCCGCTACGCTGTGTTTGCTAGGTTACGCCATTGCTGCAATTCGCCTGCAAACACGGCGTATATGACTTAACTGGTAGGGCATCCTTGAATATCAACCGCATAGTCGTGGCCAAAGATGGTGACACGAACGCCTGAGCGATCCACCAAGAACGGCTCTTCATCCACATGCATCACTTGGCTTGCGATGGTGATCGTGTTGCCACGCCTGACAGTCTCCGCCTCAGCAACCCATAGTTTTGGGTTGTTGGTTTCGATCACACCATGTTCTGCGCCACCTGTGCTGGGCATGTTGATGGTGGCTTTAATGATCATTCCGTCGCTTGTCGCAGACAGGGCACAGCTGACCTGAGAAACCCCAGCTTCCTGAGCGGAATAGGGTTGCTCGGTCATCGCGACAGCGATTCTGGGATCAATCTCGGACGATGCCGCTGGAAGTTCGGCTGAAACGCGCAATGTTTCTGGGATGCAAATGTCTTTGCAGACACCAATGTCGAGCCGCGCCTTAAGCTTTACGTCATTTCCGTCAGTTGACGGTGAGACGATGAGGGGCACGATCACCTCATTTTCATAACCGATAGAGCGCATTCCGTTCTGGCTGAATACATTAGGGGTGGGCCAGACGATGTTCACGTTGTCTAGATTTCGTGATCCTGACCAACGGACTTGGGGGGGAATGCCTCCGTCACCAGGGGCGCGCCAATAGGTTTTCCATCCATCTTTCAAAACCATGCGCACGGCGGCGACATGGCGACCGTCTGCACGTCTCCAGCCCGGCAGAATTTCAGCGGAAATGGCGTCATCATACCCCTGCGCAAGTGCTGGGGATGAGATTGGCAATATCAGTGATATCGCAAGGAGAGAGGTGGCAGCGTATTTTATCATGTCTTTCTCATGCGGGATTGGGCCTGAAATGCCAACTCACATTGAGGCGAGCGAATGTGACTGTGGCCATGAAATACCAGTTGGGGCTTGCGCCCGCTGTCGTGAACCCTAACATGAATAGGGTAAGCCATTGCGAAAAGATGGGAATTTTTTTGACAGATATTATGGGTGCGCTTGATTTAACCGGAAAGCTCTTGATCGCCATGCCCGGCATGGAAGATCCAAGATTTGCTCATTCTGTTGTTTTGATGTGTGCCCACAGCGCCGAAGGTGCGATGGGACTTATTATCAATAAACCCATGGGCGAGATGACCTTTGCCTCTCTGTTGGAACAGCTCTCGATCACCGAAAACGCACTGTCTCACGATGTGCCGCTGCTGTTTGGTGGCCCGGTTGAAGGTGCGCGTGGGTTTGTACTGCATTCCCCAGATTACCGCTCGCAGATTTCTTCGCTGCCGGTATCAGATGATTTCGCGATGACTGCCACGGTTGATATCATCGAAGATCTGGCCAAAGGCGAAGGCCCAACGCAGGCACTTGTTGCTTTGGGCTACAGTGGCTGGGGGCCGGACCAGTTGGAGCAAGAAATCGCCATGAATGGATGGCTGATTGCCGATGCGTCTCATGGCATCGTTTTTGACAATGCGAATGATGCCAAGTGGGGCGCGGCGCTTAAAACCCTTGGGATTGACCCTTTAACGTTGTCTGCGAGCGCTGGGCGCGCTTAGTCGCGTGGCGCCGCCGCGCGCCGCAGCCGATCGTTGATCGCGCGGCCCAATCCAATTTCTGGGATCGGCGAAACCGCAATGCCCTTTGATCCCATCGCATCCAAGGCATGCAGATGATGGAATAGGTTGGCTGCCGCCTCTCTGAGGTCACCGGATTCCGATAGGTTTAGATCACATGGTACTGCGCCAAAACCCAGCATCAGCTCGTGATCCTGCTTATCCGTGGCATCCAATCGCACCTTCGCACCCGGTGCGTAGTGAGACAGCATTTGCCCCGGTGCAACGAGCGCGTCATTTTCGGTGTGGGTCGTCAATGCAGCCCCCATCGCTTTCTCAAGGGCCTCGACAGGAATGCCGCCGGGACGCAGCAAGGTTGGCTCGTTTGAAAGACCCACGATGGTGCTTTCAAGGCCAACGCCACAAGGCCCGCCATCCAATATCGCTTCGATCCGACCAGTCAGGCCAGCCTCTACATGAGATGCCTGCGTTGGGCTGATCTTGCCTGACGGGTTGGCAGAAGGCGCTGCAACCGGCCCACCAAAGGCAGCCAAAAGCTGCGTGGCAACGGGATGATCGGGCACGCGCACCGCGAGGGTGGGGAGATCGGCTGTGACCAAAGGCGATAGGCCCGAGTTGGGTTTGATCGGCAGGACCAAGGTCAATGCGCCGGGCCAAAACGCCAAAGCCAACCGATCAGCTGCATCATTCCATTCAACAAAACGTTTTGCTGTGGCGATGCAGTCAACATGAACAATAAGGGGGTTAAAACGCGGTCGGCCCTTCGCTTCGAAAATCCGGGCAACGGCATGATCGTTCGTTGCATCTGCGCCAAGACCATAGACTGTCTCTGTTGGGAATGCGACAAGCCCTCCGACCCGCCAGATGGCGCTTGCCCTTGCAAATCCGTCGGAATTCGCTGTCAATTTCTCGGTCGTTAGGTCATTCATTTCATGACGCCGCGTTATGATAGGCGCATGCGCGTCGCCTACCTATTGTATTGGATATTGCTGCATACAGGCCAATCGAACTGTTGCCAACCGCCAAGGAGCAAAACAATGCCATATCGCGCCCCTGTCGCTGACTATAATTTTATTTTCGACAAGGTTGTTCCGCTAAGCCAAGTGACGGAAACAGACAAATTTGCCCATGCGGATTCAGACACGGTAAGTGCGATTTTATCAGAGGCAGGAAAGCTTGCTGAAAATGCGCTGTATCCGGTTCAGCGCAATGGTGACGTGCAAGGCGCCGTTCTTGAAAACGGAGTGGTGCGCAGCTCTCCGGGGTATGGTGACGCTTACAAGGCCATTGCCGAAGGCGGATGGCTGTCGACCTCAGCTGACCCCGGACATGGCGGCATGGGGCTGCCTTTGGCGGTGACCACAGCGGTTTATGAAATGATGTCAGCCGCTTGCCTTTCGTTGCAGCTGAACCCGCTATTGACCTTGGGCCAAATCGAAGCCCTCGAAGCCCATGCCTCTGACGAAATCCAAGCACTCTATCTGCCAAAGCTTTTGTCGGGCGAATGGTCTGGCACGATGAACCTGACTGAGTCTCAGGCGGGTTCGGATGTGGGGGCTGTGTCGTCTAAGGCCGTCCGCAATGACGATGGGACTTACGCGATCACAGGTGAAAAGATCTTTATCAGTTGGGCTGATACGGATTTCGTAGACAACGTGTGTCATTTGGTTTTGGCGCGTTTGCCAGATGGTGGGGCAGGAACCAAAGGCATCAGCTTGTTTCTTGTACCGCGTCACATCCCTGATGACGCTGGCAACCCAGGCGTTGCGAACAGCCTTAAAGTGGTCAGCCTCGAACATAAAATGGGCCTGCATGGTTCGCCAACAGGCGTGATGCAGTTTGAGGGTGCCACTGGCTGGCTGATTGGCCAAGAACACGACGGTATCAAATGTATGTTCACCATGATGAACAACGCGCGCCTTGGTGTGGCTGGGCAGGGCGTTGGTGCCGCCGAAGGCGCATATCAGCATGCGCTGGCGTACGCGCTGGAACGCAAGCAGGGCCGAACCCCCGTTGACGGCGGAACGGGCACGATTGTCGACCACGCAGATGTGCGCCGTATGCTGGCCACCATGAAGGCCGAAACTTTTGCCGCACGTGCCATTGCGCTGGAATGCGCTGTCGCGATTGATCTTGGGAATGCCACCGGCACCAGCGAGCACATCGCCCGCGCGGCGTTTCTAACACCGATTGCAAAGTCTTTTGGAACCGACACAGGCATCAAAGTATCTGAGCTTGGCGTTCAGGTGCATGGCGGCATGGGCTACATCGAAGAAACCGGGGCCGCTCAGTATTCCAGAGATGTGCGGGTAACTGCGATTTATGAAGGCACCAACGGCATCCAAGCCATGGATTTGGTGGGGCGCAAGTTGATGGATGGCGGTGAAGCGGCCTATGCGATTTTGGATGAAATTGAAGGCTTCGCCGAAGAAGCGCGCGAGACGCAAAATGAACTGGCCGAAGCGGTTTGGAATGCAACCGAGACCTTGCGGGAGGCAACCGAATGGATGGTCAGGCAGGGCGATTTTAACGAACGCTTTGCCGGCTGCGTGCCTTTCTTGAATGGCTTTGCGCGTGTCTTGGGGGCGCAATATCACCTAAAGGCCGCTTGTGAGGAGGGCACAGAAGGGCCACGCACCCGTTTGGCGCGGTTTTATATCAATCGCTTGTTGCCAGAACATGCCGCGATGTTAACCCACGCGATGCGCGGTGCAGATGATCTGTATGCTTTGACCGTAGAAGATTTGTCAGCATGAACGAAATGACAGGCATTCGCACCCCGTGGACGGAGCCTCCGGCGGAAGGTGAGGCGATACAGGTTGCCGAAGGGGTGCTGTGGATGCGGCTGCCGCTTCCGATGGCTCTGGACCATGTGAATGTCTATGCGCTGGATGACGGCGACAGTTGGACTTTGATTGACACGGGGTTTTCCTCTCGACGTACCAGAGCCATCTGGAGTGCGCTGCTTGACGGGCCGCTTGCCGGCAAACCTGTCAGCCGTGTGATCGTCACGCACCATCACCCAGACCATATGGGGCTTGCAGGCTGGTTTCAGTCTGAATTTGGCGCGGAGCTTTGGACAACGCGCACCGCTTGGCTATTTGCCCGAATGTTGCAACTTGATGAGCAAGCCGTGCCGCGCCAAGAAACGCTGGATTTCTACCTGTCGGCGGGGATGGACAAAGAGATATTTGAGCAACGCCGATCAGAGCGCCCGTTCAATTTTGCGGATGTCGTGTACCCCATGCCCTTGGGGTTTAAGCGCATTCAGCAAGATGATGTGATTCGTGTCGGTGGGCGTAATTGGGACGTTCATATGGGCAACGGTCATGCACCAGAGCACCTCACGCTGTGGTCCCGTGATGACAATTTGGTGATCTCGGGCGATCAAATTTTGCCGTCCATCAGCTCTAATATTGGTGTCTATGCGACTGAACCTGATGCCGATCCAGTGGCGGATTGGCTTGAGGCCTGCGAACGCCTAAGCCACTACGCTCGCGAAGATCAGTTGGCCCTTGGGGGCCATAAACTGCCGTTTACCGGGCTTCCGATGCGGATGAAGCAACTTATCGACAACCACCATGGTGCCTTGGATCGGTTGTCTTTGCACCTAAGTGAACCGCGGACAGCGGGTGAGTGTTTCCCACCCCTGTTTAAGCGCAGCATTGGGCCGGCAGAATATGGGCTCGCCCTTGTCGAAGCGATTGCGCACCTCAACCATCTGTATCATCTTGGCCAAATCAGCCGAAGCCACCGCGAAGACGGTGCATGGCTCTGGCACAGGAAGGACTAAGATGGACGACGACATTAAAACCTCTGCTGAAGCAGAAGAAGCAGCTGCACTGCCACGCCGCTATGAGGTGACTACTCAGGGTGGTGGCCAAACAGATTTGCCTTCGGCTGTCGCGAAAAAACCTGTCGAACAGAAAAGCCCGGCAGAATGGGCCTATGAGCGTCTGATCCTTTATATCCAGAATTTTGAACAACAGCTTGATAACGAGCATGAAATCGCGATGGGCTTTACTGGTGGCGATGCTGGTGTTTTGCGAATCGAAGGGATGGGCTTC
This sequence comes from uncultured Paracoccaceae bacterium, assembly GCA_947498415.1. Classification (GTDB taxonomy): domain Bacteria; phylum Pseudomonadota; class Alphaproteobacteria; order Rhodobacterales; family Rhodobacteraceae; genus Cognatishimia. Next base: position 69,146 of record CANMKB010000005.1, read on the forward strand.
TTTGAGCCAGATATGATCACCTTTCATGGCACAGACGGGGGCGGTGCAAAGACGCAATTGGTGCAGCATGTCAGCCAGCTGAACGTCATGCTGCGTGCGATGCCCAAGCAGGTTGATGCACCAGAACCAAACCGCATTGGCTTTCGCTTGGCTCAAGATTTAGAAGAGAATGTGTGAGCCAAAATCGGGGTTGCTTATTTGCAACCCCTAGCTGGCCGAGAAATGATCTAAAATTTGCGGCACATTGCCGTGGTGACAGCGCCAAAAAAATGCAGTATTGCGCAGGTAAATGCGAAAAAAAGGAACGCTCGAAATGTCCGAACATGAACATGGCAGCATGAACATTGAAGTTCAGGAAAAAGCTTTTGCTGGCTTCATCAACGCATCTACATGGGTTGCTGCTGGCTCTATCATCGTTTTGATTATCCTGGCTTTGTTCAGAAGCTAAAGCCGCGTTGTATTTGCCCTTTGGAGGGAACATGAAACGTCTTTTGCAAGCTTTTGCATTTGTCGCAGCTGCCAGCACATTGGTTGCATGTACTGTTCCCAACAAAGGCAACAATGCCTCGCCCGAAGAAGTATCGCGTGCTGTTTATCGGCACGATGGCCCTCCAACGTTGACGCTGTACACCATGTTGTCAAATCGCAGTGGTGCCGGGGCGCATACATCGTTGATGGTCAATGGATCACAGCGTGTGGCGTTTGACCCTGCGGGCAGCTTTCGGCATGAAAAGATCGTGTCCAGAAACGACACCGTTTATGGCATGACACCCTATCTTGTTGATCAATACACGCGGTTTCATGCGCGTGAGACGTATCACGTTGTCATTCAGACCATCGAAGTCAGCCCCGAAGTGGCAGAGCAGGCCCTGCAGCTTGTGATGAACCATCCCCCAGTATCTCAAGCGCATTGTGCGCTTTCGACGTCGGCAGTTTTGTCTCAGTTGCCCGGGTTTGAGGATGTGAAACGCTCTTACTATCCTCGGAAACTGATGGAAACGTTCACGGCCAAAGGGGCGACGTTTGAGCGTCTGTATGAATACGATGGCGACGACAAAACCAAAGTTTTACGTAACTTCGTTCCTGAATACGAACGCTAAAAAAGCCAAAGCCCCAGAAAAAGCGTTGCTGCGCCTCCAAAAACCGAGAGCAAGAAGTTCTTAACAAAATAGGCTAGGGCAAAGGTCACCAACGTGGCCAAAATCCGGGCGGGCTCGGTTTCACCGCCATTTGCAGCAGGCCACACCACAAGTGGCGCGATCAGCGCAGGTAATACTGCGACAGCCGTATACCGTAGATGTCGAAGCACCCATTCCGGAAGGGATCGGTCGCCAATTAACCCAATAAAGACAAAGCGTAAGCCAAAACTGCCCAACCCAAGCGCAGCAATGATGAGCCAAATGTATGACTTATCCATCGCGGTCCAGCCTCCGTTTTTGCAAAAGTTCGACTTGTGCCCCGGCCAGAATTGCAATCAGAGCGGCGATCAGGAGACCAAGATTGTAGGGAATACCGGCCAGAAGTAACCCGCCACTTGCAGAAACAAATGCAGCGACGACGTGTGCCGGTGTGCGCAACATGGGGCCAATCATCGCGGTGAACGAAAGGGGCATGGCAAAATCGAGTGCCAATTCCGGCGGCACGGCTTTTCCACCCAATGCGCCGATGAGTGTAAACGCATACCAAGCTGGGGCGATGGGGATCATCACCCCAAAGAAATAGGCGATCTTTTGATCTATCGACATGCCCTCGTCGCGTTCATATTTTGAAACGCTGAGCGCGTAAGATTGATCGACGGTCAAATAGGCGGCGATTGCTCGTTTCCAAATGGGGGCCTGCCCAAGATGAGGCGCGAGGCTGGCGGAATACATGGCCATTCGCAAATTCACGGCAAGTGCTGAAATGATGACAATCACTGTCGAGGTATGTTCAGTCATCAATTGCAGCGCGGTAAATTGTGCTGACCCAGCAATGACCAAAACAGCAAACGCGAGCGTCTCAAATACACTCAACCCAGCTTCGGTTGCGAGCACGCCAAACAGCGCAGAAAAGGGCGCGAGCACCAAAAGATAGGGCGCGCCGTCGCGAATGCCTTGCCATAAGGCGGATTTTACAGTGGTCGTCGCCATAAGGAATGCCTAATTTGAATGAGATAGCGGTACTTCGCGAATGAAAGAATGACAATTGGCAACTTCAGAAGAGACACAATACTTGATTGGGCCTGCGCCGTCGCAGCCGGGTTTGACACGTGCGTTGCAGGGGGTGGATCACCTAGGCGAACCCGTCGACTTGTCAGTTGTCGAAGAGCGTCCGCTGAGCATTTTTCTAAACAGCCGCGAAATCGTCACGGCGATGACCATTGGCGATTACCCTGAATACTTGGCGCTTGGATTTCTTCGCAACCAAGGCATGTTGCGTGACGACGAACAGGTGACGGGCGTCTCCTTTGATGAAGAGCTTGAAACGGTGGTGGTGCGCACAGCACAGGAAACCAACCACGAAGAAAAACTAAAAAAGAAAACCCGTACTAGTGGGTGTGCCGTAGGCACCGTTTTTGGCGACATGATGGAGGGCCTTGAGGGGCTGACCCTTCCAGAAACACAGGTGAAGACATCCGATCTTTATGCCCTGTCCGCGAAAATCAACCGGACACCTTCGTTATACCTTGAGGCAGGGGCGATACATGGCACGGTCTTGTGTCATGGGGCGCAGCCGCTGGTGTATATGGAGGATGTGGGCCGGCATAACGCCGTCGACAAAGTGGCAGGATGGATGTTTGAAACATCGACCCCCGCTTCTGATAAACTCTTGTACACGACCGGGCGCTTGACGTCCGAGATGGTGATTAAGACCGCCCTTATGGGGATCCCGGTTTTGGTGAGCCGATCTGGTTTCACCGCATGGGGCGTTGAAATTGCGCAAAAACTTGGCCTAACACTCATCGGACGTTTACGGGGGCAACGGTTTGTTTGCCTGTCTGGGAATGAACGTTTGATCCGGGATTTGAACCCAGCAGACGTGCCCGAAGAACCCAAGAAAAACCGCCGCAAAGGAACGATAGGCCATGACTAATACGCTTGGCGTTATCCTTGCCGGTGGCCTCGCGACGCGGATGGGCGGCGGCGACAAAGGTCGCCTCGCCTTGGGCGACACAACTTTGCTGCAACATGTGGTGGACCGTCTGGTCCCGCAGGTCGATGACTTGGCGCTAAATGCAAATGGTGATGCAGCCCGGTTTGCAGATTTGGGTTTGCCTGTTTTGCCGGATTCCATTGAAGGATTTCCCGGCCCGCTCGCCGGTGTCTTGGCTGGCATGGATTGGGCGGCCAGCCAAGGGGCCGAAACGATTTTAACAGCTGCGGCAGATACCCCGTTTTTTCCAATCGACCTTATGTCTCGCCTGAAAGAGGCCGGTAAGGACGGGAGTGGCCTAGCGCTTGCCGCGACCAAAGATGCTTCGGGTAAAATATGGCGTCAGCCAACCTTTGGGCTTTGGCCTGTGGAATTGCGCGACGATTTGCGAAATGCGCTGAACAACGGTCTTCGAAAAGTGGTGTTGTGGACCGATCAGCATCAGGCGGCGCAGGCTGTGTTTTCTGGCAAAGGGATCGATCCGTTTTTTAATGTGAACACACCCGAAGATTTGAAGGTCGCGCAGCTGATCAATGAGAGTTCTGTATGAAAGTGTTTGGTGTGACCGGCTGGAAGAATACCGGCAAAACAGGGTTGATGGAGCGACTTGTGACCGAGTTCACAGAGCGCGGTTTTCGCGTTTCAACGATCAAACACACACATCACAACGTCGACTTGGACCCTGCTGGAACCGACAGTCACAGGCATCGTGTGGCTGGTGCACAAGAGGTCATGCTCGCATCTGATTGTCGGTTTGCCTTGATGCGGGAAAATCATGGCAATGCCCTGGATCTTAACGAGTTGTTATTGCGAATGAGCCCGGTTGATTTGGTTCTGGTCGAAGGGTTTAAATCCCAATCTCATTCCAAAATTGAATGCCACAGGGCTGAAACAAAACAGCCCTTAATCGCGCCAACCAACGAGACGATTGTTGCGATCGCCTCGGATTCTGAGATTGAATCCGGTTTGCCCTGTTTGGTGTTAGACGATACCCACGCTATTGCGAATTTCATTCAATCTCATTGCGACCTTAAAGCGCCAAAGGAAATCATATGAGTGGCTCTGCCCTAAAGCCGCCTCCGCTGACCAATGATTGTTTCGCCTTACCCTCTGGGGTGGCGTGGACACCAGTGGCCGAGGCACATGCGCTGTTGCAAAGCCGCTTGTCTGTCATTGCGGGCGTTGAAACGCTTCCGATTGGGCAGGCCCATGGTCGTGTTCTCGCAGCCCCAGTTAAGGCGATGCGCAGCAATCCTCCCCAGCCGAATTCAGCAGTTGATGGCTATGCCGTTTTAGGTGCGGAATACGGCGCAGGTAATCATGTGGTGCCTCTTGTGTCTGGGCGATCAGCGGCAGGGCAACCTTATAAAGGGAGCGTCCCCAAGACCCACGCCGTGCGCGTATTAACCGGCGCAACAATGCCGAATGGAGCAGACACGGTCATTCTGCAGGAGGACGTCACTCTGGGTGGGGGCGAAATCTCTTTCAGAGGCCCGCTTAAGGTGGGCAGCAATGCTCGAAAGGCGGGTGAAGATGTTTCTGCAGGGGACATTATTTTAGATAGCGGGCGGCAGATCACACCTGCCGATATGGCCTTGCTTGCAGCAGCGGCGGTGCAAGAGGTGTCTGTGCGCAAACCTTTGCGGGTTGCGGTGATTTCAACAGGAGATGAGCTGGCTGAGGCTGGCGGAGATGCTGAACCAGATCAAATCTACGACGCAAATCGCCCCATGTTGCTTTCGATGCTAGCGCGATTTGGCTACCAACCCATTGATATGGGCCGGGTGCCTGACAACCGGGATACCTTGCAAAAGGCCTTGGATCAGGCGGCATTGCAAGCGGATGTCATTCTGACGTCTGGCGGTGCATCTGCGGGTGATGAAGATCACGTATCAGCCTTGCTATCAGAAACGGGTTCGCTGGCGCTTTGGCGTATGGCCGTTAAGCCGGGGCGCCCACTAGCGCTTGCGATATGGAAGGACACTCCGGTTTTTGGCCTTCCGGGCAACCCCGTGGCGGCAATGGTCTGCGCACTTGTGTTTGCCCGACCTGCGATGGCGTTGCTTGCAGGGCAGGGATGGCAAATGCCCGAGGGGCTCATGCTGCCTGCCGCGTTTTCAAAGCGTAAGAAAGCAGGGCGGCGGGAATATCTGCGGGCGCGTTTACGCGATGGTCAGGTTGAAGTGTTTGCCTCTGAAGGTTCGGGCCGGGTTTCGGGGCTGAGCTGGGCTGAAGGGCTTGTTGAATTACCAGATGAGGCAATGGAGGTGTCTGAGGGGACGCCGGTCCGCTATTATCCATATTCAGAGTTTGGATTATGATGACCAAACAAAAAAGGCAGCTCAACGGCTGCCCTTTGTTTATATTTTTAACGCGCAAAAAGACTTAGTCGAAAATACCTGCAACACGGCCCAACAGCATAAACGCGCGGGCAGTTCGGGTTTCTGACATCGAGGTAATTTCGGCATCGGTCGCGGTTTTCTCGAACTCGACAAATGACTTATCAAAACGACGTAAGAAGTGATGCGCCGCATCGCGGAAAATTGGATCTTGTTTCATGCGACCGGCCGCCAGCGCAAGCGAAGACCGATCACGCACCCCACCCAAAGCGGCGACTTCACGGCCTCGAATGCCCTGTGCGAACTGGCGCCAAACCTCAGGGCGCGCCAAATCAGGGCGCAGGTCATCCATATAGATGCCGTCTTGGCTCAGTAGTGTCAGCACATCTTGCGCCGCTTGAATAAGCTGGCTCGCCTGACGGTCCTTCAAAGCCTTGCGAAGCGCATTAAACCCAAGCTGGTCTTCGGCAGTCTCTGGGAAATGCATCGCACGGATCAAGTCGCCGTGTTCCAGCGGGGGCGTAAGGGCTTCGGCGGGTGTGCCAAGCGCCAACAGTGCCTGATCTTCTTCGTCTATGGCCGCCGCTGTTTCAACAGGGGCCGCCGGGCGGGCCGCTTGTGTTTCGCGGGTGCTTGAGAACATAGCGATAGCTGTTTCGGTTTTACGTTGCGCTGCCGCGATTTCATCAAGCTTTTTCGCAATGGACGGTTCCATTGTGACTTGTCCGGTGCCACGGGCCTGGGCGACATAGCTTTGACGCAGGGCATCTACGGCGGAATGAAGTCTTTGCCCCTCTTCGCGCATCACACGGCTGGAACGTGCCGCCATGGCCGCAACCCAAATCATGGCAACAGGCATAAAGATCGCCAGCATAGTCATCATGGATTGCAGCGAACCGCTGTTTCCTGTGCCGGGCTCCAGAACAAGGAAAAACACCACGGTTCCAAGAAGCCAAAGCAGGCTCAGTGAAATGGCAATAATATCAATGCTCGTAACCTCGCGCGAACGAGGACGATCATACAGGCCAATTGGTGTTGCCGTGCTTTCGGTGTCGTCTACCATTTACTACTACGCCCTGAATTGCGGGTTACACGTAAGATATTTCTACGATTTCGTAGCTTTTTACACCACCCGGCGTGCGTACTTCTACGCTATCGCCTTCCTCTTTGCCGATAAGACCGCGCGCGATTGGGGATTTGATGTTTAAAAGACCTTTTTCAACGTTGGCTTCGTATTCGCCAACAATCTGCCATGTCTTTTCTTCATCTGTGTCTTCATCCGCCACTGTAACAGTCGCGCCGAATTTGACGGAGCCGCTTAGTTTAGTTGGGTCAATCACGTCAGAGAGTGACAAAATACCTTCAAGCTCTTTGATGCGGCCTTCGATGAAACCCTGTTTTTCACGCGCAGAGTGGTATTCTGCGTTTTCTTTCAGGTCACCCAATTCCCGTGCTTCAGCAATAGCCTGAATGATCGCAGGGCGTTCATCGACCTTCAGAACTTTCAATTCCGCCTCAAGCGCAGTGAAACCTGTGCGAGTCATCGGGATTTTTTCCATGTCTTGCTCCCCAAGAGTCTTGTCGTTTTGAGGGAGCGCTCTCCCTGAGTTCTTTGACCAATTACCTGACCCAAACAGGAATGTGAATGCAAGCGAAAGCTGTTGTTTCCAGCATTCTTTCGCCGGTCTGAGGCAATCGAAATTAAAATTCGCGACTTAGTCGAATCGCGTTCGTTTGGGCGGTGCGCAAAATTGGCGCAATTTTGGTGGTCGTGAAACGTGCCATTGATTTGTGCGGTGGTAATTCCCCGTGAGCAGCCAGAAAGCGAATCTAAGCGGCAATTTATACTGACGTTTCGTCGCGGCGGGCGATTACTATGCGATTTGCGTCGCGTTCCAATTGACGTTTCCAGCAAATAAAGGCTAGCAATCGCGAAGTAATATTGCCTGCCAGCCACCCGGAGGAAGGAAGCCCAGATGGCCGAGATTGAACGCGAGAAGATGGAATACGATGTGGTAATCGTTGGTGCAGGCCCTGCTGGCCTGTCAGCTGCGATCCGCCTAAAGCAATTGGATGCCGACCTAGAAGTTGTTGTTCTGGAAAAGGGCTCTGAAGTAGGTGCACACATTCTATCAGGTGCAGTTCTTGATCCATGTGGTCTGGATAAGCTGATCCCAGACTGGAAAGAAAAAGGGGCGCCCCTGAATGTTCCAGTCAAAGAAGACAACTTCTATGCTCTGGGCGAAGCTGGAAAAATCCGCATCCCAAATTGGCCAATGCCAAAACTGATGAACAACCATGGCAACTATATTGTGTCTATGGGCAATGTTTGTCGCTGGATGGCGGAGCAAGCCGAAGCGCTGGGTGTGGAAATTTTCCCAGGCATGGCGTGTTCTGACCTGGTTTACGGTGATAACGGCGAAGTCAAAGGCGTTGTGGCCGGCGTATTTGGTCTTGAAGAAGACGGCTCTTACGGCCCGAACACAGAGCCGGGCATGGAACTGCACGGTAAATATGTTTTCTTGTCCGAAGGCGTACGCGGCAGCTTGGCCAAAGAAGTGATCGAGAAATACGGTCTGTCTGACGATTCCGAGCCACAAAAGTTCGGCATCGGCATGAAAGAAATTTGGGAGATCGACCCAGCCAAGCACAAAGAAGGCACGGTAACTCACACGATGGGTTGGCCTTTGGGCGGCAATGCGGGCGGCGGTTCCTTTGTTTATCACTTGGACAACAACCAAGTGTATGTCGGCTTTGTTGTTCACTTGAACTACAAAAACCCACATCTGTTCCCGTACATGGAATTCCAGCGCTTTAAGCACCATCCGATGATTGCGGACTTGCTCGAAGGCGGCAAGCGCGTGGCCTACGGTGCACGTGCGATTTCTGAGGGCGGATACCAGTCGATGCCGAAAATGGTTGCGTCTGGCGTGGCCTTGTTGGGGTGTTCCGTGGGTATGGTGAACGTGCCGCGCATCAAGGGCAATCACAACGCGATGTTGTCTGGCATGGCAGCAGCGGAAGCTGCGCATGAGGCGATCAAAGCGGGCCGTTCCGGTGATGAGCTGCACGACTATGAAACCGAAGTACGCACCGGTGCGATCGGGGCTGACCTTAAGAAAGTACGCAACGTTAAGCCCTTGTGGTCTAAGTACGGAATGGTTGCATCCTTGGCGCTTGGCGGCATGGACATGTGGACAAATTCACTATTCGGCTTCTCGCTGTTCGGTACGCTGAAGCACGGTAAAAACGATGCTCAGGCCACAGAGCCGGCAGCAGCGCACAAGCCAATTGATTATCCAAAGCCGGATGGAAAGTTGTCGTTTGACCGTTTGACCAACGTCAGCTTTGCGATGACAAATCACGAAGAAAGTCAACCATGCCACTTGCGGCTGAAAGATGCGATGAAGCCTGTGTCTGACAACCTTCCGATGTATGATGAGCCAGCACAGCGCTATTGCCCGGCAGGCGTATACGAGATTGTCGAGAAAGACGGGAAGCCTGAATTCGTTGTGAACTTCCAAAACTGTGTTCACTGCAAAACATGCGATATCAAAGACCCGGCACAAAACATCACTTGGGTTACCCCACAAGGTGGCGACGGACCAAACTATCCGAACATGTGATTCTATTCTTAGCTTCAGTGAAAGTGCCCGCCAATTTGGTGGGCGCTTTTCTTTTGAATTTGAGTGTCTCACATCTTTGTGAGCAGCGTCATGCTTTGTTCTGCGCAATAAATCGCGCAAACGTCATGCTGCGGAGGCGGAAATCTAGGCTAGCTATAGGCAGGTACCAGTGCGGCATTGCCTCTCCGAAGTGCGCCGTTTAGGGTTTTAGTGACGACCCCTCGTTTAAGGAGCCGCCCGTGCCTAATAAACTTCTGCGCCTGTTCGCATTCGCCGCCCTGATGGGCACAACATCTGTGCCTGTGATGGCAGACGGCGATGCCGGCGCTTATTTGGCTGCACGGTCTGCGACCTTTGCCAGCGACTATCAAGCTGCATCGACATTTTACACTCGTCTTTTGGCGCGAAACCAATCTGACGAATTCCTTTTGGAAAACCTCATTCTGTCCAATATGGCACTTGGGAAGATGGATAAAACCATTCCTGTTGCGCGTAAGTTGGACAGTCAGGGCGTTCAAAGCCAAATTGCAACGATGGCGCTGATTTCGGACTCCATTGACAAAGGCAACTACGACGAGGTGATCGCACGCCTTGAGGCGGACAAAGGTGTTGGCCCGTTGGTGGATGGCCTTGTTAAGGGTTGGGCTTTGTTAGGGCAGGGCGACATGACTGCGGCGCTTGCGGCTTTTGATACATCTGCTGAACAACGCGGTGTTATGGGGTTTGCGCTGTATCACAAAGCATTGGCATTGGCGTCTGTGGGTGACTTTGAAGGGGCCGAAGCGATTTATGGTGGGGAACACGCCAATGCTGTGCAAATTTCAGCGCGCAGTGTTCTGGCCCACCTCGAAATTCTAAGTCAGCTTGATCGTAACGATGATGCAATTATCGTGCTCGACACGCTGTTTGGGCGCGATCTTGATCCAAAGCTGCGCAATATGCGTGTTGCGTTGAAGGCTGGTGAAACACTTCCGTTTACACATGTCCGTTCCGCACGGGATGGGATTGCAGAGGTGTTCTTTAGCATCGCGCGTGCCCTGCAAGACGAAGCCTCACCAGATTACACCTTGCTATACACACGCACAGCGGAATTCCTGCGGCCTGATCATGTGGACGCTGTCCTCATGAGTGCAGAGCTTTTGGAACAGGTCGAGCAATTTGATCTAGCGACAGAGGCCTATCGGAAAGTGCCTTCTGGGCACACATCTTTTCACGCAGCTGAATTGGGCCGCGCCGAAGCCTTGCGTCTTTCCGGTAAGACCGAAGCCGCAATCGAAGTGCTAGAGCAGCTGGCGCGGACGCATGGTGACTACCCGATTGTGCATACATCACTGGGTGACATTTTGCGCCAACAGCAAAAATTTGATGACGCCGCAGCAGCTTATGATCGCGCACTTGCGCTCTTTAATGAACCAGACGCGAGCCAGTGGTTCTCTTATTACGCCCGGGCGATTTGTCTTGAACGCCAAGGGGAGTGGGAACTCGCTGAAAAAGACTTCAGACAGGCGCTGCATCTGAACCCGGACCAGCCACAGGTTTTGAATTACCTTGGGTATTCTTTGGTCGAAAAGAAACTCAAACTGGACGAAGCACTTAACATGATTGAACGCGCAGTCGCCGCGCGTCCTGATAGTGGTTACATCGTCGATAGCCTTGGTTGGGTATTGTATCGCCTTGGCCGCTATGAAGAGGCCGTCGGCCACATGGAACGTGCGACAGAGCTTATGCCTGTTGATCCAGTCGTGAATGATCATCTGGGGGACGTGTATTGGGCCGTTGGTCGAAAGACTGAGGCGCAGTTTCAGTGGAACCGTGCATTGTCATTTGTCGATGATGACTCTGCTGCAGAGGCCGATCCTGAACGCATTCGCCGCAAATTGGATGTCGGCTTGGATGCGGTTTTGAACGAAGAAGGTGCGCAACCTATTCAGGTGGCGAATGACGGCTAAAGCCACGGCCTTCGCCCCGGCGAAAATAAACTTAACGCTTCATGTGACGGGCCAGCGCCCCGACGGATATCATTTGCTTGATTCACTTGTGGTGTTTGCGGACATCGGCGATGAAATATCCGCAGAGACATCTGCTGAGTTAAGTCTTTCGGTGACCGGTCCTATGGCCCGAGGCGTTCCCGAAGACGGTCGCAACCTGATGATCAAAGCGGCGCGGTTGTTTGACACTGACATGGGTGCGGCTCTTTCTCTCGTGAAAAACCTACCTCCAGCCTCAGGGATTGGTGGCGGCTCTTCTGATGCTGCGGCGACGCTGCGGGTACTGTCTGTGCTTTGGGGGTGTGATTTACCCTTGAAGGAGCGTGTCCTAACATTGGGCGCCGATCTACCTGTTTGCCTGTCTCCTGCGCCACAACGCATGTCCGGTATCGGAGATGTGCTTGCACCAGTCAGCGGGGTGCCGGACTGCCCGATTCTTTTGGTGAACCCTCGTGTCGAGGTGCCCACACCTGCTGTATTCAAAGCCATGAGACGTCGAGATAATCCACCGATGCCTGAGAACTTCCCATCATGGGCAGATGCTCAGGAATTTGCGGAGTGGATCAAGACACAGCGCAACGATATGCAGGCCGCGGCCATTCAAAATGCGCCTGTGATCGCTGATGTACTAACCGCTTTAAACACATTGCCCGGTGTGATGGTTTCCAGAATGTCCGGGTCGGGTGCAACCTGTTTTGCGTTATTTGACAGCCCAGAGGCACGTGATGCAGCGACAGGGCGATTGGCCGTGGCGCATCCCGCCTGGTGGGTGGCCGCTGGGCAAATAAAAAGCGACCCAATTGGGCCGCTTTAATTTTCTTATCGCCTGTAAGTGCGTTAGCTTACTCGAGCGACAACGTAGTCGGCCAAATCAATCAAAAGCCCTTTGATCTCATGGTCTGGTAAGTCCGCGAGGGCTGACTTGGCCTTTTCAGACCATTCGAGCGCGTCTTTCTGGGTTTCGAGCAAGGCATTGTGCTTGTTCAGCAACTCCAAAGCGTGTTCCAGATCACCGTCGGCCTGTTTGCCTTTTTCGATCGTGCGCTCCCAAAAGGCACGTTCGTCCGCATCTGCTTTTGCGACGGCTTTAATCACCGGCAGTGTAAGCTTGCGTTCACGGAAATCATCACCAACATTCTTGCCAGTTGCTTTGGTGTCGCCTTGATAATCAAGGAGATCGTCAACAATTTGAAAGGCGATTCCAAGCGCGTCACCATAGTTGAACAGCGCCTTTACATGTGCCTCGTCAGCCTCAGCAATGACGCCACCAACCTCGGTTGCTGCAGAAAACAGCGCCGCTGTTTTGCCGCGCACGATTTGCAGATAAACGTTTTCATCTGTTTTTAGATCCTGCGCAGCGGTCAGTTGCAAGACTTCGCCTTCTGCGATGGTCGCAGATGCATTTGCCAAAATGTCCAATACACGCAGGCTGCCTGTTTCCACCATAAGTTGGAAAGACCGGGAAAACAGATAGTCCCCCACCAAAACAGAAGACTGGTTGTTCCAGAGCAGGTTCGCTGTTGGGCGACCGCGACGCTGTTCACTTTCGTCAACCACATCATCATGCAGCAGCGTCGCTGTGTGAATGAATTCAACCGTTGCTGCGAGGTGGATGTGAAACGGGCCATCGTAGCCGCAAAGACGGGCTGCGGCCAATGTCATCATAGGGCGAAGGCGTTTACCGCCAGCCTCCACAAGATGTGCCGTCACTTCAGGAATGCGAGGGGCGTGTTTGCTTGCCATGCGCTGCGTGATCAGCTCATTCACAGCGGACATATCATCAGCCAACAAAGCGCTCAGCGCTTCGTGTGGTTTGGTTGTTGCGTGATCAAGTCCCATAAAACACCCGTCACAAGGCTCGACATTTGGCGACCCTTGCCCTTACATCCCCATTATGAAGGAACTCTTACGCACCACCGATCCGACAATAATCGCATTCGCGACGGCACTCCTTCGTGGAGAGGGTATAGACTGCTTTGAAATGGACGTAAATATGAGCGTTCTCGAAGGCGGAATAGGTATCTTTCCACGGCGTCTCATGGTGAGGGCGGATATGATCACCCAAGCCGAACGTGTGATGCGAGACAATGAAATCCCTTTGGGGCGACCGTGACGGAAATAATCACCGAAAATGAATACCTTGGCGGGAAAGTTCGAATCCGCCAGCCGCAAACAGGCTACCGCGCTGGAGTGGATGCTGTGCTGTTGGCCAGTGCCGTTTACGCTTTGCCCGGACAGACAGTGCTCGAGCTTGGAACAGGTGTTGGAACTGCGGCGCTATGTCTTGCAGCTCGTGTCGGAAATTTGCAGCTTTGCGGCGTTGAAATTCAGCAAGAATATGCGGCTTTGGCCAAGAGCAATGCAGCCCTGAACAATTCAGAATTCGAAGTCTACCGATGCAACTTAGAACATTTGCCCGATCCATTGAAGCAACGTCGCTTTGATCATGTCATCGCCAACCCTCCTTATTTTGATCGCCGCAATGGGCACGCGGCGCATGACGTTGGCCGTGAAACGGCCATGGGAGAGCAGACGCCGTTGTCAACGTGGATCAAGGTGGCGACCAAGCGCGTTGCCCCCAGAGGTCACGTGACTTTCATTCACCGGGCCGAACGGTTGGGGGATCTATTGGCGGCGATGCCCCCAACATTGGGATCCATTCAGGTGCAAAACTTTCAGCCCCGTGTTGGGCGTGACGCACATTTAGTGATTGTGAGAGCAAGGCATTCAGGTCGAGCGCCTTTGCGAATCCATGCTCCGATTTTGATGCATGAGGGCGAGGAACACCGCACAGATGGCGAAGACTATACGCCCGTTATCCGTGCTGTGTTACGAGAAGGCGCAGCCCTTCCAATGCCTAAGTAAGTTCGCCTTTTCTTGCTGAACTGCTTGATCTTTCGTTGCTTTTGCAATCAAGAGGCCAGAATTCGATCAAATCTATCGGCAATTTTCCACTTTTTTCTGGGTGTCTGTGCGGGTGCAGCGTGACAGAAACAAAAAACTGTGATCGACTGTTTCTGTTACTGATAACCCATCTAGAGAGGAGGACTGCCATGAGCGTGAGCTCACACTTGGAAGAACTAAAACGGAAACATGAGACCCTCTCAAAACAAGTAGAACAAGAACAACGCGCACCCGGATCAAGCGATCTCGCCATTGCTGAAATGAAAAAGCAAAAGCTGAAGATCAAAGAAGAGATTTCGCGCCTTTCAATGTGATCCCCTAGATATCTAGGATTTGAGCCCCGCTTCCATTTATGGACGGGGCTTTTTACTTTGCCATGCTGGCCCGAGCCGCAAGGGCTGCGCCCAAAGTGATGAGAATTGCTGCGATAGCGAGCGACCAAGTCAGGGCCGCAATGCCTGCCACAACGAGCACTAAGGTCGACAATAGCGGTGCGGCATAAGAACTTGTGCCCAGCAGCTGAATGTCCCCGCGTTTCACGCCGATATCCCACACGTAAAAGGCCGCGCCGACCGGGCCAGCGCCTAAGGCGATGGTGGATCCCCAGCTTAACGCACTATTAGGCCATACCGTCTCTTCAAGGCAAAGATGCAGCGCGGCTGATAGCAGAGCGGCAGCGATGCAAAACACGGCCACGGTTTCTGTCGGGGCTGACCCTAATTTGCGCGAAAGCACGGAATAGCCTGCCCAAACAAGGGCACAGCCCAAGGCAAGGCCATAGCCGGCAAGGGCGTTAGGATCAAAGGCAGCTCCGCCGCCTCCCGCGATAATCAGCGCCGCGCCACAAAAGCCAATCGCAGCCCCCAGGAAGTGACCCATCTTTAAGCGCTCACCGGGAAGCAGGCCTGAAAGCAAGACGATCAGCAAAGGCCAGAGGTAAGCAATCAACCCGGCTTCGGCGGCTGGTGCCAATCTAAGGGCGCTGAAATATAGGGCATGGTACCCAAACAGTCCCAATGTACCAAAGGCGTAGATTTTCCAACTGACAGTGCGCAGCTCTGGAAGTTTCTTTTTGTGTAGGGTCCAAATCAGGCCGAGTGCACCGCCAATGCTAAAGCAGATCGCATTCAGCAATAGGGGTGGGGTGGGGGCCGAACCAATGGTGAACAATGCCAGAAATGACCAAAGCACCACGGCAATAAAGCCAATTGCCGTTGCTAAACTTCGGGTCATCGCGCCAATGCCTCTTCGATAGGGATGATTTTCATGTTGTCAGAGAAGTGGGATGTTTTTTCAATCTCTTCCAAGAACCAATCGCGGAAAGCTGCGATCTGGGGGCGTTTTTCAGCCCCCGGCAAACATAGAAAGCGAAAGCGTGCGTTCATTTCCAAAGCAATTGGGAACGGTGTCACAAGCCGTCCTTCCATCACGTCTTTGATGATGATCGGGCGCCGGCCCAATGTAATGCCCACGCCAGCAACAGCGGCGTCGATGGCATGATCGGCATTAGAGAAATGGGCGCCCACCTTATCGGCAGGATAGGGGAGTTTGTGGACCTGAAACCAAGTCTCCCAGTCACAGCGTGGTGACAGGAAGTTAATGGAATCATCGTGAATCAATGGGGCGTCGATTAGGCTTTCTGGCGTTGTATAGATTTTCGCCAGTTCTGGGGTCATCACAGGGGTGGCCCATTCTTTGCGCACGGGAACGCTATAGAGATCATCAAACTCTTTCTGCCCAAAACGGATCGCGACATCCACACTATCTCGGTGTAAATCCAACTGACTAAGGGACGCAGTAAAGCGCAGCTCAATTTCGGGATGGGCACGTGCAAATTCGAATAGGCGCGGTGCAAGCCATTTGGCCGTGAGCGCAGGCCCGGCCGTGACTGTTAGCACATTGTTGTTTTGTAAGCGCTTGGTTGCGCTCCATGCGTTGGACATGGTTTGAAAGCTGTCTGTCAGGCCCGGCGCCAGCGTTTCGCCGGCTTTGGTCAATTTCACAGCGCGATTGAGGCGGATGAACAGTGGTTCGCCCAAGTGCTCCTCAAGCGACTTTATTTGAAATGACAGGGCGGCCGGCGTCACGTGCAATTCTGCTGCAGCTTGCGCAAAGGACAGATGTCGTGCCGCTGCTTCAAAAGCACGTAGGGCTGTGAGGGGCGGCAGGCGATCAGTCATGTTTACTTAAGTACAGCTTAACTGATCTCATGAAAAGCTCGTTTGTTTGGTGGAAATATGGATGTCATGTTGGTTTCAGTTCAATTCAACTTGAGGAAGGTGAATAATGATCGAAGTATCGCACAATCCCAAGGTCGCTCTGGCCTACCGGAAGGCGCACGCCGAACGTGCCGCGGCCTTTGCAAAAATCACGGCTTGGTTTTTCCGGTCAAAAGATGTTCCGCTGGTACCCAATGTCCTTACGGAACGGTCCCGCTGCGCATGATTGCACTTACGGGACACAAAAAAGGGCCGGTCGATAGACCGGCCCTTTGGTATTCTGAGGTGCGCCGCGTTTAGACGAAGAACTGTGCACCGTTTGCAGAGATGGTAGAGCCGTTGATGAAGCCTGAGTCTTCTGATGCCAAGAAAGCCACGCAACGTGCGATTTCTTCTGGCTCACCCAAGCGACCCGCTGGGATCTGAGGGATGATTTTAGAGTTCAGAACTTCTTCTGGGATCGCGCGAACCATTTCGGTGCCAATGTAGCCCGGGCAAATAGCGTTTGCGGTAATGCCAGCGCGTGCTCCTTCTTGCGCCAAAGATTTGACGATGCCTAGATCGCCCGCTTTAGTTGCGGCGTAGTTCACCTGACCGAATTGACCCTTTTGACCATTGATCGAAGAGATCACAATGACACGGCCAAACTTGCGCTCGCGCATACCTGGCCAGATAGGGTGGATGGTGTTGAACACGCCGGTCAGGTTGGTGTCGACAACTTCTTTCCACTGCTCAGGCGACATTTTGTGGAAAGGTGCGTCACGTGTGATGCCTGCGTTGGCAACAACAGTGTCGATTGGGCCAAGGTCAGCTTCGATCTGCGCGATGCCCGCTTTGGACGCTTCGTAGTCTGCGACGTTCCACTTGTATGTCTTGATGCCAGTTGCTTCGGTAAAAGCAGCGGCTTTTTCGTCGTTGCCAGCATATGTTGCTGCAACGTCGTATCCCTCGGCCTTCAAGGCTTTGGAAATTGCTTCTCCGATGCCGCGTGAACCGCCGGTGACGAGTGCTACTCTTGCCATGGGTCTTCCTCCAATATGGCTAAATGCTTTGGTAAGTTTGTTACCCAGAAGTTCCCCTGGGTGCAATATTATTTCGCGATGAATTTTCTGCGCTATCAAATTATTCGCAGAATATTGGCGAAAGTTTCATATTTCTTACGGTGTGATCACCCAGAACAGGACAACCACACCGCAGGACGTGAAAGAATCAGGGGCGTTCAACGCAAACTGCAACACCCATGCCGCCACCGATGCACAAAGTCGCCAGACCTTTTTTCGCACCGCGGCGTTTCATTTCAAACAGCAAGGTGTTCAAAACACGGCACCCAGAGGCACCAATTGGGTGGCCGATTGCAATCGCGCCGCCGTTGACGTTTACGATGGATGGATCCCAGCCCATGTCTTTGTTTACTGCGCAAGCCTGTGCTGCAAAAGCTTCGTTGGCTTCAACGAGATCCAGATCACCAACGGACCAGCCTGCTTTGTCGAGAGCCTTGCGGGATGCGTAAATCGGACCAACGCCCATGACAGATGGGTCAAGGCCGGCTGTCGCATAAGAGGCGATACGTGCCAAAGGCTCGATGCCACGCTTTTCGGCTTCGTCTGCTGACATGAGAAGCGTTGCCGCTGCGCCATCGTTCAGGCCAGATGCATTGGCTGCGGTGACCGTCCCACCTTCGCGCATAAAGGCTGGGCGTAGTTTCTGCATACCTGCCATTGTCGCGCCGTGGCGGATGTATTCGTCTTTATCGACAATAATATCGCCCTTGCGGTTCTTGACCGTGAAAGGGATGACTTCGTCGTCAAACTTGCCGGCTTTCTGAGCCGCTTCGGCTTTGTTCTGTGAAGCCAGCGCGAATTCGTCCTGCATATCGCGAGAGATTTCCCAGCGCGCTGCGACGTTTTCAGCAGTCTGGCCCATATGGTAGCCGTTAAACGCATCCCACAACCCGTCTTTGATCATGGAATCGATGTATTTCATGTCGCCCATCTTCTGACCGGAACGCAGGTGCGCGACATGAGGGGACAATGTCATGTTTTCTTGACCTCCCGCCGCGACGATAGAAGCGTCACCCAGCATGATGTGCTGTGCACCCAGTGCAACGGCACGAAGGCCAGATCCACACACTTGGTTAATACCCCAAGCCGCGCTTTCTTGCGGCAGGCCTGCGTTGATGTGCGCTTGACGTGCAGGGTTTTGGCCTTGGCCAGCTGTCAAAACTTGGCCGAGGATTGTTTCAGAAACTTCTGACTTATCGATGCCGGCGCGTTCCACAACAGCTTCTAGTACTGCGGCACCTAGGTCGTGCGCGGGTGTGTTTGCAAAAGAGCCGCTGAAGCTGCCAACAGCCGTACGGGCTGCAGAGGCGATCACTACGTTCGTCATTGTCTGATCCTCAAATTACTGACTTGGCCCAAGGAAAATACATATGACGCGATCACTGCATCCCCCCGGAATTCAGAGAATCGTTAGCGGATTTGCCGCGCTGCGGCAAGAAGAACAGAGCAACTTGTGAAATAAAATTACAAATTCGCCAATTTTATTGGATTTTTATTTCGCTTAGGGTGCCCTGAAGGTTTAAGTAAACAAAAGGTTCACTTAAAGGGCCGCACAAACGGGGTATGCTTGGATACAATCATTGCGGGAAAGAAGTCTCATTTCAATAGGAAATATGCGATTTTCTGCGAAGATGACGGCTTTGGGGAAACGCAACGGTTCCCCCAAATAATTTAAGCGTTACACGTCATCGGGATCGTCAAAGAGTGCACGGAGCACTGCCTTGGCGCTGTCGCTTGACCAATCCGCGTCACCACGCAATCGCGCGATTTCGTTGCCTTCAGGATCCAGGATCATTGTTGTTGGCAGGCCGAATACTTTCATGCCCCGCGCCAGCTCTTGCTTGGGGTCGCGATGTTCGGTCAGATTTTCAACCTCAATTTCATTTAGGAATTTTGAAATCGCGGGTGGCAAGTTGCGACCGGTTGCCATGGTCACAACTTTGAAGTTGTCGCCGCCGAGTTCGGCTTCAAGCTCAGACAGCATTGGCATCTCGTGGCGACATGGCGCACACCACGTCGCCCAGAAGTTCAACAGGACATATTTGCCCTCGTAGTCTGATAGATGACCTTCGCCGCCGTCTTCATGTACAAAAGGCGCATTTGACGCATCCTTGGCTTCAGGATGAAACACCAACTTTTTCATGTCACCTTCGCGAAGGGACGCGGCTGTTTCAATATCAGCTGACGCAACATTTGCGCTTAGGGCCAAGGCCATATAAAGCACGCTAAACCGTAGTAGACGCATTGTTCCTCCGAAGGGTACGACATGACAGATAATTCCTCAAACCAGATGTGGGGCGGCCGCTTTGCCGCCGGACCGGACGCGATCATGGAAGCAATCAATGCTTCGATCGGGTTCGACCGACGTATGGCGGCACAGGATATCACTGGCTCTCGGGCCCACGCAGCCATGTTGGCCAAGGCAGGCATTATTACGGATAAGGATGCCGAAGCGATTAGGGAAGGCCTCCTCACGGTCTTGTCAGAGATCGAAGGTGGAACGTTCAACTATTCAGCAGCGCTTGAAGACATTCATATGAATGTGGAATCGCGCCTAAAAGAGATCATTGGCGAGCCTGCGGGCCGTTTGCACACAGGCCGGTCGCGGAACGATCAAGTTGCGACAGACTTTAAACTTTGGGTGCGCGACCAGATGGATGCGGCGATCTCTGGGATCGAAGCCTTGATGAAAGCCCTTGTTGCACAGGCCGAAGCCGGCGCTGATTGGGTGATGCCGGGCTTTACGCATTTGCAAACCGCACAGCCTGTCACATGGGGCCACCATATGATGGCTTATGTCGAAATGCTGGCGCGTGACCGCAGCCGGTTTGAAGATGCGCGCAAGCGTATGAACGAGTCTCCGCTGGGGGCCGCTGCGCTTGCGGGCACATCTTTTCCAATTGATCGCGAGATGACTGCGCAGGCATTGGGGTTTGATCGCCCGTCAGCCAACTCTTTGGATGCCGTATCTGATCGTGATTTCGCGCTCGACTTCCTATCCGCAGCGTCGATCTGCGCGATCCACCTTAGCCGTTTGTCCGAAGAGCTGGTGATTTGGTCATCTGCACAGTTTCGTTTTGTTACCCTGTCTGACCGGTTCTCAACCGGTAGCTCGATCATGCCACAAAAGAAAAACCCAGACGCGGCTGAACTGATCCGTGCCAAAATCGGGCGGATCTTTGGCGCGAACACCGCGCTGACGATTGTAATGAAGGGGCTGCCGCTGGCCTATTCCAAGGACATGCAGGAAGACAAAGAGCAAACCTTTGATGCCGCTGATAGCCTGATGCTGGCTTTGGCTGCGATGGAAGGCATGGTCAAAGACATGACCGGGAACCGCGAAAGCCTTGAGGCCGCAGCGGGCAGCGGGTTCTCTACCGCAACCGATTTGGCCGATTGGCTGGTGCGAGCGCTGAATATGCCGTTCCGTGATGCGCACCACGTCACCGGTTCATTGGTGGCGATGGCGGAATCTCGCGGTTGCGATTTGCCGGATCTGTCGCTTGCAGATATGCAAACGGTACACGAACACATCACCGAAGACGTCATGGGCGTATTGGGTGTGCACAATTCAGTGGCCTCTCGCGTGTCTTACGGCGGAACAGCGCCAAGTCAGGTGCGTGCACAGGTCGCCCGGTGGAAGGACCTATTAGGATGAAACCACTCGCAGCATTTCTTGCTCTGGTGATTTTGGCAGGATGCGGCGCTGATGGTGCGCCGATCCGCCCAAAAGCGAATGTTGGTGTCGGCATTGGGCCAAATGGTCTGACCACATCAGCTCGTGTTGGCGCCAATAAGGGCCCTGTCTCCGTCAGTGTTGGCTTGTAGACACCAAATTTAGGCGTATCACGCGCCTGTTTGATTGCACTGGACAGCCGGAATGCCTAAGAGATGGCAAGTTTAATCTCGTTAGGTGGCTGTCCATGGATCACTTTCTTTATCGCGATGGCACATTGTTTGCCGAAGATGTCCCTGTGGCTGAAATTGCCGCTCAGGTGGGCACCCCGTTCTATTGCTATTCCACTGCAACATTTGAACGTCACTTCCGCCTGTTTGATGAGGCTTTGGAAGGGACAGATCACCTTGTGTGCTATGCGATGAAAGCGGCAAGCAATCAGGCCATTCTAAAAACGCTTGCCGCGCTGGGCGCTGGTATGGATGTTGTGTCTGGCGGTGAATATGCACGCGCTAAAGCAGCAGGTGTGCCGGGTGATCGGATTGTCTTTTCCGGTGTTGGTAAAACCTGCGAAGAAATTCATGCAGCTTTGACCGGTGGAATCCGTCAGTTCAACGTGGAATCAGAGCCTGAAATGGCAGCGATCAACCAAGTTGCCCTAGAGCTCGGCGTCAAAGCACCGATCACCATTCGTGTGAACCCAGATGTAGACGCAAAAACCCACGCCAAGATTGCGACGGGCAAGTCTGAAAACAAATTCGGTATTCCAATCAGCCGTGCCCGCGAAGTTTATGCGCATGCCGCAAGCCTGTCTGGCCTTGATGTGATTGGGATCGATGTTCACATCGGAAGTCAGCTGACACAACTTGAACCATTCCGCCTGGCCTACGAAAAAGTAGCTGAGCTGACAGAAACCCTTCGGGCTGACGGTCACAACATTCGTCGTCTCGATCTAGGGGGCGGTCTTGGCATTCCTTACGAGCGTTCAAACGAAGCGCCACCATTGCCCGTGGAATATGGTGCGATGGTTAAAGAGACGCTCGGCCACTTGGGCTGTGAGCTTGAGATCGAGCCAGGGCGTTTGATTGCCGGCAACGCGGGCATCATGGTCAGCAAGGTGATCTATGTCAAAGAAGGCGAAGATCGTCAGTTCATGATTATTGATGGCGCGATGAATGATCTGATCCGCCCCGCTATGTACGAAGCACATCATGACATTATTCCGGTTGTCGAGGCCGCTCCGGGTGAAGAGCCTGCAACCTATGACATCGTTGGCCCAGTCTGCGAGTCAGGTGACACCTTTGCCAAAGGCCGTACAATGTCTGAGGTCAAAGCGGATGATCTGGTGGCCTTTCGGTCAGCCGGTGCTTATGGCGCGGTCATGGCAAGTGAATACAACAGCCGCCCGCTGATCCCCGAAGTTTTGGTGAAAGACGATCAATTTGCGGTTATCCGCCCACGTCCGACCTTTGAAGAAATGATAAATCGCGATACCATTCCAGAGTGGCTCTAGGGTAATTCCGCCCATGGCCATTGAAATGGGAGCGTTGTGGCGTCTTCTGACCAGCCAAACACGGTTCTAAACAAGCTTTCCTGGGTCCTCGCGCTGACACGCGTGGGCCTTCTGGCAGAGCAATTGATTCGTGCGTTCTGGCCAACCTGGTCGATTATCTTTGTGGTCGCGGCCGCTTTGATGATGGGGCTGCAGGATAGTCTATCCGTAGAAATGGTCTGGGTTTTAGGGCTAGCAGCCCTTGTATCGACCCTGTGGTTTACTTGGCGCGGAACACGTCGCGTGAAATGGCCCACGCGCGATCAGGCTTTGATCCGACTGGATGAAACACTACCAGGGCGACCTCTTCGTTCACTTACAGATACGCCCGCAATGGGTAAGCAGGATGCTGCGACGCAGGCGATTTGGCGGGCGCATCAGTCACGAATGGCTGCCGCTGCACAAGATGCTCGGCCCCCTAAACCAGATTTACGTGTGGCTCGACTTGATCCCTTTGGGCTTCGCTTTGTGGCCGTCCTATTTTTGGCGGTATCTCTGATCTTTGGCAGCGTGTCCCGCATGGAAAGTGTGACTGCGATGGCACCTGCAGGCGCGGCCCCCACCATTGCGGTTGCATCTTGGGAGGGGTGGATAGAGCCGCCTCGCTATACCAGCCTGCCCACCATATACCTGAATGATCAGCCCCAAGGCGTGTTGCTGGTGCCAGAAAACAGCCGTGTCATTCTGCGTCTATACGGAGAAGTCGGTGCGCTGACGGTGTTTGAAAGCGTTTCTACGCGTGTCGAAGATATCCCAAGTGCCGCAGATTCTGAGCAAGAGTTTTTACTTAAATCAGATGGTGAAATTCGCATCGATGGCCCGGGTGGGAGCAGTTGGCAAGTGTCGCTGATCAAAGATCAGCCGCCCGTTCTATCAAATGTTGGTCCTGCCACGACATCGGGGCGCGGCGAATTCAGCCTGCCTTTCACTGCGCAGGACGATTATGAGATTGTGGACGGCTCGGCGATCCTTTCTTTGGATATGACCTCTGTTTCCAGGCAGCACGGTTTGACCGTCCAACCCGAAACGCGTGATGCAATTGAAATGGCTTTGCCACTGCCTATTTCGGGTGATCGTTCAAACTTCGAAGAAACGCTGATCGAGGATTTCTCAGATCACGTCTGGGCGCATTTGCCGGTTATTGTCACGCTGCGGGCCGTCGATGCTGCTGGACAAGACAGCGCAGCTGTATCAATTTCAATTCCGCTTCCGGCCCGTCGTTTCTTTGATCCACTTGCCAATGCCCTCGTCGAGCAACGTCGAGATCTGCTGTGGTCCCGTGAAAATGCCCGGCGTGTGGGGCAGATACTGCGGGCGGTGTCACACAAACCTGATGAAAGCCTGTTCACCAAAGAAACGGATTATCTGCGTTTGCGCATGATCCTTCGTCGACTTGAGCGCCAGACTGAGAGTGGCCTTTCAATTGAGGCACGTGACGAAATCGCCCAAGATTTATGGGAGCTTGCCCTTGCCATCGAAGAGGGTGATCTAAGCGACGCGCTGGCGCGGATGGAACGGGCTCAGGAGCGCCTTGCCGAAGCAATGAAAAACGGCGCCTCTGACGAAGAAATTGCCCACCTTATGCAAGAGCTGCGTGAGGCAACACAAGATTATCTACGCCAACTCGCACAGCAAAGCCCGCCCAATGGTCAATCAGATCAACAGCGTCAGCAAGCTGAAAACAGCATGGAGCTGACCCAAGACGACCTGCAGCGCATGATGGACCGTATCCAAGAGCTCATGGAGCAGGGGCGCATGGCAGAGGCGCAGCAGGCGCTGCGTGAGCTGCAAGAACTACTAGAGAACATGCAGGTCGCACAAGGCGGCGAAGGCCAACAATCTGCGGGTGAGCAAGCACTAGACGAGCTGGGCGAAACCCTTCGGGAACAACAAGGGCTTTCTGATCAGGCCTTTCGACAACTGCAAGAGCAATTCAACCCTGGTGCCCAAGCGGGGCAGTCCCAGCAAAACGAAGGCTTTAGCGGTGGGCAGGGCCGTGGTGAATCTCATGAAGGATCAGAAGGCCAGGGGCAGGGGCAAGGCGAAGGACAATCGCAGGGTCGTCCGGGTTCAGATGGTCAAGATGGGCAAACGGGCCAAAGCTTGGGTGATGACCTTGCCGGTCGGCAACAAGCCTTGCGCAATGAACTGAACCGCCAAATGCAAAACCTGCCGGGGGTTGGTTCTCCCGAAGGGGACGCCGCCCGAGAGTCACTTGGTCGTGCCGGTGAGGCGATGGATGGCGCCGAGCAGGCGCTGCGTAATGATGATTTGGCGGAGGCCATCGATCAGCAAGCCGAGGCGATGGAAGCCCTGCGTGAAGGGATGCGTAATCTAGGTGACGCACTTGCGCAGAACCAACAAAACGGTGGGCAAGAAGGTCAGGCGGAAAACCAGGCTGGGCAAGCCCAAGATCCGCTTGGCCGAGCCCCCGGAAATCAAGGGCTTGCGGGGACTGACGAAGGATTGCTTCAGGGCGAAGATGTGTACCGTCGGGCCCGTGATTTGCTGGACGAAATCCGCAAACGTTCCGGGGACACTTCACGACCAGAGCAAGAGCGCAATTACCTGCGCCGCTTGCTGGATCGTTTCTAGATTAGAATTTAGTTGGTCTCTGTTTCGCCAGCAGTCTCGGATGAGGCTGCTGTCATGCCATCAAGCCACAGCATCAGGCGAGTCATTTGCTGATCAAGCGCCAGACGCCCTTTGTCGACCGTGCCCACATAGGCAGAGACATATGGCTGCGCTGCCGGCACCGACGCACTGACGGCATCAGGCTTGCTGTAAACATATGCCCCGACTGCAATCACCAAAATCGCCAGCGCAAAGCCAATGCGACTTCCGCCAGAACGGCGCTGAGCCAGCGTTGGGCGACCATCAGGCAACTCTTCAGGTTGACGGTCTTCGGTTGAACGCAATGTCGAGTTAATTTCTTCGATATCAGGCAGTAAATCACGACGTGAGTTGCTGGGCGGTGGCGGCGGTGGGTTATCAACTTCTTCTATTGATTTGCCACGCAAACGCGCCATGCGTTCTCTGGATTGTTTGACGCGACGCGCCGAGTCATCAAGCGGCTCTTCCAGTCCAAGGTCAGTCTGTGTCTCAATCAGCGTGGATTCGGCCGCGCGGCGCTCAGCCTCAAGCTGGGCTTCTTCACGCAACACTTCAGTCACCGCTGGGTCAAGTTCGCGTCTTGCGCGTTCAGGATGATGTTCCTCAACAGTCTCTACATCGACGACCTCGGGCTCGATCAGATCGTCATCTTCAAGCGTGTCTTCATGAGAGACATCATTGTCGAGCCAAGTGTTGAGCTCTTTTTCCAGCTCTGGTGTCTCGTCTGGTTTGGCGTTCTGATCCGGAAGTGTCCGGCGCACCGCTTCTTTAACCGCGGCTGCCAAAGCCTCTTCAGACGCATCTGCCGCCATGGAAACAATGCGGCCATGCTCGAGCGAAGGCTCATCTTCGATGACATCTTTTTCCGGCTCGACCAGTGGTTCTTCTTCTGGTGTGTTTACTTCATGTGACGGATCACTCTCTGCAACGGGTGCGTCATCTGCGCCCTCGTTATCTGGAGTAAGATCGTTCGGAGCGCTTTCAGCAGTAACCCATTCTGGGTCGCGTTCCACATCTGTTGCGGTCGCGTCTTGCGGGTCTTCGGCTGGCGCCTGAAACCACGTATTGCCGCAGCTCGAACACTGCACATCCCGACCTTCCGGTGGAATCACATCATCTGGCACTTCGTACTGTGCGTCACAATTCGGGCAGATCAGCCGCATAGCACCCTCAAACTTAGTTCCCGTTACACACATCATACTACATATTGTGTATCAAGAGCATAGGAAAGTGCAAAGCTTGCTCTCTGCGCATTGCAACCGTGTCGATGCTGCGGCACAACAGGTCAAACGTTGACGAGGCTTGTTGTGATTGAGTTAGATAACATTGCTTATAGCTATGGTGGGGGCGAGCTTTTAAGTGACATCACTCTGTCATTGCAGCCCGGAAGTTTTTACTTTTTAACCGGCCCATCGGGTGCCGGAAAAACCACATTCATGAAACTGTGCTATGGCGCACTTACGCCCACTGCGGGTTCCGCCCGTTTGTTTGGGCAGGATGTGCGAAAGATGACGCGTGTTGATCAAGCAAACACACGACGCCGAATTGGTGTTGTGCACCAAGACTGTCAGTTCCTTGACCATCTGCCCCTTAACGAAAATGTAGCCCTACCTTTAACGGTTTCAGGGAAAGATAACCTCGAACAAGTCTCCAATCTGAAAGAGTTGCTTGCTTGGGTTGGTCTTAAGAACCGTGCGCTTGCGCTACCACCTGAATTGTCCGGCGGTGAACGTCAACGTGCCGCCTTGGCCCGTGCTGTTATCATGTCGCCCGATGTGGTGCTGGCGGATGAGCCAACCGGGAACGTCGATTGGGAAATGTCGCAGCGCCTGCTGCAGTTGCTGATCGAGCTCAACAAGATGGGTAAAACCGTTTTGATTGCTACTCATGACATGAATTTGATCCGCACCGCCAAGTCCAAGGTGCAGGCGCGAGTTCTGCGTATTGCAAATCGGCGCGTCCAACTTGCGGGGGCGGACTTGTGAAAAAGATTATCGCCTCTGTTTCGGGTCTAATAGGCGGAAACTCCCAAGCTGACAAAATGGTTCCCCCGACGGGATTTACCGTGCGGCTGACTTTGTTTGCCTCGGGTGCCATGGCATTCCTTGCTGTGTTTGCGTTGGCTTTGTCGATGGCGTCGGGGCGTTTGGCACAGCGGTGGGGCGATGAATTGGCCCACAGTTCAACACTGCGTATTTCGGCACCGGTTGAACAAATCGCTGCCCAAACCGCTGCTGCAATGCAAGTGTTGTCGACGACACCTGGCATCGAAAATGCCCGCCCGATGAGTTCCGCAGAGCAACGTGCACTGCTGTCGCCATGGTTTGGGCCAGACTTGCCCGTCGAAAACCTGCCAATCCCACAGCTTATTGAGATTGAGGAAACCTCAGGCGGCTACGATGCGGCCGGCTTGCGACTACGGCTTCAGGCAGAAGTGCCTGGTGCTGTTCTAGACGATCACACGCGCTGGCGTCGCCCTTTGCAACAAGCGGCAGGGCGTTTGCGCTTGCTTGGTATTCTGTCGATCCTACTGATTGCAGCGGTCACTGGCGCGATCATCACCTTGGCGGCCAATGCGGCACTGTCGGCAAACTCTCAAGTGATCCGTGTGCTGCGGCTGGTGGGGGCCCAAGATGATTATATCACCATGGCCTTTGTCCGCCGCTTTACGCTTCGTGCCCTGACGGGGGCTGCTGTTGGCACCCTTGTTGGCTTTATTGCCGTTCTGCTGCTTCCATCTGCGCAGGATAACGCTGGCTTCCTGACGGGGCTTGGGTTCTCTGGATTGTCATTTCTGTGGCTGTTTCCATTGCCTATACTGGCGGCCTTGGTCGCGTTCTTTGCAACTGGCGCGGCGGCTCGTCGCACACTTTCGGAGTTTCGTTGATGCCTATCCAGTGGCTGCGTTCCCTGATCTTTATTATCCAAATGTATGCCATGATGGCGCTGATGGGCTTGTTCTTTTTCCTTCCTGCCTTGGCAAGCCGTCGCGCAGCCATTTTTGGAATGAAAGTTTATTGCGGCTGGGTGCGTCTATCTGCTTGGATCCTTGTGGGGCTACGCACCGAGGTGCGCGGGACAATTCCTGACGGAGAAGTGATCGTTGCCTCTAAGCATCAATCATTCTTGGACATCATTCTTTTGATGGGCAGCCTGCCTGCAGGCAAATTTATCATGAAACGTGAGCTGATCTATGCGCCCATCCTGGGGCAGTATGCATTGCGTATCGGTTGCATCCCTGTGAACCGCGGGAAACGGGGCAAAGCGATTAAAAAGATGGCGGATGATGTCAAAAGTGGCCGCCAGATGCCGGGCCAACTGATCATCTATCCGCAAGGCACTCGGATCGCTCCGGGTGTGAGCGCACCATATAAGGTTGGGACCTTTGTTCTTTATGATCAACTCGGCCAGACATGCGTGCCTGCGGCGACAAATGTCGGTGTATTTTGGCCAAAGCGAGGAATTCTTCGCAAACCGGGCATTGCCGTCATTGAGTTTTTAGAGCCGATCAATGCAGGTTTGTCGCAAACTGACTTTATGAACACCTTGGAGCAGACCGTTGAGAAACGGTCGAACGAACTGATGGTCGAAGCAGGGTTTAATCTAGATGCAGTACATTCAAACGCTTGATGAGTTAGAAGATATTTACGGCGCACCGGCCACAGCCTCGGTTCGCAAAGTGGCGACACAGTTAACTCCATTGTATCGCAAATGGATAATGGCATCTCGGTTCTGCGTCTTATCGACTGTTGGTCCAGAGGGCACTGACGGCAGCCCGCGTGGCGATGATGGCCCGGTTGTCCTCGAAATTGATCCTCACACGCTCGCGCTTCCCGATTGGCGTGGAAACAATCGCATCGACACCCTGCGTAATATCGTGCGGGATGATCGCATATCGCTGATGTTCATGATCCCCAGCAGCAATAATGTTGTGCGCGTGAATGGGCGTGCCCGTGTCACCTGCGACGACGCGGTGCGTGCGGAATTTGAATTCAAAGGCAAACAGCCAAGAACTGTCATCGTGATTAAGATCGAAGAGATATATTCCCAATGTGCACGTGCTGTGATGAGGGCTGGCCTTTGGGACCAACCAGATGCCCCCATTGATCTACCCACTGTTGGTGAAATCTTGGCAGAGCAGACCGATGGCGAAGTTGGCGGGCAAGCCTATGACGAGGCTTGGGGCGTGCGTGCTGCAAAAACGATGTGGTAGTGACGCATTCGTGAAAGCCTTTGACGAGTAATTTCGCTCTACCGTTCCTAAGTTAAACATGCGCACCCCGATTGCGCGTCACCTTCACAGGTGAAGGCTTTGCCAGCCAATCGGCGGAACGGCAGATACGCAGATGCGTTTCCCCCTGTCGTTCCGCCATATTCCTGAGACGTGTTCACTCGTCTGTTTGCCTTTGGGCAGATAGGCGGGGTGCGCGATAAGGCAATGTGTGGGTGCGTCTGGCCTGCTGCCTTGATATTGGGCCGGACGCATTTCACACACAAAAAAAGCGGCCCCACCGGGGCCGCCTTTCCAAATCGAGATGTATGTTCTGATTAAGCGTGAATTGGCCCGTCGCCACACGCCAGAGCAGCTTCGCGCACGGCCTCTGAGTAGGTCGGGTGGGCGTGGCATGTCAGCGCAATATCTTGAGCAGATGCGCCAAATTCCATTCCAACACAGATTTCGTGGATCATGTCACCTGCCGCTGGGCCAATGATGGCAGCCCCCAAAACACGATCTGTTTCAGCGTCTGCGATCAGTTTCACAAAACCATCAGCTTGGCCAATGGCCTTAGCGCGGGCATTGCCCATGAACGAGAATTTGCCAACCTTAACCTTACGGCCTTCGGCTTTTAGCGCATCTTCGGTTTGGCCAACAGTTGCGACCTCCGGTGTGGTGTAAACCACGCCCGGAATGACGCTGTAGTTCACATGGCCATGTTTGCCTGCCAGAACCTCTGCGACGGCCATGCCCTCGTCTTCGGCCTTGTGCGCAAGCATAGGGCCTTCGATGACGTCGCCGATGGCATAGACGCCTGCAACATTGGTTGCCCAGTGGGCATCCACTGCGATCTGGCCACGCTCGGTCATTTTGACGCCAAGTGCATCCAAACCTAGACCTTCGGAATAAGGCTTACGGCCAGTGGCCACCAAGACCACATCTGCGTCGAGTACTTCTTCGGCGTCTGGGGTTTTCTTGAGGGCGTATTTGACTTTGGCTTTTGTCTTGCTTGCATCAACACCTGACACTGCCGCGCCCATCACAAACTTAAGACCCTGCTTTTCAAGGATACGTTTGAACGTGCGTTGAACGTCTTTGTCCATGCCCGGGGTGATGGCATCCATATATTCAACCACGGTGACCTCTGAGCCAAGGCGCTGGTAGACAGAGCCGAGTTCCAAACCAATCACACCCGCACCGATGACAACCATCTTTTTCGGGACTTTGCCGAGTTCGAGTGCACCGGTCGAGGTGACAACCACTTTCTCGTCAATCTCAACACCCGGTAGGGAAGACGGCACGGAACCCGAGGCAATGACGGTGTTTTTGGTGTCATATGTGGTGTCGCCGACGGTGACTTTGCCCGCAGCTGGAATCGAGGCCCAGCCTTTCAGCCAGTCGATCTTGTTCTTCTTCATCAAGAACTCAACACCGGTGGTGTTCTGGCCCACAACTTCGTCTTTGTAAGACTTCATCTGGTTCCAGTCGACGGATGGCGATTTGCCCTTTAGGCCCATGCCTGCAAAGTTGTGCTCTGCTTCGTGCAGCATGTGTGTCGCATGCAAAAGCGCCTTAGAGGGGATACAGCCTACATTCAAACAGGTTCCACCAAGGGTCTCGCGACCTTCAACGATGGCGGTTTTTAGGCCCAGTTGGGCGCAGCGTACGGCGGAAACATAGCCTCCAGGGCCAGCGCCGATGATGATGACGTCATATTGGGACATTGGTGTCTCCTAAAAATCGAGGCGTGGAGGGGGGGGCTCTGCCCCCAGTGCCGCTGGCACTTCCCCCGGAGTATTTATGGAAAGATGAATACGGGGCAGGGTGCCCCATATTGTAACTTACAGATCCATCAACAGGCGACGTGGATCTTCCAGCGCTTCTTTCACGCGGACTAGGAAGGTCACGGCGCCTTTGCCGTCAACGATACGGTGATCATAGGACAGTGCCAGATACATCATCGGACGGATTTCGACTTTGCCGTTGATCGCCATTGGGCGGTCCTGAATTTTATGCATGCCGAGGATGCCGGACTGCGGTGGGTTCAGGATTGGAGAGGACATCAGAGAGCCATAAACACCACCGTTTGAGATGGTGAAGGAGCCGCCCTGCATCTCTGCCATGGACAGTTTCCCGTCACGCGCACGTTTGCCTTTTTCAGCAATCGCTTTTTCGATGTCAGCAAAGCCCATCGCGTCTGCGTCACGGATGACCGGCACAACCAGACCGGTTGGTGTACCGGCTGCAATGCCCATGTGGACAAAGTTTTTGTACACGATGTCGGTGCCGTCGATCTCGGCGTTTACTTCGGGCACTTCTTTCAAAGCGTGGACACAGGCCTTGGTGAAGAAGGACATAAAGCCAAGTTTGACGCCGTGCTTTTTCAGGAATAGATCTTTGTATTCGTTGCGCAGCGCCATCACCTCGGTCATGTCGACCTCGTTGTAGGTCGTGAGCATCGCGGCTGTGTTTTGGCTGTCCTTCAGACGTTTCGCGATGGTCTGGCGCAGGCGCGTCATTTTCACACGTTCTTCGCGTGCAGCATCGTCTGCGGCAACTGGGGCACGCGGTGCCGCAGCTGCTGGAGCAGGCGCTGCTGCTGGTGCGATGGCTGCCTTAAGCACATCTTCCTTCATGATGCGACCGTCGCGGCCAGAGCCTTGGATCTGAGACGCGTCGATGCCTTTTTCCGCCATCAGTTTGTTGGCAGATGGGGCGTTTTCAACATCTTTGCTGCTCGACGCCGCCGCCGGAGCCGCCACGGCTGCTGCTGGACCGGCTGCAACTGCGCCGCCTGATGACAAAACCGCCAGTTTGGCTGTTGCATCAACGGTTGCGCCTTCCGGCGCTACGATTTCAGCCAAAACACCTGCTGCTGGGGCAGGGACCTCGACAGAAACTTTGTCGGTTTCAAGCTCACACAGCATTTCATCTGCTGCAACGCTGTCACCCACTTGTTTGAACCATGTGGAAACGGTTGCTTCGGTAACGGATTCACCCAAGGTAGGCACCATTACATCAACGGAACCACCTGCAGCAGCAGGTGCCGCCGCTGGAGTTGCGGCCGGGGCAGGTGCTGCACCCTCGCCAGCCAGGATTGTTGCGAGCAGTGCATCGACACCTACGGTGTCGCCTTCGCCAGCAACGATGTCACCCATGGTGCCAGCCGCTGGAGCCGGAACTTCGACGGTGACCTTATCTGTTTCCAGTTCGCAGAGCATCTCGTCGACGGCAACCGCATCACCTGGTTTTTTGAACCAGGTTGCAACGGTGGCTTCGGTCACGCTCTCGCCCAGTGTAGGGACACGTACTTCTGTGGTCATTTTTATTACCCTTCAATGGTCAGCGCGGCGTCGACCAGCGCTTCTTGTTGTGCTTTGTGTTGGCTCGCCAAACCTGTTGCTGGCGAAGCAGAGGCCGCACGGCCCACATATTTTGGACGTGAATGCTTGGCTTTGATACGGCCCAGAACCCATTCAATGTTCGGTTCAATAAAGGACCAAGCCCCTTGGTTCTTTGGCTCTTCCTGACACCAGACAACATCAGCGTTTTTAAAACGCTCTAGTTCTTTGACAAGTGAGATGGCCGGGAACGGATAGAATTGCTCGACCCGCAGCAAATAGACATCATTGATGCCACGTGCATCACGTTCTTCCAGCAGGTCATAGTAAACCTTACCCGAGCACATAACGACGCGTTTGACCTTGTCATCTTTCACCAGCTTGGTGTCGCTGTTGCCATATTCGGCATCATCCCAAAGAACACGGTGGAAGCTTGAACCGTCGGTGAATTCCTCAACCTTGCTCACCGCCAATTTGTGACGCAGCAAAGATTTCGGTGTCATCAGAATAAGTGGTTTACGGAAACTGCGGTGCAGCTGGCGACGCAGCAGATGGAAGTAGTTTGCTGGCGTTGTACAGTTTGCAACGATCCAATTGTCGCCACCACACATCTGAAGGAAACGTTCCAAGCGGGCAGAGGAGTGCTCTGGACCTTGGCCTTCAAAGCCGTGTGGCAGAAGAACGGTCAAACCAGACATCCGCAGCCATTTGGATTCACCAGAACTGATGAATTGGTCAAACATGATCTGTGCACCGTTGGCAAAGTCACCAAATTGCGCTTCCCAAAGGGTGAGTGCGTTTGGTTCTGCCAGCGAGTAACCATATTCAAAACCCAGAACTGCATATTCAGACAAAGCAGAGTCGATCACTTCGTACTGTGCTTGACCCGCGCGAATGTTGTTGAGCGGGTAATAACGCTTTTCTGTGTCTTGGTTCACAATCCCAGAGTGGCGCTGCGAGAAGGTGCCGCGTGTGGCGTCTTGGCCTGACAAGCGAACCGGGTAGCCTTCGGTCAACAAAGAGCCAAATGCCAATGCTTCGCCCGTTGCCCAGTCGATGCCTTCTCCAGAGCTGAACATTTTGCCGCGGTTTTCCAAAAGGCGACCAACTGTTTTATGGATCGGGTAACCCTCTGGAACAGAAGACAACGACTTGCCCACGGCATCAAAGGTTTCACGTTTGATCGCGGTTTCGCCACGCTGATAGTCATCGTCTTTCCGATCGAGGTGAGACCACTTACCATCCAGCCAGTCAGCTTTGTTGGGCTTGAATTCTTTGCCTGCTTCGAATTCTTCGTTCATGCGGGATTGGAACGCAGCCTTCATATCTTCGATCTCACCCTCTGGGATCAGACCGTCTTTGACCAGGCGTTCGGTGTACAAAGACAGGGTCGTTTTGTGACCTTTGATCTTTTTGTACATCACCGGGTTGGTGAACATTGGCTCGTCGCCTTCGTTGTGACCAAAGCGGCGATAGCAGAAGATGTCCAGAACAACGTCTTTCTGGAATTTCTGGCGGAATTCAGTTGCAACTTTCGCTGCATGCACCACCGCTTCTGGATCGTCGCCATTCACGTGGAAGATTGGCGCTTCGACAACCAACGCGTTGTCGGTTGGATAGGGGGAAGAGCGTGAGAAGTGCGGCGCTGTAGTGAAACCAATCTGATTGTTCACAACGATATGCATCGTTCCGCCGGTCTTGTGGCCACGCAGGCCAGACAATGCGAAACACTCTGCCACAACACCTTGGCCTGCAAATGCTGCATCGCCGTGTAGTAGGATAGGCAGAACCTGTGTGCGGTCTACGTCACCCAACTGGTCTTGCTTGGCGCGAACCTTACCCAAAACAACGGGGTTCACCGCCTCTAGGTGAGACGGGTTTGCAGTTAGGGACAGGTGTACGTTGTTGCCGTCAAACTCGCGGTCAGAAGATGCACCAAGGTGATATTTCACATCGCCAGAGCCATCTACATCTTCGGGTTTGAAAGACCCACCTTGGAATTCGTTAAAGATCGCCTTGTAAGGCTTTTGCATCACGTTCGCCAAGATGTTCAGGCGCCCGCGGTGCGGCATGCCGATCACGATGTCCTTGACACCCAAAGCACCACCACGCTTGATGATTTGCTCCATCGCCGGGATCAGAGATTCACCACCGTCCAGACCAAAGCGTTTGGTGCCCATGTATTTGACATGGAGGAATTTCTCAAAGCCTTCGGCTTCGACCATCTTGTTCAGGATGGCTTTACGACCTTCGCGAGTAAAGCGAATCTCTTTGTCGTAGCCTTCGATACGCTCTTTTAGCCAGCTTGCCTCTTCTGGGTTCGAGATGTGCATGTATTGCATGGCAAAGGTGCCGCAATAGGTGCGTTTCACGATGTCCAAAATTTGGCGCATGGTCGCGATCTGCAAGCCAAGCACGTTGTCGATAAAGATCGGGCGATCCATATCCGCGGCTGTAAAGCCGTAAGAAGATGGATCAAGCTCTGGATGCGGAGTTTGATCTCGCATGCCAAGTGGATCGAGGTCTGCCACCAAGTGGCCGCGAATACGATATGCGCGGATCAGCATCAACGCGCGGATCGAATCCAACACAGCGCGCTTGATCGCGTCGTCAGATACCTCAACGCCTTTTTCAGCAGCCTTGGCTTTGATCTTGTCGCCTGCACCTTTGGTTTCTGCCGGGGCAGGCCATTCACCTGTCAGGGCGCTGGTTAAATCATCGGCAGGTTCCATCGGCCAATCGCGGCGTGCCCAAGACGGGCCAGCCGCTTCGGCTTTGACGTCTAGCTCTGCATCGCCCAGTTGTTTGAAAAAGTCTTGCCAGACTTCATCAACCGCATTCGGGTCAGACGCATAACGTGCATAAAGTTGCTCTAGGTATTCGGCATTATGCCCCTGCATGAAGCTGGAAGCATGAAACAGGTCGTTCGGGCTTTGATCCGTCATTATTTTTCCTTTCAGACCGACCGGGAAACGGCATGAGAGAAGTCCGCGTCACTCTCGGAATTCCGTCGTATCGTTTCCACTATGCTTGTCGTTCCCGTTTGTCATTGCAGCCCCGGGCGTTCAACACCCGGGGCCGTGATTTTCTTACACGCTGGGGAAAGCCCCATATGTGTGCGCCTTAGCCAAGCTCGATGGCTTTCTGAACGGCTTCGCCCAGGGTCGCTGGGCTATCTGCCACAACGATGCCCGCAGACTTCATTGCTTCGATTTTGTCTTCCGCGCCACCTTTGCCGCCGGCAACAATCGCGCCTGCGTGGCCCATGCGGCGGCCTGGAGGGGCTGTGCGGCCCGCGATGAAACCAGCTGTTGGTTTCCAACGGCCTTTTTTCTTCTGCTCCGCAAGGAACTCAGCCGCTTCTTCTTCTGCAGAACCGCCGATTTCACCGATCATGATCATGGAGTGTGTTTCATCGTCGTCGAGGAACATATCCAGCACGTCGATGTGCTCTGTGCCTTTGATCGGATCGCCGCCGATGCCCACAGCTGTGGATTGGCCCAGACCGATGTCAGCTGTTTGCTTAACCGCTTCGTAGGTCAGTGTGCCGGAGCGGGACACAACGCCAACAGAACCACGTTTGTGGATGTGACCTGGCATAATGCCGATCTTACATGCATCAGGTGTGATGATACCTGGGCAGTTCGGGCCGATCAGACGGCTAGAAGAATTTTCCAGCGCACGTTTCACGGCCATCATGTCCAGAACGGGAATGCCTTCAGTGATGCAGATGATCAGTTCCATCTCTGCGTCGATGGCTTCCAGAATGGAATCCGCCGCGAAGGGAGGAGGAACATAGATCACAGAAGCATTTGCTTCGGTTTTTGCTTTCGCTTCGTGTACAGAGTTGAACACTGGCAGACCAAGGTGTTCGTTGCCACCTTTGCCCGGTGTTACACCACCAACCATTTTGGTGCCGTAAGCGATTGCTTGTTCAGTGTGAAAAGTACCCTGAGAGCCAGTCAGGCCCTGACAGATAACTTTGGTATTTTCGTCTACGAGAATTGCCATGTTTTTTAGTCCATTTCTCAGTGATTAGGGGCAGTTGCCTGATGTGCCTCTGACGCATGTGCTTGCAGAACGGTGTCCTGCCACGCCACTTTGGTCAAGTGCGCTTTGCCGGTGGCCAAGAGCCATAGGAACTTTGGCAGAACCTTGAGCTCGTAAAGGCCGCGGCGCAGTTCGCGGAGGTTTTTGTTTTCAGGCAACGTGTGTCGCAGCCGTGGCGGCTGCGGAGATGTGCTTTTAGGGTCATTACCTTGAACAACCAAGGCAGGCGACACCTGATAAGCGGTGAGGTCACGCGCCAATGCAGACGCGTTCACGTTAAACAAAAGATGATCTGCCGGGAAATTCGGGAGGCCGTAGCTTACGATTTTCTCGGCGCCCTGGCGTGAAACGATATAGCCTGCTGTGCCACAATGGCGCGAATGCAGGCGATGGATGTTTCGGCCAAGATGGGTTGCAGGTTTATCACCAAGCAAAACAAGCAAGCGGTCATCCCGCCAACGCTCTAGCTTTACGATATCTGCATCACCCGGCCACCACGACATATCTTTAACCCAGTCTCCTAGGTCTTGTGCAAGATAGGCGTCATCTTCCATCATCAGGCAGTATTCTTCGTTGCCATCCAGAAATTTTGTCAGCGCTTTGATATGACTAAGCGTGCATGCTTTGTCATGTGGATAGAAAGCGCCCCATGGACCATAGTCCACAACGCTTTCAAGCTCTGCTTGGTTTTCTGGGGCCCGTGCGTCAAACGCAGGGTAAAACTCAGCCTGCACACCTGAGTGTGCAAACTGATCCCGCATCAGCACACGCCGGTCCTCTGAACGCTCAAGATTGACGACAGCGGTCGCAACCGATGCCACAGCGTCAGAGGAAGACGAAGGATATGCCTGAGGGCGTGTCACCCTTTAACCGCTTTCACGATCTTTTCTGCACCATCAGACAGGTTGTCCGCTGCGATGACATCAAGACCAGAGTTGTTGATGATGTCTTTACCAGCTTCAACGTTGGTACCCTCAAGACGCACAACAAGTGGAACCTGCAAGCCAACTTCTTTTACAGCAGCTACAACGCCCTCTGCGATCACGTCGCAGCGCATGATGCCGCCGAAGATGTTGACCAAGATGCCT
The DNA here is from genome assembly GCA_947498415.1 of uncultured Paracoccaceae bacterium. Lineage (GTDB taxonomy): Bacteria > Pseudomonadota > Alphaproteobacteria > Rhodobacterales > Rhodobacteraceae > Cognatishimia. Next base: position 106,951 of record CANMKB010000005.1, read on the forward strand.
TTGACGTTTTTGTCAGAAGTGATGATCTTAAATGCTTCGGTCACTTTCTCTTTGGTCGCGCCGCCACCTACGTCGAGGAAGTTGGCAGGCTCTGCGCCGTAGAGTTTGATGATGTCCATGGTCGCCATCGCAAGACCTGCGCCGTTTACCATGCAGCCGATTTCACCATCCAGAGCGATGTAGTTCAGGTCGTACTTAGACGCCTCAAGCTCTTTTGGATCTTCTTCGGATTCATCACGCAGCTCTGCAACGTCTGGGTGACGGTAGATTGCGTTGCCGTCAAAGCCAAGCTTAGCGTCCAGAACTTTCAGATCACCGGTGTCGGTCACGATCAGTGGGTTGATTTCCAGCATCTCCATGTCTTTTTCCATGAAGGCTTTGTACAGCTGACCCATCAGCTTAACGCACTGCTTTACCTGTGCGCCTTTGAGGCCCAAAGAGAACGCGATGCGACGGCCGTGGTATGGCTGGAAGCCAGTTGCCGGATCAACAGAGAAAGACAGGATCTTTTCTGGAGTGGCTTCTGCAACTTCTTCGATGTCCATGCCGCCTTCGGTAGAACATACGAAAGATACACGAGAGGTTTGGCGATCAACCAACAGAGCCAGGTACAGTTCTGTTTCGATGCCAGAGCCAGCTTCGATGTAGATGCGATTAACCTGCTTGCCCGCTGGGCCAGTCTGGTGAGTCACAAGGGTGCGGCCCAGCATCTTTTTCGCTTCTTCAGCGGCTTCTTCGACGGATTTCGTCAGGCGAACACCGCCTTTTTCACCGGCGTCGGATTCTTTGAAAGTCCCTTTGCCGCGACCACCTGCGTGGATTTGCGCTTTAACAACCCAAAGCGGGCCGTCAAGCTCGCCTGCTGCGGTTTTGGCGTCTTCGGCTTTCAGAACAACACGTCCTTCAGAAACCGGGGCGCCATATGTGCGAAGCAGTGCCTTCGCTTGGTATTCATGGATGTTCATGAAACTGTCCCATATTGCTGCGATTGTCTCTGATATAGACATAGGATGACCAACAACCTAAGCGCTTTTTTCGATTGCAGAGGAAATACGGACAATTTTTTCTATTTTGTGATCACACGTAAAAATACTGTGATCACAAAATTACAATCCAGCAACGAAAATACGATTCGGTGTTTTAAAATAGGCATCCGCAGCGACGCGTGGATGTTAGCGCAAATAGAAACGCAGCCCCAAAAGGGCTGCGCTAAGTCACGTAAAATCTAAGTTGGCTTATGCCAAAGAGTTGTCGATGGCTTTACACGCATCGACCAGGCCTTTTACAGCGTTCACAGAAGTATCAAACATGGTTTGCTCGTCCGCGTTCAGTTTGATGTTCACAACGCGCTCAACGCCTTCTTTGCCGATCACGGTTGGAACACCAACGTACATGCCGTCCAGACCCAGTGCGCCGTCAACATATGCTGCACATGGCAGAACGCGTTTCTGGTCTTTCAGGTAGGCTTCTGCCATTTCGATCGCGGACGTCGCTGGTGCGTAGTACGCAGAACCAGTCTTCAGCAGGCCAACGATTTCTGCGCCGCCGTCACGGGTGCGCTGAACGATCGCGTCCATTTTCTCTTGAGTGGTCCAGCCCATTTCGATCAGGTCTGGCAATGGAATGCCTGCGACTGTCGAATAACGCACAGATGGCACCATGGTGTCGCCGTGGCCGCCCAGAACAAAAGCAGTGACGTCTTTCATCGAAACGTTGAACTCTTCTGCCAAGAAGTGGCGGAAGCGTGCAGAATCCAGAACGCCGGCCATGCCACACACTTTGTTGTGCGGTAGGCCAGAAAACTCACGAAGAGCCCAGACCATGGCGTCGAGCGGGTTGGTGATGCAGATCACGAATGCATCTGGAGCATTGTCGCGGATGCCTTCGCCCACAGATTTCATAACTTTCAAGTTGATGCCCAACAGGTCGTCGCGAGACATACCTGGCTTGCGAGGAACACCTGCAGTTACGATAACAACATCTGCACCTGCGATGTCGGCATAGTCGGTGGTGCCAGACATTGCTGCGTCAAACCCTTCGGACGGGCCGGATTCTGCGATGTCTAGAGCTTTACCCTGAGGCACGCCATCTGCGATGTCGAACAGAACGACGTCGCCCAGTTCCTTGATTGCTGCGAGGTGTGCAAGCGTGCCACCGATCTGACCTGCGCCGATGAGGGCGATCTTGGGTCGTGCCATTGAAAATCTCCGATCCGGTTGTAAATCGGCGTTGTGGGTAAGTCGAATTTGTCTTTCTTGCAAGGGTTTTGCGCTGCAATGCAGCGGCGAATTGATGTAAAGACCTGACGGTTTTTAGATATATCTTCACCGTCCACAGGGATTTTTAGCGCTAACTCGGGCTTTTTGATGGAACTACAATTATTTTTGATAACCGCCCTCGCAGTGCTGTTTGCAGGCTTTTCCAAGGGTGGTTTTGGCGGTGGGGCGGCGTTCGCCAGCTCTGCGATTCTTGCATTGGTGATGCCGCCGGCGCAGGCCATTGGGCTGATGTTGCCCTTATTGATGCTTATGGATCTAGGCGCTGTTCGTAGTTTTTGGAAGCAGTGGGACTGGCCAAGATCTCGGCTTATGATTTTTGGGGGGCTGCCGGGGATCGCTCTTGGAGCGGTTTTCTATTCTGTCACCAATGCTGATGTGATGCGCTTTTTGATTGGGGTCATCGCAGTGGCATTTGTCGCTTGGCAGTTATTGCCCAAACGGGCCTTTCAAGAGGCAAAGCTGAGCCCGTCGATTGGATATTCTGCCGGTATGGCTGCCGGTTTCACCAGTTTTGTGAGCCATGCGGGTGGGCCGCCCGCGGCGATGTATTTGCTATCGCAAAGACTGGATAAAACGACATACCATGCGTCGTCGACATTGATATTTTGGGTGATAAACGCAGCCAAGGTCGCCCCTTACGCCTACTTGGGGATTTTTACGCTCGATTCACTCTTGCTGGATATCTATCTCGCTCCGATTGCGCTGGTGGGGGTTTGGCTAGGGGTTCGGGCACATCACATTGTCTCAGACAAGGTGTTCTTTGGGTTAACCTATGTGTTGCTTGCGATCACGGGACTTAAGTTGATTTGGGATTCTTTGACCTAAGTTAAGTTTGGTCGCCGACAAGCTCTGTTGCGTTTTTGGTCACTTCAAAGGCCTGTCCCGTGGCGACAAGGCAGGTCAAGCCTGTGGGTGTTGTGATTGTGATGGTCCAACTGCCGCTCTCTTCGCTTGCAAAGACCTCGACCATGGCATTGTTCGACCCAAGGCCCACTGAACGCCGTGTTTCGCCGTAAGTGTGCTGAAGCCGTTCCACAATGGTATCTCGCGGCGCACAACTGCGTTGCGATTGTGCCAACGTGTCGGTTGGAACGAATGCCAAGGCAATTGCAAGCCTCGCGAAATGTCTTATCAACTGGATCTTCATCATACACCTCTTGGCACTAAAGCAGCCAACATCGAACAGGGAAAACACCCAATCGGATGCCCTGAAATGAAGAGGGGTGAGTCGGCAAGCTTATGGAGTTTTCTGCACATAACGCTCGCGGATTTTGTCAAATTTATCGTTAAGGCGACGTGCGCTCCGCAAGAAACGGCAATTTTTCACATACAATTGTATGCATTTCTGCGCTGCGGCAAAAAATTACTTGAATTCTTTTCGAAAAAAATGCCACAGATACGCGCAACTTTATTTCGGGAGGAAATTGTGTCTCAACGCGCTCGCCCTTATCGTTCTGTTCTGTACATTCCTGCGTCAAATGCACGTGCAATGGAAAAAGCAAAGACTTTGCCAGTTGATGCCATCATCTTTGATCTCGAAGATGCGGTTGCGCCCGGTGAAAAGGAAAACGCCCGTGGCATGCTGGCCGAAGCCCTAGAAACAGACGGATACGGCCCACGTATGCGGATCGTTCGGATCAATGCCCTGGATACCGAATGGGGTAAAGCCGACGCTGATGCCGTGAAAGCTATGAAGGCAGACGCCGTGCTGTTGCCAAAGGTAGAAAGCGCAGCCGAAGTGCAAGCGCTGGCTGACATAACCGGCGACCTGCCCATTTGGGCGATGATGGAAACCCCACGTGCAATGCTCAAGGCTTTGGAAATTGCGGAGCATCCAAAGCTTGAGGGCTTTGTAATGGGCACAAATGATCTCGCGAAGGAGCTGCAAAGCCGCTTCCGCCCAGATCGTTTGCCGATGCAAGCGGGCTTAGGCCTATGCCTGTTGGCCGCGAAGGCCGAGGGAATTGTGATTGTCGATGGTGTTTACAACGCCTTTAAAGATGCCGAAGGGTTACGCGTTGAGTGTGACCAAGGCCGTGACATGGGGTTTGATGGTAAAACTTTGATCCACCCAGCGCAGGTTGACGTTGCGAACAAAGCGTTTGCGCCAAGCGAGGCTGAGGTTGAGCTATCACGCCGCCAGATCGAAGCTTTCGAGCAGGCCGAAAAAGATGGCTCTGGCGTTGCAGTTGTCGATGGCAAAATCGTCGAGAATTTGCATGTCGTGACAGCGCAGGAAATTCTGGCAAAAGCGGATGCAATCGCGGAAATTTCCGGTTAAGGCTAAGGGATTTCAAATTCCTACTGCGGAGATACAGCGATGACACTGCTCTTAGCCGGACTAATTCTTTGGTATGCGGCCCATTTGTTTAACCGGGTGATGCCCGGTGTGCGTGCAAAAATGGGGGACAAAGGCAAAGGTGTGATTGCGCTTTTGATCCTGTTGTCTGTTGTTCTGATGGTGATCGGCTATCGCTCTGCACCTTATGAGCATCTTTGGGATCGTCCGACTTGGGGCACCATGGCCAACAATGCGATGATGGTTGTCGCCCTGTATCTTACGAGCCCCGGACCGAAAAAAGGGGCTATCTTTTACGGGTTCCGCCATCCGATGCTGATGGGCGTCGCTCTTTGGGCTATGGCGCATATCATTGTGAACGGTGATGTTGCGTCGTCGCTGTTGTTCGGTGGGATTTGGCTTTGGACACAAATTGAGATCCGCGTGATCAACAAGGCTGAGCCAGACTGGACGCCGAACCCAAGAGGCTCGCTTGCCAAAGATGGCATGTTCTTTGCGATATCAATCTTGCTTGTGGGCCTCATTGGCGCGATCCACATGCTGTTCGGCCTGACCCCATTTGGAGGGTAACCCCATGAAATTGTATCGTTTACTCACCGAAGATGACACATCTGCCTTCTGTCACAAAGTCACCGACGCTTTGAATAAGGGTTGGACACTGCACGGCGATCCGACCATCAGTTTTGACGCCGCTCGTGGTGTCACGCGCTGTGCTCAGGCTGTCGTGAAAGAGGTTGAAGGCACCTATACACCAGACACCAAACTTGGAGCACACTAATGGCTAAGACCAACGCAGGCCGTTTTTTTGAGGACTATCAAGTCGGAGACGTGATGAAACACGCTGTGCCACGCACCGTATCCGGTGGTGAGCGCGCGTTGTATCACGCTTTGTATCCTGCGCGTCACGCGCTGTATTCTTCAGATGAATTCGCGCGTGCGTCTGGTCTGCCCCAATCTCCACTTGATGATCTCGCGGCATTTCACGTGGTGTTTGGCAAAACTGTGCCAGATGTTTCGCTGAATGCGGTGGCCAATCTCGGGTATGCCGAAGGTCGTTGGCTGTTACCCGTGTACCAAGGCGATACGCTGCGGTCTGAGAGCGAAGTTATTGGTGTTAAGCAAAACTCGAACGGAAAATCTGGCGTTGTTTATGTGCGTACGCGCGGCCTGAACCAACGTGACGAAACCGTAATGGAATATGTCCGTTGGGTGATGGTGCGGAAAGGGGATTTGGACGCAGCTGCACCGGACACCGTTATTCCGCAACTCGACAAAGTTATCCCCGCGGATCAGCTGGTGATCCCGAATGGTTTGGATTTCTCGAACTACGATTTCGATCTGTCCGGCGAAACTCATCGCTGGGGGGATTACACCATCGGTGAAAAGATTGATCATGTTGATGGCGTGACGATCGAAGAGGCAGAGCACATGATGGCCACGCGGCTTTGGCAAAACACAGCCAAAGTGCATTTTGATACGACGGCACGCCCGGATGGGACGCGTTTGATCTACGGTGGTCACGTCATATCTATGGCGCGTGCCTTGTCATTTAATGGTCTTGCCAATGCTCAGATGATTGTGGGTTTGAATGCAGGAGCACATGCCAACCCATGCCTCTCAGGGGATACCGTGCGGGCTTGGACTGAGGTTCTGGACAAGGCAGAAACCAATGCGCCGGGTGTCGGTGCCATTCGGTTGCGGCTTGTGGCCACAAAGGGTGGTGCGCCGTTTGAACTTAAAGACGAGAACGGAAAATATTTGCCGAACGTTCTATTGGACCTTGATTATTGGGCGCTCATGCCACTTTGATAAAGAATGTTTCGTTCTTTATCAGTTGCCGCACTCTTGGCCTGCGCCTTACCAGCACAGGCAGAATTTTCATTCGAACGCACATCTGAAGATGTGAAATCGTATGTTGAATCCAATTTGCTTGGTATTTTTTACCATGAATTTGGGCATGCCCTGATTGATGTGATGGAATTGCCGATATTCGGGCAAGAGGAAGATGCGGCAGATGTTTTGTCTGTCTTTTTGATAGACGCATTCTACGAAGAAGAAGCGGCAGTTCAGCTGGCCTATGACACTGCTTTTGGGTTCTTGGGCGAGGCGGAGCAATCTGAAGACATCGCCTTTTGGGATGTGCATGGCCCAGATTTGCAACGGTATTATAATTTGGTGTGCTTGTTCTATGGGGCCAACCCGGATGAACGGGAAGATGTGGCGCAAGAACTAGGCCTGCCTGAAGAACGTGCCGAATATTGCCCAGACGAATTTGATCAAGCGCTCCATAGCTGGGGTGGTGTGTTAGACGAGATTTCTGTTTCGGGCGGGGGGCAAAGCCTGAAATTGCAGCCTCTTGAAGACAAGGGCGCTGCTGCACAGTTTACACATTCGGTCATGGCAACCGAGCTTGCGGCTTTAAACGAAGAATTTGAGCTGCCAAGCCCGATTGATATTCGCGTCGAAGCCTGCGGCGAGGTGAATGCCTTTTATGATCCCCTCAACCGGGAAATCACGATGTGCACCGAGTTTACAGACGAACTGACATTGATGGCGCCACAGTAAGAGGTGCTCTGCTGCGTTTTGTGATCACATATTTATAGGGTTGATTGAGGGGTAAACGGACCTCAGCCAACTGATTTTCTCGACTTTGACCAATTTGTTGATGTTTGCGCTATCGCAATTTCGATCTTTACGGCGCGAATGGGTGACCTGTGATCACGCAAAATATTTATGTGATCACAAAAGTGACGTATTGATGCTGCAACTGAAAAAAATCATGAAAACTTGACGTCATATCCACAATTTTTACCGCCCAGAAAGGTGACAGATGAGAAAAATCCGTTACTAAAGGTGTCAACGAACCTGAAAGGACTCAGTATGGCAGACGTGAACCGGGGCAATCGCCCGCTTTCGCCCCACCTAACAATATACCGTCCTCAAATGACATCTCTGTCATCGATTATGGTCCGCATCACCGGAATTGCGACGTTGTTCCTATCGGTGCTTGTGGTTTGGTGGCTCATCGCAGCATCAACTTCTGAAACTTCGTTTGCATTCATTGATGGTCTGATCCGCAGCTGGCTTGGCGATTTGATCTTGCTGGGTGCGACTTGGGCACTGTTCTACCACATGCTTGGGCGCTTGCGTCACGTGGTTTGGGACTTTGGCCATTTTCTAGACGTCGAAACATCCGAAAAAATGGGTGCCGGCATGTTTATTGGTGCGACCGTTCTGACGGCGCTTACCGCGCTGTTTGTTTAAGGAGACCTGAACATGAGATACCTTACAGATCGCAAACGCGCACTAGGCAACGGCTCTGGTCGCCAAGGCACACATCATCACTGGCAAATGATGGTCAGCTCGATGTTGATGATTGTTGCTGTTCCAGTCTTTATTTTCACCTTGGGAATGGGTGTTGGCGGTACTTACGAAGAAGTGCTGGCTTATTTCGCACGTCCTTTCCCAGCCATTGTCACAGGGCTTTGCTTTAGTGTCATCGTATTGCACGTCATGCGTGAAGCGCATGAAGCAATTGAAGACTACGTTCACGGCACAGCTGAAAAGATCGCTCTCGTTGCCACATCTGCGTTGGCTTACACGATGATCGCTGTTGCGCTCTTCGCCCTGATCAAGCTCGCGCTTTAAGTTGTGCGATAAGGAAATCAAACAATGACAAAAGCATACGAATACGAAACGCATGAATACGACGTTGTGGTTGTTGGTGCCGGTGGTGCAGGTCTGCGCGCAACACTTGGCATGGCCGAGCAAGGTCTGCGCACCGCTTGTGTAACCAAAGTGTTCCCAACCCGTTCGCACACTGTTGCGGCGCAGGGTGGCATCGCGGCATCTTTGGGCAATATGGGCCCAGACAGCTGGCAGTGGCACATGTATGACACTGTTAAAGGCTCTGACTGGCTGGGTGATACAGATGCGATGGAATACCTCGCACGTGAGGCCCCAAAGGCAGTGTATGAACTTGAGCACTACGGTGTTCCATTCTCGCGTACCGAAGAGGGCAAAATCTATCAGCGCCCGTTCGGTGGTCACACAACCGAATATGGCGAAGGCCCAGCTGTGCAGCGAACATGTGCCGCCGCAGACCGTACAGGTCACGCGATCTTGCACACGCTGTATGGTCAGTCTCTGAAAAACAACGCTGAGTTCTACATCGAGTATTTCGCGATCGACCTGATCATGTCCGAAGAGGGCGAATGTCAGGGTGTGGTTTGCTGGAAACTTGATGACGGCACCATGCACGTATTTAACGCCAAGATGGTTGTTTTGGCGACCGGTGGTTATGGTCGTGCCTATTTCTCTGCAACTTCTGCACACACCTGTACGGGTGATGGCGGCGGTATGGTGGCTCGTGCGGGTCTGGCCTTGCAGGATATGGAATTCGTTCAGTTCCACCCAACGGGTATCTACGGTTCTGGCTGTTTGATCACCGAAGGTGCGCGCGGCGAGGGGGGGTATCTAACCAACTCTGAAGGCGAGCGCTTTATGGAGCGGTACGCGCCGAACTATAAAGACCTTGCGCCACGCGACTACGTTTCGCGTTCCATGACTATGGAAATCCGCGAAGGTCGTGGCGTTGGTGCTGAAGGGGATCACATCTTCCTGAACCTCAACCACTTGCCACCAGAAGCGCTTGCAGAACGTCTGCCGGGTATCTCTGAATCTGCAAAGATCTTTGCTGGTGTAGATGTGACCAAAGAACCGATCCCGGTTCTGCCGACTGTTCACTACAATATGGGCGGTATCCCGACCAACTATTGGGGTGAAGTGCTGAACCCAACCAAAGATGATCCAACCGCTGTTGTGCCAGGCCTTATGGCTGTGGGCGAGGCGGGCTGTGCATCTGTTCATGGTGCGAACCGTCTTGGGTCTAACTCTTTGATTGACCTTGTGGTCTTTGGCCGTGCCGCTGCAATCCGCGCTGGTAAGGTTGTAGACGCAGATGCGGCAAACCCAACTCTGAACCAGCCATCAGTCGATGCCGCGTTTGATCGTTTGGATACCCTGCGTAATGCGAAGGGCAACGTTGCAACCGCAGAGTTGCGCCTAGAGATGCAAAAGACCATGCAGTCTGACGCGGCGGTGTTCCGTACGGACAAAACCCTGAAAGAGGGTGTGGCCAAGATGACCGACATCGCGGCAAAGATGGATGACCTTAAGGTCACCGATCGCACGTTGGTTTGGAACTCTGATCTGATGGAAACGCTAGAGCTTGGCAACTTGATGCCAAACGCATTGGCGACGATTCACGGGGCCGAGGCGCGTAAGGAATCTCGTGGTGCGCATGCGCACGAAGATTACGCAGAGCGTGACGACAAAAACTGGCGCGTTCACACAGTGTCTCGCGTGGATGGCAACAAAGTTGATTTGTCTTACCGCCCAGTCATCACCGATCCGCTGACCACCGAAGCAGAAGGCGGCATTGAAGTTAAGAAAATCGCGCCAAAGGCACGTACTTTCTAAAAAACGTAACGCGCTGCGCCCGTTGGGCGCGGCGTGATTTGAGATCATTCAAGAGCAGTTCTGAAGATGAAAGATACGACCTATCAAGCACTGACAAAGTCGCTCGGCTTCACGCCGCAGCGTGCTTTGCGGGTATTTGGTATGCGTCGTTCAGGTAATCACGCCATAATCAATTGGATTTTGCGCAATACCCCGCGGGGCAGTGTGTTTCTGAACAACTGCACCGTTGGCCAACCTGCAGCGGAAACTTGGCGTTCTGTTGAAGTGAATGCAAAGCGGATGCCAATCAAGCGCGGCGTGCCGGTGTCGGATGTGACTGCAAGTGTTTCTGATGGGGCGCTTTTGGTTGTGTCTTACGAAGATTTCATCCCGGATCCGGATGATATTGGGGCAGGGCTGACATCAGACGTGCCACGCGATTTGTTCAGCGCGAATATCCTTTTGTATCGTAGTTTTATGAACTGGTCGGCCTCGTTGCTGCGCAAGGTTCAGGCAAACGAAGGTTTGGATAGTCTTGTCTGTTTGCGTGTCATGATGGCCGCAATGGACAAATACCGAGAGATGCTCGAAGCAGCTGATCTTGGATCGCAAGAGGGCCGCATTGTCATCAACTATGACCATTGGTTTGCGCGTCCAGCCTATCGTGAGCAAGTTCTTCAGTCTTTGCGATTACCTGTTATCGACAATACGCTTGGCCAAGTTCAGCCGTATGGCGGCGGGTCTTCGTTTCAGAAAACCGCGACAACCGCTGAGGATCTGTCTGCCGGCGCTCGCTGGCGCGAGATGGTCAATGACCCGTCTTATCAGATTGTACTGCTTGCTGCGGCACAGGACGCTGAGCTTGTCGCACTCATGAAAAAACTGATGCCGAATGATGCCGAAATGCTGATGGCGTATCTGGATCAGGCTCAATTCCCTTATCACGTAGAGGTCGAAGAATAATGTCGTACCTCTGCGTTCCCATATTCACCCCACGCGCGGTTTACGCGTTAGGCAACTGAAGGAGACGACGGAATGGTCGAATTAGCGCTCCCCAAAAACTCTCGTATTAAAACGGGTAAGACCTGGCCTAAGCCAGCTGGCGCAACGAACCTGCGCAAGTTCCAGATCTATCGCTGGAATCCTGATGATGGGAAAAACCCATCAGTCGATACCTACTTTGTCGATATGGACAATTGCGGCCCAATGATTTTGGACGCTCTGATCAAAATCAAGAATGAGATTGATCCGACTCTGACATTCCGTAGGTCTTGCCGCGAAGGGATCTGCGGATCTTGCGCGATGAACATTGACGGCATCAATACATTGGCTTGTATCTATGGCATTGATGAAGTCAAAGACTCCGTCAAGATCTATCCGTTGCCACACATGCCAGTGGTCAAAGATCTTATTCCTGATCTAACTCACTTCTACGCACAGCACGCATCCATCATGCCGTGGTTGGAAACTAAGACCAACCGTCCTGCGAAAGAGTGGAAGCAGTCGATTGAAGACCGCAAAAAGCTGGATGGTCTATATGAGTGCGTTATGTGCGCGTCATGTTCAACGTCATGCCCAAGCTACTGGTGGAACGGCGATCGTTACCTCGGCCCGGCGGCCTTGTTGCACGCATATCGCTGGATCATTGATAGCCGTGACGAGGCCACAGGTGAACGTTTGGACGAGTTGGAAGACCCATTCAAACTGTACCGCTGCCACACGATTATGAACTGTGCAAAGACTTGCCCGAAGGGTCTGAACCCGGCCAAGGCCATTGCAGAGATCAAAAAGATGATGGTGGATCGCGCTGTATAAACGCGGCTGGGGGCGCTGCCCCCAGACCCCCGGAGTATTTTAAGAAAGATGAAAGGGCGGGCCGAAGGTTCGCCTTTTTGCATGAAAGGGATTTGAGTACTGTATGCATATTGTCGTTGGATTGATCATTGCGTTTGCGTTGGTTGCGATGTTTTCGCGCCGCAAAACACGCCATTGTCGCTGGCGGATGGATCGGTCCAAAACCCAAAATGGTAAGACGTTTTATATTTGCATGAATTGTGGGGCATCTGTGTTTATGGAAGCCGAAATTCCCCCGCAGATCTGTCACAAACCATAAGTCTTTGAGCGTTCTGGTTGGCCGATGGGACTTTGAACTACGTAAACGCAGCCTCTAGTGCGATTTCCACCATGTCACCAAAGGACTTTTCACGTTGATCGCTTGGCAGGGCATCCCCGGTGATCAGGTGGTCTGACACGGTGAGGACAGCAAGCGCACGGCAATCGTGGCGCAGGGCGAGATTGTAAAGCTCTGCTGCTTCCATTTCTACGCCAAGGATGCCGTGACGTGTCATTTGCTTATTCAAATCAGGACGTTCATCGTAAAACACATCGCTTGAGTAGATCCCGCCGACATGTGTGTCAGAACCTTTTTTCTGAGACGCGTCCGCCGCCGCTCGCAGCAAGCCGTAGTCGCAGCACGGGGCAAAGTTCATTTCTTTGAAGATACCGCTTGAGGGTGTGGACAGAGTGGTGGCGGTCATCGCTAATATGATGTCGCGGACCTTCACCTTTTCTTGCATTGCGCCACATGATCCAATGCGGATCAGTGTTTTGGCGCCGTAGTCTTTGATCAGCTCGTTTACGTAGATCGAAAGGCTTGGCATCCCCATGCCAGAGCCATGAATCGTCACGCGGTTGCCTTTCCAAGTGCCGGTAAAGCCCAGCATTCCGCGGACCTCATTCACAAGTTTTACATCTTTTAGAAAGGTCTCTGCCGCCCATTTGGCGCGATAGGGGTCACCTGGCAAAAGGACGGTTTCAGCGATGTCGCCCGGCTGGGCACCGATATGAATGGTCATGTGTCACCTATGCTTTCAGAGCTTTGTTCAACAGAAACCGTCATATGCGCAAGGTTGCAAGGAAATTTTACCTTACGGTCGAATTTCAAAAAGGCCGTCATGGTGGAGCGCCTTTGCCTTTTGGCTTTGCACATCGCGAACAGACGCCGCGCCGGGGCCTACCCACATTTCGCTTACCATGCGTTCTACCGTGCTTTTCTCGCCTTCTAGTCGGGCCAGTACAGCGCCGGATACGTCATTGCGCACCCAACCCTTAAGGCCAAGCTTATCAGCCCGCGAGCGGGTCCAATGTCGATAGGCGACACCTTGAACGCGTCCGGTGACGCGCACTTTCATTGCAACTGAAGTCATTTTACATCCTCCCGCATCCAGTGTGCGGCGCGAGAGGATGTTTGGCAAGTCGGCCTTATGCGGCCTCACTTTTCGGGTCTGCGAGCACCACAATGTCGCCCATGATGGTATTTAGCTCAAAATCTTTGGGCGTATAAACGCGTGAAACACCCATTGCCCGCAACCGCTCTGCGTCGTCATCAGGAATAATGCCGCCGACGATGACAGGGATGTCTGCCAGCCCTTCGGTCTGCATCTTGGCCATCAAATCTTCGACCAGCGGGATGTGAGAGCCCGACAAGATAGAAAGTCCAACAACGTGGGCAGCATCTTCTTTGGCCTTGGCCACGATCTCATCTGGGGTCAGGCGGATGCCATCGTAAGTGATATCCATGCCGCAGTCCCGTGCACGGAATGCGATTTGTTCTGCCCCGTTTGAATGCCCGTCGAGGCCCGGTTTGCCGATCACGAATTTCAGACGACGACCCAGGCGATCGCTGACGCGGTCAACCGCGTCACGCAAATCATCCAAACCTTCGGTTTTATTGGATGGGCTTCCAGACACGCCGGTGGGACCACGGTATTCACCGTGAACACTGCGCATCTGAGCGGCCCATTCGCCGGTGGTGACACCTGCTTTTGCTGCTTTGATAGAAGCAGGCATAACATTGGTGCCGGCTTTGGCTGCTTCGCGCAGTTCCAAGAGAGCTGACTCGACAGCGGCATTATCGCGGGCGTTGCGCCATTCGTTCAAGCGGTTGATTTGTTCTTGTTCTACAGCAGGGTCGACAACCATGATGCCGCCATCGCCGGTCATCAAAGGAGAGGCTTCCCCTTGTTGGTACTTGTTCACGCCAACAACGATGGTTTCACCAGCTTCAATGCGGTTCAATCGTTCGGCGTTTGATTCCACCAAGCGGCCTTTCATGTAGTCGATGGCCCCAATTGCGCCGCCCATAGATTCGAGGTTTGCCAATTCGTGACGCGCCCCTTCTTTAAGATCGGTCACTTTGCGATCAACCGCTGGATTGCCATCGAAAAGATCTTCATATTCAAGCAGATCGGTCTCAAACGCCATAATCTGCTGCATCCGCATGGACCATTGCTGATCCCAAGGGCGTGGCAGGCCAAGAGCTTCGTTCCAAGCTGGCAACTGGACGGCACGCGCCCGTGCTTTTTTGGAAAGGGTGACGGCCAGCATTTCGATGAGGATACGATAAACGTTGTTCTCTGGTTGCTGTTCGGTCAAGCCAAGAGAATTCACCTGAACCCCATACCGGAAGCGGCGATGCTTGGGGTCGGTGACGCCATAGCGTTCGGCGCAGATTTCATCCCAAAGCTCAACAAAGGCACGCATCTTGCACATCTCTGTGACAAATCGAATGCCTGCGTTCACAAAGAACGAGATTCGCGCAACCATCGGGCCAAAGTCTTCGGCTGGAACGCGAGGCTTTAGGGTATCTAGTACGGCTTGTGCGGTGGCGAGAGCAAATGCGAGCTCTTGCTCTGGCGTCGCACCGGCCTCTTGCAGGTGATAGGAACACACGTTCATCGGGTTCCATTTCGGGACGTTGCTGTAACAATACTCCGCGACATCTGCGATCATTTTGAGCGAGGGTTTTGGAGGGCAGATATATGTGCCGCGTGACAGGTATTCTTTGATCAGGTCATTTTGAACCGTACCCTGAAGCTTGCTAACGTCAGCGCCTTGTTCCTCGGCCGCCGCAATATACAGCGACAGCAGCCATGGCGCCGTCGCGTTGATTGTCATGGACGTGTTCATTTTTTCAAGCGGGATTTGATCGAACAATGTGCGCATATCACCAAGATGGCTGACCGGAACACCCACCTTGCCAACTTCGCCGCGGGCGAGGATGTGATCGCTGTCATAGCCTGTTTGTGTAGGCAGATCGAACGCAACAGAAAGCCCCGTTTGGCCCTTTGCCAAATTCGCACGATAAAGCGCGTTAGAGGCCTGTGCCGTCGAGTGACCAGCGTAAGTTCGGATAAGCCACGGGCGATCTTTTGGTTGTTGTGACATGTTCAATCCTTGCGTTTTGTTAGTAACAAAGTTGCGCCTGTAGGTTCATAGGTGGAATTTTATGCCTTTGTCAATTCGCTGCGACGCGGCGTAGCATACATTTTTCGCATGAGGTCACTTCATTTGCAGATGGCGGTACGAAAATTACGCGTGCACCATGTTTTCAGGCGCAGCACGGCCGGATTTTCCTTCTTTTAGTTAGTAGATTTCATGATTTCTGCCTCGTTTGTCGCTGAAAATCGTCATTTTGTAGAGTTTCTGCGATTGCTCGGTTATAAAATTACCCAAAAAGATGTAAAAGTGTTGCAATCTTTCGCGACAGAATCTATCCCTTCCCCAAGGTCGCGATTCTGCGACGCAGCAACACAGTCATTGGGAGGCGATTATGGCACTGGATTCTGAAAACGGCATTCTCGCATATGAGGCACCGGAAAAAGATCTGTATGAACTGGGGGAAATTCCCCCGATGGGTTACGTTCCAAAGCAAATGTATGCTTGGACTATTCGTCGCGAGCGTCATGGCGAGCCGGACAAATCCTTCAAAGTTGAAGTGGTTGACGTTCCAAAGCTCGACAGCAACGAAGTGCTCGTTTTGGTTATGGCCGCTGGCGTAAACTACAACGGTGTTTGGGCTGGTTTGGGTGTTCCGATTTCACCATTTGATGGCCACGGCGCTGACTATCACATTGCAGGGTCTGATGCGTCAGGCATCGTTTGGGCCGTTGGCGACAAAGTGAAAAACTGGAAAGTTGGTGATGAAGTCGTCATTCACTGTAACCAAGACGATGGTGACGACGAAGAGTGTAACGGCGGCGACCCAATGTACTCTCCGACCCAGCGTATTTGGGGTTACGAGACACCTGATGGCTCATTTGCGCAGTTTACAAACGTTCAAGCTCAGCAGTTGCTGCGTCGTCCTAAGCATCAGACTTGGGAAGAAAGTGCTTGCTATACGCTGACTTTGGCAACGGCATACCGCATGTTGTTTGGGCACCCACCACACGAACTGAAGCCAGGCATGAACGTTTTGGTTTGGGGCGCATCTGGTGGTCTTGGTACCTATGCAATTCAGCTGATCCGCGCCGCAGGTGCGAATGCGATTGGTGTGATTTCGGATGAAAGCAAGCGTGACTTTGTCATGGGTCTTGGCGCCAAGGGCGTCATCAACCGAAAAGATTTTAACTGCTGGGGCCAACTGCCAACTGTAAACACGCCTGAATACAACACCTGGTTCAAAGAAGCGCGCCGTTTCGGCAAAGCGATTTGGGATATTACCGGTAAGGGCAACAACCCTGACATTGTATTCGAGCACCCAGGTGAGTCGACTTTCCCGGTGTCTAACTTGGTTTGTAAAAAAGGCGGCATGGTTGTGATTTGTGCCGGTACAACGGGCTACAATCTGACGTTTGACGTACGCTATACATGGATGCACCAAAAGCGTTTGCAGGGTTCGCACTTTGCGCACCTCAAGCAAGCTGCTGCGGCCAACCAGATGATGATTGAGCGTCGGATTGAGCCATTCTTGTCTGAGACATATACTTGGGACGAAATTCCTGAGGCTCACATGAAGATGTACCGCAACGAACACAAACCAGGGAATATGTCGGTTTTGGTTCAGGCACCAAAGACAGGTTTGCGGACTCTGGAAGAGGTTCTTTCTTCATAAAGATCTCTAAAAGGCGAATAACTATAATCTCCCGCGAAGCAATACTTCGCGGGAGATTTACGTTTGAGAAACCAGTTGCCTGATATGCAAGGGGCCTTGAAGACGATGCTCGTCGCGTGGGGATGTAAGCGTTGTCAATGCTTGAGGCTGCGTATGAAATACGACTGGATTCTAGACGTTCTGACCGATCTGAAAACGTTTTCCTCTGCAAATGGGCTGAATGTCCTCGCAGAAGAGCTTGATGATATAAAACTGCTGGCTGCCGCCGAAATTTCCAACCGAACGGCCCAAGAAGAAGCGCAAGCAGTCGCACTTAAAACCGGTGGTCGATTTCATTGAGTTTGACACCATTCGTGGACTGGTGATTTCACAACCGCACCTGTAGTGTCGCGGCATGACCTCGACGGCCCTTACCCTATCGCATGATCAGGCTGATGCCTTTGACCAGATTTCTTCGATTCTGAAAGGGGCGGGGGTGGATCTGGACGACAGTTTGTTGATGCCGCCAAAGTCATCCAAAACGGATGTCGCTGCGGTCATGGGCAAGGCGGGCTCTGGTAAAACTCTTCTGTTGTCTGAACTGGTGAAAGCCTTGCAAGGGGCTGGTCTTTCTATTGTGTCCGGCGACTACGAGGGGAAAAAAGACAAAGAACGTCGCAGCTTGGCAATTCTTGCACCAACCAACAAAGCCGCAAGTGTGTTGCGGATGCGTGGTGTGCCAGCCACTACCATTCACCGCATCCTATACAGCCCGGTGTATGATCCGGAATACGAGAAAATCGCAGAATGGCTTGCGGAAAACGGGGAGCGCCCCGAAATCGAAGGTTTGACGGATGAAGCCCTAGATCGTGCCCACGCCTTTTATCAAATTCACAAATCGATACCCGGCGCCTTGGCCGCTGCGGGGTTGCGCGGGTCTGATTTCATCACTGGTTGGAAGCGTCGCGACGATCCACTTGATATCGGTTTTGTTGACGAAGGCTCGATGTTGGATGACCGTCAGTTTGACGATCTCAAAGAGATTTTTTCGACTCTAATTGTGTTTGGCGACCCAGCACAGCTTGCACCTGTGAACCAGTCGGGTTCGATGGTGTTTGATAAGCTACCTGAAAAAAAGAAATTCGAGCTCAGCCGTATTCACCGCCAAGACGCAGACAACCCGATCCTAGATCTGGCGCATGCGTTGGCGGATCCTCAGATGGGTTTTCAGGAATTTGAGAACCTAGTCGAGCAAAAATCACGTGAAGACGATCGTGTTGTGTGGGCTCAGCGTGTCGAAGTTGATCTTATGGCGCGGTCGCCAGTATTAGTGTGGCGCAACGCAACACGCATCCGTCTGATCCATGCCTTCCGCGCAGTACATGGTGCTCCCGAAGATGAATTGCTTGAAGGTGAGCCGTTGATCTGCGACGGCATAGAGCTGCCAACAAAACATCGCAAAAAACGCCTTGATCTTGAAGCACGTGGCCTCATCAAAGGGGCGCAAGTGGTATACTTGGGGCCCGGCCGCAAACCCGGATTTTCGCATCTGCACGTATTGGGGGCTGAAGACCCGCAGGTGCGTGCGGCGTCGATTGTAAAAATCGAGATGCCTGACGAAGAAGAACCTTTTATTCCTTATGCTGCGCGCATGGGGGCGACGTTTTTACATGGTGCAGCAGTTACGATCCACAAAGCTCAGGGTAGCCAGTGGGAGAATGTTCAGGTGTTTGCACCTGATTTGTATGTAGCTGCAAAAATGGGGCGGGTCGAAGCTGGTCAGCCCTTATGGAAGCGTTTGGCCTATGTGGCCATCACGCGGGCTCAGGAACGCTTGCATTGGGTGGTTAGAAATCGGTTGTCAAAACCATCAGGCCCCCTTCGCATTGATGATTTAAAAGCGCCTGCAGTGGAACTAAAACTAGAGGAGCAAACATGAAGAGCATCCTTATCACCGGCGCAAGCTCTGGTATCGGGCGCGCAACTGCAGAAGCCTTTTTGGAACAAGGGTGGCATGTGGGGCTGGTCGCCCGCCGCGGAGACCGGCTGTTAGAGATCGCAAAGCGCAATAAAACGGCCATGGCGCTACCCGTTGATGTGACGGATGAGGCTGGGATGAAGGCGGCGTTTGATCGCTTTGTCGCACAGACCGGGCGCTTGGACGCCTTGTTTAATAATGCTGGCACCTTTGGTCCGTCAGGCTCTGTCGACGAAATTGCCTTGGATGAATTTGATCAGGTCATCAATGTGAATGTGCGTGGTATGTTCATCGCCGCAAAGCTGGCGTTTACGCAGATGAAAAATCAAAAGCCGCAAGGCGGACGGATTATCAACAATGGCTCGATCTCTGCGCATAGCCCGCGCGAAGGCTCGATTTGCTACACCACGAGTAAACATGCGATCACGGGTATGACAAAAAGCCTGTCGCTTGATGGGCGTCCGTTTGATGTGGCCTGTGGCCAAATTGACATCGGAAATGCGCGAACAGAATTGATCGACGACCTCAATGCACGCGCACTCGCAGAGAACCCAGACGCAGAATTGCTGCCGATGATGGATGTGCAAGATGCAGCGCGTCTTATTTTGCATATGGCAGAATTGCCACTTTCTGCGAATGTGCAATTCATGACGGCGATGGCAACAAAGATGCCTTTCGTCGGGCGCGGATAATGTTGCAGGAGGGCCGGTTAACGGCCCTCTCTAACCAGACGGAAGAACGCCGAAGCACCCCAACCTGCAAAGATCGCAATGGCCAATGACAACAGGCCGTAAATCAGCGGTTGCTGGCGCGATAAATTGTACAAAAAGCGTTCTAGGCCAACTTTGCGAACATCAATTTGGGTTTGATACTCTGATACGATCTGCCCCCCACGGGTCAGGAACACACGTGTGGAATAATCGCCTTCGGTCAAGTTCGCAGGCATGGCGATAGATGTGCGGAACAGCGTCTGCTCTTCGACTTTGACCGATCCTTCTTGAACTGAATACAAACCATTGTTCGTCCGAATACGGGTAATTGCTTCGGCAAACTCGACCGCATTGCTTTTCTCAAAACGTGCCCCAATCGAGTCGATCGCGTTTTCGACTGAAATCCGGTTGGCCTTATCTTCATCAAGGCTTAGTACCTCGCGAAGCGGACCGCTGGTCGCTACAGCATAGAAACTTGGCGCACCATCAATGGTCACACTTTCTGTGTTAATCCAGATGCCGAATTTCTTATCTTTCTTGCGCACAGAAACGGGTTCGAGCGGGCCTGAAACAGCAACCACGACCTCAAGTGGATCTCCATCAGGAATGATGTCTTCCCGTTTTACAGCACCAAATAGCAGGATCTCAGACCCGTCAAAATTCGCGGTAATTGCCACGCGGTTTTGGCTAAGGCCCAGCACAACCTCTTCGTTGGCGGTTGCAGGAACAGACGCAGTTAGAAGAGTAACAGCGGCGAGCA
This sequence comes from uncultured Paracoccaceae bacterium, assembly GCA_947498415.1. Classification (GTDB taxonomy): domain Bacteria; phylum Pseudomonadota; class Alphaproteobacteria; order Rhodobacterales; family Rhodobacteraceae; genus Cognatishimia. Next base: position 127,308 of record CANMKB010000005.1, read on the forward strand.
AATTACGGAACATCTTAGTGCCCTCCCGCTGCGCCAAGTGAAAACAGCTCGGACGGCATGAAAAGCAAATCTAGCGCAAGTTTCAGGCACACCCCGATCACCATCAGCGCGAGAAGAATACGCAGTTGTTCAGCTTTTAGTTTGGCGCCAATCACAGCGCCGAATTGTGCGCCGATAACGCCACCGACTAGCAATAGAACAGCCAGCGCCATATCAACTGTGTAGTTGGTGGTCGCGTGTAGTAGCGTTGTGAATGCGGTTACAAAGATGATCTGGAACAAGGATGTCCCGACAACAACTTTGGTGGGCATTCCCAATAGATAAATCATAGCGGGAACCATGATGAATCCACCGCCGACGCCCATAATCGCAGATAGGATGCCAACAAAAACACCCACAAGCACGGGCGGAATGACAGAGATATAAAGGCCGGAAACACGGAACCGCATTTTGAATGGCAGACCGTGTATCCAGTTGTGTTTTTTGCGCTTGATGATGGCATTCGGTTGCTTGGATTTGCGGATCGCATTCAAGCTTTCCACGAACATCAGGCTACCGATAATCCCAAGGAATATCACATAGCAAAGCTTTACCAGCAGATCGACTTGGCCGAGAGATTTCAGGTAGTTAAAAACCACCACGCCAATTGCGGCCCCGGTCAACCCACCTATAAGCAAGACCGTCCCCATCCTGAGATCCACCGTCTTGCGCTTAAAATGCGCAAGGACACCTGAGAAGGACGAGGCCACAATTTGGTTGGCTTCGGTTGCCACCGCGACAGCCGGAGGGATGCCGATAAAGAACAACAGCGGGGTCATTAGAAAGCCGCCACCCACTCCAAACATGCCAGACAAAACGCCAACGAGGCCGCCCAGTCCCAGCAATAGGAATGCGTTCACGGAAACTTCTGCGATGGGAAGATAGATTTGCATGGCTCCCCTTAAAGGGAGTCGCTTCATCTTGGCAACCGGGCTGCGTCAATTTAGCAGCCAGGTTGCATATTTTTTGTCAACTGGACTTAGCGTTCTTTGACGTAGGGTTCTCCGCCCGCGCGTGGTGGTACGGCGCGGCCCACAAACCCAGCCAGAATGACGACTGTTAGGATGTAGGGCAAGGCCTCCATCAGTTGAACCGGGATTACAAAGTCACCCACTTCGATGCTTTGAAAGCGAACCGCGATGGCCTGCAGCAAACCAAACAACAGACATGCCCAAAGAGCAGACCAAGGGCGCCACTTCGCAAAGATCAACGCCGCCAGCGCGATGAACCCACGCCCCGCTGTCATGTCTTTGATAAAACCAGCTTGTAGTGCTGTGGCCAAATACGCCCCGGCGATGCCACACAAGACACCGCAAATCAGGACAGCTGTGTAACGCAAGCGGACAACCGAGATACCAGCGGTATCAACCGACGCTGGGTTTTCGCCAACGGCGCGCAAACGCAAGCCAAAGCGGGTTCCATACAAGACCCAAGCGCTTAGGGGGACGGCAAGGATCGCCAGATACACGATGATCGAGTGACCAGACAGGAGTTCTGAATAAATCTGTTGGGGGATAGACGCCTCGGTGATCAGTTCAGACAGACGTTGGCCAGTTTCTTCTGCGTCTTTAGGCCCAATCGCCATAGGCCACTCAAGCGGCTGAAAGCGCCCATCTTCTGTCAGCGAGGGCGTACGGCCGCCTTGTTTAAACCAGTCTTGCGCGATCAAAACGGTTACGCCTGCCGCAAGCATATTGATAGCAACGCCCGAGATCAGCTGATTGCCGCGAAAGGTGATCGACGCCACACCATGTACGACTGACAAAGCCAATGACGCACCGATCCCAGCAAGAAGGCCAACCCAGACATTACCGCTGACAGCAGCGATCGCCCCAGCGAAAAACGCAGCGGCCAACATCTTGCCTTCCAGGCCGATGTCAAAAATGCCCGCGCGTTCAGAATAAAGACCAGCCAAACATGCGAGCAGCAATGGAATGGCAAGGCGTACGGTACTGTCGAGTACCTGAAGAACGGTCAGGAAATCCATTACACCGTCTCCTTCTTCTTACGGAGGTTCAAGAACAGGGCCTCAAGCGGCATGCGTACAAGGTTATCAAGCGCTCCGGTGAACAAGATGACAAGCGCTTGGATGACCACAATCAACTCGCGGGGAATGTTAGTCCAAAGCGCCAACTCTGCGCCACCTTGGTTTAAAAACCCAAATAACAACGCGGCTAGCAGAATACCGATAGGGTGGTTTCGCCCCATCAGAGCAACCGCGATTCCTACAAAACCAGCGCCTTCGGTCGAATTCAAAATCAGACGTTCGCTTTCGCCAAGGGTGGTGTTCACAGACATCATGCCCGCCAATGCACCAGAGATCAGCATCGCGATCACGGTGATGCGCAGCGGAGAGCTGCCCGCATATTTGGCAGCAGTTTCAGACAGACCAAAGCTGCGGATGTCATAGCCCAGACGTGTACGCCAGATCAGTAGCCACACGAAAACACATGCTGCAAGAGCAAGAAAGAAGGTCACATTCGCAGGTGCACCGCGGAACATTCGAGACCCTTCAGGGGCAAACATATCATGGAAGTTCGGAAGATGCGTGGCCTCTGGGAAATTGGCAGAGGCCGGATCCATTGCACCAGCCGGGCGTAGGATTTCAACCAACAAATAGCCCAATACGGAAAAGGCGATGTAGTTGAACATGATCGTTGTGATCACGATGTGACTACCGCGTTTGGCTTGCAGATAGGCCGGAATAAGGGCCCATGCGGCACCGAACAGCGCGGCACCCGCAGAGGCACCAATGATGGCCAAAGACCAATGAGGCCAAGGGATATACAAACAAACAAGGGCAACGCCGACCCCACCAATCATAGCCTGACCTTCGCCGCCGATGTTAAACAGGCGGGCGTGAAATGCCACAGCAACTGCCAAGCCGGTAAAGATGTAGTTGGTGGCATAGTAAAGTGTGTAGCCCCAGCCCGCGCTGCGCTTAAGCGCACCATCAACCATAAGCTGGAAGGCTTCGATTGGGTTTTCCCCAATCCCTAGAATGACCAGCGCACTTAACAAAGCCGCAAGAAACAAACTGATCAGCGGAACGAGGATCGCGTCCGCCCACATAGGCATCTTTGACATCAGACGCTCCCTTCGGTCACGCCGGCCATCAACAGGCCGAGTTCTTTTTCATCAGTTTCAGAAGCGATCCGTTCCCCCATGATTTCGCCATCAAACATAACAGCGACACGATCAGCCAAGGATAGGATTTCTTCGAGTTCCACGCTGACCAGCAAAACAGCTTTGCCTTGGTCTCGTAGATTGACGATTTGTTGGTGAATGAATTCAATCGCGCCAATATCCACACCGCGTGTGGGTTGCCCAATCAACAACAGATCAGGATTGCGTTCGATTTCGCGCGCAACCACGATTTTCTGCTGATTGCCGCCAGAAAAGTTTTTCGCAGCTAAGTTCGGATGCGGAGGGCGTACGTCAAAGCGCTGCATCTGATCTTCTGCATCGGCCTGAATGCGCTTGTTGTTCATCAAAAGGCCAGATTGGTACTTTGGATCATGATGATAGCCAAAAACGGTGTTTTCCCACGCGGAAAACTCCATGATCAAACCTTCGCGCTGCCGATCTTCGGGCACGTGCGCGACACCGGCGTGTCGACGTGCTTGCCCATCTGCGCCTTGGCCGCTGAGTGGTAGCTCAGTACCATTCAAGCGGATCGTGCCCGTTGCGTCGGCGTAACCACCCAAGACTTCCAAGAGTTCTGACTGACCATTGCCAGCAACACCAGCAATGCCGAGAATTTCACCCGCACGGATGTTAAGATTAATGCCTTTGACACGCTCCACACCCTGTTCATCAATCACCCGCAGGTTTTCGATCTCTAGAATGTTGTCACCCAGCTCTGGTGGGTTTTTGTCGACGCGCAGCAATACTTTGCGGCCGACCATCAGTTCCGCTAGATGCTCTGGGCTGGTTTCTGCTGTCTTTACAGTCGCCGTCATTTCACCACGGCGCATAACGCTCACGGTATCTGTATATTCCATGATCTCACGCAGCTTGTGCGTGATCAGGATGATTGTTTTTCCCTCAGAGCGCAGACGATCCAGAATTCGGAACAACTGATCTGCCTCGGCAGGGGTTAAAACGCCTGTGGGTTCATCCAAAATCAGGATGTCCGCACCACGATAAAGCGCTTTCAAAATTTCGACCCGCTGTTGGTGCCCAACGCTTAGCTCTTCGATGATCGCATCAGGATCAACGTTTAGCTCATACTCAGAGGCCAGCTGGGTCAGTTCTTTGCGGGCCTTGGACAAAGACGGACGTAACAGTGCCCCATCTTCGGCCCCAAGCACGATGTTTTCCAGAACCGAAAAATTCTCGACCAGTTTAAAGTGTTGAAACACCATACCGATGCCTGCGGCGATGGCCGCTTGACTGTCAGGTATCAGGGTCTTTGCCCCTTTGATGAATATTTCACCTTTGTCCGCTTTGTAAAAGCCGTAAAGGATTGACATCAAAGTTGATTTTCCCGCGCCGTTTTCACCGATAATGCCGTGAATGGTACCGGGGTTCACCGAAATGGAAATGTCTTTGTTGGCTTGAACGGGCCCAAATGCTTTGGAAATCCCGCGCAGCTCGATCGCTGGGGCAGTGCTCACTAGAGAACCCTCTTATAACTTGAAAAAGCCGCGCTCGCGTGGGGGCGGCGCGGCTTTCAGTTTGATCAGACTGGATTAGAAGTCGAGTGCTGGGCAGCTATCCGTTGCGTAGTAGCTTGCAACTTCCAGATCACCCGCGATGATCGCGGCACGTGCTGCGTCAACAGCGGATTTCATTTCCGCAGTAACCAGAGACTCGTTGTGCTCATCCAAAGAATAGCCAACACCGTCCTGGTCAAGACCCAGAACCATGCCTGTGCCTGTTTCCAGTGAATCACCCGCTTTGAGTGCTTCGTAAACGGCAACGTCTACGCGCTTCAGCATGGAGGTCAGAACCTTGCCGGAGTGCAGGTGGTTCTGGTTGGAATCAACGCCGATGGACAGGATGTTTTCATCCGCAGCCGTTTGCAGAACGCCAACACCTGTACCGCCTGCTGCTGCGTAAACAACATCCGCACCTTGTGCGATTTGGGCTTTAGTCAGCTCAGAGCCTTTTACCGGGTCATTCCATGCAGCTGGGGTTGTGCCCGTCATGTTAGCAATGATTGTCGCATCTGGGTTCACAGCTTTGACGCCTTGCGCGTAGCCACACCCAAAGTGACGGATCAGAGGGATGTCCATGCCGCCGATGAAACCAACAGTGCCAGATTTAGAGGCCATGGCTGCCATCATGCCAACCAGATAAGACCCTTCGTGCTCTTGGAAGCTAATCATCTGAACGTTTTCTGGGATTTCAGGGATGAAACCGTCGATGTTAACAAATTTGGTTTCTGGATAGTCAGCGGCAACCTGTTCAACAGGGGATGCCATCGCAAAACCCATTGTGACGATTGGGTTTGCACCTGCTTCAGCAAAACGGCGTAGCGCTTGTTCGCGTTGTGCTTCGGATTGCAGTTCGATTTCCAGATACTTGCCGCCAGTTTCGTCTGCCCAACGCTGCGCACCATTGTAGCCCGCTTCGTTGAAAGATTTGTCGAACTTGCCGCCGAGGTCGAAAATTACGGCTGGGTCTGCAACCGCAGTGCCCGCGGTCAAAGCGACAGCAGCGGCCGCGCCCAAGAATTTCTTCATCAGGGTCATATGTCTCTCCCGAGTTGTTTGTTAGCTCAGTCTACCCCAAAAGTGCCGAGCCTTTTCATGTCTGATCAACAGATCAGAGTCCAAAATACGCTGGGAGTCGGGGGGAGGGTCAACCGGTTTTTTGACCAATTGGGTGATATTACCCATTGTAACTCGGGTTTAGAGACGGGCCTTGGTTAAAATCAAGGCGTCTGCCAGGGTTCCATCTAACTTGGTGTAGTAGTTTTTTCGGCAGGCGACTTTGGAATAACCATCTGATAAGTAAAGTTTAATTGCAGGGGTGTTTGTCGCAGCAACTTCCAGAAAACTGCTTTCTGCTCCACGGCTGAGCGCCGTTTCATGATACTGGCGCAGCAAAGAGCGACCATGCCCGATTCCCTGCGCCTGGGGTAAAACGGCCAAAGTCAGCAACTCTGTTTCACCGGCAACGACGCGTCCCAAGGCAAATCCTTGCGAGTCGCCAACGTAAAAGCAATGCGGGGACGTCAGAAGATTATCAAATTCGCGCTCTGTCCACGCACGAGAATCACGAAACGCTGCTGCATGAATTTCGGCCAATTGAGGGGATCGCAATTGGGTCACAAAAGGATCTTTGGGGGTAGGTCGCGCGGGGGTGCCGCATCTGCGGCGCGCAAATAGAAGGGGGCAGGCGGCGGCACAGTGTGATTGCGCTTTTCAGCCGCAATAAATGCGATGTTCTCAGCCAGCCGTTTTGCATTAGGCGAAGACATTTGCCTAAGCGGCGATTCATAGGGCAAAGCCACAAGGCGTGGGCCTTCAGCCGTGTTCGGATCGCTGACATAGACATGATCCCGTGGAGCGGGAACAACAGCTACAACAGGGTCTTGTTGCCCGACACGGATCGCGTCGAACGTGGTTACACCGATCGCTGGAATACTAAGGCCGAGGGCAAGGCCACGCGCAGCGGAAACCGAAATACGAATACCTGTGAAATTTCCGGGGCCAACGCCTACGCCTATGGCGTCCAGATCACTCCAGCTTAGATCGGTCTCATCCAATAGGCTTTCGAGTATTGGCATCAGGTTTTCAGCCTGACCTCGAGTCATATCTTGTGCCGTAGACGCAATAATCTCAGAGCCGCGCAGCAAAGCGGCCGCACAATGCGCGGCCGATGTGTCAAACCCAAGTACCAGTGGTTTAGAAACCAACGGGGCGTACCTCTGTAACCTCTGGGATGTAATGACGCAGCAGGTTTTCGATACCCATCTTCAAAGTCACGGTTGAGGATGGGCAACCCGCGCAAGCGCCTTGCATGTGCAAGTAAACAACGCCGCGCTCAAATCCGTGGAACGTGATGTCTCCACCATCTTGTGCCACTGCTGGGCGGACACGGGTGTCTAGCAATTCTTTGATCTGATCAACGATCTCGCGGTCTTCGCCATCATGGTCTGCATGGCCCGAAGCAGCGGTCACCTCTTGGCCAAGAACCGGCTGGCCGGACTGAAAGTGTTCCATGATCGCACCAAGAATGGCCGGCTTAATGTGATCCCACTCGCTGCCATCATCTTTTGTGACAGTGACAAAGTCGTGGCCCAAAAATACGCCGGTAACCCCAGACACAGCAAATACGCGCTGCGCCAACGGAGAGCTTTCGGCGGCTTCGGCTGTAACAAAGTCAGCGGTTCCCGCGCTGAGCACAGTTTGGCCAGGCAAGAATTTCAACGTCGCCGGGTTAGGCGTGGATTCGGTTTGAATGAACATCACAGAGCCTTTCATCTACCCCTCCGATATGCGTGGCGAGGCAGGGCGTGTCAAGGATTGGAACGATTCTAAATCGTAACTAAGATCGTTTATGTGATCGCTTCGAGGCGTTCTTTGGACAGATCACCAGGTACAATTGTCACAGGAACAGGCAATGTGCCCGAATTTTTCGAAAGTTGCGTGACTAAAGGGCCGGGTCCTGAATTTTCAGTGCCAGCACCAAGGACTAGAACGCCCACTTCTGGGTCTTCGTTCACTTGCGCCAGAATTTCTGTCAGGGGTTCGCCCTCACGGATTACAAGCTCTGGGTCGATGCCTTGGCGGTCGCGCATCCATTTTGCAAAGACTTCAAAGTGAACCTCAATACGCTCACGCGCTTCTTGGCGCATAATATCGCCAACACCGATCCAGTGATTGAACTCTTCTGGCGGGATAACTGCCAGAATTTCGACGCCGCCACCAGATTTGGCAGCGCGCATCGCCGCGAAACGCATTGCGTTCAAACATTCACGGCTATCGTCCAAAACGACCAAAAACTTACGCATCATGTGCTCCCTTTTGCGCATCATGACGTAACGTTGAACACAGGGCAATGCCAGATCGTTCAGAGGGATGAGCGGCAAAAACGATAAGTAAAACCCTCAGGGGCAAGCCCCTGAGGGTGTTTTGGTGCTAAAATTAGTCTGAATCTAAGGCTTCGTAATAAAATTCGAAATTTTGAAAGCTCGTCGTGTTGCGGTTGAACTTACGAGGGTAAGGATTCAATTTTGTGTCGTGATAGTCTCATTTTGATGACAAAATCTCCGATCGCCAACGAAAAACGGGCCAGCCGGTGTGGCTCGCCCGTTGTGTGCTTGTTAAATAGGCGCGGATGCTTGGTTTTTATGCGCCAACCATACCGACGATCTTATAGGTTTCTTTCAGGATTGGCTGTGCAATCGCGCGAGCCTGTTCCGCGCCGCGCGCTAAGATTTTGTCGATCTCGGTGGTGTCTTCCATCAAGCGCGCCATCTCGGTTGAGATGGGGGCCAGTTTGGATACCGCGAGCTCTGAAAGGATTGGTTTGAATTCAGAAAATTGCTTGCCGCCCACTTCGGCCAAAACCGCATCGACACTGGTCTCAGCCAAGGCCGCATAGATATTTACCAAGTTGCGCGCTTCGGGGCGATCTTCGAGCCCTTTGGCTTCTGACGGCAACGCGTCTGGGTCAGTTTTCGCTTTGCGAATTTTCTTGGCAATGGTGTCTGCATCGTCGGTCATGTTGATGCGGCTTGCATCAGACGGGTCAGATTTGGACATCTTCTTGGTCCCGTCGCGCAAGCTCATGACGCGTGTTGCTGCGCCTTCGATGACCGGTTCCGCAATTGGAAAGAAATCGACGCCATAGTCGTGATTAAACTTCGCTGCGATGTCGCGCGTTAGTTCGACGTGCTGTTTTTGATCTTCACCCACAGGTACATGGGTTGCGTGGTACACCAAAATATCAGCCGCCATCAGGGCGGGGTAAGCAAACAGGCCCAAAGACGCGTTTTGTTGGTTTTTCCCTGCCTTGTCTTTCCATTGTGTCATGCGCTGCATCCAGCCCATACGAGCCACACAATTGAACACCCAACCCAACTGCGCATGTTCAGGCACTTGAGATTGGTTGAACAGAATGGATTTTTCAGGATCAAGACCTGACGCGATGTAGCCTGCGCACAACTCATAGGTGGCGCGACGCAGTTTGTCAGGGTCTTGCCAGACGGTGATCGCATGCTGATCGACCATACAATAGATCGACTGAACGCCGGTGTTTTGGGTATCCACAAAGCGCTTCATCGCGCCAAGATAGTTGCCAAGGGTCAGGCCGCCAGAAGGCTGAATGCCAGAAAAGACCCGCGGGGCAAATTCAGAGGACGTTTGGACCGCCTCGTTCATATCAATTACTCCGTCTGGAATTTGTTGCTTGATTGGCTTACCCATGGCGTGAATGACCGTCAAGGAGCGCCCGATGCAGCAACCACCGAATAATAGCCCGTTTAACGCCATCCCCCCGGTGGTGGCGGCCTTGGCACTGCTGATAATCGGTATTGAAGTTGTGTTTTACCTTGGAGCCACCGGGATCGTAGGTGGCAAAACAGCGATTGGTTGGCGTTTAGAAGCCATTCAAAGCTATGCCTATTCCCCTGATATTTTCAAATGGATGTGGGAGAGCGGCGTTTGGCCATTGGAGCATGTGGTCCGCCAAATTTCGTTTTTGTTTCTACATGGGAGTTTCACGCACGCCCTGTTTGGGGCGGTGATTGTCTTGGCGCTTGGGAAGATGGTCGGAGAAATCTTTCATCCGATCGCGGTTCTGGTCGTCTTTTTGCTGTCCGGTGCGGTGGGTGCCCTTTTTTATACATTGGCCTGGACAGACCCAGCCCCGTTGATTGGGGCTTATCCTGGAGGATACGGGCTCATCGGTGCCTTCACGTTTTTGATGTGGGTAAAACTGCGACATGTTGGTGAACACCAGGCCCGTGCTTTTACCCTGATTGGGTTTCTGCTGGGGATCCAATTGGTGTTTGGCGCCTTGTTTGGCGGTAATGGGGATTGGGTTGCAGACCTTGCCGGATTTGCCACAGGCTTTGCGCTTTCATTTTTGTGTGTGCCGGGCGGATGGGCGCGTATTCGTGACCTAATCCGCCACGACTAAAGGAAGATTGAGGGAATAGGGGCTTTGCCCCTCACGGTGAAACCATTGGTTTCACCGCTCACCCCAGAGTATTTTTAGAAAGATGAAGAGCGCTATCGACCGCCGCGGCGCAGCTCTGAGAACTTGAACGCGCCGCAGAGTTGACCAGTTGCAAAGTAAGTGAAGCTTCCGGTTAGGACGATGAACAGCAAGGCGATATAGCGCCAGCTGGGTGAATAAAGCGCCTCGTTCAGCAGGTGGTGTGTTCCCCACAGCATGACGGCCATCAACCCTGATGCAATCGCAATGCGCCAAATCCGGATTTTGAAACGTGCATCGAGCCGCGCCACGTCGCCAAAATTGCGTGCCCCCAAAGCCAGCTGGATTACCATTGTCCAAGCCGCGGCGGTTGTTGCCACAGCGGGGGCCAGCCAATCGATCCAAGGCCAGAGCATAAAGGCAAGGGTGGCGTTCACGACCATAGACCCAATCGCAAATCGAAATGGGCTTTTGGTGTCTTCGCGCGCGAAGTAGAGAGGCTGCAGAAGCTTTTGTAAGACAAAGGCGGGGAGGCCGACGGCATAGATGGCAAGTGCATATGCCATTGCTTGGCTGTCTGCGGCTGTTGTTGCACCGCGTTCGTACATGACCGAAACAAGCGGCAAAGGGATCACTATAAAGGCCACCGCGCTGGGTAGGGTGAGAGCCATCGCAAATTCGCTGGCGCGGGAATAGGCATCACGTGCACCGATGTCATCCCCGGCTTTCAAGCGTCTTGAAAGGTCTGGAAGGAGAACAATCCCAATCGCAATTCCAATCACACCAAGAGGCAATTGGTACAGGCGATCAGCGGCGAACAACCAGCTGATCGCGCCCTCGGTGCGCGATGCCACAAGTTGACCGACCACAAGGTTGATCTGCATCACCCCAGAGGCTAATGCTGCAGGCACAGCGATGGTGATCATGCGTGACATATCAGACGTCCACTTGGGACGCCCAGGGCGAATTTTGATCCCTGATTTTTCGGTCGCAAACCAAACAAGGCCCAGCTGACACACCCCTGCAAATGGGATCACCCAGATGAGGTAATGGATGATTTCGCCTCCAAGCGTGGCGCCCAGAACCATAGCGCCGACGGCCAGAATGTTTAGCAAAACAGGGGCCGCCGCAGCGGCCGCAAAATGGCCTTTGGCGTTAAGTACGCCCGAAAACAAGGCCGCAAGAGACATGAAGACAATGTAGGGGAAGACCACACGACCGTAGCCCACCGTCAAATCGAAACGTTCGTCTTCGGCAAACCCTTCGGCGGTGGCCCAGACGAGGGCGGGCATGAAAAGCATCGCCAATCCGGTTAAGCTCATAACCACCAAGGCCAATCCGTTGAACGCATCATTGGCAAATTTTTGCGGGTCATCCTCCCCTTCCAGTTTCTTGGAGAACATGGGGACAAAGGCCGCATTAAATGCACCTTCTGCAAAGAAGCGACGGAACATATTGGGCAGACGAAAGGCTGCGACAAAGGCATCCATCAAGGGGCCGGGGCCGATCAACGCAGTCAAAAGGATTTCACGTGCAAAGCCCAAGATACGGCTGAGCAGGGTCCAAAAACCGACGGTCATGAAGCCTTGAACAAGCCGTACGGGCTTCATGCTTGTGCCCTTTCGGTGCCTTTGGTGATGGCTTCTCGTAGGAGACGATCAAGCGTTTTTTGTTTGCTTTCGGCGTGGAACTTTAGGCCAAACATATCTTTGACATAGAAGGTATCGACCACTTGCTCGCCATAGGTCGCGATCACTGCGGATGCGATGTATATGTTGCTGTTTGCCAAGGTCTTGGCCAAATCAAACAAAAGGCCCGGGCGGTCACGCGTGTCGACTTCGATGATTGTGTAGATTTCAGAGCCTTCATTGTCGAACGTAATGGTTGTGGGGACTCTAAAGGCGCGTTCACGTTTTTTAATGACGTCGCGGGCCTTCATGGCCTCAGATGTGACGACCTCGCCCTTCAGGGTTTTATGGATCATCTTCTGCAGGCGCGGCAATCGGTTGGCCTCATAGGGGTGGCCCTCTGAATCCTGAACCCAGAATGCAGCAGTCGCGTAGCCATCTTTGGACGTGTATGTCCGCGCATCCACGATGTTTGCCCCAACAAGGGCCAGCGCCCCTGTCAAACGTGCAAAAATGCCAGGGTGATCTGCAATGGCAAAGCAAACCCGGGTGGCGTCGCGATCCATATCGGGTTGCAGGTCGATGTGAATTTCATCATCGGGCAGATCAACTAGTAGCTTGGCAAAGACACAATGTGCCGATGTAGGCAGGCCCTGCCAATACGGGTCGTAGTGCCTTGAGGTTTCTGCCTTAAGCAGTTTTGCGTCCCAGTCTGGAAGTGCGGCACGCAATCTTTTTCGAGATTCAGTGCTACGGGTTTTCTGGTTGATTTCTTCGCCACCATTTTCCAACAACTGCCGCGTTTGGCCATAAAGGTTGCGTAGCAACGTGGCTTTCCAGTTGTTCCATGTTTCAGGGCCAACGCCTCGGATGTCGCATACGGTCAACACGGTCAGTAAGTCCAGACGCTTGACGGTTTTTACGGCTTTGGCGAAATCGCGAATGGTGCGTGGGTCAGACAGGTCGCGTTTTTGGGCAACATCTGACATCAGCAGGTGGTATCTCACGAGCCATTCAATAGTTTCGCTGTCATCTTTGTTAAGGCCCAGACGCGGCGCGACCTTACGGGAGATTTGGGCTCCAAGGATCGAGTGGTCAGTGTCTCGACCTTTTCCGATGTCATGCAAGAGGAGGGCCACCATCAGTACTTTACGATTGATGCCGCCCTTCAAAATGTCAGAGGACAGGGGCAGTTCTTCGATCAGTTCTTCGCGTTCGATTTGTGCAAATGTCGAGATCACCTGAATGGTGTGTTCGTCAACGGTGTATGAGTGATACATGTTGAATTGCATCATCGCGACGATGGCGTTGAACTCTGGGATGAAAGTGCCCAAAACGCCAAGCTCATTCATCCGCCGAAGGGCCCGTTCTGGGTTGCCGTGTTTTAGCAATAAATCAAGAAAGATGCGCTGTGCTTCCTTGTTTTTGCGCATATCATCGTCGATGAGGTCTAGATTTGCCGTCACATGACGCATTGCATCGGGGTGAAGTAAAAGACCTGTGCGCAGGGCTTCTTCGAATAGTCGAAGAATGTTCAGTTTGTCACCGAGAAAGGCAGATTCGTCTTCGATCGCCAGACGATTGTGAATAACGGTGTATCCCGCTTTGGTCTTCCGGCGACGACGGAAGATGCGCTCCAGCAAAGGCGCATCCTTGGCATGGTCTGCTTCGAGCTTGGTGAGCAAGATGCGGGTCAAATCCCCAACGGCAGTGGCATGGCGGAAGTAGGCTTGCATGAAATGCTCAACCGCGCGGCGCCCACCTTTGTCAACGTACCCCATCCGATCGGCCACCATGACTTGCATGTCAAAGCTAAGCTGCTCCATTGGGCGGTTGTTGATCAGGTGCAAATGACCACGTGTGGCCCACAAGAAGTTTTCAGCCCGTTCAAACAGTTCGAATTCTTCTTGTTCGAACAGCCCTGCGGTCACCAGTTCTTGGCTGCTATTGACGTGATACACGTATTTGGCAATCCAAAAGAGCGATTGCAGATCGCGAAGGCCACCTTTGCCCTCTTTGACGTTTGGCTCAACGACATAGCGTTGGCCTTGTTTTTTGTGGCGCTCATCACGTTCTTGTAGTTTGGCTTCGACGAATTCGCGCTCTGATCCTTTGAAAAGGTCAGAATCCAGACGCGCTTTCAACTTATCAGCAAGAGGGCGATGCCCTGTGAGATAACGCTGTTCCAACAAGGCGGTGCGAATGGTGTAATCTTCTGCGCCCATACGTATACAGTCTTTGACTGTCCGCGAGCTATGCCCCACTTTAAGGCGTAAATCCCAGAGCATGTAGAGCATGGATTCAATCACGCTCTCTGCCCAAGCCGTGACTTTATAGGGCGTTAAAAACAGCAGATCCACATCAGATTGTGGGGCCATTTCACCTCGGCCGTAACCGCCTACCGCCATGAGCGTGATTTTCTCGCCCTCAGTCGGATTGGACAATGGATGCAAGGCCTGTGTCGCCACGAAGTGCGTGGTGGTGACAAGGCAATCGGTCAGCCATGTATAGGCCCGGGTCATGGGGCGGGCATTAAACGGGTTCTCTTCGAAGGCCTTAGCAATCGCTGCCATGCCGGTTTTTCGCGTATCGCGCAGCAAGGCTACAATCGCGCTTCGGGTTTCGCGTGCATCTTTTGCGTTTGTGCAAGCCTCGATCACTGCTTTGCCCAACGCCTCGCGTGGGACAATCAGATCAGGGTCACAAATAAGGTCTTCGGGGGCCTGAGGGAGGAAGGCCGCAGGATTAGAATCCTGCGCCGCCAAAACTTCTTGGAGCTGGGTCAATGATTACAACCTGTTTGTCGCGAATTGTAGCAACTGCCAATCCACGTTCGTTCGTGCCGTCTGAGCGCAGACGGAAAATGCCGTTCACCCCTTTAAAGCCTGCACCCTGTGTCAGTGCTGAGGTGGTCAAAGCGTTACTTTTGCCTTGTTTCACAAGTGCGCCAATCGCGGCCATGCCATCATAGGCCAGCCCGCCAATCGGGTGCGGAGATGCACCATAAGCAGAGGAATAGCGATCACGGAACTGACCTGCAAGCGCGGGGTCAGGCATCGCGAACCAACCGTTTTGCACACCTGGAAGCGCAAGCGTTTGTGCCGGGATGTCCCAGCGTGTCAAACCCACATACTGAACGCTTTCTGTGGTCAAGCCCGACTCTGGCAAAAGCTGAGAAAAGAGCGGCAATGCTCCAGCTGTGTCAGATGTCAAAAACAGAACATCTGCATTGCTTGTGCGAACAGTGTTGCGCACCGTGTCAACGGCCCCAACAACACCTTGTTGCGAGAATTCGTAGGACACAGAACCCAAGTTGTTGGCACCATTGTTGGCAATCGCTTGGGCGATCGCGTCACGTCCTGCTGCACCAGCAACATTTTGCGCATGGACAGTCACAATGCTGCGTTTGCCGTTCCGAGCGGCATAGCCGACCAGACGATCTGCGGTGTTTTTAAATGTTGGCCCAAGTACAAAGACGTTGCCGCCTGCGATTGATGTGTTGTTTGAGAACGACAGTACGTTCACACCCTGTCCTGCGAGGGCGACGCCAACAGCATTTGTTGGGCCACTGCGCACAGGGCCGAGGATAATTTTTGCACCATTATTCACAGCTGTCAGGGCGACATTCTGCGCGGTCGCTGCATCACCTGCTGTATCATAAACGCGCAGGTCGATTTTCACTTCGCCGAGGTCGGCAAGCGCCAGGCGTGCTGCGTTTTCAAGGCTTTGCGCCAAAACAGCGTCACCGGCGGACTGTGAGGATTTTGGAACCAACAATGCGACGGGAACAGGTTTGTTTGTGTCAATCGCTGGGCCGGTAGACAGGCTCACGGGTTCACATGCAGCCACAATAGTAGCAGCGGTTAGGGCCAAGGCCCCTTTCAGAATACGACGGCGACGGGTAAAAGCAGCAAACATGATAACGATCCTCACTCAAAGAGCATTTTCTACCGCCGACTCTGGCGAAGCACTGCTCTTAATTTGTGGCGGATAATAAACACCGAGACCGGAGGGTCCAGCTTTGAATCACCAAAAACAACCGTTGAAGCCGGGCCTTTACTTTGTGGCAACACCAATTGGCACGGCGCGTGACATAACTTTGCGGGCTCTTGATACGCTTGCCAACGCTGACGTGCTAGCCGCAGAAGACACACGTTCATTGCGCCGCTTGATGGAAATCCACGGCGTGCCGCTCAACGGGCGTCAAATAATAGCCTATCATGACCACTCGGGTCTTGGGGCGCGATCAAAATTGCTTAGCATGCTGGAAGAAGGCAAATCCGTCGCCTATGCCAGCGAAGCAGGAACACCCTTGATTGCTGATCCCGGCTATCATTTGTCCGTAGAGGCTGCCGCAGCTGGATATTTGGTGACCTCTGCACCGGGACCATCTGCAATTATCACAGCGCTGAGTTTGGCAGGGCTACCGACAGATGCGTTTTTCTTTGCTGGGTTTTTGCCCAATGCAAAGGGTGCGCGTCGGACAGGCCTTGAAACCGTAAAAGCCGTTCCAGGGACTTTGGTCTTTTACGAAAGCCCAAAGCGCTTGTCAGAAATGCTCAAAGATGCAGCGCTTGTATTGGGCGAGGGCCGGCAGGCGGCTGTATGCCGTGAATTGACCAAAAAATTCGAAGAAGTCCGACGGGGCACATTGTCAGAATTGGCAGAGGCCTATCAGGGCGCGAACGTAAAAGGCGAAATTGTTGTTTTGATTGAACGCCAAACCGCCGAAGACAATGACGAGGCAGACATCGAGCAAGCCTTGGAAAAAGCACTGAAAACGATGTCTGTGCGCGACGCCTCAGAGGCCGTCTCGCAAGCCTTTGGTGTGAATAAACGCAAAATTTACGCTTTGGCTTTAGGGAAAAAAGGCAAATAATCCCAAGGGGGTTTATGTCTGATCGCAAGTCTATTCGCGGCCTCAATGCCTACCTCTCTGGGGCTGCGGCCGAAGAATGTGTCGAGCGCCTGTATGTCGATAAGAACTTTACACTTGCGGCACGTCGCTGGCGGGGCGGCGGTGGCGAGCTTGATCTTGTGTTTAGAGACGGGGCGACGGTTGTGTTTGTCGAGGTTAAGAAAGCCAAATCACTTGATATTGCCGCAACCCGCATTTCTTCGCGTCAAAGGCAACGCATTTTCAACGCGGCCAGCGCCTTTGTGGCGGGAGAGCCGAAAGGGCAATTGACTGAAATGCGCTTTGATGTCGCCTTGGTGGCCGCACATGGTGAATCACAAATTATTGAAAACGCACTCTTTGAGGGGTGATCCCCCATTGCAAGGCGAAGGGGGGTACGCCATGTAATGGGCAGACAATGCAGGGGACACCCATGAAAATCGCCTTCCAGATGGACCCAATCGAGTCCGTTGACATCAATGCTGATAGCAGCTTTCGTCTCGCCGTAGAGGCACAGGCCCGTGGCCATGACATTTATTATTATGCGCCGGATATGCTGGCCTATGAAGAAGGCGAAGTGACCGCACGCGGCCAAAAAATGACATTGCGCCGCGAGCAAGGCAATCATGTTGATCTGTCTCCGATTGAGCGCCTGAACCTTAAGGACTTTGACGTCATCTGGCTGCGCCAAGATCCGCCATTTGACATGAACTACATCACTTCGACCCACATTTTGGATCGTTTGAAAGACGATGTGTTGGTCGTGAATGAC
Organism: uncultured Paracoccaceae bacterium; assembly: GCA_947498415.1. Classification (GTDB taxonomy): domain Bacteria; phylum Pseudomonadota; class Alphaproteobacteria; order Rhodobacterales; family Rhodobacteraceae; genus Cognatishimia. Next base: position 144,760 of record CANMKB010000005.1, read on the forward strand.
CCGTTCTGGGTGCGCAATTATCCAGAGAAACTGTTGGTTCTTGATTTCCCAGAGCTGACCCCGCCCACAACAATCGCGCGGGATCTAGAGATCATCAAAGAGTTCAAGGCCAAACATAAGGATGTGATCCTGAAGCCGTTGTATGGCAACGGCGGCGCTGGCGTTTTCAGGCTGGATGCAAACGATCGCAACCTATCATCACTGCATGAGCTGTTCACTGGATTCAGCCGTGAGCCATTAATCGTTCAAAAGTTCCTGCCAGATGTCAGCAATGGCGACAAACGTGTGATCTTGGTAGATGGCGAACCTGTCGGTGCGATCAACCGCGTTCCAGCCGAAGGTGAGACGCGCAGCAATATGCACGTTGGCGGCCGCCCAGAGAAGATCGGCCTCACGGAACGCGATCTAAAAATTTGCGCCGCTATTGGCCCGTTGTTGAAAGAAAAGGGCCAGATTTTCGTCGGTATCGATGTGATTGGTGACTATTTGACTGAAATCAACGTAACATCACCCACTGGCATCCAAGAGTTGGAACGCTTTGACGGGGTGAATATTGCAGAAAAAATCTGGCTTGCCATCGAAGCGAAATGTGCCTGATTTAACCAGCATTGGGCGGTTGGCGATAGCTGACCGCCTCGGCAATGTGATGGCGCTGCACGGTCGCGCTGCCTTCTAAATCTGCAATAGTGCGTGAGACGCGCAATGTGCGATGGTAGCCTCGCGCAGATAGTCCAAATTTTTCCGCAACTTGAAGCAATAGCTCTTTGCCCTCGGTATCAGGGGCCGCAATTTCTTCAAGCAAGGCGCCCTGTGCGTGGGCATTTACGCGTGCATCAGGATGATCTTTGAACCGCTCATCTTGTCGTTGCCGCGCCAAGGCAACGCGCTGGGCTACTGTTGCGGATGTTTCCCCATCTGCAGGCAGGTCGAGGTCTTGATAGGCCACAGGCGGCACTTCGATGCGAAGGTCCATTCGATCCATCATTGGTCCTGAAATGCGGCCTAAATAATCCTCTCCGCATTGGGGCACGCGGGCACATGCCCGTGCGGCGTCATACATGTAGCCACATCGGCAAGGGTTTGCTGCGGCAATCAGCATGAAACGGCATGGATAAGATACATGAGCATTGGCGCGGGCCACCATGACCTCGCCAGTTTCCATCGGTTGCCTAAGTGTTTCCAGCACGGGCTTGGCGAATTCAGGAAACTCATCCATGAACAGAACGCCATTATGGGCAAGGCTAATTTCGCCCGGTTGCGCCCGTCTTCCGCCGCCTACAATAGCGGCCATGGATGCGGTGTGATGTGGTTCTCGAAAGGGGCGTTCACGCGAAATGCCTCCTTCCTTCAATACGCCTGCAATCGAATGCACCATGCTGGTTTCTAGCGCCTCGCGGGCACTGAGTGGGGGCAAGAGCGTCGGCAACCGTGCCGCCAACATAGATTTCCCCGATCCCGGCGTGCCCAGCATCAAAAGGTGATGTTGCCCCGCCGCAGCAATTTCGAGTGCGCGTTTGGCCCGTGCTTGGCCTTTTACATCCCTCAGGTCCTTGGAGTATTGCGCGGCAGTGACCTCTCCGGGTTCGCTGGGCATCAAAGGATTCTGACCGGTGTAGTGTTGTATCACCTCAACAAGGCTCGCGGCGCCAATGACTTGCGTCGCACCAACCCAAGCAGCTTCGGGGCCAGACGCCTTTGGGCATAGCAGACTGCGATCATCGGCTGCGGCCGACATGGCGGCGGGCAAGGCGCCTGTGACGGGCACTAACGAGCCATCCAGTGATAATTCACCCAATGCAACAACGCCTTCGGCTGCATCCTTTGGGATGATTTCAAGCGCGGCCAGCAACGCCACAGCGATGGGAAGGTCAAAATGGCTGCCTTCTTTTGGAAGGTCGGCCGGGGAAAGGTTGATGGTGATGCGTTTTGAGGGCAGAGCGATCGCCATAGAGGTTAAGGCCGATCTCACGCGATCTCTGGCTTCCGAGACAGCTTTGTCAGGTAATCCAACGATCGAAAACGCTGGAAGACCTGCGGCGAGTGCGCATTGCACTTCGACGCGATGCGCCTCTACACCTTCAAAAGCTACGGTATAGGCCCGAGCGATCATTCTGCCCCCAATCTTGCCCCTCAGCTTAGGCTAGAGGCAAGTTGGTTAGTGAACGGTTAACTCGGGGCTGGAAACCACACCAAGTGTGTAGCTTACACAGGCCAATCGCGTTGTGGATAGTCTTTTTGATACCACGGCAATTCAGGCCCAGTTGTAAGCCCAATAGCACGCCACTTTTGAAAGGCGGGATCGTTTAGATGGGCATTGACGTAATCCATAGCTTCTTTGCCCATGGGAAGATTGTACCCAGCCACACGCGCTGCAACGGGTGCAAAAAAGGCATCCGCCGCCGAATATGCGCCACACAACCAAGGGCCCTGAGCATTCGAAGCCTTCCGCGCCCAAGCCCAAATGTCTTCAAGCCGTTTCAGATCGGCCAAGACTGCATCCGATGGTTTGCTGTCTTGATAAGACACGCGCAGGTTCATTGGGCAGTCATTACGTAAGCTCGCGAAGCCCGAATGCATTTCACTGACCAATACACGCGCCACAGCGCGGGCATTTGGGTCTTTTGGCCAAATGTTGAGGTCAGGATGGCGGCTTGCCAGTTCCTCGGCCATTGCCGCAGAATCAGGCACGACGACACCATCTTCGGTTCGCATGGTCGGAACCGTTTTGGCGGGTGCAAAATCCGGCATTTGCTCTGCCAGACTGCCACCTTTGCTGAAATCCACCATTGTGACACGATGGGGGATGTCAAATTTTTCAAACAACAACCAGCCGCGAAGCGACCACGAAGAATAGGCGTAATCGCCAAGTACAAGATCATAGGTCATGGGGAAAACCTACCCGAATAATGCGCATCATAAAAATGAATTGATGTTTGAATTTATATCACAAAATTTGATTGATCGAGAGTGCGCGAAGCCGACTCGGCAAGACTTCAAATTCGGTAACCGACAAGTTGTCGATATGATGCCCAAAGGCTTCGAAAGCCGTCAAGCCCAAGGCCCGTTGAATCTGAGTTACAATCACGCCGAAATGGGCAACGACAACCAAGTTCTCGGTGTGAGATGCCAGCAACCGATCGATCGCGCCATCGACACGGGAAACCACTTGATGCCAGCTTTCGCCATTTGGTGGCTTTACGTCACCTGGTTGCTCCCAAAACCGTCGGATACGATCTTGGTCTTCGACTTCATCAAATCGTTTAAGTTCCCAATCCCCAAAGTGCATCTCTCGCAGCTCGGGTTCATCGGGCAACCGTTCACGCGTGCCTTGGATGGCATCGGCGGTGGTACGCGTGCGCACCAAGTCGGATGATACAACCTTGGCGTCACTTGGAAAATGGGCCTCAAGACGCTGTAAGGCAGATGTGTCTGACAGGTCCGCAGGAAGGTCAGACCATCCCACCATAGATTTTGCATGGGTCGGGCCATGGCGCACAATAAAGAGCCGTCTCATGGCAGTTGACCCTTCAAAACGTGGGGCAGTCCGGCAACAACAAAGACGGCCAAGTCGCTTGCCTCTGCCAGCTTTTGGTTCAATTTGCCTTGGGCATCGCGGAACCTGCGGGCGAGTTTGTTGTCGGGCACAATACCCATGCCAACCTCGTTTGAAACAATCACAATTCGGCCTTTGCAAGCGCTGAGCGCAGCCAGCAGGTCTCGCGTCGCGTCTTTGATATCGTGTTCTCCGAGCAAATGATTGCTTAACCACATGGTTGCGCAATCCAACAGAACAACTTGGTCAGGCTGGATAGCCCCAAGCACATTTGCAGTATCAAGTGGCGCCTCTATGGTGTGCCAGTCTGGCCCGCGCTGTACGACATGCGCGTCAATTTTTGCCTGCATTTCAGGATCAAACACCTGAGATGTCGCCAGATAAACACGCGGCGCATCTGTTTGCATCACCAACCCTTCTGCAAAGGCTGATTTTCCAGAGGCGGCACCGCCCAAAACCAACGTAATTTTTGGAAGCATAGCCGCCCCATAAGTGATCCAAACGCTGCTGTCCTGCGTAATACCCAATGAAAGCCAAAGCAAGTTGTGCCGGATGCAGGGAGATCACGATGGCCTATCAAGACTTTTCTGGAAACTTGGTTATCAAAAAAGCCATGAAGGCAGAGCTTTTGGATGCCGACACTGAGCTTGGCCTTGCCCGGGCATGGCGCGACGATCGGGACGAAACAGCCCTGCATCGCTTGGTGAACGCCTACATGCGCCTTGCGATTTCAATGGCGATGAAATTCAAACGATACGGCATTCCGATCAATGATCTTGTTCAAGAGGCCGGGCTTGGGTTGATGAAAGCGGCAGAGAAATTTGACCCGGATCGTGGGGTTCGATTTTCAACTTATGCTGTGTGGTGGATCAAGGCGAGTATTCAGGATCACGTTATGCGCAATTGGTCGATGGTGCGCACAGGATCGACATCGTCTCAAAAATCCTTGTTTTTTAATCTCAAACGCGTTCAGGCGCAGGTGGAAAGAGATGCACGTCAACAGGATGACACCTTGGATCAACATCAGATCGCTCAAAGAATCGCGACAGAAATTGGCGTTTCTTTAGGGGATGTGGAAATGATGCAGGGGCGCATGGCCGGGGCTGATTTTTCCCTGAACGCTGTGCAGGGCGGCGATGAAGACGGGCGCGAATGGATCGATGTGTTGGAAGATGAGAACGCCCAAGGCGCTCAGCGCATAGATGATACACATGATCAGATACATCTGCGGAATTGGTTGATCGAAGCCATGGAAAAACTGACGGATCGAGAAAAGTTGATCCTCCGTCAACGCAAGCTGCGCGACAAGGGGCGTACACTTGAAGTGATTGGGAAAGAGCTTGGGATTTCCAAAGAACGTGTCCGCCAGCTTGAGGTGGCTGCCCTTGCGAAAATGCGCAAGGCGCTTGAGGTACATGGAGCTGAGGTGAGACAATTGATCCACTGATCTGTGATCCACTGCGGCTTGTGTCTTAAGCTTCAAGTGCATAGTGTCCTCGCATCCGCGTCACCGGAGAGGCCAAATGCTAGAAGACAAACGCATTCTTCTAATTATCAGCGGCGGGATCGCCGCCTATAAATCACTGGAACTGATCCGTCAGCTGCGCAAACGCGGTGCCTGGGTCACACCCGTTTTGACCAAAGCTGCAACAGAATTTGTGACACCTTTGTCGGTGTCTGCTTTGGCCGAAGAAAAGGCCTATCAAGATCTGTTTGATCTGATGGATGAGGCCGAAATGGGCCATATTCAATTGTCACGTTCGGCAGACTTGATTGTGGTGGCGCCCTGCACAGCAAACTTGATGGCCAAGATGGCACATGGTTTTGCCGATGATCTTGCTTCAACCCTATTGCTTGCAACCGATACCCAAGTTTTGTTGGCCCCTGCAATGAATGTGCGTATGTGGGACAACCCGGCGACGCAGCGAAACCTAACGACTTTGCGCAAAGACGGGGTCGCGTTTGTTGGTCCAAACGAAGGTGATATGGCCTGTGGTGAATATGGCCCGGGCCGCATGGCAGAACCGTCTCAGATTGTCACAGCTGTCGAAGCGCAGCTTTCCGAAGGCCCTTTGACAGGGCGGCGCATTCTTGTGACATCAGGCCCAACCCACGAGCCGATTGACCCGGTACGTTACATCGCCAACCGCAGTTCTGGTGCACAAGGCACGGCGATTGCACGTGCTTTGGCTTTGTTGGGCGCTGATGTGGTGTTTATCACCGGCCCAGCAGATGCGGCACATCCCGAAGGTGTGAAAGTCGTAGAAGTCAAAACTGCGGATGAAATGCTAGAGGCCGTTCAGAATTGTCTTCCTGCGGACGCGGCTATTTTTGCGGCCGCGGTCGCAGATTGGCGTGTTGAAGGCGCAAGCAACAGCAAGATAAAGAAACAGGCTGGCAAACTTCCGATGCTGAGCTTTTCTGAAAACCCGGATATCTTAGCAACGGTTTCGCAGCTGAAAACAGGGCGGCCGAGCCTTGTTGTTGGGTTCGCGGCGGAAACTGATGATGTGATCGATAATGCCACTGCCAAGCGTAAGCGTAAGGGCTGCGATTGGATTGTCGCCAATGATGTCAGTCCAGAAACGGGCATTATGGGTGGGCAAGAAAATGCTGTGACCCTGATTTCAGAGGACAGCTCTGAAACCTGGCCGCGCATGTCCAAAGAGGATGTGGCCCGCCAGCTTGCAGAGCGCATTTCTGCTGCGCTGGGCTAGGTTCGCCTTCGGCGAGAGTATTTTTGGAAAGATGAAGGCATGACCGTGGTTTCCCTCAAGTTGGCTTATCTAGAGGATGCGGATCAGACCGTTTCGCTTCCGTCATATGAAACATCTGGCGCGGCTGGTGCCGACCTGCGTGCCAATTTCCCACCCAAACGCAGAGATGGTATTGCGCTGGCGCCCGGGGAGCGTGCGCTTGTGCCAATTGGATTGCGCGTGGAAATACCCGAAGGATACGAAGTACAGATCCGACCACGTTCTGGGCTGGCATTGAAGAACGGAATCACCTTGCCCAATAGTCCGGGCACGATTGATTGCGATTATCGCGGCCCGCTAGGCGTGATCGTTATGAACGCCGGGCAAGAGACATTTCACATCGCCCATGGTGCGCGGATCGCGCAAATGATTGTTGCCCCGGTTGTTCAGGCGGCGTTTCAGCTTGTTGACCAATTGGACGAGACCGAGCGCGGGGCAGGTGGCTTTGGCTCAACTGGTGTGAGCTGATGTTGTTTGTTGTGGGGATGGCTGCTGTTCTTTGGGGCATCGGCGCAGTGATGGGGACACCCAAAGCAATGCGTTGGACCTTGATTGGCATTTTGTACCTTGCTGTCCTTCTTATGCATTTTGTTTTACCGGCTGGGCACAATCTACGGGTGGCAACGGGTGAGACAGCCAAGCCTTGGCTTTTGCTTGGCGGCATATTTGCCATTGTCTTTGCATATCGCACTGGGTTGAAGGCGTTGAAGCAACGTGCTGTACCCATGCAGGACGCTGAAACACCATCTACTTTTCGTGAGGTGGAGCTTGAACGATATGCCCGCCACATTGTGTTGCGCGAAATCGGTGGGCCAGGGCAGAAGAAACTGAAAGACGCCAAAGTCTTGGTGATCGGGGCAGGCGGCCTTGGTTGTCCGGCGTTGATGTATCTGGCGGCGGCCGGGGTTGGAACGATTGGCGTGGTTGACGATGACCTTGTCGACAATTCAAACCTACAACGCCAAGTCATCCATGATGATGCCGATATCGAAGTTCCAAAGGTACACAGTGCAGCTGCGTCCATGCGTGCGCAAAACCCGTTTGTCGAGGTGCGCCCTTATCATCGAAGATTGACAGTGGCGGACGCGCCAGATTTGGTGTCAGAATATGATGTGGTTTTAGACGGGACAGACAATTTTGAAACCCGCTATTTGATTAATCGAGTTTGCGTGAAGCTGAATAAGCCTTTGATTTCAGGGGCTTTAACCCAGTGGGAAGGTCAGATCAGCGTGTTTGATTCTGCCAACAATACCCCTTGTTACCAATGTATATTCCCCGACGCGCCAGCAGCGTATCTTGCGCCCAATTGTGCCGAGGCCGGGGTGATTGGCCCTTTGCCCGGAGTGATTGGAGCCATGATGGCGGTCGAAGCCATAAAAGTGATCACAGGTGCGGGTCTGGCTCTACGTGGCGAAATGCAATTTTACGATGCGCTCTATGGCGAAAATCGGAAGATTATGTTGAAGAAAAGGCCAGATTGCCCCGTCTGCGGTGTCCAAAAGACCGGATAGGCGTTGCAGAATATTTGCGGGCACTTAGGTTGATCTCAAAGGAGTTCCCGCATGACCAACGCGCTTTTGTCCGATTGGACCAGCCCATTTCAAATCGCCCCATTTGATGCCATCGCTGATGATGACTTTGCCCCCGCTTTCGAAAAAGCACTCGTCGCCCACAAGGCCGAAATAGAGGGGATTGCAGGCAGATCAGATGCAGCGACATTTGCCAATACGATTGAAGCGATGGAGGCCGCAGGCGGTGCTTTGGATAAGGTGCTTTCGGTCTTTTACACGGTTGCGGGTGCGGACAGTAACCCAGCACGCGAGGCATTGCAGCGCGAGTTTTCACCGAAATTGGCAGCCCATAGCGCAGAGATTTCAGCGAACAAACTGTTGTTTGCGCGGATCGCAGATCTTTGGGCACGTAAAGACACACTAGGACTGACCGACGAGCAAGCGCGGGTCTTGATGCTGACACATCGTGGCTTTGTCCGCAGTGGGGCAGCACTTGACGGGGCAGACGATGCCCGGATGAAAGACATTAAATCGCGCCTTGCGGTGTTGGGTACCGAGTTCACACAGAACCTTTTGGCGGATGAACGCGAGTGGTTCATGGAACTGGCCGAAGCAGACTTGGAAGGCCTGCCCGATTTTGTGGTGGCCGCATCGCGCGCCGCGGGCCAAGAAAAAGGAAGCAGCGGTCCGGTGGTTACTTTGTCGCGATCCATCATCGTGCCGTTTCTTCAATTTTCGCCGCGACGCGACCTGCGGAAAAAGGCCTTTGCCGCATGGGTCGCACGAGGGGCAAATGGGGGGGAGACTGACAATCGTGAAATCGCGGCGGAAATCCTGTCTTTGCGCAAAGAACGGGCCAATTTGTTAGGGTATGCAAGCTTTGCGGACTATAAGCTTGAAACCGAAATGGCCAAAACACCGGCGGCCGTGCGTGATTTGTTGATGTCTGTATGGGCGCCCGCAAAATCGCGGGCCGAGGCGGATGCATCTGTGTTGACGGATATGATGCACCAAGATGGGGTGAATGGTGACTTAGAGCCTTGGGACTGGCGTTATTACGCAGAGAAACGCCGCAAGGCAGATCATGATCTCGATGAGGCGGCGCTAAAGCCGTATTTGCAACTCGATCGTATGATCGAGGCAAGCTTTGACTGTGCCACGCGCTTGTTTGGGCTAGAGTTTAAACCGCTGGATGTCCCGCTGTATCACGAGGACTGCCGTGCATGGGAAGTCACGCGAAACGGTTCGCATGTTGCCGTGTTTATTGGCGATTACTTTGCCCGTGGTTCTAAGCGTTCAGGGGCGTGGTGTTCTGCGATGCGTGGGCAGGCCAAATTCCCAAAACCGCAAGCGCCGATTGTCATCAACGTTTGCAACTTTGCGAAATCAGACCCGGCACTTTTGTCCTATGACGACGCACGCACGCTGTTCCATGAATTCGGTCACGCGCTGCATCAGATGCTCTCTAATGTGACGTATGAAAGTATTTCGGGAACCTCCGTCGCCCGCGATTTTGTGGAACTGCCAAGTCAGCTTTATGAACATTGGCTTGAGGTGCCGGAAGTGCTGCAATCTTTTGCAACACATGCCGAGACAGGCGAGCCGATGCCGCAGGATATGTTGGATAAGGTTTTGAAAGCTGCGAACTTCGACATGGGTTTTCAAACTGTGGAATATGTTGCCTCGGCCTTGGTGGATCTGGCATTCCACGAGGGCGACGCAACAGCTGACCCTATGGCGATGCAAGCTGACGTACTTTCCAAACTCGGGATGCCGCCGGCGATTACGATGCGCCACGCAACTCCTCATTTTGCGCATGTATTTGCGGGGGATGGCTATTCCAGCGGCTATTACAGCTACATGTGGTCAGAGGTGATGGATGCAGATGCCTTTGCCGCATTTGAAGAGGCGGGCAACCCTTTTGATGAAGACACGGCCAAATCGCTTGAGGCAAACATTTTGTCAACAGGTGGCTCGGTCGATGCCGAGGCACTGTATATGCGTTTTCGTGGTCAGCTGCCAAAGGTCGAAGCATTGCTGAAAGGGCGCGGGCTCGTTTGATCTAGTTTTCCAATAATTGGAATTTATACAAAAAAAGGGCCGCGTAATCTGCGCGGCCCTTTTTCTTTTACGTCTTTTGGTTTTATCCAGAGACTTGTTCGCGCAGGATTGATGCGGTTAAGGAGATCATCAGATAGGCCCCTGAGAAGATCAGGAAGGCCAGCATCGTGTTCTCAAAGCTGCGTGGATAAGCCGGATCTTCCGAAACAACTGGCGCAACCGATGTCGTGAGATAACGCACTTGGCGGCTTGCCTCGAGCTCGGTTTGTTTAAGCGTCTGCAAGGCCGACTGCATAATCAAGTCGGCGGTCGCAAGATCAGCTTGTGCCACCTGAATATCTGCGGTCTGCCCAGCAAGAGATTTCGTGCCCTCGGCGGCGTCACCCATCCGTTGCTGTAGGGCTTGAAGCACGCCTTGCAAGCGTCTGATGCTGCCTTTTGCACCATCTACTCGCGCTTGATTGGGGCGCGTGTTGTCAAGCAGCTGGGTGAGTTCGAGTTGCTTTTCCTGTAGCTCAAGTTCGTAGGTGCTGATTTGTTGACGCAGGCTGGCGATCAAACCTTCAGGGTCAAGGACCGAACTTTCCTGCAAACGTACCAGTGCAAGCTGCGCCTCACGGCGGTCGGCCTTGGCTTCTTCAAGGCTACGACGTGCGTCCTTGAGCTGGTCTTCGCGTTTACGACGGGACTGGCCATCCACCTTTTCTTCGGCATAGGCAATCAGCGCTTCTGAAAAACGCGTGCTTGTCTGAGCGTCAGGAGACGAAACCTCCATTCGGATCACGCCATCTGTTGGATCAAAGCCGATTTTTACGTACTTTGTGTAGACCTTATAGGCCTCTTCATTAGACGGCTCTGGTGCCAACCGTTGAAGCGGGTCAACGGAAGGGTCAGAGAATACAGCTTTAAATCCTACATCTTCTTCCAGCCGCAACATCGCTTCTTTGGATTGTAAGTAGGACTGGGTTGAGGTGGAATCCTTGGTGTCAAACTGTGAACCTGACAGCAGCCCACCACCAACACCCGCCTGTTCCGATTGAATGATCAGGAATTCTGACTTCGTCGAATACATCGGGGTCGCGATGGAGTAATAGTAATACCCTGCCAGCAGCGTTGGAATAAGAACAAAAGCCGCCAGACGCGACACCATAAGAAGTGTCTTGCGGCGACGACGCCGTGCGATGTCTTTTTGGATGTCACCAATCTCGCGCACTCGGCGTTCCGTTGGGCTTGCAAGCTCTTCAGACGGAAGGTTTGGCGTGCCCGCTGGCTGTGTTTGCGGAAGCTGGACGGCACCGCCACCCACGGGGGCGGTCGGCGCAACATTGTCGAGCATGTTCGAACTGCGGAATGGGTCAAGGCCTTGATGGCGTAGCAAACGCACTGCGTCATAGTCAGACGTTGCTGCAATCCCGTGCTTTTGCGCAAGGCGGCGCGCCATTCGCAATTGTCGACCTGTCAGCCCTTCTTGCCGAATGGCTGCGATCTCTTGCTCGGGGTTTCCGGCTGGCGTCGCTGGTGCCGCAGCTGGAATAGAGGATGGCGGGGCGGTCGTTCCCATGGTTGGGGCCGGAGCAGCAGGTGGTGTTTCAACCTCAGGCGCTTCCGCTGCTGCCGCTAATCCGCCCATGTCCTCTTGGGTTGAGGTTGGAAGCGGGGCGCCGTCAACAGATGCCAACCGGGCGCGTCGCTCTGCTGACCGTGCAAGGCGTGCATTGCGGCGTTGCGCACGGTCAGAAACATCGGCATCTTCGCTTGGTGCGATAGCAGCTGTCACCACAGCCGTTTGCGTTTCAGGTAGCGGGGCCGGAGGCTCTGCATGGCTGAAATCCTCCGCCAAATTTGACGAAGGTTCGGGCGCCGGGGCCGCAGGTGGTTGTGCGCTGCGACGCACTCGGAATTTTTTAGCCTTGGGTTTGGTAGTCATAAAGCTGCTTCGCCTCTTCCAAGGTGTCAAACATATGCAATTGCCCGTTTAGCAAAACGGCGGCAGAGCTTGCAAATTTTTCCAGGGTCTTGGCCTGGTGTGACACAATGATCATCGTGGTGGTGCGCAAACGCTCGCGCAAGACCTCACCGGCTTTGCGGTTGAATTCAACATCGGTCGAAGAAGGCATTCCCTCATCCACCAAATAGATGTCAAAATCCAACGCAAGCATCAGTGAGAACGAAAATCTGGCCCGCATCCCAGAGGAATAGGTGCCGAGTGGTTGATCAAAATATTCGCCCAATCCACACAGCCACCGGCAGAATGCCTCGACATAGTCGGGATCAAGCCCATAGAGCCGTGCAATGTAGCGGCTGTTTTCAACGGCGGTGTGCTTGTTCACAACGCCGCCCATAAATCCAAGTGGAAACGAGATACGGCAATCGCGGCGAATTTCGCCTTCATCCGGCTTTTCCAAACCGGCCATCATATTGATGATCGTTGTTTTGCCTGACCCGTTGGCCGCTAGAATTCCAACCGACCGGCCCAATTCCACGCGAAAAGAACAGCGATCAAGGATGACCTTGCGCTGGGTGCCCGTCCAGAAGGACTTACTCACATTCTCAAATTCGAGCATTACTGTGCTCCGGCGCCGCTCTGGCCTCTTTCCCCTTAGCAGGGAATTCTTAACGTCCCACTATGGGATCTTGTTCGTAGTATGTCGGATTTGCCTATATCCTGACAACATATGCTGCGCCTTTTGGGCGAAAAAAAGGCAGAAACCGGCGCAAGGCACCGGTTTCTTTGGTTTTCGATTGGTTCAATCGGATTATTCGGCGGGTTGCAGCTCAATTTTTTGAACTCGGAACAGTTTGCCCGCGACAATCGAGATGATCGCTGCTGCAAAACTGAACAGCGCACCCATTTTCGCAGCATCTTGCACTTCACCTGCAGGGAAGGCCACGGATGCCACAAATAGCGATACCGTAAAGCCAATCGCGGCGACAAAGCCAATGACCACGAGATCAATAATGCGCATCCCTTGCGGTATGCCCAGCTTAAGGACCACAGCACCGAACCATCCAAACAGCAAAACGCCAATTGGCTTACCAATGATCAAACCGGCCAGAACCAACCATGTGGCGTCGCCAATTGCGCTGAATTCGACACCAGCATTCAGCAAGCCAAAGAAGAATAGGACGACTTCGACCGGATGCTTGAGCGCGTGTTCGATGACGTTCAGCAGATCGTGCAGGTGTACTTCGGCTTCAGAGAAGATGCCAAAGGCGCGATCGGCATGAGGTATCGCGGGAACGATCGGTAGCAAACCCAAGGCAGGGTGCAGGCCAGAGCGCATAAAACCATACCAACTCACGGCTGCGGCAACCGCGTAAGGTATAAAATGAAGGTTCTTACGAACCCAGGAAGATGTCGGACGGTTCTGTTTCCCTTTGTCCATGCGGCGTGGCAGCCAGTTGAACAAGATGTATACCGCAATGGCGGCGCCGAAAGAGGCCAGCAACCAAACCGGTGCCAAATCACCAGATGGGTAGAAAATCGCCAGAATGATCAGGCCAACCGCATCATCGGCAATCGCCAATAGCAGCAGGAAGCGTACGGCCGGGTGACCCGCGCCAAATACGATCCGGCCCACCAAGTAAGAAAACGCGATGTCTGTTGCGGTTGGAATCGCCCAACCGTTCGCAACTGCATTATAAGTCTCAGAACCAAGCAATGCCGCCAGACCAAGGTAAACCGCGATTGGGCCAAACATGCCGCCAGCCGTTGCAAACAACGGTGTGGCCGCCTTTTTACCGCGTAAAGAGCCGTCTTTTAGAACAACGGCTTCCCAAACTTCTTTTGCAGCGATGGCAAAGAAAAAGGCCATAAGCACATCATTTACAAGATAGTGCAGCGTCAGCGTGCGATGCCCATCATGCAGATGACCAATCGGAGCATGATCCCAGATCACAAACTCTACAAAGTGATGGTAAGTTTCAGCGTTTGTATTTGCCCAAAACAGCGCAAGTACCGCGCCGATAATTAACAATAACGAGTAATTTGTCAGAAAATTCCAGACGCGATACATCGTTTTCCCCCAGTTGTCTTTTCATATCTCAGTATCGCATATAGGGCGGCCCAGCAACGGGACCATGCACTAGATTGGGTTAGATTGACGCAGTTTTTATGAAGATGGGCAAAAGATGCATCGCAGGCCCATGTTTTCCAGGAATTGCACCGCGCAAACGGTCTTAAAGGACGCCGCCTTAGGCAATCATTTGCCAAATGATTCCCGCGACAAAGCTGCCGACCAAGGCAAATCCGAGGTAAGCCACGAAAATTCGCGGTTTGACCAAGGCCCAAACTGCAATTGCTGCGGGAATACAGCTGACGCCGCCTGCCAGCATAAAACTCATGGCGGCGCCATTTGCCATGCCTTGCTGCAACAATGCATCCACAAGTGGCACGGCAGCATAGCCGTTCAGATAAGCTGGGGCGCCAATCAAAGCGCCAAGAAGAATGGGCTGAAGGCCTTCCCCCCCCAAGAACGTCGCCACCCATTCCGCTGGGACATAGTGAATCATCAGCGCTTCGAGGACATAGGCCAAAGTAAGCCACTTCAGTAGGAAATGAGCGTTCTCAAGCGTGGTTTCCGAAAAGACTTTGCGGCGAGTTGGATCCGTCCAGAAAGACCAAACTGGCTGAGTTGAAAATGGGGCCTGTGTGCCACAGCACCCACCTACCTGCGGTTTGATGCGCAACGGGTCTGTGAATACAGCAGTGTTTGCCATTGCCATAGTTGCGAAACCGCCAAACAGCCCAAGCCCAACGGCGGCGAGCGTTTTGGCAATTGCGAACTCAAATCCAAGTTGGCCTGACGTGATTGAAAACATAGCCGGGTCCATCAAGGGCGATGCCAACCAAAACGCCATGACAGCAGACAAAGGCGTGCCCGCCGCCAAGAGGGCTGCGATAAAGGGGATCACCTCGCATGAGCAAAACGGGGCCAGACCGCCCAACAGGGCTGCGAACAAAATCATGCGGCTCTCGCGACCAACAAAGGCATTGGCCAGCACATTTTCGGCCCCAGTCGCCTTGAGATAACCAATGGCCAAGACTGCAAATGTGATGAAGGGCGCTGTGTCAGCCAATGCCCCAAGGCTGAATGCAACCGTCGGGCCAAATTGAGGTGGATCCAGAATTGCGACAAGGATCAGTGCGGCGATCAACGCAAGCCAAGCTTTGTCGACACGGGCAAGAATAGGTTTGCGGCGAGGGTGCGTGGTGTCAGCCATGTGCATGATCCTGATTTTCGCAATCGGCACAGCATTCTTTCAGCAGGAATTCAGAAAGGGCCCGAACTTCATCAAAGGCGACAGCAGCGCAAATAATGCTGCGGCCTTGTTTTTGCTGAGTCACAAGGCCGGCCTGCGCCAGAATTTTCATGTGATGAGTTAAGGTGGAACCGGTCACGCCAGAGCGTTCGCCCAAGTCTCCAATCGAAAGGCCTTCGCCACCTGCGCGTACCAAAACACGCAAGACGTTTAGGCGTTGTTCTGAGCCAAGGGCTGCAAAGGTTGAGGCGGCGACCTCTACTGAAATGTCATCTGTCTGTGCTATTTTCATAATTCTAGAATTGTCGAATTAATTGAGTCGTTCAAGTTTTATTTTCATGTTTCTCGAAATATGGAATTGTCCGTTTTCCATTGATAGGAAGTGTGCCAGACTAAAGATGATGAAACTCTTAAAAGACATTTCCGCGTGTCGCCTCTGTACAGAAAGGTTTCGCGCAACCCACACGGCGCATTCCCCACGGCCTGTTGTTTGGTTTCAGCCCGGTGCAAAGGTGTTGATCGCAGGGCAGGCCCCCGGTGCGCGGGTGCATGAAAGTGGCCGACCTTTTACAGACCCATCGGGGGATCGTCTGCGCGAATGGATGCAGGTTGATGAAGCCACTTTTTATGATCGCAACAAAATCGCCATCCTGCCCATGGCGTTTTGCTTTCCGGGGTACAATGCCAAAGGGGCTGATCTTGCGCCGCCTGCGGTATGTGCAAAAACTTGGCGTGCTCAGGCTTTAAATGTGATCGATGAGGTCAAAGTCACGTTGCTTGTCGGCGGATATGCCCAGAAATGGCATCTAGAGGGTAAACGCAGCGTCACATCGAATGTTCAAAGCTGGCGCAGCCATGCGCCGCGTGTCTTTCCCTTGCCTCATCCGTCGTGGCGCAATACGGGTTGGCTGAAGAAAAACCCGTGGTTCGCTGACGAATTGTTGCCAGAGCTGCGCTCGTCCTTGCAGGAGGCCCTCGCATGACTGACACCCCAATTGATCGCGCCCATGCAGCCATGGAAGCCGCGCCATCAGATGATGCCGCACGTTTGCGCTTTTATGAGCGTTTGGCAGATGCAGAACTTTTTTTGCTTTTGGAGAAAGAACCCGAAGGGGAACGTATTTCTCCCGAAGTGTTTGAGGTGCAGGACAGTTCCTTTGTGCTGGTTTTTGACACCGAAGAGCGACTTGCAAATTTTGTTGGAAAGCCTGCACCCTATGCTGCGATTTCAGGCCGTGTGATTGCACAGATGCTGGCCTCACCCGGGATTGGCATGGGCGTGAACCTAGAGGTGGCACCGTCTTCTATTCTGATCCAGCCTGAGGCCGTGTCGTGGCTTGTGCAAACCCTAGAAAATGCCCCAGACGAGATCGAAGCCAAGGTTGAAGAATTCTCCGCCCCGGCTGGCCTGCCTGAAGTTTTGATCACGGCGTTGGATGAAAAGCTTTCGACAGCGATCGGTCTTGCGAAATGGGCCTATCTGGTGGGGACAACTTATGACAATGGTGTGCGTTCTCACATGTTAGGATTTGTTGGGGCTTTGCCTCATGCCCATGGTGCATTGGCCAAGGCTGTTTCAGAGGCTTTGACCTTTTCAGGCATTGATGCGGGTGCGTTGGATGTAGGTTTTTTTGACACTTCAGATCAGGTCGCGGCCCAGTTGGCCCGTGTTGGTCTGCGGTTTGACTTGCCTGAACCCGAAGCGCCGACAGAACACATCCATGTGGTGCCGGGAAGTGACCCGGAAAAACCCCCTAAACTTCGTTAAAGCAATAGGATCGCTCAATACCCGGTATTGCGATTAACGAGGTGGCGCAAAGGTTGCCCATTCTCGCAGCGATGGATGTTATCTACGATGACGTTCGCCGCTGTTTCAGCCCGCGTTGCTGCTGCGATGTGGGGCGTGACCGTCACATTGGGGTGTCGCCAATAGGCGTGACCCTTTGTTAACGGTTCCGTGCGAAACACATCCAAAGTTGCATGTGCAATATGGCCGCTGTCGAGTGCGGCCAGCAGGGCCTCATCCTCAATCAAAGGTCCGCGCCCGGGATTTAGCACGCGTGCCCCACGCGGCAGTTTCGCCAATGTCTCTGCATTAAGCGTGTTGGTTGTGCCTGGCGTATCGGGCAAGAGCAACACCAAGATTTCTGCGGTTTTAAGGGCTGCGTCCAAGCCGTCTTTCCCATTGAAACAGTCAATATCTGGGATGTTTTTCGGATTACGCGACCAACCAGAAACTTGAAACCCGATTTGCGCAAGCATGGACGCACAGGCTGCACCCAACGCACCAAGGCCTAGAACGGTCACGTGACGATCCTTTGCGAGCGGAGGAATACTGGGGCGCCATGTGCCATCTTGATGTGCTAGGTTTTCGTCGATCCCAAGGTGGTATCTCAGAACATGGCCGCTGACCCATTCTACCATGCTTTGGGTGAGACCCGGATCAACCATCCGACACAGGGGCTGCGTCAACGTTTCATTGACCACGATCTTTTCAACACCTGCCCAAAGGCTCAGAACAGCTTTGCACTTGGTGTAAGGCGTGAAATCTTGCAGACGCGACGATGGCGCATAGACGATGTAGTCAACTTGATCGGCCGCATGCTGTTGGCTGAGGTGAACGTTCAAGTTTTGCGCAGCAAAGGCCTTTTCCAGAACGTCGTGATACTCTTGCCAAGCTTCATCACTTGCGGCGAACAACACATTGATCATGCTTCGAACACTCCGCTCATTTGATGAAATCCCTTTATTTCGATGGGGTTCCCCGCAGGGTCACTAAAGAACATCGTGCCTTGCTCGCCATGTTGGCCTTCGAACCTGATATGCGGCTTTAGAACAAAGTCTACGTGCGCATCACGCAGTCGATCTGCCAAACTTCGCCACTCTTGCATATCTAGTACTACGCCGAAATGAGGCATCGGTACCAAGTGATCCCCAACTTTTCCTGTAGTTTCGACAGGAAAGGGCGTTCCCAAATGCAAAGACAGTTGATGCCCAAAGAAATCAAAGTCGACCCAAGTTTCTGCGCTTCGCCCTTCGGTGCATTGCAAAAGGTCACCGTAAAATGCGCGTGCCGCATCTAGATCATCAACATGAAAAGCAAAGTGAAACGGGCGCATTGGGTCATCCTTGTTCTAACTTGCTTCTTTGTATTCTGAGAAATGCTATTAGGTTAGCTTTATTTTGATGGTTCTGACATAACATTTTCTATGGACTTGAAATTTGTCGAAACACTATTGTTAGTTGTTGAAGAGGGATCAGTCGCCGCTGCTGCCCGCAAAGTAAATGTGACGCCGGCAGCGGTTTCACAGCGCATCGCCGCGATCGAGGGCGAGTTACGCGAAAAGATGTTGGTGCGCTCTGGTCGCGTTATGGAGCCCACTGAGGCCTGCCTGCATGTGTTGCCTCAATTCAAAGAGATGTTGCGGGTTCATTCAGAGTTGGCGGCTCGTTTGGGTCAAGATCGGCTGGTGGGGGCGTTTCGCCTCGGGGCGATTTCAACAGCCTTGGCTGACTTTGGATCTGACGTTCTTGCAGGGTTTCAGGCAAAAGCGCCCAATATAGATCTAAGTTTTGTCCCAGGCACGTCCGAGCGGTTGTTTGATATGACCGATCGGGGTGAACTTGAGGCGGCCATCGTGGCCGAACCACCTTTTGAACTTTCAAAATCTTTGATGTTCACGCCGATCCAACAACAAGAGATCGGCGTCTACACCGCAACAAAAGGTTCTGAGCATAAGCCGTATGTCGTCTATGATCGCTATTCCTGGGGCGGCGCGGTGTGCTGGCAGGCGTTGTTGCAAAGCAATCCTAACCCAGATGTCTTGTGTGAGTTTGATGCGCCCGAGGTTATTGCGCAAATGGTGCTTGAAGGGTTGGGACAGGCCGTTTTGCCTAAGTGGAATGGCCTTCCTTTGCATAAAGAGATCGCGACCTTCACTCCGCTGAATTCTACTCGGACGATTGGCCTATTGTGCCGCGTGCAAGATGGGCAGCGCCCAAGTCTAAAGCTGTTATTGGACCAACTCGTTTCTTCTTAGCGGGGGCGATGCACATGTGCGCTTTGGACCATGCCAAAGGCCACCATAAGAACCAACATGGCAGAGCCGCCATAGCTGACCAAGGGCAAAGGTACACCGACAACCGGCGCCATGCCCATCACCATCGACATGTTCACAGCAAAGAACAAAAAGAAGGTTCCCGCGATGCCCATGATCATAAGGGAGGAAAAACGGTCTTTGTTTGAAATGGCGGCGAAGATGCAGAAGATGATCAGCAAGGCGTAAAGCAATAGCAGTGAAAACGCGCCAACAAAGCCGAACTCTTCGGCCAATGTGGTGAAAATAAAGTCGGTATGTTTCTCGGGCAAGAAATTCAAACGACTTTGTGTGCCTTGCATAAAGCCACGACCTGTCCAGCCGCCTGAACCGAGTGCGATCTTAGACTGGGTGATGTGGTAGCCTGCGCCTAATGGGTCAGAAGCCGGGTCAAGGAACGTGTCGATCCTGCGGTATTGATAGTCCTTGAGCAATTGCCAGCCAGTTTCGCGTGACTGGAACACAGCCGTAATCAGCCCAATTCCCATTGCAAACACGGCTGCAAAATAGGCCCAGTGCACGCCTGCCATAAAGATCACCACAGCCCCGCCCATCAAAAGCAGCAAGGATGTTCCAAGGTCAGGTTGCTGCAACACAAGGTAGGTCGGCACCATAATGATAAGCAGCGGAATGATAATCCAGATCGGCTTTGAGGTTTTATGGGCAGGCAGCCAATCGTAGTAAGAGGCTAGAAACATCACGAGGGTGATCTTCATAAGTTCCGAAGGCTGCAATCGCATAAAACCAAGGTCGATCCAGCGTTGGGCCCCCATTTGAACGGTGCCCATAATGTCGACCAACACCAACAATACCAGCGATCCAGCATATAAAACGCCAGAGACGTTGCGCCAGAACCAGATGGGGACCATCGCAACCACGACCATAAGGCAAAGCCCCATGACAAATCGCTTCATCTGAGCGGAGGCCCATGGATCAAAGTCGCCACCCGCCACGGAATACAGCATCAAGAAACCAACGCTCGAAATCGAGATCAGCAACAGCACCAGCGCCCAATTCAAGAATAGAATTTTGCGAAAGCCACTTGGGACTGTTTTGACCGAATACTCGAGATAACTCATGCGCGATCCCGCCCGTCAGACCGCAATTGTGGATACTCTTTGCGCAGGCGTTCCTGTTGTGCCTTGATGCGCCCGCGGTCCTTTTTAGGGTAGGCGTCAAGCGGCGGATCTTCGCCATAAAGCGCCTGAAGCGTGATATCGCGTGCGATCGGAGTGGCGGCCTTTGATCCGCCACCGTGCTCTACGACGACAGCGACCGCATATTTCGGATTGTCAAACGGAGCAAAGTTCACAAACAGCCCGTGGTCGCGCCGTTCCCATGGCAAGTCTTCGTTGCGAATAACGCCAGCGCGACGTTCCGCGGCTGTAATGTTACGCACCTGACTGGTACCCGTTTTGCCAGCAAGTCGATAACCATCTTGAATTATCCGCTGACTGTAGGCCGTGCCGCGACGGTTGTTTGAAACCGCATACATCGCTTTACGTACCATGCGAAGATGGTTTGGATTGACGTCGAGATCTGGGATTTCCTCGGGTGAGATCGATTGGTCAATGCCATTCACGGTCTTCACCAATCGCGGTTCAAGCGCTTTGCCGGATGCAAGGCGCGCCGTCATCACAGCAAGCTGAAGCGGGGACGCCAGAACAAAACCCTGCCCGATGGAAGAGTTGGCAGTGTCACCAATCACCCAAGAGCTGTCTCGGGCCCGTTCTTTCCATGCGCGGGTCGGTGTTAGGCCGCTTGCGACGGCTGACATGGGGATATTGTGTTTGACGCCGAGGCCTAAGCGGTTGGCCATATTGGTGATTTTGTCGATCCCAACTTCCAGAGCGATGTCGTAAAAATAGACATCACAACTTTCCCGTAGGGCTGTTTCAAGGTTCATGTGCCCGTGTCCGCCACGTTTCCAGCAGTGGAACCGACGATTGGAAATCTTCATGTGGCCGGGGCACCAAACGGTACTTTCAGAATTGATCACACCTTCTTCAAGGGCGGCGAGGGCGGTGATCATTTTAAAGGTTGATCCGGGCGGGTATGTCCCTTGCACTGACTTTGTTGCGAGCGGTCGATAGGTGTTTTCTGTCAGTTGGCTATAGTCGCTAACCGAAATGCCACGGACAAATAGGTTGGGATCAAAGGTTGGCGACGAGTTAATCGCGAGCAGATCACCACTTTCGACGTCCATTACAACCGCAGCAGCGCTCTCTTCGCCCAGCCGTGCTTGGATGTATGTCTGAAGCTTTTGGTCGACGGTAAGCTGCAAATCAGACCCAGCCTCGCCTTCTCGTCGGTCCAGCTCACGCATCACGCGGCCAACTGCGTTGACTTCAACGCGTTTGGTGCCTGCTTTGCCACGAAGGTTCTCTTCACGCTTCGCCTCAAGCCCAACTTTTCCGATCTGAAACCGTGGAATAAGCAAAAGTTGATCCGGGTCTTCCAGCTTTGACAGGTCGTAATCAGACACCGGCCCGACATAACCAAGGACATGCGCGAATTCTGGGCCCATCGGATACTTCCGAGACAAGCCAACCTCAGGAGTAATTCCCGGCAGGGCAGGGGCATTCACAGCGACGCGCGACATTTCTTCCCAGCTGATCCGTTCTGCTATCGCAACAGGCAGGAATGGCGGAGAGCGCTTCATCTCTGTCATCGCCCTGTTGAGCGCTGCGTCGTCGAGTTCAATCAAGGTTGAGAGCCGCGAGATCACCTCTTGGACATCACCTGCATCTTCCCGCACAATCGTGATCCGATATGACGGTTCATTTTCGGCAATCAGGACACCGTTTCGGTCATAAATTTCACCGCGTGCAGGCGGAATAAGACGAATATTGATGCGGTTTTCTTCGGCGAGTAATCGGAATTCATCTGCTTGATCGACCTGAAGGTAGCGCATACGCAGCCCAAGAAGCCCCACGAACCCAATTTGGGCGCCACCCAGAAAGAGTGCACGTCGGGTCAGACGAGAATGACTGGCAGTGGAAGCCGCATTTTTCTTTTTCATCCGCGTGCCCCCAATCCGTCTCTTTCATGAGGCCCAACCCGCCGGATGCGCAAAAACACAACGCAGAACAGCACCACAAGCGGGTAGCACAGGACACTCATAATCAATTGAATGAGTGATAGGCCAAGCGATGGTTGCTCGACAAAGAAAATCGCATTGAGCACCCGGTTTCCGATAATCATCGCACACAACGCACCGCCAGCAGTGAGCCATTCAACGCCAAACGGCATATCGCGCATGGTAAATGACCGCCGCCGCAAGTTCTCTGTGACCAAGACAACAACCGCTGCCAACAAGCCGGGGGGGCGCCCAAGTAAGAAATCCGCCAAAAGTAAGATACACGCGATCAAGAACACCGGAGCGTAATCAGGTCGACGCAAAACCCACACGCAGCTGAGCACCAATAGCAGATCTGGGCCAGTCCATCTGCGTGGCGTTGTTTCAAGTGGCAGCAGTTGCCAGTACAAAACAAAGACGGCCAGTACGAAAAATGCTGTACGCATAAACCAGGTGCGAGTTTCGTTTTGCTCAGCCATCACCATCCTCGGTCACAGGATCGGTTACAGGAACTGTGCTGGTATTTTGTGAAAGATCGGCAGGTGAAATCAAACCACCTGGTTCATTGATCTTTTCTTTTCCGTGATTTCGCAGGACGCGCAGAAATTCGAGGCGTTCGTAATCAGCGGCCAGGTGTACGCGCAAGCGCCCGCCCGGATCGGATGCGACTTGGCCGATCAAGAGGCCGGGCGGGAAAACACCCCCATCGCCTGACGACACCACACGGTCTCCGGGGCGAACCTGATCTGTGTTTTCCAAGAAGTCGATATGTGGGGCGATCGAATTGTCCCCGACGATCAGGGCAGTTTGGCCAGAAGGTTGGACCGTTGCCGGGATACGTGACGAACTATCGGATAGCAAAATCACACGGCTGGTGGTTTTACCAACCCCCGAAATACGTCCTACAAGGCCGATCCCGTCCATCGCTGCCCAGCCGTCAACGATCCCATCGCGTGCCCCAATGTTGAGCAGTACAGATTGGCGAAACGGCGATCCGCTATCTGCCAGTACAACACCGGTGACATAGGTGAGGCGCGGATCGAGCCGTACGTTATTCAGATCCAGAAGGCGTGCATTTTCCTGTTCCAGTTGCAGAGCCGCTTCTTTCCAGGCCTTCATCTGTTGAAGCTCACGACGCAACTCTTTGTTTTGGTCTACAACACGCTGATAGCTTTGAAAGTCACGGATGAGGTTGATGGTGCCCGTGACCGGGGCCATAGCCCATTCAAAAGAGGGAACGAAACGATCAACCACCATCGCACGGAACCGTTCCACCCTTGGGCTATCGATCCGCCAAACGATGAAAATGCTGATCAGGCACAAAACCAAAAGCCCGATCAAGAGACGCTTGAGCGGGGTCACATAGTCTTCACCTTGATTCCGGTCTCGTGCCATGACCCCTCCGGTCGTCGTCCGGTTCGGAACGGATGCCTGTCACAAAATAGGAGGCAGGGCAGGCCCTGCCAATCCAATTTTTCGCGCCTTAGCTGTCGTAGTCAATCGCGTGACGCAGTTGCTTTTCGTATTCAAGCGCTTTGCCGGTGCCCAATGCAACGCAATTCAGGCTTTCATCAGCAATTGAAACGGCCAAGCCGGTTTGCTCACGCAGGGCGAGATCTAGGTCACCCAGCAATGCACCACCACCTGTCAGCATGACGCCACGATCAACAATGTCAGCGGCCAAATCTGGTGGTGTCGCTTCGAGCGCGGTCATCACAGCTTCGCAAATTTGCTGGACGGGTTCGGTCAGCGCTTCGGCAACTTGTGCCTGAGAAATTTCTGTTTCTTTCGGAACACCGTTTAGCAGATCACGGCCCCGGATCATCATGGATTGGCCACGACCATCATCTGGCATACGGGCTGTTCCGATCGACGTTTTGATACGTTCAGCGGTGGATTCACCTACCAGCAAGTTTTGCTGACGACGCAGATAAGAAATGATCGCCTCATCCATACGGTCACCGCCCACACGCACAGACCGCGCATAAACGATGTCACCCAAGGACAAAACCGCAACTTCCGTAGTGCCACCACCGATATCAACAACCATGTTACCAGTTGGATCAGTGATGGGCATACCTGCACCAATCGCAGCAGCAATCGGTTCTGCAATCAGGCCAGCGCGACGGGCACCTGCAGATAAAACAGATTGGCGGATCGCACGTTTTTCAACAGGTGTTGCCCCATGTGGGACGCAAACGATGATCTTTGGCTTAGAGAATGTCGAACGCTTATGAACCTTACGGATGAAGTGCTTGATCATCTCTTCGGCAGTGTCAAAATCCGCAATAACGCCTTCGCGCATGGGGCGGATCGCCTCAATAGAGCCGGGGGTGCGGCCAAGCATCAGCTTTGCGTCTTCGCCGACGGCAAGAACCTTTTTGACGCCATCTTTGATGTGATAGGCAACAACCGAGGGTTCAGAGAGGACAACGCCTTTACCTTTGACGTAAACCAGCGTGTTCGCCGTGCCCAAGTCGATTGCCATGTCCGACGTGAACAGCCCGCCCAGATTTCCCAGCATATAATCCCCGATCCCAGATATAGAATTCTATAAAGGCCCGCGACTCTGGGTGAGTCTGGGCCTCTAACCTTATATGCTTGTGATGTGGCTTGTGGAAGGCCGAGGCTGATAAAATCAGCGTTAATCCGCCGCAATTTGAAGGGGATGGACGATTTTCATCGCCACCTCTTCGCGAATGTGTCTCACGAGCGAAAGTATTCCCGCCTGTTTCTTCACACGATTCTAGGGTAGGTGCTGTGGCACTCAGTGAAAGGTCACCCCATGCTCAGCTATCAGCACATTTACCACGCAGGCAATTTGGCCGATGTCCAAAAGCATGCGATGCTTTGCTCGATGCTTGAGTATCTGGGGCAAAAGCCCAAACCCATGAGCTATATTGAGACCCATTCTGGCCGCGGACTGTATGATTTATCCTCTGACGAGGCCATCAAAACCGGTGAGGCCGCAGCGGGCATCAGCATGGTTGAGCAAGCCTTTGTGCCCGAACATCCATACCGACGCGCTTTGCAAGCGGTGCGTGATGGGTTTGGGGAAACCGCTTATGGCGGTTCTCCTCTGTTGGCAGCACAATTGCTGCGTGGCGAAGACAAATTGCACCTCGCAGAATTGCACCCTAAAGAAGGGGATGCGCTGGAAGACGCCATGTCGATGTTCTCGTGCAAAATCCATCGACAAGATGGGTTTGACATGGCACATGCGGTTTGCCCCCCGACACCACGGCGCGGATTGCTTTTGATTGACCCAAGTTATGAGATTAAAAGCGACTATGATGTGATCCCCGGCCAAATCGCCAAGCTACATCGTAAGTGGAACGTTGGTGTGATTGCGTTGTGGTACCCAATTCTTAGAGACGGTGCACATCTGCCAATGCTGACGGCTCTTGAATTTCAGAACTATCCCAAAGCCCTTCGTCATGAAGTACGCTTTCCGCCTGCGCGCGAGGGGCACCGTATGATCGGGTCAGGGATGTTCATTGTGAATGCGCCTTGGGGCATCGAGCAAGAAGCGAAATCATTGACCAAAATGTTTAACAAACTCGTCTCATAATAAAGCCTGCTTTTTTCCGCCGATGGTAATCGAATTGGCATCTTGATTGTCGGGTCGATCCTCTCCACGGTTGTATTGGATTTAAATCAATACAATTGGAGGTAAGTTATGCGTCTTTTATTAACCACGACGTTTGCTGTGTGCTTGGCACAATCTGCTTGGACACAAGAGGCCGCTGATGCGGTTGCACCAGAGGCTGCAAGCGGCCTTGGTTTTGCGGCAATTTCAGATGAAGTCACGGCTGCGATGGCCGCAAAACAGGCGGGGGCTCCGGTTGAAGCCGAGAGCTGGATGGTTGCGGCTGCCAACCCACATGCCGTTGCAGCGGGGGCTGAGGTATTGCGGAACGGTGGAACAGCTGCGGATGCAATGATCGCAGTGCAATCTGTGCTTGGACTTGTCGAACCGCAAAGCTCTGGCCTTGGCGGTGGGGCATTCCTTGTTTGGCACGATGGCGCAACAGGCGAGATCACAACGCTGGACGGGCGCGAAACCGCCCCGATGGCCGCGACCCCGCGCTTGTTCCAAGATGAAGCTGGCGAGCCACTAAAGTTCTTTGACGCCGTTGTTGGGGGCCGTTCGGTTGGTGTTCCCGGAACGCCTGCCCTGATGGAGGCGGCCCATCAGAAATGGGGCAAAACCGAATGGGCTGATCTGTTTACTGCAGGGATCAAGCTTTCAGATGGGTTTGAAGTGTCAGAGCGTTTAGCGGGGCTCGTCGCCCGCGATGCAGACCGGCTTTCGCGGTACCCCGCGACGGCAGAGTATTTCCTACCGAATGGTGAGCCAATTGTCGCCGGTGATGTCTTGGTGAACCCGTCCTATGGCGCGGTGCTAAAACGGATCGCAGCCGAAGGCGCAGGCGTGATGTATCAGGGTGCACTTGTGCAGGATATCGTTGCAACGGTGCAATCCGCTGCAGGCAATCCGGGCGTCATGGAACTGTCAGACCTGGCGTCCTACGCTGTTAAAGAACGGCCTGCGGTTTGTGCGGAATTCCGTGACCACGAGGTCTGTGGCATGGGGCCACCCAGCTCTGGTGCGCTGACGGTTGGTCAGATTCTGGGCATGGTGAATGTGACAGACGCAGGCACCGCAGATGACATTCAAACATGGCGTAAAATCGGGGACGCCTCGCGTTTGGCCTTTGCAGATCGCGGGCGCTATATGGCGGACAGTGATTTCGTACCGGTGCCGTCCAAAGGCTTAGTCGATAAAGAATATCTGGCAGATCGTGCGGCGCTGCTTGACGGCGAGAAGGCCCTTGAAAGCGTGGCTCCGGGTGAACCTGCTTGGGATCATGCGGCCTTGCGTTGGGCAGATGATGAAAGTATCGAATTGCCGTCCACCAGCCATATCTCGATTGTCGATCAATACGGCAATGCGTTGTCGATGACGACAACTATTGAAAATGGCTTTGGCTCTCGTCTCATGACGAATGGGTTTTTGCTGAACAACGAACTAACCGATTTCTCCTTCCGCTCTCATCGCGACGGGTTTCCGATTGCGAACCGTGTAGAGCCAGGCAAACGCCCGCGGTCCTCTATGGCACCCACCATTGTACGCAAAGACGGTGCGCCGGTGTTGGTTGTGGGTAGTCCCGGTGGCAGCCGTATCATTGGTTATGTGGCGCAGACGATTATCGCGCATATTGATTGGGGTATGGACGTGCAACAAGCTGTGGCCATGCCACATGCAGTGAACCGCTTTGGCACCTATGACTTCGAAGAGGGCACAGCCATGGCTGACATGGCACCTCAGCTCGAAGCGCTTGGATTTAAGGTGAATGTGCGTGGATTGAACTCGGGGTTGCACGCGATTTCAATTGGGTCTGACGGATTAAAAGGTGGTGCAGACCCGCGTCGCGAAGGCATTGCCTTGGGGGAATAACCCATAAGCCGTTACAACAAAAAAAGGGCCGGCACATCTGCACCGGCCCTTTCTGTTTATTCGATGGGATGTTTAGGCGAGATCTTTGTAGTTGATCTCTTTGGCATCTGCGCCTTCACCCAGCTTGCCACGACGCACCAATTGACGGTTCAGCGCATGCACATAGGCTTTGGCGGATGCAACAACCGTGTCTGTGTCCGCACTCTCACCGGTTGACACAATGCCATCCTCTGACAGGCGCACAGAAACGGTCGCCTGCGCATCGGTGCCTTCGGTCACAGCGTGAACCTGGTACAGTTCCAGACGCGCGGTGTTTGGGTGCAGCTTGCGGATCGCCTTAAAGGCGGCATCCACAGGGCCGTCGCCATGTTCGATCGCGGTTTTTTCTTCGCCGTCGACTTCCATCACCAAAGTCGCATCGGCAGGGCCACCTGTGCCACAGGTCACGCGAAGTGTGATCAGTTTCAGGCGATCATTTTCAGCGTCCTGATCGGTGCGCATCAAGGCGATGATATCGTCGTCAAAGACTTCTTTCTTACGATCCGCCAGGTCTTTGAATCGCACAAACAAGTCTTTCAACTGGTTGTCGCCGATTTCATAGCCCAGATGCTGCAGCTTATCGCGCAGAGCTGCGCGGCCAGAGTGTTTGCCCAAGGGCAGGGACGTGCCAGACAGACCAATGTCTTCGGGGCGCATGATTTCAAAGTTTTCGCGGTTCTTCAGCATGCCGTCTTGGTGAATGCCAGATTCATGCGCAAATGCGTTTTTACCGACAATCGCCTTGTTCGGCTGAACAAGGAAACCAGACACCGTTGAAACGCGGCGTGACACTGCCATGATTTTGGTGGTGTCGATGCCCGTGTGCCACGGCATAATGTCGTTGCGGGTTTTCATCGCCATCACAACTTCTTCCAAAGCTGTGTTACCGGCGCGTTCGCCCAATCCATTGATCGTGCATTCGATCTGACGCGCGCCACCTGCAACCGCAGCCAGCGAGTTAGCGGTCGCCATACCAAGATCGTTGTGGCAGTGCGTGGCAAAGATCACGTCGTCTGCGCCCGGCACCGTTTCGATCAGGCGTTTAATGAGGTCTGCCGATTCCGCAGGGGCGGTGTAACCCACAGTGTCTGGAATATTGATCGTCGTTGCACCGGCTTTGATTGCGATTTCAATCACGCGGCACAGGTAATCCCATTCCGTCCGTGTCGCATCCATCGGAGACCATTGTACGTTGTCACACAGGTTTCGCGCATGAGACACTGTTTCATGGATCTTATCCGCCATCTCATCTTTGGTGAGGTTCGGGATCGCACGGTGCAGAGGGGATGTGCCAATAAAGGTGTGAATGCGGTTCAGTTCAGCGTGTTTGATCGCTTCGGCGCAGCGGTCGATGTCTGCAAAGTTGGCACGTGCGAGACCGCAAATGCGCGAGTTCTTTGCATTCTTAGCGATTTCGGAAACGGCACGAAAATCACCTTCGGATGCGATCGGAAAGCCAGCTTCGATAATATCGACGCCCATATCGTCCAGCATCGCTGCGATTTCCAGCTTTTCGTCATGGGTCATTGTGGCGCCAGGAGATTGCTCACCGTCGCGCAAAGTGGTGTCAAAAATGACGACGCGGTTGTTGTCCATTGTTCTTGTCCTCAAATATGCGGCTTTGGGGCAGGCGTACAATCACTGTCGCCAGAATTGGGTTCACCTTTGGGTTCTATGAGCAGAACTTTTACTTCTTCTGCGGCTTGCGGGCGATGTACAACGCCTTTGGGCACAATCACAAGCTCGCCGGGCCCAAACGTCACGGAATCATGGTCTTGATATTCCATTGTGACTTCGCCTTCGAGTACCAGAAAAAAGTCGTCCGAGTCGGCATGTTGGTGAAAGGGGTATTCCCCTTTGAATTTCACGACCATCACATCGTTGTCGTTATAACTGGCGACAACATGCGGGTCCCAATGCGATGAAAACATCGCAAGCTTTTCAGCAAGATTAATCTTTTTCATGTGGATATTCCAAACTCATTTGATGCGGTGGTTCGGCGCGTATGCATCTCCTCTGAGCACGCGCGCCGAGAAGGCCGCGCTCAGAGGCGAGTTAGGAGTAGGTCTAGACCACGCGCAAACGGCGCCGGAAGGCGTGCATCATTTGCGATATGTGTCTGACGTGTCATAGGCGCGACTATACATAGACCAAAATGAATGAAAAGCTAAAAATGAGGCTTAGTTTTGCTGTACCGGTTCGGCATCTTGCTGAAGCGCCCCGTTTTCCCACTTTCCGCTTTCTTGTTGGCCAGATGCGTACTTCATAGTGCCTTCGCCCTGGCGTTTGCCAGACTTAAAGGTGCCTTCGTAAATGTCGCCGTTCGCGTATGTCGCAACACCGGTTCCATCAATTTCACCCGAGATCCACGCGCCGGTATAGGTAAAGCCATCTGGCATTGTAATTGTGCCAAGTCCCTCGCGCTGACCATTTGCAAATTCGCCAGCATAGACTGTACCGTCAGGGTAAGACGCCGTGCCTTTTCCATGTCGCTGCCCATCAAGCCACTCGCCTTCATAGCGATAGCCATCGGCATAGGTCATGGTGCCTTGACCGTGGTTCTTAGCGTTTTTGAATTGACCTTCGTAGATCAGACCGTTGGCATAGGTTGCTTTACCTGCACCTTCGATCACGCCTGCTTGCCAGCTGCCTTCGTAAACAGAACCGTCTGGATAGGTGATCATGCCTTGGCCATCTGCCAAATCGGCTTGGAATTCACCCACATAGATAGACCCATCAGGGTAGGTGACAGTGCCATTGCCCTGAATCTGCCCATCCACCCAAGCGCCATCGTATTTGTATCCATCAGCGCCAATAAAGATGCCCTGACCATGGCGACGATCTGCTTCAAAGTCACCCTCATAGACGTCGCCATTGGCATAGATCACGCGGCCAATGCCTTCGCGCTGCCCGCCCACCAATGTGCCTTCGTAAATATCGCCGTTCGGCTGGGTGAGCTTGCCGTTCCCATCAATTTGACCAGCGGCCCACAAGCCTTCGTAGATCAAACCGTCTGGCATCGATAATGTGCCGGTGCCTTGGCGCTGGCCTGCAACGATTTCACCGTCATACCGCGCACCGTCTGGATAGGTGATTTGGCCCAGACCTTCTTTGACCCCATTGGCCCAATCGCCTGTGTACACATAGCCACCGGGGCTGCGCATCGTGCCCTTGCCGTGGTGCATGGCGTTCACAAAGCCACCTTCATAGGTCACGCCATTGGCGTAAACCGCAAGGCCCTGACCCGTGATTTTGCCGTCAGACCATTCGCCTTCGTAAGTGCCGCCGTCGGTAAAGGTGATTTTACCAACGCCCTGTGGCTTCCCTTTGGCGAACTCACCTTCGTAGATAGATCCGTTTGGAAACCGCGCCGTACCTTGACCGCGAATTTCGCCATCCACCCAAGCGCCGGTGTATTCATACCCATTGGGCAAACGATAAGACCCGGTGCCATGCTGCAACCCATCTTTGAAAGTGCCCTCGTAAACGCCACCATCGTCATATTGCTTAGTGAGAACGTCACTGCTTTGGGCAAAGGCAACGGTTGCGGTTTGGCAGGAATAAAGTGTAGCCGCTACAAGAATGGCGCGATTGATAGTCATCGAAAGCCCCTATCTGGGTCGTGTTGATCAGCTGCTCAGGCAGGAGGCATTGGCCGCTGTGTTGGCGGAAAACTAGTTCAGCATGGGGCAAGGGGCAATGACTTTTGACGCTTTGCGCTTTTCCTTGCGCAGAGATTTGATAAATCTGGCCGCAAGAACCGTTTTGGAAGCACTGGAGCCCCTCATGGCCGAGACATTTCGCGTGACATTGGCGCAGGCAAACCCCGTCATGGGGGATTTGGCAGGAAATGCTGCCAAGGCGAAAGCCGCTTGGGAAGAAGGCAAAGCCGCAGGTGCGCAGCTTGTTGCTTTGCCAGAGATGTTCATTCTGGGATACAACCCACAGGATTTGGTGATGAAGCCTGCGGTGCAAGTCGCAGCACTTGAACATATCAAAGCATTGGCAGTCGACTGCGCCGATGGCCCCGCTTTGGCAATTGGTGGCCCCTTTGTCGAAGATAACAAGCTCTACAATGCTTACTTCATCTTGAAAGAAGGGCGCATTGCCAGCAAACAGTTGAAGCACCATTTACCGAACTACAACGTGTTTGACGAAGTGCGCCTGTTTGATTCAGGACCTTTGGGTGGGCCTTATGCCGTTGGAAACACACGCATAGGATCGCCGATCTGCGAAGATGCTTGGTACGAGGACGTCGCAGAAACGCTTCAGGAAAGCGGTGCAGAGTTCCTGCTGGTGCCAAATGGTTCACCTTATTATCGCGACAAGTTTGATCGTCGTATGAGCCATATGGTGGCGCGTGTTGTCGAAACCGGTCTGCCGCTCATCTATCTCAATATGGTCGGCGGGCAAGACGATCAGGTGTTTGATGGCGGTTCTTTCGTACTAAATCCCGGTGGGCAGTTGGCTGTGCAACTGCCGGTGTTTGATGAAATGGTTGCGCATATTGATCTGGAACGCACCGAAGACGGCTGGCGCTGTGTTCAAGGTGAAAAAGCGTTGCTACCGTCAGGCGAAGAGCAAGATTATCGCGTTTGCGTCGAAGCGTTGCGCGACTACATGGGCAAAACCGGCTTTAAAAAAGTGCTGTTGGGTCTGTCGGGCGGAATCGATTCTGCGATTGTCGCCACGATTGCTGTGGATGCGCTGGGCGCGGAAAATGTACGCTGTGTGATGCTGCCGTCTGAATACACCTCTCAGGGGTCGTTGGATGATGCCGAAGACATCGCAAAACGCTTGGGTTTGCACTATGATTTTGTGCCGATCAAAGAAAGTCGCGACGCTGTGACGAATACGTTGGCCTCATTGTTTGAGGGCACGGAACCAGGGCTGACCGAAGAAAACATCCAATCGCGCTTGCGTGGTTTGCTGTTGATGGCCATGTCTAACAAGTTCGGGGAAATGCTGCTGACAACCGGTAACAAATCAGAGGTCGCGGTGGGCTATGCCACGATCTATGGTGATATGAATGGCGGCTATAACCCGATCAAAGACATGTACAAAACACGCGTGTTTGAAACATGTCGCTGGCGGAATGAAAACCACTGCGATTGGATGGATGGCCCGGCAGGCGAGGTGATCCCGGTGTCGATCATTGACAAACCGCCATCAGCTGAATTGCGCCCTGATCAAAAAGACGAAGACAGTCTGCCGCCTTATGATGTGTTGGATGCAATCCTATACATGCTGATGGACGAGGATAAATCTGTCTCTGAGTGTGTTGAGGCAGGGTATGATCGCGAGACGGTTAAACGAGTTGAGCATCTACTTTACATCAGTGAATACAAACGCTTCCAATCTGCACCGGGTGCACGTCTATCAAAGAAAGCGTTCTGGATGGATCGTCGATATCCGATTGTGAATAGGTTCCGAGACAACAGCTAAGAGGCTCGCATCGCTGCATAAAGCCGCTTAGTGTATCTGTATGGCACAGCTTTTGATCATCTATCATTCGCGCACTGGAGGGTCTCGGCAAATGGCTGAGGCCGCTCATCGGGCCGCAGCGCCAGAATGCGATGCTGTGCTGCAACAGGCGCAGGATACAACGCCACAGCATGTTATGGCCGCAGATGGATATCTGTTTTGTGCGCCCGAAAACCTTGCCGCATTGTCTGGTGAGATGAAGGAATTCTTTGATCGGTGTTATTATCCGGTTTTGGGGCAAATCGAAGGGCGCCCCTACGCGCAAATGATCTGCGCGGGGTCTGATGGGGCCAATGCCGCTCGGCAACTTGCGCGGATTGCCACTGGGTGGCGATTGAAAGAGGTCCAACCGCCACTGATCATCAATACATCCGCCCAGACACCCGAGGCCATTTTGGCACCCAAAACCCTAGCCGAAACCGACCTCACCAAATGTAGCGAGATCGGTCAGGCCCTAGGGGCCGGTTTGGCCATGGGTGTGTTTTAACCTTACAGCATCAATTGATAGCTGGCCGGGATGTAGTGAAAACCATCCCCGCGTGTTTCCACATAGCCGACACCCGGCCATGGCATGTGATAACCCACAAACGGAACATCATCAGCAGCCATCATGCCCAGCATACGCCGACGCGTTGCCGCCGCCGCAGCTTTGTCGCGATCAAACTTCACTTCCCAATCCGGGTGGGCAACAGACCAAATATAGTGGTTGGCAAAATCAGCGCCCAGCACAAGCTGCGCGCCATCGCTTTCCAGCATATAGGCCATGTGGCCCGGCGTATGCCCAAAGGCGGCCATCGCCGTGACACCAGATGCCACCGCATCGCCATCGCCAATCATGGAGAACTTTTCGGCCAAGGGGCGCACCTTGCCCTCAAACCGTTCGTTTTCTTGACCGTTCCAAAAGTCAAACTCTGCAAAACCGGTCACATAGCTTGCATTGTTAAAGGTTTCCCCGGCTTCGCTGTACAAACCACCAATATGGTCGCCGTGCATGTGCGTGATTACCACCTTATCAACTTGATCCGCGCTATAGCCCGCTTGGGTTAGGGCATCTGTGATGCCCGCCGGGTTGAGACCCGTATCAAACAAGATCAACTCTGACCCCGTGTTCACCACGGTTGGGGTAAAGAAAAATTGTGCGACATCCGTTGGTATTTTTGCAAGTCGGGACACTTCGGCGAATTCGTCATCGCCAACGTTCAGGCCAAAGATCGACTTTGGGTTTTCAACGGGACGGCTACCCACCAGCAATGTGGTGACTTCAAAACCACCGATTTTCATGCGGTTGTACTTGGTCCCACCGACGCCAAGCATATCTGCGGCGGCAAATGCAGATGAACCAGAGGCGGCAATAGGGAGTGCGGCGGCACCCAGCAGTAGGTGGCGACGGGATAGAGACGGGGCGTGTAACATAAGACTCTCCAAAATCAGGGTAAAACAATGATAGGACGAATCCGTTTGATTTCAGGTAGCATTGTCGTGAGGGAGATAGATCATGAGCCAGAACAAGACCGTCGCCACTTCCGTTGACCCAAAATCATTTGTCGACGCGCTAGAGCATAAGACCCGTCGTGCAGATGGATTGGTGCTGCTTGAACTGTTTGCCGAAGTGTCTGGGTTTCAACCCAAAATGTGGGGCCCAACGATCGTTGGTTTTGGCCGCTATCACTATACATATGAAACCGGGCGTGAAGGGGATTTCCTGGCCACCGGATTTAGCCCACGCAAGGCAAACTTATCTATCTACATTATGCCGGGTTATCAGGATTATAGTGAAATCCTATCCCGCCTCGGTAAGCACAAATTGGGCAAGAGCTGTCTGTATGTAAACAAGCTTGCAGATATTGATCTGGATGTGCTGCGCGAATTGATCTCGGCAGGATTGCGCGATCTGGACAAGATTTGGCCAATACAGCCAGAGTAGGCTGCTTCGTTTTCTGGACAAAGCTCTACGCATATGAGACAGAGCGCAGCAACACTGGAGACATTCAATGACCACCACACGTTTTGCCCCGTCGCCAACGGGTTACATCCACGTTGGAAACCTGCGCACGGCTTTGATGAACTATCTGATCGCACGTAAAGCAGGCGGCACCTTTATCCTACGGATCGATGACACTGATCCAGAGCGGTCTAAGCAAGAATATGTGGATGCCATTCAGCAAGATCTGGAATGGCTGGGCCTGACCTGGGATAAGATTGAACGTCAGTCTGATCGTCTAGACAGCTACCATGCCGCGGCAGATAAACTGCGTGAAATGGGTCGGTTCTATGAATGTTTCGAAACCCCTGTCGAGCTGGACCTTAAGCGTAAGAAACAGCTGAACATGGGCAAGCCACCGGTCTATGACCGCGCCGCACTTGCATTGTCAGATGATGAAAAGGCCGCTCTGCGCGCAGAACGTGGCAACGGGCACTGGCGCTTTAAGCTGGATCAAACGCGGATCAATTGGACAGATGGTGTCTTGGGCGACATTTCGATTGATGCAGCATCTGTGTCTGACCCGGTGCTGATCCGTGGGGACGGGCAGTTCCTGTACACGCTGGCTTCGGTTGTGGATGACACCGAAATGGGCGTGACCCATGTCGTACGCGGGTCTGACCACGTGACCAACACGGCCACTCAGATTCAAATGATCGAGGCGCTGGGCGGCACTGTTCCCACTTTTGCGCACCACTCTTTGTTG
The DNA here is from genome assembly GCA_947498415.1 of uncultured Paracoccaceae bacterium. Lineage (GTDB taxonomy): Bacteria > Pseudomonadota > Alphaproteobacteria > Rhodobacterales > Rhodobacteraceae > Cognatishimia. Next base: position 180,750 of record CANMKB010000005.1, read on the forward strand.
ACGGGTCCACAAGGTGAAAGCCTATCGAAACGTCTGGGTACGCTGGCGTTGCGTGATCTGCGTGAAGCCGGTGTAGAGCCGATGGCTCTGCTCAGCTTGATGGCGCGATTGGGCTCTAGCCAACCTGTGGAATTGCGGCACTCTATTGATGATATCGCCGAAGGATTTGACATTGATCAGTTCGGTTCTGCACCGACTAAATTTGATGTGAATGATCTCTATCCGCTGACCGGTCGCCTTTTGGGTGAGATGGACTTTACAGCGGTAGCTGATGATGTTGCATCCGCAGGTGTTCCGACCGATCAGGCCGAAGCTTTTTGGTCTGTGATCCGTGAAAACATCACCACACGCAAAGACATTGCAGGGTGGCAAGACCTGTTTGAAAACGGCGCAGAGCCGGTAATTGATGACGAAGACAAAGAGTTCGTGACGCAGGCCCTAAGCCTGTTGCCAGATGCGCCGTTTGACGGTGACACTTGGGGGAACTGGACCAAAGCCGTCAAAGAAGCGACAGGTCGCAAAGGGCGTGGATTGTTCATGCCTCTGCGCAAGGCGTTGACAGGTCAAAGCCACGGCCCAGATATGTCTGCTGTGATGCCATTTCTAAAAACGATCAAAGCCCGCGGCTAACCGCTGATCTATTTTCTGTATTTCAATTTCACGGGGTCGCGCCGAAAAGTGCGGCCCTGTTTGCGTGTTTGGGATGTGTGTCATGTGCGAAATCGCATATTGGAAGCAAGTTACAGGTGTGTTCTGCTAGGCAATGGATAGCGAGGGTCACACAATGGCGAATGCACAGGCTAAGTTTCTGACGGGCAATTTGTTTCGACATGTGGCCATCATGTCCGCGACGTCTTCGGTTGGGTTGATGGCAATCTTTCTCGTTGATCTGGTCGATATGGTTTTTATTTCGATGTTGGGCAAAGACGAGCTGGCCGCTGCCGTCGGCTATGCCGGGGCCATTTTGTTTTTCACCTCAAGCTTTGGGATCGGTATGGCGATTGCTGCGGGGGCTTTGGTTTCTCGGGCATTAGGCGCAGGGGATCGCCAAATGGCAGGCCGTCGCGCGGCGACGTCCTTGCTGTATGGGTTTGTTTTCGCGTCTATTTTCGCAGCTGTGGTTTGGCTTAATCTTGACTACCTCGCAGGCCTCATGGGGGCGAGCGGCAAGACGCTTGAACTTGCGGTGTCCTATTTACAGATCATCATTCCGACCTTGCCGGTTTTGTTGGTGGCGATGGTCGGCGGCGCGATCCTGCGGGCGCATGGCGATGCCCGTCGGTCCATGATGGCCACCTTGTTTGGCGGGATGGCCAACGCCGTTTTGGATCCGATCCTAATCTTTGGACTGGATATGGAGCTGAGCGGTGCCGCATGGGCGTCGGTTGTGGCACGATTTGTGATCGCGTTTTTCTCGATTTACCCTGTGATTAAAATCCACAAAGGGTTGGATAAACCAACGCCAGCACAGTTCTCGGGTGATTTTAAAGCCATCATTGGCATTGCCGGCCCTGCGATTTTAACGCAGTTGGCGACCCCGATCGGGCAAGCTTATGTCACGCGCACCATGGCCTCTTATGGTGAAGATGCGGTTGCTGGGATGGCGATTGTCGCAAGGCTCACACCCGTTGCCTTTGGTATGATCTTTGCACTGTCTGGCGCAGTTGGGCCCATCATTGGTCAAAACTTTGGGGCCGGGAAATTTGATCGTGTGCGCGGCGCATTCCGAGATGGTTTGTTGTTTACAGCGCTTTGGGTCGTTGGCGTGTCGGTATTGCTGTTCCTATTACGCGATCCAATCCTTGCGCTTTTCAGCGTACCGCACGAAGGAATGACCGCGACTTTGGTTTATCTGTACTGTGGCCCATTGGCTTTGGCCTTTTTCTTTAATGGCGTGCTGTTTGTGGGCAATGCAGCGTTTAACAACCTTGGGCATCCGTTCTATTCGACTTGGATCAATTGGGGCCGTCATACCTTGGGAACGATCCCGTTTGTCTGGATTGGTGCTGCGTGGTTTGGGGCACCCGGTGTTTTGATTGGACAGGCATTTGGAGGGATCATTTTCGCGGCCATTTCCATGCTGCTGGCGCTCCGTGTGCTTGAAGTGCGCAAAGAGACCAAACATGCGCCTTTTGCACGCCAAGCCCGCCTGATGTCTCTGCTGCATTTGCGCCGTTAAGATCGCATTACGCAGCCCAGTTGCCTAAGTTGGTCATCCACAAGATCGCGCTGAGGTGGGGTGAGTTTCTGAGCGCGAGGATAAATAGGGGCAGCCCGATCATCCTGAACCAAAGATGGCCATCCAACTGTTGTTTCGAAAAACGCCACTGCACCCTTTTTGCCAAACAGGTTCCAATAACCCTGAGCGCAAACATCCAAGTAGCTGAGTAATATTGGGTGTTCCTCGGCCGGTATCGGGTATTTGTCCACCGGAATGACGTAAGTTGAAACGGTATCTACGTTTAGTGCGTCGTTTGTTATCAACGGCGGTTCATCCAATAGGTGCCGGTCATAGACAGCCTCTCGTTGATCCAGCGCAGCCCAGTCTGCGTTTGGTACGGTCGCAATCACACCGTCTATGCTGACACTACGACACAGCTCTATCGTTAGAAACGGGCGTGGTCGCAGGTTGGTGTGTCGCCAAACTCGGCGCCAACCTTGTAGCCGGGCAGGCCGAGCGTTGGGGTAGCTGTGGGTGCGAAGGTTCACAAGGCTTCCATACCCAAAGAACCACGGCGCGGTTGGCAGGTTTTGCTCCATAAGACAGAGATGCAAGTGGGCTTGATCCAAGTCAAACGCAAAAGACGTGTTTCCGGCTAATGTTTTCTAGACAGAAGCAAAAACAGCGAAAGGCCTGTGCTATGCGGATGACCAAAAGAACCAATATTGCTATGCGCGTTCTGATGTACTGCGCCGTCAATCACGGTCGTTTGGTGCGCAAGGTGGACATCGCCGAGGCATGTGAATGTTCGGAAAATCACTTGGCGCAGGTGGTCAATCAGCTTTCAAATCTAGGCTATCTGAACACGCTGCGCGGCAGAAATGGGGGCATTGAGCTAGGGCGTAATCCGCAGCGTATCCGCATCGGAGAAATCTTTCGTGCGCTGGAAGGCGAAGTGGAAGAAGGCTTGTGCTTTGCCGATGTAGATCAATCTTGCCCGTTGATTGCGGCATGCCGCCTGCGTGAGGCTTTGCAAGCTGCGGCCGAGGCGTTTTTTGCTCGGCTAGACGATGTGACCCTCGAAGAATTGGTTTGTGATAACGAGGTGTTAGCAAAAATTCTGCAACCTGCGCTTTGCGTGTCGTAAATGGGGTTGTAACTGGCGTTTTTGCGATGTAGTTTCCGATAAGAAACACATGGTGACTCGGGAGAACCGGGATATCCCGTGCCGAAGGAGCAACCGCCCCGGAAACTCTCAGGCAAATGGACCGAGCTCACTCTATAAACTCTGGAGAGAGGCGCATGGGCGCCCGCCGAAGGGATAACGATCTCAGGCCGAAGGACAGAGGGGGCATCGCGCGTACGGGTTTGCCGTGTGCTCATGTGATGCCGGAAGCACAGCCAACAAGCGGGCTCCGGAAGAAAGGGAGCGTAGGAATTGGCTGATTTAGGCGAGTTGAAAGCCACTCCACTGGCAGATATGCACGCAGAACTGGGTGCAAAAATGGTGCCGTTCGCAGGCTATTCGATGCCCGTGCAATATCCGCTTGGTGTGATGAAAGAACACCTTCATTGCCGTGCCGCAGCTGGGCTGTTTGATGTCAGTCACATGGGGCAGGTGATATTGCGAGGCGAAAGCCTTGATGCTGTCTCAACGGCGTTTGAAACCCTCATCCCCATGGATGTTTTGGGGTTGGACGAAAACAAACAACGATATGGCTTCTTCACAAACGAGAACGGTGGCATCGAAGATGATCTGATGTTTGCCAATCGCGGTGACCACCTTTTTGTTGTGGTGAATGCTGCGTGCAAAGGGGCTGATGTGGCGCGTATGAAAGCCGCCTTAGAACCTGCCATCTCTGTTGAGGTCATCACAGATCGCGCCTTGATTGCGCTGCAAGGACCTGCTTCTGAAACAGCACTGGCGCGGCTTAATCCAGCGGTTGCGGATATGGTCTTTATGGATGTTGCCACCGTTGAGTTGGCCGGTGCCGAATGCTGGGTTTCCCGTTCAGGGTATACCGGCGAAGACGGATATGAAATTTCCGTTCCCGAATATCAAGCCGAGGCATTGTGCCGGGCTTTGTTGGCGATGGACGAGGTTGAGCCCATTGGCTTGGGCGCACGCGACAGCTTGCGGCTTGAAGCTGGGCTGTGCCTGTATGGCAATGATATCGACACCAACACCAACCCAATCGAGGGCAGCCTGATTTGGGCCATCCAAAAGGCACGCCGGGCAGGGGGCGATCGCGAAGGTGGGTTCCCTGGGGCCTCCCATATTCTGGGCGCAATGGCCGAGGGTGTGGCACGTAAACGGGTTGGTTTTTTACCGTCCGGGCGTGCGCCGATGCGGGCCGGTACTCAAATATTCGCTTCGGCTGAGGGCGGTGAACCCATCGGCGAAGTGACTTCGGGGGGCTTTGGCCCAACGGTAAATGGACCTGTTGCCATGGGCTATGTGGGCACCAGCTACAGCATTATCGGCACAGAGCTTTTTGGTGAAGTGCGCGGCAAGCGTATGCCCGTGAAAGTCGCGAAACTGCCCTTGGTCCCCGCAAATTTCAAACGCTGAACATACGAAGACACAGGAGAACACCCATGAAATTCACAGAAGAGCACGAATGGCTGCGCGTTGAAGGCGACGTTGTTGTGGTTGGCATCACTGGCCACGCTGCAGAGCAGCTAGGTGATGTGGTTTTTGTTGAACTGCCAGAGACAGAGACCGAAGTCACCAAAGACGACGAAGTCTGTGTGATTGAATCTGTAAAAGCGGCCTCTGACATTCTTGCGCCGCTGGATGGCGAGATCGTTGAAGTCAACGAAGCACTGGCGGATGAGCCAGGCAAGGTGAACGAAGACCCGATCGGTGATGCGTGGTTCTTTAAGATCAAACCATCCGATCTGAGCCAAATGGACGATTATATGGACGAAGCCGCTTACAACGAGTTTATCGGGTAGGGGGCGACATGGCGATCAAGCGCATCGTGCCCAATCTGGCCTGCAAAGATCCTCAGACCATGGCGTCTTTCTTTACAGAATTGTTTGGAATGGATCGTGTGATGGACATGGACTGGATCACAACCGTGAGCGCCGATGGTCAAGCCGCCATGCAAATTTCTGCGGCCACCGAAGGTGGGTCGGGCACAGCTGTGCCGAACCTATCCATCGAGGTTGATGATATCGAAGAGGTTTTGGCGCGTGCGCGGTCTATGAACGCGCCCATTCCTTATGGACCGGTGGATGAACCCTGGGGCGTTCGCCGATTTTACGTTGAAGCCCCTGAAGGGGTTCTTTTGAACATCTTGTGTCACGCATAAGCGCTGACGTGCATGAAGGAGGCTCTGCCTGTGCCTTTTAAACCAACTGACTACCTGCCCTATGATTTTGCCAATCGGCGCCATATTGGCCCTTCTCCTGCTGAAATGGATGAGATGCTGGCTGTTGTTGGGGCAAAAGACCTGGATGCGTTGATCGATGACACCTTGCCGAAATCGATCCGTCAGAAAGAAGAACTTGATTTTGGCCGCCCCTATTCCGAGCGCGAATTGCTGCATCGGATGCGCGAAGTCGCCAAGAAAAACAAACTGATGAAAAGTCTGATTGGGCAGGGCTATCATGGCACTGTGACGCCTCCGGCGATCCAGCGAAACATCTTGGAAAATCCTGCTTGGTACACGGCCTATACGCCGTATCAGCCCGAGATTTCCCAGGGGCGTCTCGAAGCGCTTTTGAATTTCCAAACCATGGTCAGCGATCTCACTGGTCTTGAGGTGGCAAACGCATCTTTGCTGGATGAATCCACCGCCTGCGCCGAAGCGATGACCATGGCGCAGCGCGTTTCAAAATCTAAGGCCAAGGCATTCTTTGTGGATCGTGATTGCCACCCGCAGAACATCGCTGTGGTGAAAACCCGCGCAGAACCGCTGGGCATCGAAGTAATCGTTGGCAATCCTGATAAACTAGAGGCCGACAAAGTCTTTGGCGCATTGTTCCAATACCCTGGCACGTATGGGCACGTGCGTGACTTTACGCCTGAGATCGAAAAGCTTCATGCAAATAAGGCAATCGCCGTTGTGGCGGCTGATCCGCTTTCGCTGACCTTGCTGAAAGAACCGGGTGACATGGGGGCCGACATCGCCGTTGGATCGACACAGCGTTTTGGAGTTCCGATGGGATATGGTGGCCCACACGCGGCTTACATGGCCTGCAAAGATGCCTACAAACGTGCGATGCCCGGTCGTCTGGTTGGGGTGTCCGTCGACACCCACGGCAACCGTGCGTACCGCTTGTCGCTGCAAACCCGCGAACAGCATATTCGTCGCGAAAAGGCGACGTCGAATGTGTGTACGGCTCAGGCTTTGCTTGCGGTTATGGCGTCGATGTATGCGGTGTTCCATGGCCCTCAGGGTCTGAAGGCGATTGCACAGCGTATTCATCGTAAAACCGTTCGCTTGGCAAATGGTCTTGAGGAAAACGGCTTTAAGGTTGATCCGAAGGTATTCTTTGACACGATCACCGTTGATGTGGGCCCGTTGCAAGCGGCGGTGCTGAAATCAGCGCGGGATGAAGGCATCAACCTGCGCAGCGTCGGGGAATTCCGCGTTGGGATTTCGATTGACGAAACCACACGCCCCGAAACGATCGAAGCGGTCTGGCGGGCCTTTGGTATTGTGCGTGCGGATGATGACTTTTCCGCAGAGTACCGCGTGCCGGAAAATATGCACCGTCGGTCCGATTATCTGACTCACCCGATTTTCCACATGAACCGCGCAGAAACCGAAATGATGCGCTATATGCGCCGTTTGGCAGACCGTGATCTGGCACTGGATCGTGCCATGATCCCGCTGGGGTCCTGTACGATGAAGCTTAACGCGGCGGCAGAAATGATGCCGATCAGCTGGCCTGAGTTTGCCCATATGCACCCGTTTGCCCCGGTCGATCAGGCCGCGGGCTATACCGAAATGGTCACGGATCTTTCGGAAAAGCTGTGTGACATTACTGGATATGACGCGATTTCAATGCAGCCAAACTCGGGTGCCCAAGGTGAATATGCGGGCTTGTTGACCATTGCGGCCTATCACCGATCCAACGGCGAAGGGCATCGCAACATCTGCCTTATCCCGATGAGCGCACATGGCACCAATCCGGCCTCTGCACAGATGGTGGGATGGAAAGTGGTTGCCGTGAAGTCTGCCGAAAATGGCGACATTGATCTGGACGATTTCAAAGCCAAAGCGGAAAAGCACGCGGATGCGCTTGCGGGCTGTATGATCACTTATCCTTCGACACATGGTGTGTTCGAAGAAACGGTGCACGAGGTCTGCGAAATCACCCATGCCTTTGGTGGGCAGGTTTACATCGACGGTGCGAACATGAACGCCATGGTGGGCCTATCGCGTCCAGGCGATCTGGGGGGAGATGTCAGCCATTTGAACCTTCATAAGACCTTTGCCATCCCACATGGCGGCGGTGGGCCTGGCATGGGGCCAATTGGTGTTAAGGCGCATCTAACGCAACACCTTCCCGGTCACCCCGAAGTGGGCGGCACCGAAGGGCCGGTTTCAGCTGCACCATTGGGCTCTGCATCGATCTTGGCGATCAGCTGGGCCTATTGTTTGATGATGGGGGGCGAAGGTCTGACGCAAGCAACGCGCGTGGCTATTCTGAACGCGAACTACATGGCAAAGCGGCTCGAAGGGGCCTACGACGTGCTGTACAAAGGCCCAACTGGGCGTGTCGCACATGAGTGTATTCTTGATACGCGTCCGTTTGCCGAAAGTGCAGAAGTGTCTGTGGACGATATCGCCAAGCGCTTGATTGATAACGGCTTTCACGCCCCAACTATGAGTTGGCCAGTGGCCGGTACCTTGATGGTTGAGCCGACTGAATCTGAAACCAAAGCTGAGATTGATCGTTTTTGTGACGCGATGCTGGCCATCCGCGACGAAATCGCAGCCATCGAGAACGGCGAGATTGACGGTGACAACAACCCGCTGCGCAATGCGCCACACACGATGGAAGATTTGGTGAAAGACTGGGATCGCCCCTATACACGCGAGCAGGGCTGTTTCCCTCCGGGTGCGTTCCGCGTCGATAAGTATTGGCCGCCGGTCAACCGGGTCGACAATGCTTATGGGGATCGAAACCTTGTTTGCATTTGTCCTCCGATGGAGGACTACGCGGACGCAGCGGAGTAATGCGAAAGGGCCTCTGATACAGAGGCCCTTTTGTTTGCAAAATTAGATGGCCCTGCGGGCCATGCCTTCGGCGAGAGTATTTGGAAAATGGTGAATGCAGCCCCTCAGTCTGCGGTGCGCAGCGTTGGGGCTGGTTTTGCGCGAAGTGGGCCTGTGGCAAAGGCGAGGCCAGCGAGAAGCGTGGCCAGAATACCGCCAAGCACAATTGCGAGGGCGTTGTTCCAGATGATTGTGAACTCAGACTCAAGCACATAGAAACTCACGGCCCAACCGCCAAGAATACCTGCACCCAAAGCCACACCACCCGCCGCAGCACCGAGTAAGGCACTGCGTAGCGTGAAGCTTAGCAGGATGCGGCGGCGCGTGGCCCCAAGTGTTTTCAGAATCGCAGCCTCATATGTCCGGTTTTGTTGCCCTGCAGCAGATGCGCCAATGAGAACCAGGAAGCCTGTGAGCAGGGTTGCACCCGCACCATAGGCAGTGGCGGCTGCAATGGATCCAAGTACCTCTGTCACGCGATCAATGGCGTCGCGCACACGGATGGCTGTGATGTTAGGGAACATGTTGGACAGATCACGCAGGATTTGGGCCTCTGCCTTGGCTTCGGCATAAACCGTCGCGATAAAGCTATGGGGCGCGCCCGCCAAAGCGGCGGGGTTCATGACCAAGACAAACCCCATGCCTGCAGTAGAAAAATCAACTTCGCGGAAGCTGGTAACTGTACCGGTGATGTCTCGGCCCAGAATATTGACAGTCATGCTGTCGCCCAGTTTCAAGCCGATTTCAGCAGCCTCTTCTGCAGCAAAACTGATTTGCGGGTCTCCAGCGTAGTCTTCGCCCCACCAAGTGCCTTCGGTGACCTTTGACGTTTTGGGAAGGGCACCCGCATAGCTGACGCCGCGATCACCTCGTATCACCCAATGATCCCCAGCTGTTTCAGCGGCAGGCCTGCCGTTGATCTGAGTGATCACACCACGCAGCATCGGCGCGTTTTCGATTTTGGAGACGGCAGGATCGTTTTCAACCCGGTCCAAGAAAGCAGGCATTTGATCGCGTTGAATATCAACAAAGAAATAGCTAGGGGCGACATCGGGCAGGTCTTGGGCAATGGCGTTGCGCAGGTTGCCGTCAATTTGCCCAACCGCTGCGAGTACAGAAAGGCCGAGGCCTAGGGATAAGACAACAGAGGCGGCCCCCTCGCGTGGACTTGAAATCGCAGCGAGCGCCCAACGTAATGCTGGGCGGCGTCGTGCACGTGGTGCCATGCGTCGGGAGACCGTGCGGATCAGGACAGAGGACAAAGCCAATAGGATAAGGGCACCGATTATTCCGCCCGTTGTCCAAAGTGTGAGTGTGACGGAGCCAGAGAAATAGCTCGCCGCGCCAACCAAAAGTCCCAACAAAATGGCAGTGGCGATGAGGTAACGTAAAGCAGGCATCCCGCGCGCGGCATCCATCGCATCCCGAAATAGCGCGGCTGCGCGAACGTCTTCGGTGCGCGCGAGGGGCCAAAGCGTAAAGATCAGGGCGGTTAACGCGCCATAGATCGCGGCCTCTGCTAAGGGTTTGGCATGCAAAGATATCTCAATGGGCAGCGGAAGGGCGGCTTGGATGACGGGGCCAAGCAGCACGGGTGCAACCCCGCCTAAGATCAATCCCATGGCAATGCCAAGCAGGCTAAGAACCCCAATCTGAAGGAAATAAGTTAAGAATATTGTGGCGCGGTCTGCCCCAAGCGACCGCAGTGTTGCGATGACTTGGGTCTTGCTGGCCAAATAGGCGCGGATCGCGGCTGAAACGCCGACACCACCTACTGCAAGCCCGGACAGCCCAACCAAAATCAGGAAGGATCCCAAACGTTCGACAAAACGCGATACGCCCGGTGCGCCGTTTCGTGAATCTCGCCATCTGAGGCCTGTGTTTTGAAAGCGAGATTCTGCGTCGATTTTGGCGCTTTCCACTGTCACCGAGTCGTTCAACAAAAGGCGGTATTGGGTTTCAAACAAAGTGCCCGGTGCCAATAGCCCCGAGTTTTCAAGGCCTTTCGTCGAGACGATTGTGCGTGGCCCTAGGCCGAAACCACCGCCTGCATTATCTGGTTCGTTCACCAGTCGCGCGGTTAAGATGAATTCTTGTTGGCCAAGTTTAAATGTGTCGCCAATATCTAGCGCTAAGCGATCGGCCAATAGCGGGTGCATGATCGCGCCAGGCAGCCCGTCTTTGGCGGCAAGCGCATCAGCCAGCGGAATGTCAGGACTTAAGTCGACAGAGCCAATCAGGGGATAGGCGCTATCCACGGATTTCACTTGGGTCAGGCCGCGTTCTGTTTCGTCACCACGGGTGACAACTGCCATAGAGCGAAAATCGACCACTTCGGAGGAGGCAATGGCATTGTCAGCCATCCATTGGCGTTCTTCATCTGTCGCAAAGCGGTACGTGAATTCCATTTCCGCATCGCCGCCCAACAGAGTTGCACCTTGACTTTCAATGCCTGCTTCGATGCTTGAGCGGACAGAGCCGATCGCCGCAATCGCTGCCACGCCTAGGGTTAAGCACGCCAAGAAAATGCGGAAGCCTTTCAGGCCGCCGCGCAATTCGCGACGGGCGAATTTGGTGGCGGTGCGCAAGCTCATTCTGCTGCCTCACGCATATCGTCAATGCGCCCATCGCGCAGGCGTACAACGCGGTCACACCGGCTTGCCAGTTCGTTAGAATGGGTCACAAGGATCAGGGTTGCGCCGTGGCGATCACGCAGGCCGAACAACAAGTCCATAATCGCCTGCCCATTTGCCCCGTCCAGATTTCCTGTCGGCTCATCGGCGAGCAAGATTTGGGGACGCGGCGCCGCGGCTCGTGCCAACGCGACGCGCTGTTGTTCGCCGCCAGACATTTGGGCGGGGTAGTGATCGGCTCGGTGGCCAAGGCCCACGGCCTCTAGTTCTGCCAATGCACGATCAAAGGCGTCTTTGTGGCCGGCCAATTCTAAGGGCGTCGCCACATTTTCAAGAGCCGTCATGGTTGGAATCAGATGAAAGCTTTGAAACACGACCCCCATATGATCACGTCGGAAGCGCGCAAGTGCATCCTCGTTCATCGAGGTCAAGTCTTGGCCTAGAGCAGAAATAGACCCTTGGGTGGCTTGCTCTAGCCCGCCCATCAACATCAACAAAGAAGATTTGCCTGATCCAGAAGGGCCGATCAGCCCCAAAGTCTCGCCTTTTTGGACATTTAGTGTAATTCCATGCAAAATTTCGACCAGCCCGGCGTTGCCTTCGAGCGCCAAACGCACATCTTTAAGAGAGAGAATAGATTCCATGGAGAATGCCTGTTGATGACCTATTCAACGCAATATGGGGGTTGGCGCGGATTGAGCAAGGCTTTGGTCGTTGTTTTTGCAACCAGCACGGGCGCTCATGCTGAGACAAAGTCAATCCTAGCGCTTGGCGATAGTTTGACCCAGGGGTATGGGCTAGAGCAGGGTACGGGCTTTGTGCCGCAGCTCGAAGCTTGGCTGAACGCGCATGGCGCTGATGTGCGTTTGATCAATTCGGGTGTCTCGGGAGATACCACTGCTGGTGGCGCTGCTCGTATTGGTTGGGCACTTTCCGAAGATGTCGACGGAATGATCGTCACGTTAGGGGCCAACGATATGCTGCGCGGTGTGGATCCGGAGTCTTCTAAGACCAACCTGGCTTCGATCTTGGACACGGCCCAAGCGAAAGACATCAATGTGCTGTTGATTGGCATGCAAGCGGCTGGAAACTTTGGGCCGGATTACAAAGAAAATTTTGATGCGATGTATCCCGATTTGTCGCGGGATTATGGCACTTTGTACATGGAGAGCTTTTTTGAAGGGCTTGGATCTGTTGATCCAGCTGAGGTTCAAGGATTGATGCAAGCCGATGGCATTCATCCCAATGTTCAAGGGGTTGCGCTGATCGTTGCGCGCGTGGGTCCTCATGTTTTGGAATTGGTCGATAGGATCTTAGAAGACTAACGATGCCATATCCCAAGGGGTGTTGGCAGATCGAAAGTGCCCAGAATGTGAATTTGGCAAAGCGCTAGTGATTTGCTGGTGCAGCTTCTGCGGTTGCGGATCCGCCACGCATGGCTGGGGCGAGGGCAATCAATAACACCGACATGCCGATCAGTAAGCCAAACGCGCCGCGCAGGGATGTGGCAGATGCCACAAAGCCAATTACCGGCGGTGCAAGCAACAGCCCGCCGTATCCCAGTGTGGTTACACTGGCGATGGCTTGGGCCTGGGGCAAGGTCGGGTGATTTCCGGCGCTTGTGATCGCCAAAGGAAAGGCCAGAGCAAACCCCAAACCCATAAAGATAAAACCAACGATTGATGTGATTGGCGTTGCAAGACCCACCACAACAAGAATGCCAATTAAAGCGCTTATGCCACTGAACAGAGCGGCACGGGTGACCCCCAATGTGGTGATCACGACACCGCCAAACAAGCGCATCAGCACCATTGCAGCTGAAAAGGCAACAAAGCCGATGGGCGCGATGTTTTCATCTGTGCCGACGATTTCGATCATGTAAATCGCGCTCCAGTCGATCATGGTGCCCTCACCAAAGGTGGCGCACAGGCACGTCAAACCCACAAAAAAGAGAGGCCCGCGTGGAATCGGAAACATCGGGCCGGGGGCCGACTGTGTTTTCTTGGATTGCCATTTCACATTCATGCCCCAGCGGCACAAAACTGGCACGGCCACCGCAGCTATGGCAAAGTGCCAGCTAAAGCTCAGGCCGAGAGTGACCGCAAGATATCCGCTCAGCCCCCCCAAGGCACCCGAGAGGCTCCACATCGCGTGAAAGCTGGGCATCCAAGGTTTCTTGACTGAGCGTTCGACTTCGCTGGCCCATGTGTTCATGGCCACATCCATGGCCCCCTGGGTCATGCCGAACAGAAAGACCGCGAGCGTGAAGACCCAAACATGTGTGACAAAAGACAAGGCCAACATGGACACACCGACGCCAAGGATAAACAGCTTGGACATTTCAAGTGCGCCATGACGGTCAGCCAATCGACCCGCAATTGGAAATGACAGTATCGCGCCCCCGGCAAGCAACAAGAGCAACAACCCCAGTTGATTATGTTCCAGCTGAAACTCTTGGGCGACCGCAGGGATACGGCTTGCCCAAACGCCATAGATGCCGCCATTGGCCATAAATGTCGCCGAAACGGCGATCCAAAGTCTTTGATGACGTGTCATGAGGTCACTTTCAATAAAGCTCAGTAGAATCCGTAAAGATCGAATTTTTCCAAAGCAATGAAAAAGTGGGCCCTTAGATCTGCCGTTTTTACATTTGTTATGTGCGTTTATGGGTGGAGCGTGGCGCGAAACATCTTTAGCAGAAATTCGGTTCCACCTTCGATCGTGTTCTCGGTCGAAGGCATCAAAACCTGAATTTGTGTATCAAAATCAGCGTAGTGCTGGGTGGTTGCCCAGATCGAAAAGATCAAATGCCGAGGGTCTGATTTTGCCAGCCTTCCGGCATCCATCCAGCGTTGGATTACAGCACATTTTTCTGCAAAGAGGGGGCGCAAATCTGAATCAAGATGCGACTTCATCCGAGGCGCACCTTGGATAATCTCATTCGCAAAAAGCCGACTTTCCCGTGGGAGGTCGCGTGTCATTTCCATTTTACGGCACAGGTAGGCGCTGATTTCCTCAAGCGGATCCCCATCTGGGTTCATCTCGCGCAGTGGGGCAAGCCAGCGATCCATCAACTGGTTCAGAAGCGAAACGTATATGTCTTCCTTACCCGTGAAGTAATACAGAATATTAGGTTTGGACAGCCCCGATACATTTGCAATTTGGTCAAGGGTTGCACCACGAAAGCCGTGTTGAGAGAAAACGTCTAGGGCGGCCTCAGCAATGAGTTGGCGATTGCGCAGTTGGATGCGGCTCTGCTTTTTGGTCGCGTTCTGTTCCGGCATTCGTTCCTGTCCCTTTGTCTGGCAAGTAAACTAACCGCTGATGCACAGGGCGTCCAGCAAAGGCATGGCATAAGTCCCAGATTATCGGAATGTTTGTTGAGACATTTAAACGAAGAAAAGCACCTGATGCCGGCGGAGGGACAAGCCGTGATCAGGTGCTTTAAATGAGGCGCAAGGCTGCGAATTTAGCCCCCAGGCGCCTTGGGGAAAGTGTGTATTTGGGTGTTAGCTTACGTGATGGCGTGCGGAATATGCCAAGAGCGTCACGGTGGGGAAGCCGAACGAAATTACCGCATAGGTTTGGAAGGCTGCGCCAAAATCAAAACCAAGGATCAGTTGGAGAACGGCACCAATGAGGCCGAGAATACTGCCGAAAAGAAACATGATAAGTGCCATAACCGTCTCCATCATTTGGATGTTTCCGGTCGCGTTCTGCTGACCTAGTGCCGTTGGCTCTGTCTTTGTACTCTTAATATCCTGCTCAAATTAGGCGCGATTAAGGCGATAGAGGGGCTAGATCGGGGAGATTGGCTATTCTGTCGGGTAGGTGAAGTTAATAAGTCTTTGAAAAACAGCTGTCGCAAATGCCATTGCGCTGGCGGCAAGGGATATCCAGCCAAAATACCAAAGCGTGCCAGCAAGTGCGTCTTCTGCATAAGAGGCTGCGAACTGAATTTGCCCATATTTTGCAGTAATATACGAGGCTAGCGTGGCCAAAAGGAAAAGCACCACAGCTTTGTTTGGGTGACTTAAACAGCTTGCAATCAACGCAAGAATTGCGCCGATGGGAACGCCGATCATCAGAACTTTGAGGCTCCACCAAGGGTGTGCGCCAAGTGATTTGGGCAAATCTAAGGCAGCGACCAGTGCTGCAAGGCATAGGGCTGCGCCCAATCCAATCCATCGGCTCACGTTAAATGCTCGCCCAATCGGTAAAACGGAATGGTGGTGTTTTTTCCGCGTCAGGCGCGGGGTTCGGGTGTTTCGGGGCGTCATCTTGGGGCATTGGGTTTCTCCTTCTCTATATTACGTGAGGGGGTAACCCATCCTTTGCCAGCAATGTTTCAGAAATTTTGCGGCCTCGTGAGCCATTGTGTGAATTGTTACGGGGAAGCGGCCTGCAACACTCCCCATGACCGGCTGCGCGGGCGGGACTAGCCTGATTGAGTAATGTATCAGGAGAGTATCATGAGTGTCGCACGTGTAACTGAAATCATCGCCTCTTCCCCGAAAAGCTTTGATGATGCCCTAGACCAAGGCGTTGCCCGCGCAACCAAGACGTTAAAAAACGTCACGGGTGCATGGGTGCAAGACCAGAAGGTGGTCATCGATGGCGGAAAGATCACCGAATACCGTGTCACGCTGAAAGTGACGTTTGTGTTGGCTGACTAAAGACAAACGGGCGCGGTGCGAGGTTCAGCCCCTAGGGCCTCGCGACGCGCTTTGGGTGTTTGACACCATCGACGCAGCGTATCGCGTCTCTGGATGGTGGGTTGGAATGCCACGTCTATTACAAAAAAGAGGCGGCCCGAAGGCCGCCCCAATATTTTAACGTGTAAACTTCTTATGCTTCAGGCGCTTCGGTTCCAGCGCATCCGCTCCAAGCCTACGCTTCTTATCTTCCTCGTAGTCTTCAAAGTTGCCTTCAAACCATTCCACATGCGCCTCACCTTCAAAGGCCAAGATATGTGTACAGATCCGGTCGAGGAAGAAACGGTCGTGTGAGATCACAACCGCGCAGCCGGCGAAATCAACCAGCGCATCTTCCAACGCGCGGAGCGTTTCAACGTCCAAGTCGTTGGTCGGTTCGTCGAGCAGCAGCACGTTGCCGCCTTCTTTCAACAGACGCGCCATGTGCACGCGGTTGCGTTCACCACCGGACAGCAGGTTCAGCGGTTTCTGTTGATCGCCGCCTTTGAAGTTGAACGAGGAACAATAGGCGCGAGAATTCACTTGCGCGTCACCCAGTTCGATGATTTCGGCTCCGCCGGAAATCGCTTCCCAGACGGTTTCTTTGTCGTTCAGGTCATCGCGGGACTGATCCACATAAGACAGTTTCACCGTGTCACCATAGCTGACAGAGCCGCCGTCTGGCTGTTCCTGCCCGGTGAGCATTTTAAAGAGCGTGGATTTACCGGCGCCGTTCGGGCCGATCACACCAACAATACCACCCGGCGGGAGTGAGAATTCCAGACCTTCAATCAGCTGTTTATCACCGAAGTGTTTCGACAGGCCTTCGACCTCGATCACTTTGCTGCCCAAACGAGGGCCGTTTGGAATAACGATCTGCGCACGCCCCACTTTTTCTCGTTCAGAGGTGTTCGCCATCTCGTTATAAGCTGCGATACGCGCCTTGGATTTCGCCTGGCGGGCCTTTTGACCCTGCTGCATCCATTCCAATTCGCGTTCCAGCGTCTTTTGCTTGGATTTGTCTTCGCGGGCTTCTTGCGCCATGCGCTTGGCCTTTTGTTCCAGCCAAGAGGAATAGTTGCCTTCGTAAGGAATGCCCTTGCCGCGATCCAGTTCCAGGATCCAGCTTGTGATATCATCTAGGAAATACCGGTCGTGGGTCACACACAGGATCGTGCCCTTGTAGTCGATCAGGTGCTGCTGCAGCCACGCGATGGTTTCCGCATCAAGGTGGTTGGTCGGTTCGTCAAGCAGCAGCATGTCTGGCGCTTCCAGAAGCAACTTACACAGCGCCACACGACGGGCCTCACCCCCGGACAGATCAGCGATTTTCGCGTCATCTGGCGGGCAGCGTAGCGCTTCCATGGACACATCCACCTGACTGTCCAGATCCCAAAGGTTCTGTGCGTCGATGTCGTCTTGTAGCTTGGCCATTTCCTCGGCGGTTTCATCCGAGTAGTTCATGGCCAACTCGTTATAGCGATCCAGAATGGCCTTTTTCTCGGCCACACCCAGCATCACGTTTTCACGCACGGTCAGGGTTTCATCCAGCTTTGGCTCCTGCGGCAGATAGCCAACTTTCGCGCCTTCTGCGGCCCAAGCCTCGCCGGTGAAATCCTTGTCGAGACCCGCCATGATTTTCATCAGCGTCGATTTACCCGCGCCGTTGACACCCACGACACCGATTTTCACGCCGGGCAGGAAGGAAAGGTGGATGTTTTCAAAACATTTCTTGCCGCCGGGATAGGTCTTAGAGACCCCCTGCATGTGATAGACGTACTGATAAGCTGCCATGTCGGGCTCCGGAAATTAGGGGATTCTGCTGTGTGTTTCCACGTTGGAGCGTGTGATAGCGGATGGGGTGGGGGATGGCAAATGGGGAGGTGTTGGCATTGAGATTTAGTTCAATTTGTGTAAGGTAGTTAGCATTAAGAAGAAATTAAATTTAACCGAATTCAAATGACATTACTTGAGCGATTGAAGATGGAGAACTACGCGCTGAATACACTATTTTTTCGAGCCAAATTAGCAGCTTACTTGAACAAAAAAATGATTTTTCTAAGTCAGGTTATTCTGTGGCAGAATTTGAAAGCGGTCTGTACAACACATGTATCCAAGTTTCTTACGATTATGCCCTTTGCTGGATACTTGGTACTCTACAATGAAAGCTTGAAGGGATATCTGGACTTAGAAGCACCAAGCGCGGAGATGTGCGGATGGGTCAACAGCATCCCACTGTTCGAACAAAGAACCGACTTGTTCTATCTCGGGTTAGTCGCGGCTGGTGCTGGTGTGGTACTGTACCACCTCTTTGCTCCAGGAGTGATTAAGAAATATTCAGACGGCTATGAATACGCTCGAGCAAGAGAGCACGTTGGTCGATACGATGTCGTGGCGAGTTTCTATTGGATTGGGGTGCGCGCGATGCGCGCCAGCAAGCGATGGATTTCGAAAATTGAGAAACTAGAAAACAAAACTCAAAAGATCGAGTTTTTGCGAATATTACACAAGTTCTCTTCGGTAGAATTTCCTTCGCACGCATACAATCGACTGGTTGCCATTTC
The DNA here is from genome assembly GCA_947498415.1 of uncultured Paracoccaceae bacterium. GTDB lineage: Bacteria > Pseudomonadota > Alphaproteobacteria > Rhodobacterales > Rhodobacteraceae > Cognatishimia. Next base: position 199,038 of record CANMKB010000005.1, read on the forward strand.
AGATTCGATTGTTGAAGACGCCAGCGACGACAAAGATTGGTTTGCTGAGAGGCTCAAAGAATATTGCAAACGCTTCCATGCGGTTAAGGTTGGCGAGCCAACTCACCTAAGTAAACTAGAGTTTGCAAATGAAGTTGGAGATTTGACCCGTCATTTCAAAGCCGCGATACACATTGCTCGCTATCATGAACGTGTCGGTCGGGATATTTTCATTCTAAGATACTATTTGTCAAATCATTCAAAGTTAACTGCACGCATTTTTATAGCTCTGTTGATAATCATTGGTGCGGTTTTACTGTTTGTTCCGACATTTATGACCATAGTCTTCGCAATGGACAAAATTTGTTCATCTCTATCTGGTTAGTATAGGTCAAGCCCGGCACCGCCGGGCAGCGCCCGACCCTCCCCACGGGAGGGCGCTTTGCACCCACCCAGGGTCAGGCGCCGCCCTTTGAGGGAGCGTTTCAAGCTTTTTCCAAACCCTTCTTAAAAAACAAATCCGGGTAGGGGTCGTCGTTAAAGCGGTCAATCTGGGTCCAGCCGGTTTTGCGGTACAGCTTTGCCGCTTCTGGCAGGGCAGAGTTTGTGTCGAGCCGCAGCACCTTGATGCCCAAAGCCAGCGCCGCCTCTTCGCAGGCCGTTAGTAAAGCTTGGGCAAGGCCCAGACCGCGGGCGGTTGGACTGACCCACAGCCGTTTGATTTCTGCCACGTCAGACCCGTTGCCCTTTAGCCCGCAGCAGCCCAGCGGCTGGCCATCTGACATCGCCACATAAAACGCACCCATTGGGGGCATCATTGCGCTGGCCTCTGGGTCGCGCGACAGCGAGACATCAAAGCCGCGATCAAACCGGCGTTCCAGCTCGTCGTAGTAGGACTTGAGACATTGGATCGCCTCGGGGGACTGTGGGTCAATTTGGCGGATCGTCGGAGGGGTTTTGTGCATGGGATGTCCTCTGGTCAGGATATATCTTGTGATTGTTTTCAAAGATGTAAAGAGAGCGCCGCTTGCCTCTGGACATTTTCGTGCCCTGTCCGTCTATTGTGCAGCAATGAGAAAACGCGTGACATATCTGCGGGCTGGCATGACCGTTGGGCTGTTGGGAGGGTCTTTTGATCCGCCCCATGCCGGGCATGTGCATATCACCCGCGAGGCGCTCAAGCGGTTTGGGTTGGATCATGTGTTTTGGCTGGTCTCACCCGGCAATCCACTTAAACAACGTGGCCCTGCGACAATGGTGCAGCGAATGGATGCCGCACGTGCTATCATGCAGCACCCGCGCGTGACTGTGAGCGACTTTGAGGCACGGGCGGGCACACGTTATACGGCTGAAACCTTGGCCGTCTTGTGCAAACGCTATCCCGGCGTGCGGTTTGTATGGTTGATGGGCGCAGATAATCTGGCGCAGTTCCATCAATGGAAAGACTGGCGGCAAATCATGGATACGATCCCCGTTGGCGTATTGGCGCGCCCCGGTGATCGGATCGCAGCGCGAACCGGCAAGGCGGCAGATGTCTATCGCCATGCCAAAATACCCGGGCGTTGTAGCCATTTGTTGGCACGCGCACAGGCACCCGCGTGGTGCTTTGTGAACACGCCGATGAAAAGCATCAGCTCCACCGCGATCCGCGCAAGGGGGCAGTGGTCGTAAGGCTTTTTTGCTTGGCGAAAAATCTGTGACAATCCGGTGAAGTCGATGAATGTCGTCTTGTTCCCCTCGATGCGCCCCGATACATTCCGCGCCATGAGCAGAACGATTTCAAGACGCGCGATTTTAACCGGGCTTGCGGGCATTGCGGCCACTCCAATGTGGGCAAATGCACCAACCACCTCTAAGCGACCGGTTCTACGGCCGTTGTCCGCCCGCGAGCGTGCGGCTTTGGGCCCAGAACCACTGATCAAAGCGGCCAATCTGCGCGGAGAGGTTGGGTTTGCTGTCGTGGATGTGGCGACGGGTGAGGTGCTAGAGAGCTACGGCACTGAAATCACTTTGCCCCCGGCTAGTGTGAACAAAGCGGTCACAGCCCTATACGCGCTTTCTGTGTTGGGTGGAGATCACAGGTTTGAAACGCGTTTGGTGGGCAACGGCCCGATTGTGGATGGGGTTCTTAAAGGCGACCTGATCCTTGAAGGCGGCGGCGACCCGACGTTGGATACAGACGATTTGGTGACATTGGCGAAATCCCTTGCTGCTACCGGTGTGCGCCGGGTCGATGGGCGGTTTTTGGTATATGGCGGTGCGCTTCCGTCGGTTGACACGATTGACGGATCACAGCCGCCACATGTGGGGTATTCTCCTGCAATTTCAGGACTTTGTTTGAACTTCAATCGTGTGTATTTCGACTGGAAGGTCTCTGGTGCGAATATCGACGTAACAATGGAAGCACGCGGTAAATCCTTGCGCCCACCTGTGCGCGTGGCCCGTATGGACCTTTCAGATCGCCGAGGCCCTGTCTTTGAATACGAAAGCCGAAATGGCCAGGATCGCTGGAGCGTGGCGCGCAATGTCCTCAAGAAAGATGGCGGCCGTTGGTTGCCTGTGAGGCAACCAGAACTCTATGCAGGTGAGGCTTTTGCTTGGATCGCGAATAGGCAGGGCGTTGCTTTGCCCACGCCTGAGAAAACGTCCAGCCGTCCGAATGGTGACGTGCTTGTGTCTCATCAAAGTGGCGATCTGACGAGCATCCTGCGCGACATGTTGAAGTATTCGACAAATGTGACTGCCGAAATGGTTGGCCTTGCGGCGACAAAGGCAAAGGGGCAGTATGCTGCCTCTTTATTGCGTTCCGCCCGTGATATGGAAACTTGGGCCAAAACAGAGCTTGGGATGCAGAAGGCCAAGTTTGTGGATCATTCGGGACTTGGCGATGCATCTCGGATGAATGCACAAGAACTGGCGAAAGCGCTGGTGGTTTTGGGTCAAAGAGATGTCCTTGAACCGATCCTTAAAGACATTGTGTTGAAGAACAGCCAAGGTGGGCCAGATCGTGACCACCCGATCAAAGTTCGTGCCAAGACAGGTACGCTCAACTTTGTGTCTGGCCTTTCAGGTTACATGCATGCCCCTGATGGTCGCGTGATGAGCTTTGCTATTTTCGCCGCTGATGCCGCCACGCGGGCCGCTTTGACCCGCGCTCAAAGAGAGCGCCCCCGAGGTGCCCAAAGCTGGAACGCCCGTGCGAAAAAACTGCAACAACAGCTTATCGAACGCTGGGGATTGGTGTACGCGGGCTAACCCCGCTTGCACATTTTTCTTTTCAAGTGGGATTGGCTTTGCTAAATCCCGCCCGTTCGGGATGGTCCCGGATACCGGTCGCAGCCTACCCGGTTCGCTAAAACAAGGATCAAACTATGAAGACTCTTGTCATCTGCTCCGGCGGATTAGATTCTGTTTCGCTCGCCTATAAAGTCGCGCAGGAACAAACCCTTTTGGGGCTGATCTCGTTTGACTACGGGCAGCGCCATAAGAAAGAAGTGGGCTTTGCGGCCCGAGCGGCAGACCAGTTGGGCGTGCCGCATGATTTGATTGATATGACCGCCATTGGTGCGTTTTTGTCAGGGTCTGCTTTGACGGATGATCTTGATGTGCCTGATGGGCATTATGCCGAAGAAAACATGAAGGTCACAGTGGTGCCAAACCGCAATGCGATCATGTTGGCTGTGGCCTTTGGTGTCGCCGCAGCCAAAGGGGCTGATGCTGTTGCAACGGCGGTGCATGGCGGGGACCACTTTATTTACCCCGATTGCCGTCCCGGTTTTATTAATGCGTTTCAAGCCATGCAAAACGCTGCGCTTGAAGGCTATGCAGAGGTGCAGCTGTATACACCGTTTGTGCATGTGCCAAAGTCTGACATCGTGATCGAAGGGGCGAAGGTGAATACGCCCTTTGCCGAGACTTGGTCCTGCTACAAAGGTGGGGAAACCCATTGTGGTCGATGTGGCACCTGCGTGGAACGCCGCGAGGCCTTTCACATCGCGGGTGTTGTAGACCCAACAGAATATGCGGATCCAGACTACTGGACCTCCGTGGTCGAGGTGTCCTGATGTACCGTATCACCAAAGAGTTCCACTTTTCTGCATCTCACCAATTGTGTGGTCTGCCCGACGATCACCCCTGTGCGCGCATGCATGGCCACAACTATATTGTTGAGGTCGAACTCTCTGCGCCCGAACTTGATGCAAATGGCTTTGTTCTGGATTACCGCGAATTGGCGCCGCTAAAGCATTGGATCGACGATGAACTAGATCATCGCCATCTCAATGATGTTTTTGGGCATGATATGGTGACGTCAGAACGTCTGGCGAAAGACATATATGAATGGGCTCATTCGCGCTGGTCACAGGTGACAGCAGTTCGCGTGTCTGAAACGCCGAAAACCTGGGCTGAGTATCGCCCATGAGCACGCTGCGCATCGCTGAAATTTTTGGGCCAACCATCCAAGGCGAAGGGGCTGTCATTGGTGCGCCTACAGTCTTTGTACGGGCAGGGGGGTGTGATTACCGTTGCAGCTGGTGTGACAGTCTACATGCGGTGGATCAAGAATACCGCCATGACTGGGCGCCGATGACCACAGTGGAAATTTGGGAGAACATTGAAACCCTTTCAGGGGGCACCCCGCTTACGGTCTCTTTGTCAGGCGGAAACCCGGCGATCCAAGACTTCGGCCCGCTCATAAAGTTGGGTCAGGCTAAGGGGTATGCCTTTGCCCTGGAAACCCAAGGCTCAATTGCGCGGGATTGGTTTTCAGAACTCGCGCCACTTATCCTTTCGCCTAAGCCTCCATCTTCTGGGGAAACCGTGAATTGGGACAAGTTTGAAGCTTGTGTGCGTGCCGCAGGCGCGGCTGAAATTGCGATGAAGATCGTGATTTTTGACGAAGCAGATTATAATTGGGCGAAGGACGTGGCAGCGAAATACCCCACACTGCCTCTATATCTGCAACCGGGCAATCACACACCGCCACCGCCAGATGCAGAGGATGCCACGATCGACATGGATGGCATCATGACCCGATATGAGTGGCTGATCGACAAAACACTGGGCGACCGTTGGTTCACCCCTAAAATTCTGCCGCAATTGCATGTGCTCGTCTGGGGCAACAAACGTGGCGTATAAGGAGACTGATATGGCTGATGAAAGCATCTATGCAGGTCTGACCCAACTGGGTGGCCAAACTGAATTGCCAAACACACCTGAAGAAGCGGTGCTTGAGCGCGTACCAAACCCTCAAGCCGGCACTGACTATGGGGTTCGTTTCACCGCACCAGAATTTACTTCGCTGTGTCCGCTGACAGCGCAGCCGGACTTTGCTCATATCGTAATTGACTATGTGCCCGGTGATTGGTTGGTTGAAAGCAAATCGCTCAAACTGTTTCTTGGCGCATTTCGCAATCACGGCGCGTTCCATGAAGACTGCTCGGTGACGATCGGCAAACGATTGGAAGAACTGCTAGAGCCAAAGTGGTTGCGCGTTGGCGCCTACTGGTATCCGCGCGGTGGCATTCCAATTGATGTCTTCTACCAAACCGGCCCCGAACTGGCCCATGTTTGGATCCCGGATCAAGGCGTGCCAACTTACCGCGGTCGCGGATAACCATGGTGGCGCTGCGAATACGCGGCGCTCGTCTTCATCTTTCAGAAAATACTCTGGGGTGAATTGGCCAAAGGCCAAGGGGGGCAAAGCCCCCGCTTAATCTACAAAGTAATGTGGCGCGCCCGCGCCCCGCGTTCGATCGCAGCAGCATGTAAGCGATCGATATTCAACTCATAACGCATTTCTTCCAGCAGACGCAGCTCTGCTTCACGAATGATGCCATCCGCTGCGGCCACATCGCAGGCCAAGGCATAGGCCGTTTCAAACAGGCGTTCTGGCAGATTGTCGCGGATCAATCCAAAGAGTGCGGCCAAGCCATCCTCTTGCTCAAACAGATCAAAAACGGTTTGGCTGATGATCGTGAGGCGATCAATGTCATAATTTCCGAACACAGGCAGGTTGTTGACCGCTGACTGAATCTTGATCAACTCCGCTGTACGGATGTTTTCGTCAGATGCGGAAATTGCGACCATCAGTGCCACAAGGCAATCTTGAGGTGTTAATGGATGCGGTGCTTCTTGGGTCATTTCCATGCTTTCGTCGAATTGGTTTCGTCAAAGATATGGTCGCGCACGAGTTGGGGCAAGCAAGGAACGGTTAAATTGGTTTTTATCACATCAATTCGGTGCATTTGGTGAATATTGATTGGGATGCGCCCCGAACCCCTAACAATTGTTGACCATGCTGCATTCGCAAATTAGGAAGCGACGGTTGCCACCGCATGGGGCGGGGCAGCGTGTGATTTGGAGAGAAACATGTCTGATCTGCGCGATGTTGCGATGAGTTCAAAAGCTTGGCCCTTTGAAGAGGCGCGCCGGGTGCTCAAACGCTATCAAAAGCAGCCGCCGGAAAAGGGCTATGTTTTGTTCCAAACAGGCTATGGCCCGTCGGGCCTGCCGCATATTGGAACATTTGGTGAAGTTGCCCGCACAACCATGGTGAAACGTGCGTTCGAAGTGATTTCAGACATTCCCACCAAGTTGATTTCTTTCTCTGATGATTTGGACGGTATGCGCAAAGTGCCGGGCAACGTTCCTAATTCAGAGCAACTCGAAGAGCATCTGCAAAAGCCACTGACGGCTGTACCGGATCCATTTGGCACGCACGAAAGCTTTGGCCACCACAATAATGCCAAGCTCCGCAGCTTCCTTGATACATTTGGGTTTGAGTATGAATTCATCTCGGCCAAAGAGTTCTATGAGAGCGGCCAGTTTGATGAAATTCTGAAGCGTGCCGTTGAAAAATACGATGAAATCATGGCCGTGATGTTGAAGTCTTTGCGCGAAGAACGCGCCGCGACCTATTCCATCTTTTTGCCAATCCATCCCGAAACTGGCCGCGTTCTGTACGTGCCGATGAAAACCGTCGACGCAGAAAACCACACCATCACTTTTGACGACGAAGAAGGCAAAGAGTGGACGTTGCCTGTCACCGGCGGCAACGTGAAATTCCAATGGAAGCCAGACTTCGGCGCACGTTGGGCGGCCTTGGGCGTCGATTTTGAAATGTTTGGCAAAGACCATTCCACCAACGCGCCGATCTATGACCAAATCTGCCGTATCCTTGGCTGGCGTGCGCCAGAGCATTTCACCTTTGAACTGTTCCTGGATGAAAACGGACAGAAGATTTCTAAAACATCAGGCAATGGTGTTTCGATTGATGAATGGTTGACCTATGCGTCGTCTGAAAGCTTGTCGTACTTTATGTACCTCAAGCCAAAGACCGCAAAGCGGATGCATTTTGATGTGATCCCGAAAGCCGTAGACGAATATCATCAACAGTTGCGGGCCTATGCGACACAAGACACCAAGGCGCGGCTGAACAACCCCGTGTTCCACATCCACGGTCATAACGTGCCCGTGTCGGACATGGTTGTGCCGTTCAGCATGTTGTTAAACCTCGCGAGTGCGTCTTCGGCAGAAGACAAATCCACCATGTGGGGCTTTATCAATAAATACGCGCCAGAAGCGACGCCAGAAAGCCATCCGTCCATGGATGAGGCCGCGGGTTTCGCCGTGCGTTACTTCAACGACTTTGTGAAGCCAGCCAAAACCTTCCGTGCGCCGACAGATCAAGAACGCGCAGCGTTGAGCGATCTGGCTGAGGCCTTGAAATCTGAAGATGCGGCCCTGGCTGCCATCGCCAAGAAAAACGCAGCTATGGGCAATGATGATCCACTGCCCGAGGCGAATTTTGGGGATGAGGATTTCTTGCAGTCTATCGTCTTTGCCATCGGTAAGAACCATGGGTTCGAGCCGCTGCGCGATTGGTTTAAAGCGATCTACGAAGTGCTTTTGGGCGCGTCTCAAGGCCCGCGTTTTGGTGGCTTTATCGCCTTGTACGGCGTGTCAGAGACGGTTGAGTTGATCGAAAAAGGGTTGGCTGGAGAGTTGGGGTAAGCCAATCATCCAACCCTCGTGAAAGCTATAACAAGCGCATCCCAACCGGGTGCGCTTGTTTCTTATTACAGATGTTGCTTGGGCGCGTTGGACAAATTTCTTGGGTGCACTAACCTTCGATACAGGAGGACGCACACATGAAACTATTCGCAGCCATCGTTTTTTCACTCTGGGCCAGCTTAACGTGGGCGCAGGATGCAGAGATTCAGGCTGTGATTGATGGGCAAATAGAAGCGTTCTCTGAAAATGATTTTGCGCAGGCGTTTTCCTTTGCAAGTCCAGACATTCAAGGTTTTTTTGGAAGTTCAGAACGATTTGAAGCGATGGTACGCGGTGGGTATCAGATGGTGATTGCCCCACAAGAAGTTCGGTTTCTTGAGCTGCGTAAGGTGAATGGCTTGCTTTGGCAAAAGGTGCTGTTGCGTGACACACACGGGCGATTGCATGTCTTAGACTATCAGATGATCCAACAGGAAAACGGCTGGCGTATCAATGGCGTTAGCCTGCTGACGCCAGAAGCCGCAGCGTGACGAATATTATTTGCAACGGCCTGCGTACGTTGATCTGACCAGCTGTTAATCAGCCATTGATATTTCCCATTCCAAAGCGTTCGGCAGCAGGGCTGGCGTGAATTCAGCGGAAAGGGATCTAGATGAACAAAGCGATCACAGATGGTGTGGTTCTGACGCCTCCAGCATTTGCTGCAGGGTTGGGTATGTGGTCCAGCGGCGATGGCACACCGGGATCTGACACCTACGATGGCGCGGTCAACGCTGCGTTTGTTCCAGCAGATGCGGATTTCTCCGGCTGTCTTGAACTGCAGAAAACCGAGGCGACCCAGCGGTTACGGTATATGGGGCAAACCCCAATAGAACCCGGCTGCTATCTGCGTGTGACAGCACGTGTCAAAGCCATGAGCGGAAATCTCCCATCTGTGCGGATCGCCGCTTGGGCCGGGCAATCTGGCGGAAGTCATGTGGGCGGTTTGACCGAAATAGGGCCATCAACGGTTCTTACGGGGTATGGGCAGGTATTTGAAATCACCGCCATTATTGGATCAGGCACACGCGGTGGTGTCGACATGCCCTGGGGGACATCGCCTGATTATGCCCATGTTGGGCTTGATCTGACCGGGGCCACCGGTGGTGTCATTCGCATTGATGATTTGATCGTAGAAGATCTAACATCAGCCTTTCATCGCGACATGATGGCCATGGTGGATGTGCGCGATTATGGTGCGCTGGGGAACGGGTCGACAGATGATACCGCCGCCTTTTTAGCGGCGAATGCTGCAGCGGATGGGCGTGAGGTGCTGGTGCCCGCAGGGACATACCGATTGAACAGCGATGTGACGATGACCGAACGTGTGCGGTTTGAGGGCAGCATCTCGATGCCGACGACAGCCATTTTTTCGCTGACCAAGAATTTTGATCTGCCGACCTACATTGATGCCTTTGGAAACGAACAGCTGGCATTTCAAAAGGCGTTCCAATCGCTCTTGAACAGCGCAGATCATGAATCCCTTGATCTTGGCGGGCGGCGGATCACCATCACTGAGCCGCTTGATCTGCAGTCTTTTGTGCCAAATCGCACCTCATACTCGCAGCGGCGCCATATTGCGAATGGGCAGTTCTATGTGACGGGCGACACAGCTTGGGCGCCAGATACCGCAACTTCACAAGGTACCTATGCCACCTCGGATCCACGCACATTGCGCAATGTAACCAATGTCGCAAATGTTCAGGTCGGTGCGCTTGTGACAGGGACCGGCGTGGGGCGCGAGGTTTATGTGCGCTCGAAAAACGATGCGACACAAGAGGTTACACTGTCGAAGCCTCTCTATGATGCGAACGGTACGCAATCCTATACATTCACCCGATTTAAATATGTGCTGGATTTTTCGGGCTTTTCAAAATTACAGCGGTTTTCGATGTCAGATGTCGAGCTGCTGTGCAATGAGGTTGCCAGTGGGATTTTGTTGCCTCCTGCCGGGGTGATCTTTCACCTGCGCGATTGCTGGATCACGCGCCCACGGGATCGCGGAATCACCAGCCATGGCGAGGGCTGTCAGGGGATGTTGATCGACCGATGCCAGTTTTTGACCAATCAGGCGGATCAACGGGCTCAGGATCGCACATCTATTGTACTCAACACCAATGCCAACGACGTGAAGCTGCGCAACAATCGCTCCACCCAGTTTAAACACTTCGCGGTTCTAGGTGGTTCCAACAACGTTGTTATCGGGAACCACTTTTTCCAAGGCGATGCCGAAGATGCAGGCGTCCGCACGGCTGGTATCGTTGTGGCGAGCGGGTATTGTTCGACAACGATCACAGGCAATTATGTCGACAATTGCTCGATCGAGTGGACCAATGAGTATGACCCAGAACCTGACTTCACCTCTGGCTTTTCGTTCGCGTCGCTTAGCATTTCTGACAATGTGTTCTTATCCAGCCAAGTTGCGCCGTGGTTTGGCTATCTTGTGATCAAACCTTATGGCACAGAGCATTTCATCGGCGGCCTATCGGTGACGGGCAACAAGTTTCGCTGTGTGGATGGTACAATTGATCGCGTGGATCGGGTGGATACAAGCTTTGCGCCGCTGAATATGGCAAAGGGTAAAAATATTCTGATGCGAGGCAATACCTTTCATCAAATTCAAACCCCAACCTATAATCCGATCAACATTCAACATGATCAAAACACAGCGTCGAATGCCTGGACCGTTGATACCAATGGGGCATTGCCGTTTGGTGGGCAGGCGCGGAATGTTGAAAGCGTTGTGGCGATTGGCCGATTGCGTACAGCGTCCAACCAAAACCGCTGGGCTGTACCATATGTGGATTTGCAGCAAGGCAGTGACGGCGATCAGGTGCGCCTAAACTGGCAAGAGGCGTTGCATGGTGAAGTGTCGGTTAAAATCTCGATGACCGAAACTTAGCGCCAGAAAGCAGTCCATTCGATCAGCTCTGCGAATTTTCGGGCGGCGAACAAGCTGCCCGCACCATCATTCCAGATGTGGTCTGCGATGAGGGTGCCGATAAAAACAGTTGCTAAGCCAAGGGCCAGTCGATTGGTCATAAAATGAAAGCGCCCCTGGCTGCGGTTGTTCCCCTTAGGTATGCCCAACCGCCGCCAAGGGCGCAACATTCATAATGCGGATTTGCTGTTTAGATCAGCTGACCCATTTTTGCGGCCACATCTGCCATACGTGCAGAAAAGCCCCACTCGTTGTCATACCACGCCAAAACGCGAACGGTGCGTCCGCCGACGACCTTTGTTTGGTCAGGCGCAAAGATAGAGCTTTCAGTTGTGTGGTTGAAGTCGATGGAGACCTTTGGTTCTGCATCGTATCCCAAAACGCCTGCCATATGTGTGGCGGCCGCTTCGCGAACAACTTCATTCACATCTTCTGCGGTGACATCTTTGGATGCCACGAAGGTCAGATCAACGGCTGATACATTTGGTGTCGGGACACGCATGGCTGTACCGTCAAGCTTACCTTTCAGGGCAGGAAGAACCTCTCCTAAAGCTTTGGCTGCACCGGTAGATGTCGGGATCATTGCCATGGCAGCAGACCGTGCGCGATACAGATCGCTGTGACGGCGGTCAAGCGTTGGCTGGTCGCCTGTGTAGCTGTGGATCGTGGTCATCAGACCATTTTCGATGCCGATATTTTCGTGCAGCACCTTTGCCAATGGGGCCAAGCAGTTTGTGGTGCATGAGCCATTAGAGATCATGTTGTCATTGGCGGTCAGCAAATTGTCATTCACGCCGAATACGATCGTGCGCTGAACGTTTTTCGCTGGGGCAGAGATAAGCACTTTCTTTGCGCCACGCTCGAGGTGCTTATAGGCTTTTTCACCGTCGTTGAAATTGCCTGTGCATTCCAAAACAACGTCAACGCCTGTCCAGTCGAGCTCGTCCATGTCGTAGGTCGAGAACATGCGCATTGGGCCTTGGCCCACATCCATCGTGCCGTTTTGAACGACGACGTCATTTGCAAACCGGCCGTGGATGGAATCGTAGCGGATCAAGTGGGCTGCGGTTTCGATTGGGCCTGTGGCATTCACTTTGACAACGCGTACGTCGTCACGAGCGGCCTCTGCGATGTGCATCAAAGTGCAGCGGCCGATGCGACCAAATCCGTTGATGCCTACTGTAACAGCCATTGAGACGTCCTTTCGAAATCCATCCGTGTTGCGGCGAGGTATAAAGGCCCTCTGGGATGGTCAAAAGGAAAAAGTATTTAATTCTCAGTATGTTATCGTTAACGGTTGCGCTAAACTTGCCGTTAGCGATACCGGTGGCGAAACCGATTGCGTTAACGAATTTTGGGGAGGCTCGCAAAGGCATCCAATGCTCTGAGGCGTGATTCTTTCAGATCAACAATCGGATGCGGATAGGTTTCTCCTAACGTGACCTTAGCTTGTTCAAGAACGTGGGCCGGTGCCTCCCATGGAGCAAAGAGATGTTTGTCGGGCAGGGCGGCGAGCTCGGGAAGATAGCGACGCGTATATACTCCGGTACCGTCAAACTTCTTGCCTTGGGTTACGGGGTTGAAAATTCGAAAGTAGGGAGCCGCATCCGCTCCGCAACCTGCAACCCATTGCCAGCTGGCAGTGTTGTTGGCGATGTCATGGTCAAACAGCGTGTCTTGAAACCAAGCCGCGCCTTCACGCCAATCCATCATTAAGTTTTTCACCAGAAACGAGGCAACAATCATGCGCACGCGATTATGCATATAGCCCGTTTGCCAAAGCTCGCGCATGCCGGCATCGACAATTGGAATACCGGTTGTACCTGTTTGCCAGCGGGTCAAAGAACATCCATCATTTTGCCAGGGAAATTCGTTAAACTTTGGGTTCAGATTCTCAGCGATCAGGTCTGGGTGTTGATACAGCAGATGATACGAGAACTCGCGCCAAGCGAGCTCTCTGCGGTAGTGCTGACTGTTGATCGTGCTAGGCCCAAGCGCATACCAAAGTTGATTGGGTGACACTTCACCAAAGCGCAGATGCGGGGCCACGCGCGATGTCGCAGTTTTTGCAGGGAAGTCACGACCCTGTTTGTAGTCGGCCAACCCATCGTCGATGAAGCTTTCCCATTGAGCTTGTGCGCCAATCTCACCTGGGGTCCATCCGGCCAAAACCTGTTGAGGCCAAGACTGTTTTGGCATCAGTAATTCATGATGATCTGCATTCCGTGTTTCAGGCGTGAGCCATTGGCAGGCAGCTTTGGGAAGGGGAATGCGGGGTTCGGGTGCGTGTTGGCATCCACGCTGGAAGAAGGGCGTGAACACGCGGTATGGTGTGCCATCTGGTTTGTGAACCTGCCAAGGCTCCCATAACAGACTGCCATTTACGCTTTTGGCCTGAACTCCCTGTTCCGCCAGCAATGACTTCAACGCAATGTCTGTGGCCATCCCTTGTGGGTCGTATCGCCGCGTCCAGCTGACGTGAGACGCTTGATAGTCACCGAGAAGTTTTGGCAACACTTTGGCCGGTACTCCGCTTTGAATGCAGAGCCGACCATTTAACGAGGTATTTAAAGCGTCGAGGCTTTGGCAAAGCCAAACCTTGCTGGCTTCTCCCATCTGCGACAATTCAGCGGGATCTAATATGTATAACGCTAAAACTTCGGCATCTTGTGCCAGATGAAGTGCAGGATTGTCTAACAGCCTAAGATCATTGCGAAACCAGTGAATATGGCGAGTATTGTCGTGCATTTTGGCCCCGAGTGATTTGACCTAAACGTAGCGCGTTACATCACAGAGACTAGAGAAAAATAACCCAAGATCCACTACGCGTTTTTCGACAAATCTTTTAAGATCGGGCAGTCTGGGCGATCGTCACCGGTACAGGTCTCCACAAGATGCCCAAGCGTGTCTTGCATGGCCTGAAGTTGCGCGATTTTACTTTGGATGTTCTTCAGATGTGTCTGAGCAATGGATTTCACATCCGCGCTTGCGCGATCTCTGTCTTGATACAACGCCAATAAATCACGGCAATCTTCGATCGAAAATCCAAGTGTTCTTGCGCGTGCAAGAAAGCGAAGGCTGTGCAGGTGCGTGTCGTCAAACACGCGATAACCATTGGCGCTGCGTTTGGGTTGGACCAGGCCGATTTCTTCGTAATACCGAATGGTTTTGACAGGGAGGCCTGATGCCTTTGCCACGTCTCCGATGTTCATGTAATCGCATCCTTTCCCGTGCCTCGAATACGCTTTAGCCGAAGCGCGTTTCCAACGACGCAAATAGAGCTAAGCGACATCGCTGCAGCCGCTAAAACCGGCGAAAGCTGCCATCCAAAAGCTGGATAAAACACGCCTGCCGCAACAGGGATTAAAACAATATTATATCCAAACGCCCAGCCGAGGTTTTGTTTGATATTACGCATAGTTGCGTTCGCGCAGGTCAGTGCATCAAGCACAGCCCCAAGATTTTGAGACATTAAGACAACGTCTGCCGCCTCGGCCGCAATATCCGCGCCGGTTCCAATTGCTATGCCAACATCAGCGATCGCAAGGGCAGGGGCGTCATTGATACCATCTCCGACAAAGGCGACTGCCCCGTATTGGTCCCGAATAGATTTGACATGCTGCGCTTTTTGTTCTGGCAGTACACCTGAAAAATATGCGCTTATCTTCAGTTCATGCGCTACATGTTCTACGGCCTTTGAATGATCACCACTGAGTATGATAGTGCGCTTGCCCATCTGCGTGAGTGCGGCAATTGTTTTTGGTACGTCTGGTTTGATGGTATCAGAAAGGCCGATGCAGGCGAGGATGTGTTTCTGATTTGCGAGAAACACCAAAGAATACCCTTTGTCTGAAAACACCTCGGCACTCGCAGCCAAAGGACTAAGGTCGATGTTCTGATTATTCATCAGCGTGGCCGACCCAATCCAATAAGTCTGATCACCCATTTTGGCTGACATGCCGAGGCCAGCCAACGTATCGACATCCGTCACATTTTGATCTGTTGAAATACCCTTGCTTTGTGCTGCGCGTTGCACGGCAAGTAAGAGCGGGTGGCTGGACGGCACGGCAGCCAGCAGGCGGAGCGTGTCTTGTTCGGTTATCTGCGATGTGGTGGCGACAGAGGCAACGTTAGGTTGGCCCAGCGTCAACGTTCCAGTTTTATCAAAAACCACGGTTTGCACCTCTGACACCGTTTGCAAAGCACTTCCGTGTTTGAATAAAACGCCCAGTTCTGCGGCGCGACCTGTGCCCACCATGATCGACATCGGTGTTGCAAGCCCCATCGCGCATGGGCAGGCAATGATCAATACAGAGACGCCCGCGACGAGTGCTGCACTTCCCGCCTGTGTCCCCGCCAAAAGAAACCATGCAATCGCGCTTAGACCGGAAATCGCCAATACCACCGGCACAAACCGTGCGACAACGCGGTCTGCCAAGTTTTGGATCGGAAGTTTGCCTGCTTGTGCCTGTTCAACAAACGACACGATCCGGGCGAGAACGGTATCTGCACCGATGTGTGAGGCGCGAAATTCGAGTGCACCCGCGCCATTCACGGTGCCGCCGATCACCTTGTCGCCTTTGACTTTTTCAACGGGCAGGGCCTCGCCGGTCACAAGCGCTTCTTCGATCTGGCTTGTGCCTTGGTGAACAATGCCGTCAACGGCAATACGATCGCCTGCACGAGCGAGCAGAATGTCACCCACCTCGATTTCGCTAATGGGAATGGTCGTTGTTACGCCATTTTTCAATCGTAAAGCTGTTTCGGGTAGACGCTGGAACAACGATTGAATCGCGGATCGTGCTGTCTGTTTTGAGCGGCTTTCGATCCAGCGCCCAATCAAAATCAGCGCAATGATTACGGCGGCAGCTTCGAAATAGATATTTCGGGATTGTGACGGTAAAAGCGCGGGCCAGAGCAGTGCAAAGCTTGAATATCCCCAAGCTGACAACGCTCCCAAGGCCACAAGACTGTTCATTTCTGGCTGTGCCTTGGCCAGCCGCGTAAGGCCAGTGGTCAATAGGTGGCGTCCTGGGAACGCCAAGGTTGCCGTCGCAAGAATGAATTGAAACCAATGCAATGTGGTTTGACCAAACCAATGCATCAATTGCTGATGAAGCCACGGAAACAGGTGCCCTCCCATCTCGGTGATAAACACCGGCGCAGCCAAAAACGTAGCCCAGACCGCGCGTTGCTTTGCGACAGAAAGCGAGCGATCTGCTGGGGGTCGATCTTGCGCCTCTGTTGACGATGCACCGTAGCCTGCCTGCGAAAGGATGGTTATGATCGAAGGCGCTGTGACCTGGCCAGCAATGACGTCTACTCTGAGCATATTGTCGGCAATACTAAAGCTATGACTGATGACACCATCGACCTTGGACAAGGCAGAGTCGATACGCGCTACACAGCTTGCGCAATGCGCACCCGTTACATGAAATTTGAAACCCTGCGTCGCAGCCGGGTAACCAGCATCTTTCAGCGCGTCTATGATCTCTGGCAGATTTAGTGCATCGCCATGAATATCTGCCTGTTTGGTCGCCAAATTGACCTGAACCAAGCTGACATTTGATAGATTGGAAACCGCGGATTCAGCCCGCGCGACGCAGGAGGCACAATTCAGCCCTGTCAATTCCAATGATACGCTTGGCATAACGGCCCTTCTGCTAACCGATGAGTGACTCGTCGTAGCATTTAGGGCCTCCAGTCACTGGAGGGTCAAGCGTCTTGTGTGATAGAAACTTCGTTTGCCTGTTGCGCCCAGCTGTTGATAAACGTCGCAAGAATTTGGTCCGAAGCCTGCCAAACACTTTGCGTGGCTTGGCTTAATTCAGATCTTTGATGCGCAGTAAGCTGAGTGATTTGGGGCTCTACCTTACTAAGGTGGCGATGTAGACGGCATAACCCCAATACGGCAGCAGCTCCGCAGATGTTGTGTACATCTTGTTTGGCGTTCTCTGCTGTCACCGTAGGGTCGCCTAGGTCTCTTATGACAAGTTCGATCTGATCTCTAAGCTGCTGGTGGTGCCGCTTGGTCCGTTCAACTCCAATGTTTTCAATTACATCGGTGATGATGTCCTCACGCAAGAGCAAGTCATGCACGGTAGATGGCCCCGTTTGCTCGTATGTTGAAGGCTGGGTTTGGATGGAATTTGCAACCGCAAAGGCCAGCGCCTGTGTGCTGATAGGCTTTGTCAAAACATCCTGAATGCCGACGGCCTTGATTTGAGTGAGTTCGGCTTCGAGCACCTGCGCTGTCAAAGCAACGATGGGGGATGTGCAAGAGCGGCCTCTGCCTTGTCGAATGTGCTCTGCTGCGGTCACCCCGTCCATACCGGGCATGGAAATATCCATCAAGATTAGATCAAATTTGGTTGCGTAAGCTTTGCTCACACCCGAGGCACCGTCATCGGCAAGCGTAACATCGTGCCCGATGTTATTCAGCATTTCGCCCGTGATCATACGATTGATCGGATTATCTTCGACGAGCAAAATGGAATATCTTTCGTCAGGGGCTGCTTTACCCAAGCTGCGATTTTCATCTTTGGATGGAACGCTGGTGCGTTGTAGCGGGATCCGGAACCAAAAGAGGCTCCCCTCTTCCAACAGGCTTTCCGCACCAATTTCGCCCCCCATCGATGCAACCAGACGCCGCGTGATGCTAAGGCCCAGACCGGTGCCCTGTTGATGGCGGCCGTAGGTGGTGTCGATGGCGAAAAAATCTTCAAAAATCTGGTCTAATTCACCGTCTGCAATGCCGATCCCGGTGTCGATGACCCGAAATTCGATCATATCCTCTTGGCCAAAATGATCGACCTCGACAATGATCTGGCCGTTCTTGGTGAACTTAACCGCATTACCAATCAGGTTGAGGAGGGCCTGTTGTAGCTTGCGAGGCTCTCCACCCGTATATTGAGGAACGGATTTCGAAATTGAGGCAGACAACGTATTGCCTGTGCGCATCGCGTTGGCACTTTGGCTATCGACCAATTCGCGAATGAGGGCATGAAGGTCAAATTCTTCTCGGGGAGACGAGGGCAGTTTGGCATCTAGCCGTGAAATATCCAAAACATCGTTCACATGGCGCATCAAAACGTTGCCAGACGTATCCATCGCATCTAGCAAGCCACGTTGTTTTGGCGATAGCTGCGTGGTCTTTAGCAATTCGGCAGCGCCGAGGATCCCGTTTAAAGGGGTTCGAATTTCGTGGCTCATGACGGCCAGTAGATTGGCCTTCGCTTTTTCACCAGCCTGCGCCGTGTCACGTGCCCGAAGCAATGCAGCCTCTGTATTTTGTTGATCAGAAATGTCACGGATGCAGGCAATATACACATCGTTATCATCAGAAAGCTGCGGCTTGGCGATCGCGACTTCTGCTGGGAAAGTCGTGCCATCCAATCGGCATCCCTCGGTTCGGATGCGTCCCTGTGCCACTAGCCCTGAAACCGCAGGGCTGACAAAAGGCTCTCCGGTCGCGCTTCGCAATAAATCAGTCATATGCGGACGCGAGGCAGAGGCAAGCGCTTTGCCGAAAATTTCGACTGCGGCGGTGTTGAATTCTAATATCTGATTAGATTGGTTAAAGACCAGAATACCATCCAAAGACGTGGTCACCATGGCCTCAAGATGCGCCTTAGAGCGCCGATTGGTTTCCATTGCCTGACGGAGATGGCGGTTGAGCCTGCGCAAGACCACAACAAGTGCCACAAGCCCCAAGATCAACAAGGCCATTGCAAACAGCAGTTGAAGCACCAAGCGTTTCATGTCGGCCCGTCGTGTTTCTGCTGCGGTTGCTGAGATTGAAAGGCCTGACAAAGCAAGCCACCGCGCGGATCGTTCAATCTCGCTTGCTTCATTCAGCATGTCTGGAATTTGGCTGACCAACAGGCGGTCAGGTGCATCAACTCTTGCAAGCGATTGGTCTAAGAATCCTTTGATCAGATTTAAGTGAGCGGCAAATTCACCCTTGTCACGATAAGGCGCATAGGCATCACCATCTTCAATCGAGTGAATTCGACTATAAAAAACGTCATATCTTTTACGCACTTCTTCTAGATCAGCGCGATCTTCAACTACGTGTTTCATCGCGTTGCAGAGCTGTAGAAAATCAACTTCGGCCTGTGACAATGTCCATTGGACATTGTCTTGCTGGGCCGCGGAAAGGCCTTCGATCTGTTGAATGACACCTCGCGCACGCACGGCGATTTGCGTCAGGGCTAACGCGAGCAATGCAATAATCACGCCCGTTCGTAGATTGTAAAATGTAAGCATACGCGTTTGACTCATCCCCTAGCCACGGCGGTAGGCTACTTTAGGGTATGATTTCGATGTGGTCCAGTTGCCAAATGCTGCGGGCATAAACCGCCTCGGCTTGGTATTTCACATCTGCATCAAAAGGATAAATGATCCAAAGCGGTCCTTTTTCGCGAACTGTCATGGGAGCGTCGTTGCGAAGGTATGCAACGATCGGTCCATTCTCGACAGCATCTGAAAGTGGTATGGTCACATGATAATCGTTGATCGCGCTTGCTTTTAGGTGGCTGCCTTGCATTTCAAGTGTATTGACCAAGGTGAACAAAGACACGCCTGTGAATTTCTGAGGCCCCTCTGTCCAGATCGTGGTCGTCGTAAATTCTTCCATTGGAAGGGATTTCAACATCTCTAGATCAAACTGAACGGATGAATCTGGCGATATGCTTTGGCTTAATCCGTCAATTGTAAGCACAATGTTACCGGTTCGCTTTGGCAAGGAGTCTGCGTTCGCAACGCTTCCAAAGGTTAAAATACCAAGCATCGCCGAAGCGCGTAGGATATAATTCATGGCAGTCTCACTGATCTAAAATTAACATTTATAGCTGTTTGATCTCACATTGATCTATTGATGTTTGACTAGGTGAACGTATAAAGCACCTTAGATTTCGCGAATTACTTTTGCCTAAGCAACGTTGACGTTGGGGGCGCTTTCGCTGAAACCAAGGTACGAGTGTTGCTTTTTTACTTATT
The DNA here is from genome assembly GCA_947498415.1 of uncultured Paracoccaceae bacterium. Lineage (GTDB taxonomy): Bacteria > Pseudomonadota > Alphaproteobacteria > Rhodobacterales > Rhodobacteraceae > Cognatishimia. Next base: position 219,010 of record CANMKB010000005.1, read on the forward strand.
CTAATATCTGAATGCGAACGGCTTGTGTCGCCGCTCAAAGGTAAAACAACACATGCGCATATTGATTGCAGACGACCATGATCTGGTGCGTGAGACCTTATCTGCCTATCTTCAGAACGAAGGTGGTGCAGTAGTCGAAACCACCAGCAGCCTAGACAAGGCACTTGAAATTGCCAATTCAAGTGAAAGATTTGATCTTGTCTTGCTTGATTACGACATGCCCGGGATGTTTGGCTTAGAGGGATTGCAAAGCGCAATCGAAGCCAAAGTGGCAGGGGGTGTCGCGCTCATTTCCGGCAATGCCACTCAGGCGGTTGCGCAAGAGGCGATCGAACGCGGGGCCATCGGATTTCTGCCAAAAACAATGACCGCGCAAAGCTTGGTCCACGCGGTTCGTTTTATGGTGGCGGGCGAAGTGTTTTTCCCGGTCACCCACATGAGCGCCTATGCCGAAGACAATCCGTTGGCCAAACAACTGAGTACGCGCGAAGCTGAGGTGCTTAATGGGTTGTGCCGCGGCCAATCTAACAAAGAAATCGCACGAGAGCTGGGTCTCCAGGAAGTAACCATCAAGCTTCATGTTCGCACGTTGTGCCGGAAATTAGATGCCAAGAACCGCACGCAAGCGGCGATGATCGCAAAAGAAGCGCGGCTCTTCTGACACGTTTTCCGGTAATTCTGCTGGCTGCTTGCAACTTGTCATTCCATTTAGAACATAACGCCCTATAAGGTCGCGTCAAAAGGGACCTTGAGGCGATTATGAAATTCCCATCTATTCTAAAAACCCTCGCAATTGTCTGCGGGATTGCAACTGTTTCAGCGACATCTGTAGCGGCAGAGCAAGTTGGCTATGGCCGATTGATCGTGAATGACTTTTTAGGAGATGGGCATGACCGCTGGCGTAGCGGATCTATCGCTGCGAGCCATGTTTATGGTGCGCCGTGGCAGGGGGCATTGCCGTCAAGCCCTTGGGAAAACTACGAACTTCGCATCTTGGGGCAGGTCATCGCGCCTGCAAACCTGCGCAGCCCAACGGCTGGCGATCGCCCATATGCAGCAGCGCTTTCGTTGGGTTTGCACACACATTTCCAGCGCAACGCGATTGAATATTCCATGGGCGGCGACGTAACTGTCGTTGGGCCTCAGAATGGGATTTCTGACTTTCAGTCTTGGTTGCATGACCGTTTTGGCATCGAGGGTCCGTCTGATGCGGTTCTATCATCTCAAGTTGGCAACGAAATTGCATTCACAGGTGTTCTCGAGGCCGGTCGCGTTTTTGCACTTGGTGCCAAAGCCGAAGCACGCCCATTTATCGAAGCGCGGGCAGGGGATGAAACCCTGTTGCGGGCGGGTGTCGATCTGACGTTTGGCACATCAGGCCCACAAGATTTGTGGGTGCGTGACCCAATCTCTGGCCATCGCTATCGCACAATGGCCCGCCAGGATCGCGGTGTTTCCTTTCTTCTTGGGGCAGATGTGGCCTATGTCGACAGTTCGATCTTTTTGCCGGCTTCAAGTGGTGTAACTGTGGAAGACACGCGTTCACGCGTTCGCGCGGGCATTCATTGGCAAGGTAAACGCCATAGTGTTTTCTATGGGGCATCATGGCTTAGCCCAGAATTCGTAGGTCAAGACAGCGGTCAGGTTGTGGGTGCTTTACGCATCAACTTTGACTTTTAAACTACTTGTATCAAATCGAGATTCATTAACACTTTCCCAATCGAATCACTTCGTGTTACCGTCACCTTAATAAAAACGATGAGGCAGGACACAGGCATATGGGAGCGGGCTTTCTAGGCACGTTCGTCATCTCCTGGTCGCAAACACAAATCGATGGGTTAGGGGCCGCCCCCAAAAGCGCGATAGCACAAGGCGCGGTGTGGTCCTGGCAAGGCGATGCAGTCCGTGTAGACGGGCCAACAGATGTATTGCGACTAGAGCGCGGTGAAGGCGAACAAATGCTACGGCGGCGGGCAGCACGTAAAGTGCGCAGGCTCATCGGCGCAGCAATGGCGCATACAACAGAACTCGAAAAGATTGAGGTACCCGATGATGTGCGGGACGGCAGCTTTGTGGTGTCTGATGGGCAGCAAAGTTATACGGTTACGATGATCGAAGTTGATGGCGGTGCGCCGCTGTTGATGTTTGTTGATGCCATTCCACCTGCTCAGACCGATCTTTGGGTTGTGCATCACACTTTGAATGCGTTGGTCGAAGATCCGCTTGATCCAGAAATCGCGCGGGTGATCTGTTTTACGCCCGGAACTTTGATTGATACCCCCCGTGGCCCACGCCCAATCGAGCAATTGCGCGAAGGCGAATTGGTGCAGACCAAAGACAATGGGGCGCAAGAAATTCAGTGGATCGGCTCACGCCGGATGACGGGCGCACGCCTATTTGCACTGCCAAAGCTGCGCCCGATCCGGATCAAACCTGGTGCGCTGGGTAAAGACTGGCCAGAGCGTGAATTAATTGTTTCTCCAGAACACCGTGTACTTGTCCGTGGCGAGGTCGCGCGAGCGCTCTTTAATACACCAGAGGTCCTTGTCACAGCACGGCAATTGGAAAACGGCCATAGCGTTGGGGTCGATTACCGCCAGCGCGAAGTCACCTACACTCACCTCCTTTTGCCAAAACATGAAGTGATTTTTGCCAATGGGGTGGAAACAGAAAGCTTCCATCCAGCCGATGCAACCTTGTCGTCCTTGGACGAGGAAGATCGTACGCGCCTTTTGCAGGTCAACCCCAGTTTTGCGTCTCAACCGTTTAGCTATGGCGATCATGCGCGTCGCCAACTGACCGCATCAGAAGCCGCGATTTTACGGCACGAAGCGGCCTAACTCAGACAGCGCTGCAAAGCGCCGGATTTCCCAACATTCCCCTTCTCCTCCGCAGGGTTGGGAAATCCGCATTTCGCCGTTGACTCCCCCTTCAACACGCTTATAAGCGCCATTTCATTGGTGTTGGTGGGCCTCGTAAGAGGATTCCTGTCATTCCGGCGCGGTTCTAACGTTCTGGCCGGGAAGAGGACAACGCCCTTCGAAACCTAAACGAAGGAGATCAGCAGATGACAAAAAGAACTGCTGCCAAGTACAAAATTGACCGCCGTATGGGCGAAAACATCTGGGGCCGTCCTAAGTCTCCAGTAAACCGTCGTGAATATGGCCCAGGTCAGCACGGTCAGCGCCGCAAAGGTAAAATGTCCGACTTCGGCATTCAGCTGCGTGCAAAGCAGAAGCTGAAAGGCTACTACGGCGACCTGACTGAAAAGCAATTCCGCCGCATCTACGGCGAAGCTGAGCGTGTTAAAGGCGATACAGGTGAAAACCTGGTAGGTCTGCTCGAGCGCCGTCTGGACGCAGTTGTGTACCGTGCGAAATTCGTTGCAACAGTTTTTGCTGCACGTCAGTTCGTAAACCACGGCCACGTTCTGGTGAACGGCAAGCGTGTAAACATCCCTTCTTACCGTGTTAAAGAAGGCGACGTGATCGAAGTACGTGAAAAGTCCAAGCAAATGACAGTTCTGCTGGAAGCGGTTCAATTGCCAGAGCGCGATGTGCCTGACTACATCGATGCGGACCACTCCAAAATGACAGCAACTTTCGTTCGCGCACCTGGCCTGTCCGACGTGCCTTACCCAGTTGTTATGGAACCAAACTTGGTTGTTGAATTCTACGCGAAGAACTAATCTTCGCCGACATTCAAAGAATTTGGGCCGTGCTGGATCACCAGCGCGGCCGTTTCTTTTGTGCATTATTAAAGTGCGAAGTCAGTCAGGTAACCTTCGTTTGCAAGGGGCTCGCCCTGCGCAACCAAAGCACCAAGGCGCCCAACTTCGTCTGCACATTTTGCCCCGGCACCGTTGCCCGCAGTGAGCATGGTGAGCCGATCCGTTTGACGTTGAACGATTGGGTGGCCAGAGCGGCTAAAAGATGTCACGCAACTGCCCGAACGAATGGATTGATACCGCAGGCTAGGCATCAGTTTGAATAGCTCTTCGGCCAACAGGTCTGCGACGGCTGTGTCACCATCACTTTGGAACCATGCTTTCAGATCCTCTGCGGTGTTCAACTCAATATCGTCTGGGTCCCCACCAATCTTAATGTAGGTCTTTCCGTCTGGATATCGCACGGGCGGCAGGATGTAAGGATCACATCTAGAATTTGGATTGGCGTAAACCACCGACGGCATTTGCGCGAGCGTCGCTGTCTCTTCTGCATCAATCTCAATGAAAGCGATTGTACGAGCATAGACCCGAAGCGGCACGGGCGGGATGCCGAAGTTCGACGTGTTGGAAAAAGCACCACAAGCAACAACACACTGCCCGCCGCGCAATTCCAACCCCTTCTGACAAGTGATAACCGTCAAACGACCTTCATCACGAATAGTTCTGACTTGTTGGGGGACAACGTGAGCGCCAAGCGATTGCGCAGCACTGATCGCAGCAGCAACATGTTGGCGCGGATTGATCCATCCACCAGTGTTTGTTTCATGCAGTGCAAGAATGCCGTTGGGAAATTTGAAATAGGGGAACCGATTGCTGAGCTCTTGACCACGCAAGGCGTCATGTTGGATGTCGCTATCGGCCGCAACGTGTTGCGTGTTTTGAATAAATCCGCTTTTTTCACCGTGCTCTGGCCCGGCCATGATCGACCCGACATCATGAAAGAAAGCAATGCCCGTCTGTTTTTCCAGCTGCCGATAGCGCGCGATTGATGTGCTTGCGAGGCGCGACCAGTCTTGGTTTTTATCCAACCTGCGGGTGATGCGGGCTTGATCGTAGTGACTGGCAAAAACGCCATCGTGTGTGGTTTTGTCTTGCGGCTCTGCAGGACCAACCAAGGCGACTGAAGCCCCAGTGGCCGCCAAATGCCGGGCTGCGGCGCTGCCCATCATACCTGCGCCGACAACAATAAAGTCATAGTGGTCCATCGGAGAGCCCTTAAAATCCACGATCAATCATGATCTTAGGCTAGCCACAGGCCGTGCGCAGGTGCAAGGCGTGTGTCACTCAGTCAGGGCCAAAACTGTCACGATATTCGCTGGGAGTCTGCCCCGTAAAGTCGCGGAAAGCAGCATTAAAGGCCGACACCGATGAATAGCCAACAGCCAAGGCCACTTGTGTGATTTGCATATCTTCTTGGGCCAAAAATTCGATTGCGCGGGTCATCCGTAGGCGGCGCAAGCTTTGTCGCCATGTCATGCCCATTTCCTCAGCGAATTTCCGTGCCAAAGAGCGTGGGCTGGTCCCGATCTTCGCGGCGATGTTTTCAAACACCGGTTCCCCATCAATTTGCATCGCGGTGAGTTCCAAGGCTTTGCGCATGAGATCGGTTTTTCCCGTGGGCAATCCGCTGGGGGAGGGCGTTTCAGCCAACCGCCATGTCACACGGGCAAGCGTTTCAAACAGCCCACCGCTGTAGTCGTCCCACGTGTGGTCTGGGCCAAACTCACTACAGGCCAGAATCATTTCGCGTGCCAGTGAAGACATCTCAAACACGGTTAGGGTTTGTTTCGGCGCAGGAAAGTATGCCGGGTCAAACAAGACTGAACAGGCGAAAAGATTCTGCGGCATCGCCACTGTGATTTCGCGCCCCGCGTGGATCAACGCAGCACGGGCCGGTGGAAGTGTCCAGCCGTATCCGTTTGCCTCAAGGCGCATGGCCCCTTTTGCGGCATACAAAAGATAGTGGCGATCCATAACCAGAACCTTTGGAGGTTCTGGTGTGAAGTCTTTGCTAAAGCAATAGGCCGGCGGTGTGTTGATCATGTTGGCATCCTAGCGCGATGGTTCACATCAGGCGATAGGTTCTGCTGTATAGCGCCTTGAAGATGGGGGCTGGGTCATCAAAGGAAACAGCACCTCGCCCATACGCTTGAAACCATCAGAGGCCAAATAAGCAGCAAACCCGGTTTCGCTTTGCCATTCATGAACAACACCAACGTGAGTGGGATCCTCTGGGTTAGAATGTGGACGGTAAGTTAAGTTTTCAGAATTTGCTCGAACGCCTCTTGCTTCGCTTAGCAAGACGTCCAAAGCTTTTTGTTGGTCTTCGGCTTTGACGTGAAAATCAACGATGGCAACGATCATGGATTGCTCCTTTTGGTTTTTCAAAGATGTAACCTTGTGACACGCGGGCAGGGACGCCTGTCTGGTAAGGGACGATTGAGACCAGTTTCAGGCCGGCACGCTGGCCCATGCCCTTCATTTGGTCTGCACTGAACCAACGATGTTGCCAGCGTAGCCAAATCACCCACTGGCAAAGGTGGGGCTTGGAGACGGATAAAATCACGTGCCCGCCCGGGCGGGTGATACGGGCCACATCCGCAAGCGCATTGGCGGCGTTAGGGCAATGTTCGATGACGTGTGCGCAAAGTGTGAGGTCAAAGAGCTGTGCAGGCACAAATTCGGCGAGATCACAGCACTCGGCGACCGCCTCGTGGCCATGCAGGCGGAGTGCCTTTTGTGCCTGTTGCAGCATGGGCTTTGATTGATCCAACAACGTGAACTGGGCGTTTGTGCCTTTGGCCATGATATAAGCTTGTGACAGTGCTCCGCTTCCACTGCCCACGTCGCAAATCAACCCGGTTGAAACATGAGGCGCTTGTGTTGCCAAGCTGCGGTAGGCTGCGGGAAATCCTAGTTCTGATATCAGCCCGCTCCACTTGGGGGCTATGCGATCATATCGTTTCACAAGGTCCATTCTGGCCTCCTTTGGCTTAAGCCCACTGTAGAAAATCGAAAGAGGTGTGCCTTGCGCGCATCGGACAGAAAATTGCGTCTATCGGACAAACTCGGTGAGGCGAAAGGCGCTGGCCTTGTGTTTCACACGCGGATAGAACGATCAGGCTTTAAAGGAGAACCCGAATGAGCCGCATCGCTCCGCAACCCGGCATTATGGAGATCGCCCTGTACCAAGGCGGTCAGTCCTCTGTTGAGGGTGTGACGGATATCGTCAAACTGTCGTCTAACGAAAATCCTTATGGTTCAAGCGATTCTGCCAAAGAGGCGTATCGCACCTCTGGTTTAAACCTGCATCGCTACCCAGGCACCGATCATGCAAGCCTGCGCCATGCGATTGCAGAGGTGCATGGTCTGACAGCCGAGAACATTATTTGTGGCGTTGGCTCGGACGAAGTGTTGCAGTTCATTACTCAGTCCTTTGCAGGCCCGGGGGATGAGGTGATTTACACCGAGCATGGGTTTTCCATGTATCCGATCCTCGCCCACGCATGCGGCGCGACCCCTGTTAAGGTCAAAGAACGCGAACGCGTTGTGGATGTCGATGCGATCCTGAAGGCTTGCAACAAAAAGACCCGTATTGTGTTTATCGCCAATCCCGCCAACCCAACGGGCACGATGATTGGCGCGAACGAAGTGGCGCGTTTGGCCGACGGGCTGCCCAAAGGTGCTTTGCTGGTGCTGGATGGGGCCTATGCCGAATATGTCGAAGGCTACGACGGCGGCGCAGCCCTTGTGGAAGGACGCGACAATGTCATCATGACGCGCACATTCTCTAAGATTCACGGCCTTGGCGGTTTGCGGATTGGTTGGGGCTATGCGCCGAAAGACATCATTGATGTCTTGAACCGCGTTCGCCAGCCGTTCAACCTATCTGACATTCAACTCAACGTGGCTGAGGCTGCCGTGCGCGACACGAATTTTGTGGAAAAGTGCCGTGTCGACAATGCGCGTATGCGTGCCTGGCTGGCCGAGGCTTTGGCAGAGCTGGGTGTGCCCTCTGACACCTCTTGTGCGAACTTTATTCTAGCGCGATTTGCGTCAGAACAAGAGGCCACAGATTGCGATGAATATTTGAAAACCAAAGGGGTGATCGTGCGCAAGGTGGCAGGCTATGGGCTTCCGAATTGTCTACGCATCACTGTTGGTGATGAATCTGGATGCCGTCGTGTGGCCCACGCCGTAAAAAGCTTTAAGGAACAAGCTGTATGAGCCAAGCCAGCACCGCCGTTTACAATCGCGTCGCCCTGATCGGTCTGGGGTTGATTGCTTCATCGATGTGTTGGGCGATGAAGCGGGCCGGGTTGGCTGAAGAGATCACGGGATATGCGCGCAGTGCAGAAACCCGTGAAACCGCACGCAAAATCGGATTGTGTGATCGTGTATGTGAGACCGCCTTAGATGCTGTCAAAGATGCTGATCTGGTTGTGCTTTGTGTGCCGGTCGGCGTTATGGGCGCTGTCGCCGCCGAAATTGCGCCTGCTCTAAAGGCTGGTGCGACAGTATCTGATGTAGGTTCTGTCAAAAAACACGTCATCGAAGTCGTAGCGCCGCATCTGCCTGAAAACGTGCATTTTGTTCCGGCGCACCCGCTAGCAGGGACTGAACATTCAGGTCCAGAGGCCGGTTTTGCAGAGTTATTTGACAACCGTTGGTGTCTACTTGTTACGGATGACACCACCGATCGGTCTGCCGTTAACAAACTGACCGAACTGTGGAAGGGCATGGGGTCAAACGTTGATGAGATGGATGCCGAGCATCATGATCTTGCCTTGGCCGTCACCTCTCACACCCCGCACTTAATTGCCTACACCATGGTGGGCGTGGCCGATGATCTGCGCCGTGTGTCTGAAAGCGAAGTGATCAAATACTCAGCTTCTGGGTTTCGCGATTTCACACGTATTGCGGCAAGCGATCCAACCATGTGGCGCGACGTGTTTCTAACCAACAAAGAAGCCACTTTGGAAATCTTAGGCCGCTTCACCGAAGAGCTTTTCGCCCTTCAACGTGCAATCCGCACAGGCGACGGCGAACATTTGCACGACTATTTTACCCGCACACGTGCCATTCGTCGTGGTATCATCGAGGCTGGTCAGGATACGGACGCACCAGATTTTGGGCGGGGCAACGGTTAAAGGGTAAAGTTAATGAGGCTCAAGGCTGGGGTAGTGCTGGCATTGCTCGTAAGTGCCGCGGCGGCGGGCGCCAATCCGCCCGCATCGTCGTTGCGCCCTGTGATTAAACAAGATGTATTTCCCGTAGCGCTCAGCCATTTCGCGCCAAGCCGGTCTATTCGGCCTCGATTGCGCCCGGCTCAGCCAACAGTGCGCCCGTCGCAAAGTGCCTCATTGGCGCAGCCTTTGCTCAATGCGTCAAAACTAAAGCCCCAAAAGAAGAAAGAAGCCAAGCTGACCCGCACCTCTTCGGGCCAAAAGATCGTTCGGCTGTGTCGCGACCGTAGTATTCAAGGGACCGAAGTTGGGCGCGTACCAGCGAAGCTGCGCGGGTGTGGAGTCGCTAATGCGGTGAAAGTATATGCGGTCTCAGGTGTGCGCCTGAGCAGCCCGGTTGTTATGGATTGCGATACCGCGAAAACGTTAAACTCTTGGGTCGACGGCGGCATGTCGCGTGCGGTTGGTCGCACTGGCGGTGGCGTTACAAAGATTCAGGTTGCCGCAGGTTACGCTTGTCGCACACGAAATAGCCGTCCTGGGGCTAAGATTTCCGAACATGGCAAAGGCAAAGCCATTGATATTGGCGGCTTTCACCTTGCGGACGGGGGGCGAATCTCTGTGTTGAAAGACTGGGGGCGCGGCAAAAAAGGGCGCATTCTTCGTAAAATGCATAAATCTGCCTGCGGCCCTTTTGGCACCGTTTTGGGCCCGGAAAGTGATCGTTTCCACAAAGATCACTTCCATTTCGACACAGCACGGCATCGCGGCGGATCGTATTGCCGATAAACCCTAGCGCAGTTGCAAAATGGGGGCTGGACCAAGTGGCAGCAGCCCAACAAAGGTCTGCCCACGTTTGAATGTTAGCGTGATGTCGATGTTCTTTTCTGAACCTGACAGGGATGCAAACAACGAGAGGCCTTGCTCCAGCGTCTCAAGCGCGATGGGTTCAAATTGTTGGCTTTCTCGTGCCATGGCAATCATGTCTTGCCAGTTTTCGGCGCGCAGTGTCAGGTCACCCTCGGGCCGACCTTGAGCATCAATTTGCAAATCTGCCGCGGCTTGAAACAACAACTCTCCCCAATGGGCACGCGCCGTTGTGATCTTGATCGCAGTGGGTTGTGGGCGCCGCTGTTCAATCGCTCTCATATCCCAAGGCGCGTCGAAACTTGCGGAAATGTCCACGTTTAAAGCGCTCATGGTTTCAGGCAGCAAATCATTGCGAAGCGATTTGGGAGGGGCCACGCCTTCGCCGACCAGCGCAAATTGGTAGCTGTTTACGTAACCGTCCGTTTTACGCAACGCCAATCGAAACGCATCTGCACCAAGGTTCCAACCCATGTCAGATAACAGCGAGACATTTTGAGTCGCAAAATTTGCGCGATCAAGCGGAAGATGTGCTGCAGGCTGCACAACAAGTGAGGCACGCATATCCTCAGATGTGACGTCGATCTTTTGATAAGGCGTCGCGATCTGTTGCGTGGGCGACCATTGCGCAATCAGGTGATTGGGGCGGTAAGATAAGGCAAAAAGTTGAAAGCTATCGGCCATCCAAGCCACAGCTGCGTTCTGATCGGCCAGCGCGATGTCGCGAAACACGGTATCAATCCGGTTTGGAAAGCCCCGTACCTCAAGATCTGAATATTCTGCCTGCCAGCCTTGCGCTCGGCGGTCTTCGAACCAGGTGGTATAGGCGGTTTTTGCCCCCTGCGCCGCAACGAACCAATAGGTGAACCATGCCGCCGAAGCGAGGAGAATAACGATTAAAAGACGTTTCACGCGTTGGTCCCTTTGCAGCTGTCTTGGATTGGTGTTTAAAGGCGCAACACGAAATTCTCCAGACATGGAATGAGAAATGGCACTTTGGGTCTTTGGCTATGGGTCTTTGCTGTGGAACCCTGGCTTTGAGCACGTTGAAACCTTGGTGGCGCGTTTGCCGGGGTGGCATCGCAGTTTCTGCATGTCGTCGATTCATCACCGTGGCACAGTCGACCACCCGGGTTTGGTTCTGGCATTGGATGCCGCCGAAGGGGCAAGCTGTCAGGGCCTAGCATTGCGCGTTAAACCAGGGACGGAAGACGCTGCGATGGCGGAATTGCGTGAGCGTGAATTGGTGTCTTCGGCCTATTTGGAAAAGAATCTTTCTGTCATCTTGAGTGACGGGCGCGAGGTCGAAGCCGTGACCTATGTGATCGACACCGGCCATGATCAATATTGCCACCATACTTTGGAAAAGCAGGCCGAGATCATCACATCTGCTGTCGGCGGGCGTGGGCCGAACACCGAATATCTGTATAATACGGCGACGCACCTGACGGATTTGGGCATTCAAGACCCAGAACTCGACTGGCTTGCTGCGCGGGTGCGGGAGCTAAAAGCACAGCAGCCGCAGAACACCTAAGTTTGACCGAATAATCCTTGGCACATGCGGCGCGTCAACGTAGTGTGTCCAAAGGAAAATAACAGTGTCAGGAGCTGTCCAAATGGAGCAGCCAGACCGAGAGGCCGAGCCGCATTTCTCGCATCCGGTGCGTCAGATTGTTCTGATGCTCGTCGTTCTTGGGTTTACCGGGGTGTTGACCTACGTCGCACTGCCCCGCGTATTTCCAGTTTTTGAAGCCAACCCCTACCTGAACGGCTTTATCGTTTTTGTGTTCTTTGTCGGGGTGGCCGCCTGTTTTGGGCAGGTGTTCTCGCTTATTCGATCCACCCGCTGGATCAAAGGATTTGCGACGAACCGCGAGGGGCATGATCTATATGAACCGCCGCAGCTTATGGTGTCGTTGGCCCAACTGCTGCGCCAACGCGGCGCACGCGGGCAGATCAGCGCGACATCGACGCGCTCGATCCTAGACTCTGTTGCTACGCGAATTGACGAAGCTCGTGAAATCACACGTTACATCGTGAACATGTTGATTTTCCTTGGTCTTTTGGGGACATTCTATGGCCTAGCGACCACGGTTCCGGCTGTCGTAGATACCATTCGCAGCCTTGCGCCCTCAGAAGGTGAAGGCGGGGTTGAGGTGTTTAACCGCCTGATGACTGGCCTTGAGGCGCAGCTGGGCGGCATGGGCATTGCCTTTGCATCCTCGCTTTTGGGACTTGCAGGTTCCTTGATTGTGGGGCTGTTGGAACTGTTTGCCAGCCATGGCCAAAACCGGTTTTACCGTGAACTCGAAGAGTGGCTCAGCTCTATCACACGTCTTGGCTTTTCCGGGGCAGATGGGGATGGCAGCGTTGAGCAGAATGTTCTTGGCGAAGTGCTGGGACATATGGCCGAGCAGATGGATCATTTGCAATCGATGTTCACACAAGCCGAAGAGAGCCGCCGACGTGTTGAAGGCCAAATTGGGGACCTGACGCAATCTGTTCAACAGATGGTGCATCACATGAGTAACGCCAACACGGCTGAAGGCCCACTCTCGCGCGTTGCCGAAGGGCAAGAACGCTTGATCGAGGCGATCCGTGACAGCAAAACCGGCGACGGAGGGGTGGATGCAGAAAGCAGAATGCGCCTGCGGTCAATCGATGTTCAGATGTTGCGTATTCTCGAAGAAATTTCGGCGGGTCGGCAAGATACGGTGGTCGAATTGCGTACAGATCTAACCGCCCTAACCAAAGCGATTAACGAAATCGGCGAGCCTAAATCAAAGGCCCGCCGCCGTCGGATTGACCCAAACAAAGCGACTGAGGGTTAATTATGGCACTGTCACGGCGCACAGGACAACGGTTTCAAGCCTCGATCTGGCCCGGATTTGTTGACGCGATGACAGGCCTTTTGTTGGTGCTGATGTTCGTTTTGACGATCTTCATGGTTGTCCAATTTGTATTGCGTGAAACGATCACAGGCCAAGCCGACAAGCTGGATGCCCTATCAGCCGAGGTTGCAGCCTTAGCCAGCGCCTTGGGGTTAGAGCAGCAAAAGTCCGGTGAACTGCAAACTCAGGTCGGCACATTGCGGGCCACTCTGGTGCAGGCAGAAACGGCAGCCGAACGTCAGGCGGCCCTGATCTCGGCCCTGACAATTGAACGCGATAGCGCCTCGGCCGCGCTGGATATCGCCAAAAGCCAAATCACGATTTTTGAGGCGCAAGTTGCTGGCCTATTGGCGCAGCGCGAAGACACACTTGCGGTCATTGCCGATTTGGAAGGTCAGCGCGATACTCTGCTGACGGAACAAGAAGCGCTGAATCTGGCCTTGGCGCAGGCGCGAACCGAAATTGATGCCGGCGCTGAAGCGGCCCGTTTGGCTGCCGCACAACGTGAAGCTTTGGATGCTTTGGTCGCGGAACTGCGCGCCAAAGCGAATGCAGATGCAGAAACCAACACAGCCCTCGCAGCCCGCGTGACAGATTTGGAAACGCGTCTGTCCGAAGAAGAGCAACGCCGTCTGGCTGAAATCGCGGCGGCAGAGGCCATGCGTGCGCGGCTTGAAAACTCTGATGCCGAAATTACGGCCATGACCTTGGCTTTGGAAGAACAACGCAAGAAAGCAGAAGAAACGCTTACCTTGCTCGCCGCAGCCGAAGCGGCGCAACAAGACCTGGATCTCAAGTTGGCATCTGCTGTGCTGGCCGAGGAAGATCTTCAAAACCAACTGGCACAGGCGCTGTTGTCTTTGCAAAGCACTGAAGCCGCGTCCGAAGATGCCCGCGAAGAACTGGCGATCATTGTCGGGCGACTTGAAGACAACCAAGCAGAACTTGCGAAAAGTGAGGCGGAACTTGCCACGGTGCGTGCACAGCTGGAGGTCGCTCAAACGGGTGATGTCGAATTGCGCCAATCGTTAGAGGCAGCGCTTGCGGCACAGATCGCTGCACAGAAACAGAATGAAACGCTGACCGCAAATCTTGAAGAAGTGAAAACGCGCTTATCCGCGGCATTGGCTGATAAGCTTGCGGCTGAAACTGCCGTGGGTGACCAAGAAACCGTGCGTGCGCAACTTGCCGGGGCCCTTGCGGCGAAAATTGCGGCAGAGCAGGCGGCTGCGGTGAGCTTAAATTCAGCCGAAGAACGGGCACGTTTGTTGGCGCTGGCCAATCAAACTCTTGAAGATACGCGTTCGCGTGCCACCGAAAGCGAAAAGCAAGCAGCTGTGTTGAACCAACAGGTTGCAGCGCTGCGGACGCAATTGGGGGAGCTTCAGACATTGCTGGATGACAGCAAAGCCCGCGATGCTGCGGCGCAAGTTCAACTTCAAAGCCTTGGTCAGGATCTGAATGCAGCACTGGCCCGTGCCGCCGCCGAAGAGCGTCGCCGCCGTTTGCTGGAAGAAGAAGAGCGCAAGCGACTAGAGATCGAAGCGGCCCGACTGGCTGCCGAGGCCAGCACCCTTGCGAACGAAGCACAGGATTTAGCGCGATATCGGTCTGAGTTCTTTGGTCGGATGCGTGATCTTTTGGGCAGTCGTGATGGTGTGCGGATCGTCGGCGATCGGTTTGTGTTTTCGTCTGAGGTGCTTTTCCCATCCGGGGCCGCGACATTGGGCGTAGAAGGGCGCATTCAGATCGCAACCATCGCACAGCTGCTTGAGGAAGTCGCAGCCGAGATTCCGCCTGAGATCAACTGGGTGCTGCAGGTCGATGGCCATACCGACAATGTACCGATCATCAACGGCGTGCAGTTTCAAGACAATTGGGAACTTTCCCAAGCGCGGGCTTTGTCTGTGGTGCGGTATTTGGCCGGTGACCTTGGGCTTCCGCCGGATCGTCTTTCCGCGAATGGATTCGGAGAGTTCCAGCCGATTGACCCAGCTGACAATGATGTGGCGCGTGCCAAGAACCGCCGGATCGAGTTGAAGTTCACCGAGAAATAGAAATTTGAAACGGCAGATCGGTCTGATCTGCATATCGTGCATCAAAATATGAGCGTCACAAATGATATCGCCCGCGGCCTTTAGGGACGCGGGCGATAATTTTGACGATGTCTTGGCGTTTGCCGTATCAGTCCGCCGTCAGAAGAGGGGGCTGTTTGTCACCTGCGATACGCGGCTTGATTGGCCCATCCAACTTAAGGCTAAGGTCGCCATCTTTGACTGTCACTTTCACAACGCCACCTTTGGCTAGTTTGCCGAATAGCAATTCTTCGGCCAAAGGCTTTTTGATGTACTCTTGGATGACGCGGCCCAATGGACGTGCCCCCATGCGATCATCATAGCCTTTATCAGCCAGCCATTCTGCGGCAGGACGGGTGAGTTCGATGTGAACGTTGCGATCCAAAAGCTGTGCCTCTAGCTGCAGAACAAACTTTTCGACCACCTGCAAGATCACCTCTTTCGGCAATGCACCGAAGGAAATCACGGCATCCAGACGGTTGCGGAATTCAGGTGTAAAAGTGCGTTCGATAGCTGCGGTGTCTTCGCCCTCGCGACGATCACGGCCAAAGCCGATGGCGGCTTTCGCAAGCTCTGTGGCACCGGCATTTGACGTCATAATCAAGATCACGTTGCGGAAATCAACAGTGCGCCCGTTGTGATCTGTCAAAGAGCCATGGTCCATGACTTGAAGCAGAATGTTGTACACATCCGGGTGCGCTTTTTCCATTTCGTCCAGCAACAACACGCAGTGTGGATGTTGATCGACACCGTCAGTCAACTGGCCACCTTGATCGAAACCCACATAGCCAGGAGGGGCGCCGATCAAGCGGGAGACCGCGTGTTTCTCCATGTACTCAGACATGTCAAAGCGCAGTAATTCTACACCCAACGTGCTTGCGAGCTGTTTGGCCACTTCGGTTTTACCAACCCCGGTTGGACCTGCGAACAGGTAGTTGCCGATGGGCTTTTCTGGCTCACGCAAGCCGGCGCGGGCCAATTTGATGGCGCTCGACAAGGCTTCGATCGCTTTGTCCTGCCCAAAGACCACACGCTTCAGCGTTTTTTCGAGATCTTTCAGAACCTCAGCATCGTCTTTGGAGACGTTCTTTGGTGGGATCCGCGCGATTTTAGCAACGACGGCCTCGATCTCTTTGGTGCCGATGGTCTTGCGACGCTTGGATGCGACAACCAAATGCTGTGCAGCACCTGCCTCATCGATCACATCAATCGCCTTGTCAGGCAATTTGCGATCGTTGATGTAACGTGCAGACAGTTCAACAGCGGTTTTGATCGCATCAGCGGTGTACTTCACACTGTGATGTTCTTCAAAATATTCCTTGAGACCTTTCAGGATCTTGATGGTGTCGGGCACCGAAGGTTCGCTTACGTCGATTTTCTGGAAGCGACGAGACAAAGCACGGTCTTTTTCAAAGTGCTGACGGAACTCTTTATATGTCGTAGAGCCCATGGTCCGCAATTTGCCTCCCTGCAAGGCAGGTTTCAGCAAGTTAGATGCATCCATTGCCCCGCCCGAAGTCGCGCCTGCGCCAATGACCGTGTGAATTTCATCAATGAAGAGAACCGCATCCGGATGGTCTTCCAGCTCGGTGACGACAGCTTTCAGCCGTTCCTCAAAGTCACCGCGATAGCGTGTGCCAGCTAGAAGGGCGCCCATGTCGAGAGAATAGATCGTCGTCTCTGACAGAACCTCGGGTGTTTCACCGTTTACGATACGATAGGCAAGGCCCTCGGCAATTGCGGTTTTCCCCACGCCAGGATCGCCCACTAACAGTGGGTTGTTCTTGCGTCGGCGGCAGAGTACCTGAATGCAGCGTTCAACTTCGTGATCACGGCCAATCAGTGGATCAACGTCACCGTCATTTGCCTTGGTGTTGAGATCAACACAGTACTTAGCAAGCGCACTTTCTTTCTTTTCCTCAGATGCACCTCGATCAACCGTGGCAGCCGCTTCTTCGCCTTCGTCATCAGCACCGGTAACCGGACGGCTTTCACCAAAGGCTGGGTCTTTGGCAACGCCATGTGCGATGTAGTTTACAGCATCATAGCGCGTCATGTCCTGCTCTTGCAGGAAGTAGGCGGCGTTGCTTTCGCGTTCTGCGAAGATCGCAACCAGCACATTCGCACCAGTCACTTCAGTACGGCCTGATGATTGCACGTGAATGGCAGCCCGCTGAATGACCCGCTGGAATGCAGCGGTCGGCACGGCTTCTGATCCTTCGAGATCTGTCACCAGATTAGACAGGTCTTCGTCAATGAATTCGACAATGGTTTGGCGCAGGTCATCTGTATCCACGCTGCAAGCTTGCATGACACGTAGCGCGTCAGGCTCTTCCAGAAGGGCGAGCAGAAGATGTTCCAATGTTGCGAATTCGTGTTTACGCGCATTGGCCTGGGCCAGTGCGGAATGAATTGCTTGTTCTAGCGTCGTCGAGAATGAAGGCACTGCTCGAACTCCTTCCATCTGCGGTGTCCATCTAAAAAAGGAATCACGGGAACCGGAAACCCTTCAGAACACCTTAGTCCTGATCATCTTAAAGTTTGGTCTATCCACAGCTGGCTTCAAGGCTTTTCTTATTTTTTCCGCTCACATTTGACGTCAATGTTGTGACTTTTGCTTCATTTGTCGCAAATCACACATGCCAAAGACCGGATCACAAGGACCATTGGCAAAACGTCTTAAGAGCGGCAGCACGCTTGCGGTGACGCTGTTCCCCCAATACATACAGCCTGCCAGACGAAACCCGGTTTGGCAATAAGCTCAATGCATTAAAGGTCTATTAGAAGCTGTCTTTGCGGCGCCGCACCTCGGTGAAAACATCAACGGGGTCTGCACCTTCCATTCCAACCGCCTGTTGAACACCTTTGGTATGGGCCCGCAAATAGGGGTTCGTTTGCAGCTCTTCAGAAAGTTTTGATGGAACTGTCGGCTCTCCGCGGTTCCGCGCCTCATCTACAGCTTTGACACGAGCGTGCAGGGCTTCGTTCTCTGGATCGACAGTCAAAGCAAACTGACCGTTGCTTTGCGTGTACTCGTGACCGGAATAGACAATTGTGTTGGCAGGGAGGGCTGCGAGTTTGGTCAGGCTGGCATGCATTTGCTCTGGCGTCCCCTCGAAAAGACGGCCGCATCCCAATGCCATTAGGCTGTCAGCTGTGAAGATCGACTTTGAACCTGGTAGGTAATAGGCGATGTGCCCAATCGTGTGGCCAGATACATCCAGCACATGAACATCTTCGCGAGACAGAGAAAATGTCGTGCCGTCTTTGACCTTTACATCAAGCGCGGGCAGGCGATGTTCGTCGGCTTGAGCGCCGATCACAGTTGCATCGTAGGCGTCACGTAATTCTTCAACGGCGTCGACGTGATCCCAATGGTGATGTGTGATCAGGATGAAATCGAGTGTCCACCCGCGTTTCTCAAGTTCAGCTTTGATTGGTGCGGCCTCGGGGGCATCGACCAGCGCAGTTAAACCGCTGCCGGGAGCATGAAGCAGAAAAGCATAGTTGTCTGTGAGGCAAGGAATGGTGATGATTTCCAGAGGCATCTGTGATCCTTTTTTCGCGACTATTGTGATCCTATCTTCTATCTAGTGCAAAACACTTTATGTTGTAGTCATAATTACTGTTCGCTTAGGCGGTATTAATGCACTTAGACGTTAAAGATCTCAGAAACTTCTACTATCGCAGTATGCTTGGTCGTGCTGCGCAGAAGGCCATCCGAGACGAAGTGCGCCATTTATGGCCAGATGCAACGGGCCAAAGCATGGTTGGATTCGGCTTTGCTGTCCCACTGCTGCGTCCCTATTTGCCAACAGCGCGGCGGATCATCGGATTGATGCCAGCACCACAAGGGGTCATGCCATGGCCGTTGGGTATGCCGAATGTGTCCGCCCTATGCGAAGAAACACTTTGGCCGCTTGAAACTGGGCATGTTGATCGGCTTGTCATGATGCACGGGCTGGAAAACTGTGAACGCCCCACCGATCTTCTTGATGAGGCCTTTCGGGTCTTAGGCCCTGGCGGCCGGGCGTTGTTTATTGTTCCGCATCGTGCAGGGATGTGGTCGCGGTCAGATGCGACGCCGTTTGGGTATGGTCGTCCGTATTCGACCGCCCAACTCGAGGCCCAGCTGCGCAGTCACGGATTTATGCCAGAGCGCCACCGCACCACATTGTTCCAACCCCCAAGCCACAGACGGTTTTGGCGCAAGACTGCCTCGGTGTGGGAAAGCACAGGACGTGCTTTGTCGCCTGTGATGTCTGGGGGTGTTTTGATGGTTGAGGCCAGCAAGCGCATTCATGCGCCGACCAATGGATTGCGTAACACCGTGCGCAAGCCGCTAGAGATTCTCGCGCCAAAACCAGAAGTCGCGCCAATTTAGGTGTTACAATCGTCGAGCTACGGGTTAAATCGCGTGACAAATTGACGCGAGTTTTGCCCGCAGAAAGGCAAACGATCTATCAAACGAATTTGCGCCCATTTGATCTCTGTTGACGCGTTTATTTCGGGTTGAACTCTAAGGTAAAATAAGACCGATGAGCCGCCGCGCCCTACTGTTTCAGTCAAAAGATACATTCTGGCTGTTCTATATTAAGGACTTAGCGGGTCATCGCCCTTCCTGACAAAATCCATGATTCCCGACGATTCTGTCTATTTTTGATACTCGGATTCGGTAAATTTCGGGCATTCGGCTGTCAAAATATTTTCTGTGACACAACGTTATTTAATAAGAGTGCCTCAAAGCCCTAAAAACTAAGGGTCTTTTATACGGCTGACATAATGGCAAACGTTATTGATAGCTCAAGTCGGCTCTGCTACACCCCGGCTGGATTTTATAGTTTTGATTTGTATCAGAACCAGAAACGTCCTCGGACGCTGAGCAATCAGGGAACCGGGGCCAAAATATCGGAAGGGTGGACGTGTCCGAACCAGCTTCGATTTCGCAAGGCATTGCTGCACGCTATGCCACTGCGGTCTTTGAGATCGCAAAAGAGTCCAATGACGTCTCTGCGCTAGAGACTGGCATTGATGACCTGAGCACCGCACTTGAAGAAAGCGCCGATCTGCGTGGCCTGATCAACTCTCCGGTTGTAAGCCGGGAAGAGCAGG
Organism: uncultured Paracoccaceae bacterium; assembly: GCA_947498415.1. Lineage (GTDB taxonomy): Bacteria > Pseudomonadota > Alphaproteobacteria > Rhodobacterales > Rhodobacteraceae > Cognatishimia. Next base: position 238,868 of record CANMKB010000005.1, read on the forward strand.
GTACAGCAATCGCAGCTATCTCTAAGAAAATGGGTTTGCCAGATGTTCTCAAGAACACGCTGGCTCTGATGGCTGAAAACCGTCGCTTGTTCGTTCTACCGCAATTGGTAGCGGGCCTGCGTGCGTTGATCGCCGAAGACAAAGGTGAAGTGACCGCAGAAGTAACCTCTGCAAAAGCACTGACCAAAACCCAATCTGAGAAACTTGCAAAGACGCTGAAAGAGCGTGTTGGCAAAGACGTTAAGATTAAAGCGACCGTCGACCAGTCATTGGTGGGCGGTCTTGTCGTTAAGGTGGGTTCGAAGATGATCGATACGTCGATCCGCTCCAAGCTCAGCACTCTACAGAATGCAATGAAAGAGGTCGGATAAATGGGTATCCAAGCAGCCGAAATTTCGGCGATCCTGAAAGACCAGATCAAAAATTTTGGTCAGGAAGCTGAAGTGGCCGAGGTTGGCCGCGTTCTGTCCGTAGGTGACGGTATTGCCCGCGTCTACGGTCTGGACAATGTTCAAGCCGGTGAAATGGTCGAATTCCCAGGGGGCATCATGGGGATGGCGCTCAACCTGGAAAGCGACAACGTTGGTGTCGTTATCTTTGGTTCCGACCGCGACATTAAAGAGGGTGACACTGTTAAGCGCACCAACTCTATCGTTGACGTTCCAGTTGGCCCAGAGCTGCTGGGTCGCGTTGTTGACGGTTTGGGTAACCCGCTGGACGGCAAAGGCCCAATCAACGCATCCGCACGTAGCGTTGCTGACGTTAAGGCGCCAGGCATCATTCCACGTAAATCAGTTCACGAGCCGATGGCGACTGGCCTGAAATCTGTTGATGCGATGATCCCAATTGGCCGTGGCCAGCGTGAGTTGATCATTGGTGACCGTCAGACTGGTAAAACAGCCATCGCGCTGGACACCATCCTGAACCAAAAATCCTACAACGAAGCAGCCGGCGACGACGAGAGCAAGAAACTGTTCTGCGTATATGTTGCGGTTGGTCAAAAGCGTTCTACAGTTGCTCAGCTTGTTAAAAAGCTCGAAGAAACTGGCGCGATTGAATATTCCATTGTTGTTGCTGCAACCGCGTCTGACCCTGCTCCTATGCAGTTCCTGGCGCCATATGCTGCGACTTCTATGGCAGAATACTTCCGCGACAGCGGCAAGCACGCCCTGATCATCTATGATGACTTGTCCAAGCAAGCGGTGTCTTACCGTCAGATGTCTTTGCTTCTGCGTCGCCCACCAGGACGTGAAGCGTACCCAGGTGACGTTTTCTATCTCCACTCTCGTTTGCTCGAGCGTTCTTCTAAGCTGAACGAAGACAACGGTTCTGGTTCTTTGACTGCTCTGCCAGTGATCGAAACTCAGGGTGGTGACGTTTCTGCGTTTATTCCAACCAACGTGATCTCCATCACCGACGGTCAGATCTTCTTGGAAACTGAATTGTTCTACCAAGGTATCCGTCCAGCGGTGAACACTGGTCTGTCTGTTTCTCGTGTTGGTTCATCCGCACAAACCAAAGCGATGTCTTCGGTTGCTGGTCCAGTTAAACTGTCTCTGGCTCAGTACCGTGAGATGGCTGCGTTTGCTCAGTTCGGTTCCGACCTGGATGCAGCAACACAGCAGCTTCTGGCACGTGGTGCGCGTCTGACCGAGCTGATGAAACAGCCTCAGTACTCGCCACTGACAAACTCTGAAATCGTCTGCCTGATCTTCGCAGGTACCAACGGTTACCTCGACAAAGTCGACGTAAAAGACGTTGGCCGCTACGAAGCAGCCCTTCTGGCGCACCTGCGTGTGAAACATGCAGACCTGCTTCAGTGGATCACGGATGAAGATCCTAAGATCAAAGGCGAAGCAGCGGACAAAGTGAAAGCAGCGCTCGACGAATTCGCAGCTGACTTCGCATAAGGGGTTCGGACAATGCCTAGTCTGAAGGACCTTAAAAACCGGATCCAGAGTGTGAAAAACACTCGGAAGATCACAAAGGCCATGCAGATGGTTGCCGCGGCGAAACTTCGCCGCGCGCAGGATGCTGCCGAAGCGTCTCGTCCTTACACAGAACGGTTTAATGCCGTTCTGGGTGGGCTCGCGGCGTCTGTTGGCGGCTCTGATACTGCACCGAAGCTTTTGTCAGGTACTGGCAGCGATCAAACTCACCTGTTGGTGGTTATGACTGCTGAACGTGGCTTGTGCGGCGGCTTCAACTCTAACATCGCCAAATTGGCGCGTGCGAAAGCAAACGAACTTAAAGCTGCAGGCAAAACTGTTAAGATTTTGACTGTTGGCAAAAAAGGCCGTGATGCAATCAAACGTGAACTTGGTGATGCGTTTATCGGCCATGTTGACCTGACCGAAGTCAAACGTGTCGGCTATGACAACGCGCAAGATATTGCACGTGATGTTCTGGCACGCTTCGACGGTGGTGAGTTCGACGTTGCCACGATCTTCTACGCGAAGTTCGTAAACGTGGTTTCGCAGATCCCAACAGCACAACAAATCATCCCAGCGACATTTGACGCAGTGGAAGAGGGTGCCGAGGCGACTCTGTACGACTATGAGCCTAACGAAGAGGCCATCTTGGCTGACTTGCTGCCGCGCGGTGTCGCGACACAGATCTTTGCAGCTCTTCTTGAAAACGGTGCGTCTGAGCAAGGTGCGCGTATGTCCGCTATGGATAACGCAACCCGGAACGCGGGCGAAATGATCGACAAGCTGACAATCGAGTTTAACCGCTCACGTCAGGCCGTGATTACAAGCGAGCTTATTGAAATTATCTCGGGCGCTGAAGCGCTCTAAGACCGGAGACGAAACATGGCAAACGCAAAAGGCAAGGTCACACAGGTGATTGGCGCCGTTGTGGACGTGCAGTTTGAAGATTCCCTGCCGGAAATTCTGAACGCACTGAATACAGACAACAATGGTAAGAAACTGGTGCTGGAAGTATCCCAGCACCTTGGTGAAAACACTGTACGTTGCATCGCGATGGACGCGACCGAAGGTCTCGTTCGTGGCGCGGCTGTTGAAGATACAGGTGCACCGATTTCTGTTCCAGTTGGTAACGCGACACTCGGTCGTATCTTGAACGTTGTTGGCGAGCCAATCGACGAGCAGGGCCCAGTGAACGCGGATGAAACACGTGCGATCCACCAGGAAGCACCTGAGTTCAACGAACAGTCCACAGAATCCGAAGTTCTGGTAACAGGCATCAAAGTTATCGACCTTCTCGCGCCTTACGCGAAGGGTGGTAAAATTGGTCTCTTCGGTGGTGCGGGTGTTGGTAAAACAGTTCTGATTATGGAATTGATCAACAACATCGCGAAAGTACACTCTGGTTACTCCGTTTTCGCGGGTGTGGGCGAGCGTACACGTGAAGGTAACGACCTTTACCACGAGATGATCGAATCCAACGTTATTAAGCCCGACAATCTTGAAGAGTCTCAGGTTGCGCTGGTTTACGGCCAGATGAACGAGCCTCCAGGTGCGCGTGCACGTGTTGCTCTGACAGGTCTGACCCTGGCGGAACAATTCCGTGACGCATCCGGTACAGACGTTCTGTTCTTCGTTGACAACATCTTCCGCTTTACACAAGCGGGCTCTGAGGTTTCCGCGCTGTTGGGTCGTATCCCTTCTGCGGTTGGCTACCAGCCAACACTGGCGACCGACATGGGTGCGATGCAAGAACGTATTACATCCACAAAGAACGGCTCGATCACTTCGATCCAAGCGGTTTACGTTCCAGCGGATGACCTTACTGACCCGGCACCAGCAACAACCTTTGCTCACTTGGACGCGACAACCGTTCTGAACCGTGCGATTTCCGAGCTGGGCATCTACCCAGCGGTTGACCCGCTCGATTCCTCGTCTCGCCTGATGGACCCATCTGTTGTGGGTGAAGAGCACTACAACGTGGCCTTCGAAGTGCAAGGTATCCTGCAGCGCTATAAGTCTCTGCAAGACATCATCGCAATTCTGGGCATGGACGAACTGTCCGAGGAAGATAAGCTGACTGTTGCGCGTGCGCGTAAAATCCAGCGTTTCCTTTCTCAGCCGTTTGACGTTGCGAAGGTCTTTACAGGTTCTGACGGTGTTCAGGTTCCTCTGGAAGATACAATCTCTTCGTTCAAAGCTGTTGTGGCTGGCGAATACGATCACCTGCCAGAAGGCGCCTTCTATATGGTTGGCGGTATCGACGAAGTGATCGCAAAAGCCGAGAAAATGGCTGCGGACGCCGCCTAAAACTGGACCTCTCTTGCCCCTTCACGGGGCAGGGGAACCCTAGAAGGAGGCCCCAATGGCACAAACAATGCAATTCGATCTGGTCAGCCCGGAACGTGCGCTTGCGTCTTTGCAAGCCATCGCCGTGCAGATCCCAGGTGCGGATGGCGACTTGACCGCAATGCCGGATCACGCGCCAACCATCACCACGCTGCGCCCAGGTCTTCTGACCGTGGAAAGCAACGAAGGCACGCAGAGCTATGCTGTGACCGGTGGTTTTGCAGACATCAACGCAGAAGGTACATCTGTACTGGCTGAAAAAGCCATCCCTGCGAGCGAGATGACTGCGGACGACATGGATGCACTGATCGCTGTCGCGAAGGACGCAGTTTCAACTGCATCTGAAGACAATGTAGACGTGGCTGCGAAAAACCTTGCAGACATCGAAGCACTGCGCACCGCGCTGAATATCTGATCGTATTCGATCTAGAATTTGACGGGCTCCGCCTTTGCGCGGGGCCCGTTTTCGTTTAAGTAGGCATAGAAACATTGTAATGTTTCGGCAGACTTAGGGGACGAAAGTCATGCGCAAGCTAAAGGGACGCACGCTTGGTATCGACCAAGGTGAACATCAGCTGTTTTCAGATTTTGAAAACGGTGGGGATATGTGGGTCGGCAGTGGCCCGCGCGAACGCCGTAACAAAATCAAGTTCTCTGAGGCGTTTCTAAGCGCGCCAGTGGTTCAAGTGTCTCTTTCTCTTTGGGATGTGAGCAATGGCGGTAACATCCGCGCCGATATCGCGGCGGAAAAGGTGACAGACAAGGGCTTTGAGCTGGTGTTTCGCACATGGCAAGACACCAAGATTGCCCGTGTGCGCCTTTCCTGGATCGCCTTTGGCGAGATTGATGATGAAGACCAGTGGGATGTGGTTTGAATTCGCCTCACAGCCTAACAAAAAACGCGCCTAGGAAGGCGCGTTTTCTATTTCCGGGATCAAGCTCTGATTACTCAAGCAGACCTTCATAGGCTGGCTCTAGCGTGTCTGTTTCAAACAGTGAAGACACAGACGCGCCGTTCCAGATGTTCATGATCGCATGGGCAAACATGGGTGCTGTTGGCAGGATGCGAATGTTTGGTGCACCCTGAACTGGGCCTGTCGGCTGAATGGTATCGGTGATCACAAGGCTCTTCATGACAGAGTTGGTCACACGCTCGACAGCGGGGCCAGACATGACGCCGTGTGAGATATAGGCGTGCACCTCTGTCGCGCCATGTTCCAACAGCACTTCAGCCGCCTTACACAGGGTGCCAGCGGTGTCACACATGTCGTCAACGATGATACATTTCTTGTTGGTCACATCACCGATGACAGTCATCTCTGCGACTTCACCAGGCTTTTCGCGACGTTTGTCGACGATAGACAGCGGCGCGTTGATCCGTTTGGCAAGCTCACGCGCTCGCGCAACACCACCCACATCGGGGGATACCACCATGATGTCATCCATGTTGCCTTTGAACTGTTGTTTGATGTCCAAAGCAAAGATCGGTGACGCGTAAAGGTTGTCAACCGGAATATCAAAGAACCCTTGGATCTGCGCCGCGTGCAAATCCATGGTGAGAACACGTTCAACACCTGCTTCGACCAACATGTTGGCCACCAGCTTGGCAGAAATCGGTGTACGGGCCTTGGCGCGGCGATCCTGACGGGCGTAGCCGAAGTAAGGGATCACAGCGGTGATGCGCTTAGCAGAAGACCGACGCAGGGCGTCGGCCATAATCAGAAGTTCCATCAAGTTGTCGTTCGCCGGATTGGACGTCGGCTGAATGATAAACATGTCCTCACCGCGGACATTTTCAAACACTTCGACGAAGATTTCGCCATCGTTAAAGCGTTCGACGCGGGCATCAACCAGACCCAAATTGCGATGCATGGTCATGCGTCGCGCAATGGCGTTGGCCAACGGTTTGTTGGCGTTACCCGTAATAAGTTTCGGTTCCATGGTGCTTGGCATGAGCGCTATCCCCAAGTCGCAGATGACAGATTCGTGACGTTGCGCATCGCTTAACACGGCGCTACCAATTGGCAAAGCAATGCATTGTCCCAGGAGCCGTTAATGACGCAAATTAATTATTATTTCTCGACTCTCTCTCCGTTCAGCTATCTGGCCGGGAACCGTCTTGAGAACGTTGCCGCAAAACACGAAGTTTCGATTGAGTATAAGCCCGTCGACATTTTGGGGTTGTTTTCACGCACAGGTGGAAAACCGCCAAAGGAGCGTCATCCAAGCCGCAATGAACTGCGGGCGCAGGAATTGCAGCGGCAGTCAACGAAACTTGGGATGCCCCTGAATTTGCAACCAGCTCATTGGCCGACCAATGCAGCACCGTCTTCCTACGCTATTATCGCAGCGCAAAAAGCAGGAGGAGGTGACATAGGGAAGCTCGCGCAAAGCTTCTTGCGCGCCTGCTGGGCCGAAGAAAAAGACATCGCACAGGATGATGTCGTCAGAGCGTGCCTGACCGCGGCTGGCTTTGATGCCTCGCTTGCCGACAGCGGTTTGCTGGTTGGGGCAGAGACTTATGCGCGAAATCTGGATGATGCCGTAGCGTCAGGCGTGTTTGGGGCACCATTCTATGTATTAGAGGATGGAACCCGTTTTTGGGGGCAGGATCGGATTGAAGATATCGATCTGTATTTATCTGGAAAGTTGTAACACGTGAAAACATACTGGCGCGAATTAGGGCAGGGACCAACAAAATGTTTGGCGTTGCATTGTTCGTTGGCCCATTCTGGCGCATGGCGCGGCGTGGGCGAAGCGTTGCAGACCAAGGCAACCCTATTTGCGCCAGACTTTCCCGGACACGGGAAAAACACCGATGCGCCAGATGCTTTCAATCACGTTGATCAAGCCATCGCCATTGCCGCCCAAGGATTGCACGAGCCGGTTGATATCGTGGCCCATAGCTTTGGCGCCTATATTGCCCTGCGCTTGGCGATCCAATTTCCCGATAAAATAAAAAGCCTATCTCTTTATGAACCGGTCTTTATGGCTGCGGTTCGTGACAGCGCACCAGGGCTGCATGCCCAGAACGCCCGAGAGATGGGCGAAATCACAGCGGCGATCGCAGAGGGAAATCGTGCCAAGGCGGCTCGGTTGTTTATGGATATTTGGGGGGATGGCAGCGATTGGGATGCGCAAGCGCCCGAGGCAAAAGACTATTTTAAGGCCCGCATCACACAGCCCTGCGTTATTCAGCCGTGGGTATCAGATGACGCATCAGGAAGCCTTAGTTTGCTGAAACAGGTGAATATGCCTGTCTTGCTGATGGATGGTGAACATTCCCCGGCCATCATGGCAAAGGTGCAGAACAGTTTAGCAGAGCGTATTCCCAATGCTTCTCGTGCCACGGTTGGGGGCGCTTCGCATATGGGGATCGTTACACACCCGCAGGAATGTGCAGGCTACATCGCCGCCCACATCGGATTAGATTAGAGCAAACCGATTTCAGCCAAGGCACTTGCCAGCTCGGTGGGCAAAGGCTCTTCGCTCTCGCGACCCTTTGGCAAATCGGGCGGTGAATCTTCGAGTTTAAGGTAGCGCCAACCCTGGAAGGGGCGACGCAACGTGGCTTGTGTTCGGATCAATTCCGGTTCAAGCACAATGGCACATCGGCGAATACCATCTGCGCCAATCACCTCTTCAAAGCCTTTGATGCGTTGCCTTGCTTGGATGGACCCCTTAATGACCCAGTACATTGAGCCACCCAAGAGAATCTCTGTCTCGCGCTTAGGCCACATACGGGTGACATGACGTGAACAACCATCGGGATGATCAGATCGTCTAAGATGTTGCCAGGCTTCAAGCCCCTCTACAGTTTCGGTTCCGACGCTGAGTTTCACAAGATTTATGGTCATCAGGTCACTTTCATACAAGTTATTGTGTTTTGGGTGGTTGCCCGAAAGGTAAAGCTCCGTTAATCATAGAGCCCCAAGAGGGGCTTTCAAGGCCCTACCAAACCTGCCAATATTATAAAAACTGTCCAAAAGCTGAGGGAAATGATGAGTCGTTTTGCTGCCCCAATCGCCGAATCAATCTGGGATATGAAATACCGCTTTAAAGAAGCGGACGGTACGCCGATTGATGAAACGGTCGAAGACAGCTGGCGCCGCATTGCCCGCGATTTGGCCAAAGTCGAAAAGAACCCAGCGGATTGGGAAGATAAATTCTACGCTGCGCTGGAAGATTTCAAATATTTGCCAGCCGGCCGCATCACCGCAGGTGCGGGCACCGCACGCAAAGTGACCCTGTTTAACTGCTTTGTTATGGGCACCATTCCTGACAGCATGTCCGGCATTTTTGACATGTTGAAAGAGGCCGCGCTCACTATGCAGCAGGGCGGGGGTATTGGTTACGACTTCTCTACCATTCGTCCCAAAGGCTCTGACGTCAAAGGCGTTGCGGCGGATGCCTCTGGCCCATTGTCCTTTATGGATGTTTGGGATGCCATGTGCCGCACCATCATGTCTGCGGGGTCTCGCCGTGGTGCGATGATGGCGACCATGCGTTGCGATCACCCAGATATCGAACATTTCATTACCGCCAAATCTGACCCAGCCCGCCTGCGCATGTTCAACATGTCGGTTCTGGTGACAGACGCGTTTATGGAAGCTGTAAAATCCGATGGCTCTTGGGAGCTGGAGTTTGACGGCAAAGTTTATAAAACCGTCAACGCCCGTGATCTGTGGAACAAGATCATGCAGAACACCTATGATCAGGCAGAGCCGGGCGTGATCTTTATCGATCGCATCAATACATCAAACAACCTGAACTACTGCGAGACCATCGCAGCCACCAACCCGTGCGGAGAGCAACCTTTGCCGCCGTATGGCGCGTGCCTACTGGGTTCGATCAACCTTGCCCGTCTGGTGTCAGCACCATTCGAAGCCAAGGCAAAGCTTGACGAAGCCGCGCTGACCGATCTGGTGAAAACCGCTGTTCGCATGATGGATAACGTGGTGGATGCCTCGAACTTCCCACTGCCAGAGCAAGCTCAAGAAGCACAGAACAAACGCCGCATTGGTCTTGGTGTCACCGGCCTTGCGGATGCGTTGCTGATGCTTGGTCTGAAATACGGCACGGTCGAAGCTGCAGCACAAACCGAAGCTTGGATGAAAGCCATCGCGCATGCGTCCTACAAGGCCTCAGTTGACCTGGCGAAAGAAAAGGGTGCGTTCCCGCTGTTTGACAAAGACAAATACGTCAATGGTGGCATGGTTCAGCATCTTGATGATGACCTGAAAGCTGAAATCGCAGAGCATGGCATTCGCAATGCGTTGCTGACCTCTATTGCGCCAACCGGCACCATCAGCCTCTATGCTGGCAACGTGTCTTCCGGCATCGAGCCTGTATTTGCATATGCCTACACCCGTAAGGTTTTGCAAAAAGACGGCTCTCGAACCGAAGAAGAAGTCGTTGATTACGCTGTGAAATTGTGGCGTGAGAAATTTGGTGACACCGAGTTGCCAGATTACTTTGTAAACGCCCAAACACTGGCACCGCTGGATCACGTACGGATGCAGGCTGCGGCGCAGAAGTGGATCGACAGCTCGATTTCTAAGACCATTAACTGCCCAGAAGACATCAGCTTTGACGCATTCAAAGATGTTTACATGGAAGCATGGGACACCGGTTGCAAAGGCTGCACGACCTATCGTCCAAACGACATCACAGGTTCTGTTCTGACCGTATCTGAAAGCAAAGATCAGGCACCGGGTGAAGACCCAGCGGACAATGTCGTTGAAACCGGCGAAGTCATCTATATGTCCGAGCCTCTGGATCGCCCGCAGTCCCTCGAAGGAGCGACCTATAAGCTGAAGTGGCATGACAGCGAACACGCGATTTACCTGACGGTGAACGATGTCGTCGTGAATGGCCATCGTCGCCCGTTTGAGGTGTTCATCAACTCCAAAAACATGGAACACTACGCCTGGACACTGGCCCTGACACGCATGATCTCGGCGGTGTTCCGTCGCGGCGGTGATGTTTCTTTTGTCGTAGAAGAGCTGAAAGCCGTATTTGACCCACGCGGTGGTGCTTGGATGGATGGCAAATACATCCCATCCATTTTGGCCGCGATCGGTGGCGTTATTGAAAAGCACATGATCGCGATTGGCTTTATCGAAGGCGAGGGCATGGGCCTAAAAGCAGACCCGCACGCCGAAGCCATGGTTGTCGGCGAAGCCCCCAAGGGCAAAGCCTGCCCATCTTGCGGTGAATATTCGCTGAACATGGTCGAAGGCTGCATGACCTGCGCAAGCTGCGGCCATAGTAAATGTGGCTAAGTGCCATTGGTTTTAATGTCGATTACACCATAGGCTTTCCGAAATTCACACCATAGGTTTTCTGGATTGCCAAATTTGAAGGCGATCTGGACAACGAAAAAGGCGCAGGAAAGAACCTGCGCCTTTTCTTTGTTCCGAGTGTTTTATTTTAGAACGTTTTCAACCTCTTCACGAGAATACACACTCCCATACCTAAGATCATGAGCTGAAATTGGCTCGACGTTGGATTGGCGCAATTTGCGAATAGCCGTTCGCGAAGTGCCTCCGAATTCTAGAGCGAGCGTCTTGGGTGTTAGAAATCGCGAATGAAATGTGTCTTCATCATCTGGTGTAAAGTAAATCTGGCGCTTTTTGGTGATGGGGTTTGTTAGGACCGAAGTTTGGACATGACCATCACCGATCATGAGTTTCAGTTTCGACGGCTGATGAATACCAACGGATTTGGCGAACATCTCAATGCTTTTGGCTTCAAGTAAGGTGGGGCGAAGCACGGCGGCCACGTCATCATGATAAACGTGTATAGACTTGTAGCCTTCCCACCCCATTCTGTTTCCGACGCGCCTGATTTCTCCACTCCTGATTGCGGCAATGATTTCGCCGGGGCGGATTTTTAGTCGCTGAGCCGCCTTTGAGATATGCTCCCATCCATGCTGAGCCTGTCGAAGCTGAATGGCACCGCGCAATAGGCTATCGAGAAATGCTTGCCCGTCGGCAGGGATCCACACCGCTTTTATGCTTTGATCATTGAGTGCAGGGGACAAAACCTTGTCAGCAACAAGCAAATCAAATTGAGAACGCGTGGCATTTATCGAAGCAGCCATCTCTTTGGCGGAAATAAGTTGACTGACCTCGTTGAGAACAGGAGCAGCCTTCACAGCATCAAACACTTCCCACGTGTCTGGCAGACCATGCCCAGGCGCGGGTACGAGTTGCTTCGCAGCCAATACCTTTCTCATGCGCCTTTGGTCGATCCCGCACAATAAAGAAGCTGTGCGCACAGAGTGCAGCCGTCTGACAGTTACGGGTTCGCCTAGCAGCTCATCTCCGGGGCCAAGCGGCCATGTGGCCGCCATATGATGCCTAAGCAGATCTTGAAATGGCGCGTAGGTCGGATCGTTTTGGTGATCATATGCAAGACGCTCATAGAGCAGCGGGAAAATTGCCTTAGCACCGTCCTGGGGCGAACCGGGTTTGCGCTGGATGGCCTCGAAGGAATTTAAAATTGCCTCCTTTCCCTTGCGCGCCACTTGGAAGCCCATCTCGTACAAGAGTGGATAATCTTGCTTCGTTATTTTCGTGAACGGAATGTTTTCGAGCCGAAGAAGGGCAGTCCCTAGGTATCTGCAGAAGTTACATGCTGCGTGAATGGAGTGCTCATCAAGCCAGTTGTCTGTTGTTTCTCTGCCAATGAGCCTTGCGTGTAGCCAATGGTCAAAGTCCAATAGTCTTCGACGTTCTACGTCGAGCTCTCCGGTGCTGATCTGCGGTATCAGAGCGTTTAGGTGAGGTGCTGAATCGTATCGATGGAATTGGTTGCTCTCACGCCAAAGCGGGACCAGCGGAGTTTTGTGTTTGATGCAAACCGTGACGTGGGGCACGTGCCAATCCCCACGTAGCGCCATTTGATTGGTGCCGCCCTCAAGATCATTTCGAAGGCACTCCGGGCATCCTCTTACCTCTGGCGATTTGAGAATCTTGGTTGGAAACTCGTGATTTCTGAAGCTGTACTTTTTGCCGCTCAGGGCTCGAGGCGACCAATCCAAAACCATTTCAGGAATATCAACGCCATACTCACGCAAGTGGTCGACTGTACCTTCAGATTGCTGCAAAACCGCTTTAAACGATACCCCCTTGTCAGAGCAGAAGGTCGGAGCATCCACCCAATAGTGTGTCGCGTACCGTGAAATCAGAGACGCAAGCGTTTCTTGCGACTTTGGTGAGATTTTTGGTTTGGTATCTGTCATCGTCTGTGCATCTAGCTCCGGATCGTTTGCAGATATGCCACAGATTTTTTAGTGCAATAGATTTTGGTTCTGGGGCTCGGGTCGCATACACCATCTGTAGTTTGCGATTAAACCACAAGTCATCAAGCCGGCCTCCCATGGCCTCTGATATGTGGAAGAATTGATTCAGAGTATATTTGACCGCACCTTTTAGGCGGGAAGCGGACTTCCGCTGCACCTGCAAACTAATTTGGAAAGCTTGAAGAAAGCAGACGTTCAGAGCGGCGATTCAGTTTTTTCAATGTACAAACGCAGCGAAAGTGGGCTTGGAGCCAATGTATGATGTTGCAGGCTGCCCCAAGGTCGGCTTTCGGTAATCGCAGTGTGTTAAGTTAACAGTCATTAACTTGAAACACTTATCTAAATAACACCAATTGAAGCCGACAATCCATCAATCACATAACGGGGAACACTATCAAATTCACGTGGATTTAGCTGCACGACGTATTCATTCTCGACATGAAATGCCTCATCAACAAACTTTTTCAAAATGTTCTTTTGTCCATCGTCGGCCAACTCCACGCCAGAATTTCCACGCTCGGATATAATTCGGAATATTTGGAGCTTCTCATAACCCGCGATAGCCTCACTAAATAACCGCTTAAGCTGATCAACGTCCAAAACTATTCCAAGTATTTCCGTATAGCAAAAGTCTGGGTAGAGATCTCGAATACCCTTTGTAGCTTCGGTGATTTCTGCATCCGTTAACTGCCGAATTTCTCCATCATCCATCATATCTGGTGACTGTCGTCCATGCAGCAAGCAAGACAACAGATTATATTCCAAACCCTTCTGGCCTAATATCTCAAAATGACGCCTCAAATATATGCACTTTATAATTTTGCTATCTGATTGCGCCACGTTTTCACGGCAAATTTCCGAAAATGTCTTAATGTCATCTGGAGTGATTACTTGTTCGGTAACAACCCCAGCGCTAGAAGATAAATATGAAGCAATAGGCAGCTCATTTTCTGCGGTTTTCCATTTTTCACCAGCAACCTTGATAATATCAATGGCGGGTTCAAGATCATGTGTGAGCATGAGAGAAGTTGTGTCTCGGATACCATCCTTACCGCGAAAAAGTTGTTGGAAAATCGCAAATTTCTTTGTCTTATCAAAGCTTGATACGGGATCATCGAAAATAGCCAAGTCTGGCTTTTTTCTTCTCACTTCATGCATGAAAAGAACTAGCGCAAAAGCGTTTCTTTCGCCGTAGCTTAAGTGATCAGACGCAGCGTCTAAATGACCCTCAAAGTCGTCATGGACCAACTTCATCTTATAAGTTTCATCTTCAGAAAGGATTTGTACCGAATATTTGTATCCCGCCGCTGCTAGAAACCCATTTATGTGAGTTTGATTTTTTTCAATAGCTTTAGCGATCTTCTGTTTGTGAATATTTACCTTACCTATCAATTGACCAATTTTTTCACACAGCTCATCTATCTGAGTGTTTATCGGGTCAACAACTCCACGTGTTTCTTCGGTGTCTACCCCCTCAAGTAGCGTCATATCAATTTTCAAATTCTTAATTTCATCATCTAGCGTTGAGATATCTTTTAGCTTTTGAAAAGAGATGGACCTTAGGTTCTCAAGCTTGAGAAGAAGTGTCCCTACGGTACTTCTAAGGTTTACAAGAAAGGTGGCTTGCTCAGGAGATAAGTCAGTCTTGGACTTTGTAATATCATCCAACTTTTCTTTGGCGTCACTTGAAAGGTACTTCCCTAATCTGCCTATAATCTCCTGTAAGGCATTTAGGTGTTCCACCGATTTAGAATTATATTTGCGCGAAACTTCTGTTGCGATTTCCTTTTTCCCGTCATCTTTAAGGCTTGATGCGCAATATGGGCAGTTGTCTGATAAGTCCAAAAACGCATTGCCGCTTGCTTGCCATGTTATCCATTTTGGCGTGTTTTCGCTTTGAATAAAATCTTTGAACCCCGCCAGCGCTGGTGGAATATTTTCTACTGGGTTCCCCGATCCAACCGCTTTAAACCCTTTGCTTGATTTTGTTAGCTTTCCACCCTGCGTTACAGAAAAAGCGTCACGTAACCCTCTCAGATTAGTGATAGCTTGATCAATTTCAGCACTGTCTTTGAACGATGATTTAATTCCCGAAAACAGTTCTTCTATTCCAGCTTGATCAGACTGAAAGTCTTCTGTGTTTATAAATATATCAAAGCTATTTTTAACCACTTCATCACGCTGAAAAGTGAATTGAGAAACATAGTTTTCGTCAAAAACTAGAACTTCTGAAATTCCATCAACACCAGTAACAGTTGGTTTTTCATCGCCAACGCTACCCCTGTGTTTAAAAGGCAGTAAATTGGCTAGATCGTCATTCCCTTTTGACGCAGAGACAATAGCTTTTGCTATTGTGCTTTTTCCAATTCCATTTGGGCCATATTTTATATTTAGACGATTTTCTGTGATTGAGATCTCTGCTCTGTCAACAGCGTTACAATGCTCAATCGTAATTTTTCGTTCAGTCATAATTATCTCGCCCTTAAAACTTGAAATCGTTTGTAAAATAAATTGATTAGGTTTTGTGGTAATTCAAGACATAGTACTAAGTCAGGTTCACCCATAATTTAGCTTACCCGCATCACATCATAGGCAAAAGCGGACCTTTACTGCAAGGCTGGGAACGGCAGGGTTGTCCGCTGAGCTGACCTTAGCGCCTTAATAATGCTGCGGCAACGCGCCAATGTCCGCTTCCGTGACGCTGCACGGCAGCATTGATTATCACGGCCAAAGGCAGCTTAGGGCCGTAAACTTCCATGTGGTTGTTTTGTTTTGGGCTACCTATGTATCTCATATTAGCCCCTAGGTGCAGTTGGATATAAATCGAAACCAACCATCGACAGTCCTAAGAGTTGTGAATTCGGTTTGAACCCAGCTGAATTCTTCATAACAATGTCATTCCATTGTTACTGAGCAGCACTACCCCAAATTCATTCGAATGAATCGGGTGCCCTATGGTGCAAGAAAAGTGGCGTCTTGTCAGAGACGAACTCAAACAAAGTATTGAAGCCGGTGTTTTCAAACCCGGTGAACGGCTCCCCACCGAGCCGGAACTTGCCAAACAGTTTTCGGCAGGTCGGCATTCGGTTCGGCGGGCGGTTTCGGAGCTTTCCAAAGAAGGTGCCTTAAGCGTTGAGCAGGGACGAGGTACCTTTGTCGAAGCCGCACCTTTGCTTGACTACGCCATCGGAACGCGCACTCGGCTTAGCAAAAATCTTGCAGCTCATGGTGTGGATATTTCAGGCGAGTTGCTGTCAGCAACCCAGGTGCGATCCACTGATAAGGTTGCGAACGCGCTTGGATTGATACCGGGGGCACCCGTTATCGAAAGCCGTAGGATCACATATGCGGACGGCGTACCAATCGCCTTCGGCTCTTCTTATCACGACGCGGCAACGTTTCCAGACTTTGCAGCTCGACGCGATGTGCTTGGCTCCACGACTCAAGCCTACAAAACCTACGGGATTAACGATTATGTGCGCGCGGAAACAACGTTGCACAGCCGTCTGGCGCGGTCTGACGAAGCCAAACTTTTGAAACAACACGCTGACAGCCCAGTGGTGGTGATCAGCGCACTCGACGAAATGTTGGATGGCACACCGCTCAGCTTCAAAAAGGTGATCTGGTCGGCCCTCCGAGTAAAATTCTCAATGTCAAAGAACGGGATATAGCGCCATGGATAGGCCTCACTCCGAAACACTTAGCATATTGGCAAGAAGCGGAGGGGAGGCGCTAAAGGCGTTTGGTGAAACTCTGCTTCCGCAGCTTGGCGATATTGACGTTCAAAAAAGCCAAACAGGATTGGTGATGCTGCCCATGCGTGACACGGCGCAAGGGACGGCGTTTCATTTGGGCGAAGTGCTGGTCAGCGAAGCGCAGATCAAGCATGGCGACCTTCAGGGCTACGGGATGCGCAAGGGACGTGATCTCGAAGCGGCAATGGCGATGGCTCTGGTCGATCTGGCGCTGCAAGGCGATGTCGCCGCGGCTGCCTGTAACGCCTTCGTTGCCGATCAAAAAGACATTCAAGACGTAGAGGATCGCGCCACTCTTTGCAAGGTGGAAGCAACTCGCGTCGACATGGAGACATTCTGATGCTTTCCGCACCAATTCCATCTGTTGAAGAGACCCGTGCAAATCAGGCCTTTGATGCTTTGCTTGGCTCTCTGAGCCGTCCTGGACAAATTCGTAAACTGCCAGGGGCCGGTGAGGCTTCCATCATTGAGGCTCTGCTTGATCGCGAGTGCCGTGTGTTTTGCGCGGACCCGACGTTGATGCCGCAAGTCTTAGAATCCGGAGCCATGGTGGCCGATATACCAGAGGCGGATCATGTATTCTTAGGGACCATGCAAAATGCGGAGTCGCTGCTGTCTGTCTCCCAAGGAAGCGATCTTTATCCAGACGACGGTGCAACCGTGATTGTGCGCACCGTTCTTGGCGCGGGCCCGAAGGTGCGCTTGTCGGGCCCTGGCATTCAAACGCATCAGGATATTTCGATATCGGGCCTGCCAAACGGATTTTGGCAGCTACGTCAGGATCTGATCCGCTACCCGATGGGCTTTGATCTGTTTTTTGTCGATGGGGATCAGGTTCTTGGTGTTCCACGATCCACCAAAGTGGAGGAACTCTGATGGCTTATGTTGCAACCCGTGGCGGCGAACGCGCGATTGAGCAATCCGAACGTCTTTTCCGGTCCGCTATGGGCGAGATTACTGAGGATCGTGTCGCAGAGATTAAAAAAGCGATGCCTTATCTTATTGACCGGGTCATGGGCGAAGCGTCCTTGTATGATGAGGACCTCGCCGCCTTGGCGCTCGCCCAAACAGGTGGAGAGCTATTTGAAGCGGTGCTGGTGCTGCGTGCTTGGCGGACCACGCAACCTCGGTTGCACGTGGCCGAACCGATCGGGCAGGATGAGCTTTTTACGCATCGGCGCATCTCTGCTGCTTTCAAGGACATTCCAGGCGGGCAGGTGCTTGGCCCGACATTGGACTATTCACATCGGGTCTTGGCAACTGAAGTCCTGAACGGTTCAACTTATGCGCCAGAGAAAGTGGATGCGGCTGACAAGCCTTCTCCTGCCTATCAGCCTTCGGTGGCAGTCTGGCAGGCGGAAAACGATCTGCTGGACCTGCCGGAACGAGACGAAACAAGACCGGAAGACATCCCGGATGTCACGCGTGAGCCATTGCTGTTCCCATCCAAGCGGGCACACACTTTGCAAAGTCTTGCGCGGGCTGAAACCGGCGGTGCCTTGGCGCTCGGGTACGCAGCGATGCGTGGCTACGGGCAGGCGCACCCAACGGTGAATGAGCTGCGTCTGGCTGAGGCAGAAATCACCGTGACCCATCCGAAAGGTACTCAGTTCTCTGCTGGCCGTGTAAAAGTCAGCCAAGCCGAAGTGGTGTCCAAAAAGGGTGAGAAGCTGGAGCTGGGTTTCGCCGCCACCATGGGTTGGAACGAGGTGAAATGCATCTCTGCGGCCACTTTGGACCTGAACAGCAAGGGGGCGGAGAAAGGCTCTGCAACCGAGGAAGAATTCTACCTCTATCACACAGAAGGCGTAGAAAGCTCCGGCTTCTGCATCCACTTCAAACTGCCGCATTACGTGACCTTCCAATCCTCATTGGATGCAATGCGTAATGCGAAAGCCAAGAAATCCCCAAAACCGGAGCCCGCAGAATGAGCCTGTCAACTCTGACCAAAGACTGGGAGCCGATGAGCTATGGCTTCCTTGATGCATCCGCCAAGCGTGAAATTCGCCGCAAGATGCTAAAGGCTGTTGCTGTACCTGGTTGCCAAATGCCCTATGCCAGCCGCGAAGTACCCATGGCACGTGGCTGGGGAACCGGGGGATTGCAGGTCTCGCTGACGCTGATCAATCCCAAAACCACTGTGAAAGTCATTGACCAAGGTGCCGATGACTCGGTGAACGCCGCTTCCATTCGTCGCTTCCTGTCTCGGGTATCTGGTGCTCCAACCACACTGGATACGCTCGACGCTGACTTGATCCAGTCGCGCCACCGTATTCCTGAGGAGAAGCTGCGCGAAGATCAAGTGTTGGTGCTTCAGGTGCCAAACCCAGAACCTTTGCGCCCGGTCCAGCCCAATATGTCCATTGCACGCCAAATGCACGCAGATGCGGATTACGGGCGCATGTGGTTGCAACTTTATGAGCAGATCGTGCGCTCAGGTCGTGTCATGCAGGGCGCGAGCTACCCGTCTATGGTGAATGGTCGCCATGTGATGACCCCATCGCCTATCCCGCGCTGGGATGTGCCTAAGCTGCATATGGCAAAACATCTGACGATCCTGTCTGCCGGCCGCGAAAAGCGGATCCATGCAGTGCCGCCTTACACACGCGTTGAGCCGTTGGTCTTTGATGACGTGCCGTACAAGGTTGAAGAACACGGCGATCTGACCTGTTTCCGCTCTGGCGCCAAAGGGTTCTTTATGAATGAAATTCCGCAGGATGATGGATCATCGACCTATGAAATCTCTGACAGCGAATACGGTGTGAAAACCATCAAACAAGCGGAAGGTACTGAAACGGCTTTCGGCGAAAGTTGGTACCAAGATGGGGAGATGTCCTGATGACGATTGCAATTGAAGCGCCCCGTCTGGTCAAAGCTGCTCCGCTTTTGACGGCGCAGAACGTCAGCAAAAACTACGGCGATGTTCAGGCCGTTCGGAATGTCTCTGCCGAGGTCTTCCCAGGTGAAGTTCTGGGCATCGTTGGAGAAAGCGGATCGGGAAAATCCACCTTCCTGCGCATGCTAAATCTGGAGGAAACGCCAGACGCCGGCACCTATACACTAGATTTGCCGGAAGTCGACGGCAACCTGTTTGAACTTGACCGTTTTGCGCGCCGGATGCTGTGCGCCAAGCGCATTGGCATCGTCTATCAGAACCCTCATTTGGGCCTGCTGATGAAACATTCATCTTCGGGCAACGTCGCTGAACGTCTTTTGGTGGCAGGGGAACGTCGTTTCTCGGTTCTGCGCGAAAAGGCACAAGAAGCTTTGGAAGCATCAGAGTTCCCGATTGAACGTTTGGATGCTCCGCCGATTGAACTTTCTGGCGGTATGCAACAACGGGTGCAGCTGGCCAAAGCCATTGCGTTGGAACCGGCATTGCTTCTGCTGGACGAGCCGACAACCGGGCTTGACGTCAGCGTTCAGGCGCTTGTTCTCGACACGCTGAAACGCCTGCAGCAAGAGCGCAAAATCACGATGGTGATCGTTTCTCATGACCTAGGAGTGATCCGCACTTTGGCGGACCGCGTGATGGTCATGCGTCGTGGCGAAGTGGTCGAAGCTGGCCTAGCAGATCAAATCTTCCAAGATCCTCAACACGCCTATACGCAACAATTGGTGCATGCAAAGCTATGACAACTGTTCTCGAAGTTCAGAGCCTCACCAAAGGCTTCACCATGCACCATCTGGGTAACCACTTGGCGGCATTTGATCAGATTTCCTTTGACCTGAAAGCGGGTGAGTTTTTGCTGTTGAAAGGTCAAAATGGGGCCGGGAAGTCAACGCTTCTGCGCACGCTTTATCGCTCTTATGTGGCGCAGTCTGGCAAGGTGATCTTCCACTCAGAACATGGTGCGATTGATCTGCTGAGTGCGGCAGATGTCGACATCACCATGCTGCGCCGTGAAGAGATCGGTTTCGTGACCCAATTCCTAGTCGCGCGCCCACGTGTTTCAGCTGAAGCACTTGTGGCGGAGCCACTTCGTTTGGCGGGCGAAACCGCTGAGGATGCGCTGGAGGAAGCGCGCAAGTGGCTGTCGGCTTTCGGAGTAAAAGAAGACCTGTGGCGCGCCTATCCAACAACGTTCTCTGGCGGCGAACAGCAAAAGGTGAACCTGGCCCGCGCATTGATTTTGCCGCAGAAGCTTCTGCTGCTTGACGAACCAACCGCGTCTTTGGATGTGAAAGCTCGCGCAGCATTGGTCGCGCGCCTCGCGCAATTGAAGTCCGATGGCACCGCGATGATTGGTGTTTTTCACCACCCAGATGATGTCGCTCATTTGATTGATCGGGTGATTGATCTGACACCAGGCCTAGAAAATGAGGAGCGTGAAGATGTGGTTGTCTAATCTGTCTCTGGTTCTGCCAGATCGCGTGGTTTCCAACGGATCACTGCGGATCGAAAATGGCCTGATTGCAGACGTCAGCGAAACGTCAAACCAAGCCGGCTTTGATTGCAAAGGCGCAATTGTCATGCCGGGTTTCATCGACATGCATGGTGATATGATCGAGATCGAACTCGAACCTCGCGCCAGAGTCGACTTCCCGATGGAAATCGCGCTTTCCCACCTTGATGCACGTCTTGCCGCGTCAGGCATTACAACGGCATATTCCGCGGTGAGCTTTTCACGCGGTGCGGCAAATGGCGAGCGTCGGTCCTTTGAGCACACGAGCCGCACAATCCGCGCGCTTCATGCCCTGCGAGGCCATTGTTCTGTGGATCACAAAATCCACGCGCGTTTTGACATCACTTTTGACAACGCGGTGGAAGTGCTGGCTGATTTGATCCGAGATGAACAGGTTGATCTGGTTTCTGTAATGGATCACACGCCAGGACAGGGGCAGTACCGTGATATCGAGCGTCACATCACATTGCTTGCTGCACGCGAAGGGGTGACCGAAACCCAAGCCCGCCAAATCGTGACGACACGGATTGCAGAACGCACGCGCCCGCAAGAAATTATCCTAGGCAATTTGCAATCCGTCTCGCAGCTTTGCAAAAATCATGGCGTTGCCTTGGCCAGCCATGATGACGACACGCGTGAAAAAGCGCATTTGATGGCCGACATCGGTGCGATGATCAGCGAGTTTCCTGTGACCTTTGATGCTGCAGAGATTGCGGTAGAACGTGGCATGATGACAGCAATGGGAGCGCCCAATGCGATGCGCGGGCAAAGCTATTCCGGCAATCTGTCCGCGCGGGATGCTCATGCCAATGGGCTACTTGATATTCTTGCATCTGATTACCACCCGGCAGCGATGTTGTCTGCGGTGATGACTTTGGCAGAAACCGATCCAAATGGATTGGCCGGGGCAACGGCTTTGGTCACGTCCAATCCCGCAAAAGCGCTTGGCCTGCCAGATCGCGGGCGTATCGAGGTTGGTCTGAAGGCTGATTTGGCTTTTGTCGATCAAGGGCCATTGACCCGTGTAAGTGCAACAATGCGCGATGGGGCCTTTGTGCATACCTGTGGAAAACTCGATTTTTCACCACGAGAAGAACTGCTCTCGGCCTAACGCCGGGGGTGTCATGGTTATGTAATAAAACCATCAATAGGACGTCACTCAACTGTCCGCTGGCCGTTATTTTTAAGGCCTAGAAAGCTCTGGAAACATTCGAATGAATCACTCTGGAGCGATTGAGATGAGTGCAGACCTAACCCTTCAAGGTGTTTCTCGCCACTTTGGTGAGACCCGCGCTGTGGACGAAGTGACATTGGATATTCGTCCCGGACAGTTCGTCGGCGTTATCGGCCGTTCCGGCGCTGGCAAGTCCACCATGTTGCGTTTGATCAACCGTCTTGTTGACCCCTCGGAGGGGTCGATTTTGTTTGAAGGGCGCGACATTACAGCCCTGAAAGGCAAAGCTCTGCGTGAATGGCGCCGTGACTGCGCGATGATTTTCCAGCAGTTCAACCTTGTGGAGCGCCTGGACGTTCTGACCAACGTATTGATCGGTCGTTTGGCTGAACACGGCTTCATTTCGTCAATGGCGATGCGCTTCACCGACGAAGAACGTGCGATGGCCATTCAGGCGCTTGATCGCCTTGATCTCGTGCCGCAAGCCTTGCAGCGCGCAGGCACGCTTTCCGGCGGCCAACAGCAGCGTGTTGCGATCGCTAAGGCTTTGGTTCAGCAACCCAAAATCATGCTTGCAGATGAACCTATTGCCTCGCTCGACCCTGCAAATGCGACCTTGGTGATGGATGGTTTGAAGACCATCAATCGTGAAGATGGCATCACCGTTTTGGTCAATCTACACACGCTCGATACAGCGCGCGCCTACTGTGACCGCATCATCGCGATGCGTCAGGGCCGCGTGTTCTTTGACGGAACCACCGCGCAGCTGACCGACGATGTCGTGCGCGACATCTATGGCCTCGAAGGTCTGAGAGAATTCAACGAAGCCGTCACCTCCACTTCAGTTCGCACCTCGGTGCCGGCTTAACTTGCAAACGCTTACAGGGGGATATCCACATGCGTTTCATCACTGCTACCGCTCTCGCGGCTCTTGTCGCAGCTCCAGCAATGGCTGCTGATTGGAAAGAAGATTACCAAGTTCTGAAGTTCGGCATCCTGTCCGGCGAGAACGAAAAAGACCGCATTGCGCGTTACACACCGTTTGAACAGTACCTTGAAAAAGAGCTAGGCGTTGAAGTCGAGATCTTCACAGCGGGCAACTATGACGGTGTGATCCAAGCGATTGCGGCGGACCAAATCGAATTCGCTTTCTTCGGTTCTTCTTCCTACGCTGCGGCCTACACCGCAACCAACGGCAAAGTTGATCCGCTGATCAGCCGGGAGCGCAAAGATGGCTCTACAGGTTACTATTCTGTTGTCGTGACCCGTTGCGAAGATGGCTACAAAGACATCGCTGATCTTGAAGGCAAGATTTTGGCATTCGCTGACCCAGATTCCACGTCTGGCTACGCTGTTCCTTACTTCAACATTGCTAAAGAAGTTGACCCAAAAACATTCTTCTCTGCTGTTCCATTCTCTGGCTCCCACGAAGCAGGCGTTTCTGGTGTTGTAAATGGTACTTTCGATGCGGCTGCAACTTGGCAGAACAACGAAGTAGATGGTCGTTGGCAGCGCATGATCGACAAAGGCATGATCGAAGCCGGTCAAATCTGCCCGATTTGGGAATCCCCAGAAATCACATCTGGCCCATTCACAGCGCGTAACAACATCCCTCAGCAACTAAAGGACGATATGGTTGCCGCAGTGATGGCCGTTGCAGACAAAGATCCAGAAGCGTTCAAAGCGATGACTGGCTTCAAAGCAGAAGATCCAAACCCACAGACTGGTTGGATCAAAGTTGACCACAGCCGTTACCAGTGGATCGTGGACATGCGCGACTGGCTGAAAGCCGAGCGTCGTAAGTCCAGCTAAGCTGACCGTCTTAAGGGGGGGCATTTCGGCCCTCCTTTTTCACTTTGGGACATCGCCACATGACCATGACTGTCGATCTGCCGGGCCAAAAGGCTCAGGCATCAAACACGATCGCCGAGTTCGAAAGTGAATTCGCAGCGAAGCGCCGTCGTAGCCTGCGCGCGTGGACCATTGGAACCGTTTTGTTCCTCATCATTTTTGCCCTGACCAGCTGGCTCGGGGACTTCTTCAAGATCACACAGGTCAGCATGCCCGACGGATCGCGCGAATGGCGCTGGATCATCCCGGCGGGCCTGCCGCGTCTTGGGGATTACATCTCGCAAACGATCCCGACATTGCGCTGGGACAGTCTTGGCGCGGATTTCGCAGAATGGTTCTGGCGCTGGAAGGTCTGGGTCAAACTGCTTTTGGAAACCGTTTTGATTGCCTTCATGGCAACGGTCTTTGGTGTCGTTGGCGGCTTTCTTTTGTCGTTCCCTGCGTCCCGAAACCTTGCGCCAAACAAATGGGTTCTGTGGGCGTCACGGCGTTACCTTGAAATCGCCCGGACTGTGCCTGAACTCGTTTGGGCCTTGATCTTTGTGTTCTGCTTCTCTGTGGGGCCGCTTGCAGGTGTGTTGGCGATTGGCCTGCATGCCACTGGCGCACTGGGCAAGCTCTATTCAGAGGTCAACGAAAACATCGACATGCGCCCGCTTGAAGGCGTGAAAGCAGCGGGTGGAAGCTGGTTTGACCAAATCCGCTACGGCGCGGTACCACAGGTCTTGCCCAACATCCTCAGCTATACTTTGCTGCGCTTTGAGATCAACGTGCGGGCCAGCTCGATCATTGGCTATGTGGGTGCGGGCGGCCTCGGCCAAGAATTCCGTGAAGCCATGTCTTTGCAGGAATACACAGACCTCTCAGCCCTGTTTGTCATCATCTTCTTCACCGTTGTCATCATTGACTACGGCTCTGAAAAACTGCGCCACCGCGTGATTGGTATGGAGGAACGGACATGAGCCTGACACCACAAGATATCGCCGCAGCAAAGGACCGCGTTCCTTTGGCCTTCACAGCCCCGCTGTCGGTCCGCATCCGTCGCGCCGCGCTTTGGGTGGGTTTCATCGGCCTGTTTTGCTACTGCCTTTGGGCCTTTAACTTTAGCCCCGAACGCATCTGGACCGGTCTGAGCCGTTTGGGGAATGTTCTAAGCTTCATGTTCCCACCACATGTATGGGACAATTGGAGAGACTTCTCCGAGGTCCTAAACGGGCTTGGAGAAACCCTGGCGATCGCCTTCCTGGGGACCATTCTAGGCGCGGTTATTGCTTTCCCACTGTCTCTGTTGGGCGCAAAGAACATCAACCGCTTCACATTCCTGCGCCAGTCGACACGCCGCGGCTATGATGTTATCCGCGCCTTTGAAACACTGATCCTTGCGTTGATTTTTATTCGCGCCTTTGGCCTTGGACCTTTGCCAGGTATTCTGGCGATTGCGGTTTCTGAGATCGGAACCTTTGCTAAACTCTTTTCCGAAGCGATTGAGAACACATCGAAAAAACCAGTCGAAGGCGTGAAGGCTTCCGGCGGCTCGCGCCTACAACAAATCCGCTTTGGCATCGCGCCGCAGGTGAACCCGGTGATCCTGTCGATCCTGCTTTATAACTTTGAATCCAACGTCCGCTCCGGCACCATTCTGGGCATTGTGGGCGCGGGCGGTATTGGCTTTCTGCTGTCAGACCGGATTTCGGCCTACAAGTGGGACGAGGCTTGGTCGATCATCTTCCTGATCATAGCCATGGTCTACCTGATCGACTACCTGTCAGGCCTCATCCGTCAGCGCATCATCGGCAAATGGGACGGTGCAAAGTGAGTGGGGCGGGATCAAAAAATCGGCTGTCCGAAGCTCCCAATATTCATCCAGAAGCCAATGTCACTGAATGCGAACTGGGCATTTGGACCGAGGTCGGAAAGGGCACGATGTTGAAAGCCTCCCTAATGGGAGACTATTCATACATCACACAGCAGTGCCACGTGGTTTGGACCACGATTGGTAAGTTCTGTTCCATCGCCAACTCAACGCGCATTAACCCCGGCAATCACCCGACCTGGCGCGCTGTGCAGCACCATTCTGTGTATCGAGCCGAGGCCTATGGGCTGGGCGAAGATGACCATGACTTTTTTGAGTGGCGCAAGGATCACTGGGTTACAATCGGCCATGACGTTTGGATCGGGCACGGTGTGACGGTTACCGCGGGTGTGACCATCGGAACGGGGGCTGTCATTGGCGCGGGTGCGGTTGTCACCAAAGATGTCGATCCCTATACGGTTGTTGGCGGAGTGCCGGCGAAATTTATCAAACGCAGGTTCTCTGATCAGCAAGCCGAGGCCTTGCAAGAGATAGCCGTCTGGGATTGGGATCGCGAGACTTACAGGGCTGCATTGCCCGATATACGAGCGCTAAACATAGATGAATTTATTGAGAAATACCGCTAAAGATCTGCCTTTGGAAAGAACTTGTCACCTGTGCGGATGATTAGCCAAGTAACAAAGATCATAACGCTTAATCAGGCGCTGACCTGCCTTTTGGCGGCCGTTGGAGGCGTGATTTTCGCGGCTTTGAACCTGCCACTGCCATGGATGCTCGGTGCAATGGCCATCACGCTTGTGGCCGCCATGTTCGGGGTGCCGCTACAGGCACCGGAAAAGCTGCGCCCTTATACGGTTGCTGTGATCGGGGTGATGCTCGGCGCAGGCTTCACGACCGAGACCTTTGATCAGCTCGCGCAATGGTCTGTGTCTCTGATCTTCTTGACGGTTTGTGTCGCGGCCCAAGCCGCGATTGTGGGAGTGTTTTACGTCCGTGTCGGGCGGATGAGCCCTGTGACGGCCTTATTCGCAGCGATGCCCGGCGGTGTCGTGGAGATGATGGAGATCGGGCGCCGTTACGGCGGGGATGAGCGCGCCATCATCTTAGCCCATGGCGCACGGATCGTTATGGTCATCGCGATGATCGCATTTTGGTTCCGGGTTGTGCTTGGTTACGAGGTGAGCGGTGTTGCACCACTTGGAAAGGGGCAAACCGGGCTGATCGACCTGGGCATTTTGGTCGCTTGTGGCGTTATGGGAAGTATTGCTGGGCTAAAGCTGTCGCTGCCAGCACCGACCTTCTTAGGACCCATGTTGTTTAGCGCGGCAGCCCATATGCTGGGCTGGACGGAAGGGAGCCCGCCAGTCTGGCTGATTGTTTGTGCGCAAGTCCTACTTGGGTCGATTGTCGGCGGCCGCTTTGTTGGTGTTGCACCGAGATTTGTGTTTCGCGCTTTTGGTCTAAGCGCAGTCGCAACCGTGATGATGCTCGCTGTCGCGATTGGAATGGCACAAGTCTTGCAGGGCATGTTGCAGCAAACACCAGAGCAAATCCTGCTCGCCTATGCACCTGGTGGCCTGACCGAAATGAGCCTCGTGTCGCTCTCAATGGGTGCGGATGTGGCCTATATCGCGACCCACCATCTGTTCCGCGTGATCTTGCTGTTGTCGATTGCGGGGAGTGTTTTGGCGTGGATTGCGTCGCGATGGACGCATCTGTCGCAACGTTCAGATTAGACCCAATATATTTCGTAAAGGTGATTGCGAATGCCATTACTTCGGAAACCAAACATCGAGCAGTTGCCCGAATTCATCGCCGCGCTGAAAACCGGTTGGTCCCCATCCAATACGCGGCCCGAGTTGGCGCAAGAGCTTCTCGAAAGCATTGGGCAGGATCCGAATTCATATCTCATACTCAGTGATGACATTCGTGGCAAAGGGCCACCGGTTACATTGCCAGATGGATCCCAGGTGGATCGCCTCCCTAGCATTATACGTTGGATTTGGCGCGACGGGTTTTGCGGGGTCATCAGCTTGAGGTGGCAGACCGGAACCATGGATTTGCCACCAACCTGTCTTGGTCATGTGGGTTATACAGTCGTGCCATGGCGCAGGCGCGAAGGGTTGGCGACCGAGGCTTTGCGAGAACTGATCCCTCTCGCATGCGATCTTGGGTTGCCTTACGTCGATCTGACCGTTGATGCCGACAATATTGGATCTCAGCGTGTCATCGAAAAATCAGGTGGGCAACGTTTGAGGAATGTCGCCAAGCCTCATGTCTATGATGCAGATGAGACTTGGCTGTATCGGGTCGAAACCGGATTGGATGGCTGATATTAGCAGGCCAATCTAAGGTCTTTAAGGTAGGTAAACCCTTGCTGGATATCTGACTTTCGGCGGAGCTCCAATACGAGATGCGGCTCTGAATTGCACTCGCCAAGAGCCCGGAACACCTCTTGCCAGTGGATTTCGCCTTCGCCTGGGGCCCAGTGACGGTCTGCATGGCCGTCGAGGTCTTGAATATGTACATGGCGCAGCTGATCGCCAGCGTCGCGGACGAAGTAATCCACTGGTGGCGCATCTGACATGCGGCGCGCGAGATGGGCGTGACCAGTGTCAATCGACAGGGCGATGGCGTCGGAGTTAAAGCTATCCACCATTTCACGGCGGCTCGCGGGATCAACGTCGAGGATGTTCTCGATTACCAGCGTGATACCATATTCTTCGGCGGCTTTCACAACCGGTGTCATCACGTCATGCACGCGGTCCAGTTTGGTTTCCCAGTAGTTCGGTTTGGCCAGTCTGTTCCATTGATACCAACGATTGTAAGGCGAATGCAGCACCATCTGACGCGCGCCTACACGGGCTGCGGCTTCGAGCGCCTTCAAGTAGCGCGCGGTGATGATTGGGCGAACTTCGGGGTCTTTATTGTCCATATCAAGACCCTCGTAGGGGCCATGAATTCCGATGCGGCCTGTGAACCCCGCGAGTGCAGAGGTTGCTGCGGAAATACGATCTTCGAACTCGGTGCTCAGTCCTTTGTGGCTACCGAAATCCTGAAGTTCCAGGTCTCTCTCATCATCAAACAGCCAATCACGGTGCTCCGCGATTTCTGTGGATGTCAAACAGGCGCCGATTTTAAGCGGTTGCATGGCGAGGGCTCCGTGGGTCTGGGATAAGGAAATAGGCGAGGATGGATATGGTCAAAATCGCTGTCATGGCGACAAAGGAAACCCAGCCGCCAAAGCTTTCGGTGATCAGTGCAAAAGTGAATGGCGCTGCGGCATTCACAGCCATCGAAAGACTTGCGATCCAGCCAAGGCGCGCGCCGTAACCTTTGCCTCCGAACAATGCCAAAGGCAGCGTGCCGCGTGCGATTGTCTTGATGCCGTCGCCCATCCCGTAAAGCGCCGCGCCGACCATTATGCCCGGAACGGTAAAGCCGAGGCCAAGGATGGTGCAGAATCCTGCCATCGTCAGCCCAAGGGCTAAGATGTAGGTCATCAGCGGGTGCAGATTGCGGCTGAACATCATTTCAAACATCCGGCCAACGGTTTTGAATGGTCCGATCACAGCCCCAGCCAGTGCCGCCAAAGCCGCGCTGTGGCCGAGGTCTTGTACATTGGTGACCCAAAGCGTCATGACCGCGCCCATCAGAAACCCTGAGAACGTGAACGAGATCACCATCCACAACATACCGCGACGCCGGTCTCGTCCTTCCAGCTGTGGCCAATCGGCTTGCGGGTTCTGGTCGCGTTCTTGGGCGGTGGCCTCTTTGCCAGACAGCGCAAAGAAGTGGATGGGTACACAGACAACAAGATAAGCGATGCCCATAACGAGCCACGTATCCCGCCAGTCCAGGGCATTATAAAGCACCAGTGTGGTGGGCCAGAAGATGGTTGAGGCGACGCCCCCAAAAAGGGTGATGATGGAAATCATGACCGAAGGGCGCAGCGGGCTTTTCAGACGCACGATGGAAGCAAAGGCGACGTTATAAAGCACGCACATGCCCGCTGCCTCGGTCACCAGGACAACGGCAAAGAGCGAAACGCGCCCGCTAACCCAAGCAAATCCCAAAAGGGCCAATCCGGCCACCAGCGACCCAATCGTCATCAGGTAGCGACCACCGAAGCGGTCCACGAGGTGACCCGCGACAGGTGCCATCGCCCCACCAA
This sequence comes from uncultured Paracoccaceae bacterium, assembly GCA_947498415.1. Lineage (GTDB taxonomy): Bacteria > Pseudomonadota > Alphaproteobacteria > Rhodobacterales > Rhodobacteraceae > Cognatishimia. The sequence continues at coordinate 268,626 of CANMKB010000005.1, forward strand.
AGAACAGCGCCATCGACAGAATGCCAAAGGCTGTCGATAGCGTCATTCCCAGATCATCCGCCATTTCCGGTAGGAGGATGGCGTAGGCGTAATAGAGCGCGCCATAGCCCATGATCTGGGTTATCCCCAGGCCAATGGACGGCCAATATGGGTGTAGCCTTTGGATCATCCGGCGGGATGGCCTCGATAGGCGCAACGCCCAGCAACCCAGGTCCCCAAGATCGATGGCGCCTGCTGATCAGGCCAGTCCACAAGCACCAAGTCAGCGCGTTTGTCGATCTCGATATCGCCTCGATCTGTAAGATTCATCGCCCTTGCAGGGCCAGATGACACCAAGCTCCACAGGGTGCTGCGGTCTGCACGTTTTTCCGCATCAAGACGGGCCACAGCCGACAACATTGCCGGGTAGAAATAGTCCGATGCAAGGACATCGCACAGGCCCGCCTCGACCATGTCACCGGCACCGAGTGAGCCGATATGGCTGCCGCCACGCGCAGCATTCGGAGAGCCAAAGACAATCAGGTCGCCGCTTTCGCGTGCGGCTTTCGTGGCTTCCATGACCATTGGGAACTCAGCAACATGCGCGCCAAGTTCGCGGAAGAAACTGCGTGTTTCGGCGCGCGTGTCATCATGCGACAACATCGGAGCACCTGCGGCACGACCAAGTTCAGCAATGTCAGCGATTTTCGTGGGCACTTCCGCCCGGCGCTCCCAGACTTTGCCGAGCAGGGAGATATAGTCCTCTTCCGAAAGACCCGCGCGTTTCGCCTTGGATGCTGTGCGGCGTTTCATGCGGTCATCATCCAAAGACGCGATTGAAAAATCTGGTGACAATTCAAACGCGCGATCTTGGATGGGCACATCATAGGCGCGCATGGTCATCGAAGTGTGATCGTTAAAGGCAATCGAGGGCGTCAGCGGGCTTTTCAAAGCCCATTCGATCACATCCAGCGCTTCAAACGCGAAAGTCTCCCAACGCAGCTGCACGCGGTTTTCCACCAGCAGCCGCGGTGCGAGAGTCTGCATCGCTTGCATCAAGTCTTTGCCGCGCGCCACGTCACGCAGGCCCGGTTCCCAGCCCAATGTGATGGCGTGATAGGCCGTGGCGATCCCGTTGGCTGCCAGTTGACGATCTGTATCGATAACGGCGGCATCGGTTGGAAAGAACACGCCCGGACGCGGCATTAATTGGCGTTCAAATGCGTCGCCATGCAAGTCGATCAAGGCAGGGGCCAGGATCTTGCCCGTTGCATCAATTATCTCGCCCTGCGCTGCACCGCCTATTTGGACGATGACACCATCCGCGACTGTCACATTGGTTTCTGCGATTTCGCCCGGCAAGTAGACCGTTGCGCCTTCAAAGGTAAATGTCGTCATGATCAGAGGCGTTCCATCGTTAAGTGCCAGTGGTAAGAACCGGGTTTTTCGTGCTCGCGATCCTCAAGCCAAAGCGTTTCAAAACCCGAGAAAAGGGCCAGAAGTTCAGCTGCATTACAGAAGTAATGCGGGTGGATCTTGTCGGTGCCCGGCGCATCGAAAACCCAGGCGTTTCGACTGATTTCGCGACCCGCATATTTGTCGCGTTCAAAGGGCAGGCGGCGCTTGGACAGCATGGTGCCCATATAGGTGCCGCCGGGTTTCAAGACGCGACGAATTTCGGCGATGGTCTTCAGCAGGATGTTTTCATCGCCGTGATAGATAACGTTCCAGCTCAGGACGTGGTCAAAGATCTGATCCTCAAAGGGCAGGGCATCCATGCGGCCAAGCACCGTTGTGACACCCAAATCCGCGGCGTCGATGGCCGCAAGGCCTTCGGGCGCTGCATCAAGCGCGGTCACGTCAAATCCGTTGCTGGCCAATGCAAGCGCGTGCCTGCCGACGCCTGCCCCTAAATCCAGCACCCTTGCGCCCGGTGTAAACCCCTGCGCCCAGCGTTTCACATCTTCTTCTGGGTTTAACCATTTGCTGCCTTGCTCAATGCCAGCCCATTGATCATTCCAATGCTGGTCGGCGGTATCGGTTTTCATCGCTGTTCCCCAATGATTTTCTTACGCGCCCAGGTGCTCAGCGCTTCGATCAGGATAACCACGACTGCTATCATTAAGATGACAGTCATGGCGGTTGGATAGTCAAAGAGGTCAAAGCCAACCTTCAGCTCAATCCCAATACCGCCCGCGCCCACAAGGCCCAAAATGGTCGATGACCGCACGGCCTTTTCCAGCGCATAAAGCGAGGTTGAGACAAAGGCCGGTGCGGAGGCTGGCAGTGTGGCACAGGCCGCAATGTCCAGACGCCGCGCACCTGTCGCGGTCAGCCCCTCAGAAGGGCCTTTGTCGACGGCTTCCATGTCATCGGCAAAGAAACGGCCGCAGAAACCCACCGTGTCGATCATGATGGCCAAAACGCCCGCAAAAGGACCAAGGCCGACAGCGACCACAAAGACCAGTGCCCAGGCGATATCAGGCACGGCGCGGATGAAACCAAGGACCGTGCGCGTCGTGGTCGTGACGGCGCTGCCAAAGATCAGACCACGCGTCGCGAGCAGGGCCACTGGCAGCGAAAGGATCACGCCGATCGCCGCACCTGCGAAGGCAATCTGTAGCGTTTCGACCATCTTCCAGCCCAAACGCTCTAGAACTTTTGGCTCAAGGTTTGGAGGAAACGCACGAGAGGCGAAATCTGCAAATCGCGGCGGTGAGGACAGCACTTTTTCCAGTGAAAAGCCTGCGCCATTCAGGGCCCAGAAGAAAATCAGAATGCCAGCCGCATAGCCCAAAAATGAGAGGGCCGAAGGGCGTTCGTAGCGGGCAGGGAGTGATGAGATATTAGTCATAGAGCCCTCGTAGATCGGAGGCCGCAAGCGAGGCCGCAGTGGCGTCAAGTTTCAGATGACCATCGGCCAGCCCGAGCACGCGGTCGCCAAAGGTCAGGGCGTGCTCGATATGGTGTGATGTAAAGACAACCGTCACCCCCTCGCTGCGCACAAGATCAAAGAACATTGCCATGATCTCTTCGCCCGCAGACGGATCAAGCGAGGCGCAGGGTTCATCAGCGATGAGCAGGCGCGGCTTTGACACAAGTGCGCGGGCGATGGCCACGCGCTGAGATTGGCCGCCCGAAAGCCGGTCCGCACGACGCGCTGCCAAATGGGCAAGGCCGACCTTTTCCAAGGCTTCCATTGCGGCAACGCGTGCCTCTTCGGGGGCAAAGCTTTGGGACCAATAGCGTGGGCCGCTGTGTTGGCCGAGGAGGCCGTGAATGACGTTTGTCAGGACGGATAAGCGTGGCACCAGATTGTGTTTCTGTGCCACAAGGCCTGTATTGGCGCGCAGGCCGCGCAGTTGCGCGCCCTTTGCATGGGTCACGTCTTGGCCAAGCAGCTCAACCGCGCCGCGGTCGATCGGAATCAGCCCGAGAATGCAGCGCAGGAGCGTGGATTTGCCGGTTCCATTGGCCCCAACCAGCGCGACGGCTTCTCCGCGCACCAGACGAAAGCTCACGTCCGAAAAAATTTCTGTTTTACCGAAGGATTTGGTGACGCCCTGAGCGCTGACATCATGATCCTGCAAAGCATGCGGAACCGGGGCGCTGGTCTGCGCCCCGGTCTGTACCGTCCCCTCAGTGAGGGGCGGCGTGGCTGTCCGAAGATCAGTCACCGATGAAGTTGTCAAACTGCGGGTAGCCCGCGTTAGAATACATGGAGCGAACGTAGTCGTAAGCGCTGTCTTCGATCGCAACGAGATCCATGCCGACGTATTTGTCGTTCTCTTCGTGAGCAGTAATGCCCGCGATCACGGCGTCTTTGTTTTCCAGGATGGAAGTTTTGACCAATTCTGCTTTCTCAGCAGCAACGTGCGCGCCAACCATGATCATGTCGTTTGGCAGATCGCCAGAACGCGCCAGCATTTTGAAGAAACCGTATGGCAGGTCGGTTTCTTTAGCGCGTACGTTTAGCCAAGATCCTGCGTTGGAGCCTAGAGCGTCTACGTCACCCGCTTTCAGCGCTTCATGCGCGATGTTGCGAGATGTATGTGTCTTCTCGATGTCGTTCACTGGGTCCAGACCGTAGTCCGCCAGAACCTGCATCGGGCAGAGCATGTTGGATGTGGAACCGATGTCGCCGAAAGCAACCTTTTTGCCTTTCAGGTCCGCCACGGTGTTGATGCCGCTGTCTGCACGCACAACGATGGCGCAGTGATAGTCAGGGCGGCCCAGACCGATCAGCGGTGTCGCTTGAGTTAGCTTATTGATGACAACGTATTCCGCAGGACCGGAAACAACGAAATCAACAGTTTTGGCGCGCAGGGCTTCGGCCGCCGCTGTACGAGAGTTCACTGCGAAGAATTCAAACTCTTCACCAGTAGCCGTTTCCAGCGCTTCTTTGAATGGACCCCACTCCAGTTGCAGGCGCTCCATGCCTTCAACGTCAGTAACAGCCAGTTTCCAAGTGTCAGCCGCAACCGCGAATGCAGATGCTGCGGCCAGGCCAAGGCCCAGAACAACAGATTTGAGTTTCATAGTACCCTCCAGATGAAATTCATCCGGATGATTCTTCAGAAACACATAAAATGGGTGTCGGATTTACGAAAGAAATGTGAATTTGGATATTGCATGCTTCGTTGATTATTGCCCCCTGTTCGACCAAATATTCTTGGAAACCTGCATGATTGGCAGGGATGGTTTTGTTGCAGATTTAACGAGATGTGGATGCTGAAGGTTTAACGCCGGCTCCAACATGACCCGCTCGGTCGAAAAGAACGACGCTAAATGTCTGGGCGCACGACCACTTATGTTACTTAATGAAGGTGCTGCGAGTATTGGCTTGGGACTGAATTCGGGGGGCCGGAGGTCATGGTTGAACGAAAGCTTGTTCAAGTAAAGCAGACATTGGAGTAAAGCCACTAAACGGCAGCAATGTCAGCAAAGCCGATGGTGGGGTGGATTGCATCGAATGTCGGCATTGCGCGATGGTAAACTGAATTTCAAGAATTATTGCGGATTTCTCACCACGGGAGCTGCGCAAGCTCGAGAAAGTTCCTTTTTTTGTTTCAGCACGCGAATCGTCAGCAGGCTAAATCTGTTGGCAAGGTATGCAGATCCCCTCTTTTTCTCGAATTTTTAGGGTCCCAATGGGGAAATTTGGGGGCGCATAGGAAAAAAAATCGTTGCGAAAACACTCTGAAAATCGCCGTGGTAGCTCAAGAATTAAGCGCAATTTACCTTTAAAATAGTACTCGCAGTGACGTTTTTCGCACGTGATTTGACTTGTGCAATGTTCCGCGCGTCGTTTACGCCGCTTAGCGAACACGCGCGTTCATCTCAAAACTTAACAAAATGCTCGGTTGCTGCGCATGGCAGCAATCGATGCCAAAAGCTGTGAACAAGATGAACTCAACAATACCACCAGTGTATAAAGAACTTATTGACCGCTGCTTAACCGCTTTTCGGGCTGCCCAGCACGGACCTGATAAGTGCTGCTCGAGCGGCGATGCTCCTAAAATTGACGAGTACCTCCCAGTCTTGAAGGGTCAAACGCTAAATTTGCAAGGACAAGTTTGCGGCCATCCACGACTCGGGACAACATTTGTACGTACTTCTATGCTCATTCATGTCACTGACGACGGGCTATGGGCGCGAACCATTTCAAGATGGTATCGCCTTCAAAAGCCAAGAGTGATCGATACCAGTGAAGCGTGTCGAAGTAGTGAGTTTAACGGATTTTGCCAGCCGCTCGGAACAGATGGGGTAGGAGTACCCATGCATTTTGCGCGCAAGGTAATGGATAACAAACCTATCGAATTGTCCCGCATGGCCAAAGAAATCGGCTATACAGATGCGGCTTTAGAGTTATCTGAGCTTTCTAAAAATTGGCCGCCAAATCAATGATATAGGTGGGTTTGGGGAAGGAAAATTGAGAGTTCCGAGAATTATTTTCGAATTTTTCTCGGAATTTTCGATTGCCCGACATAACTGCGGACTCATCGAAACGAAACGAGTTGAGGACCCAGTGTAAACGTTAATCCCGCACCCAAAAAATGTGATCGTCACATTGAATGAACGCCAGCTTACTCTGGCAGTTTAGTGATCAACCAAAACCAAGCTATTTGATCGACCCACTTACGCTGCTGTGTGGGAACGGTCAGATTTTGCCAAAAGGCGAAGCCGTCAATGAAGAATATCGAGCAAAATCAAATCGGGTCCCGAGGCTACGAGGGCATTAGTGATGAAAGCTCTTCGCACAGCGAGCCACCGGTTTTCGGTGATCTCCAATTTGCGGAAACAGAACGAGTGGATTGCAGGATTGCTTTCTTGCCAGCATTCTCATTGGAGGGAGAAAGCGATCTAGAAGACCTGCTTCCCTATGACGGCGAGCGAAATGTCGTGCATCGAAGTGCAGTTGCCAAAACGGGTTCGTTCGTCGCGCGTACAGATGAGGATGGCGGGAAGCCAAGGGTTATTGGACATGAATCTGGCCTGGAGCGGTCGGTCGCGCTCAAGGCTTTACTGCATCCAAATACCTACGGGCTCAAGTGCCAACCGCGAACCGTTGAGTTTCATGAGCCTGTCGGGCGCACAAAAAGCAACACTTTGGATTTCTTGCTTACTCTGCACTCAGGGCAAAAAATATATCTATATGTAAAAAATGAAGCTGCTTTGAGCCGCAAACGCAATGCGTTGATCTGCAAACAAATCCGCTTATCGCTTCCTGCTGGTTATGGGTTTGCAATCGTATCTGAAGCCGATTTTCCAGCCCATGTTAGAGGCAATCAGGAGCGAATGTTTCTGGCGAAAAGGCAGCCAGATGATGCTGCGGATGATCGCCTGAGTTGGGTGCTAAATGACAATATCAATTCCCCATGTTTTACGGTCGAAGAGCTTGTGTTCCGCTGTCAAATGGGCCCGCGCAACCGAGATCAAGGGCGCGCCTTTGATGCTGTTTTACGATTTGTAGCGGATCAAAAACTCAAGCTGAAACGCTCTGAGATGATAGATTATCCTTCGGTGGTGGAGCGTGTTGGATGAACGCTATCGCGAAGCATTTTTTCCTTGAGCCCGGCACGTTGATAGAATTCGATGGGCAATCGGTGGTTGTTACAGAAAAGGCTAGTGATGGCCTAATCGTGCGCGATCGATACGTAGGTGAAAATGACGCTTCGCGCTATTTCGTCATTCAAGATTTTAAGGTGCAGGAGCTACTAACGCGGTGCGACGTTTTCATCGACCAAAGCTTTAGCAGCGAAAACTTTGAGGATAAGAAAACAGGTCAAATATCTGATGACCATTGGAGTCTTCGTTCTGATGAGGACAAGCAATTAGCGATGCAGCGTGAGGCCTGGTGCCTGGCTTCTCGATCCGTTCTAAAAAGCGGAAAATTCACGGAAACGCGAATTGCGAAGCGCTTTTCCGAAATCGAGAAGCTTGCTCTCGATCGCCAACGGCTGTTGGCACTTGGCAATAACAAGAATGGGTCGTTTGTTGCGCTGACCTATGGCCCTAAAAGTGTAAGTGAGTTCTGCAAGAAGTATTTTACTCACAGCAAACCGCACGCGAAATCGCTATTGCCAAAACCGCTGAAAGGCAATCGTGAACCTAAATTGCCTGATGCTGTCGATGCGATTTTGGATAGTTGCTGCCAGAAATATCTTAGCAGGTCGCAACCTTCGAAGACGTCCATTGTGAAATTGGTTAATCGAGTTTTTCGGCAAGCCAACCAACAGCGTCGCGCAAACGGGCTCGTCTCTCAGCTCGAGGTCCCGCATCAGAATACGATCTACAGGCGGCTTGGAAAGTTTAGCGCGCTTGAGTTCACCTTAGGGCGAGATGGCCCCCGTGCGGCTCAGAAGGCGTTTTCTCCTACCCAGCATGGTGTCCGGGCTCTTAAGATTGGCGAGATGATTGAGCTGGATTTCTGGACTGGCGACGTCATGACTTTTGCAAAGAAGTCCGCCTTTTGGGACTTGCTGACACCAGACCTGCAAAAGGATTTGGAAGAAGGCAAAAGCTCGAAGAAGCGAAAGGGTAAGAAAAACCCTCGTCAGCGCTTGTTTGTGTGCGCCGCAATCGATGTTGCCACACGTCAAGTTCTTGGCATTAGTCTTGCGGAAAAGGAAAATTCGCGGACAGTAAGTGAAGTTTTGGACATGGTCATGCGAGACAAGTCCGAAATCAGTCGCATGGCGGGTTGTAAAAAGACCTGGCACCAGCACTGTGGTATCGGGACGATTATAGTCGATACTGGCTCGGCTTTTTTAAATGATGAAGTTCAATCCGCTATTTCAGCTCTGGGCGCGTCAATTATTTACGGCCGAGCAGCCGTACCGATGGATAAACCATTTGTTGAACGACTCTTTGGGGGCTTCAGGACACGGTTCGCCGATGAGTTACCTGGAAAAACTGGATATTCGATCGATTGCTTGGTTGGCTATGACTCCGAAGCGATGGCAGTTTTCAACGCTGAAGAGTTACGCCATTTGATCACGCGTTTTGTGGTTGATGACTATCCGCTAGAGCAGCACGCCGGCTTGTTTGGCAAACGTCCTGTTGATGCTTGGACCCATCACGAACGTTACGGAGTGCTGGCTCCACCACAGCCGCATGTGCGTCGCAATGCGACGGGTCTAAGGTTAAAACGCCTGCTTTCAAAAGAGGGGCTGAGGATTTGCGGCGTGCCTTTTGCAAATCAAGAAGCTTTGGTCGAGGTTTTTAAAAGAGGACAGCAAGCGGTCGAAGTTCGTCTGGATCCAAACGATCTTCGTGAGGTGACTGTAGTTTTAAACGGTCGGGGAATTCGACTGGAGAACCAACGCAAAGACCTTGAAAAATACACTTTGCGGACTTGGATGCGGGCTATTCAAAAAATGACAGAACCACGTCCGCAAGACCGCATTTTTTACGAGTATGTACTGGCTGAGCATGCGGAGTGGTTTCATCAGAAAATTGACAAATCCATCGAGATGAACGGTCTTCCTTCTAGTGAGATGCGACCTGAGGAGCTTGATTGGTTCGAAGCTCGATACTGTGTGAAATTGCAGATCGATCGAAATCCTGAGGCTGTCTACTCCGCAGATATGGATGAATTGCTATCTGGCGGGGAGGGGCGAGGGATCTTCACTGCTGAGGATATCAAAGAAGAGAAGCGCAGGAACACTGCAAGCGCTGTATCAGAAAGCGCGTCGTCGTCAGCGGCTATTGGGGCAGGAGACGCAAGCGAAAAAGAAACTGTTGGGAACCCGAGCGTTCGCTCCATAGCAGACACTGCAGAGACGAGTGCCCGTGGCTCAACCCAACCTCCCAAAGAAACCAAAGACGCCTCCAAACAGCGATTTTCTGGCGCACCTAAAGGAAAGGGAAAACTGAAATGACCGATGTAAGGGTTCGGCCTCAAGAGTCCGACGCGAAGCGTCGCGCTAAGCTCAAGGGCTTGTTCTTTGAAATGTCCAGAGCTGCCGAGTTGGATCGCTTGTTGATGTCGGCTGTCAATGATTTTGATGCAAGCCTACTGTGTGGAGAGCATCAAGAATGCAACGGTTTGGTGGTGGTGGGAGAAAGCAATTCGGGTAAGACACGTGAGATAAATCGAGCACTCCTACGTCTAACGCAGCGGCAGCCAGTGCTCGAAAGCGGTCGTGCGGTTCGATACCTACAGATTGCATTGGATGGAGAAACCACCTGGAAATCATTGGGCCTACATGTCGTGAGTGAACTTGGCTACCAGATGACGGGTCGGCGCACGGAACATGAGATTTGGACGCAAGTCCGACGACAACTTGAAAGAACTGGCACATGGTTGATCCACATTGATGAATGTCAGCACATGTTTGAAACTCTTGGGGAGAAGGAAACTAGGAAGGTTATCAACTCGATTAAAACATTTATGAAACATCGGCATTGGCCAGTAGTGATCGTTTTGAGCGGTATTCCTGAACTGCTGGACAAAGTAAATTTTGATCCGCAATTCCGAAATCTGATGACCCCGTTTCATATGGGAGCGATCAACCCCCTCTCGGAGAACGACTTAGATGAAATCGATACCGCCTTTGTTGGATATGCCCAAGTGGTTGGGGTCGACATCGAAGAAGTTCGGACACAGGATGTTTACCTGCGGCTATGTCATGCTCATGGAAATCTATATGGCCGTGTATTCAAATTTATGGTCGACGTTTTTTCGAGTATTCCACCCGATAAAGATCATCTAACGCTTGATTTTTTGGCCGAGAGATATGCCGAACGAATGGGGTGTATGCCTGGACACAATCCATTTGTGCGCGATGACTATGAGGCATGTGACGTGGATAGTTTGCTAGCTGGCGTCGTATAAAGCCTATCTGAAATAAATATCGGCACATTCCTAACCTCGGCTTGAGATAGCCGAGGTTTTTTTATACCCAGTCTCGTGAGAAATAGTTTTTCCTAAGAATTCGCAACGTCCGGTGCTGGGCAGAATGCCTATGGTGGAATCCGGAAAACGTATGGTGTTTCTCACTTCCGAAAAGTTCAATGATTTCAAAGTGGTGAACTTTTTACTTTGGAAAACCTATGGTGTAACTGACATTTAAGTTGTTGGTCACACCATAGGTTTTCCGAAATTCACACCATAGGCTTTCGGAATCGTCATATTGGGGGCGATTTGGGCGACAAAAAAGGCGCAGGAATGAACCTGCGCCTTTTCTTTGTTCCGAGTGTTTTACTTTAGAGCGCTTTCAATCTCTTCACGAGAATACATACTGCCATACCTAAGATCATGAGCCGAAATAGGTTCGACGTTGGCTTGACGCAATTTGCGAATGATCATTCGCGAAGTGCCTCCGAACTCTTAGAAATCGGTTTCATCAAGACAGTACTTTCGCTGCAACTGCGCGTTCAAGCAAGGTGGGGGACTTAGCAAGTTTTCATGTTGTGGAATTTAACGGCTACCCTTGCGTTTCGCTACCGTCTCAAAAAACATAAAGGAAGGAGACACTCGCGGCATGTGCAAAGGTGGCTTCCCTTCGAACAAACGCGGCTATTCAACTGTAAGAAGACAAGCTTAAAGTGGGATACAAAGGCGATCATGTTTGCCTTTGGAAAGGAAAGAGTGAGAAAGCTTTGTTAGGGAAAACTGACTAGGCCGACGTCGGATTGATGTCGCTGACAAAGGGCAAATTTAAGGGTTCCAACGCGAGTTTTGCAGATTGCACGCGCGCGATCACTTTGGGTAGAGCTGTTTTGAGATGGTGTAGCGCTTCACTTTTTACGGTATCAAAGTCTTTGGCTTGCATCGCGGAAATGACGTTCAGGTGCTCTTCAAAGAAAGGTTCGGCCTTTGGCAAATCGACCTCGTTGCCCAAGGCGTAACGACTTGCCAAATGCAAACAGTTGGTGCGCTTGAGGGACTCTGAAATTTCCTGATTGGGGCAAGCGGCCACACAATCAATGTGCAGCTCTTCTTCCATTTTGAAAAGATCCGCTGGGTTGACATTAGGGTAAGATGCTGCGGCTTCTCTCAGGTGGCCTTCTATTTGATCCAGTGTGCGACGCCCGATGTCGCCTGCGGAAAGAGCCAGCGCCTCGGGCTCCAATAGCATTCGCAATTCGTAGAGCGCAGTGATGCAGTTTTCGTCGAGCGCAACTGTGTGCCAGCGAGAACTTCCATCGCGAACCACCAGTCCGTTTGACTGCGCTTGAAGCAGCACCTCATGCATGACAGTTCGCCCAACTCCATAGTGCGCGGCCGCATCGGATTCATTGATCCGCAGCCGCCCCCGAATGGCGGTACGTACCAGCTCCGCCTCAACTTCATCATATAGCTTTTCTGACGAGCGTATTTTGAGAGTACCCGCCTCATCAGAAGCCAACCCGAGGTTTTCGCCGATGTGCTAGATATCAACCTGACGGGCTCCATGCGTGTGTGCGCCGCCGCCCGCGATCTTTTGAGAGAGTCGAAGGGAACCATTGTCAACACGGCCTCGATGCTTTCGTTTTTTGGCGGCGGGCTGGTCCCTGCCTATTCCGCGTCAAAGGGCGGCATCGCGCAATTGACCAAGTCGCTTGCCATTGCCTACGCACCTGACGGCATCCGAGTAAACGCCGTCGCTCCGGGTTGGATTGCGACTCCACTGACCAAGGCACTTCAATCAGACAAGGTGCGCAGCAAGGCGATATGGGACCGAACTCCTCTAAATCGTTGGGGAACGCCAGAAGACATGGCTGGTGGGGTTGTGTTCCTTTCGTCGCCGATGTCCCAGTTTATCACCGGAACAGTGCTCCCGATCGACGGTGGGTATCTTGTCACCTGATATCGAAACAGCAGAAGCGGTCCATAAATGTTTTACCAACAACGGTTCAGCCGCAAAATGAAGGTGTCTTCAAAAGTGGGATGTAAATGGATCTCTGTCACCATTTTCCATGGATACGGAGAATGGGCCAGATACATGTTTCCCCTCATGGCGAATAGCCACCATCTTTCACCCTAGGTGCGTCTTCTGTTGTTGGATCATCTCAGCAAATGTCTGAGTTCACCAACCCCGGCAACAATCGCCTCAAAACAATCCCGCTGATGCCGCGTTGCGGTCGATGGCGGACCAGATCGAGCAACTGGCCGAACACAACACGATTAGCGGTTTCGGTCAGATGGCCAGTTCGCAAACACTGTCCTCTCTGGCGCTGGATGCCTTGTGCCGGGCAATCGATATCTCCATCGCAGAGGCTCTGGACCGCCCCGCGCCGGAAGGCTTGGCCGCTACAAACCATGTGCTGAGTTGAGGCTATTACCACCAAAGGAATGATGCCGCTTCGCGAACTGATTCAGCTTCGTGGATTTCGGCGATGTCTGCGCAGCGAAAAGGCCGCCGCTCGACTGTATTGATCGGAAGACAGGGTTGTCCCTCGCCTAGGGTTTCAAAGCCGGCAACAGCGAAAGGAAAAAACATATGGCACTGAAAGGTCGATGTGAGAAAACGTTCTTGGGTGTAGTGGCATTGATGCTCCATTCGCATGGCTGACAGAACAGCCTATCGCTGGACGCCGTGTTGTGACAACGAAATCTGAGCAATCGACGAAAATCACGCGCTGCAAACGCAAGCAATATAAAGCCAACACGACTGGTTTGGGCTCGAAGCTGTAATTCGCCGTATCGCCGCGATCCGGCCAAACGAGAGTGTTCTGATCTACGGGGATGGCCCTTTCAGCTGCTCGTGCGAAAACCGCCTAGTGACGGCTCCAAACTCCACGGCAGACATGACAGTTTTTCACGAACGGCGGGAAGCAGGCTTTCGCCGCACTTAACTCATGAGTTCGCTTAGCGCAGTCAAGATCCAAGTTTTGTTTCCAGTGTGCGGCTGGGATAGGGGCGTTGCCAATCTCGGTCATAAAAGTCGTGTGGCGGCGCTGTTTTTACCGCGTTCACTAGCTTATCTGCGTGAGATTTTGCATAACCCGCGACCATAGTCTTGGTGATTTCTGCGTCCAGCCTTGCGGCCTGGTCCTGCGCCTTTGACAACAGGTTCTCCTGTTCTGTCGGGTCGTTTTTAAGGTCGAACAGAGCGCTCACTCCGTTGGCGTATTTGACCAGTTTCCAGCGTTGGTCGCGGGCCATGATGCCTCCTCCAGTCAGGCCGATTATAATCCGATCGGCGGTGTTTTCGCCCAATGCTGTGCCGGATAGATGTTCTGGAACCGGCAAGTCTGCCCACTTTAGGAAACTTGGGAAAAGGTCGATAAGACTGGTGAGTTCGTTTGAGACTTTGGGGTCTGGGTCGCGGTAATCTGCGACGATCATAGGCACGCGAATGGACGGTTCATGGAAGGTGCCTTTGCCGACCATGTTGAAGTCGCCAAGGTAGTCTCCGTGATCAGAACTGAAGACAATGATCGTGTTGTCTAGTACTCCGCGTGCTTCGAGCTGCGCCAGGATTTTGGAGACGTCTTGGTCGATGCGTTCGACGGCCGCTGCGTAGTGGCGGCGGATGCTCTGGATATGAGCTTTACTCAGGTCTTTGTAATCGATGGCGGCCCATTCCCGTTTGTAGCTTGCCAGAAAACCTGCTTGGTGTGAGTTGCTTTCAACTGTGCTTGGGATGGCCTTTGGAATGCTGTTTGACGTGATCTTGTCGACCGCGTCTTGGGGTGGGTCATACGGGCAGTGCGGGCCGGGGAAACCGACCATCAGGGCAAGCGGCGTGTCGAAGTCGTGGGTGCTAATATAGTTCACCACGTTTGTACCCACCCAACGGTCGACGTGCAAATCATCGGGCAATTCACAAACACAGGCGCCTTTGTTTTCGTAATACCCCGGCATATCCGCACCGTGCAGCTTTTCGAAACCACGTTCTTTCAATGCATCATAATAGTCATCGTGGATGTGAATGTGACGTTTGTCTTCGGCAATAATACGGTTTTGAAAACCCTCGGTGATGTCCCATGGATAAAAATGCATCTTGCCGATGGCGCAGCTGTGATAACCCGAGCTGTTTAGGTGTTCGGGCCAAGAGGTGACGCCCATTTCGTGTCGGTCGGGCCGCAACCATTGAAGGTTATGCGTCACTCCGGTTTCATGGGCATCGAGCCCTGTTAGAATTGACGCCCGTGCGGGAATACATGTTGGGGAAGGCGAAATGCAGGTCTCAAAGCGGGTGCCGTTGGCTGCCAGGCTGTCGATGGCTGGTGTGTTCAGGAAGTCAGCCCCATAGCAGCCTAGAAAATCATGGCGCAGTTGATCAGTTAAGATGAAGATTATGTTCGGTTTCTTCTGGCTCATGGGTGAGGGCCTTTGTTCGCGGGAGTACGTGCTTGATGGAGCACGAGGATAACAGACAGTGTGGTGACAAGAATGCCGATCCAAGCGGTCCGATCGGGGACAAAGTTCCAAATTAGGTAATCCAGAAGCAGCGCCCAAAGCAGGCTGGTGAAACGTAGGGGGGCAATGCGGCTGACCAGTTCGTGTTGGTGGGCGAGAGCGATCAGAAGCCCGGCGCCAACGCCGAAGATGCCTGCGAGAACAGAAAAGCCTGCATCGCGAAGGGAAGGTATCGTCCAGCCGTCCGCAGGATACAGTAAAAGACTGCAGGCGATGACGAAGCAGAATGATAATAGAACGGAAGAGTGGGCATCCAGCCCGTCACCGATTTTGCGGGTGTAGATGTCGCGGGCCGCAAAGCCGAAGTTGCCACAAAGGGCGAGGGCGACGCCATAGGCTGAGAACTCGAGTGCCGGGCGCAGGATAATCAGGCATCCGATGAAAGCGCCTGCGATGCCGACCCAGACCAAAGGTTTGGGTTTTTCCCCAAGGAAGACCGCGGCGAAGAGGGTCGAAAAGGCCGGAAGCGCGGCAAGGAATGCGGTCAATAGGCTGATCGGTAACTCAAAGACCGCGAGGGCAAAGCCGAACCCGGCAATCCCGTCCAAAACGGCGCGTGTGATTGTTGGGCGATCAAGTGTGATGTGCAGACGGCCCGCGTGGATCACCGAAATGACGAGCACAAACAGAAAGGCTGTACCAGCTCGGATGGTCACGGCCTGCGTGTTGGGGATATCACCTGCGAGTTTAAGGCTGACGCCGCTTGCGACACCGCAAAAGATCGAGGTGAGCGCCACAAGTTGCCACCCGGGTTTTGGGGCGGGAGGAGTGGTCATTTAGCTCTCGCTTTCTGATGGTGGCGGGGTGTAGGCGGTGGCGTGGGCACGGCCCATGATTTCGTCAAAACCACCCTGTGCTTTGATGCGTTCCGATTGGGAGGCGCGACAAGCTGCGTCGATGGCTTCGGGGTTGACCATGCTACGCAGAAGAAGCTCCATCTCGGCCAGTTCGTCACGGACATCTGCACAGGAGGATTTGGCGAGATTGTCGCGTTCTTCCGGGTCGGTCGTCAGGTCAAAGAGCATCGGTTTGAAGTCGTTGAAATAGACGTATTTGGTCTTGCCATTACTGAGCGCAAAGGTGGCGGACGTCGATCCGGCGCAGTGGTTTTGCACCAATATCCAACGTTCTTGATCAGGCGCGTTCGCGAGCTTGATCAGAGAGTTTCCGGTTCTTTGTTTGTCTTCCGCAGTGACAGTAATGTTAAGCGCATCAAGGATGGTTGGGTAAATGTCGAGCAGCTGCGCCGGTGTTTCGGACGTTTTACCAGCCGGGATATTCGGCCCTTTGGCGATGATCGGCACGCCTATTGAGGGTTCAAACAGGTTGCATTTGCCATAGAGGCCCGCGTCGCCGAGGGACTCCCCATGGTCTGATATGTAAAGAATGAGGGTATCGTCGGCCAAGCCGCTCGCTTCCAGCGCAAGCAGCACTTTCCCGATGTTTTGATCGAGGAACTCGACATTGGCAAAGTAGGCTGCTGCGATGGCTTTTCGCACCTCTTCGGTGCGCAACTCTTCCATATCGAAATAGAGGCGAATGCCATCGAGAGAGGGATGAGAATGCCAATCGCTTTCGTCAGGAACTGGCAGGTCCATGGCCATGTATTTGTCAAATAGGTCTTGGGGTGCTTGGTAGGGTGGGTGCGGGTTGACGAAGGAAACATTCAAAAGAAACGGTTTCGAGTTGCCACTTTCGCCGCGCTCTTTCAGCCAGGATCCAGCAGCCGCACAGATATCTCTGTCATACTGACCATAGCTTGTGTTGCCGGGACCGGCATCATCTAGCGTTTTGCCGCCTGCGACGATACGTGGGACAGGATCGCGCAAAAAGGAATAGAATGTGCCGGTGCCATTGACGACATGCATTGGGTTGATTTGTTTATCAAATCCGGTGTCATCTTCTGCGTTTCGGAAGTGGAGTTTGCCGATGGATATGGTGTCTATTCCGGCCAATTGTGCGCGGTGCATGAAGCTGGTGCGTTGGCCGTGATATGGGTCGGCATTGTCCCAAGAACAGATTTCGTGAATTTGCAAACCCGTCGCGAGACTTGCGCGGGAGGGGACACAAATGGGGGCGTTGCAGTATCCATGGGCGAACCGCGTGCCTTCATGGGTCAAGCGATCTAGGTTTGGTGTTTCCACATATTTATGCCCGTAGCAGCCAACGGCATCGCGGCGATGTTGGTCCGAGCATATTATAAGAACATTGGTCATTCTTGGACTGCCGCTGTGAACTCAACCAAATGGCCGTCTGGATCCGCCACAAAGAACCAGTCGACCCCCGATGCGCCTCGTTGGACGTCGTCGAGAGGTTCTATGCCTTTTGCTTTCATATCCTCAGCGGCGGCATGGATGTCTAAAACCTGCAAGCCAAAGTGCGGGCTTAGTCCCAGTCGGAAAACCTCTGCGCTTTTGGATTTAACCAGTTCCACAAAACTACCGTCTGGGCAGATCATTTGAAGCAAATGGTTGTTGGTTTCAGGATCAATGCGTTCAAATCCTGGGGTGAGGCCGAGCTTTTGGTAAAAACCTTTAGAGCGATCCATATCAGTGATCGGCATCGACACATGGTTCATACACAAGACGAGGGGGGGCGTCATCAGACGGTCTCCAGCATCTGGCGGGCAATCATTTGTAGGCCGGTTTGCATGCAGGTTCTGGCGTCGATTGCTTGGTAGCTGATCCCAAGGGCATCGTAGGCAATCGCATGGCGTTCGGCGAGGATGCCGGAGGCCATAAGGGCGATTTCGCCTTGGCCATTAAGTTGTGCAGCTTCATGTCCGATCAGGACACCGGAGAGGAAGGATGACACTTCCTCTGGGGCGAGCGATCCGTTTAGTGCATTTGCACGGCTCGCAAAGACCGCTGTTGCCACAGGTTGGGCAGCACCGTGCTGAACACCCTTAATAAAGGTCGGTTTGATGAATTCATTTCCTTGAGCCAGCGCGCCCACGAGGCTTTTACCTATAAGCAAGTCAAAGAGCTCCCCTGTGATATAACTGCGGAAGCTGACAAGCGCGCCGTCTTTGACAATGGCGTGTTTGCAGTGGCGTCCAGGGATCGAGACAGTGAGGTTCTTGCGTCCCAATAATTGAGAAGCGGCCAACAGTTGCACCTCTTCGCCGCGCATAACATCAGAGTTTCCGAGCGAATCTTTGCAGGTCGCACCCGGTAAAATCAGCGATTGGTGACCCAAAAAGTCGAATCGTTCGGCTTGCGAAATCAATTTTTCGGCGGTTATCGGGCACTCAGAATAGGCCGCCGGGTGCCAACCATTCACCGCGCCAACCATACCCGCAAAGATCAAAGGTGCGGATTTCTGCTGCGAAAGAAATTCGCCTGCAGCTTCTTCAAGTACTTTGGAAAACCCTTCATTGCGGCCTTTTTCTAAAGGGGCTGCGGCAGTGAAACTATTGAGGATGTCGCCATTAGGGCCAAGCGACCAGCCTCTTAGTTCGGTATTGCCCCAGTGAAAGGTGAAGGCGGCTGGCTCTGACATTTCTCTCATTTCCTCAAATTATGCGCGTTGACAGGTTAAGAAAAATTCAGATAAGTTTCAAATATGTTTTATAAGTCTCAAATATAGGGAATTGACATGGCGACTGACTTAAACGGAGTATTGCCAGTGGTTCCAACGCCATTTCTGGACAATGGCGAATTGGATCTGCCCTCTTTGGCAAATCTGATTGATTTCGCCGTCGACGCTGGCGCGAGCGCTTTGGTTTATCCAGGTGTGGCCAGCGAAGATGTGCATTTGACACCAGAGGAACGGGACGCATGCCTTCAGACTGTTGTGACCCAGAACCGAGGACGTTTGCCGATTGTGGCGGGTGTGAATTCCAATACAGCCGAAGGTATGGTTGCTGCGGCTGAGCAAGCAGCCGCCAATGGCGCCGATATGATCATGGCAATGGCGATCCCTGACATGGGCACCGACTTTGTCGATTGGTTTAAGCGGATTTCAGATGCAACTGAGGGACGTCCGATCATCTTGCAGAACTTGTTTGCGCCGCGTGGTGCAGACCTTTCAGCTCAAGGCATGCTTGAATTGGCTGAGGCCGTGCCGGCGATCCAATATGTCAAAGAAGAAGGTATTCCTTCAGGTGCTAAGGTAAGCGCACTTGTGGCTGCTGTTGGTGGTAACTTGAAAGGGGTCATCGGTGGTGGTGGTGCTCGCTATATATTCGAAGAGTTAGAACGCGGCGCGGTCGCGACCATGCCAGCTATCGAACTGCTAGAGCTACATGTTGACCTGCTGAACGCCTATTTCCAGCACCGCCGTGAAGAGGCTTTAGCACTTTACACAAAGTCCCTACCACTTCTGCTGATCCAGGCACCCTTCCGTATGCGGATGACAAAGCATATCTTGAAGCACAAAGGTTTGATTAAAAGCGATTTTGTTCGTGAACCGCTGCCAGAAATGGATGACCAGCTAAAGCATCTTGTGCTTGAATTGTACGAAGCAACAACGTCTATCCAGGAGACCTCCCTTGCCTCGTAGGATTGAAAAAATCGAAGTCTTTGCCTTTGAGCGGCCAAATGAACAGGCGTACTTGGGTAAAACCGATCTGGGCACCGTTGATCTGGGGCCTGACTACTTTGTGCGTCTTTTTAACGGAACAATCTACCCAAAGAACGATCGGTCCATCGTTGTGTCGCTCACCGACAGCGATGGGGTGACGGGTTGGGGCGAGACTTATGGACTCGTCGCTCCCAAAGCCGTCGCCGCTTTGATTTCTGATCTGTTCGGACCCTATCTAAAAACGCTACCGCTCGACGATCCGTCTCATGTTTGGGATCAGTTGTACGAGCTGCAACGCGTGCGTGGATATTGGGGTGGATATCTGGGGGATGCGCTGGCTGCGCTTGATATCGCACTTTGGGACCTGACCTCCCGTTCTTCCAACCAAAGTCTTCAAGCCGCCCTGGGGCGGGCTGGAGAGGGCACTCTTGATGCCTATGTCTCTGGCCTGCCACCAAAAACACATTCTGAGCGCGTAGAGCTCGCGCAGTCTTGGAAAGAGAAGGGTTATAACAAAGTCAAAACCCCAATCGGAGCCGTTGATAATGGTGACGTGATTGGCGAGATGTTTGGCCTGCGCAAAGCCCTTGGCGACGATCATGACATCGCGCTCGATATGCATTGGACCCATACAGCGGATGAAACGTTGGCATTGGATCAGGCTTTGACCGAGATGAAACCTTGGTTCCTCGAAGCGCCGACCAAACCAGAAGACATCGAAGCGCAGCATAAGATCGCTGCGGGTCTGACTGTTCCGCTTGGTTTGGGTGAAGAGTGGCGAACCGAATGGGATTACCGCCATCGCCAAAAAGCCTGCCACATCATCCAGCCCGAAATGGGGCACACCGGTGTGACGCAAATGGTGCGCATGGCGAAGATGGCCAAAGAAAACCAAGCTCAGATTATGCCGCACGCCACGATTGGCCTCGGAATCTTCATGGCGGCAAGTCTACGGACATCTGTTGCCATCGGTGCTGACGCTCATGAGTTCCAGCACACGATTTACCACCGCAATGGCGCACTTCTTGAAGGCCTTGCGGAGTGCAAAAACGGGGCGTTTTTCGTTCCAGATACGCCGGGTCACGGCGTCAAACCAACCGACGAGGCGATGAAGTACCTGACAAAACTTGATTGATGAGATCCAAGGAGGAGGAAGATATGTTTAATTTCAAAAAAACGGCCACAGCGGGTGTGCTTGCGCTAAGCACCGCACTTGGCGGAGCCGCAAGCGCAGAAGAAACGCTTAGCTTCGTCACATGGCAAAAGACAGACGCAGCTTATGGCGCATGGTGGGCCGAGGCTGTAGCTGAACTGGAAGCCAAGCACCCAGGTGTGACTGTCGAAATGACACAGCTGGGCCGCAAAGAATATGCGGACACTCTGTTCACAATGTTTGCAGGTGGTACACCACCAGACATCGTGCACCTAGCGGCGTTTGAATACCAGCCGTTTGCTGAAGAAGGTTGGATCGAGCCACTGGGCCCATGGATTGAAAAATCCGGTCTGGATCTAGACGGCTGGGCTGGCCAAGAAACCTGTGAGCGCAATGGCGAAACATACTGCCTGATGCTGTTCTATGCTGGCTTTGTCATGGCCTACAATGAAGAGCTAATGAAAGCCGCAGGTTTTGAAACACCGCCGTCGACTTTCGAAGAATACATTGCAGCAGCCGAAGCGATCACAGGTGACAGCGACGGTGACGGTATTGTCGACAAGTATGGTCTGGGGATGGACACAATCCGCCCGGCGCCCGTGATGCACGCGATCCAAGGTCTTGTCTTGGATTCTGGCGGCAATTGGACTGTGGATGGCAAACCAACTTTGGATTCAGCGGAAACCATTGAGGGTTTTGCCAAGTGGAAAGCGATTGTAGAGTCTGGAGTTAACCCGAAACAAGCTGCTGGCAACGATCTGCGCCAGATGCTGATCGAGGGGAACTTGGGTATGTATATCGACGGCCCATGGATCTACGGTATCCTGAACCGCGCGAGCGAAGAAATGCGCCCGAAACTGAAGATTGCGCATTCTCCACTGACCCCACCTGTGGGCGGTACGTCCAACGTACTGACAATGCCAAGCGACATTTCAGATGATCGAAAAGCCTTGGTTTGGGACTTTATCCAAATCGTTGCATCCAAAGAATTCCAGAACAAATTCGCGGATTACTCTGGTAACCCAGCGCCGCGTCCAGGTTTGGACTATGTTGATAACATCGAAAAGGACGGGGTCTTTGCTGTCTTCCAAGAAGCCACTGCACGCGCAGCGGCGGCCGGAGTTGACCGCTTGCCACGTGGGCTGGAGCTTTACAACAGCCAGCTGTCCAAAGTGATTTTCAACGAAACGCAACGGATGATCACGGATGATCTGGATCCAGCCGCCGTGGCTGCAGAAATTCAGAAACAAGTTCTGGCTTTTGACTAAACTGTCTTAAAGACAATCGGTGCGGCGCTCGTTCAGGGCGCCGCATCTACGCCCATCCTCGGAGCCCCTGATGATTGACTTCAGCTCACCTCGCCATCGCCATAAGCTTGGCTACCTCTTGATTGCCCCAGCGCTAATCATGATGGCACTAATAATCGTTTATCCAATCCTGCTGTCTGTCGATATCAGTTTTCAGGATGTCAAAATCGCCCGGATCGGGTCTGATCGAAAGCCGTTTTCCATTGAGAACTACGAATGGCTCTTTACGTCAGGCGAGTTTTACAACTCGCTGTGGGTGACGGTCCGTTTACTGCTGTTTGTGGGTGGCACTGCTTTGATCTTTGGCTTTGCTTGTGCATTGCTTCTAAATGAAAAATTCAAAGGTCGCTCCTTCGCACGCCTTCTAGTGATCCTGCCATGGGCGGTTCCAGAAGTGGTTGCAGTTGTGATCTGGGCGTGGATGCTGGACAGCTCATTTGGGGTGTTCAACTGGATTTTGCTCACGACTGGCATGATCAGCGAGCCGATAGCCTTCGCCTCTGATCCAACATCGGCGTTTTTCTCGGTTTGCCTTGTGATGATCTGGAAGGGCTATCCCTTCATCTGCATCATGTTGCTGGCGGGTCTGCAATCCATTCCCGAAGAGCAGTATCAAGCGGCGAGCGTAGATGGCGCAAATGTGTTCCAACGGTTCTGGCACGTTACCATTCCAAACATGCTGCCTGTTTTGGGTGTATGTTTTGTGATGACTGCGCTTTGGGTTTTCCGTGATTTTGCGATCATCTTTGTTTTGACAGAAGGCGGGCCAGTTGGATCGACAAAATCGCTTGCGATCATGACCTTCGAGCAAAGCTTCCAATTCTTCCGTATGGGCCGCGCGGCTGCTGTGGGTGTGATCACCTTGATCCTCTGCGCAATCCTAAGCCGGGCTCTGGTGAGCCGCTTTGCGAAATCGGTGGCATAGGAGGCACCCATGGCGAAACGAAAAAACCTAAAACCTTGGGGCGTCGGAGCCACTGTGATCGCGATCTGCGGCGTGGTACTCTTTCCTATCTATTGGATGATCCTAACCTCCCTGTCCAAATCGACAGAGCTGCGGTCTTACCCACCGCGCTTCCTGCCACATGACCCTCAGTGGGGGACATTTTCCGAACTTTTGGCGGCACATCCATTTGACGTTTGGTTCATGAACTCGCTCAAGATTGCAATTGCGGTGCTGGTCTTGTCATTGACCATTTCGGTGCTGGCGGCCTACGCTCTATCGCGTTTCCGGTTGAAGGGCGGGCAAAGCATGGGGCTGTTCATTCTGACGGCGAAAATGCTGCCGGGCACATTGATAATTATCCCGTTCTTTGTGATCTTCCGCCAAATGGGCCTCATCGGATCGCTCTGGTCGGTTGTCATCGCGCAGGCGACAATGATTATTCCCTTCGCGACCTGGATGTTGAAAGGCTATTTCGACACAATCCCAGTCGAGCTTGAACAAGCCGCCATTGTGGATGGCTGTTCACCGATCGGCACAATCTTCCGGATCGTTTTGCCCGTGTCGGCACCGGGTTTGGCGGCGACGAGTCTTTACTGTTTTGTTTTAAGCTGGTCCGACTTCTTGTTTGCGCGCACCTTCGTGGTGACCTCGGAAAGCTTGTGGACGTTGAATCTTGGCATCTCATCTCTCAAGGGGGAATGGATTACTGACTGGAATATTGTGATGGCCGCATCTTTGATGGCATCACTTCCGATCATTGCGGTCTTCCTATTCCTTGAACGTTATATGGTTGGCGGTTTGGCCGCTGGCTCAGAAAAATAAGGGGCTCTCCTGTGGCTACTATTGAATTCAATCAGGTTGGCAAATCCTACGGCTCGGTCGAAGCGATCAGCGATTTTAACCTATCCATCGAAGACGGAGAATTCTGTGTTTTCGTTGGTCCATCTGGCTGCGGTAAATCCACAGCCTTGAAGATGCTAGCGGGTTTGGAAGAAACCACGAAGGGCAACATTTTGATCGGTGGAAAAGACGTTACCGATTTGGGGCCAGGCAAGCGCGACATCGCAATGGTGTTCCAAAACTACGCGCTCTATCCGCATTATTCCGTGCGCAAAAACATGGGGTTTGGTTTGAAGATGCGCGGTTATCCCGCAAGTGAAATCAATGCGCGCGTGGAAGAAGCTGCAAAGATCCTTGAATTGACGCCCTATCTGGACCGCCGCCCAAAGGCGCTGTCAGGTGGTCAACGTCAACGGGTTGCGTTGGGTCGTGCCATCGTGCGCGAACCTGCAGCTTTCCTGATGGATGAACCCCTGTCCAACCTAGACGCAAAGCTGCGTGTCCATACACGTTCAGAAATCGTGAAATTGCAGCGTCGTTTGGGTGTGACATCTGTTTATGTGACCCACGACCAAGTCGAAGCCCTGACTATGGCTGACAAGATCGTTGTCATGAAACTGGGCGTCATCCAACAAGTTGGTTCGGCCGACGAGCTTTTTGAAAACCCACGCAACTTGTTTGTGGCAGGTTTTATTGGCTCTCCTGGCATGAACTTCTTCCGAGGAACAATTCAGAATGCTGAAGGGCGCGTTTTTACCACCTTTGGTGGCGCAGAAGTTCCTCTGTCTGACACCCTTGCTTCTCGTGCGGGCGGTGACGCGATCTTTGGTATCCGCCCAGAACATATCGTTATGGGAAAGGGTAAAGTTGAAACCGGCCTGTCGCTTGTAGAAAGCCTTGGTACAGAGAAGATCCTGCACTTCCAAATTCCGGCGGGCCAGACCATCGACAACAGTGAAATTGAGAACGACGAAGAGGATGATGACCGCGATGCGCAGTCCATGCGGGCGCGGATCATTGACGATCATAAGTATCAAAACGGCGAAACAGTGAAAATGGATTTCCCCAGATCCAAAATTCACGTATTCGATATCGAAACGCATGAAGCCATAAAGTGATAGCCAGTGAGCCGATTTGACGATGTCGCAAAACGTTTTCCGGGGGCAGGGACCCTGGTAAAGGGTATCCAAATCTTGGAATATCTGGCGGACCGAAAAGAGAGCTGTAGCTCTGCTGAGCTGCTCTCTGCGACCGGATTGCCAAAAGCGACACTCTATCGGCTTCTGGGTGCAATGGTCGAGTTTGGCTTTGTCCGTCACGACAAGCAAAACAAAACCTATACTTTGGGGCATCGCTTGATCGAGCTGGGTCATGGCACCGCAGGCGCCCATGACCTGCGCAGCGCGGCAGAGCATGAGCTTCAGCGCCTTGCAAAGGACTTGAATGAAACCGTCAGCTTCGCGGTGATGGAACAGGACCGCACCATTCATGTCGATGTGCGCTTGCCAACCAACCCTTTGGCTGTAAAAATTGATATTGGTCGTAATTTCGAAGCCATACGTTCTGCCTCTGGACAGGCGATATTGGCGTCGATGGCTCCGCATCAAGTAAATGGCTTTTTGGCCGATCTCGAGCCCGATGAGAAAGCAAAGTTACTAGCGGATTTCGCGATCAGCCGCGCACGAGGCTACACGATTGCCGAATCCAAGACCATTGAAGGCGTCTTGATCATCGCCGTACCGGTGTATGGGCCAAGCCAGATGGGCAATGGCGCAATTGTAATGACAGCCCTTGCCGATCGCATCCCTCACGGACGTCGCCATGTAATTGGTCGCGACCTGATGGAAGCTGCGCGCCGCGTGATGGGCAACATCGGGAGTGCTCCTGTGAGTATCACACCTAACCCGCGCCGCAGTCGCCATGTCGACGAGCGCTTGGAATGTGTCAGCGCCGTGGGCGCGATTGTGGGCGAAGGGCCTGTTTGGGATCATCGCACCAATCTATTGTACTGGGTCGATGTGACGGCCCCGGCGTTTCATGTGTTTGATCCAAAAACGGGTAAAGACCACGCTACGCAATCACCGCATCTCATAAGTGCGCTATTGCCAAGCAATGACGGCGGCATGGTGGCTTTGACGCAAAACGGGCTTGAGAAATATAATCCCATCACCAATGCGCTTGAGGAATTGTATGATCCGGAACGGCATCTGCCGTCTAATCGGTTCAACGACGCCAAAACCGATCGAAAAGGGCGAATTTGGGCAGGTACCATGAGCCTTGATGCGACGATGCCGTCAGGGTCTTTGTATTGCTTTGATGAAGTCACCTCAGCGACAGCGCGCGACGGGGGATTTCAAGTGTCCAACGGCCTGGGCTGGAGCCCAGATGATACCAAGTTCTACTTTGTGGACAGCGCTTTAGGCACGGTTTTTTCATATGATTTTGATGCCGCAACCGGGGAGATCACCAATAAGCAAAGTTTTTTGGTCTTCGATCCACAGGAAGGTAAGCCGGACGGTATTTGCGTTGATTGCGAAGGCAATGTTTGGGTTGCTTTATGGGACGGATGGCGTGTCGCGTGCTACTCGCCATCAGGTACACTCATTCGTGAAATCGATATGCCTGTACCGCGCCCGACCAGCCTGTGTCTGGGTGGAGCGGATCTGAAGACCCTATATATAACAAGTGCTTCTATCCGACTTCCTGCTGATGTTTTAGAGGAAGCACCTCTTTCTGGTGGCTTGTTCAGTATTCAAGTGGACATCGCGGGGCAGCCAACAAATGAGGTGAAACTGTGAGCGCGGTCTCTT
Source organism: uncultured Paracoccaceae bacterium (assembly GCA_947498415.1). Taxonomy (GTDB): domain Bacteria; phylum Pseudomonadota; class Alphaproteobacteria; order Rhodobacterales; family Rhodobacteraceae; genus Cognatishimia. The sequence goes on from CANMKB010000005.1 coordinate 295,039, forward strand.
ACGATTTCTCGGATAAAACGATTGTCGTAACGGGTGCAGCACGCGGAATAGGCCGGGCAATTGCGACTGAGTTTTTGAACGCAGGCGCTGAAGTCATTTCAATCGACTTAAGTTTTGATCACGAAGCGCGCGCAAATGAAGCACAATTCGACTGTGATCTGTCAAATCTAGATATGACGGACCGCGTACTTGGAGATATCCTTGCACAGAACCCAGACATTCACGCCATTGTAAACAATGCGGGATCTGACCGAAGGATACGGTTTGAAGACATGACACCAGAGGAATGGCGCTGGATGTTGGATGTGAACCTTACACATTTTGCGCGAATTCCGCAGTTCCTGTTGCCGGCTTTGCGCCAACATGGGGGCGGGTCGATTGTGAATATGTCATCCAGTGCTTGGATGAAATTGGCAGGAAATCTAGCAGCGTATCACGCGGCGAAGGCTGGGATTGTCGGCTTAACGCGCGGGATGGCTAGAGACCTGGGGGGCGATTTCGTACGAGTGAACGCAATTGCGCCGGGTCGGGTCATGACGGAACGCGCTCAATCCAGTGTGAGTGAAAGTTTTGTGGCTGAAACCCACAAAATTCAATGCATACCGGCGCTTATTCAGATGGAGGATATAGCCCATACAGCGCTGTGGCTCTCTTCGGATGGATCCAAATTTGTGACGGGCCAAACCATTGTGGTGGATGGTGGAGTGGTTTGATCAAGCTTCGATGCAGGAAGATTGTGATCAAACAATTAGCGCATCGAGGCGTTATTGGTCATTGTCTGACGTCCGCGCCTATGGGCCCAATTAGCGCAGTTTGATTAGAGCGTATTCCACTTGATCAACAGGGCCTTTTGTATGCCGACATTGATCTCCATATGATCGGCAATGCCAAAGCTGCTGCAGACCCTGCCGAGCATTATTCGCGACCAGATAGCACCCACCTTCTTCTAAACCGCAAAAAGCAAACGCCGGTCGTGAATTTTGACGATGTGACTGCGTGGGAAGAGATCGTCGAGCAGAAAAGCGGCGTCGTTGAAGCTAGCGAATAAATCGACCAATTGGCCCCGCATTATGCGGGGCTAGTTGGTTTTTGATCAAGGCAGGGAACGCAGCAAACAAAGCAACGAAAGTGGCTAAACCACATGAATTCAACACTGAGATGCAACCCGACTTTTAGGATGGGGGCGTTGCTTAAGTGTTTTTTCAGACTTGGAACGTTTTGGTTGCTTGCCTGTAGGGTGCAATGAAAGCCCATGGCGCTAAGGATGGCGCTAAGGGCAAGTCTAGATAAGCAAGCTATGAATCGCACGTTCTGCCATGTCGGTCAAAGACGAAGGTTTGACGCCAGACCGCGCTCGGACTGCGATGCTGTGTATCAAGGCAACCAGCAATGAGGTTAATACATCGGTGTCTTTGGCTTTGGGTAAGGCACCGGATTTTATGGCCCTCTCCAAAAATGACCGCAGATCATTTTCGATGCTTTGATTTACTTGTCGGATCAAGGCGCCAACCTCGGTTTCAGTGACGGCTTCAACCAGCCCCACTGAAAACACCAGACATCCGTAAGGTGCGTTTGGACCGCTGGTGTATGTCTCTATCAAATGTTTGAAGAAATCCTTCAGCACATCTGTTGGCGCGTGGGGACGCATCAGAATATTCGCGAGGTCGGACGACAGATTTTCCGCAAATCGAGTTTGCACGGTCAGGAACATCGCTCTTTTGTCACCAAAGGCCGCATAAAGGCTGGGCCGCTTCATGCTTGTTGCTGCAGAAACCATATCCAAAGACGTAGCTGCAAACCCATGCTCCCAGAAAACTTGAGTGATCTGATCCAGTGCTTTTTCGCGGTCATAGCGTTTAGGCCGGCCACGCGGGTTTGATTTCTTCATAATGTACTGTTTCGCATATTAACCTTGTCAGCACAATTTAATTGCGAAATAGTACAAAAATAAATTGAGCAACGGAATCGATATGTCACGAAGTGTTTTAGGTACTCTGAATTGGGCTGAAACCAACAATGGGGCGTTGTCTCGAAGTGATGTTTTCTCACTGGCTTGCAACCTTGCCTACGTGCAAATGCGAGAGTTTTCGGACACGCTGAGGCAAAAGTTTCACTTGCTACGCTTGCCTGATTTAATGCTCGAAGCTTTGCGGCCTCCTACTACTTCTCTGGCCAAAGACGCTTTGGCATATGCAGAAGAAACACATTCGCAAGCGCTGTTGTTTCACTCGTGGCGAACTTATTTCCTAGGGCGCCTCATCGCAGAGCAAGGGGGGCTAGATTATGATAACGACATATTCTTTGCTGCAGCCATTCTTCATGACGTTGGATTAACGGATGATTGCCCGGTGCCAGTGTCACAATGTTGTTTTGCGGTTCAGGGTGGCAGACAGGTAAAATCGTACCTTGATGAATGCGGACATGCCGCTGCAACTGTCCATAAAGTATCAGAAGCAATCGCGCTGCATTTGAACATCCACGTCCGTCAAAGGTTACATGGGGCCGAAGCGCATATGTTGGCACGTGGTGCCACCTGTGACCTGTTTGGGTTTGGGCGCCGCCGCATTCGGCTTGCAAACTTGCAAGACCTCTTTGAACGCTATCCACGTGACGGTGTTATCGAAGCGCTGCGATTTGAAACTGCCGACCACCTCACGGGGTCGCGCCCAGAATTTCTGACCCGCCTGTCCAATGGGAAGGCACCAAAAACGCCATTTTACGACAGTGCCATCAGCTCCAAAGGTTAGGGGCCCATCACAATGTTCAAAGATACGCCGGATCAAGTCGCTCGCCCCACGGGCACAGCAAAAGGCCAGTTAAGCTATTTTCTGGTATTGGGTGCGGTTCTTATGTTCTCTCTCTTTGCCGTCGAGATGAACCTACTTGCTTTGCCCGCGATTGCAGGAAGCATCGGCAAAGGGATCGATGTATTGGAAATAAGTGTCTCGATGTTTCTCGTTGCCATAGCAATGGGACAGCTGGTTTTAGAACCAATTAGCGAGCCAAGGGGGCAACGGCGTATATTAATCGGCGGATTGTTCGCCTTTGTGGCAGGATCCCCATTCGGCTATATCATCTACTTCGATGTCGCCCCAGAACACGACGGCTTATTGATGGGCATGAGTGCCATCGTGACTGCAATGACGATGACAGCGGTTATGGCTGTTTGCGGCTTGATAGTGACAGGTTTTGGCTTTGCTTCATTTCGCGCACCAGAGACCTCCAAAGACCCTGAAATTATGCACCTCTCAATAGGATCAGAATAATGCGCAGTCTTAGATGGTTTGCATTGGCGGAAGGCGTGACCCTCCTCATCTTGTTCTTTATTGCCATGCCTTTGAAATATGGAATGGGTTTGCCAATAGCAGTTTCGATCATGGGCCCTTTGCACGGTGTTACCTTCATGATGTTCGTATGGATTGTGATCCGCACATGGGCCGAAGGCCTTCTCAATTGGCAGTACGCGGCGCGGCTTTTTATTGGCGCAATGATACCGTTCGGCGGTTTTGTGAACGAACGTTGGTTACGCGACTTAATCCGACAGGAGCAAACAACTTGATATACGACCTTCTTAAGTCAGCTCATATCATTTCAATGATCGCATGGATCTCAGGAATGGTTGTAGTCGCTCTTTTTCTAATGGCTCCAAACAAGCAGCTTGCCGCGATTGTGCGCAAATTCGATCGTGGTGTCTGCACACCGGCAATGATCCTCACCTTTGCGCTGGGGACTTTTTTGGCCCTTTACGGTGATTGGTTCGCTTCAGCATGGCTTTGGGTCAAACTTTCATTTGTCTTGGCGCTTTCAGCTGGACATGGGGTGCTGTCCGGTCGCTTGCGCCGATGGGCAACAGGTCACCAACCTGCCCCTGATCGTCTGCATCCGCTTTTGGTACCTGCGATGTTTGTATTTCTTTGCGGGGTCGTGCTGACGGTCGTTATAAAACCCTTTTGATTTCAGGGCCGGTAGTGGACCTGTCACGGTTTGATACCGCTCCTTTGATAGGATTTACTGCAACATTGGAGAAAGCCGATATTAGCGCACGGTGGAGCACGCAGAACGATGGGCTCGAGACGGTCTATCGTTGAAAGGCGCTAAATCTGCTTGAGGCCCCACATCCAAAACGCCGCCGTCTTGGTGCCTTAGGGGTGTGCCAAAAACAGAGCTGCGATTTTGTTGGTGATTGGGTCGCGCACATCATGGCCTTCCATCAGGACTTCGTGTTCGCCGTGTTCAACCATCACGAGTTCACCGTTGTCCCATTGGGTCATCCGAGATGTGATGGCATCGGGGGATACGATCTTTTCATCTGTACCCAAAAACGTGAGGCAAGGCACCGTTAGGGGTGTTTGTTTTGAAAGGGCTGTGCATTCGCGAAGAGCTTTGTTGAGCCAGCGAATGCTGGGGCCGCCGATAGATAGCTCTGGATGTGCGCGTGCTTGCGCAACCAGGCGGGCGTACATCTGGCGATCTTTGGTGAGTTGGTTGTCTTCAAATGCGGTGTCGAGCATGTAGGTTTCATTTGAGGTGCCGGGCGCCAGCCAATTGCCCAATCCAATCGTCAACAAAACCGTGCTGACCACGCTTGCAAATGGGCGGAGGAACGGTCCTAGTCCGATATCCCACATTGGGCCGGTAAAGGCGCAGGCCTTAACGTCTAACCCTTCGTATAAGGCGCGCAGACCAATGCAGCCGCCCATGGAATGGCCGATCAGATAATAGGGCTGCGGCAGGTCGAGTGCCTTAACCGCATTAATCATTGCCGCAACGTCGAGCTGGTAATCCGAAAACTCTTGAACGTGGCCTGCCATAATGTTGGGTTGAAGCCGGTCTGCCAGACCTTGCCCGCGCCAATCAATTGAGGCGGTTGTGAACCCATGCGCAGCCAGTTCGCCAGCTGTGAGTGCATATTTTTCGACATATTCGGTTCGTCCAGGGAAGAACAAAACCGTTCCCTTTGCAGGCCCTTCGTTGGGCCAGACCGCCAGGCGTAGCCGCACCCCATCTTTTGAATTTAGCCAATAGGCTTTGGCCACAGCTTCCCCCTCTGGGGTATCGTCGAAATAGGGGGCGTCTTGGAATGTCATTAGGCGAGAACGGATGCCAGTTTCATGGCCATGCCCATGTCACCATCGACAGAAAGCTTGCCACTCATAAATGCGCTGGTCGGGTTTATGTCGCCTTCGAGAATAGATTGAAACACGTCAACATCTGCTGTCAGTGTGACATCTGCCTCATCATCGCTGGCGCGTACGCCATTTGCATCAATGATCAGAGCGCCTTCGCCTTCGATCACGAATTTTGCGGATCCGTCGAACACGTCATCACCCAATTTTTGACCCAGGGCATCGACGGCTGCAGTGATAATATCGCTCATCGTGTAAACTTCCTTTAATTTGAAGAACGCCGGGCTAGTAAATCCCGGGAAGCAGGTTACATTCAAGAGTGTTATGAGCACTTTGTTGCAAAATCACAAACTTGTCGTCGCGGCAGCTGTTTTGGCAGTTTTTGACCTGTCTGGGCAGGCTGTGGCACAAGCCCCCTCGGATCATGTCGCTGATTTATTAAACCAACTGAAATCCGCAGAAGGTGCTGCGGCGGATCGTTTGGTCGACGAAATTCGCCTTGAGTGGGATAAATCCGGGTCTGCCGCCGCAGATCTTTTGTTGTCGCGTGGCCGTCAAGCGCTTGAAGATCGTGATCTTGAGGCGGCAATCGAACATCTGACTGCGCTGACAGATCATGCTCCAAATTTTGCCGAGGGTTGGGTGGCAAGGGCGAGTGCCTTTGCCCATTCAGAGATGTTTGGCCCGGCGATTGCTGATCTTGAACAGGCGCTAACGCTTAACCCGAACCATTTCGAAGCCATTCGGGGCTTGGCATCTATTCTTGAACTGATTGATCGCCCACATGACGCCTATGAGGCCTACTTATTGGTCAAGTCTATACATCCGTCCCATCCCGCCGTAACAGAGGCGTTAGAACGATTAGAACCGGTGGCCAAAGGCCAGGCGCTCTGACAGTAAAGGCACGGACATGTCCACACTTGGACGGATAACGGCGGTCTTAGGACCGACTAATACCGGTAAAACGCATCTCGCAATTGAACGCATGTTGGCGCACCGCACAGGGGTGATTGGTTTGCCTTTGCGACTGCTGGCACGCGAAGTCTATGATAAGATCGTTGCAGCCCGTGGACCTTCGGTTGTGGCGTTGGTTACGGGCGAGGAACGCATTGTGCCTCCTCGCGCCCAGTATTGGGTGTGTACGGTTGAGGCGATGCCAGATGGCATGGGCTGTGATTTTCTGGCGGTCGACGAAATTCAGCTGTGTGCTGACCCGGAACGGGGGCATGTTTTTACAGATCGCTTGCTCAGAGCGCGTGGCCTGCATGAAACCATGTTTATGGGCGCTGATACCATGCGCGGCACGATCGCTGCGTTGATTCCGGGTGTGCAATTCATGAAGCGCGAGCGGATGTCTACACTGTCGTATTCAGGCAGTCGCAAGATCAGCCGGATGCAGTCTCGTTCTGCGATTGTCGCGTTTTCGGTGGACAATGTATACGCCATTGCCGAGCTGTTGCGGCGCCAAAAGGGGGGGGCGGCTGTGGTGATGGGGGCACTATCGCCCCGCACGCGCAACGCACAAGTCGATCTCTATCAGAATGGAGATGTGGACTATCTGGTGGCCACTGATGCCATCGGCATGGGGCTTAATCTTGATATTGATCATGTGGCTTTCGCGGGAACGCATAAGTTTGATGGCCGCCGTATGCGCGAACTTATGCCGAATGAGCTGGCCCAAATCGCCGGGCGCGCTGGGCGCGGGATGAGCCACGGTACCTTTGGTGTAACAGGTGAAGCCCGCCCAATGGATGAAGGTGTTGCCGATGCGATCATGGCGCACCGCTTTACGCCGCTCAAAAAGCTAAACTGGCGCAATGCCGCGTTACAGTTTGGTCGTGTGGATGCGTTGATCCGGTCGCTTGAAGAAGCCCCTGATGACGAATTGCTGATGAAAGCGCGCGAAGCCGATGATCTTATGGCGCTTAAAACACTTAGCCAAGACGCCGAGATTTTCGCGCGGGCCAGTGATGCGAGTTCTGTGCGGTTGTTGTGGGATGTGTGCCGGATTCCGGATTTCCGGGGGATCAGCCACAATGAGCATACAAACCTCTTGCAGGGCATCTTTGGGTACCTACATGAACGGGGTCGTATCCCAAATGATTGGTTTGCACGTCAGATAAAGCGAATCGATAAAGTTGATGGAAACATCGATACGCTCTCGAAAAGGTTGGCATTTATCCGTACTTGGACATATGTCGCACAGCGAAATGGTTGGATTGACGATGAAAACCATTGGCGAGACGAGACTCGCGCGGTAGAAGATCGCTTGTCAGATGCGCTTCACGCAAAGTTGACAGAAAAATTTGTAGATCGGCGTACCTCTGTATTGTTACGCCGTCTCAAGCAGAAGGAGGCCCTTTTGGCCGATGTGAATGATAAGGGTGAAGTGACCGTCGAAGGTGAATTCGTTGGTCGACTTGAAGGATTTCGGTTTATGGCCGACAAAAGCGCCGAAGGCGCTGAAGCCAAAACGCTGCGACAGGCGAGCCTCGCCGCGCTTGCACCGCAATTTCATCTGCGGGCTGACCGGTTCTATAATGCCCCCGATACTGAAATTGATTTTACCGAACAAGGTGGCCTGATGTGGGGCGAGCATGCAGTTGGCAAATTGGTGGCCGGCGCAGACCCTCTTAAGCCTACCGTAAAAGTTTTCGTAGATGACGAAGCTGGACCAGATGTTGCACAAAAAGTGGAACGTCGTCTTCAGCATTTCATCGACCGTAAAATTGCAGCGCTGTTTGAGCCTCTGTTGAACCTGTCGCGCGACGAAGAACTTTCTGGCTTGGCCCGTGGGTTTGCGTTCCGCATGGTGGAAGGTTTGGGCATTCTCCCACGGGGTGAAGTGGCCGAAGATGTAAAGGCGTTGGACCAAGACGCACGTGGTACTTTGCGCAAGCATGGTATCCGCTTTGGTCAGTTTACGATCTTTATGCCTTTGCTGCTTAAGCCAGCGCCAACGCGTCTGCGTTTGGTTCTGTGGTCTTTGCACAAAGGGCTGGATGTTTTCCCTGAATCGCCTCCGCCCGGTCTTGTGACGGTTCCGGCAGAGGAAGGTGCGCCGCAAGGGTACCATGCGATGGCGGGCTACCGTGCCGCAGGGGAACGTGCGATCCGCATTGATATGCTGGAACGTTTGGCAGACATGCTGCGTTCTGAAGACAGCCGGGGCGGCTTCCAAGCCAACCCAGATATGCTGTCGATCACGGGTATGACGCTCGAGCAATTTGCGACGTTGATGACTGGCCTTGGCTACAATGCTGAGAAAGGTGAACGCGCAAAGGCTAAGCCAGAAGCCGCGCCCGCGGCTGACACTGAAGCTCCTGCAACCGAAGCTCCGGCTGATGCGGCAGACGCACCTGCCAAAGCGGTTGAGACGCCAGCAGAAGAACCAGCAGCGGCCGAAGCCGAAGCGGCAGCTGAGCCTGAAGTTGAGGTGTTCTACACCTTCACTTGGGGTGGTCGCAAAGAACGCCAGAACTCCCGCAACCGCGGACAGCAAGGCAGTCGTCGCGAAGGTCAAGGCAAGCCGCGCGGTCAGGGTAAACCGGGTGGGAAACCACGCGGGAAAGGCAAACCTCGCAATGAAGGGGCCAAGCAGTTCAGTGCACGACCTCCGAAAAAAGAGAAGGCCATTGACCCAGACAATCCATTCGCTGCTGCGCTGATGGGCCTTAAATCTAAATAATCTAAAAGGGGCGCATCAAATAGTTGGTGCGCCTTTTTTCACCCGGCGAGGATGTCTTGAACGCTCAGCTTCCGAAATTGCGCGTTGATAAATGGCTTTGGCAGGCGCGATTCTTTAAGACACGCACACTTGCAGCTAAGGTTGTGACGGCAGGGCACGTGCGGGTGAACGGTCAAAAAATTTCCAAATCCAGCCATTCGATCAGTCCAGGTGACGTGCTGACCTTTTCTCAGGCCAAGGAAATTCGTGTTGTTCGCGTTGAGGCGCTAGGAGAGCGTCGTGGTCCGGCCCCTGAGGCGCAACAGCTGTACTTTGATATGTCTGAACCCAAAGAAAAAATTCTGAATTCTCCGCGATTTGAGGGAAAAGGCCGCCCCAGCAAGCGGGATCGCCGCAATCTCGACCTTATGAAAAGGTCCCGGCTTGAAGATTAGCGCACACTCATTTAGCTAGGGCGCTGAAACTCAAGAGACTCGAGATATACAATGACCTATGTCGTCACCGACAATTGCATCGCTTGTAAATATACCGACTGCGTGGAAGTTTGCCCGGTCGATTGTTTTTATGAGGGTGAAAACACCCTGGTGATCCACCCTGACGAGTGTATCGACTGCGGTGTATGTGAGCCTGAATGCCCAGCGGATGCGATCCGCCCGGACACAGAGCCAGATATGGAACAATGGGTTGAATTTAACCGCAAATACGCGGAAATCTGGCCCGTTATCATTTCCAAAAAAGAGCCGATGCCAGGTCACGAAGAAAAAGACGGCGAAGAAGGCAAGCTTGAGAAATACTTCTCTGAGGCGCCCGGCGAAGGCGGCTAAGCCACTTGATTCGCAGGTGCAGAAGGTTTTTCTGCCCCGCAGAATCGAGATAAAGCACTGAAATTCATGGGGAAACGGCAAGTTTCCCCCTGTTGCGCTTCTAAAGATGCAAAATCTGTGCTATATTTTTGTAACAATTGAAGATGAACACCTGATGCCATTCCGCAGGTGAAGGCTCTTTGCCTCGCCCCGGGTGGTTTTTTGCGCCAGTGTGACACGTCTTACGGGGAACCCGGTTCACCGTCTAAAGGCTTTGTCGCAAGTTGGTGCGCTCTGTTAGGAAGGACTGCATGAGCAAAGCGAAGAAATCCGAATTCCGCCCGAACGACTACGTTGTTTACCCAGCCCATGGGGTTGGACAGATTATGTCGATCGAAGAGCAGGAAATCGCGGGCATTGAGCTAGAACTCTTTGTCATCTCGTTTGAGAAAGACAAGATGACCTTGCGCGTTCCAACCCACAAGGCGACCGAGATCGGCATGCGGGGCTTAAGCTCTCCAGACGTGATTGATCAGGCGATGAAAACCCTTAAGGGCAAAGCCAAAGTCAAACGCGCCATGTGGTCTCGTCGTGCGCAGGAATATGAACAAAAAATCAACTCTGGCGATCTGATTGCAATTGCAGAAGTTGTACGTGACCTGCACCGCACGGATGACCAACGCGAGCAAAGCTATTCCGAGCGTCAGCTGTACGAAGCCGCTCTTGAGCGCTTGACCCGCGAAGTGGCTGCTGTTGCAGGTGGGGATGAAATCTCTGCGGCAAAGCAAGTTGACGACGTACTGACCGCTCGCGCGGCTTAAATACACGTTACTGAACTGAAAGAGGCCACGTGTCCTTTGGATGCGTGGCGTTTTCTATTTGAGCAAGCTTAAGACGTGCTTTCCATCACAACGATCAACAGGGCCTCATCCGTTAGGGCCTCGTAAAAGTGTGGAACGTCAGCGGGGAAGCGGTAGTAATCGCCTTGGCTTAGGTTTTCTGGATGTTCCGTGGGGCCGCAACTTACCGAACCCGTCACCACGAAGATATGTTCAACCGTACCTGCTGGATGGCTTTCCGCTTTGCGCACCACGCCCTTGGTTACTGTGGCGCGATATAGATCTCTCATGCGCGAGGGCGGGCATTTATCTAACACGATGGTTTCAAAGTCAGCGGTGTCAGATGGAACCTGTTCGCCTTCGCCCGCGCGAACCAATTTTAAGTCGTTGGCGGGTTGCTCAAAGAGATGGCTAAAGGGGACTCCAAGAACATTGGCAATGGCCCAGAGTGTTTCGATGCTTGGATTGCCTTGTCCGGATTCAAGTTGAGACAGCGTCGATTTTGCCAAACCTGCGCTTTGGGCAAGGGCGGTCAGGCTCATACCGGCTTTTTGGCGTTCTCGTTGAATCGAACGTGCGATTAATGCGGCTGGGGTCACGGGCTGCTCTTGTGATTTGTTCGGTACAGCGAACATAGTTTTGTTTGACATGTTGCTCAACTGTGTTCATGTTGTCGAACATTGTTCGTTTATTCGGTCATGTCGACCGATAGGAGTCTTTGATGACAACCAAAGTAGATCATTGGGCCGAGGTTCGAGCGGGCCTACGTGATGCGCTGCCAATACTATCTGCGATTGCGCCTTATGCGGCCGTGTTTGGTGCGATTGCTGTGGAAAGCGGGCTTAGCCTGACCGAAGCATTGGTGACATCGGGGTCGATCTACGCGGTCGCCAGCCAATATGTGATGGTTGAGACAATGCAAGACGGGTTGCCGATTTGGGCCATATTACTGGCTGTTCTGGCAGTCAATTTTCGCCATGTTTTGTATTCTGCGGCCTCGGTGCGCTGGATGGGGGCATTTACCAAGCCTCAAAAAATCGCGGCATTTTTCTTTTTGCATGACGCGCAATACGCAAGCTCGGAGGCACGTGCCGCCAAGACGATTGTGCAACCAGCGTGGTACTTTGCCTATGGGATGTTTGTGTACATCGGTTGGATGGTCTCAAACCTTCTAGGGGCTGTATTTGGCGGCTTGATTGGCGATCAGGCCCAATTTGGGTTGGATATGGTGCTGCCGCTGTTTTTTGCCGGTTTGGTGTTTGGTCTAAGGGCAAAGCCACGTTTTGGGGCCGTGTTGTGTGTCAGCGTTGGATCTGCGCTGCTTGCCTATTTCACTGTTGGAAGTCCGTGGCACATCACTTTAGGTGGGGGTGCTGGAATTTTCACTGCCGCGGCTCTCAGTCGGCCATTGAGCTTAGATCAGGAAGCCGAATATGTCTGAAACCTATCTTCTAATTGTTCTATGTGGTGTCATCACCTATGCGGTGCGCAGCGGTGGCCATGTGCTGATGAGCTACTTCGGAACGGTACACCACCGCGTCGAAGCAGGGCTAGAGGCTGTTCCCGTCGCTGTTCTTTCGGCATTGGTGGCCCCGGCCATCGTGACAGGCTCGTGGCCCGATGTGGTTGCACTTGTCGTAGTGTGTTTGGCGTCGATGCGCTTTTCGCTTTTGCCCAGCATGCTTGTGTCACTGGTGGTTTTGGTTGCGCTACGCCATCTCTCTGGTGTCGGCCTTTAACCGGCTGACACCATGAGCATTGCGATCAGGCAAACCTGTTGAGTGGCGCCCAAGACATCACCTGTTTGGCCACCAATCTTGCGCTGCGCCAAGGCACCAATGCCTGCGGTGACAAGGGCGCCAAGGATCAACAGTTTAGCCACGGCAAAGCCGACGCAGAAAAAGGCCACCAGCACGGCCAGCCCAATGCCGGTTAAAGCCCCATTCAAAGTTGGGCGGCCTTGTGATTTGCTAAGACCGGTGTCTCTGGCGTGAGGGAGGGCATGCATGATCGCGGGCATGGCGCTGCGGGATAGGACTTCGAAAGCCAATAGCGGCCAAAACCATTGCTGGGCCTCAATCAACATCCAGACCGATGCCCATCGAACCCCAATGGATAGCACAAGCGCTAGAACGCCATAGGTGCCGATTTGGCTGTCTTTCATGATTTCCAAGCGGCGCACTGGGTCCCATCCACCCCAAAACCCATCTGCGCAATCCGCCAACCCATCTTCGTGCATCGCGCCGGTTAGAACGGTGGTGGTGGCGATCCAAAGGCCTGCGGCGAACGCAGGGGCAATGCCCACAGCCAGTGCAAGCGCGACGATCACACCCGCACAGGCAGCCATCGCAGCGCCGGTAACAGGATAGGCCCAGACGGATTGTCGGCTGCGATCAAACCCGGCTTTGACCGGAAGACGCGTTAATAGGGCGAGCGCTGTCGTAATATCGCTCAGGGCAACCAGCGACGTGTCGTCCTTAGACATCTGTGTGTCCCTTCCAGTCTTGTTATCGTGTTCGCATCAGGTAAACACATTGCGGAAATGACTTATAACAGGAGGCTGGCCTCATGGCAGCTTTTTCAACACTCGCTGAATTCCGCGGCTTGATGGCAGAGGCTCCAGGGCCAAATTCAGTTGCAAAAACCGCTGCTGAGGCAAGGAACACTCAGTTGACGAAGCCAATGGGCGCTTTGGGTCGGTTGGAAGACATCGCGATTTGGTTCGCGGGCTGGCAGGGCAATCCTCTGCCGCGCATTGCAGACCCTCAGGTGATCGTATTTGCTGGAAACCACGGCATAACTGCTCAGGGTGTTTCTGCGTTTCCTGCGGAAGTGACCGAGCAGATGGTGTTGAACTTCCAACACGGTGGCGCAGCGATCAATCAGCTGTCCCGCGCAGCTGGGGCCAAACTATCTGTGCACGCCTTGGATTTGGACACTCCTACCGCCGATTTCACCCAGGGGCCTGCAATGACCGAGGCAGAACTTGTTGCTGCCTTGCAAGCGGGCTGGGATGCGGTGAATGCGCATACTGACCTGTTGGTTGTTGGCGAAATGGGCATTGGCAACACCACATCCGGCGCAGCCATTCTGCACGCTCTATACGGGGGTGAGGCTGAAAATTGGGTTGGTCGCGGCACAGGCGTGAGCGATGAAGGCCTTGAACTGAAGGCGCGTGTTGTACGCGAAGGCGTCGCTGCGAACCCATCCACCAAAGGTTTGGAGGTGTTGCGTTGTTTGGGAGGCCGTGAACTGGCGGCAATGGTCGGCGCAATCGCATGTGCCCGTGTTGAACGTATTCCTGTTGTTCTTGATGGTTTTATCTGTACCGCTGCGGCGGCAACACTGGCTGCGGAATTTGAAGGTGGCTTGGACCACTGCATTGCCGGGCACGTTTCGGCAGAAGCGGCACATATCGAAGTGCTTAAGAACCTTGGGAAAGAGCCTATATTGTCGCTGGATATGCGCCTGGGCGAGGCATCGGGCGGCGCTTTGGCGATCAATATCGTTAAAAGCGCTGTGGCCTGCCTGTCTGGCATGGCGACTTTTGCAGAGGCCGGTGTCGCAGACGGCTGATTTTACAAGACATTCATGCAAAAGGCCGCGCTGTTTCGCGCGGCCTTTTTGCTTTCTAAGAGCACGTTAGGCGACGTTGCTTTTCTCAATCGCCGCCAAGAGCGTTGTTTCCAGCTCAGCTTCCAGCTCTTTTGCGCGGGCGATGTATTCTTCGTTTTCAAACGCTGGCACATCAGGCTTCCAAAGAAGCGCCAGTTCCCTTACGGCTTCTCGATCATGTTGATAAAACGTCTGTTCCGCGACGGACGCCTCAAAATCTGTAAGGCCCAAATTTTCAAGAACATAGCGACCGGCGCGAAGGGATGAATCAAACATTTCGCGCACGATGTCGTTTGCGCCTGCCTGGAACAATCTAAACACTTGGCCGCGATCGGTGGCGCGGGCCACGATATGGATGTCAGGGCGTTCTTTGCGGGCATGGGCCACAAGTTTCAGCGCTGAATTTGGATCATCCACAGCCACAACCAAAACCCGTGCTTCTTTCAGGCCTGCGGCATTCAGCAAATCTGGCCGGGTTGGATCACCAAAGAAACCTTTGACCCCGAACCGCCGCAACCGTTGCACAGCTTTTAGGTCATGGTCCAATACAACGGTCTGAAATCCAGAGCCTCGGACCAAGCGGTTTACGATCTGTCCAAATCGACCAATGCCCGCGATGATCACGGTGCCTTGCTCGTCGATCTCATCTGCGGCTTGCGGGGCCTCTGTGTCCTTCATGCGCTTGCCCAGCATTTCATAAGCAATGAACAGCAGCGGGGTGATGAGCATGGAAAGCGCCACAACTAACAACAGAGATTCAGCCAAATCTGGTGGCAGTACATTTTGTTGCAAGGCGAACGAGATGAGGACGAACCCAAATTCACCGGCCTGCGCGAGCCCCAGCGCAAAGAGCCATTGGTTGCGGCCGCGCAAACCAAAGATGCGCCCCAATAAAGCAAGAATGCTGGCTTTGATTGCGATGACTGCGAGTGTGAGGCCAATGATGTTGATCGGATCGCCAAACAGCGTTTCAAAGTCGATTTGGGCGCCGACCGTGATAAAGAACAACCCCAGCAAAAGTCCTTTGAAAGGTTCGATATCGCTTTCCAATTCGTGCCGAAATTCTGAGTTTGCAAGCACAACCCCTGCCAAAAAAGTTCCCAGAGCAGGGGAGAGGCCGACAAGCGTCATAAGGAAGGCGATGCCGATCACAATCAGCAGGGCCGTGGCTGTATACATTTCACGCAGGCGAGCTGTGTGGATGAACCGAAACAATGGGCCAATCAGATAGATCCCCGCTAAAATAACGGCAACCACAGCGCCCAAGGTGACAAGCGTCACGCCCCAACCGGGCAATCCCTCGACGAGTGAAAGACCCGCATGATGCGCATCATGTGCTTTATCTAGGTGCAGATCGATGGACCCATCTGGCGCGAGCGTTGGCACAACAGGAAGGGCCAAAAGCGGAAGCAGTGCGAGCATCGGGATGACCGCAATGTCTTGTGTTAGCAGGACTGCAAAAGTGGATCGCCCGCCCGATGTTTGCATAAGCCCTTTTTCCGCAAGAGTTTGAAGAACAATTGCGGTGGACGAAAGCGCAAAGGTTAAACCAACTGCCAAGGATATGGTCCAGACATAACCAAGAGCCATCATGCCAGCCATGATCGCGACCGTGGTTAATCCGATTTGCAAGCCGCCCAGGCCAATGAGTTTGTGGCGCATATTCCAAAGGGCTCGGGGTTCAAGCTCTAGGCCGATCAAGAACAGCATCATGACCACGCCGAATTCTGCAAAATGCTGAAGGTCTTGCGTTTCTGAGCCGCCCACCAAGCCTAAGATTGGGCCAATAACGACGCCTGCCATCAGGTATCCAAGAACCGAGCCCAATCCTAATCTGGCAGCAATCGGAACAGCGACCACAGCGGCAGCAAGGTAGATTGAAGCTTGAAACAGAAAACCGTCCATTTTGTATTCCTTCGGGGCCGACTACGTCGGCAATGGTGCATCGCGTTTAAATTGATCCATAACGATCTGGCTTTGTACCCGGCTGACCGCCGCGTGCGGCAGCAGGATTTCATGAATAAGGCGGTTCAACCCCTGTAAGTCAGCGCAATATACGCGCAGCATATAGTCGGCATCACCGGTAAGCGTCCAGGCGCTGATGATTTCTGGCCTCGTGTCCACAAGGCTTGAAAAGCTTTTTGCCTGCTCTGGGCCATGTGTCCCCAGCTGAACTTGGACAAAGGCCTGAACCGACAGACCAAGGCGACTTGGGTCAAGTTTGGCGGCGTAGTTCTGGATGTAGCCTTCGCTTTCCAAACGTTGTCGGCGTCGACCGGCTTGGCTTGGCGAGAGATTCAACAATTCGCTGAGCTGTTGTGCGGTCAGATGGGCATCGTTTTGAAGCGCGGCCAAGAGCCGTTTATCCATTTCATCAATCATGATGCGTCACTTTTGTGCTATATGCCCATATTGTGCGAAATTTACGCAAAAAAATCAATAACAATACGTGAGTTTGCGGGAAAACCGCTTCTGGGTGAGCGTACTCTGTCATCGTGACGATTAACGACCCTAGGAGATCGCAATGGGCCCGTTCCCACATGATGCACCCCGTGCCGAAATTTCTGACTACAACCCAGCTGGAACCGATGGTTTCGAATTCGTAGAATTTGCACATCCCGAGCCTCAAGAGCTTCGCGAGTTGTTTGCCCGTATGGGGTATGCCCATGTGGGTACCCATAAATCCAAGTCGATTGAACTTTGGCAGCAGGGAGATATCACCTATATCCTGAACAACGAACCGGGCAGTTTTGCCGCGCGTTTCGTCGAAGAACACGGCCCTTGCGCGCCTTCCATGGGGTGGCGAGTTGTGGATGCCCAAAAAGCCTATGAGCATGCGGTATCAAAAGGGGCAGAGCCATATGATGCGGCCGATAAATCTCTGGATTGGCCAGCGATCAAAGGCATTGGGGGCTCGCTGATCTATTTCACAGATCAATACTATGACACTTCTCCTTTTAACGAAGAGTTCGACTGGCTCGACACTTCCAAGCCAGAGGGCGATGGCTTCTATTACCTCGACCACCTGACCCACAATGTGTTCAAAGGGAACATGGACAAGTGGTTCAAATTCTATGGCGATCTGTTCAACTTCCGTGAAATTCGCTTTTTTGACATCGAAGGTAAGTTTACAGGCCTGTTTTCTCGTGCACTGACAAGCCCTTGTGGGAAGATCCGCATCCCGATCAACGAGGATCGCGGTGAAACAGGCCAAATCGTCAGCTACCTGAAAAAGTACAAAGGCGAAGGCATTCAGCACATCGCAGTTGGTTCCAAAGACATCTACGCTTCTACCGATGTGATTGCTGAAAAGGGTGTGACGTTTATGCCCGGGCCTCCCGAGGCCTACTATGATCTGTCTTATGAGCGCGTCAAAGGCCATGACGAGCCGATAGAGCGCATGATGAAACATGGCATCTTAATCGACGGCGAAGGTGTGTTGGATGGCGGTGAAACTAAGATTTTGCTGCAAATCTTTTCAAAAACCGTGATCGGGCCAATCTTCTTTGAGTTCATTCAAAGAAAGGGCGACGACGGCTTTGGAGAGGGCAACTTTAAGGCTCTGTTCGAAAGCATTGAGCAAGAACAGATTAACTCTGGCGAAATCCAGGTGGCAGAGTAACGGCGCGGGTTTAGCCCTTGGGCATCTGCAGCACGAGGCTGCGGTTGCCTTTTACATAGCGAAGGTCGGTGCTTCCGATGGCGGCAACTTTGCCGCCGTCGATACGATCGCCGACCTTAACTTTTTTGTAGCGACCGTTGGATAAGCGCACGAGTGCGCGGCGGTCGTTCGAAGCGCCATATACTCCGATTAGGTTGATCTTACGCAAATTGATAGCATTCTGCTCCGTTGCGCTGCGGGCCACTGAGGCCGTGGTTGGAATGGCCGGTGCCGCGCGTTCTGCACGGGGGACGGCCACGACGGGCTGGTTTGCCCGTGCGGTTTCAAACCGTTTCGCCAAACCTGTAGGGCGGACCTGCGGACGAAGGCTGGCGACGACGGCTTGTTTTGTTGCGCCTTCAAAGGCGCCATCGGCAGCCTCTTGAATGGCAAGATCAGTTGCGGCGCGAATGACATCCGGATCAATCGAGGCTGTGCGAGCTTGGGTGTCACGCTCTAGGCTTTGGGGGCGCAGACGCGGGCGCAGTTTTGCGAGCTCTTCGATGGTGCTGCCGCCAAATACGATACGCTCTTGCTGTTCCGAGAGATTGGTAGGGCGCAGTTTTGGACGCACAGATGCCATCGCGATCAAAGCCGGGTCTACGACAGGCTCTGGCTCTTCGGCGGCCGCCACTTCTTGGCGCACTGGAAGACTTGCGGGCACGATCGGCGGTTTGCCTAGGAAGATGGTAATCCCTTCTGGTGAAAGTGATCCTTCGGCAGTCGCAACAACAAGGCCGCGTTCATCAAATTCGACTTTCACACCAGCTGGAACAGGATTGGCTTGCGCTGACACAGTTGCATCAATCCCAAAGCTCTCTGCAGATGGCAAAGCAATTGCATCATGGGTGTTCTGCGCGGTTTCAAACGCACCAAGGTAAATCGCTTCGACCGACTCTGATTGAGGTGCGGTGGGCTGGGCCGGCGCATGATCCCAAATACCTGTGGCAGCATAAAATGCATCGCCACGCGGCTTAAGCTCTACCGCATCCATTACCGGGTCAATCAACACGCCAGCTTCATCGTCTAGTGCTTCGATCTGGGCGGTGTCTGTTAAAGTGTTAGCACCATCTTGCTTTGGATCTGGCAGCATCGCGATTTGCGGTACATCGTCGCCGCCAAACCAGCCTGACAGGCCTTCTTCTGATGTTAAAGAGGCCCAAACGGCAACGCCTGCCAAAAAGACCAACAAACCGGCAACGAGAATAAGACCAAGATATTTGGGTTTGCCACCCACCACTTCGGCTGTTTCTGGCGCGGGTTCCTTTTTCAGTTTTTTCTTCTTTGGCTTGACCTGATCGGTTGTGATCGCCGCCTTTGACACAGACTTTTTCGCAGCCGCTTCTGGCTCAGTGCGTTGTGCCCCTCTGGCGCGTGGGGGGGCTGATGGCTCTGGACGTTGCTTGAGGCCAGCAATCAGCGTTGCGGTGTCAAAGCGTGTTTCCTGATCTCTTAAAGCACCCACGACAGGCGCTTTATGGGCATCTGCACCTTCATCGTCAGCATCGGCTCCGCGTTTCGCACCAGGAAGAGGCGGGGCAGGGGCGCCATCGCCTTCAATGCTGCGAGATGTGGCAAAGGCCGGAGCTGGTTTCGGCTCTGGAAAGTCGCCTTCGGAGACTATCGTTACAACTGCCGTATCGGGTTCGATCTCTTCCGGGTTATCCACCAATTCTGAGGCAACATTTGTGACGCCAAAAAAGGGTTCACCTTCAAAGCTGTCAGACTTCGGCATCGCGACGTAAGAGACCGGGTCAAATCCGTGCTGCCGCGCAAAGTCTTCGGCTTCATCTAGGGTTTCGCGGGCAACGGCAGCCACCTGAATGCCCTGGTGGGCTTCCACAAAGTCATAGGCCAAATCTTCAAGCGCATAAGGCGTCGCTTCGGCCAAGGCCGTCGCAACGACGTCATCAACATCCGAAGTGGTTTCTGGCAGCGTGAGATATTTGATTTGGTCTGCGGGTAGGATCAACTTGCAGAGCGCGTCGCCGCCTGCGTGCTTTTCACCTTTTTTGCGCAGCTCTTCGAGCGCCTTTTCCAGATTGGCATGCTCAAGAGGCACATCGCCAAGCTTATGCCAGCCGCCCTCGACACGGCACAGGAAGGAAATTCCCTGCATGGAAAGGGATAACGCATAATCGGGTGTCATAGTCCGGCTCTATCATTCGTCTGCGGCCGGTGAAAGCACCGCCCAAATTGCTTTGAATTTATAGCAGAATTTCGCCGAAGGGGAAGAAAAAGCCCCATCTCCCCAAGCAATTTCAGAAAGGCTCGCTTAAGTCTATGACAGAGAGTTTCGTGCGAGGAGAGCATTATGCGACTTTTGAAGGCCCTGGTTGTTGTTGGCATGGCGATTGCCCCTATAGCGAGTTACGCAGGTCAGATCGTGGTGCAAGGTCGCGGTGTCGTAGACCAAGCCCCGGATATGGCGATCATCAATTTGGGTGCACGATTCCAAGCCCATACAGCGCGTGAAGCGCTGGATGAAGTGAACAAACGCACGCGGGCTGCGATCAAAGTGATGGCTGATATGGGGGTGGAGCCTCGCGATATGCAAACGGGTAATTTGTACTTGAACCCAATTTGGGATCAGGGAAACTCACACAACGAAGTCGCACGTATTCGCGGGTATCAGGCGGGCAATCGCCTAACAATCCGCGTGCGTGACCTTTCGATTTTGGGCGTTGCCCTTGATGAAATGGTCAGCGACGGGGCCAATCTGTTTAATGGCCTAAGTTTTGGTTTACAGGATCCAACGGATGCTTTGGCAGAGGCACGTAAACGCGCCGTTTTAGATGCACGATCCAAGGCAGAACTTTATGCAGAAGCGGCAGGTGTGTCATTGGGGGATGTTTTGTCGATCGACGAGGGCGCTCGCAGCATTCCACAACCTATGTTTCGAGCGCGGGCCGAAATGGCAATGGATTCAGGCGTTCCAATCGAAGCAGGTGAGCTGAGCACTCAGGCCTCTGTCACGATCGTATATGAAATCGAAAACGATAACTAATATTTAGATCCAAGAAGCTACGAGCGGGTGACGAGGCTTGTTCTTTTGCACTCTTCACCCGCTTGGCCTCTCTGCCTATAACGATCTTATGGCATCAATACCGTTCCCGCATTTCCCACTAAAAAATGGCCGCGCTCACGAGGTGCAAGGCCCGTCAGCGACATTCTTTGCATTGGCTTGCGCTGGTCATTTGAATGGCCCGGTACTGTGGATCCGGGAAAACTGGCAATCCGGACAGCTCAACCCAAATGGATTTTCTGATCTCACAGACCCGGCCAAGCTGTTGATGGCAAACGTAGAAAGTCAGCTTGACCTGCTGGCCTCTGCCGAAGAAGCTTTGCGGTCAGGCGCTGTTGTGCTTGTGGTGATGGAAATTTCCAAGCCCATAGGCTTGACCGAGGGGCGCCGCTTGCAATTGGCGGCCCGCGAGGGGAAAAGCACGGCCCTCACGATTATCCCTCAGGGCGCAGGCAGCAATGCAGCAGAAACCCGGTGGCATTCTACCGCGGTGTTTGATCCAACCGAAGATGCCGGGGTAGGGGCGTTACAGTCTTGGAAGTTGCTTAAGAATAAGTCTGGTGCATTGGGGGAGTGGCAGATCAGATGGGATCGCTCTCAACGCTGTCCTGTTGTTGCGCCAGAGAGCGAAAGCTGAAGCCAGCACATTCTAGATAGAAACGAGAAAGGCAGGCCCAAGGCCTGCCTTTCCTGATCGTGTCTGTCGTTTAAGACGTTGCTTTGGCCAAAGCTTGATCCAAGTCTGCAATAATGTCTTTCGGATCTTCGATCCCGATCGACACACGTACAACATTCGGGCTCGCACCTGCGGCTTCTTGTTGTTCTGGTGTCAGCTGACGGTGCGTTGTGGAGGCGGAGTGAATGATCAATGACCGCGCATCGCCCAAATTCGCCACATGGCTAAAGAGCTCAAGGTTGTCGACCAGTTTCACGCAGGCGTCGTAGCCGCCTTTTACTGCAAAGGTGAACAGAGCACCGGCCCCACGCGGGCAAATATTTTCGATACGATCGTAATACGGAGAAGATTCCAGACCGGCGTAAGTGACATAGTCAATCCGGTCATCATTCTCGAGCCAGGTCGCGACCGCTTTTGCATTCTCAACGTGCTTACGCATCCGAAGGCTCAGCGTTTCGATGCCCATCAGCGTATAGTGCGCGCCTTGTGGGTTCATAGTCATGCCAAGGTCGCGCAGACCAATGGCAATGCTGTGGAAGGTAAAGGCCATTGGGCCAAGCGCCTCACCAAAGCAAAGACCGTGATACGCCGGTTCTGGTTTAGAGAGGGATGGGAACTTATCGTTCTGCATCCAGTCAAACTTACCGCTGTCCACAACACAACCACCTGTGACAGTACCATTGCCAGTTAGGTATTTGGTGGTGGAGTGCACAACCAATGTTGCACCAAGCTCGATTGGGTTACACAGATAAGGAGATGCGGAGGTGTTATCCACGATCAGCGGAATGCCCGCTGCATTCGAAATCTCTGCGATCGCTGGAATGTCGGTGATGTAACCGCCTGGGTTTGCAATAGATTCACAGAAGACCGCACGCGTGTTGTCGTCGATTGCGGCTTTCACCGCATCCAGATCATCAAAATCTACAAAAGTAGCAGACCAACCGAAACGTTTGATGGTTTGACTTAGCTGTGTGACAGAACCACCGTACAAGCGGGTGGATGCCACGATGTTCAGGCCGGGCCCCATCAGTGGGAACAGCGCCATGATTTGTGCCGCGTGACCAGATGAACAGCAAATTGCACCTGCGCCACCTTCGAGGTGGGCAATACGCTCTGCCAAGGCAGATACAGTTGGGTTCGTCAGGCGGGAGTAGATGTTGCCCACTTCGGCAAGGTTAAACAGCGCCGCTGCATGATCTGAGTCACGGAAGACATAAGCGGTGGTCTGGTAGATGGGCACTTGCCTTGCACCCGTGGCAGGATCGGGGGCCGCACCGGCGTGAATCTGTAGGGTATCAAACCCTTGTTTGGCGTTGTCAGACATGAATGCCTCCCAGAATAGTAAATGTTCGCGCGGAGGGTAGGCCCAGTTCGATACTATATCAACTGTAACCGTGCGAAGGCGCTGGGAATAAGGAAAGACGTAACGACATTAAGGAGCTATTGAGAAGGATCGTCGTCTTTCCGACTATCGCATCCAATATCCTTCACGCCTGATCTTATTGCGGATGGCCTGTTCTTTGCGGGGCAGGTGGTCTCTGTCAAACAGGTCGCGCACCTTTTGCCCACGGCCATGATAGATCATGAACTTGAACGGATCATATTGTTTGAGCACCTTCTTTATGTCGTTTGGCGCAGAGACCTTATCGAGCACGTCGACCACATGGTCAGACTCGCGTGCGAACATCAAGGGGAGCAAGCGATAGTGACAAGTGATCTCACCATCCATCAGGCCTGTGGGCAATAGATGTCGCCCTCCACCAAAACTATGGATTACAAGAGGAAGGGCAATTTGATCGAGCCAAGGGTCAAAAGACTGGCATACCAATTCCTCGGGCGGATCGTCTCGGATGGCCAGCGCGTACTCTAAGAACCGCTCACCAAAGGCATGCGGACACTTATAGTAAAAGAAGCCGGCGTTGAAATAGAGGTAACGGCGCCAGTATTCATCCGGTTGGCTCAGATCGAGTGTGCTTTCAAATTCTAAACCAAACTTATCATAGAGTGACTTCCACATATCTGTGTAGCCAGGGCCATAAAGTTCGGGCTTGGGCCAAGTGCCCTCGACTTTTTGCGATGCACTTGGACGATCAAAATCAAACGGCACCTTCATAAGGTCACCGGTGATGAGCGTGTCTGTATCTAAAAACAGAAAGGGTTCGTCTTTGGGGAGTGCAAACAAAGCCTCGATCTTATTGCCTTGCGGGTAGGCGTCGCCAAAGTGATGGCTCTCAAAAGGCAGGATGGTTGCCCCAAGATCCTCGAGCAACGCACGGGCGTCTTTGTTCTTGATGGTTGGGTCTTTTGGCCAAAGCGGCCCCGGTTGCGGTTCGGCGACATATATACGTCCGGGAAAGGCCGGCGACATGGCGTGAAGCGAAGCCACCAACAGCAATGCTTCATAGGTCAGCCGCCCCTGTTGCCCAACGATCAGGATATTAAATTTCTGTGGAACCGCTGCTCTATCCATTTTTTCTTTCTCTGAACGGAAGATTGGCCTTAGCCTACCTACAATCATTATGTCGGGCCAAGTGTTAATCTTCTGTTTACCCATGATTATCGAAAAGAGATCGAAAGGAATTGGCATGTTTAAATTTCTACGTGTTCCATTGGGGGCTGCTTTCGCCTGTATGGTGTTTTCAACGGCTGTCACGGCCCAAGACCGTGTTGCCGAAGATCAGACCCCAAGCGGGAAGTTCCTGACTGCAACCGAGGTCAAGCCCATCCTTGATGCCACAAAGGGCAACTGGATTGCCGTCCGCGAATGGGAAGGGCAGGACCTGATCTATTTTACACATATTCTCAGCTGGCGTTGTGGGCTGTTTGAAATTCGGTACTCCGTGAATGGCGGTGCTCAAAAGCTTTGGCCTATCCCAGAATGTGACCCCAATACGCATACTGTGGGTGCGATCCCGGATAACGCAGACATCTATGACACGCTCCCACTGCAATCCGTCGAAACGGTCACGGTTGAGCTGCTCTATGATGACTTAACAACGACTCGCGCTGAATTCGAACGTGGGGCGGTGCTGATTCCATAGAGTCGGCGGAATGAGGGGCAATGTGGCGGCGATTCCAGATGATTCAGGGGCTGAGTCTGACTGTAGAAGGGGCATTCCTGTGGATAAGTCTGTGGAACGCGTTGAATTCGCTGGGCTACAGGGGGGAGTAGCTACCTTTGATTTGAGTTTTACGAATTCAAGGAGTGTGTAAGTTGTTGTTTTTGCTTGATTAAATAGTTTTTCTTCAAAAAAAGAGATTTTCTGTGAAAATGCCCTTGCGGGTTATTTGGTTTAACCTTAGAACCCCCTTCACCGGCGGCGCTGAGGCGCACAACGGCGGGTCAGACGGCAG
>CANMKB010000006.1 GCA_947498415.1 uncultured Paracoccaceae bacterium
AATCTAGAAACACAGCTCATAAAGTTCAGACCAATTTACAGGAACCGGACCTATCATTGACCGAAGTCCAAGAGCTGTGTGGTGACATCCAAGCATATTCAGAAACACCTATTCGAAGCTGGCTAGATTTGCTGAGAAGTGCTGAGAATGTGCGGCCAATGATGGGGCTCTCAGCAGAGGTTTGGCAGCATTGCAAACAAAGCATCGGTTGTTTTGAATCTGCAGTTGTTTTGGCGGTGATGCTTGAGAAGTTTTCAGAGTTTAAAAACCCCGGTGGGTATCTCAGAGCGTTGTGTGTTAAGGCAGAGGCTGGCGCCTTTTCTTGTGAAACGATGTTGCGGTCTCTGAGGAAACGAGCAGCCTAGAGTTCACAGCTGTGAACTGTGCTGAGTAAAAGGGCTGGAATACACATAGTTCACAGCTGTGAACTCGGTAAGGCGCTGTAATATATAACTTCTGTTACCTCATCACAAACGAAGCGACCGGCCTGTGAACCAAAAATTAAACACTTAAGACAGACAAGCATAAACCGCCAAGCTGCTCTGAACGTCCATGAATAAGAGACAAATTTAAGTGTTCGCAAAGATCCCGTGTAATCGCCAAACCCAAACCGTGTCCGTAAATTTTCGCATCATCCCCGAGGCGCTCAAATCGTGAAATAGCATGTTCAAAATCTTGCCTGGATAGTCCCGGCCCGCTGTCTTCGACTTTGATTTGAAATCCCGGATTTTGAGCTTCTAAAGTCACCCGAACGTGCCCGCCTGTTCCACAGTATTTAATCGCGTTGTCGATCAGGTTTCTAAGGATGATCTCTAGCAAGGTTTCGGGTAAACAAACTTCGAAAACGTCGAGCCCCTTAAGCTCTACCTCTACGTCCAATTTTAAGGCCGACGGAAATGCATCTGTCATCAACCTGCGCAGCATGTCTGCCAGATTAAACTCTGTGAATGGCACTACCGAAGCCTGACTATGGGCAAAGGCATGATCCAAAAGTTGCTGGACCTGACGGGTCGACCGTTCTGCGGAACTTTGAATAAGCGCGACGGTTTTTTGCGCGTCGGAATCCATGTCCTCTAACTTTAGTGTTTTTGACTGTGCGAGAATTCCGGCGAGTGGTGTTCGCAATTCATGGGCCGCGTTTGCGGCAAAGGCCCGTTCGCTTTCCAGAGCATCTTTGAGGCGGCTTAACAATGCGTTGGTAGCCAGGACGATGGGTTGCAATTCTGTTGGGCTTTGGTCTGGGTTCAGGTGCCCAAGGCGATTGGGGGCACGCTGTGAAACCGCATCTGCCAATTGATCAATCGGTCGCAGGCCCTGCCGGATGGCGTGACGTGTCAGACCGAGCATCAACAATGTGGCCACCAAAAAAATCGTTACGGTTACCAACACAATTTCTATGGATGAAAAGAACGCTTCGGATTTCGACAGACCCACCGTCACATGCAGCGCTGTGCTGGGATCACTTTCGTGCATAAGGTAATACGTGTGAGCGCCGCGGTGCAGTTGCGAAGTTTCACTTGATGGATGTGGGATCGCGAGATCAGACGGCGACACATAAATTGGCGTGTCGCCCTGAAAAATCGCGATGATGTAGTCTAACTCATCGTTCACAAAAATCGGCTGCTCGGCGAAATCCGAGGCGATGGTGTCGAGCGGCATGGCAGCGGCCAAACTAAGTACGATTTGCGCTGTGTGCGAGGTGCGGCTGCGCAGCTCGTCTTTGAATTCAGAGGAAACATGCAGCGTGACGGCGACAAAGAGTAGGGCGGTTGAAAGCACAATCGCGACCAAGACGCGGCGAAAGGTTTTTTGAAAGATGGGCTGGCTCATGATGGCGATGGCATCAAGTAACCAAGACCACGAACGGTTTTGACGTATTCGGCCCCTAGCTGTCGACGGATCTGAGAGATGAACACCTCGACCGTGTTGCTTTCGGCCTCGCGATCCCACCCATAAAGTTGCTCTTCGATCATGGCTTTGGTGTATAGCCGCCCGTAGTTTTCCATCAAAATGCGCAGCACTTGAAATGCCTTTGGGGTGAGTTCAATCATCTTCCCGTCTTTGCGCACAGCGCACGATCCGGTTTCTAGCGTGAGGTTCTTATAGGTCAGCACTGCTGGCTTAACTTGGCCGCGACGGCGCGCGAGGGCACGACAGCGGGCCAGCAATTCATCCAAGTCAAACGGCTTTGTCAGGTAGTCATCCGCGCCCAGGTTTAGCGCCTCGACCCGGGCGGTGACCGCATAAAGCGCCGTGAATACCAATACGGGAACGGTGCTGCCATCAAGGCGGATGGTTTTAAGGAAATCTAAACCGCTGCGTTGAGGCAGGCCGAGGTCTAACACCACAACGTCAAAGTCGCGTTCGACATCATCAAGCGACAGATCAATGCAATCGGTGAGGTGATCTAGGCTGATGCCGTTTTTGCGAAAGTGGCTGCGAACGGCATCCGCGATCACTTCGTCATCTTCAATCAAGAGGGTACGCATAAAGATCCTGTGGTTGGGTCTGAGCGGCATGTGGTCCGAACCTGAATGTAAGCTGAATCAGCGCGTTTTAAACCTCAGTTTGGGTTCAGGGCAGGGGGGTAGGGGTGATTCCATCAACTCTTAAGATGGAACAAATACATGACGATCAAAATTACATCCAAGGTTTGGGTCAAGCTTGGTGTCGCGGTCGGTACGCTGGCTTTGGCAGGACCTGTGCAGGCACAAGATGTAAGTTACACGCTTGGCATTGGGGCCATGCACGAAGCCGATTACGAAGGATCAAACGACTATGAAACAAAGGCTGTGCCGCTGATTGATATCACGGTGAACGATCGGTTTTCGTTTTCGACGTTTGAAGGCCCAGCCCTCACGATGCAGGTTTATGAAAACAACGGGCTGCGTTTTGAGGCAGGCCTTGGCTATGGCTTTGGCCGAAAGGCATCTGACAATGCGGCCCTTGGCGGGTTGGGCGATATTGATGACGCTGCCACCTTTTTGGCGGCGGCAGCCTATGAGCTGGATGCAGGCACAGGCCGTCTGAACTTTGGGCTGGATATCGAAGCCGAGTTGGATGGCAACCGCAAAGGCACGCAGGTTGGGCTAGAGGCCGGGTATGATCTGCCGGTGTTTGCGCAGCGCGGGATGCTGACTTTAGCGGCCGGATCAACCTGGGCTGATGATAGCTATATGGGGTCGACCTTTGGTGTCTCGGCGGCGCAGGCGGCGGCCTCGACAGCGGGTGTGTCGGCCTACACAGCCAAGGCTGGGTTCAAAGATGTGAGCCTTTCAGCGGCGCTGGCTTATCAAGTGACAGATCGCATGGCCGTTGTCGGTGAGATCGGGGTGGCCCGGATGGTGGGCGATGCCGAGAAATCGCCTTTGGTGAAGGACTTTGGGTCGCGCAATCAGAACTTTGCGAAATTGGGGGTTCTGTACACATGGTAGTTTCAAAGATGCATCGGCGGTCGCCATTGACCAATGCCTTTGGGCGACGCGTGTTGCTGGGGTTTATCAGCTGCGCGAGCGTGCTGTGGCTGACCAATTCAGAACGCGTGGTCGATTTTGCCTTTGGGTTTGGCGATGACCCGGCCGCATTCTATGACCCTTCTGGTTTTCCGCTTAAGTCGAGCCGATTGGTGACATTGGACGACTGGGACGAGGTGGCTTTGCCCGGGCATGTAAAGCAGCCTTCGGGGTTGTCTGTGCGCAACGGCCAGATCGCGATTGCGACGGATATGTCGACGGTGCATCAGGGTTTGTTGCGCGTGGCGCCCCCGGCTGGGATTTCCTTAACGGCTGAAAGGCTTTTGCTGCGACGACCATTGATGTTTCGTCAGGGCTATCTTGAGGCGGTGACCTTTGGCGAGACCTCGGACACGGTGTTTGCGATGGGGGGCGGTGATCAGCTGTACCAGATGCGAACGACAGGCGATCGGTTGGATGTGATTACAACATCGACCCTAACACTGCCAGAAGGGCAGGGAGTGGTTGAGATCGTGGGGCTGACCTATCGGGCAGAGACCGGCACGTTGCTGGCGGCCTATTCTCCGCAAGAGGATCAGGGCATTGCGATTGCCGAGTACACGCCGTCGGGCGAGTTGCTGGGCGAGGTGGCGTTGTCTTTGCCTGACGCGAGCCGTGCCGAGCTTTCGCAGCTTTTGAAGCGGGCTAATGTGGTTGGTTTGGCGGCTGAAGGCGAGCGGCTTGTAATCCTCAGTGATCGGCACAGCGGATTGATCTGGGTTGATCTGCGCACGGGTGAGATCACCGATGTGTGGACGATGGCGGGTGTGAGCACCATGTCGGGCATCGCCTTGGACAATGAAACGCTCTTTGTGCTGCAAGATCACGAATACTATCAGCCGATCCCTCCGTTGCGGATGCTGAGCGTGCCGCAGGCGTCGCAGGGCTGATCAGACACACTTCTTTGACACAACAACGCCTGACGCGCGCTTGGGCGCGTTGGGCCATCCATTTTCAACATTGGAGTTTAAATATGCAGATTTCACTATGTGTAAAGTCAACACTGGCCGCCATGCTGATCAGCGGCGCGGCTGTGGCGCAGTCTGTGGATGGGTCTCATTTTCGGTCGATCGAAGAGGGCACTTGGTATCATCCGGTCGAGCCTGATCTGTGGGCCTATATGGGCGCGGATGAGAAAACCATTCATTCGGTGCTGACCAAAATCGAGCAGGCAGACGGTAAACGGGCCGATGAGGCCCTGCCGGACACAGTGATGGCCTATGGGCCCGGAAACTGGGTTTACGAGTTTGTGGCGGCCGGAGAGGCCGCTGAAGCGGCTGGGGACTATCAGGCGGCCGTTGTTTACTATCACACCGCTGCGGCGCCCCACACGGGCTCTGAGGCGCAGTCAGAGGCCCTAGAGAAGGCGCGGGCGGCCTATGCCATGGCGATGCAAGACATCGGCACCTTCGAAGAGGTGCAGATCGACTATGAAGGCGCGTCCTTTACAGCGCATTTGCACATCCCGGAAGGGGAGGGGCCTTTCCCGGTGTTGGTTCTGTCAAATGGGTCAGACATGTCGAGCGTGGCGGCACTTGGGTATTACACCAAGCACCTTAAACCACGGGGCATTGCCTACTTGACGCTGGATCTGCCCGGCATGGGGCGCAGTGCAGCCTATGACATCAAGGACGGGCGTTCTGAAAAGCTAATTGTGGCTGCGGCGCAGTGGGCCAAACTTGATCAGCGATTGTCTCCGGAAAATGTGTTTGTGCAGGGTGTCAGCTTTGCCGGTCACTCTGCGGCGCGGGTGTTTGCGTTGCACCCAGAGTTGGACCTTGGGGGGGTGATTTACACCTGTGGCCCATTGAGTGCTGCGTTTCGGGCACCGCCGCAGGCCTATGCGCAGTTTCCGAAGTTCACGATTGATGGCGTGAAAACGCGGTTGGGTCTTGCGACAGACACTGATCTAGAGACTTTTGCCAAAGCTGTGCGTGTGATGTCGGTACATGACAAGGGTGTGTTTGAAGGGCCAAAGCTGGATACGCCGCTGTTGGCGATCAATTTAAACAATGATCCATCTGCGCCGCTTGAGGAAATGGATGCGTTAATCGCACGCGCCAATCATGCGGAACGCGTTGTGTTTGATATGCCTGGCCATTGCCCACCGCACAATCAGCGTGAGCCGCTTGTCGCCGCGTGGGTTCTTGAGAACCTCCGCTAAGTTTGCATTGCTCAAGACAAATTTAGAACGCCCTGGTCGTACGGCTGGGGCGTTCCGGTGTTTATAGGCTTTATGGATCGCTCTTGCGGGTTCCCGCAGTTTCTATGCGTGGTTTGCAGTTCAGTCTTGCGGAAACTCTCGGCACCATTGGTGCACTATTCGGTTTGGAACAAGCTGGTTGCTGGAGGCGTAAATGGCACAGATACAGTGGATCGCCGTTGACTGGGGCGCGACCCAGCTTGAGGCCTTTGCTGTGAACGCTGTTGATGGCGTGGTCGCTAAGACCAAACGACCATGTACCGCCCAAGATTTACCCGATGCCCGGTTTGAGCCGGTTTTGCTTGAAGCCTTAAGCCCCTGGTTGTGCCCAAGTCGCAGTCTACCTGTTGTCGTTTGCGGCGCTCCGCATCGGAGCGATATTCGGTTTTCTGAGGTGCCTTGTGTGCCCATCGACCCGGAAACCGTCGTTCAATTGGATATGTCAGACTCCCGTTTGACAGTTACAATCGTGCCCGGATTGTGCCAGCGGTGGCCCGAAGACGTGATGTTTGGCCCGGAAGCAAAGATTGCTGGATTTCTACAGAAAACGCCGGATTTTTCCGGTGTTGTTTGCTGTACAGGATCTCATGCAAAGTGGGTTGAAGTGGATGAGGGCAGGGTGACAGCCTTTACGTCTTACATGACCGGCGAAATGTTTGCGCTGCTGTCAGAGCAATCCGCACTTGGCGATTGGGTGGACACCGAAGAGTGGGATGATCTTGCCTTTTTGAAGTCTGTCGAAGAGGGGTTGCGATCGTCGCATGGTTGGCTGGCACGGCTTGTTGGCCTGCGTGCCAGAGGCCTTTTGACCGGATCTGATCGTGGCACATTGCGTTCTCAGCTGTCGGGGATGCTGGTTGGTGCCGAGATGGCTGCCACCCGTCCATTGTGGACAGACCGAGACGTGGTGATCATTGGTGAGGCGGAGCTGTCTCGGCTGTATCAAATCGCACTCAGCACACGCGGGTGCCAATCCGAAATTGTTGATGCAACATCCGCCTTGGTTACGGGGCTTTGGCCCTACATCGCCGCCGACGTGCCGCGTTTGAAAGTTGTCTAAGGTATTGAGTTTGTGTTGCCTATTG
Source organism: uncultured Paracoccaceae bacterium (assembly GCA_947498415.1). Lineage (GTDB taxonomy): Bacteria > Pseudomonadota > Alphaproteobacteria > Rhodobacterales > Rhodobacteraceae > Cognatishimia. The sequence continues at coordinate 6,801 of CANMKB010000006.1, forward strand.
TGAGGTTAAGTTGAAAGAAAAGAAAGATTATGTTCAACTGAACACTCCCGGGGAGGGGGTGTTTGCCTCAATGCCAAATTCTGAGGAAGCTTTAGAGTGCTATTTGTCAATTGCGCAAGCGATTGCGGGGCCCACGGACTATGAACTGGTGTTGGAAAATTTTGCCAGCACCCTGCGTTCGCTGATTCCGCATGACCATTTGGACATCGTGCTACTGCATCCGTCCGGCACCCAGATTTGTTACGAAGCGCGGATGCAAACCGCGTGGAATCACACCGAAAGCGAGACAAAGCCGACCGAAACAAGCCCGATCCGCGAAGTTTTGTTGGGACAGGTGCCGTTCATCCTGACGAAAGATGCATGGACTGATCCGCGGTTTCACTTTGAGGGGGCGGACAACAAACCGATCTTTGATGCCAATCTGCACAGCCGCATTGTTGTGCCGCTGAGAGTGCAGGGTGAGCCGATTGGATCGTTGGCAATTTCGAGCCATCAGACCAATTATTACGACAACCAGATGGTCGTGCTGGCCCAGGGCGCGGCGGATTTGGTGTCGGCCTATCTGTTTGCGCTGGAGCGCGGCAAAGAGGCGAAAGATTCGGCTGTGGCTGAAAGTGAAGCCAAGGGGCGCGAGCGGGCCTTGCGGTTGGGCGCGATGCGCCTGACGCAGGGGATGGAGCGTGAGCGGCAGCGTTTGGGAATGGATCTGCATGACCAGACCCTTGCGGATCTGGCACGGATCCGTCGGCGCATGTCTCGGATTGAATGCGTGTCGCCTGTTGCGATGGAAGAGCTTGGACAAATTCAAGGAGAGCTTGATCGTTGCTTGGATGAAGTGCGCGAGATCGTCGAAGACATGAAGCCCGGCGTTCTGCAATTGTTTGGATTTACCGAAGCGGTGGATGCGCATTTGCAGCGGTGCCTGAAGAATTTGCGGCGTCCGATGAAGATGCATGTGGAAGACACCACCAATGGTTTGGCGGATCAGCTACAGGGGACGGTGCGCACTGCGATGTACCGGATTGTCCAAGAGGCTGTGACCAACGCGTTGAAACATGCGGAATGTGGTCGGATCGACGTTTCGATCACGCAATCCGGAGATCGAGTCTGCGTCACCGTTGAGGATGACGGCACCGGGATTGATGACACAGCACTGAAGTCACACAGTGGCATCAGCAACATTAAAACGCGGGCTGAGTTGATTTCAGCACGTGTCCATTTTGAGCGCATTGCGCCCGATGCAGGCACGCGTGTGCTGATCTCTGTTCCGCTTTCTGCGGGCAAAGTTCAGACGGGTGATACTTAAAGCTTAGCGACAGGAAATTTTATGCGCCTTTTGATTGCCGAAGATGACAAGCTGCACCGCTCTTTTTTGGAAGGCGTGGCACGGGATACTTTGCCCGATCTGGATGACCTGACGATCACCAGTGATGGGGAAGATGCCATCGCGGCCTTTAACACTTCGGACTACGATTCTGTTGTGCTGGATCTTCAGATGCCAAAGGTGACCGGGGTTGAGGTGGCCAAAAGCATTTGGGCCAAAAAACCGCACACAAAGATTTTGTTTTGGTCTAACTACACCGAAGAGGCCTACATTCGTGGGATCACCAAGATTGTGCCCGGCGCGGCAGTCTATGGGTATATTCTGAAATCGGCCCCCGAAGAGCAGTTGAAGTTGGCGCTGCAAGGCGTGTTCATTGCCGAGCAATGTGTGATTGATCGTGAAGTGCGCGGTGTACAGCAAAGGGCAGGGGACCGTTTGTCGGGCTTGAGCGAACTTGAGTACGAAGCGCTGATTGATCTATGCCTTGGGCTCACGGACAAAGCCATGGCCGCCCGCCGCGGCGTGTCGTTGCGTGGCGCACAAAGCCGGTTGCAGCATCTGTATCAAAAGCTGGGGCTGGATAAGGGCGATATTCCGATTGGGGAATGGGGCCCAAGTTTCAATTCACGCACACGCGCCATTTCGCTGGCGCTGACATTGGGCATTTTGAACGCAGATGCGCTGCGTCGCGAAGAAGAAAACCTAAAGGTTTGGCTGTCGAAGGCGAATTAACCCCATTTGTTTAAAGCCTTGCGGAGACCCGCAGGGCTTTGGGGGGTCTCCGCGCATTCTTTGCGCGACATGACGCAGACCCAGATCGAAATTCATTTTATTTTTACTCTAACACATCGGCTTGAGAGCAGTCGAAACTGCCTGTGGTGGTTTCAAAGTATACCTCCCTGGCCGGCCGAAATGAACGCGTCCCCCCCCTCTCGACGTATATCGGCCGGCATTTTTGGGGAGTGTGATGTGAAAGCGCAGACCATACTGCGCAGCGTTTCTGGTGGGGGTGATCGCGTTGTAACAGGCTGGATTTCGATTTTTTACTGACGCTGCGCGATGCGCAGAAGCAGGCTGTGCAGCGTCTCAAACTCTTCGGGTGTCATGGTTTGCTTGAGCGCTGCATTGTAGGTTTGTGCCTCTGATTGCAGGTCTTTGAACACCTCGCGCCCTTCGGCGGTGAGGCACATCACAGAATGACGCCGGTCTGTGGCCATGGTTTCACGCGTCAGAAACCCGCGTTTTTCCAAGCTGGCCACCGCGCGTGAGACTTTGGTTTTATGAACATTGGATCGATCGCAAATTTCCTTGGCCGTCAAATCGCCAAAACACCCGAGGTGAAACAGAACCCGCCATTCCGTGCGCAACATGTTGTATTTGGTGCGATAGGTTTGTTGAAACTCAAGGCTGAGCGCATCTGCCGCTTGCGAAAAAAGATAGGGCAGAAAGTCATCAAGGCTGTAAGATTGGGCGTCAGTCATGGTGTTCGTTTACGTGTTTCTTTGGCTTTGCTTATTGCGGCGCGTTGTTGGGGTGGGCGTTTGAAAACGCTGATAGATATTGGAGCGCCTTTGCGATGCGCCTGATCTTTGGCATCTCGGTCAGATCGACCCCCCAACGGTTTGCGTTGTAGATCTGAGGCATAAGGCAAATGTCGGGCAAAGTCACTTTGGAACCCAGACAATAGGGGGTATCTGTGACCATGTTTTCAAACGCAGTGAGACCCTTTGAAATGAAGTGTTGCATCCACTGTTGATCTTTGATGGCCCCGTTGGAATTTTCAACAGCGTAGTGCACCACGTTTAGATTGCAGACAGGATGAATATCCATCGCGATGACATAGGCGAGGGCCCGGGCATGTGCCCGTTCGGCGGGGTCTGAGGGGAGGAAACCTAAGTGCCTTGTTTCATCGAGATATTCGATCATGGCCAGCGATTGGGTGAACATCTGCCCATCCAGCCACAGAGCGGGCACAAACCCCTGTGGATTTCGCGAAAAGTGGTCTGGGGTTTGATGGTCTGCGGCCATCAGATTCACGATTTCAGTGTCCCATTTCAATCCTGCAAGGCCAAGCGCAATACGGACACGGTAGCTGGCCGAGGAACGCCAATAGTCAAAGAGTTTGGGCATGGGGCACCTGCGATTGGTGAAGGGATATCGCGATGATAGGAGGTAAATAGTATCATTCGCAACTAATTATTGACATGGTTGCGAATGTAACGAATTCTATGGCCGCACTCACCGCCCATTGGATTTGACAGATAAGGAAGCATTGTGATGCCTGAGACCGGCCTAACCAGTTCGACGAACACGATGGGGATCACTCCGGGGTACATGCCCGGTTTTGGCAATGACTTTGAAACCGAGGCTTTGCCCGGTGCGCTTCCGAAAGGCATGAATAGCCCTCAGAAATGCGCTTATGGGCTGTATGGCGAACAATTGTCGGGCACGGCCTTTACCGCACCAAGCCATCAGAATGAGCGCACATGGTGCTATCGTATTCGGCCTTCGGTGAAACATGTTGGTCGGTTTGAGAAAATTGATGTGCCCTATTGGAAGTCAGCACCACATGTTCTGGAGGATGTCACATCGCTGGGCCAATACCGCTGGAGCCCGATCCCGCACACCCAAGACCCGCTGACATGGGTGACTGGCATGAAAACCATGACCACGGCGGGGGACGTGTACACGCAGGTTGGTATGGCAAGCCATGTGTATCTCGTGACGGAAAGCATGACAGATGAGTATTTCTTTTCCGCAGATTCAGAGCTTTTGGTGGTGCCACAAGAGGGACGTTTGCGGTTTTGCACCGAGCTTGGTGTGATCGACCTTGAGCCCAAGGAAATCGCCATTCTGCCACGGGGGCTGGTCTATCGCGTAGAGGTGATTGATGGCCCGGCGCGGGGTTTCGTGTGTGAAAACTATGGCCAAAAGCTTGATCTGCCGGGGCGTGGGCCAATTGGCGCGAATTGCATGGCCAATCGGCGCGATTTCAAAACACCGGTGGCGGCATTTGAAGATCGCGACGCACACTCTCGGGTGGTGATCAAGTGGCAGGGCCAATTTCACGAGACGTTTATTGATCACTCTCCGCTGGATGTGGTGGCGTGGCACGGCAATTATGCGCCGTGCAAATATGATCTTCGGGACTATTGCCCGATTGGGTCAATCTTGTTTGATCACCCAGACCCATCTATTTTCACCGTGCTGACCGCGCCGTCTGGCGTTGAGGGCACGGCGAACATCGACTTTGTTCTATTCCGCGAACGTTGGATGACGATGGAACATACTTTCCGTCCGCCGTGGTACCACAAGAACGTCATGTCTGAACTGATGGGCAATATTTACGGAGAGTATGACGCTAAACCCGATGGTTTTGCGCCCGGCGGGATCAGCCTACACAACATGATGCTGCCCCATGGTCCGGACAAAACGGCCTTTGATAAGGCGACACACAGCAATCTGGGGCCAGAAAAGCTCGACAATACGATGTCGTTCATGTTCGAGACCCGCTTTCCGCAGCATCTGACCGCTTTCGCGGCCACAGAAGCACCTTTGCAAGACGATTACATTGAATGCTGGGACAGCCTTGAAAAACACTTTGATGGCACGCCCGAAGGCAATTGGAAACGATAAGGAATGACTATGACTTTGCAAGCAAGCTGGGTTGCTAGCGCGAATGCGCCAGAGAGCGACTTTCCGTTAAACAACCTGCCTTATGGCGTCTTTTCCACCGATGGCACCAAGCGGTGCGGGGTTGCGATTGGGGATCAGATTTTAGACCTCTCCGGTGTCGAAGCCGCCGGGTTATTGTCGCTGAATGGCGCGCCATTGCTGCAGAACGGTGCGTGGAACGATGTGATGGCGGCGGGGCCTGCGGTTTGGGATGCCTTGCGATCTACGCTGCAAGTCGGGTTGGCTGCGGGATCAGATCAGCAATCTGACTATGAGCCGTTTCTTGTGGCGCAGGTGGATGCGGAAATGCATCTGCCTTTTGTCGTGGCAGAATATACGGATTTCTATGCCAGCAAAAATCACGCCATGAATGTTGGCACCATGTTCCGTGGGGCTGAAAATGCATTGCCGCCCAATTGGCTGTCGATTCCCATTGGCTACAATGGGCGGGCCTCTTCGGTGGTTGTGTCTGGTACGGATGTTGTGCGTCCGAATGGTCAGCTGAAAGGGCCGAATGATGCGTTGCCCAGATTTGGCCCATGTGCGCGGTTTGATATCGAGCTGGAGATGGGTGCGATTGTGGGGCAGCCGTCAGAAGGGATGATTTCTGTGGCGCAGGCGGATGCGCATATCTTTGGCTACGTCTTGCTGAACGATTGGTCTGCGCGGGATATGCAGGCGTGGGAATACCAACCGCTTGGGCCGTTTCAGGCCAAGGCAACGGCCACGTCAATCAGCCCGTGGATTGTGACCCGTGCGGCGCTCGAGCCGTTTCGCACATCCACGCCAGAGCGGGAGCGGCCATTGCTGCCGTATCTAAGCGAACCGGGTCCGTTGCTGTATGACATTGACCTTGAGGTGGGGCTGCGGCCAGAGGGCCGTGACGAAACGGTCATCGCCCGGACCAACTATGATCAGATGTATTACTCTGCCGCTCAGCAGTTGTGCCACCACACGACATCCGGTTGCGCCATGCGCGTTGGGGATTTGTTGGGGTCGGGGACGATTTCAGGCACAGAGAAAGACAGCCGTGGATCCTTGTTGGAGCTTAGCTGGGGCGGCAAAGAGCCGATCACACTAGATAGTGGGGAGACCCGCAGCTTTCTAGAAGACGGAGACACGCTGACCCTACGCGGTGCAGCGCAGGGTGAGGGCTATCGGATCGGCTTTGGGGAATGTGTGGGCACAGTGCGCCCGGCTGTCGACTTGCCAGAATGGGCGAAATAGAGCCGCGCATGAAAGGCTGGCATGAGCGCCTAACATAGAGGGGCTCATGCCGAGGTTTGGTGGGCTTATCCGACGATCAGTTGTTTCAGCTGAAGCGCCTCATGTTCAAGAGTCATCAGGCGATAGTTCACGACGTCGCCAATGGTGATCATCCCAATGAGACCTGAATCATCCGCTACGGGCATGTGGCGAAAGCGGCCCTTGGTCATTGTTTGCAGCGCTGACACCAGAGTGTCAGTGGGCGCACAGGTTTGGACGTCTTTGGTCATTACATCTTGGACGCTTTGCGGAAGGGTTTGACCGGGAGTGTCTGCCAGCTTGCGCACGATGTCGCGCTCAGACAGGATCCCTTTGAGTGCACCTGTTGCGTCGGTTACGACCACGGCCCCGATATGATTATCGCGCAATATCTCGACTGTGTGGGCAATGGTATCTTGGGGGCGGATCGAAATAACGGCGCTGCCCTTTTGATCTAAAATGCTTTGTACCGTAGCATCCTTTGCAGACAAATTCGTCTGCGTGGATTGGCTGACGGTTTTCGCATTGGCTTTGTCCCCGCGAGTTGGGGACTGGTATGAAGTTGGCATAGGCAAGGTCCTCCCTTGAATGTGTTGGGTTGCCATGTCACTAAGCCTACTGGCAAAAACTCTGTTTTGGAAAGCCCAGCTTTTGATCGAATTCACGTTAAACCCGCTTTTTGCAACGATACTCTTTGTGATCGCGTGCCTGTCGGGGATGCAATATCGTCGTGTCTGGAAGGCCGAAGGGCCGCGCTGGCAGCTTTGGCTCTGCGGTTTTTTGGCGGGGTCTGGCCTGTTGGTTTTGGGGTTCGTCCCCTTATCGGTGGGATAATTCCTGACGTTTGGCGCGTTGAAATGGCCTTGTCAGTGATGCTCGCTCTTTTGAAGTTTGAAGAAATAGGCAACGATCGTTGCCTATTTGATGGTTTCCCCCCTCATTTGTGAGAAAGGTAACGATCGTTGCTTTTTTCTGTGCGCGGCGTATATTCCCCTGAAATGGAAACGATCGTTTCCCATAGGAGGGCAAAATGACCCAAGTTCAGATTTCAGGCACCGCGTCTTTGGGCGCCGTGCTGCGCGAGACGCGCAAGGCGATGCGGATCACACAGGAACAGCTGTCTCTTCAGACAGGCATATCAAAACCCACAATCCGTAGTATTGAGAAGGGAAAAGAGACCGCGCATATCGGTCTTGTGCTGCAGTTGTGTGAAGACCTTGGGATTTCGATTAGCGTTCATTCTCCGGTTCAGGAGGCGGAGACTTGATCACGCTCGACATTTACCTAGAAGCGCTTGATGCGCCTATTGGGGTTTTATCGTCCGATCCTGATGGCAACATCACCTTTCGCTATACGGTTGACCGCGTGCCGCATCCGATTTCCGCTTCGTTGCCTTTGCGTGATGAGCCATATGGTGATGTGGAAAGCCGCGGCTATTTTTCAAATCTCTTGTTTGAAAATGAGATGCGCGATCAGGTGATGCAGCGCCATGGGATTGAAGAGCGTGATATCGTCGGGTTGCTTTACCACTTGGGAACAGATTGCCCGGGGGCCATCAGTTGTGTGCCAGCTGGGGCTGCGCCGGGCAAAAGACCCGGAAACCTTGAAGAAGACTATGAGGTCTTTGAGGGCAGCCCGGTTATTTCTGAAGATCAGGTCGATCGCATGGCACATGAGCCCATTCCTGTTGGTCCCGACAGCGAACTTGGGCGCATCATGAAGAGTCTGCGAGATCTGCGGAAACTACCAGAGGAGACCGACAAAGATCCGTCGCCGCTTGCCGGGGTGCAGGGAAAACTTGCATTGACGCGTTTGCCAGATGGCAGGCTGGGGCTTCCTCGTGCTGGCAGCCGTGCGCCCACCACACATATTTTAAAGGTACCACGTGCAGGCGCGATGGAGTCGGTGGCTCGCGAACATCTTGCGATGGGGGTGATGGCACAGGTGCAGAGCCATCCGGTTGCGCGAACCCGAATTGTGGGTCAGGGAGATTTACAGGGCTTGCTGATCGAACGTTTTGACAGGCGTGTTGAAGGCAACCAAGTGCATCGCATCCACCAAGAAGACTTTTGCCAGGCGCTTGGGCTTGGCCATCGCTTGAAATATGAGCGGAACGGAACAGCAGACCGGATGTTTAACGCGGAGGCCATCGGTCGATTGCTGCGGTTGGCGGCTGCACCGGGTCAAGCACGTCAGGCGTTTTTTGAAATCACTTTGGTCAATATGATTCTCGGCAACTCGGACAATCATGCCAAGAATCACGCGCTGCTTTATCGTGGGTCAAAGCCCGCGCCCGCGCCCATTTATGATGTAGATCCTGTTTTGCTGGATGATGTGAACCACGAAATGTCGTTTCGAATTGGGCAAGCTAGAATGGCGGATGACGTCACGCGCGACGATCTTGCTGAATTTTGCCGCTCCCTCGGCTACCGCTCATTGTCTGCGCCATTGTTGAAGCGGGTGGCTGCATTGGTGAAAGCCCTTGCTGATGCGACCGAACACTTGCCGCGCCCGAGCGGGAAACGATTGGCGGATGTGATCTTGCAGCAATCCCATCACATGTCAGAGAATCTCGACCTAGAGCTTGGTCCGTTTGAATTTGATGCGGTGCCCATCAACAGATCGGATGATTGACCCCCGGTGTGATGTGGTGATGCGGGCTTTTGGGTCTTGGCCAAACAAAAAAAGCGCCCGATGGGGCGCTTTGTGTTTGAAAGGGGAGGTGGGTTAACGCACCTCGGCTTCCATTTCTTCGACCATTTTGCGGGCCCGCGGGCAATGCAGGCGCTCTCGCAATGGGCTGTTTGGATCAACGTCTTTTTTGCAAACCAGACATTTGTCGGCCCCAGAAATCGCGTTCAGACCGCCGCAGCTTCCTTTGATGGTTTTGCCCATCAAAATCACGCCAAGTGCCATGCCCAGCATGACGACTAACAACAATCCGAACGTGAACAAAAAGGTCGACAAAGGGTGATCCTAACGGTTTAGGCCTGCAGGCGCTTGAAGGCGGCGCTTGGCGTGGAGACAAAACCGTTTTGCGCTGAATCGCTTGCGCGATCAATGAACAACACTGCCAGATCACGATCATTTGCGATCTCAAGGCCACGCTCTGAGCCCAGAACCAACATCGCGGTTGCCCAGGCATCTGCCAACATTGCGTTGTCAGTCAAAACAGTTGCAGAGGCCGTTTTGTGGGTGACTGGGCGGCCTGTAGTCCCATCCAGAATATGAGAATAGCGCACGCCGTCTTGTTCAAAGTAGTTGCGATAGTCGCCAGAGGTCGCCATGCCGAGGCCTGAAACACTCACAACTTGCTGAACACCACGATCATGTACAACTGGTGTTTCGATACCAATCTGCCATGGTTGGCCGTCTGGGTTGCGGCCCGCTGTATAAAGATCACCACCGATTTCGATCATGTAGTCTTTGATGCCAAAGCTTTCGATGGTGCGGGCCACTTGGTCTACGCCAAAACCTTTACCAATCGCGGACAGATAAACTTCGGTGCCAGGTTGAAGTTTTTGCAATGCACCGTTGCCAACGCGCAACGTTTTCGCGTGACCGGAAACTGACTGCACGGCTGCGATTTCAGAATCACTTGGGGTGTTTGTGCGAGTCTGGCCTGCGCCAAAGCCCCACAGATCAATCAGACCACCAAGGGTCACATCAAAGCGCCCTTCTGAGGCGACGTGTACGTCTTGTGCGGCCTGCATGACAGACGCCAATTCGTTTGAAACCGCAAACGGCGCAGTGGAGGAAGACGCGTTGAAACGTGAGATCTCGGACGCGGCGTCCCAGTTCGACATTTGAACGTTGACTTGTTGCAGGCTTGCGTTGATCGCTGATTGTAGATCAGCTTTGTTCACCGACTTAGAGTGGTCAACAGCAGCAACTGAATAGCTGGTGCCCATCGTCAGGCCGGTCAGCTCAAGGATGTTCCATCCTTTTTTGCATGCGGCCAATGCGAGTGGCATGACAAGGAAGCTACGGCGTGAAAGCATGGGGCGCAGGGTCACTGTGATTAATCTCCAGAAGAAGAATGGAACATATTGTGTAGTTGGAGGGCTTTTGAGCGACTTTAGAAGGTGATTCAATAAAAAATTGCATTTTTTGCTCGAAAAGACCTTCCAACGCGCCTCTGGTCATCGCATAAGACCGCAAAAATGGACGGGACGATAACGACGTGCAGAAATTTACGTTACGAAAAGGTCTGAACGTTCCAGTGCTGGGTCAACCGATAGGTGGCATAGGGGATGCGCCTTCGGTCAAGACTGTGGCAATACTGGGCGCAGACTACATCGGTCTGAAACCGCGCTTGGCGGTTCAGGAAGGTGATGTTGTTGGGGCAGGCGCTCCGATCCTTTCACATAAAGACACACCTGACGTATTGGTCACCTCCCCAGTGTCCGGTCGCATTAAAGCGGTGAACCGCGGTGCGCGTCGTGTTCTTGTGAGCGTTGAGATCGAAGTGGATGACGCAGCTGCGCCAGCCGTTGATTTCTCGGACGTGGGCGATGTGAGCACAGCTGAAGGTCTGGCAGAGCGCTTGTGTGCCGCCGGTCTTTGGACATCTTTCCGTACGCGCCCTTATTCAAAAGTGCCCGCATCCGATGACCGTCCGGCAGCAATCTATGTGACGGCCATGGATTCGGAGCCGTTGTCAGGTGATGCCGCCGAGATCATCGCGGCAGATGCTGAGGCTTTTGTAAAAGGCCTAGAGGCGATCACACTTTTGACCGAAGGCAACACTTATTTGTGTCAGGATGCAGATGCTTCTGTACCGGGCGCTGAGATTGCTGGTGTCGAGGCTGCTGGCTTTTCTGGTCCGCACCCTGCGGGTCTGGCCGGCACACATATGCATTTCCTTGAGCCGCCAACCGCATCCAAATTCGTTTGGACCATCGGTTACCACGACGTGATCTCGATCGGCAAATTGCTGACCACTGGCCATTACGATGCGTCCCGCGTTGTTGCGCTGACTGGTCCGCTGTGCACCAACCCGCGTTTGGTACGCACAATAGCTGGCGCGTCTATGGTGGACCTGACGGCGGGTGACATTTCTGATGCGACACCTGTTCGTATGATTTCAGGGTCGATCCTTAGCGGCACGATGGGAACGGGCGAAACAGCCTACCTTGGCCGTTATGCACGCCAGATCACTTTGATTGAAGAAGATGCAAAGCAAATCCCGCTGGGATGGATTCGTCCGATGGCGTCAAAATACGCCTTCCAGCCGGTGCTTGGCTCTGCCTTTTCGAAAAAGATTTATGCGCTGACGTCTAACCTGAACGGTGGGCGTCGTGCGATGGTTCCGCTGGGGACCTTTGAAGAACTGATGCCGCAGGACTTCCTGCCAACGCAATTGCTTCGTGCGATGTTGGTGATGGATACCGATCAAGCGCAGTTGCTTGGGGCGTTGGAACTGGACGAGGAAGATTTGGGCCTCGCTGGTTTTGCCTGCCCCGCTAAGTATGAATATGGCATCGCCTTGCGCGACTGTCTCACCAAGATCGAGAAAGAGGGCTAAACCGTGGGCCTACGTAATTTCTTCGACAGGATCGAGCCGCAGTTCGTAAAAGGCGGTAAGTACGAAAAGTACTTTCCCATCTACGAAATGGTGGAAAGCTTCCTGTACACGCCAAAAACTGTAACGACCGTTGCGCCTCATGCGCGGTCTTATATCGATATGAAGCGTATCATGACCTATGTGGTCATCGCGACGATCCCTTGCATTCTGATGGGCATGTATAACGTTGGTCTGCAAACCAATGTGGCAATTGCCGAGTTTGGAGCATCGGGCTGGCGTGCTGCGATCATTGATATGTTTGGCATCGGTTTTAACCCAGCCAACCCGCTTGCGAATATTTTGCATGGGGCGCTGTACTTCTTGCCGATCTACATCGTCACGCTTGTGGCAGGTGGTATCTTTGAAGTCATCTTTGCGACAGTGCGTGGGCACGAAGTCAACGAAGGCTTCCTTGTGACCTCTATGTTGTATGCCCTGATTATGCCCGCTTCGACGCCACTGTGGCAGGTCGCGCTTGGCATCATCTTTGGTGTGGTGATTGGTAAAGAAGTTTTTGGCGGCACCGGCAAGAACTTCCTCAACCCGGCGCTGACCGGTCGTGCGTTCCTGTATTTCGCTTATCCGGCGCAAATGTCTGGCGACACCATTTGGACCCCAGTTGATGGGTTCTCAGGTGCGACAGCCCTTTCTGTTGGCGCAACTGACGGCTACGCCGCATTGCCCGAGCGTGGGATTGAATGGTCTGATGCGTTCTTTGGTCTGATCCAGGGTTCTATCGGTGAGACATCTACACTGGCGTGTTTGATCGGCCTGAGCTTCTTGTTGATTACTAAGATCGCCAACTGGCGTCTGATTGTTGGGTGTCTTGGCGGCATGATTGCCTTCTCGACCGTGCTGAACCTGATCGGGTCTGACACCAACCCAATGTTCAACATGCCATGGTACTGGCACCTTGTGATTGGTGGCTATGCCTTTGGTCTGGCCTTCATGGTGACAGAACCGGTGTCTGCATCCCACACCAACACAGGCCGCTATATCTATGGTGCGCTGATTGGTTTCATGGTTGTGATGATCCGTGTGATCAACCCGGCCTTCCCAGAAGGTATGATGCTGGCAATTCTATTCGGTAACGTCTTTGCACCACTGATTGACTACTTCGTCGTTCAGGCAAACATCAAACGCAGGGCGAAACGCAATGTCTGAGACAAATGAAAACAAAGGCTTTATCCGCCGTTTCCTAGACGCTCCGGCTGACTCTGTTGGCAAGACTGTATTCGTGGCCGTTGCGCTATGTCTCGTCGCGTCGATGATCGTATCTGCAACGGCTGTTGCTTTGCGTCCGATCCAAGAGGTGAACAAGCTTAAGGACAAGCAAGTCAACATTTTGCAAGTCGCGGGTGAATACGACCCGTCTGCAAATGTGACCGAGGCGTTTGGCAAGTTTGAACCACAGGTTCTGGAAATCGCTACGGGCACATTCACCGATCAGTTTGACGCCGCCACCTTTGATGACCGCGCCTCTGCTGACAATCCTGAGACGTCCATCGCATTGACCGATGACCCCGCAGGTATTGGCCGCCAGTCTAAATTTGTGACGGTCTATTTGCTGCGCAATGAAGACGGGTCTTTGGACAAAGTCATTCTGCCGGTACACGGCTACGGCTTGTGGTCGACGCTTTATGGTTTTGTGGCACTCGAAGAAAACGGCAACGACATCTTTGGTTTGCAGTTCTATAGCCACGCCGAGACTCCTGGTCTGGGTGCCGAAGTGGACAACCCACGTTGGAAATCCCTATGGAGCGGCAAAAAGCTGTCTGATGAAAATGGCGAGCTGCAAATCACAGTGGCTAAAGCGCAGCCTGCGGCTGGTGCTGAGTTCCATGTTGATGCGCTGGCTGGTGCAACGCTGACGTCTGTTGGCGTCGACAACCTTGTTCGTTTCTGGATGGGCGAGGCGGGCTATGCGCCGTTCCTTGAAAACCTGAAAGCGGGAGACATCTAATGGCACAGACCAAAAGAGAAATGCTGATCGACCCTATGGTCGACAACAACCCGATCACTCTTCAGGTTTTGGGTATTTGTTCCGCCCTTGCGGTGACCTCCTCTTTGCAGGTGGCACTGGTTATGGGCATCGCGGTGACATTGGTGACGGGCTTTTCGTCTATGTTCATCTCGATGTTGCGCAACCAAATCCCGGGCTCGATCCGGATTATCGTGCAGATGGTTATCATCGCCTCTTTGGTGATTATGGTTGATCAGTTCCTCAAGGCCTACGCCTTTGACATTTCAAAGACCCTTTCGGTCTTTGTAGGTTTGATCATCACCAACTGTATCGTGATGGGCCGCGCAGAAGCTTTTGCGATGAAGAACCCACCGATTGATAGTTTCATCGACGGTGTGGGCAACGGTCTTGGCTACACCATCCTATTGCTGGTGGTTGGCTTCTTCCGTGAACTCTTTGGTGCAGGGTCCCTGTTTGGTGTGACCATTCTGGAAACCGTGAACAACGGTGGCTGGTATGTGCCAAACGGTATGCTGCTTTTGCCACCTTCTGCCTTCTTTGTGATCGGTCTGATCATCTGGGGTGTGCGTGCCTGGAAACCTGAACAGGTTGAAGAGCGCGAATACAAAATTCAATCCGTGGAGGCGCACTGATGGAAGGGCTCCTTTCCCTCGCCGTAAAGGCGATTTTCGTCGAGAACTTGGCGCTGTCCTTCTTCTTGGGCATGTGTACGTTCATCGCGGTTTCCAAAAAGATCTCGACTGCGATTGGTCTGGGTATTTCGGTTATGGTCGTGCAATCGATCACCGTGCCGGCCAACAACCTGATCCTGACCTACCTTCTCGCGCCTGGCGCTTTGGCTTGGGCCGGATTTCCAGAAGTCGATCTGACCTTCCTTGGTCTGATTTCTTACATTGGCGTTATTGCGGCGCTGGTTCAGATCCTTGAGATGGTGCTCGATAAGTACTTCCCACCTTTGTACAACGCGCTGGGTGTATTCCTGCCGTTGATCACCGTGAACTGCGCGATCTTGGGCGGCTCTCTGTTTATGGTGGAACGCGACTACCAATTCGTTGAGAGCGTGACCTACGGTTTGTCTTCTGGCTTTGGCTGGGCTCTGGCGATCACTGCGATGGCGGGTGTGCGTGAAAAGCTGAAGTACTCTGACATTCCAGATGGCCTGCAAGGTCTTGGCATTACATTTATCACCGCGGGTCTGATGGCGATGGCCTTTATGTCCTTCTCTGGCGTGAAACTCTAAGGGAGCAAAGAACTTGGAAACCTTTGGCCTTGGAATCATCCTGTTCACACTGATCGTTTTGGCGCTTGTCACGATCATTCTGGCCGCGCGTTCGCGCCTTGTGTCTTCGGGCAATGTGAACATCACCATCAACGGTGAGAAAACCATTTCGGTTCCAGCGGGCGGCAAATTGCTGCAAACGCTGGCCGAGCAAAAACTATTCGTGCCGTCCGCCTGTGGTGGCGGCGGGACCTGTGCGCAGTGTCGTGTTAAAATTCATGCGGGTGGCGGTTCTATTCTGCCAACCGAAGAAGGCCACATTACCAAGCGCGAAGCCTCTTGCGGTGACCGCCTGTCTTGTCAGGTGGCTGTAAAGCAAGACATGGAAATCGAAGTGCCCGAAGAAGTGTTCGGCGTGAAAAAGTGGGAATGTACAGTTCGTTCCAACGACAACGTCGCGACCTTTATCAAGAACTTGGTGCTTGAGCTTCCAGAGGGCGAAGACGTGAATTTCCGCGCGGGTGGCTACATTCAAATCGAAGCGCCTGAGCATAAGCTCAAGTACACCGATTTTGATATTGGCGAAGAATACCGCGCAGATTGGGATAAGTTTAACCTGTGGCAGTATGACTCTAACGTGTCCGAGCCGATTGAACGTGCTTATTCCATGGCGAACTACCCGGATGAAAAGGGTCTGATCATGCTGAACGTGCGTGTGGCGTCTCCTCCTCCGGGGTCCACGGGCATTCCAGCCGGTCAAATGTCATCTTACATCTTTAACCTAAAGCCAGGTGACAAGGTGACGATCTCTGGCCCGTTCGGTGAATTCTTTGCACGTGAAACCGAAAAAGAAATGGTCTTTATCGGTGGTGGTGCAGGTATGGCGCCGATGCGGTCGCACATCTTTGACCAGCTGAAGCGTTTGAAGAACAAAGATCGTAAGATCACGTTCTGGTACGGTGCGCGGTCTAAGAAAGAGATGTTCTTTGTCGAAGACTTCGACTCTTTGGCCGAAGAATTCCCGAACTTCACATGGCATGTCGCATTGTCTGATGCGATGCCAGAGGACGATTGGACTGGGTTTACCGGATTTATTCACAACGTGCTTCACGATGAATATCTTAAGGATCACCCGAACCCAGAAGATTGTGAATACTACATGTGTGGCCCGCCCATCATGAACCAATCCGTGATCAACATGCTCTTGGAGATGGGTGTGGATCGCGAAGACATTATGCTGGATGATTTCGGCGGTTAAGATTTGAAAGAGGAGCGTCTGACGCTCCTCTTTTGCTTTTGGGGTTTGGCCCTATCGCTTTGTGAAAGTGGGGGGCAGGCTGTCGCGCGCATGGCCCTAAGCTTGATCTGAACTTGTGTGGAGTATTGCTGTGCAGATTTCTTCCCCCGGTTGGGGCAATGGCATTTTAGGTGTTCTGATTTTCAGCGGGTCGATCCCAGCAACACGTATCGCTGTCACAGGCTTTGAGCCGGTGTTCCTGACGTCTATCCGCGCGGTTCTTGCAACGCTACTGGCGGTGGTCTTGTTGTTGGTGTTCAAAGCAAAGCGCCCAGAAAAGGGAGATGTGTTTCCCTTGATGACGGTGGGCCTTGGGGTTGTGATCGGATTTCCTTTGTTCACAGCTTTGGCGTTGCAACACATCACCGCAGCGCATTCGACGGTGTTCATTGGCCTGTTGCCCTTGATGACAGCGGTGTTTGGCGTTCTGCGGGGCGGAGAGCGCCCAGGGCGGCTGTTTTGGGTGTTCTCGCTGCTGGGCAGCTTTGCTGTGGCGGGATTTGCGTTTTACCAAAGCGGTGAAGTCTCTTTGATTGGAGATGCCTATATGATTGCGGCCATCGTGCTGTGTGGCTTTGGCTATGCCGAGGGCGCCCGATTGACCAAAACGATTGGCGGCTGGCAGGTGATTTCCTGGGCCTTGATCTTGGCGTTTCCTGTGATGGCGACGGCGGCCTACGTGACACGGCCGATCGGCTTTGAGGGGGCGACCACGCCGGTTTGGCTGAGCCTTGCCTATGTGTCGATCTTTTCGATGTTGGTGGGGTTTGTGTTTTGGTACCGCGGCCTCGCGTTGGGCGGCACGGCGCAAGTTGGCCAGCTTCAGTTGCTACAACCCTTTTTCGGTTTGGTCCTCGCGGCGGTTTTGCTGTCAGAGGCGATCTCACCGCTCATGATCGTGGTCACGATTCTGGTTGTTGGATGTGTCGCGGGCGCTAAGAGGTTTGCATAGGGAAACGGGTTAAAACCGTGATTTTGGCCCTTTCAAAGCAAGTTTACTAATTATTTAGTTTTGACTTTGATTCAATTTTATTACACCTTTGCAAGTGGATAGGGGAAAAATTGAAGCGCATCTGTCAGCTGCTACATCCTATCTACTAATTTATTAGTTGACTGAATTGTTATGTTTTGACACCTTTACCCAACCGGCGGGGAGCCGGCCTTAATACAATTCGGGAGGAAAAGATGCGGACGTATCTTCTTTCCGCAGTTGCGGCGACTGCCGTGATTGCGGGTTCACACTCGCTTTATGCCGACGAAGCAGCGGCGAAGCGTTGGATTGACGCAGAGTTCCAGCCATCGACGCTCAATAAAGACGAGCAGATGTCTGAAATGCAGTGGTTCATCCAAGCTGCGCAGCCTTATGCTGGCATGGAAATCAACGTATTATCCGAAGGCATTCCAACACACGGCTACGAAGCCGAAGTGCTGACCAAAGCTTTCGAAGAAATCACCGGCATCAAGGTGAATCACCAGATTCTTGGCGAAGGCGAAGTTGTTCAGGCGGTTCAAACCCAGATGCAAACCAAGCGTAACCTCTACGATGGTTACGTGAATGACTCTGACCTGATCGGCACCCACTCTCGCCTGCAATTGGCGTATAACCTGTCTGACATGATGGCGGGTGATTGGGCGGCCACCACGTCTCCAACCCTTGATCTGGATGACTTCATGGGCACCCAGTTCACAACGGGCCCAGATGGCGATCTGTATCAGCTGCCTGACCAACAGTTTGCGAACCTGTACTGGTTCCGTAAAGATTGGTTTGACCGTGCAGATTTCCAAGAAGCGTTCAAAGCCAAGTACGGCTATGACCTAGGTGTTCCAGTCAACTGGTCTGCTTACGAAGATATCGCAGAGTTCTTTTCTAACGATGTCAAAGAGATCGACGGAACAGCCATCTATGGTCACATGGATTACGGTAAACGCGCCCCTGACTTGGGTTGGCGCATGACCGATGCGTGGCTGTCTATGGCAGGCGCGGGTTCAAAAGGTGAGCCAAACGGCGTTCCGATTGATGAATGGGGCATCCGTATGGAAGCCGGGTCTTGTAACCCAGCAGGTGCAAGCGTCACCCGCGGTGGTGCAGCGAACGGCCCAGCTGCTGTTTATGCGATCCGCAAGTGGGACGAATGGCTGCGGAACTACGCGCCTCCAGGTGCGGCATCGTTTGACTTTTACCAGTCTCTGCCAGCCCTAAGCCAAGGCAACGTGGCCCAGCAAATTTTCTGGTACACCGCGTTTACTGCAGACATGGTGAAACCACAGTCTGAAGGCAACAACACTGTGGATGCTGACGGCAACCCACTGTGGCGTATGGCACCATCTCCGCACGGTCCATATTGGGAAAAAGGCCAGAAAGTTGGCTATCAAGATGTGGGATCGTGGACATTCTTGAAATCCACCCCTGCAGAGCGTGCGCAGGCCGCTTGGTTGTATGCACAGTTCGTAACGTCAAAGACCGTAGACGTGAAGAAATCTCATGTTGGTCTGACATTCACACGTGACAGTTCGGTGAACCACGCGTCCTTTACAGAACGTGCACCAAAACTGGGTGGCTTGGTCGAATTCTACCGGTCTCCAGATCGTGTGGCTTGGTCTCCGACGGGTGTGAACGTGCCGGATTATCCAAAGCTGGCGCAAATCTGGTGGCAGCAAATTGGTGACGTGAACTCTGGTGCATTTACGCCGCAAGAGGCGATGAACCGTCTGGCAGAGGAAATGGATATCACCATGGCACGGATGCAGCGTGCGGACGAAGCACAGAACGTCTATGGCGGCTGCGGCCCTCGTCTGAACGAAGAGCGCGATGCGGAATACTGGTTTGCCAATGGCGGCGCAAAGCCGAAGTTGGACAACGAGAAACCGCAGGGCGAAACAGTGAACTACGAAGATCTCGTTGCACGCTGGAACGCCAACTAAGCCTTAGTGTCTGACACACACTCCCCGTGGTCTGGCCGGGGCTGGGATCTAAATGGTCCCAGCCTCAACGGTCTCACACGGCACCCTCCAAATCCCATAGGCGAAAAATGGCACTTGTACTAAACGATATCACGAAGGTGGTGCGTGGTGTGACCCACATCAAACCCACCAGCCTGACGTTGAAGAAAGGTCACTTCAACGTATTGCTCGGTGAAACCGGCGCAGGCAAAACATCCCTTATCAAAATGATGGCCGGAATCGACCCTATTGCAGCCGGATCGGTTGTAATGGATGGCACAGACATCACAGCTCTCAGCACCCAAAAGCGGCGTATCAGCTTGGTGCACCAGTTCTTTGTGAACTATCCGCATATGACGGTGTTCGACAATATTGCCTCTCCTTTACGGGTGGCAGGCATGTCGAAATCTGAAATTGACGGACGTGTTGGCGAAGCGGCCGACATTCTGAAACTTGGCCCGATGTTGCATCGCCGCCCGCATGAACTTTCGGGGGGTCAACAACAGCGCTGCGCTTTGGCGCGCGCGATTGCCAAAGACAGCCAAGCTGTGTTCCTTGATGAACCATTGGCAAACCTTGACTACAAACTGCGCGAAGAGCTTCGCGAGTTGCTTCCGGAACTGTTTGCCGACCGCGGGGCCGTTGTTGTTTATGCAACCTCTGAACCCGAAGAAGCATTGATGCTCGGTGGTGAAACCGCATTGATGGTGGATGGCCATGTGGCCCAGTTCGGCGCTACGGCTGACCTGTATCGCGCACCCAGTAGCCTTGTGGCGGCACAGGTGTTTTCAGATCCTCCGATCAACTATGCACCGGTAAAAAAGCAGGGTGGGGCATTCCATCTTGGCGCGGTGAGCTGGTCGGTTGATGACGCATCAGCCGGGTTGCAGGATGGCGACTACACCGTCGCCATTCGGCCAAATCATGTGTTGCCTTACGCCACCGATGACGCCCGAGTGGCTGTGACCGGGCGGGTTGGGGTGACGGAGCTTTCTGGTTCTGAAAGTTCTGCGCATTTTGAATTTGGCGACAATGGGTGGGTTTCACTGGCCCACGGCACACATCCTTACCGTTTGGGTGAGGACCACACTTTCTATATGAACACCGACGCGTGCCTGTATTTCGCACCCGACGGTCGTCGTGTGGCCTAGGGGGACGACATGGCCAAGATTACACTAAAAAACCTCAGACATTCCTATTACCCCAATCCTAAGGGGCCAGAGGATTATGCGCTGAAAGAAGTCGATCTGGATTGGCAAGACGGGGGCGCTTATGCGTTGCTTGGGCCATCCGGTTGCGGAAAATCGACGTTGCTGAATATCATCTCGGGCTTGCTTGTACCGTCAGAGGGGCAAATCCTGTTTGATGGCGATGACATGACCAGGGCAACCCCAGATCAGCGCAACATTGCGCAGGTGTTCCAGTTTCCTGTGATTTACGACACGATGACCGTGCGCGAGAATCTTTCGTTTCCGCTGAAAAACCGTGGAGTTGATCCGGCAACGATTGAAAAGCGTGTCGCTGAAATCGCCGAGATGCTTGAAGTCACTGACATGTTGGATCGCCGTGCGGCGGGTCTGTCGCCTGACAATAAACAAAAGATCTCGATGGGGCGGGGGCTTGTGCGCGATGACGTGAATGTCGTCATGTTTGACGAACCGCTCACCGTAATTGACCCGCATCTGAAATGGAAACTGCGCACCAAGCTGAAAGAACTGCACCAGCGTGTGGGGCGCACCATGATCTATGTGACCCATGACCAAACAGAGGCGCTGACCTTTGCGGATCAGGTGGTTGTTATGGAACTGGGTGAAGTTGTGCAGGTTGGCACACCGGTCGAATTGTTTGAACGCCCGGCGCATACATTTGTGGGGCACTTTATTGGGTCTCCGGGCATGAACGTTTTGCCGGCCGAGATGAAAAACGGAGTGGCCCATTTCTATGGGCATCCGATCACATTGGAAGGTCCGGTAAAATTAGACGTCTCCGGCAAGTTGGAAATCGGCATTCGCCCTGAGTTTGTCTCTATTTCAGACACTGGGATCGAGGCGCATGTGCGCAAGGTTTCTGATGTGGGCCGCCATATCGTGGTTGAGGCAGAAGTGGGAGAGCACCGTGTTTCTGCCATTCTAAACGGGCAGCCACCGGAGAAAGGCGACATCGTGCATCTGCAATTCAAGCAAAGCCAAACGCGTCTTTACGCCGATGGGTGGCTTGCAACGGATGTTGCACCAGAAACGATTACCTCTGGGGAGGATGCAGCATGAAAACCGAAAATCAAAAGGCATGGTTTTTTGTCCTACCGGTGCTGCTGTTGGTGGCCTTTAACGCGTTGATCCCGATGATGACGGTGGTTAACTATTCGGTCCAAGAGACCTTTGGCGATAACTTGTTTTTCTGGGAAGGCCTTGGCTGGTTCGAGCAGATCCTAAGGTCTGATCGGTTCCATGCAGCCCTTGGACGTCAGGCGATGTTTACGGGTTTGATCCTAATCATCGAGGTGCCTTTGGGTATTGCGATCGCGCTGTCGATGCCGCGCAAAGGGTTCTGGGTGCCTGTGTGTTTGGTGCTTATGGCCCTGCCGATGTTGATCCCTTGGAATGTTGTCGGCGCGATGTGGAATATCTTTGCGCTGCCTGACATTGGCCTGTTGGGATATTTTCTGAACCACGTTTTGGGCATCAACTATGACATGACCCAAGACCCTGTGGCCGCCTGGGTGACTATCATCACCATGGATGTGTGGCATTGGACGTCGCTTGTGGTTTTGCTGGCATATGCAGGCCTTGTTTCGATCCCGGACGCCTACTATCAGGCGGCTAAAATTGACGGGGCCAGCAACTGGAGCGTCTTCCGCTTTATCCAGTTGCCCAAGATGAAAAACGTTCTGACCATCGCAATCCTGCTTCGGTTTATGGACAGCTTTAACATCTACACAGAGCCATTCGTTTTAACCGGCGGTGGGCCTGGCAACTCGACCACGCTGCTTTCAATCGACCTTGTGAAAATCGCCCTTGGGCAGTTTGACCTTGGCCCGGCTGCGGCGATGTCTTTGATCTACTTTGCAATCACGCTTTTGGTGTCTTGGCTGTTCTACACGCTGATGACCAAAGACGATCTGAACTAAGGAGGGCGATCACATGCAAAAACGATCTCTCGTTCCCATTCTTTATATCTTCTTCCTGATGCTGCCGATCTATTGGCTTGTCGCGATGAGTTTTAAGACCACCAATGAAATTCTGTCTGGGTTCTCTTTGTTCCCGCAGACCTTCACGCTGGAAGCTTATAAAACGATCTTCACCGATCCGACGTGGTACTGGGGCTATATCAACTCGATCCTCTATGTTTCGATCAATACCGTGATTTCGATCACCGTGGCCCTTCCCGCGGCCTATGCGTTTAGCCGGTATCGTTTTCTGGGCGACAAGCAGCTTTTCTTTTGGTTGCTGACCAACCGCATGGCCCCAGCCGCGGTTTTCGCTCTGCCGTTTTTCCAGCTGTATTCTGCTGTAGGCATCTTTGACACGCATTTGGCTGTCGCCTTGGCGCATTGTTTGTTCAACATTCCGCTGGCGGTGTGGATTTTGGAAGGCTTCATGGGCGGTGTTCCAAAAGAGCTGGATGAAACAGCCTTTGTGGATGGCTATTCCTTTCCGCGCTTCTTTGTGTCGATCTTTATTCCGACCATCAAAGCTGGGGTCGGGGTGGCAGCGTTCTTCTGCTTTATGTTCTCGTGGGTGGAATTGCTGTTGGCCAAAACACTGACGGCTGTGGCGGCCAAACCCATCGCCGCAACCATGACCAAAACCGCGTCCAGTGCGGGTTATGAATTGGGGCTGTTGGCCGCTGCGGGCACACTTACCATTATTCCGGGGGCTATCGTGATCTACTTTGTGCGCAATTATATCGCGAAGGGCTTCGCGATGGGGAGGGTTTGATATGCTGAGTTGGATGGCATGGACTTGGCCCACTGCGGCCGTCTTTATCGGAATTTTCAGCGCCATTGGCTTTTTGGTCATGCTGGAAATCCGCAACCCCGGTGGGGATGAACGGCAAGGTATTCTTGGCCTTACGACAACCCGAGGCGACCGCCTGTTCCTAACCTGTCTGGGGACGAGCTATATCTTCCTCGCATGGATCGGGTTCTTTGGCATGCCCCTTTGGGCGCCGCTTGGATTGGCGATTGGCTGGGGGATCATCTGTTTCTGGAAAGTCTGAACCCCTCTTCGCAGACTTCCTGTTGGGCCCGGCATGCGCCGGGCCCTCTTTTTTGCGCTCTTATGAATGCGTTTGCAGGGACGCCATGATTTCCATTGGGGCCTCTGGATCAAAATCGCTCATGTCCATGACCGCAAAAAACGCAGCACAGGCGGGCGATTCCATTTCGCGTTTGATCACATCTGCACAATCCGCTTCGCTGCGGAACTGTACGATATCCAGATAGGTGCCATCCGGTTTGCGACTAAGCTCGCGGCGCAAAACACCCGGTTCGTTTGCGACAAAGTCACGTTGAAACATGTCTGAGGCGGCCAGTAGATCCGCTTCGGTTTTCCCTGCAGCCAGTTTGATGGGGGCGATGACGGTGACAGGTTGCATAACTTACTCCTTGCTAAATAAGACAATGAGAGTGTTATTGATTAATAGGACAGTATATGTCGTATTTGTTGGATGACACGTTCCTCTTCTCAAGATCGTCTTAAGCGCCTCGAGTCCATCACGGCCCAACTCAAGCAAGATGCACATTTTACGGTGCAGCAACTTGCTGAAATCCATGGTGTCAGCGATCGAACGATCACACGTGACCTGCTTATTCTGCGAGAGCAGGGGCTGCCGATTGATGCGGATCGTGGGCGCGGCGGCGGTGTGCGACTTGATCGACGATGGGGCGTTGGGCGACTTAATCTTGGCTATGCTGAATCCGTTGACCTATTGATCAGCCTTGCTGTTGCAGAACAAATGGCCTCCCCACTTTTCCTAGCAAACCTTGGATCGGTGCGGCGCCAACTTGTGGCGTCTTTCTCACCAGAGCGGCGGGGCAAGGTTGAGAAACTGAAGTCTCGAATCCTGATCGGGCGAACGGCGTCGACCGTTGTGCAATCAAACATTGAACAAGCTTCCAACAGAAATGTGCAGGCCTTGCACCAAGCCTTTGTGGATCAGAAACAACTGCGCATTCACTATCAAACCGAAGGTGGGGCGCAAACGTGGCGAGACATAGAGCCCCATTACCTGCTGCTGAATTATCCCGTTTGGTATGTCATCGCCTTTGATCATCTTAGAAATTCGGCTCGTACCTTTAGGGTGGACCGTATTGTCAAAACGGAGCCTTCAGAGACACGTTTCAAACTGCGCCCAGAAACCAAATTTCAGGCGTCTTTGGAAGGGAATGAAGATGTGATTTGAACTGGTGGAGGCGAAGGAACACCTGTGTCTTACTGTGCCACAGTTTTACCGTGGAGACGTTAAAGATGGACCTCATTTTCAATTTAGCCCCGGCCATACAATCAAAATGCACCAACTGAATTCGGGGGATAATATGAAGTCTATTTTTCTGGGAATGTTTGCGATTTTTTTGACGGCCTGCGTTTCTTCGACTGGAAACGATGTATCTAGAGCAGGCGGAGAGGCGACGCTTGGCGGGTTTAATGTCCGTTGGAGCCCTATTCCAGCCCTAAAGTCTCGTGTTCCAACTGGGCATACACCGCTGATTTTCACGTTCACCAACCTTAAGCCAACTTATAGCAAAGGTGTGACCGAGGCGGATTGGGAACGTAGAGCGCAGAAAACCGGCATGGCTGTTTCTGATCTAAAGAACTTTATGGGGGAATCGGCCTACAAAGGACCGGATGGCGAACTTCGAGTCTGTACCTATTTCGCTATTCAAAAGGGTCTCTGTGGTAAAAAACTGGGGCTTTCAGTGCAGAAACGCGCTGCCATGGCGCAAAGCGTTTTGGCTCAAAGCGATCGATGTCAGTGGATTGGGTTTGACCCAAACTATCATCGACTGAACGCACACCAATTAGGTGCTGAAAATGCGACTTTGCATGTCGCTGCATCCTGTAAGTAGCCAAGAAGAATGGCAGTTCTCCTCGTTGCATTCGGGGAGTACTGAACAGTTTGCACTTCTGGTTGTCACCAGCTCCGCTGCGCTAACGTGTTCAGCTCGTTCAAGCGATCAAGGTTGGCGACGGTCGACAGCATGATGCGGTCATGGCTCCATTCAGGGGGTTCAGCCAGCGCGGCGGCTCCAAACAACACCCCTGCCGCCATGAATACCGATAATGCAAAGGCAAACCAGACGGTTTCCCGCTTGGGGTCTTCTTGATCATGGGCGATTTCTAGGATGCGTTCTTTTAGAATGGAACGGCGGCCCATAAAGGGAATGGTTCGGCCCACGAGCGGCACACCAAGTGCTGTGGGCTGCGCCCGGCATGACATGCTTTCTCGGGCGATGGTCAAAAGGCGTAAGGAATAGCCATGGGCGTCAAAACCGCTGCGGGCGAGATAGGCTCTGTCACAGGCCAATTCGCCTAGTTTCCGCAAGCGACCGGATAAGAACCAGAACCCTGGATTCAGCACAACGAGCGGCGAGAGCATGGACATCAAGACTTCTGCATCCACATCGCCCTGGCGAATGTGTTGCATTTCATGGCCCAGGGTCATCTGCATGGCTTTGCGATCCCCGCCAAAGCTTTGAGGCACAACAATGTAGTAAAACCACAAGCCGCGGGTGGAGTAGGGGATGCTGATATGCGGGCTCATGATGAGCTTCATTCGGCGCGACCGATGGACAACACGCCCGTCCTTGATCGAACGGCGCACACGCCACAGATTCATAAGGATATAGCCTGTGCGCAGGATCAATGCGGATAAGAAGGCCGCGATCACGATTTGCGCGATCAACGTGCGCCCGGTGGTCAGCTGTTCCATCACCCGGGCTTTGATCTGAAAGAGATTGTTCATTTCGATGGCTGAAATGCCGATGTTGCCCTTAAGAACTTGGGCCACAACCACATCTGTTGCATTCACCGAAGCGGCATAAGACGTCTTGGACAAGTAGGGCATGATAAACGGCAACGTGCTAAGGCATGCGATTGTCGCAACGCCTAAACGCCGTCGAGTCAAGAAATGGCGTCGATTGCCGGACGCCAGCAAGACGCCTTCGAATAGTCCAAAAACCAACGCGGCCAACAGGATCATCAATTGGATCCAGATCGCCCCCCCTACGATTTGATCAACCGTCATCCTTTCTGATCCTTGTATCGATGATCTCTTTTATTTCCTGGATCATTTCGTCCGTCAGGTCCTCATTGTCCACCAAGCGGGCCACGAGGGCTGTTGGTGTTCCTCCGAACAACGAGTCTGACAAATTCTTGAGGGACCGCCCCTCATAGTCAGATTTCTGGATTGCTGGGGCGTAAATCAAGCTGCGCTCTTTGCGCTCTGATGTGACGTATCCCTTATCTTCCAAAATCTTCAAGACTGTCGCAACTGATGTATAGGCACGCGCACCTCCGATTGCGTCCATCACCGCGCGAACGGATCCAGAGCCAATATCCCAAAGGGCGACCATAAATTCTAGCTCAACATCTGTGAGCATTTCACTGCGTCGGCGCGCCAAGTTGCTTCTCCGCTCATACCTACTATTCTTTTAGTAACTGAAATTGCACATAATGTGAAGCCCTTTCAGTTTAGGCTTCAAGCATCTGATCTGACAGGTGATCTAGCTTTGGCATCAGATCCAAAAGCTCGCGCGTGTAGGCTTGCTGAGGGGCCGCAAACAACGATTCTGTGTCTTGCAGTTCGACCAGCTTGCCTTGTTTCATCACTGCAACGCGATCACACATCTGACGCACCACTGGCAGATCGTGGCTGATGAACAACATGGTGAGGCCAAGGTGTTCTTGCAGGTCTTTCAGAATGTTCAAAATTTGCGCTTGAATGGAAACATCCAAGGCGCTTGTGGGTTCGTCACAAATCAGAAAGCGCGGCTGTGTCGCAAGGGCGCGTGCAATACAAATGCGTTGTCTTTGACCGCCGGAAAACTCGTGTGGGTACTTCAATGCCGCCTCTGGTTTAAGGCCCATGTAGCCCAACAGCTCGACCACCCGGTCGCGCATGTCTTTGCCTGACAACAAACGGTGATGCCGGATCGGTTCGGCCACGATGTCATCCACCCGCATACGGGGATTAAGCGAACTGTACGGGTCTTGGAAAATCATCTGAATGTCTTGGCGATAGGCCCGTATCGTGTCTTTATCACTTAGATCGCTGACCAGCTTGCCGTCAAAATGCACCGTGCCACCATTGGCCGCGTGTAGCCCTGAAATCACCCGCGCAACTGTTGATTTGCCAGAGCCGCTTTCACCGACCACTCCAAAGACTTCGCCGGGCATGATGTCAAAGCTCATGTCATCCACGGCGGTGAAATAGGTCCGGCGCCATGGGAACAGGCTTGGTTTTTCGATGAAGCGCTTTGTCAGATTACGCACCTTCATGAGAGGCTGCCCCGGCATGTTTTCGATTTTTGGCCAACCGGCGGCCAGTTCTGCGATTGGGAATTCGGTCGTTCGGCCACCATAGCTGATTTGTGGGAACCGCCGCAGTTTCAGGCCGGGACGGGGGACTGCCGCGATCAAAGACTGTGTGTATTCGTGTTGCGGGTGGCCCATGACTTGCGCGGTTGGGCCGCTTTCGACCACCGCTCCGCCGTACATGACGGTGACACGATCTGTGGTGTCTGCAATCACGCCCATATCGTGGGTGATCAAGATCACACCCACTTGGCGTTCGTCTGCCAGCTCTCGGATCAGATCAAGGATCTGCGCTTGCACAGCCACATCAAGTGCTGTGGTTGGCTCGTCTGCGATGATCACATCAGGCTCTGAACATAGGGCGAGGGCGATCACTACACGTTGGCGCATCCCGCCGGAAAACTGATGCGGATAGTAATCAAGCCGCGTTTCCGCATCTGCGATCCCAACACGGTCCAGCAGATCAAACGCCCGCTGGTCGGCCTCGTCCCCAGAAACATCAAGGTTGGCGATGATCGTTTCGGTGAGTTGCTGGCGCACCGTGAACAGCGGGTTCAGCGATGTCAGCGGGTCTTGAAAGATCATCGAAATGCGCCTGCCACGCAAGCTGCGCATGGCCTCGGCATCCAAGCCGCTGATGATATCGCCCTTAAACGCAATTGTACCACTTGCGATACGCCCGGGACGCTCGAGCAGACTCATGATGGCCGCGCCGATGGTCGATTTTCCGGCACCGCTTTCGCCGACAAGGCCATGAATTTCACCGAGGGCAACCGTCAGATCGGCGGCATCAACCGCAGTGAACAGTTTCCGGCGGGTGGGGAACTCAACTGTCAGATTTTGGATATCAATCAAGCTCATAGCAGTGCCTCGCGGGTTGGCGTGGCGGCGCAAGGCCCGTTTTGACGCAAGGTTGTTTTGTTAAGTTTTTGACAGGGTGGGGGTTGATTGTTTACATAACTTTTCAAGGCCGCATGGGAGAACCTTAGGGATGCAGTCGCAACTGAAATCCATATGTGTGGAGCTTTTGCCATGTGCATGTCCCTTGAAGCCCTGGTGCTTTTTCTGAATCTGATCGGCCCTGAAAAGGTCACAACCTCACCCGATGCCATGGTGGTGCATGCCACCGCCGGCCCCGCGATCTGGACAGAGGTAGACGGTGACTGGTGCACAGATGCGCCAAAAACCGTGCAAGCCTCAAAGTAAGTCTGTCCGGTCATCGCAGCCTCACCGTAGTTTCGGGTTCAGTGCGTCGCGCAGCCAGTCGCCCAGTAGGTTGACGGCCAGCGCCAGCGTTAACAGCGTGACGGATGGGAAGAACAAGATCCACCATTCGCCGGAAAACAAGAACCCTTGGCCGATGCGGATCAAGGTGCCAAGCGAGGGCTGGGTGGGCGGAGCGCCGACGCCCAAATAGCTTAGAGTTGCCTCGGCAATAATGGCCAACGCCAACGAGATGGTTGCAATCACCAAGACCGGTGACAGCACGTTGGGTAGGATGTGGCGGATCATAATGGGGAAAGATTTGCGCCCAATCAATCGGGCGGCTTGCACGTATTCTTTGTTCTTCTCAACCATAGTCGCCCCCCGCACCACGCGGGCGAATTGCACCCAGTCTGATAGGCCGATTGATAAGATGAGCACCCAGATCGCAAGCTGATCGCGGTATTCGACGGGGGTGAACCCTTTGGCCACGCCAAAGATAAGCATGGCCACCAAAATTGAGGGAAAGGTCAGCTGAACATCGGCGATGCGCATGATGATCGTGTCGGTCCAACCGCCAAAGTAACCCGAAATGAGCCCAAGAGAGACACCGATAAACAGCCCAAGCGCCACGGCGGCAAACCCAACAAACAGCGAAATTCGCATGCCATATAGGATTGTCGAATAAACATCGCGACCCTGATCATCGGTGCCCATCAAAAAGGTTTCGCCTGTGAACTCGCTGGGCGTGTTCGGGGCCACAAACCCATTCAAGAGGTTGAGATTGGCCGGGTCAAAAGGGTTCATCGTTGCAAGCAAAGGTGCAAACAGGGCGGATAATAGCAAGATCGCTGTGACTACAAACGACACAACAGCCACAGGCGAGTGTCGGAAATTCCAAGCGAAATCGCTGTCCCAGGCGCGGGCCAATCTGGATTTCGGCTTAGGGGCAGGGGTGTCGGTCATACGCGGAGCCTTGGGTCAACGGCGACATACAATAGGTCTACGATCAGGTTGATGCCTACAAACATGACAGAGATCAGCATGAGGTAGGCCGCCATCACCGGAATGTCGACAAATTGGATGGCGTTCAAAAATAGAAGCCCCATGCCGGGCCATTGGAACACAGATTCAGTGATAATCGCAAAAGCGATCAAAGACCCCAGTTGCAGACCGGTCACGGTGATCACGGGCACCATGGTGTTTTTCAGCGCATGTCTGAATGTCACTGCACGTTCGCTTAGGCCGCGGGCGCGGGCAAAACGAATGTAATCTTCGCGCAAAACCACCAGCATTTCAGAGCGCACCAACCGCATGATCAATGTCATTTGATACAGACCCAGCGTGATGGATGGTAAAACAAGCGCCTTTAGTCCGCTGGCGGTCAGGAACCCGGTTGTCCAATTGCCAAGGGCCACGGTTTCTCCGCGTCCGAAGCTAGAGAACCAGCTAAGCTCGACCGCAAAGAGGTAGATCAGCAAAATGCCGATCAAGAATGTGGGGAGCGACACGCCGATCAAGCTGAGGATCATGATGGAGTTTGCAAGAAACCCGTCGCGTCGAATGGCGGTGATGACGCCGAGTATAATACCAAGTGTCAGCGCAAAGACCCCAGAGACTGCAGCAAGTTCGAGCGTGGCAGGCGCTCGTTCAACCAGAATGTCAGCGACGGGGCGGCCCTGTTCATAAGACACGCCCAGATTGCCCTGCAACGCGGACAGGATGAATTTGAAGTATTGGACAACAAACGGCTGATCCAACCCCAGCTGGGCCTTAAGGCGGGCGATATCTTCTTCGGTGCGTTCCTGCCCCAGCATATTGTCGATGGGGTCGCCGATGAAATTGAACATCGCAAAGGCCACCAGCCCCACGATCAGCAGAACCAAGAGCGCCTGAAAGACGCGACGGATGATATATGAAAGCATGTGCGGTGCGTTTCGCCCGCGCGACAGATCGCGCGGGCAAATGACTTAGTTCATGGTAACCCAGCGCAGGATAAAGAAGTTATCCGGGCGCTGTGTCAGGTTTACATTGTCGCGTGTGCCCCAAACCAATGGCTGCACATACATTGGCACATAGGCGTGCTCTGACTGATAAATGCCAACGATCTCATCAATCATTGCCTGACGTTTTCCATCGTCGATTTCAGACTGCACCAAGGGCAGCAGCTCATCGACACGTGCGTTGGAAAATCCACCAAAGTTCCAAGACCCAAGCTTCTTTTCAGAATTTGGCGTGGACACAAGGAAGCGCACAGGATGCTCGTGGTCAAACGTACCTGGGGACCAGCCGAGCAGATACATGTCAAAGTTATCTTCGCGCAGTTCTGGCCAGTAGTTTTGCACCGGCATCGCGTCGAGTTCTGCCTTGATACCGACCTGCGCCAGCATACCTGTTACAGCCTGACACACCGCTTCGTCATTCAGATAGCGGTTGTTTGGGCATTTCAAGCCAAAGGAGAATCCGTCAGCATATCCGGCCTCTGCGAGCAGAGCCTTGGCGCCGGCTGGATCATAGGCAGGACGATCAGATAGGCCAGCGGAATAGCCGCGCATCGCGGGGCTGACCAATTGGCTGGAGGCTTCGGCGCTGCCACGCATGATGGTTTTCAAAATGGCATCTACGTTGATCGCTTTTGCAACGGCTTCGCGCACGCGCACGTCTTGGAAAGGGTTCTTTTCGCCTTCCATTGCAGTGTATTTCAGCGTGTCGGCCTCGTGGCCAAAGCCCAGCATGATCACACGCGCCTCAATACCACGCACAACACGTGTGCCGTCGCGGCTATCTACACGATCGGCGTCCTGAATAGGCACCGGATTGATCATATCTACATCGCCAGACAACAACGCGGCGACAGCTGTGGCAGGGTTATCAATTGGCGTGAATGTCGCCTCGGTGATGTTGTGTTCAGCT
Source organism: uncultured Paracoccaceae bacterium (assembly GCA_947498415.1). Classification (GTDB taxonomy): domain Bacteria; phylum Pseudomonadota; class Alphaproteobacteria; order Rhodobacterales; family Rhodobacteraceae; genus Cognatishimia. The sequence continues at coordinate 38,701 of CANMKB010000006.1, forward strand.
GTATCCCACCAACCGTCAAACGGAACCAAAGTGGTTGTCAGGCCGGGTTGGCGATCAGAGATCACAAAGGCGCCGGTGCCGTTTGCGTTGAGTGTCGCGTAGTTCCCGCTTTCTTTGTCGGGCAGGGCGGCATTGTTGGCCTCGGCCCAGCCGCTGTCCATGATCATCCAGTTTGCGATGGAATCCGGAAAGATTGGGTTGGGCGCGGATGTCAGAATATCGACGGTGTAATCATCCACCACTTTCACGTCAGACACAGGCGCAAACCAGCTGCGTGTGTCAGATGCTTCGTTTGAGGCGCGTTGATAGCTGAACAGTACATCCTGTGCGTCAAATGTTGCACCATCGTGGAACGTGACGCCTTGGCGCAGATTAAATCGCCAGCCTTCGCCCTCGCCAATGGGCTGCCATGAGACAGCCAAGGCAGGCTCAATCGACATGTCTTTACCGCGACGGACCAAGCCTTCGTATACGTTGTTCAAAAAGCCCAAAACGGGGGCTGAGTTCACAGCATGTGGATCCATTGTTTGTGGATCAGTTGTACCAGCCCATCGGAAAGTCTCTGCATAGCTTGCGGTCGCACAAGCCAATGACACTGCCGAAACGGCAATATACTTTAGCATTTTAATCTCCCTGTTTTTCGCACGAATTCTTAGAATGATCTTTATCTGTGTCGCGCAATATGAATTCAGTATGCGCCATTCGCTAAAAAAGGGAAGCCTGTCCTAGGGGCGAATAGAATAAAACATTGGCATATCCTGCCAATGAGGAGACTGGCCCCAGGGTGACGCGAAATGTTCTATTCTGCTAAACAGCGCACCACCCCTGAAACATTTGCGGGCTGGGGAGCGCTTTCTAGTCTACCTAAATTTGCCTGATGAAATCATCAGCTCGGACGTTTTGCAGACGCACAGTGATCTGCCACGGCATGTCGCTGTGCCCAAGCTGGCCCGATCTTAGTGTCCGCTGCGTTTCTGTGGAACAAGCGCCCGCATGAGGTCACTCATTTTAAGTACACCCACCGGCGCACCCTCATGGGTTACAACATAAGTACCGCTGGATTCCCCACCGGTTTGTGCGATCACCTGTTCAAGTGTGGATTCACGATCCACTTCACCCGCAGCACCGTCGACTTCTGTCAGTGGTGACATAATAGAACGCACGCGCAAAACGCGCGCCCGGTTGATGTCTGAGATAAAGTCAACGATGTAGTCGTCTTCGGGATTTAGCAGGATGTGCTGTGGTTCATCTTGCTGCACAACTTCGCCGTCTTTCAAAATCACAAGGTGATCGGCCAGCTTAAGCGCTTCGTCCAGATCGTGAGAGATAAAGACGATGGTTTTGTTCAGCTCTGTTTGCAGCTCGAGCAGCAAATCCTGCATATCGGTGCGGATGAGTGGATCAAGTGCCGAGAACGCTTCGTCCATCAACATGATCGGCGCATTGGATGTCAGCGCGCGGGCAATCCCAACGCGTTGCTGCATCCCGCCAGACAGCTGATGTGGATAGCTTTCCTCATAGCCGCCAAGACCCACACGATCGAGCCATTTTGCAGCTTCGACTTCGTAGTCTTTGGCGTCTTCGCCGCGCACAATTGGGGCCGTTGCAGCATTCAGCAGGACGTTACGGTGCGGCAATAGGGCAAAGTGTTGAAAGACCATCGACATGGTCCGGCGTCGCACATCGCGCAACCGGTTTTCATCATAGTCCAAAACGTTCTCGCCCTGCACGAGCAGTTCGCCCTCGGTCGGATCAATAAGCCGGTTGATGTGGCGCACCAGCGTGGATTTACCAGAGCCAGACAGGCCCATGATCACCGTGATTTCGCCTTCTTGCATGTCTACATTGATGTCACGCAGGCCCAACACGTGGCCGTGTTCGACATTTAGCTGTTCTTTGCCCATGCCCTGACGCACGAACGACATTGCCTGTTGCGGGTTTTCGCCAAATACCTTGTATAGGTTGCGAATAGAAATCATCGCGTTGCTCATATGCCTAGTCCTTAGTGTTTTTGGCCGGCATTTACGCGCGCCAGTGCAGATTTCGTCACGCGGTCAAGAATGATCGCGAGGATCACAATGCCCAGACCGGCCACAAGGCCAACGCCCAATTCAAGGTTGCGAATACCGCGAAGGACCAACACGCCCAGACCGGGTGCTGAGACCAAAGAGGCGATGACAACCATGGCAAGGCTCATCATGATGGTCTGGTTTACACCCGCCATAATGTTGGGCAACGCCAGTGGAATTTGCACTTGATAGAGTTTCTGTCGAGGTGTCATGCCAAAGGCTTGCGCCGCTTCGAGCACTTCTTTGTCGACCATGCGAATGCCCAAATCCGTCAGGCGAATAACTGGAACGATTGCGTATAGAATAATCGCAATGCCGTAGAGTTTGGATTCCGTCACGCTGAACAAGAAGATCAGCGGAATAAGGTAAACAAATGTCGGCAAGGTTTGCAGCATATCCAGAATGGGCAAGACCACCCTTTGCAATCGGTTTGATCGCGACATTGCAATGCCTATGGGCACCCCAAGCGCAACACTGATCAGCGCGCAGACAAAGACAATGGATAGGGTCTGAATGGCGGGCAGGTAATGATCAATAAAGGCAAGACCTAGGATCGAGGCGCCAACCGAAAAGACGATAGACCAAGACCGAGACACCCAATAGGTGATGAGCAGAAGCACAGGAATGACGATCCACCACGGGGTGCTTTCAGCCACCCACATTGCGCCGTCAAGCATCCAGCTGAGCGGTTCGGTGATGGGATCTAAGATGAAACGCAAAGAGTCTTTGATGGCCAGAAAACCATCTTCCAACCCAGCGGTCAGGTCGCGCGATTTCGGGAATTTGTCGCAGGAGGCATTGAGCGCATCCATCGAAGGGAAGGGTGTATCCCAAGCAGAGGTTTCTTGGGTGCCGCCGTTTTTGCGGGCCAGCAAATCTGCCATGGAAAGTGGCGCGCTGCCGCCGCCTTCGTCGCACCATTCCTTTAAGCCAAGGGTTTCAAACAATGAATCATAAGTGGCCATGGACTGCTCCTGCGCGTCTCGCGCTTATTAACAAGGCCCGCACATCGGGTGCGGGCCTTGCAAGATTGGACTGAATTATTCGAAGAACGCGGCCAATTTGGCGTTTGCGTCTTCGTTGACCCAGCTAGACCACTGATCTTTGTTGTTGATCAGGAAGTATACAGCGGCTTCTTCGTAGCTCGCCTTGTTTTGATCCATCCAGTTTAGGAAACCCAGAACTGTATCGTTGTCATACGTCATTTTAGACATGAACTCTGCAATCGCAGGCTCACGGTCGGCAAAGTCGGTGGTGACAACGGTTTTCACTGGGCCTACAGGCCAGGCAGACAATTCTGTCGCAGTACACTCGGCATTGGCGGCACATTGGAACTGCTCTTCGTTGTATGGAACACCCATATCGACTTTAACCATGTCGTATTTGGCCAGCAGTGGATCCGGAGACCAGTAGTAGCCCAACCAAGGCTCGCCGCTTTCATAGGCCGCCCCGATAGAGGTCGCCAGTGTTTCGCCGGAACCGTGGTTAAAGATCTCGTAACCCGCTTCCTCTAGGCCAGCAAGACGTGCAAGATCGCCGTTTGTGTTGGTGCATGCCCAACCCGCTGGACAGTTATGGAAGCGACCGCCCATCAGATCAACATTGGCTCTCAGGCCTTCGATGGTTGTCAGCTCTGGGTTCTTATCAACCATATAACGTGGCACCCACCAGCCTTCGAGGCCGCCGTCTGCCAAAACATCTGCAACGGTCGTGATTTTACCAGCGTCCTGCAGCTCTTGGTACGCAGGTGCGCCATTGATCCAAAGTTCAGTTACAATGTCAGGCTTGCCGGTTTCAGCAACGGATACCAAGGAAGGCGTGGTGGAGGACGGTACTTTTTGAACCGTACAGCCATAGCCGTTTTCCATGATGAATTTTGCAACTTCGGTAATGACCGCGCTAGACGCCCAGTTCATTTCGGTGATGGAAACTTCGCCGCATGTGTCCGCGGCCGCGAGGCCTGGCGCCATCAATACGCCAAAGGACGCTCCGATCAGTAGTTTACGCATTTGTATCTCCCTAGTTACTTCTGCCACCTTGAAGTGGTCAATTTGCTTAGTAAAGCTAATAATTTTTGAATGTATTTACTGCAAGGAATTCATAGGCTTCCCTAACGTAAACCTATCCACGTATTGACACACCGGTTCGCATATCAAAGTAATACTTTGTTTGAAAATTTCAAAACTTCGCGTAGAAAAACCTATGGATCGCACAAACGCCACCTTAACGGCCTTGCGCCGTATATTACGTGTCACTGAACTGCACGGCAAAGATGTTGCCCGGTCGGTGGGGTTAACCTCTGTACAGCTGCGCCTCCTTAAATTGGCCCATGAAACAAAGGACGCAACGGCAAAATCGCTTGCTGTGAAATTGGGCGTTTCGCAGGCCACCGTAACCGCGCTGCTTGATAAACTCGCGGCACGTTGCATGATTGAACGCCATATTTCTTGTGTGGATCGCCGGCAAAAAATCATCTGCTTGACCGACTTTGGCATAGCTGCCCTAAACGATGCGCCAGACCCGATGCAGCGCAATTTTGCCCATCGGTTTGGGGCGCTTGAAGAGTGGGAGCAATCCATGTTGCTTGCGGCGGTTGAACGGATCGCCTCTTTGTTAGATGCGGAATCCTTACGAGTTGCGCCCTTTCTCACGGTGGGTGAAATCGCAGGGGAATGTCAGCCGATCACACCGGATTGCGATGAAAGCCAAGATCAGTAGTCGCGTTCAAAGAGCAACCCAATTCCCGAATTCCCGTCAGACCCAACAGACCCACGGCCCGTCAGCGACGGTGTGATGGACAGGTTGAGATTGATTTCGCTGTTTCCTGCAGAATCTACCGTAACGTCTGAATAGATGTTGTCAGTGATGTATTTCCCTAAGCGCACGCCAGTTTCGCCTGTCTCTGAGGTGGAGACGTCCAGATCATCCAACCCAAAGTTTTTGCGCAGGCGCTCGACCACACCATCACCCCCCGCACCCGCCAGCGTGCGAATGGCTGACGCAATTTGGATGGCCTGAAGTGGCGAAATTTGGGTCAGGTTGCGGCCGAACAGAAGGCGAGACAAGATTTCATCTTCGGGCAGTTCAGGCACTGACTGGATTGCGATTTCAAGTTCTGACACAAGCCCTTCGATCACAAACTGAATGGCGGCGTCCGTTGTTTGTGTCTCAGCGACCAAACGCAAGAACGGGTCGAAATTGCCCTGCAACTGGGCTGTGGCTTCGGTGAGATCGAGTCGCTTGCCCAGAATGTCGAGCCGTCCGCGCACTAGGTCAAATTGCCCTTCGGGTACGACATCGGCAGTGGTGCCGCGCAGTCTAAGTGCACCACCCAGTTCGGCATCCAATCCGCGGCCTCGAATAAAGATACGAGAGGGCGCATCAATGCGAATGTCCAACGGATAAGCGGCGCCTTGGCCGCCACTAGATTTTTGGACAAAACCCGCTTTTCGGCGGGTTTGACGCACCTTACTTGGCTCATTCCTATGCGTGATGTTTGGCAGCGCAGTCACAGCGCTGTTGATTGTATCTGGAATGCGAATTTCGACAGTTCCAAGGGCCAGTTGCCCTTCGATCTGTGCGCCGCCCTGTAGGGGGCCATTCACATTGACCACACCATTCACGTTGGTTTCATAAATCCCCGGTTCTTCGATCGCCACGGCGTTTAACTGTGTTGCGAGTTGCGCCCGGAAGGGCGGGGTGAGGCCAATGCGCCCTGACGTTTCAAAGTTTCCGCCGCTTGCGACATTGGCGTTTACGTCAATCTGGATTGCTCCAGACGACATGCGGCCTGTGGCGCGGATGCCTTCAAGTGACACACCAGAACTGGCCAATGCCATACGTGCATCATTAGTTTGCAGTGTCCCGGAAACTGAATTCAACGCCAATGGGCCGTTCAGGCTAAGGTCAAACCCAAGCTGACCAAAGGCGAGGTTGGGTTGGATAAACCGATTGGCCAAAGCCAGCGGTGCTGAGCCATCAATGTTGAGGCGAGCCGTTGCAAAGTCTTGGGCCATCTGCCCTGTCAGATTTGCTTGCGTGCCGCCGGGCCCCGCAAGGCGGCTGTCGATTTGCCACGGGCCGTTTTCAGAAGCCACAACTCCGTCTGATTCAAGTGGGCCGCTTAGATCTGCAGTAAGAATGCCGATGTCATCCAGATCAAACCGATAGCGTAGGCGGCTTTTGCTGGCGCTATATGAGCCAGTTACATCTGCCGAAGCGCGAGGCGTTTTAACCGAAAGGTTGTCAACGACAATCAGGCCTTTGCGCTCGCTGCGCAGGGTTGCCTCTAGCAGGCTGCGGCCGCGCAAGATCGCGTCGGCATCTGCGCTGCCGGTCACCAAGTTTTGCAACGTGGCGCTTACTGTTCCGTCAAAGGTGCCGGTCGCCAAGTCTACATCCCCAGCTGCGGTCATATCGACCCCGCCAGAAAGGTTACGTCTTGCGAAGCCGCGGTAGGGTGACAGATCATTGGCTTGTAGCTGAGCCTCACCTTTAAGCGCTCCTATGACGCCATCTGTAACGTTTGCCGCGCCATTCAAGGTCGCCGTCAGATCACCCGGGCCTTTTGCGTTTGTGGTTAACTCAAACACGTCTCCACTTTGAGTGAACTGACCGCTGATCGCAGCTGGGCCGCTCATGTCTGGGTCCAATGAGGCTGTATCGCGGACGCGCAGATCAAACACGCCGGAACTTGTTTCGCGGGTGAGATTTGCCTTAGCCTCCACCTCGGCCAAGGCCGTATTGATGGAAAAACGCCGCAGCACGGTGCCCGCGTCATCGCGTACTGCAGAAAGCCCAATCACGCCTGTTCCGGCGATCAATGGGTCGAGCTGCGGAATGCCAATCGTCAGTGCCTGAGTTTCGCCAGACAGGTTCAGATTAAAGCCACCATCCAGCACAGATACATGGCCTGTAAGGTCGATCTGTGCGGTGCCTGAAATGGCTTGTTGGCTGACTTCTGCAAAGCGGGCCAATTGCATCGCTTTCAGTTGCAAAGCACCGGTCACGGTTAGGTCTGAACTGGCGACAGCCCCGCTGATTTGGGCGTCACCCGTTAGCCCATAGTCTGCGCCAGCAAGATCAATGTCGCGCAAGATGATGGGGTCACCCTCGACATAGTCAAAGCCAAATTGCCCTGAAAAAGACGAGCCCGCGGCCTTTGAGAGTGCGGGATCAGGGTGTTCAAACCCGACAACCTTTGCCGAAAGCAACCCGCCGATCTTCCCAGCTGCATCGCCATTGCCCGGCACCAATTGCCCGGCCCCCCGCAACGCAAGGGCATCCATAAGCACGCCGGCGCGATCCAGCTGTGTGAGGTCTAAGTCCAACGCCCAACCATCGCTGGCGCTCACATCGTAGCGCAGTTGAAAATCAGCATTCTTAAGCTTGGTTTCGGGGCCGGGCAGAGCCAGCAACAGCGGGGCGTCCCCCACACCAGAAATAGAGCCCGATACATCCATGAATGTGGGCCACCCATCAGGGCCGGTGGTCAATGCGCCCATCAATCGCATGGATTTTGTGGTCAGCGAAAGTTGATCCAGCATCAGGCCACCCTCTTGAGGGCGTCGCCCCCCTGCCACCATACGCACATCTGGCCCCAAAAAGGCGTGGTAGTTTGGTTGCACGAGCGGTCGAATATCCCCGCCAAGGTTCATAGAAAACCTTTGCGTGTTGCCCTCATCTGTCGTGAGGCTGATTTTGCCAGCAAGCCGATCTTGGCCATCGGTCGCAAGCCCAATGTCAGCGGAAAAGTCTTCGATAGGTCCGTCGCCCGAGACTGTCAGCGTAACAGACGGGCGCCCGGGCAAGCCCATTAGGGTGGCCACGATCCCATCAGGTGCTTCTTGCAAATCTAACGCCAGCCGAAGGTTGCGACTGCTGTTGGAAAAGGCGCTGGAAATTGCGAATTCGCCCAATATCGACCCGATGCGTTGCACTGAAAGGTCAGCTAGGCCTTCTCCTTCTGCAAGGTTCGCACTGCCCTTAACGCTTAGATCAACCTCTTGGCCCAAAACGGGAGTGCCAAGTTTTACGTTACCGATTTCGATTTGATCCACACGGATTGACACTGGTAAATCAGGCAGGGAAAACGGGCTTGTTTCGGGCGAGGGGAGCTGCGGCAATGTTATGCTAAAGGCTCCGCTTGCCTCTTCTGATGTTGTCGAAGACGGTAGACGACTTACGGTCAAAGCGGCCGCCGAGAGTTCTGCAATTTCTAGGCGTCCACGCAGCAATGCACCACGGTTCCAGTTCAAGACTGCGTCTTCTAGCGTTAGCCAAATTCCATCAGCATCTGCAATGGTCAGCTTGTCGATCGAGGCTTGGCTGCTGAGCGCACCTTTGAAACCAATGACGCGCACATCTCTACCAGCCCCTGACAGGTTGTCCTCGAGAAAGGCTTGGATATATCCGCGATCTTTGGCTTCCGTTTGGGCAAAGGCTGGGGCGGTCAGCACAGCCAGACAAGCCAGTATTTTGGCCAAAAACCTCAAAACGCTTGTCCTATACCTATGTAAATTTGCACGCCGGCCGAAGTGTCGCTGCTCACAGGCGCGGCGACGTCAAAGCGGATGGGACCAATGCCCGTTTCATACCGCAAGCCTAATCCAGCCCCTGAATGCCACGCGCCTGATCCATCAAAAAAGCTTTCAGCGCCGATGTAACCCGCATCGGCAAAGGCAACTGCGCCGATCTTGTCCGTGATGTCTGTGCGCACTTCGGTCGATACCCCTATAAAGCTACGCCCGCCGATTTGAACGCCGCCTCCTAAATCAACATCAAGCGACTGATAGGGCTGGCCGCGTACGGTATCCCCCCCGCCAGAAGAAAACAGAAAATCAGGATGCACGGCGGTGTTTCCAGCACCCGCAACTGAACCAAGCTGAAAGCGACCGGCCAGCACAACATTTTCATTGGCGCCGATCCCACGATAGCCGCGAGCATCTAGATGTAGACGTGCACCAGAAGCAGTGCCATCCAGCCCAACAAATGGGGTCACGTCAGCCTCGATATAGTATCCGTTCACCGGATTAAGCGGCACGTCACGTTGATCCCAGGTGGCCGATATCGGGAGGGTGAGTAAGGTGAACTGGCGCGTGCCAATGTTGTCTGTGGTTTCCGAAACCAAAAGCCCCAGTCCAGCCTCGACCTCTAAGCGGTCGCTGGCAAACCAGGTTGCACCCAAGTTCACCGTGGCAGTGTCAGAGGTAAACAGCGGCTCGTCCAGATGTTCCAGCTCGCCAAAGATAAAGCCTGTTGTGTCTGGTCCAAAGGATGCCGGAATCTCCAATCGGCCGCTGACTTTATAGTCTATGGCGTTGCCACCGGAATTGATCTGATTGACCTCTGCGTCAAAGCGCAAGCGTTCTGCACCGCCAAAGATGTTCCGATGCATCCAGAACCCAGAGATGTTCAGCCCTTCGAGCGAAGACACCTCGGCCCCAAATCCAAACCGGCGAGGCGCTTGGTCTGCGACTGACAATTCTATGTCTAATGTGTCATTGGCAGATAGTTGGTCGGCTTCTTTCAGCGCGACAGAGGAAAACGCCCCGGTGCGCCGCAACCGCTTTGCAACGGTTTCCAATGTGTTCGGTGAGAACACGTCACCGGTGGGAAGCCCTGCAATTTTATTGATGCGATCTGATCGCACAGCGCTGGAGGTGGTTTGCTTTAGGGTTCCAAAGCGTAGCTTTGGGCCGGTGTTCAGTGTGACATCCGCAGAAAGGGTTTGTGCCCGGTGATCGGCGACAATTTTCTGTGCCGCGGGATTGGTCTTTGCATAACCTAAATCCCGCCAATCACTGACGGCCACATCAACGGCCTCGCGTATCGCGCCAGCACGCGCAGGCTGACCGGTTGCAAAACTGGTGGGCAACTTCGTGGTGGGGGGCAGGGGGGCAAGGCGGGTTTGCCCAAATCGAAACTGCGGGCCCGGATCCACGCGAATGGAAATGGTGCCGATCCGGTCAGGTACATTCAAAAGCGGCAATGAGGCCGCTTCGGTTCCATCAATTTGGATTTGGATCACACCACTGTAATGGCCCTGAGCATAAAGTGCCCCAAGCAATCGGCCGTAATCCGCCAGCGCTGCAGAAATAAGATCACGCGGCGCTGACATGCCGTCACGCTTTGCAGCCTGCACCAACGAAGCGGCGCTGAGCGCATCTTTTAGGTCTTGATCAGATCCGGTCACTTCAAAGGTAACACGCTCAAGCGACATGGATGGGGCGGCGGCACATGCAAACAAGAGTGCATATATAAAGTGCCGCAAGTGTCGGAAGAGGGATGTCATCTTGGCGCAGGTGCCTTTTGAATTGAATGCCCCGCAAGACTAACGCCTGCGCTCAGTAGGCACCAGACGATAGACTTCAACTTTTGTTTTACTCAGTCGCTTAGCTGCGCTGGATCGCGCGAAACAAACGGGCGTAGTCGAAAGGATTAACCCAGTGATGTTTTAATTCACGTTTCTTCGCAGCTTGGTTTCATCGGCCACTTCAACTTTCACATCAAAGTCGGCCCATTTTTCAAGCACCGGCATGGGCAGCTGAGAATCTGTGAAGAGCGTGTCGATATCCTCGACAGACCCAATGCGACCGGGCGCAGTTCTCAAAATCTTTGAATTGTCGGCCACCACAAATGTCGAACGGGAACGCGCGATGATGGCCTGAGTGGCGTGCACCTCTTGCAGATCAAAATCCAAAAGCTCACCATCTGCGTCAATTCCGGCGCAACTGATGACCGCATAATCAAACTTAAAGAAATCCACGACCTGTGTGGTCAGGTTGCCCAGCAGGCCGCCATCCGCGCGGCGGAGCGAGCCGCCGGCAACCACGATGTCAATGTTGGGGTTCGCGGACAGTACATTGGCAGTGTTCAAGCTATTGGTGACGACCATAAGGTCTTTATGGTTCATCAATTCACGCGCAACCGCTTCGGTTGTGGTGCCAATGTTGATAAACACATTGGCCTTATTTGGTATCGCCGCTGCGCAAGCCTTGGCGATTGCTTGCTTGCCCGCAGCGTTCAATTGCTGTCGCTGAACATAATCAATGTTGGTCAAGACATCTGCAATGACAGCGCCGCCATGAACACGTTCAAGATGGCCTGCGTCAGCAAGATCAGAAAGGTCTCTACGAATGGTGTGCACGGTGACGTCAAAATGACGAGACAAGCCTTCGACGCTGACACGCCCATCTTGCCGCGCGATTTCCAAAATCTGCGCCCGTCGCATTCCGCTGGTTAGCCGATCGCCCTGATCCATTGCACTCACTCTTTGCTCGTACTTGCTCGTTTCATGTCTAATTTAGCGCGAAATGAGCAAATCACTAGCGGCAATTTGGCATTCCACTTAAAATAATTTGCTCGGTTATGCTCGTATTGTTGACTTTGATGCGCGATAATGCTCTTTTGTGGTCAATTCGAGCAAAGCGGATTCTGAAAGCCTGCTCGCTGCGAACTAAAAACGAGAATAGAGCAAAGCCCTGAGGGGATCGCTCGTTTTCGAAATGACGCGGAAACGCGATGGGAGGATAGGCATGAGTGACAACGCTCAAACCCTGCGCCAGTTTTTGCTGGCTGAACGAAAGCAAGGTCTGATCGCGCAGGATATGATGCTGCTGATCGAAGATATTGCGACTTCTAGCCGGATCATCGCGCATCAAATTCGCAATGGCGCTTTTTTGAACATCCTTGGCGCCACTGAAACTTCGAACGTTCAAGGTGAAACGCAAAAGCAATTGGACGTCATCGCAAATGACATCTTTATTGAGCATTGCTCTAATTGCTCTCGAGTTGCTGCATTGGTGTCCGAAGAGATTGATGATGTGATTTGGCTGAAAGATCAGCCAAAGGCCGGTGACTACCTTGTGTACTTTGATCCATTGGATGGCTCTTCCAATCTGAACGTGAACCTATCAGTCGGGTCAATCTTTTCCATCATGGAACTCAAAGAAGACATCACAGACCTCACGAACGAGGCTGTCTTGTTTGAAGGCGCGAACCAGATTTGCGCAGGCTACAGCCTGTATGGCCCGTCCACCTCTATGATCCTGACAACAGGCAATGGGGTAAACGGTTTCACCCATAAAATTGGCACAGGTGAGTTTACGCTTACCTTCCCTGACATGCGTCTGCCTGAAGAGACAGATGAATTTGCGATCAACGCTTCTCGGTTCAGAAAGTGGGATCCTGCGATCGCACGTTATGTCGAAGAATGCCTGGACGGCAAAGACGGCCCGCGCGGGAAATCGTTCAACATGCGCTGGACCGCATCAATGGTGGCCGAAGTGCACCGCATCCTGATGCGTGGCGGCATATTTCTGTACCCCAAAGATTCCGGCAATGCTGAAATGGGGGGCAAGCTGCGCTTGCTTTATGAGGCCAATCCTATGGGTTTCATCGCAGAGCAAGCGGGCGGCAAAGCGTCGACCGGAATGCAGCGCATTCTTGAGGTCGAGCCGACCTCTCATCACCAACGAGTATCGGTTATTCTGGGCAGTGCCTCAGAAGTGGACCGCATTGAAAGCTACTACACAGAAAACGCCTGATACCGGCGACTATATAAAATAGGGAGGACATCCAAATGGCTCTTATTTCATTGCGCCAGTTGTTGGATCACGCGGCAGAGAACGACTATGGCGTGCCAGCGTTCAACGTTAACAACATGGAACAGATGCTTGCCATCATGAAGGCGGCTGACGCAACCAATAGCCCGGTTATCATGCAAGCCAGCCGTGGTGCGCGCCAGTTCGCAAATGACATCGTTTTGGGGCACTTGATCAAAGCGGCGATTGAAATGTATCCGCATTTGCCGATCTGTATGCACCAAGACCACGGCAACTCTCCGCAGACTTGTTTGTCTGCTTTGATGAATGGCTTTTCGTCGGTCATGATGGATGGTTCGCTTGCGGCAGACGGCAAAACACCTTCGGATTTTGAATATAATGTCGGTGTGACCTCAAAAGTCGCGGAAATGTCTCACCTTGTTGGGGCTTCTATCGAAGGCGAATTGGGCCATTTGGGGTCATTGGAAACCGGTAAAGGCGAGGCCGAAGACGGTCATGGCTTTGATGGCGAAATGACGATGGATATGTTGGTGACAGATGCCGACGAAGCTGCTGAATTTGTGCAACGCACAAACGTGGATGCCTTGGCTGTTGCCATTGGGACATCACACGGCGCTTACAAGTTCACACGCAAGCCGGATGGAGACATTCTGGCGATGGATGCATTGAAGAAAATCCACCAAAAGCTGCCCAATACTCACTTGGTGATGCACGGCTCTTCTTCTGTTCCGCAAGAACTTCAGGACATTGTAAATGAATACGGCGGAGAGATCGCGCCGACCTGGGGTGTGCCTGTAGAGGAAATCGAAATTGGCATCAAAAACGGTGTACGCAAAGTGAATGTCGATACAGACCTTCGCCTTGCTTTGACCGGCGCCATTCGCAAGCTTCTTTGGTCTAAGCCCGGTGAATTTGACCCACGCAAGTATCTGGCGCCAGGTATCGACGCCATGGCTGCGGTTTGTAAGGATCGTTTCGAAAGATTCGGCAGCGCGGGCAACGCAAATAAAATTTCGGCAATACCTCTATCAGACATGGCCAAGCGCTATGAATCGGGTAGCCTTGCTGCAGACGTAAATTGAACTGCTTCGTCAGTTGAAAAAGGTGACTTCCCCAATGACACATGAGAACGTGAACCAGTTTTATAAGGACTCATTCACGGCCGAAATCATTCGCCATCTGCGCTATGACTTGGGCAAAGATGAAAACCACGCGTCGCTTTATGATTGGAGAATGGCGATGTCGCTCGCCATTCGCGATCGGCTGATCGACACATGGTTTGACAGCACCCGCAAGACATATACGGAAAAAGGCAAGCGCGTTTACTATCTTTCGATGGAATTCCTGATTGGCCGTTTGACCGAAGATATGGTGACCAACGCAGGCCTCGAAGTGACCGCCCGTACCGCCCTGGAAGCCCTTGGTTTGGATTACGACGAAGTTGTTCAAGACGAACCAGATGCCGCGCTTGGCAACGGTGGCCTTGGACGACTTGCCGCTTGCTTTATGGACTCTTTGGCCACGCTAGGGATCCCGGCTTATGGTTATGGCATTCGCTATGAACATGGTTTGTTTGAGCAGGACTTCGTGGAAGGCCGTCAAATCGAAACTGCGGAAAGCTGGCTGTCGCAAAAACATGCTTGGGAATTTGAACGCCCTGAAGTGTCTTATGAAATCTGCTTTGGCGGTCACGTTGAATACCCTGACGGCAAAGCCGTTTGGTATCCCCATGAACGTGTCAATGCGCGGGCGTACGACACGCCTGTGATCGGCTGGAAAGCCGAGTGGGGCAACACGCTGCGCCTTTGGTCGGCAACACCGGTTCATCATTTTGATCTGGCAAGCTTTAACCGGGGTGATTATCTGGCCGCGAGCCGGTCAGAATCTTTGGCACGCACAATTTCCCGCGTGCTTTATCCGGATGACACCACCGAGGCCGGTAAGGAACTACGTCTTAAGCAAGAGTATTTCTTTACAGCCGCGTCGATCATGGATTTGATCCGCCGCTTCCTGTCCGAACATGACGATATTCGCAAATTGCCAGATCACGTCGCCATTCAATTGAATGACACGCACCCGGCCATCGCTGCACCTGAGTTGATCCGCATCCTTTTGGATGAGCACAATCTTGAGATGGACGAAGCGATCGACATCACGCGCCAATGTATGGGTTACACGAACCACACATTGCTCCCCGAAGCACTCGAGCGTTGGAACGAATGGCTCTTTGGCCGCATCCTGCCGCGTCACATGGATATTGTGCGCGCAATTGATGCCGATCATCAAAAGAAATTCCCGGGCTCTCCGCGCATTCTGGACCATGGCAATGTGAACATGGGTGAACTTGCCTTCATCATGGCGCATCGCGTGAATGGCGTGTCCGCGCTTCACTCTGAGTTGGTGAAAGAAACCGTATTCGCGGATCTGCATAAGATCCATCCAGAACGGATTATCAACCAAACCAACGGGATCACCCCACGCCGCTGGCTGTACAACTGTAACGCCCCGTTGCGCAAAGTGATCAACCGCGAGATCGGTGAAGATTGGGTTGCTGACCTAGAGAAACTCGAAGCGCTTGAGAAACTGTCTGATGACAGTGCGTTCCTTGAAAAGTTCCAGGATGCCAAGACGCAAAACAAAGTGGCTCTGTCCAACTGGCTTGGCGAAAAAACTGGTGTTTCAGTTGATCCGCAGGCGATGTTTGACGTGCAGATCAAACGTATTCACGAATACAAACGTCAGCACATGAACATTCTCGAGACCATTGCGCTTTGGAATGCGATCCATGAAAACCCAGATGCGAATTGGACCCCGCGCGTTAAGATCTTTGGGGGTAAGGCCGCACCGGGTTACATCGTTGCGAAAGAGATCATTCAGCTTATCAACGACGTGGCGCGCACGATCAACAATGATCCTGTGACAAGCAAATACCTAAAGGTCGTTTTCCCGCCGAACTACAATGTTTCGATGGCCGAAAAATTGATCCCAGCAGCGGATCTGTCTGAACAGATTTCAACAGCCGGGAAAGAGGCTTCTGGTACAGGCAACATGAAGTTTGCGCTGAATGGTGCGCTGACAATCGGTACGCTGGACGGCGCGAATGTGGAAATCCGCGAACATGTTGGCGCAGATAACTTCTTCCTCTTTGGTCTGACCGCGCAGGAAGTCATGGAGCGTCGCCAACACCACGGTTATGCGCGTGCCGCGATCGAAGCCAGCCCGCGCTTGTCTCGGGTGCTTGGCCAAATTGCGTCAGGTGTGTTCTGCCCAGAAGACACAAGCCGCTACCACGGGTTTGTCGGCAATCTTTATGATCACGACTACTTCCTCGTGACCTGTGATTTTGATGATTATTTTGACACACAGCGCCAAGTGGATGCCGCCTATCTTAATCAACGAGACTGGACCTCTAAGGCGTTGATTAATACAGCGAAAATGGGTTGGTTCTCGTCAGATCGCACCATCGCGGGTTACGCAAAAGACATTTGGGGCGCGAAGAGCCTCAATAAAAACTAAGGAGAGCGGATCGTGGTCAAACAGCTCGGACACTTGCCTCTGGAAGAGGCGCAGGCCGTTGCGGTCGGTCGCCACGGAGATCCATTCTCTGTCTTGGGAATGCACGTTGTGGACGGCAAGCTTGTCGTTCGCGCCGTGCGCCCCGAGGTGGACGCAGTCGAGGTGCTAGACGCCAAGACTGGGCGCAAATTGGCGAGCTTGGCTTGGCAAGAACAGACCGATGGTCTGTTCACCGGGGTCATTCCACGTCGCAAAAATCGGTTCCCCTACATTTTGCGCCTCACCAAAGGTGAACATGTTTGGGAGCAACGCGACCCATTCTCATTTGGCCCCGTTTTGGGGGAATTGGATGAATACTTACTGGCCGAAGGCTCACACGGTCTGCTTTGGAAAGCCCTGGGTGCTCATGTCATCGAACACGAAGGTGTCCGCGGGACACATTTCGCGCTTTGGGCCCCTAACGCAAGCCGCGTGTCCTTGGTCGGGGATTTCAACGGCTGGGATGGTCGGCGCGCCCCGATGCGCCGCAGAGGTCACACCGGGATTTTTGAAATCTTTATGCCAGAGCTGGGCGAGGGATGTACCTATAAGTTTGAGCTTTTGGATTCCCAAGGCAACTTGCTTCCAGAAAAGGCTGACCCAGTTGGCTTTGGTTCTGAATGCCCGCCAAAAACGGCATCTGTTGTGCGCGATCTTACGGGCTATGATTGGAACGATCAAAACTGGATGACGACCCGTGCCGAAGCACAACGTCATGACAAACCGATTTCGATCTACGAAGTCCATCTGGAAAGCTGGCGTCGGGTGCCCAGCGAGGGCGGTCGTAGCCTATCCTATGTCGAGCTTGCGCAGCAGCTTGTAGATTACGCACGCGACATGGGGTTCACTCATATCGAATTGTTGCCAATCTCTGAATATCCTTTTGGCGGTTCCTGGGGGTATCAACCGGTTGGTCTTTTTGCGCCAACTGCACGATTTGGCGATCCAAATCAGTTCCGCGCTTTGGTCGAAGCCTGTCACGCAGCAGGTCTTGGGATAATCTTGGATTGGGTGCCGGGCCACTTCCCAAGCGATGCGCATGGTTTGGGGCAGTTTGATGGATCCGCCCTATACGAACACGCCGATCCGAAAGAGGGTTTCCACCCTGATTGGAATACCTTTGTGTATAACTTTGGTCGTGCCGAAGTGCATAACTTCCTTGTTTCAAACGCAAAATTTTGGATGGAAGAATACCATATCGATGGCCTGCGCGTCGATGCTGTGGCCTCTATGTTGTACCGTGACTATTCGCGCACAGAAGGCGAATGGGTGCCCAATGAATTTGGCGGCCGCGAAAACCTCGAAGCGATTGCACTTTTGCAGCGCATGAACGAGGCGGTCTATGGCTCTTATGATGGTGTGATGACCATCGCCGAGGAATCCACGTCGTTCCCAATGGTCTCTGGCCCAACGGATGCAGGGGGGCTGGGCTTTGGGTTCAAGTGGAACATGGGCTGGATGAACGACACCTTGCAGTACATCGGCAAAGATCCGG
Organism: uncultured Paracoccaceae bacterium; assembly: GCA_947498415.1. Lineage (GTDB taxonomy): Bacteria > Pseudomonadota > Alphaproteobacteria > Rhodobacterales > Rhodobacteraceae > Cognatishimia. Next base: position 56,385 of record CANMKB010000006.1, read on the forward strand.
TGCACCGCAAATATCACCATGATCAGATCACATTCGGCCTGCATTACGCCTTTTCCGAGAATTTCGTTTTGCCGCTGAGCCATGATGAAGTTGTGCATGGCAAAGGATCGATCTTAGCCCGAATGCCGGGTGATGAATGGCAGCAATTTGCGAATATGCGGGCCTATTATGGCTTTATGTGGGGCCACCCCGGTAAAAAGCTTTTGTTCATGGGGTGCGAGTTTGCGCAGCGTGCTGAATGGAATAATGAAAGCAGCCTTGATTGGCATCTGCTGGACGCACCCAACCATGCGGGCATGCAAAGCCTCGTGCGGGATTTGAACACACTCTATCGTACCAAGCCTGCGTTGCACCAACTGGACAGCGACGCCAATGGGTTTGAGTGGATTGATGGCGGCAATGCAGAGGCCTCTGTCTTTAGTTGGATTCGCTATGGAAAAGAGGGTGAAAACCCAATTTTGGTGGTCACCAACTTCACCCCACTCATGCACCGGTCTTTCCGTCTTGGGGTACCTAATGACGGCTTTTGGCAAGAATGCCTAAACACTGACGCCGACGTTTATGGCGGCAGCAACCAAGGCAATCTGGGTGGCGTCCACGCGCAATCGGTCAGCGAACATGGCCGACCTTATTCGATCGAGATCACGGTTCCGCCTTTGGCCACCGTCTTTTTCGAACTTACTAGCGAGCATTGATTTGCAGGCCCAATCGGGAGGAGAACATGATGAAAAAAGTTGACAGGCGTGTTACGCAGCAAACCATGGCGTTTGTTCTGGCCGGGGGCCGGGGGAGCCGCCTTGAAGAAATGACCGACATCCGTGCAAAACCCGCGGTGTATTTTGGCGGCAAAGCCCGCATCATCGACTTTGCTTTGTCTAATGCCGTGAATTCTGGCATTCGTCGGATCGGTGTCGCAACCCAATACAAAGCACACAGCCTGATCCGCCACATTCAACGTGGCTGGAGCTTTTTCCGGGCGGAACGCAATGAGTCCCTCGACATTTTGCCGGCATCCCAACAGCTGGATGAAGACAACTGGTACAAGGGCACTGCTGATGCGGTAACGCAAAACCTTAGCGTTCTGCGCGGGTATGGCCCAAAGTACATTCTGATCCTCGCGGGCGACCATATTTATAAGCAAGACTATTCGGTGATGATCGAAGAGCACGTACGCTCTGGTGCAAAAGTGACGGTCGGTTGCATCGAAGTGCCACGCGAAGAGGCCAAGGGCTTTGGCGTGATGGCGGTGGATGACAAAGACAAAATCCTAGATTTCGTCGAAAAACCGGCTGAGCCGCCAGCGATGCCAAACAACCCTGAAAAGTCTTTGGCGAGCATGGGGATCTATGTATTCGAAGCAGAGTATCTTTACGAGCTTTTGGAAAAAGATGCAGTTGATCCAAAATCCACCCACGACTTCGGGCACGATATTATTCCGCAGATCGTGGCACAGGGCGACGCTTATGCGCATCCATTCAGCCGCTCTTGCGTGATGTCAGGCCTAGAGCCTGAGCCTTATTGGCGCGACGTTGGAACCATCGATGCGTTCTGGCAGGCCAATATCGATCTAACCGACTTCACTCCGGAACTGGATATCTACGCAACAGATTGGCCGATCTGGACGTATTCCGAACTCACGCCTCCGGCAAAGTTCATTCACAACGAAGAAGGCCGTCGCGGCCAAGCGGTGTCTTCGATGGTTTCGGGTGGCTGTATTATTTCAGGTTCATCTTTGTACAGATGTCTGTTGTTCACCGGCGTGATCACCCATTCCTTTGCACAGCTCGAAGGTGTCGTGGCAATGCCGTATTCAACGGTTGGTCGCCGCGCCTTCCTTAAAAACGTTGTGCTTGATCGTGGTGTAAATATTCCTCCGGGTTTGATCGTTGGTGAAGACCCAGAGCTTGATGCAAAGCGATTCCGGCGGACAGCAAACGGTATCTGCCTCATCACACAAGCGATGATCGACAAACTGGAAAAATAATATGAATGTCTTGATGGTCGTCTCAGAGTGCGCACCCTTCATTAAAACTGGTGGTTTGGCCGATGTGGCGGGGGCATTGCCCGGCGCATTGGCAGATCATGGTGTGAGCTGTCGCACCCTGCTTCCAGCTTATCCTGCGCTCAAGCCATTGCTGGCCAAAGGCAAAGAGCTGGCGACATTGACGGATCTTCCCGGTGGCAGCGCACGTGTAGTTGCCGTAACCGCAAAGGGCATAGATCTGTTATTGCTTGATCAACCGGCATTGTTTGATCGGGAAGGCGGGCCATATAGCTCTCCGGTGGGCGTTGACTGGGGAGACAATCACATTCGTTTTGCTGCTTTGGCCAAGGCCGGGGCACTGATTTGTGCGGATGGGCTTGATGGCTGGCGACCAGAGATTGCGCACGCGCATGACTGGCAGGCCGGGCTTTTACCTGTCTATCTGAAGCAGATGGGCGTGACGGATGTGCGCTCTGTTTTGACCATCCACAATATCGCGTTCCAGGGCCGCTTTGGGGCGCATGTTTTACAAGAGCTGGGGCTTCGCTCTGATTGGTTCCATCCCGAAGCGCTTGAATTCTATGGAGACCTTGGTTTCCTAAAGGCCGGTTTAACCATGGCCGATCAGATCACAACCGTTAGCCCAACCTACGCCCGTGAAATTCTGACACCAAAATTTGGCGCAGGGTTAGAGGGCATTTTGCGTGCACGGTCTCACCGCCTGACTGGTATTCTCAACGGCATTGACCTTGATGTCTGGAACCCAGCCACCGATGAAGAACTCGCACAGCCTTATGACGTGCGGAGCCTAAAGCGCAAAGCGCAAACACGGCGGGCTTTGCAAGAACGCCTTGGTCTGGATACCAAAAGCAAAGGCCCACTCTTTTGTGTTGTCAGCCGCCTGACCGAACAAAAAGGTCTGGATATTTTGCTAAGCGCTGTGCCGCATCTGGTGGCCAAAGGCGGGCAGCTTGCTGTTCTTGGCTCTGGGGCACCAGAATTAGAGCAAGGCTTTGAACGTGCTGCGAGCCAATTCGCAGGTCAGGTTGGTACCTTTATCGGTTACGACGAGGCCTTTTCGCATCAATTGCAAGGTGGCAGCGATGCGATTTTGATCCCATCGCGCTTTGAGCCATGTGGCCTGACGCAGCTTTACGGGCTGCGCTACGGCACTTTGCCGATTGTAAGCCAAACTGGCGGCCTTGCCGACACTATCATTGATGCCAATGTCTCGGCAATAAATGCTGGCGTTGCGACGGGCTTTAAGGTCTATGACCTCACGACCGAAGGTCTGGTCGGCACGCTCGACCGCGCCTTTGAGGTCTATCGCACCCCAAAACGTTGGCAATCCATGCAACGCGCCGCAATGAAAAACGCTTTTGGCTGGGATACTTCGGCTGTAGAATATCTAAACGTTTATAAGGCCTTGGACGGATGACTTTACGCCCAAACCAGCCGGTCGAACTATTGGCCGGCTGTCCTCATAAGTTGGGGGCACATTTTGACGGTAAAGGCACCAATTTTGCCGTTTTCTCTGAAAATGCCGAACAGGTCTTTCTGTGCTTGTTTGATCAAGAAACCGGGGCCGAAGTTCATCGCCTGAAGTTTGCCGAAAAAACGGGTTCCGTTTGGCATGGATACCTACCTGACGCGCAGCCGGGCACCCTGTATGGCTACCGCGCTGATGGGGCCTATGCACCCGAAGAGGGGCATCGGTTTAACGTCAACAAGTTGTTGATTGATCCCTACACACGCGAACTCAGCGGTACCTTTATCGAAGACCAGGCCATTCTTGGATACGAGGTGGGCTCCATCGCTGGTGATCTGTCTTTCAGCACATCTGACAGCGCTGACTTTATGCCAAAATCGGTGGTATCTGATCCGGCAGAATTTGCCCCTGTGGCCAAGCGACTTGGGCGCGGGTGGGAAGATACCGTCATATACGAAATGCACGTCAAAGGGATGACTGAACTGCATCCTGATATGCCAGAACAGCTGCGCGGCACCTATGAAGGACTGTGTACTCCGGCCATTCTAAATCACCTGAAGGAGCTGGGCGTCACTGCGGTGGAGCTGCTTCCAGTGCACGCAGTCCGTTCCGAAGGACAACTTACTGCGCGTGGGCTTAAGAATTATTGGGGCTACAACACCGTTGGTTTCTTTGCGGCAAATCCTGATTACTTTGGCCCGAATGGGGCGCACGGGTTTCGCACCATGGTCGAGACCTTTCACGAAGCTGGGATCGAAGTCATTCTGGATGTGGTTTACAACCACTCTGCGGAAAGTGACCAGCTTGGTCCTACTCTTAACTTCCGCGGCCTGGATAATGCCTCATATTATCGGCTGCTGGATGCGCAAAAACGGTATTACATCAACGACACCGGCTGTGGAAACACGCTGAACCTTGAGCATCCTTTTGTCATACGTATGGTGCTGGATAGTTTAAGGTTCTGGGTCGAAGTTATGGGCGTCGACGGTTTCCGTTTTGATTTGGCAACCACTTTGGGCCGTCAGCGCGAAGGCTTTGATGCTTATGGCGCATTCTATTCCGCCGTTAGACAAGATCCGGTGTTGGCAGGAACAAAGCTGATTGCAGAACCTTGGGACATTGGCCCGGGCGGCTATCAGCTGGGTCAATTTCCAGCAGACTTTGGGGAATGGAACGACCATTCACGTGACGCCATTCGTAAGTTCTGGCGCGGCGATGAACATGGGGCTCAACAATTGGCGTCGGTTTTGCTTGGGTCTGCGGCGCAGTTTGACCACGGGGGCCGACGGGCTTGGTCTTCGATCAACTTTGTGGCCGCGCATGACGGTTTCACAACCGCCGACACAACGCGCTACGCCCAAAAGCACAATTTGGCCAATGGCGAGTCCAATCGTGACGGACACCATGCCAACTTTAGCGACAATTTCGGCGTCGAAGGGGAGACGTCAGACCCCGAAATTCAAGCCCATCGCGCACGTCGTGTGAAAAACCTGCTGACCACCGTATTACTGTGTCAGGGCACGCCCATGTTGCTTGGCGGTGATGAAGGTGGCAACTCGCAAAGCGGCAACAACAACGCCTATTGTCAGGATAATGAAACCACTTGGATCGACTGGAGCGGATTTGACCATGATCTCAAGGGGTTCGTGGCGGATCTGATCGCGTTGCGTCGATCCTTACCTGCCTTGCGTCAAACCCGTTTCTTGCACGGGGATAAACGCGCGTCAGATGGCCTACCGGATGTCGAATGGCGCGGCTTTGATGGGGTGGCACCACAGTGGCACGACGCAAACCTAGATCGCATTGCTTTGGTGCTTCGCGGCAGCGCTGATGCAAGTGACGCACAGGCGGACATGCAAGAGGTCTTCCTTGCGTTTAACCGATCTGATCAACAGCTTGGGCTTGTGATGCCAGACTTGGCAAACGGCCCCTGGACCAAGGTGTTTGACACCGCGAAACCGGCTCAATCCGAACTGGACATCGAAGAAACCACCTTTGTGGATCCTCATTCAGTTTGCGTCTTTGTTTCAAAGGGTAAGACTTCTGATGCACTATGATGAAACACTGCGCAATTTGGCGCAGGCCTATGGCATCTATACAGAGTTTCATCAGTTCTCTGGTGACTTACATCATGCAAGCCCAGACACATTGCGCGTGCTTTTGGGCGCACTTGGGGTAGATGCTGAAAACCAAGACCGCGCGAGCGAAGCCCTTACTGCAAAGCAGCACGAAGACAGCTCTAGACTGATCCCTCGGGAATATGTCATTCGCGCCGGAGAGCCTGCTGACATTCATGTCGCGCAGCCCTGCCATTGGCAGCTTTTGAACGAAGCTGGCGATCTATTGGCAGAGGGGCACGCAGAGCACGTCATTCATATCCCCGCGCAATCTGTCGGTTATGGCTTCCTACATGTAGACACCAATGGCCTACGCCAAACGGCATTTATGCCAATCAGACCCCCGGCTGCTCCGGTTCTTGGGCAGCGTGATTGGGGCTGGGTGACAGCCCTGTATGGTTTGCGGTCTAACACCAATGGCGGTCTGGGAAACTTTCGAGACCTGAAACAGGCGGCCCAAGGCCTGGCCCAGGGCGGGGCAGGATTTCTAGGGATCAATCCGGTTCATGCGCTCGGCTGGGCTGAAACCGAAATGATCAGCCCGTATTCGCCATCTCACCGCGGGTTTTTCAGCACAGATCACATTGCCACAACAGCTGATCTTGGCCCAACGCCTGCTGACACATTGGTTGACTACTCAACCGTGCGCCCACTTGTACGACGCGCACTTGAGGCCGAGTTCAAAACCTTTGGCCAAAAGAGATCAAGTGGCGAGCAAAATGCCTTTGCCGGTTACCTCAAAGATGGCCCAGAAGGTCTTTCAGAATTCGCGCACTTTGAAGCGCTGAGCGAAGTGTATGGTGGCGATTTCCGCCAATGGCCCTCTGCTGCCACTCAAGCCGGTCAGGTTGATCCAGAGCGGGTAAAGTTCCACAGCTGGCTGCAGTGGCGCGCTGAAACGCAACTTGCAGAGGCACATCAATCGGCGCGCAGTGCCGGCATGTCTCAAGGGCTCTATCTCGATTTGGCCGTCGGGTCGCGCCGGGGTGGGGCCGAAGTCTGGATGAACCAGTCCACAATCGCAAAGGGCGTATCAGTGGGTGCACCGCCAGATCACCTCAGCCCAGATGGCCAGTCCTGGGATCTCGCTGGATATGCGCCCAATCGCCTGGCCGAAGAACACTACCTGCCGTTTCGACGCCTGCTGTCTCGGATGATGCAACATTGCGGTATCCTGCGGATCGACCATGCGCTTGGGATGCTACGCAGCTTTTGGGCACCGGATGATGGCAATCCCGGCACCTACATTGCGCAAAGCTTTGAAACCTTGCTGGCCATTGTCACCATCGAGGCGCAGCGTAACGGATGTGCGATCATTGGCGAGGATCTGGGTTTGGTGCCTGATGGCTTCCGCGAAAGACTGCACAATTCCGGGCTTTATAGCTATTCGGTCTGGCAATATGAAACCTATGAGGACGGCTGGCTGTATCACGCCAACGATCTTCGCTCGTTTAGCTTGTCTTGCTTTAGCACCCACGACACACCCACCGTAGCCGGGTTCTGGACAGGTCGCGATCTAGATCACTGGGATCGTTTGGGGTGGATTGATGAAAGCGATCAGGCCAACCAACGCAATCGTCGCGAACATCAGCGCAATAGCCTACGGGCGCATTGTGAATTTGAGGGCGACATTGCTCCAAAGGAGCTCAACCTTAAAATTGGTGAAAAACTGGCAGGCTCTCAGGTGGCTTTGGTTGCGTGTCAGCTTGACGATGCCTTTGGTGTCATCGAAGCTCATAATTTACCGGGTACGGTGTCAGAACATGACAATTGGCAACGGCGCTGCCCAGAAGCCGTAGAAAATTTCCATACATCCCAAGAAATTGCAGACCTGAGCGCAGTGCTCAAGCCACTGACCCAAGACACATAGACACATAGACACATAGACACATAGACACGAAGAGGAGAACTCAATGATCTCTGTAAAGAGTTGTGACCCATTTGAAGGCCAAAAGCCCGGCACCTCGGGCCTACGCAAGAAAACCCGCGTATTCATGCAGCCGGATTACCTAGAGACATTTGTGCAATCCACCTTCGACGCGATCGGTGGCCTTGCAGGCAAACGCTTGGTGGTCGGCGGTGACGGTCGGTACTTTAACCGCGATGCCATTCAAACCATCTTACGTATGGCCGCAGCCAATGGCGCAGCCGAAGTGATCGTGGGGCAGGGGGGGCTATTGTCGACCCCAGCGGCCTCTAACTTGATCCGCAAAAATAAAACCGATGGCGGTCTGATTCTATCAGCCAGCCATAACCCGGGTGGGATCGATGCGGACTTTGGCATCAAGTATAATATCTCAAACGGTGGACCCGCGCCCGAAGGCATCACAGATGCGATCTTTGAAAACACCAAGTCGATTCGTGAATACAAAACGCTGACCACCGCCGACATCGACCTCGGCGCGATCGGGCAGCAAACCTTGGGCGACATGACGGTCACAGTTGTGGACCCTGTCGTCGACTATGCACAGCTGATGGGGCAACTGTTCAGCTTCGAAAAGATCAAAGCCCTGCTGGCCGGCGGATTTGCCGTAAGATTTGATGCGATGCACGCGGTAACCGGCCCCTATGCAACCTACATTCTCGAAGACCTTTTGGGTGCACCCAAAGGTACCGTGATCAATGGCGTCCCGTCCGAAGATTTTGGCAAAGGCCACCCTGATCCAAACCCGATTTGGGCAAAGCCCCTGGTTGACGAAGTCATGTCAGACAATGGCCCAGACTTTGCAGCCGCCAGCGATGGCGACGGAGACCGGAACATGATCCTCGGCAAAGGGATCTATGTGACGCCATCAGACAGCCTTGCGGTCCTTGCGGCCAACATCCATCTCGCACCGGGTTACACATCCGGTTTGGCCGGGATCGCGCGCTCGATGCCCACCAGTCGCGCCGCAGACGAAGTTGCAAAGTCTTTGGGCGTGCAATGCTATGAAACGCCAACGGGATGGAAGTTCTTTGGCAATCTGCTCGACGATGGCCGTGTCACCATTTGCGGCGAAGAAAGTGCTGGCACCGGTTCAGATCACGTCCGCGAGAAAGATGGCCTTTGGGCTGTATTGCTGTGGCTCAACATTCTGGCCGAACGCCAAACTTCGGTCACAGACATTATGAACAGCCATTGGCAGGCCTTTGGCCGCCACTACTATTCCCGCCACGACTATGAGGCCATCGACAGCGAAATCGCCAACACGCTGATGGCCGATATTGTGGCGCAACTTGACTCTCTCTCAGGAACGAAAGCCGCGCGCCTGACCATCGCCGACGCCAACCAATTTGCGTATGATGACCCTGTTGACGGGTCCATCAGTCGCAATCAAGGGCTGCGTTTGTTCTTCGAGGGCGGCGCCCGCGCTGTGCTGCGTCTATCTGGAACAGGCACCGAAGGGGCCACTCTGCGCGTTTACCTTGAACGCTTTGAGGCCCCGAACGGGGATTTGAATATGGATCCCCAAGCTGCTTTGAAAGACGTCATCGACGCAGTGGCCGACCTCACCCAACTGCAAACTCGCACGGGCCGCAATGCCCCGGATGTTATCACCTAAGAAAAAAGACATCGGGCACGGTCAGAATATGATCGTGCCTGAGTTATTTGGGCCGTCTGGTGTGAAAATTTCTGGGTGGCAGACACATCTGACCTTGGCGTCGAAAGCGCTCCAATAAACCACATGCGAGACGTTTTGGGTATCAGAACAGATGTCCGGTTTTAGCCCTGAGTACCCGATGCTGCGCGATAAACGCATGGCGGTTTCGATCCTTCGACAGCGGCCAAGCCAAATCAGGACTGCGAAAGAATATCGCGATCTACTCGATCAATATCCGCCTCATACCAAGCAATCGTTCCGCTGGGATCTGCTTTGAACGCTTTCGCAAATGAGTCTGGCGCTTCGGTATGTTCATCATATTGAGTGGACCACACCATCATGCTGATGAGCGCAGGAAGAACGTTACGGGCCTTTCGGGTTGGGAAGTAGCAAACCCGGCTCGCCTTGCGAGGGTCCACCTGGCGATCCAACATTCCAGCGGCCTCAAGTTTGGAAAGTCGGTCCGCAAGAATATTGGTAGAAATGCCTTCAGGTGAGTTCAGGAAATCACTGTAGGACCGTTTCCCGTGCAGCAGCACATCTCTAAGAATGAGAAAACACCATTTGTCGCCAAAGATGCCCGCCGCATAGCGCGCGGGGCATCCTTGCCACAAAATTGCGTTGGGACTTTTCATAGCTCCTTCTAGCAAGAGCAAATATATCTTGCAATATGCAAGTGTAATGAGCTAAGCACAATTCACTTGCAAAATAAAAGAGGAATTTCGAAATGCCATCACCTTTCGTTTGGTTCGACAACATCGGCAGCGACAGACCCGCAACCACCAACTTTCTGAAAAACGCCTTTGGTTGGGCTGAGAACGATATTGGCCCGCTGACATTTCTAACCGCTGAGAACCAAGACAAGCCATTTGCGGGAACGACGGATGCCATGGACGGTGTATCCGGCTGGGTGCCATATCTTGAGGTTGATGACTTGCCTGCCGCTGTCGAAAATGCGCGCAAACATGGTGCTGAAGTTATCGCCGAAAACCTGAAAGGCCCCGCTGGTGACGCTAGCTTTATCCGCGATCCGGGCGGCGCCCCGTTGGCCTTGTGGAAACGCGCGCCGGGTATGTAGAGGGACCTGATATGACAAAAATATTACTCGCTGCGGCGGGCTATATCGTGATCGTTTTCCCACTCGCTTTGGGTTGGCACATTGGGCTTTTCAAAGAGAAGTATGAAGGTTTTGGCTATTTCTCAGGAGAGCCAAACATTCCCGTAGGGCTAGCAACCATCATTATTCAAGGTGTGGCGTTGGCATTGATTTATCCGTTTTTCCACACGGGCAGCGCTGGCTTTGCGCGGGCGTTCCAGTTTGCAGGGTTGATGGGACTATTTTTCTGGACGTCCCATGCCTTGGCTTTGGTTGCTAAGCAGAACGTGCCAAATGCGGTCAGCTTCATCGCCATGGAAACGGGTTATCTCGCGGTCCAGTTCGGTCTGTTCGCGCTGGTATTGGGCTCGCTCTATCGAGGCATCGAATGAAACGGCCCGACATTGTCGTGTCTCAGGATGTGGCAGCACCTCTTGAGGCCGTGTGGGAAAGTTGGGCCGATTTCGGTGGCATCTACAAGTTCCATGAGGATGTCAAAATGACCACCATCTTGACACAAGCCACACCGCGCGGGGTTGGAGCGGTGCGACTGTGCGAACTCACGGACGGCAAGAACGAAATCGAAGAACGGATTGTCGAATGGGAGCCTATGCGGAAACTCGGCGTTGAGTTCAAACGAACCAGCCTCCCGATTGCGCAAGCACAGGCAGACTTTCTGTTTGAGCCACTCGGAACTGATCAAACACGGATCAAGATGCAGTTTTCGTTCACTCCAAGGGGCTTATTGCTGCGTTTTATGAAACCCGCCATGAAGCGAAAAATGCAGAGCGGATTCGAGCAACTTCTTTTGAGCAACAAACGTTTCATAGAGGATGAATGAGCCAAACCGGACATTCGTGCATTTCGCGATGAATGGCCGGAAAGAGCTCATTGTTACAATGATTACGGTCCTGTAGCCTTCAAATCTCAGCATCTCGAGGTTGCGCAATGGAAAATTTGGCTATGGCTCTTGCACTTGCATTGAAACACATTGAGGTGCGCGAGGCTGAAATGGATTGTGACAACGATATTAGAGCCTTGGAAGACATTGCAGCTCATCTACGGTTAGCTGACCAAGACTCACGGAATGCTGTTGAAGACGCCTTTCGAAAGCTTGATACGCCAGAGCTTATTGAAGGAATTGGCCTGCAAACGAATGACGGCTAAGTCCGCAAAGCTGACCTTGGATCAATTGCTTCATGTCTGAACGATAGCTCTACAGCGCCATCACCTGCCCGATAACAATGATTATGTGATAATTACACTCAAATCACCTCACAAATCCACTTCAATAACGCCATTCGGCGCTGCGGCTCTGGATTGGCACGTGATGATTTCGGTCTCTCTCTGGCGCTTTGACAAAACGTAGTCCCGGTGCTCAACTTCGCCAGAGATCAAACCACATTTGCAGACGCCACAAATCCCATCCGAGCACTTAATATCCAAGGCCACACCATGCGCGACCAAGACATCAGCGACGGATTTATCTGCGGGGACATCAATGATCGTTCCCGACTGTGCCAGCTTGACCTGAAAAGGATGATTTTCATATGTGGGCGCGTCTGGCACGCTGAAGTATTCTAAATGACGATGTTCCTCTGGAAATCCTGCCTGCTCTGCCGCCTGCAAAACAGCTTGCATATAGGGCTCGGCCCCACAGGTATAAACATGTGCCCCATCTTGATATTTCAGAATGTCCTGAAACCGCGCACGTGTATTTTCTGACGAGATATGCAACGTCACCTTATCCGCCAAAGGGGAGGTCTTGAGGTCGTTCAAAAACCCCATCGTCTCGCGGGAGCGGCCTGAATAGTGCAACTCAAAATCGGCCCCTTCAGCATACAGCTGATATGCCATCGCAATCATCGGCGTGATGCCAATGCCACCCCCCATCAGGTAGGTCTTAGAAGCGCCTGCCACCAAGGGGAAATGATTGATGGGCTTGGAGACGAAAATCTTGCGCCCTTCGTTGAAAATGCGATGTAACAAGGCAGAGCCGCCCCTGCCTTCCTCTTCGCGCAAAACCCCGATTTGATAAGTAGACCGATCCGCCGGATCACCCGACAAAGAATATTGCCGCAAAAACTCTGGTGCGACCACGATGTCCAAATGTGCGCCGGCAGTCCACTCAGGCAGATCAGCGCCGTCTAAGCTTTGCAGGACGTATTTGGTGATCCCTTCGGCCATGGTTTCGGCGCGGGTGATTTTGACCTGCAGCACAGGACTGTCTGAAAAATCAGGGCGTGTATGAACCCGGCTTTCATCCCCGGCGGCAAGTCTTTTTTGATACTCTTCGGCCGTGATCATGGCCTGATAGGCTTCGATCCCCGCCTCTCGGTCCATTGGATAAGGGTAGGCATAGGGATGCGGCGCAAGATTGGCCGGATATACTGCCAAAGTTTGATCTTTGAATTGCAGATCCAACCCTTTTTGCAGGGTCCGTGCGTTTACGGCGTGTTCGGTGGGGCGATAGCCCCCATCTTCCTGAATTTCCAAATCCCACCACCATTTCTTTGTGGTGTTGAGCGATCCACGCTCCAGCATGTCATCGAGTTTGGCCAACACCGGCGCCGCGCCAGGCACCTTCATGGCGGCCCATCGAAAGGCACGATCGGCAAGGATACCTTCGAGGTTCCAGGGGCAGGTTTTCATACAACGGCCACACATCGCGCCACCGGGTGTCGTGATGCGGTAGGTGGTGCATTTTTGGCTATCAGATTTCCAAATCTCATAGCCATTAAACATCAGTTTCGGGCCAGCTGTGATGGCGCCCGACGGGCATTCCCGCGCACATTTTTTGCATGCGTCGCAAAATTTTTGCAGACCGAAATCAATGGGTTTGTCATGCGTCATTGGTAAATCTGTTGTCACAACACCAGATTTCAAACGTGGCCCCAGAAAGGGGTTCAAGATCACTTCACCAATCCGGCTTACCTCGCCAAGACCAGCTAGCAAAAGCAATGGTGGCTGAAGCACTTCGCCATCCATGACGCTATGTGCTTTGGCCTTATAGCCCAAGTTGCGCAGTTGCCGGGCAATCACACCGCCCAATAAGGAAAACCGTAAATACGCCCGCATTGACATGGCGACGGCGATCCAATCGTCACCAGAAGACCCTTCCATCGTGTCATAGCCCTGATCGACAATCATGCTGATGGCCTGATCATGGGGTGGGTCGATGGGTTGGCCTGCGGCGTCATGAGAGTACCATGTCCAATCTGGACAGCGAGAAATCCCTACGGCATCGATCCCCAGATAATAGCTTGTGGCCTTCACCAAATCATGCGCAGCTTGCGGGTCTAACTTGTGCTGTTGTGATGCCGGATCGCCATCCTGCAGCAAAGTAAATGCCCCCAACGCACGGCGTTGCGCCATCGAGGGCGCGGATTTCCGCACATAATGCCCGCCCTTCGCGCCATCCTGAACATGCTTGCCCATATCTCCAAACAACGCGCGACTGAACATATCCGTCCGCTTGGGCACACGCGGCACGCGTGCCTCGTCAATATAGGTGGTGGGGCTTTCCACGCGTTTTAGGGTCTCAAACGGGTGTGCGCCATCTTTGAAATCGCGTGATGTAAAGGCAGGCGCGTGTCGCGCACCCAGCTCTGCCAAAGGCAAATCTGGGGCGATCGCAAAACGCGTCGTCACCACCGCAAGGCTAAATCGTTCTCCAAGGAACGGCGCTAAAAGCTGACCGTTTTCTACCTTTGCCGCGCCCGCAGCCACGGCAACACGCCCCAGATCCACGTCAGTTGACGTCATCGTATGTGCCCTTGCTTCGTGCCCCAAAAGCCGAAGGTAGTTTGCAATCACAACCGCCGTTTCAGAGGCTAAAATCGCTGAACGATGTGAATCTGCACCTTTGATCCAATCGGTGCCAACCTCATCTGATCTAGGGGCTCTGGGATGCGCATATAGAAATACCAACGCATGGGTGTGTCGGCTGATGGATTGCGGCGGTGCTTCCATCGACTCCTTTAGATCCGCCATAATCATGTCGATCCCAGAGGCAAAGGTCTTCACCTGTTTGGTGCGCAGGTCTTCGGCCAATCGGTCTATGTCTGGATTGTGAATTGGGTCATCCAATACCGCTTTTTGTGGCAAGGCGCAGGTCGCAACAATAGAGGCATCAGAAAAATACCCAAAAGCCTTTAGATGTTCAGCCCGTTCCACCAAATCGATTGGGGCATCTGCCACCGCTTTGTTGATCAAACCATCCCGGATGGCATCCAGCATCGCCTGATGATCACCCATCGCGTTTACAATCGACATCGGTTGATCTGGGCGCTGAAAGCGGATCGGTGCAAAGGTTGGTACGTCTTCAAGACGAATGGTTTTGGTGCGTCTTAGGCTCTCAAGGGGCAACTTTCCCAAATGCACGGGGCGATTTTTTGCAGACCGCAAAGACATGCTCATCGAGGCTCCTTAAGTTCCAAAAACGCGTGACCCTTTTGGTTTTAACGCATATAGTAAACAATGGTAACTAAATTTTTGAACATCAAGATCCAAGGGTGATCTATGTCGGATCATAAAGCAGCCGTATCAGATTATGATCTTCACAGTGGGTTAGGGTTTCGTCTCAGCCGGATCTCAAAACTCATGCAAACGCGTTTGGAAAAGGGCCTTGGGCACCACGGGATTTCGCGACTGGAATGGTGTGTAATTTCGGGGATCGGGCTACAAGACATCGCCACGCCCAGTGGGCTGGCAGATCACATCGGCATAACGCGACAGGCGATCTCGCGTCTGTTGGTGCAAATGCGAAAGTCTAAGTTGATCGCGCAAAGCCCAGATCAAACCGACGGTCGATCGCGGCGTCTGACGTTGACTGAACTCGGAGCGAATAAGCTTGTCTTGTGTCGCACCATCGTGGACGAAAATCACGATCATTTCGCATCCAAGCTTTCACCCGAAAGCTTGGACACATTGATTACCACCCTTGATAAGCTGTCGGCTGGCGAGGTCACACAGCTCGATAAGCTCTAGGCTCTTCGTTACCGGTACATCATTTCCGGCAGCCATAGGGCCAAACCGGGGAAGAATGTGACAAGCAACAGGACAAACACCAAAGGCACCAAGAATGGAACGGTGGCCTTGACACAGCGCTCAAACCGCTCGCCAGATACTTCGGCCAAGACGAACAAGACCATGCCCACCGGCGGAGTCAGCAGGCCCAGCATGAGGTTCAAGATCAGCAAGATACCCAAATGCACCGGGTCAATTCCAGCTTGTTGTGCAATCGGCATCAAGACCGGCACAAGAATCGTGATGGCTGCGATCGTTTCCATAAACAACCCAATCACCAGCACGATGGCCAACATGATCAACAGCAGGATGTGCTTGTTAGAGGTCAAGCTAAGCAGGCTATCCCCTAGGATCGCTGCAACCTGATTGGCTGTTAGAATCCAAGCAAAGACCGCTGCGCTCGCCACAATCATCAGGATTGCCGCAGAGGTTTCAATTGTATCCATCGACACGCGCACCAAGTGACGCCATGTTAAAGAACGGTACACGACCAGCCCCAGGAAAAGCGCATAGCAAACAGCAGCAACAGCCGCCTCCGTTGGTGTAAACACACCAGCGGCAATGCCACCCACAATAATAACAGGCGTCATCAAAGGCAGGAAAGCTTGCGTAAACGCGTGCCAGATGCGCGAAGCGCTCGCGCGATTGTCACGCGGGTAGCCGCGCACTTTGGAATACCAAGCCACCATCACCATCAAAGACAAAGCCATCAACAAACCTGGGATCAGGCCTGCGGTGAACAGCTCACCAATAGAAACCGACGCCATGACGCCATAGATCACAAGCGGCAACGAGGGCGGGATGATGGGGCCAATGGTAGAAGAGGCGGCCGTTACACCAACAGAGAAATCAGTATCATAGCCCGCATCGCGCATCGCTTTGATCTCAACATTGCCAAGGCCCCCAGCATCCGCAACCGCCGCACCAGACATGCCCGCAAAGATGACGCTTGCACCAACATTTACATGTCCCAGCCCACCGGGCAGCCAACCCACAAGCGTACGTGCAAAGGTGAAAATCTTGGTCGTGATGCCGCCGGTGTTCATCAGGTGACCGGCGAGAATAAAGAACGGAATAGCCAAAAGCGGAAAGCTATCAATCCCACCAATCATCCGGTGGATCAACAACACATCGGGCAGACCTTCGATGGCAATATAAGCCAATGACGCAAGTCCCAGTGAAATCGCCACGGGCACGCCGAGCAACAAAAACAGAAACAACAGAACAAAAAGTACAGTTAAAGCCATATCAAACGCCCGTGGCCCCCAAATCTAGTTTTTCTTGGATCACCTGTGAACGCGTCTTTTTAAGCGTGCTTAAAAGCTGCAAAAGCGCAAAGAACGCGCAGAAAAAACATGCCGCTGCAACGACGTAGTACAGTGTGGATTTAGGTATGTTGATCGACACGATGTAAGATCGCGTCTTTTGTGCCAATTCAACGGCCAAAAATCCGGCATAGGCCCAAAAGGCGGTCGACGTGACATCCACGAAAATCGTGATCGGTTTCAACGACGCTTTGGGGAAATAGCGATACGCAAATTCTAGAAAGATGTGTTTACCATTCCGCACACATGAGATGGCGCCGACAAACCCAAGCATGATCAAGAAATAGCGCGCAATTTCCTCGGTCCAGCCAAGGCTATCGTTCAGCACATATCGTGTAAAAAACTGCAAGGCGACAATGCAAAACAAGCACCCAAATACCAATAAAACAGGAATGTCCCATATTTTAACGTCTGAAATATCATCCGTGATTTCTTCCAGATCACCAATGATCTCGTCCGTACGGTCTTTATCTATGATGCCCATAATGCATTGCCCCTCCCCAGCGAACCCGCCCGACACGCAAAGCATCGGGCGAGCAGTGGTTATTAATTTGCGTCTTTGATGGCTTGAAGGCTTTCATACAGTTCCTTTGGGAACGGCAGATCGCCAGAGGTCAGTGCAGGTGCAACGGCCTCAATGAAGGGTGCGCGGTCGACTTCATTTACAGTCACACCTTCCGCACGGAACCAATCCGCCAGTTCACCTTCGGCAGAAACGATTTCCTCGGTGACCCAGTCTGCGGTTTCCTCCAAGGCCGCATACAAAACGGCTTTGTCTTCGTCGCTCAACTGAGACGCAGTGATGCCTGACACAACAGTGTAGATCGAGTTGGTAATGTGACCTGTCAGGTTGATGTTGGTCTGCACTTCGTGGAATTTCTTGGCCTGAATCGTGGTCAAAGGGTTTTCCTGTGCGTCAACAACACCTTGCTGCAGGGCAAGATACACTTCTGCAAACGCCATTGGCGTTGGGTTTGCGCCGATGGCCTGCGGGAACAGTACATAGGCTGGTGCGTTTGGAACACGGATCTTAAGATCAGCCATATCTTCTGGTGTCAAAATAGGCTTGTTTGCTGTGACGTGACGCGAGCCATAATAACTCACAGCTGCAATCTCGTTGCCGCCTGTCGCATCAGAATATCCCTTAGAGACATCCATAAACGTATCAGAGTCAAAATAAGCTTCCCAGTGCTTCAGATTGCGCAAAGTAAATGGGAAATCTGTCATCGACGCCGGACCATAAAACGAGCCCGCAAAACCTGCGCCTGTGTAGATGATATCAACCGTCCCAAGGCTCAGGCCTTCGTTCAGGTCAACTTCTTTACCCAAAGAAGACGCCGGGAAAACTTCGACGGTCAAGCGCCCGTCTGTTTTCGCAGCAACTTGCTCAGCAACCATTTCTGCAGCTTTGTGCAGCGGATGGCTGACTTCGTAGACATGTGCAAATTTCAACGTGTCTGCCAAAGCGGCTGTTGTCATCAATGAAGATGCCACAATCGTAAGCGCTGCACCTTTGACTAAAGTATTCAATTTTACCATTATTTCCTCCCTAAATGGTATGCGGGTCTCCCAACCCGGTAGTATTTGGCCGCCGAAGCGGCCAAATCGCGTTATCGGCCCATCCAGCCTCCATCTACGACGAGGATTTCCCCGTTCACGTAGTCGGATGCTGATGAAGCCAAGAAAACTGCTGGTCCCGCAAAATCAGTAGGGGTGCCCCAACGACCTTGTGGAATACGTTCAAGAATAGCTTTGGAGCGCACAGGATCGTCCTGAAGTGCCTGCGTGTTGTCCGTTGCGATATAACCTGGTGCGATGGCGTTCACGTTCAGGCCCTTCCCGGCCCATTCGTTCGCCAATGCTTTTGTCAGCTGACCAATACCGCCCTTAGACGCCGCGTAACCCGGCACGGTGATCCCGCCCTGGAACGTCAGCAAAGACGCAGTGAAAATGATCTTGCCACTGCCACGTTCGATCATACCGCGACCAATTTCACGTGACAGAATGAACTGAGACGACAGGTTAACGTCGATCACTTCGTCCCACAGCTCATCAGGGTGTTCTGCCGCTGGCGCACGTTGAATGGTGCCTGCGTTGTTTACCAAGATGTCGGGCTTTACACCGTCAGCTTCCAGCTGAGCTGCAAAACCGCGCACGGCGTCGCGATCTTTGAAGTTACACTGATAGGCTTTGAAATCACGGCCGATCTCGCGCACAGATTTCTCAACGGCACTGCCTTCAAGCTCGAGCGTTGCGCTGACACCAACAATGTTGGCGCCGGCTTCGGCCAAAGCCTCGGCGATGCCGCGGCCAATGCCACGTTTACAGCCCGTAACAACCGCAGTTTGTCCGGAAAGGTCAAAACTAGACAGAATGCTCATGCGAAATCTCCAACTTTGATCAGGCTTTTCATCGCTGTTGGAGTGCTATCCAACGATTCAAACGCCGCTTGGATTTCAGACAGAGGGCTGACATCGGTGATTATGGTTTCCGCATCAATCACGCCAGCGGCCACAAGCGAAATCGCGTGTTCGTAATCTTCTGGTTCATACACACGTGCACCGATCAGCTTCAGCTCGCGCCAGAAGTACTGGAACATATCAACGGTTGGCTTTTTCGCGTGGATAGCCACCATCACGATCCGGCCGCGTGTCGCAGCAACAGCAGTTGTTGCGTCTACACCTGGCTGAGAGCCAGACACTTCAAACACCACATCCGCACCTTTGTTGCCGGTCTTTTCGTTGACGATGGCAACTAGGTCTTCTTTGGCTGGGTTCACCGTGTCAAAACCAAGCTTGGCAGCAACGGCCAAACGGTTTTCGTTCACTTCCGAAACGATCACTTTGCCACCCGCATCGCGCGCCACCATGGCGACCAAGATGCCGATTGGGCCACCACCCACAACAACCACGTCCTCGCCCTCTTTCAGCTCAGACAAGCGCACGTCATGGCAGGCCACCGCGACTGGCTCGACCAATGCGGCGTGATCCAACTTCATGTCAGCGGGCAACGCATGCACAGTAAAGGCCGGAACAGTCCACAGCTCTTGCATGGCGCCATCAGTATCAAGGCCCAGGAATTTCATATTGTGGGACACATGCGGATAGCCCGCTTGCGAAGCTGGGCATTCCAGATCTGGGTCTAGCGGGCGAACGGTCACTTTCTGACCAGTCTCAAACCCGGTGACACCTTCGCCTACGGATTCAACAACGCCCGACATCTCGTGGCCAACAATCCGATTGTGGCCGACGCGCGCGTCCATATTACCGTGAAACACGTGCATGTCGGTGCCGCAGATGCCGCAATAGGCCACCCGAATGGTCACTTCTCCAGCTTCCGGCGAACTGACCGGAATCTGTTCGACAGCAAATGTCTTATCGCCGCGATAGAACGCAGCTGCCATCGTTTGGTTGCTCATGAATGCATTTCCTTATGTGCGTCTTCAAGTTTGCCCCAGTCAAAGGTCACACCCACGCCGGGCTCCGTCGGTGCCAACGCCATGTGATTTTCGATTTGAAGCGGTTGAGTTGTGTATTGATCAATCGGGAACGAGTGCACCTCGATCCAACCCCGATTTTCCTGCGCAGAAACAAGGCTGACATGCAGCTCTTGCATTCCGTGCGAGCAAACTGTCACCCCATATTTACGGCTTAGTTCCGCGGCTTGTAGCCAGCCGGTTACGCCGCCACAGTTGGATGCATCAGGCTGCACAAATCCAAGGTTCGCCTGATCAAAGGCGTATTCAAATTCATGGATCGTGTGCAGGTTCTCACCCATCGCAAGCGGGATGCTGGTTTGTTTGGCAATCTCACCAAAGCCTTTGTAGTCATCAGGGATGATGGGCTCTTCGAACCAAACAATATTGAAAGGCTCAAACGCTTTGGCCGCTTTGATCGCCTCCTCCACAGTCATGGAGTAGTTGGCGTCGACCATGAAATCGATATCCGGGCCAATCAGCTCGCGTACCGCTTTCACGCGTTCGATATCTTCCTCCAACGTCGGTTGGCCGATTTTGATCTTCACGGCATTAAAGCCGTTGTCCAAATAGCCCTGAATAGAGGCGAGTAGTTTCGGCAGTGGGAAATTCAGATCAATCCCACCTGCATAGGCCGGGCATTCGCGGCCCGTTCCACCGATGTATTGCCACAGCGGCTTGTTGGCTGCTTTGCAACGCAAGTCCCACAGTGCAATGTCGACAGCTGAAATGGCAAAAGACGCTATGCCACCCCGCGCGACATAGTGCAAATGCCACTGCATTTGCTCATAAATCTCTTCGACGTTTGTGGCGTCTTGGCCGACCAACCAGTCGGCCAAGTCATGTTCAATCATAGCGGCGATCGCCCGGCCACCTTTACCACCGGTATAGGTATAACCTGTTCCCTCAGATCCATCAGCCAGCTGAACTGTTGCAGTGACCAATTCAAAGTGAGTGTGATCACCGTGTTTGGCGTCTGATAAGACTTCTGCCAACGGGACATCAAAGACCCGAACGGTGACTTTGGCGATCTTTGCCATTTTAGATAGTTCCTTTCTTTGCCGTACTTGCCACACGGCTTTGGAAAACGATCACCGCAAACAAAAAGGCACCACGGATAACCATCTGCCAATATGCGCTGAGGCTGATGACCCCACGACCGTTTTCAAAGTTGAGAATATTGAACACGAGACCAAGCAATAAGGCGCCCGCAACAGTGGCCGAAATCGACCCCATCCCGCCCGTCAGCAGCGTGCCGCCAACAACGACCGATGCAATGGCCGAAAGCTCCCAGCCCACACCTTCCAGCGGTTGCCCTGCTCCAAAGCCCGAGGCCAAGAACAAGCCAGCCATGCCAGCACAGCCGCCGCTTAGAACGTAAACCAGCACTTTGGCGCGAGTCACGTTCAGGCCCATCATGACGCTGGCATCTTCGCCCCCGCCAATGGCCAGAACGGTGCGTCCCAAAGACGTCTTTTCCAGCAACACCCAAAGGCCGACCACCACAATCGCAGTGATGACAATGGTCCAAGGGAGGATGCCAAAGGCCTTTTCCAGACCCAGCTTGGTAAAGTTTGACGTCCAGTCGATCGAAATCGTCTGGGCCCCAGAGATCACAAGCGCCCCGCCTTTTGCCCCAAGCATGGTGGCCAAAGTGGCGATGAATGGCGGGATGCGCATGGCGACAACGAAAAAGGCATTCAGCCCCCCAATTGCCAATCCAGCGGCAACCGCACCGGGCAACGCCACCTGTATGCCATAAGGCGACAGGTAGGCCGCAACCACCGAGGTAAAGGCCGCGACAGAACCCACAGAAAGGTCGATCCCACCGGTCATGATGACAAAGCACATGCCGACTGCAATCACGATGAACATCGCATTGTAGTTTAGGAAAGACGAGATGTTGTATGAACCACCGAAGTTGTCGTAGCGCATGACGCCAAAAACAATCAAAGCGATCAAAGTAATCCACACACCAAGGCTGTGATTGTTGCCCTGAATGTAGCGACGCAAATCGAAAGCAGTTGTATCAAGCATGATTTACTCCTTCCGCGCTTGCTGTACGTAGACCGCCAGCACAATGATGCCTGCCTTCGCGATCAACGCGACTTCATCGGCAACGCCATTGGCCAGCAATGTGTATTTGACCAATTGGATGATCACGGCGCCCAGAATGGCTCCAAAGATCGGTGCCTTGCCGCCTTGCAGCAACGTGCCCCCCACGACCGCCGCAGCAATCGCATCCAATTCCATCAAGTTCCCGATCCGCGCCGCGTCAGAGGCAGAGTTGATCGCAACCACGATCAATCCCGCAAGGCCAGACAACCCTGCACAGATCACATAGGCCCCAATCTTAACGCGCTTTACAGGCACACCAGACAGCTCGGCCGCACGTTCATTGCCGCCGACCGCAAGCAACTGACGCCCAAACACGGTGTAAGACATCACCCACCAGACGCAAATCGCAATGATCACCACCAGATAACCTTGAAACGGAAACCCTAGGATTTTGCCTGTACCCAAATAGCTGAACGCAGGGTTTGTGAATGTCTGCAAATTGCCATTGGTCAGAACCAACGCAATGCCTCGACCCGAGATGAAAAAGATCAACGTCGCCACAATCGGCTGCACGTTCAGCAAACTCACCAAAGCGCCGTTAAACACACCGCAGGCCAAAGCCACGATAATCGGAACAATGATCGACAAGGCCAAGCCCAACTCTGGGTTTGCCTCTGCAAAGGGCGACGTAAAGATCAGCGGTGCCAGCGCACCTGACAAGGCCATAATGGCACCGACACTTAGATCAATCCCACCCGTTGCAATCACCAAGGTCATGCCCACGGCCACAATGGCGATGGTTGCAACTTGGCTGATGTTCACAAACAAAGTCTGCGGATGCAAAAAGTTTGGCGTGATCAGAACATTGAACAACAGGATCGCGATCAGGGCAAAAACCCCACCGTGACGAGACACAACACTCCAGTCGAACTTCGGCCCAGAGGATTTTGGTGCGTTTTGAACAGTATTGTTATCCATGGTCATGCCGCCGCCTCCTCATGATGATGGGCAATGGCCGCGATCAGCGCTTCTTCGGTGACTCCGGGATTTTCAAGTTCGGTAATCGAGAACCCATCGCGCAACACAACAATACGATCCGCGCCTTCAACCAGTTCTTCGAATTCAGAACTGATCAGCAAAACGCCCAATCCTTTGTCGACGTATTCGCGAATGATGGATTGGATCTCAAACTTCGCTCCCACATCCACACCGCGGGTTGGCTCGTCCAAAATCAGCACTTCCGGTTCCAGCGCCAGCCAGCGGGCCAACAGAACTTTTTGTTGGTTACCACCTGACAATTCACGGATCGGCTGTTCCATCCCAGAGGTTTTGATCCCCAGAGATTTAATGAAACGTTCCACCAATTCGGTTTCGCGCTTGCGATCCACCATGCCCATTGTCTTGAGCTTCGGCAAAAGCGCCAAGGTCATGTTTTCCCGCACGGACATATGCGGCACGATACCTTCGCGTTTCCGGTCTTCGGTCAGAAACCCAACGCCGGCTGCAATCGCTTCGGCTGGCGTACCAATTTGGCCAGAGCTGCCATGGGCATCGATCTTACCTGATTTCAAACCATCCAAGCCAAACAAGGCCCGCGCAGTTTCAGTCCGACCAGAGCCTAACAAACCACCAAGCCCAACAATCTCGCCTTTGCGAAGGGTCAAGGACACATCCTTAAGCCCACGCGCGGTCGAGATGTTTTCAGCCTCAAACAAAGAGCTACCCGGCTCGGCCTTTTCGCCGCCGCCCAGCCCTGTCATGCCAGCCGCTTCGATCTCTTCTGGATCACGGCCTAGCATTTCAGAAATCAACCCAAGTTTGGTTGTTTCAGAAATCACACGCTGCCCAACCGTTTGGCCGTCCCGCATGATGGTGACACGATCACAGATTTGGTAAAGCTCGTCGAGGAAGTGCGAAATATAAAGAACGGCAACGCCTTCTTTTTTCAATTCACGCACAACACTAAACAGAATTTCAATCTCCTGATCATCAAGCGACGACGTCGCTTCATCCATGATCACAAGCTGCGCATTCAATGACACGGCTCGTGCAATCGCAACAAGCTGTTGAATGGCGGTTGAATAAGACCCAAGCTGTGCTTTGACATCAATGTCGATCCCAAAACGCTCAAGGATTTCACGGGTCCGTTTGTGGGCGGCTTTCCAGTCAATCGTCCCAAAACGGGTGCGTGGTTCATACCCCATCATCACGTTTTCCGTGACGCTGCGAAGTGGAACCAAGCTAAGTTCTTGATAGATGGTTGCGATCCCGGCGTCTTGCGCCTCTCGCGGAGTGGACACTGTCGAAGGTGTCCCGTTGATTGTCACTTCACCTGCATCTCGTCGATAGACGCCGGTTAGGATTTTGATGAGAGTGGATTTTCCGGCACCGTTCTGTCCAATGATGGCATGAACTTCTCCCGGTGCAATGTGTAAGTTCGCGTTTTGCAAAGCTACGACGCCCGCAAACGATTTCTTAATCCCGCTCATTTCGATCAGGTGTTGCATAACCTCATCGCCTTTCTAGCTGTTGCGCCGAAGGGGCCTTTCGGCCCCCCCGACTCAGGGAGAAATCAATACGCTTCGTCGATGTGGTCCGCTGCGTTGTCGATGGTGAAGACACGGTCTTCAACCTTCACCCAACCAGGGATTTCTTCGCCAGCGGCATACTTTTTCATGACGTCACACGCCAACGGGCCAAAGAAAGGAGAGCTTTCTACAGTCACGCCCATTTTGCCGTCGATGATCGCCTGCAACGCATCGCGTGTACCGTCGATGGAAACCACAGTGATGTCTTCGCCCGGCTTACGACCGGCCAGTTCCAACGCTTGGATCGCACCAATCGCCATCTCATCGTTATGTGCATAAACCACGTTCACATCAGGATGTGCTTGCAGCAGTGTTTCCATAACCTGACGGCCAAGATCACGTGCAAAGTCACCCGTTTGGGACGCTACGATCTCAAAGCGATCGTCTTGCAGAATGCGGTCATCAAAACCCTTCTTACGGTCATTCGCCGGAGAAGACCCTGTTGTGCCTTCCAGCTCAACGATAACGCCTTTGTCCTCTGGGAAATTCGCAATCAGCCATTCCGCTGCACGCTCGCCTTGTTCGATAAAGTCAGAACCAAGAAACGCAACAAAGTGCTCACCCGCTTGGGCAACATTCGGATCAACAGAACGGTCTACCAAGAATGTTGGAATACCCGCTGCTTTGGCCTTCATAACCGCAGGAATAAGTGGCTTTTCTTCGCGTGGTGGCAGGAACAATACGTCAATGCCCTGTGCGATCATGGAATCCACGTCTGCAACCTGTTTCGCCGCGGAACCCGCAGCATCGGTTGCAATCAAATCCCAACCGCAAGCTTCTGCGGTGTCGTGGAAAGACTTGGTCTCAGCAATACGCCAAGGGTTATTAGATTCCATTTGTGCAAAACCAACACGGTAGCTGTCTTTCACGGCAAGTGGTGGTGTGTCCGCTGTAGATACAGCAGCGCTAAAACCCAAACCCAGCGCGATAGCTGAACCTAGCAAAATACGACGTTTCATAGTTCTTCCTCCAAGATGTGCGGCCAAACCTCCTAGCCGCTTGTTTTCTGGGATTACTCCCAGTTTAGGTACAGGCTCTGCTTCCTCAGATACCCGTCAAACCCATATTTGCCGTCCTCACCGCCAAGGCCGGATTGGCCCCAACCGTTGTGGAAAGCATGGACCTGCTCGCCATTCGCGCGATTGACGTAGATCTCGCCAAATTTCAGTGCGTATGGGGTCTGCATGATCCGACGATGGTTTTCAGTGAACACATAGGCCGACAGGCCAAAGTCTGTGTCGTTCGCCATCGCCAATGCTTGGTCAAAATCATCAACGCGGATGGCTGGGACAACCGGCCCAAACACCTCGTTTTTCACGACAAAGCTGTCGTTGTTTTTGACTTCAAGCACAGTCGGGGCAATCCAATGCCCCTTGGCATAGTCGCCTTCGGTCAAAGGTCCTCCTTCCAAAAGAACCTCCGCGCCTTCGGCAACCGCTGCCTGAACCATAGATGCAACTTTATCCACTTCGGGCCCGCTGACCTTTGGCCCCATGTCAGGGCTGGTCATCGGATCGCCAATCGTCAAAGCCGCAGATTGCGCGACGAATTTCTCTAGGAATTCATCCGCAATATCTTTGTGCAAATACATGCGTTCGTTGCAGGTACAAATCTGACCACAGTTGGTGTAGCGCGCCGCAACCGCCGCCTCGACGGCCTTGTCGATGTTCGCATCTTCCAACACAATGAATGGCGCTTTGCCCCCCAGCTCAAGACGCAGAACCTTCATTCCGGCAGCGCCGGACTTAAAGATTTCCTGACCTGCGCGGTTTGAACCGGTCATTGTGATCATGGCAGAGATCGGATGCTCAACCAGCGCCTGACCCACAACAGGGCCCCGGCCAGTCACCACATTGAACAGACCTGCCGGCACGCCAGCTTGTTCCGCCAACGCAGCAATATATAGACCCGAAAGCGGCGTAATTTCATGCGCCAGCAAAACAAAGCCATTCCCCGCCACAAGCGCAGGGCCCAGCTTACGGGTCGCCAAAGCCGCCGGATAGTTCCAAGCGGTCAGGCCCACCACAACGCCATAAGGATGGCGGCGGATGTGCACCTCTTCGTTGCGATTGTCTGAAACCAGAATATCGCCTTCGATACGGCGCGCATTGTCTGCCGCATGATAAAGGAACTCAGCTGTCGCGCCGACTTCGCCACGGGCCTGATCCAGTGGCTTGCCTTGCTCAGCTGTGATCAGCTTTGCCAACTCTTCCGTGCGTGCCGTGATCAGATCACCCAGCTTACGCACAACACGGCCACGCTCCACGGCGGGCACCTTAGACCATACAACCTGCGCAGCCGCAGCCGCCTCAAGCGCAGCGGCGGCATCATCCGCGCTGCCCACTGGCGTCGTCGCGATCACCTGCTCATTGGCAGGATTCTCTACTTCGATAACGTCTTTACCAGCGCCAGAAGTCCACTGGCCGTTGATATACATAAGGGCGTTCAGCACCTTACCTGATTGAATGTCGAAACTTTCCACGACTTTCCCTTTTGGTCATACCAAATTACGCAAGTTGTTGCTGATTACATAGTTTAGGTCAAGTATTTTCTGAAAATACACCAAAAACGGCGATTTTAGATGTACTTCTTGTTTTATTTGGTGTGATCATATAGAGGCCAACGGCATTCGTTTTGCTATTGGGAGGTGGCGACGAATCAAGCGCGCCGGTGGCGGATGAAAAGCGTTCGACCCCACATGAGGCCGCTTGAATTGCCAGCTGGAGGAAGACACATGGCAGTTGAATTTGACTACATCGTAGCAGGAGGGGGCGCATCAGGATGCGTCGCAGCCGCACGTTTGGTGGCCGATGGGGGACACAAAGTCCTTTTGTTAGAGGCAGGTTACTCTAACAAGCACCCGTTGCTGGATATGCCGCCCGGCATCTTCAAAATGATCAACGGCACGAAATTCATGCGCTACCACAAAACGGTGAAACAAGATCATCTGGATGGCCGCGTGCACGACATCCCCCAAGGGCATGTTCTGGGCGGCGGATCATCCGTGAACGCGCAGGTCTATATGCGTGGCCGCCCCTCTGATTACGATTCGTGGCATCAGGAATTGCGCGGCAGCAATGACGGTGTCGATTGGGATTGGCCTGCCGTCCTGCCCCACTTCAGAAATATGGAAGACAACAACCGCCTGCACAATGATCTGCACGGCACCGGTGGCCCGCTGCTTGTGTCAGATCCGGGCCATATCGACAGCTTGTCGCGATTGTTTGTGCAGGCCGTTCAGGGAATGGGCGAACCGTTTTCGCCCGATTTCAATGGCAACCGGCAGCGCGGTGTTGGATTTTATCAGTTCATGAATCGCCACGGCCGCCGGTCATCATCGGCCTACGCCTATATTGAACCGTTGAAAGACAATCCAAACCTCACCGTGCGCCTACAATCCGAAGTGCAGGACATCATCATTGAAAACGGCAAAGCCGTGGGCGTGCGCTACAGCGACAAAAACGGCACCATCCAAACAGCGCATTGTTCAGCCGAGGTGATCCTTTCGGCAGGCTCCCTGATCACACCTAAAATCCTGATGCAATCCGGCGTTGGCCCTGCTGACCACCTGGCCGAGGTTGGGATCGACTGCAAAGTTAACCTGCCGGGCGTGGGCGAAAACCTTGTAGATCACCCAGAGGTGCCCATCACGGCCCGCGTCAAAGGCAAAGGTGGCTACTACAAACAGGGTGAAGGCTGGCGCATGATCAAGAACGGGCTGCAATTTAAAATGTTTGGCAGCGGCCCGATCACCTCTGCCGGGGTCGAAGCAGGCGCATTCGTGAACCCCACCGATCCCGAGGCCGACCCAACCATTCAAGCCTTTTGTGTTCCAATCGTTTACGTAGACCGCGACACCAAACATCTTGTCGAAGATGGCTATGGCCTGACGGTGACAACCGTCGTGGTCAAACCCAAGTCGCGCGGCACCGTCAAACTGGCATCAGCCAACCCCAAAGACATGCCATTGGTGTCTCCGAATTTGTTGAAAGACAAACAAGACCTGGATGCCATGGTCGAGGGTCAAAAGTTCTTCTTAAAGGCTTTCGAGGCCACCCCACTGGCGGATCAAGTTGAAAAGGTCATGTTGCCCGAACCGGGCAAACGCAGCGATGATGATCTGCGTGCCTACTGTAAACGGTTTGTCAAAACCAATTACCACCCGGCGGGAACAGCAAAGATGGGGAAAGACGGCGATCCAATGGCCGTGCTGGATCCGCGGATGCGCGTGCGTGGTGTTGAAAATCTAAGGGTCTGCGACTTGTCAGCAATGCCCGACATCAACGCAGGCAACACACAAGCCCCCGCTATGATGATGGGCGACCGTTGCGCCGATCTCATCATGGCGCGGATTTAACAGTAATGCCCCAGCCTGTGATTTACTCAGGCTGGGGCGTCGAATAGATAGAGCCAACGGTTACGTAAGGTGACCCAAGCAAAACAATGAGGAGTGTGCATTTTGCAAAGCCAGGACGATAAGGGACGAGCCGCCGATCTCGTGGTGAGCAGACTCGCACAAAAAATCCAATCGGGTGAACTCGAAGATGGTCAGCCGCTTCCCCCGGAACGCAACCTCATGGAAGAATTTGGCATCAGCCGCACGGTTGTGCGCGAGGCGGTCGTTGCACTTTCAAACAAAGGCCTGATCGAGGCCCGCCCGCGCCACCGCCCCGTGGTGCGCAAACCCGGCTATGACGCCGCCTTTGATGCGCTTGAAAGCATCGTCAGCCATCTGCTGCACGAACCGGGCGGCGTTCGGAATTTGTTTGATACCCGCATCATCATCGAATCTGCACTTGTGCGCGAAGCAGCCAAGAACGCCGACAAAGATGATATCGCTGCGCTTAAAACCGCACTGGCCGCAAACGAAGCCGCCATTCACGACAGTGAAGCCTTTTATCAAACCGACATCGGATTCCATCAGGTGCTCTACAGCATCCCCCGCAATCCCGTTCTGCCCGCGATCAACAAGGCCTACACCACATGGCTTGCGCCGCATTGGTCTCAAATGCCCCGCCTGCCCGATCGCAACCGCAAAAACTACGAAGCCCATTTCGAAATTTACGAAGCCGTCCTGATGCGTGACCCCGATGCCGCCGAAGAGGCGCTGCGAGGCCATTTGCAAAGCGCGTGGCGACAGGTCCGCGAGACGTTTGGAGAACTATAAATGACCACGCAAAAACGCCCCATCTCAAGCGTCTGCTGTATCGGCGAAGTCATGATCGAGCTGGTGAATGGCAAAGACGGCGACATCGCCCTTGGCGTCGCGGGCGACACCTATAACACCGCAGTCTACATGAAGCGCCTGCTGCAAGATAAGACGAAAATTTCCTACTGCACGGCGCTTGGCACCGATCCTTATTCCGCACGGATCACCGAGGCCCTCGAGCATTACAAGCTTGATACATCCTGCATCGAAATCCGCGACAACAAAATCCCCGGCCTCTATGCCGTTGATACCGATGATCACGGCGAGCGCAGCTTTACCTATTGGCGTTCTGACGCCGCCGCGCGCACGCTCTTTCAGGCCCCCAACCAAATCAGTTTTGACACGCTGGCGCAGTTTGATCTGATCTACCTCTCCGGCATCACGATGGCGATCCTATCGCCACAGGTGCGCAAAGCATTGATCAAATTCATCGAAGGCTTCCGCGCAAATGGCGGAACTTTTGCCTACGACAGCAACTACCGCCACCGCCTGTGGGAAGATCAAGCCACCGCGCAAGAGGTCAACGCACAGATGTGGGCCTTGTCTGACATCGCCCTACCCTCGATCGACGACGAGATGGATCTGTTCGGTGATCCCGACGAACAAGCCGCCGTCACACGATTGCACGGCTTTGGCGTATCGTATGGCGCATTGAAACGTGGGGCCGAGGGGCCTTTTGATCTCGCCGGCACATCTGTTGCCAAAAACTTAAACCGCGTCGAAAAAGTGATCGACAGCACCGCTGCTGGCGACAGCTTTAACGCGGGGTATTTGACGGCCTATGTGCAAGGTCAATCCACCCAGGTGCAAATGGAAACCGGCCACAACCTTGCGGCCAAAGTCATCACCCACCGGGGCGCGATCATCTCTGAATAAGCAACCCAGCGCGGCTTGACAAAAGCCGCCTGAGCCACCTATCAAATCGTAAGTCAAAAGGAGTGCTCTGCCAGTGATCAAGTAAAACCAGCAAAACCCGGCCTACGGCCGCACTGGAATTACCACATCACGGAGCACCCGATGCATCCCATTATCTATGACGTCTCCGTTTCACTCGACGGCTATATCTCTGGCCCAGCTGGAGACATTTCAAACTTTGCCCACGACGGCCCGGTGGTTGACGACTACACCGCACGCATGGCGCAGTATTCCACCGCTCTTATGGGACGGGCCACTTATGAATTTGGCTATCGCTTTGGCATGACGCCGGGCCAAAATCCCTATCCGCATATGAAAACCTGTGTGTATTCCTCAACCCTGAACCTGCCAAAAGACAAGAGCGTGGATGTCAATCCGGCCTGTTTAGAGACTGATATTCAGTCTCTAAAACGCGCCGCTGATGGCCCTATCTATCTATGCGGAGGTGGTGCGTTTGCCGGTTGGATGTTGTCGCACGGGCTGATTGACCGCGTCATCTTGAAACGTGCGCCCTGCATCTTGGGTAGCGGGGTTAAACTGTTTGGCACCGCGCACTGCCCACGCCTAAATCGCATTCACACAACACCCTATGAAAACGGGTACCTGCTCGAAGAATTCGAAACCTAGAAAAGGATCAGGGCGGGCTCATCTCTGAACCCGCCCTGCCAATCCCCATAGGCATGAACAATTAGCTCACGCGCTTGCGGTCTCTTTGATGCGGATCCGGGATAGGAACCGCAGACAGAAGCGATTTGGTATAGGGATGTTTCGGTCCTGCCGCGAGTTCGTCACGGGTCAGCAACTCAACCATTTCACCTTTGTACATCACGGCAACCCGGTCACAGATGTGATCCACAACAGCAAGGTCGTGAGAGATAAAGATGTAAGTCAGCGCGAATTCTTCCTGCAGGTCTTGCAACAAGTTCAACACCTGCGCCTGAATAGGCACATCAAGCGCTGAAACCGCTTCGTCGGCGATCACCAATTCTGGCCGGGTGGCAAGCGCACGCGCTACGCCCAGACGCTGACGTTGCCCGCCAGAGAATGCATTCGGGTGGCGCAGCAAGAATTCAGGGCTTAGGCCCACCTGCGTCAACAACTTTGAAACGCGCTCTGATAGGTCTTTACGACCCAGCGCTTCGGCTTTTTCGATGCACTGCCCAACCAGATCAATCACCCGCAACTTTGGGTTCAAAGATGATTGCGGATCTTGGAAGACCATACGCATATCACGCCAAACATCGCGCATCTCTGCTTTACCAGCGCTGCTGATTTCAGACACAGGTTTATCTTTGCGCAAGAACTCAATCTGGCCCGAGGTCGGTGGGCGAATGCCCATAATCGCCCGACTTAGGGTCGACTTACCCGACCCACTTTCACCCACAATGCCAAAGGTCTCGCCGCGATAAACGTCAAATGAAACGTCTTTCACCGCTTGAATGGTGCCGGTCGGCTTGCTGAACACGCCACCACCAACTGGGAACTCAACGTTCACATTGCGCACCTTGATAATCGGCTCACCCGCAGGCGGACGCGGCTTGGCCGGGATCGGTGCAGGTGGATTGTCAGGGTTTTTCAACAGCTGGCTGATGTCAGGCAAACGATGCACACGTTGGCCACCCAATTTTGGAACAGATGCCAGCAAGGCCCGTGTATACGGGTGCTTTGGCGCATCAAAGATCGAGAACACATCGTTCTTTTCAACGATCTTACCATGGTACATGACCACGATATCCTCGGCCACTTCCGCCGCAACACCCATGTCGTGCGTGATCAGCATCACGCCCATCTGGCGCTCTTCTTTCAGCTCGGCAATCAGGTCCAGAATTTGGGCCTGCGTTGTTACGTCCAGCGCCGTGCTTGGCTCATCCGCGATCAGCAAACGCGGCTCACAAGACAAAGCCATCGCAATCATCGCGCGCTGGCGCATCCCGCCAGACAGCTCAAACGGATACGCTTCGAACCGCTCAGCCGGGCGTGGAATGCCCACGCGATCCAGCAGGTTGATCGCCTCTTCTTTCGCTTCGACCTTGGTCACTTTGCGGTGCAACAGGATCGTTTCCACGATCTGTTGACCAATCTTCGTGATCGGGCCAAGCGATGACATCGGCTCTTGGAAGATCATCGAAATGTCTTTGCCGCGAATTTCGCGCACCTCAGGGGCTCCTGCCCGCATGGCCGCCAAATCAATAGACCGGCCATCGGCATGGTTGTAGGTGATAGAGCCCTGCGTGATCTTGCCCGGTTTATCAACGATCCGCAGGATCGAGCGCGCCATGATAGATTTACCAGAGCCACTTTGCCCCAACACCACCATGGTGCGGTTCGCCATCACATCCAGATCAACCCCATCAACAGCGGTAACGACTCCATCTTCGGTGAAAAACTCGGTCTTCAGATTTCGAATCTCGACCAGCGGTTTGGTTAGGTCAGTTTTCGGATCAATGAGCATTTGGATCTGCGGCGTCGCGAAGGCCGTCCCCTAGGAAGTTGAGTGTAAGAACAGCGGCCACAATCATCGCACCGGGGCCAATCAGCAGCCATGGCGCTTCAACGATCGAACGGATGTTCTGTGCTTCTTTCAGCAAAGTCCCCCATGAAATGATCGGTGGCTGAAGACCAATGCCAAGAAAGCTCAGCGAGGTTTCCGCCAGGATCATCAGCGGCACGGCCAATGTCAGCGAGGCGATAATGTGGCTAGAGAAGTTCGGAACCATATGCTTACGAATGACTTCCCAATCGGTCAGACCATCCAGACGGGCTGCGATGATAAAGTCTTCATCGCGCATCGCCAGAAACTTCCCACGCACTTCTCGGGCCAGCGATGTCCAGCCAATCATCGAGACGATCAGTGTCACCACAAAATAGGTCCGCAATGGCGGCCAGCCCAATGGAATGGCCGCGGCCAAACCCATCCACAACGGGATCGTCGGGATAGAGCGCAAGAACTCGATCAAACGTTGGATCAGGTTATCCACCCAACCACCGTAAAAGCCCGAGATACCACCTAGCGCCACGCCCACCACCAGTGAAACTGCAACGCCCACCAGACCAATCGACATAGACACTTTTGTGCCAATGATAATCCGGCTCATCATGTCACGGCCCAGACGGTCTGCACCAAAGAAGTACACACGATCATCCGGGTCTTTAGGTCCAAAGAGGTGGACATCTGCCTTGAACGTACCCAAGACTTCATACTCAGACCCGCGTACGAAAAAGCCCAGCGGAATGATGTCAGTCTCGTCCGCAACATACGTACGGCGCATCGTGGAACGGTCAATCTGCATCTTCATTTGCTTGGCGTGCAGCTGGAAACGGCTGTTTCCCTCGGCATCTTCGGCAAAGAAGTGAATACCCTGAGGCGGTTGGAAAATCGCACGACGGTTGGTGTCGGCGGCGTCTCCGGGTGCCAGAAATGGCCCAATCAGCGCCATCAGATAGATCAGACCCACCAGCCAGAGGCTGAGAAAGGCAATCTTATGGCGTTTGAACTTGCGCCACATGAGAGCCCAAGGGCTAAGCACATTCGGCACCTCGGTGTCGTCCTGGATCGGTGTATTAGAAGAAAGCGTCGTCATTGGTAACGGATCCTTGGGTCAATCCACGCCAACAGAACATCAGACAACAATGTGCCCAGAACAGTCAGGATAGAGACAATAAAGATAAGCGAACCAGCGAGGTACATATCTTGCACCAACAATGCGCGCAGCAACAGTGGTCCAGTGGTTGGCAGGTTCATCACAACAGCCACGATGATTTCACCAGAAACTAGCGTAGGCAAAATCCAACCGATGGTCGAAATGAACGGGTTAAGTGCGACGCGCACAGGATACTTCATCAGAAGCTTAAACTCACTCATGCCTTTGGCACGGGCCGTCACCACATAGGGGCGATACAATTCATCCAACAGGTTGGCGCGCATGATACGGATCAGTGCCGCGGCACCGGATGTACCCACCACCACAATCGGCATCCAGATGCGGCTCATTAGGTTGCCGATCTTTTCCAGATCCCAGGGTTGATCCAAGTACTCAGGGCTCACCAAACCACCCACACTCTGGCCAAAGTATTTAAAGGCGACATACATCATCACCAATGCCAGCAGGAAGTTCGGGATCGCCAGGCCGATAAAGCCAAAGAATGTCGCGATGTAATCGCCAACAGAATATTTACGGACGGCAGAATAGATACCAATCGGCAGCGCTGTCATCCAGATGAACGCCAGCGTCATCAAAGAGATCCCAAACGTCCATCCCAGACGGTCCCAGATCAAATCGTTAACTGGCAGGTTTTTCTCAAAAGAGATGCCAAAGTTACCGTGCAGCAGGATGCCTTTCATCCATTTAAAGTACTGAACGTACATCGGCTGGCCGAGGCCATATTGGTCACGCAAAGACTGCATCGTGCCGGCGTCTAGACCACCCGAGTCATTGAGTTCTGCCGCAAGTGTATCAAGGTAATCTCCGGGTGGGAGCTGAATGATTGCAAATGTCACGATCGACACCAGAAACACGGTCGGGACCATATAAAGCAATCTTCGGTAGATGAAGCTGAGCATGAGTGCTGTGCCTTAGCTTAAAGGAATTCATTGTGCGGAGCCGCCGCCGGGGAGGTTTGGGGCGGCTCCACTTGGTACAGTTACGCTGCCTTGGAAGAAGTGACAGCGCAACTCTTTCAAAGGTCGGTTATTTCAGGTTGTCCCCGCCTTCGAAATAATACTGCGCAGTGTAAGGCGCCGGAGTCCAAAGCTGACCAGCGATCGGCATTGGGTCCGGGTAGTTGCGCAGGTTGTTCCGAGCGATACCAAACGCACCGTCAACTTGACGGATACCAATGGTCAACAGCTGGCCTGTCGCCTGATCAATCAGGCTCTTCAAAGCAGCTTCTTGCGCCACTGGATCCGCAGAAGAGGTCACGCCTTTATACGCTTCAAACAAAGCTTTGATGTGCGCTGGTGGCTCTTCGCCGGTGCTTGGGTCTACGCCCCATGCTGCCCACTTAGGGGCCCAGTATACAACGTTTGGACGTGGCAGGTAGCAATCTGGGTTTGCATAAGCGTCAACCAAGCCGCCTGGGCAGTTCCAGATATAACCATCATGCTCAGCGCTGCCTGCAACTTCTTGCAAACGGGAGCGGTCGGTTGCACGAACTTGAATGTCCAAGCCAACTTCTTTTGCTTGCTCTGCAACAATTTCCATCACGTCAGGGAACTGGAAGCCAAAGACGTCAGCAACCAAGAACACCAATGTGAAACGCTCGCCGTCTGGACCAAGGCGGTAGCCATCAGAGTCACGCTTGTCGAGACCAAGACCATCCAGCAGTTCGTTCGCCATGTCCGTGTTGTGTTCAGTGTGCTGAGTAGACCACTCTTCGTTGAACACAGGAGACAATGGGTGCGGAGACGTTTGCACCGGGCGACCAACACCAAGGTAAACCAGATCAATGATTTCCTGACGGTCAATTGTATGGCTCAGCGCCTTACGGAAATCGAAGTTGTTTACGATTTCGTTCTTAACCGGATCAGGGTTGTTCAGGTTTAGCATAAGTGCCGCTTGGCTCGCAGTGATATCACCCACTTGGTAGAAATCATACTGACCACGGTCTTTGTTGTCAGTCAGAGAAGCCAAGTTGGAAGCACGGCCGATATGGCGCGCCATATAGTCGATTTCACCGTTGAACGCTTTCAGCAGGATGCTTTCAGGGTCTTCCACCTGATCCCAAGTCACACGATCAATATAAGGCAGCTGTTGGCCTTCGCCATCGACCTTGAAGTAATATGGGTTACGCTCTGCAACAACGCGATCAGATGCGCCATACGCTGTCGTTAGGTGCCAGGGGTGCAACGTTGGGCGATCGACATTCTGCCAGAACAAAGGCGTGTGCATCGGGCCGGCTTTCAGGTTGAACAAAGAAACCCAATCGTTTGCCGCTGGCTCTGCGTCAACAAGTGCTTGCACATCGCTGTTATAGTCCGCGTGGAACTGCTTCAGGTAATGCGCAGGATAGTTCACAACGTAATAACCAAAGCCATACGCCATGTTCTGCAAGAACAAACCGTTAGGCTCTTCGAATTTGAACTCAACCGTTGTGTCGTCGATTTTTGAAACTTTGACTGGGCCTTTCGGACCAACAAAATTCGGGTGCTGAGACTTGGTCAGTCGGTCGTCGTTAAAGACTTCGTTCCAGAACATGATGTCATCTGCGGTGAACGGGGCACCATCAGACCATTTCATGCCTTCACGCAGTTTAAATGTGAACGTTGTTGCGTCCTCAGAAACCTCATAGCTCTCTGCGATATTGGTGTGCAAAGTGCTCCAGTCTGCGCTCCAGCGAACAAGGTTTTCGTTAGAAATCAGACGAACGATGTTGTGCTGGTCACCACCACCAAGAATGGCGCGACGCAAAGACCCACCATACTCACCAATCGAATCCAAGGTATCCAAAACCATTGGCTCAGATGGCAGACGCTCCTCAACGGGTGGTAGCGTACCTGCAGACACTTGCTCAGAAAGCATCGGTGCCTCTTTGTAACCTTCTGCCATTGCCATACCGGCAAGGCAAAGGCTGGCAACGGATGTCGTCAGCAAACCTTTAAGTTTATAATTCAGTCCCATTCTATCCTCCTATGTCGAATGGATATTTCCAGTAAATCACCAGTTGGTGACAGACCCATCTGGGCGCCTTAGATGCGGCGCTTCGATATGTGATGGATCTTGTTTCCGCAGCTCGTCCTCGTCGACTTCAATGCCCAGGCCGGGCTCGTCGGACACCACATAGTTTGGGCCGACCATTTTGACTTGCTTTGGGAATAGGGTGTCATTGTGATAACCCAGCGCTTCTGCTGGGCTCTGACGTGTCTCAAGCCAGCTGAAATTCGCAACAGCGGCTGACATATGCACACTCGCCGCGGTACACACCGGGCCAAGTGGGTTGTGTGGCATCAAGTCGATGTAGTGGCGTTCGCTCATGGCCGCCACTTTCATCGCTTCCGTAAAGCCACCGATGTTGCTGATGTCCAGACGCATGTATTGGGTCATGCCAGCATCTAAGAAACGGGCTGCTTCCCATTTAGACGAAAACTCTTCGCCGACTGCGAATGGGATATCTGTCATGCGACGCAACGAGGCATAGGCCTCAGGCGTTTCAGACCGGATTGGCTCTTCGATAAAATCCAACGTGCCTTGCGGCATCATCGCGCAAAAACTTGCAGCTTCGGCGACGGTATACCGGTGGTGTAGATCCACACCCAAACAGATGGCTTTCCCAAACGTTTCACGGATCGCAATCAGTTCTTCGGCGGTCTTGCTTAGGGTCGACCATGGGTCAAAAACGTCTTTGTCATCAAAGCTGCCCGGATAGGTGCGCACACACTGCCACCCTTCGTCGACCAACAGCTTGATATCCTTCAGCAAGCCTTCGGTTGTTTTCGCCATCGACGTTGCAAATGACGGCACAACATCACGCTGTTTGCCACCCAGCAACTGATACACAGGAACACCAAGGCGTTTGCCCAACAAATCATAAAGAGCAATATCAATTGCTGACATCGCAGCGGTCAAAACGCGGCCACCTTCGAAGTACTGGCTGCGATATGTTTCCTGCCAAATACGGCCGATATTGCGGGAATCTTGCCCAATCAGGAATGACGCGAAATGTTTGATCGTGGCGGCAACAGACCCCTCACGACCAGACAGCCCACTTTCGCCCCAACCTACAAGGCCATCTTCGCTTGTGACCTTAACCACAAGCTGATTGCGCGAACCAACGCGCGCAATGATCGGAGTGATTTCAGCAATCCTCGACTGGCGCGCCACACTCACGCCACGCTTTGCCTTGTCGCCAACAGAACCCGCCGCAGCAGTCATCGCGATATGTGATTGATCAGGCATTCAATACTCCGAATCGTCTTTTGCTCCGTCATCATATTATGATCATTACTAAATCGTCGACTATTTTATACAAATACTGATACAAAAATGACATCTATCTGAAATTAAACGGCTTTTTATCCACCAATTTTTCGATTAATACCCTATGATCGTATTAGATTGATGCAACGCGCAAAGACCGGAGCGAGCAATGGCCGACCAGAACGTCCTTCAGGACCAAGAACAATCCCTGTACCTCACCATCCTAGAGGACATCTTCAAAGGGAAGCTGGCCGGCGGGGACCGTCTCAAAGTATCTGCCTTGGCGCAGCAATACGGTCAAAGCGCAAGTCCAGTCCGCGAAGTCTTGCGCCGTATGCAAGGCGAAGGCTTTGTCGAAATTCTGCCCAACAAGGGCGCCGTCATTGTCGCTGCGGATGCCAACACCATTCAAAACATCTTTGAAGTGCTACAATTGCTCGAGCCTTACTTTGTGGAATGGTTTGCGCAATACGCCCTGCCCGAGGTGGTGGACGACCTAGAAGCCATTCACGATAAGATCGTCGCGCTTGATCCCACTGACCTTTATGCGTTCCGCCAATTGGATTCCGAATTCCACAAGATCATCGCCAACCATCACTATAACGACGCGGCGGCAGACACATGGAAGCGCCTGCGCACTGCCCTGACGGTGCACGCCTCTCGCCTGCGTATCAGCCCCACCCGCCTGTCCACCATCATCGAAGAGCACGCCGAACTGTTGGCCGCCTTCCGCGCCAATGACGCAGAGCGCGCCAAAGCCGCCATCAACAAGCACGTGGATGGGTCGTTTGATCAGATGTCACAACAGATGCGCGCATTGGGCATTTGGTCTTCTAAGTTGTAGCCTCTATAAGAGGTCTCAAATCATGAATGGGACCTAAGAATGAGCAGCACAGATCGCAAAAAACTAAAATTCGCTTTGGTGGCGCATGACGCCTGCAAGCCGACTTTGCTGGAATGGGCCCAGAAACACACGGCTTTTTTTGAAAACGTCGAGATTTTTGCCACCGGCACCACCGGTGGTTTGCTTCAGGACAGCAACAGCAATTTCAATGTGCATCGCTTTAAAAGTGGTCCGCTTGGCGGCGATCAACAGATTGGCGCGATGATTTGCGAATCCCAATTGGATGCGCTGATCTTCTTTATCGACCCGATGTCACCCATGCCGCACGACGTTGACGTTAAGGCGCTGACCCGACTCGCCATCGTTTATGATCTGCCCATGGCCAGCAGCGTCGCAACCGCCGACTTTATCGTTCAAGGCTTCTCGAAGTAGTCCAAATACCTCGCCTTGAGGGGCCCCTGCCCCACAAGATGTAGAAATCTGTTGCACGAATCCACGTTTTCAGACAATAGTCACGGAAACAACGGCGAAAACGCCACAAACCGTGATCACGTCACGGGGATGAGACGCAGATGAGCAGCGACATTGATAACGAAGACCTGAATGCGGTGATCCGCCAACACTCTGAGTGGTTGGCGAACCAACTTCATGCGCAGCGCGAAAATATCTTTCCACCAAATGCGCAAAAGGCGATCCGAAAGTTCACGTCGGGCGAGGCCGCAGCCCTGCTCGGCGTCAATGACTCCTATCTGCGTAAACTACATCTGGATGGCAAAGGCCCCTCCCCCGAACTAACCCCCGGCAATCGCCGTCTCTATTCCGCGCAAGACATCCAAGATCTTCGTGTCCTGCTTGAGAAAACGGCGCGCAAACCGGGAGATTACTTGCCAGGCCGCCGCGAAGGCGACCATATGCAGATCATCGGGGTGATGAACTTCAAAGGCGGCTCGGGTAAAACCACAACCGCCGCGCATTTGGCGCAACGTTTGGCCCTCACCGGGTATCGTGTCCTCGCAATTGATCTCGATCCTCAGGCCTCGCTCACAGCGTTGCATGGGGTTCAGCCTGAATACGATCTTCCGGATGGCGGCACGCTCTATGACGCAATCCGCTACGAAGACCCAGAGCCGATTTCGTCGATCATCCGTCCAACCTATTTCCCGAACCTCGATTTGATTCCAGGCAATCTTGAACTGATGGAATTTGAACATGACACCCCCCGCGCCTTGGCGCAGGGCAATGCCGGCCTGTTCTTTTTCCGCGTCAAAGAGGCCCTGGCGCAGGTCGATGACGATTATGACGTTGTGGTCATCGACTGCCCACCACAGCTGGGCTTTCTGACCATGTCCGCACTCTCCGCGGCAACCGGGGTCTTGGTGACAATTCACCCTGAAATGCTCGACGTCATGTCCATGAGCCAATTCCTACGTATGACGGCTGATCTGATGGACGTGATCGCAGAAAGCGGCGCAGACATGTCCCATGACTGGATGCGTTACCTGCTCACCCGTTACGAGCCACAGGATGCCCCCCAAAACCGGATCGTGGCCTTCCTGCGTACCATGTATGCCGACAAAGTACTGAACTCGACCATGTTGAAATCCACCGCGATCTCAGATGCGGGTTTGACCAAACAAACCCTCTACGAAGTAGAACGCAGCGCCTTCACCCGGTCCACCTATGACCGCGCGGTTGAAAGCCTGAATGCGGTGAATGATGAAATTGCTGATCTGATCCAGAAAACATGGGGGCGCCATGACAACGAGTAAGAAAAAACGTTTGTCCATGTTGGACAGTATTTCAACCGCCAGCGCACCCTCGCCCGCGGCGACCACTTCTATGATGAAATCCAACCGCGCCCTTCGGTCAGCCCGAGACGCGGTAGATGCGCATCAAGTGTGGGAACTCGACCCAGACAGCATTATCGACGACCGTTTGGCCGATCGTCTTGATCCAAGCGATGTATTGGACCTGCGCGACGCCATCGAAACGAATGGCCAGACCGTACCAATTTTGGTGCGCCGTCATCCAAGCGAAGCCGATAAATACCTTCTGGTCTACGGCCGCCGTCGTCTCGAAGCGATCCGCTTGTCTGACAAAGTTGAAAAAGTCCGTGCGCTTGTCGCGACGATGGACGAACAACATGCGGTTCAGGCCCAGATTTCCGAAAACATGGCCCGCCGCGATCTGTCGTACATCGAAAAAGCGCTGTTTGCCAAAGAACTCGTTGAAGCCGGCTACGGCAACCAATCTCAGGTCGCCGAGGTTCTGACCGTGACCAAATCCTCCATCTCTATGGCCCTTAATGTTGTAGAAATGGTTGGAATAGACGTCATTCAAGCCATTGGCGCGGCCCATGGTATCGGGCGCCCCAAATGGGAAGCCTTGGCCAAAGCGATTGACCAATCTGGCGCTGACCGCGACCGCGTTGTGCGGGTCGCCGAAGATGTTCACGTGGCGGCATCTGTAAAGCTGATCAAAGAAGACACGGCCTCAGATCCCACTGAAACCTCTGTGGCCGCGTTTCAGGCCGTCGAATCCTATGTCTTTGCCGGAGCCAACACATCCAAGGCCCCTGCCCCATCCAAATCAAAGGCCAAAGTACTTAAGGTGGATGGCAAAAAAGGCGGAACACTCAAGCGCACGGCCACTGGCATCGCGTTGAATTTGAACAACAGCCCCTTCGCAGATTGGGTTGAAACCGAGGCCCAAGACCTCATTACAGAACTTCACGCACGCTGGGCAAAGCGTCGCGAAGATTGAGCAAGAGCAGTAAACAAAACAGGAGGCACGACTAAGCCAAAGAAAAGGTCCCGCAAAGTACACTCCACGAGACCCTAACTTGATATGTAGCAATCTCAAGCTAAGGCCTCTCTATAATAACCGCAAGTCCAAAGTGATTCGCGGAACGGGATTTCTTTGTCTTCGTGACATTTCATGACCTACACTCCCATAACGTCGTTCCGGCGTGCCCTAAGTGCTGCCGATTTGGCAGTCAAAAATGCCACAGATCAAAGGGCCGAGCGCCGCGCGATCAGCAAGTGGGACGCCCTCAAAGAACTCGCCGCCGGACGGAGCATGTTTGGCTTAACAGATCGTGATATGACCGTTCTGCAAGCCCTCGTTAGCTTCCACCAAGGCACCCAACTGACCGGAGAATTGGTGGTCTTTCCTTCCAACAAAACGATCTGCGAGCGACTCAACGGAATGCCCTGCTCCACCATGCGTCGGCATTTGAGTAAGCTGGTGAAAACCGGTTTCGTCATCCGCAAAGACAGCCCCAACGGCAAACGATACGCCCGCAAACGTGGCGATCAGCGGGTGGTCTTCGGATTTGACCTTGCCCCATTGGCTGATCGTTTCGTTGAGATCAGCCAAGCTGCAACAACCGTTCGAAACACTCAGGAACGCCTCCAAGACTTGCGCGAAACCGTCAGTCTGATGCGCCGAGATGCTGTTGGTCTCTGTGAAATTGGTCGCGCTCAAAGCCCCGAAATGGGCCTGTGGGATGAACTTGAGGATTTGATTGTTCTAACCTCTCGCGCGTTCCGCCGGAAGCTTACTGAAACTGATTTGATGGTTATGAAAGCGCAGTTTGAGGACGCTTTGAAACGTGCTCAGGCCTCGGTTCAAATTGTTGATACAGAAGAAATGAGCACCAGTGATGCCTCAAATGAGCAGCACCAATATAATCATAAAATAAACTTATCTGAATCTAGAAACACAGCTCATAAAGTTCAGACCAATTTACAGGAACCGGACCTATCATTGACCGAAGTCCAAGAGCTG
>CANMKB010000007.1 GCA_947498415.1 uncultured Paracoccaceae bacterium
ACCTGGTCAACTTTGTTCATGAAAACAACCATGGCTGGGATACCAACCTGACGGCCGAGCAGGATGTGCTCACGTGTCTGTGGCATTGGGCCATCAGCTGCGTTTACAACCAGGATCGCGCCGTCCATCTGCGCCGCACCGGTAATCATGTTTTTCACGTAGTCAGCGTGACCTGGGCAGTCAACGTGTGCGTAGTGACGTGCTTCAGTCTCATACTCAACGTGAGCTGTAGAGATGGTGATGCCGCGTGCTTTTTCTTCTGGTGCGCCGTCGATCTCGTCGTACGCTTTGAAATCACCAAATTGCTTAGTGATCGCAGCTGTCAGTGTCGTTTTACCGTGGTCAACGTGGCCGATGGTGCCGATGTTGCAGTGCGGTTTGGAACGTTCAAACTTTTCCTTAGCCATTTCGAGGCGCCTTCTATTAGTTTGGGGGCCTCTCTTGGCCCAATTGATCTTCCGGGCGCGACATATTGGTTTGTGACCCAAAAATCAAGCATCAGTTTCATCCGAAATGACGAACTGATGCCATTAAAATTCAGACGAACATTTGCGTCACAATCACGTCGCTATTCGTCGTTATTTTTTGGCTTTTCTTTTTCTTTCCAACACGCGTTAAGTTCACGCTCTGTTGGCGCGTCAGTCATGCATGCCGCGTTTTCTTCAAGCCATCGTTCAATATGGTGCGCAGCATTGGCTGTCAGCATCGCAATTTGCTCTTCGCGTGTATTCACAAGACCCGAGCCGACGATCGGAGCATTGCCAAAATCTTC
Organism: uncultured Paracoccaceae bacterium; assembly: GCA_947498415.1. GTDB lineage: Bacteria > Pseudomonadota > Alphaproteobacteria > Rhodobacterales > Rhodobacteraceae > Cognatishimia. The sequence goes on from CANMKB010000007.1 coordinate 773, forward strand.
GAAAACAATGAATTGTTTCGGCTCTTCGTTAAACTTTGTGCCTGCCCGATCATCCCAGGCCGTCACATTGAGAATCAGAGCAGACTTCGGCGTGTAAACCAATGGCACGCCGCGACGTGCTAGCGCGTACCCACCGATATTTACACCGAGGTGAACCAAGCGTTCTCCCTCATAGGCGCCAAGGCGTTTGTTGATCTCAGCCTTGACCGCCTCAGTGAGTTCTTCAGGCGTTGCATTCCGCGAAGTCGGACCTTTTTGAAGGTCTGGAGCCACCACAATGTTGTGGCCAAGTACAAAGTCGCCAAGATCGCGTTTTTCAGGAGTATCGCCTTCTTGGTTCGCGCAGCCTGCTAACACCAAGGCCAAAGCGCCCAGCGCAATAAGTCGTTTCATGAGCAACGCCCTTTAGAATTCGTTGCGAAACGGCATAGCCGATGCCCACGTTCAGTGCAAATGACATGCAGGCATAGCGATGCGTTTGTGTCTCTTTCTGCACACGGCCCTGTGTTTTTCTTGCAAAACTCTTAGATTGAATCTGGGAGGATCATGCATGAACAAATCCAGTCGGTTGCCCGTACACGTACCACTACACAAAGCCCCAATGGGCCTTTGGGAAAGCCTGTCTGCCGCACGACACAATTTGCTAACGATCTTGCCTGAAATTGCCGTAAAGCAACCCATGGTTTCTGGGAAAACTGGGCTCAGATGGCACATGGTCATGGACCCAGGCGCCATTCGTCGAATTTTGTTAGAAAAATTAGACGACTATCCCAAATCACACGCGACCAAGAACTTGTTGCGCCCAGCGATTGGCGAAAGCCTATTCGTGGCCGAAGGCACAGAGTGGCGGTGGCAAAGGCGCACGGCAGCTCCGGTGTTTTCACATCGCAATGTACAGGCTTTGGCCCCGGTGATGACCACCGCCGCAGAAAAGTGCTGTGACCGCATCGCCAAGTCAGGCCCTGCAGCCGTGAACATGATGGATGAAATGGTACGCACGACATTTGATGTGATCGCGGATGTCACATTTTCGGGAGATGATCATTTTGATGCCAAAGCGGTCCACCACGCCATAGATGACTACATTTCCGAAGCTGGAAAGCTTTCCATTCTGGACATGCTTGGCGCCCCCGATTGGGTACCCAGACCAGGCCGGCTATTTTCTGGGTCTGCCACAAAGCAAATGAAACATGTTGCAGATCAAGCCATCGAAGATCGCCGCGTCAGCGGCCAACGAACGACCCTCGATCTGTTGGATTTGCTGCTTGAAGGTGAGGATCCTGAAACCGCAAGACGCATGAGCACAGGCGAGCTTAGGGATAATCTTTTGACCTTCATCGTGGCGGGTCACGAAACCACTGCCCTGACATTGTCTTGGGCGCTGTATCTATGTGCTTTTGATCAAGACGTTCAAAAGCTGGCCAGATCTGAAATACAATCAGTTTTAGACGGAAGATCGGCCACAGCGGATGACGTTTCACAACTTCCCTTTGTGCGGAGCATTATCGACGAAGCCCTACGCTTATATCCGCCCGCCGCGATTGTATCTCGAACCGCGCAAGTGGCTGACACCTTATGTGGGCGGGAAATTCGCCCGGGCGATACGGTGATGATCCCGATTTACGCCCTGCATCGCAGTGAACTGCTTTGGGACGATCCTAACGCTTTTCGCCCAGATCGCTTTGCCGACCGCAAATCAATAGACCGATATGCGTACTTGCCTTTTGGAGATGGCCCACGCATCTGCATTGGTGCAAGCTTTGCCATCCAAGAGGCGGTCATTATCCTCGCCACGCTATTAGGGCGCTTCAGTTTCACAGAGATCGAGGGCAATGACCCAGACCCCGTGATGATCTTAACATTACGCCCCGAAGGCGGCGTGTGGCTGCAGGCGACTCCCCTAGAATAGTAAAAGCCCCGCCAAGTGGCGAGGCTTTGCATCAGTTGAACTTATTATCTCTGGGGAACCCTCTAGGTGCCATTCGCCCGGTTCCCGCGCGTTTCCCTGTCCATTCGGCGAGACCCGCCTCTGTACGTGTACGACCGGCTGGGTCTTTCCACGACAGACCTTCCTCAAGGCGAAAGGTTGTTGCATCGGACAGTCCGCCATCTTTGTACTTTTGAAGACGCACACCTTTGCCGCGCCCCATAACGGGCAACTCGTTGATGTCAAAGACCAGCACTTTGCGGTTCTCACCCACACAAGCAACGGCGTCGCCATCCACAGCCTTGCACACCAGCGCTTTGACGTCCCCTTTGACGTTCAGCACTTGCTTGCCAGTTCGCGTTTGAGCGAGCACGTCATTTTCTTCGACAATAAAGCCATCGCCGGCACTAGATGCGAGCAGAAGCTTGCGATCGGTTTGGTGAATAAAGATATCAACAATTTCTGCTTCGTTCGGCAAATCCACCATCAGGCGCAAAGGTTCCCCCATACCGCGACCGCCCGGCAGGTTGCTGGCCGAAATCGTGTAGAATCGTCCATTGCTACCAAAGACCAGAAGTCGATCTGTTGTCTCTGCATGGAAAATGAGCTTTGGTCCGTCCCCATCTTTGAACTTCAATTCACGCGTCAAATCGATGTGACCCGACATCGCCCGAATCCAGCCCATTTGCGAGCAAACAACCGTGATCGGCTCTTTGTCGATCATCGCTTCAATTGGAACGTCTTCGATCTCACCGGCTTCGCTGAACTGAGTTCTGCGTGCGCCACCTTCGTAATCTTTGCCAAATATTTTTTTGGTCTCTTTCAGCTGATCGCTAATCCGCGTCCACTGCAGCCCTGGGCTCGCCAACAGATCTTCAAGATCTGCGCGCTCTGCCATCAGCTCGTCACGCTCTTTGACCAGTTCCATTTCCTCAAGCCGGCGCAAACTGCGTAGACGCATGTTAAGGATAGCTTCGGCCTGAACTTCTGACAGTTCGCCCTCGCCTTTGGCAGGCAGCGGCGACTTATAGTCCTCTTCAGAGGTCGCCCGCACAAAGCCGCCACCCCAAGTCTCTGCCATCAATGCCTGTTTGGGCGCGTCATCGTAGCGAATGATGTCGATCACACGATCAAGGTTAAGGAAGGCAATGATAAACCCTTCCAAGACCTCTAAACGGTGATCGATCTTGTCCATACGGTGCTTAGACCGACGCTGCAGCACGTCACGACGGTGATCAAGGAAGGCTTGCAGCACTTCTTTCATCGAGCAGACTTTAGGTGTCACGCCGTCAATCAACACGTTCATGTTCAGACTGAACCGCGTTTCCAAATCGCTCGATTTGAACATCATGTTCATCAAGATATCCGGCTCGACATTCTTAGAACGCGGCTCAAGAACGATACGAATATCATCCGCGGATTCATCACGGATATCTGCCAGGATCGGGACTTTCTTGGTCTGGATCAGCTCGGCAATTTTTTCGATCAGTTTGGATTTCTGAATCTGATACGGAATTTCGGTGACAACGATTTGCCACTGCCCCCGACCAAGGTCTTCGATTTCCCATTTGCAGCGCAACCGGAACGAACCACGGCCTGTTCTATAAGCCTGTGCGATGTTTTCTTTAGGTTCGACAATCACGCCACCCGTCGGGAAATCCGGCCCGGGCACATAATTGAGAAGCGTATCATCCCGCACATCCGGCGTTTTGATCATATGAAGACAGGCGTCTACCAATTCCACAATGTTATGCGGCGGAATATTGGTCGCCATCCCCACCGCAATCCCAGAGGCACCATTCGCCAGCAAGGTTGGGAATTCGGACGGCAGAACGACAGGCTCTGTCAAACGACCATCATAGTTGTCGCGGAAATCGACGGCATTTTCATCAAGACCACGCAGCATCGCCTCGGCGACGAATGTCATCCGTGCTTCGGTGTATCGAGAGGCCGCAGGGTTGTCGCCGTCGATGTTGCCAAAGTTACCTTGGCCATCCACCAATGGGTAGCGAACGTTAAAATCCTGCGCCAACCGCGCCATCGCATCATAAATCGCGGCATCGCCGTGAGGGTGGAAATCCCCCATCGTGTCACCCGAGATTTTGGCAGATTTTAGAAACTTACCGCTGGGCGCCAATTTCAACCGACTCATCGCATACAGGATTCGACGGTGCACAGGCTTAAGCCCATCACGCGCATCCGGCAAAGCCCGGTGCATAATCGTGCTAAGTGCATATGTCAGATACCGATCGCCGATGGCACGGCGGAGTGGTTCTGCAATTTCAAGGGATGGAGAGTCGTCGTCAACTAGATCATTCATACTCAAGTGATACCCGCCTGTATCAAAGGGGTAAAGCTTCGTTATTGGCCTTTCACAAAGCCGATGGATTTGGTCCACAATATTGACGGCAATCCATTTGGGTATAATCAATTTAGGGGGAATACCTCTCCTTTTTTCCACTCATAACGATCGCTACTTCTGATATGATGATTCCCGTGGCATAGGGGGCCATGTGTGGAGTAGCTGCTGTGTATCGTTTTATTTTTCTGACTTTCGCTGTCCTAGGTTGGGCATTTTATGAATTGAGTGGGGGCAATGATTTTAAACCCATCGAAAGGGAGACTGCGAAAGCCGCTCCTGAGATTAAGCTTCAGCCTGTAGTCACTGTGTCGCGTTCTGATGTTACGCCAGCAGTTCAAGATCTTTCGCCAAAACCAGTTGTTAAAACTGCGGCGGTTCGGACCTCGGTGCCAACCACCAAGCGCCTTGTAAGCGTGCCTGCGCCAACACCTGAAACCGAACAAGCCAAGCTTGGCCCAAAGGCCAATGCCTCTAGTGGTCTCGTTCCGATGCGCACTAAAAAGGTTTCGGCGATATCTGCCTTAAACGTTCCTGACGTTGATCCTGATTTCCGCCGTGTGAATGGCGATCGGGTTAATATGCGCAACGGGCCGGGCACAGAATATTCTGTCATCGGCAAGCTCTACCTCAACGATGAGGTGGAAATCCTGCAAGACCCCGGCCTGGGCTGGGTGAAACTGCAAGTGATGGAATCTGGGCGTATAGGCTGGATGGCGGCGCGACTTCTTCAAAAGATCGACTATTAACGATCTGCGCGTTGCTCCTTCATGGTCACCGCCCTAGGGTGGCGCGACACATCAAAGGTGCAAGGCGGCATGACAGCAAAATCGATACTCATCACAGGATGCTCATCCGGCATCGGATATGATGCGGCCATCACAATGCAAGCTATGGGATGGCGTGTGTTTGCATCGTGCCGCAAGCAGGATGATTGCAACCGCCTTCAAGAGCTTGGCCTAGACAGCCCCCGCATTGACTATCAAGACGTTGAAAGCATCAAGTCCGGCTTGGATCAGGTCCTTGAGGCCACAGGCGGTACGCTTGATGCTGTTTTTAACAACGGCGCTTTTGCGGTGCCCGGCGCGGTCGAAGACCTTCCTACAGATGCTTTGCGGGACATCTTTGAGGCCAATTTCTTTGGTTGGCACGAACTGACGAGACTGATTATTCCTATCATGCGCCAACAAGGCCATGGCCGCATCATCAACAACTCATCAGTCTTAGGGATGGTGCCAGCACGTTGGCGCGGCGCTTATGTTTCCACAAAATACGCACTCGAAGGACTTACAGATGTCCTGCGGATTGAAATGCGCGATACTCCGATCCATATCATCCTCATCGAACCCGGCCCGGTGACGTCAAAAATTCGTAAAAACGCGATTCCTCACTTTGAACGCTGGATCGACTGGGAGGCCTCTCCGCGTGCTGCACAGTACAAATCAGGTCTGCGCAAGCGTCTATACGAAAGCCGAGGACCAGACCCATTTGAGTTGCCGCCAAGCGCAGTCACCCGCAGACTTGTCCGCGCGCTGACGGCCTCTAAACCCAAACCTAGATATTTTGTGACGACACCCACATATCTGATGGGAACTTTACGGCGTGTGCTACCCTCTCGGACATTGGATTGGGTCACCGCCAAGAGCTGAGACGTTTTTACGCCTCGCCTTTTCATACGACGGCGCTAGGTAGGGCGCAAACGCACAAGGAAGAGCTTATGTTGCAAGATCCGCTATTTATCGTCGTGGCCGTTGCCTCGTTGGCCGTTTTAGTCATCCTTATGATTGGCATTGGCGGTTTCGCAAAAGGTGGCGAATTCAACAAGAAATACGCAAATAAAATCATGCGCCTGCGGATCGCTGCACAATTCGTGGCCGTTCTACTGATCCTGCTGTTCATCTATCTTCGCTCTGGGGGATAAACATGGTTGTTCTGAATAAAATCTATACGCGCACCGGCGACAAAGGCACCACGGCCCTTGGCAATGGTGAACGCGTTGCCAAACATGATGCCCGCGTAAATGCCTATGGAACCAGCGACGAGCTCAATGCCTTTGTTGGCGTTGCACGATTGCACGCCACAGATGGTTTGGATGATCGCCTTGCCCTGATTCAAAACGATCTGTTCGATTTGGGCGCTGATCTATGCCGCCCAGATATGGCAAAAGATGCTGATGCTGAATATCCGCCTTTGCGTATGGTCGCCGTTCAAATTGATCGTCTTGAAGCTGAGATCGACGAGATGAACAAGTTACTGTCACCTCTGCGCAGCTTCATTCTTCCCGGAGGCTCGGAACTATCGGCGCATCTGCATGTGTGTCGCACCGTCGCGCGGCGCGCCGAACGGCTTTCAACAGAACTCTCGCAATCCGAAGAGATTAATCCACTGGCGGTGAAATACCTAAACCGTTTGTCGGACTGGTTTTTCGTCGCTGCACGCGTTGCTAACGCTAACGGTGAAAACGATGTTCTTTGGGTGCCCGGCGCGAACCGATAGGACATTGTACACTATGGTGCGCAACTACAATGAAAAAGTGCGATAAAAGTGCGAAACGCGACGTCGCATGAAATTAACGTGACGATTTTGCGCTATTTCTCTGGGGCACAAAATTATATCAAAGCTTTGAGAGAGCATTTCTTGCGAGTCGACTCACGGCTCGCGAAATTTAAGGAGTCTGACGCCCATGAAGGTCTTGGTACCTGTTAAGCGCGTGATCGACTACAACGTGAAGGTTCGTGTTAAAGCGGATGCAAGCGGTGTTGATCTCGCCAACGTGAAAATGTCGATGAACCCATTCGACGAAATTGCCGTCGAAGAGGCGATCCGCTTGAAAGAAGCTGGCAAGGCTGACGAAGTCGTTGCTGTTTCTATCGGCGTAAAGCAAGCGCAAGAAACATTGCGTACAGCACTGGCGATGGGCGCAGACCGCGCGATCCTGGTTGTGGCTGCTGACGATGTACACCAAGACATCGAGCCGCTGGCTGTTGCAAAGATCCTCAAAGCTGTTGTGGACGAAGAGCAACCTGGCCTCGTTCTGTGCGGCAAGCAAGCTATCGACAACGACATGAACGCAACCGGCCAGATGCTTTCTGCATTGCTGGGTTGGTCTCAGGGCACATTTGCATCCGAAGTGAACATCGAAGGTGATTCCGCACAGGTCACACGCGAAGTTGACGGCGGCTTGCAAACCATCAACGTGAAGATGCCAGCCATCATCACCGTTGACTTGCGCCTAAACGAGCCACGTTACGCATCTCTGCCAAACATCATGAAGGCCAAGAAAAAGCCTTTGGATGAGAAAACCGCAGCAGACTACGGCGTTGACGTTACCCCGCGCCTCGAAGTTGTGAAAACAGCAGAGCCGGCGGAACGTGCCGCTGGTATCAAGGTTGGTTCTGTAGATGAACTGGTCGAGAAACTCAAAGAAGCGGGGGCTCTGTAATGGCTGTTCTACTTCTCGCAGAAATCACAGACGGCGCATTGGCGCTGGACGCGACTGCAAAGGCCGTCACCGCAGCGAAAGCATTGGGTGATGTTACTGTTCTGGCCGCGGGTACATCCGCAGCAGACGCAGCTGCCGAAGCAGCAAAGATCGACGGAGTTTCCAAAGTATTGGTTGCTGAAGATGCGACTTTGGGTCACCGCCTTGCGGAACCAACTGCCGCGTTGATCACCTCATTGGCGGGTGACTACGAGCACATCGTAGCCCCAGCAACCACCGATGCGAAAAACATCCTGCCACGCGTTGCAGCTTTGCTTGACGTCATGGTGCTGTCTGACGTGACTGCTGTTGTCAGCGGTGACACATTCGAGCGCCCGATCTACGCGGGTAACGCAATTCAAACTGTTAAATCCGGCGATGCGAAAAAGGTTATCACCTTCCGTACAGCTGGTTTTGATGCAGCAGGCGAAGGTGGTGCAGCAGCTGTTGAAACCATCGGCGCAAGCGATAACCTAGGTCTGTCTGAGTGGGTTGAAGACAAAGTTGCTGAAAGCGACCGCCCAGAGCTGACCTCTGCTGGTGTTGTTGTTTCCGGTGGCCGTGGTGTTGGTTCTGAAGAAGACTTTGCACTGATCGAGAAACTGGCAGACAAACTGGGCGCGGCTGTTGGCGCATCCCGTGCAGCTGTTGATTCTGGTTACGCTGCAAACGATCTGCAGGTTGGTCAAACCGGTAAGGTTGTTGCACCAGAGCTGTACATCGCAGTTGGCATCTCTGGCGCGATTCAGCACCTTGCAGGTATGAAAGACTCCAAAATCATCGTTGCCATCAACAAAGACGAAGATGCACCTATCTTCCAAGTGGCTGACTTCGGTTTGGTCGCAGACCTGTTTGAGGCCGTACCAGAGCTTACCGATAAAGTCGGTTAAGCTTTGAGTCTCACATTAATGATTGGCCCGCCTTGTTAGGTGGGCCTTTTTACATTCAGCTTAAGCATTCTTGGCCTCAATGCTTCTAGCAAAGTTGTGGCCGCCTCTTGGTGGGCCTGTGGCCCCAGCATGGCCTCCGCGGCTTTACGCTCCATAGGTGGAAAGCACATCGCCCCTACCCCCTCTGACAACGCCTCTTGGCTAAGGTTGGCCTCAACTATTTCATCGACCTGCGGCCGCAATGCATCCAGCATCTCTTTATCAATGAACAACGGGTCGTCCCAATCCGTATGTGTCAGCGTTTGACGTGATGGCACATGAGCTGCGAACCAAAACAATAACTTTGGCCCAGGCAGCATGTCCAACATATCAGACATACGGGCACACCAAGCCGCACGCAGTTCTTGCCTTAGAAACGAAACGCGTTCTGATGTCCGCTCAGCAAGGCTTTGCAGCATGTGTCGAGTAAAGTTGAATTCGGTAAAGTCCACTTCGCTAAACACCGCTTGCATCATCGACGATGCTGTCAAAAACCGATCATTGCGGCGCGGATGCACCCGGTAGAAACGATTAGACATATTCAGCGCCCCCACGACCTGAATAACCGTCACCTCGGCCTTGCTTGCAATCGATAAGATTTCCGGGTCTTTCATAAACACGTCCAACCCAGCATTCACGCAGCCAAAATTGATGCAAGGCATCCCCAAGGAACGTTGAATGATGTCAGGGTATGGATATTCAATGTACTTCCCAAATGTCTCTGTCCCCCCAAGGACGGCAACATATGGTTCGTCTAAATCGCGCTTTGGCCCCCGGAAATCCACCCGAGAGTCACCATATCGGCAAAGACGATAGTCTAATGCCGAGTTTAAACTGTGATGAACAGTCATATCACCCACCTAATTTTCTCACCCACTGGAGAAATTGAGCGATTCCTGTTTAGAAATGGCTAAAGGCGCAATTTTCAAAAATTTTTTACGGTTTCCGCCCCTTGCGGCAGCTGTAACCTCATGCGTAAGGTCTTTGTGTTGATCGGAAGGATGGATTGAATGGACGTCAAATCAATCGGAGTTGTTGGCGCAGGACAAATGGGGAATGGTATTGCCCATGTTATGTCGCTTGCAGGCTACAACGTTGTTCTCAATGACATTTCACAAGACAGTCTAGAAGCGGCTGTTGCACGCATCGACAAAAACCTGACGCGTCAGGTTTCACGTGAGTTAATCTCAGAGGCTGATAAAGCCGCAGCGCTTGCACGCATTCAAACGACTCTTACCCCAGAAATCGTGGGGCAAACTGATCTGATCATCGAAGCCGCAACTGAAAACGAAGAGATCAAATACAAAATCTTTGAAGGTCTTCTGCCCCATTTGCAGCCACACACAATCCTAACGTCCAATACGTCATCGATCTCTATCACGCGCCTTGCAAGCCGCACGGATCGCCCAGAAAAGTTCATGGGCTTTCATTTCATGAACCCGGTACCGCTGATGAAACTGGTCGAATTGATCCGAGGTATTGCGACAGATGAAGACACGTATAAAACCTGTCTTGGCATCGTTGATAACCTCGGAAAAACAGCTGCATCTGCCGAAGATTTCCCAGCCTTTATCGTAAATCGCATTCTCATTCCGATGATCAATGAGGCCTGCTACACACTCTACGAAGGTGTAGGAAATGTCGCCTCTATTGATAACGCTATGAAACTTGGCGCAAACCATCCGATGGGCCCGCTAGAGCTTGCTGACTTCATCGGTTTGGATACGTGCCTTGCGATTATGAACGTGTTGCACGACGGGCTTGCCGATACAAAATATCGCCCCTGCCCGCTTCTGACAAAATACGTCGAAGCAGGATGGCTTGGCCGAAAAACCAAGCGCGGTTTTTATGACTACAGAGGCGATACACCCATTCCAACGCGCTAAAAGGCGCGTTGCGACTTAGGCAGAATTTGCTTGTTTTCCAAGCGCCAAAGTATGCTCACGCAGCCATGCCATAAAGCCGCGTGGATCGCTTTGGAGGCGTTCCATCTGCTCATCCGTTAGCGGAGCCCCCACAACCGGGCCCTGCGGCCGATGGCAAGACTTAACGATCTCATGCAGCAACAAACCCTGGCGTAAAATTGGTGAGATACGGTTGGCCATTTGATACCAACGCGTGTTTTGACCTGGGAAAAAGATTGGAACCACGCGCGCGCCGGAACGGCGGATAAGCTGCGCGGTGAATACGTTCCATTCACGCTCGACAACCGGCCCAAACAAGGTATCCGAGGACGAAACCACACCGGATGGGAACAGCGCAACAACACCGTTGTCTTTTAAAAACGCCATGGTCTTTGCCCGCATTTCAACCATTTTTCGTTGCGCTTCTGGATCATGTGGGAACGGCACCGGAATCATGAAAGACGTCGCCGCCTCATCCAATCCCGCAAGCACTGAACGTGTCAGAATGCGGTAGTCTTGGCGGACTCGCCCAATCAGATCAGCAAGGATCATCCCGTCGACCAGACCGTGTGGGTGGTTTGCCACCACAACAACAGGCCCATCTGCCGGAATATTTTTAAGCTGCTCTTCAGGGGTGGTCAGATCGATCCCCATCACATCGAGAGCCCCGCGCCAAAAGTTTTGGCCACGGTACTTTTCGTTGTCCTTCTCAAACTTGTTCACCATCTTCAGGATAGAGAGTTTTCCCGTCAGCCATTCGATGGTTTTGATCGCTGTCGAAGTCCAGTTATCATCAAAAGAGTTGGCATAGGTCAGCGTGCGGCGATCATACACTTCGCCTTCGCTATCTGTCTCAGCTGAGACGTCGACTTGAGATGACTTATCCAACACGATCTACTTCCTGTTCAAAGCACTATCTAACGGCACAGGCCGTTAGAAGCCTTCTCCGAACTTGTCGGCGACAAGCGCCTGAATTGCCTTTGCAAGCGCTTCTGCGTCTGGACCCGTTGTTGCGACTTCAATCTGGGTTCCACGAGATGCAGCAAGCATAAGTAATCCCATAATGCTGTCTCCACCGGTGCTCAACCCATCCTTGGATACGGTTGCCTCAGCGTCAAATCCTTCAACGACCTCTACAAGTTTGGCCGATGCGCGAGCATGGAGACCTTTTTCATTTACGATCTCAAGGGTCAGCGTGGAAGTGTCAGCCATAATTTTAGCCCGTCTTAATGTTCTGGCTGTCGAGGTATTTCCGTCCAGCATCGAGCGCCACACGCACAGCTTCATTCACTGTAAGATGACGACTTTTGGCAAGTTTTATCAACATCGGCAGGTTGGCGCCATAGACGATGCGTCGATTTTCCGGGCAACATGCGCGTAATGACAAATTCGACGGCGATCCACCGAACATATCAGTCACTATCACCACACCTTCACCCATGTCGACATGATCAGCAGCCTCACAAATTTCACTTTGCTTCAAAGAACGATCATGGTCAGCCTCAATGGTGATGGCTTGCACCCCTTTTTGGGCACCAACAACGTGTTCGACCGCCGCAAGATATTCTCGCGCCAATCCACCATGAGCAACTATGACAATTCCAATCACGCTTTTGCTTCTCCGCTACCAGCCTTATGAGATTCGGCAGCGCCTCCCGTTTCGCGCCGATCTAGTTCGCGATGCCTTATTGACACCTGCCAACCTTGCTGCGCAAGAGCCTCTGCAAGCTTTTCCGTCATGAAAACTGACCGATGTTGCCCACCGGTACACCCCAAGCCGATACTGAGATGCGACTTTCCTTCATCTCGATAGGCCGGAAGGAGAAACTCCGTCATTTCGTGCAACCTATCAAAGAATTCCGCGAATCTCTTGTCCTGCGAAACGTATTCTCCAACAGCTGGGTCTCGGCCATCCAAGCCACGCAGATTCTTATCCCAATACGGGTTACGCAAGAAACGGCAATCAAATGCCATATCGATCCCCTGCGGCAAACCACGTTTGTAACTAAAACTCATTAGCGTCAGCGCCAAAAGCGCTTCGGCTCTTGGTGCAAAGTCGCGCTCTAGCGCTTCTCTCAGGCTGTGAACCGTTAATTCAGACGTGTTGATCAAATAATCTGCTCGGTCTCGCACAGTCGACAGCAAGTCGCGCTCAAGGTCGATGCCTACGCTGGCGCTATCATGCGGAGACATGGGGTGTCGGCGCCGTGTCTCGCTGTACCGGCGCTGCAATACCTCACGGCTGCAATCCAGATACAGCACTTCGGGGTCAAACGCGCTCAACTCTGCAAGCAGCTCGAGCAGCGCTTCCGGAGAAAATTCACGTGTTCTAGTATCTAGCCCCAGCGCCAATGGTCGATCCAAAGGGTCTGTGGACAAAAGCCGCGACACAAGGCCAAGAGGAAGATTGTCTATCGTTTCATAGCCAAGATCTTCGAGCACCTTAATTGAGGTTGACCGCCCGGCTCCCGAAGGGCCCGTGACGAGAACCAACCTTGGCTGTTTGTCTGCTATCATCACTCGCTTCATCTACGCACTCCGCCCGCAGTCCAAAAGTTGAAGTATGGCTGCACTAAAATGTGGGGATGAAACTTTAAAAAGCAAAGGGAGACGATGACCAAGTAGCGTAATTGTGTGAGCGTAGGGAAGCCGGTTGGCCTCTTCTTGATCCAATGACACCACAAGCTGAAGGCAAACTGAACTAGTATACTCTGCTTTCAATATCCCGACGCCACGAGCCTCGATGAGACCTTGCAGGGCTTTGGGCGTTCGCGCCACCAGTTTTCCTTGGCTTTGATCGACGATGGTTTGATCGTCAGACACCAGCACGGCGCCCTGCGCCATCAGCTCTAAAGCAAGGGCTGACTTCCCTGTGCCCGATGCGCCCAATACCAAGACTCCCTTGTTTTTGTATGCAACGCATGTGCCATGTATCGGGCCGGAATGAACAAGGCCGCTGTCAATCGACTGCGGCCCTGTATTCACTTTGTCTTTTTCGCGCATGTTCTTAGACTGGCAAACCGACGACAAACCGTGCACCCAAAGGATCAGAGGTTATATCTGCTTCAGTTGGGCGGATGTTTTCAGCCCAGATCACGCCCCCATGCGCTTCGACAATCTGTTTGGAAATCGCCAGACCAAGGCCTGAATTGTTGCCAAACTGATCTTCCGGGCGTTCGGAGTAAAAGCGATTAAAGATCTTTCCAAGCGCCTGATCTGGAATGCCAGGTCCGGTATCTTCGACGACAACCAGCACACGGTTTTGACGCTTGCGCACCCAAACCCGGATGGCATCGCCATCTTCACAAAAGCTGGTCGCATTCGTGATAAGGTTCACAAAAACCTGCGCTAAGCGTGCTTCAAGGCCGGTGATTTCGATCGGCTTGGACGGCAGATCATCAATAAAGTCGATACCTTTCGCCCGTGCATCTTCGCCAAGATACTGGGTGAGGTTGCCGATCATGCTGACTAGGTTGAACTGCTCTTCTTCTTCTTTGACCAGCTCGGCATCCAAACGTGAGGCGTTTGAAATATCACTGACCAGTCGATCCAGGCGACGCACGTCATGCTCGATCACATCCAAAAGTTTTTGACGGTGATCTTCGCGCTTTACCATACGAAGTGAGCCAACCGCAGAGCGAAGGCTTGCAAGCGGGTTCTTAATCTCATGTGCAACATCTGCTGCGAATTGTTCATTGCTATCGATGCGTTCGTACAATGCACCAACCATACCCCGAAGTGCACCGCTTAGGCGGCCAATTTCATCGGGGCGCGCTGTCAGATCGGGGATGCGAACGCGGCCAGGATTAACTTGTCGGGAATCACGATCTTTACCAATTTCAGCAGCCGCGGCGAGATCGCTCAGCGGGTTTGAAATTGTTGAGGCCAAAACGATAGACAAACCGACAGAGATCAGGATTGCCATCAGGAACATCTGCAAAATGCGCTCGCGTTGCTGCAACACAATTTGGTCGACTTCGCCCGCTGCGCTTGTCACGACGACCATGCCCACCGGGCTACCAAGTTGATCAAGGGCAGAAGCGGCCGCAAAAACCGTTTCACCCGTTGCATTTTGTAGCGTTGCAAATGTCTCACCACCATCCAATGCGGATTGTAAAAAGGCATTCACCTGATCATTCAGCACAGATGGATCAGACGATGCGTTCTGATCACCTGAAACCTTGCTCCAGGCCCATGCAAGCGCGTTTGACAAAGGTGTGCCGCGCGCAACCATGGCGCTTTTCTCAGGGCCCGCTGCCTCGGCAACGACAAGCGCATTGAGATCAGACACCAATGCACGTGCGCCTGCCGCAAGCGGGAGCTGTGCTAAGGTTGCCGACGCATCAACACCATCACCAGTGACAAGATTTACCGGAGCCCCATTCGGCATCTGCACTTTCAGAGCGGAAGCGATCAAGTTTGCTTCGGTTTGCAAAGCCGCGCTTCGTTGGTCAACGAAATTAGAACGTGCCGAACTGAGATATAGAATACCGGCAACCAAAAAGCACAGAGCAATCAAGTTGAACGTTATGATCTTACGCGTCAGCGGTGATTTACCAAGCGGTGACAAACGGGGCCGCTCACGACGCCCCCGCATTTCGCGTTCGACAGTGGATTCTGGTGCAACCCAGTCATCCCCTAGAACTACATCACCTTCACGACCTTGTGCCATATTCCCAGCACTTATCCCTTCGGCCAACGCCATTATTCTTCGTTGTACCTATAACCAATGCCATAAAGGGTCTCAATCGCAGAGAACTCATTATCGGCGGTACGCATTTTCTTGCGCAGGCGTTTGATGTGGCTGTCGATCGTACGGTCGTCGACATAAACCTGATCGTCATAGGCCACGTCCATCAGCTGGTCGCGAGACTTCACAAAGCCTGGACGCTGCGCGAGGGCTTGAAGCAGCAAGAACTCTGTTACGGTCAACGTAACATCATTGCCTTTCCAAGTTACGGCATGACGAAGCGGATCCATCGACAGTTCACCGCGCACCATAACTTTGGTGTCTTCAGTATCGCCTTCGACGATGTTTCCGGCCTGTGCCTCTTGGCGACGCAGCAAAGCGCGAATACGCTCTACGAGCAAACGCTGGCTGAATGGCTTTTTGACATAGTCATCCGCGCCCATGCGCAGACCAAGCACCTCATCAATTTCATCATCTTTCGATGTGAGGAAGATGACAGGCATCGAGGTTTTCTGGCGCAGGCGCTGCAACAGATCCATGCCATCCATGCGGGGCATCTTGATGTCCAGCACAGCCATATCAGGTAATTTACGGTTAAACGCGTCCAGTGCCTGCTGGCCGTCGTTGTAAGTTTCAACTTCGAAACCTTCCGCCTCAAGTGTCATGGAGACGGACGTCAGGATATTCCTGTCGTCGTCCACCAAAGCAATCTTGGACATAGGATAATTCCTTTTACTGCTCTTTATGTCTATTTTTTGTAGTCATTATGCGCAACTTTCCGCACATCAATCAATCCCAAACCGCGAATCACCTTGTTAGCGCCCCCATTTTTTGGGGTTTTTCTTAACCTGACGCTAATATGCATCGGATCAGCAAGATTGTTTCAAATCGTTTGCGTTAACATGCATTTGATTGCGCTAACTGTCCATTCGCGCCCTATTCAACGTCGAAAATCGCATGTTATGAGCTTCTCATCGGCCACGTGAGTGTGGCCGGCCAGCCACGGGTGAGACCCCCAGGTTGGATCCCAAATACGCCGCGATACCGCGGCAACCAGGAGTTTTACGATGACATTTGGACGGGTAAACCCGCAATTCCGCCTCGAAGATCAAGGGATCGAAGGTCTGGGAAATGTCTATTATAACTTTATGGAGCCAGCGCTCGTCGAGACAGCGCTGAAAAACGGTGAAGGTACCCTGGGCAACGGCGGCGCCTTTCTGACAACGACTGGCAAATTTACAGGCCGGTCCCCTAAAGACAAATTTGTCGTTCAAACCGAGAGCGTCAAAGACTCGATCTGGTGGGAAAACAACGCTCCGATGACACCAGAAGGGTTTCACGCCCTTTATGACGATATGATCGCCCACATGAAGGGTAAGGACTATCATGTCCAGGATCTCGTCGGTGGTGCTGACCCTGCGCATTCCATCAATGTGCGCATGGTGACAGAACTGGCATGGCACGGCCTATTTATCCGCACCATGCTTCGTCGGCCAGATCGCGAAGATCTGGACGACTTCACAGCTGATTTCACTGTGATCAACTGCCCAAGCTTTAAAGCAGATCCAAAGAAACACGGTTGCCGCAGCGAGACTGTGATTGCATTGAACTTTGATCGCAAGGTGATCTTGATTGGCGGGACCGAGTACGCTGGTGAAAACAAGAAATCTGTATTCACTCTGCTGAACTACCTGTTGCCAGAAAAGGGCATCATGCCGATGCACTGCTCTGCCAACCACGCCAAAGGCAACCCAGTCGACACAGCGGTCTTCTTTGGTTTGTCTGGCACCGGGAAAACGACGCTCTCTGCCGATCCAAAACGTGTTCTGATTGGTGACGACGAACATGGCTGGTCTGATCGCGGTACGTTCAACTTCGAAGGTGGCTGCTATGCAAAAACCATCAATTTGAACCCAGAGGCTGAACCTGAAATTTATGCGACCACGACAAAGTTCGGCACTGTCATCGAAAACATGGTGTTCGACGAAGAAACCAAAGAATTGGATTTCGCGGACGACAGCCTAACGGCAAACATGCGGTGCGCTTACCCGCTGCATTACATTTCGAACGCTTCAGAAACTGCGATTGGCGGTCATCCAAAGAATATCATCATGCTCACATGTGATGCCTTTGGTGTTCTGCCTCCAATCGCGCGTTTGACGCCAGCTCAGGCGATGTATCACTTCTTATCCGGCTTCACTTCTAAGGTTGCAGGCACAGAACGTGGTGTCACCGAGCCAGAACCGACATTCTCAACCTGCTTTGGTGCTCCATTTATGCCACGTCGCCCAGAAGCCTATGGCAATCTGCTGCGCGAAAAGATCGCAAAGCACGGCGCAACCTGTTGGTTGGTGAACACAGGTTGGACCGGTGGTGCCTATGGCACAGGGTCTCGTATGCCCATCAAAGCAACCCGCGCCCTGCTGACGGCCGCTTTGGATGGGTCTTTGGCAAACGCGGAATTCCGCAAGGATCCGAACTTTGGCTTTGATGTACCCGTGACTGTTCCTGGCGTTGCCGAAGTGTTGCTCGACCCTCGTCGCACATGGGACGACAAAGAAGGGTATGATGCACAGGCTGCTAAACTGGTCGAAATGTTCTCTGAGAACTTTGAGCAGTACCTGCCTTACATCGATTCAGACGTGAAATCTGCTGCAATCGGTTAAAGACCCCTAGTGACACAAAAGCCCCGGACCTCTTCAGTTCCGGGGCTGTTCTTTTGTCTGATCCAAATTGTTAACGGCTTTCTTCCGGATCCAAAAATTTACGACAAAATTTATCCGTCAACGCGTGCAGACACATCGTCATGACCGCAAGCACGATCAAGGCCGCAAACATCAAGTCAATCTTGGCGCGACCATTGGCCAAAAGCATCAGATAGCCTAACCCTTTGCTGGCACCAACCCATTCACCGATGATTGCCCCGATCGGGGCATAAACAGCGGCAAGCCGTAGGCCAGAGGCAAATCCGGCACGGGCAGCAGGGATACGAACATGTAACATCACGCGCCACTTATTGGCGCCCATCACGCGGGCAAGACCAAGCCAGTCAGGATTGGCGCGAACAAGACCATCAAAGAACGCAGAGGTCACGGGGAAGTAAACAATAATAAGCGACATGACGACTTTGGAGGTCATGCCAAACCCAAACCAAAGGTTCAGAATCGGCGCTAAGGCGAAGACCGGGATCGCTTGAACGAACACCAGAAGTGGCCGCACCAAGGCTCGTACGGTTCGGGATGACGCCAGAAGGATTGCACTTAGACCACCGATTAAAGCGCCTAAGACAAGCCCTAGCATGACCTCGACAAACGTCACCCAGGTGTTTTCAAGTATCGTGACACGGCTTTTCCAGAGCGTCTCAGCCACCAAACCCGGACCGGGCAGAATGAACTTCTGCATATCGCCAAGCGTCACAACCGCTTGCCAAATGGCGACACCTAAAAGTGCCGAAGCCAATCCTGCTTTCCAGCCCTGCATCACGCGATTGGGAACCCAGCCCAAGAGGCATCAAAGAAATCGCGCTCGCGACGAACGGCCTTGGTGAACACTTCTTCGACTGTTGCTTTCTGCACGTCGTCGAGGGTTTCCCAAACTTGATCAAGCTGCCCGCGCAGATACGACACAACACCCTCAAAGCCTTCGCCTGCATGAAGTGTAATCCACTCGCCCAGCCAGAAGGGAAGATCGGCAGCTTTGCCTTCGACCGGGGCGGCCCATTCGAGGTAAACCCACTCAGCGACCACCAACACGGCCAGCATGACTTCGTATCTGCCAGAAAGACGTGCTTCTTCCATCAGATTCTGGAACGCGACGGTTTCTTTAGCGGCTTCGGCGTATGGCTGAGTGTCCAGCGCTTCGAAGCTGCGCAAAAAATATGTATTTTCTGGCCCTGTGATCACCGCAAGGAATTGTGCCGCTGGAACGCTATCCGCCAAAGAAGGTGCATGTGCGATTGCAGAAGCAAGTAGGCGCACAAATCCATCAATAAAAAGGTAATCCTGTTGCAGATATCCGCGCATCTTATCTGCGTCCAATGACCCATCCGCCAAAGCGTTGGTGAACGCGTGTTGTGTTGCCGCCGCCCAATCGTCTGCGGCCAATGATCTTAAATGCTCAGTCGCGCGCATCACGCATCCTCTCTGAGTTTGTTTAATAGATTTGTTTGGGCACGGATGACTTCGATATCATCAATGGCCCTCGGTGTGCGGCCTGATGGTGGCGCAATATCTTCGATCCCGGCTTCAGTCATCAGCTTGATGTGATGCCCCAACCGCGCAGCCTCTGCGGGATCGTGCGTGACCAGCAAAACGGTGCGTCCAACCAAGAGTTCAGCGGTCAGTTCCTGCATCCGCGCACGTGTTTTTGCATCAAGTGCAGAAAACGGTTCATCAAGTAGAACAACTGGCCGATCTTCCATCAAAGTTCGTGCAAGCGCAACGCGCTGACGCTGCCCTCCAGAAAGCTCTGATGGTTTCCGTTTTGCTTTTTCCGCAAGTCCGACACGCTCTAGCACGTCTGCTGCATGGCTTAAGTCGGGCTTCTCCCCGCGAAGACGGGCCCCAAGGGCCACATTATCTTCGACGGCCAGCCAAGGCAGCAAAAGATCACTTTGCGCCATAAGCGCGACTTGGCCTTCCAGTGCTGTAAAGTCACCGTCAAACTCGACCCGCTCTCCGAGCCCCGCGAACAGCCTAAGTATCGTCGATTTCCCGACACCGCTTGAACCAAGTAAACAGGTCCACTGCCCCGCCGCCACTTCGAGCGAAAGCGTTTCAAAGATGGGGCTCCCCCCAATCGACGCTTTACCGTTCATATGCAGCGCCGGAGCTAAAGTCATGGGCGCAAACCCATATCCCAAAAGCCGACTTCCAGCTTAGTCGCCATATCAAAGCGCTTGCACAATGCCGCCCAGCGCGGGCTTTGGGTTGGATCGTCGCCCAGGCGACGTGTGACGGCTGCGTCGATTAAGTCGCTGACCGCAGTGCAGACGCCTTGATATTCATCACCACCATAGGTGCTGATCCAATCTGCATAGGCAGGAGCATGATCTTTCACCAAAGTAGCGCCGATTTCACCGTAGCCCAAAACACATGGTGCAAGCGCGGCCAGCAAGTCTAGGAAATCACCGGAATGGCCTGCGTCCAATACATAACGCGTATAGGCCAAGTTCTCGGCACGTTCTTCGGTGGCAAAAAGCTCTTCTTCCGAAATCCCTGCCTCGGCACAAACCTTAATGTGCAGCGCAATTTCTTCGTTGATCAAACCATCGACGGTTCCCGCACATAGGCGCATTTCTTCGACTGTGTCTGCTTTGGTGACCGCCAAAGCCCAAGCCCGAGAAAAATGGATCAGAAAGACATAATCTTGCTTGAGATAGTGCAAGAACGCTTCTTGCGGCAAAGAACCGTCTTTCAGTCCACGCACAAAAGAATGGTCGACGTAGGCGGGCCAATTCTGGCCCGCCGCGTCCCGCCAAAGCGGAAAGGTTTTACCGTAAGACATTCTTACTCTGCACCAAGATCAACAGCCAGATCAGACACAGGGCGGGTGCCGTCGACAAGTTTGGAATCCGCCAAGAATTGCTCAAAGCGAACATAACGACCTTCGTCCAACGCTTCTGGGCGCAAGGCAAAACGTGGCAACGTATCGACCCATGCTTTTTCATTCAGCTCGTCTTGCAGCTCTGCCGAAGTTGCAGCAAAGATTTCCCAGCTCTCTTGTGGATGGTTCACGATGTATTGGGTTGCCAGCTCTGTAGCCCGCAGGAAGCGACGGGTTTTATCCGCATCCATGGTCTCTTTATGAGCAACATAGATCAGCTCGTCATAAGTCGGCACACCTTCTTCTTCGATATAGAAGCACTTGCCTTCGACGCCTTCGATTTCCATCTGATTGAGTTCAAAGTTGCGATACGCACCCAGAACCGCATCAACTTGACCCGACATCAAAGATGGGGACAGCGACCAATTCACATTGACCAGCTCGATGTCATCCATCGCAAGGCCATGCGTGTTCAGGATAGTGCCCAACAGTGCTTCTTCAACACCGGCAACAGAGTAACCGACTTTGCCCCCCTTAAGATCAGAGATTTCTTTGATTGGACCGTCTTTTAGAACCAGCAAGCAGTTCAATGGCGTTGCAACCAAGGTGCCTACACGAACCAAAGGCAGGCCTTCGGCCACTTGCAGGTGCAATTGCGGCTGATAGGAAACGGCCAATTCAGCTTGACCTGCGGCAACCAACTTTGGAGGTGCAGATGGGTCTGCTGGAGGCACGATATTAACCTCCAGACCCTGATCGGCAAAGAAGCCTTTTTCTTGCGCCACGATAATTGGGCCGTGGTCTGGGTTAATAAACCAGTCCAGCAGCACAGTCATTTTATCCGCTGCAAACGCAGGGGTCGCGGTCAGCATCGCAGCTGCCAGCATCATCTTTTTCATGAACGTATCTCCTTAATGTTCGTAATGCCCTTCGCGTCATTTTCTCCAAGCGCGATGAGCACAATTTTTCCGGGCCATACAGCCTTAAGCCGGTCCGCAGCCTGCCAAGCACGCAATCCGGATTTACAGGCGAGTACTGCACGTTGATCTTCTCGTGGCGTCGGGCCACCGGCGCCAAATTCTGTAACGTTGTGTCTAAGGGCGCCCAACAGCTCTGGGCCAGCTTCCTCGATGGCACGCAGGTCGACGACGAAATCATCGGCTTCAATGTCTTGTGAGGAAATAAAGCTATGCCCACCAATTTGAGGTGGTGCATTATCAAATCGAAATCCGCCAAATCGCATGGATTCTGCATTAAGCGTGACAAGCTGCCCGATGGGTGACGGCGTGGCATCGGTTAAGATCGCAATGGCCATTTGTGCTTGAATAGACCCAATTATGCCCACGGATGGCCCAAGGACACCGTCGGTATCACAGCTGCCCAGCCGCGTGGGTAAATCTGGAAAAAGCGTTCTAAGGCACGGGACACCCGCGCAAAAGGCGCCACAGTACCCTTCGCTCCCAACGACAGAGGCGCTTATCAACGGCAGATTGGCAGCGGTGCAGTTATCACTTGCAACATAGCTCGCGGCAAAACTGTCAGCACAATCCAAAACCAGGTCGATACCTTCAAACAACTCATCAACCGTATCAGGCTCAAAGCGCATGACTTTTGCTTCGATACGAACTTCAGGGTTTAGGGCAACCATATGGGCCAAAGCCGCTTCGGCTTTTGCGATTCCGATGTCGCCTTCGCGAAAGATCGTCTGCCGATGAAGGTTCGTCAATTCAACCACATCTGGGTCAACCAACCGAATAAAACCAACACCCGCCCCAACAAGATATTGCAACACCGGAGCTGCAAGCCCACCTGCGCCGATCACAAGCACCCGCGCGGCCCGCAGTTTCGCCTGCCCCACTGCGCCAAAGCTTGGCACAACCACTTGGCGTGCATAGCGGGTCATGCGCAAACTTCCAGCCATTCGCGCACGCGTGCTTCGGGGTCGTCTTTCAAGGTGATGTCTGTCACGGCTGCCACGATGTCGGCACCCGCATCAAACGCACCGGGCGCACGTTCAACTGACATGCCCCCGATCGCAACCAAAGGCACATCCCCGATCAGCTTTTTCCACTCGGTTACTTTTTCAAGCCCTTGCTGGTGCCATTTCATTTTCTTCAAAATCGTGGGGTACACCGGCCCTAAAGCGACGTAATCAGGTTTAAACGCCAAGACACGATCAAGCTCATCATTGTCGTGGGTTGAAACGCCCAACTTCAAACCTGCCTCGCGGATTGCGCCGAGGTCTGCATCATCAAGGTCTTCTTGCCCCAGATGCAGCCAATCGCATTCCGCTTCAATCGCCAGCTGCCAGTAATCGTTCACAACCAGCGTTGCTCCATGCTCTGAACACAAAGCTTGGGCGGCTTTGATCTGTGCACGTACGTCATCCATTGGGCGGTCTTTGATCCGCAGCTGCACAAGTTTAACGCCAAGCGGAACCATGCGTTCCAGCCAGCGCACATCGTCGAACACGGGATAAAAGCGATGCAAACTCATTCCAGAAACGCCTTTCCAATAACTGGCGTTGATGGCGCAGCCATATCACGGGGCTCCATTGGGTCAGCTTGTTGCGCAAGAGCACCTGCTTGTACGGCCAAAGCAAACCCTTCTGCCATTGCCGCAGGGTCGCCCGCCTTGGCCACCGCTGTGTTTAGCAAAACTGCGTCATAGCCCAATTCGATGGCCTGCGCGGCTTGGCTTGGCACTCCAAGCCCCGCATCAACAACCAAAGGCACCTCTGGGAAGTGCGCACGTAGCGAGCGCAATCCGTAGATGTTGTTCAAACCCAAGCCCGTTCCAATTGGAGCGCCCCAAGGCATCAAGACCTGGCAGCCGGCATCCAGAAGTTTGTCGCAAAGGACAAGGTCTTCGGTGCAATATGGAAAGACTTGAAAACCATCTTCCGACAGAATGCGGGCCGCTTCGACCAAGCCAAACACATCAGGCTGCAGAGTATCAGAATGCCCAATCACCTCCAGCTTGATCCAAGGCGTTTCAAACAGCTCACGCGCCATATGTGCTGTGGTGACGGCCTCTCGTACGGAATGGCAACCAGCCGTATTGGGCAACAAAGCTACATCTAGTTCTTTGATCAAATCCCAAAACGCTTGCCCAGCCTTATCCCCACCTGCTTCGCGACGTACAGATACAGTTGCAATCCCAGCGCCCGAACGTCGGAACGCATCCGCCAAAATCGCAGGTGATGGATATTGCGCAGTGCCCAGCATCAAACGAGAATTGATTTCTTTGCCGTAAAAGTTAGGCATCTCAGCCTCCTTGCCGTGGAGCTACAATTTCGACGCGGTCTCCGGCATCCAGATCATGTGTGGCACGTAGGGTTGCGGGAACGAACTCTTCGTTCACGGCGGTCGCCACTTTGGCACCGCCGTGGCCGAGTTCATCTAGAACGTCAGCCAATGTCGAAGCCTTAACCTCGACTTTTTCACCATTCACGATGATTTTCACGTCTCATCCCTCCAAAACTCGGGCACAACATTGTCGAGCAAATAGGCGCCCGTCATTCGCGCCAATGCTGGCGCGAGAAGATATCCATGACGAAACAAGCCATTCACATAAAGATGGTCACCTTTACGGGTAATCCGTGGAAGGTTGTCGGGAAATGCCGGGCGCGCATCCACGCCAATCTCTAGCAATTCTGCCTCGCCAAAGGCAGGGTGCAGCGCATAGGCCGCGTTCAGTAATTCAACAACAGATCGCACTGTTGGCCGATCACGCTCTTCGCTTTCGATCTGCGTGGCTCCCAGCATAAACACCCCGTCCCCGCGCGGCACGATGTATAGGGGAAAACGTGGATGCAGCAGGCGTATCGGACGCTCAAGCGAAACGTCTGGTGCGCGTAAAATGACCATTTCGCCTTTGACGCCCCGCAATTCCGGCAAATGAGGCTTTGCGGCGAGGCCAGTACAATCAATCACCTGTCCTAGGTGTTTCGCAGCCTCTGCAAATTTGACACCGGTCGAAACAAGCCGATCGCGCAATGACATCAGCGTATCACGTGGGTTCAAATGCGCCTCTCGCGTCATAAACAACGCCCGATCAAAACGCTCGGCTAGTTGTGGCTCTCGGTCTGAAAGGGCAGACCGATCCAGCATGTCGTGATTTTCAGTGCGCCGCGCGAAACGGTCTAACTCTGTGCGATCGCGACCCAATGCAACCACGATAGACCCGTTGTAGGTCACCTTGGCCCCATTGGTTTCCCACCACTCCGCCGCTTGGCGACCAAGACGCACCACTGGCTCTTCGGCCACCTCACCTTCGCAATCAGCAGCCAACATGCCACCGGCCCACCAGCTACATCCATGCGGACCAGGCGCACCGTTAGGGTCAATAACCGTAACCTCACATCCACGACCAGACAGCTCTGCCGCGACCGTTAAGCCGACGATACCGCCCCCTAGGATTGTGACGGTTTGGGTCATGTCCAAACCTCGTGGAAGTGGTGAACCGGGCCATGCCCATGGCCAATGTTAAGCTGATCAGACGCTGTGATTGCCCCATGCAACCATGTGTGCGCACGACGCAACGCATTCTCTAGATCTGCGCCTTTCGCCAATTCAGCTGCAATCGCCGATGACAAAGTACAACCTGTGCCATGTGTATTTCGTGTCTCAATGCGGGGGGCTGCAAAGTCTGTGACTTTGTTTGGTGTCACAAGCCAATCGCGACATGTCAAACCCAAAGCATGCCCGCCCTTCATCACGACAGCTTTTGCGCCCAACCGCAGAATGTCTTCGCCCTGTTGAAGAATGGCATCGTCGCCCAGCGCTTCGGCTTGACCCAAAATTTTTCCGGCCTCAGGCAAGTTTGGGGTCAACACAGTCGCCATTGGCAACAAGACTTGGATGAGTGAATCAACCGCCTCATCGGCAAGCAATGCAACGCCTGACTTGGACAGCATAACAGGGTCTAGAACGATAGGGCCTTTATATCCTTCTAGGGATTTTGCTACGGTCTCGATCAACGCAGGAGACCCCAGCATGCCGATTTTGATGGCCTGAATTTCAATATCGTCCAACACGGCTTTGATTTGTGCAGCGACAACCTCATTGCTAATGGGCTCTACCGCCGTCACATCTGTGGTGTTCTGAGCAGTGATCGCGGTGATCGCGCTGGTTCCGAACACGCCCAAAGCAGAAAAAGTCTTGAGGTCGGCCTGAATACCGGCGCCCCCGCCGCTGTCAGAACCCGCGATTGTCATTGCGGCAAAGGCCATTCGATATCCTCCAACAGTGCGGTCTAACGAAAGAGGGGAAACCGGGCAGATACTCTTGCCAATCGAGGCTCCGTTCCCTCCGCCGGTATTGACCGGATCAGGTTCGATGGGTTGGCTCTCGCCTCTCAGCATTATGTGATGCACCCCAACGGATGCTCGGTCCGTATCAAAAACCACTTCTTAAAGCAAGGCAGCGCGACATCTGGACTCTGCCCCGGGTACGACTGGCGTTAAATTTCTCCATCAGCGATCTGGAGGTCATGTCATTATCTCGTTACGACAATTGGGCATGGATGATGATTAGCCAAAATCACACTGCCGAGGGATCACACAATGCACTTTGAACGCTATGCCATCTATTACACAGCACCAGCCGGGCAGCTGGCAGATTTTGGTGCATCGTGGTTGGGGTGGGATGTCGCGAATGGCACCAAGGTCGCTCATACAAACTGGTCTCTGGCAGGTTTTGACATCTCGGAGGTCACCAAGACACCTCGAAAGTATGGCTTTCATGGCACGATCAAACCGCCGTTCCGCCTTGCTGAAGGCCGAGGCGCTGAAAGCCTACATCAAGAAACCCAAGCATTATGCAATCAGCTGCAAAAGGTTTCCTTGGACGGGCTAGAGCTTTCTCAACTCGGGCGCTTCCTTGCCCTCACGCCCCGCGGCGACGCCTCCCCGCTTGCCAAGCTGGCAGCACATGTCGTGAAGGAACTCGATGGCTTTCGCTCACCACCAAACGCCAAGGAACTTGAGAAACGTCGCAAAGCCAATCTATCACCTGTGCAAGAGCAGTATTTATTGGATTGGGGTTACCCCTATGTGTTGGAAGAATTCCGTTTTCATCTGACTTTAACGGGCCGGCTGAAACGAGAAGATGCGAGTGTTTTGAAAAGCCTCATGTCCTCGTTTGTTGAACCAATGCTTCCGAGCCCATTTGAAGTTCATGATCTCACTTTAGCAGGCGAGGCACCGGATGGTCAGTTTTATGAAATTGAACGCTTCCCTTTGCGAGGGTGAATTTCGAAATCCCTTAAAATAAGGCTGTGCTGTCATTTGGCTTTCACAAATCTAGCTTAGGTTGTGAAGAAATTGTCGAGAGCAGTTCCATGTCGTTTTTTCTTCCCCCACTTCGGTTAACCGGGGCTACAATTTTGCGCGATGGCGAGATGCAGCAGCGCTCAGTCGCTATCGCGAATGGGCGCATCACAAAGGGCCCCTTGCCCGAAGTCGATCTAAGTGGATATTTCATCCTACCAGGTATCATCGACCTGCATGGTGATGCTTTTGAACGCCACATTGTGCCACGACCAAGCGCGGCTTTCCCCATCGAAACAGGTCTTCGCGCCACGGATCGGGATACGGCCACTAACGGTGTCACAACTGCTTGGATGGCGCAAAGCTGGAGCTGGGAAGGCGGGCATCGCGGACCAGATTTTGCCGAGACGTTTCTACAAGCTGTCGAAGACTATCGCCCACGCATGCTAAGCGATCTACGCGTTCAAATTCGATGTGAAACACATACTGTGGGCACGCGAGACCGCTTTATCAAAGCCATCAAGCGATTTGGCGTCGACTATGTGATTTTCAACAATCACCTAGAGGAAGCGTTGCATCTTGCAAATGCAAAGCCCGAAGAACTGGCACTTTGGGCCAAGAAGTCAGGCAGCACTCCGCAAGAGCACCTCGCACGCGTCTGGGAAGCTCGCGATCAGGCCCGAGACGTTCCGCGCCACCTTTGCAAACTGGCCGAAGCCTTTGACTTGCTTGGGATCACTTACGGCAGCCATGATGACCCTGACGGCGATACGCGCGAAACCTATTCTTTGATTGGCGCAAAGATTTGCGAATTTCCGACAGCGGTCGCGCCGGCCGCTGTGGCCAAAGCAGTGAATGACCCCGTGTTGATGGGCGCACCCAATATTGTGCGCGGAGGAAGTCAGTCTGGTAACATTGCAGCAATCGACCTCGTTCAGTCTGATCTCTGCGATGCCTTGGTTTCAGATTATTATTACCCAGCACTCGCACAGGCGGCCTTTTACCTTTTTGACAAAGGGGTCTTACCCCTCGAGGACGCTTGGGCGCTGATTTCAAAGAATCCTGCAGACATTCTAGGCTTGCACGATCGCGGTACCATTGATCATGGAAAACGCGCGGATCTGGTCGTAATCAATCCAAATACAAGGTTGATTGAGGCGACGATATGTGGCGGGCGCATCACCCATATGATGGGCGAAGCAGCAAACCAATTCATGCGTGGCAACCTTCAGGATCAGGCGCTCGCTGCCGAATAGGCTACTTAAGCGGGCCCGCTTCGAACAGGCGGACCTTGAGCCCACCATGCGGGATCGGTGCCCCGTTTCGCATACCGGGCAAGCCGGTTGCACGTGCCAATGACGCATCACTGGTGATGATCCCAACGCGCCACCCAGAGAACTCTTCCTTGAGGCGCTGCCCCAAGGCCCCATGAAGAGCGAACAACAGTTTTTTGTTCCCAATCCGGGCACCATAGGGTGGGTTCACAATTACAAGGCCGGGAGGGCCCTCAGGCCTTTTTAAGTCACCCACGGCCGATTGCGAAAACTCCGAAACATAATCGATTCCTGCCCGGAACGCATTCGCCCGAGACATTTCGATCGCACCCGCATTCCGATCCGAGCCATAAAACTTCAAAGATGTTTCTTGCCTAGGTACGTCGCTGCGCATCTGTTCAAATGTTTCTGCATCAAAACTTGCGAGTTTTTCAAATCCAAAGGCCCGCTTGCGGCCGGGCTGAAGGCCCAGTGCAATCTCTGCCGCTTCAATCACAAATGTCCCAGACCCGCACATCGGGTCTAACACCGGCTGCGAGCCATCGTATCCACAAGACCTTAAAAAAAGCGCGGCCAATGTTTCACGCATTGGGGCCTTGCCAACAGCTTCTTTATGACCACGTTTGTGGAGCGATTCACCGCTGGTATCGAGGCTGAAGGTCACGCGATTGTCTTCGATGCGCACTTTGACGACCACATCCGCCTCAGCAGAAATTTCTGCGCCAAGCTCTTCTTTAATCGCGCGTTCTATCCGCTGCTTGGCAGCTCCGGCATGGTAAATCTTTGACTTTTTACTCACAACATCCACGCGCACGGGCACATCAGAGCGTAGGAACTCCGACCATGGGAACTTTCGCGACCGCTTATC
Organism: uncultured Paracoccaceae bacterium; assembly: GCA_947498415.1. GTDB lineage: Bacteria > Pseudomonadota > Alphaproteobacteria > Rhodobacterales > Rhodobacteraceae > Cognatishimia. Next base: position 30,020 of record CANMKB010000007.1, read on the forward strand.
AAGCTGCGCTGGATGAAAGGCCATAAAGCCACCAATCCGCACTAACACTCGTGTTGCACCGCGCACCTCTAAGTTGGTGCGCCAGACATCAGGCCATCCCCCTTTGAACTCTACGCCCCCCGGGATGACCTCTGCTTGGGTCCAACCCAAATGGTGAACCTCGGCACAAAGAATGCCTTCGAGACCGGGCGGACACGCTAAAAATAGAGTGAATTGGTTTTGATCAGCCATAAAGCGTCCCTATTTGGAAACCCAATCGAAGCCAATAGGGAATAGCCAAGTTCCAGCTTCTCCTAAAAAACCTTGGGTCACAAATATGGACATTTGCCCTTGAATACTTGATCCGGCCTCAAAAATAGATAAAACAACCACACAAACCGCACTGAATGAAAAATTATCTATAAAGTGAGATCATGCTAGACACAACCTCCCCGGTACGCACCGACTGGACGCGCGAAGAAGCTGACGCAATCTACAACTTGCCCTTTATGGATTTGCTATATCGGGCGCACACAGTACACCGCGAGCACTTTGACCCAAACCAAGTTCAGCGCTCAAAGTTGCTGTCCATCAAAACAGGTGGATGCGCCGAGGACTGCGCATACTGCTCTCAATCTGCGCGCAACGGCGCTCAGCTGTCTGCATCCAAATTGATCGAAGTCGAACGCGTTCTATCTGAGGCCCGCAAAGCCAAAGAAGGCGGAGCTACCCGGTATTGCATGGGCGCTGCATGGCGGTCTCCAAAAGATCGCGACATGGACGTGCTCGAAGCGATGGTGCACGGCGTCAAAGAGCTTGGCATGGAAACATGCATGACCCTTGGCATGCTAGATGAGGAACAAGTGTTCCGCCTGAAAGACGCGGGCCTTGATTACTACAACCACAACATCGACACATCCGAACGGTACTACAAAGAAATCATCACCACGCGGACATTTGCTGACCGCATCGACACGCTAAACCGCGTACGCGAAGCTGGCATCAAAGTGTGCGCCGGCGGCATTGTTGGCATGGGTGAGCAACAAATGGACCGTGTGGACATGTTGCTTGCACTGGCGACATTGAAAGAGCACCCAGATTCTGTACCTGTGAACATGCTTATTCCCATCGCCGACACTCCACTGGCAGATGTGGAAAAACTGGACCCAATCGAATTTGTACGCACCATCGCCTTGGCGCGTATCTTGATGCCAAAGTCACATGTGCGTTTGTCTGCAGGGCGCACTGATATGACGGACGAGATGCAAACCATGTGTTTCTTTGCCGGCGCAAACTCTATTTTTGTGGGTGACACGCTGCTGACAGCTGACAACCCAGAAGAAGACAAAGACAGCAAACTCTTTGCAAAACTGGGCATCACCGCCATGGCTGCGGGGTGTGACGGGTCGCGATGACCCACCCCTTTCCCCGCCACGCTGAAGCGTTGGAACAGCTCAAATCTCGGGCGCGGTATCGTTCTTTGATCCCGCGCAAGGGGCATGACTTTTCGTCAAACGACTATCTTGGGCTGGCGGGATCAGAGGTTTTGTGCAGCGCGGCCCAAAGTGCCATCGCAAAAGGCGTGCCTGTTGGCGCAGGTGGATCGCGGCTTTTGCGTGGGAATGCCGACGCTCATCTCGAACTTGAGCAAGACGCAAGCAAGATATTTGGCACGGAAAAGGCCCTCTTTATGGGAGGCGGGTTCCAGGCCAATATGGCTATCTTCTCGACCCTACCCAGACATGACGATCTCGTTCTATACGATGCGCTGATTCATGCTAGCACGCATGATGGGATGAAACTGGGGCGGGCCAAAACGCAAAGTTTCAAACACAACGACGTTGCTGACGCGGAACAAACCATTGTCGAGTGGACAACCAACAACACGGGCCGCGTTTGGATTGCTGTCGAGACCGTCTATTCCATGGATGGTGACCTTGCCCCATTGGCAGACCTCATGACTTTGGCAGACAAATATGACGCGATCCTCGTCGCAGATGAGGCGCATGCAACCGGGCTTCATGGCCGAGATGGACTGGGCCTAACTCAGCCATTTCACGCCTCACAAAACGTCCTTTCCCTACACACCTGTGGAAAAGGGCTTGGTGTTTCCGGCGCCCTAATTTGCGGAAACGCAGCTTTAATTGATACGCTTATCAATAAGGCCCGTAGCTTTATTTTCGCAACGGCACCCTCCCCGCTAAACGCGGCTTTGGTGTCGGCCTCTCTTCGACACCTCGTAGAGAACCCCAGTTTGCGACACCGTGCGCTCGAAACAATAGCGCATGCGCATACAGAAGCCGCGCGGCTATGTGGCCTGTCCGATTTCCAAAGCCAAATCATGCCGGTGATCATTGGCGATGATCCAAAAACGATGGACTTGGCCTCAAAGCTTCAATCAAGGGGCTATGACATACGTGGCATTCGACCGCCGACAGTTCCACGAGGCACATCGCGGCTCCGGCTTTCGATCACCGCAAACGTGTCAAAACAGGTCATCACTCAAATGTTCACCGATCTCGCGCAAGAACTGGAGCGTTCCGCATGAACCGCATCATTGTTGCCGGGACAGACACTGGCATTGGCAAAACCATCTTTTCAGCAGCGCTGACACAGGCGTTGAACGGCACCTATTGGAAACCAGTCCAATCTGGGCTTGAAGATGAAACAGACACCGAGGTAGTCGCTCGGCTTACAGGTCGCCCAACACTGCCAGAAGCTATTCGCCTCAGGCTCCCTGCGTCGCCCCATATTTCTGCCGATGCAGAGGGCATAACCATAGATCCTGCAAAGATCGACATCCCTCGCGTCAATGGCCCCCTGATTATCGAAGGTGCGGGGGGTTTGATGGTGCCACTAAACCCTCAAACCCTTTACCTTGATCTTTTTGCTCAATGGCAAATTCCTATCGTCCTTTGCGCCCGCACAGCATTGGGAACAATCAATCACAGCCTGCTGTCTGTTCGTGCACTCAAAGAGGCCGGCTGCCCGATCGCAGGCATCGCATTTATCGGGGACGCAGAGCCACAGGTTGAAAACACCATCACAGATTTCGGGCTGGTTTCGCACCTAGGCCGGATCCCAGTGTTAGAGTCTATTTCACCTCAATCTCTGTCAAATGCGGCCTCAGGTATTGATACTCACACAATCATCGAGGCCATGTCATGACGCCTCTTGAGTTTGATCAGCAGCACCTTTGGCACCCCTACACCAATGTAGTTAAACCAGGACCGACCTTTCGCGTAGCAGAGGCCGAAGGCGCACATCTGACACTCGATGATGGCTCCAAGTTGATCGACGCGATGTCAAGCTGGTGGTGCATGCTGCACGGCCATCGCAATCCGAAAATCACGCAGGCGATCCATAACCAGCTTGATGTAATGCCACATGTCATGTTCGGCGGCCTGACCCATGATCCTGCGATTGAGCTTGGACAAAGGCTTTTGTCTCTGACCCCGCCATCCCTGCAACGCATTTTCTATTGCGATTCTGGTTCTGTCGCGGTGGAAGTCGCGATGAAGATGGCGGTGCAATACCAGCACTCGATTGGCCAACCTGACCGCAGCCAGTTTGTCACGATCCGCTCTGGCTATCACGGCGACACCTGGAAGGCGATGAGCGTATGCGATCCCGTAACCGGGATGCACCATCTGTTCAAAGGCGCCCTAAGCGTTCAGCATTTTGTATCGCGCCCACCGGTTAAGCTGGGTGAAGACTGGATTGATGATCCAGATAAAAACGGCATCTCCGAGCTTCAGCAGATTCTTGAAAACCATCATCGCTCGATTGCCGGCTTTATCCTTGAACCTGTCGTTCAAGGCACGGGTGGGATGTATTTCTATCACCCTGAGTACCTTAACCAGGCGCGCAAACTGTGTGATGAATTTGGAGTGCTGTTGATCTTTGACGAGATCGCCACAGGGTTTGGCCGTGCCGGTAAGCTGTTTGGCACTTCGTTCACTAATATAGAGCCTGATATCATTTGCCTCGGCAAAGCGCTGACCGGGGGACACATCAGCTTTGCCTGCACGATGACAAACGATCGTGTTGCGAATGGCATCGGGCACGGAGAGCCCGGTATTTTCATGCATGGGCCAACCTATATGGCCAATCCATTGGCCTGCGCCGCAGCAAGCGCCGCATTAGATTTGCTGATCGAAAACGACTGGGCCGCCCAGACTGCAATACTGGAAAAGAGATTGTCTAAGGGTCTCGCACCTGCCGCTCAGTTCGCCAAGGTCGCTGATGTTCGTGTTCTGGGCGGGATTGGCGTGATCGAGATGAATCATCGTGTGTGCGCCGATCAAGCCCACACCCTCTCCAAAGAAACCGGCGTTTACCTGCGCCCCTTTGGCAAGAACATCTACACCATGCCGCCGTTTATCTGCACGGATGAAGACGTCGTCAAAATTTGCAATGCCATGCTGCATTTGGCGCAGGTTCTATAATGCAGACCCGTTGGCTTAGACATAGTGGCGCTTCAGACTTGATTGTGCTTTTTGGCGGTTGGGCATTGGGTGCGGCACCCTTTGAACATCTGGCCGGTGATCAAGATGTGCTGTTTGTGGACGACTTTCGCGATCTTGGTGAACTGCCCGATCTATCCGCTTACGCGCACAAAGCAGCAGTTACCTATTCGTTTGGCGTGGCCGCGTTTTGCCATTTCTCACAGCGTACAAACATAGAATTTAACCGCCGAGTCGCGGTCAACGGAAGCCACGCACCGGTTGATCGCAAGCTCGGTATTCCCCCTGTCATTTTTGACAAAACCGCTGACACTCTGAGTGATGTAAACTTTCAAAGCTTTCTTGCCCTGTGTCATGGATCAGAGCAGCCACACCAATCGATTGAGGTGGCAGCGCGGCAAGAAGAACTGTGGAAAGTCAAAGAACGTGGCAGCGCCCTGGCGCCAGCTTTTGATCGCATTTGGATCAGCACTGCCGACCGAATTTTCCCGACGGCAAACCTAAAACGCGCTTGGGCAGACCAAGCAAATGTCATTACAGAGATTGACGCCCCGCATGTTCCATTTGCACTTTGGTCGAACTGGTCAGAGGTCTTATCATGAAAGATCTAACTGCCATTCCAAGTCTCAATCGGATCGAACGTAGCTTTCAACGCGGCCTTGCCACTTATCACAAGGCAGCGACGCATCAGGCCTCCATTGCAGATCAGTTGGTCAAAGTGTTGCTGTCCTCAGGTGCCCCAAAGCGCATTGATCGCATGTTCGAATTTGGGTCTGGTACCGGACATCTAACGCAAGCACTGCAAAGTCAGGTCACAGCACAGCAACACTGGCTCAATGATTTGGTACCCGCTTGCCAAGACTATGCGCCTGCGGGGGCCTCGTTCATAGCCGGGCCGATTGAACAGATTGCACTCCCCTCAAGTCAAAACCTTATTTGTTCTGCAAACACCATCCAGTGGGTCGCGGACATTCCCAACTTGCTAAAACGCATCGACCGCGCCCTGGCTGCGAACGGTTGGCTTGCCCTAAGCGCCTTTGGTACAGCCCAATTTCACGAATTACGCGCCATCGGATCGACCGCCTCGGCACCCAGCTATGTGAATGCAGATGGTTGGCATCGCTTGCTGCCATCTGATCTGAAAATCAAACACCTGTCCCAAGCGCGCCGCGTCGAGTGGTTCCCCGATGCACTGACGCTTCTTAAGCATCTGCGCGACACAGGTGTAAACGGAGCGGCGCAGGAGGTTTGGTCACGGCGAAAATTGCGCGAATTCGAGACAGAGTATCGCAACCGTTTTGGAACCCCTAAAGGTTTGCCTTTGAGTTATGATCCCGTTTGGATTGTTGCGCAGAAAACGGGTTAACCCAAACGTGATAGGTGCCGTTGAATCACGGACACCGCAGTATCCACATCCCGTTTTGCAATCGCCAGCATAAGTGCGGAATGATCGCGATCTGTACGCTCGACCCAGTTCTTGGCATAAGTGGCCAGCATGTGCCGGGCACTTAGCATTTGCAAATCAGTTATCTCAGAAATCAAACGCGGCATGTTGCACCCTGCCAAAATCGCGAGGTGAAAGCGTCTATTTTCGCGCTCCCACGTCACAACGTCCTGAGCCGCATCACAAGCCACACGTGCCTCTTCTGCCTCTGCTCGTTGCGCAGCCGTCAAATGCGGAACAGAGTGTCGCAAGGCCACTGGCTCGAGCGCCAGTCGCATCAGTCGGATTTCCTGCACATCGCCAGGATTGAATGGGGCCACGCGCACACCACGCCTAGGTAGGCTCACGGCCAGTCCCTTTGCCTCAAGTCTCAGCAAGGCTTCGCGCACGGGCACGTGGCTGGTATTGAAACTTTTGGCAATGTGGTCTTGCCGCAGCTTTTCATCCGGCACCAATTCGCCGCGCACGATTTGCTCGGTAAGAGTCAGAGTGATTTGATCTGAAATGGTCAGCTTAGGCGGGTGAGACATGAAATACTGTTAAGAACGCAATGGATGTGACGCAAGCTGCATCTTCAGGTTTTTCCAGTCGCTTCAAGCTGATCCATCGAAAAAATGCTCACGGGGCCTTCTTGAAGTTCCAGCCAATACTGACGGCAAAATTCCCAGACCTCGGGAAAATGCGCAAGGTGGTGAGTCAGCAAACCAAATGGTTCCGTCGCATCGCTTTTCCCGCGCCGGCGACGACGCAACAAACGCCATGTTTTATCTGCGAGCCGAGAAGGGTCTGACAGTCGTTTCGCAGGACGCCAGTAAAGCGGATCGATGTGTGTGTTAATCTGCGTAAGCCCAGCAACGGGGTTCGCCGTTAACCTGGGATTACATGTGGAATACGCACGATAGCCAAGGCTCGGCAGTTCTGCGACGAAATCTTCACTAGATCTGTTCCATGGCGGCACAAACATCGGCGCCGCGCGGTCGCCAAAACGTGCCTGTAAAACTTTCAATCCTTGCTCCGCCTCTTCGCGTCGATCCGTAAGAGATCGGTCTGAACCAAACTCATTCTTTGGCCCGTCACCCTTTTGATGATCTGTATGCGACCAGCCATGCACAACCGGAACAAAGGAAGTTTCGACTTTGAGGTAGGGTGCAAGTTCTGACTTAAGATTTCGTGGAATGATGGCCAGATGAACGGGAACTCCCACTTCATCAGACAGGGTATTCAACTTGTCCAGATTTTGACTCGGCTCAATCGCATCATCATCGCGCCACCAAATCGGAAGTTCGAGCCCTGACTTGCGCCAGTACTGAAGTTCTGTTCGCAGTGGAGACCAATCGATCTTCATGCGTGCTCGTCCTCATCTGCCATAACGGCTTTTTTAGTTGAGGATTAGTTATGCGGGAACCATGATTAATAAATCAATAAGAATATGGATTATGTGTTCTTTTTCCCTCTTACGAGTTGGCGTAAATTTCGGGCACAGCCCTTCAGAGCCGCAAAATCATCCACGATTAAGTTCACGCCAATTGACGCGGCGAGGTCTGAAAATCTGCCTTTGCGAGACATATATTCAGAAAAGCCTAAGCCCCCCAGATGAGGCACTACAGCCCGGGAAACACCGCCGGTTAAGTAGATGCCACCAAAGGGCAGATGGGATAGTGCATAGTCTCCGACAACGCTACCTAACAGAGCGCCATAATCTGTCATCGCACTGACAGCGGAGGTCTCTCCTGCCTCAAAGGACTGCATCACGTCAGAGGCGGCGCGTGCTTCTCGGCTATGGTACCGATACAGGTTTTCGATACCTTGTCCGGCAAGCGCGAGTTCTATTGATGCAAAACCGTATTCTTTGGTGAGCCACCCAGTAAACTCTTCGCATCCGGGTACAAGCGGCAATGCAGCATGACCAGCTTCACATGACGGAACCACGAGATCTGCGCCATGGGTGTGAACGGGTACAATATTAAACCCAGTCCCTAGACCGACAACCAATCTAGGGCCTTTTCCGTTCGAATTTCCGGGCAGAACCGGCTCTACGGTGTCTTGGGTCAGCTCATCTAGGGCATATCCCTGGGCTTGCAGGTCATTGATCACATCAACGACTTCGGCTCCCGTGGCTTTTGAAATGCTGTCTCGGTCAATGCGCCAATTCAGGTTGGTCATTTGAGCTACACCATCATGAACGGGACCCGCCACCCCAGCACAAGCGCCGGCGAGTTTTCCAGGTTCCAGTTCATTTAGATAAGTCGCGAGGATCGCCTCAAAACTTTGGCTTTCAGCGTTTTTGAACCGGCGAGTTGCCTGTTCAATCAAACCAGCATCATTCGCCAATCCAACTCTTGTATTTGTGCCGCCAATGTCTGCGACCAGAAACAACTTTTCCATAAGGCCTCCCGAATCCTTAGAGAATGTTAGCGCTACCGTTTGTCTTACTTGGTTTCAAACCACAGCGCCAGCATGATGCATTAAGCAAGAGTGACCCGATTGTCATGGCTCATACTCTCGTTTGCTTTGTTCCTATCGCTTCTGGCAAGAATCCCACAAAATATATCCGACTAATAAAATCAGGAATTGACTCTCCTGACTTTTTTAGTCAGAAATATTTCATCTCGTAGCCACAGGATGCATAAAATGAATATTCAAACACCGATTTCTGAACTGTTCGCCGACACACCCGTCCACGATGCCAAGATCATTACGGGTGAAAATGGCCTCGCTCGCATTGTGCTCAACGAGCAAGTTTACACGCTTCGCATTACTCGCGCTGGCAAGCTGATTCTCACGAAGTAATCAAAACATCCATCACATACGAAAAGGGCGACCCTTGGGCCGCCCTTTCGCATATTTGCACTTGAAGAAAAGGCACTCAGCCTTTGCCCTTCCAAGGCACCAGAACTTTTTCAGCATACCGCATTAAAACATCAATGCCGAAGCCGATGATCCCGATCAGGATGATACCCATGATCACGATATCGGTGTTTTGGAATTTTGACGCTGCGACGATCATCTTGCCGGCACCTTTTTCGGCAGCAACAAGCTCGGCCGCAACAACTGTACCCCAACATACTCCCATCGCAACGCGTGCGCCTGTAAAGATCTCAGGCAACGAGTTTGGCACGATAACATGACGCATGATCTGCGCCTTGCTGGCGCCCAAGGAATAGGCTGCGTGAACCTTTGAAATTTTCACGCCGGACACACCAGATCGCGCTGCGATCGCCATAATCCATAAGGCGGCAAGGAAGAGAAGAATGATCTTACCCGTCTCACCAATACCGGCCCAAATGATGACCAATGGGATCAAAGCAAGCGGTGGCACCGGACGCATGAATTCAACGATCGGATCAAACCAGCCACGGAACCAATCGCTGAGGCCCATTGCATAACCCAATGGAATACCAACGAGAGCGCCACACACAAACCCAAGGATCACGCGATACAGCGAGAAACCTAGATGTTCCCACAGTGTAAAGCCTTGGAAACCTGTGCTTGCGATTTCGATCGTCCGCAAGAAAACGCCCTCTGGCGACGGCAGCCAAATCGGCTCCATCTGCCAGCCCGGGCTTGGCACAAAGTTAGGTGTTCCTTTGTCTGACAGCGTAACTTTGCCGCCATTCACGTCAACTGAACCACCCGGCGCGATCGTCTGACCGTTGATGGCAACAACTTTTGCACCGTCAGTCTTGCTGATGTCGTCATTCTTATCGACCCGCAGCAATTTAGAGCGCCACGCGACCACGAGTTCTGAATCATCCTTAGCAAAACCGTCGCCTGGTGTCGCCTCAATCAGATCAGGCTGCTCACCTGCGCGGTGCACACGGAAGTAAACGGTTGCATCATCCTGCTGGCCATTTGCCTCTGCTGTGTATGTAAACGACGTATCGCCGATAAACGGACCAGGGGCATGCATAAAACCCGGAAGGATTTTAGAGCCGGTAAAGGCACCCCAGATCACAAAGATAGTAATGATCGAGATAAAAGATGCCGCTCGATTGGAGCGCACAGCGCTTTCGTCCCCAAAGGTTACGGTTTTCAGAGACGTATAATCCTGAATCTTTGTCTTTTGAGTGATGAAGCGGACAATGTAAAACGCCGCGATGAAAATGATGAGATAGGCGAGAAACGGAATCATGCTGCATCCTCCGAGCGGCCCATGATTTCTTCTTCCATGTCCCAAATCATGCCGAGGATTTCCTCGCGCTTGATTGCGAAATCAGGGTGTTTTTTGACTTCACGCAAATCTTGCCCAACGCCAAGGTCGGCAAAGGGCAAGCGGTATTCCTTGTGGATACGACCCGGACGTGGCGCCATAACCAGCAGACGCTCACCAAGCAGCAAGGCTTCTTCAACCGAGTGTGTAATCAAAATGATGGTTTTCCCGGTTTCTTTCCACAGCTTCAGAACCAGCGACTGCATCTTTTCACGTGTCAGCGCATCAAGCGCACCAAGAGGTTCGTCCATCAGAATAACATCTGGGTCATTTGCCAGACAACGCGCAAGCGATACACGCTGCTGCATACCACCAGACAATTCGTAAACCGCTTTTTCTTTAAAGTCCTGCAGACCAACAACATCGAGCAGGTGGTCAACGATCTCTGTTTTTTCTTTCGCAGGCGTCCCCTTCATACTGGGGCCAAAACCCACGTTGTCGCGAACACTCATCCACTCAAACAACGCACCTTGCTGAAACACCATCCCGCGTTCCGCATCGGGGCCAGTCACTTTGTGATCGTTCAGAACGATCTGACCTTCGGTTGGTGCCAGAAAACCAGCTACAATATTTAGCAATGTGGTCTTACCACAGCCAGATGGCCCCAAGACGCTTAGCAATTCGCCAGCTTTCAAATCTAGGGTGACATCCTTCAACGCCTGAACATGCCCTCCATCGGGCAAATCAAAGCGCATGGAGATTTTATCGATCGACAGTCCCGACATGGTCCGCCTTTCCAAATTGTCATTGAAGAGAGCCAGTCACATCTCGGATGTTGCACTGGCACGATCCCGCAAAAGTGGCCCCATGCGATATGCGTGGGGCCATTGCGTTGTTTACATGTTGTGTGCCGCAGTCAAAGGAGCTGCGTTTACAGAACCTTCATAGGAGTCCAGCGCACCGTCGATGCTACCCGCAGCAACGAATACGTCCGCAACACCTTTCATGAAGGATTGAACGCCGCCACCTAGCCACTTTTCACCCAGCTGCTCTTCCGCGCTTGGGAATACAAAGTTGCCAAGGGTTGCTTCTGCGTCTGCAACATCCATACCCGCGTCTTTGGCGATAACCGGCAGCATTTCTGCTGTGTTTTCACCAGAGTTCCACATGTCATTTGCTTTTGCAGTTACAGCAAGGAACTTGGACAGCAGTTCACCTTCTTCGGCGATAAAGCCTGCAGGTGCGGATGTGGCATCAAACACCAAAATGCCCAGCTCTTCTTTTTCTGCACCGGTCAGCAGAACATTCCCGTGTTCTTGCATACGACGCAGTGCGCCGCCCCAACCACAGGCCATATCGATGGAACCTTGCGCGAGAGCTGCCGCAGATTCTGCTGGTGCCATGTCAACGATTTCCAAGCTGTCGAGTGAAACACCAAAGTGGTTCATTTGCTCAAGGAAGCCAAAGTGCGCAGCGGTGCCCAATGGCACAGCGACTTTCTTGCCTGCCAATTCGCCAGCAGACTCTTTATCAATTTCAAGAGCCTCAGCCACGACACAGTTGTCGTTCTCAGAGTAGCTCACGGCGACATCAACGACCTGAATGTCTTGACCAGCGGACGCTGCAACAACGAAAGGCGGGATGCCTTGGCTGACAGAGATGTGGACATCGCCAGATGCCATCGCTGCGCTCATTGCGGTACCGGTATCAAAGGACACCCAGTTGATCTTAACGCCCATTTCCTCTTCGTACATGCCTGTTGCTTTGGCGTATTGGAACGGCATTGGCCATTCTAGGAAATATGCAACTGTGATTTCACCACCGTGACCAGCGGCCATTGCACCTTGTGCACCAACCAACAAAGCTGCAGATGCAGCCATCGCGCCGAAATGTTTTTTCAACATCATTATCTTCTTTCTCCCGTGTAAAAGTTGCCATGAATACATGGCGCTGTTTCCGCGTGACCTTTCTGGTCCTCTTTCGGATCATTCGAACCAAAAGCCCGAACTGTTACCAATCGGAAAGTAATTTAGGCCATCAATCAACGAATTTTTTCACCAAACCACGATTTTATGAATCCCCCATTTTACGCAGTCGGCAAATCCGAACACATTTTAACTATACTTATCAATATATTGACCCAAAAAACTACGATTTATGCCACCTTAACATATCAATTCTGGACATAATCACAAAAACGTCTGGCCCTATCGGAGTGCCGCAAAAAACAGCGAATATGCGCCATCAAATTCGCCAGTGAATCTGGCCTGTTTCGCGGTCTGCGCCACAGGCGCATTGAAAAGGATGATCGTTATGGACGGCAACTTTAAAGAAAACGACCTCTCCAGAGTAGTCGCAGCTGACAAAGCTAATGTTTGGCATCACCTCTTCCAGCATAAATCCCTGGAAACCGGTGACCCTCGTATTATCGTCGAGGGAAAGGGAATGCGCGTTTGGGATCAAAACGGCAAAGAATTTCTTGATGCGGTTTCCGGCGGCGTCTGGACTGTAAATGTCGGCTACGGACGCGAATCCATCTGTGATGCGGTTAAAGATCAGCTGATGCAGCTATGCTATTTTGCCCAAACAGCTGGTTCGATCCCGGGTTCCCTTTTCGCTGAAAAACTCATCAGCAAAATGCCTGGCATGTCGCGCGTGTATTACACCAACTCTGGCTCTGAAGCGAATGAGAAGGTTTTCAAGCTGGTACGCCAGATTGCGCACAAAAAATATGGCGGCAAGAAAACCAAGATCCTTTATCGCGACCGCGACTATCACGGATCCACACTAGCTACGATGTCAGCAGGCGGCCAAGATGAGCGCAACGCGCAATATGGCCCATTCGCGCCAGACTTTGTTCGTGTTCCGCACTGCATGGAATACCGCAAGCACGAACTTGGCCTAGAGCATCTGTCTGGCGCTGAATTTGGTCGCGCGGCAGCGGATCAGATCGAAAAAGTAATCTTAGAAGAAGGTCCCGAAACTGTTGGTTTGCTTTGCCTTGAACCGATCACAGCAGGCGGTGGCGTGATCGAGGCCCCAGAAGGATATTGGGAGCGCGTTCGCGAGATATGCGACAAATACGACATCCTGCTTCACATCGATGAAGTGGTTTGCGGCGTCGGTCGTACTGGTAAATGGTTTGGCTACCAGCAGTTCGGCGTAGAGCCTGACTTTGTCACCATGGCAAAAGGTGTTGCGTCAGGTTATGCCGCGATTGCCTGCATGGTGACGACAGAGAAAGTCTTTGAAATGTTCAAAGACAATGCCGATGACCCGCTGAACTATTTCCGTGACATCTCTACCTTTGGGGGATGTACAGCTGGCCCAGCCGCCGCTTTGGCGAACATGCAAATCATCGAAGATGAAAACTTGTTGGAAAACACCACCAAGATGGGCGAGCGCATGACTGCCAACTTCCTGAAACTTCAGGAAAAGCACGCGGTGATTGGAGATGTCCGCGGCAGAGGATTGTTCCAGGGCCTGGAGCTCGTGTCAGATCGCGAAACCAAAGAACCGGTTGCCGAATCTGACGCTCAGAAAGTTGTCGCAGAATGTGGTGCGCAAGGTGTCATCATCGGCGTGACCAACCGTTCATTGCCGGGTCGCAACAACACGTTGTGCTTTAGCCCTGCGCTGATCGCGACCGAACAAGACATCGATCAAATCTGTGAAGCCGTCGACAACGCTCTGACCAAAGTCTTCGGATAATCGATACCGACACTTAGTTCCCACACCACCCAATTGGTGTGGGAATTCTATTTCCGCCTACGACTTTGTGGGCAAGCAAGGACGATAAATTATGTGGCCAGCCGCACGACAGCTTTGTGGCACACGGGTATCCTTACACCCTCTTTCGCACAGCCATGCGAATGGGTTGGTTTCGGCCACGCAAACGCGATCTCACCTTCCTAAAGACTGCGCCGTCCCGCATCGCGACGATGTCAGCGATCAGATTTCGTATCTATTGGAACGTCAAGCAGATGGCTTAGCCTTACCCTACTGTGTACTTGCCCCAGACAAGACCGTTCTAGGGATAAGTGGTTTCTCCCGCATAGACCGTGCCAATAAAATCGTGGAGATTGGTGACACATGGCTCAGCAGCGCCTCTCCGTCACTTTATACCGAAATGATGACCATGTTGCTGACCTTCGCGCTCGAAGTATCGGGTGCGCTTACTGTTCAAATGAGAGCACAGGCGGCACAAAGTGGGCATCGGCACCTTATCGAAACGCTTGGCGCTGAGTTAGACGGCGTGCTGCGTGGCGAGAAAGTGTCTAAAGCCGGCAAACCGATCGACATTGCTGTGTATTCTATTCTTGCGATGGAATGGCCCGTAAAAAGGGCCAAGCTGTTGGAAAAGCTCACGCAATAGCCACCTGAAATGATCCGGTAATTCTCATTTCACTGCACATCAACCGCCACGCTTGCAATTCCACACAGAGTGATCATAAATGAAATCACTTCACTATCAGGCCAGATAACGCATCTCATAAGTCCAAGCTGGGGGCAAAATTGTCAATTTCTGTCGATACATTTTTCCTGAACCCCCAATTCCAGGGAACCTTGCAATCTCAGATCCAACAAATGATTGCCGAGGGCATTCTGTCTGGCCGATTTCGTCAAGGCGAAAAACTTCCGTCGACGCGCAAGCTTGCCAAACATTTGGGTGTCAGTCGCATTACTGTCACGTTGGCTTACACAGAGTTGCTGGCAAACGACTATCTCGCGTCACGTGGACGTTCAGGTTACTTTGTATCTGAAAACGCTCCAGAGCCGCCGCCATTTGATGCAACTCGCCAATCGGATGAAAACGTCGATTGGGCGCGTGCGATTGGCCGGAAGTTCACGGGGGGTGATACGCCTCAAAAACCCGTGGATTGGGCAAAGTACAAGTACCCCTTCATTTACGGCCAAGCAGATCCAACCCTTTTTGATCATGCCAACTGGCGCCTGTGCGCGATCCAGGCACTTGGTCAAAAAGATTTTAACTCGTTAACAACTGATTATGGCGACCAAGATGATGAGCGGCTGATCGAATTTATTGTTCGACACACCCTCCCGCGTCGCGGCATTGCGGCCCGGCCCGAAGAGATCTTGATCACCCTTGGCGCTCAGAATGCACTGTGGCTCACTGCCCAAGTTCTGCTGACACAACGGCGGACGGCTGCGATCGAGGACCCGTGCTATCACGCGCTCAGAGACATTTTGACCCAATCGCGCTGCCACCTTGTCCCCATCCCGGTGGATCGGGATGGCCTACCGCCACACGCAATACCGCCGAAGTCAGACGTTATTTTTACAACGCCAAGCCACCAGTGCCCAACGACGGCCACTATGCCAATGGCACGGCGCGAGGCGCTTTTGGAACGAGCCCGCGAACTTGATGCGTTAATCGTAGAAGACGATTATGAATTTGAAATGTCGTTCCTAAACGCACCCTCGCCTGCCCTGAAGTCTTTGGACAAAGATGGGCGCGTCATTTACATCGGCAGCTTTTCAAAATCGATTTTCCCGGGTCTTCGGCTTGGCTACATCGTGGGATCAGAAAGCTTTATTCGTGAAGCGCGTGCGCTGCGTGCATCCGTGTTGCGCCACCCGCCCGGTCACATCATGCGCACAGCGGCGTATTTTCTGTCGCTGGGTCACTACGATGCGCTGATCCGGCGCAACCGAATTGCACTGAAAGAGCGCCGTGAAGTCATGCAGCAAGCGATCTCTGACAGCAATCTCACCATTGCTGGTCAGGGTGCGCATGGCGGATCATCAATTTGGATGCGTGCACCTCAAGGCACAGATACGGAAGAGCTCGCGCAAACGCTCATGGAACATGGGGTCTTGATCGAACCCGGCCGTCCGTTTTTCAATGGAATCAATCGACCGCGTGAATACTACCGTCTCGCCTATTCATCGATTCCAGTTGAGCGAATCCCTGAAGGAATCGCCCGCATCTCCAGGGCTCTTTCCGGTCGTTAACCGGATAATACCAAATTGATAAAATTTGCGACACCATGGCTCCAGCTGTGGGTTTTGATGCAATCTGGTGCGATGTTGCAAACCCGCTCATTTTGTTGACTTTTGAGACCGCAGGTGTCATTAATCGAAAAATTATACAAATCACCGTTGTTGTGTGGGAGGAGCGACAATTTTGGTCTGATTATGTATCTGGATATATTTCGGTCGAAACTTTGGGCCTACTGGCTCTATCCCTCCGCGCTTAACACTAACCTCGTCCGAGCTTTGGCTCGAAATTCTCGTTCTCAGGAGACGCCCCCATGAAAATGACCACAGAAGAAGCCTTTGTAAAAGTGCTTCAGATGCACGGCATCGACAACGCCTTTGGCATTATTGGTTCCGCTATGATGCCAATCTCTGACCTGTTCCCAGCGGCAGGCATCAAGTTCTTTGACTGCGCACACGAATGCAACGCAGGCATGATGGCAGACGGTTACACCCGTGCCACCGGTAAAATGTCTATGATGGTCGCGCAAAACGGCCCAGGCATCACCTCTTTGGTCACACCAATCAAAACAGCATACTGGAACCACACTCCGCTGCTGATCGTGACCCCGCAAGCGGCGAACAAAACTATGGGCCAAGGCGGCTTCCAAGAAGTAGAGCAAATGGCTCTGCTGGAAGACATGGTTGCCTACCAAGAAGAAGTTCGTGACCCATCTCGCATGGCCGAAGTTCTGAACCGCGTGATCTTGCAAGCAAAACGCGCATCCGCTCCTGCTCAGATCAACATCCCGCGCGACTACTGGACACAGGTCATCGACATCGAACTGCCAGCTGTAGTTGAATTTGAACGCCCACAGGGTGGCGAAGAAGCTGTTGCGAAGGCGGCCGAACTTTTGTCCACTGCAAAATTCCCAGTGATCCTGAACGGTGCTGGTGTTGTTCTAGGGGATGCGATCGCAGATTCTGCAGAACTCGCAGAGCGCCTGACTGCACCTGTATGTGTTGGCTACCAGCACAACGATGCGTTCCCCGGCTCGCACCCACTATTTGCCGGTCCTCTGGGCTACAACGGCTCTAAGGCCGGTATGGAACTGATCGCGAAAGCGGACGTTGTTCTGGCTTTGGGGACACGTCTGAACCCATTCTCCACACTGCCTGGCTACGGCATCGACTATTGGCCACGTGACGCAAAGATCATTCAGGTTGATATCAACCCAGATCGCATCGGCCTGACCAAGCCAGTTTCTGTGGGTATCGTTGGTGACGCGAAGAAAGTTGCACAGGGTATCCTGGCACGTCTGTCCGACACTGCAGGTGACGAAGGTCGCGACGCACGCAAGAACACAATCGCAGATGCGAAAACCTCTTGGGCACAAGAGCTGACGTCCATGGATCACGAAGACGACGATCCGGGAACAACTTGGAACGAGCGTGCGCGTGGTCGTGAACCAGAAAAGATGTCTCCTCGTATGGCATGGCGTGCGATCCAAGCCGCTCTACCAAAAGAAGCGATCATCTCTTCTGACATCGGCAACAACTGTGCGATCGGTAACGCGTACCCATCCTTTGATGAAAGCCGCAAGTATCTGGCGCCTGGTCTGTTTGGCCCATGTGGGTATGGCTTCCCAGCGATCTGTGGTGCGAAAATTGGTCAACCAGATGTTCCTGTTGTTGGTTTCGCAGGCGACGGCGCCTTCGGCATCTCGATGAACGAAATGGTATCTGTGAACCGTGACGATTGGCCTCCAATCACCATGGTTATCTTCCGCAACTACCAGTGGGGTGCTGAAAAGCGGAACACCACTCTTTGGTTTGACGACAACTTTGTTGGCACCGAGCTGTCTCAGGAAGTGTCTTATGCTGGTATCGCAAAGGCATGTGGCGTTCACGGCGTTGCAGTCTCTTCTATGGATGAGCTGACAGACGAACTGAACAAGGCGGTTAAGCGTCAGATGGAAGATAAAGAAACAACCTTTATCGAAATCCTGCTGAACCAAGAATTGGGTGAGCCTTTCCGTCGCGATGCGATGAAAAAGCCAGTCTCTGTTGCGGGTATCAACCGCGAAGACATGCGCACCCAATAATCGGATCATGAGAGGACGGACCCTATGACACTACTCCCTCAGGAGCTGCTGAAAACCACGGCTCCGTCCACTCGTCCGGTTGTTTCCCTATGTGAAGGCAGTGATCCCCGCGTTGTCGCGGGGGCGCTCGCCGCTCAATCGGCCGGTCTGGCCAACATCATTCTGGTTGGCGATGCTGACGCTGTCCGCACTGAACTTGCAAAGCAAGGTGCGTCTGAAAGCGAAGCTGTTCAGGTCCATGACCCGCTAACGTCCGAACTCACTGCTGAGTTTGCTTCCGAATATTTTGAGCTTCGCAAACACAAAGGTGTCGACGAAGCAAAGGCGCAAAGCGCTGTTCAAACCCACGTGGTCTATGCCGCGATGCTGGTACGCAAAGGCTATGCAACTGGCACTGTAGGCGGTGCCGTACACACCACAGGCGATATTGTGCGTTCCGCGATCCAAGTGATCGGCATGGCACCCGATGCCGCAATGGTATCAAGCTTTTTCCTGATGTATCCGCCCAAAAGTGCTCCGGAAGGTGCCCGTGCGATGCTGTATTCCGATTGTGGCCTTGTGATCGACCCAAGCCCCAAAGAACTTTCAGAAATCGCCAAAGCCTCTGCAAAATCTTGCCGCGCTCTTCTTCAGTCCGAACCAAAAATCGCAATGCTCTCGTTTTCAACCAAAGGCAGCGCACGCCATGCTGCAGTGGATAAGGTGACCGAGGGCCTTGCGCTGCTAAAAGAAACTGCACCAGACCTAGACGCGGACGGCGAGCTGCAATTTGATGCGGCGTTTCTCCCTTCAGTTGGCAGCCGCAAGGCGCCCGACTCGCAGGTGGCAGGCCATGCCAACGTCATGATTTTTCCAAATCTCGATGCAGGAAACATCGGCTACAAAATCACTCAGCGCGTTGGTGGATACGCCGCCATCGGCCCAGTTATGCAAGGGCTTGCCCAACCGGCAAATGACCTGTCGCGCGGATGTTCTGCCGAAGATGTTACCGAGATGATCGCTGTTACCGTTCTACAGGCGATCGACAACTAACCATTCGCATTTTCTGGAAAACAACAACGATAGAATTCGATATAAGGACCCCATCCTCGCAATGAACGCCTCCACCTCCTCAAGCTCCCAGCTCGTTGCCAGGATGAATGAGCAGACACGCATCCTATTCCCGGGTGTGATCGTCGCCATTATGGTCGCCGTTGCGGCCAAATTTTTGTCCGAACACTATGCGACCCCGGCGATGCTATTGGCATTATTGCTTGGCATCGCAGTGAGTTTTCTGTCCGAAGAAGGCAAAGCCGTTGCAGGTATCGGTTTTTCTGCTCGCACGCTGCTTCGATTGGGCGTAGCGCTTCTTGGGGTTCGCATTTCAATTGATCTGATGGCTGGCCTTGGTCTGGAGTTGATCTTACTTGTCATCGCAGGTGTGTTAACCACCATTGCCTTTGGGTTCACTTTTGGCCGCCTCTTTGGACACAAATGGCGGTTTTCTTTTCTAACTGCCGGTTCCGTTGCAATCTGTGGGGCGTCTGCTGCCATGGCCATCATTGCGATCTTACCGAAAGACGATCGCTCTGAAGAGCGTTTGATCTTTACAGTTATGGGTGTCACGGTTCTATCAACCATTGCCATGATCGCCTATCCGGTGCTCGTAAACTGGCTTGAGCTGACCGAGCTTCAGGGCGGGGTCTTCCTCGGCGGCACCATTCACGATGTGGCCCAGGTGGTTGGCGCGGGTTTCTCCATTTCGGAATTCACAGGAGACACCGCAACCTTGGTCAAACTGATCCGCGTTGCGATGTTGGCTCCAATCGTGCTGGTTGCTTCACTTCTAATCCGCAATTACGCCGAATTGCCCGCGGACGGTAAGCGCCCACCAATCCTTCCGATGTTTGTGGTTGGCTTTTTGGTGCTCGCGGCGCTGAATTCATTTCACCTTATTCCAGCCTTCGTCGCCGACTTTCTAAGTGATGCTTCACGCTGGCTCTTGCTGATCGCGATTGCTGCGGTGGGCATGAAAACGAACCTTAAACAAATCCTCTCAGTCGGAGGTACGGCTATCGCACTGATCGTTCTTGAAACGATCTTTATCGCTGCATTCATCCTCGCGGGGATCAAACTGCTGACATAACGCCAAACATAAACAGGGAAGCCAGATGACATTCCAGCAACCTAAGATCGACACCTCTCCGCAGGTTTCGGACGAGATACGCAAGACGACCTGTTACATGTGTGCCTGCCGCTGCGGCATCAACGTGCACATGAAAGACGGCAAAGTTGCCTATATCGAGGGCAACCGGGATCATCCCGTGAACCAGGGTGTTTTGTGCGCCAAAGGCTCTGCGGGGATCATGCAGGTGAATGCGCCGTCGCGGCTGAAAGCGCCGATGAAACGGGTTGGCCCACGGGGGTCTGGCGAATTTGAGGAAATCAGCTGGGATGAGGCGCTGGACATCGCGGTGTCACGCCTGCAACCTCTTCGCGAAAACAATCCTGAGAAACTGGCGTTTTTCACAGGGCGTGACCAATCCCAATCCTTCACTGGCTTTTGGGCGCAGAATTTTGGGACGCCAAATTTTGCGGCCCATGGCGGTTTCTGTTCGGTCAATATGGCGGCGGGCGGCATCTATACGATGGGCGGCGCCTTTTGGGAATTTGGCCAACCCGACTGGGATCGCACAAAGCTCTTCATGCTGTTTGGCGTCGCTGAAGACCACGACAGTAACCCCATCAAAATGGGCATCGGCAAGATCAAAGGCCGTGGCGGCAAAGTCATCGGCGTGAACCCTGTGCGCTCTGGCTATAATGCGGTGGCCGACGAATGGGTGGGCATCACCCCTGGCACCGATGGGTTGTTTATCTTGTCGCTGGCGCATGAGCTGATGAAGGCAGGTAAGATTGATCTGGAGTATCTGGCGCAGTTTACCAATGCACCGGGTTTGATTGATCCAGAAACCGGGCTGCTGCTGCGGAATGATGATGACAAAGTCATGGTGGTTGACAGCGTGACTGGCAAACTGACCCCATTTGACCAAAAAGATGTGAGACCAAACCTTGGGGCGACCTATGAGGCGGATGGCAAGACCTACACCACCGTGATGGCCAAGATGGCCGAGAAATACCTCGACCCTCAGTATGCCCCGGAAAACGTCGCAGCAAAAACGGGTGTCTCTGCACAAAAGATCAAAACCATTGCCTCTGATCTGGCTCGAGTGGCCTTTGAAGAAAGCTTTGAGCTGGATCAAGAATGGACAGACTTCCGCGGAGTGACCCACACCAAGATGGTGGGCCGCCCTGTTGCGATGCACGCAATGCGTGGCATCTCGGCGCATTCCAACGGCTTCCAGACCTGCCGCGCATTGCATGTTTTGCAAATTCTGCTGGGTACTGTCGAAGTGCCAGGAGGCTTCCGCTTTAAACCCCCGTATCCAAAGCCGATTGAGCAACACCCAAAGCCCCACGGCAAGGTGACCTGCAACTCTCCTTTGGATGGCCCGCATCTGGGTTTTACACGCGGTCCCGAAGATCTGATGCTGAACGAAGATGGATCCCCCATCCGCATCGACAAGGCCTTTACATGGGAAAACCCAATGTCCAGCCACGGGTTGATGCATATGGTGATCTCAAACGCACATGCTGGTGATCCCTATAAGATCGACACGCTGTTTATGTATATGGCGAATATGTCGTGGAACTCTTCGATGAACACCCGCGGCGTGATCGAGATGCTGACCGACAAGGATGAAGACGGGAACTATGTGATCCCCAACATCATCTACTCAGATGCTTACAGCTCTGAGATGGTGGCCTATGCTGACCTGATCTTGCCAGACACCACTTATCTGGAACGTCACGACTGTATCTCATTACTGGATCGCCCGATCTGTGAGGCGGATGCGGCGGCCGATGCGATCCGTTGGCCTGTGGTCGAGCCTGATCGTGATGTCCGGGGCTTTCAGTCGACACTGATCCATCTGGCCAATCGCTTGGGCATACAGGGCTTTGTCAACGAAGACGGATCTGCCAAATGGCAAGACTACGCGGACTATATCGTCAACCACGAACGCAAGCCGGGCATTGGGCCATTGGCGGGCTTCCGGGGTAAAGACGGTGACAAGGTTGGCCGTGGCGAAGTGAACCCGGATCAGCTGGAACGCTACATCGAGAATGGCGGCTTTTACGTTGAACACATTCCTGAGGGGGCGAACTATTACAAACCGTGGAACAGCGCCTATCAGGATTGGGCCGTAGGCATGGGCATTTATGATGCGCCGTCCCCCTACCTGTTCCAGCTCTATTCTGAGCCAATGCGTAAATTCCAACGCGCAGCTGAGGGCCATGGCGACCGCCAGCCGCCAGAGAACCTGCGTGAACGTGTCAAACACATCATGGATCCTCTACCATTCTGGTATGAGCCGTTTGAAGACAAGGCGGTTGATCTAGAGGAATACCCCATCCACGCGCTCACCCAACGCCCGATGGCGATGTATCACTCTTGGGGCACGCAAAACGCCTGGTTGCGCCAGCTGCATGGCACCAACCCATTGTATCTACCCACCAAGCTTTGGAACGAACATGGCTTTCAAGAAGGCGATTGGGCCAAGGTCACCTCGACCCACGGCACCATCACGGTCCCCGTGGCTTTGCAAGAAGCGCTGAACGAAAACACCGTCTGGACATGGAACGCGATTGGCAAACGCAAAGGCGCTTGGGCCTTGGATGAAAACGCGCCGGAAACCAAACAAGGCTTCCTGCTCAATCACCTCATCCATGAGCTGCTGCCTGCCAAAGGTGATGGTCTGCGGGTGGCCAACTCTGACCCAATCACTGGTCAGGCGGCGTGGTTTGATCTTCGCGTAAAAATCGAAAAGACTGATGCGCCATCAGATCAGCAGGCACAGCCAGCCTTCCCAGAGATCAAATCTCCAATCGGCCAAGGCCCTGACACACTGGAATGGAAGGTGGGCAAATGATCACCACCCTTTCCCTTCATCTTTCCCAAAATACTCTGGGGTCTGGGGCAAAGCCCCAGCACGTTCAACAGCCCAGCCACCTCTTCACACATGGAGTTCGCCAACAATGACTGACCTCCCAACCAGCACCGAGAAAAAGCTCGGCCTTGTCATCGATCTGGACACCTGCGTGGGCTGCCATGCCTGTGTGATCTCCTGCAAAGGCTGGAACACGGAAAACTACGGCGCCCCTTTGTCTGATCAACGCCCCTATGGCGAAGAACCAATGGGGACCTTTCTGAACCGCGTGCACAGCTATGAAGTGAAGGCCGAAGGCCAAGTCGCGCAGACCGTTCACTTCCCTAAGTCCTGCCTGCACTGCGAGAACGCACCATGCGTAACCGTTTGCCCAACCGGCGCGAGCTACAAGCGTCAGGAAGACGGCATTGTGCTTGTGAATGAGAGTTCCTGCATCGGCTGTGGCCTGTGTGCATGGGCTTGCCCCTATGGTGCCCGCGAGCTGGATCAGGCCGAAGGTGTGATGAAGAAATGCACCCTCTGTGTGGACCGGATCTACAACGAAAACCTGCCCGAAGTGGACCGAGAGCCGGCCTGTGTTCGGACCTGTCCCGCGGGCGCCCGCCACTTTGGCGACTTCGCAGATCCCGAAAGCCACGTCTCTAAGTTGACTGCCGAGCGGGGCGGGATGGATTTGATGCCAGAATTGGGTACGGCTCCGGTGAACAAATATTTGCCACCGCGCGTGAAAGACAGCTGGGACGACGAAAGCGTGCTCGCCCCTTTCCTAGAGCCCGTCGCCCAAGAACCCAAAGGCTTTATGAGCTGGCTTGATAAACAATTGTCCCGTCTTCCGGGTGACGTCAAAGAGATGGAAGGGGCAGAGTAATGCATCCAGCAGCATCCGTTATTGTCTTTACCACGCTTTCCGGTGCCGGTTTAGGCATGCTTGCGTGGCTCGGCTTTGATAGCACCCCTTCCACCGGTTGGGGCGCATTTGGCTACTACTTCATCGCCTTTGCTCTGGCAGTGGGTGGTCTGATCTCATCGACCTTCCACCTCGGCCACCCAGAACGCGCCATGAAAGCCTTCACCCAGTGGCGCACAAGCTGGCTGTCCCGCGAAGGTGTTTGCGCTGTATTGGCCCTATCGATCATGGGCCTCTACGCAGCGGGGCTGATCTTCCTCGGCGAAGCCTATGCCATCCTTGGCTGGATCGGCGCGATTCTCAGCCTTGGCACGGTCTACACCACATCCATGATCTACGGCCAACTGGCGACAATCCCACGTTGGAACACGCCGTTCACATCCCTGCTTTACCTGACCTTTGCGATCGCGGGCGGCGCTTTGCTGACCGGCAAGGTCACAATCGCGCTGGTCCTACTGGTTGCCGCAGCCTTCGTGCAGGTGATCTGGTGGAAAAAGGGCGACACTGCCTTTGCAGATCGGGGCTCAAACCTGGGCACCGCCACTGGGCTTGGGGATCGCGGCGCAGTCCGCTCTCTAGCGCATCCACACACCTCCCCGAACTACCTGATGCGTGAGTTCATTCACATCGTGGGCCGCAAACACGCGCAAAAGCTGCGCGTAATCTCGCTGGTTCTGATGGCCGGTGTTCCTGTGGTGCTGTTGGCGCTCTTCCCGGTCAGCCACTTTATCGCGTTGCTGGCAGTTCTAAGCCACCTCGCAGGTGTCGCGACATCCCGATGGCTCTTCTTCGCAGAAGCAGAGCACACCGTCGGCATCTACTACGGTATGCGGTAGGCGTCAGATAAAACGTTAAACAAGAAACGGGCTTTAGGGCCCGTTTTTTGTTCTTAATACGGAACCGAGTTAACGGCATAGGTACCAACCAAAAAACGGGCGCTCAGTTTCCCGAGAAGCCCGTTTTGCAGCAAGAATGTGAACCTTCGCTTATGCGGAAGGGTTCATGTAATCCATCCAGTGAGGAACAGTCTGCGTGTTTTTCGCAGCTTTTACGCTGGATTTCAGGCTTGCGAACAGTGCTTTAACATATGCCATGGGTCTTACCTTTGGTCGAACATTTATGTGTTAACCGGATTCTAAGTCAGACCTGCGAGTCGCAGTAGATATTGAATCCACAACGCCGTCATGCACTGAGCGCAACACTCAAACCATGCGTCAGATTAGCCTTTTCCCCGTCCCAGCCAACGCTGCAGATGACCACGACGTTCGGCGAGGCTATCACCGGCATCTGCAATACTATCACCGACTTCATCCAAGACCGGATCAATGCGCATTTCGCGAAAACGCACCCACCGCACGCGAATGCCCCAGAAAATGCCAAACAAGATGACAAAGATAGAGATGTTCCACCAAGGGAAGAACGATGCATCTGGGGCATCAACGGGCTTGATAGAAACAGCATTTGGGAAGATCGACAGGAATTCGTTGCGCCAACCGTAGTGTCGAATGGCCACCCACTCTGGCGCGGCTTTTGT
Organism: uncultured Paracoccaceae bacterium; assembly: GCA_947498415.1. Lineage (GTDB taxonomy): Bacteria > Pseudomonadota > Alphaproteobacteria > Rhodobacterales > Rhodobacteraceae > Cognatishimia. The sequence goes on from CANMKB010000007.1 coordinate 55,530, forward strand.
CGAAACGGCATCATTGGCTTCTGTGTACAAGTTGGCGGTATCAAACTTGAAATACGGCGGCCAGCTCCAGCCTGTGTCTTCGTTACGATAGACGATGGCGTCGCCATTCGGGCGCACGGCTTGAATGAACTGAACATCACGATTGGTCAGGCTTGCCGATTGGCTATCTGGCGAAGACCAGAACACGCGTGTCCAATCATTCAGCTCTTGGCGTTCTTCATAGGTGTTCACAATGCGCACCACATCGTGCTGTGCAAGTGTGTAGTGCAAAAAGCCTGCCACTAAGAACAAAACTGCCAAGCGGAAAACCCATTTAATATATGCCATGTTTCAATCCTCTAGCTTCAATTTCACATAGGGGATGTCTGGACACTTCTCAACCATAAGCGCCCAGTTGCTGGCCGGGGTTGCCTCTATCGCGATCAAACGCCATATGAAGCCCGCAACAGGAGGCCCATATGACACAACGCGCACGAATAGCTGCCTTAGTGGACAGCGCGAAATTTCAAAATGCGATTTTGATCGTCATTATTTTCAATGCAATGTTATTGGGCCTTGAAACGTCAGATACCGCTATGGCCTCGGGTGGCAAACTGATTACACTGCTCGACGACCTGTGCTTGGCCATTTTTGTTTTCGAATTGCTGCTGAAGTTCTACGCCCGTCGGCTAGCCTTCTTTTCTAACGGCTGGGCAATCTTTGATTTGATCATTGTGGGCGTTGCCTTGGTCCCGGGTTCTTCCAGCTTCTCTGTACTACGCGCCCTACGCATTCTACGTGTATTGCGCCTGATTTCCGTTGCCCCGCGTCTGCGACGAGTGGTTGAGGGTTTCATCACCGCCCTGCCCGGCATGGCCTCTGTCTTTCTGTTGATGACACTAATTTTCTATATTGCTTCGGTCATGGCGACAAAACTATTCGGTGATACCTTTCCGCAATGGTTCGGAGACCTAGGCACATCCGCCTATAGCCTGTTTCAAATCATGACCTTGGAAAGTTGGTCGATGGGGATCGTGCGACCCATTATGGAGGTACACCAATACGCCTGGGCCTTCTTTGTGCCATTCATCATGGTCACAACCTTTGCCGTCGTGAACTTGCTGGTCGGTCTTATTGTAAACTCAATGCAAGACGCGCATCACGAAGAGGATAACGCAAAGACCGACACCTATCGCGACGAAGTTCTGGCGCGGCTAGAGGCGATTGAGGCCAAGTTGTCTGATCGCAAAGACGCAGCGTGACCACGAGCAGTTTTAAGTCTCGGATATCTTGCCAGTTTGGGTTGACCCGCTAAGCTTCTGATTAAACGGAGAACGCAATGCAGACTGGCCCGAATAATTTGATCACCGATGTTTCTGGCTTTGTGGTTGGAAATGCCTCGGACGACACCATAAAATCTGGCTGTACTGTATTTACCGCAGACACCCCGTTCACCGCTGCGGTACATGTGATGGGAGGTGCCCCCGGCACCCGAGAAACAGACCTTTTGGCGCCAGATAAAACGGTGCAACAGGTCGACGCGTTGGTGTTATCTGGCGGATCAGCCTTTGGGTTGGATGCCGCATCGGGGGTCGCGGACATGCTTCGTACACAAGGGCGCGGGTTTCAGGTTGTGGATCAAAACATCCCAATTGTCCCTGCTGCAATCTTGTTTGACATGCTCAATGGCGGCGACAAAAACTGGCAAGCTTCTCCGTATAACTCACTCGGTCGTGCGGCGCTGGCCAATGCTGCAACGACATTTGATTTAGGAACAGCTGGCGCTGGGACTGGAGCCACGACCGCAAACTTTAAAGGTGGTTTAGGCTCTGCTTCGGTTGTGCTGCCCTCTGGACATACCGTGGGGGCTTTGGTGGCGGTGAACGCGCTCGGCGACGCGGTTGTGCCAGATACCCAGAACTTTTGGGCGGCCCCTTGGGAGCTGAATGGCGAATTTGGTGGATATGGTCCAGCGAAGACTTATCCGGCTGACTGGCCAAAGACGAAACTTTCAGAACAGAACACCACCATCGCCATTGTCGCAACAGATGCAGATCTGACACAAGCTCAGTGTACGAGAATGGCCGTAGCTGCGCATGATGGAATGGCGCGGGCACTCGTTCCATCGCACACACCGATGGATGGCGATCTTGTATTTGCTGCAACGACCAACACACGACCTCTGAAAGACCCTGTAAACGATCCAATCTACATTGGGCATGCGGCCGCGACTTGCCTGGCCCGTGCCATCGCAAGGGGCGTGTTTATGGCAGGCGCATCAGCAGGAGATGTTCTTCCAGTCTTCAAAGATCAAATTACGACATCCAATGCTTAAACCTTCATAAAACCGAAACCTGTTTGTCACATCGACGTCACGCATCACACTCATCCCTCCATCACCGAATTCTTTGGAGAAATATGATGTCTGCACGCCTCATTTGCTTGACATCGGCCCTTGCCATGACCGCTGGTCTGGCACACGCCGAAATGAACTTTAACCGCATCGCAAGCTTTGCCACACCGTTGAACATGGCAGCGGGCGAAGACACAAACCGCGAAACATCCCCGGAAATCATCGCAGCGACGGCCGACGGCATGACTCTGGTCTACACAGACAGCCCTTTGGGTGCTTTGGGTCGCGTAGACATCACGGATGCCACGAACCCAAAACCACTGGGCAACATCGCACTGGACGGTGAGCCAACTTCTGTGGCGATCGTGGGCGCGACGGCTTATGCCGGTGTGAACACTTCTGAATCATACACAGCGCCGTCTGGCCTGCTGCAAGCCATCGACGTTGCAACCGGCAACATCTCGGCATCTTGCAACTTGGGCGGCCAACCTGATTCAATCGCGGCCTCAAAAGATGGCAAGTTCATCGCAGTTGCAATCGAAAACGAGCGCGACGAAGACCTGAACGACGGCCTGATTCCACAGATGCCTGCCGGCAATCTAATCTTGGTGAACACGACCGAGGGTGGTCTTGATTGTTCATCCCTGAAAATGGTTGACCTCACAGGTCTGGCAGAGGTTGCTCCAACTGATCCAGAGCCTGAGTATGTCTCGATCAACGCATTGGGTGAAACTGTCGTGACCTTGCAAGAAAACAACCACATGGTTGTTGTGTCCGCAGAGGGTGACATCCTGAACCACTTCTCTGCTGGCGCTGTTGATTTGGAAAACATTGATGCAACGGACGAACGTGGCGCATTGATCTTCACAGAATCTCAAAAAGGCCGCCTACGCGAACCGGATGCCGTGACATGGATCGATGACAACCACTTCGCGACAGCCAACGAAGGTGACTATAACGGTGGCTCTCGCGGTTGGACGATCTTTAACAAAAACGGCACCGTGGTTTATGAATCTGGTACCGATTTCGAACACGCGATCATCCAGATCGGTCACTACCCTGACAAGCGCTCTGACTCCAAAGGCGTAGAGCCTGAATCTGTCACCTTCGGCGAATTCAATGGCACACCCTATGTGTTTGTTGGCGCAGAACGTGCGTCAGTTGTTGGTGCTTATGACGTCACCAACCCAGCCGCCCCTGTTCTAAAACAACTTTTGCCTTCCGGTGTTGGGCCAGAAGGTTATGCCGTGATCCCTGAGCGTAACCTGCTGGTATCCGCAAACGAGAAAGACCTGATCCAAGATGGCGGCGCCCGTGCGCACGTTATGCTTTTTGAACAGCAAGAGGCACCTGCAGCTTACCCACACCTGACATCTGCAGGCGCAGATGAGCTGATCGGCTGGGGCGCGATCTCTGGTATGGTTGCCGACAAAGATGGCATCGTATGGGCAGTCAACGACAGCTTCTACGGCTTCCAGCCTTCGATCTTTAAGATCGACACCAACCACACACCAGCACGCATTGTGGATGTGATCCGCATCCACCGCCAGAACGGCGCAGCCGCTCAGAAACTGGATCTCGAAGGGATCACGCTAGATGGAAAAGGCGGCTTTTACGTTGCATCCGAAGGTCGTACCGGCCGTGTGATCCCGCATGCGATTTACCATGTCTCTGCTGACGGTCTGATCAAAGACCGTAAGGGCGAGATTGGCCTGCCAGCAGAATTGCTAAACGTTGAAAAGCGTCACGCATTCGAAGGCATCACCAAAATCGGCGATACCCTATGGATGGCGATCCAGCGCGAGTGGAAAGACGATCCAAAAGATCACGTCAAATTGGTATCTTACAACTTGGAGACCAAAGAATGGGGCGCGGTGCACTATCCAAAAGCCAAGCCTGACACGGGTTGGGTTGGATTGTCAGAAATCACAGCGCATGGCGACTATGTCTATGTGATCGAACGTGACAACCAAAACGACGCACGCGCAGTCACTAAGAAAATCTACCGCATCCCAGCGGCAGAAATGGTTCCGGCAGCATTGGGCGGCGAACTGCCAGTGGTTTCAAAAGAACTGGTACGTGACCTGATCCCTGACCTGACGTCCACTGGCGGTTACGTTCTGGACAAGGTTGAAGGCCTCGCAATCATGGAAGACGGCACTGCGTTCTTCTCCACCGACAATGACGGTGTAGATGATCACTCTGGTGAAACCATCTTTATGAACATCGGCAAGATCACCGATCAGAACTCTTAAAATTATCGAATTCATCGTGAAACGCGCAGGGCCTTGCTCTGCGCGTTTTTCTTTTGTCCGCGGTGTTTGTACTTGACCTGTTCAGCCAGGCAATCTAATTCGCTTTCCTCCCTCATTTCAGGATTGCGCCATGCCCCATTCCAATGCCCTAGGTATCGACTTTGGAACGTCAAACTCTGCCGTTGGATACATGCGAGATGGCGTACCTCAACTGACCCAAATGGCATCTGGGCAAACCACCCTTCCCACCAGTTTCTTCTTTGATTTCGAAAGCCGTGCCACGTTGATCGGTGACCCTGCAAACAAAGCTTTGCTGAATGGAGATGAGGGCCGGTATATGCGTGCGCTTAAACGCGTTTTGGGCACCTCTTTGATGCATGAAAAGCGCCAGTTGCTGAATGAACGCCTGACTTTTGTCGACATCATCGCCCGCTTTTTGCGAGAGTTAAAATCAAGGGCCGAAGTAGAAGCTGGCCAGTCCTTTGATACCGTCGTTTCGGGCCGCCCGGTTGTATTTCATGGCGCTGATGATCCACGAGAACAACAAGCCGAAGATGACCTGCGCCAATGTTACGAGGCGGCCGGCTTCAAAGAGGTTTCTTTTTTAGCGGAGCCCGAAGCTGCCGCCATCGCAGATGGTGGTGCAGCCGGCCTTGGACTGATCGTAGACATCGGGGGCGGCACCTCTGATTTCACGCTCTTTGAGCAACGTGAAAACGCCACACCAAAAGTGCTTGTGAACCACGGTGTGCGTATTGGTGGCACCGACTTTGATCAGGCCATTAGCTTTGCACAAGTCATGCCCCTTTTGGGCAAGGGGTCATCGTTAAAACGTGAATTTGGCTCTGGTACAACAGACACGCCAAACGCAATATTCCATGACCTATCAACCTGGGAGAAAATCCCGTTTCTATATACGGCGCAAACCCGTCGCATGGTTGCCGATATGGCCAAACTAGCCGCAGAACCAGAAAAACTCTCGCGGTTAGAGACAGTTTTGACAGATGAGCTTGGGCACGACATTGCCTTTGCTGTCGAAGCTGGAAAGGTCGCCGCAAACAAAGACACCGCCGCTGGTATTTCGCTAGGGATGATCGAACGTGGATTAAGCGCGCCACTCACGGTGAACGACATGAACGTCTTACTTCTAAAGTTCACCGAGCAATTATTCATGGGGGTACAAGACACCCTGCGCCTTGCTGGCCTGCGCCCTGATCAGGTGGATCGTGTTGTATATGTGGGGGGATCTAGTCTGATGCGGTTTGTGTCAGAAGCGATGCACGCTGTCCTACCACATGCAGAGCACAGCTATACCGAAGTCTTCACTGCTGTTGCCAAAGGGCTGACGCTCGCAACCGAGCGCTAAACAGAAAGCCCCCGCCGTTTAAGACGGGGGCCCATGTATTCACAAATACTTAGTTTACGGCCTTTGCATCAACAACGTCCGTCGGGATCGCATTTCTGCCTCGCGCGATTTCGATACGGCGCGGTTTTAGGGCCTCGGGAACTTCCCGAACCAATTCGATGTGCAACATGCCATCTTCATGGCTTGCACCGCTTACGCGCACGTGGTCTGCCAGTTGGAACCGGCGCTCAAACGCTCGGGTCGCAATTCCGCGATGCAAATAGGACGTTTCTTTCTCGGATTCAGGTCGCTTCGCGCTAACGACAAGCGCGTTTTCTTTCACCTCAATCGCAAGATCATCCGCCGAGAAACCGGCCACCGCAATTGAAATACGGTAAGCGTCTTCGGCGGTCTTTTCGATATTGTAAGGGGGGTACGTTGGGCTAGGAACATTATCGGACAATACGCGGTCCATCATGTCTGCAATTTGGTCAAATCCAACGGATGCACGGTAAAGCGGTGTAAAATCAAAGCTGCGCATGGGTTATCCTCCATCATGAGCGACAACAAAAATGCCTTCCCTTTGGGACAGGCTTGTTTCTTACCGGGCCCTGAACTGGCACCCGATGCAAAAGAGATGGGAAAGCTGAAATACGGTTTCAAGACCCAAAGGCGTTAGGGTTTAACCTTTAGAAATTTCGCACTGTTTGTGCGACCCTGGCCAACCGTGATGCGTTTGGCCCCTGCACCTGCTCGAATGGTCGGTAGATCCTCATTGCGCAGCTGGAGTTTTAACGCAGATACGATGCTCGGTAGTTCCATCCCACGAGCACGTTTCACGCCCTCGGTGTCTTGGTGCATGCTGGAGATCAAAGATAATATGCGCACTCGATTGCCATATCGAACAAACACAGGCGCACCGGACGAACCAAAGGTGATATCGCAATCAAAGGACATAAGCCCATAACCGCGTTCCAGCAGATCGCAATCGCGCTGCCAGCTCATCGCCTCAGAGCGTCCTTTGCCATAAGACATCACCTGCACGTTCTTGACCTCATCCAAATCTGTATGAACAGAAAATGGATTGGCTTCGGATGTGGAAATCGGTGAATTCAGCTGCAATAGAGCCACATCCCGTGAAGAATTTCGCGCAGATATCAGCGCGCCTTCATCAGCATAGCCCTTTGCAACGACAACTTTGTTCACACGTCTTTCATACAATGAATCCCCATTCAGATACCCCCCTCTAAAGACAATCCGATCGGCTCCGACTTGTGGTGATCCATCGTTTTTAAACAGACAATGCGCTGCGGTTAAAACCTGATCAGAGCCGATCAAAACGCCAGTACAATATCCGACACCTTGCACATCGACGCGTCCAACGGCTTCCCATCCCAGCATGTCCCCACGGTTATCCATTCGTTCGAGTGCCGTGCCAGCGACGCCGGGGCTCGCCATGAGGGCAATCAATAGAGTGAGAAAGCGCAACATCAAAAGGTGACCTTCAATGCAACGCTGTAAATTCTGCCGCCTTCAACCGCGCCCGAAGCTCTGACAGGGTGGCCGCAACATCGGTGGCAATGGCAACGGGACGACCGTCCGCTCGCGCCATGGCGGACACAAGAGATACAACACGCGGCTCTCCGTGCCGAACTTGAACAACAGGAGCTCCGCTTGTTCCAAAGCTGGCCTGACAAGTGGTCACAAACACACCTTCTGGTCGCGCGGAGATCGCACAGGATTCTTGAAACGTAAGGGTCTCTGAACGATCTCGCCCATAAGACATCACCCCGACAGAGCGACCTGACAAATCCAATGCAGCGACTTTCATCGGAACGACTGAAGATGTGGGCAATGGGCGATCCAACTGAAGTAAAGCAATATCAAACATCAAGTTTGTAATCTGACCGGCCGAAGATGCACGATACTGAGAATGCGCCACGGCGCGGCGCACACCACGTTGCGCGATGGAATTCCCGTTCTTGTACCCCGCACGAAATGTAAGTTGCCCTGCATCAAATCGCGCACCTGAATATTTGTCATACAGGCAATGTGCGGCGGTCAGAACGATGTCTGGGGCGATAAGCGTCCCTGTGCAAAAACCCGCATTCCCAAGCTCAACCCGGCCAACTGCATTCGCGTCAGAGGACTGAGCGGTAATCGGTGCAGCTAAAAGAGTAAGCGCAAGGGCAATAAGGCGTAGCATCGGAACTCCAATTCAGAATTCCCGATACTCTGCCGTGGTGAACTGTCAAAATTGGGACGCGACTAAGACGATCTCAGGATTGGTACGCCTTCATCTCGCCCAATTTCTCCGCGCATCGCTGGCGGCTTTGGCCCGCCTGTGACCCAATCCAAAAGTTCGACCGTATGCACAATCGGAACATTGCTTCCGGACGCGATCTGCATCATGCAGCCGATGTTCCCCGCCGCAATGACATCAGGTTTTGTGGCCTCAAGGGTTTGAACCTTTCGATCCCGAAGCTGTTGGGAAATTTCGGGTTGAAGCAAATTGTACGTCCCGGCTGAGCCACAACACAGATGCCCATCAACAGGCTCTAATACAGCGAAACCCGCCGCTTGTAGCAACTCTTTCGGTGCCGTTTTCACCTGCTGACCATGCTGCAACGAACATGCAGCGTGATAGGCCACATTCAGCTTGGTCGGTACGCACTCTGGCAAGCCGAGATCCAGCAAAACTTCGGAAATGTCTTTTGCAATCGCTGATACGCGTGCGGCGTCCTCGGCCAGTGGATCGTTGCGGAACATATGCCCATAGTCTTTGATGGTCGTCCCACAGCCAGATGTGTTGATAACAATGGCGTCAAGGCCGTCCGTGTCCAATTCTTTGATCCAGGCTTTAATATTGTTCGCCGCGTATTTGTGGCTTTTTTCTTCCTTGCCCATATGGTGGGTCAGCGCACCACAACAACCGGCCCCTTTGGCGATCACCACCTCACACCCCAATCGGCGCAACAAACGGATCGTTGCATCATTGATATCGGTGTTCAGCGCCTTTTGGGCACATCCAGTCATAAGAGCGACGCGTTTTTTCGGCGCATTCTGTGGTGCAAACACTTGCGGATCATCGTTTCGACTGACTGGAGGAATGGTTTTGGGCGCCATCTTAAGCATGGCTTGCAACTGCTTACTTGGGATCAGACTTGCAAAGGGGCGCCCGATCTTTGCCCCCAACAATGCAAAACGAAACCGCATCGGATATGGTAAAATTTGCGCCAACATCCAGCGCAAAACACGATCCATAAAGGGGCGCTTATAATTCTGCTCGATGTATGCGCGGGCATGATCAATCAAATGCATATAGTGCACACCAGATGGGCAAGTGTTCATGCATGACAGGCAGGAGAGGCAGCGATCAATGTGCTTGACCGTTTTTTCGTCCGGCACACGTTCGTTCTCAAGCATATCCTTGATCAGATATATACGGCCCCGCGGACTATCCAATTCGTCACCAAGCACCTGATACGTCGGGCAAGTGGCTGTGCAGAACCCACAATGCACACACGAACGCAATATCTCATTGGCTCGTTTAACACCCGGGTCTTTAAGTTGCTCTTCCGAGAATTCTGTACGCATCGTTTATCCCATCAGTCCCGGGTTCAGCAAACCACGCGGGTCAAATTTCTGTCTCAGTGATTGGCTTAACTTGGCCACAACCTGGTTTTCTGGATGGAACCGATTGTACCCCGTACCGCGCACCAAAGTGGCATGGCCTTCAATGCCCTTCATCTTATCGCGAACATCCTCATCAGGTGAAGTCAGCAGCCATACAAGCCCCCCGCCCCAGTCATACAACACCCGGTCGGTGTTGATCTGTGACACTAACATTGGTGCGTCCGAAGGTTTCACCGAAATGCGCCACACATTTCCGGGGCGATTATGGAAAAGTTCCACATCACAAACCCATCGCCATCCTGCAGTGGTCCGATCAGCTGAAAACTCTGATTGCGTGTCATAGGTTGGCGCAACGCGCTGGCGGAGCTGTTCAATTCTATAGCGCACAGACTCTTCAAATCCTTCGATCCGAAGCATTGTGACCGGATGCCCATCTATGCCCGTTGGCACATGCGCAACTCCTGTCAGCTCGAACGGAGAGCCCAGCGCCGCTGACATCACCGAAAGCGCCTCTGTGTCTGAAAGGCCATTGATAAGCAAAACGCCGACGCACTCGGGCTTTGGTAACACCTTGAGGCTCACCTCTGTCAGAACACCAAGTGTTCCGTAGCTGCCTGCCATTAGCTTGACGAGATCATAGCCCGTCACGTTTTTCATCACGCGCCCACCGTTGCGCAGAACTCTGCCCTGGCCGTCCACAAACTCAACGCCCAGCGCGGCATCCCGGCAAGCCCCGATCGCAACACGACGCGGCCCAGAAGAGTTTGTTGCAACAACGCCGCCCAACGTGGGTTCGCCTGTTTGCCCGGTTAGTCCCCGCAGATCAGGCGGCTCGAATGCAAGGCGTTGGTTTTCACCTGCAAGAAGTGTTTCGATCTCTGCAAGGGGCGTGCCAGCTTTGGCCACCAACGTCATCGCCTCTGGTTCATACAGGGCGACGCCTGATAGTTGCGAAGTTGAAACGGTGTCGTTTTCGCCGAATGTGACCCCACATGTGTCACCCCCTATGATCGAAAACGGAGACTTACGTGTGCGAACAAGCTCTGCCAGTTCCGTGACCTCAGTCGGATTGAACATAGCTTTAGTCATATCGTTTTAGCCTGAGTTAGAGCCTGTTTTCGTCTCTCTTCGCTTGCTGCGAGTGGAAACACTTTAGCGGCGTTTAGCAGCCATTTCGGATCAAACACGTCCTTTACCGACATCTGAATATCCAGATCATCGGGGGAGTATTGATCGCTCATAAGATCGCGTTTTTCGATCCCGACACCATGCTCACCCGTAAGACACCCACCAACCTCAACGCAAAGCCGCAAGATATCCGCACCCATCGCTTCACACTTTTCTAAATCGCCCGGCTTATTGGCATCAAACAAGATCAGAGGGTGCATATTCCCGTCACCGGCATGAAAGACATTGCCCACCTGAAGCCCGTATTCCTCGCCAATTTCGGAAATTCGGCTTAGCACTTTGGGCAATTGGCTTACGGGGATCGTGCCATCAAGGCACATGTAGTCATTGATCTGCCCCATCGCGCCAAAAGCGGATTTGCGACCAAGCCAAATCTTAGCGCTTTCTTCGGCAGAGCTACTTTGTCGAATTTCGATCGGATGATGCCTCTGTGCAATTTCGGAAATTCGTGCAAGCTGCGCATCAATTTCAGCATGGCTGCCTTCGACTTCCACGATCAAAAGCGCTTCGCAATCAGGATACCCTGCCTTTGCATGATTTTCGCAGGCCTGAATGCACAGACGGTCCATAAATTCGATGGCAACAGGTAGAATCCCAGCTTTGATCACATCACTCACACAGGCGCCTGCAGACAAAACGTCATCAAACGCCATCAAGACTGGACGTGCGCCCTCAGGTTTGGGGAGGATACGTAGCGTTGCCTCTGTCACGATCCCAAGCTGACCTTCTGACCCACAAATTAGTCCAAGTAGATCAAGACCTGCGGCATCCATCATCGGGCCGCCAATTTCCGTAACTTCGCCCTGCATCGTGACCAAGGTCACACCCAGCAGGTTGTTTGTTGTCACTCCGTATTTCAGACAATGCGCCCCGCCCGAGTTCATGGCGATATTGCCCGCAATCGCGCAAGCAAGCTGCGAACTGGGATCAGGCGCGTAGAAAAAGCCGTTTTGCTCAACAGCGCCCGTTACGCTTAGATTTGTTCGGCCGGTCTGAACGCGGATGAAACGATTGCTATAATCCGTTTCCAACACAGCGTTTAGCTTCGCGACACCAAGAATAATCGCATCTTCGGTGGGCATCGCCCCCCCAGCCAGGCTGGTACCTGCGCCTCTGGGTACAACCGGCACACTTTCGGCGTGACAGTAGTTTAAGATCGCAGCGACCTGTTCAGTGGTTTCGGGCAGCACGACCGCCAAAGGTGGGCATCGATAGGCCGTGAGGGCGTCACATTCATAGGCATATACCTCATGAGGGGAATCGATCACCGCATCTGCAGGCAACAGGTTACGTAAATCGGAGACAATTTCCGCTTTGCGTTCAATCACACGCGTATCTGGCTTTGGTAATTCCATAGCTTCACCCTTAATTTTGGTAAGTTAATATAACCAATTTATGCGGCTGACAAGAGGAGGTCTTCGACAGTAGTGTGGCGCCATGGAATGGATTGATCGAATTTCGCTATTTTCCACATTTGATTATGTGGCTGTCTCAATCCTTTTTTTAGGCTGGTTGGTCATGGGATGGATTGTTGAAAACCCACCCAAGTCCAGACCGTCCGTTTCGGTTCTGATGGTGTTTTATCGTCAAGAATGGATGCGACAGTTCATCTTGCGCGACCCCAGAATTTTTGACGCGCAAATCCTAAACAACCTACGTCAGGGCACCGCCTTTTTTGCATCTGCCTCTATGCTTGCCATCGGCGGGGGACTTGCGCTTATCGGCAATGCAGAACGGCTTACAGGTGTGGCGTCTGATCTAACGCTCGTCAGCGCACCGACAATTGTGTGGGAAATCAAACTGATCGTCATGCTCTTCTTTGTGGTCAATGCGTTCCTAAAATTCGTATGGGCAAACCGGCTATTTGGATACACAGCTGTGGTTATGTCTGCAGTCCCCGTCGATCCGACTGATAAACACTGTGAAATTCGCGCCGACAAAGCTGCCGAGATTAACATCGCCGCCGCACGCGGGTTCAATCGAGGCCTACGTTCCGTCTATTTTGGATTGGCAGCTGCGGCTTGGCTTGCAGGGGCTATGGGTTTGCTCGCAGCAACCGCTCTCACAATTTTCATCGTATGGCGCCGCGAATTTGCGAGCCTCTCACGCGAAGCTTTGCTACGAACACCTCATTAGTGGAGGAATTCAAATGTTGCGATCCATGAGTATAGCCTTGCTGGCTGCAACTACAGCGGCGGCTGATCCTGCCGTTGTAGAGGATGTCACAGCAAAACAAAGTGGGACGTCTTGGACGTTTTCAGTCACCCTAAGTCACGCCGACACTGGGTGGGACGATTACGCCGACGGTTGGCGTGTTTTGGATATGCAGGGCAACGAAATTGCCACACGTGTTCTGGCCCACCCTCATGTAAACGAACAGCCCTTCACACGGAGCCTATCGGGTATCGTGCTGCCTGAGGGCACGCACCAAGTGCACATCATTGCAAGTGAATCCAAAGGGGGCTGGTCAAGCACAGCCTATCTTTATGAGCTGAACTAAACGCGGTGATATGGCGTGCCCGCAGCGATAGACGCGGCGCGATAGAGTTGCTCTGACAACATCACGCGCACCATCATATGCGGCCAAACCATTTGACCAAAGCTAAGTGACATGTCCGCCTTTGCGCGGAGTGATGGGTCAATACCGTCAGCCCCACCGATCACAAAGGCCAAATCATTCACGCCGGAATCACGCCTTTGGCAGAGTTTTTTAGAAAATTGCGGTGACGACATCAGCGTGCCGCGCTCATCAAGCGTGCATATCATCGCGCCTTTGGGAATAGCCCCTTGTAGCAAAGGGGCCTCAGCAGACATCCCACCGCCTTTGCGATCTTCGACTTCAATGATCCGCGCAGGCCCAAGGCCCAGCGCACGTCCAGTTTTGTCGAAGCGAGACAGATAATCATCGATCAAATCTCGTTCCGGGCCAGAGCGAAGCCGCCCTACCGCGCAAATGTGAACTCGCAACGCCATGTCTTACCAGAGCCAGATTGGCTCTGCCCTCGTTAAGCGCTTCCGCCTTGCTGCCACATTTTTTCGAGTTGATAAAACTCGCGTACTTCTGGGCGGAAAACATGAACGATCACATCACCCGTGTCGATCAGCACCCAATCGCCGGTGTCCTTACCTTCGATCTTGCTGGTCCGGCCGGTCGCTTTCTTGACCCGCTCCACCACCTTCTCTGACATTGCCGCCACCTGACGAGACGAACGACCTGAACAGATCACCATATAGTCGCCAATCGAAGAACGCCCGCGCAGGTCAACCTGCACAACTTCTTCGGCTTTGTCGCTTTCAAGAGAATTCAAGATGAGCTCTAGCAGCTCAGGTCCACCAACATCACCCTGGGGCACGTCTGGCATTTGGTCACCTTCTGCGACGCTTGTCGCATCCATATTTAGAGACAGAGATCTGCCCTCCATTCAACGCGCCGTCATGCCCCGGCGCAGGGCCTAATTTCAGAATAGCATTCGTTCTATGAAAATCCAATGAAACGCAAGCGGAATGCAACGTTTCAAAGGTATTTCACGCACACTGTGCTTTGATCACGGATGTTTCCCCCGCTTAGGCATGCTTACAAACACTCAGTTCTTGTTCAGGCTTACCGAGCAAACGTCGCCATCCCATTCGATCAAAAACTGTCTGGAACCCGTTTTCACGGTTTTCCCGAAGTGCAATTGTCGCCCGCTCGGCTTGATTGTGACGTATTATGCGCTTTGGCAAATGCAAGCGTTGTTCGGCCTCTACAGATCCGGCGATACATTAACCGCCGGCTGCGCCAAGCGAATACTGAAAATAGGACAGGGTATTATAATGGTTGGCGTTGTGAGCTTCGTTTCAAAGACGCTTGCCGTTCTTGGCATAACGATGGGTAATCCGCCCGGGCAGCGCATCCTTTTGATCAGCTTTGGAGACGGGGATGTGGGCTTTGTCTGATGGAAATTATTATGCGCCTCGATGTCATGATGGCGATGCGGAAGGTGAAGAGGATCAGATTTGAGACCCTCGCAAAGATCTGTGACGTCTTAGAGTGTCAACCGGGCGACTTGTTAGAGGCATCAAAAGAAGATTGATCCGCCTCAAGTAACCGCACTTCTCGCTGTGGGAATGGGAAGTTGATGTCGGCCTCTTTAAACGCATCCCAAAGCGCGAGGTATACATTCCCCCGGATGTTGGTCAGCCCGCCGGTTGGATCTTTGATCCAAAATCGTAGAATGTAATCAACCGAACTGTCGCCAAAGCCAACCACGTGACACACAGGCGCTTTCGGAGACGACAGCACCCGCTCCACCGATTGCGCTGCTTCGATCGCGACACGACGTACTAAATGTGGATCGTCCGCATAAGCCGTGCCAAAAAAGATATCGAGCCGCACAAAGTCATTGGAATGCGACCAGTTCACCACCTGCCCAGTGATCAAATCCTCGTTCGGGATCAGGTATTCTTTCCCGTCTCGTGTAACAACGCTGACATAGCGTGCGCCCAACGAATTGATCCAACCAAAGGTTTCGCCGAGCGAGATGACATCGCCGGGCTTGATGGATTTGTCCAGCAGGATGATCACCCCGGACACAAGGTTTGAAACAACCTTTTGTAGACCAAAACCAAGGCCAACACCGATTGCACCAGATAGGACTGCCAAACCAGTGAGATCAATTCCAACGATCCGCATCCCGATAAAAAAGGCAGCGCCGTATAGAACCACCTGCAAACACTTGATTACCAAGACCTGCATCGAGGGGCTGATATCTTGGTTCTTACGAATGCTTGCTGATGTGGAACCAGAAACAAAACGCGCCACCGCAAACGTAACGCCCAACATCACCGCCCCTTGCAAGAGCGTCCAAAGGGATAGTCGCACACTGCCAAGATTGAGAGCCGCAGAATCCATCAACTGGCGAATTTCCTCGCCCACGCCGATCAGGGCCAGAGTCACCCAAATCCAGGCACCATACCGCAGCACGCCGCGCAATAGAGAGTTGTGAACCAAGCGTGTCACAAGCGCGATCAGCAGCCATGCTGTCGCCAGGTTTGCAAAAATGCCCAGCATGTACGATCGGCTGGGCCACGTCACTTCGCGCATGACAATCACAGCGATCCAGATCAACACCGCAAAGAAAATCAGCGCCAGACGTTTTTGCAGCAACAGCATGTAGCGATAGCGCCATTTTGGCCATCCCTCACGCGTGCGCATCCAATTGTGCAGCTTAGGGCCAAACAGACGCGACAATCCAAAGGCTACACCCAATAGACCTATGGCAATAAACACCTGATAGGCATTCCATGGTCGCAGCAATCCTTGGCCAAATTCAAACAACTGATCCCACAAGCTCAGCGCAATTTCCTGAGTCGCGGCTTCTGTTTCGGCGCCACCTTCGGCTTGGGCGACGCCGCCTGTGGTGTCTTGGTTTTCTAGCTTTGTGGTGTCTTCTTCCATAGGCGCCCTTTGATTTAAGGCAGCGTGACACGACCCACGGCCTTAAAACAAGCCATTTCCCTTGCGAGTACGAACGACTCCGGCTATTTGGGCAGTCATGAAACGCATCCATGACATTGACGACCGCGCCTTTTTACCTTGGCGTTTCTTTGGTCAGTCGAAATCTGTCATAGCCGCCCTATAAGGGCCCGGCGTGCTTTCGCACGCCCGTATTGCAGCCACACCGCCAATTTCATCAATACGGAGAGGACCCCATGTCCCCCAAAACACTCTATGATAAAATCTGGGACGCACATGTCGCCCACGAAGCCGAAGACGGCACTTGCTTGCTGTACATCGACCGTCACCTTGTTCACGAAGTGACGTCACCGCAGGCCTTTGAAGGGCTGCGCATGACAGGTCGCAAGGTACGTGCGCCAGAAAAAACCATTGCTGTGCCTGACCACAACGTGCCAACCACGTTGGATCGTGCCAAAGGCATCGACAACGAAGAAAGCCGCATTCAGGTTGAAGCGCTGGACAAAAACGCCAAAGAGTTTGGCGTACACTACTATCCAGTGTCTGACGTTCGTCAGGGCATCGTGCACATCGTTGGCCCAGAGCAAGGTTGGACTCTGCCAGGTATGACCGTCGTTTGTGGTGACAGCCACACAGCTACTCACGGGGCGTTTGGCGCTTTGGCGCACGGCATCGGGACTTCTGAAGTGGAACACGTTCTGGCGACCCAGACTTTGATCCAGAAGAAATCCAAAAATATGAAGGTCGAAATCACGGGCAAACTGAACCCGGGTGTGACCGCGAAAGACATCACACTTGCCGTCATCGGTGAAACAGGTACCGCTGGCGGTACAGGTTATGTGATCGAATACACCGGCGAAGCCATTCGCAACCTGTCTATGGAAGGTCGTATGACCGTCTGTAACATGGCCATCGAAGGCGGTGCCCGCGCTGGTTTGATCGCACCTGATGAAACCACATTCGAATATGTCAAAGGTCGCCCACACGCACCTAAAGGCGGTCAGTTTGAACAGGCTTTGGAATATTGGAAAACTCTGTTCACCGACGAAGGCGCAGAATTTGACAAAATCATCACCCTCAAGGGCGAAGATATCCAGCCAGTTGTAACTTGGGGCACCTCTCCTGAGGATGTTCTGCCGATCACTGGCGTTGTGCCAAACCCAGAAGATTTCGAGGGCGGCAAAGTCGAAGCGGCACGTCGCTCGATCGAATACATGGGCCTGACACCGGGTCAGAAGCTGACTGACATTGAAATCGACACTGTCTTTATCGGGTCCTGCACCAATGGCCGTATCGAAGATTTCCGCGCTGTGGCCGAAGTGGTCAAAGGTAAGAAGATCAAAGACGGTATGCGTGCGATGATCGTGCCTGGCTCTGGTCTGGTTCGTGCTCAAGCCGAAGAAGAAGGTCTTGCTGACATCTTCAGAGACGCTGGTTTCGAATGGCGCCTTGCTGGGTGTTCCATGTGTTTGGCCATGAACCCAGATCAACTGTCCGAGGGCGAGCGTTGCGCTGCGACGTCTAACCGGAACTTCGAAGGTCGTCAGGGATACAAAGGGCGTACGCACCTTGTTTCACCAGCTATGGCAGCTGCCGCTGCATTGACTGGCAAACTCACTGACATCCGCGATTTGCTGTAAGGACCCCGACAATGGAAAAGTTTCAAAAACTGACCGGTATCGCGGCACCTATGCCGCTGGTGAATATCGACACAGACATGATCATCCCAAAGGTCTTCTTGAAATCCATCGCCCGCACAGGCTTTGGCAAGAACCTATTTGACGAAATGCGTTACAACCGCGACGGCACAGAAATCGCAGATTTCGTGCTGAACAAACCACAGTACCGCAATTCCGAAATCCTTGTCGCGGGTGACAACTTTGGCTGTGGCTCTTCTCGCGAGCACGCTCCTTGGGCGATTGCAGATTTTGGCATCAAATGCGTAATCTCTACGTCTTTTGCTGACATCTTCTTCAACAACTGCTTCAAGAACGGAATCCTTCCGATCGTTCTGCCACAAGAACAGGTTGACCTATTGATGGCCGATGCTGAAAAAGGTGAAAACGCACGAATGACCGTTGATCTGGAAGCGCAAGAGATCACGACGTCTGATGGCGAGGTGATCAAATTCGACGTTGACCCGCATCGCAAGCATTGCCTGATCGAAGGTCTCGATGACATCGGCCAAACCATGCAAAAAGCGGAATCAATTGATACGTTCGAAGCACAAGCAGGCGCCTTGCGTCCTTGGGTCTAAGCCTCAGCGAATAACTTTAGAAAGCCGCCCGTTCGGGCGGCTTTTTTATGCGTATTGGTTGAAACTTTCGAAAGACGCTCCGGTCAGAACAGCCTCATAAACTTCCGCTGTGAACTTGGCTTTGGCATCCCAAGTGAAATTCTGGTGCGCATACTCACAACCCGCTGCCGCCAACGCTGCATGTGCATGTGGATCGCTGATACAGGCCTCCATAGCCTTCTTGTTTGATGCAACAAGACCATGCATGTCTGACAGGTTCAGTGAAACTCCACGTTGATTGCCAACCAAAGCACCCGGGGCACCATAGTCAGTCACCATCAGCAAAGTGCCACATGCCATGGCTTCGACCACAACGCCGGCACCCAGCTCTCGGATTGACGGAAACACGAAAGCATCAGCCCGGCGCATCGCCTCTGCAACTTCGGTCTGCGTTTTACGGCCTTCGAATATCACGCGATCCTGTGCATCGTGTTCTGCGACAATGGATTGAAGTCGTGGAAGTTCAGGCCCGTCGCCAATGATCGTCATCTTGTGCTGTCTCATCATGTCCGATGATGCAAAGGCACGCACAGCCGCCTCCGGAACTTTGTAGGGCACCAAACGACCGGCAAACAAAAACTCAAATGGCCCAGAGCCTGAGAAAGGCGCTTTAGCACGATTTGCATGAAATAGATCAGGGTCAAACCCAACTTCAGGCACAGAGATGATCTTGTGGGGCGACACCCGATCTAAATCTTTGATGGTGTGCGCAAAGCTCGCCAAGACGCAATCTGCCTTGCGTTGGGTGCGCCGTGCATAGGGCATAAACTTGTATAAGTCGCGCAGGCTACGCGCCCTCTCTTTTTCGCGTTTTTGCTCGCCAGAAAAGGCAGCAGGCCAATCGAGGTTGCCGTTTAGCGGCCCAAGAACGAAGGGAATCCCCCCCTTCCCAGCAATCGGGCTTGGCATTGTGGGCGACATTGGTGTGACACGGTGAATAATATCGAACTCACCCGCAGCCACTTTCCCTTTCATCGCCGACCATGCCTGATTTTCAAAGGCAACATAAGGCGGATAGGACATGATCATGTTGGTTGACCAAGCCACCTCATCGCCTCCGCGCAACCACGTTGCAATCTTGTGCATTGGAGCGGCGAGCCACTCTGTATCGATGTAGTGAACAGGAGCCCCAAGATCGCCAGCTGCTTCGATGTTCTCATGATTTCGGACATGAGTGACCACCGTCACGTCGGCAACGCGTGCCAAAGCTCGGGCGTATTTGTAGCCAACAATAGGTAAGCTTGGCCAATTCGGGTTGCACTGTTCAGCAAGTATGAGAATTCTACGTCGTGTCATAGCGCTCACCTAGCCGAGCAGTACGACAAAAAAAAGGCGGTTGCTCAAAATGGTTTTCTCCTGATTTGCTGGCGAATTTCGATGGCGCGGGCATGATTTGTTACAGCCCACCCAATAATGTCCTCAATTTGCCCCAATCTAGACACAATCCTAAACGCAAATACACCCGCTGGGTGCAAACAGGCCCAATAACTCGCCACCACCGGCGAAAGCCAACTTAGCCGCGGAGCACTACGCGCCGGGGTTAAGTCGCGAAAAAACTGTTTGAAAATGTGATCTTACCCCGTGGAGCGGGCTTAAGTTGGTGCATTCAAGCACCACTTTCCCATGCTTTTTGTCGCAATGATTAATAAACGAAAAACAACGCTTGAGCCCTTGGCGGAATCCCGCCAAGATTACGGCAAGAATGAGGCAGACCACCCTAACCGGTGGATCAAGTTGGAAAAAAGTCTGCGGCAACGTATCGCGACGCTCCAGTTTGAAGGGAAGAGAGCAGTGCTCGCACAAATCGTTAGCGCGGCAACCCGTGCGATATTGATGGCTTTGTTGGTGGCTATACCAGCATTTATGGTGCCGTCCGCAGATGCGGATAGCTCATATGTCACTATGCTCGTCGCGTTATTTGTCGGCACTTTGGTGTTCATCGAATACGTTTCCACCTATCCAAGCATTATCGAATTTCGCTTTGCGCCTCCTTTCAACCGCTTGCGCTATGTCGCGGTCCTGCTGACTTTGTTTGCTTTGTCGGCAACGACCCAGAATGCGATAGAGCCAAACGCGCTGAATGGTTTGATGCGCGCACTGGCTTCGCTATTCGGAAATCTCTTGGATTTCCCCTACTCGCCTGTGCGGCTGGTGACAGGTTCGCTTCCTGCAAATTTGTCAGCAAATGAAATCATCTTTGCAAACCAAGCAGCCGGCCTTGCCTACGGGCTTTCTCTGCTAAGCCTCGCAACTTTTTACATACTCGTTCGAGTGTTTGATTGGCCCGCGCGTAATGGCGCGTTTAACGTTTGGGTGAATCTTCCGTTGTTTGACCCGACGGCCGGAGGCGATGTCTTGCCACGTCTTGTTCGCGATGGCCGCTTTAACGTGCTGTTAGGCTTTCTTCTGCCATTCCTGTTTCCAGCATTCGTGAGAGCTGTATCAGATGCGACCACCCCGCTTGATTTGGCTGATCCGCAGACAATGATTTGGACAGTGGCGATATGGGCGTTTTTCCCGGCAGGATTGGTGATGCGCGGGATTGCTATGATCAGGATCGCCTCGATGATCGACGAAAACCGCAAGCGCGCCTACGCTGTAGCCCAAGGTTTACAACCTGTCTGACGCTGTGTTTATGGATTGCCTTGGCTTGGCCTGTTCCAGCCAAGCCACTACGGATCGCCTCGTTTCACACTGAATTACATCGGGACGGCCCTGGCCAACTTTTGCAGGATATCTCCAAAGGCGATCCGCAGGTGTCTGCTGTTATCGATGTCATCAAAGCAGCAGATGCAGATGTCTTGATACTGCAATCCTTTGACATCGATGCCGAGCGGCATGCCCAACAGGCGCTGCAATCAGCACTGATGACAGAGGGGCTTGATTACCCCTACATCTACACGCCCTTATCTAACACCGGCGTGCCCTCAAACGCTGACTTAGACCAGGATGGGCGGCTTGGCGAAGCTGAGGACAATATTGGTTATGGGGCCTTTCTAGGCGCCCGCGCGATCGTGGTCTTATCCAAGTTTCCAGTAGAAGAACGCGGTATCCAACGTTTCTCAGAGATCGTACACCCCAACTCGAACATTCCGCTTTCCTCCGTGGCGCACGAATCCATCCCAATTATGGTGTATGGCAAGCCCGTCATTCTTCTCACACATCACGCGACACCACCTGTTTTCGATGGTCCCGAAGATCGCAATGGAATCCGCAACGCCTTAGAAAACCAGCTATGGTTAGATCACTTAAACGGATATCTCGGAACACCCCCAGAGCAAGCCTTTGTTATGGTTGCCGTTGCAAACATTGATCCCAACGATGGCGAAGGGCGCCATTCGGCGATCAAAGCGTTTTTAGACGATCCGCGCCTCCAATCGCCTCCACAACACCAGAACCGCCCAACAGCCTATTGGCCCGCGCCAGGCCCGGGTCCACTGAGGGTAAGTTACATTCTCCCGTCCGCTGACCTTCGCCTCATTTCTGCGGGCATCATCGATTCTCAAACCGTGCCGCATCTAAAGAAAACCATTACCAGCGCCAGCCGACATCGTCTGATCTGGGTGGATATTGATTTTTCCAACGAGTAAGGGCGATGAAACAGTAAGAATCTTTTCAATTCCCCTTCGTTTCTTGATCTTTCGACCTCCGCGAGTTACCCAGCGACAAGAAAATTCACGAAGGATATATGAACATGAGCAACCCATCGCTTTTGATCTTGCCCGGCGACGGCATCGGCAAAGAAGTCATGGCAGAAGTTCGTCGCGTCATCGCATGGTATGGTGACAAACGTGGTCTGAATTTTGACGTGAGCGAAGATCTCGTAGGCGGGGCGGCTTATGATGTACACGGCACCCCGTTGCATGATGACACAATGGCCAAAGCACAAGACGCTGACGCTGTATTGCTTGGTGCTGTCGGTGGCCCAACGTATGATGATCTGGACTTTTCCGTCAAACCAGAGCGCGGTTTGCTTCGCCTGCGCAAAGAAATGGATCTTTATGCAAACCTGCGCCCAGCTCAGTGCTTTGACGCGCTTGCAGATTTCTCATCTTTGAAGCGTGACATCGTTTCTGGCCTCGACATCATGATCGTGCGCGAGCTGACTTCCGGTTCTTACTTCGGCGAGCCACGCGGTATCTTTGAAGAAGACGGTCAGCGCGTAGGCATCAACACACAGCGTTATACCGAAACAGAAATCGACCGTGTTGCACGCTCTGCATTTGAATTGGCGCGCCGCCGGAACAACAAAGTTGTTTCAATGGAAAAAGCGAATGTCATGGAATCTGGCATTCTGTGGCGCGAAGTCGTGGAACGCGTTCACAAAGAATCTTACTCGGATGTTGAACTGTCTCACATGTATGCAGACAACGGCGCGATGCAACTTGTTCGCGCTCCTAAACAGTTTGACGTCATTCTGACAGATAACCTGTTTGGCGACATCCTATCTGACTGTGCTGCTATGCTCACTGGTTCCTTGGGCATGCTGCCATCTGCATCCCTCGGTGCTCCGATGGAAAACGGCCGTCCTAAGGCTCTGTACGAGCCAGTGCACGGCTCTGCACCAGATATCGCAGGTCAGGGCAAAGCAAACCCATGCGCATGTATCCTAAGCTTTGCTATGGCGTTGCGTTATAGCTTTGATCAAGGCGAAGAGGCGACACGCCTTGAGGCCGCAGTGGAAAAAGTTCTGGCCGATGGCGTACGCACCGGTGATTTGATGCAATCCGGCGATACAAAGCCAGTGAGCACATCAGAAATGGGCGATGCAGTTCTTGCTGCTTTGGATGCGTCTCTCTGATTTCAGCATCAGAATGCTAAATAGAGGCCAGCCCTGCGGCTGGTCTTTTTCTTTGAGCATTTATTTTAAACAACCCTCATAGGTTTGCTTGCCAAAGGTTCATGTTGTGCTAATCGATATCATGTCAGCGCAAACATCAGGTTCACCATGGCAATCTCAAACAATTTAAAAGGGGCGCTTTGCGCCTTTGCTGCGTTCAGTATCTATTCTGCGCATGATGTGATCATTCGCTTTTTGGGTGGGTCATATGCGCCCATGCAAGTTCTGTTCTTTGCAAGTTTGATGTCTTTTCCATTGCTGACCTTGATGTTGGTTCAAGATGCAACCCCCGGCACGCTACGCCCTGTCCACCCCTGGTGGACGGCACTCAGATCAGCCGCCATGGCCCTTGGTGGACTCTGCGGCTTCTTTGCCTTTTCCACACTGCCTATGGCGCAGGTCTATTCAATACTCTTCACTGTTCCTTTGTTAATCACGTTGATGTCCATTCCAATTTTGGGAGAGCGCGTCGGCCTCCACCGCACATTTGCGGTGATCCTCGGCCTTGTGGGCGTGATAGTCGTTGTGCGCCCCGGGGCGACGGTATTTACCATGGGCCATGTCGCTGCCTTTATCGCAGCAATTTGCGTCGCCCTTCAGTCTGTGATTGCACGCCGCATAGGCAAGGAAGAACGTCAAATCGTCATGATGCTTTACCCCTTCGCAGCAGTATTTCTAATCATGGGAACCGGCTTGGGATTTGTCTATAAACCAATGCCACTCTCAGACTTTGCGGCGATGGGCGCGATCTCTGTCATGGGCTTTGCCGCCGCTTACCTCCTTGTTATGGCATACCGCGCCGGAGAAGCGGCCTTTGTCGCCCCAATGCAATATGTACAGATCATATGGGCAGCCATTTATGGCGTTCTTTTATTCGACGAAACCATGGACGGCCCAACATGGATCGGGGCTGCCATTATCATCGCCAGCGGTCTTTATATCGTCGCTCGAGAAGCCTTTGGCGGCGGATCAGAAAACAGACCTGTCCTACGAACCCGAAGCCGCGCCATTTCACCGGGCACATTTCGCGTTTCACAATACCTAAAGAAAAAAGGGAGCTGAGCTCGTCTGCTCAACCGCCCGTTCTCCAATTCGAAGTCTAAAATAGAGTGGCATTCTACATTGGCACAGAGAGGCTCGTTTCCTTCCGTTTCTGACACCAATCGGTACGAACCAATATCCTCTCGCGAGCATTTGCACTCGGCTTAAATATCGGTCGCTTACGATGTTTGGGGCATCGCTTACGGTGCATCCAAGATTTCCCCAATACCCCAACTCTGACTGATCTTCCCCC
>CANMKB010000008.1 GCA_947498415.1 uncultured Paracoccaceae bacterium
CCCCGGACTACGCAGCTCTATATAAGAACCTTTCTCCGGCAACGGCCACATCGGTTGAGGCGACTTTGGCCAGCAAAGGTTTTGATGCGCGCATGTCCGAAGACGGCAGCTCTGTTATGGTGCCCGCAAGCGACGTGGCCCGCGCTCGTATGGTGGTTGCCGAAACCGGCCTTCCCATCGAAGGCGACCCGGGCTGGGAGCTGTTTGATCAAAACTCTGGCCTTGCCATGAACTCGTTCATGCAGCGCGTGAACCGGCTACGCGCCATGGAAGGAGAGCTTTCACGCTCCATCCAAACATTGGAAGGCGTGCAAAGTGCGCGGGTGCATTTGGTGCTGCCCGAACGCGAAGCCTTTTCACGTGAGCGCCCAACGCCTCGTGCCTCTGTGATTGTACGCGCGGTGCCGGGTCGTACGATTGCGCGCAAACAAGCCTCTGCGATCCGCAACCTGGTGGCCTCTGCCGTACCAGAGCTTGATCTGGGCCGCGTGACTGTCTTGTCTGCAAGCGGCGAAGTGATTTTGGCCGAAAGCGCAGACGGTACCGGCCAAGTGACCTTGCAATCCACCAAAGCAAGCATCGAAGAACGCCTGGCACAAGACGTGCGCAACATGCTGACAGCCCGCGTGGGCGCAGGTAATGCGCGGGTGCGCGTAAATGTAGAGCTGACAACCGCGCGTGAAGTGGTGGTTGAACAAAGCTACAACCCAGATCAGCAAGTTGTACGATCCACCGAAAGCCGCAACGAAGAGCGGGCAGGGTCTGAAGGACCGGGCGGCGTGGGTGTCGAAAACAACATTCCCGCAGCGCTTCAGGATGGCACGGGCGCAGGCGCCTCGACCAGCCAATCCAAAGCGAACGAGCTCGTGCAATACGAAATTGGCAACACCCGCCGCGAGATTGTGCGCGAAGCGGGTGAAGTCAAACGCATCTCTGTCGCGGTTCTTGTGAACGGCATCTACAACCTTGAAGAAGGTGAAGTGATCTATTCTGACCGTGAGGCGGCCGAGATTGAACGCCTGACGGAATTAGTGAAAACGTCCGTTGGCTTTAATTCTGCCCGTGGCGATGACGTGTCAGTCGATAGCCTGCGGTTCATGGATTACTCCATGGAAGTTGGCGACCCCATCAAGACATCCATCGGGGATCAGATCGCGACAAATATCGTCTCTATTCTGCGGGGGGTGCTCGGTCTTGTGATCGTGGCACTGGTGATGATCTTGGGTGTTCGCCCTGCCCTGCGCATGTTGACCGAGAAACCAACGCCAGAGCTTCCACCCGCAGACGCAGCAGCTGCGCTGATTGGTCCAGACGGCACACCATTGCCAGCTGGCGATGGCGAACTTTTGGCGCCAGACGGCAATCAATCTGATCTACAAGCGGTCGGAGGCCCAGATGCAGGCGAAGCAGGAAGCGATAAATCTCCTCGTAGCTTGCCAAATGTTTCACCCTTTGATCGTGCTGCTCCTGGCGTCACAAGCATTTTTGACATCGACCAGGAAGACGGCCCACACGAATACATTGAAACCTTGGGCGTGCGCGGCAACTTGATCAAAGCGCGTGTCGAAGCCATCCAAAACATGGCCGAAGACAAACCCGAAGACGTCTTGCGCGTGTTACGCGGGTGGCTCCGGACGGAGGCTGAGGCATGAACGCGTTGTTCCTTCGGGATTTTGACGCTGAGAACGAGCACCTTGATGGGGTGAATGACACCTCTGTCCCAGAGGTGCAGATGTTCAGCTTTACCGAAGACGAGCTTGGAAAGATGCTCGCCGAAGCACGGGAGCAAGGCGCTGAACAAGGGCGCACTGAAGGGTTCGAAGACGGTAAACGCACCGCTCACCAAGAACAGATTGCACTGACCGGAAGCGCCCTGACAGAAATCCGCGATCATCTGGCGCAATTCCTGTCGCAAGACACGCAACGCCGGCAAGAGTTGGAAAATGATCTGGTGGATATGGTGTTGGACATCTGCGAACGCGTGGTTCCAGACCTGCTCAAGACGTATTCGGTGGATCAAGTTCATGCCCGCCTAAAGGGCGCCATTCACATGGGGGCTGGCAAAGGAAAGCTGACTTTGCGTCTTTCCACAGAAACCGAGGCCACCCTTGCGCCCGACTTAGGGGCGTTGATCCAAGCGGAATATGCCGAGACGGCCACTATCATTGCCGACCCTACACTCAAGAACGGCGAGACCCGGATGAGCTGGGACAACGGCTTTATGAACTACAGCTTGGATGCTGTCTGCGCAGAACTTCTTGATGCGCTTCGCAGCGCATCCGAGCAATTGAAACCTCAAACCCAAAAGGTCTAACCCATGTCAGAAGACACACCGACCCCAGAGGAAAACACCCCAACCCCCGAAGAGGGATTGGATGCAGCAACGCTTCAGGCCATGGCAGAAGGCGGCGACGGGCGTAACATTGATGCGCTTTACAACGTCAAACTTGACGTGCGCGTGGTGCTTGGGCGCAGCCGCATGTCAGTCTCTGACTTGCTGGAATTGACGCGCGGTTCAGTGATCGAACTTGATCGCAAAGTGGGCGACCCGATTGATATCATGATCAACGATCGAATGGTGGCCCGCGGCGATCTGGTTAAGGTGAATGGGGATTTCATCGGCGTTGCGCTGAGAGAAATCGTCAAGGATTTCATTCCCGGTAGCTGATCGGATATTCTGTGTACGTTTCAAGAAAACAGATAGCGTTATGGGCAACTGTTGCCCTAACGCTGCTGGCAGGCCCTGCCCTCGCGCAGGATTCAGGCGTTGGCGGATTGATCCGCGACCTGTCCTCGACACTTGCTGACAGCGAAGCTGGAAGCGACACAACAACCAGCCTGTCGGGCCGGTTGATCCAGCTCTTCGCACTGATCACCGTGCTGTCGATTGCCCCCGGGCTTTTGGTGGTGATGACCAGCTTTACCCGGTTTGTGATCGTATTTTCTATGTTGCGTTCCGCCTTGGGCCTGAACCAAACACCGCCCAATATGGTGTTGAATGCTATGGCCCTGTTCATGACCTATTTTGTCATGGAACCGGTTCTGGACGACGCCTACGAACTGGGGCTACAGCCGCTCATTCAGAACTCAATCACCGAAGAACAAGCTATTACGGCGATCTCTGATCCGTTCCGCGCCTTTATGTATGCAAACACGCGCGAAAAAGACCTTGCCCTGTTTCAGGATATCGCAAGCGATGGCGATCCGGATGCTGTGGCTGCGGGCCCCGAAGATGTTGAGTGGCGCGTACTTGTCCCAAGTTTCATGATTTCAGAGCTGCGCCGCGCGTTTACGATTGGGTTCTTGCTGTATCTGCCGTTCATTGCCATCGACTTGATCGTCGCCTCGGTCCTTATGAGTGCCGGTATGATGATGCTTCCACCGGTGATTGTATCTTTGCCGTTCAAAGTGATCTTCTTTGTTTTGATCGACGGGTGGTACATGCTTGCGGGATCATTGATGGAATCCTACCTACCTTATGCTGGGGGTGGATAGAGGACTCTCCTATTAAGAGATTCTTTTACCACCCTTTAACAGTTCTTGTTGGACACCAAGGATAGTTTTAGGTAATCATGGATAGTAATCCTTGCATCTGCATCAACGGATAGACCATGAACCAATTCGCCTCTTTTCGCCGCGCTAAACGGCTGACCGGCCCAGAGAAATCAGCAATCCTGTTTCTGTGCCTAGGGGAAGACCGAGGCGGCGCGTTGATGCAGCAGTTAGAAACCTCGGAAATCAGCCAGATCACCCGCGCCATTTCAGAAATGGGCGAAGTGCAGGCCGAAGTCGTTGAAGAAGTAATGCGCGAGTTTGGGCAAAAGGTTTCGAGCTATGGCGGCATCACCGGTTCGATCGATGCGGCCCGCGGTTTGCTGAAAGGCTTTCTCCCCGAAGATCGCGTCGCGGAAATCCTTGAAGAAATCGAAGGCAGTAGCACAGGCAACCTGTGGAAAGACCTATCGGCACTCGACGAAAAGATGCTGGCAGATTACCTGCGCAAAGAACACAACCAGACGGTCGCCGTGATTTTATCCCGCCTGTCGCCTGACGCCGTCGCAAAGGTACTGCCATTGCTGGGCCAAGAGCGCTCTGTGGATCTGGTGGAACGGATGGTTGGCATGGACCAACTGCCCGCTGATGCGATCCATGCCATCGAGGAAAGCTTGCGCCATGAAGTTTTGGCCAAAGCCGGTCAGAATGCCGAGGCCGAGGCCGAAAAACGATTGGTTAAGGTGTTTAACAAGCTGGACACCAAATTGCTTGAGGGGCTTTCTCGCGATCTGGAACAGAAAATTCCAGAAAAACTGCGCTCTATTCGGCAAAAAATGTTTGTCTTTGACGACCTCGTTCAACTTAAGGCCAATGCCCTGGCCCGTGTTATGCGTGAGGTTTCTGGCAACGGCCTGCCCCTTGCGCTGCGGGGTGCCGAAAAAGAAGTGCGCGAACATTTCCTGAATTCGATGCCACAGCGCTCTCGCGATATGTTGGTTGAAGAAATGAAGGCGATGGGCCCTGTAAAGTCACGTGAGGTGAAGGAAGCGCAATCCGAAATGGTCGAAATTGCACTACAGCTTGCGGAATCCGGCGATATCGAACTACCTGAAACCGACGAAGAAGACATGATGGAGTAAACCGTTCCGACGGTTTAGATCACCGATACAGTGACGGGCTAAACCCACTGATCGCAGAGATATCCAGCGTTATTGGCACGAACTGACCGCTCAACGACGAATTCAAAAGGTTCACAGCTGTGCTGTTAAAATTCGCCTGCGGTGGGTTTTGAATATCCGAGATCGCAATAAATCGCGTTACAAGGCTCTCTACCTCTCGCGGATCAGACAGTTTGGTCAGATCGAATTTCTTTTCAAAGATCTTAACCTGCATATCCACGTCCAGCGTGGCCATTTGATCTGGCAAAAACAGCGCTTTGCGAAAGAACTCTGAAATCTCTTTGTCTTTTAGAACATCATACCACGTGTCGATATCTTCGACTTTGGTGCGCAGCTCTAGCACGGTACCGACAGTGCTGTTCAGATCATTGTGCTCGTTGCGGAATTGGGTTTCAAAATACTGATCCACAATCGCGTCTTGCCATTCAGGATCTGTGAAATCAGGAACCTGCGGGCCATTTTCCGTGGTGAAGCCCATCGCATTGTGCAATTCGCCAAAGCTCGACTGGGTCAGCCGATTGACCAAAGACGTGTCATCAGATGGATCACTTTCAAGGACTTTACGGATCATACCTTTCCCAAAGATCTGATCCTCCATGTCAAAAGCTCGCATCACAAAGCTGTAGACCTCAAAGTCTTTGACAAATTCTTCGGGCGTTGTGATCGAACCAATACGCTCGCGAAATTGTTCCGCGGCACGTTTGTGCTGAGCTTCACTGCGCAGTGTTTCCATCTGACGATCTTTAGTACGATCAATCAGGTTCAACGCCAGCTGGCTCCCTAATCCGGAAATGCTCAACACCATGGTGCGCCCCTACTCTGCCGGAGCAGCCATGGCGGTTTCGACGCCATTGATTTTTTCAAGCAGCCGCGCCTCATAGTTGATCAACGGTCGCAAGGCGCGCATGGCCTTGTAGAAATCGCGACATGCGACATGCGTCGCAGCCTCAAAGATATGGCTCCCAATCTCTTCGTGGAAAATCGGCACCAGAGCGGCGAGATCTTTTTGCACCACGGGGATCAGCTCGTCGCGGATATCTGGCTTCAACAGGCAAGCCTGCACAAAGAAGTAGACCCGCTTTACCGGTGATCCAGCTTCGTTTTCGTCAAGCAAGTCGACACCACGCACGATATCAGCGTGGTTTTCGATCGTAAGCATCTGCCTGCGATCCGCGTTACGGATCACGCAGCCGTTGATGACGATCTTCTCATTTGGTTTAAGCGTTAGTCGAAGCGCCAATTCTTACTCCATCACGCGTAGCGGGTTGCCTTCTAAGCCGCGTATGATGCTGCGGTTCATATCCAACAACGGTTTCACAGTCTTTTCGGTCTTCATCAGACTGGCAGTGTGAGTGTCCACGAACAATGCTAGGGAAATCAACCCCGCTTTCAACGCTGGTGGCAAATCGTTACCCGGCTCCACCACATCGTTGCGTACAGCCATCCAAAGTTTCTGATTGCGCCACAAAGCGTCTCGAAGCCCTTCGGACAAAACGCGTAGTCGCTCTGCCTTGTCTTGGGTTTCGTCATACGCCTTTGATTTATCCTCAAGTTCAGATGTCACTTGAAGAAAAACACGTCGCTCAATCTGTCGCGGCGACTCGGTATCCGAGATCGTGCGCTTATATGCCGTAATGCTCATTTAAACTCTTCCGGTTTTTTTCTTACTGCCTGTAAGAATAAAGTAGCTGACCGAAATTAAAGCCGGATTAATCCTTGGCTAAAACATCCACAACATTAATGATTTTTTTAAACTTCGGGAAATCATAGTGCAACCCATAGCAGAATCGCCGCACTTTGGACACATTTCGCCAATTTCCTGCCAAAGTGGTCGTTTACCAATATTTTCCATAAACCTTCATTTTGGGGTTTAAAGATTCGGCTGCAGAAGCAGCAGTCCCTGCCTCAACTATAGCGTGAGGCCTCGTTGAATGGATAAAGCCATGCGTATACTTGCCGTTGATGACGACGAGAACATTCGAGAGCTTTTGTCTGCCTCTATCTCGGCAGAGTCTGATCATGTGGTCTGGACAGCCGCATCTGGCATGGAAGCTTTGGCTGCCTGCTCGTCTGACACTCCGAAATTTGACTGCTTTTTGCTGGATATTCAGATGCCGGGGATGGACGGAATTGAATTGTGCAGCCGCATTCGCCGCCATGCGCATTACGAAGAAACGCCGATCCTTATGCTTACGGCAATGGCGCAAAAGAAATTCGTCGATGCGGCCTTTCTGGCGGGCGCTACGGATTACATCACCAAGCCGTTTGATGTGCTGGAACTCTTCAGCCGCTTGAAAAACGCCGAACGTCTTATTCATGAGCAGGCGCGCGTACATCGCCGCCACGAAGAAATCCTAAACCTTAAAAACGATCTTGATCGCAGCTTGGAGCACAGCCTCAGCGAACCAGTTGAGCTGCTCGGCATTGAGCGTTTGGTGGGTTATGTCTCGTTTGAGAACTACCTATTGCAATTGTCCCGGATGAAGATGCTGACAACCAGCGTCTTTGCCCTCAAAATTCTGAACGTCGAAAAAGTATTTCGCAGCATGTCTCGGTTGGCGTTTCGGCAGTTGCTGTCTGACCTTGGCCTAAAACTGACAGAACTTTATGGCTCCGAGGCAGACCTTGTCACCTATCGTGGAAACGGCGTGTTTGCCTGCACGACGAATAGCCGTCGGCCTTTTTCGCAGTTTGAATTGGAAAAAACTCTAAACCGAAGCATCCGAGAGATGCCGAGCGCCCGCATGACAGATGTTGCCGTACAAGTATGCGCCGGAGAGCCGGTCTCGTTGTTGTCGCTGACACGGGCGGGCAGCCTGACCTCTCTGCAAAATGCTGTGTCCCGCTCTGAAGCGCGGGCGGGCAGCTATCATGAGATATTGAAAATGTCGGCCCGCATTCATGAAAACAACGGTCAGGCCAGCGAAGAAGACCGCAAAATCTACGCAGCTCTCCTCGAAGAAGAGATGAGCGACGTTAAAGCCGCCGCGAATTCTTAAGCCGTCGACCACACTCACAAACCCAGCTTGCGGCAGTCCCTGACGCAGGCCAATGTGCTTATTTTGCCGCAAATTGCCCTGCGCCTCGCGATGGCAGCGCCAACCGCCTTGGTTTGGCGATCTCCCAAAGTTAAAGATTGATTAAATGAGTCTCATCCGGACATTTTCGAGGTGAGGCCGAGGCGAATTTGAGCACAGCCCGATGGATTACGGGCGATGGAGTTTTGGGTGAACGTGATTGTTGGGCAGAAGCCCCTTGTTGCGCAGTCGTTCGACGCAACGCTTTCAGACAGTTTTGCAGAGCTGTACAAATATCAATTTGTTCTCGCGAAATCTGCGCCGATCACCTGTGAAAGTTGGTGCCGCTCTCAGCTTGGACCTTGGGCGCTTCAATCCTGTCCCCATCTTCAATGTGTTGAAATCTTGGATGCGACGCGCACTCAGGTTGGGTGGTTTCTAGGGATCGGGATTGATGCAGATGGCAAAGCGATCCAAAACCACTTTGGCCTATCTGCCGCGCTGAACGACGCTGACTTTTGGGATGCTGTTGAACGTCAGCTTGCCGAGATCGCTGGACGGTTTGCCGCCATTTTTGTCACCCCAAAGGGTGAACGGATCTACTTTGACGGTGCGCTGGATCAATCTGTCGTCTTTAATCCGCAAGAAGATTTGGTTGCATCAAATCCGGCCCTCGCGGCAACGGGCGAACGACAACCCAATCCCCTGTTTGACGGCAAAACCATTCTGCGTAGCAATCAATACTATGCCTTTGACCACACAAGCGACCGTCGGGTGAAACGGGCCCGCCCCAATCATTACCTCGACCTGCAAAGTTATGCGCTTGTGCGGCACTGGCCGACGGCAAAGACCGATCTAGATGTGAAACGCAGCGATCGAGATGCGCTGATCCTGCAAATTCAACACCGGCTCCAGCAAATCGTTACAGGTCTTGTGACACACTACACCTGCACAATCCCGATTTCCGGTGGACGTGACAGTCGTTTGCTGTTGGGCATGGCGAAACACCATGCCGCAGACCTTGGCCCCCTCTTTACCCATGCGACAAACCACAATTCCTTGGTCGATAGCTTTATCGGCGCCAAAATTTGTGAGTGTCTAAACCTAGAGCATCGGGTGATCGAAACCAAATCGCAGAATTGCGATCCCCTTTTGACACCCAAAGCCAACCGCGAACGGTTTGATCGGTTTGCCTTTCGCACGGGTTTTGAATCGGGCACTCGCGATGCCCGAGCAGGTTTGGCCGATATCCTATCCCCAAAAGCCGATCTTTTGCTGCGTGGTAATCTGCTCGGCATGTTGGGCGGGCAACAATACCAACGTAAAATGCTAAAGACCCCGTTTAGCCTGACTTACGCGCTGACTCGGCTGCGCCTGGATTCCGACATGACCAACGAAACGATTATGCGCTGGGGGCCGTCCTATATGGATTGGATGCGCAGTTTGCCTGCCCAGTCTGGAAACCGCATCTATGACTTGGCTTTTCTAGAACTTGTTCAGCCGCATGCTTTGGGCGCACTTTTGAGCGGATCGACCAACAGCTACTACGTCAATCCCTTCAACGATCGCTTTTTGCTACACGCCGCAATGCGGTTACGGCCAAGCTACCGCATCTCGGGAAAGGTGTTTGAAACCTTACTCGCCAATGTCGCCCCAGAGCTGACGCATCTTCCCTTTACCCCCCAAATCAAACGGCGGGTCTTAGAGGAATTCGGCGTGGCGCCGCCCTATACCAAGCTTAAGAACATGGAATTGAAAGCTGCATAAAAAAAGGCGCCCCGAAACAGGGCGCCTTTGCATTTCAGAAGCGATGAACGTTTAGCCGATAATTTCGTTGAACGTCGCAGATGGGCGCATCACGGCTGCGGTTTTTACAGGGTCGGTTTTAAAGTAACCGCCCAGATCAACAGCTTTGCCTTGCGCAGCTGCAAACTCACCCAAAATCTTGGCTTCATTCGCGATCAGCGATGCTGCGATTGGCTCAAAGTGCGTGGCCAGTTCTGCATCGTCGGTTTGCTTTGCCAAGGCATCGGCCCAATAGCGTGCAAACCAGTAGTGACTGTCACGGTTGTCTGGCTCACCCACTTTACGAGATGGAGAGTTGTTGTTGTCCAGAATACCCTGAGTGGCTACTTCTGCCGCACGGCCCAGAACGCCCGCTTTCGCGTTGCCTTTGGAATCCGCCAGGAAGTTAAGGCTTTCACCCAGCGCACAGAACTCACCCATAGAGTCCCAACGTAGGTGGTTTTCTTCGACCAACTGCTGAACGTGCTTAGGTGCAGAGCCCCCTGCCCCGGTTTCAAACAGGCCGCCGCCTTGCATCAGCTTTACGATCGACAGCATCTTAGCCGACGTGCCCAATTCAAGAATCGGATACAGGTCAGTCAGGTAATCCCGCAGAACGTTGCCAGAAATCGCGATGCTGTCTGCACCGGATGTGATGGTTTTCAGCGTTTGTGCGGTCGCTTCGCGCGGTGCCATGATTTGGAACTTGTCGGCAACGCCGGCTGCTTCCAAGGCTGGTTTCACCAGAGCAATCAGTTGCGCATCGTGGCCACGGTTTGCGTCCAGCCAGAAGATCGCTTCAGACCCAGTCAAACGCTGACGATCCATCGCCAACTCGATCCAGTTCGCGATTGGGGCCGCTTTTGCAGTGCAAGACCGCCAGATGTCGCCCGCCTCTACGTCGTGGCTGTGCAGTGTTTCGCCATTCGCCAGAACGATGCGGATCGTACCATCTGCAGGCGCTTCGAACGTGGTTGGGTGAGAGCCGTATTCTTCGGCTTTTTGCGCCATCAGACCCACGTTTGCCACAGAACCTGATTTGGTTACATCCAGCGCACCGTTTGCTTTGAAGAAGTTGATCGCTTCATCATAGATGGTGGAATAACAACGATCAGGGATCACACAGTTGGTATCACCCTTATTGCCGTTTTCATCCCAGCCCTTACCGCCTGCGCGGATCACAGCTGGCATGGACGCATCGATGATCACATCGGAAGGCACGTGCAGGTTGGTGATGCCTTTGTCTGAATCAACCATGTACATGGATGGACGATCCAGTGCGGCGATCTCTGCTTTGATCTCGGCTGCGTTCGCCATGCCGTCAATCGCTGACAGAACGTCACCCAGACCAGAGTTCGGGGAACCACCCGCGGCGGCAATCGCTTCACCATGTTTGTCCCACACTGGGCCAAGCCATGCTTTCACAGCATGACCAAAGATGATCGGGTCAGAGACCTTCATCATAGTGGCCTTCATGTGCAGGCTGAACATCGTACCGTCTGCCTTGGTGTCTTCGATGGCATCTACCAAGAATGCGCCCAAAGCTTTTGCAGACATGAACGTTGCATCTGCCACGGTGCCTTCATCCAACGGCCAACCGTCTTTCAGAGAAGTAACGGAACCGTCTTTGCCAACGAATTCGATCTTTGCATCACCAGCTTGCGCGGCAGTGATGGTTGCAGAGACTTCGTTTGCGTAGAAATCGTTGCCCGGCATCGAAGACACTTTGGTCTTGCTGTCAGAAACCCACGCACCCATGGAATGCGGATTGTTCTGAGCATAATTTTTCACAGCTTTTGCAGAACGACGATCAGAGTTACCTTCACGCAGAACCGGGTTTACCGCAGAACCTTTGATGCTGTCATAACGCGCCTGAACGGCTTTTTCTTCGTCAGTGCTTGGCGCCTCAGGATAGTCTGGCAGCGCATAGCCTTTGCCCTGCAGCTCGGCGATTGCCGCTTGCAACTGAGGCACAGACGCAGAGATGTTTGGAAGCTTGATCACGTTGGCGTCTGGCGTTTTCACCAACACACCCAGATCTGCAAGATCATCAGACTGGCGCTGCGCGTCCGTCAACACTTCTGGGAAGGTCGAAATGATGCGACCTGCCAGCGAAATGTCCTTGGTGCCCACGTTCAAATCAGCCGCAGCTGCAAAGGAACGCACAATCGGAAGAAGCGAGGCTGAGGCCAGCTCAGGTGCTTCGTCTACAATTGTATACAATACGTCTGGTTTCGATGTTTCGGTCATGAAATTTTCGCCTTTCACCGTTTTTCGAAGGGGTCATGCGCCGCCGATACACTTGATGGCGCAAATTCAAATTCTGTCTAAGCCAGTTTCGTTGCAATTTGATTGCAAAACAGACTCATTCGCCGCCCTTTTAGTGGAGGATGTCCTGGTAATCAATGCGGCCGATTGGACAGAGTGCTTTCAATCCGTCACAAACTTTGCCCAAGCGCGACCCGAGATTGCATGTTTTCGATTACCCAATCCCGAGGCGCATCATCGGGCAATTGTTGATCCCGCAAAATAATCTCGGCAGCACGGCGACCAATATCACGGCGGCGGGCGTCGGTTGTGGCAAGGCCAATCGGCAGACCTTCGAGAATTTGCAGATTGTTGAACCCAGCCAGGGCCAATTGATCTGGAATCGAAATACCAGCGGCCAAGCAATGCATATAGCCCCCAACTGACATCACATCGCTGGAATAATAGATACAGTCCACATCAGGGCTGCGCGCCAAAAGCGCCTCGGTCAGCGTGCGACCAACCTGAATGCTGCTTTCACCAGAAATCAATTCTTGATCCCTGATCTCTAGCCCCTGGGCGGCCAACCCTTCGCAAAACCCGTCGAACCGTTTCACCGCACGAAAGTCTTGCGGCATCTTGGTGCCAATGAACGCAATTTTGCGGTAACCACGCGCCACCATTTGATGGGCCATGTCGCGGCCCGCCTGCAAATGCGAAACACCAACACAATGACCAACAGGGTCGCCATCGGTATCCATAACCTCAACAACTGGGCACGCTGCATTCCGCAGCATGCTGCGTGTGGTGTCAGTGTGTTCAAGCCCCGCCACGACCAAACCCGAAGGCCGCCATGACAACATTTCGCGGATCACGCTTTCTTCTTCGGCCAAATCGTAGCTGGAAACCCCAACAACCGGCTTCAGTTCCGTCGGCTTTAACACCGCAGATAGGCCCGAAAGCACCTCTGGGAATACATAGCTGTTCAACGATGGCACCACCACGGCCACCAGGTTCACAGACCGGGATGCCAATGAGCCTGCAATCCGATTCGGCACATATCCAATCGAGCGCGCCGCCTCTTCGACTTTCAGGCGGGTTTTTTGCGACACATCTGGCGCACCCCGCAGGGCGCGGCTTGCTGTCATCTCGCTCACGCCCACGAGCGCTGCAACATCTTTAAGGTTCAACCGTTTGGTCATAGGCGTATCGTGTTAGACCCTCTGGGAAAGCGCAAGCAGCTTTACGGCAGATTCATCAGCTTTTCGTAACCTTTGGCAATTCATCTTGCATTTGGATTTCGTTAGCGGTAACGATTTGCGCAAATTGTTACCGCTAACGCATCGATTCATGATGCGTCGGCCATAAACGTTATCGGAGAAGCCAGGATGACCCTGAATATCGCAATCAACGGATTTGGCCGCATCGGCCGCAACGTGCTGCGCGCCATCGTTGAAAACAACGTCGAAGACGTCAAAGTTGTGGCCATCAATGATTTGGCCCCAGCGTCCACGCTGGCACACCTGCTGCAGTTTGATTCTGTTCACGGCCGCTTGAACGCTGAAGTCACTGTTGATGGCGACACCATCAAAGTTGGCAACCAGACCATCAAATTGACAGCGATCCGTAACCCAGAAGAACTGCCATGGGACGGCGTTGATATCGCGTATGAGTGTACTGGTATCTTCACATCACGTGACACAGCTGCAAAGCATCTGAAAAACGGCTCTAAGCGTGTTCTGATCTCTGCCCCAGGCAAAGAAGTTGACCGCACCGTCGTATTCGGCGTGAACGACGCTGACCTGACTGCGGATGACGTGATCGTTTCTAACGCATCTTGCACCACAAACTGCTTGGCACCTGTTGCAAAAGTTCTTGATGACACATTTGGCATCAAGACCGGTTACATGACCACCATTCACGCCTACACCGGCGACCAGCCAACCCACGATGCGGCACACAAAGATCTGTACCGCGCTCGTGCGGCAGCGGAATCCATGATCCCAACCTCAACAGGTGCGGCGCGTGCGATCTCTGAGGTTCTACCACACCTCAAGGGCCGCCTAGAAGGCTCTGCGATCCGCGTCCCAACCGTGAACGTATCCTTGGTTGATTTGTCTTTTGTTCCGGAAAAAGCGGCAACCGTAGAAGCGATCAACGCTGCAGTGAAAGAAGCCGCTGAAGGCCCTCTGAAAGGTATCTTGGGTTACGAAGAGCGCCCTCTTGTTTCCGTTGATTTCAACCACGATCCGCACTCTTCCACTTTCGCATCCCCACAGACTTCTGTGACATCCGAAGGTCTGGTGCGTGTTGTGAGCTGGTATGACAACGAGTGGGGCTTCTCTAACCGCATGATCGACACCGGTCGCGCGATGGCGAAATTCCTGTAAGCCCTGCTTACAATTTGAATCAGAAACCCGCAGCTTTGGCTGCGGGTTTCTTCGTTTACAGTTCATCTCAAAGCGCTTGACCCCAACCTACATTTCGGCAAAACATACGCTAACGTATGGAGTTTGAAATGTTTCATGTATCCGTGACCCCACTGCCACAAACTGCGCTTCTGCAAACTTATGCAATGCGCAAAGGTCATCACGCTGATTGTTTTCAGACAACTATCAACAGCACAGCAAATCTTAGTGATTACTTAGAGGCCTTTTTCGCGTCTCCGATCATGAAAATAGAACGCAAGCTATTGGGACTTTTTGGGTATCCATCCAGCCAAGGCGACTTGGAAAAATTAGCACATGCAATGTCAGACACATTTGCAGGATGGACTGTCGAAAAGCGAGATGACGCGCAAATTCTGCTTTCCGTGTTTGGAAACGGCATTCGCACGTGGCTGATGTGCCAAAGCGACCAAAACCAAACAACATTGTACTTTGGTTCAGGCGTCGTTCCAAAAAACCCAGAAGCAGACCAACCCAAATTGGGTTGGCCCGTCGCGGCCCTTATGGGATTCCACACGTTTTATTCAAAATTGGTATTATGGTCGGCAAGACGGCAACTTGAACGAAACGCCAGCCGCCAATCTTTAATCAAATCCTAAAGATGGGCTGAAACAGCCGTGGCATCCACGACTTAAACCGCAGCGGCGCGCCTGTAGCGGCGAGGCAAATACAAGCCGCACCTTCTTCGGCAATCGGGGCATGTTCTAGATCATCATCCGCGATTTCGAGATCTCCGACGCCAAACCGCCCGGTTTCATCCCGAAAGGCACCTTGCAGCACAAGCGTCAACTCGATGCCTTCGTGGCTATGATCTGGCACTTCTTGTCCGCCGGGAATGTACAGCAGTCGCACAGACCCTTCTTTGGTGTCGGACAAAATCGATTGCCGCACTCCAAAGCCAAGTGATTTCCACCTTGGCGGCTTGCCTTTCAACGCCTCCATCACGGGCGCAGGAAATACGCCGAATCCCCGTTGGCGCTTTTTCTCGACTTGGGGTGCTTCCAAGCGAGCAAAGACGCTGTCTTTGAGATCCACCGAGATCGGCGCAACATTTGTGCCATCCATCACGGCCCCGCCGACGCTTTCATACACGGCAAGTTGAGCACGGCATTCGTCACACATCGACACATGTGCGGCGACGACCAACGCATAGTGGTGTTCAAGCGAACCCGCGGCATAAGCCATCAACAAAGGCTCTGAGATATGATGCTTTATCGCAGTCATGGCTGACGTAGTTCCTTTAATTCGTGGCGCAGTTTTTCCAAACCAAGGCGAATTCGAGATTTGATGGTTCCCAGTGGCAAGCCCGTTTCAGCCTGTATTTCACTGTGGGAAAGCTCACCTAAATAGGCTTTCTCAACCATTTCTCGCTGCCCCGGCTTTAACTTGGCCAAAGCGCTTTTCAGCGTTTCTGTTTCTTGTTCCATCGCCATGATCTGGCTGGCGTCGTGTTCCGTCTCGACGTCATGCATCAATTCCTCGGGCAAGGGGCGCCCTTCTTTGCGTTGCACGTCAATCTGACGGTTTCGCGCAATCTGGTAAATCCAACTGGATACCTGCGCGCGGTGGGGATCAAACAGCTTGGCTTTGTGCCAGACGGTAATCATAACCTCTTGCACCACTTCCTCGGCTTGGGCTTCTGACATGCCAGTCCGCATGACAAAGCCCTTGAGACGCGGGGCGTAAAAATCAAACAAACATCCAAACGCAGCCCGGTCCTGTTGCGCTTTCACAGCCAACATCCACACCGTTTGATCCGAGTATCCCTGTTGTGCGTCGATTGTTTTTACATCCCGTTTCGGAACCCGCCGCCGCACCACAGGTGGGACAGGTCGCTCCATAATTTCGATCTGTGTTTCGACATTCAGCATAACCCTAATACGAGGGAACAAAACAATTGGATCATTTTTTTGATCCGTTTTCGAATTTCCTGCGTAAAATCAATAAACAGCACAGGAGCAGTTATGTCCTTTGACAATCCCCCAGCCCTTGGGAAACGCATCGCAATCGTTGGCGGTGGTATTTCCGGCATGGCTGCGGCTTATTTGCTGTCTAAGCAACATCAGGTGTCCTTGTTTGAGGCCGAACCGCGCATGGGCGGCCATGCGCGAACGGTTTTGGCAGGGAAAAATGGC
This sequence comes from uncultured Paracoccaceae bacterium, assembly GCA_947498415.1. Classification (GTDB taxonomy): domain Bacteria; phylum Pseudomonadota; class Alphaproteobacteria; order Rhodobacterales; family Rhodobacteraceae; genus Cognatishimia. Next base: position 16,305 of record CANMKB010000008.1, read on the forward strand.
GATCAGCCCGTGGATACCGGATTTATCGTGTTTAATTACGTGAACTACCCACATCTGACGCGGATGTTCCAAGACTTAGACGTGCCGGTTGTCAAATCTGACATGAGTTTTGGGGCCACCATCGACAATGGCGCGGTGGAATATGGATTGCGCACCCCAGCTGCGCTGATCGGACAGCGTCGCAATCTGGCCCGCCCATCGTTTTACCGCATGGTTCGCGATATCATGCGGTTTAACGGCAACGCTGAACGGCTTGCAGGAGATGACAGCACCACAATCGGTGAGCTGATCAACGAAATGCAATTGGGGGAATGGTTCCGTCGCTACTACCTGATGCCGATCTGCGGCGCGATCTGGTCCACCCCCCCTGAAGAGATCGCGCACTTTCCTGCCGGCTCGCTTGTGCGTTTCTTTCGCAACCACGCTTTGCTGTCGGCCTCTGGCCAGCACCAATGGTGGACGATCAAAGGCGGCAGCACAGAATACGTACACAGGCTCTGCAACCAACTTGAGCGACAGCACGTCACAATCCACTCAAAATCGCCTGTACGGGCTGTAGAACGGCTATCTGACGGTGTTTCGGTAAAATGTGAGGGGTCCCCTGCCCTGCAATTCGATGATGTTGTGATAGCCTGCCATTCCGACGATGCGTTGAAGCTGCTTGTGAACCCAACCCATGCCGAGCAAAGTGCGCTGTCGGATCTGCGCTATCAGGACAATCAGATGGTTCTGCACCGTGATGAAACCCAGATGCCACATCGCAAGGCTTGCTGGTCCAGCTGGGTCTACAAGGCGGAAGGGATTGACCAACGGCCTGCGATTGGTGTCACTTATTGGATGAACCGCTTGCAGAATATCCCTGAAAGCGACCCGCTGTTTGTTTCGCTGAACCCGGTCAGCCCCGTTCGCGATGACGCAATCTATGACGCCAAAACCTTTCGACACCCGGTTTTTGATCGCGCAGCACTCAGGGCGCAACAATCGATTGCGCAGATCCAGGGAGACAACAACACTTGGTTTGCCGGCGCCTATCTTAGGCACGGGTTCCACGAAGATGGTTTCGCCAGTGCGGTACGGGTTGCACGTGCGCTGAACGCATCCTCGACAGAGGTTCTCGTATGAGCACGCTTGAACTCATACCAGCGCGGACCACGCATACCAGAGGCGGCGCCCTCGCGCGCAGCTTTACATATTCAGTGGATTACGTTCTGATCGACCCAGAGGCGCAAGACACGCCGCTTCTGTTCTCTCGAAACAAGTTCAATTTGGCCTCTGTCCATGATCGCCATCATGGCGGCGCACGCGGCAAAGGCCTTGGTTTGAAATGGGCCAAAAATCATTTCCATTCTATAGGACTAATCGACCCCCACATCCTTTTGCTCACACAACCACGGTTTCTTGGATATATCTTCAATCCGGTGAGTTTTTGGTTGGCCTTTGAGCAAGGGGCATTGAAAGCGGTGATTGCTGAGGTGAACAACACCTTTGGTGATCGTCACAGCTATCTGTGTCATTTGCCCAACTTAGAACCGATCCGGCCCGAAGACACGTTGAGCGCTGTAAAAAACCTTCATGTCTCACCCTTTCAAGAAGTGAAAGGCAATTATTCCTTTAACTTCAATATCTTACGCGAAAAAATTAATATCAAAATCACCCTAACCAACGGAAATGAAACGCTATTTGCCAATTTGGTCGGAAATCGAGCCCCCCTGACCAATCGCGCCATCCTTACTGCCGCTTTGCGTCGGCCCTTTGGGCCCATACGCACCGTGTTTCTGATCTATTACCAAGCTTTGCGCCTGAAACTTGCAGGCGCAACCTATCGCTCTCGCCCTACCCCGCCCGAAAAGGAAATTTCATGACCGTCCTCTCTGATGCAGTGAAACGCGAATTTCTGGATGCCTGTGCGCAGATCAGCCACGGCCGCCTGAGGCTGAAAACCCCTGAGGGGGAGTTGTACGATTTTGGTCATTCTGGTCGTGAGGCCGACATGCACATTAAGGATTGGTCCGTCGTCACAGCGATGGCCGCACGCGGAGATGTGGGGATGGGTGAAACCTATGTTGCAGGCCTTTGGGAGACCACATCCATCGAAAACCTGGCGCGCGTCGCGTTGCGAAACTTTGACACCTTTTCTGATTTTGCGCATCCAAGCGCATGGAACCGTCTGAAGTTTTTGGTGGTGGATCGCATTCTTCGCGCGAATTCAGTGCGCGGTGCATCCAAAAACATCAAAGCACACTACGATGTCGGCAACGAATTTTATCAGCTTTGGCTGGATGAAAGTATGACCTATTCTTCGGCGCTATTTAGCGGTTCAGAGACTGATTTGTCCAAAGCGCAAGCAAACAAATATGACCGTGTCCTTAGCAGACTAGGCCAGGGCGAACGCGTCTTGGAAATCGGGTGTGGCTGGGGTGGCTTTGCCGAACACGCCGCAGATCAGGGGCGGCACGTGACTGGGCTTACGATCTCTCCAAGCCAAAAGGGCTTTGCTGAGGCACGACTAGACGGGCGCGCTGATATTCGGCTTGAGGATTATCGCAAAACCGCCGGGACCTTCGACAATATTGTCTCGATAGAAATGATCGAAGCGGTGGGTGAAAAATACTGGCCCAGTTATTTTGGCACATTGAAGGATCGGTTGTCAGAAGGTGGCCGCGCCGTTGTGCAGGCGATCACAGTCCAAGACACCTACTTTCCGGTATATCGAAAAGGATCAGATTATATTCGACAATACACATTCCCAGGCGGCATGCTTTTGTCTGACACGGTGATTGCGCGGCAGGCCCAACAAGCTGGTCTGGTGGTGAAGGACAACTTTTCCTTTGGTGAAGACTATGCGCAAACCTGCCGTCTTTGGGCACGGCGTCTTAAGGCGCAAAGTGAAAAGATTCTTGGGCTGGGTTACGATCAGCCTTTCCTTCGGAATTGGCAATTTTATCTAGAAATCTGCGCCGCCTCTTTTGCGGTCGGCCAAACGAATGTTGTTCAGGTGGAGCTCGCCCATGCTTAGGCGCCTTTCAGATCAAATCCCGCGGATTGGTTTCGCGTCGCAACGCCCCACAGATTATATCGGCAGCACCCCTGCCCTGTCCCTTCAGTCCCATCTGGATGGACCACTGGTTTCCGAAGGGTTGATTTATGGACCCACGGGCCGCGTGATTTCACGCTTTGTCGCGCAAATGTATGGGGCTTGGTCGGGAACCCAGGGCACCCTCACAGAAAATTTCACATATGCCAGTGGAGATACACAGCGCCGCGAGTGGAGCTTAAACCTTGAACAAAATGGCACCTACACCGCCACAGCCCCTGACATCATCGGATCGGGACAAGGGCAGTTGGAGGGAGCAACCGCACGCATGACCTATCGGATTCGATTGCCAGAAGATGTGGGTGGCCATGTCTTAAATGTCGTTGATTGGATGTATTTGCTTGATAACGGTACGATCTTGAACCGGTCTCAGATGCGGAAGTTCGGTATTAAGGTGGCAGAACTTGTAGCGACAATTCGGCCTGCACCGATGTCACAAATCTCAGAGCTCGCGGGGGAATAGCAGCGCAGGGTTTCGCCACGAAACCCCGCTGTCTCTACTTCAATAGGTCTTCGATCTGATCAAGAATAAGCGTCGCCATCTCTTCGTTTGCGGGTCTGCCCCGCAACTGGATGGTCAGACCCATCTCTGACACTTGAGCTGTTAGCTCACCACCTCCTGTGAGCGCACGAGCAGGCATCCTTATCACTTCTGAAGGCCGGCCACCTCGGGATGTATCCCGCTCACCTGTTTCAATCCGCTTCAAGACGCGTTCCAGCGCTTTCCATTCATGCTCAGGAGTCAGCGCATCCAACCCATCTAAAGCGCCCCGCAAGACACCCTGCCGACCACCACGCAACGCCGCAGCCAATCGCAGCCCAGACTTCTCGGTCAAGGCTCTCGGGAAGGTGAGCAAATCGCCTAACGCCTCATGTACAAGCGCGAAGCTGCGCACTTTAGAGCGTTTTGACTTTGAAGCCTGAGCAAACAAAGCATTTACCGCGTCATCAACGGTTGGGAACACACCTTGCTGTGACGTCAAAGTCGCAATCCGCCCCCGTTCATAATGGCTCAGGTTGGCCCTGATTTCATTTTCCTCAACCATGCTTAGATAGGCGTCAGCACGCTCGTCATGGGTGCGAACGAAGGCGGGAATCGTCTGAAATTCGGGATCCTGTTCGGCGAGTTGCCTAAACGCCCAAAGACGGCGAAACCCAGAAATAAGCCCATAGCCGTCTTCCATCGGCATCACTTCGATCGGGCTACGTAGGCCGCTATCACGAATAGACTGCAGCAACGCTACGCGATCCTCGGGATCGTCCGCAATGCGGTCGCGACGCAAAAGATCTTCGTCGATTTCAGAAATCGGTATGGCTAGTGCGATACGCCCATCCGCATCAGCCTCGCGATACTTCCCCGCATCTGCGGCATCTTTAGCAACCTGAACCCGGTCAGTGACATTGGACATACCTGCCAAAGCCGCAGCCTCTGATGCGATCTGCGCAATCGGAGGTGTCATTGATTGCCCAAGTGGAGGTTTCGCGGCGAAACCTTCATCCAGTTTCTCAAGTTCACTTTGATCTGGGGCAATCAGCCTTCTACGTCGTGCCATCTTGTTCTTCCTCCAAATGCAAATCGCGCCACCAGCTGCCGATCAAAAGCTCTTTGAACTCAGCATAGGTACGATCAAAGGTTTCGCGTCCGCGCACATAGGTTTCGCGATTGAAATCGCGATAATCCGCTTCGTAAATCCCATTCACCTGCTCACCTGCCTGCCCAACAAGAGCTGTATAGTCTTGGCGGTAAGCGTTCATGAAATCACCAAAATAGGCCTGAATAACATTGGCCATATCGGTCTGCTGACTTGCATCAAATCGTGTGACAATCGCGCGCACCACATCCCACTCAAACTTCAGTTCTGGAAGGCCAGCCGCGCGGGCCGCAGCATTTTCCCCATCTTCAATGCTGGCAAAGGTCGAGTACAGCATGTCAAAAAAGCGACCTGTTGAGTCAAACTCCAAAAACGAAGCCCCTAGTGGCACCAGCAAGATATCTGCCGCCGCGAGCCCATTGATTGTTAAATACCCAAGGGCAGGGGGCGTATCTAGGAATACGACATCATAATCGTCCAACACACGTTCATCTTGCAAAAAGTTGGTTAACCCATCCCAAAGGGGCCAACTTCGCAGCCCCATACGCCAGACAGGAATTTGAAACTCTGCCCAATATAGATTCAGCTGCGCACCAATAAGATCGATGTTGGGCCAATGTGTGCTTTGGATCACATCCCGCGAACTGATCTTCAGCGCTTCTTCAAGCGTCTCATCCAATGGGATTTCTGCCTGACCACCCGCGCTGCGCACTTCATTCTCAGCGACAACCGCCTTAGCGTAATCTTTTGCCAATAAAGGGAACACCGTGGACCATTCATCCGGCACGCTCCCACCAAGGATCGACGTCATAGATCCCTGAGAATCCAAATCGATCACCAAAACCTTATAGCCATCTAAGGCCGCCGACATCGCAAGATGCGCAGCCGTTGATGTTTTCCCAACGCCGCCTTTAAAGTTCGCAACAGCAACCACTTTGGCTGGCAAACCTTTCGGACGATACGGAAGGTATTCTTTGGTGCTCACCCCTTCATTTGAGAAATGCGTCCGTAGGGCCAATACCTCTTCCAGGGTAAACCACTTAGACCCACCATCACCTTCCCCTTGAGGCAATTCTGGATGCGCCTTCAAAACACGTCGCAAATGTGCTGGGGCGACAGGGATCAAATATTTGGTGATCTCCCAAATCGAAAATTTCCGAAGCCGTTTTTCACCATCTGGGGCATATCCACGGCGCGCCATATCTTCGCGGCCCTTGGCGCAAAATGCTGCGGCTTTCGCAAATCGTGTTGTATCGATAGGATCAGGTAGTTTTTTCGCTGCCGCCTCAGGATCCAAATTCAAGTAAGGGGGCAGGGGAGGTGTGGGAGCTTTGCTCACTGTCGTTGCCTCGTTATATGTGCGCCTGTTTTCAGGATATACCGTAATCTAGCGCACATTTTCCTATGCGGCCAGCATGGACATCCGACAAAATCAAGAAAAGGCGAAACGTCACTTTGGTTTCTATGCGAAACTCTTCATTTCCCATACATAAGAACGCAACAAAGAGTTTATTTAGTTTTTAGTCTTTAAAGACTTTGGGATAAATAAATCTATATTATTCAAATAGATAATATAGATTGGGGACCTTACATCAGGATGAAGGGTATCCGATTCCGGGATCAAAAGGACCTAAATACAGGATCATAGGTACCTATTTGCGGGACTAGGGGATCCGATTCGCAGGACCGCTAAATCTAGTGTCTGCCAGCCGCTAATTTCCTCAAAATCGACCGTTCTAAGCCCTCACAACACAAAATTAACCGCACCGAGTCGCAGGCAACACCCCAGATTTACCCTCTATGAGTCAAGAAGAGTCTTTGGGTACCCACTTACAGGACGGCGTAAAGAACCCAGACAATTCTTGAGGGCAGGTACCTTTTGTGGCAAACATTTAATCTAAGAACAAGCGATAGAGAATCATGGCAGCAACCGAGATCGACATGGACAATCTGACTGGCGCCTTACGGCGTGAAACAGTCAAAAAGAATGTCGCCGCGATTCATATCTCTGGAAAGCTCAGTCTTTTGCAGCGCAAACTGTCCAATGTCCTTTTGCTTAATGCCTATGATGCACTGACCTCTGCGCAAAGCCATTCTATTGATGCGCGCACGCTTGCCATGATGGTGGGCTACAACAGTAATGACTTTGACACGCTGCGCGCAAGCTTGCGTGCGCTTGCCGAAACTGTGGCCGAGTGGGACATGCTGGATGAGGACGGCAAGCAAGAGTGGGGCGTTAGCTCTCTTCTGTCCTTTGCCAAACTCAAGAATGGCGTGTGTGAATATGCCTATTCTCCGGCGTTGGCCCAAAAACTGCATGACCCAAAGATATATGCGCTGATCAATGTGCATATTCAGCGCAATTTCAGTTCGGGTCACGGGCTGGCGCTGTATGAAAACTGTTATCGTTTCGTACGCACCAGAAGCACCGGTTGGTGGAGCTTAGACACATTCCGCAAGTTGATGGGGGTTGAGGGCAGCAGCTATTATGAAAGCTTCAAGCATCTCAACGCCAAGATCATTAAACCCGCAGTTGCGGAAGTCAACAAATCCAGCGACATCGAGATCACGCCAGAGTTTCAAAAAAAGGGCAGGGCGGTCACGGACATCCGGTTTCTCATTAAAGAAAACCCGCAGCTGGCCATGTTCCAGATCGATGACAGTGACGGCACGCGCAACTTACCTGTTTATAAAGCACTGATCGCCAGCGGCATTTCTGACCGTTTGGCACGGCAATGGATTGCGGAACACGGGTCAGACTATGTCAGTGAAAAGCTGTCGTACATGCAAGAACAAGACGGTGTGAAATCCAAGGTTGGGTATTTAACCGCGGCCATACGCGACAATTACAAACCACCAGAAGCGGAAACAGTTGCTCCAGCCTCAGAAGAGGCACTGCGCTTAGTCGAGGCACGCAAAGCCGAACGGCAAGCCGCAGATCAAGACCAAGATGCCCGCCGCGCGGCGCGTGCCGAGCGTGGGCGGAAGTTTGCGATTGTGTCTGATGTCGTGGCGTCACGCAATCCAACCCAGCGAGATGCGGACAAACGCTTGTTTATGGCGTCTTTGTCAGATGACCTGTCACGAGAAGAGTTCCGGGCCCATGGTTGGAATTCAGCCTTAAATGCGTCTGCGATCTTTGCGTTTTGGGAAGAACTGGCCCCCGGTCTATTTGAGGCAGATGGCTAAATGATTGTTTCGCTTGGGGGAACGATCTTTACCAATGCGGCTTTAAAGGTGCCGATTACGATTGAGGTCTGGCAGTAGAATCAACCCGAGAGTGTAAGGCTGAAACGCAGGCCTCTGGCGTGGCTTATGCGGCTCATTCAACCTTTGGTATAAATTTTAGCAATATTGAAATTTGCGGCATATTGCGATTAAGTCATTGTAAATGCTTGATTTAAACATCTGTTCACAAAGTTTCGATTAATGCTCGGTTAACGTTTGTGTCTCTAGGCTCACTCAATCCAAAAGTTTGCCAAATTTGCGCCACAATTGTCCTGATAAATTCAACAATACAAATTACACACCTTTCACGGTTTTGGTCGCCACAGGCAAACTTAAGGCGATCAACCAGATAGGCCCGAAAACGGGGCGCAGAAGCGCCTAATGTATGCCGCCGGCCATGAGCGGCAATGCGACTGGAGAAGACGATGAAAATCCTTGCCGTCGATGATGACGAACTGATCCGTGAAATTCTGTCTGCGACCCTAGAGGCGCACGGTTATACAGACGTTACTCTTGCAGAGAGTGGTGAAGATGCGTTGCAAAAAATTGCAGCCTCTCCAACGCCTTTCGAAGGGTTCATGTTTGATATTCAGATGCCGGGGATGGATGGCACCGAGTTGTGTCAGCACGTGCGTCAGATGGAACAGTATCGCAACACGCCGGTGATTATGATCACCGCGATGAACAATAAAGAATATGTTGACCGCGCCTTCATGGCTGGCGCGACTGACTATGTGACCAAGCCTTTTGACACGACAGAACTGATGACGCGTATTCGCCTTGCGGATCGCCTTCAGTCTGAGGCGCGTAAGGCGCAGGCCGCTCAAGCCGCTGTTCCCGCCGCTACCGCGGCCGCTGCACCAAAGCCCCCGTTCAAAGATCCGGTTACTGTTAAAGAAGTGCGGGGCGTGGTGAAATCTGCTGCACTGGACAACTACGTGATGCTGATGCTTGAGCAAAAGCAATTCGCGATGGGTGCATTTGCGCTACGTGTGCCAGAGCTAGAAGCGGTCCATGCAGGATCCAACACTGAAGAATTCACTTATGTTGTCACTGACGTGGCAGAGGTGATTTCAGATGTGTTGGTCGGCGCACAGGCGTTCCTTTCCTATATTGGGAATGGTGTGTTTGTTTGTGTGGGCGCGAAAAACAAACTCCCTTCGGCAGACAGCATGCATGATGAATTCGTGATGATGCTGAATGATCCAGACTTGGTTTATTGCGAAGAAGTGGCCACTGGCTTTTCTGCGCAGATCGGTGACATCGCAGCGCCTAAGCTTTTTGAAAAGCGTGGCGACCTACGGTTCCTGGATCGTGCGGTTGAAAAACTCAACGAGGCCGCCGCAGGCGGTGGCCGTGGTGGGTCTGGTCGATCAGCCTTTGCGGCTTAATTGCACAGTCTCCGGGGCTATGGCCCCTGGGATCGCAATGCAGAGGCGTGACACCGCAGCACCAATTGTCGAGAAATCGGTCTAACTGGCCGAAAACGTTAACCAATCTTTAATGTCTTCGGGCTTTTTTGCCACATTGTCGCCGTACTTCATGGTAACTGTGTAAGGGCAAGAAACAATCAGCGCCTGAAGAGCGTTGAGGAAATAGTTGTTTGGGTGAGAGCAGAAAGATGCAGGGAATGGACGCAAGCAAAGCGGCCGTGCTGGAAGCCGGCATCGCACGAATTCGCGAACGTTTTATCGCGTCGCTTGAAGATCGTATTGAGAGCTTTTGTGGATTGCTTGAACAGCTAGAAGATTCAGCCACCGAAGAATCCGCGTGTCTGGAAATTCGTGCGCAGGCACACAAGCTTCACGGCATTTGTGGCAGTATGGGATATCCGCGTATGGGCTCGTTAGCAGCGCAAGTGGAACAACATATTGATACAGTGATCGCTGGCCCACGTCCCCTCAACACCGACTTTGTCGATGAACTCCTCAACGCGCTTCTCGATGAGATGGAGCAAAGTGTGGATGGCACATGATGCGAGCCTAGTGCGAGCGCTTAAAGCGCTCGACCGATGGAACAAAATTTGGGTGTTGCTATGGGCAATGCTCTTTTCTGCTGTTTTAGGCACTGCTTCATTCGCTCAGGATACGCCGCAAGAAATCGAAGTTTATGATGTGGGCGTTCTCACAACCGAGGGCGCAACCCGCGCACTTGAATCTTGGCGTCCGACCTTTGCATTTCTAAATCAAGAAGCAGAGCTGCTAGAGCTGCCATATCGGTTCGCGCTGCGCCCTCATACAGTTGAATCCCTGTCCGCCGAGGTGGCCGGGGGCAATCTTGACTTTGCGATCACCAATCCGGCCTTGTTTGTCGCGATGGAAGTCGAAAGTGGAGCACGTGCAGTCCTCTCCCAAGCCCACATGTGGAATGGGCGCACGCATAATGAAATCGGTGCTGTCGTGTTTGTGCGCACCGATTCCAGCATTCGCCGCCTTGATCAAATGCGTGGTGCAAGCGTTATGGCTGTTTCGGCTAGCGACTTTGATGGCTGGTGGCTGGCAGAACAAGAATTCCGCCGGTATCGCCTTGATCCAGATACCTTGCTGGATGAGTTGATCTTTTCTGGCGGCAACCAACGCGAAGTGGTGTACGCTGTTCAATCCGGTCTGGTCGATGCGGGCGTTGTGCCCGCTGGCGTGTTAGAGCAATTGGCCCAAGAAGGCGTGATTGACCTCGCAGATTTCTCTCCGGTGTCTCTAAATGAAAACGCAGATCATCCGTTTTGGGTTTCGACAGAGCTGTATCCCGAATGGTTGCTCTCGGCGATGCCCGGTGTGTCAGAGGAAACGCTGGCCCTGGTCATTAATTCGCTTTTGAATATTCAAGCAGACAGTACGGAATCCAAGGCGGCGGGCGATGTCGTGTGGCAGGCACCACAGAACTATCAAGTTGTGCATGACCTGCTGATTTCGCTACGTGTGCGCCCCTATGAAAACTACTTGGTGCAAGCCATTGGGCGCATCTATCGCGCCTATCGTTGGTGGATCTTAGGCGGCACAACGCTAATTGTGTTCTCGTTGATCTTCCTTGTGTACCAGCTACGCCGCAACATGATGCTGGCCGAAGAGCGTAAGAATGTATTGCAATCGGAAATCCGATCTAAGATTTTCTATCGGAGCGCCGTCGAAGAGCACACGGTGTTCTGTATGCTTAAGCCGGATGGCCGAATCTCACATGTGAATGACAGTTTCTGTGAAACCTCGGCGCGTGCGCGGGCCGATTTGCTGAACCGCCCGCTTTCCGAACTGCTGCCAAAGCGCGAACAGGAAATTCTGCAAGACGACATCATGAAGGCGATGGAGGTGGGCGCACCATGGGATGGCCCGCTTAAGATTCTGCGCGAGGATGGCACCGTGGCTTGGGCCCAAACGACGGTTATTCCGGTCTCAGGCGCAGGGGATGAGCTAAGTGAAATTGCGGTTGTCGCCACCGATATGACGCAGACCCGCAAAGGGATTTCTGATGAAAGCTTCCATGACAGCCTTGAGCTGATCGAAGATCAGGTTGTTGTGCTGCGTCCGGGTTCGCTGGACTTGCTGTATATGAATAAAGCCGCCGAAGCGCGTCTGCTTAAGGCGCGCATGGGTGGAGTTTGGAAAGACCGCAGCGCCAAAGACATCGTCACCGAAAGCGATCTTCGTGCGTTGGAACTGCGCTGCGAGGCTCTACAAGAGGGGCCGCAGCGCCGCATGACTTGGGAAGTCACTGCGCAAAACGGCACACCCTACGAGATCAGCCTTGAATACGTGCAACCCGAAAATGATGAACCGCGTTTCATCTCGATTTACCGCGATATCACGGCACGAAAAGTCGCAGAAAAAGCCAAGAATGAATTTGTCGCAACGGTCAGCCACGAGCTGCGCACTCCGCTGACCTCGATGAAGGGTGCCCTTGGGCTTGCCATGTCTGGCGCCATTGGTGAAATGACGCCGCAAATGGACAAGATGATCGGCATGGCGGCGAACAACTGTGATCGCCTTGTTTTGCTGATCAATGACATCCTCGATATGGAAAAAATCGAGGCTGGCAAGATGGACTTTAAGATGGCGCCTGTTGATATGGCTGACATCGTGGATAAAGCCCTCGAATCCAACAAATTTTATGCCGAGAAATTTGGCGCGACCATGCGGCTGCATCAGGTTGATGACGGTAACGGCTTTATGACCATGGGCGATCAAAACCGCCTGACGCAGGTCATGGATAACTTGATGTCCAACGCGGCCAAATTCTCTGAAAAAGGCAGCGAGGTGATTGTTTCGTTAATCATCCACAAAGGGCGTCTGCGGTTTAGTATTCGTGACTTTGGTTGCGGCATTCCCAAATCAGCGCAGGCCACCATTTTTGATAAATTCACCCAGGCCGATATGGGCGACACGCGGACGCAACAGGGTACAGGTCTTGGCCTGTCCATCGCTAAGCTGATCGTCGAAAGCCACAAGGGCGCTATTTTCTTTGCCTCCGAGCCAGACATCGGAACCGAATTCTACGTTGATCTGCCGCGCATCGTTGATGAAGAGCTCGTCCCGCTTGAGGAAACAGGTGAGCCTGTTGTCTTTAGTTCAATCGGTTTGAATGCAGGCTCTGACACATCACAAATCGAAGATGATGGCCAATCCGAGGTGCCTTTGTTTATCGCGCAACTTCGCTCTGCAGGGTTTGAGGTAGAGCAGGAAAGCGGCAGCGTGAATGTGAACCAGATTGTCAGCGGTAAGGGCGTTGTTGGGCAATCTAGCGTGTTCAACTGGCTCACCGAAGATGGCCGCGCCTTGGTTGCAGGCCTGTTTGAACGGGAAAAACTGTCAAATCGTGATGTGTCAGTTGTGCAGGCCAAGTCTGTGGATGGGAACCTGTCTGATCCGGTTGTGATGAATGGCCTAAAGGCAAACATGTATTCTAGCTGGCTTTCCAATATTCCTGCCTTTGCGGGCAAAGAAGGTTTGTCATTTAAATTGATGGGTGTTGGCAAGAATTCTCTGACCAAGCTGGACAGCGAAGAAGCCTCGATGACGGCTGCAGGTGACGTATCACAGGCGCTCGCCTTAGCAGATAATGAAGAATTTGATGCGATCTTGCATTTCGATCAGGTCGAAAGCGGGCATTGCATGACGATCGTTCCGGTCTCTGGTGGGCGTCTGCCTGCATCGGTTCCGGTGATAATGATTGTAACTCAGGTGCAAACCGCGGAATCTGAACGTGGTGTTGTTTCGAAATTTTCGCGCCCCTCGGGCGCAGGGCGTGGGAAAGCGCGTCGTCGCGCACGCGGCTAATAAGACCTAGTACGAAGGAGAAGAAAGAATGGCTGAATTGAACAAAATCCTTCATGTTGAAGATGAAGGTGACATCCGCGAAATCGCCAATATGGCGTTGGAGCTGATTGGCGGTTTCCAAGTCGCTCAGGCCGAACTTGGCAGTGTTGCATTGGATATTGTCGAAGATTTCGCACCAGACCTGTTGCTATGTGACGTTCAGATGCCTGGCATGACCGGCCCTGAAACCATCGCCGCCATTCGCGCGATCCCGGGATATGAGACCATTCCGGCGATTTTCATGACTGCTAAAGTTGGTGAAAGCGACAAGGGTGATCTTATTGGGCCACATGAGCTGGGCTTGATTGCAAAACCATTTGACCCAACCACGTTGGCCACTCAAATTCGCGCCATGTGGGATGAGGGATTGGCAAACGCGGCTTAAGCGTCGCCCTTCATCTGCTTTAAATACCGATTGCGTGCAATTTCTTCGAGAGACGCTGTTTCAGCCAAGTTTTCTTCGCGGCGTTTCTCAAGCAGGCTTTTATCAAGCACGGCATTGTTCGTACGCGCTTCGGTGTAAGTTTCAAAAAGCTGTCCTTCGATGAGGGCAGCTTTTTCGTCTAATTTTTGCATTTCGGTTTGAATAAAGGCGCGGCGCGTTTCGACAGCCTTTAGGAAACCAGCCAGGAAAGGTGCCGCTTCGGGAGAGGTGATATGCGCCTCGTTGTCCACCTGGTGTTGTAGCTTATCGAGTTCAGTTTGCAGCTGCGCCTGATGGGACCGAATTTGCCCCATCTGTGCTGCATGTGTATCCAGCTCGTGCTCTTTGATGCGTTGGATGACGGTCAGCGCCTGAATGCGGCGCGCCCGATCTGCCATTACGCTTCTGCCATATCCTGGCGGGCTTCTTCCATTTCGTAGAAGCTTGGCTGAAGCACGGATGGAATGTTGCCGCGGCCAATTTCAACGCAGATGGTGGGCGAGTGGTTTTGCAAAATCGCGATGAAAATATCGCGGATCACGTTGTAAAACGCTCCATCCTGTTCTTCGATGGCAGACAGACGAGACGACAGGGGGGCCACAAAACAATAGGCCAAGAAAACCCCAAGGAATGTACCAACAAGCGCACCACCAATCATTTCACCCAGAACGGTTGGCGGCTTATCGATCGAACCCATCGTTTTAATAACACCCAAAACCGCCGCAACAATCCCAATCGCCGGAAGGCCATCTGCTACGGTTTGCAAGCCGTGTGGGGCAACGAGGGCTTCGTGGTGGTGCTTTTTGATCTTTTTGTTGATCACGTCTTCGGTTTGGAAGGGGTCATCAAACTGCAAAGCCAACATTCGGAAGCTATCGGTCACAAGGTCGAGCGCAAAGTGATCGTTTTGTAGTTTTGGAAACTGCGAGAAAATCGCACTCTCTTTGGGGTTCTCGATGTGTTCATCTAGCGCAAGAACACCGTCTTTTTGGTACATCTTGGTCAGCGTGTACATCAGGTTCAAAAGATCGATGTAATCTTGCTGTTTCCACTTAGGGCCCTTCAGACATTTGATCAGACCTTTGAAGGTCCCGATGACGTCTCCGAACGAGTTCGCAGCCACAAACGCACCAAGGGACGCGCCGCCAATCATCATGCCTTCGAAAGGAAGGGCGTGGAGGATTGGACCCATTTCACCGCCTGAAAGCAAAAAGCCGCCAAAGACGAGGATCATAACAAGGATAAAGCCGACAATGATATTCATTTTGTTTCACTATCTTTGGGGCTGCTTTGGCAGCCAATTGCTCGATTGCCCTATTTTTGCCACGGAACCATGGTTCGGAGCAAGAATTAAAAGCTAAATCGCAAAGTTATGTGCAAATTTACGTGTTTTTAATTTTGCAACTATAAGAATAGTCATGAATAATTGACATTCGCGCCGGTATTGGTAAAGAATAGTTTAAAGATTACGGCGCTGCACCTGGGGATAGCGGATGTTCGGTACACAACAAGTCATGGCAGTCTTACTAGAGGCGCAAGAGCTACGGTTACTTCACCGCAATTGGCCGGTGAAAATGCGCCTTGCTGTTTGCTTGATGCCAAGTGGCGAATGCCAATTATTGCTCTTCCGTGAGGAAGAAACATCACATTTTCCCCAAAGGTTGCGAAAGCACCTTGGGCTGCGTGCTGAGGAAATCGCAATTCATCCTCCTGTTGTCGGGTTTCCCTCCCGTCCGATGAAATATTCGGACGAACGCAGTCTTGAATCCTTGTTGGCCGACACGCCGGAAATTGTCGAAGACGCCAACGACTATTCTGTAAACTACGCCTTTGCGATGGAAGAGGGGCTTAACCCTTCGGAATTCATGGGTGTTGAATTGCCAGAGTCAAACAGGACTGAGCAAGTGCCACCCACAATGGCGCCCGAAGAAGCGGTGTTGCAGTTTGCATCAACGCGCCGCGCGCCAAAGGTCTCGACAGATCAGCCGCCAGTGCGCCAGTTGAATCTGGGTCTCGCGGCTGACCCAGAGCCGGAAGCGCCAAAGGGGTTTTCATCGGCGTTGGCGGGATTGCGCGCGATATCCGAAGCCGTTGCCGCAGCTGAAGTCGAAGAGCAAGACAAGGCGCCGGGGTCTGGTTTTATGTCTGCGACCCAACTGCGTGAGATGGAAGCACCTCCGGGGATCTACGCACTTGGTTTTGATGATGGAGCGGCGGTTATCCGTCGACAGTCCGGGGATTTGGTTTACATCGATGATCCTGCGGCGCTGTACCTGCGGGATGATCACCGGTTGCTTGCGGTGCGTTTGCCGGGTGGGACAGAGCGATTGCCAGGTGTGATCCGTATTGCAAAAGAGGCGATGCCCTCTGCGATTCGACGCGTGTTGGCTTTGGCTGCGGGTGAGGTGAATCTCTCGAAAGAGGGTGATTTTGCCTATATCGCTCTGAATGCACCAAAGGTGGCAGAGACTAAACCGCAGCAGCAAAAAGTTGCGTCTATTTCAAAGCCTGCAAAGCGTGGCCTGTTTTCAGGGATTGTTCGCAATCGGGGTGTGCGCTTGTTTGGTATGACAATTGCAACCGCTTTGACCATCTATCTTGTGCTTGGGGCGCAGCCAGATGGTCTGATTGATCAAAACACCAACAAGAAACCGATAGATTGGAAGCAGTTCAGGCTATCCATGCAGGCCGATACTATAGGGTCATAAGGCCCAAATAAAAAACGCCCGCGCATAGCGGGCGTTTTCGTTTGATGTGTTTGACGCTAGCGCAGGGCGCTGCGCAGGTTTTGGAAGACATTTTCATCCAAAACAGTGACGTTTTCTACAGGAAGCACTTCTTCAGCGACGCTTGCTGTGGTTTCTGTTTTCACCATCTCTGGTGCCGCGGCCATTTCTGTCTTTGTCGTTGGTGCGGCTTCCACCTTAGCCTTGGCAGGTGCCGGCGGCATCATAGGCTTTTCATAGGCCAGCAATACTTCGATCCGGCGGTTTGATGCATCCTTAGGTGCCTCTGGTTTCAGCAACTGAGTGGCCGCCATACCAGAAACCCGTGTGATACGTTCCTGTGTGACACCGGAGCCAAGCAGCACACGACGCATGGCGTTGGCGCGATCGGATGACAGATCCCAGTTATCATAGGCCTTTTCATTGCTGAAAGGGACAGCATCCGTATGGCCCGAAATGATCATGTCATTTGGCAGTTTGTTCAGCGAATTTCCGAGCAACGTCATAAGCTTGGTTGTGGCCGAGTTCATTTTTGCGCTGCCGCTGGCAAACATCGCATGACCTTTTTGATCTACGATTTGAATGTGCATGCCATCAGGTGTCTTTTCAAACATCAGGTTCTTTTGCAAAGGTGCAAGATCGGGCGCAGCTTGCATCGCTTGCAGAATTTCGGCCTTCAATTCTTCAAAGCGTTCTTCATCTGCAAGGCGTGACTCTGATTCAACCTTGGCCATCGCAGCGGCATGTTCTTGTTCGGCGGGGGTCATTGCATTTGCAGCTGATCCAGTTTTCAGCTCAACACCGGCATGGTTTGGGTCTATTGCATCATTTGCAGATGCTGCCGCGCCACCGGGTTGACCATGGCTCTGGCCATTCATCGTTGCTTTCGGATCATATTTTTCGTTAGGGGCACCCGCGGCTGGGTTATCATGGTGACCTTCGTTGCTGCCACGTACTTTTTCGGCTGGATCGCCAGTCGGAGTGGTGTCCATCACCTCCCATTTTGCAGGGGAGGGGTCATCCACTTCACCAAATTCCGAGCCACGTGCAACGGTTGCGCCGTTTGAGGCGGTCAATGTGCCCGGAGGGCCTAAGGTTGCACCATCCAAAACGCCGCTGCCGCCAGGCAGGGTGGCATTTGTGAAATACTCGGCGATGCCGCGTAATTTCTGTTCGTCTGAGGAAGACAAGATCCACATCAATAGGAAGAAGGCCATCATCGCGGTCATAAAGTCCGCATATGCAACTTTCCATGCACCACCGTGGTGGCCGTGGCCTTCAACGACCTCAATCTTCTTGATAATGTTTACAACTTCACCAGTCGCCATTGTTCTTGCCTCAGTCGTGCCGGTTGTCCCGGCTTGGGTGCGAGTCGCGCTTCTGCGCAAAACTGCGTCAAGACTAGGTATTGAATCAAACAATGCCGCCAGAAGGGCGCGATTAAGACGAGATTAAGGCAGAGACACCAAAAGCGGGCGTTTTTGCCCGCTTTTTAGAAACAGTCTGCTTGTCCGAATTGATAATGTAGCTTCAGATCGAACAATTTTAATGAGTTTGGCTTTATATTAAGTGGCGCGTGGCGCTTCTTCTGCACCAGCTTCTCGGCTGTACTTCCCAAGACCAACTTGCTTGGCATATGCCGCTTTGCGCTCTGAATAGTTTGGTGCAACCAGCTGAAAAGTTTCCGGCAGGTTAAACATCGTGCGATATTCGTCTTCGGTTAGTCCATGTTCTGCTTTGAGGTGGCGTTTAAGCATGGTGAAGCCGCGGCCACAGCAAAGACAAAAGACTTTATCATCGGTAACGGCGTTTTCGATCGGCAGGGCCGGTTTGATCGCAGGGGCAGCCAGAGTAACGGGTACTTCAGCCGTGACCTGTGTTGGCAGAGCCGTTTGAGTGCCTTGGAACAAAGGCATCAACTGAGCTGTCAGAGAAAGGATGTCATCAATCGACACGTCCGATCGCTGCGCAAAGGCGGCAACCACTTGGGCGACATCGCCGTTTGAGTGACTTTTGAGCGTATCTAGTTTGTCTTTGTCGGTCATGACGAAATCCTGTTGCGTGCCAAACTATATGTATTAATTCTCGAATATGTCAAGAATAATACACATTTGTTCTTGAGCTTAGCTCTTGATTATTCACGATAAAACCAAAGGTTGAGCGCACCCAGCGGAAGTCTCTGAGAGCGGTTGCGCAATTACCGTAGCCTTTAGTTTAATGCAGTCTAGGTGCGGGCAAGTCGGTTTGCCTCGTTTTTGCAAGTGGATTGACCAAGTTAGATGAGTTCAGAACACTTTTCGCAGAGCAAAGTACGGCTCTGAGATGTGTGTCTGTTTCTGGTTGGGCAAGAATTATATCCATCTGCGCGACTGCAGCGGCGGCCGGGCAATCGCCGGCTGTCCTTACGAGAGTCTCTGCCATAGCCGATACTCCATTCTGAGTGTTGGTGGGTGCATTCTGCGACCTTGCAGTTAAGATATTATTCTTTGGGTTAATTTTTCGACAAAAATCGGGTGCAAATAGAAATGTTATGTTTAAATCAAAAAAATTCATTGGTTACTTAATGGCACAAGGAAAAACTGTCTTTGTTGTATGCTGCGTAGAATGGGTTAAAAAGTAGTAAAAGCAACAGTTGATTTTACAAAATGTTTCAGGATGAGACTTTAGTGATTCGCAGATATAGCAGGATGCAGCTGAGATGAAGCCCAATACTCCCTTTGTTGTGATTCTGGATAGCGACCCTGGTATGTCGCTTTCATTGCGCCACCTATTTCAGGCGGTCTGTGGCTTGTCTGTTGAGCTGTGCGATACGCCCGAAGAAGTTAACGCTTACTTTACAGAAGAGGGTGCTCCCGATCTCGTAATCATAGGACGTGTCGATGATCGCGGGCGCATTGTGCACAATATCTCTTCTAGGGGCCGCAGCTTTGTTCTTGTCATTGATCGTGATGAAGCGCCCTGTGAGGCAGAGGAGGCATTCTTGGCCGGAGCCAATGATGTTATTCGGGCGCCCTTTCGACTTCGGGCATTAGCTCTCCGGATGCGGGAGCGATTGGGCGTATTGGCGGATGAAGAGGGGCAGCGTATCTTAGAGGATGCAGGCCCTTGGGAGGCAGGTGCCTATATTGCCAACCACGCAGGTCTTACTTCGGCCGAGGCCCAAATTGCCCATGTACTTATTAGTCACAATGGTGAGATCGTCACGCGTGACGCGTTGAGTTTTGCCATTGATCATCGCCCCTGGGAATATGGAGACCGCAAGTTTGATGTCCATGTTGCCAAGATCCGTAAAAAGCTTTCGGCCGTCTTTGGGGATGAAGTTTCGTTATCAACTGTTCGATCGGTTGGATACTTGTTGGAGATCGACAAAAACGGAATTCGGCGCCTTCTGAAATAGGTGAGTCTCACACGAACGTGATCAGGCATGTTAAAATTATGTAAAAAAATACGTGTCAAGCGGAGAATTGTAAATATCCACAGCTCTACGTTGCGTTGTGTCTCATGTTGAAATTGGCACAACAGGTTGTGGATAACTTTTGAGCCATTTCTAGATGTAGCGAATACAGAGTAATTTAAGGCGATTTGGCGATCACAGCTCTCAAATTACAACTTACGCTTGCCTAAAGTGTCAAAAAGATATCCTTTCTCGACCTCCGGGAGAGTATTAACACTTTTACAAAGATAGAATTCTCCTTTCGCGGGAAACACCGTAACCTAGCTATACATGCACTTATATGGCCTGGGGGAATATATAGTGGAACACACAAAACTGATCGCCCACATTTGGAATGGCGACATTGCTTTGGAAGATGCGTCCAAAGTTTCGCCTTTGACGGGTCTGTTGGGCTCATTGTTGAATATTCCAGTAATCACTGTTTCCTGTAATGCCGAGTTGGCAAAACCTTTCGCTCTTCTTGAGAGCGATGAAATCGTACCAGGCGCGAGCCTAGGGGATGTTCTTTCAGAAGAGCTCTCTGTTGATGTGCCCTACGGCGCATTGGTCCTGGTTCAGCCACAAGAGTTCTCACGCCAGCGTGACTATACCAGCGCAGAGCTTGGTGAGATTCTTGGAGGCGTCATTCTAGACATGGCGCAGCAAAACCAAATCGCGGTGACACAAGAAGAGCAAGAACAGTCTGGGCAATTTAATGTGTCCGGGTCTGTCGCAAACCTTGATCAGCGTGCGCAGGCTTTGGCGGCGCGTCTTCAATAAAATAGCGGATGGGGCGGGTGCCGCCCCATCGCAACGTAAATCTGATTTAATCTTGCGTTAATCAGATTTATCTTTGATCCCTTTCCTTGCTGTGGTCTTTTGGTTCTTAACGAAACAAAGATTTCGCGAGGCAGGACATGGCAATTTCTTACACAGCGGCGCTTGATGCGCCGATGCTGGAGTTAGAGCAGGAACGGATGCTTATCCAAAAATGGCAGACAGAGAAGGACCGGGCGTCGCTTCAAACTCTGTTAACATCCCACGCTCGTCAAATTCACGCATGCGCACGCAAGTATAATTCTCGGCGGGAAATCCATGAGGATTTGGTCGCGGAAGGAATGGTTGGCTTAATTCATGCCGCTGACCGGTTTGAACTTTCAAAGAATGTGCGTTTTTCGACTTACGCACATTGGTGGGTCCTGAACAGTGTCCGGGCGGCAAGTGCACGACTTCATAGTATCGTTGATATCCCAAATGGTGCACGGCCAGATGACGCCACGCGATCCGAAACCTCTTTGCGCTTTTCAACAGATATCGAAAGTGAAACAGGGGTGGAACTTGAGTGCGAAGATCCGACACCAGAGGAGCAAGCCATTGCAGAGTCTGAAGTCATTCAAATTCGCAAGATCATCAGCGAGGCCATTCAAGAACTTGGCTCGGTTGAGCAGGACATTGTGATCTCTCGCAATCTGCAAAGTGACCCTGATAGCCTAGATATCCTTGCAAAACGACATGGATTGGCACGCGAAAAGCTTCGTCAAATTGAACGTCGGGCCATGGCACGCTTGAAATACGCGCTTTTGTCTCGCGGAGTCACAACCGCATGGGCGGTGCACTGATGCAAGCCACAGCCAATTCTCT
This sequence comes from uncultured Paracoccaceae bacterium, assembly GCA_947498415.1. GTDB lineage: Bacteria > Pseudomonadota > Alphaproteobacteria > Rhodobacterales > Rhodobacteraceae > Cognatishimia. The sequence goes on from CANMKB010000008.1 coordinate 37,749, forward strand.
TTTATCGTTGCTTGCAGGTGGCTCGTCGGTCTTGAAGGGCGCGATCCCAGCCGGAGCGCAAGGGCAGCCTCAGAAAGGGCAAGGTATCAATGCCTTTGCCGCTTTGGTGTCAAAGGTCCAAAACTTAGCGCCCACAGCGGATACCGGCGCCGAAATTGCGCAGGTGCTTTCACCAGTGTTGCGAAAGCTGGAACAGGCCTTTGAAAAACTGACTCAGATGCTGGAAAGCATGAGCGAAACCAGTGAGTTACCCGAAGGCTTTGTCGCATCGCTTGAGCAATTAAAGCACATCCTGACAGAGTTGGACACTGCCCTCGGTGGTCAGTTGTTTCAGACTCTAGAAAAGGGTTTATTGCCCCAAGTAGCGCTTGATGAGAGTGGCGTGAAAGAATTGGCCTCTTTGCCAACCCCAGAGCTGATTGAGGTTTTGGAAAAAGACGTTCAAATCCCAGAACTGATCGCCACGGTTGCTGAAATTTTGAATGTTTTGCCGCCAGTTGTGCAAAAAGTTGTTCAGGCCGCGGTGAGTGATCCGGTCGTCCAGTCCACTCAGGTGGTAACGGCCAGCCCAAGGCCGCAGTTGGCTGTTGTTCAAGAACTGAATACAAAGCGCACACCTATAACGAATGGTGCGGTTGCGGCACATCGTGAAGTCGTTTCTCCGATGGTGGCCGAAGCCACCCACAATGTTCCAGTGGTTGAAGAGGGTGCTGGTCCCACATTGCCAGCACCAGCAAATAGCGTTGCTCCGCCTACAGATAAAGAAGCCCTAGAGGCCACGTTCCGTGATTTAGGATCAACGGCACGCGATGTGTTGCGGGCCTTTGTGTCTCAGATGAATACGCCCAACCAATCCGCGGTATTCAAAGACATGTTGTCTTTGATGACGCCAGTTGCGGAAACCACCAACGAAGCGCTGACGGTTGTTTCATCTGACATTCCTGGGATCTCGACAGAACGCGCTGTCGAGCAGCAGGTTTCATCGGTGCAGCATGCACAGCCCACCAAAGCGGCTGAAAGCACAAATTCAAGGTTTGTGAACGCTTTGCTCAACCAAGTGCGGGCTGTGGACGTGCAAGAGGGTGTGACAAAAGTAGAGCTTACCCCGCGTGGGCTGGGCAATATCGAACTTGAGATGAAGACCAACTCTGACGGGTCTTTGTCAGTGGTGGTTCGTGCTGAAAACGCTCATGTTTTGAATAGTTTGCGCGAAGAACGTGATCTGCTTGCTCAAGTTATTGGGCAGGCGGGCGGCGGATCTGTCGAGTTCGAAAACTACGATGACGGCGCAGATCAGCAACAAGGTGAGGCGGGCGGTTTTTCTGACGGTGGCGACACCGCCGAGACGGTCTCTGCAACAGCCGATTCAATGGAATCCGACGCCAAAATTGGCGGCGGAACTTTAGATTTGATGACGTAAGGAATAGACGATGGGTCTTGCACCAGTATCATCCAGCACAGCGAGTCAGGGCGGATCAGGCTCTACTTCGTCGCTTTCGCAATTGGGCGAAGACTATACGCGTTTTCTTACGTTGCTCACGGCACAAATTCAGTATCAAGATCCGCTGGAACCCATCGATAGCACACAGTTCGTGTCGCAATTGGCGCAACTTAGTCAGGTGGAACAAGCGGTTAACACGAACTCCAACCTTGAAAATCTGGGCGGCCAGCTTGGGGCGATTTTGTCTGCATCCGGTGCGGCCATGCTTGGGCGCGATGTGACCGTTTCATCGAATGAAATTCATCTAAAGGACGGGGCAGGGACTGCCTATTACAATACCCCAGAAGGCACAGAGAGCGTTGTGGCTGAAATCCGAGACCCAGATGGAAATTTGGTACGCTCGATACAAGGACTTTCGACAGATAGCACTGAGCTGCAAGAAGTGAACTGGGATGGTTTAAATGACTCTGGCAGCCCAGTTTTGGATGGGCGCTATACCATGTCATTGACTGCGCTGGATGCAGATGGCGCACCGGTAACGGCGTTCACCTATCGCAAAGCGATGGTCCAGGAAGTTTTGTTCACGGACGGACAGAACTATTTCAAACTTGAGGGTGATGAAACTGTCCCCGCCGAGGCGGTTCTAGCTGCAAGTTAAGCTACTTGCGCATCGACCTTGCGCTATACATTTCATTGATTTGTGCCGTGCGAATAGACGCGAATTCGCGGTGTAATTTCCGCACGATCTCGGCTGACATTTCGGTGCGATCCAGGTTCTCTTCTTCGCCTTTTTCCACCCAAAGCGTACTTTCTGCCATATCAGAGACGATTGAAATGGTCGCATCGCGCAGGCGAGACCGCCCATTGGCCCCGTTTAGGCGTTCGAACTCGGCTGCGCCGGCGATGAAAACGTCAAAATCCACCACGATGTGCAGCACGTCTTTGGGCTGCATGACTTGAATGGTGATCTTGCCAAGTGGCATCTTGTACAAGATCTCTTTGGGTGTGGCGACTGCCTCGGCAGGTGCCTGTTCTTCGGCTGGTTCAACAGCAGGCGGAGGGGCCATCATCTTGCCCAGAAAATACCCGGCCGGGCCCAACAGAAGAGGCCCGGCTGCTATGAGGATGAGTGCTTTCATATCAATTTAGTACGGTAGGATCACATCCAAGAAGTCTTCACCATAACGTGGTTGTTGCACAACAGTTAGCTGGCCGCGTCCCCCGTATGCGATGCGGGCTTCGGCGATTTTATCATAGGCCACGGTGTTTGCAGTGCTGATGTCTTCGGGACGGATGATGCCGGCAACGCGCAACTCGCGAAGCTCTTGATTCACCTTCACTTCTTGACGCCCAGCGATCACAAAGTTGCCGTTCGGAAGAACTCTTACGATCAGAGCTGCGACGCGCAAGTTGATGGATTCGTTACGTTTAATCGAGCCAGCCCCGGCAGAGGCGGAGGTGTTGCCAAGATCAACGATGTTGCCACCGGTGGGCAGGTCAGAATTGCTGATGCCAGGCAGAACTTTGTCGATTTTACCGCCGTACCCAAAAAACACGGGGCTGTTTAGATCCTGCGAGCTGCTGCGGCTTCGGTCAGACTGGTTTTTCAAACTCGCATCGTCATCAATGTTGATGACAACGGTCAAAATATCGCCTGTGCCCTGGGCGCGCTGATCTTCGAAAAAGCCACTGGTTCCACGGCTCCACAGGCTCGAACGTTCTGCCCGAACGGGGCGGCGTGCCGGTTCGGCCGCAGGCATCGGGACGCTGATGCGGTTCACTTCGGGGATCGAATTGCTGTCGATCTCGCTAAAGGACGGGTTGCGATGTTCTTTGAATTCCTTGGTACAGCCAGCAATCGCGACGATTGTGGAAAGGGCTGCGATAGGGATCCAACGTTTAAAAATGCCTGCATTAGAGTCTGTATAACGGGTCAAAACTGTGCCTCCACAACGCCGTCCGCGGTCGCCACGGCAACGATGGTTTTATTGCTTTCTAGATTCACAACGCGGACTTCTTGGCCCTTATGTGCGTCGGTTATGGCTTTACCCCGCGCCGAAAGACGCAATGGGCCAAATTCAAGTTCAATCGTCACTCGATCGCCGCGCGCGACAACGATCGGCGGGATGACAGATGCGCGATGCACCGGTCGTCCCGGCGCCAGCATCCGGCGGACTTGCATGCCTGCTAGATGATCCACTTCTGTGATCGCAAAAGCATGAACACGTGCCCAAGGCATGTCGATGGTCTCAACGTCGGTTTCTGCCACGATTTCATCAGGTTGGATGCGTCTGTTCACAACCGGTACTGGGACTGTCAGAACGGCCAATCCTTGGATGCGGCGTATGTTGCCCTGTGGAGTCACAAGGTTTGCAATGAATTGCCCGCTGTCCTGATCCACCCAAAATTCCTGAATGAATTCACCCTCGGTCGGCAGGCCACCGGGCATCCTCACTGAAAAGGTGCCGTTGCTTGGCATGGCCGGGCCGTATTCCTGCTCGGCGCGTTCGGCGACCAGCTCTGCCACGGGCGCAGCCAAGCCGGGCCCGGCGAAGAGTGCGAGGCCAAGGCAGGTGGGTTTCAGCAGGGCGAACAGGCGTTTCATGGTTTATTTAATCTGATTGGCGGTTTGCAGCATCTGATCTGCGGTTTCGATGGATTTTGAATTCATCTCATAGGCCCGCTGGGCCGAGATCAGATCGGTGATCTGTTGAATGATATTTACGTTGGATGTTTCCAAATATCCTTGGCGCAACTCGCCTACACCCGGATCACCGGGCACAACGGTTGTGGCATCACCCGAGGCCGTGGTTTGTTCCATCAAGTTGTTGCCCATCGGCTTAAGACCCGCGTCATTGATGAACGTTGCCATGGTCAACTGGCCAAGCTCTGTCGGCTCTGTTTGGTTTTCAACATAGGCCATCACAACGCCTTGCTGATTAATAGCAATTTCACGGGTGTTGGCTGGAACGTTGATGCCGGGATCAAGCTCGTATCCTTCGAGCGTTACGATTTGTCCTTCGGCAGACAGGTTAAAGTTACCGTCACGCGTATAGGCGATAGAGCCATCCGGGCGGTTCACAACGAAATAGCCCTGGCCCTCGATCGCCAAATCCAACTGGTTTTCAGTTTGAACCAAACCGCCTTGCGTGTTCAAACGCACAACGCCCGCGCCTTGCACACCAAGGCCGATGTTCATGCCAACCGGGCGTGAAGAACCGTCGGTGGAGGTCAGTGCCCCCTCTTGAAGCTGAGATTGATAAATCAGGTCCTGAAAGGCGGCGCGCCCACTTTTAAAGCCGGTGGTGTTTGCGTTCGCGATGTTGTTGGCGATGACGTCGACGTTTGTCTGTTGTGCCAACATGCCCGTTGCGGCGATGCCTAGTGCTTTCATGGCCTCAAACTCCTGCTTTTCTTGTTAAACCACGCGGCCTAGCCGCTGGATTGCCTGTTTTGTCAGTTCGTTATCATTGTCCATCAATTTGACCGCGCGTTCGTAGGCACGTTGGATATCCATCAAATTGATCATTTCGGCGACGGGCTGAACATTGCTTTGTTCGATGAATCCTTGGGCTAACTGGCTGTCGGTTGTGGGTTCGGCGGTCTCGCCACCTTTGGCAAGGAATAGGCCGTTGCCCATGGCTTCCATACTGTCGACGTCAGGCACGTTAAACATGCCGATCCGTCCGATTGTGGTGCCTTCGGCATCGGTGATCGTGCCGTCCAGGGCGATGATCACAGTTTGAGCGCTTTCTGGTGGCACCGTAATGGGGGCGCCGCTTTCATCCAAAACGGCAGAGCCTGCAACGGTGACCAAACGACCTTCGGTATCAACTGTCAGTCGCCCATCCCGGCCATAGGCGGTTTGCCCGCCTGGTGCCTCATAACCAAGCCACGCAGTGCCAGACACCGCCACATCAAGCGGATTCCCCGTTGGGATCATCGTACCCTGCGAGGTATCGACAAAAATGCCTTTGTCTTGCACGTAGTTCACCGCTTTTGTTGTGTCCCCAGAATTGGTGGGGTCGACAGCTTCGGTGAGGGGGTGCTTTGCTTTGTATCCAGCGGTCGAGGCGTTCGCCATATTGTGCGCTGCCATATCAAGGCTGCGTTCAAGTGTTGTTGCCAGCGAAAGGGAGACGAATCCGGTTGTTCCCATGTGAAGCCTCGTTTCTCCTTTGGTTTTCAAGAACAAATCAAAGGAAAGTAGAATACCTTGGTTGTTGCTTTTAAACTATCCATCAATATAAAGATTAAAACAAGGTTTAATTGTGCGACTGCAAGGATAGATTACGCAATGAAGAGGGCTCTGAGCAGACTATCCATTCCTGTGTTGGTGGCAGGCTCTGTCATTGCGCTTGGCGGTGCGTCTAGCCCTAGTGAAGAGGTTGCGCCTGTGGCGGCGCCTGCTCCGATTAAAGAACGGATCACCGCGCCACGTCGCGGCGTGCAGCAATTGTGGGATCTCGACCTGCGCCGTTGGCCGGAAGAGCGCTTTTATGAGAACTTCAGTCATCATGTAGATTTGCTTTCACAGACCCATGGGATCGAAAGCACATTGGTGCTGATGGATGTGGCAGAGCTGTACCTTGGCCAGATGATGATTTTTGAGGCCGGGTCGGTTCTGGATTCCATTGATGCGGTTGGCGCCGATCAAGATCGTCGCCTGATGGCACTGCGCCATGCGCGCGATCTTCTGTCGGGGCAGGGGGTTGAGGATTTTGCGCAATCGCCCTTGGCCGCCGAAACACGCCCAGATCGGGCGTTTTGGTCGGCGATGCAGGGGATCGCAACCGCTGATGCGGCCCTACTGACCAAAAATCTAGAGACTGGCCTGCTCGGGCTGATTTATCAAACCCGTCCGGTTGCGCGGACGGTTGTGCCTTTACTGACAGAGGCTTTGATCGAGGTCGGCAAAGATGATGTCGCAGGGCAGGCGTTGCGGCTGTTGGATGACTTTCCCGAAATCGCGAATGGGCCAACTGGGCATTACCTGCGCGGACGGGCAGATCAGTTGAAAGAAAACGATAGTTCTGCGCTGGCTGCCTATTTTGAGGCGGCAAAGGGCTGGGATCGATATGCCGTTCGTGGCAGGCTTGCGCTTGCTGATATGGCGCTTGCAGATGGGGGGCGGGGTGCGCTTTTGGCGGCGCAGGATGTTCTAGAGTTTGGGGCTGATGCATGGCGCGGCGATTTCCTAGAAATCGAAGTGCTGCGCCGGTTGGCCACGGTCTATTCGCAAAACCGCGAGACGATTGGAGCGCTGCAAACCCGCGGCAAAATCATGATGCGTTTCCCGGGCACAGAATCCGCCAAACAGGCAGAGCAAGAAGCCACGGCCGATTTGTCTGAGCTGTATAAAAACGGATCCGCGGGCGAAATTCCGTTATCTCATTGGATGAACGTGCACTATCAGTTGGTGCCCGCATTTCGGTATTACTCGGCCTTTCCTGACTATGTCGAACGTATGGGGGATCATCTGTTAACCAGTGGCGGAACGGCTCTGGCGGCGCGCGAATATCAGCGTGCTTTGGATTTGCGGCGAGATTTGACGACGCTTTACCCCGACCTCAAAGACGAAAGCGCGATCTTTGATCTGCAGATGAAGCTTGCGAATGCTTTGACGAAGGGTGGGCAACTGGAAAGTGCGCGCGACTTGTTGATGGCGCTGAATATCCCGCCCGGCTTGCAAAAGCGAGAACGGGTGAACAAGCTGCGTGCCAAGGTGCTTGCGCGATTGGGTGATAGTGATGCGCTGCTGCGCACGCATGTGCGCAAACCAAGTGCTGAGAATTTGCGCAATGTTGGCCGTACGCTGTGGGAAAACAATGACTGGGAAGAAGCGGTCACGTTCTACAGTCGCCTTTGGGCAGAATATCCCGGCCAGTTTGATGTGGGCGATGCCACCTATCTGCTGATCGCATCGCATCGCGCTGGAGATGCCATGACATCGGAAAAAGTGGTTTCGGCTTTTCCAAAACTGACAGAGTCAGAAGATTGGCGCATGATTGCGAAAAGTTTTCTTGAAATGCCCCCAGCTGTCTTGCCGTTGACCCGGAATGCCGCGGATGAACGCATAGAGAGATTAAAGAATTCCTTGGGTCATATCGAAGGTTCTGGGCTTTGAAATCATGAATAAACTGATCTCTTGATGATACTGAAGAATAAAAAAGTTCTTATCTTTGGCTGTTTTAGGTAGTTCTTTAACTAAACTTAAAGGTTATTCATGTATTTCTTTATGTGGATGCACCCAATAAAAAACAAATGAGGCAGCAGATATGAGCATTTCCAGTGCATTGCAGACTGGCGTGAGTGGGCTTCAAGCCAACTCTAAAGCGGTCGGTGGTATTTCTGAAAACATCGCGAATTCAAACACTGTGGGCTATCGACGCGGTTTTGCCCATATGGTCACGACCACAGCTTCAAACGGTAATGGATCAGGTGTTTTATCTGTTGCAGCGATTGAACAGCTCGAGATCAACCGATCCGGTGGCTTGATTTCTACGAACTCGTCTACGGATATGGCTGTGTCTGGCAAAGGCTTTTTCGTTGTTTCGGTGAACCCAAACGAGACAGTGCAAACCAACTATATGCTGACGCGGGCCGGATCATTCTTGCCAGACAAGGATGGCTATCTCGTCAATGCTGCAGGTTTTTATCTTTCAGGCTATCCTTACGATGCCGATGGTAACCTTGGCACCGTCGATCGCAGCTCTTTCAGCTCTTTGGAAACTGTGAACATCGGCAATGTCACCCTGTCTGCGGATCAAACCGAAACTGTGTCGATCGCAGGTAACCTGCCATCGCAAGACACGGGCCTTGCTACGCCAGGCGCTGCGTTTTCAACCTCTTCTGAGATTTTCACCGGCTTGGGTGAATCTCAGCGGATCAGCTTTGATTGGCAACCCACTTCTACAGACAATCAGTGGGATGTCACCGTGAATGACCAAGACGGTAACGCCTTGGGCACGATGACCATTGACTTTAACGATTCTGGCGCATTGTCCGGGTCTCCGGCAACTTATTCAAACGTGACTTCTGTCGCAACGGCTCCGGCGGCCTTTGCATTTGATACAGCAACGGGTCAGGCCACCATCACGCTGAACAATGGCACTACGCCGCAAACCATGACGGTCGATATGGGTGCGCCAAATACGTTTGAGGGACTAACCCAGTTCGCAGGTGACTTCTCGCAGAACTTTGACCGCGATGGGTCAAGCGTGGGTGAATTGATCCGCACCGAGATTAACGAAGTCGGCACGCTCTTTGGTGTGTTTGACAACGGGATGCGACGGGCACTTTATCAGATTCCGGTGGGCGTTGTTGCGAACCCCAATGGCTTGATCGAAATGAAGGGTAACGCCTACGCGCTTTCTGGAGATTCTGGCACCTTCACAGCACAAGAGGCGAACTCTGGCGCGACAGGTGGCATCACACAGAACGCTCTTGAGGGGTCTAACGTCGATATCGCCGAAGAAATGACCGATCTGATCCGGGTGCAACGGGCCTATTCCGTGAATGCCAAGGTGATCACCACAGTTGACGAAATGATGGATGAAACAGCGCGTCTGAAACGTTAATGGGCGCTATGAGACACTGATATGAGCCTTTCCGGGTCCCTTTACGCCGCCGCTTCGGGTCTTTCTGCCACGCAGAGCCTGTCGCGCGTCACGGCTGGTAACGTCGCAAACGCGATGACAGAAGGCTATGTGCGCCGAGATGCGGTGTTAGTGAGCTCGGCCCAAGGCACAGGTGGTGTTTATGTCGCCGAAGTACGGCGCGAGGTCGACAATGCGCTTGTGCGCATGGCGCGGAACGAAAACGCCAAAATGGCAGAGCATCAGGCGATGCATGAGGGCCTGCGCGACTACACGCTATTCTTGGGGGAACCTGGGGATAGCACGTCGATGGCGAGCAAGTTCTCTGTTTTTAACGCCTCGCTCACCAATCTCGTCAATTTACCATCCTCGCAAGGCGCTCAGCAGGGCGCTGTATTTGCGGCCGAAGACATGGCGGCCACCATTCGGGACACAAGCAATCGCTTGGCCGTGGTGCGCAACGATGTCGACATGGAAATTCGATATGAGGTCTCTGACCTCAACGATGCGCTTTATAAGCTGAAAGACCTGAACCAGCGCCTTTTGGACTATGAAACCGGCACGATTGAATCTGCTGGTTTTCACGACCAGATGGATCAAGTGCTGGATGATGTGTCGGGCATTGTGGATATACGCATTACACATACATCCGACGGTCTCGTGAATGTTTACACCACCGGTGGCGCCGCGTTGCTTGAGGGCGATTTGGTGCATGACATCACGTATAATGCCGGTGACGGCACCTTCTTTGCAGGCACGCAGGAAGTCACGCCCCACAAAGATGGTATTCGTGGTATCGAGCATGGGAGCCTTGCCGGATTTGCGACGCTAAAGCTTGAAACAATCCCCAAATTCCAGCTTCAGCTTGATGAATTTGCGCGCGGATTGATTCAGGCCTTTGAAAGTGCCGATAGCTCGCTTGCCGTCGGACAGGCGGGTTTGTTTACCGACAACGGGTTTGCCTATAACGCCGCCAACCTTGACGGCCTGGCCGGGCGGTTGCGCGTGAATGATGCGGTGAATGCGGGGGCCGGTGGCAGCCCTTGGTTGTTGCGGGACGGTCTAGGCGCAACAGCGCAGGGGCCCGCGTCTGACACAACACAAATTCAGGCCTTTATTGATGTCTTGGATGGCTCGGTTGGGGCAGATGCCGCAACGGGGATGCATCCTGACACCGCCCTAAAGGATTTTGCGTCTCAACTTGTCACGGCGCAGGGCACTGAAACGTCGCGTTCTGAAAAAGCCTACAACGCTGCTCGGTCTGCCGCTGAAGTGGTGCAGACGTCACGGCAAAACGTTGAAGGTGTAAATATCGACGAGGAAATGCAGCGCCTTTTGCTGATCGAGCAAAGCTTTGCTGCCAATTCCAAGATGCTGACAGCGGTGGCAGAGATGCTGGATACTCTGCTGGCCGCAGTTTAACGGAGGCGTGTAATGCCCTGGATTTCAACGCGAATGTCGACCATGCAGATGAACCTGTCGCACACGAATTTCGTGAATAAGTCGCAGGTCGATCTAAACAAAGCAGGTCATGAGCTGGCGACCGGCAAAAAGGCAGATATCTATGGTGATGTTGGCCCTCGTGTCTCGATCGCCTTTACCATGCGCACGCGCGAGGAAAACACACAGGCCTATATTCTGGGCAACAACCTGCTCGACAATAAATTGCAGGCGACGCTCGATACGGTGCAGGCCATTCGGGGATCGATTGAAGAGGTGTTTCAGAACGCCGTTTTGAACACACAAAAGCCGACCGAAGGTTCGTTTGCCCTGCAGGGGCAGGCACGTGCGGCGATTGAGGCCGTGATCACCAATCTGAACCTTAGCTTTAATGGAGAGCATGTGTTCAGCGGTACGACCAGTGGGGTTGCGCCGATGAATGAATGGACGGTGACCAACCCCGACACAGGTTTGTCACCAGACGATGTGATCCAGACCCTTGTAGGGCCGGGGCCGACGGCAGCCGGTGATACGGCGACGATTATGACGGATCTGGATGCTGTGTTCGGCTCAAGCCATGCCACCGCAAACTACAATTACGAAGCCACATTTTTTAACGGCACCCCAGAACTAGATGGCGGTGGACAGCCCAACGCGCGGGTCGAAGCGCGGATCGGTGAAGGGCGCACATTAATGCATGGCGTTCAGGCCAATGACCTGCCTGTGCGCGACTTGATGAAGGGTTTGTCGATGTTGGCTGCGGTGGATGTAAACACCATTGCAGATCCAGCGGCCTATACCGAATGGATGGAAGAAGCGACGTCGGCCCTTTCATCGGGTGTGCAGGGCATGTTGAACATGGCCACCGAAATCGGGTTTAACCAATCTATTCTTGAACGTGCATCGAGCGATCTTGAAGGCTTGTCGATCCTGCAAACCAAGCAGATTTCAGAGCTTGAGGCGGTGGATCCGTACGAGGCTGCAACGCGGTTGTCCGCGTTAGAGACACAGCTACAGGCCAGCTATACGGTGTCATCCCGTCTCTCTGACCTGAGTATTTTGAACTATCTGAGATAACGGAAAACCCGCGTTATTAAACGCGGGCTTCGATGTTGTGGGTTGGTCGAATGGTTTCGACCGCTTGTAAAATCATCTCTTCAGGTGCGCTTAGCTTGTAGCCACGACCATGGATGGTTTCGATATATTGTGCGCCACTTTCCGAAGCTGCCGCGATCTTTTTGCGCAGCTTACAGATGTAGACGTCAATTACCTTATCAAAAGGCTGATCTGCACTCATTCCATAAACCGCATCATAGATGGCGTTTTTGGAAATCACCTTGTTTGAGTTCAACGCAAGATGCTGGAAAATAGAGTGTTCTCGCTTGCTTAGCTTAATACGCGCGCCAGAGACGAGCGGATCACGTCCGTCGAAATAGGCGGTCACTTCGCCCACAATCACACTTTCCGAGGCATGGCCGTGGAAGCGTCGCACAATAGAGTTGATGCGAGACATGACTTCGCCGCCTTTGATCGGGCTCACGACGACATCATCTGCACCTCGATCTAGCGCGGCGGCAGTATCTGCAGAATTGCGGAAGTCCCGTAGCACGATCATCGGATTTTCACACCCAACGCTGCGAACGGCGCGAATTTGCTTATGTATGTTTGGGCTTTCGCCAATCAGGATGGCCCGATGTTCACAACCGGGCTGCATCAGGGGCGCAAGGCCCGTGTCAAAAAATTCTTCACCAACGAAAAGTGGTTGAAGCCCTGCATTCTCTAGCTCTGCTGCTAAAGACGCACGACGTTTCTCTCTTGGCTCGAAAACATAGGCGCGCATGGTCACCTCCGCCCCTCTATTCATGTTATTCTTTAATCGCTACCAAGGATAAAATAATGTTTCAACAATAAAAAGAAAAATAAACAAGATTAACTGTAGGTTAAAGAAGGATTAAAGTTTCATTAAAGCAAGATTAAATGATGGTTAATGTAGACTTTGCAAGAATAGTCGGTTAATCCTTGGTGTAGGTGAACAGGAAAGAGCCTATGGAGCAGGACAAACAATTTCCACACCGCTTGATACTAAGGTGCGCCCGCTTGCTTATGCTTGTGGGTGCGCTTGTCTCAGGAACGGTGGCCCAGGCAGAGGTGCGTATCAAAGATATCGCAAGCTTTGAGGGCGTGCGCGAAAACCACCTTATTGGTTATGGTCTTGTGGTAGGCCTGTTGGGGACAGGGGACAAACTGTCCAATAGCCCATTCACCCGTGAATCTATGCGCGGCATGTTGGAACGCTTGGGCGTGGCCAATATTGATGCTGATTTGCTGAAAACATCCAACACGGCCGCCGTTATGGTGACAGCAAAACTGCCACCTTTTGCGCGCCGCGGAGCGCCAATTGATGTAACCGTATCGTCGCTGGGTGATGCATCTAGCTTGCGCGGGGGCACTTTGCTGGTCACGCCGCTATCAGGTGCGGACGGCGAAATTTACGCAGTTGCTCAAGGCGCCGTTGCTGTTTCCGGTTTCCGCGCCGAAGGCAATGCGGCCACTGTGACAGAAGGCGTGCCAACCATCGCACGCATTGACAATGGGGCCATCGTAGAGCGCGAAGTTGGCTTTAGCCTTAGTGAACTCACCAGCTTTCGCATCGCGCTGCGCAGCCCGGATTTTACGACAGCGACACGCATGAGGGACGCGGTTAACACAGAGCTGGGCGCACAATATGCGCAGGTTCTTGATCCCGGCACCGTTGAGGTGCGTGTCGAAAATAAAGCGAATGTTGCTGAGTTTGTCTCTGTTATTGAAAACCTCACGCTTACCCCGGATGCAATTGCCCGCGTGGTGATTGACGAAAAATCAGGAACCATTGTGATCGGTTCTAACGTGCGCATCGGCCAAGTTGCCATTTCGCAAGGCGGGTTAACAGTGCGTGTCAGAGAGCGGTTTAACGTAAGCCAGCCCAACCCGATTTCCATTGGCGGCACAACGGTTGTGATCCCTGATACGGATTTGGATGTAGAAGAGAAAGACAGTCGCTTTACCATTCTAGAAGGTGATGTCAGCCTTCAAGATCTGGTGGACGGGCTGAATGCGATTGGCGTGGGGGCACGTCAGACCATTTCAATTTTGCAGGCCATTAAATCTTCGGGCGCTTTGCATGCAGATTTGGAGATTATCTAATGACCGACATTTCCGCCCTCAGCCTTCAAGCCGCAAAGACTGCGGTCTCGCAGGCCAAAGCGTCTCAGCAAGAAGTTCAATCTGCCAAAGAGTTTGAGGCCGTCTTTCTGTCTCAGTTTGTGGATGAGATGATGAAAACCGTCGATATGAGTGAAGCGGGCGGTGGTAAAGACACCCACATGTGGCGCAGCTTTATGTCCGAAGCGATTTCCAAAAGCTTGGTGGATCGGGGTGGATTGGGCTTAGCAGGTAACATTCAGCAGATGATGTCTGCCTACAAACAAAGCTGATCGGAGACAGCGATGATCGGGACAAGGCAATTCAGACTGGGCGAACGTCGCAAGGCGCGCGAAATGTCAGGCAATGTGGTGGGCGTGTCTGCGATGGATATGCAGGCCCTTGATGCGTTTGCCACAAAACTGGATGAAGCGATTGCCTTGCTGCGTCGCGAGATCGAAGGCATCAACGCAGGCGAGCTGAATGTCGTGACGGACGTCTATGAAGACAAGTCAAATATTCTCAAATGGCTTGAGCTTAAAATGCCATTGGTAGAACCCTTCATGGGCCAGGACGCCGCTACAACCCGTCGTTTGCCAGAGCGTTTGGCAGAGTTTAAAGACGTTGTCGGCGAAAATAGCACACTTTTGGAGCGTATGGCGGGGGCTGCGGGCACCGTGGTTCGGGAGATGGAAAAAGCCACGCAGCGCCATAGTTTAAACGGGCTATACGGGAAGTCGGGCGAAAAGATCACCGATTCCAAACTGGGCAAGATGACCATCGATCAGCAATTTTAAGGCGACTAACTCTCTCTTAAGTCAATCTTAAACCACGCTTTAACCTCACCTCTAATATCTTGAGTACTGGTGTTAAAGCCAGCGTCAGTCAGAAGACTGTAGAAAAATCGAGAAATGAGGAGAGCATTAAATGTCATCTATTCTCACAAATTCATCGGCCATGGTGGCCCTTCAGACCCTCAATATGGTCAACAAGGGCTTGAACGACACGCAAAACCGCGTTTCAACTGGCCTTCAAATCAGTTCTGGTAAAGACAACGCTGCGTACTTCGCGATCTCTGAGACGATGAAGGGCGACAGCAGCATGTATAAGGCCATCAATGAGGGCCTTACTTCTACCAAAAACTCCGTTGCAACAGCTCGTACGGGTGCTGAACGTGTTCAGGACTACGCACAACAGTTTGTAGAGCGTGTGTCCTTTGCACAGGCCAATGGCGTTGATTTGGCAGAAGTGCAGTCAGAGCTCGATAACTTGGCAACCAACATGCAGTCTGCAATTGACCAAGCGACCTTTAACGGCGACGATCTAGTAGGCGGCGCAGCTGCGACGCAGACGGTTGTAACTGGTGTGACTCGTGCAGGCGGCACCTTTGCGGCAACTTCTATTTCCTTCGACTCTGTCAACTTGCAGGCCATTCAAACCGCGTTTGCGGCGATTGACCTGGAAACATCCGGTACAGCAGCATTGCTGGAAGCGGATCTTGTTGCAGCTGAAGCTCAATTGGGTGCCTCGATTGCTGCGTCTACGTCTTTAGGTGTGACTGAGAAAACGATTGAAGATCAACAAGAGTTTCTCGGCATGCTGACAGACACCATCGATTCCGGTGTATCCGGTATGGTGGATGCAGACATGGAAGCCGAGGCAGCACGTCTGCAAGCTTACCAGGTTCAACAACAGCTGGCGACACAGTCGCTGTCTATGGCGAACCAAGCTCCGCAGAACATCCTGTCTTTGTTCCGTTAAGCACAATCTAAGCCAATAAACTAATGTTGTCGTCCGGCATTCGTGCTGGATGTCGGGCTGCAACCAATAAAGGCGGACTGCCAATAAATCACATCAGCCAGAAGGCTGACAAAAATACACGAGAACTGAGGAGAGCATTAAATGTCATCTATTCTCACAAACTCATCGGCCATGGTGGCCCTTCAGACCCTGAATATGGTCAACAAAGGGCTGAATGATACGCAGAACCGCGTTTCAACGGGTCTTCAAGTGTCTTCAGGGAAAGACAACGCTGCATATTTCGCAATTTCTTCCACGATGAAGGGCGATAGTAGCATGTATAAGGCCGTGAATGAGGGCCTGACGTCTACCAAGAACTCCATCGCCACAGCGAGAACAGGCGCGGAACGTGTTCAAGACTATGCACAGCAATTTGTTGAGCGTGTTTCTTTTGCACAAGCCAACGGGGTTGATCTAGGTGAAGTACAGTCTGAACTTGATGATCTTGTCGCAAACATCCAATCAACCATCGATCAATCTACCTTTAACGGGGATGATCTAGTTGGCGGTGCGGTCGCGGCTCAAACCGTTGTTACGGGTGTAACGCGTGCCGGTGGTACATTTGCGGCGACCAGCATCACGTTCAACTCGGTGGATCTGCAAACAATCCAGGATAACTTGGAAGCGATCGACCTAGAAAACTTGGATGCCGACGGTGTCAACGATGGGGATAACAACCCAGGTAGCCTTGATGAAGCACTGCGACTTGCAGAAGCCGAATTGGGCAACGCGATTGCTGCGTCAACGTCGCTTGGTGTATCCGAAAAATCTATTGAGGATCAGCAAGAATTCCTAGGCATGTTGACCGACACCATCGATTCAGGTGTTTCAGGCATGATTGATGCAAATATGGAATCCGAGGCAGCGCGTTTGCAAGCGTATCAAGTTCAGCAACAGCTGGCGACACAGTCGCTGTCTATGGCGAACCAGGCTCCGCAAAACATTCTGTCACTGTTCAGATAAACGCCTCGGGACCTCCCGAACTTTAAAACATGATCTTCGGCTGCCCTCGGGTGGCCGACCGATCGATGCTTACTAAAATTTAGATTTATCACATAATGTGGTGTTGAAATCCGTATTTAGCGGTTTTTCAGCCACATATTTGTGTTGTTTTGTTAAAACTTAAATCTAGCTTTAACCTCACCCGTAATATGAAGAACAATGACGTGTAATCAGTCTCAGTCAGAAGCTGAGTCTACGGGGTATGAGGAGTGCATTAAATGTCATCTATTCTCACAAACACATCGGCCATGGTGGCCCTGCAGACCTTGAATATGGTCACGAAAGGTTTGAACGAGACGCAAAACCGCGTATCGACAGGTCTTCAGATCAGTTCTGGTAAAGACAATGCTGCTTTCTTCGCGATCTCGGAAACGATGAAGGGCGACAGCAACATGTTTAAGGCCATCAATGAGGGCCTGACCTCCACTAAAAACTCTGTCGCGACAGCGCGAACCGGGGCCGAACGTGTTCAAGATTATACACAGGATTTTGTCGAGCGTGTTGCCTTCGCTCAAGCCAACGGTGTCGATCTGGGTGAAGTTCAGTCTGAACTTGACGATCTGGTTCAGAACATCACCTCGGCCATCCAACAAGCGACTTTTAACGGTGATGACATCGTAAGTGGCGCAGTTGCTTCGGTGACGGCTGTCACCGGTGTCACACGCGCAGGTGGTACTTTTGGAACAACGAGCATCACGTTTGACGCCGTTGACCTGACCGCAATCCGCGATGGATTGGCCGCAATCGATCTGGAAAACCTAGATACAGGTTCTGCAAGCGCAACAATTCCAGACACGCTCGAAGAAGCGCTGCAATTCGCTGAAGCGCAGCTCGACGCCTCAATCGCAGCGTCCAACTCTCTGGGTGTGACTGAAAAATCCATTGAAGATCATCAGACATTCCTAAGCCAACTGACAGACACGCTAGACTCTGGTGTATCTGCAATGGTTGATGCAGACATGGAAGAAGAGGCTGCACGCCTTCAGGCGTATCAAGTTCAGCAACAGTTGGCGACGCAATCGCTGTCTATGGCGAACCAAGCACCACAGAACATTCTATCGCTTTTCCAATAAGATAGAGAGCAAAGTTTTGTAAGAAATCAGCCGCCTTCGGGCGGTTTATTTCGTTTTATGGCCTAGGTTGTTGCGTCAAGGCCTATGGGCACGTCGATCCCGCTTTCCAGCAACATTCGAAACAGCTCTGCAAAGCTTTGATCAGACGGCAGACGTTCTTCTTTGCGTTGCGCCAAAAATGCATTGGCGACTTTAAAGAACTGCGTTGATGCATCAATTTCAGGGTCTGTGCCGGGCTTATAGGCCCCGACACGGATCAAATCCTCCATGTCAGAGTACTTGGCCAAAGCCCGTCGCGCCTCGTTCATGATGGTGTATTCCTCGGGCGAATGGCAGGCGGGCAGCATCCGAGAGATCGACTTTTGAATGTTAATGGCAGGGTAGCGATTTTGCTCTGCAATACTGCGATCGAGCACCAGGTGACCATCCACAATGCCCCGGATCGCGTCCGCGATGGGCTCGTTCATGTCGTCCCCATCCACAAGAACTGTGTAAATCGCCGTCATGTCGCCTTCGCCCTCGTTTCCGGGCCCAGCCCGCTCTAACAGGTGGGGCATTTCGGAAAATACGGTGGGCGGATACCCTTTTGTCGTCGGTGGCTCACCCGACGAAAGGCCAATTTCGCGTTGTGCCATTGCAAAGCGGGTTACGCTGTCGAGCAGCAAAAGAACCTGTCGCCCTGTTGAACGGAAATGCTCCGCAACCGTCGTCGCGGTTAACGCCGCTTGTTTGCGCAAAAGCGGGGCCTCATCGCCCGTGGCGACCACAACAACAGAGCGCGCCATACCTTCGGGGCCCAGATCTTCTTCGATAAATTCTTGTACTTCGCGGCCCCGCTCGCCAACCAAGCCAATAACAATCACATCTGCATTGGTATTACGTGCAAGCATCGCCATGAGTGTGGATTTGCCCACACCAGAGCCAGCAAAGACTCCCATACGTTGCCCCTGGCATAGAGGTGTGAACACATCGATGCATTTCACGTTGGTTTCAAGCTTTTGCCCAACGCGACGACGCCCAAAGGCAGGCGGCGGCGCATTTCGCCCAGTCGAGCGGCTGCGGCCTTTCTTAAACCGCGGGGCAAAGGAGAGCGGTTCACCCAATCCATTCACGACGGTGCCGATCCAGCTGTCGTCTGGCTGAATGCCCGTATCATGCTGGATAAGCTCAACCGGATCGCCAACCGCGACACCTTCCCAGGTGCCGAAAGGCAGTAATTTTAGCCCGTCGTCAGCTGCCCCAACCACCTCGGCCATCACCGGACCGCGGGCGCCACGCACAAGACAACGCTGGCCAATACCAACGGCGCGCTGCAGCCCGGCTGCAGTTAAAGACATGCCAACAACGGCCTGAACGCGGCCCGTTATCTTGGTGCTTTCCAAAGAGCAAATCTTGTTTTTTAGTTCCAAAAAAACCTTGGACACAAGAATAAACCCTCTATTAATCTTTGCTGTACTTGCTATAGTTATCAAGAATAACTCAGGAGTCCAATATGAACTTGGATGGCACCAACCTATTTGAACTTGCGTCGCAACGCCTGAAGTGGCTGTCCGATCGGCAAAAGGTTGTTTCCGAGAACATTGCGAACGCTGATACGTCTGGTTTCCGGGCGCGTGAGGTCGAAAGCTTTGAGGATTTTCTGAAAACCGCAGAAGTGTCTGCCGTAACACCAGATGCCACGGTTTTTGAAACAGAGGCGACCTGGGGGCAGGATTTGACCGGCAACAATGTGGTTCTGGAAGAGCAAATCATGGTCGCCAGTGACACCGCCAGCCAATACCGCATCGCGACAAATCTGTACCGCAAAGCGCATGACATGCTGCGCATGACCGCTGGAGGTTAAGGAGAAGCACGATGGATTCCCTATCTTCGATCGCTAAAATTGCATCTAGCGGGCTACGCGCACAGGGTGAGCGGATGCGCGTTGTTTCTGAAAACGTGGCCAACGCGAATTCTACATCGAACGAACCCGGTGGTGACCCATACCGCCGCAAAACCGTTTCTTTCAGCGAGCTGATCGACGAGGGAGCGGGGATCTCAAAGGTCGAGGTCGCAGATATTTCACGCGACATGACTGACTTTACGGTGCGCTACGAACCCGCGCACCCCGCAGCAGATAACAATGGTTATGTTAAGTTGCCAAATGTGAATCCACTTATTGAAATGACCAACATGCGTGAAGCGTCTCGTTCTTATGAGGCGAACCTATCCATGTTGGAAAACGCTCGGTCGATGAAGAGTCGACTGATTGATATGCTCGAATAGGTTTGAATATGGTTGACTACGCCTCTATCCGATCAAACGTTGCAGTTCAGAATGCGTACGGCAAAGCCGGCAAGCTGAACGGCCCAGCACAGGCCGACGACGCGGAAAAAGCCCAAAGCTTTGGTGACATGCTGCGCAATGCCGCCGCGCAATCGGCTGAATCCGTACGCACCGGCGACGAAGTGGCAACGCAAGGCTTGGCAGGCAAAGCTGGCATTCAACAGGTGGTCGAGGCGACCATGAACATGGAAAGCACAGTTCGTGTGTCTGTGGCCGTGCGTGACAAACTTGTCGAAGCCTACCAAGAGATTATGCGGATGCCGATCTAACGGTCGTCGCTCTGAACCCAAAAGGACACCTACCTTGGACACCGGCAGCGCATATGACGTTATTCGACTTACGATCAACACCATTCTGATTGGGTCTGCACCGGTTTTGGCCGTTGCGCTGGTGGTGGGTTTGGTCATCGCCTTTGTTCAGGCGTTGACACAAATTCAGGAAATGACCTTGACGTTCGTGCCAAAGATCATCGCGATCTTTGGGGTGCTGGCGCTTACATTGCCGTTTGTTTTCAACACATTACACCGGCTTTCTGATCGCGTATTTGATCTGATCGTCAGTGGAGGTGTATAGAATGCGCAGTGCCTTTGCCGCGTCCATTCTCTGTGCCATCGTCAGTGCGACGACGGTTTCGGCCGATCTTTGGTCAGGCTTTTATACCTCAAATAAACCCGCGGCACCCAATGTGCCCGAAATCCAGCGATCCGCCCCTCATGTTGAGGCTGAAACAACTGGCGCGGCCTGCATTGCAGCTATTTTGGCCGCAGAAGAACGCCATGGTATCCCCGACAATTTGCTATTGTCGATTGGCATCCAAGAAGCTGGGCGAAAAGGCCCGGCAGGGCTTGCGGTTTGGCCATGGACCGTGAATGCCAATGGCAAAGGCGCCTTTTTCAAAACACGCGAAGAAGCCTATGCTTGGGTGAAAGAAAAACAGGCGCAGGGTATCAACAGCATTGATGTGGGCTGTATGCAGATCAATCTGCGCTGGCATGGCGATGCATTTTCAACCGATGCGCTGGCCTTTGATCCTGAACTGAATGCCGACTACGCGGCGCGCTTTTTGCGTGACCTGTTTCGCCAAACGCGCGATTGGAGATTGGCAGCCGGGCGTTATCACTCGGCGACAGAAAAGCATCAGAAACGGTATTTGAAATCACTTGAGCGCAACCGAAATGTTGTTGCCCGTGACTTTGACCGACTTGTGGCTTTGGCGCGCAGCTATGCGCCTGACCAAGTGGCCGAAGCCGTGCCCGCAACACCCACACCTAAAGCCCCTCTGCCACCGGTCTTTTGGGCGGCAAGCAAAGATGGCGCATCCTATTCAATTTATTCAAGCGCACCGCTAAAGCCGGTTTTGCCGACCTACCGCGAGATGTTCTAAATTATGACCGCAAGCAACACCAACACACCTAAAGCAACCGGACGCGACCTGTCGGGCCTGCTGGCCAACCGCGATGTCGCCTTTGCTTTTGGCGTGGTGATGATCTTGGGCATGTTGTTTGTGCCTTTGCCACCCGGACTGTTGGATTTCGGGCTGGCGATTTCACTGTCACTGGCTGTTTTGATCCTGATGGTCGCCCTGTGGATTCAAACACCGCTTGATTTCAACTCGTTCCCGACCCTGTTGTTGGTTGTCACGATGCTGCGGTTGTCGCTGAACGTATCAACCACACGCCTGATATTAAGCGAAGGCCACAATGGTACGGCCGCCGCTGGCCAGGTGATCGAGGGCTTCTCTCGGTTCATGGTTGGTGGCGACTTTGTAATCGGGATCGTGATTTTCTCGATTCTCGTGATCATCAACTTTATCGTTATCACCAAGGGTTCGACGCGCATTGCCGAAGTCGCCGCGCGTTTCTCGTTGGATGCGATGCCTGGCAAACAAATGGCCATCGACGCCGATTTGGGCGCTGGGATCATTGATGAACATCAAGCCCGCGAGCGCCGCAGAGTTCTGGAAGAAGAAAGCGCCTTTTTCGGAGCCATGGACGGTGCGTCTAAATTTGTGCGAGGCGACGCGGTTGCAGGCCTGATCATCACGATCATCAACGTGTTAGGTGGCATTCTGATTGGCATCACCAGCCGCGGCCTTACCATAGGCGAAGCCGCCAACAATTATACCGTTCTGACCATCGGAGACGGCCTAGTCACACAAATCCCAGCGCTGGTTGTCTCGCTCGCGGCGGGTTTGCTGGTGACCAAGGGCGGCACAAAAGGGGCCGCAAACGAAGCTGTTCTTTCCCAGCTGGGGCACTTTCCGCGCGCATTATACATGGCCGCAGGCCTTTGTTTTGTAGTTGGCTTTATGCCCGGCTTTCCTTTCCTTGTTTTTGCGGCGCTCGCGGGTGGAATGGCTGTAATGGGCTATGTCATGCAGGGCCAACTGGCCGAACAGGAAAAGCTGCGCATCGCCCAAGAAGCAGAAGCTGCGGACAAACCAGACACCCCGATCGACCCGATCAAAGACATGCTGAAACTGGATGATTTACGCCTTGATCTGGGGGCCGCATTGGTTCCGTTGATCAATTCGCCAGATGCGGCACTGCCCGGAAAAGTCAAAAGCCTGCGGAACTTGTTCATCTCTGACTACGGGTTTGTCATTCCGCCCGTGCGAATAAAAGATGACATCACCCTGCCCGCCATGACCTATGCAATTTCGATTCACGGCGTTGAAACCGCACGCGGCGAATTGCGACCCGGCGCCATGATGGTGATTGAACCGGCGGGGGCCGAGGTGAATATTGTGGGCGAACGCACACGTGAACCCACCTTTGGCTTGAATGCAATTTGGGTCGACAAAAGCCGCGCGGCCGAAGCAGAAGGGCGTGGTCTCACGGTGGTTGACCCCGAAAGCGTAGTGACCACTCACCTAACCGAAATCATCAAAGAACATATGCCAGAGTTGCTGACCTACTCAGCGACACAAGAGCTGATCGACGGGCAAAGCAAAGACTACCAAAAACTATTGGCAGATATCTCAAATAACGCGCCGGTCGTGTTGTTGCAGCATGTACTGCAAGCCTTGTTGTCAGAGCGCGTATCGATCCGAAACCTGCCGAAGATCATCGAAGCTGTGGCCGAAGCCTCAGGCACCACCAAGAACGTACAAATCGTGGTGGAACATGTACGTACGCAGCTGGCAAAACAAATCTGTCAGGCCTTGGTGGATGAAAACGGGTATGTGCCGGTTGTGACACTGGGCCAGACATGGGAAACCGAGATGGCCAACGCGATCAGCCGCAATGGCGATGACGTGAATTTCATTATGTCGCCGCAACGTGTGCAGGAATTTGTTCTTGCGGTACGCAAAGACATTCAGCATTTCGCCGCATCTGATCAATGGCCTGCGTTGATGGTGGCCCCTGATAGCCGCCCCTATGTGCGTTCAATTCTCGAACGGGTCAGCCCGATGACTCAGGTCATTTCGCACAACGAAGTGCACCGCAAAGCGTCTTTGAAAACCGTTGCAACGATTGGCACATAGCCATGACGCTTGAAGCATTCACTGGCACGCTCATCTTTGGATACTTCCTTGTGGTGGCCCGCATTGGCAGCGCTTTGATGTTTATGCCCGGCTTTGGCGAGCAACAAATCCCAACGCGTGCGCGCTTGTCTTTTGCGCTGGTTTTGTGTCTGGCGCTTTATCCGATGGCACCAATCACTGCCCAACCGGCAGGTACGGCATCGCAGATGCTGCTTTTGTTTGGCGGCGAGGTGACGATTGGTTTGTGGATGGGGCTTACGGCGCGCACTCTATTGTCTGCCATGCAGTTTGCAGGTTTTCAAATTGGGCAGGTGTCGGGGCTGGCCAATGCTTTTGGCCCCTCGCTTGGGTCATTCGAAGGTGCAACTTTGATAGCGACGCTTTTGCTCATCGGCACGGTTGCCTTGATGTTCATCACCGATACCCACCACATTATTTTGCGTGCTTTGATGGAAAGCTATGTTGTCTTTCCACCCGGCCCGCCGATGTTTGGAGATTTGGCCGAAGAAATGGTTCATGCCGCCAGCCGTAGCCTTTACATTGGCGCCTCTATTGCCGCACCATTCTTTGTGATGGGGGTCATCTTGAATCTTGGAATGGGTTTGGCCAACCGCATGATGCCGCAGCTGCCTGTGTTTTTTGTTGCAGCCTCAATCTTAATTGCCGTGGGTCTGTACATCCTTGGCGTTGCGGTTCCATCGATGATCGAGTTTTTCCTCGCCGATTTTGTCCAATGGATCGGCACGTTCCGGTTCTGATGCAGCATGGCACAAGACGAAGACAAAAGTAGTAAGACCCAGGAGCCCACAGAGAAAAAGCTCCGCGATGCGCGCCGCAAAGGAGACGTGCCCAACTCCCGTGAAACCGGCAACATGACGGTGGTTGTTTCGCTGGTCGGCGTGGTCGGATTTGCTTTGCAGTGGCAAGGATCGCAGTTGGTTGATGCTTTGTCGTCCCTTGTGGATCAGGCCGGTCGCATTCAAGTTGGGTCGGAAACGGCAGGCCTTGCGACATTGGGCGATGTCTTTTGGGACTTTATCACACGCGTCAGCCTCGCCATTGCGCCGATTTTTGGGTTGTTGCTGTTTGGTGGGTTGGTTGGGGTTCTTATCCAAGGGCAAACAGTCTTTGCCGTTGAGCGGATCAAGCCGAAGCTTTCGAAAATTTCTCTGATCGAGGGTATTAAGCGCCAATTTTCCGCCAATACCTTCGTCGAGTTCATCAAAAACTTGACCAAAGTCTTTGTTGTGGGTGCCCTTGCACTGTGGGTGACAAATACAGCGGTGCGTGACATCTGGCAGGCCCCGGGTTTTTTGCCTGAAAGCTTGCCGGGCTACATGGCAGAATCTGCACGCAAATTGCTTGTTGCTGCGGCTATCTTTCTCGTTCCTGTGGCCATCGCCGACATTTTCTGGCGGCGTTTCGATTGGAAACGCAAACAAATGATGACCATGAAAGAAGTGCGCGACGAGATGAAAGAATCTGAAGGCGACCCATTGATCAAAGGCAAACGCCAAGCGATCCGCCGTCAACGCTCGCAACAGCGTATCGCAATGGCTGTTCCTGCTGCGGATTTGATCCTAACCAACCCGACCCACTTTGCTGTCGCCCTGAAATACGATCAGGGCATTGATGTCGCGCCGATTTGTGTGGCGAAGGGCACGGACCTTATGGCGCGCCAAATTCGTGTCATTGCTCACGAAAACGACGTGCCGATTATTGAAAACAAGCCCCTCGCCCGCGCCTTGCACGAACTTGTTGAGGTCGATGACCCAGTTCCGATGGAGCATTGGGAGGTCGTGGCCGAGATCGTGAGCTTTGTCATGGCGATGAAAAAAGACCCCAAGCGGGTTCCGCCGCCGGGGTCTTCGGTTCGGGATGGGCCTGATTAATTCAGGCGGATGCCGTTCAGATCTTGATCACCCGGCAATTGGCTACGCTCAAGGATAATCTTTGACACAGCACGCGCTCGCACCGGGGTCATCTTGGCCATGATCGGTGCTGCGGTGCGAGGGTTCATCGTACCAAGAACAAGGATCGTAACCTCGATATCCATTTCGTTCATAATACCCGCCGCCTCGGCTGGTTTCATGTTTTTGTAAAAGCTAATCAGACGATCCAGATCCGCCGTTTGCTGAGATTCAACTTTGCTCAGTAGCGTTTCTATTGAATCCTTTAATTCAACCAAGGCAGACTTTTCGATCTCAAGCTTTTCACGCGCCAAGGCAATTTCTGATTCACGAATGCTAAGCGCTTCTTGCTGTTCAGCAACCAAATCACGCTCAATCGATAGGGCATGCAACACTTCTTCGGGTGTTTCACATTGTGCGGGTGCATTGCTCAGCCCTGCAACCAACGGCGGATGGTCTTCTGCCGGCTGTGGCCCAGTCGGTTCTTCCTCTTCGCCGCCCCCACCTGCAATTTGCACAACAGGAGGCAACGGCGGTGGTAAATCAGCCGGGTTTGCCAATTCTGGGAACGACACAGCAGCCTTGGCAAAGGCCGTTGCAGCCAGTCCACCAATCAGGATTTTACCAATGAGGAACTTTGCCATGTTTTATGCCTTTGAGTCCGCACGCGAGGTTTCAAAGAAACGGCGCACCAGATCTTGCTTGTTGCGCACAACCTGAACTCCGGGGATTTTATGCGCCGGTGCACGGCGGGTCGCGAACAGCGGTTCGTCATCCTCCTGCGCAAAAGGCGCATCTGCATGTGACGGCTGCGGCGGATCTTGCAAGTTTAGCTTCAACTGATGCACGCTTTCTTCGGTCTTATCGACCGCAGAAGAGAACTCTTGGACCAAAGGCTCAAGCTGTTTGAGCGCGGCCATCAAAACCTGCACTTTGCGAGAGATGTACCAGCCATAGCCAAGGCTTCCGATCAGCAAGGCGATAATGACGATATCAGTAAGGGTCGCGGCCATGTTCGGTCTCCTCCTCAGATTCAATTTGTGCGGTGATGCGAATTGCAGTGTTGCCATTGTTGCGCTTGCCCATCAGGGCTTTGAACATCTGTGTTTCAGCACAAACTACGGTGGATTCGTGGTCGTCTTCGATCCAAAGGTTCACGGTGTCGCCGGGCTTCCAATCCATGATCGTTTGGATGGGCACGCCCACTGTCGTGAGCACCGCTTCAAGCTCAACGGTAGAGCGTTCGATTTGCCCCGCGAGCTGATCTTTCCATGGGTTGCCGTCTTCGTTTGGCTCACCAAAGTGGATTTTCCCCAACTTGGGACGAATGGTTTCAAGCGCGTCATATGGAATGACCACGTCGATGGATCCATTGCGGCCCGCCAAGGCAACCGCCAGGCGCATCCGGCAACATAGGCTTGCAGACTGGGTGATCGCAGCGGAATCAGGGTCTGTTTCTAGGCGCTCGACCTCTAGGTCAACATCGCCGACCATTGCAAAGCCTCGCTGAAGCTCGTGAGCAACGACATCTCCGATTTTCTGCGCGAAGCCTTTTTCGATCGCCGTGAACTCTTCGGATTGCCGCTGTATTTCCCCTTTGGCATCGCCGCCCAGCATCAACTCCATGGCGGTCAGCCCAAATGGGGCGTCCATGGCAATCAAGATTTCACCGTCCAGGTTCCCCGCCGCCACAACCGCCAAAAAGGCCGGCATGTTCAAACCTTCAACGGTTTGCGCCATGGGGAGGTAATCAAGAGAATTCAAAGTCGCTTCACAGATCACGCCTGTGAGTTCTGGCATCACCACAGACAAGGAATCCGCCAACCGTTCGCCAATGATGTCGAGCATCGGCAGGCGCTCAAAGCTGAAATCGGACATGCGGATGATTTCATCAATCAGCCCGCTGCTTTGCGCCTCGATTTCCTCTGGTGTCATGATCTGGTTCATCAGTGGTCCTATTGCACGATCAGATCGCTGATCAGTATTTCTTGTGGCAGATCATTCCCCGCTGCCGCACGCGCTCGTTTCAAAAGCTCTGCTTTCACCGTCAGAATGCCAGCCATGCCACGCACATCAGCCTCGGTTAGGCTTCGGGCATAGCCGTTAAACAAATCCCGCATAAACGGTTGGCGTTTTTCCATAAGCGCTTTGGCGCCTTCATCGGGGCGATACACCATCACCACAGACAACTTGAGGAACGAGTGCCCCGGAACGCCATTCGCATCAAAGCTGGTGATATTGGTCAAAATTTCTGCAAATTCGAGAAGGCCCTCTTGGTCTGGCTCGGTGTTTTCATCCTCACCTTTGCCTGCGCCCTCATCTTTTTCGGCGTCTTCGTCTTCTTTACCTTCTTCGCTTCCGCCTTCGGCCACCTGTTCTTCGTCAACCTCTTCGACGTAGTCCGGTTCGTATTGCTCGGCGTCCTGCTGAAAAGCCATGCGAGCCAAGAAGAACCCGCCGCCAAGTGATAGCAAAGACAGGACAACAGCCGCCAAAAGCAGCTTTTTACTGGATTTCTTGGGGGCAGCGTCTTCGCCGTCCGCCGTGGCCTCTGCTTCGGGGGCCTGATCCTTGGTTTTTTCTTTGTCAGCCATCGGTTTTCCGGTGTTTCAACAAGAACTATTCTTAAATCTTTTCTTAATGTTTGCAAGTATAGACATGGATATTTACTTGTCTCACAAAAATAGTTTAGGATATTTTTACCCGCACTAAGAACGCGCCGGAGGCACTGTGCAGAATCTTATAAATAACCTTATGGACCTTGGCCCCAAACGCCTGATGATTCTCGGCGGTGTGGCGGCAGGCCTGATGCTGGCGCTGATTCTTGGACTCTCGGCGGTCGCAACCCCGGACTACGCAGCTCTATATAAGAACCTTTCTCCGGCAACGGCCACATCGGTTGAGGCGACTTTGGCCAGCAAA
>CANMKB010000009.1 GCA_947498415.1 uncultured Paracoccaceae bacterium
ACCGCGCTATCATTGCTGATATTTACCGCCTGTTTGCTGAAAAACGATCAGACAGCTTTCAAAACGATTCTCGGCGTATTGATCATTTGCATCGGCGCGATGGTGGTGGCCTTTGTCTTTGGTGAACAAATTGCCAATTTTGCCAATGAGAGCGTGTTAAAAGACCGCTTGGCCGTGCAGTATTACGACACATCTCGCTTTGCAGATATCTTTAGAGCGATGGATCGCATTTTGACCAATCCTTTCGGGGTCGGCCCTATGCAAAGCTGGTACGTATACCGCTATGAACCCCACAACACTTTCATTGTTTTATCAATGCACAGCGGGGTCTTTGCGGGGATTGCGTTCACTGTTCTATATTTTGCAGCCATCTTTAGATGCCTTTCAAAAGTCATTGGCCAACACGAGGGCTGGCTTAAGTACGCTTATGTGCTTGCCATTCTATTGGGGCTCTTCGTGCTTATGAATGTCGTAAGCTCATTGCACTGGCGGCATATGTGGCTGGTGATGGGGCTTGCTTATGGCACGTACCGTTGCAACACCGTTTGTTAAGATCATGTTCGTTCACTTTAACCAATGCTTCCGCACGATGGAGAGTGAGATGACGGATCCAGACCTGGCGCAATTGCGTGACGAGGTAACGAGACGAGGGTTTTTACGACAGACGGCCAAAGCGAGTATTGTAGGGGGAGCACTCGGATTATTCGCCACGGTTCCCGCGATGGCACAGGCTCAGGTTTCCGCGATATATGTTTCGCCCTTGGGTGACGACATTCAAGGCACTGGCTGCATCGGAGCACCATTCAAAACAATATCACACGCGACCTTGGTCGCGACTCCTGGTACAACAATTTACCTTCGACCGGGTGTTTATGCGCCATTCACTGTCCATACGTCTGGCATTGAAACTGCGCCCATAACCATCACGTCTTTGCCGAATGAAACGCATCAAGCAATCATTGACGGTCGCTTGGGAGTCTTAGGCAACACCACCAAACACGGTGCCTACATCGTTGGCAAAGATCATGTGCACATTCGCAACCTGATCTTTCAAGATTGCCTGGAAACGGGGATTTGGATCATCGGCAAACGTCCAAGTATACATGGGCACCATCAGATCGCTAACAACATCATCCGCCGCACGGGTGGCCCCGGCATTAGCGTTCAGGGTTATCTTTCATCAGAGCATCTGCCGATCGGTACCGTTTGGACGACTGATGTTCTGATCGAACACAACGACATCTCTGAAACGAATATGATCTTGCCGCATAAACCAAATGGGGGCGTGAACGAATGCATCACAGTGGCGGGCGGGGTGCAAAACGTCATTACTCGTTACAATGACATCCACGACAGCCGCCAGTACGGCATTGATTATAAGCACGGATTTGTTGGCGGCGGCGAAATCTATGGCAATCGCATTTGGAACATCGAGCGTTTCGGAATTTATCTAGATACCAACCGGTTAGAAGTGCATGACGTGGAAGTGCACAGCAATCTGATCTGGCAATGCAACGTTGGGATTGTAATGGCCCGCGAAGCCAACAATCAATCGAAACCACCTTTGCCATCAGAACTGCGTCAGTCTTTTCGCGATATTTGTATTTTTAACAATCTCATTTGGGATATGGGCGTGTCTGGAATTTTTATGGGCGCGCACCCCAACGACACGCCGGATGGCGAAATTCACAACGTGAAGGTGCTGTTTAACACGATTTACAATTGCGGTGTGTCCGCCCCTGGACAAGAAATGCGCCTAACCGGCTGGTCGCGCGATGAATACATCCAGGCAGGAATCGTCAGTGATTTTGTGGTGGCTGGCAACCTCGCCCATAGGCCGGGCTATGCGCGTGCCTTTATCACTGATCAATTCAGCGGAAAGCCCGGGTTTCACATCGAGCAAAACATGTGGGCGGGCGATCCGCTGTTTCGTGCACCCGACTTACCGATTCAGGACTTAAAAGGTGCCCTTCCTGACTTTGGCCTACTAACGCATTCACCCGCCCGCAATGTCGTGACGCGTGAGAGTTACAACCAAATGATTGATCAAAACATTTCGCAAGTGACCCGGCAGTGGCCGACACATGCAGGGGCTTATTAAATGGCCCTTATGGTCGCCAAATTATTAGACTTTATAGGATAGATGACAAAAGTGTCGCAAAAACTTAACGGGATCCAAGTTGGCAGGGCAATTGCTGCCCTATTCGTTGTGGCTGGCCATACTCTGAAAGAAGCTCTTCATGCACCGGAAACGGGGCCGACGCTCCATTGGGTACACCAGTTTGCGCATTATGGAATTGGCGTAGACATCTTCTTTGTGATCAGTGGATTCATTATGGCTTATATTTCCGAAGGCCGTATTGGCGTACCAGGGTATGCACGATATTTCATTCAATCGCGTTTGATGCGCGTGGTCCCACTTTATTGGTTTTACACAGCCTTATTGGTCACCGCGACACTCTTGGTTCCGCAGCACCTGGACAATGCACGATTTGATGTTGCCCATGTGTTCAGTTCGCTGTTTTTCTATCCATGGTCCCCGCACGAAGCAGGGCAGCAGTTTCCACAACCGATTTTGGCCCTAGGGTGGACGTTGAATTACGAGATGATGTTCTACATCGCGTTTTTTGTGTTGCTTCTGGTCATGCCTCCGAAACGTCTCCTGCCAGCCATGCTGATATTGCTTATATCCTTAAGTGGTTTGTATTTGGCGTTTGACTGGGCGGGCACCCCGTTTGTCTTTTGGTTCCGGCCTATCATTTTAGAATTTGCCGCGGGCATTGTGATCTTCCAAGTGTCTCGAAAGGGCCTAGGCCTAACGCCGGTAATGGCTGCGGCCTTAATAGGTGTTTCGATTTCTGGATGGCTCATCCTGCCTAATCTTGATCATGGTTTAGATTCCAAAGATTTGCGGTTTTTGCTGCTTGGATTGCCAGCCAGTGTATTGGTTCTGGCGCTCGCTTTATGGTCGCCAAAAGAAGCGGCTCAGTCGACTCGGCTTTGGAAAGCACTCGTCAAAATCGGAGATGCATCTTATTCGCTATATCTCTCTCACCCATTTGTAATCACGGCGGTCTTCCTGATCTGGAACAAGCTGAATTTGTTTCAGACGCTAGGGGCAATATCATTTATCGCTGCTACAATTGGTTTGAGCATTATGGTTGGGATCATCGCACAGAAAACAATTGAAGAGCCTTTGCTTAAAGCGACACGCAGGCTTATCGCGAAAAAGGCCAGAGCGGACGTTCAAACAGCCCCAACCTAACCGATTAGGCAGACGTCTGAACAATCTGCCGACCCGCCTTTCGCTGGTAGGCCGCCCACGCTAAAGACACCACAAGAGCCGACTCTGCCAAAACAGCAGCCAAGAACGCGCCCTTCAGACCCAGTGTTGGCGTTAGCAAAAACGCCGCACCAATCGTAAGGCCTGCGACAATACAAATGCACATCGTTTTGCGCCACTTCAAATCATCAACCGAGGTCGCCGCTTGTAGGGGAATGCAAAGCGATTTCAGAACCAAAACACTGGCGAACCAAGGCGCATAGGTTTGCGCAGCAGCATAGCGATCTTGGTAGACAAATTGCAAAAAATCTCCGGAAAACAAAAAGATAATCGCGCCAATGGGCAAGCTGAACAACAGCATTTTCCAAAGCTGTCTACGCAGCTCGAATGAAAACCTTGAAAAGTCTTCCAAAGGAAACGAATGCCAACGCCCTAGTAAAAACCGTTGGCTGTACGCTGTTGGCAGCAATAACAGGGCGGACATAAAGAAATAAATGATCGCAAGCGAACCTGCCTCGACTGGGCGATGAACCAAGGCCAAAACCACCAAGGGTGAGCGATGGTACACCATAAACATCACCCCCGATAACACGTAGGGAGCGCTGGTCGTCACAACATCCCGATAGGAAAGGGTTTTAGTGCGGCGCGGCGGCACCGCGCAACGCAAGAACACCCCAAGCGAGATGGCTAAAAAGACTACAGCAAATAGCAATCCTATGTGATCAGGTTGCGAAACACCGAAGATGAAAAGAACCAAAAGGGCGAAGAGCTTGGCAAGCTCGGGCAAGATCAGCCAAGTGCCAACTCCCCGAAAATGATCTATGGCTTGTTGCCCCGCCCCAATAATCGCGAACAAACTCAAAAGCCCAGCAAAGGATGCAATAAACACAATCTGCGCCCCGAACTCTGGAAAAATTACATAGATCAACCCACACGCAAGCGCGGAGGCGCCCATGTGCTGCATCCAAATGTGACTAAAGACACCAAGGATGTCCTGACGATTACCCTTTTGCCGTTTCACATAATTAAGCAATACGTTTTGGGCGCCCAAAGACATCAAAATGGAGCCTGTTACACCCCAAACCATCGCAGACGACAGATAACCAAAGTCTGCGTCGCTCAATGTCATCGACAAAATGGCTTGAAACAAGAAGGACAGTAAAGCGGTCACACCGGTGCCCAGCAGTACCCATGAGCCATGAGAGGTATCACGCAAGAACTTTGGCATTTTCAGGCCGCTACATCGTCGAACGATTGCAGATGATCTAGCCAGTTTGCGATACCTGCCACAGCAAGCTCACGATGCCGATGAACGTTTCCGCCCTGTGCATCAGACCATCCTGCAATGCGATCCAGCAGCCCAACATCAGTTGGTTGCGCGATCGAGTTGCCTTGGGTTGCGTCAGGATGATCTATGTCACGCAGAAAATCATCGCATTTCTTGTGATGCTTTGACAGTCGAAATGGTACGCCAAAGATATGCGCAACAATGGCGCCATGCAGACGATCGGATAGCACAAAGGCCGCCGACGAAAGCTCTCGTAGCGTTTCACTCGTTTCAGAATGCACCACTTTCCGGGTTGGGATGTCCAACTCTTGCGCCACTGAAGAAAACCGGTCAACAAGCAAAGCGTCAGCGGCGTTGTCAGGCTGAAGTAACATGATTTTCAGGCCGGACACCTTTGATAGCTGCGGCACAACAGTGTTACGCATCCACCCTTTAATCCATGCAATATCGGTGCCGTTGTGCCCCAATTCACCCACCTGCGCCGGAATAACCGCAATCTCGCGATCGTGTTGTCCCTCAGCTTCAGTCATGGAAAACACCGCAGGCGCGGCATACGCCAAATCTGACATATAGTGGACATGACCAAAAGCCTGAGACAGCTCTGCGTGCTCAGCCTCACTTCGTAATCCCACCCATGTCATGCGTTTGATCATTTTATCAGGGCGCTGCGACAGCCCGCCCAAGATACCAACCCCCAACGCACAATAGGCACGTTTACGCAGCGACTGAGCCGCCATTTCCACATGCCGAATGCCAAATGGCGGCTTTGCCCCTAATATAGAGCCACCTCCCAGCGTTATACTGCGGGCCACGCAAATGTTTTCAACGGCCCTCACATTGCGATGAATTTTCGCAAGCGCCTGAGGCCTATTCTGCGTGATCCGAGGACGCGCCCAGACTTCTTGTTCTAGCCGTTTTGACAGGATGTCACGAAACAGATCGTCTCCGAAATTGCCAAACCCGTAATAGCCGGCGATTACGTCATGTGTCTTAAGCATCGAAATGCGCTTTCATTAAACTTTGAGATTTAAATCGATATTTGTAATGCAAGTATCGCAACATACCGATAGGGCCGCGAATAGACAGAAAGCTAATGAAAACAAACAACTGTCCAAAGGAAATGTGACGCCGCGCCCAAAGAAAGCCCATAGCTTTCAAGCTCGCATAGTATATCGACAATTGGTTTGCGCCTTCGCCCGCCACACCAAACGGCGGTTTGCGCGCCAAACACAGCGGCGCCTTTAGAAAAGCCATTTTTTGCGCTTTCATGGCCGCTAAAACCAACGCCATGTAATCCTCTGAGCGACGACCGCCAAATCGAAACATCATGCGTGCCAATTCAGTACGGACAACAATCGAAGACGTGGGAATTGGGTTCCGTTTAAAGAAATCAATCCGCCTTAACTCAATGCGCTTAGGGCTGTCGGGAAGGGGTTGAAAATCAAGCGGCGACGCATCCAAACACCAGCCACGCGCATGCCCAATCAGGTCAGCGTTCAATTCTGAAATGACGCTTAGGACGCACTCAACTTTACGCGAATGCCAGAGATCATCAGCATCCAAAAAGGCAACATATCCGCCCTTGGCCAGTTGCGCTCCGCAATGGCGTGCCTGGCCCGGTCCAGAGTTTTGCTCGAGCCGCTCGATATGAATTGGCACAGTCGCCCCGAGATTTTCAATCGAGTCATTTAGAGTCTGAAAACTCTGCGCGCTCGACCTGTCATCAACGAGGATAATTTCTTTCACCTGAACGCTTTGATCCAGAATGGAACGCACCGCCCAGACCGTCTGTTCCGGATTGTTATAGACAGGAATAACTGCACTAATGTCCGAAGTCATAGCGCTTCTCTAAGCGCCAAGTGTCGCCACACCCTGCACCATTGCACAAAATTTAGTCGCTCCCCAAACGGCGTATCAGGGCAGGAACACTTCGCAAACAACAATAATCTCGCCACCCAAAGGCTTTTTTGTAAAATTCTTAATTTATCAAAGAAAAACCGAAACTGGTTAATCAATCATTAACGGTTTCATCAAATTAATCCCCTTAAGCGAAGTGCATCAATTTTAAAGGCTTCGCTCGTATTTTTCCGGTGAATCCACCTCGGTATTTATTAACAGGATTTTTGTGATGCACGACATTGCAGTGAATGGGCAGCCGATCGAGAAACATTTCGATGATCAGGAGTCGCACTTCAAAGAAGGCGGGCTTTATTCCCGTGTTGGGAAAAAGGCCTTGGATTTTTCACTCGCCATAGTCGCCCTTCCGGCCTTGGTCCCGGCCATTGTTCTTTTGTGGGCCATGGTGCGTTTGGATGGCGGACCGGGCTTTTTTGGGCATCAAAGAGTCGGTCAAAACGGCAAGCCCTTTCGCTGCTGGAAGATCCGCACAATGGCGACAGACGCTGACGCACAACTGGCAAATCACCTCGCCTCAAACCCCCAAGCTGCCGAAGAATGGGCACGCGATCACAAACTGACAGATGACCCAAGAATTACGCGTTTGGGTCACTTTCTCAGAAAAAGCAGCTTGGACGAATTACCGCAAATTTGGAATGTTCTATGCGGCCAAATGAGCTTTGTTGGCCCTCGGCCGATTGTCGAGAAAGAGCTTGAAAAATACGGAGAGTCTGGCCCAGCTTATCTCTCACAAAAGCCTGGGATAACAGGCCTTTGGCAAATCTCTGGCCGCAATGATGTGAGCTATCAAGAGCGTGTCGATCTAGACGTCGCCTATTTGTCCAAACGCAGTTTGAGAACCGACCTCAAGATTATAGCCAAAACCGGGTTGGTCGTTTTCGATCACTCCGGTCGATAGATTTCAAATTGAGCAAAAAGACGCACCATAACTTGGAAACCTATTGAAATGACCAGCGATCCGAATTTTGCGACTTTTCGCGATGAACCTTCAGACATGAACCTATTGGCGCTCTGGCGCCTTATTAAATCTCGCGTTTTGTTCATTGGCGGGGTGACAGTATTTATGATGCTTGTCGGGGTCACCCTAAAATCTATAGGCACGTCGACCTACACAGCGGAAACCGTTTTGGTACTAGAGGATCAAAACACCAGCCTGACCAGCGTGTCACTCGGGGACCGAAACTCACTTGATGATCCTACCTCTGTTGTAGAGATTTTTGGGTCTCGTCCTGTAATCGAACGGGTTGTCGATGAGCTAGACTTAATGAATGTGCCTGAGTTCAATCGGTTTTTAAGCAATGACGCAACATCTGCGACATTCAACTCTGATCTGGCGCGGCAAAGCACGTTAAACGCCACACAACGCAAAGTCCGCTTTCTCTCAAACCCATCCAGCAAAGTGATCCGGGTTGTCACCAGAACAACTGATCCGCATATGTCGGTCAAACTTGCCAACACGGCTGCTGACGCTTTTTTAACAGACCTTTTTGAATCAAATCAGAACGCCTCTGATCGTATCATTCATCAACTGAGCGGGCGGGTGACCGAACTAAAACGCCAGTCAAATCAAGCGCAAACCGCTTTGCGCCAATTCATCAACGACAATGAAACCCCAGATCCGGATCAACTTGAGGCACTTGGGGATGAAGTGGGGCGCCTGCGCACGCGACTGCGTCAAGCTAGCCTGAAGACCGCGAAAGAAGAACGCATCTTGGTCGAGCTGACCCAGCTGCGAACACAAAGTTTGACGGACATACAGGCTAGCCTTTACGGGTCGTCGGAAATGGCTGCATGGGTTGGGCAACTGGGACAATCACCTAACCCACAGAGAGCAATCGATACCGCCGTCGACAAACTGAACGTTGAGATCGAAAATTCTAAGACTTATCAGCAATCGCTCAAGAACAGTCTCAATCGCTTAGAAACGTCGATTTCCACTCAAAGCGAACAGCTCCTTCATTTGCAGCAATTGCAGCATGACGCAGAGGCGAGCAAAGATATCTACGAGCTTTCTGTGCGCCGTCTTAATGAGCTATCACTGGAAAAGGGGATCGAAACCAACGCCGGACGTATCCTGTTTTCCGCGGAAATCCCACATATCGAGGATGGCCGAGGCCGAAAACGCACCGGATTTATCCTTGGGGTTTTGGGACTTTTCACTGCACTGACTTTTGTGCTGATCCGCGAAGCCACTAACGAGACCATCAGGAAAGCCTCGGATTTAAGAAAGCTTAGCCCCACATCCTCTATCGTGTCGCTTCCCACGCCATCATTTAACGAAAAAGACACTCTGCGCGCGACAGCCAAACTCTTGCAGCTTACCGAAGAATCCAACGGGTTTGCAGATGCGCTTCGTGCACTGCGATCCGAACTTCTGTCTCGAAAATCCGAAGCTGCCCCGCTGATGGTGCAAACCACGGCAGATGTGCCTTCGGCCATGCAAACAGCCTTGACGATATCGCTCGCAAGAAGCTGCGTGATGATTGGCCAGCGCGTACTGATTATTGATGCCGACACGCGGGAACGGTCGTTGGTCAGCTCGCTGAACTTGCCCCATCAAGATCAAGGATTGCTCGCCGCGCTCAATGAGCCTGAGGCCAGCGAAACCGTCACGCAAACACATCCAGAGTTCGGATTTGATGTTCTGTCGGCCGAGCGCACGATAAACCACGCGTCGGATGTGTTTGAAAAGAAAGGCGCTTTTGTACGTTATCTTAAATCGCTGACCGATCGGTATGATCTCATCTTGGTAAACACCCCGGCGCTGGATGGTTCACACCAGTTAAAGTCGGTATCTCAACACGCCGCCTGCACGATATTGATGGTGAAAGCTGGCAAAACAACTCTAACCACAGTGAACCACGCAGTTTCAGAACTGCCCAACGGGATGTCGTCTCAGGATATCTTCGTACTGCACAACGCGTCGTCGGTGCAATCCAAACGCCGTTCGTCAAACCTTGTGCAAACCACGGCACAAAACCAATTATGACGATGGAATCCCAACAGCTTACTCAGCCGGCACCCGAACAGGTCTTTAGAATGAAAATTCGATACACCCTCAATGAATTCAAGAAATATGTATCGGCCGTGTTGGGCCTTGCATTCTGCTGGTTGGTCTTTGGCGTTAACGTCGCAACCGCACAAAACTACCGCTTGCAACCGGGTGATACGTTGAAAGCTGAAATCATCCAGCTGTCTGATGTCAGTTGGAACTCAACAATCGATTTCAACGGCAAGGTGCGTT
This sequence comes from uncultured Paracoccaceae bacterium, assembly GCA_947498415.1. Taxonomy (GTDB): domain Bacteria; phylum Pseudomonadota; class Alphaproteobacteria; order Rhodobacterales; family Rhodobacteraceae; genus Cognatishimia. Next base: position 9,733 of record CANMKB010000009.1, read on the forward strand.
TCCCCTATTTGGGTCAGTTCATAGCCGCAGGTCGAACGATTGATGAGTTGACAACAACCATTGCGCAATCCTCGGCAGGGCTGCACCTAGCTGTTCGGGATCACGCACAGGCAACGTCTTTCTTCCTGGATGAAAGCTCTGTGTTTCTGACCGTAGAGCGCTATCGACCGGTTACGATACTTGGTGCCGTCACAACGCCAGGCCGGATCGAGTACTCGCCAGATTTAACGATCCGATCAGCCATCGGGGCTGTTGGCGGTACCTTTACTGGGCAAGCAATGTCGCAAGCCGAGAGCGCACGCCTTGCTGCAACGCTCACAGAGCTGCAGACCACAGAGGCGTGGTTGATGATGGAGGCATGGCGCCTGCAGGGCCAATTGAATCCAGAATTCATCACTCAGCCTCCGCAGGCGTTTAGGCATAAAATTCAGACCTTTATGTCACAGTCTGACATCGACGACGTCCGCTCTGAACTGTCAGAAAATCAGGTCACACGGAACCTCAGGCGACAAGCGATCAACGACAATATTCATCTGAACAAAAAGCGACTGGCGTTTTTGGAAAAGTCCTTGGATCAGTACAAAATCTTGTCGACAGAAGAAGATGATCGTCTAAGTGCAATGATTTCTTTGAAATCCAAAGGGTTGGCGGCACAGAACTCGATCACACTTGCCCGCACTGGCGTTTTAAGCGCGTCTTCGAGGTTGCTGGATGCCGAAGCGAATGTGGCCAAAGTCACCATCGAACTCACATCCCTTGAACAACAACGCGCGTCGTTTGACACAGATATGCGCCTGAAACTTCAACCAGAGCTCGGTCGCATCAAGCGTTCGCTTGATGAGGTACAGGCCCAGATCAAAGGGATCGAATTAGAACAACTTTTAACACATCGGGCAGGGGGCGCAGGTGATGCGTCGGCTCTGCGTGTTCTCATCCATCGCACCCAAGGGCAGGTCACAGAACATTTACCCGCCAAGCTGGATGATCCGGTGCAGCCGGGCGATGTAATCGAAGTCAGTTTAGACCTCGCCGGATAAGGGGAACGGCTCCCTTGTTTCAATCCTCAACGCAGATCAAACTGCAAATCTTGTTGTCCAAAGTGTCCTTATCTGATCGCGACAAAGAGATCGCGACATCGCTTGTGCACGGCATCGGGGATTGGGACGCGTTTATCAGTATGTCTGCGCTAAACTTTAACATCCCAATGGTGCGCCGGCACCTTGTGGCGTTGAATTCAAAGACTCTGCCAGACTATGTTCTGCCAGAGCTCCACGGCCTCGCAAATGAAATTTCCTTTCGCAATCTGCAGATTGCCAGCATCCAGAAACGGTTTCAGGCAGAATGTCTTGTGCCACTCGAAATGCCGTATTTGTTCATCAAAGGGGTCACGCTGGCGGCCCAATACTATCCAGATTTGGGGCTAAGACCGTGCAGAGACCTCGATATTCTTGTACAAAAGGGCACGATGGAACGCGTGGCCCGGCACGCAATGTCTCTGGGCTATCAGGTGGTTTCGCCGGGTGTTCACAGCCGCACACTTACGAGTGCTCAAGATATCCAGGCTGCACTGAAATATGGATCTGGCCTATCACTGGTATCGCCAGAAGGGCTGTTGATTGACCTTCAAGATCAGCTCGACAGAACTTCCGGGATTTTCGACAATGTGGATTTGTTCGCAAACATTGAACAAGTCAGTTTTGCAGGTGCTACATTTCCAACGCTAAGCAGTGGAATTTTGTTTAACTATCTATGTCACCATCATGCGCGACATACTTGGTCTCATCTGCATTGGCTAAGTGATCTAGACGCGATGATTTCGGCAAAATCCTTTGAATCCACACAAGCCCTGGCATTGGCAAAGCAACTCGGTCAACTTGGTACGGTCGAGGCGAGCCTTGAGCTTCATCAACTCATGTCGCGGTTCACCTCAGATGATGACATAGATGATCTCGAGCGGGGCCGGGCCTTTATGGGCCTCTGTATTGCAAATCTTGGTGGTGCTTTGGATGTTGAGAAAAGCGTTTCCGTCAATTTGCAGGGCGGAGAATTTATGTTTGGATGGCAAGCGGACCCCGAACTTATTTCAACGGCCCGGCGGCGTTGGTGGCAACATGTGTTGCGCCCGACCCTTCAGCAATACGCACGCCATCCGCTGCCACGCATTCTACAACCGCTCTATTACATCCCGCGGTGGCTCGAGCTTTCATATTTGCTCCAAAGACGACGACGACACCTCAGACGATTGAAATAGGCGTCGATCATTGGACACAAGGTCACGATAAAAACCCATCGTTTGGTCCACCATGGCATCGATCGTCCTCTCAGACGACATCGTGGAAGAAGCCTCTGAAAATCGTTGCCGCAACTGGGAATTGTGCGCCAATTCGATCAAAGAGCCTGCGATATCTGCTGGGCTGCAATCAACCGCGTGAACGAACCCATTTTCGTCGTGTTTTATGGTCTCATGCGTGCCCCCGACAGCCGTCGAAACAATCGGCAATTTGGCATGCAGTGCCTCAACCAGAGTGTATGGCATGGCTTCGAATTGACTGGTCATACACAAGATATCAAGGCCCGCCATCAAACTCGGCGCATCCTGCCAACCGAGAAAGGAGACCACACCTTTTTTGTCTGCGCATTGCGCCTCTTCCAAAAGAGATCCATCACCAATCACGATGCCGCGAATATTGTGGGCCTCTTTTGTTGCGATGTTGATCGCTTCAACAAAACGAAGTGGGTCTTTCTGCGCCGCAAGGCGACCAATCAAACCAATCGCGACCTCATTGTCTTGCAACTTCATTTTTTCGCGGGCGCCTTTGCGAGTGGCCTCTTTAGCAAGACTCGCGCCATTGACCACAATACGCATCAATGAAGGGTCGATCCCCAGCTCAACTGCGTGATCAAACTCGGCTTGGCTCACCGCAATAATCCCATCACTGCGCAGCGCCAAACGGCGCTCGACCAAAGAATACAACGCGTGTTTTGCGACCTTAATATTCGGGTCCATCGTGGCAAACGCGTGTGGCGTATATAGGCGCAGTCCAGGAACCGAACGGGGTAACAAGCGAACCAACGCCCCGGCCTTAGAACTATGTGCGTGAACCATGTCAAATGGGCCCACCTCTTTGAGTAGCCGCTTTAATGCAAAAAGGTCAAAAACATCCTTTGGCCCAACAGCCCGAGACATGGGAAATTCAAACGTTTTAACGTTTTGCAGTGCATTTAATTCATCCACGAAATCTTGCTGCGCCCGGACGGGTGACCAAATCACCGAGACGTCTTGCCCGTTTGCAACCAAACCTTTGGCCAAATCTAAAACATGTCTGCCTGATCCGCCGCCAGAGGTCTCTAACACCAACGCAATTCGCAAAACGCACCTCTTTAATGAAAATTCAAAAGCTCATTTTGGCGAACCAAAAGGCTTTACTGTAAATTGATTTGAAAAATAACTTTTACACATACCGCCGTCGCCCAATCACTAAGCAAGTAAAAGTTAAAATCTTGTTAACTTTTACTTTGTATCAAACTTAAGTTAACGACAGCATCGGGGCGGGTAGCTTGGCTAAATCCCTCATATTTTCTTATGCCTAAATCGACCCTCTTTAGATCTGCGCGTCAAACGGCAGAGCTTTGGCGCAAAGTATTTGCGCTCCTTAAAAACAGCCAAGGCCCACAGCTCTATTTGGTACTTGGACTCACAATTCTCGAAGTTTTGTTCAACTTAGGTGGGTTCATAGCACTTAAACTTATGATTGATGGCTTTGTGAAACCCGGGGCGACCGCACAAACAGCTGACCTGCCCCTTTGGGAAATCACCTTTGTTTTCAGTTTTTACCTAGCCAGCCGTCTTACCCACGCCGCCGCAGCCTATTTTCGCGCCGCTCAGGGCTTTTTGGTATGTGACTTTGTAAACCACGCCATTCAAGAAAAGGCCGTAAAAACCGATCTAAGCTTTTTTGACAGCCCAGAATATTATGACAGCTTAGAGCGCGCACGCCAGGCGGGGCCACAACGCCCAGCCGCCGTGGTCAGCAATGTTTCAAATTGCCTTAGTTCAGCCCTGTTACTAACCGGCATCTTGGTTGTGCTCGCCAGTATTGAGTGGCGCATATTGCCGGTGTTGTTGATCGCCTCTGTCGTCATTCTAATCGTTCAACTCGAACTCATGCGTCGCCGCTTTCTTCACCAACGACAACTCATTCAACAAGAACGTCAGGCAGCATATCTTGGATGGATTATGACTGCGCAATCCTTTGCCAAGGAAATCCGCCTATGGTGCTTAGGCCCGTTTTTAAACACCCGGTTTAAAGAGAAACGGCGATCTGTCCGGCAAAAATATCTGATGATGGAGCGTCAAAAATCACGGTCCGAGGTTGCGGTTTCGTTCATCGGGGTTTTTATCATGATTGGCGTGAGCAGCTTTTTACTGCGCCAGTATCACCACGGAACGGCACTGATTTCGGAAGTGATCGTCGCGCTTTTAATAACCCTTCGCGCCGAAACCGCCGGGCGTGACTTAGTGCTTTCATTATCCAAACTTTACGATGACCGTTTATATCTGAATCAATTATTTCAATTTCTTGAGCGGCCAGCGCAAATCGAAGATCAACCTGCGCCACTGCCAATATCCCTCCCTAGGGCCCCCAAAATTCGACTGGACAACGTGAGCTTTTCTTATCCCGGCTCACAGGAGCTGGCACTCAGAGGGATCAACTTAGACATCCATCCCAATCAATTTGTGGCGCTGGTGGGCGGAAATGGCTCGGGTAAAACAACTTTGATCAAGTTGCTTTGTCGTCTCTACGAGCCACAAGAGGGCAAAGTGATGTTTGCAGACCATGATGCAAAGCACATTAATCTCTCACAATATCGCAAGCAATTTAGTGTCATTTTCCAAGACTTTTCACGATATGCCTTTAGCGCATCAGACAACATTCGGCTTTCAGAAATCACGAAGCCCAAAAGTGTGAAGAGTTTCCGAACAGCAACCACGCAAAGTGGTGCATCAGAGGTGTTAGAGCGATTGCCAAAGGGCGACCAGACTGTGCTTTCGAATATGTTTGATGACGGCGTTGAGCTTAGCGGGGGCGAATGGCAAAAAATTGCACTGGCACGTGCTTTATTGCCCAAATCAAAATTCCTGATTTTGGACGAACCCACAAGTGCGATTGACCCGAATGCCGAAGCCGAAATTTTTAATGATTTCAAACAAAAAATGAACGGACGCGGGGCTTTGGTGATCAGTCACCGCCTCTCGACCATTCGACAGGCCGACTACACCTATGTGCTAGAGAAAGGTCGAATCGTTGAAGAGGGTACACATGATGATCTCATCACGCACGGCGGCATCTATGCACAAATGTTTAAAAAGCAAAGCCATGCCTTCCAAGAAAATGACCTAGATATCGCCCTCCGTTAACGAAATGTTAACTCAATTTAGCGCAAATCAGAGATGACTTAAGCAGGGTTTTTCTGCTTGGACCTGAGACATTATTATTCCAGAGGGCACCATGAAAAAAAGCTATGAAGCGCCAGTTCTACGCAAACACGGCCAAGTCGAAAAAGCCACCAAAGGTAATAGCACCGGCTCTGCAACCGATGCCGTGATTCCAGTCGGCACACCTTTTGGCGACATCACTTTTTCCTAAAGTGCCAAGACCACTCGTAAACCGTAAGAGATTTTCATGAGCCAACATACTCAATATGTTGCGAATTCTCAGGTCGTGGATTGTGACATTGGGGGGGACCGTGCGCTTCTTCATGTTGATCACAACACCTATTTCACGATCAACCCAACAGCTGCGGCTGTGTGGTGTGCTTTGACAGAGCCACGGGATATCGAATTTCTCATAAACTTGGTGGCCGATGAATTTGATGTCACCGCAGAACAATGTAAGGCGGATATTCAAGTTTTGCTTTCGGGAATGGTCGAGGCGCAGCTTGTCACCCCATGCCAATTGGTGGATCCTGCGTGAATGCGTTGTTTACGCTGGGGTCTTATCTTTGCGTTGGTTTTCGCAACGGTCATTTTTGTGCGGATTGGCCTTTGGCTGACACGTTACCAAATTCTGCATCGCCTTATTGTTCGGCCCTGCAATCACACTGTCGATGAAACGCAGATCCTCACCGTGCGCCGCATCAGTATCACCACGGCCCGAGTGAGCCGATTTGTACCCGGTGCGAGTTGCTTAACCCAATCAATTGCATGCCAAGCGCTTTTGTCGTGGAAAAAGATACCGTCGACAATCTCGATCGGAGTGCACCAGGATTTCGTTTCAAGATTTGAGGCGCACGCATGGCTGTCTTGGAACGGAGCGATTGTCCTTGGCGCAGAGGGACAATCCGTCTCGAAGTTCTCTAAAATTCTCGAAATTCAAACTCCGCTCATTAAATCCATCGCTCCGGTTTCTCACTGAAATGAATGCCTTTGCCGCGATGATATCCCTGTCAGAGCAAACAGCTTTGAAGACAACCGATCGTCTCAACCGGATGGTGAACGCCGGTTGGTCACGGGCTGAAACACCCAGTGACGTGCAAGTCATGCTCCGTGGCAGAGCCGAGTTCGCCACACACTCCGATATCTCTGTGTTTGGACTTGCCACAATCACACATTGGGGAAGTGTGACACCTCCGGCCGGCAGCTCAGATGTTGCTCATATTGCATTCCTGGTAAAGAACCACGGAACTGCATTCATCGCCGACCTCATGGGGGCGTTTTCCATCGCAGTAATTGACCTTGGAAAAGGCTCTGTGCAGCTCTTTCGGGATCACTTTGGGATGGTTCCGGTTTACTATACGATCCATCAAGGCTGCTTGACCTGCGGCTCAAATCTGAGAGCGGTTCTACATCTTTCCTCGGTGGAGCTTACGCCTCACCAAGCGCGCGTGGCCGATTTCATCACTGAGGCGACAATCGACCCCAAATTAACATCGTTTCAAAGGGTACTGCGGCTTCCCGCTGCTCATGTTATTCAAGCGCCAGACTTCAAGCCCACGCCATATTGGCAACTAGAAAAACCATATAAAAGAACGGATATCGAAGAAGCGCCAAAGCTTTTGCAGCATCAGCTCGTTGAGGCCGTGAGGCGGAGCCTCTCCAAATCAAAGTCCATGGGTGCAATGCTGAGCGGGGGGCTAGATTCCTCTGCACTCACCGCTTTGGCCGCTGCAGACGTTCAAAAACAAAGCGCAGCTCCGCTGAAAACACTGTCGTTTGTTTACCCAAATCACCCAGCCAATGATGAATCGCGATTTATTAAGTCTGTCGCAAGCGCGTCTTACACCGAACCTACGCTTATTCCTGTCTTAGAGCCGCCAAATCTTTCAGGACTGGATGACCTGATTGAAGAACAGATGGACCTATTTCAGGCGCCAGGCCTGCTCAAAAGCCGAGCAATCTATTCCATCGCGCATCAGCAAGGAATAACCGATGTGTTAGATGGGCATGGGGGGGATGAGGTCATTTCTCATGGGTACGGACGTTTGATTGAACTGGCCGCGGCCCATAGGTGGGTCAAATTGTTCATTGAAATGAAGGGCGCGGCAAAGGTGCATCGCTTGCCATTTGTCGGTCAGTATTTTCACTACATTGCAAAGTACGGTGGGCCAAGTCTGCCCAAGATATTTCGGCGTGTCCTGTTAAAGCTTGCTAAATTCGTAGCCCGCAAAAAGAGTGACCTGATCGAGCGCCCAAAGACTGAAACATTGCTATCCGCCGCTCTTGGCAAGCAAGTCGATGCTTTCACCCGATATGCCCCAGCACCAAGCAACAAAGATTTTCGCGATTTTGAAACAACCGCACACTTGGAAGTTTTGCAATCTCATCTCATCGCACATTCATTCGAAGTTTTGCACCACGCAGCCGCCGCTCATGGCGTAGAGCCTCACTATCCATTCTTCGATCGAAACCTCGTTGGTTTGTGCCTTTCAATGCCATCGCATGCGAAACTTCAGAAAGGGCAAACCAGATGGGTGCTCCGCGAAGCGATGAAGGGCATTTTGCCCTCCGCAATCACTCAACGCACAGACAAAACGAATTTTGCAAACGAGGTGGAACACTCCGTCATCGCGTATCTGAAAAATCAAGATTTCAGGTTCTATGACAACTTGTCGACCTACGTCGACTGTGACCGCATTCATGAGATTCAGCAAAAGGTTCTAAGCGCCAAGGCACCCAACCCCTTCGAGGTGCGTGTTCTGTGGCGCATCTGTGTATTGTGGCAATGGCAAAACGCCTTTCTTCACTGGCAGACCCTTCAGCGCAAAGGGGCGCTTATTTGATGCCACAGAAAACCTATCAGGCCTTCGGCCTCCACATCCAATCAGACATTCTGTTATCTGCCCTTGAAGAGATAGAGTGCGATTTGAGTGATGTGGATATCTTTTTCTTAAGAGAAGGGGGCATCACCCGGCAAACCCATCTTGCCGATCCAGAGATTGATGTGCGCGCGGACGCTCAGTATTTTCATTGGAAGGCCGTCGGGGCATTCTTAATTCGGGATGCCAAAACGGTTTTGATCCAGCCTCATGAAGACATCAGCGATCATCTGGTGTCTCAACCTCTCTTGGGTCTCGTGATGTCCGTTCTGCTAGAACAACGTGGGTTGCTAAGCCTTCATGCCAGCGCTGTTTCTTACAGCGGGCAGAATTTTTTGTTCATCGGAGATAAGGGCGCCGGCAAATCAACAACGGCGATGTCATTGATTGCAGCAGGGGCAATCCCACTGTCTGATGATCTGGTGCCCGTAGAAGTGTCTTCATTTGGGCAACCCCACTTGCATCCCAGCTTTCCCACAACCAAGCTCTTTCCAGATTCTGAAAAAGCACTGCAATTCCAATCAGGTGTTTCGGGTAAACAGGTGCATCCCCATAGCACAAAACGTCAGCTTCAACTGGGGCGACAACCTATGAATGGTCCCCAGAAAATCGACAGAATCTTTGTTCTGGAGCGAAGTCAAAACACCACAAAACTAAGTGCCAGCATTTTGCCCGCGCATCAGGCCTTTGACGCTATTCGACACAACTGCTTTTTATCGAGATGTGGCGAACAACAATTAGGGCAGGCTCATCAAATCGCACATTTGAGACGCTGCGGTGCTTTGATTGCGAACGTTCCAATTATGACAATGCACATTCCAGAAGACTTGGATCGCCTGCACGAGATACCGGAATTCATGTCGCAACTTTTGGCAGGCTAAGCCAATCGAAGCTTTGACTTTGGATGAAAGTTCTCTCGAGAATTCAAAATCCAATAATCAACATTATGCTAATTTTACGATAATGACTTGCGACCTAGAGTATTATTGGGCCATAAATCTATTAATTTTTAGTTAATGTTGGACAATTCCGTGCCAAAGTTCCTTTTTGTTGGATCTCTTTGTGGCCTAACCGCAAGCTTCCTTGCCTATATGCAAGGCTTACACTGGCTCAGTGTATTCTTGCTTTATTGCTTTGGCGCGACAATTGGGGTTGGCTTCTTGGCCGTTTCACTTGTGATCGCGCAAAGATACGACTCGACGAGAACGCGCAATGAAAATGCGGCGATTGAAAAACGCGCTTCAGAAAACAACTGAATTCGAAACGAAAAAGGCCCCAATACCTTGGGGCCGTTGCAGCTCAACTTTAACAAATAAAGCTATAAGTATATGTCGCGGCGCTTGATGTTCGATTTTCAATTTGTAGGCCTCCGCCCGCAACAGAGATGCCCGAAGCCCCAATAGTAGACGATCCGCCCGTCAGGCTTTGAACGCCATGATCTTCAAAACCGGCTCCTATAGACATTACATTGAGTTGCGGTGAGCCTCCAATGCGAAAAGCCGCGATGAGTGCATGCTGCGCATCATATTGGGCGTCGCCCGCCAGCATCACAATCACAACGCCTCCATCCGTCGGGGGGATCACATCTGCAACGGCATTACTTGCGATATCGACAGAGCCGCTCCGCATCGCTTTAATCGTGCTGCGGCCCGTGCTTGACTCAATGCGAACCGCTTCTGAAAAGTTTGAACCATCCTCGCTCACCTTGATCGTATAATCATCATTGCCCGCTAAACCCGTTTCAGCGCGACCCGACCAGTTCGATTGATACAAAAGCGATGCCACTTGCCCCGTCGCAGCCTTATTAACCTTAAGCTGATGGCCCGCGCCTGAGTGGCTAAACAGGCTTGCAGGTGAAGACACGGAAAGCGCATTGGTCGCATCAAAGCTTGCACCGATCCCAACCCCTGAAAGATTGTGTAGTGTGGGTTGGTGCATCGCCCAGCTGCCCGAAGAATACACGAGCAACATGTTGTCCGTTTCGTCCAGCGCAATCCAGCCCGCTTTGGGCGAAAGAAAAACCCATCCGGCATTACTCCAAGCGGCGACAGCCCCATCGTATCCAGACCACGCCAAAGTCGCATTTGACGCGACTATGTATCGATCGCCTTCATTCGGCGAGGCGGGTGGAATGGTAAGATCACGCGATTTAACCGACAGCTGAACAACAGCATCCAGCAGGGCAAGCGCTTCGTTATGGGTGACATGTTTTTGCGCCTGTGCCGCCTCGATCAGGGGCAGGCTCAAATTGTTTGTACTTGGCATCAGAAACTCCGCTGGTGATTTGCGAAGTACCCTGAATTCGTAAGTGAAATCTGAGGTTACCGCTGCGCACGGAAAATGCGCAACGGCTCATAGAAAAGGAACGATTATCTCAGCCCGCGGCCAACACCCAAGGCAGAGCCCATTAGGCCAAGGATCGTTTGGGCGGAATTGACCGGAGATTCAGTGGCCAACACAATGTCTTGCGGATTGATGTTAAAGTTTCGCGCCGCAAACAGACCGTCTGCGGTTGTTAGATCAAGCGTAAAAATCGTGCGGGCATTAAGCGGGCCATTGGGCTTGACGGCATTTTCCGGATACTCCCGCAAAATCAGAACCCCCTTTGGGTTACCTCGTGCGTCGTTCAAGCCGCCGATCAAAGACAAGGCTTCAATGGCTGATACATGTTCCTGAGGAAAGAAAACCTGCGCCTCGGTTCCCGTCGCGCCAAGCGCCACAAAATAGCGATCATCTGGCAAAAACACGATCTGATCATTTCCGCGCAATATGACGTTGCGGTTCGGTTTTGCCAAAAGTGACGTGACTGGAATCTGGTAGGTTTTGCCGGCACGCGTCAGCTGCGCCAATGGATTTCGAAGCGCCGGATCAACACCTCCCGCCTTGGCCAATAAACTCAACAGAGACGTATTCTGGTTCTCCAGCGGATATGAACCAGGTGTCTCGACACCGCCGATTACATCAACAGAGCTATTTGGCCCTTGCGTCAGCAGCAGTTGAACCTGCGCGGAATTGCTAATTTCTTCGAGCTCACTTTGAATTGCTTTGCGAGCTTGTGATTGCGTCATCCCTGACACCACGAGATCACCGATATAGGGAACAAACACCGTGCCGCTTGGCGATACGATCAATTCCTGAATTTCGGTTTGTCTTAGACCTGCGCCAATCAAAAGGGAATTTTCAGAGCTGTCCCAAATGGTCAAAGCCAATTCATCACCGGGTTTAATACGCAGAGAAGATGAACCTCTGGTGGCGTTAAACCAATGATAGTGACCATGCCACCCTGTGGCAGGCCACGCGGCGATACGATCTATGTTATCACGAGAAACCGGCTCAACGGCAAAGTCCGCAGGCTCCCCTTGTTGTGCACTCAGCACTTCGCTTTCAATGGCCGCGCCACGTGGTAATTCACACGCGGCAAGCAAAGTGAAAGCCAGAAGGGAGATGCCTGTTTTGAATGGAGTCATTTTTATTATGTTACCCAAAGCCTCATTAACCACTTTTCTAGTCTCAAAGTTAAAATTCACAAAGAAACAAAGGAAACAGAGTGCATTTCAGGGCTGAGTTGTCTATTTCAGAACACAGTCGCCTTAAGAAGGCAGCGTAAAAATTTGATTTTGTTAAATTTATTCAACATCGCGCATCATAGGTAGGTGACATTCCCGAGGGTCTCGCCCTCAATCGTCACCCTGATCTGCGGTTAACTTCTCCCACAGCTCATCCAATGGAGCCTTTTTGTTTTCCCGACGGCGATAAATTCGCACGTCCAGCTCAGCTTCCCAACTGGGCCCGCCTGCTCGAACAAGTTCTCCACTTGCCAACTCGGATGCACACATTCTCAACGGCAACCAACCCAGCCCAAACCCTTCTGAAATCAAAGCCTTCACAGAGTTTGCCAAGGCGTTTTGGCTCACCGAAAGGGTTTTGGGCACCTTTGGGTGGATATGGAGCAACGCATCGACAACAGGCCTGAACGCTGAGGATGCGTTATAAGTGAGCAGAGGTACACGAAGCTTTTCTTGGAAATCCATTTGATACATCGCACTTCCGTCTGGCGCGGGCTTAGACACCGGCACCAACTGATCATTGTAGAGCGAGAGGTATTCGAATTGGGCTATTTCCAGCGGCGCTAAGTAGGCCATCGAGGAGTGCCAATAGTTCAGGATAACATCGCAATACCCCTGCTGAAGCGCGTTGACGAATTTATCAGCCGGCCATGACGCCGAATTCAAATCAATCGACAGGCTTCCCTCAGGCACCAAAGACGCAATGTGAGTTTTGTAATACGTGGTGTAAAGCGACTGCGAAGCCGCAAATCGAACCACATTTTCGCCAGCAGCATCAATGGCTTGGCATCGCTCTATCGTATCATCGTGCATTTGCAACATCATGCGAGCTTGCGTGACAAACACGTCGCCCGCTGGGGTCAAAGACAATGGCAATGTTTCGCGATTGATCAGCTGAACACCCACGTGATTTTCAAGTGCACGGATGCGACGTGAAAATGCCGGTTGGCTCACGTTACGCTCTTCGGCCGCGCGGGAAAAATTCCGACACGCTGCCAAAGTTTCAAAATCCTTGAGCCAACTGAATTCCAAATTTCACCTGTAACCTGGGTTTAAACCTGGGCTGTCATTCGATCTTCTTCGACAGCATGGCAGGCAACAAGGCTTCCGTCCGGCTGCTGCAATGCTTTGGGCTGCTCTTCATCACAACGTTTGTCGGCAAAGGCACAACGGCTCTTAAAAGGGCACCCTTTGGGCAAATTGATTGGCGTCGGGATCTCTCCCTTTAATCGAATATGATTTGGCCGATCATCTTTCAGCTGCGGCACCGCCGACAGCAGAGCCTTTGTATACGGGTGTTTCGGATTTCTGAAAAGAGTTTCAGTATCAGAGACTTCGCAAATTGACCCTAAGTAAAGCACAACAACGCGGGTGCCAAAATGCTCAACAACACTCAGATCATGGGTGATGAAAAGATAAGTCAGCCCCCTACTCTCTTTGGCTTCGAGCATCAGATTCAAAACTTGCGCCTGAATCGAAACATCCAAAGCAGAGATCGGTTCGTCGGCAACGATGAACTCTGGATCAACGGTCAAGGCCCGGGCGATCGCGATACGTTGCCTTTGGCCGCCAGAAAACTCATGTGGATAGCGCTTGGCCCAAGCCGGGTCGACACCTACAGAGCGCATCACATCAATCACTCGCTCGCTGACCTCCGTCGCGGAAAATCCCGGATTGTGATGGCGGACAGGCTCTTCAAGAGATTGAAGGATCGTCATGCGTGGGTTGAGCGAGGCATATGGGTTTTGAAAGATCATCTGGATTTTTTTGCGCAACGGGCGCATCGCTTGCCGGCCCAAATGATCAATGCGGTTGCCTTCGTAATGAATTTCACCGCGGGTTGGTGTTAAAAGCCCGGCCACGAGACGTGCCACAGTGGATTTGCCACAGCCACTCTCGCCGACCACACAAACGGCTTCGCCTTTGTGGACATCCAAAGAAACACCATTCACAGCGTGAACAGCACGGGTTTCGCGTCGAATTTTACCTCCGCGCAACTTTAAGGTTTCAAGAAACCCTCTATCGAGATCGAATTTCTTTTCGAGCCCTTTGATTTCAAGCAAAGGGGCCTGATCTGTCATGTTGCTCATGCTTCTTGATCCTCAAGCTGCGTTTCCAACTGCAATCGGTGAACTTCGTGGCAAGCAACCTCGACTTCGCCATATTGGCTAATCTTCGGAATTTGGCTCCGGCAAGTATCCGTCGCAAATTCACACCGCGGGTTAAACGCACAACCGGATGGGATTTGGGCCAATGTTGGCATGTTGCCAGGGATTTGACGCAGACGCTCACCAGGTTGAGTTTGCTGAGGCAGCGCATTGATCAAACCCTGCGTATAGGGGTGTTGCGGATCATTGATGATAGATCGCGTGCGTCCACTTTCGATAATGCGCCCTGCGTACATTACCAAAGTCCGCTCGGTCATTTGACTAACAACACCAAGGTCATGCGTGATCAGGATCAACCCAACTTGATTGGACTGGCACAGTTCCAACATCAGCTCCATGATGTCGGCCTGAATGGTAACATCCAACGCGGTCGTCGGCTCGTCTGCGATAATCAACTGCGGATCAAGCAACAGGGCGATCGCAATAATGATACGCTGTCGCATACCGCCCGACAATTCATGTGGATATTGATCAAGCCGTTCTTCGGGCGACGGAATGTAAACCTCGCGCAGCTTTACAACAGCGATCTGACGGGCCTCTTCGTGTGAGACCTTTCGGTGCGCTCGAAGGGTTTCTACCATCTGCTGACCGATTGTGAGAACCGGGTTCAATGTCACCATCGGATCTTGAAAGATCATCGCGATGCGGTTGCCACGAATTTCGCGCAACTGCTTGTTATTCATCGTGACAACATCCTGACCGTCAAACAGGATTTCGCCACTGTCGATAAACCCCGGGCGGCTAAGCAAATTCATCAAGGCAAATCCGGTGATCGACTTCCCTGCCCCGCTTTCCCCCACGATTCCAAGGCGTTCGCCTTTGGCCAAATCAAAGGAAATTCCATTCAGTGCGGTGACGGTTTCGTCACGCATCGCAAACTTGACGTTCAGGTCTCTGACAGACAGCAAAGACATCGCGTTATCCTTTGTAGAGTTTCGGGTTGAGCACGTCACGTACCCAGTCACCCAGCAGGTTAATCACGAGAACCAACACCACCAGCACCACACCTGGGATCACAGTGATCCACCAGCTGCCCGAGTAGATGTAGTCAAACCCAGACGAGATCAGCGAACCCAGCGACGGTTGGCTGGGTGGCATTCCAAGGCCCAAGAACGACAGAGACGCCTCTGAAATGATCGCGTTGGCGACTTGCACTGTTGAAATCACAAATATCGGTGACAGAGAATTGGGCAGGATATGCCGCAGCATGATCCGCATCGGACCGAACCCAAGAACCCGCGCGCTGTCGATGTATTCTTTCTTTTTCTCAGCCAAAACCGTTGCCCGCACCGTGCGCGCATATTGCGGCCATTCCGCGACCCCGATTACAGCAATCAAAAAGAACACCGCATACCGATTGAATAGCTCAGACCCAAACAGGGCCTGTGTCACCGCAAGGAAAATGATCGCGACCATCAAAGTAGAAAAGGAAAGCTGAATATCTGCAAGGCGCATCAGCAAGTTATCAGTGCGCCCGCCAACGTACCCCGCCACCAGACCAATCGAGATGCCCAGAAAGGCCTGCAAGGCTACAGCGCAAATCCCGATGATAATCGACAGGCGCGTGCCGTATAGAATGGTGGACCAAAGATCGCGCCCTTGATCATCAGTGCCCAGCACAAACTCAGGCAAGGCACCCTCGACCCATGCTGGCGGGTATTCGGAATTCAGCAGATCAATCTGCGCCGGATCATAGGGATTATACGGTGCGATGACCGGCGCAAGAAACGCACAGATTGCGATAATGATAAACACAACAAAGCTGGCAACCGCCACCGGATTACGGCGAAAGCTGTACATCATGTTGCTGTCCATGATCTTGGCAAAGCGTGAAAGTTGCTGTTGCTGGCTTAGGTCACTCATAATTATGCGCCCATCCGTGCAAGATTTACAGTTGGGTTCACAAGGCCATAGATCAGATCAACAATCGTGTTGGTCACCACAAAGATTCCGCCCACAACAATCAGGTAGGCCACGATCAAAGGTGTATCCACACGATTTACCGCCTCTAGGAACATAAAACCCATGCCGGGCCACTGAAACACGGTTTCCGTCAAAATGGTGTAGGCCACCATGGTGCCGATCTGCACGCCGCCCACTGTGATGACAGGCAACAAAGTGTTCTTCAACGCATGTACGAAATAGATGCGCCACGGGTTAATGCCTTTGGCTGTCGCATAGCGCACGTATTCACTTTGCAGAACTTCCATCATCTCAGCACGGATCAATCGCACAAACAGCGGCAACATGATTGAGGCCAAGGCGATCGACGGCATGAGGATATGAAGCCATCCGTCCGCGGTCGCAAAGTTGGTTTCCCAATAGCCCCAAACAGGCACAATATCGCCGCGACCGAAGCTGGGCAGCCACCCAAGCTCTACCGAGAATAAGAAAATCATAAGAATGGCGGTCAAGAAAACAGGAACCGAAATCCCCACAATCGACAGCCCCATAATACCCCGAGACAAAATCGTGTTGGGTTTAATCGCTGTATAAACGCCCAGAGGCACGGACAGGCCGATGATGATGATTGTCGCCCCCAAAACAAGCTCTAGCGTTGCGGGGAGCTTTTTTAGAATAACGTCAAGCGCAGGCTCTTTAAAGAAATAGGACGTCCCGAGGTCACCTTGCAATGCATTGCTGACAAACCGCAAGTACTGCGCCAAGAAAGGATCGTTTAACCCTAACTCTTCTCGCAACTGCTGACGTACCTCTTCAGAAACCGACTGCCCCACCAGCTCGCGCAGGGGGTCACCCAAATTACCCTGAATGGCAAAAGCAATCAGCGAGATGACAAACATCACGGCAATCGCCTGAAAAACTCGTTTCACGAGATAGGCAAACATTCTTCTCACCCAAATTCGAGATGTCCCAATCCGGCCGCGCGTCGGCCGGGCTTTCCCCAGATTTCAATATTTCTATCTTAGGAATGGCGCTTTGGGCCAGCACTGTTTGGCTGGCCCAAAGGACGTGGGCTTATTCAGAAACAACCAAGTCACCGAAGTAAGGGAAATTCAGCGCATTTACGATTTCAGCTGAATTCATACCTTCTTTGGAACCCCAAGCCAGATTCTGCCAGTGCAGCGGAATAAACGCGGATTCTGCATAAAGGATGCCCTCTAGCTTTTTCAGCGCTTCTGCACGTTTCGCAGGGTCTGTCTCGGTGTTGGACTGATCCATCAGATTGTCAGTCATCTCATTACAGTATGCGCCCGAGTTATACTGACCATTGCCAGAGTCGGCGTCAGGACATGCTGACAGGAACTGATGGAAGTTTGCAGAATCTTCGGTATCTGCGTGCCAGCCAATCATCATCATGTCTGCTGCGCGTTCGTCAAACTTCGGCCAGTACTGTGCTTTTGGCATGGTCTGCAAATCTACGGTGATGTTGATCTGAGACAGCATAGACGCGACGGCCTGCGCGATACGATCATCGTTCACATAGCGATTGTTCGGCGCCATCATGGTGATGGAGAACCCATCGGCATAACCCGCGTCTTCCATCAACGCTTTGGCCTTTTCTAGGTCATAACGTGGTGTCAATGACGGGTCGTGGCCAAGGTAACCCTCAGGAGAGGCTTGACCTGCCACAGTCCCAAAGCCGCGCATGATACGATCAACGATACCAGAGTTGTTCACCGCATAGTCGATCGCCTGACGCACACGTGCGTCTTTAAACGCTTCGACCCGTTCTTGGTTCATCTGGAATGTGATGATCCGCGTCCCTGGCATTGTGATCAGCTCAACACCTGAGGCACCGTCAACGCGTTTCAGATCGGTTGGTGGCACGGGGGCGATAAAATCTACATCGCCGGACAGAAGAGCAGCAACACGTGTTGGGTCTTCTTTAATAGGCGTCAGGATAATTTCATCCACGTTGCCCGCATCGACATCCCAGTATGTGTCGTTGCGATCAAAGACCACTTTCACACCCTGCTCACGCTCGGTCACGATGAATGGGCCAGTGCCCGACATGTTGCGCGATGCAAAGCTGTCGCCGTGCTTTACGATTTCAGCTTTATCTTTGCCATCAGATGTAGAGCCTGAGTAATAGGCGCTATCCATCGCAAAGATGTAAGTCGCGGTATGCAGCACCAGCGGATAAGGCTCTGATGTTTTGAGATCGATGGTGTAATCATCGATCACTTCAACATCGGTAAACGGTGCAAAGATACCTTTGAAGTCTGCGGATTCTTTGATCCGGTCAAAGGTCCAGTCCACGTCTTTTGCGGTGAATGCGTTACCCGAATGGAACGTCACACCTTCGCGCAGCTTAAAACGCATCGTGGTCGGATCGATTTGCTCCCAGCTTTCGGCAAGACGTGCCTCAAATTGCAAATCTTGTGTCCAGCGGACGAGTGGATCGAATACCATATGAGACAGCTGCAGCGTACCGCCGGACAGTTGCTCATAAGGATCCAAAGAAACCGGGTCAGCGTCATAAGCGACACGCACCGTGTTTTCTGCATAAGCGGCGCTAGAGAGCGACGCGATCAGCGCAGCAGTTGCCACGCCAGAGGCAAATTTAAACATTAGAATACTCCCGTTGGTTTTTTTATTGAGTTTAGTATTCATCGGGAGATCAGATGTGCAAATGCCGGTTTTGCATAACCTCATGCGCGGCACGAATAACGGTGTATTTCCAGTATGTTATGTTCAGACAGCCGGGATATTGACCGTCGACCGCCTAAATTATTGGCGGCTCGCATAGTCAAAAACCAAGAACACTCATAAATTGAAATCGCAAGTGCAGCTCAGCAAGGCTCTTACTGAACTGCGTTTTTCAGGTCTGGACGAAGTTATTCAGAGTGATAGCGATCCAGCAGATCAACCTCTTCAGAAGACCCTAAGATAACCGGCACACGTTGGTGCAGCTCAGTAGGGTCAACCTCCAAAATGCGGCCACCCCCAACAGAGGCTT
This sequence comes from uncultured Paracoccaceae bacterium, assembly GCA_947498415.1. Classification (GTDB taxonomy): domain Bacteria; phylum Pseudomonadota; class Alphaproteobacteria; order Rhodobacterales; family Rhodobacteraceae; genus Cognatishimia. The sequence continues at coordinate 28,704 of CANMKB010000009.1, forward strand.
TGCCACCAGCTTGCTCGATGATGAAACCCATTGGGTTCGCCTCATATAGCAGACGCAAACGCCCACCCATTGGGGCATTTTCGGAATCGCGCGGATACAAGAACACACCGCCCCGGGTCAAAATGCGATGCACTTCGGCCACCATTGATGCGACCCACCGCATGTTAAAGCGCTTACCGCGCGGACCATCTACACCCACAAGACATTCTTCGACATAACGTTGAACGGGGGCTTCCCAATACTTTTGACGGCTTGAGTTGATGGCATATTCTTGCGTTTGGGCAGGAACCTGCATGTCAGGGAACGTCAACAAAAACTCACCTGTGCCATTCAGGTGCGTAAATCCGTTCACGCCATGCCCTGTTGTGACAACAAGCGAGGTCGAAGGCCCATAAAGTGAATACCCAGCGCAAATTTGCTCGGTCCCTGCGATCAATACAGCTTCGTCGTTCAGCTCTGTCAGGTCTTCCTGAAGCTCGACGATGGAAAAGATCGAACCGACAGAGATGTTCAGCTCGAGGTTTGATGACCCGTCGAGAGGATCGAAATAAATGATGTAGTCGCCCGCCTTGGCCTGATCTTTAAGCCAGACAACATTGTCGAGCTCTTCAGACACCAATGCGGCAACACGGCTGCAATTGGCACAATGCAACATGAACTGATCGTTTGCGATCACATCCAGTTGCTTTTGCGTTTCACCCTGCACATTGGTATCTTCGGTTGCGCCAAGCGTTCCGGCAAAAGCACCGCTGCGAATTTTATGAGAGATCGTTCGACACGCCGTCGCAATGTCTTCGAGTAAAAAGATGAGATCCTTTGGCGTGCCGTGATTACGATGCTCACGCAACAAAAATTGACGGAACGTCAGCTGGTCATCTGTAGTCATTCTAAAATCCCTTTGCCTTTGCAGGCACTGTCTATGTGATCAATAGGGAAGAACCAACCACTCTAATGTATCCTCTGTACGACCATTTGTCCGATATTCGGCGCCAAGTGGCACTTTGTATCCAAGTTCACGAATATGGCTAAAAATATGGGCGTAGTTCAGCTCACCCTGATCCGGCCTTCCTCGTGCGGGAACACCTGCAAATTGGATATGCCCAATCAACGGCAACAAGCTTGTTAACCTGTTGGTCAGATCACCCTCCATGAGCTGCACATGGTAGCAGTCAAACATCAACTTCAGGTTCTTGGCACCAACTTGGTTGATGATCTCGACCGCCTGGGCCGTCGTTTTTAAGAAGTAGTTGGGTGCATCATATTTATTCAACGGTTCAATCAGGATTGTAACCCCGTGCGGTTCGGCACGCTGACATGCATATGAAAGATTTCTGAGAAACGCATCATGGGCCGCTGCACCAGAAGCATGGCCTGCCATCACATGAATATTGGATGCCCCAATCGCGATCGCATAGGCCAAAGCCTCATCTATCGCGTCCCGCGCGGCCTGTTCTTTACCGGGCACGGCGGACAACCCCATGTCCCCGGCGGCCACATCTCCGCGGCGCGTGTTAAGGCCCAACATCACTAAGCCTGTTTTCGCCAAGACCGCGTGTACATCTGCGGCGGGCACGTCATAGGGCCAATGACATTCCACAGCGTCAAACCCGGCCAGCTTGGCGGCAGGGATCGCCTCAAGCAGTGAAAGTTCGGACCAAAGAAATCCAAGATTTGCTGAAAATTTTAGTCGTTCCATTCCACATCAAACTTATTGACCAATTTAATAATGTTCGCCTGGCTAATCTGCATGGCGTGCATTCCTTTGGTCATCATCGCAAGTCGTGCGGTATCTTCAAGCTCTTCTATTGCATTGCACGCGGATTCTACGTCTTTTCCGGCCACAACAGGCCCATGATTGGCAAGCATCACCGCGCTGCGCTTGCCAGCCAATCCGCGCACGGCATCGCCCATGGCCGGGTCTCCGGGTAAGAAAAATGGCAAGAGCTTCACCTTTCCCAGCTTCATGATCGCATAAGGCGTCAGGGGTGGTAGAAAATTGTCTTCATCGGCATCTGCTAAAAGAGACAAGGCGACGGCGTGACAACTGTGAAGATGGACAACTGCCCCCGCACTACTGCGCGTGTCATAAAACGCTGAATGCAGTGGCATTTCTTTTGTCGGAGGATCGCCATCGATCCGCGTTCCAACCGCATCAAAGCGGCTAAGCCTGCCCGGGTCCAGCCGACCAAAACTTGCGCCGGTTGGAGACACCAACAGTCCGCCATCAGATGTGCGTGCCGAAATATTACCGGTGCTGCCACCCGTTAAACCACGATCAAACATCGATTTGGCCAGCAAACATATCTGCTCTCTTAAACGGCTTTCTTCACTCATGCGGGGTCCAGCGCATTCAGCGCCGCTTCAAAGAATTTCTCATCTCCAAAGTTACCTGACTTCAGGGCCAAAGCCATCTGACGGCCATCACTTTGGGCAAAGCACCATGGTACACCCGCAGCAATCTCTGAACCGACGTTCATTTGGGTTACATCTAAGGCTTGGGTCACAGCGCCCGATGTTTCCCCACCCGCCACCACAAACCTGCTAACGCCAAGGGTTAGAGCCTGTTTCGCCACCGCAGCCAGCGCCTGTTCTATCAATGCTCCCGCGGCTTCGCGCCCTAATGTCGCTTGGCTGGCGGCAACCTCGCTTGGATCAGCGGTCGCATAAACAAGTGGGGCTCGGCCGAAATCTTGATCAGAGACCCAATTCTGTAATTCGCCAAGACCTTCATTTGCCAAAGTGATCGGATTGATTCGATAGGATGGCCGGCCCTGCTGAAGGTAACGGGCGACCTGCGCATTTGTCATCGCCGAACAGCTGCCCGAAAGCACAAGAGCCCCCTGCCCTACTTGCGGAGGTTCAAATTGCTGCGTTGTATCTGGCAGCACACCCATGGTGTGATAGATATCGGGCAGTGGCATCGCAACGGCTGAGCCACCCGTGATCAGCACCATGTCTCTGCAGGCTTGTGCAATAGCCCGCAAGTTTCGCTGCGTGATGGCATCGACAACCACATGCGATATGCCTTGATGTTTCAAAGCACTTAACGCCAATTCAATCTGGGAACTCCCTCCCGTCACGACAGGGTGACCAATGCTGCCAACTGTCTGTGTCACTTGCTCAGAAAGCAGCCGCACCAAATTACTATCGGTCATAGGTGTCAGCGGATGATGCCGCATCGGGCTTTCGGCAAGGGGCTGATCATTCACAAACAAATTTGCCATATAGACCGAGCGCCCATTCTCTGGAAATGCCGGACAGTAAATCGTTTGGTTCACATTCAGCTCTTGCATCATCATTTCAGAAACAGGGCCGATGTTGCCGGTGGGTGTTGAATCAAATGTGGAACAGTACTTAAAGAAGAACCGCTGGGTTCCGACGCCTTTGAGCCACTGCAAAGCCTGACGCGTTTCGGCCACGGCCCGCTCAACTGGTGCAGTTCGACTTTTAAGAGCGATGACTTCAAATGGCGCAGAAGCATTCTCTTCTACTTTAGGCACGCCAATATGTAGTGAAACAGGGACGCCACTTCTGGCTAGCAATCCTGCGATGTCAGTCGCCCCAGTAAAGTCATCTGCAATTGCGCCGAAGTATGTTTTCATTTAAATCCACCTCACATTAACGCATACAGTAACTTATGCATTAATCGGTTTCAACAGTATTTAGACAATAGCCTTGGACGTATCTCGTTCGCCGTATTCAAATGACAGTGGGATTTTAGGATGAGAATGAGAGGCGATGCTCTGCGGTGCAAAAAACAAAAATATACAGAAATACTCTCGAAGCCATGCGGAGGGGCAAAGTATGGGATGGCTCGGATAGCCTAAACTCTAACAAGTATTTTGAGAGGTTTTTGTTTTGATAACAGCTGATTATCAAATTTGATGGTGCCCCCACACGGACTCGAACCGCGGACCTACTGATTACAAATCAGTTGCTCTACCAGCTGAGCTATAGGGGCACTGGGCGTTGAATTAGACCAAGCTGCAGAGGTGTGCAAGACCGGAATTTCAATAATTCGAAACTTTTTTTGCGCAGAGCTTTTCGTCAGTATTTGGCGCTTTACCCCCCTGCCCTTTCATTGGTTGACAGCTGTCAACTCTAGACATGCCATTCTTTAGGAAGTTGACAGCCGTCAACAAACCGCTGGACTTTGTTTTGCAAGCAAGGCTCGCAACATGGGCCAAACACTGAACTTCCCTTCTTCGGCTTTTCGAACCAGAGTTCTTAGATATCCGCCAGGGTTGCGAATTTCTGATGACCGTTGAAGAATACACGCCAAGGCAACCGATGCTGTTTCATGCCCCATCACTTTCATGCTGTGATGCCAAACGTTTGAATCGATCCCAAGCATTGGATGTAAGAAATGTGCCGTTTCGACAAGCTGATGTGCATTCCTAAGCCCTTCTTGGGCATAAGGTTGAATGTCTGGGCATGCCTTGAGTACCAAAGTCATTGGTACCTTTTGAATTTCATCCTTTGAGTTTGATGGTGAACTTTCTTTACAGCTTTCCGTCGTTTCAGAATCTAAAGAATCTTTATTTGAATTCTGTATGTGGCGCTCATTTTGAATGTCACAGGCGTCCATTTTAGCTGTTTCCACGTCTGCTGGGTCTGATTTCGGCAGAGCGCTTTCGATCCAGTTTTGGCATTGCAGCAGGCAATTATGCAGCGCGTCACAGATTGAATTGATATCGATGAGTGTGAGTTTACGGCGCAACCGCTTTTGAACAGTGAGTAACGCCTGCTCAAGGGAACTCCATTCTCCAGCCAGTGATGACTGTCGAGCGAACTCAAGCAGCTTCCAGCAATCCCGTTTAAGGAGCCCTGCCCGTTCACGTGCCCGCTTGAGCTCAGCTTGTGAACGCATCTCTGCTTGCGCAGTTTCTTTGATGCGATCCGCATGAACTAACAAGGGCCGCAGATCAAAGCCAAAGGCATGGGTCACCGTACCTTCGGAACGTACGGCATAGCGTTTGCCATTTGGGCTATCGTGCCTAGACACAAGACCCGCCTTTACCAAGGTTGCGATATTGCGACGCAACGTGCTGTCTGGCATGCCGTGGCAGCGGCTGGCCAATGTGCGGTTGGACGGAAACACAACAAGCGCAGGTGCGTCACTTAAAGTGTCACCCTTGTGAAAAGACAGCAGCGCGTTCAGTACGGTTAACGCGCTTGCATTCAAGCCAAAGTGAGTTTTCGCCGTGGTTACGTCGCGAAGCATGTCCCATTTGTTGACGGCTGCCAACGAGACTTGTGCCCGCGCCTGTCGTGCACGTGCGATCAGGCCAGACGTCACCGGCCGCTGCCCAAAGGGCGTCGTTGTCAAAACTTCCATTTAATTGTCACGAGACAAAGAATTTCCGCCCGCCGGAGTCCGACGCCTGTTGACTTCCATCAACATGAACCACTAGATTCGGAGGTGCTAAAACTCGAATTAGGGCCTCTCGGGATGATCTCGCCAAAGATCGTTTTGGGGGGCTTTAATTTTTACTCTGTCTGTTTGTGCCTCCTTAGGTGTCTGCTCGTTGTTATGCGGGTTTCCCGCTTGTTATTCGTCGCTACCAGATTTCCAGTTGCGATGAATGCCTGACAGATTTTGCAACAGCCAGTCGCTAAACCCATCGGAATTTTCGTTCAGCGTGACGTTCATTTTGCCACCCTGCCAAGAGACGCGGGCAAAATCCTTGCCCTCGGCGTCTTTCAGAATATGTGCCGTTTTCACCTTTTGAGGCGCTTCTTTTTTAACGTGAACTTTGGCCTGCAATGCTTCGAGCAAGGTTTTGAACCTTTGATCGGATTGAGGTGAAGTGCCCACGAGTTTCAGAGCGGCGGCCGTGTCGGTTCCGCTTTTCTGCATCAAGGTCGACAGCGACAGCCAGCGATCACGCCCAACAGAAGGGGCAGGGCCAATCGCTTCGATCAATTCAACGGCAATCAACTCTGCCACGGTCAACATGCGAGAGATTACGGTTTTGTCGACGTGAAGTGCATCGCCGATCACCTTTCGCTCATATCCGGCCTCTTGCATTTGACGAGCGAAGTTCGCGCGCTCAATAAAGGTGAGGTCTTTTCGAGCAGTGTTTTCCTGACCCTGGGCGATAATCAATGCACGATCGTCTAAGTCACGAATAAGCGCTTTGGCAGGCTGCCCAAGGTCACGCAAGGCCCGAAGGCGGCGGCGGCCATAGACCACCTGAAAACGATCTGCTTGTTCGGGGTGGGGCCTTAGCAAAATAGGTACTTGTTGGCCGTATTCCCGAATGGATTCAACCAAAGCGATGTGATCGGCATCTTGGGGTTCTAAGCGATCCGCAACACCGGCCAAATCGATCAAGTCAACGTCGATTTCGCTCACCGAACGGCTTTTGAGCTCTGCAATGGATTGGCTGACCGCACCAATTGCGCCTTTTTGATACCGGGGCGACGCTGTTTTGAGGGCAGGGGAGGCGGGTTGGTCTTGCCGGGTGTCCATAAGGCCTTTGAGTAGGTTCTTACGTGCCATCTACGCGCCCCCATGCGTTTTGGACCAGCGCTTCGATTTCGCCGTTTACCGAATTCAAAGATTCGATGGCGCGATCATACGTGCTCCGTGTGAACTGAGATTTCTCAACTTCGTAGAGTGTTTGCTTGGTGATCCCGGCATCTGAAATCGCCGTGGACTTTAGAACCGGGTGATTGAGCACGTGTTCGCCAAACATGGAGCGCATAAAGCTCACCATTTGGTTCTGTGGCCCATCACCGGGCTCGTAACGTGTCACCACATAACGCATCCAGTCATAAGACATGTCGCCTCCGGCTTCGGCCACAACGCCCAATAGATTGGATGTCATAAGCAAAAACTGACACATCGACATCACATCCAACATCTGTGGATGGACGGTCACCAGCACTGCCGTTGCAGCTGACAACGCACTCATCGTCAAAAAGCCGAGTTGTGGTGGGCAATCCATCACAACGACATCGTAATCGCCTTCAATTTCCGCCAAAACATCGCCGACTCGGGTGAAAAACAGATTTCCCGAACGTTCCGCGATGGCGCGGGGTGTTTCATGCTCAAACTCCATCAAATCCAGGTTGCCCGGGATGATGTCGAGGTTTGTGAAATAGGTCTTTTGGATAATATCACGCACGGGCACCGGGTCATCGTAGCGAATGGCGTCATACAATGTGCCGCCATCCAAAAGATCAAATTCGGGTTGAAACCCGTGCAGCGCACTTAGGCTCGCCTGAGGGTCAAGGTCGACGGCAAGTACTTTGTAGCCGTCCAAAGCCATCTTTTGCGCCAAATGCGCAGAGGTCGTGGTTTTACCAGAGCCACCTTTGAAGTTGATAACCGTAATCACCTGCAAATGATCACCTGTGCGACGACCGGGCAGATAGGTGCCGGGCACTTTTGCACCGACCTCGAGCAGTTCACGCAGAGACTGAATGTCTTCGGGAGAGTAATATCGGCGACCGCCTGCCCGAATTTCCGGTTCTGGGCCTTTTCCATCCAAGTGCAACTTGCGCAGATAGGCATCTTTGACGCCTAACAAATTTGCGGCCTCGCCCGAAGTGAATTTGCGAAGCTCTTTGCTCGCATTCGGGGGGAACAATTGCTCACGATGCGCCTGAAGACGCTCGGATAACTTTAAAGCGTGTTCGCCAACGAGTTGGTCGATGCGCTCTTGGATTGGGTTCATAGTACCCTCTGTTGTATTTTACCGCTCATGGTTCGTCGTTTTGCGAACCGGTGTTTATGGGCTGCCGCCGTTTGTTACGGAGAAAGCCGTTTTATTCACTTATTAGCGTAATTGTTTGCCCGGGCAATGGGATTCTGGCAAGTGTTTTCTACAGAGGGCTGTGGATAAGTTAAGTGCACGCCATTTACACACCCTGGGCCCTGCCTAAATAGTGTCTATATTAGGCTCTATTTCAGCATAAATCACAGCAAAACAACAGCTTGCCGCAACCAATCTGTCAACTTGCAAATTGACAGCTGTCAACAATGGCAAGCCCCTGATTCAACGGAATTTTCAATAAAACCGCTTCTTAGCTTTCTACAGCAGATCTTAGGAAAACCTGTACGTCTGCGACGTTTGTTCCTGTTCCGCCGGTCATTAGGTGATCATTTGACAAAGCCAAAGCAGCATAGCTGTCGTTGTTTTCCAGCAACGCAGATAAGTCACCCCCGGCGGCGTAAACCCGGGCCACGGTCTGAGAATCAACCAATCCGCCGGCCGAATCTGTGGGGCCATCTCGCCCGTCAGTCCCACCGCTTAGAAACACCCAATCGCCCCTGAGCCGATCTTGCGCAGCATGTGCAACACGAAGGGCTAATTCTTGGTTCCGACCGCCCAGACCTGACCCATTCAGTTGAACGGTGGTTTCCCCACCAAAAATGAGGGCAATAGGCCTGTTCAGCGGCGCCCGCTCGGCGGCTTGCAGAATGTAATCCGCAGCAGCGCCCACGTCTCCTACCAGATGGTCGCTCACTATCTCTGTTTGATAAGAGCTCGGTGTCGCAGCTAGCATCGCATCTAGGCTGTGACGGTTAGAGCCAACCAATGTGTTTTCCGCTGTCGCGAAAGGATCGTCCGTTTGTTTACGCTGCAACAGGTCTTTGACAGGTTGCGGGGCTGCATCCCAAATCCCTGCGCCTTTCATCAACGCGATGGCATCTTTGGGTGTCCCAATCGGCGAAACGGTGGGCCCCGAAGCGATGGCACGCAGGTCATCACCGATCACATCGCTTAGTATGTATGCCATGACCGGGGCAGGGGCCGCGTGTTTTAGAAAACCGCCGCCCTTTAGGTCTGAAAGCTGCTGACGGATCAAATTCATGTCATTGATCTCAAGACCGCTTCCCAGCAAAAGCGCATTCAATTGAGATTTGTTTTCAAGGCTAAGGCCTTTGATTGGCGCAATCATCAAGGCAGAGCCGCCACCGGACACGAGTGCGATAACGCGGTCATCGGCCTCTGCTTTCTTAAGCAGTGCAATGACAGCTTTGCCCGCGGCGGCCGATGCGGCGTCTGGGACGGGATGCGCACCAGCAATGACGGTTGCACCGGGAATATCAGACAGGTTCTCTGGGTTTGTGACCACCAGAGCTTGGTCGACTTGGGGCAAAATGCGCAAGGTTTCACGCATCATAGGAACGGCGGCTTTGCCTACGGCGATCACGAAGGTGCGGCCCGGGCCGTGATTTACGATCGGCGCATTGGCCAAAGCGGTACGCATCGCCAGAGCAGGATCTGCCCGTTCGACAGCAGCCATAAACATGTGCTTTGCGATGCTGCGCAGATCATCCATTTCATGCCCTCACCATTTGGCGACAGTTAGCGCTCGCAATTTAAGGGATGCAACTTATTTCTGAGCGTCTTGCAGCCGAAGCGTTGCCACGCGTACGACATCATCACTCATGTCTCGAGTCCCAGCGAGGACTTCGTCTTTATGAACCCATTCAGCCGCTGCTGCATCATCTGCCGCAAGGGGTTCTCCGTCAACGTACTCACACGTCACAGCGGCAATTAAATAATGATAAGAAGTGTCCTGTGAATCGGCACGACCAATCGCATCAACATTGGTGAGGTAACAAGTTGCCTGCGCCCGAACACCCGTTTCTTCAAGCAATTCTCTTTGCGCAGCGGCCAATCCTGTTTCACCAAATTCAACGTGCCCGCCTGGAAACCCCCATAAGCCGCGACCAGGATTTTTGCCGCGTTGCACCATCAGAAAGTGATCTTGATGAAGAACGACGGCAATGGCGCCAAGTTTGGGGGCAGGGGGGGATGTCGTCATACCGCTCTCGAATTCATGGCTTTGCGTTAAATATAAACAAAACCTCTCCATTAAGGCGATAGCCGTTGATGAGGTCTTTTGCACGGTCACTTATCAACCAGTTCTCTAACGCATGCGCCGCTTTATCATTTACGTGTGGATGCGTTTGCGCATTGATGGGCAGATAGGCATATTGATTGAATAGCGCTTCGTCGCCAGCGAATAACAGGGCCAAGTCGCCTTTGTTGCCAAACTTCAGCCAGCTGGCGCGATCGCTTAAGATATAGGCTGACATCCCAGAGGCAGCATTCAAAGATGCGCCCATGCCCGCACCCACGGCCATGTACCAATCAGAGGGAAAGGTCGTGGGGTCTTCATTTGCAGCGTGCCAAAGTGCACGTTCTTTCTTGTGTGTCCCGCTTTCATCCCCTCGAGAAACGAACGGGTGGGATGCGGTTTTGATTGCAGTAAGCGCTTCAACAATGTGTTTTGCATTTGCAACCGCAGCCGGGTCGTCCGAAGGGCCCACTAGAACAAAGTCGTTATACATGATCTCAGTGCGATGCGGCGCGTTGCCTTGGGTGACAAAGTCTAGTTCGGCCTGTTTGGAATGAACCAGAATTGCATCAACATCGCCAGCCGCACCCAACCGCAAGGCTTGGCCGGTTCCGACGACAAGTAATTGAACCTCTAGGCCTAGATCCTTCTTAATCTCTGGAAGGAGGACATCCGACAGTCCCGAGTTATGAAATGACGTTGTCACAGCCAGTTTCATTTCATCGGCAGCACAGGCGACCCCCATGCATGCCGAAAGAACTGCAGCCATCAGGGCGATTTTCATTCGACAATGTCTCCGTTTAAATAGGCCTTTGCTGGGCCGGATTGTGGGTTTTCAAAAAACTCTGGCGCCGGGGTGTGCTCTTGAACTTGGCCTTTGTGCAAAAAGACGACGTCGGTCGCCAATCTGCGCGCCTGCCCAATGTCATGGGTCGCCATGATGACTCTGATCCCTGACGTATGAGCGGTCTGTAGCAGATGCTCAATTTCACGGGTTGCGCTGCCATCAAGGTTTGCGCAAGGCTCGTCAAGAAACAGAAGCTCTGGATCTGTGATCAACGCCCGCGCAAGCGCCATTTTTTGCCGCTCGCCTCCGGATAATACACGTGCTCTGCGTTCTGCGGCGTCGGCCAATCCAACGCGCTCCAGCCAACTTTGCGCAAGTTCACTGGCCGCTCGCTTTTGCATACCGCGCACGATCATTGGGTAGGCAACATTTTCGCGGGTGGTTCTGCGCATGATGACCGGGCTTTGAAACACAAAGGCTTGCCGTGCGCGCACGACCTGCTGCGGTGCATTCCATTCGATCTGGCCAGCGGCCGTGCGCTCTAATCCGTGGATCGTTTTTAGGAGGGTCGATTTGCCTGCGCCATTGGGACCCATCACCATGGTAAAACCGTCACTCGGAAACGCGACAGATACAGGGCCAAGCAGGCGTTTGCCGCGTTTGCGCACCTCGACCTGATGCAATGACAGCGGAAGTATAGAGCCTACCATCGGCCGCTGACCTCGGTTTTAGAGAGACTGTGGATCACGAGATTAACAGCAATGGCCAAAAGGATCAGAACAAATCCAAGGCCCAAGGCGAGGGCGAACTCCCCCTTTCCGGTTTCCAGTGCAATGGCCGTGGTCAGAACACGGGTGACATGATCAATGTTGCCGCCGACGATCATAATTGCCCCAACTTCACCAATCCCTCTGCCAAAACCTGCAAGCGCGGCGGTAAGCAGGGCGCGCCGGCCGTCCCAAAGCAGAGTGCGTATGCGTTGGCCGCGGGTGGTGTTCAGAGAAATGAGCAAGTCGTGGTATTCCGCCCAAAGGTCCCGGATGGCTTGATGGGCGATCGACGCAATCAACGGGGTCAAGATGACGACTTGCGCAATGATCATTGCGGTGGGTGTAAAGAGCAATCCGAATACGCCAAAAGGGCCGGACCGAGACAAAAGCAGATAAACGATCAGCCCGACCACCACAGGGGGCAGACCCATCAATGCATTCAAAACAGCTATGGTCAGCCGCCTGAAACGAAACCGTCGCACGGCCAGCCAGCACCCAAACGGCAAACCGATCACCGCAGCAATCGCAACAGCGCTAGTGGTCACGTAAAGCGACCGCAGGGAAATTTCGATGAGGTCTGGATCTAACGTTACAATCAGATGAAACGCGGAAATGAGACCCTGCAGAATGTCGTTCATCGTCACTGTCTTTGGTGTCAGGGCCTCAACATTAAGCGATCCCGCGTTGGAAAAAACCCATGAAAGCGACATTGAGGGGTGGTTTTATGCAAAAAGCGTCAGTTTATCACAAAACGTGACGGGCTGAGTCGAAGTTGGGTAAAGACTTTGACGAATGCGTTCATTTGAGCTAATACGAACTCAATATGAACAATTACGTTGAAAAGCACGCCAAATGCCACTGAATGAACGCCAAGAAGATATTCTAATCCTCCTCCGGGAAGAGGGACGGGTTGAAGTGGATGATCTGGCAAGCCGATTTACGGTCACCACTCAGACCGTAAGACGTGATTTGGCAGAATTGTGTGACCGCGGCCTTGCGACGCGAACACACGGTGGGGCGCGCAACCTCGTATCCGCCTCCTCCTTTGGATATGAGGAACGCCGCCTTGCCCAAGCGTCCCAAAAAGAGCGGATCGCGCGCAGTGCAGCAGATTTGATCTCTAACGGGAGCTCAATTCTACTGAATATTGGCACGACCACTGAGCAAGTCGCAGCGGCGCTTGCCACGCATGAAAACCTGACGGTGATTACGAACAACATTAATGTTGTGCATATCCTGCGCGGGGCACGGCTTGATCGCTTGATCGTTGCAGGCGGGTCAGTCCGCCAAAGCGATGGCGCAGTGGTGGGCGCCGAGGCGGTCGAATTTATCGAACGGTTCAAAGCGGACTATGCGGTCATTGGCACCTCATCATTGGACGAAGACGGCGCGATCCTTGATTTTGATGAACGCGAAGTGGCTGTGGCGCGCGCCATTCTGCGCAATGCACGTACGAAAATTCTTGTGACCGATGTCAGCAAGTTCGAACGCAACGCGCCAGTGCGGATCTGTGCGGTCAGCGAGCTTGACTACGTCATCACCGATAAACGCCCACCCGAGGCTTTTGTAAAAGCGGCCGAGGCTGGGGGAACGAAACTTATCAATTTGGAAGACTCCGATGTCTGACACTTCTAAAACCTATGATCTTTTTGTGATCGGTGGCGGTATCAATGGCTGTGGTATTGCGCGCGATGCAGCAGGGCGGGGCATGACCGTGGCGTTGGCAGAGATGAGCGATCTGGCGTCAGCCACGTCGTCCGCATCCACCAAACTGTTCCACGGTGGCCTGCGGTATTTGGAATTCTTTGAATTCCGGTTGGTTAAAGAAGCCTTGGTAGAGCGCGAGACCTTGCTGCGCGCCATGCCACACATCAGCTGGCCGATGCGGTTCGTGCTGCCGTATCACAAAGACATGCGGTTTGAGAGCCAAACGCCGACTTCAAAATTGCTGACACTGTTTATGCCATGGATGAAAGGGCGCCGTCCTTCATGGTTGATCCGATTTGGCCTGTTTTTGTACGATAACCTGGGGGGGCGCAAAATTCTTCCGGGGACGCAGACCCTTGATTTGACACAAGCGCCAGAGGGCACACCTTTGCAGGATCGCTTTGCGAAAGCCTATGAATATTCGGACTGCTGGGTTCAGGATAGCCGATTGGTGGTTCTCAACGCGCGGGACGCTCAGGAACGGGGCGCAAAGATCATGACGCGCACCAAGGTGACACAAGCCCGTCGCGACGGCGACATCTGGGTGATCTCTACGGAGGCCAATGGCGTAGAGCGCGAGTTTCGTGCCAAGATGCTAGTGAACGCGGGCGGTCCTTGGGTCATGGATGTGATCAACGGCGTTGCGGGCATCAATTCCAACGAAGGGGTACGTTTGGTACGCGGTAGCCACATCGTAACCAAGCGCCTGTATGATCATGATAAATGCTACTTCTTCCAAGGTGAAGACGGGCGCATTATCTTTTCGATCCCGTATGAGCAGGATTTCACTTTGATCGGTACAACCGATGCCGAACATAGTGACTTTAATGAAAAGCCTGTCTGTACCGATGAAGAACGCGATTATCTTTTGAAATTTGCCTCGGGGTATTTCAAACAGTCTTTGACCCAAGACGATGTCGTCTGGACATATTCGGGTGTTCGACCGCTTTACAATGACGGTGCATCAAGTGCGACGGCTGCGACACGCGACTATGTATTACGTGTGAATGCCGATGGTGGTGCGCCGGTGTTGAATGTCTTTGGCGGTAAAATCACCACCTATCGTCGCTTGGCTGAAAGTGCCTTGGAAGAAATTGGGAAGTTCTTTCCAGGCCTCCCAGAAACGTGGACAGCGGGCGTTCCGATGGCTGGCGGAGAGTTCCCAGTCGACGGAGTGGACGCTCTTATCGCGAAGGTCCAATCGAGTTATCCATTTTTGTCAGATCATGATGCGCTACGTCTTGTGCGTACTTACGGCACCGAAGTCTTCGAGATGTTTGGGGCCGCGAAATCAGCCGAGGAGCTTGGCCAATCGTTTGGTGGGGGTATCACCGAGGCCGAAGTTCGGTGGGCAATGGAGCACGAATGGGTTGTCGAAGCAGACGACTTTTTGTGGCGGCGCACGAAACTTGGTTTGAGGCTAAGTCAGGATGAAATCAAAGACCTTGAAAAATTCGTGGTAGCACAGAAAAAGGCCGCCTAAATTCGATGAATTTTGGAAGTGAGGCTGATGGGTCGCGACAAACGAATCACGATTCGTTTTTGTAGGAAATGCAAATAACAAATTTGAGAACCGGCTTAGATTTATAAAGTGCGTATTTCAGGTGCAGATAACGCCGCTTAGAAATTCATAAAGCGCTGAAAAAAAAGCATTTATACAAATACACGGGGCCGCACATTTCTGCGCGGCCCTTCACATTCCAGCGTCACCCTCCAAATCCCTGATGCGCCGGAATAGCTGTATTCTGTATAGTTTCTGTAGGTTTGCGCGGTGTTACAAGAATGTCAAACTTTACTGAGATATATCAGCATCTGATGATGCCGTAACCTAGTGCACAAATTTTGCTCAAGCTGCCTGAATATGAGCCAAAACTTCCCCGACTTGGAAAAGCGCACCGAACTCTGTTTCCAGAAACTCTGAGAACACGACCTGCTCTTGCCTCACAAATCCACGTTGCGGTAGTCGCCGTTGCCGGAGTAGATCGACTGCGCCCAACACGCCTGCGGCCGTGGTGATCTGAATGGCGCTCCAAATTTCGCCATCAATTTCACGGGCAAAGCTTTTGTTGATATAGCTTTCTTCACAAAGCACCCCGTCTTTGTGGCCTTTGGCTGTGCAATACACCAGTACCACGTCTTGATCGGTGCGAGGGAGCGCTGTTTCAAAGATTTCCTTGAGCAAGTCGCGGCGTTTTTCCAGGCCAAGGTCATGAAGCAAGAGCTTTAACACCTCACAATGTCCCGGATAGCGTATGGACCGGTAAGACACCGCTTGGGCCTTGCCCAAAAGTGTTTCGGGCAGGGTCCCCAATCCACCTGAGGTGTTGAAACACTCATACTCAATCCCGTCGTGCCCAAGGGTTTCGTAATTTTCAAGCGGTGCGGTTTTCACACGTGCGCCGTCAACGATTGCGTCACATGGATTGCAGTATTCATTGATCAAACCATCCGTTGACCAGGTGAGGTTGTATTTCAACGCATTGGTCGGAAACATCGGCAGCGCCCCAACCCGCATGTGAAGACTGTCGAGTTCATCAAACTTTGAGGCAAGTGCCGCACCAGCAATTCCAACAAATCCGGGTGCAAGGCCGCATTGCGGCATAAACACGGTATCCGCACCCTCGGCCAGTTTTCTTACGGCTTGTGTGGCCTCAACGTCTTCGGTCAAGTCAAAGTAATGTGCGCCCGCCAGTTTGGCCGCGGCGGCAATATTCGGGGTGAGGAAATAGGGCGCCGCAGAAATAACCGCGTGAAACCCTGCTAAAGATTCAGACAGGCCTTCCACATCTGTTGCATCGATTTGTCTGGTCGGGATGCCTGAATTGCGAAAGGTCGCAAGGCACGCCAAGTCATGATCGGCGACGGTTACGGCGTAGGATTTTGATTTTTCCAAAAGCGTGGCGATCATTCGACCTATGGTTCCACCACCAACAACGCAAACATTCCATTGCATGTGCACTACTCCTCTTTGAAACCAGCGTCGCATTTGGCGTGTTCATTTCAGAGGGATCAAGTTGACGAATGGGCCTATAGAGCGGTCAAATTGACATCAATTTCGTCATACCGTCAGGTGCGGTCAATTTTTCGGCCAAAGACCACAAGTGTATTGGTGCGGATCACACCGGGGATTTCAGCCATCTCATCGACAAGAATATCAAGATCTTCGATGCGGGGGGCCTCAGCTGAAATCAATAAATCAAATTCGCCGTTCACAGACAGGCAAAGTTTAATTTCCGGATATAGCTCTAATCGCTTCAGCACTGATTGGGTTTCGGGTTGCTGCACTGCGACAAGGATTGTGATCTGCACTTGCGGACGGTCTTCGTCTACACCCAACCGAACAGTATACCCTTTGATCACGCCGCGGTTTTCCATGCGGGTAATACGACTGTGAATCGTGGTGCGTGCGACATTCAGTTGCGCTGCAAGCTGCGCTGTAGATTGGCGCGCATTCGTTTGCAGGGCAGTGATGATTTTTCGATCTAACGCATCTTGCATAAGGGCTCCGGGTTTACTGAACCCAGCATAAGCGCGAAGAGCGTTGAATTTAAAGAAAAATGGCCCGCAGGTTGCGGGCCATTTCTAACTTTAGGGATGAATTAAACCTGTGAAGGCAACCACAATACAATCTGCGGAAAGGAAACCAACAGCGCGATTGTGATGGCATCCGCGATGAAAAACGGTGTCACACCTTTAAAGACGTCTTGAACACTTAGGTCATCGCGCACGCCGGCCACAACAAAGCAGTTCAAGCCGATCGGAGGGGTAATCAGACAGAACTCTGCCATTTTCACCACCAAAATACCGAACCAGATCGCACACATAGGACCGCTCATGCCAAAGGTACTGTCCGCGGCAGAGACAAACTCGCCCCCATTCAGCGCCATGACAGCTGGATACACCACAGGCAGGGTCAACAAGAGCATCCCGATCGCATCCATGAACATCCCAAGCACCGCGTAAGCCAGCAAGATGCAAACCAAGATCAACATAGGAGACATGGTGAGGCTGGTGATCCAATCCGAGAACGCACCAGGCAGGTCAGCGAACCCAAGAAAACGCACATAAACCAGAACACCCCAGATGATGGTAAAGATCATCACAGCCAGTTTGGCAGTCTCTAACAAAGCATCTTTAAGCTGCGCCCAACGCATGCCCTGATACAGTGCCATCAAAAAGACGACAAACGCACCAATCGCGCCGCCTTCCGTTGGGGTCCCCCAAGCGTCTCCGCCAAATGGGTTGTAGACAAAGAAGATGATTGTGATGACCACGAACACAATCGGCAAAGCTGGCGGAAGCGCCGCAAATCGCTGTTTCCAAGTAAAACCTTTGACCGGAGGGCCAAAGTTCTTGATCGACAGCGCGAGGCCGATGATGAGCATGCCATAAATGACAGCCGAAAACGCACCTGGGATAAAGCCCGCCAGCAGTAGTTTACCTACATCTTGTTCAACAATGATGGCGTAAATTACCAGAATTGCTGAGGGGGGGATTAAGGATGCGAGCGTCCCCCCCGCAGCCACGACCCCTGCGGCAAACCGCTTATCATACCCAATCTTTAACATCTCAGGGATCGCTATTCGGGCAAACACAGCTGATGTCGCAACTGATGCCCCGGACACAGCGGCAAAGCCGGCCGTTGCGAAAACTGTCGACACAGCCAAGCCACCGGGCACCCACGCCAACCAGCGCTTGGCAGCTTCAAACAGGGCTTTCGTCAGCCCAGCATAATAGGCCAAATATCCGATCAGGATAAATGTTGGGATCAGACTAAGCGCTTGGCTTGAGATCTTTGAATGTGGCACCTGTCCTGCCGTTTTCACGGCAACCGTCACTGCCCAGAAAAAGTCGTCTCCGCCATAGTCTTTCTTGGCCCAAAAGATCCATATCAAGCCAATCATACCCGCAAGACCCGCGGCAAAAGCCACACGCATCCCAAGGACGACCATAAGTAACAATCCGCCCGAAACGATCAGGCCAATTTCAATAGGTTCCATGATCGTTATCCCTGTGTATTTTTGTCTGAATCAAGACCCGAAACATGCTCGGCTTCGAGTGCCGCTTGTGTAGCGGCGTCAGCAATCATCGGCACAGCCACCGGGCGCGGGTCACCGGTTACAATGGCCCGTGCATAGGAAAACAACTGAAGGACCAAACGCAGGCACAAAACCGAAAAAGCGACCGGGGCAAGGAGTTTTGCTGGCCAAATGGGCAAGGCAATATCCATCGAGCTGTCACGGCTCCACATCGGTGCTGCGAAATCAAAGCTGCGTTCGAAATGGGCCCAGCTGCCCCACACCATCAATATCATGAGCAATAGAATGCCAAGGGTCGTGATAAACTCTGCCATGAACAATGGGCGGCCTTTCAGGGCGCCGACCAGCATGTCCATGCGAATGTGTCCGCCGTCGCGTTGCGTAAACGCAATCCCCATGAAGGCGATGAGTGGCATCGCCTGCTCAATCCAATCTACGTAGCCGGGCAGGGGTTGGCTTAGGAAGTTTCGCCCACCTACAGATCCCACCGCAAGAAGCATTAGGGAAAACACCGCTAAGCCACTGAGAAGGGCAAAGGTCTTTTCAAGTTTATATAGGGATTGGTCTAAGCGTGACAGTATGCTGTCATCAGTCAGAACCAAAGATGCGCCAGCCATGGCGGTCTCCTCTCGTCCGGAAAGGCAAGATGCCGGGCGGGGTGCCGCCCAGCATCAATTTCTATTAGCTACCTTCGGCAATCATGCCTGTGACAAGATCATAAAGCTCTTGTGCAGGAAGGCCGCGTGCCGTGTTTTCTTCGATCCAAGCTGCCGCCGCTGGGGCTGCTGCTGCCTCTTTGAAGGCTGAGATTTCAGAGTCTGCAAAGGTGACTTCGGTGATCCCACGCTCTGCCAGAGCGGGGCCCCATGCCGCCATGGTCTTGTTGTTGTAATTGTCGATGTAATGCGCCAGCGATTCATCAATAGAGCCCATCAAAGCGTCGCGGTGGTCATCAGACAAATCAGCCAACGCGTCGTTGTTTACAACAACCGGGCAGTTCACGGTGCCGGGGTTCAGGTTTGTGGTCCACCACGTGCCGTTTTCGATAGTGCCGAATGACATGTGCGCGTGTGGGGCAAAGCTAACGGCCTTTACCACGCCGCTGTCCATCGCCTGACGGACTTCAGTAGCCGACATAGATGTTGGCACAGCGCCGACAGTCTTCATCGCTGCGCCGATACCACCGGTGGCACGTACTGACAGTCCTTCGAAGTCAGCCAAACTTTCTGGTGCATCGCCAAGTCCAACAAGGTTGTACTGTGGCAAAGGCGAAGGCATCAGCAAAGTTGCGTTCCAACGGCCCAAATCTTTTTGTGTCGCTGGGTGCGCATAGACTGCCATCGACAGTTCAACTTCTTGCTCAAGCGAGCTTACGCCGAGGAACGGAAGTTCGAGAACGGTGATGGACGGGTTTTTGTCACGGTGATATCCCGCGCAGAATTGTGCCATTTCGAACGCGCCGATGGAAATACCATCAAGGTTTTCGCGGTTCTTAGACAGACCGCCGTAGCTGATGTTCAATGTGAACTCGCCACCGGTTTTTTCGCTGACCAGCTCTGCGAGTTTTTCTACGTGCTCAGTGAATGCACGGCGTTTGCCCCAAAGGGAAACATTCCACTCGGTTGCCATGGCTTCGCCGGCGAATGCAACCGCCAGTGCTGCGACTGCGGTTTTTTGGAATACATTGCGCATGTGTACCTCCCAGAAATCATGCTTTGAGCCGCAAGCATGATCCAAAAGAGGTAAACTGCCTATGAAGAAAAACGCGCATGGTCGTTGCTGTGATGTGCGGAATTCCGCAAAGCTCTACAAAAGCGCGTCTTTGTTCAGATCTAGTTTCACTATTTTTTCATTTAATGTGCGCCGCCCAATACCAAGGGCTTCTGCAACAGCGTCCATACGTCCTTCATGGGCACGGATGGCTTTTGCAATCAGCTCTCTTTCAAAGGCAGCCACCGCTTCGCGTAAAGTCACTGGAACGTCTTCAAACCCCTGATCGGTTTGCAAAGCCTGCGCGACCGAACCCGTTCCGCGGCGCGCTGCAAGCACACGTCGCTCTGCAACATTTCGCAGTTCACGGACATTCCCGGGCCAATCATGGGCCAAAAGGGCGGCGATGTCTTCTTGGGTTAGTTCGGGAACACCGGTTTCGTAGAGACCCGCAAATTGCGACAGGAAATGCGTGGCAAGTAAGATCAAATCGTCAGGACGATCTCGCAACGTCGGGAGCGATAGCGTCATCGTGTTAAGCCTGAACAACAGATCTTGCCTCAGGCGGCCCTCGCGGATTGCAGACTCAGTGTCTTCGTTGGTGGCAGAGACAATGCGAAATTGAAGAGGAACCGGTTTCGTCGCGCCCGCTGGCAGAATTTGCTTGTCTTCGATGACACGCAACAATTGCGCTTGAACGGGCAGGGGGCATGCGCTGATCTCATCTAAGAATAATGTGCCGCCATGCACCGCCAATAGTCGCCCATCACTCCCGTCCTGAGAGCCGAACATTTCTGTTTCAAAGGTCTCTGCATTGATGGCCGCACAGTTTAACGCAAGGAAGGGCCCGTCAGACGAAGGGCCAAGATCATGAAGCGCACGCGCGACAAGCTCTTTGCCTGTCCCGGTTTCGCCTTGCAACAGAACTGGCACGTCGATTTCTGCCACATCTAGCACCATCTCTCGCAACTTTTGGATGGCCTGTGTTTCGCCGATAAGCAGGCGATCAAGCCCAGAAAGCTTTAGAATGCGCTCTCGCAGGCGTTCTGTTGTTTGGCGCATACGATGTTGATCAGCCGCATGAGTTAAGGCGTTCAACAAGCGGCGCGGTTCATAGGGCTTTTCGATAAACCCATAGGCGCCGTCTTTGATGGCCTGTACCGCCATCTGGATATCTCCGTGGGCCGAGATAAGAACCAGCGGCGGGGCCATTTCAGTGTTCAGCGAGGCAAGGAGTTCCAATCCTGACATGCCAGGCATTCGGACGTCAGACAAAATCACATCCGGTTGGAACTCGGTGAGCCGAGCCGCCACCTTTTCTGCCCGCGCCAATGCTTCGACGCGCCAGCCGGCCGCCTCTAACAAATCTATCAACGAGGTACGCATGGATTTGTCGTCTTCGACAATCAGGATGCTGGCGTTCTCTGAATGGCTCATTTCTTTGCAACCCCATCTTCGTGTGACAAAAGCGGAATTTCCACGCGAAAATCTGCACCCCCAACTTCTGTATTCTCGGCCGTTATATGCCCGTGGTGTTCCGCCACAATATTGGCAGAAATCGCAAGGCCAAGCCCCATACCATGACCACTTTCGCGGCTGGTCACGAAAGGCTCTTGGAGATCAGACAAAGTTGAATCCCCTAACCCATGTCCACTGTCTTTTATGCGAAACCATCCCAAAGTGTCTGAATGACCGATGCCCACAGTTAGCTTTCGTTCGTCCACATCTTCCATTGCGTCTATGGCATTGCGCAGGAGGTTGGTCATAACCTGTTCAAGTCGCAGTTGGTTCCCAAACACCAAGACGGGCGTATCAGGCATATGCAGATCTAAATTGGTTTCGCTCGCATCAATATTCGCTGACACAAGTCCCAGTGATGCACGCATCGCATCGCGCAGATCTACGGGTTCAAACCCGTCGCCGCCACTGCGCGCAAAGAATTTCAACTGGCGTGTGATGCCTTCCATACGATCCACTAGCCCTGATATCTTGGGCATCAGTTTAAGCGGGCCACCATCACTTAACTCTGCGGCCGTCAGGTGATTGCGCATCGCGGCAATGGGCTGCCCTAATTCATGCGTCACAGAAGCCGAGAGTTGCCCAAGCGCAGCAAGGCGGCTGGCGCGCTCTAACTGATCTTGTGTTCGCGCCAATCGACGCTCTGCTGTCCTGCGATCTTCGATCTCAACCGCAAGGCGCTCATTGGCCTCACGCAGCTGGGCTTCTTCGGCCTCTGATCTTTGCAGCGCTGCGCCAATCCGGCGAGAATGCCTTGCCTGGGTAAAGATCAGGATCGTAGCCGCCATAATCGTTAGCAGGCCAGTCACAAGCCACGCGCGCGTACGCACAACTGTTTGATCTGCAAAATAGTGCAGCCGCCAATCGTGGGGTAAGTCGTCTGCCGTCAGATAAATATGTTCGAACCCATTAATAACAGCAGTGGTGTCAGAGTTTTGCCGCCAATCCAGAGGCTGCAGGGATTTCCCGGTGAATTGTTGTGCGGCATCAATTCGGCTTCGTTGTTGCAGCGTCAGCGTCGACAGCGTTTGGTATCGCCACTCCGCGCTTGAAGATAAAAGGATCACACCGTCACTATTTGTAAGTAAAACGGTCTCACCCGCGTCGCGCCAGCTTTGTTCGAGTTTTGAAAGGTCGAGTTTGATAGCAATGACACCCGAAATTTCGCCAATTCCGTCGTCGACCCCATCGGCGATAAAGTAGCCAGGCAGGCCGGTCGTTGCGCCGATCCCATAGAACCGACCTTGCTTACCTTCAACCGCGTCACGAAAGTAAGGCCGAAACCCGTAGTTCTGACCAACGAAGCTGCTTGGTGTTAAAGCGTTAGAGGCCGAGATGGTTTCACCAGATAGATTCATCAAATAAATCGCATCCAGATTGGATTGCTCGGCAAAAGCGGCCAGTCTCTGGTCTAACGTATCAGTCGCGCCCTCTTTCGAGGTGCGTTGTACAAACGGATCGCGGGCCAGCACATAGGTCAAATGGGAAAAGCGTTCTAACTCTGCAATGACGGTGCTTCGATACAAAGAAAGCCGCCCGTTGGCCTTGGCCTGCTCTTCTGACTGAAAATATTGAAACGAAAGCAGAAAGATGCCGACCGCCGCAAGGCAAACGGCAAGGAATGTGAAAAGTAGAGTTCTGCTGCGCATCGACTGGCCAACTTAAAATTTTCAGCAGTTTGGAAACAATTGGTACCGATCATACCCAATCCCGCCGTAATCACATTCATTACGCCGTATTTTCGACGAATTGTAAGTAAAATCGGTCAGGTCTAAGGCAATTGCCGCCCTTTGAGCACCATAGAAGCCTTAAAAAGACCGGGTCTCGCCCGAGATTCGCCCCATCGCAGTGGCCAAATCCAATGCAGAAGTATTGGAGGTAACGTGCGAGTAGCATCTTATGTATTAGCGCTTTCACTTGCGCTGCCAGGGGCAGCAATTGGTGAATCAAGCGCCCGCGGGACGGCCCTTTCGGCCATGCCCGGCGGTGAAGCCATTGGACGTCTTATGATGTCTGGAAAATCAATGTGTACAGGCGCCATGGTCGAGCCCGATCTTGTGGTCACGGCAGCACACTGCCTGTATGACACGCGGACAGGGAAACGACTTAAGCCTGAAAAAATCAAGTTTGAGGCCGGGCTTAAATCCGGCAAGGCAAGCGCGACACGCCATGTCGTAAGCGCCACGCAACACCCGCAATATCGTCACAACCGTAAAGGTCAGGCGCAAATGGGATATGATTTGGCTCTGCTCAAGCTAAACAAGCCCATCCACATGGAACAAACGCTCCAGATTTCTTCGGCTTCACGGCCAGAAAAGGGAGATATGCTCGGCGTGGTGTCTTACACGATCGGTCATAAGAATGATCCTCGGTTCGCCTACCCATGCCAAGTCTTGGCGCGCAAGGGTGAAACCCTTGTGATGTCTTGTCAGGTCAACTTCGGTGCCTCAGGTGCCCCAGTGTTGGCCATGCAGAATGGACGAGAACCCTTCCTGGTCTCTGTCATCTCAGCCAAAGCTGCGATGGGGGGTCGGAAGGTGTCTGTTGGAACTGCTCTGACAAGCAATACACTGAAACAAATTATGGCCGAGGGTTAATCCCTCGGTGGGCTATTCGCCTATGGCTCTCTGAATGCTTCGCGTGATTTGTAGAGCGGCTTAAGAAGATAACGCAGAACCGTTTTAGAACCGGTGTGCAATTCAATTTGTGCCCGCATTCCAGGCCGAACTTCGATCGACTTTTGCCGCTCTGTCATATCACTGCTGTCGACCATGACAGAGACGCGATAGTAGGGAGGCGCCTGTGGGTTACGCTCATCTTCAAAGGTATCGGCGGAAATGAAATCCACCTTGCCTTTCAGGGTGCCATAGATTGTGTAATCGTAAGCGGTGAGCTTAATCGTTGCGTCTTGTCCGGGCTCAACACTGGCAATGTTTTCGGGGCGCACGCGTGCCTCAATAAACAGTTCTTCTCCCATGGGAATGATCTCAAAGATCTCTTCGCCAGGACGAACAACGCCACCAATGGTCGTGACGGAAAGACTGTTCACGATGCCGCGCATTGGGGCGGTAATGATCGTGCGGTTGAGCTGATCCTGCGCAAGGCGCATTTCCTGTTTGCGTGATGTGATATCTTTGAGCGTTTCAGAGTAATCCTCTGCAAGCTCCAGCTCCGCTTGGGTCACAATGTCCATATAGCGAATTTCAGCGTCTGATGCTTTTTCGCGGGCCTTGTTCACCTCAAGCAACGCCACGAATTCCTGTTTATAAAGCCGCTCCATATTGGCAAGCTCTGTCTTTGCCTGTTCCAGCTGAGCAAAAGCTCCAGCCCGCCGACTATCCAGATCTGTTTGACGTGCTTTCAAAAGGGCCCGTTCCGATGTCAAAATGCGTGGGGACCGATCCGCAAGTTCGGCAGGGACTTCAAATTCAAAGGCCCCCTCGATCTCAGCTTCTAGACGTAGACGTTTGATATCCAATGCATCCAGCTGATCTTGCAAGTCGTCAAAAGCGGTGCGGAATTTGGTATCCTGCAACGTTGCTAAAATCTGGCCTTGCTCAACAAGATCACCCTGTTTCACCGAGAGGTCTGCCAAGATGCCGCCTTCGAGGTTTTGAATGATCTGTGAGCGAGACGAAGAGACAACTTCGCCGTCTGCGCGTACGATTTCATCGATCCATGCAAATGCAGCCCAGAGCAAAAAAATCAAAACGGCGACGCCGACCAAGCGTACCGTTTTTCGGGCAGATGCCATTTGCTCATCTAGGGTTTCAGGTGTCGCATAATTTGTGTCGGTCATCCCCGTTCACCTGCTGCCAAATGCGCCAAGACTTTCTCACGCGGGCCGTCCACAACAAGACGTCCGGCTTGCAAAATCAATGTGCGGTTGCTAAGCGCCAAGATCGGCGTACGGTGCGTGGCGATGATTGCCGTGCGCCCTTCGAGCCATTTACCCAGTCGGCTCACCAGCGTACGTTCCAATGTCTGATCCAACGCGGCCGTGGGTTCATCCAGCAACACAATCGAAGGATTTTGAAGCCAAAGACGCGCCCAGCCAATGGATTGACGTTGCCCGATAGACAGGCCTTCTCCGCCGTCACGAATTTGCAGATCTAACCCCTGCGCATGGTTCCGCAAGAACTGACCAAGGCCCGCAAAATCAAGTGCTTCCATCAGGCGCTCGTCATCACGTTCCATCTGGTTCAGGTTCAAGTTGTCGCGCAGGCTGCCTGCGAACAAGCGCACATCTTGGCTGAGGTATCCGATCCCACGACGCAGGTCGCGCGGGTCGATTTGAGACATTTCAGTGCCATCAATCAAAATACGCCCGGCGGACGGAGAATAAAGACCTGAAAGCAGTTTCAGAAGCGTCGATTTTCCAGAGCCATTTGCGCCAAGCACCGTAACACGCTGTCCTGGCTTAATCACGACACCCGGCACATCCAAAGTGGTTGCGCCATCTTCGTCATAGCTAAAGTGAAGCTCGCGTAGCTCGAACTGACCTTGCAGCTTATCGCGGCGAAGGTAAGAACGGTCGTCATCTTTTTCCTGAGGCGACAAGGCGATCGCGTCCAAGCTTTCCAAAGACCCTTTCACATTGCTCCAGCGCGCAAGAATACCTGCGAATTGGGTCAACGGGGCCAAAGTTCTGCTCGTCAGGATACCAGTTGCGATGATTGTACCGATGGTGAATTCGCCTGCAAAAACAAGGTAGGTCCCGACAACAACGGTCGCGATATAGGTGGTTTGTTGAACCCCCTGTGACCAATACGTTAAAGCGTTGGCGAGGCGACGTTGCTCTGCAGAACTATGTGAGGACAGCGCGTTCAACTCATCCCACAAGCGCAACACACGGTCTTCGCCGCGTTGTGTCTTTACTGTGTCGAGTTCAGTGATCACTTCTTGGAGCAAACGCCCAGATTTGGCAGATGCACCCTGTGTCTTGCGTGTCAAAGCAATCAGTTTGCGCTGCATCACATAGGACGGCAACACCATCAGGATGCCGCCAAACACAAGCAGCCAAACCAGATTTCCGGCGATGGAACCAACCAACAGCAAGAAGATCAAAATGAATGGCATGTCAGCCAGAACAGAGATCGTCGAAGACGTAAAGAAGTCTCGGACAGCACCAAAGTCGCGCATCGCGGCGAACAAGCCAGAGGCGGGCAGGGGGCGTCTATCGGAGCGCATCCCCAGCAAACGTCGCATCAACGTGTTCTGAATCGACATTTCGATACGTCGTCCGGCCGCGTCGCTCATTTTGGCGCGGGCAAGCTTGAGCATTCCTTCTAGGCCGACGGCCAAAAGTGCTCCAACCGCCAACACCCAAAGTGTTGCCTCTGATTGATGAGGAATAACGCGATCATAAACCTGTAACGAGAACAGCGCGACGCCGACGGCAAGCAGGTTGGCCACCAAAGAGCCAAGCATAATCTCTGCGATGTAGGCGCGGTAGTTGCGGAACTCGCCCCAAAACCAGTGGCCTTCGGACAATTTCGGCACATGGCGCTCTGCCATTTTTCGAAGGCTGACTTTTGCAGACAGGATCGTACCTGTGAAAAACGGTTCAAACTCTGCAACGTCAACGCCGGCGCGATTGTCTGGGCAGGATGGGTCATACACCCAAAGCGTCTGCTCTTCTTGCGACAAGACAAGAACCGACTGACCATTGGTCATCAGAGTGATCGCAGGCCAAGAGGCGGGTGCGATCGGGGCACGGTTCGTGACTTTTTGATCCACACCTGTGTTTTGCAACGCTTTTGAAAGCGCTTTGATCGACACATCACCTGGTGCGCTGGTCCACATGAACTCGGCGACATCTGCAACAGGGACATCAATACCATTCAACGACGCGAGCATAGAAATAAGCGTCGCGCGGTGCTGAATCCGCTGGGCTGTACCTTCGATCAGGTCATGAATTGCAACATCTTCGGTCGTGTTTGATACTGCTTCTTGAGGGGCGTTGGCAGGTTTTTTCTGCGACTGCACAGGGTTGATAGACAAAACAACCGGCGATTTGGGCTTGGTCAAATTTCGTCTCCGTCAGCTAAAAGCCCAAGATCTCGGGCAAGTTCCAACTGTGCAATAATCACATCAAATTTGGCGTCAAGCTGATCCATCTCGCGTTGAACGGTTTGTTCGTAGACATTCATCACCTCGAGAACAGAACGCTGCCCGGCCTTGAATTGCGCTTCAAACAACTTGAGCGTATCGCGCCCTTCGCCAGCAAGGCGTTCTGCGTCGGCTTCTTGACGCTGCAAGCTTGCGATACGGTGCTCCAAACGACGCTGCGTGCGTTCTGCGGTTTGGCGAGACTTTGCGACTTGCTGTTCTGCTGTGTCTTTGGTGCTTTCGATCGCTTTCAAACGGGCCGCAGTGCCAAGGCCCAGACCTTGTTCACTGGAAACATCTAAGCTGCCGGTTGTCCCACTGCCGGTGACATTTGCAGACGCAGACAGGCCCGGAAGTTGCCTTGCACGCTCGGCTTTGGCCCCTTCGATGGTGCGTTTTGCTTCGGCACGCGCGCGTAAAACGGGGAGAGGTTCCACATGCCGGTTGCCCGCAACGTCAATCTCACCTTCGTAGAGACCAATGAATTCTTGGCGGGTCAATGCACGCAGTTCAGAGCGTGAACTTGCGGCAGACTCAGCTGCGTTCTTGGCAACTGACCGAAGTCCTTCGATCCGACCTTCAACGATACGCTGGTCACCCTTGTTAGACACGCCACCTTCGACGCGGCCGACAACGATACGCTCAAACCGGCGCATACGCACCAGAGCCGCGTCACCCATTTTTGCCTTTTCGTCACCACGTAAAGCAGTCAGATGCAGCGAAAGTGCCGTAAACACACGTTCGTTCATGTCTTCTGACAACGTCACAGCAGCAACTTCAACATCCGCCGCGGCAAATCGGCGTTCTGCTTTGCGGCGACCGTTGTCAAACAAGACCTGGTCGACAACCAAACTTGCCAAGGTTTCCCCAAGGCTTGTGAGGCTAATCGAAGGACCAATGGTGGGCAGCCAATTTTTATTTTCTGCCGCAGCCCGCAACTTGGCACTGCGCAATTCCGCACCAGCAGCACTTGCGCCATGGGCCAGTACCGCGTCTGCGACGCTTTTGTAGGTGCTGTCACTTGGCAGGATAGACCGGCGCGCGATAAGCGCCTGAAGAATTTCAGACTCTTCTTCTTGCGATTCTTCCGCTTCTGCGTCGCCGTCGGACTGCTTCAAGTTTTTCTTAGGTGCAGTAAGGTTTTGAAATTTTGAAGAAATTTCCTGAGCAACAGGCACGTCAGAAAGACAGCCCGAAAGGGCTGTTGTGGCAATGAGAACCAATAAAATATGTCTTGCTGTCATGACTGCTCTCCCGAGGGAACATGGAAATCGGGGCGACTGTGTCGCCCCGACCCTAAGTCTTAGATCACGACATTGACGTCTTGATCGATGATTACGGTCACGCCGTCATCGCCAACGGTGTAAACGTCATAGTCTTCACCATCGATCTCACGCGTTTCAGAGGTTTTGGATGCCCCAGAGATGGAAACCTGATCATCGCTGCCGCCATGAATGGTCAGGCTGTCAGATGTGTCAGAAAGCTCTTTGATTTGCGCTTCGGTCAAGGTCAAAGACGTGTCGGATGCGTAGTCCAGCTCGATTGCCTGAATTTGGAATTGATCCAAACCAGCGTGATCCAGTGTGCCTGCGTTGCCAACATTGTCATCAAGTACAATGAGTGTGTCAGACAAGTTGCCCGCATCGTCTTCTGCCGCCACAACAAGATGTGTACCATCTGCCGCTGCCTGATCGAGAACGAACAAGGACTCGTTCACTGGCAATGCAATTTCAGTCGCACCCAATTCGTCGGTTGAACCGTTAGCATTCAGCGCATGAATTGCGTAATCCGTGTCGCTTTCCGTTTCAAGCGTCAGAGAAGACACGTCATCTCCGGTAAAGGTCACAGAGCTTACCAGCGGATCGGTCACAACTGTGTCGACCTTGAAGTCATGGCTTGAAGATGCAGTATTACCTGCAATATCGGTCGACGTGACTGTTGCTGTTGCAGTGTAGTCCCCTTCAGGCAAGCTGCCGTCTTCGTAGGTTACAGACCAATAGCCGCTTTCGTTTGCGGTTGTCGTGCGTGTAACGCCCTCAACAACAACAACGATTTGCGCTCCGGCTTCTGCACTACCGTCAAGCACCAGACCGTTCTGCAGCTCTGCCGCGCTCACGCTGCTGTCAAAGCCACTTGCCTGCTGAACCGAAATGGTTGTGCTGGTTTGGGTGTCCACCTGAACCTCAGTCGAACTTGTTGCTGTGTTACCAGCATCATCTGTCGCTGTTACAGAAAGTGTGCCTGTGTACTCGCCCTGCGGAATTTCCGTGGAGGCATATGTAGCGGCCCAAGTACCGTTCGACGCGGCAGTCACAGTTTTTGTGACACCTTGGAAGCTGACTTCTACAACAGAGCCCGCATCCGCAGTCCCGGTAAAGGTAACGCTGTTGGTGACTTCTTGGGCATTTGCAATGTTGTCACCGCCCGCTTGGCCCGCATCAATCGCGACCGCAAGTTCCGTATCTACACGAAGCGTGCTTGTTGCGCTGCTTGTGTTACCCGCAGCATCCGTTGAAACAACAGAAATTGCAGCATCATATTCACCTTGTGGAATCTCTGCATACGCGAAATTCGCACTCCAGCCGCCGTCTGATCCAGCAGTCACAGTTTTAGTTACACCCTGAAGTGTCACCTGAACCTGTGACCCTGCTTCGGCATTACCGGTCAGAGAAACGCCCGCCGCAACTTCTGCTTCGTTGGCGATGTTGTCACCCACTTGGGTGCCATCAATCGAAACATCGGTTTGCGTATCAATGCGAACAGAACTGGATGTGGTTGTCACGTTGCCCGCAAGATCTGTGGCTGTCACCGCAATGGCCGCGTCATATTCTCCACCTGGGATTTCAGACGCAGCAAAGTCTGCTGACCAAGTGCCATTTGACCCTGCTGTAACGGTGCGTGTCACACCCTGCATGGTCACCACAACTTCAGAACCAGCTTCGGCTGTACCGTTTAAGGTTATACCGTCTGATACTTCAGCCGCGTTGGCGATATCATCACCTTCGATGGGCGTTGAAAGCGTTACCGCTCCTTCGGTGTCAACCTGAACAGTGTAGTTCTGCGTGTTCACGTTGCCTGCGGGATCTGTCGCAATCAAAGTAATCGCACTGTCATAGGTGCCTTGAGCGACCGAACCGGCAGACAGATCCAATGACCAATTGCCATCAGAACCAACAGTTACATCATGCGTTGTGCCTTGGAACTGAACCTGAAGGGTAGAGCCTACTTCGGCTGTCCCTGTAAGTGTTACAGTACCAGAAGCTTCATCTGCGTTGATGACATCATCACCAGCAACTGTGTTAAGCGTCGCATCTGGTGCAATCGTATCAACCGAGAGCGTGTCAGTCACAGTTGTGCTATTGCCACGCGCATCTGTCGAAACAATGGTGATTTCCGTTTCGTAATCACCTGTCGCAATTGCGCCGGATGCGAAATTCACGCTCCATGTGCCATCGTCAGCAACGGTTGTGGTT
The DNA here is from genome assembly GCA_947498415.1 of uncultured Paracoccaceae bacterium. Lineage (GTDB taxonomy): Bacteria > Pseudomonadota > Alphaproteobacteria > Rhodobacterales > Rhodobacteraceae > Cognatishimia. The sequence continues at coordinate 59,641 of CANMKB010000009.1, forward strand.
TCAGTTGTTCCATCGATCTCGATGAAAACAGATGCACCGGCTTCGCCCGTCCCAGAAATTACATGGCCATCGGCCTGCTCTTCTGCATTCACGACTTCGCCTACGGACAAAGTGCCCTCGGCAATAACAACAACAGGTGGTGTTGTGTCGATATCTACAACTGGACCCGTTAGATCATAAGACGTGCCACCTGGGTTCACGACGCTTACCGATGAAGTGTAATCACCGTCAGCCGGAAGGTCACTTGCACCAAATGATGTTGACCATGTGCCATCATCGCCCACGGTGGTTGTTTGTGTAGAGTCACCGATCGTGACCGTCACAGTTGACCCAGCTTCACCCGTACCAGTGATTGCAACATCAGAGGGGCCTGTCCCACCGATGATACGGTCAAGATCAGGGTCATCTACGGTTGGAACGATTTCGGTCGAGCCATCACCATTTCCGCCACCGTCACCGCCGCCAGCGACCAATGAAGTTGCAGCTGCACCTGCACCTGCGAGACCAAGCCAACCCAAAGCTGGTGCGGCCAAAGGCGCGACAACCGGTTCAATGCGTTCAAGGTCAAGGAATGTCAGCTCGTCGTATTCGCTCCATTTACCAGAGACGTCAGCCAAATCGTAGTTGGGAATAAAGGTACCGTCGACGGCCTCCCCAAGCTCTACTTTGTGGAACTGTCCATCTTTACTCAGGAAGAGCTCACGATCGCTTGCCTCTGGACCAGAGAAATATCCGTCCAGTGTGATGATTTCACCATTGATCAATTCAATGACGAGGTTGTTTCCCGATTGCGTGTAGCTTGCAATCTGGCTCGGAGCCAAATTCAACGAAACATCAACCGAAGAATTCGTATAAATTACATTGCCGTCTGTGCCTGTAGTCTGGCCACGTACAACAGCCCCGCCCGCATTGCGGACAGCATAACTGAAAATACTCATTAGATTTCACCGCTCAGTGTGTTGTGGGCTTTTTGCCCGTTCTTAACTGTGGATAAGATACAATTGATCTTGCGCATTAATCTAGTGGTTTTTACGTGATCAGGCGCAAAATCTCGCGGATGACGTGTATTTACCTTAAAAATGCCCGATTTCAATAAAACGTAATAACAACCAAAGGGGCATCCCGACACAATTATGTCACGCCGGGATTGCAACCCGTTATTTAATCTGCGACCAAAAGACCTCTAGATGCCGACTTACGATCTCTTCAAAGCGTCCGCTTTCACGTAATGCCTTGAGCCCAGCATTGACGCGATACAGATGAGATGTCCCGCGCCAATGACGTTTAGAAATCACAACGTGCAAGCCAACTTCTGACAGTGGCCGCTCAAGAGGAACAACTTTGTCACGAAGGCCCAGCTCCAAAATCGTTGCGGCGCCCAAAAACAGGTTTACGGAAACCGCGTCGACATCGCCTTTGTCCAAAAAGTCAAAGCACTGCGCTGGTGTTGCAGGCTGAACCAAGGTAATTTTTTCCTCTGTCAACCAACGGCGCCCTTCGCGGTCAAGATCGTGTGTGAAATAGGCATCTGGGCGGCAAATTGATTTACCTGCGATATCCGCATCAGCGTTGAATTCGAACTGCGCATCGCTGCGCGTGAACAACATGACAGGCATCACCATCAAAGGGTCTGAGAAATGGAAGTTTGCACAGCGTTCGTTGCTTGGCGTCGATTCACAATCCGGTTTCACCCATGGGAACCCCATGTCGAACTCTTTGGCGTTCAGCTTTTCAAGATGCCCAGACCAGTTGTCATCCCAATTCACAGCATAGGAAACCGGAGATGGTGACAATTCGAGCGCTGCGTTTACCAGCTCTGTGACCATGCCTTGCCCAGGCAATGATCGATCGGTGAACGGTGGGAAATCGTTGCCAGTCAGCAAGGTCAAATCCGCTTCTTCCTTGCGCAAAGGAGTTGCATCTGGCTCTGGATTATTCAGCGGGCAGGGGATGAACAACGTGCGCCCCGGAACAACGGACGAGCCCACAAGCTCTGACTGGTTCCTGTAGTAGATCATGCTCCAGCGATCACGTTCACCGTAGTGTTTTTCTGCGATTGAAAACAGGTTGTCGCCAGCTTGAACCACGTAGTCGACATTACAGATCGCTTTTGCGGTTGAAGGGGCCAGCACAACGGCCGCCCCCATGATGAATGCGATACGTTTTAGACTTTGGGAAAGTGATTTAATCATCATCTGTCCCCTTAGAAACCGGCCCAGATGCGCGCCAAGTGATCTTCGACAATCGCTTGATAGCTGCCATCTTCACGGATGCCCTTTAGGCCGCTGTCGATGGTCGCAAGAATTTGCTTCGCATTTGGGTGTGTATTGTGAACTAGGATGTGAAAGGCCTGGATCGCAACTGGTTGTGGCACCACTTCGAACTGTTCGCTCATGCCCAAATTTTTAAGCTGCGCCCGCCCGGTAAACTCGTTCATCATCACCGCGTCAGCCTCGCCGGCGAGCACCATTTCGTAGCAAGCTTTTGGCGTTAGCGGTGAGACCAGATTGATTTTGCCTTCTTTCAGCCAGTTGCGGCCATCTTGGTCAAGCATATAAGACGCATAACCTTGAGGTCGACAAATGGTTTTTCCAAACAAATCTTCGTCTTTTGCAAAGGCAACAGGATTGTTTTTGTCTGTGAACAGAAGCATCAACAGCTCGAACAATGGCGCTGAAAACTCAAAGTTCTTACAGCGATCCTGATCAGGGTTTTCTTCACAGTTTGGCTTGAACCAAGGGAAGCCTGCATCCAGTAAGGCATTCGAAAGTAAAGGTTCTTCGTGCGAGGCCCAATGATCAACCCAATGAATTGCATAGCCTTGCGCGGGGGCAGCATTGCGCATCGCCGCATCAACGATGTGAGTCATCAATCCGCCATTGTGTAACTCTTTGCCGGTAAATGGCGCGTAATCAGAGCCTGTCAGCAAGTTAATACGCTTACGCACTTCTGCCGAACCCGCTTGGATTTTCACAGGCTGCGCCACCGCAGGTACCGCATCGGCCATTTTTTTACCGCCCGGCAACCCCGTTGGCAAACCATCAAGGCAAGCGATATCAAGCTTCATCCCGACGCGAATGGCATGCGCCTTTGGTCCAATCGAAGAGATATTTTGGCTGTGGATGGTTGTCCACTTTCCAGCATCTTTGTATAGCCGGTCCGAAATAAGCGACAGGCTATCACCCGGCTTAACGGTATAGACACCACCGCAGGTATCCGCAGCGGCTGCAGTTCCAGCCAAAGAAGCCAAGCTCAGCAGGCCGGCCAGCACGTATTTTTTCATGATAATCCCCAGGAAGACGTACAAGTGTGCAACACTTGTCTATTGTTTGGTTAGGTTTTGGCAGCGGGCAAAATAGGCCCAAAGTATTGGAAATAAAGGGTGTAGACGGTTGGCCTACTGCGCCTTGAACAGCATCAAGATCGTTGCTGTATCGATGGAGCCATCAGCGCGAAGCAAGGCATCAGGTATCTGAACTTGTCCACGGCTTTGCGCATCATTCAGAAGTTGCGAAACGTATTCTTCTGACTGGCCTTCATTCAGCGCGTTGGTGACAATGCCGAACAAACTGTTCATTGCGCTGCGCTCTTGTTGCGCCTGGGCGGCCGTGGGTGCGGGCACCTGCGCCGAATCTGCGCTGCTGCGCAAAGCGCCAATGATGCTATCGACCATCGCGTCACGCTCTGGCGTGTCTGCGACAACAGCAGGCTGTTCAGGCTCAGCTGGCGTCACAGCAACCTGCTCAACAACAGCTTCGGCTTTAGCGGCTGGAACAATTGGTGCAACCGGTGCAGGTGATTGTTCAGCAACAGCTTCATCGCCGCCGCCAAAGGCCAGCGCAGCTAGACCACCCACCACAACAATCAAGGCGACAGCTGCAAAGGCGCGCACCTGAACGGGAGACAAGCTTTGTTTTGCTTTCGTGGATTTAGGTTCATCTTTGGCGACCTGTGCCTTGGCATCAGGCTTGCTGGCAGCTTTCGATTTTTGACCAGACGTTTTGACTGCAGATTTCCCCGAGTCGTTCGCAGGCGCGGCTTTTGCAACGCTCTGTTTTACGTTAATTTTACCCTTTGCAACGACGGTACTGACTTCTACCGCTGCGGGTTTTTTCGGCTCGGATTTTTTATTCGGTTTCAATAGAATTTCCCCCAGATGAATACATCAATTGAAATCGCAGACTTTAACTTGTGCTTAACCATCCATAGGAAGTGCGTCAATATATAGTATGACTTCGGCCCAATTTTACTAACCCAAGGGGTTAACAGATCAAATGGGATGATCCTGCAACGACCCGCAACAGGCCCGAATTCTGCTGGCTGACGGGACAATCTTTAAAGTTGTGTAAGTCATCGCGCTCAGAATCCGAAAAATTAACCAATTGTTTACGATATCCGCTTATCGACGTCGAAATAAGTTAACAATTTATGATTTCGCCGAGACCTGGTCAGAAACGGCTCCCATTGGGTGGGGCCCTTGGCTTCTCTTCGCCGCAAAGTCTGGGTTACCTCTATGCAAACTCGCGTGTTTCGCGCAACTGATCATATCGAATGGACGACCATCTCGTGGCGTTTGTATTTGCTCAGCATAACACTCAGCTTTTTTGTGATGATCGAACCTGCACCGGCCGACCTCATCTTTGTATTTTCTATATTTTTCATATTCCTTGGCGGCGATCTTAACCCGAATTTGTTAGGCCCAATTCGAACGGTGGCCGCCCTCACCTTGGCTTGGTGTGTGATCTTGTCTTTGGTGTTTGTAACAACCGCCTTTGTCATAGCGCTGCGCGCGGTTGCAGTCGAAATTTACATGATCTGCATCTACCTCGCGACAATTCACTTTGTGAAACAACGGGGCGATGCTGCGTTCAATGCCATCCTAAAGGCTTTACTCATAGGCGCGACGATCGCCTCTGTGCTTGGAGTGCTCGCCTATCTTGACCTCACCCCAAACCGCGAGGTCTTTTTCCGCGATCAACATATGACGCGGATCAAATCCACTTTCAAAGACCCCAACGTTCTAGGGCCGTTTCTGGTTCCCGCAATTCTATATTGCGTGTGGTATTTGGTCAGCGTGAAACGTTTACGCATCTTTATGTCGCTGGCCTTAACGTGCATTGCACTATGTCTCGTGTTCGCGTTTTCGCGCGGTGCACTCCTCCATACCGCGCTATCATTGCTGATATTTACCGCCTGTTTGCTGAAAAACGATCAGACAGCTTTCAAAACGATTCTCGGCGT
>CANMKB010000010.1 GCA_947498415.1 uncultured Paracoccaceae bacterium
ACAGTTGTAACCGGTCGTGTTGAGCGTGGCGTGATCAACGTTGGCGACGAAATCGAAATCGTTGGCATCAAAGACACCCAGAAAACCACATGTACTGGTGTTGAAATGTTCCGCAAGCTGCTGGATTCCGGCGAAGCGGGCGACAACATTGGCGCACTGCTGCGTGGTGTTGACCGTGAAGCGGTTGAGCGTGGTCAGGTTCTGTGTAAGCCAGGTTCCGTGAACCCACACACAAAGTTCGAAGCAGAAGCATACATTCTGACCAAAGAAGAAGGTGGTCGTCACACCCCATTCTTCGCGAACTACCGTCCACAGTTCTACTTCCGTACAACTGACGTGACCGGCACTGTTGAGCTGCCGTCCGGCACCGAAATGGTCATGCCAGGCGACAACCTGAAGTTCAACGTTGAGCTGATCGCACCAATCGCGATGGAAGCGGGTCTTCGCTTCGCGATCCGCGAAGGCGGCCGCACCGTTGGTTCCGGTGTTGTTTCTAAAATCACTGAGTAAGACTGTGGCTTGGGCCCGCAAGGGCTCAAACACGATCAGGCGGTAGGGGCTTTTGAACAGCTTGCTGGGCAAAAGCTCCCGAAAGCCATCAGGTGATAGAAGTAAGAAAGGGCCTCCATTCGGAGGCCCTTTTTTGTCTTTCAGTGTGACGGTTAGTTTTTAGTCCCTGAGTGTTTCTTGGCCTTTAGACGGTGACCCACCTGAACAATGGCATCTAAAGCTGGCAATAATTCTGCTCCAAGATCCGTCAGCTCATATTCAGTGGAAAGCGGGGAGGTTCGACGTACATGGCGCAGGATCACATCGCTGCTTTCAAGCTCGCTGAGGCGAGTTGAGAGTACCTTTGCGGAGATCGGAGGATGCCTGTCCGCAGTTCACCAAAGCGCCTAGGGCCGGCCCGTAAAGACTGGATCACATTCGGGGCCCACGTACCTGAAATGACAGTCATGCATTTCGTCAACATGCAGGGTTCGAGCGGCATTTCGCATTTTTAGTGGCATTTTTCGGATATTGTCCGATCTTTTTGAGAACCGAACGAGTTTAACTTCAGCGTCTTTAACTGCTGAGGCTGTCGGCTGTTCTCTGTTCCAAAGCGAAAGAACCTAGTAGTTACCAGCCTGATACGATTATATATTACGGACAAAACAGCAGCAGTCTTGGTTGGAAATGATAGAAGCATCTGAAAAGAAACGTCCAGGCGACCTCCATGAAACAGAGGTGAGTGTATTGCTGGCTCATTACGAGCAAACGCGAGAGAACATCATGTTCTTTGTTCGCGCTCGTGACCAATATATTTACTATGCAGTAACTGCCATCGGGCTGATTTACTCGTTTGCGCTTTCTAACGAAGATCATGTTCGTATTCTCTTTACGATTTCTGTCGTCAGCGCAGTGTCCGCTGTGATGTATGCGCAGGCTGAGATGACAATTGGCGTGCTCTGTTTGTGGTTAAAGACTGAGTATTCGTCTGGTCTTAGGGATGCCTTAGGCAAAGAAGTGCCGCACTGGGATGCCTCGGATATCTCCAAGCATTTCTTCTCTCCGATTGTTTTCGGACGAAGATCTGTCGCATTAGCTATTTTATATGGGGCGACCAATCTTGGCGCCTTATATATTCTATCCGAACACTATTTTATTCAATCAGATGCCACCCACCTATCCGAAGTCTTACTTTGGGGCCTAGAGCGACAGGTCTTCTTGTATGGCTTCTTTGGCCTCTTTATTGCCCTTGCTGTCTATGCACTTTGGATTGTTTTACGCATTGTTCCGACCCGATCAGAACTGCACCATAAAGGCCACGACCAAAATGAGGATAACTGAGCTTTGTTTCCTCGTTGCTTTGTGCGTTGCACCCGTACTTGGGCTGATTTCTACAAACCTTTTGCTTCCCGCATTTCCCTATTTCGCTGCTGACGGGCTGGACACTCGTTACTTAAATTTTGGTGTTTCCCTATTTCTTTTGTCCTTTGCTGTTTCACAGCTGCTGTCGGGCATTTTTATTAGGATGAATAGTGTTCGGATCATCGTCGTTTGCGCACTCTGCTTCGCTGCGATTGCGCCAATTATTTATTTTGCAGGCGGGCCGTCAGGGATATCATTCGTGTCCATGCGCGTCGCTCTCGGTCTTGCTTTTGGGGTCGTCGTCGTTGGCGCACGTTTCTTTATCTCTCGGTTAGAGATACCGGCGTGGCGTAGCCGTGGCTTTGCCTTGTCACAAATGGCTTTTAGCGCGTTTCCAATTCTGGCCACTCTGGTCGCTGTTCCAACAATCAATCGAATTGGGGTTGGTTCGCTTCTAATCATTCCCGCGCTACTCTCGGTCATTTTGGCCCTCACACTTCTTTTTTGTAGTCCGCCGCAGATCGACTGGTCGCGAAACTCACCTCGAAGCTTGAAGGTACAAAAATTGGATTGGGGCGTCGCTGCAAGCAGCAGTACCGTCTATTCAATCCTCTATGGAGCATTGGTGTGGATCGCTAACCTTCCAGACGTATCCGATAGAATGCGGGTCACGATGTTCGCAATGGCATCTGTCATGGCTATTTTGGGCAGCGGGTTTGTTTGGCTGTCGTCGGCGCGACACTCACAGCTTTATCCAGCGTTCGTCTTTGTAACTTTTGGAAGTTCGCTTTTGTTCTTTTACAACCCCGTACTTGGATTGGCTGCCGTGTCTTTTGCTGTGGGTGGGGTCATGCCTCTAAGCCTCGGTCTTTTTTTGGACTCCGCTAAGGGTACAACTGCGTTGCCTGTGAGTATTATCGGTAGTTTACATCTTGTCGGTGGGTTCGTGGGGTCTGGTATTGTGCAACTGGTCACTGAATACAGTTACGAACCATTTGCCGTGTTCACGGCAGTGTCGGGCACCGCTGCTCTTGTCGCGGTTCTATCCCGAAGAGATTTGCACACAATCGCGTAGCTCGTTTTGAGACAATATAGAAACGTACGTTTCAAGCCTCGAAACGTACGAATGTACTCATTGCCCAATCGTTACTTCACCGTCCAATGCGAGTTCGCGATTTTCGCTGGATGCTCCGTTAACACCTCGCAAATCCACAGAACGGTCGGAATCGCTCTCGTTCTATTGGTGAATCTGTGGCATAAATCCCTAGGTCTTTTCGTTCCTGTCTGAACCCGGCTGAATTGCCCGAAACCCCCTTGCCACAATGACGTTTCCCGTGTACGTCGCACCAATTCACACCTTGTGATTGGTGGGCCGAGATTCGTTTTGGCCCATGTGGGATTCGAAGTGGGGGCGCAATGATGTGACCTCGACCTCTCAATTCTAAGCCTAAGAAGGCAATTGAATATGCAAAGCCAAAATATTCGCATTCGGCTGAAGGCATTCGATTACCGTGTACTGGACACCAGCACACAGGAAATCGTAGCGACTGCAAAGCGCACCGGCGCTGATGTTCGCGGCCCAATCCCTCTGCCAAACAAAATCGAGAAATTCACAGTTCTACGTGGTCCACACGTTGACAAGAAATCTCGTGACCAGTTCGAGATCCGTACGCACAAGCGTCTGCTCGACATCGTAAACCCAACACCACAGACCGTTGACGCGCTGATGAAGCTCGACTTGGCTGCTGGCGTTGACGTTCAGATCTCAGTTTAAGGAGTTCTGAATATGCGTTCTGGTATTATCGCAAAGAAAGTGGGCATGACCCGCTTGTTTATGGAAGACGGCAAGCAGATCCCTGTAACCGTTCTTTCTCTCGACGGTCTGCAAGTTGTAGACCAACGCACCACCGAGCGTGACGGCTATACAGCTGTTCAGCTGGGTGCGGGTTCTGCGAAAGCAAAGCGTACGTCTCAGGCGATGCGCGGTCACTTCGCAAAAGCAAACGTTGCGCCTAAGCGCAAAGTTGCTGAATTCCGCGTAGACGAAGCAAACCTGATCGAAGTGGGCGCAGAAATTTCTGCTGAGCACTTTGTAGAAGGTCAGAAAGTTGACGTTGCGGGCACATCAATCGGTAAAGGTTTTGCCGGTGCGATGAAGCGCCACAACTTTGGCGGTCTGCGTGCGTCACACGGTGTTTCGATCTCTCACCGTTCTCACGGTTCTACTGGTCAGTGTCAAAACCCTGGTCGCGTCTTCAAAGGTAAGAAGATGGCGGGTCACATGGGTGCTGTGCGCGTGACAACTCAAAACCTTGAAGTTGTGAAGACAGACGCCGATCGTGGCCTTGTTTTCATCAAAGGCGCCGTACCTGGCTCCAAAGGTGGTTGGGTGACTGTTAAGGACGCCGTGAAAAAGAAACTGCCTGAGAACGTTCCGTTCCCAGCTGCTCTGAAATCCGCTGCAACTGAAGTACCTGCTGAAGAAGCGCCTGCGGAAGGTGGTGAAGCATGAAACTTGACGTAATCAAACTTGACGGCGGTAAAGCGGGTTCTGTTGAACTGTCTGCAGACCTGTTCGGCCTAGAGCCACGCGCAGACATTCTGCACCGTGTTGTTCGCTGGCAGCGTAACAACGCGCAAGCGGGTACGCACAAGGTTAAGACACGTTCAGAAACGTCTTATTCTACTAAGAAGATCTATCGCCAAAAAGGCACCGGTGGCGCACGTCACGGTGACCGTAACGCGCCGATCTTCCGTGGTGGTGGTATCTACAAAGGTCCAGTTGTGCGTTCGCACGGCCACGACCTGCCTAAGAAGTTCCGTAAACTGGGTCTGCGTCACGCGCTGTCCGCTAAAGCGCAAGCTGGCGAACTGGTTGTGATCGAAGATGCAGCGACCGAAGGCAAAACCGCAGCTCTGGCCAAGCAGGTTAAGAACCTGGGCTGGAAACGTGCGCTTGTCATCGACGGTGCCGAAGCCAATCAAGACTTCTTGAAAGCCGCGCGCAACATCGAAGGTTTGGACATCCTGCCGACAATGGGCGCAAACGTTTATGATATCCTCAAGCGTGACACTCTCGTGATCACCAAAGCGGGTATCGAAGCACTGGAGGCTCGACTGAAATGAGCGCGAAGGCTGAACACTACGACGTGATCCGCAAGCCGGTTATCACTGAAAAAGCGACTATGGCATCTGAAAACGGTGCGGTTGTTTTTGAAGTGGCAATCGACAGCAACAAACCACAGATCAAAGAAGCTGTAGAAGCTTTGTTTGGTGTAAAGGTTAAGGCGGTTAACACGACAATCACCAAAGGTAAGACCAAGCGGTTCAAAGGCATCCAAGGCCGCCGTAAGGACGTCAAAAAAGCATATGTGACGCTTGAAGAAGGCAACACAATCGACGTGTCTACCGGACTGTAAGTCGACGCTTTTTTAAGAATTGAAGAGGCCCTCCGTGTTTGCGGGGGGCTTTTTTGTTTGTGAGTAAGCCGTCGAGGCTCTGTCCGGCTGTCTTTTAGGTGCCGTGACTCTAGGCAACTCTTATACCTTCGGTAATTAGTAACCGTTTCAGCAGGAGCGATTTTAAAGTGCGACGAATTTTCTACTCGGCTCTAATTCTATTTGCTGTGTTGGCACTGATTTGGACCGTTTGCGTTTCTTGGGTGGCCTATGGGCCGAACCGATCGCATCGCATGGATGTCTATTCATCGCCCTTTACGTCAAATGCGCCGGTAATCTTGATGCTGCATGGCGGGTCGTGGACCACTGGCAGTCGGCGTTGGCCTGATGCTTGGTTGTTTAAGGTGCTACATTTGGTTCCGAAGGGGTATGTTTTTGTCTCTGCGACGACGCGGTTGCTGCCCGAAGCCGATCAACTGGAGCAGGTGCATGATTTTGCTCTTGCTTTGAAGTATGTTCAGGATAATGCGCATCGATGGGGTGGCGATGGAAAGCGAGTGGTTCTTATAGGGCATTCTTCGGGTGCTCACGTCGCGTCTCTGGTTGCGACACGTCAGGATATTCTGGCTGATGTGGGTGCATCAGCACCACTCGGTGCGATCATGCTTGATACGTCAGCGATAGATGTGGGCAAGCGAATGAGAAACTCACCTCGTGGGTTTTTGTCACGATTTATTGGTTCAGATCGTGCGTTCTGGGATGAAATCTCGCCAGCTGAGCATGTTGATCCAGAGGATCCGCCGCTCCTATTTGCTTGTGCAACTAATCGAGCGTGGCCTTGCGCCATCGCGAAGGAGTTGGCGTCGAGGGCCAGTCAGGTTGCTGTGTTACCGGTCGATGAAAGCCACCGCGGGGTAAATGCGACACTCGGGCGCAGAGGCGACTACACAAAATCTGTCGACCTCTGGCTAAAGGGGTTGGGCCTGCCTTAAACTATTGGCGTTTTTGCATAGACCCATTGCCTCATCCCCCAATCCCTGTTACTCCGCGCGAGTGGTAATCGGCCTCAGATTCGTTCTGGGGCTGTTTGCTATTTTTAACGGGACCTTCGGGGCCCTTCATACTGGCCACCTTCGGGGGGCTAAATCGCGGGATCGCTCCTTAAATAAGAGTGGCTCGCACTGCTAAAACGGAAGACAGTAAACATGGCACTCAAGTCGTATAAACCGACGACGCCGGGCCAGCGCGGGCTGGTTCTGATCGACCGTTCGGAGCTTTGGAAAGGACGTCCAGTCAAGTCTCTCACTGAGGGTTTGACGAAATCGGGCGGCCGGAACAACACCGGACGGATCACATCACGTCGTCGTGGCGGTGGCGCAAAGCGTCTGTACCGGATCGTAGATTTCAAACGTAACAAATTTGATGTCGCGGCAACCGTAGAGCGGATCGAATATGACCCGAACCGTACCGCGTTCATCGCACTCGTAAAATATGAAGATGGCGAACAAGCCTACATCCTGGCGCCTCAGCGTCTGGCGGTTGGTGATTCAGTCATCGCGTCTGCAAAAGCAGATATCAAACCAGGTAACGCAATGCCGTTCTCTGGTATGCCAATTGGTACCATCGTGCACAACATCGAGCTGAAGCCTGGTAAAGGTGGTCAGATCGCACGTGCAGCGGGCACCTACGCTCAGTTCGTAGGCCGTGACGGTGGCTATGCTCAGATCCGCCTGTCTTCTGGCGAACTGCGCTTGGTCCGCCAAGAATGCATGGCAACCGTTGGTGCGGTATCTAACCCTGACAACTCTAACCAGAACTACGGTAAAGCCGGTCGTATGCGCCATAAAGGCATCCGCCCGTCTGTTCGTGGTGTTGTTATGAACCCAATCGACCACCCTCACGGTGGTGGTGAAGGTCGTACTTCTGGTGGTCGTCACCCGGTTACTCCTTGGGGTAAGCCTACAAAGGGTAAGCGCACTCGCAACAAGAACAAAGCGTCGCAAAAGCTCATTATCCGCTCGCGTCACGCCAAGAAGAAGGGACGTTAATCTATGTCTCGTTCAGTCTGGAAAGGCCCTTTTGTTGACTCTTATGTCCTCAAAAAGGCAGAAGCTGCTCGCGAAAGCGGCCGCAATGAAGTGATCAAAATCTGGTCTCGTCGTTCCACCATCCTGCCACAGTTCGTTGGCCTGACATTTGGTGTGTACAACGGTCAGAAACACGTGCCTGTCAACGTAACCGAAGAAATGATCGGTCAGAAGTTTGGTGAGTATTCACCATCTCGGACCTACTACGGTCACGCGGCAGACAAAAAAGCGAAACGGAAGTAAGTCATGGGCAAGGCAAAGAATCCCCGCCGCGTGGCAGATAACGAAGCAATGGCAAAACTGCGCATGCTCCGTACTTCCCCGCAAAAACTGAACCTGGTTGCAGGCATGATCCGCGGCAAGAAAGTTGAGAAGGCTTTGACCGACCTGACTTTCTCGAACAAGCGTGTCGCGCAGGACGTGAAGAAATGTCTTCAGTCTGCAATTGCCAATGCTGAAAACAACCACAACCTGGACGTTGACGAGCTGATCGTTGCAGAGGCTTACGTTGGTAAGAACCTGACAATGAAACGCGGTCGCCCTCGTGCGCGTGGTCGTTTCGGTAAGATCATCAAGCCATTTGCTGAGATCACCATCAAGGTGCGTCAAGTAGAGGAGCAAGCCTAATGGGACATAAAGTCAATCCGATCGGCATGCGCCTGCAGATCAACCGTACTTGGGACAGCCGCTGGTATGCGGACACCAAAGATTACGGCGACCTGCTGCTCGAAGATCTGAAAATCCGTGAGTTCGTGAAAACTGAGTGCAAGCAAGCTGGTATTGCTCGTGTGATCATCGAACGTCCGCACAAAAAGTGCCGCGTTACTGTTCACACCGCGCGTCCAGGCGTCATCATTGGCAAGAAAGGTGCAGACATTGAAGTTCTGCGCAAGAAAATCGCCGCGATGACAGACTCTGAGCTGCACTTGAACATCGTTGAAGTACGTAAGCCAGAGCTCGACGCTCAGCTGGTTGGTGAGTCTATTGCTCAGCAGCTGGAACGCCGTGTGTCCTTCCGTCGCGCGATGAAGCGTGCGGTTCAGAACGCAATGCGTATGGGTGCCCTGGGCATCCGTGTGAACGTCGCTGGTCGTTTGGGTGGTGCTGAAATCGCGCGTACCGAATGGTACCGTGAGGGCCGCGTGCCTTTGCACACTCTGCGTGCTGACATTGATTACGCTCACTCCGAAGCGATGACACCTTACGGTATCATCGGGATCAAAACCTGGATCTTCAAAGGCGAGATCATGGAGCACGATCCAGCGGCGCGTGATCGTCGTTCTCAGGAAGTACAAGATGGCCCTGCACCTCGTGGTGCTGGCGGTCGTCGCTAAGGGAGAACTGAAAGATGCTTCAACCAAAGCGTACTAAATTCCGCAAGGCGCACAAAGGCCGGATCAAGGGCGATGCAAAGGGTGGCTCCACTCTGAACTTCGGTTCCTTTGGCCTCAAAGCGACCACCCCAGAGCGTGTGACTGCACGTCAGATTGAGGCGGCACGTCGTGCGATGACCCGCCACATGAAACGTCAGGGCCGTGTATGGATCCGCATCTTCCCAGATGTACCTGTTACTGCAAAGCCTATCGAAGTTCGTATGGGTAAAGGTAAAGGTTCTGTGGATCGTTGGGTCTGCAAAGTTAAGCCTGGTCGCGTAATGTTCGAAATCGACGGTGTTTCCGACGAAGTCGCACGTGAAGCGCTGCGCTTGGCCGCGATGAAACTGCCAGTAAAAACCCGCGTTGTTCTGCGCGAAGACTGGTAAGTGGTTTCAGGCTTTGGCCTGACCTGCACATGACAAAAACTAAGACCCCCGTCGCGAAAGCGGCGGGGGTTTTGCTTTTCAGTTCTTGGGGCTTCGTGACTACAAGCGACTTTTCACCATGTCAGAGAACTTTTGAAAGTCCACATCAGTTTCACAAACTGTGTATGCAATAGGTGGAATAAAGGCTGCGATATCCTGATAATAAAGCCCGTCTATTAACACGTATCGTTCAATAAACTTGTTACCAGTCGGTACAAGGTCTTCATTTGTGAATTGGCCATCACAATAGGTTAAGAGAAACTCAGATCCTGTCATTGCGCCGGAAATAACGGCCTGCACGGCTATTGGTTCTTCGAGTAGCCAACTTTCACTCGCCCACCCCTGCACGAAACACCATTTCAGTAACAGCCCAATGTGGGTGGCCGCGTGTTTTTCGGTTGAAGTTGTTGGGAAACCTTCCCCATTGAAGTGCCAAGAAACATCGTCATACTTCAAAACTTTCACCCTATTTTGTAATTGATCACTCCACCCACTTATAATTAAAGCTCACAGAGATACGTTCTTCTTCGGCCATGTTCATAGGCACCTCGTGGCGCAGCCAGCTTTCCCATAGCAACACATCGCCGACTTCTGGTTCGACATAGATGAAATTTTTCATCTCGCGGCGTGCACCTTTTAGGCGGGCAGGGGCGCCCATCATCATTGGGTGGCGCGGGTCTTCGAGTTTTAGGGCGCTCGTGCCTTTTGGCATGGCGACGTAGGTCGTGCCGGAAATCACAGAATGTGGGTGGATGTGTGACCCATGCGAGCCGCCTTCGGGCAGGATGTTGATCCACAAATCTTCGAGAACCAGCTTGCCTTCGCCCAGATCAAATTCGAGATCTTTAGCAAACTCTGCAACGTGTTGATCCAGAACTTTCACCAAATCTGCAAAGATCGGAAAGCGCCAAGGAAGATCGGTGAGCGAGGCGTACGACGTGTAGCCTGGATACCCGTTTTCTTCGCACCAATCGTGGCCGGCATCGTCGTCCTCAGAGATGACATTGCAAGAGGTCTCGAATTCCTGTGCATCAATTGTTGGCTTGAATGCGTTCAGGTTGGCGCGATAGAGGCGGGTTACAAAGAGTGATTCAATCTGTGACATGCGGTTTTCATACCGCAGTTTGCATCGCGCTGCGAGAGGGTGCGGTTGATCTTGTGTCAGAGACAATCAGCGTGTCATATCGCGAGATCCAACCTGAGGGGTAACTATGAAATTTGTTGACATTGTAAAGTGGATCGCAACCGTGATTCAGCTGATTGGATATGGCCTGACGGGCCTCAACATCGTGCCTTGGAATGTCTTCTTTTTTATCGCAGGGATTTTGCTGTGGTTCGCTGTTGGCGTCATGTGGAAGGACCGGGCGATTATGGTTGTGCATGTCGGTGCCTTTATCTCGCTTGTGGGCGGGTATTTGAACGCTTGATCCGTTCGAACTTAAACGCAAATGAAAACTCTGCTCGCTAAAACGAAGAGTATGTTGCGTAAGACGATAGATCTTTTACTGCCCGCGTTGTTTCCAAGCTGGCGTTTTTTCAAAGAAGTTGGGCCGTCTCCGCGGGTCGAATATCGTGTGGTCTTAAAGGGGCAGAGGACCGCGTGGCGCGAAAGCCACCCGGTACCGGAGCGTGTGGGCCTTGGCTCTGTGATCGCCAGAATGGTTTGGAATCCTGCACGGAACACTCAGCTGTATATGGTTTCTTTGTCGGAGCGGTTGGTGTCAGGGCGCGTAGAGCATTCAGCTTCCGAATTGAACCATCTGATCGCCGCGAAAATCGAAGAGAGCCAGGGCGACTTACAGTTCCGCCTGATGTTCATGGACGATGAGGGTGGGGCAATCACCGGTACCGTTGTCTATGAAAGCGAACCAGTGCCACTGAGTGAGGTACGTCGATGAGCTTTGACGTTATGATGCGCATGACAGAAATCATGCTGGCCATCGTCGTTTTGCAAACTGCCGTTGAGCATCTGTGGCAGGGGCAAAGCCGTGCGCTGTTCATGGCAAGGGCGATAATCTGTCTGTGGCTTCTCTTCGGCTTTCAAGCGGGAATCGCGGTTGGTGCGCTTTGGCTTACCAGCATACTGCTGCTGCATCGTTTTGATGGGCCATATAATGGCGGTGCCGATAAGATGACGATGCTGATCACCACATGTGTGGGCGCGGCGCATCTATTTCCGCAATGGCAAGAGCTGGCGATGGCCTACTTGGCGGTGCAATTGGTGCTGTCTTATTTCGTTTCCGGCTATGTGAAGATTGTGAATCCTGAGTGGCGCAGCGGCAGGGCCTTGGTCAATGTCTTTCGGTTTTCGGCCTATCCAGTTTCTGAAAACCTTCGCAACTGGGCGCATCAGCCAAGAGTCTTATGGCTCATGAGTTGGGGGGTTATGGGGTTTGAGGTGGTGTTTCCGCTGACCTTGCTAAATCCGGTAGTGCTTTTGGGTGGGATGGCCGTGGCGGCGACTTTTCACCTTGCCAATGCCTGCTTGTTTGGGCTGAACCGGTTTTTCTGGATTTGGCTCTGCGCTTATCCGAGTTTGATCTGGTTTCAGGAGCGGATTTTTGAATGAGCCACACGAAGTGGCGAAATGCGCTTGCGGCCTTAAAAACTTGAATCTTTCCCTTGCTCTAACCCTGTAACCCCCCTATAGACGCGTATCTCACGGATTCCCGGCGACGGGATTCGTGTGTTTTGTTTTGGTCCACCAGATCAAAAGGGTCACCCTGAACATATTGTCAGGCGCTCTCTGGTGTAGGAAAGGAAGAGGCGCATGAACGCCAATGAACTTCGCGAGAAGTCCGCAGATCAACTGCGTGAAGAACTCGCAAACCTGAAAAAAGAAAGCTTCAATCTGCGCTTTCAACAGGCAACCGGTCAGCTGGAAAACACTGCAGGCATCAAGGCGGCTCGCCGCAACGCTGCTCGCGTGAAGACCATCCTGAACGAAAAAGCCGCGCAAGCCGCAGAATAAGGAGCTTGAGATATGCCTAAACGTATTCTGAACGGTGTTGTCACAAGCAACGCAAACGAACAGACAGTAACTGTTTCTGTAGAGCGCCGCTTTACACACCCAGTTCTGAAGAAAACCATCCGTAAGTCCAAGAAATACCGGGCTCACGATGAAAAGAACGCTTTCAACGTTGGTGACAAAGTCAAGATCATTGAGTGCGCACCAAAGTCGAAAACGAAACGTTGGGAAGTTCTGGAAGCTTAATTAAACAAGCTTCCCGTACGACTTAACAAAGTCGAAACCCTGGGAACTAAGCTGACACGCATCGTCAGTTCCCAAAGGTCGGGAGAAACCAAATGATCCAGATGCAAACAAACCTGGATGTTGCTGACAACTCTGGCGCTCGCCGAGTTCAGTGCATCAAGGTTCTGGGTGGCTCTAAGCGTAAATACGCATCCGTAGGCGACATCATTGTCGTTTCGGTCAAAGAAGCTATCCCACGTGGTCGCGTTAAAAAAGGTGACGTCCGTAAGGCCGTTGTCGTGCGCACCGCAAAAGAAGTTCGCCGTGAAGACGGTACAGCGATCCGTTTTGATCGCAACGCTGCAGTGATCCTGAACAACGCAGGTGAGCCAGTTGGTACACGTATCTTTGGCCCAGTTGTTCGTGAACTGCGCGCAAAGAACTTCATGAAAATCATCTCACTCGCGCCGGAGGTGCTGTAAGATGGCTGCTAAGCTGAAAAAAGGCGACAAGGTCGTCGTGCTGGCCGGCAAAGACAAGGGCAAAGAAGGTACTATCACTTCTGTTGACCCTAAAGCTGGTAAAGCAGTGGTTGAAGGCATCAATATGGCCATCCGCCACACTAAGCAAAGCCAAACCGATCAGGGTGGCCGCCAACCAAAGGCGATGCCAATCCAACTGAGCAACCTGGCATTCTTGGACGCAAACGGCAAAGCAACTCGTGTTGGCTTCAAAATTGAAGGTGACAAGAAGGTTCGCTTCGCAAAAACAACTGGGGACGTAATCGATGCTTGATAATGCAAACTACACCCCACGTCTTCAGTCTCTGTACAAAGACACCATCCGTGCCGCTTTGAAAGAAGAGTTTGGCTACAAGAACGAAATGCAAATTCCAAAGCTGGAAAAAATCGTTCTGAACATCGGTTGTGGTCGTGCGGCAGTCAAAGACTCCAAAAAAGCTAAATCCGCTCAGGCAGATTTGACACTGATCGCAGGTCAGAAAGCTCTGACAACCAAGGCGAAGAACTCTATTGCTGGTTTCCGCGTACGCGAAGACATGCCAATGGGTGCCAAGGTTACTCTGCGCGGCGAACGCATGTACGAATTCCTGGATCGTCTGATCACCATCGCGATGCCTCGCATCCGCGACTTCCGTGGTGTGAAGCCGTCCTTTGACGGTCGTGGCAACTTTGCCATGGGCCTGAAGGAACACATCGTCTTCCCAGAAATCGACTTCGACAAAGTTGACGAGAACTGGGGCATGGACATCGTAATTGCAACCGACGCAAAAACCGATGCTGAAGCAAAGAGCCTGTTGAAAGCTTTCAACATGCCATTTAACGCTTAAGCGCGGGAGAGGATATCATGGCTAAAAAATCTATGATCGCACGCGAGAAAAAGCGCGAAGCTTTGGTTGCTAAATACGCTGCCAAACGCGCCGAGCTTAAAGAGATCGCAAACGACGAAAGCAAGCCTATGGAAGAGCGTTTCAAGGCGCGTCTGAAATTGGCAAAGCTGCCGCGCAATAGCTCGGCTACTCGTCTTCACAACCGCTGTCAGCTGACAGGCCGTCCTCACGCTTACTACCGTAAGCTGAAGGTAAGCCGTATTGCGCTGCGCGAGCTAGGTTCTGCTGGTCAGATCCCTGGCATGGTTAAATCTAGCTGGTAAGGAGAGAACATTATGAACGATCCTATCGGTGATATGCTGACCCGTATCCGCAACGGCCAATTGCGCGGCAAGTCCACAGTGTCTTCGCCTGCGTCTAAGCTGCGCGGCTGGGTTCTGGATGTACTGGCTGACGAAGGCTACATCCGCGGCTACGAAAAGACGACTGACTCCGACGGCCACCCGGCTTTGGAAATCAGCCTGAAGTACTACGAAGGCACCCCTGTTATTCGTGAAGTGAAGCGGGTTTCTAAACCTGGCCGTCGCGTTTACATGGCTGTCAATGACATCCCAACCGTCCGTCAGGGCCTGGGTGTGTCGATTGTCTCTACCTCTAAAGGTGTGATGTCTGATGCAAACGCTCGTGCCAACAATGTTGGCGGCGAAGTGCTTTGCACGGTCTTCTAAGGAGAAGCTGAATGTCTCGTATTGGTAAAAAACCGGTCGAGCTGCCCAGCGGCGTAACTGCCACTGTCTCCGGCCAGACCATCGAAGTTAAGGGTCCTAAAGCGACTCATTCCTTCACAGCAACCGACGATGTGACACTGACTGTCGAAGAGAACACTGTTAAAGTGACTCCTCGCGGTAAGTCCAAGCGCGCACGTCAGCAGTGGGGCATGTCCCGTACTGTTGTTCAAAACCTCGTCACCGGTGTGACCCAGGGCTTCAAAAAAGAGCTGGAGATCGTTGGTGTTGGTTATCGTGCACAGGCTCAGGGCAAAGTCCTGAAGCTGGCGCTCGGTTTGTCTCACGACGTCAACTTCGAAGTTCCAGAAGGCGTTACGGTCACCGCACCTAAGCCAACTGAAATCATCGTCGAAGGCACCGATCCACAACTCGTCGGCCAAGTTGCGGCTAATATCCGCGAATGGCGTAAGCCTGAGCCTTACAAAGGCAAAGGTATCAAATACAAAGACGAGTATATCTTCCGCAAGGAAGGCAAGAAGAAGTAAGGACCAGCAAAATGGCAAACAGCAAACGGGAACTGTTCCTAAAGCGCCGCCTGCGCGTCCGGAACAAACTTCGCAAAGTCAACGTCGGCAAGCTTCGCTTGTCCGTGAACCGCTCGAACAAGAACATCAGCGCACAGCTGATCGACGATGTTCAAGGCGTTACCCTCGTATCTGCTTCCTCTTTGGAAAAAGATCTGGGCGTAGTTGGCAAAAACAACGTCGAAGCTGCGACCAAAGTTGGCGCAGCAATCGCAGAACGTGCGGTCAAAGCTGGCCACACCGAAGCGTACTTCGACCGCGGTGGTCGTCTCTTCCACGGCAAAGTGAAGGCTCTGGCCGACGCTGCGCGTGAAGGCGGCCTGAAAGTCTAAACATTGCGGAGGACGTTCGCGTCCTCCCGATGATCCGGGCCCGGTCGGCTTGTCTGGCCGGACACCAGGATTGGATTTAACGGCGCCAAGCGCCAGAAATTAAAGGAATGCCAAATGGCAGAACGTGAAAATCGTCGCGGCCGCGGTCGTAAGCGCGAAGAGGAAACTCCGGAATTCGCGGATCGCTTGGTTGCGATCAACCGTGTGTCTAAAACCGTAAAAGGTGGTAAGCGCTTTGGCTTCGCTGCTCTGGTTGTTGTTGGTGACCAAAAAGGTCGCGTAGGCTTCGGCAAAGGTAAAGCGAAAGAAGTACCTGAGGCGATCCGCAAAGCGACTGAGCAAGCAAAACGTCAAATGATCCGCGTGCCACTGCGCGAAGGTCGTACTTTGCACCACGATGTCGAAGGCCGTCACGGCGCAGGCAAAGTTGTGATGCGTACCGCACCAGAAGGTACTGGTATCATCGCAGGTGGTCCAATGCGTGCCGTCTTCGAAATGCTGGGTGTTAAGGACGTTGTTTCTAAGTCCATCGGCTCTCAGAACCCATACAACATGATCCGCGCAACAATCGACGGCCTGACCAAAGAGTCTAGCCCTCGTCACGTTGCAGCGCGTCGTGGCAAAAAAGTTGCCGACATCCTGCGCAAGGACGAAGCACCTGCCCCAGCAGCTGAAACTGCTGAAGCGTAAGGAGACTGAGACATGGCTAAAACAATCGTTGTTAAGCAGATCGGTTCCCCGATCCGTCGCCCTCAAGACCAGCGTGCTACGCTGATCGGCTTGGGTCTGAACAAGATGCACAAAACGCGTGAACTGGAAGATACACCTTCCGTACGTGGCATGATCAACAAGATCCCACACATGGTTGAGATCATCGAAGAAAAAGGCTAAGCCTTTCTCATGTAAGATTAAAATGCCCTCGGAGAGATCCGGGGGCATTTTTTTATTCTTGTGGGGGAATAAAACCGGGTGCGGTGTCGTATGTCTTATACCAGCGCAACGCTGGCGACCCATTTAGGAGCCCACACATGAACCGTTTCGTTATGATCGCAGCCACCGCAGCAATGTCATTGTCAGCTTGTTCTGCATATGCAGGTGGCCATGCAGCTAAATCTGTTAAAAAATCTGATGCAGGTTACTTCACCGACGCATCTGACATGACGCTTTATACCTTCGACAAAGATGAAGCAGGTAAGTCCAATTGTTATGCTGGATGTGCACGCGCGTGGCCGCCGCTGTTGGCCGAAGAAGACGCAAAATTGCCTGAAGGTTTTTCCAAAGTCACCCGCAAAAATGGTGATCTTCAGGTAGCTTATAAAGATCAACCACTGTACCTTTGGATCAACGACAAAAAGCCCGGCCAAACCACGGGTGACGGCGTTCAGGGTGTGTGGCATATCGCCAAGCCTTAACAATATCATTTGCCCCATCTTCCCGAAGGGTGGGGCATTCGCCAAAGGGTAGTGCCAAAGGATCCGGGATGGCCAAGTTTGAGTACCAGTTAAAAGAAGCAATGCCGCATCTGTGGCGGTATGCTTTCTCTTTGACGCGTGAACGCCATTCTTCTGATGATCTGGTTCAGGACAGCATAGAGCGTGCCTTACGCAAGCGCCATCTGTGGAAACCTGCTCAGCCGCTACGTCCTTGGTTGATGAAAATTCAACTAAATGTATTCCGAGATAAATACCGCGCCCGCGTTCGACTAAATGAAGTCCCCTTTGTCGCGGAACATGCAGGATCTGTATCAGATGCCGCGTGGCAGGACCGATCAGAATTGAACTCAGTTCTTTCGCGGATGAGAGAGCTACCAGAAACGCAGCTTCAGGCGCTACAGCTCGTTGCCTTTGCTGGATTAAGCTATGCCGAAGCCGCTGAGGTACTGGATGTGCCTTTGGGGACGATCATGTCTCGTATAGCGCGTGCCCGTGCACGACTGAATGACGAACCCACGCCTGTGGCCCATGGGATAAGGAGCGTAACATGACCGACTTCAAAAATATCGAAGAACGGATCAGCGCCTATCTTGATGGTGAGATGACCGCAGATCAGCGTATCACCTTTGAAGATGATTTAGAGCGTGACTCTGCGCTTGCAACGCGCCTTTCAAAGTGGGAAGCGACTGACCTCATGCTGGGGGGCAGTATACCTGCGCCTGATACCGATCACCTTGATGATCTATTCAAGGCCGCCCAATCACATCAAAGCCCGTGGCCGATCCGCAGGGTCGCTGCGATGGCCGCCGGTTTCCTGCTTGGTGGGGCAGGGGGCTATGGTTTGCATTTTGCGCAGGCCCCGCAGTCCCAGCCCGAAGTCATCATTGTCACGGCAAGCGCCACGGCTGCACATCGCATGTTCTCAGCAGAGGTGCGTCATGCTGTCGAGGTTTCGGCAGATGAGACCGACCATCTTCAAACTTGGCTCACCAAACGCATGGGCCGTGAGATGAAGGTGCCGGTGCTTGATGCCTACGGCCTAAAGTTTATTGGCGGGCGTATGTTGCCCTTTGAAGACCGTGCTGCCGCTCAGTACATGTATGAGACATCTGATGGGGAGCGGTTAACCTTGTTTATGACGCGTTCTGAAAATGAGGCGAAAACATCGTTGCGGTATTTGGAGGAAGACGACCTGACCACCGCGCGCTGGCAAGACGGGCCATGGGTCTTTATTTTGACGTCCCCGCTTGAACGCGATGCCCTTACACCGATTGCAGCAGAGGTGCAGGACACGCTCATTTAAGATGCAGCTTAAGAACTTAGCTATGCTGCACTTGCATAGCAGGAAGACCGAAACGTAAATTGTTAGCGCCATCGAAGTTCCCTATCTTGGTTTCGAGGAGAAAAGAACAGAAACCAATTCGTTGGGAAATACGTCCCAGCACTTCGATAAGGAAACGCTACAATGGCAACTATCGTTAACTCCGCAAACCCATCATTCGCATTCTCTGCATCCGGTTTTTTCGCAGGTCTGAAAGAACGTATCGCTTTGAATTCTAAGTACCGCGCGACCGTACGTGAGATGAGCCAACTGACACGTCGTGATCTGGACGATCTGGGTATCGCACCATACGACATCCCGCGTTTGGCACGTGAGCACGTCTACGGCGAATAATTGGCGCTAAGTCAGCACAGATTTTCAAGCCTCCAGTCGATTGCTGGGGGCTTTTTGATTCTCTGGGCCCTTGTTTGAGATTAACAGATGCAAACGTAGGGCTATTGATTCCGGTCGCCGCTCGGCATATACGCCCCCGGTGGCCTTGTTGGTCACAGAATCACAAACCAAGAAAAGCCGTGTTTGATCCGCTTACGCTTCAGGGATCAGTTCCGGCAAGGAGAAGCGATATGAAACTACATGAATTGCGCGACAACCCAGGCGCCTCTAAGAAACGCATGCGCGTTGCACGTGGCCCAGGTTCTGGCAAAGGTAAAATGGGTGGCCGTGGTATCAAAGGTCAAAAATCCCGTTCAGGTGTTGCGATCAACGGTTACGAAGGCGGCCAAATGCCTTTGTACCAACGTCTGCCAAAGCGTGGCTTCAACAAGCCAAACCGCAAGGCATTCGCTGTTGTAAACTTGGGCCTGATCCAAAAATTCATCGACGAAAAGAAATTGGACGCATCCGCGCCGATCACCGAAGAAGCACTGCTTGCTTCTGGCCTGATCCGTCGCGTGAAGGACGGTGTTCGTGTTCTGGCAAAGGGTGAAATCACCGTTAAAGCCAACATCGAAGTTACTGGCGCGTCTAAGTCTGCCGTCGAAGCTGTAGAAAAAGCTGGTGGCTCACTGAAGGTCACTTCCGCTCCAGCGGCTGAATAAGAGGTTGTGAGCGCAATCGTATGCGCTTACATACACTCTAGTTTTCCTTTTTAACGCCGCCAGAGCTGGAAAACGCTCTTGGCGGCGTTGTCATTTGAAGAGAGATCCTGATGGTATCTGCAGCAGAGCAAATGGCGGCCAACACAAGCTGGGCCGCGCTGGGTAAAGCCACCGATCTTCGTAATCGTATTCTGTTCACAATCGGCCTTTTGATCGTTTACCGCCTTGGCACCTATATTCCGGTGCCTGGTATTGACGCGAACGCCCTGCGTGAGTTCATGGAATCGGCGGCGACAGGTATTGGCGGCATTCTGACCATGTTTACGGGCGGCGCGTTGGGCCGTATGGGCATCTTTGCTCTGGGCATCATGCCATATATCTCGGCATCGATTATCGTTCAGCTTTTGACTTCGATGGTTCCAGCACTGGAACAGTTGAAGAAAGAAGGCGAACAGGGCCGGAAAAAGATCAACCAGTACACCCGTTACGGCACCGTGGTGCTGGCGACGCTGCAATCTTACGGTCTCGCGGTCTCCCTGCAATCTGGTGACTTGGTGACTGACCCGGGTCTCTTCTTTATCGTATCTTGCATGGTTACGCTGATTGGCGGCACCATGTTCCTGATGTGGCTGGGTGAGCAAATCACCGCGCGCGGCATCGGTAACGGTATATCTTTGATCATCTTCGTGGGCATCATCGCCGAAGTTCCAGCCGCCTTGGCACAGTTCTTTGCATCTGGTCGTTCTGGCGCCATCAGCCCAGCGGTGATTATCGGTGTGATCGTTATGGTCATCGCGACCATCGCATTTGTTGTGTTCATGGAGCGCGCACTGCGTAAGATCCACATTCAATACCCGCGTCGTCAGGTGGGTATGAAAGTTTACGACGGTAGCTCGAGCCACCTGCCAGTTAAAGTGAACCCAGCGGGTGTTATCCCGGCAATCTTTGCAAGCTCTCTGCTGCTGTTGCCGACAACAATCGCGACGTTCTCTGGCAACTCTACGAGCCCAATCATGTCAACGTTGTTGGCCTACTTCGGCCCAGGTCAGCCTTTGTACCTGTTGTTCTTCGTTGCGATGATCGTATTCTTTGCTTTCTTCTATACCTTTAACGTTTCGTTCAAGGTTGATGAGGTAGCTGATAACTTGAAGAACCAGAATGGCTTTATTCCGGGCATCCGTCCGGGCAAGAAAACAGCCGAATATCTGGATTATGTTGTCACGCGCATCCTTGTGCTTGGGGCGGCCTACCTTGCGGCAGTTTGTCTCCTTCCTGAGATTCTCCGTGGTCAATTGGCAATCCCCTTCTATTTTGGCGGCACTTCGGTTCTGATCGTGGTCTCTGTGACCATGGACACGATCCAGCAAGTTCAGAGCCATCTACTGGCACACCAGTATGAAGGCCTGATTGAAAAATCGCAGCTGCGTGGAAAGGGTTCTAAGAAGCGCGGGAGAAAGGGAGCTGCTCGTCGATGAATATTATTTTGCTTGGCCCACCTGGCGCCGGTAAAGGTACGCAGGCTGGCCACTTGGTCGCCAGCCGCGACATGATCCAACTGTCCACCGGTGATATGCTGCGTGCGGCGAAAACATCTGGTACTGAAATGGGCAAGCGCGTTGCCGAGGTGATGGACCGTGGGGAACTCGTCACAGACGAGATCGTCATCGGCTTGATCCGCGAGCAGCTTGAGGGAGACAAAAAGGGTGGCTTCATCTTTGACGGCTTCCCGCGCACACTTGCTCAGGCTGACGCTCTTGAGGCTTTGCTGAAAGAGTTCGGTGAAAAGCTCGACGCTGTTGTCGAAATGCAGGTGAACGATGAGGTTCTTGTTGAACGTATCGTTGGCCGCGCTGCAGATGCGGTTGCCGCTGGCGGCACAGCGCGTGCAGACGACAACGAAGAAAGCTTGAAAATTCGTTTGATGGAATACTACAAAAAGACCAGCCCGCTGATTGGTTACTACCACGCCAAAGGCAATCTGGTTTCCGTTAACGGTTTGGCTTCGATCGAAGACGTTCAAGCAGAGATCGCTTCGGTTCTCGGTTAACGAGCCAATACAAAATTTTGAAAAAGGGTCGGCCAGTGTGCCGACCCTTTTTTGCTGCCTGTGCAATCGAGGTCAGACCTTTGTGAATGCATACACTTTACTTATCCAACCTCGAGGTGAATGCTGAGGGTGGAATAAGGGAATGGGATACATCACATGACAGATTTTTTGCTGCTGGCCTTCGTATTCTTGATTGCAGGCGTTCTCGCGGTGCCCATTGCATCTCGATTGGGGCTCGGATCCGTGCTCGGGTATTTGATCGCAGGGATCGTCATTAGTCCGGTTTTGGCTTGGCTTCATGTGGACGTGGTGTCTATCCAGCACTTTGCCGAGTTTGGCGTGGTGATGATGCTCTTCCTTGTCGGCCTTGAACTTGAACCCAAGCTGCTTTGGTCAATGCGGGCCAAGCTATTGGGACTTGGGGGCGGACAGGTTGGAATCACAACTGGGGTGGTTATGTTGGTTGCGATGGCGTTGGGCCAGCCGTGGACTGTTTCGCTGGCGATTGGTTTGGTCTTTGCTTTGTCGTCGACCGCAATTGTTTTGCAGACCCTTGGCGAAAAAGGACTGATGAAAAGCGACGGCGGCCAATCCAGCTTTTCGGTGCTGCTGTTCCAAGACATTGCTGTGATCCCAATGCTGGCCTTGGTTCCTTTGCTTGCCATTCCAGAGCTGGTCGAGGCGATGTCTCATGCGTCTAATGGTGGCGATGATCACCACGGCGCCTCTATGAGTCTGGTTGACGGGTTGCCTGGATGGGGCGTTGCCCTTGTAACTTTTGGGTCTATCGCGGCAGTGATTGGTGGCGGGGCCTTTCTGACCAGTCCCATTTTTCGGTTCATTGCAGGCGCTCAGCTGCGGGAACTGTTTGTTGCGACAGCGCTGATGATCGTCATCGGGATCGCGTTGTTGATGTCACTGGTTGGGCTGTCCCCAGCCTTGGGGACATTCCTTGCCGGCGTTGTGTTGGCGAACAGCGAATATCGCCACGAGCTTGAAAGCGACATTGATCCGTTCAAAGGATTGCTGCTTGGGCTGTTTTTTATGACTGTGGGGGCCGGCATCAACTTTGGTTTGCTGCTAGATAACCTTGGGGCAATCGTTTCGCTGACGCTTGGGCTGATGTTGCTAAAGGCTGCGGTGCTGTTCGTGTTGGCGCTGATCTTTAAGATTCAGGGCGCGGACCGTTGGCTTTTTGCGCTTGGGCTTGCTCAGGCTGGTGAATTTGGCTTTGTGTTGCTGTCCTTCACTGTGAGTAATGCGGTTATCCCGGCAGATTTGGCGGATCGTCTGTTGTTGATTGTGGCGCTTTCAATGCTTCTGACCCCGGCGTTGTTCATCATCTACGACAAGATTATTGCACCTCGGTTTGCGGGTGCGGAAGACCGCGAGATGGATGAGATCTCAGAACATAGCGACATCATTATTGCCGGGCATGGTCGAGTCGGGGGCATTGTCAGCCGAATGCTACGTGGGGCAGGGATGAAACCAACGGTGATCGACTATAGCTCAAAACAGCTAGAGATGCTGAAGGCCTTTAATGTTCAAGCCTACTATGGGGATGCAACGCGCCCTGATTTGCTACATGCGGCGGGCATCCAAGACGCTAAGCTTTTGGTGATTGCGATTGATAGCAAAGAGCAAACCACTGAGTTGGTACACTATGTCAAGCACCACTACCCGGATCTAAAGATCGTGGCCCGTGCGGTCGATCGTAACCATGTGTACGACCTTTGGCATGCAGGGTGCCGCGACATTATCAGGGATACTTATGACAGCTCGCTGCGCCTGGGACGTTCGGCGATAGAGGCTTTGGGCTACACGCGTGAGCAGGCAGATCGTATGGCGGGTGTGTTCGACGAACTCGACCGCAAAGGGATGTTGGTTGCTGCCGAGCACTATGATCCAGCAATCCCAGCAACAGAGAATGAGACATACATGGGCGTCATTCGAGACATGCAAGAAGACTGGCAAAATGAGCTTGAGACGCGCATGAAAGCCATAATGTCCGAGAGTTGAAACACAGCAGAAAGTCGGCCGTGACGACCACGTCGAAGCGGCCGAATTATTCTAGTGTGAACAGCACTTGACCCATGTCAAAATCCCCCGTATTCACCCCTATCTCTATTTGAGAATCAAATTCTAGTTAATCAGGTCGCTCCTGATTAACAGACCACCTGATCAGCTATGGCCCGTAGGCAGTTCGCCGCGGGCTTATGTTGTGAAAAAAGGTTCTGGAGCTACGGAACCGCAACGCAAAAAGGAAATGACACTTGGCACGTATCGCCGGCGTTAACATCCCGACCCACAAACGGGTCCCGATCGCCCTTACTTATATCACTGGCATTGGCCACACCTCTGCTGCCGCAATTTGCGAAGCAGTTGGTATCGATTCCACTCGCCGCGTAAACGAACTGTCTGACTCTGAAGTCCTGGCCGTTCGTGAGCACATCGACGCAAACTACACCGTTGAAGGTGACCTGCGTCGTGAAGTTCAAATGAACATCAAACGTCTGATGGACCTAGGCTGCTACCGCGGTCTGCGTCACCGTCGTAACCTGCCGGTTCGCGGTCAGCGTACCCACACCAACGCTCGTACTCGCAAAGGCCCTGCAAAGGCCATTGCTGGTAAGAAGAAATAAGGGAGGGTTTGATCAATGGCACGCGATAAGACTCGTACTAAGAAAAAAGAGCGCAAGAACATCGCCGCTGGTGTTGCTCACGTGAACTCTTCGTTCAACAACACCAAAATCCTGATCTCTGACGTTCAGGGTAATGCGATCTCTTGGTCCTCTGCTGGCACAATGGGTTTCAAAGGCTCTCGTAAGTCTACCCCATATGCTGCTCAGATGGCTGCAGAAGATGCAGGCAAAAAAGCACAAGATCACGGCGTAAAGACACTGGAAGTGGAAGTTCAAGGTCCAGGTTCCGGTCGTGAATCCGCGCTTCGCGCATTGGCTGCAATTGGTTTCAACATCACATCTATCCGTGACGTGACACCAATCGCACACAACGGCTGCCGCCCACCAAAGCGCCGCCGCGTATAATCCAGAATTCTGTATCTGGGGCCGCGTGATTTTCACGGCCCCAGTTCGTCATTTTGAAACCTCGGGAGTCTGATCCAAATTGATCATGGGGATCGGACAGGAATGGAGGGACGCATGATCCACAAAAATTGGGCAGAATTGATCAAGCCAACCCAGCTTGAAGTAAAGCCAGGCAATGACCCTGCACGTCAGGCAACTGTTGTTGCTGAGCCGCTCGAGCGTGGCTTTGGTCTGACACTGGGCAACGCACTGCGTCGTGTTCTGATGAGCTCGCTGCAAGGCGCGGCTATCACATCAGTACAGATCGACAATGTTCTGCACGAGTTCTCCTCTGTTGCGGGTGTTCGCGAAGACGTCACCGACGTTATCCTGAACCTCAAGCAGGTTTCTCTGCGTATGGAAGTTGAAGGTCCAAAGCGTCTGTCTGTCAGCGCAAAAGGCCCAGGTGCTGTCACAGCTGGTGATATCGCCGATTCCGCAGGCATTGAAGTTTTGAACAAAGAGCACGTTCTGTGTCACCTCGACGATGGCGCTGATCTGTTCATGGAACTGACCGTCAACACCGGCAAAGGCTATGTCTCTGCTGACAAAAACAAGCCAGAAGATGCTCCGATCGGCCTGATGCCAATCGATGCAATCTACTCGCCTGTGAAAAAAGTCTCTTATGATGTTCAGCCGACCCGCGAAGGTCAGGTTCTGGATTATGATAAGCTGACAATGAAGATTGAAACTGATGGCTCTATCACGCCAGAAGATGCCGTTGCATTCGCAGCGCGTATTCTGCAGGATCAGCTGTCAATCTTTGTGAACTTCGACGAACCAGAAGCGGCTGGCCGTCAGGACGAAGACGATGGTCTCGAGTTTAACCCACTTCTGCTGAAGAAAGTGGACGAGCTGGAACTGTCAGTACGTTCTGCGAACTGCTTGAAAAACGACAACATCGTTTATATCGGCGACCTGATCCAGAAAACCGAAGCAGAAATGCTGCGCACTCCGAACTTTGGCCGTAAGTCTTTGAATGAAATCAAAGAAGTACTGTCTGGTATGGGGCTGCACCTTGGCATGGACGTTGAGGACTGGCCACCGGACAACATCGAAGATCTGGCTAAGAAATTCGAAGACGCATTCTAAACGCGTCTTGAGAAATTCGGGCGGGGCGTTTATACGGCCCGCTCAAATGCCTACAATAGTGGGGAAAATAAGGGCGATCCTGCCCCAAGGAGAGCAACCGACTCGCATCGGGAGCCAGACAAAGCATCGCCTGACCAAGGGCACCAAAGAAGGATATAGAAAATGCGTCACGCACGTGGTTACCGCCGCCTGAACCGTACACACGAACACCGTAAAGCGATGTTCGCTAACATGGCTGGTTCTTTGATCGAGCACGAGCAGATCAAAACAACTTTGCCAAAAGCAAAAGAATTGCGCCCGATCGTTGAAAAGCTGATCACTCTGGCGAAAAAAGGCGACCTACACTCTCGCCGTAATGCTGCGTCTCGTCTGAAGCAAGACAAGCACGTTGCGAAATTGTTTGATGTGCTTGGCCCACGCTTTGCAGAGCGTCAGGGTGGTTACATCCGCATCATGAAAGCGGGCTTCCGCTATGGTGACATGGCGCCAATGGCGATCATCGAATTTGTTGAGCGCGATGTAGATGCAAAAGGTGCAGCGGACAAAGCGCGTATCGTTGAGATCGAAGACGCAGAATAAACTGCTCTCTCTCACTTGACTGATGGCCCCGTCTGGAAACAGGCGGGGCTTTTTGTTTGTAGGTGTTTAATATTTGCAGACTTATTCTATCAAATACAGATTGAATAAGTCAGCATTGCTGTCTATTTTAATCTTAGGGAGGCCATTTCACGGATCGTATTGCGATTTATTTATTATGTTAGGGCCCTCATGAAACGTTCAGCGTTTAAACAACTCATCTCATTTTATGATTTACAGGGCCTATGCTTTGGCATTTTGCTGGCCTGTCTTTCGATGGTGTTCCTTAAAGGGGCAGGGCTTGTAACAGGGCAAACTGCGGGTTTGGCGCTTTTGTTGTCTTACGTTACGCCACTCGGCTTTAGTGCCTTGTTTCTCTTACTGACAATTCCATTCCTAGTGATGGGGGCTCTTCAACGCGGTATTGTTTTTGCGCTGCGTACAACATTCGCAGTGGTCGGGATTTCAATATTGGTTCCTATATTCATACGTCTGATCGAGTTTGAAACGATCAACCCCCTTCTTGCCGCAATATTGGGTGGTGTGAGTGCAGGCATGGGCGTGATCGCAATGTTTCGCCACAACGCGTCGGCTGGGGGCATGACGGTGCTTGCCCTTTTGGTAGAGCAGAAAACGGGCATCAAGGCGGGATGGACACAACTTACGTTGGATTTCATGATCTTTGCTGGCGCAGCCACGGTGCTATCGGTGGAGCAGCTGATCTATTCCTTCATTGGCGCCGTTGTGATGAACCTAATGATTGCTTGGAACTTTAGAATTGATCAAAGCAGAGGCCACTCGACCAGCGCCAAAGCAAACTAGAGGCCTATAGCAAAGGTTTATGTCACATATGTACTCTGCTCATATTAACTGTTGACGCGAAAAGCTTGGATGCGCGAAACGCATATAAAGCCAGTTCGGCAATCACTGCCTTAGCCAATGGATTTAATATGCGTCTGAACCCCTTCGGTTTGTTTCTTACTGTACTCTCTTTGATCATCCCAATCATCTGGTTGCCTGGCCTGAACCATAAAGGTGATGGCCTTGCGTTGTTCAGCCAGTACATGGGGATTGCAGCGCTGATTGCGATGGCATTGGTTCAGCTGATCGCTACGCGATGGCGGATTGTCGAATTGATCTTTGGTGGCCTTGACCAGGGCTACGTGTTGCACAAGTGGCTGGGTATTCTGGCGATGGGTTTCATTCTATTGCATGACACCATTGATGCAGAGATGAACCACTTGGGCGGGCAAAATATGCTCGAAGAGCTTGCCGAAACACTGGGTGAGCTTAGCCTTTATGGGCTTTTGATTTTGGTGGTGATCACCATCGCAACCTTTATTCCTTACCACCTTTGGCGCTGGACTCACCGTTTCTTGGGGGCTTTCTTTGTCGCGGGTGCCGCGCATTATTTGTTCATCTTAAAGCCCTTCAGCAATGGTGATCCGATCGGGCTGTATACGTCGGCGTTTTGTGTGCTTGGAATTGTGTGTTTCTCTTACCGTTTGTTGCCGGCGCGGCTGCGCCCAACAAAAGGCTACGTGGTCGAGAAAACGACAAAAACCGGCAACGTCCTCGCGGTCACGCTTGCCCCGCAAAACAAGCCTATTCGGTTTCGCGCGGGTCAGTTTGTTTTTGCAAGCTTTGCCGGATCAGAGCCGCATCCGTTCACCGTTTCCAAAGCACCGACAGATGACGGCACTCTGCGTCTTTCCATTGCTCAGCTCGGCGATTTTACAAACCGCTTGCACCGCAGTTCTATCGATGGCCACGAGGTGCGCATCGAGGGACCGTACGGGCACTTTGAGCGCCGGAGCAAAGGCAAGAGCCATCAGGAGCTTTGGATTGCCGCTGGTGTTGGCATAACGCCCTTCCTCGCATGGGCGCAGGCGCTGACAGAAAACGACGACCCGGTTCATTTGGTGTATTGTGTTCGGTCTGAAAGCCAAGCCGCACATCTAGAAGAGCTACAAAGCCTTGAGCAAACGAAGGCCAACCTGCATCTGCATATCCATGCTTCCGCCACTGCCGGGCGTGTGACAGCAGATGGTATACTTGCTCAAACGGGTGCCAAGATTGA
This sequence comes from uncultured Paracoccaceae bacterium, assembly GCA_947498415.1. Classification (GTDB taxonomy): domain Bacteria; phylum Pseudomonadota; class Alphaproteobacteria; order Rhodobacterales; family Rhodobacteraceae; genus Cognatishimia. The sequence goes on from CANMKB010000010.1 coordinate 28,016, forward strand.
CAAGCTGAGCGTTTCGTTCTGTGGACCCAAGGCGATGCGCATTGCGCTTAAAGATGATTTTGCAAAACAGGGCATCACAGGGCGTCGGTTTAAATTCGAAGAATTTGAAATTCGCACCGGTGTTGGATTGCGCAAGTTCGCCGGACTGTTGTTTGAACGAGTCTCATTGCCTGAAAAAGTGAAGTCGCGTTTGGATATCTAGGAACCGCAGCTTCTTGCAATTTCGTCAGATGCCTCGCATATCCTGAGTGCAACACTTCAGGAGCCATTATGATCCGCGCTTTGATGACCGCCCTTACTTTGGGGCTTGCAACACCTTTGGTCGCAGAAACAAAAGTCCCGGAAAGCCAGGCTGAAATCACGCTTGGCTTTGCGCCTTTGGTCAAAGAGGCCGCTCCGGCTGTCGTAAACATTTACGCCAAACGGATTGTTGCAGTGCAGGAAAGCCCATTTCAGGGTGATCCCTTTTTCCAGAACCTGTTTCGTGATTTCGGAACGCCGCGACCACAGGTTCAAAACTCGCTTGGATCGGGTGTGATCCTTTCTGACAGCGGCATTGTGGTGTCAAATTATCACGTCGTTGGTATGGCCACCGACATTCGCGTCGTTTTGAATGATCGCCGCGAGTTCAAGGCTGATGTTTTGCTCGGTGATGAGGCGAACGACCTTGCGGTTTTGCAGCTTCGGGAAGCGACTGACATGCCTCACCTTACGTTCCGTGACAGTGACAGCGTGGAAGTCGGCGAATTGGTTTTGGCAATCGGTAACCCCTTTGGGGTAGGTCAAACCGTAAGCAGCGGTATCGTTTCAGGTCTTGCGCGGTCTGGTACAGCGGCCGGGGCGGGTCAAGGGTACTTCATTCAGACAGACGCGCCCATTAACCCCGGAAATTCTGGAGGGGCGTTGATTGATGTAAATGGCGATTTGATTGGCATTAATACGCGTATTCTTACTCGATCTGGTGGCAGCAATGGGATCGGGTTTGCGATCCCGTCCAAGCTTGTGTCTGAGTTCGTGTCGCAGGCTAAATCGGGCAACACCAAATTTGAAGTTCCATGGGCGGGCGCAGTTGGCCAAACCGTCGATGCAGATATTGCCGAAAGCCTGGGGCTTGATCGGCCGGGCGGCATTCTGATTTCGAACCTGCATCCAGCGAGTCCTTTTAAGCAGGCCGGCATCGCACCCGGAGACATCATCTTAGGCGTTGATGGACAACCGGTGAGCCATGGCGCGGAAATGATTTTCCGTATGTCAGTGGCTGGGATTGGCGAAACCGCAGAGATTGAGGGCATTCTGGGAGGTGCGCATAGGTCTGTTGCTGTCGATCTGATCACCCCACCGGAATCACCGGCACGCGACACCGTCACAACCAAAGACCGTTCAGTCATTCCACAAATGGTTCTGTCAAACATCAATCCCGCGGTCATTGCAGAGTTCGGCCTTGCTTTAGGTTTACGAGGTGTTGTGGTTGAAAGTCCCGGTGAGATTGGGGCACGTGCTGGGTTGCGCATCGGAGACGTAATTCTGGGTGTCGATGGAAAAGAAACAGCGACAGTTGATGATGTGGTACGCGCTTTGCGGAACGCCGAGCGCCGTTTGGCCTTACAAGTCCAACGTGGCTCGCGTCGTGTTGTGATGCGGTTTAGACTGTAAACATGACAGACCTTTTTGGTGATCCAGAACAAAAAGCAGATACGCCCAGCAATGCCCCGCGGCCGCTGGCAGATCGACTGCGGCCTCAAGCCCTCGGGGAGGTCATAGGCCAGCAGCAGGTGCTCGGGGCGGAAGCCCCGCTTGGGGTGATGCTCGCTTCCGGTTCATTGAGCTCTCTGATCTTTTGGGGGCCGCCGGGTGTTGGTAAAACAACGATTGCGCGGTTGCTGGCGCAGGAAACAGATCTGCATTTTGTGCAGATTTCCGCCATTTTCAGCGGCGTGCCAGAACTGCGAAAAGTGTTCGAAGCCGCTAAAATTCGTCGCCAAAACGGTCAAGGTACGTTGTTGTTTGTGGACGAAATCCACCGCTTTAACAAAGCGCAGCAAGATGGATTTTTGCCGTATATGGAAGACGGCACAATTCTGTTGGTGGGAGCCACGACAGAAAACCCCAGTTTCGAATTAAACGCTGCGGTTTTATCGCGGGCTCAGGTCTTGGTGCTGGAACGCCTTGGAGTGGACGATCTTGAAGATCTGACACAACGCGCCGAGGCTGATCTTGGTCGAGCCTTGCCGCTGGATGCCGCTGCGCGTCTTGCATTGCTCGAAATGGCAGACGGCGATGGCCGGGCATTGCTGAACCTGATCGAACAGGTGGCTGCTTGGAAGGTTTCTGATGCTCTAAACCAGCAGGAGCTGGCCAAGCGCCTGATGAAGCGCGCTGCGAAATACGACAAGTCAGGGGATGAGCACTACAATCTTATCTCTGCGCTCCACAAATCGGTTCGCGGATCTGACCCGGATGCCGCACTGTATTGGTTTGCCCGGATGCTTGAGGGGGGGGAAGACCCTCGCTATTTGGCGCGGCGTTTTTTGCGCATGGCTGTCGAAGATATCGCCCTAGCTGACCCGCAGGCCCAAACAGTTTGTCTTCATGCTTGGGAAACATATGAGCGATTGGGCTCTCCCGAAGGGGAGTTGGCGCTGGCGCAGGCTGTGATCTATCTCGCCTTGGCACCAAAGACCGCGGCAGGATATGCAGCCTACAGAGCGGCGCGGGCCGCGGCTAAGAAAACCGGCTCTTTGATGCCACCCAAACATATTCTGAATGCGCCGACATCATTGATGGAAGACCAAGGCTATGGCGCAGGCTATGCCTATGATCACAACGCAGAAGATGGATTTTCAGGGCAAAATTATTTCCCTGAAGGCATGGAGCGCCCAGACTTTTACCAACCTGTTGAACGCGGGTTTGAGCGCGACCTGAAGAAACGAGTCGAGTATTTCGCGAAGCTGCGCGAAAAACGAAACGGCTAGGGGCTTTGCCCCTCACGTTGAATTCTAAGAATTCAACGTTCACCCCAGAGTATTTGTGGAAAGATGAACGGTTGGGTTTCGCTTGACAAAAGTTGGGCGCTGCTTAACAGACGCTGGATGCTAACAAACCTAATATATGTGGCCTTTGGCGGTGCCTTGGGGGCCGTGCTTCGTTATCTGAGCGGGTTGGGTGTTGTTCGGCTTGTTGGTACTGGGTTCCCTTTGGCAATCATTGTGGTGAATGTCATCGGTTCGTTTCTCATGGGGGTTTTTGTGGTTTATGCAGCCAAGCGTGGCATGACCCATCTAAGCCCCTTGGTGATGACTGGGTTTCTTGGTGGTTTCACAACCTTTTCGGCGTTTTCGCTGGAAACGGTGACATTGTTTGAACGCGGCCAGATTGGTGCGGCGGTGACTTATGTATTGCTCTCGGTGGTGGGATCGGTACTGGCGCTGGCGTTTGGGATTTGGGTCGCACGCGGAGTATGGGCATGAGCGGCGTACAGAATATCACAGTGGCGGCAGATGATGCCGATATGCGGCTTGATCGCTGGCTGAAGGCAAAGTTTCCTCAGATCAATCAGATCCGCGTTGAAAAGATGTGCCGCAAGGGCGAATTGCGCGTCGATGGTGGGCGTGTAAAACCCGCCACGCGATTGGCCGAGGGGCAGAATGTGCGCGTTCCGCCATTGCCTGATAAAGCGCCAGATCGGCCACGGGGTGAGATGCGAATTTCGGAAGCGGATGAAAAAATGATCCGCAATTGTGTCATCTATCGCGATGACCATGTGATAATTCTGAATAAGCCAGCCGGGTTGCCCACGCAGGGCGGCAGCAAGCAAACACGTCATGTCGACGGTTTGGCCGAAACTCTTAAGTTTGGGTTTGAAGAAAAGCCACGCTTGGTTCACCGGCTTGATAAAGACACCTCTGGTGTCTTGGTTTTGGCTCGTAGCCGTAAGATGGCCAGCGAATTGACTGCAGCGTTCAGGCACCATGCCACGCGTAAGATTTATTGGGCTGTGGTTGCCGGTGTACCAACACCCTATTTGGGTGAAATCAAATATGGGCTTGTTAAGGCCCCGGGTCATGGCAAACGTGGCGAAGGTGAAAAGATGATTTGTCTTCATCCTCGTGATGTCTCCGATACCCCAGGTGCAAAACGCGCGATCACGCAATATGCAACGCTTTATCGGGTCGCGAGCCGTGCGGCTTGGGTGGCAATGGAACCGATCACAGGACGTACGCACCAATTACGTGCGCACATGGCTGAAATCGGACACCCGATTATCGGCGATGGTAAATACGGTGGCTCTGGGCAAGAGAACCTAGGCGATGGCTGGGGTGCGCAATTGGGCGGGATCATTTCTAAGAAGCTGCACTTGCACGCGCGGACAATGTCGTTTGAGCACCCGGTGACAAAGCAAGTTCTGACCGTGCACGCGCCTTTGCCGGAACATATCAAACATACGTTTGAAACGTTTGACTGGACGCCGGACATGGCAGCAGAGGATCCATTTGAGGAACTGCAATGAGCGACTTGCGTCTTATCGTTTTTGATGTCGACGGAACACTTGTCGATAGTCAGGCAGAAATTTTAGGCGCGATGACACTTGCGTTTCTAGGCGCCGGCTTGGAAACGCCGGGGCGAGAGGCGATCTTATCTAAAGTCGGGCTTTCTTTGGAAGTGATCTTCCCTCAGCTTTTGCCCGAAGCATCTGAGACTGTTCATGCGCAACTCGTGGCAGGTTACAAAGAGGCCTACATGCGGTCGCGTGTCGAAAAAGGATCAGCCCAAAGTTCTCCTTTGTACTCAGGCGCTCGCGAAGCCATCGAAACATTGAACGCGCAACCAAATACATTGTTGGGGATCGCGACCGGCAAATCTCGGCGGGGTTTGGACAAGCTTTTGCAGGGGCATGACCTGACAAAAACATTTGTGACAGAGCAAGTGGCAGACCATCACCCCTCAAAACCTCATCCTTCGATGCTGTTAGAAGCATTGGCGGAAACGGGCGTTTCAAACAACCGCGCTGTTATGGTCGGCGACACGGCTTTTGACATGGAAATGGCAAAGGCGGCTGGCTTTTTTGCAGTTGGTGTCAGTTGGGGTTATCACCGCGCAGAAATGTTGACTGCAGCAGATGTGGTCATTGATGAATTTACGCAGCTGCTCGACGTGCTGCCTAAAGATTGAGGATACTATGGCGGGTTGGAACACCAAGAAACGCTTTTGGGAAACTGCGGGTTTCGAAGCTTCTGAAGCCGGCTTTGGCGTCCAGTTGGATGGCCGCGGCTTAAAAACACCTGCAAAGACCGCAGTAGTTGTGCCTACCAAAGCAATGGCAGAGGCGATTGCAGCGGAATGGCAAGCTCAGGGTGATGAAATCGATCCGCTTTCAATGCCTGTGACCAGATCAGCAAATGCCGCTTTGGACAAAGTTGCACTGCAGCACGCTGAGGTTGCTGATATGTTGGCGGAATACGGGGGCACGGATTTGCTGTGTTACCGAGCTGATAGCCCAACAGAACTTATGAACCGCCAGGCAACGCTTTGGGATCCAATTTTGGATTGGGCAGAAGAGGTGTTGGATGCAAGATTGACGCCAGTGCAGGGTGTGATGTTTCAATCTCAGGATTCTGCGGCTCTGCAAAACCTACGTCAACGCGTCCACAAATTTAGCAATTTTGAACTGGCGGCTTTTCATGATCTCGTGAGTTTGTCGGGGTCGTTGGTTCTGGGATTCGCCGCTGTGTATCAAATCAAGACAGCCGATGAATTATGGAATCTGTCTCGCGTTGATGAACTTTGGCAAGAAGAGCAATGGGGCTTTGACGAAGAAGCGCATGACCTAGCGGAAACTAAACGGATCGCGTTTGACCATGCGAACAAATTTTTTAAATTGTGCCGGGTTTAGAGTAATTTAGATAAAAAAATATGCGTTATAGGGAAAGGTTATTAATTGATCATAATTCCTTATCATGCACTTGACCTTTCCTGATGAATCCGCCCAAACTGGGCCTCGCCAATGGGCTTATGGCCCGGAAAGGCGTTAAACCGGCTCAAAGCCGGGTGATCTGCCCGCAATAGGGTGGCAATTCAGGAAGAGGTAAAAATGAACAAATCTGTAATTCTTGGTGCAGCAACAGTCGCATGTCTGTCTGCTGGCGCTGCGGCTGCTGGTACGCTTGACGATGTTAAAGCGCGCGGCAAGCTGAACTGTGGCGTTGCATCTGGCCTGGTTGGCTTTGCGACACCTGATGCGAACGGCGAGTGGGGCGGCTTTGACGTTGCCGTTTGTCGCGCTGTTGCAGCGGCGGTTTTGGGTGACCCGAAAGCTGTTGAATTCGTGCCAACCACCGGTAAAACACGTTTCACCGCGCTGGCTTCTGGCGAAATCGACATGCTGGCACGTAACACCACATGGACATTCTCCCGTGACGTAGACCTGAAGTTCACGTTTGTTGGCGTGAACTATTATGACGGTCAGGGCTTTATGGTTCCAAAAGAACTGGGTGTGTCTTCTGCGAAAGAACTCGATGGCGCGACTGTTTGTATCCAAACCGGTACAACAACCGAGCTGAACTTGGCGGACTTCTTCCGCACAAACGGTATCTCTTATGAGCCGGTTCCAATTGAAACAAATGCTGAAGCACAGCAGCAGTACCTGGCAGGCGCGTGTGACGTTTACACAACTGACGCTTCTGGGCTGGCCGCGACACGTGCAGCATTTGAAGCACCAAATGACCATACAGTTCTGCCAGAGATCATCTCTAAAGAGCCACTGGGCCCGCTGGTCCGTCACGGCGACAACGAGTGGGGCGATGTCGTTCGCTGGACACTTAACGCTTTGATCACAGCTGAAGAGCTGGGTGTGACTTCTGCAAACGTTGCTGAAATGGCTGCGGGTACAGAAAACCCTGAAGTTAATCGTCTGCTAGGTTCCGAAGGTTCCTTGGGCGAGATGCTGGGTCTGGACGCAGAATGGGCAAAACGCGCTGTTATGGCGGGTGGTAACTACGGCGAAGTGTTCGAAAAGAACATCGGCGAGAACACACCAATTGGCTTGGCGCGTGGTCTGAACGCACAATACACCGATGGTGGTCTGATCTACTCTCCACCGTTCCGGTAAAAGCTTAATAGCAAGGGCGCGAGACTTCTCGCGCCCTTAGCTTATTATTCGATACGAATAATCGGTCTGAAATGATCAAATGCACGCAAAAAAGTGCAGAAATTTCAGGGCTGAAACACGGGGAAATCCTAAATGACAACACTCACCGACCCTCCGAAGGAGTCGTTTCGGCTATCTATGCTGATTTACGACACCCGGTATCGCTCGGCGACCATTCAGGTCGTAGCACTGATGGGGTTCATGTTGGCAGCGGCTTGGCTGATCGACAACACCATCACAAACCTAGAATCACTAGGTAAAACAATCACCTTTGGTTTTTTCACCGAACCTGCGGGTTACGACATCAACCAAAGACTTCTAGATTATCAAAGCCGTGACACGCACCTCCGGGCTGCACTTGTTGGCTTGCTCAACACCCTGACCGTCGCGGTCTTGGGGTGCATCACCGCAACTGTCGTTGGCGTACTCGTCGGTGTTTTGCGCCTTTCCAAAAACTGGATCGTTGCAAAGATCATGACGGTTTACGTCGAGATTTTCCGAAACGTCCCTGTTTTGTTGTGGATCGTTCTTGTCTTTGCCCTGGTGAGCGAAAGCACACCGCATCCAAAGACCTTTAAGGGCGTCGACACAGGTGCCGTTGTTGTCACAAACCGGGGTACCTATCTTCCTGAGTTCCTGTTCTCCAATTCACTTGGCGATCTAAGCTTCTTTGGTGCCAGCTCGCTTCGGTTCAACGTTTCGCTCGATTTGATCGCCTTCTTGGTTGTTTTGTTTGGCGGCTTGTTTGTAAGCCGTAAAATCAAGCGCAGCGCCGATGCAGTTCAAGAAGCAACTGGTATTCGTCCGGCAACATGGTGGAAACGCCTTGCTGTAATTGCTTTGCCGATCGCTGCCCTGCTATACGCACTCGGCTTTCATCTGGGCTATGCGGAGTTGAAAGGATTTAACTTCAAAGGCGGTACGCACCTGCGTAACTCTTTGCTGGCCTTGTGGTTGGCACTGTCGCTTTATACTGCGGCCTTCATCGCAGAGATCGTGCGCGGTGGTATTCTTGCGATCAGCCATGGTCAGACTGAGGCCGCTGGTGCTCTCGGGCTCCGCTCGGGTCGTATCATGAGCCTTGTTGTTCTGCCGCAAGCACTTCGCGTTATCATTCCTCCTATGATTTCCAATTACTTGAACCTGACCAAAAACTCGTCATTGGCGATTGCGGTGGGTTACATGGATATCACAGGGACACTTGGTGGCATCACGATGAACCAAACTGGCCGCGAGCTGGAATGTGTTCTACTTCTCATGGCCGTTTACCTGATTATCAGCCTGTCGATTTCCGGCGTGATGAACGTTTACAACAGCCGCGTTAAATTGGTGGAGCGTTAATATGAGCGATACATCTTTTGTCCGCACCGAAATGCTTGAGCAAAAAGAGCCACCGGCCTCTACGATTGGTATCATAGGCTGGATGCGCGAAAACCTGTTCTCAAGTGTTGTGAACTCTATTCTCACAATCATTTCGCTGTTGCTTGTGGCTTATATCCTGTCGGGATTGCTGCCATGGATTTTCCAATCTTCTTGGAACGCGACCTCTTTGACTGAGTGTCGCGAGATCTTCACAGCGACTTACGGTACAACGCACGGACACGCGTGTTGGGGCGTTGTGAATGACCGCTGGCTACAGCTTTTGTATGGTTTCTACCCAGACCATCTATACTGGCGCGTCAACCTGACGTTGGTTCTCACCTTGGCTGCACTGGCCCCAGTTCTGTTCTCTGAAAAGGCGCCACGCCAACTGCTTTACTTAACCATGGCATATCCATTCCTGATGCCTTGGCTTCTGTGGGGGGGCTCCATCTGGGGACCAATCGTCGTGGCACTGGGTTTTGTGATTGGCTACTTTGTCTATCGTGTCGTGACTGAGGCCGCAGGAGAGCTTATTGCTCTGATCGCCGGTGTTGCTGCGGCATTGATTTGGTGGATGGTGCTTTCCGGCGTGGTTGTGTCCGGTTTGGATTCAGTACTGCCAATTGGAATTGAAGCCGTAGAGTCCCGTAAATTTGGTGGCTTTATGTTGGCGGTTCTTTTGGGGATTGTTGCGATTGGTGTCTCTTTACCGATCGGTATTGTTCTCGCGCTAGGGCGTCAGTCTGATCTACTCATCGTGAAAGCAATCTGTGTTGGTTTCATCGAATTCATCCGTGGTGTGCCGTTGATTACCCTGTTGTTTGTGGCGTCTCTCTTGCTGAACGTCTTCATGCCTCCGGGTACGAACTTTGACATCATTTTGCGTGTTATGATCATGATGACCCTCTTCTCCGCGGCCTATATGGCTGAGGTGATCCGGGGTGGCTTGGCTGCGTTGCCAAAAGGCCAATATGAAGGTGCAGACTCTCTGGGTTTGAACTACTGGCAGGCTCAGCGTTTGATCATCATGCCGCAGGCGCTCAAGATTTCGATCCCAGGCATTGTAAGTACATTCATCGGCATCTTCAAAGATACGACGCTTGTGTCGATCATTGGCCTGTTTGATGTGATTGGTCTGTCGACCGCAATTCGTGCTGACACCGCTTGGAACGGCATCTACTGGGAACTCTTCGCGTTTATCGCGGTTCTGTTCTTTATCGTCTGCTTTTCCATGTCCCGCTATTCCATGTACCTGGAGCGCAAGCTTCAGACTGGCCATAAACGCTAGGAGATCACATAATGTCTGATCTACAATCTGATCGCGCAATTGACCGCTCTAAAATGCAAGTGAGCGACGAAGTTGCGATCCAAATCACCGATATGAACAAGTGGTACGGTTCGTTCCACGTGCTTCGTGACATCAACCTAACCGTCAACCAAGGTGAGCGCATCGTTATCGCGGGCCCATCTGGTTCCGGTAAGTCGACCATGATCCGCTGTATCAACCGCTTGGAAGAGCACCAGCAGGGGCAAATCATCGTTGATGGTACAGAGCTGACCAATGATCTGAAGAACATTGATAAGGTTCGTCGCGAAGTTGGTATGTGCTTTCAGCACTTCAATCTGTTCCCGCATCTGACCATTCTGGAAAACTGTACGCTTGCTCCAATCTGGGTTCGTAAGACACCTAAGCAGGAAGCCATCGACACTGCGATGCACTTCCTTGAAAAGGTAAAGATCCCGGATCAAGCGAATAAATATCCGGGTCAGTTGTCCGGTGGGCAGCAGCAGCGTGTGGCGATTGCACGGTCTCTGTGCATGAAACCTCGCATCATGCTGTTTGATGAACCAACATCTGCACTTGACCCTGAAATGATCAAAGAGGTGCTCGACACCATGATCGAACTCGCGGAAGAGGGCATGACAATGCTTTGCGTGACGCACGAGATGGGCTTTGCCCGTCAGGTCGCAAACCGCGTGATCTTTATGGACCAAGGCCAAATCGTTGAACAAAACGAGCCGGAAGAGTTCTTTAACAATCCAAAGAGCGAGCGAACAAAACTGTTCCTCAGCCAGATCCTCGGCCACTAAGTCCTAGGATAGATACAATCTGAAAGGCCGGGGAGTATTCCCCGGCCTCTTTTGTTTAGACTTTGGATAAATGCATTCGAATTTCTTCGTGACCGAAGAATTCACTGGTGATCCGTGCGGTTTCTTTAAATCCGACGGATCTATAGAAACCTTGAGCCTTTGGATTTTGAGTAAAGACGCTCAGCGTTAGTTCTGAATGTGTTTTCAACGCTTGTTCCAAAAGACGGCGACCAATTCCTTGGCCCTGGTTCTGTGGCAAAATAAAGAGTCCGCCAACTTCATCGCCAATTAAGGCGATAAAACCAACTTTTTCACCTTGGTGTTCGGCGATCCAAACTTCGGCCATATCCAAGAGTTGATCACGGATCATGGCTTCGGCTTGATTGACGAGGTCTTCCGAAAGAAACGGATGCGAGATCGCGCTCGCTGTTTTCCAGATGTGGAGAACCTGCACTTTGTCAGAAGAAGAATAGGGTAAAATCATTTGTTATCCCATACGCCCATCGGGCGTCGATTGATTGGACATTAGACACACCTATGCTTTCCACCCGAAGTGGAGCACTGTTTTAGGTGTGTGTCGATGGCGCGTCATCTGGCGCCGCAATCAATGGGACATCAAATCTCCATGGTTTGTGAGGTCTATCTAGGCCAACGGCTGTGAAAGTTGCAAGGCACTTTGCTGAATCTCTTTGGGGATGATGAAGTTTTGGATATGCCCCATGCCGAATGTCACGGCATCCCAGTTATCAACTTCAAAGTTTGCCACGGTGGTTGCACAGGTCGGATAGTCAAAAAAATGATCGTGCAAAGGTAGATTCTGAAGAATGCGGGCGGCGAAATCAGCCAAACCCGGGTTGTGTCCAACAATTAAAACTGTGTCTCCTGTCGCCTCTCGGAGTACATCAAGAATACACTGCGCACTGGCGTGATAGAGATCACTTGTTAAGATTGGTGCGGGCTCAAACCCCAAGCCCTCGCAGGTCTCTACAGTCCGTCGCGCGGATGAGCTGAAGATTTGATCAGGAACATATCCGTTAGAGCGCAGCCATTTTCCCATTAAAGGTGCAGACTGATACCCGCGCTTATTCAACGGTCGATCGTGGTCAACCGATGGCGTGTCCCAACTGGACTTGGCATGGCGCGTCAAAATAAGACGTTTGGTCATACAATAAGAAACTTTCAAAAAGGGGTATTTGTAAATATCAACCTGACATCACTACACCTCTGAGTGCATCACTTTTGCGAAAATTTTCTTAAGATTGAGCGTTGTTTTACTTATTTTTCCGCTGCTGATTAAAGTCTAATCAGTTGTTTTTTAAAAACGGTAGAACCAAAGACCATGAGAGCTTGGCTGGTCGGTCGTCTTGCCAGCGCAACCCGGTGTCCATGGCATCGTGTCCCTCTGCGGGCTGAGCTATGTACGTGCCGAACAGTCGGTCCCAAATGGACAGTGAAAACCCATAGTTGCTGTCGTGTTCATGCCTGTGAACAGAGTGATGAACGCGGTGCATGTCTGGTGTCACAAGAACCATACGCACCACACGATCAAACGGCAGGGGCAATCTTAGGTTCGCATGATTGAACATTGCCGTACTGTTCAGGATGACTTCGAACAGGAATATCGCCAAAACACTTGGCCCGATCAGGTACACCAAACCAATTTTAAGAAGCATAGACAGCGCAATTTCGATCGGGTGAAATCGGATGGCTGTTGTTACATCCATATCGCGATCGGCATGGTGAACACGGTGTAAGCGCCAAAGGATTGGCACTTTGTGCGTGACCAGATGTTGAAACCAGATGGCGAAATCAAAAATCAGGATGGCGAGGATCACTTCCACGCCAGCAGGAAGGTTCCAGCCGTTGAACAGCCCCCAACCTTGCGCACTTGCGTCAGCAGCGGCACCCAGGGCCAGTGCGGGCAGGGCAAACGCCATAAGCCGCAGCGTAAAGGTGTTTAACAGGGTCATACCCCAATTGGTCCGCCAGCGACTGACACGCGACGACACACGCTCGCGCCGCGGCAAGACTGCTTCGGCCAGCGCCAAAACTGTAAAGAGCCCCAAAAAGATTGAGAGCCGAATGACCGCTTCATGTTCCATTCGCTCAGCGTAGCGAGCCGCGAACGTCAGTCAATTGCGTTGCGATCACAAGCGAGTTAGCCATCGTTTCGAATGATCGATCCAGCACCATGTTCGGTGAATAGTTCCAACAAACAAGCATTTGGCGCACGTCCATCAAGAATGACAGCGGCACGTACGCCTCTGTCGATGGCATCAAGTGCTGTTTCGGTCTTGGGGATCATACCACCCGCAATGACACCAGACTTGATCATGTCACGAATTTGGCTTGCAGAAAGTTCTGTCATCACGTCGCCGTCTGTGCCTTTGACACCGGGCACATCAGTCAAAAGCAACAGGCGATCGGCCTTTAGAGCGCCCGCAATGGCACCCGCAGCTGTATCGCCATTGATGTTAAACGTTTCACCATCGCGGCCGGCGCCCAAAGGTGCAATCACAGGGATTGTGCCTTTGGCAAAGAGGTCATGCAGCACCTGTGGGTTGATATCGGAAGGCGTGCCGACAAACCCTAGATCAGGGTTTGTTTGATCACAGATCATCAGATTCGCGTCTTTCCCCGAAAGCCCAACGGCCTTGCCGCCTTGACTGTTGATCGCCTGAACGATGCGCTTGTTCACACGGCCGGACAGCACCATTTCCACAACCTCGACGGTTGCGGCATCAGTGACGCGTTTTCCGTTTACGAAATCGGATTTGATGTCGAGCTTGTCGAGCATTGCGTTGATCATTGGACCCCCGCCGTGCACCACAACCGGATGAATGCCAACCATCTGCATCAACACGACATCACGTGCGAATTCATCCATCGCTTCGTCGCTGCCCATGGCGTGGCCACCAAGCTTGATGACAACAATGGCGCCTGTGTAGCGCTGAAGATATGGCAACGCCTGTGACAGCGTACGTGCAGTAGCGATCCAATCGCGGTTCATATTTTGCTTCTTCATCTCTAGTCCCTCTGGCCCACGGTGTTACCGTGTTGCGCCGCCTAGGCCAAGCAGAGTCAGTCTTCAATTAGGATTAATGCGGTGCCATTACGCCAAATTGGCGATCAAAGCCCGCAGAGTGGCAAGGCCATCGCCCTTTTCGCTAGAAGTCACAACGATTTCTGGGAAGGCGGCAGGGTGCTTTGCGAGACGCTCACGCACCTGTGCCATGATCTTTTCCTGATCCTTGGCTTTCACCTTATCTGCTTTTGTCATGACAACCTGAAAGGTCACGGCGGCGCTATCGAGCAACGACATGATTTCGTCATCCACGTCTTTCACGCCATGGCGCATATCTACGAGCACAAAGGCGCGACGCAGGCTGACGCGGCCCTGAAGGTACTGTTTCAGTAGGCGCTGCCACTTGGCCACGACATCCAGCGGGGCGTTGGCAAAGCCATAGCCCGGCAAGTCGACAAGGTAATGGCTTTCACTCAGCGTGAAATAGTTAATCTCTTGCGTGCGGCCCGGCGTGTTGGATGCGCGGGCAAGACCCTTGCGACTTGTAAGCGCGTTGATGAGGCTGGACTTGCCCACGTTCGAACGACCCGCAAAGCAAACCTCGGCGCGATCGTCACCGGGAAGGCCTGACATCGCCACGACACCCTTTAAAAAGTCAGCATTGCTACCAACAAAGAGTTTACGGCCTTTTTCGCGGCTTAAATCATCAGGCTCTTCAACGAGCGGAAAGGGGAGTTGCATTAGAGAACCTCTATCGTGTCACCCACGGCGATGTCGCCGGATTTGGTGACGAAAATCTTTACGCCGAAATCTGTATGGCCCCAATTGTCACGCAGTGCTTTCAGCGTGTCAAAGTCAGCTTGCCCATTGGCGGGATCAACCGTCGTGGCGCTGCAGCGTTCAATCCGTTCACGCACCTCAAATTCAACAGTACCAATGCGCAGCTTGCGGCCGACCAGCTCGAATTCTTCCCAAGCGGCCGCACCATCAAAGTGTATGTTACCGCGCCAGCGGTTCATCGACAAAGCTGAACCATGCACGTTTTCCAAAGCAGCGTTGGACGCAAGGTTTACCAAACTGAGCGATGGCCAGCTTGAATCTGTTAGGCCCACGCCGGGCACCTTTAAAATACCCGTCGATTGCCTGCGGTTTTCAGGCATGATGGGGCGCACCCAGTTCACAAAACGATCTGCTTCTGTGTCTGGGTTAAAGCTGAGATCCGGCAAATCAGGATGAGACAAAGTGACAACGCCAGTTGCCTCATCCAGATGTGTCGTGAGGGCCATCAAACGGGGCGCACTTGCGCCCCGTGAGAAATTGATACACCGGGCCCATTCAGACCCGCCTGCTTTGGTGGCCTCATGTGTTACGGCCCAATGACGATCCCATGGCATGCACTTCCCGGCCTCCAGCGCGGTGCGCTGGAGGGCTTCTCGGCCGTGTGCTTTGATAGGATGGCGCCAAAGGGCAGTAACAGTTAGGCTCATTTGTCAGCAGTTTTTTCTTTGCGCTTAAAGCTAGAAACAATGTTGCCAAACACATCAGGTTTGTAACCGTGTCTGCGCATGATCAAATATTGCTGTGTAAAGGTGATGGTGTTGTTTGCAATCCAGTACACAACGAGGCCCGACGCAAAGGTACCCAGCATGAACATAAAGACCCAAGGCATCCACGCAAAGATCATCGCCTGTGCAGGATCCGTTGGCGCAGGGTTCAGCTTTTGCTGAAGCCACATGGACACACCCAACAAGATTGGAAGGATGCCCAGTGACAGGAATGCAAACACGCCGAGTTCCGGCACCGCGTAGGGCAGCAAGCCAAACAGGTTCAGGATCGAGCTTGGATCAGGAGCTGACAAGTCAGTGATCCAGCCAAACCACGGAGCGTGGCGCAATTCGAGCGTAACGAAGATCACCTTATACAGTGAGAAGAAGATCGGGATCTGGATCAGCAATGGCAGACAGCCAGATGCTGGATTAACCTTTTCCTTCTTATACAGCGCCATCATCTCTTGCTGCATCTTCTGACGATCATCGCCGGCTTTTTCTTTCAACTTCTCCATTTCTGGCTGAAGCTCTTTCATCTTCGCCATGGAAGAATAAGACTTATATGCCAGAGGGAAGACCGCGATTTTGATGATGATGGTCAGACCAATGATCGCCCAGCCCATGTTTCCGATAAAGCCGTTGATAAAGTGAAGCAGCGCAAAGATCGGTTTCGTCAGGAAGAAGAACCAACCCCAATCGATGCTGTCCAAGAAATTCGCAACGCCACCTTTATTTTGGTAGTTGCGGATGGTTTCCCATTCTTTCGCACCTGCAAACAGACGAGACTCGGCTGATTTGGTTTCGCCATCGGAAACTTGTTGTGTTTCAAGGCGAATGGTTGCCCGGTAGGTGTCGGTCGCGCTGTTGTATTGCAGAACAGAGTCGTTCGCAGCACCTTCCGCTGGGATAAGCATTGTCATCCAGTAGTGGTCTGTGAAGCCCAGCCACCCGCCATCGGAAACGGAAGACACGTCAGCAACGGTAGAGCCTCCGGACCAAGCGTTGTCGCCTTCGAAATCTTGGATGTCACCGTAGTCGAAAAAGTCGCGTTCGTCGTCGCGTTGGCGAATTGCACCTTCGTGAAGAATAAAGAAATTCTTCAGATCGGCAGGCTCACCATGACGAGCCAGGATGCCATAAGGTGCCAATGAAACGCTGCCAGCACCAGTGTTTTCGACTGATTGCTTGACCGAGAACATGTAGTTTTCATCGATCGACATTTCGCGGCGGAACGTAAGGCCTGCGCCATTGTCCCACGCGAGGGTGACAGGGTTTGTTTCTGTCAGCGTATCGCCGCTTTCGACAGACCAAATCGTGTTTACGCCTGGAACTGCATCAGCCGTCAGGCCTGCTCCTGGGGTCCAACCGTATAACGCATAGTAGCTACCAGCCTCGGAACGAGGTTTGAGCAGGTGGACGATGTCTGAATCTTCGGCCAGCGTTTCGCGATACCCTTTGAGCGACAGATCATCGATCCGACCACCCTGCAAAGAAATAGAGCCGCTAACGCGGGCTGTTTCGACTTGCACACGAGGGGCGTCAATGGCCTCATCTGTGGGTTCGGCTGTTGTTGATTGCGCCGCTGTCGCTGCACTTGTCGGGGCAATCGGCGCTGTCAGTGATTCAGCTGTTGCTTCCGTCAGGTTTGGATCTTGAACTGGCTCCGGAGGAGGGAAGAGTACAAACCATACGAGGATCACGATAAAGCTTAGCGCGGTTGCAAGAATGAGATTCTTGTTATTGTCGTCCATATTGCTGGGCCACCTGTCTGTTTGAACGCCATCGGTTGCAACCGATATAGGGCGTTCCTGACCTTTTTTAATTGAAGTGTCGGCGCTTTTCAGCGCGCACTTTAACTCACGGTGGTTCAACAGAGGTAGAGGGCAAAGGTCAAGAGGATTCAGCTGGAATACGAGTGAACGCGCGGATCAGGAACGATTTAGCGGCTTGCACCGGTAAAACTAAACAATTCGTCTGCCGATTTCTGGTGTTTGGTGCAGCGACGCACGATGTTCTGCCATCCATGGAATCGTTTGCTCAAACGGCATCGGGTGCGCAATTCCGTAACCTTGAACATGGGTGCATCCCAGCTGAGCGAGCATTGTGTGTTCTCCTGCGGTTTCCACACCTTCGGCCAATGTTTCGAGACCAAGGCGCTCGGCCATTGTTACAATTGCCTCGACCAGTTTTTGTTGCTCGGGTTCACTATCGACGTGCATTACAAAGCTTCGATCGATTTTGAGGCGTGAGACAGCAAATCGCCTTATGGAGCTGATGGACGCATGGCCTGTGCCAAAATCATCAAGATCAATATAGCACCCCAGTTTAGCGAGCCCGTTTACATTGTCTGCAATCGCGCCATCAGGGGAGTCTGCGATGACGGATTCCAACACTTCAATTGCGATGCGATCCGGTGACAACCCAAAGCGATCAAGCTCCCAGTGAATCCGATCGACAAGCATCGGGTTTCTCAATTCGTCACCGGCAAAATTCACGCCCACCTGTGGCACATGAAAGCCTTGCCTCTCCCACCGGGTCTGCGCCTCTAGCGCATTGGCAAGCATGAATTCTGCAAGATGTTCCAATTGTCCGGTTTCGGCCAATGTTTCGAGAAATTGAGCAGGGGAGATGATCCCTTTTTGGGGATGCTCCCACCGGGCAAGCGTTTCAAAACCCGTGACAAGGCCAGTTTCGGTCGAAATTTGCGGCTGATACCATGCTCGGATTTCGCCATTTTGCAGTGCGCGTGCCGCCTCGTTTCCAAGACGGCGCCGACCTTCTTCGCGCTTGTATAGGCTTTCGGTATAAGCGCGGATGTCGGCGTTCCCGTTCCGACGCGCATCGCGCAATGCCATGCGGGCCGCATCCACCAATGGCTTAATGCTGGACGTGTTGAGCTGATCGCTGCGGCAGAACCCAATTGACGCTTCAAGCTCTACCACTCCAGTTTCAAGTGGTAGTTTTGCTTCGATTGCGGCTTTCATGCGAGATGCGAGTTGAATGCATATTTCAAGATCTAGGTGGCGCACGGGCGTTAGGAGAAACATGAACTCGCCCTCACGTGTACGCGCCAAAAGGTCTTCTTCACGCAGGCTACGCAAAATTCGGGCGGCGATTGTGCGTTGTGCTTGTTCTGATGCGGCTTCCCCGTGCCGCAAGGCAAATTCTGGAAAAGCATGAATGCGAATGATGAAGCACACGGTTTTCCGGTGATTGGTTTGCGTTTGGACGATCCACTCCTGTGCGACTTGTTCTAGATAGCTTAGCGATCGGAGGCCGGTGATCGGGTCAACAGAATGGAGGGTTCCCTTTGTGCGCATCATATTTCGCGCGAGATAGACGCCAAATACAGGAAGCGTAAGGGCCGAGATCAATAGTGCCACTTCGCCGCCGATGAGGTAGGACGTTAAGCACAACAAACTGGCAATGACGCCCAAAACTTCGGGACGCAACGTTTCGATCCAGGCGATTGGCTTGCGTGTAAGTGCCGTTATTGCGTTGTACTGCCACATCACAATGGTCCCCAGTTAAATGGCAAAACGCCAAAACTTGGGACAACGCTATGTGATGTGTCTAATTGCCTGATTAACGCAGGTTCGGAATACCCAGAGAATCTTCTTCGACTTTTACGGAACCCCGCTCAAGCCCGGCGAAATCAAAGATTTTCGGGTCAAGCAAATGCGACGGACGCGCGTTCATCAGCGACCGGAACATCACCTGACGACGCCCGGGTGAGTTCTGTTCCCAACCGTCCAAAATTTGTTTGACCTGCTGTCGTTGTAGACCATCCTGACTACCGCATAGATCGCAAGGAATGATCGGGTAATTCATTGATTTTGCAAACTTTTCACAATCTTCTTCGGCCACATGAGCAAGCGGACGATACACAAAAAGATCGCCTTCTTCGTTCACGAGCTTTGGTGGCATCGTAGCCAGGCGCCCACCGTGAAACAGGTTCATAAAGAAGGTTTCTAGGATGTCATCCCGGTGATGCCCAAGCACAACTGCTGAACATCCCTCTTCGCGGGCAATGCGATATAGGTTCCCGCGGCGCAAACGTGAACACAGGGCGCAATAGGTGCGTCCGGCGGGCACTTTGTCTTTTACGATCGAGTATGTGTCTTGATATTCGATGCGATGCTCAACGCCCATCTTCTTGAGGAACTCTGGCAGAACAGTTGCAGGAAAGTTGGGCTGACCTTGATCAAGGTTACACGCCAAAAGATCCACAGGAAGCAACCCGCGCCATTTCAGCTCGTATAGGATTGCAAGCAATGTATAGCTGTCTTTGCCACCCGATAGGCAGACGAGCCAGCGCGAGCCGCGCTCTATCATCCCATATTGTTCAATGGCTTCGCGCGTTTGGCGCACGATCCGCTTTCGCAGCTTTTTGAAGCTGGTAGAGGAAGGGGCACCATGAAACAGTGGGTGAATATCGTCGAGATCATCATCAAGCATGGCGGCCATATGCCATTAGTTGACCTTTTAATAAAGGGGTATTCGGGCATGGTTAATGCAAGCCCGAATGCAACTTAGTTAGAACCGCCCCTTCGGCCAACGTTCGGAGGGTGGCGTGTTGGGAGGTAAGCCCAGATCCTTTAACAGATGATCGTTTAAGATTTGAGTAGCATCAGGCGGCCTACTTTTCGGCCGAAGAACCGAGCTGGCAACGGCAAGAGCCATCCGCCAATAGCCGAACTGGGCGAGGAGCTTTGCGATTTCGGCATCCAGATCAAGAGTGACGTTGTTTAAGTTTGGTTGAGGCATGAATTCATTCCTGTCATTAAAGGTGAGGAGTTGCTCTGGGCACAGCCGTTTTGGTCGGCGCCAGAGCGATCTGGCGCCGATTTATATGTGCTGAACTGTGCGGCGTATTAGGCCCGCAAACGCCAGCTGTTTTGTGTGGTGTCAGTTGCCTCAGGCAAGCCAACATCTTTCAACAGATGATTGTTCAACCGGTAGGCGGCGTCTGGCGGGCGGCCTTTGCCGCGCCAGTAGGTCATCAGAATTGCAAAAAGGGCCCGCCTGCGACCAAATTTTGCAACGAGGTAAGTGATTTCGAACTTCAGCTCTTTTTGAGCGGAATGAGAAAGAGAATAGGTCATGGTGTTTGCCAACCGCAGATGCGGAATGGTCCTGTGTGGTTGAGATTTGGATGAGACCAACAAAAAAGACGCGATGCGCTTGGCGCATAAAAATCAGGGTGTGGTCAGATTGCGTTCACTGGGAATCAAGATTTCCCAATAGCGGTTATGACTGTTAAGAGCCGTAGCCTGCTCGGAGCCAGGTTGTGAGATGATAAGATGTCATTGTCTGCCTCCTTTGTTCATGTTGAACACAGGCGCACCTTAGCAGGGGCGCGTAACAGGCCAAGTATGGAATCACATACCCGTCTAGATTGTGGCGTGTATACCACAAACACTTCTGTCAGGAATGGGGCGGAGAATCTTGTTTGTCTGGAACAGGGTCATAACCATCGCTACCCCAAGGGTGACATCGGCCCAGTCGGCGGATCGTCAACCAGCTGCCTTTGATCGCGCCATGTTTATCCAGAGCCTCAAGCGCATAAGCAGAACAAGTGGGTTGATAACGGCAGTTAAATCCGACCCATGGGCTAAAGATAAGCCGGTAGGCCCTGACAGGAAGGGCAGCAATATGGGCGAGGGGGGACATTAGCGAGTCTCATGTAGCTTTTTCAAAGCATACATAAGATCTCGTTTCATGTCTTCAAAGGGCCGCTGGGCGGTTGCATCCGCACGGCCAATCAGCACGTAATCCCAACCCTTCATACCCTTATCTGGCAAAATCTGCCTAGCGACCTCACGAAGTCGACGCTTGGCTCGATTTCGAGCGACTGCATTGCCCACTTTTTTAGAGCAGGTGAAACCAATACGGATCACATCAGCCTCGATGGATTCGGTGTCCCGCCGTTTGCGGGCCTGTACCATCATTGATTTGGTGCCTTGGCGCCGGGCGCGTGCCGCTGCTAGGAAATCGGATCGGTTTTGCAGAACGATCAAACGCGAAGACGCCGCCGGTGGCGTGTCCTTCGGGTGGGTTGAACCATCCATAGGAGCCTCCGACGGCGTCAAATCTTAAATGTAATTCCGCTGAGGCTTACGCGCTCAGGGACTTACGGCCTTGCGCACGACGTGCGTTCAGGATTTTGCGGCCAGCTTTGGTGGCCATGCGCGCACGGAAGCCGTGGCGGCGTTTGCGAACCAGGTTCGAGGGTTGGTAGGTGCGTTTCATCGCTCCGTCTCCGTACTTTGTTTCTATCCGGTCGCCGACTCACTGCGAGACCGTCATCTATTTGAAGTCCGTGCTATAGGGGGCTGTTTTGGGGTTGTCAAACCTCCGAAGAGTGTTTTGCAACAAAAATACAAAGATTGATCCAAAGAATGTTTCAATTCTGTCAGATTCACCCCGTCATGATCACGGAAGTGGTGATTGCCATCAACCGCGCGTGAACACCATACCGTTTTGTTGCTTGTGTTCGCATCTTGGTGGAAACCGGAACAAGTGAGATGAAAAAAGATGAGTGATATGACAGACGTACCTAAAAGCGGATTTGCCAAACGGTTGCCGCTGATTGCCATTCTTCTGGTTGCCGTAATTGGTGCCTTTACCTTGAAGGATTATCTGAGTTTCGAAACACTGCGCGACAATCGTGAGGCGCTATTGGCATTCAGAGATGCAAATTTCGTACTTACGGTAGGTCTGTTCATGTTGGCTTACATTGTCATCGTGGCCTTTAGCTTGCCTGGCGCAACCATCGCGACCCTGACAGGTGGATTTTTGTTTGCCACGTTCCCCGGCGCACTGTTCAATGTATCTGCAGCCACAATCGGGGCGATCCTGATTTTCCTAGCAGCCCGTTGGGGGCTTGGTGAAAAGCTCGCGGCAAAGATGGAAGGGTCTGAGGGCGCTGTTAAGAAGATCAAAGATGGCATTGATGAAAATCAGTGGTCCATGCTGTTCTTGATCCGATTGGTGCCGGCTGTTCCATTCTTTGTTGCCAACTTGGTGCCCGCACTTGTCGGCGTCCCGCTTCGCCGTTTCGCGATCTCAACCTTTATCGGCATTATTCCCGGAGGCGTGGTTTACACATCTGTAGGCGCAGGCCTTGGGGAAGTGTTTGAACGTGGCGAGACACCAAACCTTGGCATCATCTTTGAACCACAAATCTTGCTGCCCATCTTAGGCCTATGTCTGCTGGCCGCTCTACCCATCGTTATCAAAGCTGCACGCGGCAAGTAAGGACATTTAAAAATGAAAAAGATCAAAACGGATTTGCTTGTCATTGGTGCAGGCTCGGGTGGATTGTCGGTGGCTGCGGGCGCTGTGCAAATGGGCGCAGATGTGACTTTGTTGGAAGGTCACAAAATGGGGGGCGATTGCCTGAACTTCGGCTGTGTTCCGTCTAAGGCCTTGATTGCCAGCGGTAAAGCCGCATGGGCGCAGTCTAATGCAAGTAAATATGGCGTCGCCGACGTCACGCCAAAGGTGGATTACGCCGCCGCGAAAGATCACGTCGCTGATGTGATCGCAGAAATTGAGCCAAACGACTCTGTCGAGCGTTTCGAAGGGCTTGGCGTTCGTGTGATCCAAGAGTTCGGTGAGTTTGTTTCTGCAACCGAAGTCAAAGCGGGCGATCACATCATCAAGGCGCGCCGCGTGGTTATTTCGACCGGATCTTCCCCGTTGGTGCCGCCAATCCCAGGGTTGGATACGGTTCCTTACCAAACCAACGAAACCTTGTTTGAATTGCGCGAGCAGCCAGATCATTTATTGATCATTGGCGGCGGCCCTATCGGTTTAGAAATGGCACAAGCTCACCGTCGTTTGGGCAGCAAAGTTACCGTGATCGAAGGCATGAAAGCGCTGGGCAAGGATGATCCAGAGATGGCGGCCATAGTGTTGGATAACCTGCGCACGGAGGGCATCGAGATTGAAGAAGATGCGCTTGCTCAGGAAATTCGTGGCGCCGCGGGTGCGATTGAAGTTGAGGCCAAAGATGGTCGTGTTTTCAAGGGCACCCATCTTTTGATGGCCGTGGGTCGTAAACCCAACATCGATAAACTGAACCTGGACGCAGCGGGGATTGAAACCACACGTACCGGTATCAAAGTCGATGCAGGCATGCGCACCACGAACCGCAAGGTATACGCGATTGGAGATGTCGCTGGTGGCCTGCAGTTCACCCATGTCGCCGGGTATCATGCTGGTTTAATTATCCGCTCTGCATTGTTTGGGCTTCCGGCGAAAGAACGCACAGATCACATCCCGTGGGCAACCTACACCGATCCAGAATTGGCACAGGTCGGTCTGACCGAGGCGCAAGCCCGCGCACAGCATGGTGATGCTCTTGAAGTGGCGCGTTTCCATTTCAACCACAACGATCGTGCCATTTCTGAACGTAAGACCGCAGGGTTGATCAAAGTTATGGTTGTCAAAGGACGCCCTATCGGCGCATCCATTGCTGGCTATCAAGCGGGCGAATTGATCAACCTTTGGGCCCTCGTTATTGCAAATAAGTTAAAAATGAGCGCCGTTGCCAACATGGTTGCCCCATATCCGACAATTGGAGAGTTGAATAAACGTGCCGCCGGTGCATATTTCACACCAAGATTGTTTGAGAACCCTAAAGTGAAACGTATCGTCGGCTTTGTGCAGCGCTGGCTTCCGTAAAGATAGAGTGAGGGGCCATGTTTAAGACACTATCCGGGCGTTTTCTATTTCTGACCATTATTTTTGTGATGCTGGCCGAAATTCTTATTTTCGTGCCGTCAGTCGCAAGGTTTCGGGAAGACTACCTATTGTCGCGCCTTGAGCGGGCGCAGATCGCGTCACTTGCTTTGCTTGCGGATGACATGATTGATGCAGAGCTTGAAGACGAGCTGCTGCGCAACGCCGAAGTCTACAACGTGGTTTTACGCCGGGATGAAATTCGACAGCTGATCCTCTCGTCAGATATGCCGGCCCCCATTCAACAGACTTTTGACCTTCGAGATGCGACAGCCTTTGAGCTGATCATGGATGCAATGAACCGTCTCTTTGCGCCCGAACCCGAAGTCATTCGGGTCATTGGGGCGCCGGTTCTAGAGGCCGGATTGCTGATCGAGGTCACGCTTTGGACCAAAGATCTACGCGCGGCGATGATTGATTATGGTGTAACCATTCTAATTCTGTCTGCGGTGATCTCGGCCTTTACTGCGAGTCTTTTGTTTATTGCAGTGCGTTTGATTCTGGTGAAACCGATCAAAGGGGTTGTTGGGTACATGCAAAGGTACTCTGCAGCGCCAGAGGACGCTCGAGGGATCATTCAGCCCTCTTCCAATGTTGTCGAGCTGCGAGAAGCCGAAGAAGCGTTGCAGACGCTTCAGACAGACCTGCGGGCGTCCCTACGCCAAAAGGAACGTCTGGCGCAATTGGGTGGCGCTGTTGCTAAAGTAAGCCATGATCTTCGCAACATTCTGACATCGGCGCAGTTGTTTACAGACCGGATCGAAATGTCCGAAGATCCAACCGTCAAGCGCATGGCGCCAAAGCTTGTGAATTCCATCACTCGGGCCGTTCATCTATGTGAGGGGACATTGGCCTTTGGCAAGGCCGAAGAACCCGCCCCACGGCTGACACAGGTGCCCTTGGCAGAGCTTGTGGATGAGGTTGCAGAATCCGAGCGTTTGGCTGTTGGGGAGTTTGACCTGAGCTTGTCAGAAAACGTGCCGACTGGGATGCATGTTTGGGCAGATTCCGAACAACTGCACCGCGTGATTTCAAACCTTGTGCGCAACGCGCGGCAGGCGATTGTCGCAGCAGGTCAACCGGGCGAAATCATGGTGGAAGCACGGGAAACCGAAATCGATTGGACGATCACGGTTCAAGACACAGGCCCCGGGTTGCCCCTCAAAGCCAAAGAGCATCTTTTTCAGCCATTTCAAGGCGGTATGCGAAAGGGTGGTACCGGTTTAGGCCTCGCTATTTCGCAGGAATTGGTCCGCGGTCACGGTGGTGATCTGCGCCTTGCGAAAAGCGATGAAACCGGTACCTGCTTTGAAATTCGCTTGCCCAAAGGGGACGTTGCAGAAATTTAGAACTTTTTTGTTTTTTGCCCTTGCGCCCCCCCACAGTTCACATTAAACCGCCCCTCACACCGCGCTCTGGTAGCTCAGCTGGATAGAGTACCTGACTACGAATCAGGGGGTCGGGGGTTCGAATCCTCCCCAGAGCGCCACTTCAATTCATGTGAGACGACCAATTGTTCTGCCTTTTGAGACGGAACCTTTCCATTTTTGACACATAGATTTGCCTTTTATGGATTGAGATGATGTCTGTCATGATTTCCGTTTCAAAACTGGCTCTGAGAAAAGCGCTTCAGCGAGCTTGTCTATAAAACCTGCTCCCGGCTAGGGTTGGGGGTAGCAAGTGAAATACAATTCGACTGGGTTGGTGCGGCCCGCAGGCGCAGCTGAAGACAGGGTCTTGTCTAATTGCGTTGCAGGCGCGTGGGGACGAAGTCCGCTAGCTCTTTTTGTAGAGAACGGCGGACAGCGGACATTCGCTGCAGATGCAAACCAATCAGGCTTCAACGCTGATACCAGACATCTACCTTCGCAGAAATTTCTGAGTGCTCTGCAGTGCAATAAGGCGGCTCCGAACCCAAAATTGTACTGTAGTGCCACATTTAAAAAAGCTTCATTGATTGCAAAAGCGGGCATTGCAAAACTTGATATTGGTTCCTCACAGCTTACCTCAATTTAGATACTTGAACAGTGGCCGCAATGAACCCCGCAGCGGCCATTCGCAACGTAATCGACAAGATCAGTTTGGTTGATTCCCAATGGTAGCGTTCAAACTTGATAAGTACTTGCCGTATTTTTGCCATTTGGCGATCGAGCTTTGGTAAATAGGCTCGCGAACCTGCGTGATACTGGCTGTCCGTACTCGTCGTTTTGACTTGTGAGATTGCAGGCATGCGTCTTCCCACCCTAATCCACAACATTTCAGCAGATTATTCACCTGTGTGTCTCGGTCCGTCACCAAATCCTCGTATTGAATATCGTAAACCGCATTCGCGGGAAGTATTGCTTCCCAGTGGTTCATTAAGCGTTTGTACCCATTGTAATAACGCCCCATTTCGGCCTGTTCGTAGCTGTGAAACTGACTGCGCTCAAAGAGGCGTGTGAATCCCGAGAAACAACTGTCCATACCGTTACGTTTGACATGCACGATCTTGGCGTTGGGCAGAAGCGCGTGGATCAAACCGATCAGATCGAAATTGGAGGGCATTTTGTCAGTGACAAAAGCAGCGCCATCCGAAAGATCATTCAGCGTTGCTATATAGCGATCAATAAGTTCTCGGATTGTATTACCGGCGATCCGGGCTAAACAATTGGGGAACTCTGCGCGGGATGCCACGTCAAACTGTTCAAACAGATTGCGCAAATCATTCAACTCGCCCGCCCCATAAACCTTCGAATGGCTCGCGAGAATGGTTTCGGTCAATGTGGTGCCAGAGCGCGGCATGCCAAGGACAAAGATCGGCTTGGCAGAGGGGTTAGCATAGGCACGTAGCTTCTCAATGAACTCTGCGTTGAAGGTTTGAATGATTGCATCCACTTGAGCGTCACGCGCATCCGCATCGTATTGGATGGTCGACCGCTTTAGGGCCGCGCCGCGCTCAAACTGTTCCCAGGCCTTATCGTAACTACCCAGCGCGTCGTAGCAATCAGCCAAGCTGAAACGGTAAGATATCTGCTTAGAAATCGACATATTTTCTACGCGTGACAGTTCCTGCTCCAACGCAATGAAAACGGGATCATTTGGTGATTTGGGCTTTGATACACGGCTCAGCGCAACAAGAGCTGATGTGTCTGAGGGTTGCAGCTGCAATGCGGCCTCAAACGTCTCCTTGGCTTTTGTTTTGTCACCCATCTCCAGATAGATGTGTCCCTTCCCCATGAGGCTGGGCGCGAAAGTCGGATCTTGCGCAAGTGCCTCGTCATAGTGGCGAAGGGCTGTGTCGCTATCGGCCAGGCCACTTTTGACCAGCCCCAGCTGGTGATGGCAGCTAGCATTCTGAGGTTCTAACTCGAAAGCACGCTCTGCCGCCCTTTGGGCAAGTTCAGGATGGTTCTTTTCCAAATACACCTGGGAAAGCCCGATGTGCGCGGATGTTTGATTTGGGTCGGACGCCAAAGCGCGGCGAAACAACCGCTCTGCTGCGTCCAGTTCCAAGCGCATCAGAAAGATACGTCCCTGATTGCGCAGCGCTTCGGCATTGTTCGGATCTTTGGCTTGTATCTGAGAGATTTCCAAAAGCGCCTCATCTAGTCGATCCAAATCAATCAGCACGGTCGAGAGGTTATTGCGGCTTTCATAGTGGTCGGGATGGATGGCCAAAACTTGGCGATAATACTCTATTGCAACATCGATATCTTTTTCATCCCGCGCGATTGACCCAAGATTGTTCAGAGACGCAATATGTTTGGGATCGAGGGACAGCGCTTTTTGATGGAGTGTTTTGGCTTTTTCAATCTCACCTAGATCATAATAGGCTAAAGCGAGGTTCGCGAACACCGGTGCTGAATTGGCACCTTGGGCGACGGCACGCTCGCCATATGACACCGCCTCAGGAAGGCGATTTGCAGATCGGAAAACCTCGACCATATTCGACAGCAGCATCAAGTTCTTTGGGTCTGCCAAAAGCGCCGACTGAAGACGCTCGGTCGCCGTTTTCAGGTCTCCTTTTTGAAAAGCAGCCAAGCCAATCAGCTGCTGCGCCATCGCGTTCTTCGCCTCTGCTCCAAGCACGCGGTCACACAGATATATACAAGCATCCAACTTACCCTGTTGGAAGTTGTTCAGAGCCAATTGAATGGCTTGGGCTATGTTCAAAGTTTGAACGGCGTCTTGCGGGTTTGAGGCAGTTGTCATCTGTATCGGTCCTTTGTTGCCCTTTGCTTTAGCTAACCTGAAATCGACCGGCAATCGCACTCATATCAAAAAGCGCACGCGTTCTGGTTTAAGCCTCAAAACGGCATAAACTTTGGTTATAAAGCTGTTTTTTAAGGGTTTTCCGAAGAGGCATTCCCATTAAGGAAATTCCAAGGATTACTGTGCGCACCTCAAGCAGTGAGGTCGCCCCATCATTGCGATGAGAATATTGGGGATAATAATATGAGCAATGCAGGCAGAAAAACGATCGCCTCACTGGCTGGAGGACGCATGACCAAATGGAAGGGGCGCGTCGCGAGTATGGCACCCTCTCTGCTGTTGGGAACAGCCTCTGCCACCGCGCTTGTTGTGGCAGGTGCAAAGGCAGAAACGGTCAACACTGCCCAGACAACTGCGCTGATCAGCGCCGTGGATGAAGATCACACAATCACCCAAGATGGTTCGATCACTTTGGACCCAATGACCGATCGCGCACACGTTGAAATCAATGTCGTGCAGTACAACCAAACGCTCAGCAACCAAGGTGCCTTGAGCGGCACAAATGCAAACAATCGTACCCACGTTGGCATAGGCGTGAATGGGTTGCTCACCGGAACAGTATCAAACAGCGGATCGGTCACTTTGTCTGCGACCGGTGTCACCTCGGCAGATCACCGCGGCATCGACCTGAGCGACATTCAGGGGACGGTCACAAACTCGGGATCGATTGATGTCACCGTTGATGGGTCCACTTGGGTTCAAGCGACGGGTATCTACGGTGGAGCCAACTCAGGAACAGTGAGCAACTCTGGTGACATCAGCATTCTCGCCGAAGGTAGCTCTGCCCGAGCCTACGGAATCAATTTGCGCGCAACATCAGGAACCGTCGACAATTCTGGGACGATTTCCGTAACTGCAAATGGTACAGGATCCTCAGCAACGGCTTACGGCGTGCGCATGGTCGGTCTTTCAGGGACGTTTCGAAACAGCGGAACCATTGACGTGGTGGCCAACGCGGGCAGTGAAGGTTCAGCCTACGGAATTACCGCCTACGACGTGAGCGGTGACCTCGAAAACACAGGTACCGTAACGGTGGCCGCAACTGGTAACACCAATCCGGTTGCCCTTGGCATTGATTACGGTGATCTGGCGGCAACCGGCAGTATTACCAACGCAGGCACCATCGATGTTCAGGCGACAGGTACAAATGTGAGCACCGCAACTGCGGAGGGTGTCTCTGGTTTGGCTCTTGATGGCACCCTTACAAACAGCGGTACGATCCGAGTATTGGCTGCAGTGAATTCAGCGTCCAGCGTGGATGCAATCGGGATCACCAACCACAACATTTCTGGTACTTTGACCAATAGTGGCACTCTGGAAGTTCAGGCTCTTGGATTAAGCGCGAGTAACGTCAGTGCGGTCGGTATCGAAGGCCGATCTATGTCAGGCACCGTAAGTAACTCAGGCTCTATCTTGGTTAATGCGGTTGGCGGTAGCTGGGCCAGCGCAGAAGGTATTTCGGTGCAGTCTGCTGGCGGCGTTCTATCCAACACAGGAACAATCGTTGCGCGTGCTCAAGGTACAAGCTCGGCATATGCTAGCGGGATCTCTGTCAGAACAACGGCTGGTAGTCTTTCCAATTCCGGTGATATTACAGTTTTGGCTCAGGGCTCAACCTACGCTTATGCGACGGGCATTAACTCGAGCATTCTATTCACTGGCGGCTCAATTCAGAATAGTGGAAACGTCGTAGTTCTTGCAGACGCTGGCTCCAGCAGCGGAGGCGCAACAGGCATCACCAGCGGTTTTACGCAAGGCATCGTCACAAACAGTGGCACCTTGCAAGTCGGCACTCTGGCTGACGGATTTGCCTACGCGGAAGGCGTAAGCACCTTCATCGTAGACACTGGTGCTGAGGTTCGAAACTCTGGTGTTTTGCAGGTTGGTGCGGTTTCAATTAATTCCTCAGCCACAGCCGTTGGCCTGCAATCTTTCAGCATGTCCGGCACGCTTGAGAACACCGGCAGTATCGAGATCCTTGCAGCGGGTACGTCAGCACGCGCTAATGGCATTAATCTCGGTTCTATGGAAGGTGGTCCATTCCTTTCGCTCCCTGGGCGGGCAAGCAACTCAGGCACGATCTCTGTTTTCTCCGAGGGCTCTACAGAAGCGGTTGCCTATGGCATTCGCACGGCTGCAGTTGAGGGTTCTGTCACAAACACTGGCGACATCACCGTGAGTGCATTTGCAGCCAACGGCGGCTTGGCAACAGGCCTGGATTTCAGCAGTGTCGCTTCGACAGGCACTGTGACAAACTCCGGTGATATCACGGTCTTGACGGATTACACCAATGCAACCCGCTACTACGCGGCGGGCATCGGCGGCGGCCAGATGGACGGCACGATGATCAATTCAGGAAATATCGTTGTCACATCGACCTCACCTGCAGTGGGCGTAGCTGATGCTGCTTTCATCACCGGGATCGGGGCCTTTGATGTGGCAGGGACATTGACGCATAGTGGCACGATTGACCTGACAAATGCAGGGGGCGCGGGCAGCCAGGCCTTTGGTATCTTCGCCAATAATTTAACAGGCACACTGAATGTGAACGGTGACATCGCAGCGCGTGGAGCCGACTCCAATTACGCTATCTACGCTGGCGGTGGGGCTGGCACGCTAAACATCAACACAAGCGCGACCGTGGATGGTATGATCCGCGTTGAGGATCACGATGTAAACCTAACTCACTCTGGCGGAGCACGTGTGTACCAGTTCGAAGACGCCAACACTGCGGGCGGCGCGTTTTCGACCAATGTCACCATCGACAACGGCGTTTGGTTTGTTTCTGATGCTGGCGGATCCGCTCCGGTTTATGCGTCTGCGATTGGTGAAGATTTTGCCGCGAACACGCTCCTCCCCTTCCAGATGGGCGCTTTGGCAGATGGCTTGTCCTTTGAGCTTGCGCAGTCATCTACGAATATTGTGAGCCGCAATTCATTGGATGATGCCAGGGGACCAGCCGTTGAAACTTTTGCTCGCTTCGGGTTTAGCACCGCAGACGGCACTAGCATGGCAGGCGCCGAACAGTCTGACCTTGGCTCCCTGACCGCAGGCCTGAAGGCTTCAGCCGGAGACACAGTTTATGGGCTTGGCCTGTCTATGACATCAGGCAATTCATCTTTGGCGGCAAACTCCACAGGCACAGACGGCGCTTTCCTGAGCGCAGAAAGTGCCCGTGATTTTGGTTTTGCTGAACTCAACTTTGGCCTTGGCTATGGCCAGTTTGACCACAATAACACCCGGACCATTGGTGGCAGCCCAGACGCAATTGGGGAGTTTGGCAGCACCGTCCAGACAGCCCATATCGGTATTCGCCGCGACTT
Organism: uncultured Paracoccaceae bacterium; assembly: GCA_947498415.1. GTDB lineage: Bacteria > Pseudomonadota > Alphaproteobacteria > Rhodobacterales > Rhodobacteraceae > Cognatishimia. Next base: position 59,507 of record CANMKB010000010.1, read on the forward strand.
CCAGCTGTCGGATGGATCAACGCTGACACCGCGTGCAACTTTCCGAAAAGGCGTTCAGGACATCGAGGGATATACCGAGACCGGCTCACTTGCGAATGCCACATTGGCGGGTCGGAAAGTTGAGTTTCAGGAAACTAAGCTTGGCGCGCGTTTCGCGACAGCGGCTGGTGCTGCCACCTTCAGCATCTCTTTTGATGCGGTGCACCGTAGCGTGAGCAGCCCAACCTTGATTGATGTTTCAACCTTTGGCTCTACGAGCGCACTTATCGCGGGTGGTTCCCAAGACGAGACCTTTGGCCTAGTCGCCGTTGAGTTCGCAACGCCTCTGGGTAAAAACGATCTTCTCACGATTGGGGCCAGTAGCCAGATCGGCTCCGGCTCTCAATCCCAAACTTTCTCAGCTGAATATGCTTTGAAATTCTAAGTACGTCCCGCTTTCGCACTTGAAAGCATAACATAAACTTTGCGGTTGCGCGCCACTTCGCTGGTGCGCTATTGCGCCTGCGGCTCATCCGAGACACGCGCTCATATCTAGGAACAGGACCGATCCGATGCCCTCAAAATCCAGACTGACATTTGCATTTTTTGCCTCTCTAAGCTGCGCCTTCGTCATGATGTTTGAAGATATTGGTGAAGCCATGGGCGCCGAATGGATCGAACGCTGGGATGACCACCATGTTTGGGAAGTGATGATCATGGCGTTCCTTTTTGGGGCGATCGCGGTACTTGGCCTGGAAGTGAGCAAAATGCGCCGCTACCAGGAAACGCTGGAAGACAAAGTTAACCGCGCGTCTGATGCCTTTGAAGACCTACTGGCCGCATATTTTGACCAATGGGCTTTCTCCAGTGCAGAGCGGGATGTGACACGCCTACTGCTGAAGGGTTGTTCTGTGGCAGAAATGGCCGAAATCCGAAATGCAAAAGAGGGCACCATCAAGGCCCAAACCCATTCTATCTATAAGAAGTCCGGTTACTCTGGTAAGACGCAATTGCTGAGCGCATTGTTGGAAGACCTGACACATGGCGGATCCGTTTCTGTTTGATATCTGGCCACAGTCCCTTTGTTCCCACGTGGCGGCTGCGTTTTTTGTTAACTGTAAATGCTGCCACGGTAGTTTTGTAGGCGGACATTCGCGCTGAGTGCAATGCGGGTCGAAAACTGGTTCTGAGTACAATGCGAGAGAGTCTGCTTTGGCCAGAAACGAAACTCCTGTGGCTATTGAATACAGCACCTTTTCCGCATTGCAGGCCTACTAAACAAACGTATGGTTGCAGTCGCAGCGAATGTCTGCATTGTGGGCTGCGGTTGCAGAACCCAGACCAGATGGCAGACGGCAGCTTTGGGCCGTTCGTGTGGATCCTATGCATTGACCTGCTCCCCATTGAGTCCGCTAATTTAGGTTAGCTCTGTTCAGGTTTTGGTCTTCCTTTGACCGATTAG
>CANMKB010000011.1 GCA_947498415.1 uncultured Paracoccaceae bacterium
AAGAGGGGCAATTGGCCTTGGCGATGACGTCGATGAATGTGCTGGCTGATGCGCTTGATTTGCCCGAGTTGCATCCCTTTGCTGCTGATCCAAGCTCTGTGTTTGACCGGCGGGAAGACATTCGCCAGGTTGTTTCCAGACATCTTTTGAATAAGTCAGCCCGCGCCTGGGAAGCGCAGCTTGAGGCCAAAGGCATTTGGTGCGCGCGGGTTCTGGATTGGGATGAGTTATGTGCGTCAGACACCTTTCGTGCGTTGGACCTGACGACTCAGGTCGGGGAAAGCACGCTTTTGCGGTCGCCTTTACGGATCGACGGAAACCGCACGCCTGTTGATGCCCTTGGACCCACGCTGAATGCCAATGCCGAGGCTTTGACCCAAGAATTTCGGCTGTAGTCGATCTGCCGGGCTTGGACTTGTTTCTTAAAGTCGCTTGGAGTCATGCCAACATGGCTGCGGAAGCTTTTGTTGAATTGGGCCCAGCAGACGTGATTGTTCGGAGGTTGGATTAAGCTGCACTTGCGCGGGTTTTGCGAAAGTCATTGGGCGTAAGGCCCGTCCAACGCTTGAACGCGCGGGAAAAGGCGGCCGGGTCTGAGAAACCGACGAGATATGCGGTTTCATTCACAGAGGCTTTGCCGCCTTCAAGATAAGCTTTGGCCGTGCGTTCGCGCAGGCCGTCGCGCACCGCAGAGAAAGTGGTGCCTTCTTCTTTGAGTTTGCGAAACAACGTGTGGCGATGAAAGCCCAGCTGAGAGGCGATCGTATCTGCATCAGGGTGCCCGCGGTGCAACGCTGGCAGCAGCAATGCCTCGACTTTGCCCACAACGGTTTGCGTGGCCACAAGCTTTTCTAGCATCTTATCTGCGTGTTTTGTAAGCACGCCAAATAGGTAGTTCGGGGCACTTGAAACAGGCCAGCTGGCGATTTGGGGGTGCAGTTCAAGCGCATTTCGCCCAGCCGAAAAATGCACAGGGCATTGAAAGATACGGGTGTATTCATCCGCATAGTCTGGCGCGGGAAACGACAAATGTATCGACAACACATGCGGCTGATCCAAAAACCGCCTTGGCCCGCACGTAAGGCTGGCAAAGGCGATTTCGACCAGCTCGGGGATCGCATCTGCATTGCTGATATGATCTACCATAAACAGTTTGTTGCCCTCTTGGGCCAGGTCAAAGCGCGGTGTATCCTGGTTGTCGTCAACGTCAGCGGCCAGGCGTCCATAGCGCTGCAATTGCACAAAAGCTTCGCCCATGGTGGCAGAGGCTTCCATGATCAAACCCACAATTGAAACCTGTGACACGCCAATGTCTTCGCCAAACAACAGAGGCAAAGCAGGTCGATCTACCTTTGTTTTCGCAGCCCGCACCAATGAGATAAACTGATCAAAAGGTATGCGTCGATCTGGGTTACTAAGCTGTGACGCCTTAAGCCCTGCCACTCGGAAAAGGTCCGACTGATTGGCGCCGTGACGCACGGCATAGTCAGCGAACCCTGATATCAAACTGGCGGCAACGGTTGGGCGCGGCAATGCAGCCTCCTGTGACAAATGATCAAATTCATGCAACGCCGGATCATGGGCATGGGCCACAAGGCAAAGTAACCTTCGCCAAGACAAACAACGACAAGGCACAGCATACGTTATGAATATTGAACGTGAAACACATGTTGGCGAAGGCCAGAAAGTAATGCAAGGCGGCAAAGGATTCCGCATTGTTGTGCCTAAGCGTGGAAATGCCGATGTTATGCAATGGATCGAGGGCGAATTGCCCACTCCGAAAGCCAACGAAGCCCGTATTCGCATCGAGGCCGTGGGCGTTTCTGGATATGATCTGATGCTGCGGCGCTATCGCTTTCCCGGATTTCCAAAGACGCCCTACACCCCCGGCGAAGATGTTGTGGGCATCGTGGATGCGGTGGGTGAAGAGGTCGCTGACCTGATGCCGGGCCAGCGTGTGGCGGGGTGGACATTTGGCGAGGGCGGGGGCTATGCGGAATATGTATGCCGCCCCGTCGATACACTTGTGCCCGTGCCGGCACGCGTGTTGCCGACAACCGCAGCGGCGTTGATCACCAATTATCTGACCGCGGAATTGACCCTAACGCATACAGTTAAGGCAAAACCGGGGGAACGGATTTTTGTGCAAGGGGCGTCGGGCGGGCTTGGCTCTGCACTGTTGGAGCTTGGCAAATTGGCGGGCCATGACATGTACGGCACGGCCACCGGGGATCGTCTGGAGTACATCAAGTCGCTCGGGGCAACGCCAATAGACTACCGAAACGAAAATCGCGTGCGCCGACTCAAGAAATTAACGGGCGGCGGTGTCGACATCGTCATAGACCTTGTTGGCGGCCCAATTGGGCTATGGCGGTCGTATCGCAGTTTGCGCGCAAAGGGTCGCTTGTCGATGCTAGGTATGGTGAGCACCTCGCGGTGGGGCATTTGGATTATCATACCTAGCATCATGGTTTTGGGGCTTTTGTCGCTATGGCCCAGCAGCAAGAAAACCCCTGTGTCCCCCAGTATGCTAAGTTATCCGGCCAAGAATTTGGATTGGTATCGCGAGGCCTTGACCCGCTTATTCGCACTCGCGGCGCAAGGAGAGATTAAGCCAAAAATCGCAGCTGAACTACCCTTGAGAAATGCTGTGGAAGCTCAAGAACTGTTGGGGCGCAGGGGCGTGAAGGGTAAGGTTGTGCTTGTGGCAGATGCCAGCCTTTAAGGGCAGTTTCCGCTCGCAGATAAAAAATCACTCGCCTATGCTTGCGTCAACAATCGGCAAGTAAGGGCAGCTTATGGATCAAGTTACATTACTGGGTACAAAAGGTGGCCCTGCCATCCGTCAAGGTGGGGCAATGCCAACCGCATCTTTGCTTCAACTGAGTGGGCAAACGATCTTGGTCGATTGCGCGATTGGCACCGCGCGAAATACAGTCGAAGCGGGTGTGTCGCTGCTTGATCTAGATGCTATTTTCATTACCCACCTTCATTCTGATCATATCTTAGAACTCGGCCCGCTGATTTACACAGCATGGACCACCGGATTGCGCCGCAGCATTCAGGTTTTTGGACCAGAAGGCATTCAGGACTATTGGGATGGGTTCATGGCCTCTATGGCCTTTGATCATCAGATCCGCATCAAAGACGAAGGTCGTCCGGCGTTGACGGATTTGGTGAAAATAACCACTTTTGGCCCCGGCGAAGTGACACAGCTGGGTGATGTCGCGGTGTCCGCTTTGCGGGTTGATCACCCTCCGGTCACGGACTGTTTTGCTTTGAGATTTGAAACAGCGGCAAAGTCAGCCGTCTTTTCAGCGGATACATGTTACTTTCCACCGTTGGCGGATTTTGCGCAGGGCGCTGATGTTTTGGTACATGAGGCCATGTTGCTTGAGGGTGTAGAAAATCTGATCCGTCGCACGCCGGGGGCAGATCGGCTGCGCGAGCATTTGCTGGCCTCTCACACCCCAGCCGCAGATGTGGGCAAGATCGCCCAAACATCTGGTGTCGCGCACCTTGTGTTAAACCATCTGGTACCCGCGGATGACCCTGATTTTGGCAAAGAGGATTGGATTGCCGAGGTGCGCAAAACCTGGGAGGGGCAGCTGAGCGTGGGCCATGACGGTATGGTCATCCCGATCGGGACGTAATCAATACCGCGCCGATCAGGCTTAGCGACTTTCGGGAAACTGTGTTGAGGGCTGTGCTTGTAAGTCGGGCGCAATCGTTCAAGGTGCTGTGAGGCATGTCTCGATCACCCCAAGCCACTACAATAGTCAGACAAATTAACAATTGTAAAAAGTATTTCCTGCACCTAAACTTACGTCAAAGACGACCCGCAGCATTGGAGACTGGTGTGAATATCATAATGGTGCTTGTTGATAGCCTGAACAAAGAATGTCTGACCACTTATAATCCAGACACCCAGTGCAAGGCCCCAAATGTACAAGCGCTTGCAGAGCGCGGCCATGTTTTTGATGATCACTATGTGGGCAGCCTGCCCTGTATGCCAGCGCGTCGAGAGATCATGGCGGGGCGCAAAGAATTTCTTTGGCGCCCTTGGGGGGGTATGGAAGTTTTTGACCCTCGGATGCCCAAGGAAATTGCCAAAACCGGTATGAACACGGCGATGGTCACGGATCACTACCACTATTGGGAAGAAGAGGCGAACGGCTACATGCAGGGGTTTGGTAACCTGCAACTGGTGCGTGGCCACGAAGTTGACAGCTGGAAGATGCACGACCCAAACGAGGAGGATCCTCAATGGGTGAAAAACGTGATGAAATACCGCGCGGCCGAGCATATTCGACAATATGCGGCCAACGTGAAGGACTTTAAGGACGAGGCAGATTACTTTGCACCAAAGGTTTTTCAGGGCGCAATGGATTGGCTAGATGACAATGCAGACAAAGGGCCGTTCTTCCTTCAGGTCGAATGCTTTGACGTGCATGAACCGTTTGAAGTGCCAGAGCCCTATGCAAGCATGTACACCGATGGCGATAAAAACGATTTCAACATTTGGCCCCCATATCAGGTGTATGAAGATCTAGAGCGCTTTATGGATGAAACCACCCCCGAAGAGCTGGCCTTTCTAAAAGCGCAGTACATGGGCAAAGTCACGATGATGGATACGTGGTTGGGCAAGTTCATGGCCAAGATGGATGCGCTAAATTTGTGGGAAGATACCATGGTGGTCTTTACCACCGATCATGGTCATGACCTTGGCGAGCGTCGCGCCTTTGGCAAGCAGTTCCCGCATTATGACAGCCATGCCAATATTCCGATGATCGTTTGGCATCCGCAAAAACCTGGTAACGGCACACGAGTCTCGGGGCTGACGCAAACGGTTGATCTGTTTGCCACGCTCATCGATGCGGCGGGCGGCGACATTCCTGAAAGTAACCGCCATGCGAAATCGTTCTTGCCGATGATCACCGAGGAAGTCAGCAGCCCCCATGAGGCGTTGATCTACGGCACCTTTGGGCAAGGGCTGTGTGTCACCGATGGGGAATACACGCTGTTCCGTGCCCCGATCGAAGGCAAGCCACTGTTCACCTATTCTACCGCGATTTTCCGCCCATTGATTGTCGACAATCCTGTCGATGGACGCGTGGGCAAGCCGCCGGAAACGCCAGCAGAGCAGGGGAAGTTTGATGACTCTGTAGATCTTCCGCTGTGGAAGACACCCATTTCAATCGACCCCCGCACATATGAGTGCTTTCTGTACAACCGCGTCATTGACCCAGCGCAAAAAACCAATCTGTGGGACAGCGACCCAGATCAAAAGCGACGCATGCTCAAGCTTGCACGCAAACTGATGGACGCCGAGGGATACCCAGCCGAGCAATTGGATCGATTGGGCATGACAGATGAGGATCTAGAAGCCGCATAGCAATGAGGGGGAAACCCCTTATTTGACATCAAAGGCCACGCGGAACCCGCAATTCGACGCACCATTGTCGGCCTGCCGCCCGCTGCGGGCGGCGATGCGGTATCGCCAGCAGGTCGACGCGTGGCACAAAAAAGATCCGCCTTTCAGAACGCGTTCGTTGTCTTGCTTGGCAAGTTGATTTCGCTTTTTGGCTTTGGGGCTGACCGAGCGAATTTTAAAGGCGTCCTCGCACCACTCCCAGACGTTGCCCGATAGGTTATAAAGCCCGGCTGCATTCGGGGCGAAACTGCGCGCCGGTGCAGTGCCATAATAACCGTCGGCCTCGGTGTTGTGATTGGGGAACTTTCCCTGCCAGATATTGCAGTATTTGGCATTGGTGTCGCTGGGCTCATCTTCGCCCCAAGGATAGCGTTTGGGGTCTGATCCACCGCGCGCAGCGTGTTCCCATTCTGCTTCTGTGGGTAGGCGGCCACCCAGCCATTTGGCATAGGCCTGCGCATCATTCCATGACACGTGCACGACAGGATGATCTGCGATGGGGTGCCAGTCGCTGCCGGGGCCAAGCGGCGTGCTCCAGGTGGCCCCATCAATGGAATTCCACCACGGCAATCCGGGGGGCTGCGGGCCATTCGCGGCCTTAAGTAATCCGCGAAACACAAATGACCACCCATAGGTCTCAGCCTCGGTGACATAGCCTGTGTCTGCGACGAACTCTGCAAAATCCGCAAAGGTCACGGTGGTGGCCCCGATCCCAAACGGCGTGAGTGTCACCCGCCGCATGGGGCTTTCACCATCGGCTTTGATCTCTGGGCGATCGGTGCCGATGTGGCTTTTTCCGCCCTCAAACCAAACGATGTCAAAAGATGTTTTGCGCATGCAGATTCACTGACAGGTGTTAAGGAGTTTGTCAATTTTCTGATTGAAAATTGGATGAAAGCGCTTGTTTTGAATGGATTTTTCTCCCCCAATCCTCGACCAGAGGTCGATTTGCCAACCGGTTAAGAAGAGATCGGCAAGCGACTTGCAGTGCACACAAAAAAGGGCCGCGCCCTATAAGAGCACGGCCCAGGCGGGAAGGAATATTATTGATTAAAGTGCTTCGGCTTTGACCAAAGAGTGCACGTCCTCGACACGTGCCGTATCCAGATCACTCTCTGTGATTCCGAACTCTTGCCCCATCAGATCTTCGATACCGCGAACCATCGCCGTGGCGTCCAGACCATAATAGCGCATCAAGTAAGGGCGCGAGCCGCCATGCGCATAGGTGTCTTTCAACCCAAGCCGCACAAGGCGCTTGCCCACACCCGCATCTGCCATGGTTTCAGCCACCAAAGAGCCGATACCGCCTTCGGTCACATGATTTTCCAGTGTCACCACACCATGTTTCACCGAAGAGATGTGATCAAGCAGCGCTTTGGAATCAAAAGGCTTGATGGTGTGCAGATGGAGATGGCGAATAGACAGGCCTGCTTTTTGCAGGGCAGACCGCGCGCGCATGGCTTCTTCGGTGCAGATGCCAGAGGTCACAACCAAGATGTCATCGCCTGAAGACAGCTCGCGGATTTCACCAACTTTGATCGGCGTATCAAACAACCGGGGCACCGAACCGCGCAAAACACGGCACCAAACGGGGCCATCAATACTGTCAGCTGCTTCGCAGATGCTTTCCACTTCGGTGGCATCGCCGGTTTCCAGAATGGTCATATTCGGGATCGACCGCATCACGGAGATGTCTTCGATGGATTGGTGGGTCATGCCGCCCGGCGTTGTTACGCCCGGCAAAAAGCCCATCAAACGCACCTTGCGACGCGGGTAAGCGATCGACGCCATCAACTGATCGTATGGACGGCGATACATAAAGACGCCGAATGTGTGAATAAACGGGCGGAACCCAGCAAGGCCAAGACCGCCAGCAAAGCTTAGCATATTTTGTTCTGCCATACCCATCGACATGAACTGCTCAGGGTGACGATCCCGAAAACCGTCGATTTCACAAGACGACGTCAAATCAGCGCTGAGGCACAGAATGTCTTTGTTGCCTGCGGCGAACTTTTCAAAAGCCGACGCGTAGGGGCGAGATACCATTTCTACCATGTCTGAGGCTCCTTAGTGTGCGTAGTCAATTGGATCGACGCCAAGATCTTTGGCGATAGACTCATTCATCCGGGCGCGTTCGTCTTCGGATTTAAAGCGCACGTAATGCAGGCGCGGGAAACGTTCTTCGAGGATCGGCATGGAATGAAATGGGTTGGTGCGTGCCAGAATGATAAGTGGCTTACCGTCATGCTTTTCGTTCACAGCATCGCGCATGGCGTTCAAATCATGACCGTCAATTTCAATGCAGGCTGCGCCAAAATTTTGGAACTTGGTTTTAATGTCGCCCACTTCCATAACGCTATCCATCGCGCCGTCACATTGCTGATCATTCACATCCATGATGGCATATAGATTGTCGATGCCATGGTGCGCGGCCGCCTGGACAGCTTCCCAAGTTTGGCCCTCTTGCACTTCACCATCCGACATAAAGACCCAAGTGCGGCCCGCATCCCCCTTGAGACGGCGCCCATATGCCAGGCCAGCGCCCGTCGAAAGACCAATACCCAAAGTGCCGTTATGCACTTCCATCCCCGGGCTGTGTTCTGCGCCAATCATTTCAACGCTGGATCCGTCTTTGTTGAACATCTCCAACCCTTCAGGGGCCATGCGGCCAACCTCGATTAGGGTTGCATAAGCCACAAGCGCGTAGTGTGCTGGGGCAATAAACAAACGATCAAACTCGGGCGCAGCGGGGCCATTATAACCGGCACCGGTGTGATATTCGGTATTCTCGGCCGAAGGTACCCCCGCGAAGTCTTTGGGAATCATAGGTAATGTCGGTGCGCCAAGCTTTAGCTCTTCGTTATACAGCCACGCCAATTGTTCGCCTGCTGAACACGCCTGAGACAGGTAGCCCCCATTATTCCGCATGGAATGTTCAAAAACACGACGGCGGATGCCAAGTGCGACCTCTTCAGTGGTCTTTTCGTTGCGCATTGCGCGACCTCCTATTCAAAAACGAGGAATTCGATATTGTCCCGTTGGGTAACATATGACATATTAATTTACAAATGTAAAAGTGAGTTGTCGAATGACAGTCAGGAAAATCAACTCGGGTGCCGATAAAACCGTCGCGCATTGGGGCTGTTATGAAATCCAACATGGATCGGGTGAACCAACGCTTGCGCCCAATCCCAGCGATCCATCGCCCGCAGTCATTGGGCGCGGCTGGGTTTCAGCCATGCAGGACAAGAACGTTCGCATCCTGCGCCCTGCCATTCGCAAGGGTTGGCTAGACGGAGATCAGGGCAAAGCCCGCTGTGACGACTCATATGTACAAGTCCCTTGGGACGAGGCGCTGGATATCACCGCCGCAGAACTGTCGCGTGTATGCGAAACCTATGGCAACGGTGCGATCTTTGGCGGGTCTTATGGCTGGGGCAGCGCCGGGCGGTTTCACCACTGCCATTCGCAATTGCGGCGCTTCTTAAATCTGGCCGGTGGGTATGTGGGACAGAAAGACACTTATTCTCATGCCGCCGCAGAGGTCTTGTTTCCTTTTATCACGGGCCTGACCAATAAGCAGATCGAAGAGAACGCCACGAGTTGGCCATTGATTGCCGAACATTGCACTTTGATGCTGGCCTTTGGCGGGATTTCCGGGCGCACGGCGCAGATTGCGTCGGGTGGCACTTTCGCTCATGAGGTCGAAGACTGGGTCAGCCGCGCGGCGGCCAATGGGATGCAAACAGTAAATGTGTCGCCGTTGAAGTCAGATTACCAAGCGACAGATCGGGTTTCGTGGCTGCCTATCCGCCCGGGAACGGATGTGGCGCTGATGCTGGCGCTGGCGCACGAGCTTGTTATGAACGATTGGCACGATCAGGCGTTTTTAGATCGCTACACGACGGGCTCTGAAACCTTTAAACGCTACCTGTTCGGCGACATGGATAGCACAGCCAAGACGGCCGATTGGGCTGCCGAGATTTGTGACATTCGCGCAGAGTCCATTCGCACCCTCGCGCAGCGCATGTCCAAAGAGCGCGTTATGATCTCGCTCGCATGGGGCGTGCAACGGGGCGATCATGGGGAACAACCCATCTGGGCGGCTTTGGCTTTGGCCTGTTTGCTGGGTCAAATCGGCCAACCCGGATTGGGGTTTGGATTTGGCTATGGATCCACAAATCCTCCCGGCCGCCCAAAACGATTTATCAGCTGGCCCTCTGTGCCACAGGGTCGTAATCCGGTTGCAGACTATATCCCGGTGTCTCGCATCACCGATATGTTTTCAAACCCCGGAGAGGCCTACACCTATGATGGCGATATCCGCCATTACCCAGATATTAAGCTGGTCTATTGGGGCGGAGGCAATCCGTTTCATCACCATCAAGATCTGAACCGATTGGAAACGGCATGGCAACGGCCTGAAACCGTAATCGTTCAAGATCACAGCTGGACAGCAACGGCGCGCCGCGCCGATATCGTGTTGCCCGCGACATCTCCGTTAGAGCGGGATGATTTGTTTTTAAACCGACGCGACCCAAACCTGATCGCGATGCGACAGGTCATAAAGCCTGTGGGGCAGGCCCGACATGACCATGATATTTTCAAGGGTTTGGCGGCACGTTTAGGATTTGAACAAAGCTTTACCGAAGGTCGCGACGAAGCCGCTTGGAAAAAATGGATGTGGGCCAAGTGCCAAGACGTAGCCCAGGATGCGGGCTTCGACTTGCCGACCTATGAGGCCTTTCAAGAGACCGGCCATTTTGTGATCCCCGATCAAGATCAAACACGCATCTTGTTTCACGACTTTATCAATGATCCGAAACAGAATCCGTTGGGCACCCCCAGCGGAAAAATAGAGATCTTTAGTCAAACGATTGCCGATCTTAACCTGCCTGACTGCGCGGGCCATCCTGCTTGGATTACCCCGCAAGAATGGCTGGGCGCTGCTGAACCTGGGCAGCTTCATCTGGTCTCTAATCAGCCGATGGCGCGGCTGCACAGTCAGCTCGACAATGGGTCAGAAAGCCGGGCACGCAAGGTGAAGGGGCGCGAGGTTTGCCGTCTCCATCCAGAGACCGCCGCAGCAAACGAAGTAAGGGCGGGCGATATCGTTTGTCTTTATAATGCACGTGGGGCCTGTCTTGCTGCGGTCGAACTGGATGCAGAGATGCGCCCCGATGTTTTGGTTCTGCCCACCGGCGCTTGGCTGGATATGCAAGACACCGGCATGGGGCGCATTGATGTGCACGGCAATCCGAATGTGCTGACACTCGACAAAGGCACCTCAGGCTTGGCGCAGGGTAACATCGCCCACACCACACTTGTCCGCCTTGAAAAATGGACGGCAGACTTGCCCGCTATTCGCGTATTCGACCCGCCTCGGTTCGTAAAACACCAGATCTCAGAACAAGGAGACGCAAGATGAAGCCGCTTTGGCTGGGGATTGATGTTGGAACAACGGCCGTCAAGGCCGCGGTCTACCAATCAGATGGGACACAAGTCAGTTATGGCGAATGCCCAAGCGAGGTGATCACCCCGAAACCGGGACATTCAGAACAAGACATGTCACAGGTTTGGGCGGGTGTGTGCACGGCGATCGGGGCCGCGCTTCAGACCGTCGATGCCTCTCAGATTGAAAGCATTGGGCTTGCGGCACAAGGCGACGGGCTCTGGGTCCTGAACACACAGAAGGAACCAGTGGGCCCTGCGATTTTGTGGAACGACACGCGCGCCTCTGGGGTTCTATCTGATCTCAGCGATAATCAGCTCGCCACCATCGCCCATGCATGCCACACCTCGTTGTGGCCCGGTACGATGGGGCCGCTTTTTCGCTGGCTTCAATCCCACGCACCAGAACAAGCGCAACAGGTGGCCCATGTTATGCATTGCGCGGGTTGGGTGGGCTATTGCCTGACCGGTGAAATGGCGGTGGATTATTCAGATGCGTCGATCCCCTTTCTGGATTTAAACAGTCGCACCTATTCTGACTCGGCATTGTCTGCGCTGGGGGCAGAGGGTCTAAAACCGGCTCTGTTGTTGCCCAAATCTGCTGAATCCCAACTAGGGACACTCTCTGCCAAGGCGGCATCAGCCACAGGCTTGCCCGCCGGATTGCCTGTTTCTGTCGGTACACTTGATCTGTCTGCGATGATTGTTGGCATGGGCATGGATCAGCCCGGCGATACCATGATGATCTTGGGCACAACCGCCGTTGTGAACATTCTAACTGATCAGGTTTCACCCAGCGATCGCCCGGTTGGCGCATCCGCCTATCACGCCAATGGCTCTACGCTCACGCGGATTTTGGCGCCCACCACAGGGGCCGCTGCCTTTGATTGGTTCTGCGCCTTGCACCCGCAGACCCTAGGCGGTGAAACCCCCGCCGAGATCGCGGGCAAGCTAAATGCCCTCGCCAAAGACGTGCCGGCAGGGGCCAACGGCGTTACCTTTCTGCCCCATTTGAATGGTGAACGTGCGCCCTTTGTTGCGCCTGACGCAACCGGTGCATTCTTTGGCCTGCGCAGCACAAGCACCAAGGCCGACATGGGCCGCGCCGTGATGGAGGGCGCCGCATTTAGCCTGCGCGACTGTTATGTTTCTGAATGCGGACATCTACCCAAAGGCACCGTGCAACTAACCGGCGGCGGTGCCAAGAATGCGCTGTGGTGCCAGATCATCGCGGATGTGATGCAAACCCCGATCCAAGTGTCCGAAGCCTCTGATCACGGCCTTTGGGGCGCGGCATGCCTAGGGGCCGCTGCAAATGGCAAAGGCGTGGCCAGCACCCTCGCAGATCGCAGTGCAACCACCATCGTTTTTAACCCGAACACGGCAAATGCCACGGCTTACGACGCGGCCTTTGCCACGTACAAAACTCTTTCAAATGCAGCTCAGGCGCTCTGGGCCCAAACTTCTAAGGAACCGCAATGACCAACATGATGAAAGCTGCCGTCTATCACGCAATAGACGACATCCGCCTTGAAGAGCGCCCGGTGCCAGAAATCGGCGCGGATGAAATCCTGCTTAAGACCCTGGCCTGTGGCCTTTGCGGTGGCGAAACCATGGCGTGGTACAAAAAGGCAGACCCCAAAGTGTTAGGCCACGAACCCATCGGTGAAGTGGTCGAGGTTGGTGCAGACGTGACCGACTACAAAATCGGTGACCGCCTGTTCATCAATCACCATGTTGGCCGGGTGGATAGCCACCTGTCTCGACGGGGCCATTTCACACGCGATCCATTTTATGCGTCGATGAAACTCGACCCGGGCGGGGTCTGTGAATACTACCGTGTGACCGCCCAGCATCTGCGAATGGACGCGCATAAGCTGCCCGACAATGTCTCGACAGAGGCCGCCGTCACAATCGAGCCTTGGTCATGCGTGATGTCGGGCCTCAAGGTCTGCAACATTCAACCGGGCGACACGGTTGCCGTGGTTGGTGCGGGCTTTATGGGGCAGGGGTTTGTCCACCTCGCACCCTTCTTTGGGGCCGGCAAAGTGATCGCTCTCGACTTTTCTGATTGGCGTCTGGAAAAGGCCAAGTTCTTTGGCGCAACCCACACGATCAATCCAAAAACCGAAGATGCGGTCGAGGCGCTGCGGGCCGCCAACAACGGGCGTTTGGCCGACACAGTGATTGTCATCGCGCCCTTCCCACAAGCCTGGGCCGATGCCGAAAAATTGGTCGAAGTAGGCGGCACCCTGCACCTTGGTGCGCCTTTGGCGCCGGGCACCGATTGGGTGCGCGAAGGCAGTCGTGCCTATTTTGATCAGATCACCATTACATCGCGCTATAGCTCGGATCACACCGACACCTACAGCTACATCCGACTGCTTGAATCAGGTCGGATCAAGGCGGACGAGGCGATCTCTCATCGTTTTGACATCGAAGACAGCGCAGAAGCCTTTGAAATGCTGCGCAAGGCAGAGAAGTCATTGAAAATCATCGTCTATCCCCACGGCATCCCGGAGGATCAAAAGAATGCTTGAGACGCTTAAAGAAGAAGTCTGCGAACAAAACCACGAACTTCCGGCCAATGGGCTGGTCGTGGGATCTGGGGGCAATGTCTCGGGGCGCGATCCTGAAACCGGTCTGATTGTCATCAAACCTTCTGGCGTAAAGTTCAAAAAGCTGACACCGGATACAATGGTTGTTGTCGACATCGAAGGCAACGTGGTTGAGGGCGCCAAAAAGCCATCGGTGGATACCGGCGTACATCTGTACATCTACAAAAA
Source organism: uncultured Paracoccaceae bacterium (assembly GCA_947498415.1). Classification (GTDB taxonomy): domain Bacteria; phylum Pseudomonadota; class Alphaproteobacteria; order Rhodobacterales; family Rhodobacteraceae; genus Cognatishimia. The sequence continues at coordinate 13,672 of CANMKB010000011.1, forward strand.
CCGCCCCGATGTGTTTGGCATCACGCACACACATTCACCTTATGCCACATCTTTTGCCGCGCGCGGCGAGCGCATTCCTGCGGTGCTCACCCCCATCACCCATATGCTAGGCCGCGATGTACCTTGTTCTCGGTATGCTACTCCGGGCGAAGTTGACACGGGCCAAGCGGTGATCGAGGCCGCCGACGGAGGATATGCGGCATTGGTTCAGGCGCATGGTGTCTTTACGATGGGCAAGTCTGCAACCGAAGCCACGTCGATCGCGATGTACTTAGAAGAGGCCGCGATGACCACGCATTTGGCGATGTGCCGGGGGCCTGTCAAAGAGCTGCCCCAAGAAGAAATCGACCGCTGCTTTCATTGGTTCCGCAAGAACTATGGTCAAGAGGGGCAGAAAAAAGTAAACGAATAGTATGGCTCGTAACGATCAAAACCGACAAAAAGACAAAGACGCCCAACTCGCCAATGTGGCCTTGCTGTACTACGGCGAGGGGCTGACACAAAGTGAAATTGCCAAACGTATTGGCGTGTCGCGCCCTACGGTCGTGAACATGTTGCGCGATTCTCGTGACCGAGGGATCGTAGAAATCCGGGTGGGTGGCGATGTCTTATCGGGGTCTAATCTGTCACGTCAGCTTTGTGAAAAATTCGGATTGCAAGATGCCTATGTCGCGCAGACACATGCCGGCACGGCACGGTCTGCGATGCTGCCACAAGTTGGGCGCGTTGGCGCCATGGCCGTCAGTGACATTGTAAGATCAGGCGACGTCGTTGGCGTCGCTTGGGGGGAAACAATCAAAGCCGTTTCTCTGGCAATGAACCAATCCGAATTCCAAGACATCACAGTATGTCAGATGATTGGGTCTATGGTCTCTGACCGTGTGCCAACATCCGAAGATTGCTCGATCAGAATCGCAAAATCTCTGAACGGTGATTGCTATACATTGCATGCACCCGCTGTTTTGTCGTCTGCCAATCTGGCACATGAGCTGCGCAGCGAGCCGACAATTGCCGCACAGCTCAATAGGCTTCAAAACCTTGACGTCGCAATCTTTTCTGTCGGGAACACCAAAGTTGACACGCATTTGGTGACCGCTGGCATCGCGGAATCGTCTGAACTTGAAACCGCCGTATCTGCGGGTGCGCGCGGGATTTTATGTGGCCGATATATCGACGAAAACGGGCAGGGGCTTGGGCTTGCGCCCGAGGATCGTTTGATTGCGATTGAGATCGAGCAACTTGCGAGAACTCAGCGCAAACTCTTGATCGCCACCGGCGCAGATCGGCTCAAAGCGGTTCAGGCCGCCATTGCCGGGGGCTTGGTCACACATCTCTGTGTCGACGAACGGCTCGCCGAAGCACTGTTGCGCTAACCTCCTAAGTGTACTCTATATTTTAATATGCATGGCCATCAGCAAACAGGGTGGCCAGCGCCTCCTGCTTTTTGATCTAAATTTCTTTCTTATGACAAAACATTTGACAAATGTAAAAGTTAACAACTAAGCTGCCTTCAACTCTGGGAGGACAGAGATAATTGGACAGATAAATCCATAGGGAGGATAGAATGTCGAATTCCAAGGTAAGTTACATCTCACGCCGCAGCGTACTTAAAGGTGGCGTCGCAGCAAGCGCCGCGCTCGCCGCACCAACCTTTTTTGTAGGCAAAGCCCACGCCGCGACCGAAAAACTTAAAATCGGGATCATTCCTGCCTATTCTTTTGGCCTATATTGGCTGGTCCAAGACCAAGGCTTCGCACCCGGAGTCGAAATGGACTTCAGCGTATTCCCATCCGGCCCACCTGCCATCGAAGCGATGGTCGGCGGTTCAGTTGATGCAATCACTGTAGGGTCCGTACCACCTTTGGCTGCGATGGCACGCAAGGTGGCTGACTTCCGCGAGATTTCCATTTGCGGTGATGCGTCTGGTCTCTTTACCATCGTTGGCGCACCGGGCCTGTCCTCTTTGGCCGACCTTGAAGGCAAGAAAATTGCCGTCACTTCTGGCTCTAACTTTGACTTCTTCTTGGGCGTCGCCCTAGAGCAAGCTGGCCTGGCGGATATGCCACTGACCCGCATCAACATGGAGCCAATCGACGCCCAGGCGGCTTTGATCGCAGGCGCTGTCGATGCGACTGTGCCCCTCGCAACATCACGCCAGCTGATCTTTGATAAACTCCCTGGCGCATCAATGCTAGCCGATGGGGCTGCGATGCCGTTGGATGCACGCCCCTCCATCATGGATGTCTTTATGACAACCCAGCAAACCATTGATGCCAAAGAAGAAGCTTTGACCCAAGCGGTTGCCGCCTTCCACAACGAAGCGGTTGGCATGCTACGCGAAGACAACGCCGCTGTTGTTGAACGGATGATCGCATGGCAGGAAAGTGTCGGTCGGGCAGGTGTCACCGCACCAGAGGTTGAACCTTTGCTGAATGGCTATTTCTACTTTGATACAAATGAAATCAAAGAGGTCTATGCCAAGAAAGTTCTCAACAACGCGTTGCAAGTTCAATCAGAATTCTTGGTTGCGAATGAGCGTATCCCATCCGTTCCCGACTTGGATGCATTGGTCAGCGACCAGATCGTAAGCAAGATCTAATATGAACGTGATGAACGTACTCACTTCAAGACGCCTTTGGTTAGGCGTCTTGTCGATCGCGGTCTGTTTTGCCGCCTATATTTGGGTAACAAACCGGCCAGACAACAATCCGGCACTTTTGCCGCCAATATCAGATATTGTTGCATCGTTTTTCACCAACGTTGAATCCGGCAACTTGCACACCGCTTTGGGCGCAAGTCTGTTTCGGATCTTCATGGGCTTCTTTATCGGCACCACGGCCGCATTGGTCGTTGGCTGCTTGGTTGGGTGGTACAAAACAATCGAATTCCTCGTCGATCCATTGATCGAGGCTCTGCGTCCCATCCCGCCGCTTGCGTATATCCCAATCATTATCATCTGGTTCGGAATCGAAGAGTTCAGCCGGGTTTTGATCATCTCGATCGCATGCTTCATGGTCTGCGTCGTGAATGTCATCGCCGGCATGAAAAACGTGCCACAGGTCTATGTGGATGCGGCCTCAACAATGGGCGCAAGCCGGTTTCAGGTGTTCCGCACCGTCGCGGTGCCAGCGGCAACGCCGTTTATCATCACCGGATATCGCATCGCTTTGGGCGCAGCCTGGACAACACTTGTGGCCTCCGAATTGCTCGCAGCCCAAAACGGCCTTGGCTTTTTGCTACAAGAGGGACGCCGTTACTTCCTCACCGATCAGGTGATGATGGTGATCGTGATCATCGGGGCCTGTGCGTTTTTGATGGATCGCGCGTTCCGCCGTATTCAAGCCTATCTCATGCAATGGTCGGAGGCGCGTGAATAATGCCAGAAATCAAAGTTGATAATCTGACCCATACCTTTGGCAAAGGTGGCCCAGATGCGCTGACCGTGCTGGATAATATTGACCTGACCTTTGAATCGGGCAGCTTCAATTCAATCATCGGCACCTCAGGCTGCGGGAAATCAACCCTGCTCAAGATGATGGCGGGTTTGTTTGAACCCTCTGACGGAGAGATGACTTTGGATGGCAACATCATCCAAGGCACAGATCGCCGCCGCGGCATGGTCTTTCAGCAAGATGCGGTTTTCCCTTGGATGACCGTTGCGAAAAACATCTCTTATGGTCCACGCTTGCGGGGCGTTCCTAAATCTGAACAAGCCGAGATCGAGGCCAAATGGACGGAAATGGTCGGCCTGAAAGGCTTTGAAAACCGCTGGCCGCGCGAGCTGTCGGGCGGGATGCGCAAGCGGGTCGATATCGGCCGCGTTTACGCGAATGACCCTGATGTTTTGCTGATGGATGAACCCTTTGGGGCATTGGATGCACAAACCAAAGAGCGGATGCAGTCTGATCTTTTGGAAACATGGGGCCAGTCCAAAAAGACAGTGGTCTTTGTGACCCACGACATCGAAGAAGCGATTTTCTTGTCGGACAAGATCGTTGTTCTGTCTTCGCGTCCGGGCCGCGTCCATCATATCGAAGAGGTGAACCTCCCACGTCCACGCACCAATGACATGCGTTTGACCGACGAGTTCCTAGAGATCAAACGCCGGCTTTGGGCCATGTTGGATCACTAAGCGACATCACAACAACCCACGGGGCGCATTTCAGATGCGCCCTTTCTTTTGCTCGCTAAACTCGGTTAACGCTGCCCTGCATCCAACGGCACAACGTATCTACATTCGCGTTGGCGACACCCGCAGGTGTGACTAGATAATAGCTATTGTCCGTCGACATCGGCTCAGGATTCAGTTGAACAAGCTGCCCCGTTTCAAGCTCATGTTCGATCAAATAGGTCGGCACAAGCCCCGCACCCAATCCCGCAATCGCCCCCGCGATAATCATGCTGAACTGGTCAAAATACTTACCCCGCAATACATCAGGTTTGTCCACACCAAAGCGCTCAAAGAAATCTGACCAAGCCGTAGGGCGCGTATAAAGGTGCAAAAGCGGTAAGTCGGATAGCCCCTCCAAACCCGCACTTTGATGGTTTTCAATCAGGTGCGGGGCGCCCACCGCCACCAGCGATTCTGAACATAGAAACTGCATATCGGCATCCGGCCAGTTTGGCTTTCCAAAATGTACTGCCATATCAAATTGCGCTGCGCTCAGGTCAAACGGCTCGTGGCGCGTCGACAAATTGATTTCAATTTCGGGGTGCGCACCTGCAAAGGCCGGCAAGCGCGGGATCAACCAGCGGCTTGCGAAAGTTGGTAAACAGGCCACGCGCAGGGCAGTGCCCGCGCCCCCAGCAGAAATCGCCCGCAACATCGTGAGGCGTATATTCTCAAGATCCACCGCCAGATCAGAGGCCAAATTGCGCCCTGGCGCCGTCAACACCACGCGGCGACCCACCCGTTGAAACAGCTCTACCCCAACGGCTTGCTCCACTTCTTTCACCTGTCGGCTAATTGCCCCTTGGGTCAGGTTCAGCTCCTGGGCGGCGCGGGTGAAACTTTCATAGCGCGCCGCAGCCTCAAAGCTGCGCAACACATTATAAGACGGCAAATTTCGACGTGGAAAATGGGACATAACCATATGATGCTTTGGGAACGGCTCGCGCTCAAGGCTTATCCATGCAGTTTACTCATCAATTGTTGAGTAATTGTGCATTTTACAGGCCCCAGAATTGCCTCATCATTACAAAAAAGCATCAATAGACCCATTCCCACGACGGAGCCCGCATCATGTCCCACCTCGATACATTAAACGCCAATGGTTTTACGCAATCTGAATTGTCCGGTGGCACGTTGGCCGTCCGCTCTCCGATTGATGGGCAGGTTGTGGCGATGTTGCAGGAAACTTCGCCAGATCAAATGCCTGAAATCATCGCCAAAGCGCAAAGCGCATTTCAAGCTTGGCGTACAGTTCCACCCCCGCGCCGAGGCGAATTGGTGCGTCTGTTGGGCGAAGAGCTGCGCGCCGCCAAGGATGACCTCGGCGCTCTCGTGACCCTAGAGGCCGGTAAAATCGTGTCCGAAGGGCTCGGCGAAGTGCAAGAGATGATCGACATCTGCGATTTCGCCGTGGGGCAAAGCCGTCAGCTTTATGGGCTCACCATCGCGTCTGAACGCCCGGGGCATCACATGTCTGAAACCTGGCATCCCATGGGGCCAGTGGGTGTCATCAGCGCCTTTAACTTCCCAGTTGCGGTCTGGTGCTGGAACACTGCGCTGGCGCTTGTGTGTGGCAATCCCGTGATCTGGAAACCCTCCGAGAAGTCCCCTCTCACCGCCTTGGCCTGTCAGAAAATCATGGACCGCGCGTTGGCCCGGTTTGGTGATGCGCCCGAAGGGCTATCGCAAGTGGTCGTCGGCGGCGCCGAGATTGGCGAAGCCTTGGTGAACAGCAAAAAGGTTCCGATTGTTTCAGCCACCGGCTCAACCCGGATGGGCAGCATCGTTGGCCCAAAAGTGGCCGCGCGTTGGGGCAGGGCGATTTTGGAATTGGGTGGCAACAATGCGATGATCGTTGCGCCTTCGGCTGATCTTGAAATGGCCGTGCGCGCCATCGTGTTTTCCGCCGTCGGCACCGCAGGCCAGCGCTGCACCACCCTGCGCCGTTTGATCGTGCATTCCTCGGTCAAAGACACATTGGTTTCAAAACTCAAATCCGCCTATGCCAGCTTGCCCATCGGGGATCCACGTAAAGAGGGCACTTTAATTGGCCCCTTGGTAGATCACGCATCCGGCGATGCCATGCAAGCGGCGCTTACCAGCGCAACAGCCGAAGGAGGGCAAGTTTTCGGCGGCGAGGTTGCACAGGGTGTGGACAGCGGTGTCTATATGCGCCCGGCACTGGTTGAAATGCCCGGCCAAACAGCAACCGTCAAAGCAGAAACATTTGCCCCCATCCTATATGTCATGGCCTATGACACCTTGGACGAGGCGATCGACATGCAAAACGATGTGCCGCAGGGCCTATCCTCCTGCATCTTCACGATGGACGTGCGAGAGGCCAATGCCTTTGTCTCGGCCTCAGGGTCTGACTGCGGGATCGCCAACGTCAACATTGGCCCCTCGGGCGCTGAAATTGGCGGCGCCTTTGGCGGAGAAAAAGAAACCGGCGGAGGACGTGAAAGCGGATCGGACGCATGGAAAGGCTACATGAGGCGCCAAACCTCTACGGTGAACTACTCTGCCGAGCTACCGCTTGCGCAGGGTGTACAGTTCGACATCTAATCCCCTCCTAAGGCTTTCCCGCTTTGAAACACCGCATGTGCCAATATTCCCACAGTTGATGGGCCAGTATTGGCGCTATTTACGGATTAGATCGCGAGATAGAGCAGAGAATTTATTGCTTAAACGTTAAACAATGCAATACGCTTAAGGTTGAAAACAACTTACGGCTAGAAATCCCTGTGGGCGAAATAGCATTTCGGCGCAAAACGGATTCTGCATTGATTAATGAAGTGATGAGACGAGCCAGTGCCTGCGCCTAAAGAATTTAACTTGGATGACCTTCAGGCCTATATGGAACGGGTCGAAGCATCAGGTGTTTTTGGGCGCAGCAAACGGCGGTTGCGTCTGTTATCTCACCTCATTCATTCAGAACTCGAAGGCCAAGGCGATCGCCTAAAAGCCTATTCGATTGGCTTAGACATTTTCGACAAATCTGCCGATTTTGACCCTGCTTCTGATAGCGTAGTGCGCGTCGAAATGGGGCGTTTGCGTTCAGCAATCGCCCTATTTGAAGCTAGCGAATTTGCGGACACACGGATGGTGGTCGACATTCCTGTAGGCAGCTACCGGCCCGCCATGTCTTTGCGCACAAGCTCTGCACAACCGACCAGCGCACAAATCAAAAACCCTGAGCCCACGCGCATAATGCGCAAACCGATCTGGCTGGGCTTTGCAGCCTTAGTGATCGGGGTGGTTCTGTTTTTGGGTTTCTTTCTTCAGCGTGATAGCTCTCCGGCCACAGGTTTGACGGTTCAAGTCAGCACCGCGGATCAGGACGACCCCCATGTGCAAGTCATGAAATCCCAATTGATGCAGGCCCTGTCACGATCCAAAGCGATTGGCGTTGTTGATGGTGATGCCAGCAAACGCAACGCGGCTGCTTTTGAAATTCGCCTGCGCCACCTTCATGACGAACAAGGGGTGCGTTTGTTGACCGATCTGGTCGAAACCGAAACGGGGCAAATCATTTGGGGTCATGCGACCGTTGCAGCAGACGACGCAGCGCTTGCAGACAGCATCGAAAACCAACTTGCCCGCGAACTTCGGGTGCGGGTTTTTGGCGCCTCGAAAGCCTTCCTTCAGGAATTGGACCCAAAAGACATGTCACCCGAGGCCCTGTTTGTCTTGGCCACATGGGTGCCCGGCCCGGCTGAATCGACAATCGTCTGGGAAGAGAAACGCATTGAATTTGCGAAAATGGCGCTAAAGCAAGACCCCGCGTTTGGATCGGCCCATTCCGTGCTGGCCGATAAGCTGGCCTATTTGGCAAATGTCTATGCCCCGGCAGACACCTCTGAAAACCGCAAAGCCGCCCTTAACCACGCACAACGCGCGATGGATCTATCGCCACTTGACCCCGATGTGATGTTTAACGTGGCCCAAGCCCACTGGCACAGCGGCCGCATCGCCGAAAGTCACGGCGCGATGGGGCGCGTCATTGAACTTGATGCCAGCCACGATCTGGCACGTTTTTTGCATCAGATGATTCCCTACACCTGCGCCACCGCACCAGATGAGATCGTCGAATGGGCAACAGATTTTGATGCGAACTTGTCACCAGACAACCCAATTCGCTGGCTAACGCTCACGTGGATTGGGTGGCTGCACGCCTATCGCGCCGAATGGGACGAGGCGCTTGTGGCCGAAGAAGCGGCCGCGCGAATCTTCCAAATCCCCTACACGTTTATGCGTCGTGCCATGGTGCTCCATCAGCTTGGGCGCACAGAAGAGGCCATCAACGTGATTGAAATGCAAAATACGAACTGGGCGGCGTTTGACCCTCAGCACTACATCGCGCATTCCATCCCGCGGCTTTGTCAGGAAACCCCAAATCCCAAGGTGTTTGTCACCTACTATCAAGATTTGGCAGAGGCGTTGCGAAACCCCTCAAGAGATTGAAATTAAAAGACAAATAAAGATGTAACATGTGACAAACCTCTGAAACCTATTTTTCAGAGAACAGTTCCGTCATCTCTACGCTTGAAACACCTCAGCGTCAGGGAACAACATGACGGACAAAAAATCGATACCAACAGGCGAATTCACCGACATTGAAATGTCGCTGATCAATAACCTTCGAGCGCATGTCGCTGGCGCCCTAAAGGCGTATCACCCAGTCGAGCAGCACAGGTTGCTTCTTGGGGTTGCCAGCGAACTGGTCGACGAAGCGGCCGATTTGGTTGCTATATCACGCCCCGGGATGCGGGTGGTTGAATTGGGGCTCTTGGCCGAACGGATCACTCACGTCGCCCTTGGAATCGAACCACCCCAAACAGAGACACTACCAAATCCATCGGATTAATGCATCGCTCAGACCCAACCCTAGAACAGTTCGTTCAACAATCGGTCTTCGCAATGCGAAGGCCGTTTTATTTGCGAATTCAAAAAAGAGGACACGACAAATGAACAACCTAAAACCCTTTCCAATTCCGTCTTTGCCCGAACAGCACAAAGATCAGCATCCCGTCTGGGCCCTCGCTGTTCTTGAGGATCTGCGCCTGATGTTTGAGGCAGACGGAAACCGCTGTTGCCAATCTGCCATCGAAGACGCGATCCAAAAAGTTGAAACAACCCTCGTTGCGCCCCAAGCCTAGGCGCAACGATTTCCACACAGACTGTTGCCAAAATCAGCCCCCGTCCCCGATTTCCCAAAATTGCGCCAAACCGACGCGTCTTCCCGTCATTTTCGTCTCCCGTCGAATTTAAGATGGACTCGGTGCCCACCTTGTGCGACCTAAAGGCTCTGATGGTGTCTAGGTGCATGATGGACTTAGACTGAAAAAGGAACGCGGTGCGGTGCCCAAGGGTGCCAATTCCGTGACTGCCCCCGCAACTGTAGGCGGCGAGCGACCCCGAAGTGATCCACTGGGCGAAACCCTGGGAAGGATCGGGAGAGCGACGACCCGCAAGTCAGGAGACCTGCCATCGAAAGAAATTTTCTAACCCAGGCGGGGTGTCCTGGATGGAGGCATGAATGTACCAGACGTCTCACGTCGACCTAAAACCGATCGTTCCCGCGGCCCCGAATTCACGGAGGTGGCTATGAACTCGATTTCCAATATCACAGCTGCAGACCAGACACCTGACTGGCAAGCCGACACCACACCAATCGTAGTACAGAAAACGTCATGTTTTACTGAACTCAGCACGATTGGCCTGATGGGTGGCGCAGTTGTCCTGTCTGGGGCACTTTGGCTCGCGATTATCGCTGTCCTTTGATGCAACCGGTATTTCAGGTCCAAGACCTTTCTCTTGGTTATCCCAACAAGGTGCTGTTCCAGCACCTGTCTTTTGAAATCCAATCGGGCACAACCCTGGCCGTTTTGGGTGCCAACGGGTCTGGCAAAAGCACATTTGTCAAAATGATGCTGAACCTTCTGTCCCCGTTGTCAGGCACAGTGAACTGGCCCGAAGGGCGCCCGCGCGAGATCGGGTATCTTGCACAAATGGCCGACTTTGACAGTCGCTTCCCGATCCGTGTTCGGGATTTGGCAGCGATGGGCGCGTGGGGTGGGTTTGGCCTGCGCCGCCGTCTAGACAAAGCGGGGCACATGCGCGTGTCAGCCGCACTCGAAGAGGCCGGCGTTCTGTCGATCTCAGATCAGCCCATTCACACATTGTCCGGTGGGCAGTTGCAGCGCACCCTATTTGCAAGGGTAATCCTGCAAGACGCACCGCTGATCTTGCTGGATGAACCGTTTGCCGCCGTCGACCAACACACCGAGGCGCATCTTTTGACGATCATCGACCGCTGGCGCGCCGAAGGCCGCGCTGTTGTCTTGGTCATCCACGATCTTTCCTCTGTGCTTGATCACTGCACACACGCCCTTTTGCTGGGGGGTGGGCAGGCGACCCATGGCTCTGTCGCAGACGTGCTGACCCCAGATCGCCTTGTGCGGCAAAAATACATGTCTGAAAGCCAGGCCGCCTGGATGTTCAAAGGATCATCCGCGTCCTCAAGCAAGGAACCATTCAATGTTTGAGTTCTTTGCCGAAATGTGGGGCTTTGCCTTTATGCAACGCGCCTTTGTGGCCACAACGGTTCTATCTGCGTCGGTGGCACCGGTGGGCGCCTTCCTTGTCTTACGGCGCTTGTCGTTGGCAGGCGAGGCGATGGCCCATGCGATCACACCGGGGATTGTCATTGGCTTTGTCACCGCCGGGCTTTCGGTGATGTCATTGCTGGTGGGGGGCCTGATCGCCGGCGTCGGCGTGGCCATTCTAACGGCCCTATTGGCCCGCAAAACCATTCTGCGCAGCGATGCAAGCCTTGCCTCGCTGTACCTTATCGCCCTTGCCGCTGGGATCTTTATCTTATCGGCCGCCGGATCTGCGGTGCCCCTGAAAAGCTTCTTGTTTGGCTCTATTCTTGGCATCGATGACCCGTCACTGATGTTGGTGGGCGGCGTGGCCACCATCACCCTGCTCAGCTTTTCTGTTTTGCTGCGCCCGCTGATTGTCAGCACCTGTGACCCTGTGTTCTTTGAGGCCCGCACACGCTGGCCGTGGCTGGTGGATCAGGGCTTTATGCTGCTGTTGGTGCTCAACTTGCTGGCTGCCTTTAAAACCCTTGGCACCCTGATGGCCGTAGGCCTGATGATCTTGCCCGCCACAGCCGCGCGCTATTGGGCCTCGACGATCACCGGCCAACTTGTTTTGGGATTTGTATTTGCTTTGCTCAGCTGCTGGATTGGCCTGACCTTGTCATACATCTTCCCAGACACCCCATCCGGCCCTGCCATCGTTTTGGTCGCGGGCGCGATCTTTCTCATCTCTGTTGTCTCTGCCCCATTGGGATTTGGTCGCGTCTTTCGGCCACAGAGCACTCGAAATTCAACACACACACCGTAAATTTAAACGAGGATGTAATGACTATTTTGAACTCTCTCCGCATTGGGTTCGCATCCGCTGCCATAGCAGTCTGCGCCCTGCCTGCTGCAGCTGATGATCTCAAGATCGTCGCAAGCTTTTCGATCCTAGGGGATATGGTAGAGCAAGTGGTGGGCGACGCAGCTGACGTCACAACCATCGTGGGCCCGGACGCTGACGCACATGTTTACCAACCTTCCGTCGCAGACGCCCGCGCCGTGGCCGAAGCTGATATCATCTTTGTGAACGGTCTGGGCTTTGAAACGTGGTCCGACACCCTGATCGCAGAATCTGGCAGCAAAGCCTCAGTGCATGTCGCAACCGCTGGGATCACCCCAGTGACAGTCGAAGATGCCATTGACCCCCACGCATGGAATTCTCTGCTGAACGGCGTTGTCTACGTCCAAAACATCGCCGACGTGCTGTCTGATGCGGTGCCAGCCCACGCCGATGACTTTCAGGAAAACGCAGAGGCTTATATCGCAGAGCTGACAGCCCTCGATGCAGAGACCCGCACGAAACTGGCTACATTGCCTGAGAACCACCGCACAGTGGTTACAGCGCATGATGCCTTTGGCTATCTGGCAGACGCTTACGGCCTAACCTTCCTGGCCCCCGTGGGCATCGACACCGAAGCAGAACCATCTGCACGTGATCTGGCGATCTTGATCGATGGCTTGAAAGAGCAGGGCGCCTCTGCGTTGTTCGTCGAAAACATCACAAGCCCGGCGCTGATCAACCAAATCTCTGAAGAGACCGGTATCGAAATCGGCGGCCGTCTGTACTCCGACGCTCTGTCCGAGCGCGGCGGCCCAGCAACCAGCTACTTGGCAATGTTCAAGCACAATCTGGGCGCATTGATCCACGCCTTGGAACACGCAGGCCACAGCTAAACAATCCCAACGCGGGCCGCGTCCTGCGGTTCGCGCTGGCGCATGTCTGCTTTAGTGTGACAACAGCCGAAGCAACATCTTGCGGCGGGCATCCTGCCCGCCGAAAAACACAGCCAAAATAACCACGGTTTGATCCTGCTGTTGCACGCGAAACCAATAATTGGCTTTGCCCAGCGTCAAACAGCGGCACCCCGGTAAAATCTCATCTTGACCAGAGCCCCGCAACGGCGCGGTCAATATCCGATTGGCCTCTTCGCGGATCTGCCAAATCCGTGTTTCAGCATGCTCTAACGCGGCCTCAATCGGCTCTCCGAAGGCAATATAGCTGTCAACAAGATGATCAAAGATCAGCGCAAAGTCTGCGTCCGCATCCGCCGCGAACTCAAGTGTCCAGGCCATGCGCCCGACGCTTGTTGGCAATCACATCAGAGAGTTTGTCATCAAACGACTCGGCCGACACTGTGTGCCCCGCAGCACGCTGCCCCAACAAACGGCGCAACGCATCTCGCTCTAACTCCGCATCTTCCTCACGCTGCCGCAACACCTCGACGCCCTTTTGCAAGACAGCACTCACACTTGAATACTGACCGGTTTTCACCATGGCCTTTGCAAAGGCAAATTGGTCGTCTGTTAACGATACAGATGATTTCACAGTCATAGCGACCTCCATGCCCCATCGGTAGCACCAAGTAGCACCACGCGCAAGCTTAACTGACTTAAATTACCATAATATTGATTATAAGAAACCGCGACTTTCGCAACCTCGTCTACACTTGAGGCAACCGTTCCGTCTGAGCCATGTCTTAAACAACACCGCATTCTCTCCCTCTTTCGCAGCTGCCATAATGTTTTCAGTCAGAGTCAGGCCCGGGGATAATGTGTTAACCCGAATGCCATGCGGGCCCTAGCTCCAGGCCATGGCACGCCCCATGGCGCAAATGGCGCCTTGGGTTCCGGCATAGTCTTCATAGCTTTGGCCACTTGCGCTGCCGTGGACCGAGAACACATTCACCAAGACCCCTACCCTTTTGTGTTCCACCATAATCCGCGCCGCCGCCTGGCAGCCCACCAAGACAGATCGCTGGTTGGTCTCCCAAAGCTGATCCCACATCGCCACATCTGCCTCAAGAAACGGCGCCGTTAACGTCACACCGGCATTGTTGAGCAAGCCATCCAAACGCCCTGTTTCGGCACGTGCCTGTTTGATCGCCGCAACAAGATCTTTTGGATTACGATTGTCAGCCTTGATCGCCAAAACGATGGCTAGAACTTATTGTAAGAGCACGCAAATCAACTGCCCTACCCGCAACTTAGGTGCGCCGAAAACAAAAAATTGCCAGAAAAGTTCTGGCAATTTCCAACGTCAATTTTCTTATAAACTACTGTTTTATATAAATAATATCGAAAATTGCCAATTGGCAATTTTCTAGATGTCCCCTTCCCGGTCGATCATCAACTTATCCAAGAGCTTTCTCAGGTCAGCGGGCGGGATGCTTTTATCAAATTCAAGCACAACCTGACGCCCCGTATCGGTGCGTTTCATTTTATAGTCTGTGCCTTTGGCGGTGTAGACGTGTTTCAGTGAGGCTTTGGTTTTGCGCTTAATCGCCTTGCCCTGCCCTGCTCGCTTTAGCTCTTCGATGACCTTGGCCGGATCGTTCCACGGCTGCCCATCTGTGGTCGCCCCAACGGCACGCATCGAGGCCAACCATGCCGCTCGTTCAATCATTTCCGAGCGGGCTTCGGGCTGTGCCAAGAACGGCTTTAAAGACCGTGCGTGAAGCTCTTTGATTTCGTTTGGATTTGGGTAGGCCTCCACGATCTCTGTCGGAAGCTTTGCCAAGAACAGGTAGCGTGACAGCCAAGCTTCGGAGACTTGCAAACGCTGCGCCATCGATTTTTGCTTGCCGCCATAATAGAGCTTTACCGCCGCTGCGTAATCGACTGCCCGTTCGTAATCTGAAATATCGGCACGATCACGGTTTTCGATATCCGCCAGACGGAAGGCCTCTTCGTCGGTCAGGTCGCGGACTTCGATCAGATACTTGAATTGCGGGTAGTTGTTGGCCTGCAACCACGAGATTGCGAAATGACGGCGCGCGCCACAGATGACTTCGTAGTCGTAATCGGCATCCCCTTGAATGCGGCGTACCACGGCGGGGAATTCTTGTTTGCCTTGCTGCTGGATGCCTTCGATCAAATCCGCGCAGTTTTCAGCGGTGAGCAATTCGTAGTTGCGGTTATGACGCTCCCACATTTTGCAGCGGCCGGGATCGACGCGTTGAAGTGTTTTTTCATCCACATCACCGCTAAGCTTTTCGCCAATGGCATTGCCACGTTTTAGAAAGCGCCCTGCCCCACGATCTTTCTTTTGGGTGGGTTCTTCGGAATTGATGCCACTCAGAACGGCATCAAAAATTTCATCATGCTTCCGTGTCATAGCAAGCCCTCCTGGCTTAGCGCTTCTTTTTGGCTGGGCCATGTTTTGCGCATCAGAATTTCGACTTCGCGGCCGATCGCATCAAGATATGCACGGCACCGCTTGTGGGTTTCTGTGCGGGTTCCGGCCCCGGTGATTTCATAGACGGTCAATAGGTTGGCCGTGGCATTGTCGATTTCAGCGGAGTCTTTCAGCACCGATTGCAGCATATCGCCCGCAAAGACCGCATCCATCATCCGCTTGATTGCAACATGCGCCGATTTCCCGTCGTTCATCTTGGTCGCAAGAATCTTGACGAACTTATAACTGTGCGACCCGCCAACTTGTTCGAGCTCTGTTAGGGTGCTGGTCATCATTTTTAGGAAGTGAACAGTAGAGCCGAAATCAACATTGTTTGGCGGCGTTGGCACCAAGATCGCATCTGCGGCCCGCAGCACGGACAAGGAAATCATGCCAAGGGCAGGAGGGGGATCGAGCAGGATCACATCAAAGTGGTCGCGGATGGAATTGATGCCTTCGCGCAAGCGATCGAGGACAAAACCGGATTCACGGGCCATGCGGCCGGCCAATTCATATTCTGCATCATAGAGGCCCAGGTTGGCCGCAACCATGGCGATGCCCGGCCAATAGGTGGCACGCAGCGCATAGCGTAGATCTTGTGGGCCACCGTGGCGGAAAAAGGGGTAAAGCGTTTCTTCGTCTTCATCGATGTCAATGTCTGGGTTTAGACCAAAGATCGAAGTGGTTGACGCCTGGCTGTCGCAATCAATCACGCAGACCCGATACCCTTGGAGCGCAAGATATTGTGAGAGGTGCGTGACAAGCGTGGATTTCCCGACACCCCCTTTGAAGTTCTGAACCGCCAATACAAGCGCTTCGTCGTCTTCGCTTCGGTGGGGCAGGGTACCAAAGAGCTGACGCATGTTGTTGATCTCGTGCAATGAGTAGCCTTTGCGACGTCCGGTCTTTTCGTCCTTTTCGGGTTCCGGCAAACGGCCCTCATTCTCTGCATCTCTGATCAAGGTTTCAGAGCGCCCAACCATTTGAGCGGCAGTGCGTACGTTGAACCGAAGATCGAGACCTTTTTGTGTGCCGGGTGCAAAGACCTGATCACGGAGACGATCAATGACAGAGCTTGCTCTGTTTGATAGAACATCTAGGTCATCTAAAGACACTGAGGGGAGAATTGGATCGGTCATGGTACCCCACGATTTTTGATTTTTTGGTGATTTTTGCTCAAAAAGCAAAACACTGTTCGATAATATCGTTTTTTCAAAAGTATGGGTGTTTCGCAAGAAAGATATGATGCGATTCGATCTATGAGGGGTTTGAGCGTTGAAACTGTGCTTTCGAGGACTCTGTTTGGGGCAGGATTTTGTAGGTTCTGATTCTAAGTGTTCAAGTGTTCGTATCTGGCAAGTATATGTTTTAAATAATTAAATCCGTGTAACCCTTACATCGTGGGTGCTTAAACTTACGAATTGGGATGCGAAGTCTTACGGATTGGGTGGTTTAACCTTACATTTTGGATGGGCCAGAAAATGAAGGAAAATAACCCTTTGTTTTGATTCGTTTAGCTGAACAAATCAGGGTTTCTTGAAGATTCAAAGCGACTTTAAACCTTACATTTTGGGTGCTGCATCTTTGGTTCGCGTGAGAAGATTGACGCGAAACGCAGTTTCTCTTACAAGCAAATGAACCAAATGTAAGAATTGCGTGTAAGCGGTCGGATCATGGCGGACGAGCTTAAGAAACCATACAGCAGTTTGGATGCGAAACCAAACGCGGACTCGCTGATTAAACCCGGCGAGCTGGTGGATTTGGTTGAGGTTACGCCACTTACGCTGAATGATCGACGTATTTACAACCTGATGCTGGAACATGCGTGGGAAGAGATTGATAAGCCAGTGGTGCATCATATCTCGAAGGCCACGTTGCGCGGGACGCATAATTCAAATGATCGCATTGGTGATTCTGTTGAACGGCTGATGCGTGCGATTGTGAAAGTGTCGGTGCTGAAAGATGGCGAACCGGCGATTGAGCGGGTGCAGCTGTTGGGCGGGAACATCGAACTCGAGCAACCGGATGGGATGCTGTATTACGAGATCCCGCGGGCCTTGCGGAAGATCATTAAAAATTCGACGGTATTTGCGCGGCTTCAGAAAGAAGTCATGTTTGCCTTGTCGTCGAAATACGCGCTGACCCTGTATGAGATGGTGCAGAAACGCGGGAACCTGCGGTTTAAATCTTCGGAGAAGTTCAAGTTAGAAGAGCTGCGCGGGATTCTTGGGGTGCCGAAGGGCAAGCTGACGACTTGGTCTAACTTGAACCTGCGGGCCCTGGCGCCTGCGGTGGATGAGGTGAACGCGCTGTCGGATTATAATGTCAGCATGACCCCTTATAAAGAAGGTCGGCGCGTTGCGGGCGTGGTGCTAGAATGGACTCGTAAGGATGCAGCCGGTCAATCGGCGGCGGACCGGGAGATTGAATATTCCAAGGTTGGGCGCAAAGCGCGACTTGAGGGGCGGGTGGAACAGGTTGTTGAAACGCCTCAGATCAAACCGCGACCTGCATGGCTTGAGCGGGCAGGGGAGTCGCTGCGGTCAGAGACCTATGAAACCGCTAAGCTGAGATTCCCAGGCTATGATATTTACCACGTCGAATCTGAATGGCGATCTTGGGCGGCAGATCGTGAGCCGCCGCGGGATGCTGATAAGGCCTATTTGGCGTTTTTCCGAACATTTGCAGAGCGTAACCCGATTTAACCATCGAGGGTCATTCCGTGGAAATAAGATAGAAAGTGCAGAGCCTTGAGCTTTGCATATTATTGTGCATACATTGTTGTCAGCATAAAATTCGACGTAATTTGACTGCGCCATTCTTTTTATTTGCATATATAAAAATTACTTGCTTAAATGAAAGTGAGCCAAACAGACCTGTTTGGCCGGTGTCTGGGGGGCGGGGAGAACCCTTCGGTTTATTGTTCTTTTGGAGGAGTTCAAATTATGAAGAGAGTTTTCGGGGCAGCGCTTGCGGGCGCGATGCTCGCCGCAAATGCTGTGTTTGCCGCAGACATCACAATCGGTCTTTCTGTTGACCAGCTGTTTGAAAGCCGCGTTGCGGTGAACAACGGCATCAAGGCGGAATCGGCGGATCGTGGATATGACGTTGTCGAAGTCGTTGCCGATGGTGACGCCCAGCAACAGAACGCACAAATTCAATCGCTGATCGCACAGGGCGTGGATGCGATTTTGGTTTGCGCGGTAGATCAGAACACAATCGAACGTGCCTTGTTGGCAGCAAAGCGTGCAGGCATTCCAGTTGTTGCCTATGATCGCGACCTACCAGATAGCCGTGTGGTGCAGGCCTTTGTGGGCCCAGATTCATTGATCGATGGCCGTCTTGCGGGTGATTACACCGCGGATGCTTTGGCAGGCAAAGAAGGTGAAATTACCATCGTTGAGCTGATTGGTGCGCTGAACGACCAAAACGGCATCGACCGTTCTAAAGGGTTCCGCGAAGGCATCGCGAAATTGGGCAACGTGAACCTGATCGAAGTTCCAACGGATTGGGATTCTGCACGGGCGCTGTCTGGTACGCAAAACGCGTTCCAGGCGAACCCAAAGGTTGATGCGGTTTTTGCTGCAACAGACACACATATCCCTGCAGTCGAGACTGTTTTGGCTGATCTTGGTAAGCTGATGCCGATGGGCAAGGATGGTCATGTTGTGATCACCGGTGTGAACGGATCAAACGACGGGTATCAAGCCGTGCTGTCTGGCACTGCGGATGCATTTGTTGTGATGGGCACCGAAGCAACAGGCCGTAAGGCGGTTGATCTGGCGGCTAAGATTCTTGCGGGTGAGTCCGTTGAGCGTCTGAACTATGTGGGCGGTAACCTGTACACAGCGGCAGATGCAGAGGCCAATAAAGCCAAGATTTGGGGTGCGCCTAAATAAGCGCCCCTTACAGCAATGCGCCAATCCCTTGGCGCATTGTCTTTCCTTTGAGGAACACTACACGTGCAGTCGGTCATAAATTTTCTGAAAACCTACCCAGCGCTACAGATTATCGCGGTGTTGTTGGTCGGGTTTTCTTTGTTGTCCCCGTATTTCTTAACCGCCGGTAATTTTGAGGCCCTCTTAGGCGCAAATGCCGTGGTTCTTATTGCCGCAATTGGCATGACTGTGGTGTTCCTTGCCGGAGGGATTGATCTTTCGATCTCGACGGTGATCAGCGCCAGCGCTGTAATCGCTGGGCTGGTGATGGCCCAAACCGATAGCGTTGTGGCCGGTGCCGTGACGGCTGTTGTGGTTGGGTTAATGTTTGGCGCCCTAAATGGGGTGCTGATTGGTTACTTTCGACTGACGCCGTTTATCACCACCATGGCGACACAGTTGATTGCCCGTGGCATTGCCTTTGTCCTAAGCCAAGGCATCGCCGTGAAGGGTACGCCGTATTGGATGCTGGATTTCGGCTTTATGCTGTGGATGGGCATTCCGGCGGTCACACTGGTGGCGCTTGGGTTGGTTGTGGTGTCAGCACTTGCCATGTCGCAAACCACCTGGGGCCGGCACGTGATGCTGGTTGGATCGAACCAAGAGGCCGCGCGTCACGCGGGCATTAACACGCGCTTTGTTGAATTTAGCGTGTATCTGTTTGCCGGTGTCATGGCGGGCGCGGCGGGCTTTATCTCTATCGCGAATTTGGGCAATGCCATTCCGGGTGTGGGTGACACCCTATTGCTGATCATCATCGGGGCCGTTGTGTTGGGAGGCACAGGCATGACCGGGGGCGAAGGCTCGGTTGAGCGGACGGTTCTGGGGGTGGCGATTTTGGCGATGCTGACCAACGGGCTTAATCTGCTGGGCATTCCGTTTTACGACCAGCTGATCATCCAAGGTGTTCTGATTTTCTTGGGTACGTATTTGGCCATGCGACTTGGATCGCGAGGGAGAGCATGATGGGCACGCAAGACACCCAGCCCGCGATCTCTGTGCGGGGATTGAAGAAATCCTTTTCTGGAAAAACGGTCGTTGATGGCGTGACATTTGATTTGCATCCCGGGGAGGCCTTGGCCCTTGTCGGGGAAAATGGCGCTGGCAAATCGACCACAAAAAACATGCTTTGTGGTTTGTTAGAGCCGACTGATGGGCAAATCTTGGTTGAAGGGCAGCCGGTGGAACGTATCAGCGTTGTCGCGCATGGGGTTTCGGCGGTGCACCAAGAATTGTCGTTGTTTGGGTCGCTGACTGTGGCGGAAAACATCTGTGTGTCTGACCTGCCGGGGCACCCGGTACGCATTGATTGGGCAAAAGCGATCGAGATCGCGCGCGAGCAGATTGATTTTCTAGGTATCGAGATTGACCCTCGGGCGCTGATTGAAACTTTGGGTGCGGGAAAGCAGCAGGTGGTGGAGATCGCCAAAGCCTTGCTGCATGCCGATAAGGTTTTGATTTTAGATGAGCCGACCACTTCGCTGACCGCGGTTGAGCGTGAAAAGCTGTTTCACATCATCGACAAGCTAAAGGCGCGTGGTTTGGGGATCATCTTTATCTCGCATTTCATGGAAGAGATTTACCGGGTTTGCGATAGCTTTGTGGTCTTACGGGATGGCCAGCAAGTGGGGCGCGGTGCACTTGCGGATGTGCCCCAGCGCCAGCTTGAAGAAATGATGGTGGGGCGGACCCTGAAAGATGCGCAGGTGGATCTGGCTGACCCAACCGATGAGGTCGGTCTTGAAGTGCGTGACCTGTCATCGGCGGACTTTCGGAATGTGAGCTTTAGCGTAAAGCGTGGTGAGATCCTTGGGATTTCTGGCCTTATGGGGGCAGGGCGAACCGAGGTCGCGGAGGCGATCTTTGGTCTGCGGCCTGCGACTGGTGAGATACGGATTGGGCAGGATGTGATTGCAGCCCCTTCGGTTGCCGATATGAAAGATCGGGGGCTGTGCTATATCACCGAAGACCGGCGCCGAAATGGGTTGTTTTTAAACCGCCCGGTGCGTGAAAATCTTTCAGCCTCTTCGATTGCGTCCTTTGTAAAACGCCGGTTTGCCGGGTTTGGTTTCAAAGGAGAGCGCGGTAAGGCGGCGGATGTTGTGGATGAGATGAACGTCTCGGTGCCACATATCGAAAACAACGTGAGTGATCTGTCAGGTGGCAATCAGCAAAAGGTGTTGCTGGGGCGGTGGCTGGCGATGGAGCCCGACATTCTGATTTTTGATGAGCCGACAAAGGGTGTGGATATCGGTGCGAAATTCGACATTCACGCCGCCATTGCAGAGCTTGCCCGCATGGGAAAAACCATTGTGATTGTGTCGTCAGACTTGCCAGAGCTTTTGCACACCACGCACCGCATGTTGGTGATGCGTAAGGGGCGTGTGGTTGGCGAATTTGACCGGGCCGATTACGACGCGGTGAAAATCATATCGCTTGCGGCGAGCACCACCGGAGAGGCGGCAGCATGAAACAGAAACTGCGCTCTTTGATGTCCCGGCAAAAATGGGTGGCCATTGCGATGGCGACAATTGTTTTGGCGGGTGTGCTTTCGGTGGTGTCGCCGGTCTTTCTGACGCTATCGAACTTCCAGGCCATTCTGGTGCAATCCAGTGTCACCGCGATCATGGCCATTGGCATGACGTTTATCATTCTGACCGCTGGGATCGATATTTCGGTTGGGGCGATCTTGTTTGTCACATCAGCCCTGTTTGCCCAGCTGTATATGGATACGGAAAGCTACTTTCTGGCGTTTAGCGTAACGATTGTCTGTGCCACTTTGCTGGGCGCGCTGAATGGATTGCTGGTGGTGAAGTTTCGGATTTCGCCGCTGATCACGACCCTCGCGACCTATTCGATTTATCGGGGGGCTGCGATTCACCTGACGGGCGCACAGAATATTCCGGTGCCGCGGGAGATGGGGTTTCTGGGCAATGGGCGACTCTTTGGGATTCCCGTGCCGATCCTGATCCTCGCGGCTTTGCTGGTGATTGGTGTCTATATTCTTAGTCGCACACGGTTGGGGGTATATGCGCGCGCCATCGGGAATTCTGAGAGGTCGGCGAATGAAACCAACCTGCCCGTCGATCGGTCTTTGATTGTGATCTACGGATTTAGTGGTCTGGTGACTGGCATTGCTGCGTTGATATTGATTGCCCGCGTGGGCGGGTTGCAATCGGGCATCGGCATCGGGATTGAGTTTACCGTGATCGCGGCTGTGATCCTTGGGGGCACCAAGCTGAGCGGCGGGTCGGGAACCGTGGTTGGATCGGTGATCGGGGCTGTGTTCCTTGTGTTGATCGACAATGGCCTGAACCTGATGAACGCTTCGCCTTATATCTACGACATCGTGCGGGGGTCTGTCTTGTTGGCAGCGGTGGCGATTGATCGGTATTCGGCCGTGCGTCAGCAAGCCTCGCTTGAGGCACAGCGGGCAGAGCGGATTGGATTAGAATCAGAGCCTAATACGGCTGAATTTGTCCCTCATCCAGAGCACGTCACCGCGAAATAGAGACGCGTTTTGCATTGAAGTTGCCCCAAGGTGGGAAGCCGCCTTGGGCGTGCGAAAAATATATCTAATCTTTTAATTTCAAGTATAGAATTTACTTTTACATATGAAATTGATCATGGTACCAAAGAAGTGCCAGAGTCAGACCGCTGAAACTGGCCCCTCACATCAAGCGTTAAAGCGCGGTGTGGGTTGCCAACTGAGAACCCCTTTTAGGAGCCTTATGTCAGATCAACTCGATGGGCAGGTCCGTTTTGAACTTGCTGGACATGTCGCGGAAATCATCTTGGACCGCCCGCAAAAGCATAATGCTTTGACGCCGCATATGTACCGTCAGATCGCAGAGTGTTGCGCCGAGGCGAATGAGACAGAAGCGGCGCATGTGGTGCTGTTTCATGGAGCCGGAGAGCGGGCGTTTTGCGCGGGGTCTGACATCAAAGCGCTAGAGGGTTACGAAGATTTCTGGGCATGGCGCAATCGGTTTGACTATATCCCGCCCATTCTTGGCCTGCGCAAACCGTCGATCGCGGCGGTGAAAGGCTGGGCCTTGGGTGGTGGATTGGAAATCGCCTTAGCCTGTGATGTGCGGGTGGTCGCCCAGACAGCGGTGTTTTCCGCGCCCGAGGTGAGCTTAGGTTGGAATGGTGCAGGAGGCGCGGCGCAGCATTTAACCCGCATGTGCGGCCAGGGCGCCGCAATGAAATACCTGCTGACCGGGGATCGTTTTACCGCCGCAGAGGCAGATCGTATGGGCATGGTGGAATGGCTGGTCGAGGCGGGCGAAGAACTGACAACCGCCCGTGATGTTGCGGCAAAAATAGCGGCGCATTCCACCGTGGCCACGCAAGCTGTGAAGGCTGCGGTGCGCGGCGCGATGGATCTGACGACCGAACAGGGGCTGCGAAATGAAAATGAACTTATGTCGCTCTGTTTTGCAAAGCGTGAACTTGCTAAGTTAAAGCCCTCATAGGTTAAGGGCAGTTCAGATGGCAACGCAAAGCGGTAGCGAAAAATCAGAAACCAAAAAGGGCAAATCCTCGGTTCCGGCCGTCGAAAAGGCGCTGGATGTGCTGGAATTGCTTGCGGAATCCCCAGATGGCTTGACGATGAATGAAATCGTTGATGCGCTTGGGCGCACCATGGGCGAGATTTATCGCGTGGTCGTTTATCTGAATGATCGCGAATACCTGTCTCAGGATGCCAACACAGGTCGCTATGCGCTGACCTTGCGGATGTTTGAACTGTCACACCGCCATGATCCGACAGAGCGGTTGATCCAAGCTTCGTTGCCCATTTTGGAACGGGTTGCCGCGCAGACGAATCAGTCGTGCCATCTGGGTGTTTTGAACCGTGCCAATGTATTGGTGATCAACTCGGTGCATAGCCCGCTGCCTGCGGGATATTCGGTGCGCACTGGGGCGCTTTTTCCGGTTGAGCAGACCAGTTCGGGCCACGTGATTTTGGCCTTTTCGTCTGAAGAAACGCAGGACCGCTATATCGCACGGATGCCGCAAGACACACATGCCGCCACCCGCGCGCAGTTTGAACGTATTCGTCAGACCGGGTTTGAAGACACGTCCAGTAAGATGATTCAGGGCGTGCGCAACCTATGTGTGCCAGTGTTTGATGCCCGTGGCATCGTGGCTGCGATCACCTCGGGTTTTATCGGCCAGATGGGCGCTTCTATTTCTGCTGAGGATACGCTGGATGTGCTACGCCGCTCCTCGTTGGAACTGTCACAGTCTTTGGGGTTTCGGCCGACTGAAAGCCCGTTTTCCCAAGCTTTAACGCCCTAATCAAAGGACACCTTATGACTGACGCCTCTTCATTGCCACTTGCCGGTCTTCGCGTTTTAGACTTTGCGCAATTTCTGGCAGGGCCCGTTGCGGCGATGCGGTTGTCTGATCTTGGGGCAGAGGTCATTAAGATCGAGCGCCCAGAGGGTGGGGATTTGTGCCGGTCTATGGTGGTGAACGACCAAAGGCTGGAGGGCGACAGCTTGGTGTTTCACACCTTTAATCGCGGTAAGAAAAGCGTTGCAGCGGATCTGAAAAACATCGGTGATCTGGAAAAGGTGCGGGCCTTAATCAAGACCGCCGATGTGGTGATCCACAATTTTCGACCCGGCGTGATGGAGCGGATTGGCCTGGGATATGAGGCCGTTGCCGCCTTGAATCCGCGTATCGTTTATGGGGCCGTTTCTGGCTATGGTGCAGAGGGGCCATGGGTGAAGAAACCCGGACAGGATTTGTTGGTGCAATCCCTGTCTGGAATCGCGTGGCTGAATGGCAATGCTGACGATGGGCCGGTGCCCACGGGGTTTGCCATGCTGGATGTCGCAACCGCGGGCAATTTGGTGCAGGGTATTCTGGCGTGTTTACTGCGCCGAGGCACAACAGGGCAGGGCGGTTTGGTTGAGGTGGATTTGCTGACCAGCGCCATTGACCTGACGTTTGAGCAATTCACCTGTTTCCTCAATGATGACCATCGACAGCCAAAACGACACGAGGTTGGCAATGCGAACCCCTATCAGCCCGCCCCATATGGCATCTATAAAACAGCAGATGGGTTTATGGCCTTTGCCATGACCCCGCTGAATGTGGTGGCTGAATTGCTGGATGCTCCGGCGATCGCTGCCTTTGGTCAGGATCAAGCGTTTAGCCATCTAAACGAGATCAAGCAGATCGTGGGGGACGTGTTTGTCACCCAACCCACTCAACATTGGTTGGATATTCTAGAGCCAGCGGGCATTTGGTGTGCGCCTGTTCTGGATTGGCTCGACTTTGTAAAAACCGAAGGGTTCAAAGCGGCGGATTTGGTGCAGACTTTGCAGGCAGAGAGTGGCGCCCAAGCGCAAACCACCAAATGCCCGATCCGCATTGATGGCACGGCGCCCAGTGCTTCACAGGTTGCGCCTGCTTTGGGGCAAGACACCGAAGCGGTGTTTTCAACCCTCGTCGCTGCAGCAGAGGGTTAAGCGGTGGGACTGCCGCTTGAAGGTGTCTTGGTTGTCGACTTTAGCCAGTTTCTTGCGGGCCCTTATGCCTCTTTGCGGTTGCAGGATTTGGGTGCGCGGGTGATCAAGGTAGAGAACCCCGACCAAGGGGATTTGTGCCGGCACCTGTATTTATCCAACACATTGATTGATGGGGATTCGACCCTATTTCACGCGATTAACCGTGGCAAAGAGAGCATTGCGCTTGATCTAAAGTCTGACGTAGGGCGCACCAAAGCGCGGGCTTTGGCGTGTCAGGCCGATATCGTGATTCAGAATTTTCGACCCGGCAAGATCGAAAAGCTGGGGCTGGATTACAAAAGCGTAAGGGCGATGAATTCAAAGATCGTCTATGGCTCGGTCTCTGGCTATGGCGGGCACGGGCCTTGGAAACACCTGCCCGGTCAGGATTTGCTGGCTCAGGCCCGCTCAGGAATGATGTGGTTGAGTGGCAATCGAGATAACGGGCCGGTGCCGGTGGGACTGCCTTTGGCGGATTTGCTGGCCGGGGCGACCTTGGCGCAGGGGCTGTTGGCGGGGCTGTATAAACAGGCCACGCAAGGGCAGGGCAGTTTGGTAGAAACCAGCCTGTTGGAATGTCTGGCAGATGCGCAGTTTGAGCTTTTGACCACCTATTTGAACAATGGGCATGTCTTGCCTCAGCGCGAACGGCATGGATCAGCTCATGCCTATTTGTCGGCGCCCTATGGCGTGTATGAAACGCAAGAGGGGCAATTGGCCTTGGCGATGACGTCGATGAATGTGCTGGCTGATGCGCTTGATTTGCCCGAGTTGCATCCC
>CANMKB010000012.1 GCA_947498415.1 uncultured Paracoccaceae bacterium
TATGCTAATCGGTCAAAGGAAGACCAAAACCTGAACAGAGCTAACCTAAATTAGCGGACTCAATGGGGAGCAGGTCACTCGAAGACCATATTGCGTTGTTGACAGATGCGACACGCATCGGAGCACACATCAGGTTCGAGAATGGACAGTTTGTGTTTCATCTACCAGAGGGCGCAAAGTTCAAGCCCCACGCCAGCGTGCGCGGGCTAGAAAACTTTAACAGAAATGCTTGGTATATTTCTAAAGGCGGTTAGCCTCTTTTGATGCCAAACGTTGCCTTTGACCATCGTTTCAGCGACTGGATTTTACATCTTCAGGGTCGCAAACTTAGCCCCAACCACATTCCCACAACTTAAATAAACCTTTAACTCAGCTTTAACCAAACATCCGGTTTCCGCCCCAATTGGCGCATGTTTTGGTACCGGGTTTCCCCCGATCTTCGCATCAAATGTTCATTTAATAAGTAGGTGACATCATGCGAAATATACTGGTGCCTGCATTCAGGTTTTGGTCAGAAGACCGTGCTAAAAATTATAGAACGAAGACACTCACTGCGGCGATTGCCCTTTCTTTGGTTGTGTTTACTCCATCTGATGCGACGGCCTCTCGAGGGCCGGCATTGGAGCGTGATCTTGTAGCCAAGGTAGACAGCGCTTTCACTGAAAAGTGGCAAAGCATTGCTCGGGAACATGCGACATCCTTTTTACGTGCATGGCGTAAACATGTTGAACCGCCGGCACAGTTTCTAGATGGACGTCGCGCACTGCCAAGTGTCATTCATGCATCAAGCCAAGTTTTACCACCTTTGGCGCATGCAAAATTTTGTGTGAATCACCCAGATCAATGCGCCCCCAAACGTAGCGTGCTGCATGAGGGTTTAACGCACAAAGACATGCTTTCAGAATTGCAAAGGGTGAACTTGCGCGTCAATCGCGCGATCAAACCTTTAGATGATATTGCCTCTATTGGGCTTGCTGACCAATGGAACGTCAATGTTACCCAGGGCGATTGTGAGGACTATGCGCTGGAGAAGCGGAAACGCTTGTTGAACATGGGTTGGTCTAGCAGCCAGCTGCGCATTGCGACTGTTCTGACCGCTGATAACAAAGGCCATGCTTTGCTAATTGCCCGTGTTGATGGCCAAGACTATGCGCTCGACAGCTTAGCCGGGGCAGTGCGCCCGTGGAGTGAAACGAATTACCATTTCGTTAAAATCCAGTCAGAAGACAATCCAAAGGCGTGGTTGTCGGTTGATAACACACCTACGCGATTTGCTTCTGTTTCTTGATAGCCGCGCGTTATTGCATCAATGGATCACGCAACTGCGCGATCCATTTTTCATGAGGCGCCGCCGAAGCTGACATTGCCAAGTAGCGATCTATCTCTTGGTCGTCAGAATCTAAAGACCGCGACACAAGAGCCAATCGAAGCCACAAATTACCGTCATGTGGAGCGCGCGATAGAACCGTCTCTAGGTATGACTTGGCGACTTTGCGCGCTTCCAACAGCTGAGTATTTTCAGAAACAGAGGTTGCCGAAAGCCCCAAGCGCTCTGCGGTCAGATCAATCTGGTAAAGTTGAAGCGTTGAACAGGTCTGTAAGTTCTGAACCTTAACAGTCTCAGCACCGCAAATCTGCGATGCCAGTATGGCCTCCACCGCTAAACCATCTTGTAAATCCAAACGCCCCTGTCGCACTTCATCCGCGAGGTCGTGATAACTGCGTGCCGTTAAATAACTTTGCAGCGCCTGTGATTGCATGATCAAACAGACAACTGCAAGGCCCGCACCTATCAGCTTAGTGATCACGGTAATACGACTTATAGGATTTGCCATAGTAATAAGCGGAACCTTCATAGCTGCCATATGAGGCCGCTTTTTTGGCATCAAACATGTTCAAGAATGCCCCGTAACATTTGCTCAACAACCGTGGATCGCTAAGCATGATGCTTTCCGCATGTTTGATATTGGTTTCGCCCCATTTCGCGACAAAGAACAAGCCATCTAGATTATGCAACACGGCGCGTGCGTCGATCACGGGGCCAAGTGGCGGCAGATCGACAATAATAACGTCGTAGTGTTCAGAAGTTTCTGTCAACAGCCGCTCCATATTGCGCCCACCAAGCAACTCACTGGTATGTACAACGCGACCGCGACGGTTGGGGATAATGTGCAAGCCAGAGCTCTTTTCGGTATAGATGACATCTTCCCACTTCGCATCATCCAGCAGCACATCCACTAACCCCTGCTGAACTTCACCGACCAAAGAACGGCTAAGCCCCGGATTCCGTAGGTCTCCGTCAATCAGAAGGACAACCGAACCTTGTGCCGCAAGCAAGCTGGCAAAGTTTGCGGCAGTTGTTGTTTTACCTTCGCCTGGAAAACATGAAACGACACCGATGACATGGGCGCGATCTTCTTCCCCAACCTTGAGCGAAACACTCATATTACCGGTGCGCAATGCCTCGGCATAACTTGATAGCGGGTGATCCCCGGCATAAGTCATCAATTCGGGCAATGCCAACTGACGCTCTTTTAGCTCGATATTTTCGCTCTGCGGCAAGCGTCGTTGGGCATCTAGGAAATCCAAACCGCCTAGGAATTCTAATCCCAATACGCGTCTAATTTGATCTTCGGTCCGCAGCTTATTATCGCGCAGGTCTTTGATCAGCACCCATGCGGCGGCAATCATAAATCCCAAAATCGCGCTCAGAGCGGCGATCATTGATAGCCTCGGCGCACTTGGGTTTTCGGGGATGCGTGCGGGGTTCAACACACGCGCATCCGTTACCGGAAAACCCTGCTCTTGCAGTGATTGTTGATAGCGCTGCAAGAAGCTTGTATAAAGACTGCGCACCGTATCCGCATTCCGCTCAAGCTCGCGCAGCTCAATCAGGGTTGTATTGTCGGCCCCCAATTGATTTGCGGCGATCTCTTGTGCCTCTTCCAATTTAGCCAAACGTTCACGGGCCTCGCCAACATCGTTTTGTGCAACGATTTCAGAACGCTTAATCTCTTCAAACATCAGACCTTCGAGTTGAACAAGGTCTCGCTTGCGGCGCTGCGTTTGCTCGTGATCTTCGCCCAGGCTTCCAAGTAGGGAATTATAGTCACGCAAATTTTCCAGATACTGGGTCCGCAAATTGGCGGTAATGGATTGTGTCGCGGTGGAGCTTACGAAAGCAGATGTATCATTTTGGGTAACGATTTCAGCAAGACGATTTGCACGCGCCTCTAGCGCCAAAAGCTCCGCGCGCATGTCAGCAACTTGGCGGTTCAGAACTTCCAACTGAGTGTCTGATGACAAATCACCGCCAACACCCACAAGATTATTATCCTTCCGAAACGCCTCGACAGCGTTATTCAGCAGGCCGGACTGCACACGCAATTGATCCGTACGTTCTTTTAGCCAATTGGTTGCACGCTGCGTCGCTTCAAACTTTGAAGACAACTGATCGTCGATATAGGCCTTGGCAATCTCATTCGCGATTCTGGCCGAAAGGGTCGGGGATACAGAGGTATAGCTCACCTGCAAAACGCGACTGCGCGACACTTGGCTAACGCTCATATTTCCGCGCAACCGTGCGATTGCGTCCTGTCGATCCTTGGCCGCTTCTTCTTCCTCAGTTAGGCCGACGTCTGGAAGCTCAGCTTCTTTCAAAATCGCCAATGTGTTGTCGATTAAGAAACCTGCGAGTTGCCCAATACCTCCAGTCAACCGGCTGACGCCTGACTGGGGAGAGGTCAAAAAGGCTTCGTTGTTTGATAGGTCCATAGCATCAACAACACGCGCAGCAATCTGTTCTGAACGCAAAACCTGCACTTCGGTCGTGATCTGATCCACATCCAATGTCACCCCTGTGACACCTGACAATTCACGCGCGTTTTCAGCTTCGGCTGAGCCAACGCTGATATGAACCGACGATGTGTAGACAGGCGTCACAGTCGCCACATAGGCAATGCCGATCAGCAAGCCAGCAAACAGGCCAAACAACAAGAAATACTTGCCGCGCAGAAAAACCGTAAACAGTTTTAACAGGTCAATTTCGTCTGTTGCCTCAACCATGGGCTGGTGCGGTTCATAGTTCGTATGCATGGCACACCTAATTAAATGGCCCCGACCAAGGCCGGGGGTTACACGCTTGATTTCAAATGTGAAAAAAACCGCCGAAGACGGCTGTACTGTTTAACCTAACACTCTGAAATGCGATTAACCCGCAGGGCTAACCGCACCTCCTGGCCGGCCACCAGCATTGCTGCCAGATGAACCTGACGCGCCCGGCGTACTACCAGAAGCACCGCCGGCGTTATTGCCGCCTGGCACGCCAGAACCGGTTGCAGGCGTGCCGCCCGCCGCCGCATTACCGCCGCCAATATCAGCAACACCCGTTGCAGGATTTCCATCGTCCGCTCCGTCTGAAGCGGCAGGCGCACCAGGTGTCGGTGTATCAGGTTGTGCCCCGTTTCCTTGACCATTGCCTTGATTACCCTGGCCGTTACCCTGATTTCCTTGACCCGCTGCAGTCGCAATATCACCAGCGGTTGTGTTAAATGCTGTCGCCAATGTCGTGGAGGGAGACGTCGCAACAGCCGCCAAAATCGCACCACCTTGTTCGGCATTCCCTTCGGCAACCAATTGTGCGGCAGCCTGCGCAAGACCTGCGCCCATTGCTGTCACTTGTTCAGCTGTCACGCCTTCTTGTGAGGCAAGGTTAATGATGGCATCCGCCGCAGATGGATCAAAAAGCAAGACCGACGCGATCAACGCAGCCAAGTCGCCCTCTTGCGCCAAAAATGCCGCTGGGTCTGCCAAGAAAAGCGCTAGCGCATCAGCGCTTGCTTCGATTTGTGGTGCTGGCGCCGCAGGCGCTTCCGCATCCTGAGCATAAGCTGAGACCGATGCTGTTCCCATGATACATCCAGCAACAACCGCTCGTTTCAGCCAGACAGAAAATTCTTGAGACATTGTTCTATCCTATAATTAGTGTGCGCGCTCCAAAGAGAAACTGCGCTCAAGACCTTAATAAATTTGGGAAAATCCATACTCTTGAATCCCCCAAATGTCGATATGAAACCAAAGCGAACTAGGCACTCTGGCGGGAAACAACTTGTTTCCGTGTCGTTACAACCTCATAGCCACCAGCCGTCACTGAAATTGCGGAAAGCAATCCCGTTGCATAGGCCCCTGTATCAATGCCGATACGTCCTTGATGAGCACCAATTTCCTTAACGATGGTGTGACCATGAATAACCCAAATGCCATCTTGGCGCTGCTTGTAGGGGAACGCATCATGCCCCCAAGTCAGGCTTTGTTGATCCTGAAGCAGAAACGAAATATCCGGGTCCGCCCCGGCATGCACACAGGCGATATTCCCGGTTTGCCAAAGGGCAGGTAGATCCGCCACCCAACCAACCAGATCGTCGCCCATTGCGCGATACAGGCTATCGCGTGCCAGCATCCATTCCTCTTTCGGATCACCCTGAAAAACAGGCGCCACACCAAAGCTTGCAAGCGTTTGACGGCCACCAAACTGCTGCCACATCGGCCCATATTCGTAGGGGTGAGACAGAAAGTTCAACAGCATTTCTTCGTGATTGCCACGCAAACAAACAACACCGCTAAACTGTGCCTGTAGTTCAAACAAGCTTCTCAATACTTTGGCACTTTCCGGGCCACGATCAATGTAATCGCCAAGAAACACCAATTGACGCATGTCGGAAACTTCGGCCAGCTGGTCGGTGATCTGCAAGAGCAAATCGTGACGCCCGTGAATGTCCCCAATTGCGCAAAAATCCACATCCGGCTTGAGCGCTGGAAACTCCAGAGGCTTGTAGAACCCAAACTTTGATGACGAAAAAGAGAACATAATTAGCCAAGACTCTTAGGAAATAACTACGATGTATCGATTAAGAAATGGAATTGAAGCAGGGCTCAGTCATTTGCCGAGCCCTGCTAAATTGCGATTAGTTCGTCAGGCTAGAAAGATCGCCATCAATCTGAACCGTGTTACCCGTAACCGTTGTGGCTAAGCCAAACACTTTATTGATCGCAACAGATTCCGCGTTCGAAACATAAACAATGTCGCCATCGCGAATTTTGAAATTTTTCGCCATAAAGAAGCTATCCGGCTTACGGAAATTCGCACGATAGATTGTAGGCACGTCGTGTTCTGGGAAGCTCGTCACATCTACGCCCATCTTTTCCAGAGCATGACGATGCTCGATGCGATAAATGAAAACATTGGAAGGATCAGCTTGCGCATCGTTCAATCCAACGGCCTTTGCGACAGCACCGTTCAGATCAACATTTGAAGACCCAAAGGCAAATTCGCCGACTGAGCCAGTCGCACCAAAGGCATAAAATTTCTTACCCTCACTCGCGACGTTAATAGAGTCGCCCGGTGCCACAAAGATGTTCTCACGTGGGCTAGCGGTCAGCGCCTCATAAGAGATTTTCACACTCTGTGCGCCACGTGAAAGAGTGACGAATGTTTCGTGTGTTTCGCCTGTTACGCCGCCAGCCTGAGCAATCACATCTAGAACACGGTCACCGCTGTTTCGCAGTGTGAACACACCTGGTTCATCAACCTCACCGAATACCGACGCTCGAGGGAAGTTTGCTTCAACAACTTCAAGCGTTACTGCCGGGTTAATCGCCCGAGCCAATAGTTTCTCTTGAATGACGCGTTCAACAGACGAAGGCGTATTCCCCGCCGCGCGAATTTTACCAGCATATGGGACAGTGATCATACCATCACGGCCAATTTCCTGAGACGGCAATGTTACAAAGTTGCCCGGGCGAACGCCGGCTTCTTCAGGGATAAACAAACCACCAGACTGGTCTTCAAAAATCGTGACTTGAACAACGTCACCTGCACCAAGCCGAATGCTGGGGGCGTTTCTGCTGCTAGCACCAAAGGTACGGAAGGAGTTTTTAGCATCTTCTGTGATGAACGGCAGAACATTGCGCGTCACGTCGACAACCGCATAGGTGTAGCCAAGAGTGGCCTCATCCGCTGCTAGATTCACCGAGGCTTCGCTGAAAATCGCAGCTTCATCAGGACCGTTTCTTGGAAGAAGCGTGCAACCGGAAGCCGCAAGCGCAAGCATCAGAATGCCAATAGGTTTCTTAAAAAACATTTGTCCCTCAAATTTTCTTTTCAAATGTGCCCAAGTACTTGCAAAAAGCAGCATCCAAACTCTAGGTAAAATGGGCCATGAAAAAGACATATTCTATTTTCGTATCGGTTTGATAACGAATTAGTTGCGGCCTGAATACTGGTCATATTAAGAAAAGATGCAACTTTTGTTAGAAAAACACACCCCTCAGTAGAATTCTAACTAATCGACACTCATTTTAAGAGAAAATTAGTGATTTACTGGGACATCGGCGAATCACAATTCAGAAGGTATCATTATGATCGCCCAACGATCGCCGAAGAAAATCCAAGGTTATTTTTCCCTAATTTTCCCCGCTGTATTTCTCATTTCAATCTTCCTGTCCGTGCTCTTCAACGGGTCAGTTTCTGCACCATATTCATACGCCACAAGCTGCCTAGTCGCCCTGTCTACTTGCCTTTGCTTGATGCTTCCAATCAGCTCAAAAGCAACAGGCAAACTCATCCGTACCGTCGTAATCATCTTATGCGTGTTATCAACTTGGGTAGTCCTGCAATCGCTTCAGATCCCCCTTGGCGCGATCACGCATTCAATCTGGGCACAAGCAGCTGAAACTCTTGCGGTTCAATCGGGTGCCATTTCGATCAACCCATCGCAAACTTTCGCAGCGCTGCCTCGGATCATCTTACCCGGGCTGGTCTTTATAAGTGCCTTAATACTTGGTCAGTCTGCCACCGCTGGAAAACGCCTTTGGACATCTCTGGCCATGCTCGGCACCAACGTCGTCTTGCTTGCCATAATACTCGAGGTTATCTTCCCAAACGCCAAAGTCTTCTCAAGCTTCGAAGTTGGCCACGGCACATTTTCCGGCACATTCGTAAACCGCAACATCGCCGCGTCTTTCTTCGGTTTGACCGCCTTTGCCTTGGCGGGCTGCTGCCATATGGCTTGGCAGGACGTATCCAAGTACCCAAACAAACCAAAGATAAAACTCGCAACCTATATACTGTTTCTATTTGCGGTACTCATCGCCATCATCGCAACAAAATCGCGAGCGGGCGCTATGTTTAGCATTCCGCTTGTAATCCTTGGCCTCGTTTACGCGACCGCCAAACACAACAAACGCAATGGTCTAATGCGCGCATTAGTCATCGCAGGCTTAGGAATGATCCTACTTACGTTTTACGGCGAACCAGTATTCTTACGCCTTGAAACGACATCAAACGATGGGCGTTGGTGCGTCTGGCAAAACACCTTAGCCGCCATCTCCGACAACCCATGGGTCGGCACAGGGTTCGCAACCTTCGCCGAGGCCTTCCCACCCTTTCGAGACCCCGTATGCCTCGGAACTGATGGCTCTTGGCTGCGCGCCCATAACTCCTATTTCGAGCTCATGCTTGGTATAGGTGTCCCTGCGGCAATCATCCTACTGACCGTCGTTTACCGCATGCTCCTCAAAAGCTGCAAAACCGGCATCCGCCGCCGACGCTCCCTGGTAAGCATTCCCATCCTAACTCTCGGAGCACTAA
Organism: uncultured Paracoccaceae bacterium; assembly: GCA_947498415.1. Lineage (GTDB taxonomy): Bacteria > Pseudomonadota > Alphaproteobacteria > Rhodobacterales > Rhodobacteraceae > Cognatishimia. The sequence goes on from CANMKB010000012.1 coordinate 8,648, forward strand.
CCTTCGTTTCAGCCCACTCACTTGTAGACTTCCCACTTCAAATCCCAGGCGTCGCCATCTACTTCGCAGCCTTAATGGGAACGGGCTGCGGAACCTCGATACTGGAGCGGCCAGATCGTCATCGGCACCGCTTGCCAGGCCAACTTTCGTTTCAATCGGAACGGTTTAATCAGCCACTAAACCAAGTAAATAACGCCCAAAATCATTCTTCTTAAACATCTCTGCCCGTTCTAATAGCTGCACCTTAGTGATCCAACCGGCTTCATAAGCAATCTCTTCAAGGCAGCCGGTCTGCATGCCTTGGCGCTTTTCTAAAGTACGCACGAAATTGCCTGCATCCAACAACGATCCATGTGTTCCTGTATCAAGCCAAGCATAACCGCGGCCCATCAGTTGTACGTCCAGTTGCTCGTCAGCCAAATAGCTCTCCAATAGCGTCACGATCTCTAACTCGCCGCGTTCTGAAGGCTGCACTTTCTTGGCACGTTCCGGCGCCGTGCCATCGACAAAATAAATGCCGGTGACAGCATAGTGCGACGGTGGCACTTCCGGTTTCTCGATAATCGAACGTACTTTGCCTTCATCATCAAAGTCCACCACGCCGTAGCGTTCGGGGTCCGCAACACGATAGCCAAAGACGCTTGCCCCAGTTTTCTTGGCATCTGCTTTTGCGAGTAGTTCAGGCAAAGAAGCACCGTAGAAGATGTTGTCGCCAAGCACCAAGACAGAAGGGCTTCCATCAAGGAAATTCTCGGCCAAGATAAATGCTTGTGCCAGTCCGTCAGGACTGGGTTGAACAATATAGGTCAGCGAAATGCCCCATTGGCTGCCGTCGCCTAGAGTGCGCTTGAATTGATCTTGGTCTTGCGGGGTTGTGATGATCGCGATGTCGCGAATACCGGCCAGCATCAAGGCCGACAGCGGATAGTAGATCATCGGCTTGTCATACACGGGCAGCAGCTGTTTAGAGACGCCCATCGTGATCGGGTAAAGCCGTGTGCCGGAGCCACCGGCCAGAATAATGCCTTTGCGCTGTGTCATGAGGAGGCCCCTTTTAGATCATTCAATACATTGGTTAGGCTCTGGCGCCAGTCTGGGCGTTTGATGCCGAAAATAGTCTCTAACGTGGCGCAATCCATCCGGGAGTTTGCAGGACGCACCGCTTTTGTTGGGTAGCCAGAAGATGGGATGTCTTCGACAGCCACGTCCAATTCACCTAGCGCAAAGATCTCGCGTGCGAAATCTGCCCAGCTGACGTCAGGCGCGCCGGAATAGTGGTAGGTTCCGCTATTGCCTTGTCCCGCCATCATTTGCGCGGCGATCTTTAGGCATGTCGCAGCGATGTCCGGCGCAGCCGTTGGTCCGCCGATCTGGTCACCAACAACGGTCAGCGCATCTCGCGTTTCCGCAAGGCGCAGCATGGTTTTAACAAAATTGTTTCCATGGGCAGAAAACACCCACGAGGTGCGCAGGATCACGTGATCACCGCCAGCTGCACGCACCCCATTCTCGCCGAGTAACTTAGAGCGGCCATAAGTGCCGAGAGGTCCAGTGGCATCCTCAGGAGCCCAAGCCGCCGTACCGCTGCCTTCGAACACATAATCGGTTGAAATATGGATGAACGGAATGCCACGCGCCGCACAAGCCTGCGCCATCGCGGTCGGCGCATCGCCGTTGATGACCGTCGCAAGGGCTTCTTCATCCTCTGCTTGATCCACGGCAGTGTAGGCGGCCGCATTGATCACAACGTCCGGGGCAGTGGCCTCAATCGCGGCAACGCAAGCTGCCGGATTAGACAGATCAGCCTCATCACGGCCCAATGCAATTACATCAGCCTGTCGCTGCAATTCCGTCGCGACCTGGCCGGTTTTGCCGAAAACCAGAACCTTCATGCTTTCACCCCAAGCCGCGCGCCAACGCCATCGCGGTTTTGCAACGCGCTCCACCAGTCTTCATTGGCCAGATACCATTCGACCGTTTTGCGCAGGCCTTCTTCGACTGTCACAGAGGGGCGCCAGCCAAGCTCATCGCGAATGCGAGTTGGATCAATCGCATAGCGCGCGTCATGGCCGGGGCGGTCCGTTACAAAGGTAATCAGATCGGCATATTTGCCGTCGGCGCGTGGGCGCAGCTCGTCCAAAATACCGCAGATGGTTTGCACCAGCTCAAGGTTCGATCGCTCGTTTTCACCGCCAATGTTATAGCTGCGGCCCAGCTCGCCTTTTTTGACAACAAGCAACAGCGCATCCGCGTGATCTTCGACATACAGCCAGTCACGCACATTGCTGCCGTCGCCGTAAATCGGTAAAGCCTTCCCGGCCAAAGCATTTAAGATCACAACCGGGATCAATTTCTCTGGAAAATGATATGGGCCGTAGTTGTTCGAACAATTGGTTAGCACAACGGGCAGGCCATATGTCTCTGCCCAAGCGCGCACCAAATGATCCGACGCCGCTTTTGAGGCGGAATAGGGACTGCGCGGGTCGTAAGACGTCTCTTCGGTGAACTGCACAGACGGGTCCGCTGGCAGCGATCCATAGACCTCATCAGTCGAGATATGATGAAAGCGGAAATCATCCGGCTTGCCGCGCGCCACCCAATAGCTGCGCGCCGCCTCAAGTATATTAAACGTGCCGGTGATATTGGTTTCAATAAAGTCAGAGGGCCCATCAATGGACCGATCCACATGGCTTTCCGCCGCAAGATGCATAACTGCGTCCGGTTGATGCTTGGCAAATACATGGTCCAAGGCCGCTCGGTCCCGAATATCAGCCTGCTCAAAGCTATAATTCGGGCTGTCCGCCACATCGGCCACGTTCTCCAAACAAGCCGCATAGGTCAGCGCATCCAGGTTCACAACCTGATCGCCACGCGCCACCGCCTGCCGCACCACGGCTGAGCCAATAAAACCAGCACCACCTGTCACCAAAAGTTTCATGGTTTATCCCTCGTACACAAATGGGCTATCAAAATCGGCCAGCGCTGGCGCGATTGCATCTTTGTCTGATAAAATAGGCGTGCCTGCGAAATTCCAATCAATCCCGCAGCTGTCCCAACGCACCGCGCCATCGCATTCGGGCGCGTAATAGTCGGAACATTTATAAATGATTTCGGTATCCGGTTGCAGAGTGATGAACCCGTGCAAGAAGCCCTCAGGTACCAACAGTTGTTTGCCGTTCTCAAACGTTAATTCAACTCCGGTCCATTGCCCGTAAGTCGGACTGCCTTTGCGAACATCAACAGCAACATCAAATAAAGCACCCTTTCCGCAACGCACCAACTTTGCCTGCGCATGAGGAGGTGATTGAAAATGCAATCCGCGGACTGTGCCAACTTCGCTGGAAAGCGAATGGTTGTCCTGCACGAATTCGGTTGTGACCCCGTGGTCGACCATCCGCTGACGGCTATAGCTTTCGCTAAAAAAACCGCGATGATCGCCGAAGCGGGTAGGTGTCAGGATGAGTACATCGGGAAGATTGGTTTTTTCGACGTCCAAGGCTCTATTCTTTCTTTAGTGGATGCAAAAAACTGCCCCATAAATTCACATTTGAAATTTTAGCTGTAGGTGCCACAATTTAGAACGTCAAACAAGGCAGTCGATACAAACTCTAAAATACATTAACCCGCGCCCATCTCATTCGGCCGATAGAATTCCCGATACCAATCCACAAACGCCTTAACCCCATCAGGAACAGCAGTCTTTGGCTGATATCCCGTAAGACTCTTCAACAATTCCGCATCGGCCCAAGTTGCTGGCACATCGCCGGCCTGCATCGGCATCAGGTTACGTTCGGCTTTTAGACCAGTGGCGTCTTCAATCGCCTCAATGAAATCCGTCAGTTGCACAGCGTCGTTGTTACCGATGTTCACCACACGATGTGGCGCAACAGGCGAGAGGCTATCGCCAACCTCCACAACGCCATCAGCAGGACGCACTGGTACAGCATCCATCAACAGACGAATGCCTTCAACCAGATCATCCACATAGGTAAAGTCTCGCTTCATATTCCCGTGGTTATAAACATCAATCGGATCGCCATTCAGGATCGCCTTGGTGAACTTAAACAACGCCATATCGGGCCGGCCCCAAGGCCCATAGACCGTAAAGAACCGAAACATTGTGATCGGCAGATCAAACAAATGCGCATAGGAATGCGCCATGTTTTCCGTCGACTTTTTGGTCGCCGCATAAAAAGACATCTGATGCTCTGCGCGCTGGGTTTCGGCATAAGGCATCTCGGTATTGGCGCCAAAGGCCGAAGAGGTCGAGGCCAGCAACATGTGTTTCGGCGGGTGCGCACGCGCTGCTTCTAGGATTTCAAAAGTGCCGTTGATGTTGCTTTCCAGATAAGAGCGCGGGTTCTCTATCGAGTAACGTACGCCGGCCTGAGCGGCTAAATGAATAACATAATCTGGATTATGCGACTCGAATAACTCCATCATCAGTCCTGGCGTTTCCACACGTCCTATGACAGGAATAAACCTCTCATGTGTCAGCTGCGCATGTCGCGCCTCTTTTAAAGACACATCGTAATAGTCACTGAGCGCGTCCAGCCCGACAACATTGAACCCATCTGCCAACAGACGTTTGCAGGTGTGATAGCCAATAAAGCCGGCGGAGCCGGTGACCAAAACAGTCTCTGTCATGGCTTAATCCTCTCCAAACAGATCGCGGGTAAAAACTTTGTCAGCCACGTCCCTAATGTCATCCGTCAGGCGGTTCGCAACGATCAGATCGGAATTTTCTTTGAAATACTGCAAATCTCGCACCACCCGCGAGCGGAAGAAATCCTCTTCCTGCAGTACTGGCTCATAAACAATCACCTCTACGCCCTTGGCCTTCAGACGCTTCATGATGCCTTGAATAGAAGATTGGCGGAAATTATCGCTGCCTGCCTTCATGACCAATCGGTAAATCCCAACGGTCCGCGCTCCGGTCATCAAAATCTGATCCGCCAAGTAGTCTTTGCGCGTGCGATTGGCATCCACAATGGCGCGGATCAAGTTCTGCGGCACGTGGTTGTAGTTGGCCAAAAGCTGCTTGGTGTCTTTGGGCAGGCAATAGCCGCCATAGCCAAAGGACGGGTTATTATAATGATCGCCAATCCGCGGATCGAGGCTGATGCCCTCGATTATCTGGCGCGAGTCCATTTCGCCCGCAATCGCATAGCTGTCGAGTTCGTTAAAGAACGCCACCCGCATCGCCAGATAGGTGTTAGAGAACAGCTTAATCGCTTCGGCCTCGTCCGGATCGGTGAACTTAACGGGCACGTCCTTGATGATCGCGCCTTCAAGCAGCAAGTCTGCAAAGATCCGTGCCCGATCCGACTGCTCACCAACAATGATCCGACTAGGGTGTAAGTTGTCATAAAGCGCCCTGCCCTCGCGCAGGAATTCAGGCGAGAAGATCACCTGATCTGTGTCTAACCACTTGCGCAAATCAGTCACATATCCAACAGGGATGGTGGATTTGATCACAATGGTCGCTTTGGGATTCACTTCGATGACCTGGCTAACTACGGCTTCGACACTCGAGGTGTCAAAATAGTTGGACTTGGGGTCGTAATTCGTCGGTGTTGCTACGATCACAAACTCCGCATCTGCATAGGCTGCGGCAGCATCTGTGGTAGCGGTCAGTTGTAAATTCCGGTTTGCCAGAAACTCTTCAAGCTCAGCATCTACAATTGGGCACTGCCTCGCATTCACCATCTGCACGCGGTCTTCAGAAACATCAACTGCGGTCACTTCGTGATTTTGCGCCATCAACGCCGCATTCGACAGGCCAACATATCCCAGCCCTGCAACCGCAATTTTCATCTCTTAATCCCTCGCGTACACATCCTCGTAACGCACAATGTCATCTTCGCCGACATAGGCACCCGTCTGAACCTCAATCAATACCATTGGCAACTTGCCAGGGTTCTCAAGACGATGCTTGGACCCAACCGGGATGTAAACCGATTCATTCTCGGTCACCAGCTTAACGTCATCATCCACAGTCACGCGCGCGGTGCCTTCAACCACAATCCAATGCTCGGAACGGTGCACATGGCTTTGCAACGACAAAGCCGCACCTGGATGCACCATAATGCGTTTCACCTGGAACCGCCCCCCGACAACAAGGCTTTCAAACCAACCCCAAGGGCGGTGATCCTTCGGGAATTCCGTTGCCTGCGCGGCCCCTTTGGCTTTCAACGCCGAAACCGCTAGCTTCACGCTCTGCGCACGGTTCATATCTGCTACCAGCACCGCATCATTCATCGCCACAGCCATGATGTTTTCCAACCCGATCCCGACAATCTCCAGCCGGTCACTTTCAGAACGCAGCAGCGTATTATGGCAATCAATCGCCGTCGCCCCGTCAGAAGTAACAACCCCATCCGCATCCGGCCCACTTTCACGCCAAACAGCATCCCAGCCACCTAGATCAGACCAAGCCGCATCAAAAGGCACGACTGAAAGGTTATCGGCCTTTTCCATCACCGCATAGTCAATCGAGATATCTTCGGCCTTTACCCAAGGCGCAGGCGCCAAGCGCAAAAAGCCTAGATCCACCTCAGCCTCGTCCAAAGCCGCCTGCACCGGGGCCATCAACGTCGGCGCATGGGCGGTAAATGCCGCGATCATATCCGCAGCCTTAAACAGGAAAATCCCCGCGTTCCATTTGAAGTTGCCGTCGGCAAACATCTCCGCAGCACGCGCTTCACTCGGCTTTTCCACAAAGCGTTTCAACGCCATCGGTCGGCCACATGCGTCGGGTTCGCCAGCCAGTTCCAAATATCCATAAGCCGTTTCCGCATGGCTCGGCGTGATCCCAAAGGTCACAAGCTGGCCCTGCACCACAGCCTTCAGGCCCTGCTCGACCGCCGCATGAAAGGCTGCGGTATCCGGCACCACATGATCTGACGGCGCGACCAAAAGCACTGCATTCGGATCGGCAATATGCGCCCGCAACGCCGCCGCCAAAACCGCCGGCGCCGTATTGCGCCCCTCGGGTTCAATCAATATCGCGCCGGGATCAATACCAATGGTCTGCAGCTGCTCGGTCACAATAAAGCGGAAATCTGAATTGGTCAGCACCATTGGCTGATCAAATTCAACACCATGCCCCTGCCCCGACAAACGCTGCGCTGCGGCCTGAAACAACGTCTCTTCACCTATCAAAGGCACAAATTGCTTAGGATAGCTTTTCCGAGACAAAGGCCACAGCCGCGTACCAGAGCCACCACAGAGTAGAACAGGGATAATTTTCATAACGGCATCCAATTCGCTTAACGTCACTCGTATCAGACTGGGCAAACATCTCAAGGCACAGATGAAACATAGCCTCGGTTCCTGCGTGATGCAGGCAAAACCACACAAGTGCGGAAAGTGTTTCAATCGACAGTCTACAAATTGGTGATGGCGAAAAAAGGTTAAATTAATGACAAAATGGGGCTTTTCCGATCTACCGAAAACAATGCGTACCCTTGCATCTATTTCTCAGTCATTGCCCCGCACAAATCAGCAAGGCAACGCGCACCCCAACCAAACCTGTTGCGCATCTTCACCTGTTTTCGGTGATCCGCCGTGGCTGCATTGACTTGGCACCCCAACTCACCCAAACACGCGGCAACAGCCAAAGGTTTTCTCACATGCATTTCTCCAACGCCGCATTCCAACTCTCCTGTGTCGGAGTTCTGAGCACCGCGATATCGCTTTCAGCCGCAAGCACCGTCGCCGCCGAGACACCCGAATACACCCTTACCTTTGGCGGCATTTCAGATGACTATCTCGGCCGCAGCCAGCAATATGGCACGCTTGGCTTCAACGGCGTCTCTTTGGGAAGCTCCGCAGAATTCGGGCGCCTGTCCGCCTCCGCCACGATCGGCCAAACAATCTACGGCGACGCTGACGTTCTGCTGAATTACGACGTCTCGCTCGCACTTGGGAATAGCAACTGGCAGATTGGCGTTGGCAAGATCGACCGCAATTGGTCGCCGTCACAATACAGCAGCCTGATCCTGTCGCAAAACGCTTCCGCGTTCCATTCCGCCTACATTCGCAAATCCGAAGCGACCGAAATTGACCTCCCAGTCCTGCGCTGGCTTGGCGCATGGGATGGCGAGTTCTTCGTAGGCACTACCGAGGACGCAGGCCAGCCAGACGATTCACTGATTATGGGCATGCGAGCACGTGTACGCCCAATCGACAACCTCGAAATTGATTTCGTGCGCACCGCTCAGTGGGGCGGCGCTGGAAACCCGTCAGATCTTGATACGTTCCTACGCATCCTAGCTGGCCAAACCAACGAAGGCGGAGCTGCATCGGCCAACCAAATGGCTGGTGTGGGCATTTCCTATACGCTGCCCAACCTAGCTGACGGCACCCGCGTCTATTACCAAACCATTGGCGAAGATGAAGCCAGCGGTGCCCCTAACTGCCTCATGCATATGGGCGGTGTTGAAGTAAACATGCCGCTCTTTGGCGTTCCCTCTCAGGTTACCGTAGAGCATACTGACACGCGGATCGCGCGTACCAGCAGCGGCTTCTGCGGTCCCAATACAGCTTACCGCAACAACACTTATTCCTATGCCACCCAAGGCGTTGTCATGGGCAGCGCCATCGACACGCAATCCGTTAGCACCGCGCTTTACGTCAAACATCAGCTGGACGACATGACCGTAGACTGGAGCATCGGCCATTATCTGATCAACGACCAAAACCTCGCAACACACCGCCTAAGCAACACAAGCGCTGAAGGTTTCGTTGTCAGCGCAGGTGTCTCTCGCGACATGCTCGGCGGCACACTCAGCGCACTGGTTGCCCATCAAGGCTTTGATCTGAATACTGCTGGTTTTGGTAACGGCACACGCGTCGGTGTGAGTTTCCAGAAGACGTTTTAAACGATAAGCCTCCTAGGTTGGCTCACGCTTTCCTAGGAGGCTCAATTTTTTGAGCTGTGGTAAACGGTAAACAGCCCAGCAATTAGTCATTACACAAACCTGTAAGACTGGGGCAGCGTAACTTCTGTCCCTAGCTCTATTCAAGGAATGAATTCAGAACTCAGCGACTACATTAGTCATTCATCGTAATACCCACCACCATAGCTCGCATAGGCACCATGCCCTTCGCCATAGCCATAGCGCTTCATCCCTTTTGGGTCGATTTGGGATAGAACCAGACCAGACACGCTTAGGTTAACGGCATGCAGTTCTTTCAAAGCAGCCTGAACCTGGCTTTTGCTGGTCGAGTCCCACTTCACTGTAAACATGATTGCATCACACAGCTGGCCGATAACCCGTGCATCGGGCACGACGAGAACTGGTGGCGTATCAATGATGATATAGTCGTATGCATCTCTGGCTTCTGACAAAAAGGCCTTAAATTTATCGGAAGCGAATACATCGGCTGCATTCACCTTCGATTTCTGCCCCATAATCACATCAGCATTCAAACGATCACTGCGCATCACAGCTTCGGACAAAGGCACATCACCTGACACAACTGACAGAATGCCGTGTTCGCCTGCATCTTGTTTGAAATACTCATTAAGCGTGCGACGACGAATATCACCTTCGATCAACAAAACCTTCTTGCCCAAGCCAGACAAATTATGAGCAAGCGAAATGGACTGCGTCGTCTTCCCTTCACCAGGTACGGTGGAAGTCGACATGATGACTTGAGGAGGAGAATCAATCTGCGACAAAAGAATAGATGTACGAAGATTTCGAACAGCTTCAACCGCTGCAGATGTAGGCTTGTCTTGCAAATACTGCAGCAGATCTTGCCGTGCGCCTAAAGGCAGTAGTGGAATCTGACCAATGACTTGTTCGCCCGTCGCTGCTTGAAGCTCTTCAGAATTACGGAACGTATCTGTCTTAAGCTCACGCAACAGAACAACCGCGCTTCCCAGCATTGCTCCAAGGATCAGGCACAGCATAGCAATTATTGACGTCCTAGGCGCTACCTTTTCACCGGCAATCGCTTTAGACAAAATGCGGGCATCCGGGCTTTGGACACCTTGCTGAATTGTCGTTTCTTTTAGGCGCGTTAGGAACGTTTCATAGAGAACAGATACGGTATCCAGCTCTCGGCTCATCTGTTGAATCGCACCAAGTTTTCTTGCCTGATCATCCACGCGAAGCTCAACAGAGGCGATTGTTTCAGCAAGCGATGCAACTTGTGTTTCTGCACGCTCAAGATCATTTCGTGCGCGTGTCAACAATGTTTCAAGCCGGTTTGCAAATGGTGAACCTGTGGCCCACAGCGCGTCAGCCGACTGCCCTTCGGAAAGCCGACGCAAGGTCACATCGTTGGTCGCGTCAATAATCAACGTGATATCTTTGGTGGCAATCGCGGATGAGAGCTGTGCAAAACTCGCAGCCGCATTCTCGGCATCTTTTTCGTCACCAATGAGGCGCTCGCGCAGGTCTCGTACCTGACGGTTCATCAACTCTAGACCTTCAATGTTGATGTAATCGGCTGCCGCCGTCGCTTCTTTCAGCGCCGCATCTTTTTCCTGGATTTCATGCTCTAGCTCGACAACGCGCTCAGACAGCCAGGTGACACCATCATCAAGGGTAGAGAATTTAACACGTACCTGATCCTGCAAATAGGTTTCCGCAATCGTGTTCGCAATCAGCTCAGATTTTTGCTTGCCTTCGGTCGTAGCCGATACAGTGATCGCATATGTTTGTCGCTTGACCGAAACAGATGTCCGCTCACGCAAGCGTTCTACCGCTTCATTCAGGAGTTCTTGGTCGGTGAGCACATCTGCACCCACGCCGAACAGGCTCATCACATTAGCAATCGACAAAAACGAAGGCTCAACCAAAGTTGGGTTAAACTCAGGATCCTCGAGCAGGTTCAATTCCGCTACAATCTGCTCCATCAACAGACGAGATCGGATAACCTCAATCTCAGTATTCAGCGCCTCACTCTCGTGGGACACCCCACTCACAACGCTTTGAATATCAATCAGAGAGGGCTCGTTCTCTTGAATCGCAATAACCGTAGACGAGGAATAAATCGGCACCGCAACCTGCGTCGCATAGATGCCGCCAATCAGCAGGCCCACAAAAGCACAAAGAGCGATCCACAATTTGCCGCGCCAAAGCGTGCCCAATAGGGCCATCAGGTCAATCTCGTCATCGGGCATGATCGCCTGAGAGATCGCGTTGGTTTTGCCACTCATCTTATTCTGGTCCAGCATCTAAGTATTCCCAATGTCCTAGACAGTAATCCAACGGTCGAAGACATCTCTATTTATCAATTCAATCTACCAATTCACAGCGACGTTTGTTCAACCACTGCGTTTACGTCAAGCCTGCAACATCTGCACGTCGTGCCCATCAAAATACGAGGCCGTTAGACGGCCCGTTGCATAGGCGCCTGTGTCAATACTGACCACGCCCTGTGATACGGTCGGCGTATCTACGATTGTATGCCCGTGCACAACCCATTGCCCATCAATTCTAGGTTGTTTTCTAAACAAGGAATGCCCCCAAATCAACGGCTTCTCCCCCTGCCCTTCAATCGGTTCTTCGGGATGGGCCGCGGCGTGCACTGCATAGACGTTCCCATTCTTATGCCACAGCTTCAGCGCCTTGAGCCATGCCAGCATGTCCTCGCCCATTTCGGCAAGCATCGCATCGCGCAGCGGGACCAAATCATTGGGCGAACCAGAGACACCAAAACTCGCAACAGTCTGCAGCCCGCCGTTTCGCATCCAGCGTGGGCCCTTTTCTTCGGGGTGTTCAATGAAATCCAGGCACATGCGTTCGTGATTTCCCAGCAGGCAAATCGCATCGTCCAGCTGCATGATCCGGCGCAACACTTGCGCGCTTTCTTCGCCGCGGTCGATGTAGTCGCCAACGAACAGCAACTGCGCATCGGGTGCTTCTTTGGCAAGCTTGGCCAGCAAAGACTCTAGCAGGTCGGCGCGGCCGTGCACGTCGCCGATCGCCACGAATGGCTTATCCACCGCAATTGGTGGGATCTCTACTTCGATTGGCTCTGGTTCGACAGGTGTTTCCCGTCGCCCCAAAAGTCGGCTAAATAATCCAGCCATGTCGCCCCCAACATTTTTCCGCCGACATGCCAGTTTGTGACATGGGCGGCAAGTTCGGAGTCGTTAAACCACCATTTAAGCGAGAATTTGCGGGGAAATAGCCACAAAACACGGCAATTGCCCCTTCGCCACCCAAGAACAGGATAAACCACTGTTTTTATTCATTAATAATGGGAAATGTTTTTCCACGTAGCTTGTATCATCCCAATCCATCCACCAAAGACGCAATCGCCGCTTCTAGCTTTGCCCGATCAATGGACGAAAAGTCACGGTCCACTTTGATCTCTAACCGCCCGACCCCGGCAGTGCATTTCACCTGGCCGGCGCTGCTGCCGATGTGGAAGGTTGTCTTGGCCTTTGCGCCCTTGCTGCGCACAGGTTGTTTTACCGCAGGTACCTTATCTGCGGATAAGGTATCAAAATTCTCAAGCCCCGCGTGCCGGCGCAATACATCTAGCTCATCCTTGATGCTGCGGTTGTCCCAATCCTTGAGGTCTTGCTTGATGCGACCAACGATCTCCGGTTGCTCTTTGATCTCGCGGGCAAGAGTTACGCCAAGTGCGCGGGGGATTTCGGTTGGATAGTTGAGTACCCCCCCTACCCTATCCAGCAGCATCGCAAACGACCGGATGTAGCTCCGCTTGGAATACGGCGCTGACTGAAACAAGGCGGCGACGGCAGACGATAGATCATTTGCATCGGTCGCGGGGTCAGCGGCATAGTTCTGCGCGGCATGCGCCATTTCTGCGAATGAAAGATCCTTGCGGATCACGTTCTCATCCACCATGCGACGATAGAGCCCCGCGATATCCGCTTCACCCGGCAAAACCAAGGCAGGCACGCGTGCCCAATCCCCCTGCCCTGTTTCCTCTAGCAGCTTCTTATAGGCGCTCAGGCGTCGGTAGCCTTGAACCAGCTCGTAGCCCTTGCCATCCGGCCGCGCAAAAACGCGGATTGGGTTGGACAGCCCAAGGTCGCGGATTGAGGTGATCAACCCCTCTAGCTCCAGATCTTCCCCGGGGATACGATCCCGGACCAGCATGTAGGTATGTACATCCTCCAGCGGGATGGATTGCACCACATGCCCCGCCTCGCGCAGCTCTACGAACTCATGCGCCAGCGCGTCATTCTCTTCGCGGATCGCCTCGGCGGCACTTTTGCGGGCGTTCAATGCCTCGGCATTTTCAGCGATGGCACTGGCCATTGGCCCACGCTTCGCGGGCTTTTCTTCTAGGCTTTTGATCGACGGCTCCGGTGCCTCGACGGCCTCGTCCGGAACATTGATGTCAAAGATGCGGCGTTTCCTGCTCATGCCTGCTCTCCTTCGCTGACCTTATCCGCGGATAAGGTTGGGTCATTCATGGCCTTCCAAAGCGGCAGCATGGTTTCGCTGAACTCATCATAAGCCTGATCAAAACTACCCCGCGCCCGACGCCATGTTTCGCGGGTCATATCGCGGTAGTCCATCTCGTAGATCGAGCTGAGGAAGCGACCAGATTGCTCTACGGCACGCGTCATCTCGACCGGATGTTTCGCCAGCTTGTCGCCAAAAACCTTACCAAAGGCTTCAAACATCGCTCGGTGCAAATCATTGCCCGGCTCAAAACGGGTCAGCAAAAAGCGCACGTCCTGGAACACCTTGGGCAGCTGCGCCTTATCCGCGGGTAAGGTTCCCTCAAACCCATGCGCTAAATCTTCGAGCGCTTCAGAGAGCTGGCCGATGAACGACGTGGTGGAGTCATACTCCCAATAGCCGGGGCCAGAGGGAATATAGAGCATGTCCGCCGCAAAGACCGCATTCATGGATTGGTAGCCAATGGCCGGTGGGCAGTCGAAAAAGATCAGGTCCCATTGATCATCAGGCAGCTGATCAAGGAAGCGGGACATGGCCGCGAAGAAGGACCATTCCGGGTTCAGGTGGCGGTACTGGGCCGAGGCGAACTCGACAAAGGCCGCGTTGGCGCAGGAGGGGACGACATCAATCGTGGGCCAGTTGGTCGGCTGGATGAAGTCCGAGACCCGCAGATCCTGCAGGCCAAGGTCGGTGATGCTGGACGGGATCGCACGCTGGGGCAGGGCGGCTCCACTGGCGGCGCCACGGGGTGCGTTGTTCTGGGCTTCGGTCTCGCGGATCAGGTCGCGGGCCATGATGCCCCAAACGGTGTGCTCTTCGCTGACATCAGTTAGACCCATCGAGTGGGAGAGGGTGGCCTGCGGATCAAAGTCCACACAAAGGACACGGTAGCCATCAAGGGCTGCAGCATGGGCAAAGTGCAGCGCCACGGTCGATTTACCGGCACCGCCTTTGAAGTTGGCAATCGCCGTGCGAAAGGCGCGGCCCTTGGGGCGCTCTGGCATCAGCGATTTTCCGCGCGGCTTTAGGCGTCGGCGCAGGGTGTTGATCTCTTCCAAAGAGAACCACCGCTGCCGGCCATCAGGTTCGACCTTACCCGCGGGTAAGGTCGGGTCGGCGGCCATCTTGCCGCGGAAGGTGGATTGGTTCATGCCAAAGATCAGCTCGGACACCTCCCAAGATGAGAAGCGGCGCAGGGTCTTTTCGTTCTCTGGCGAGAAGGTCTGTTGCCGGATCCACCCCTGCATCTTGAGTGACTTTGTTTGTAGCTCACGTAGATCTGAATGTGTCAGCATGCCTGTCCTCGGACGCTATTAGTAACGTTTTTTGAATTTACGCCCAATTTGCCAAATACAGAGAGATTGATAAAGTCTTTTTATCCACAATGGTGAATTCAGTGTTTCTAAGCCGAAACCCATAAGAAAAACGGTGCAAAGACATCTGCACCGATTCGGAAATAGGGCAGGGGACCTAGGGATTAGACACTGAATTTGAGGGGACATGGATGGCGACCCACAGCATCTTGAGGGGACATCAAGGCCAAATAAGGTGACACCCTAGATGACCCCCAATACCAAGAACATACCATTTTCCTTTTTAAAAGGATTTGGTTTGGGGACCAGAAATTCGAATCCTTGACAATCAACTGCTTTCCAACGCTAATCACTGCAAGCTAGGGAAAAGCGTTTGAACCGGTGGTCAAAACAGCTAAGAACTGGTAAATTCCTCAAGAGCATTCACGAATCGACGCGGGCACAAAGATCTGCGCAGCACAGGCACATCCATGACACAGTCAGGGCTATTGAACAAAGGCAGCGGTATCACTGGTCCTGGCTCGGCATCGGCGAAATACGACGTGCTGACGGCTTTATTGGTGACCGCGTCTCAAGGCGAAGGAGTAGAGGCCAGATTGGCCTTGCGGCTTTCATTGTTGATCACAGCGCGGTTCAATTGGCGGCGGGGTGTCTTTGCTGTTGGTCAACGTGAATTGGCACGGATGTGGGGTGTGACGGAACGCACAGTAAAACGCGAGATGTCCGAATTGCGCCGATTGGGCTGGATTAGTGTCGATATTCCAGCAGCCCGGGGCAGGGTGGCCCAGTATAAAATTGATTTCCCAACTGTGCTGCGCGCAACAGCGCCGTTCTGGGATGCCGTCGGCCCTGACTTTGCCGCGAGGGTTGCTGGCGCGCCTGAGCCAGCCGAGCAGGGGGACAGCAATGTTGTACCACTGCATTCAGGCTCTAACACGCCAATAGTGAGTGATGTGCCATTGTGGGCGGTTGTTTCAGAGCGGCTACGGGAACAGGACGCAAAGCTGTATAACGCGTGGTTTGCGCGGCTAGAGGCTGTCGAGGTTGAAGCTGGTGTGCTTCGCCTGCTGGCGCCATCACGCTTTGCAGGTGAATACATTAAGACGCATTACCTAAGCCGGGTAACGGCAGCTGTGTTCGCCGTGAGCCAAGACATTACAGCCCTTGAGATTGACTACTCAAGTTAAGTTCCAAAGGCTGGAAACAAAAAACGCAGTGGAATGGATATTCCACTGCGTTTTATTTTACTTGTTCAGTTAAACTCTACTCTAGGCTTGTAGCACCTGCACTAATCAACGCTGGGAAGGCTTGCTGCAAGGCACGGCCCCAGACGGTGATCGGCTGTTCACGTACAAAGATGATGTCGTCAGGGCGCATTTCAAACTTGGTCGCCACGGTCAGGTTAACGATATTCTTCGCATTGAGATGATATGCGGTTAACTCTTTGGTGTTGTTTGCGCGCAGGACGTAGATTTGGGACGGATCGCCGGTCGTTGTTGGAAAGCCACCATTTTCGTAAAAGACATCAGCCAAGGACGCTGTTGTTTCGAAGGGCAGGGGGATCCGGTTTTGATTGGCCACTTCGCCGGTTAGATACACATAGTCTCGATCGACAGCGCCAAGGTCGACTTTGGATTGGAAGTTGGAGCGTTGTTCATCTAACTCGCTACGACGAAGATCGATTTCACTTTGCAATTCGCTAATCGCGTTCAATCTTGATCGTTGCTTCAGCTCCAGCGTTTCGATCTGCCGTTCGTAGAATTCTTGGGCGCGCTCAAGGTCATATGCATTGTCGACGTAGATAGAGTCACCATCGAGCAGCACCAACTTACGCGCTTCGGAATCTTTGAAGTAGGTTTCGAGCGGAATCTGATACAGCTCACCGCCGCGATAAATGCGGATCGAGCCAAAATCTTGATTAGCGAGCGCAATACCGCCCGCGGAGGCTAGCGCTTGATCAAGGGTTAATGGCGTAAGCGTAACTGGCACCAAGGTGGATGTGCCAACAGCGCCGCCGATTGTAACCCGCTTGGATTTAAACTCTGCGATTTCGAGGCTGAATTCGGCATCAAATTGGCTTTGAATTAGGCGTTGAAAGACGCGCTCTTCGGCTTCTTCGATTGTCAGACCCTGAATGGTAACGGCCCCGACTTCTGGGATCGAGATCGCGCCATCATCGCGCACTGTATAGCCCTGTTGCTGGTTTTGGGCAGCAAAGACGCCGCTCACTTGTTCGACGGCTCCGCCAGTACCACGTGTCGCCAGGAGAATGACGTCGCCAATACCGATTTGGTAAATGGGATGTTCCGCCGCCGGGGGGAGGCGCAAGGCAAGTGCGGCAGGTGCGGGTTGAACTCGCGCTTCTGGGGCGGCTGGAAGGCTGCCTAAGCCGCGCGGTGACCCACCTGCGCCTGCAGAGCGCGAAAAGGCTGCTGGCAGCTTCTTAGGCGTATAAGCGCTGTTATTTGCGCGCGCGACCTCGGATGGGGTCATTTCAACAACGGAAACATCATAGGCCGCATTGTTTTCTGAGACTTTTGGGCTGTTATACGTAACGCCGCAGCCTGACAGAACGAGGCAGGCTGTAAAAATCGCAGAACGATGCGGAAGGTACATTTGTAGGAATCCATCGCGTTTAACTCAATCACGCTAGCTTTAGTGCAATTGCTGATTGTGAACAATTTTGATTTTTGTTTTTAGCGGTGTGAGCTAAGCAGGCCGAGCTTCGTCTTTTGGCTGATGATAGCCATCTACGCTTGTTTTAATTGTGTTTCGTAGATGTTTCGGGTTTGCGGCGCTAATCGCTTTGTTGATTTCGCGCAACATAGCAGCCACTTCGATTTGCGAAAGCTGTGCTTCTTGAGCGCGCAGAATCTTTGGGTGAGGGGTCGCGATGAGGCTATCGTCGTCAATTAGTAGCTCTTCGTACAGCTTTTCACCTGGTCGAAGGCCGACAATTTTCAGTTCAATGTCCCCTTTAGCGTCGGGTGATTCTTTGACCGTGCGGCCAGAGAGTTGGATCATCTTGCGAGCAATATCGACAATTTTCTGGGGTTTGCCCATGTCGAGAACGAATAGGTCGCCTCCTTCGGCATAAGCGCCGGCAAGCAGGACAAGACGCGCGGCTTCTGGGATGGTCATGAAGAAGCGCGTGACCTCTGGGTGGGTTACGGTTACGGGGCCGCCGGCACGGATTTGGCTTTCAAACAGCGGGAGGACTGAGCCTGATGAGCCCAGCACATTGCCAAAGCGAACCATGGCAAATTTGGTTTGTGGATTGCGTGTTTGGATGTCTTGTACAACCAATTCGGCCATACGCTTTGTCGCGCCCATGATGTTGGTTGGGCGAACAGCTTTGTCTGTTGATACCAAAATAAAGCGTTCTAGGTTTTCTTCTGCGGCAACTTCGGCAACGGTTTGCGTGCCTAGGACGTTGTTGTTTGCGCCTTCCAATTCGTTTTCTTCGACCATTGGAACGTGTTTGTAAGCCGCGGCATGAAGGATAATGTCGACGCCTTGCTCTTGAATTACGGTTCTGATCCGCTCGCGGTTGGTGACAGATCCAAGGCGGGTCACAATCTGCACGTTTTTCTTGTCGCTTGCGACTAAGCCCCTGATTTCACGATCAATTGCGTAAAGCGAAAATTCGCTTTGTTCGAATAATACGATCCGTTCCGGCACGCGGTTTAGCAGTTGGCGGCACAGCTCAGATCCGATGGATCCACCAGAACCGGTTACCATAATCGTGCGCCCAGCGTATGATTTGGCAATCTCAGGGATGTCGAGTTCTACTTTGTCGCGGCCGAGCAGCTCGTCCGGTCGTACTGGGCGAAGCGCTTGTTCGACACCACCGTGAGCCATCAAATCGACGTAAGACGGTAGGATCATGACCTCGACTGAAAGCTCGGAAATCTCTTGCAGGATTTCGTTCCGGCGAGCGCGTTCGGTTGAAGGCATTGCCAGAAGAATGCGGTCAATTTTATGTTTTTGAACTTTCGCGGCGAGCTTTGTTTGCGGATGAACGGGTAGGCCATTCATGAGCAGACCATGAAGGTTGGGGTTGTCGTCGATAAAAAAGCAAGGGCGGGCTTCAGCGGACTGCTGAAGTGCTGCAGCCAACTGGATGCCTGCCGCGCCGGCACCATAGATCGCAACTTTCACGTCCGGTTTTGAGTTGCTATCTAGGGCCAGTAAGGCTTGTAGGCCGATCACGCGAACAAGTGATGAGGATAAAAAGAAAAAGGCACCAAATATCAAAGGGATGGAGCGCGGGCCAGACAGCCCTAGCGTGAAGCAGATACCCATTGCGAAAAGGCTAAGCACGGCAGCCGTGCTGGCTATCCGCAGAAACGCGCGATGATCCATCGCGTGCAGTTTGATCTGGTGCAGGCGGGAAAGATTGATCGTAAAGGCGCCCACAAGCAACATCGCAGGAAATAACTGCCAGTTCTCAGCCATTGGCGAGAATGGCACAACCATTCCAAAGCGCAGTGCGAAAGCGCAATAGAGGCTTATTGCGATAAGGGTTAAGTCCACGGAAAACAAAATCGTTTTTTTCTGTTTTCGCGTTAAAGTGTTTACGTTCTTAATACCAACTACCATAGCGTTCTAATCTCTATCTAAGATCTATAAAGCAATAAAAAAGTGTTTAGATATTTTACCCGAGCGAATTATAGCACTAATTCACATCGGCTAAGCACGCAAAGAAAATTTTTACTTAGGCTTAATTTAGCTTGGCCTAACGATGAGATTTGGCAAAATCGTTAAAATTGGAAGACAATACCTTTGATAGCTTGCAAAACCTGGAGCTAAAGCTGCAAGTATCATCAGTAGTCCGAATGCGCTTAAAGTAAACGCAAGCTTCTTAGTGGCGTTGAGCGCCCAAATCTGCATGATCACGCTGGAAATTGCGATAGGCACTAATAGAGGTGACGGACTGAGTACAACAAAGAGTCCAGAAAGCATTAGGAGCGGCCAAATGAACATTCTTAAGAATATACCTATGAAACCAAGGTTTTGAAATGAAGGTACAGCAACACCTTCTCTGAAGTTCATTTGTGCGCTGTTAAAATCTGCAAGGTTGGCCAGGATCAGATTTGAAAAAAAGATCGAAGCTAGAAAGCTACAGAAAACCAAAAAATATAATAGTCTACCCCTCGCAAACAGTACTAAATAAAGTACAGAGAATATTCTAAACACAAAGATGGGAGACAGCCAAACAATTCGTGATGTCCATTTTGTCTTCGTGACTAAATAGGCAACTAAAAAGACAACAATCGTGTCTTTGAGAACATGTACTGATAAGTGCAGTCTGTATAAGCTAAAAAGGAAAACAATATAGAATGCGATGTGAAGTCTCTTTGAGGTACGGCGACCGAAATGCTTCATATAGTCTGCGTATAAAATTCTGTTGGTTGCGGCGAACAAGACTATATTTAGCGTGATTAATAATGTTGGTGAGAACCCCAACATTACAGTCACAACATAGTACCCGTGATTGAACAGAAGGAGCGGATCGTATCGAATCGCGTCTACAACGGCACCTGAATTTGTTAGATATGTTGTTGAATCAGGGTGAAAGTCGATACCAATTCCGACGGCTCTTTCTAAGGCTAGAAAGAGAATACTCGCACACAGCGAAATGAAGGCGATTAAGTTTGCCGAAGGTGAAGTAATACGAGCCAATTTGTAATACCTATCGTACTAGGTCACCCTGACCGCGTCCGGTAATGGTTTGTAAAATAATTTTGCAATCGGTGATGATTGAACGACTCGCGCAATATCTCTGATCATAAGTGGCCAACTTTTTAGGCGTGCTCATGTCGATATCGCTGACTTGGGCCAATCCGGAAATTCCGGGCGTTATTTTATATGCATCCAATAGATTTCGCTCATCGATAACCTCTTGCTGATTTAATAGGCAAGGTCTTGGGCCAATCAATGACATTTTTCCGGTTGCGATGTTAATCGCTTGAGGTAACTCATCAATTTTAGATTTTCGCAAAAATGAACCGATTTTTGTAACGCTGCTCGCGCTAACGAGGTGGGTACCTTGTTGTTTGGTCCCTTGGGCCATAGTCCTAAATTTTATGCACGTATAAGGAACTGTGTTTTTCCCAATACGTTTTTGCAAGAAAAGAACTGGCCCTTTCGATGTGGCGAAAACAATACCAGAGATAGCAATCAAAACTGGTAGTAATAGTATGCAAAGTACAACGAAAGCTGCATTTATTAAGAAATAGAACAGCCAGTAACTAGAGCTGCATGTCAGTGGAGATGATAGCATCAATTCACGTGGCAAATTTTTGTTGGAGATCAAATCTCGAACACTCACCGAAACTTCGCTTACAGAAACGATTGGTGTTAATGCACGCAATTGATTTAAGGTAAAAGATCTTAATGGCTGCGGTAGAGGCTCAAGTTTTGAAAGCTTGTTTTTGGTGTTCGGGCCATACACAGGAGGTAATCTCAAGGTGCAGATTTGCATGTTACCTGAGAACGCTTCCTCAATCCAATTCTCGGATTTTAGCTTAGACTGTGAATACCAATCATTACTTTTATGGCTCAGCGCCTTAGTCGAGCTTGCGAAAATGAATTTCTCGACACCAGATTTGTCCGCTGCAACGATGAGTTCTTTGGTTAATTCAAAGTTATCTTTAATAAATTCTTTTTCTGTAGACACAGCGTCGTTATTTTTTGCTGCAAAATGCAGACAAGCGTATGCATTTCGTAGTGCACTATCGAGCTGTTCATATGGAAAATAGTCAACGTTTTTTAATTGTTGTTCAGCGATAGGAATTTCTCTTACGAGCGCTCTTACTTTGTAGCCGTTATTTAATAGGTCAGCAACGATTGCGGAGCCGATAAAGCCTGTGGCGCCAGTTACGCAAATGCATTTTCTTTGCATTAGGAAGCTTCCTTATTTTTTTCTGAGAGCATTTTTGTAATTAGGTAATTACTGAGTAGCAGTAAGATTGAAATCGAAGAAAACAGTAATGTTCGTAAAGGTGAGCTTGATAACAGGCCCCAAGCGCTGAGCGGGACTGCAGCTAGGTATGCCAAGGTTAAAGGTATTGCAACCAATAGTAAAAAGTTACTGTTGTTGCTTTTTGAGCTTTGTGGGCCTATCACATCAGTTTTGAAGATTACATCTTGTACCTTGAAGTACACTAACGGGGAAATGGTGGTAATTAAGTACACCATGAATGCTTGTTTGTCAGATGCATCAAATACGATGATCAAAGGTGTTACATAAACCCAAAACAAGTTAGAAAGAACAAGCAAAACAAAAAGATTCTTAGTGTTCTCTGAGTGCGGTTCTTTTTCTGGGGCCTTTCTCCGCGTTTTTATTAAGCAAGTAAGCAAGGCTAACATCAGTACGCCTCGAAGGAAAATAGACTGCTGGTCCAAAAGCAGCCAGCTCGCCCAACCAGTGACAAACATCGCTATGCGGCAAATGTGCACTTTTAACCAGTCGCCAGATTGGGAAAGTAATATCTCCCCATTGATGTATGCAAAGATCATTAAGAAAACGACGGAGCTTGAGAATCCCAAAAGGATTCCAATCGCTCCGCAGCAAAGGGAAGCGATAATACCAAAAAGCAAACCTACTTTTCTTGACGGCCAGCTGGAAACAATCTGCGGCAGAATACCATAGGCCAAAAAGCCAGCTATACTCGAGCTGACGGATAGCGCGAGTATATAAGACTTTTGATCCTCTAGGCCGCCAAGGAATAAATAGTTTCCAGCAGCTGAAGCTAGTGAGGAAAGTAGTATCAGCGCGAATTGCATTAGGACAATAGATCCAAATATTGTTTTCGGATGATCGACCAAGTATATCGACGTTCAGCAATTTCTGACATTTTAGTTGCGACAGACTGTAAATCTTCTTCAGTAATTGTATTTACTAGGTCAGCTAATTCTTCGGTATCTTCAAAGTAACGTGCCGAATCCTCAGTTGTTTCTCTATTGAAATCAACATCAAATGCAAAAACTGGCAATGCTAAATTCATGGCTTCAACCAAAGAAGGGTTTGTCCCACCAGCTGAATGACCATGAATGTAAATTTTGCATTTTGAGCGAAGCTTATCAAGCTCGGCACGGTCATAAATCGGGTCTAGTAGGGATAGGTTTGGATAGGCAGCATATTTTTCTTTTAGCTGGCGGCCGAATTCACTCGAAAGCCAGTTCCCTACAAAAACAAGAGGGTATTCTGTAAGCTCGGCAAATGCCTCTAATATTAACCCAGAATTATTTTCGGGTTCGATTCTACATACAGAAAAAGCATATTCAGTCGGTGCTAATTCTATTTGCGAGGAATTTTCTAAGGATGATTTGGGGGCATCCCCGCCATAGGCAATAAGCGCGCTGTCCTTTTTGTGGTTCTCAAGAATATGTCGTTGGATTACCGCATTGTCTGCGATCAATTTATGAGAAAACTTGCAACCGACTATTTCTGATAGTTTTAGATACGTTTTTGCGAGTTTAGACCACTTATCTCTTTTCCACTCTAACCCATCGATGTTTAGATAATAGTGTGCACGAGTGAGAATTCGGAAGATAGGCAGAAATAAGCATCCTGAAGTTCCAAGAATCAGTACTTTATCAGATTTTCGTGCATGCCATAGGCTTAGGACGTCATATGGAATGGAGGAAATGCCATTAGCATTTAAGTTAATATACTTAAGTTTTGCGTTGTTGTAATTTTGCGCTTTTACTTCATATTTTAGTGCGCTGCAGTAAACTGTTACGTCGTATTCTTCAGTGAGTGAGTCAACGATATTCGCAACTAAAGTTTCCCAGCCACCATAGATTGCAGGTAAGCCAACTGTTCCAACAATTGCTAAAGTTTTTTTGTTCTGTTTTTGTGCTCTATTTGTCATCATTTCTATTTCCGATCAGTTTGGCTGGGCAACCGGCCAAAACGCTACCCGCAGGAAAGGACTTTGTGACTATTGAACCTGCAGCAACAACACAACCACTTCCCAAGACCACACCATCTGTAATTATTGCGCTACTTCCAATCCAACAACCGGAACCAATTTTGACGCCCTTGCGCGTTTCTCCCTGTGCAACGATTGGTAAATGTGGATCTCGGAAGTTATGATTTTCGGCGAAGATTTTTGCTGAAGGACCAAAGATGGTATTGTCGCCAATTTCGACGGGCCCTCTGACGGCGACAAAGCAATTTTGGGCAAAGCCTACATTATTACCAACTATTAGCCGTTCGCCTAAATTACGATACACCCCGGCGCATTCGATAATAGTACCTGACCTGATGCTAACATTGTTACCAAGGTGAACGCCGTCTTTGGCAAGCGCATTGATAATTACATTGTCTTCGACGTTTAGATTCCGGCCCGTGAATATTCTGGACCGTCCAATTATTCTGGAGCGCTTTCCGACAAATATTAGCCCTTTTTGGGACCCAAATGGAATTGATAGTAGTTTTCCGCGGCAAGCAGCGAAGCCTTTTGTCAGCACAATTGAAGCTATCTCTGAGCTTTTAAGGTGGCTATCTAAAGTAAGATTTTTCCTGCCCGCAAAAGAAAATAACTTTTCCGTTAATCTAGACAATAGTCTCATAGCAATCCCTAATAATATCGGATCAGACTACTAATCATATTTTAAGAAGACGCAATGGAAAGATTCCATATTAAAATTAGCACTTTCCAAGTGTGATGCTGGCATTTTCGTACTAACGAGACGAGGCACTATTGCTTAGACCTTGCGTAGCTTTATTGAAAATATTGCGTGAGTAAGTTGTATTATTAATATTGTTGCGTCGTTTAAGTCGCCGAAGGCTATCTTAACTTCGCAGTATATGCTTGTACGTTTTGAATTTTTGAAAAAGTCAGGTGGCAAGTGTACTAAGTCACCGGATGTTCGCCTGGCCGTGCGGACGTCGATTGTTATTTAGCTAAAGAAAGCAAGTAATTACGCAAAAATCTAACCCTCTGAAATAGTAGGGTAATAATGACCGATATCTGTCGCCCGACACCTGTATGGATAATGCGAGGATAGGCTCGTTTCAAGCCTGACCTGCTCCCCTGAAAAGTCCGGTGTTTTGAGTTAGCCTGTTCTCCAACTGAGGAGACAGACGATGAAGAGA
>CANMKB010000013.1 GCA_947498415.1 uncultured Paracoccaceae bacterium
AAGCGGGTCTTCGCTTCGCGATCCGCGAAGGCGGCCGCACCGTTGGTTCCGGTGTTGTTTCTAAAATCACTGAGTAATTCCTGACTTCGTCAGAAATTATGAAAGGCCGTCCTTTGGGGCGGCCTTTTTTGTCTTTCAGTGACGGTTTAATTTTTAGTCCCTGAGTCATCAGATGACATTGGAGGCCCATGCTCTAGAAATCACCGCTATAGGATTTGTTCCCGCGTTGCAGTTGGAGTACGGACGTGTGCTCACTGAAGACCCGGAAATCCTCCAATTTCTAGCGGATAGAGATCTGGAGCAACGACTAACAGCACCGCTGGGATCATTTGAGCGCGCACAGATGCTAGAATAGCTGACTCTTGTTTCCTCTGAATTGTACAAGGCATTTGGCCCGTTGTTTTGCGATGGTGCGACTGATGAAGACTCAGAAAAGGCGCGTGTCGCGGTTGCGCAAAAGTTCAACGTAGTTGAGGTGCATCTGGCAGATGGGCGGGATTGGCATGGCAATCCCTTTACGATTGCGGGTGCCTATCTGTTTGTCGCGGCCAATTGGGCAAATTGTACAGGCATTCCTGTTGTTGGTTGGCCTAAATGGCATCGTCCCCAGTCCCGATGAGAAAGCCAAATTGATTGCGGGCGGTCCAAAACTATCGGCCAATTTTAGCGCAGCCATACAAGATTTTATATTTTTGTCATCAAAGCAACTGCTGCTGTTTACCATGTAAATTTTACTAAGTGTTCAAAAGTGAAACGAGGAATCCTTATGCCTATCACATTGTCTCGCCGCGGCTTTCTTAGCACCACTGCAAGTGCAAGCTTTATTGCGTTGCATCCGTTCTCGGCCCATGCATCCGCCTCTCAAGCGCACCTACGCATTATGGAAACGACCGACCTTCACGTTCATGTCTTTCCGTACGATTATTATGCCGACAAAGAGCGGGACACTGTTGGACTGGCGCGTACGGCGGCGATTGTGAAAGAGATCCGCGCTGAGGCGACGAACTCTTTGCTGGTCGACAATGGTGACTTTTTGCAGGGCAACCCGATGGGCGATTACATCGCTTATGAGAAGGGCTTGAAGGAGGGTGATGTCCACCCCGTGATCAAAGCAATGAACGTTGTTGGGTTTGATGCGTCAACCTTGGGAAATCACGAATTCAACTACGGCCTCGACTTCCTGATGAAGTCACTCGCCGGCGCTGATTTCCCGGTGGTGTCTGCCAACGTTGTGAAAGAAATGGGCTCTGACCCAACCAAAGATACAACGCTCATCAAACCTTATGTGATCGTCGAAAAAGAGATCATGGACGGTGCTGGAACAAAACACATGATCAAGGTTGGGATGATCGGGTTTGTGCCGCCTCAAATCATGAACTGGGATCGCCGTCATTTAGAAGGCAAAGTTCAAGCGCGTGACATCATCAAGACCGCCGAAGCCTATGTCCCAATGATGAAAGAAGAAGGCGCTGATATCATCCTCGCGCTGTCGCACTCTGGTATTGGTGCTGCCGAAGCTACGGACGGCATGGAAAACGCCTCGGTCCCACTGGCGCGTATTCCAGGCATTGATGCGATTGTAACAGGCCACCACCACCGAGTGTTTCCCTCGAAAGACTATGACTCAGTTGCTGGGGTGGATGTTGCAAAGGGCACCATCGAGGGTGTGCCGGCTGCCATGGGCGGTTTCTGGGGGTCGCACCTTGGCTTGATTGACTTGATGCTCGAGCGGTCGGGTAATGAATGGAAAGTGGTTGGCCATACCTCTGAGGCGCGTCCGATTTCCAAGCGCAACGAAGATCGGTCTATCACCGCCTTGGTGGACAGCGAGCAATATGTGTTGGATGCCGTTCAGTCTGATCATGACGAAACACTGGCCTATGTTCGTCGCGCGGTTGGTAAAACAGACGCACCCTTGCACAGCTATTTTGCGCTCGTAGCGGATGACCCATCTGTTCAAATCGTGTCGATTGCACAAAGTTGGTACATTAAAGAGATGATGAAGGGCACCGAATACGAAGGCCTGCCCATCCTCTCAGCTGCGGCTCCGTTCAAAGCAGGCGGTCGTGGTGGCCCAGAGTATTACACCGATGTGGCGAAAGGGGATGTTGCGATCAAAAACGTCTCTGACCTGTACCTCTATCCAAACACCGCACGCGCGGTTCTGGTGACGGGCCAGCAGGTGAAAGATTGGCTAGAGCGCTCTGCGGGTATCTTTAACCAAGTTGAAGTGGGTAAATCAGATCAGGTTCTTTTGAACTCAGAGTTCCCGTCCTACAACTTTGATGTGATGGATGGTGTGACTTATGAAATTGATCTGTCGCAGCCATCAAAGTTTGATCCAAAAGGCAATCTGACCAACGCGGATGCAAATCGGATCGTAAACCTCATGTATCAGGGCAAACCACTGGATCTAGAGCAGAAGTTTGTCATCGCGACAAACAATTACCGCGCCTCTGGTGGCGGAAGCTTCCCAGGTGCTTTGGGTGATACCATTATCTTCGAAGGTCCAGATACAAACCGCGATGTCATTGTGCGCTATATAGTAGAGCGGGGCACCATTTCTCCATCTGCGGATGCGAACTGGAAATTCACATCGCTACCGGGCACATCGGTGTTGTTTGATACAGGGCCAAAGGCCAAGGACTACGCAGCAGATGTAAAGGGTGTTGCAATCGTACCTGCCGGTGAGGGGCCTGATGGGTTCGCACGCTTCCGCATTGATCTATAAGATTCAAGAAGGGCGGCCCGTGGGCCGCCCTTTCTATCGGACCCGCGCTAACTTGGGAGAAGAGAAAGCGCGGGTTATTTTTGTAAGCACATTAGCCAGCTTTCTTCAGAATAGCCTTCAGACGTGCTTGAGTTTGAACAAAGCTGTCGTCGCCATCGTCGTTGATGATGCTGTTGATATGAGCAACTTCGCCATTCGACAGGCCGGACAAGTCAGCGTTTGGTACGAACTTGCGAACTTGGCCTTCAACTGCGCCATGTGCGGTCATTGCAGAAGCTGCACCAGTTGCAACGATCAGAGCTGCTGCGGAGATTGATAGGATCTTTTTCATAACGATATTCCTTTCGATACGTTTAGGTCAGAGACCAATTACTGAAGGTTTTTCAGAGCGCCGCGAACTTGGGCCTGAGTTTGAACAAAGCTGTCGTCGCCATCATCGTTGATGATGCTCATGATGTGTGCGATCGCAGAGTCTGAGTAGCCAGATAGGTCAGCTTCTGGTGCAAAGCGTTTTACTGCTGCGTCGTTCGCGGAAGCGGAAGTCATTGCAGAAGCTGCGCCGGTTGCAACGATCAATGCCGCTGCGGAGATTGCCATAATACGTTTCATAACGTGTCCTTTCGGTTGATGTTAAGGTTGGCGGAGGGTGATTAGTTAAAGCTCTTCAGAGCGCCGCGCACTTGTGCTTGGGTCTGAACGAATGAGTCATCGCTGTCGTCGTTGATGATAGAAACGAGGTGAGCCACTTCGCCGCCAGTCAGGCCAGACAGGTCTGCTTCAGGAGCGAATTTTTGAACTTGAGCTTCATAAGCGGAAGTTGCTGCGGAAGCTGCGCCTGTCAGAGTGATCAGAGCGGCTGCGGAGATTGCGAGTACGTTTTTCATTGTGTGTATTCCTTATAAGTAGGTCAGTCTTGGGGAGGTTGAATTAGTTGAAGCTCTTCAGAGCGCCGCGCACTTGTGCTTGGGTCTGAACGAATGAGTCATCGCTGTCGTCGTTGATGATAGAAACGAGGTGAGCCACTTCGCCGCCAGTCAGGCCGGACAGGTCTGCTTCAGGAGCGAATTTTTGAACTTGTGCTTCATAAGCGGAAGTTGCTGCGGACGCTGCGCCAGTCAAAGTGATCAGAGCGGCTGCGGAGATTGCGAGTACGTTTTTCATTGTGTGTGTTCCTTCATGATAAGGCGTTGTGTTTAGTGTGTGTGTTGTCTTCGTTCGCCAGCTGCCTTGCTGACACCAATCAAGTTAGGGCTGAGGTCGGCGGGTTTGAATTCACGAAAATGCACACCGGTGATCACGCTTTTCTGTCTTGAAGAGAAAGGCGCGTGATCATGTTGCTGTGCAGGGGTGCAGAGTGGGTGTGAAAGTTATTAAAAACAATAGGTTGTATTGATTTTGTTGCGTGTGAAAACGCGAGAATTCCGCGAGAAATTCGGTGAGTTTTCTGACCTTCATCATCTTGTCACAAAAACGTGGTCGGAAAAAAAGTGCCCTATGTTTCAGACTCTTCACAGATATGAAATCACGCGTGTGTGTGTGCGTGTTTTTTTGAGAGCGTTCTGTGAGGGATGTGTCAAAAAATTTCGTTATAAGATTCGGAATCGCTTGAGGTTTGGCGACTGGAGCCACGTAATTCTGACTGAAATCAGCGGCTACCAGATCACAAAGGAACTGGGAGGACTTACAAGAAGCGTAATTTTCACCCGTCGACTTGATTCCGCAGAGTTCTCCGGGGATTTATTGCGAGATCAAAATTTTTGCCTTGAAGTTCCGCGCGGTCTCTCGTAATCCAAGCGGCACGTTAGGGGTATAGCTCAGTTGGTAGAGCGACGGTCTCCAAAACCGTAGGTCCCGGGTTCGAGCCCTGGTGCCCCTGCCATTCTCACAGATTGGACCAAGGACAATGATTAAACGCACTGCCTGATTTTCTTAATTCAGAATGGAGCTTTATCATGCCTTTTCCTCATCCCTCGACATTCCATCCCATCACGTTGCCAGATGGTACCGTTCATACCGGAACCGTGTTTTTAAATGCGGCCGTTGAACATCCGCGGCTGTTTGTAGGTGACTATACTTATATGTCTGCGCATCATCCCCTGACGCAGGGTGATGAAATCGTGAAACAGCTCGCACCTTATCTATACGACTTTGCACCTGAGAAATTGGTGATCGGCAAGTTCTGCCAGATCGCGCATGGCGTTCAGTTCATCACATCCTCTGCAAATCACAGGTACGACGGGTTGTCTTCATTTCCATTCTTAGTGTTTGGCGGCGGCTGGGAGGGGCGGCCAAGTTTGCCAGAGCCGGGGGCGGACACCATTGTTGGACACGATGTGTGGTTTGGGAGTGGCGCAATAATCATGCCAGGTGCCAATATCGGCGATGGCGCCATCATTGGTGCTGGGGCTGTCGTGTCTGGAGTTGTTGAGCCTTATACGATCGTTGCGGGCAATCCGGCCAAGCTGGTGAAACGACGTGTGTCTGAAGCAGATGTGCCGCGGATGCAGGCCGTTGCATGGTGGGATTGGCCGATCGAGCATATCCTCGCGCATGAGGTAGAAATTTGTGGCGCGAATCTGTCATCCCTAGAGGCGGCTGCGCCCTGAATATGGCATAAGTGCGCTAATTGGTGCTCTGATTGCATTTGATTAGAGCATCTATTTTCCTTTGGTTTGCCCATTGTTGCGCAAACGATGACAAAGGCAAGTTTTTGTCGGTTTTCTGCCGCGTTGCTGCCTAAGATGCATCTGAAAATTGCCGTAAATGATCATCCGGGTGGGGCTGGAGGTAAGTGGTATGACGCAGAACAAGAATATGTCAGCAATGCAAAAGCCAGCGGCCATGAATGCTCTGAGCGAAGAGACGTTGATGGCCATTCGTGAGGCGGTGCAAGCTTCGGCTTTGCCCAGTGACGAAGAGCTTGTGGATGAACGTGAAGTGCAGTCGCATTCTGCAACAGAGCCCGCAGCGATGCGCCCAGAAGCCACTCGGTCTAACAATCGCCGCTCAGCCAGTCGTGTGCGTACGGGTGGTGGCTTTGTGAAGCTGTTGCCAAGTGGTGCAAAGGTTGCAGCTGTATTAACGCCACGCCGTTTGGCGATCGCGATCATACTTATGTCAATCTGGTTAAAGCCGCTTTTCCTTCCAACAGCATTTTTAATC
Organism: uncultured Paracoccaceae bacterium; assembly: GCA_947498415.1. Taxonomy (GTDB): domain Bacteria; phylum Pseudomonadota; class Alphaproteobacteria; order Rhodobacterales; family Rhodobacteraceae; genus Cognatishimia. Next base: position 5,894 of record CANMKB010000013.1, read on the forward strand.
TTTGCGTTCGTTACGGCGTTTATCTGCCTCGCACTAGGTCCAGACAGATGCCAAGGTATCGCGCGTTGGGGGTGGGCACGGTTCTCAAAGCGTCGCCCTGAAAAGGCAGAATCTCTGCGGATTCGTTTCAATAAGCGTAGAAGCCGCCTGCAAGCTCGCCTTGATAAATTGCCTCAGGGTTGGGTGCGCGGATTGCATTTGCCTCATTGGCAAAGCGATCAACGCGCAGAAGCCGCAGAGAGCGCATTTGCGAGCCGTATGAGCAATTTGGCGCGTGATGCGCACGCAGAGTACTAAAAAGGCGTGGCAGTCTGTGTAAAGCGCTCTTGAATAAAGGCGCTTTGACGCGTATGTCAGCCATTGATCCAATCAAAGAAGACGCATCATGGCCCGCACCAACCCTGCACAGTTTATTCAACAGACCCGCGCCGAAGTTTCTAAGGTCGTTTGGCCGACCCGTCGCGAAGTTCTTTTGACCACCGTCATGGTCTTTATCATGGCTGCTGTATTTGCGACGTTCTTTGCACTGGTAGACCTCTTGATCCGTTCGGGTCTTGAAGGCGTTTTGTCGATGTTCGGCTAAGCCCGGCTTAACGACAAACCTCTTGAAATTCCCGAAACTCCCCGGTAGTTCACACGGAACTTCCGACATGGCGCGTGGCGATTCGAGTTGCGCGCCGATTTTTTGTTTCGGAACGAAATTTGCCCTTAGGGCGATGAATTTTTTCGGCATGGTGCCGAATAGATGGGAAAGAACGATCACATGGCAAAGCGTTGGTATTCTGTAAGCGTCCTCTCGAACTTCGAGAAGAAGATTGCCGAGCAGATCCGCCAGTCCGCTGAAGAGAGCGGTCTTCAAGATCAAATCGAAGAAGTCCTGGTGCCGACCGAAGAAGTGATCGAGGTCCGCCGTGGTAAGAAAGTGCCAACCGAACGCCGCTTTATGCCGGGTTACGTTTTGGTGCGCATGGAAATGAGTGACCAAGGTTATCACCTGATCAGCTCTATCAACCGTGTCACTGGTTTCTTGGGCCCACAGGGGCGTCCAATGCCAATGCGTGACGCTGAAGTGCAAGCGATCTTGGGTCGTGTCGCCGAAGGCGAAGAGGCACCGAAGCTGATGATCAGCTTTGAGGTTGGTGAGAAAGTTAAAGTCAACGACGGTCCGTTCGAAGGTTTCGATGGTATGGTCGAGGGTGTCGACGACGACAACCAGCGTTTGAAAGTGACAGTCTCTATCTTTGGCCGTGAAACACCGGTTGAACTGGAGTTCACTCAGGTGACAAAGCAAGGCTAAGCCTTCTCTCACAATTTGAAATCAAGCCGCCAGTTCTGGCGGCTTTTTTTTGTTTGGGGTACGTGCGTAGTTGCTTTGTCGAGTCGTGGTCGGTAGTGCAGCGCCTAAATATCATGGGGATGATTATGCAATTTAGAAATGTGGGCTTTGCTAGTGTTGTGACGCTGGCTGCCATGCCGGCCTTTGCAAATGACACGCTTGTCGAAATAGACGCGAGCCTAAGCCAAGAATGGCGCGAAGGCTCTGCAGTGAATTCGTCTGGTTTTGGCGATGAACTTGAAGAATTCGCACTTGGCAAAGTGTCAGCACGAGTGGCCCATGGTTTTGGAAGTGGCGTGGTGATTCAAGGAACACTGCATCACGACGAGAGCTTTGCGGATACTTGGACCACTGCCGCGGTGCCTGGACTGTTTGAAAGCGACGAAACCTATCGCCGTGGGCAGCAGCTGACTCTTCAGCTTGGCCAGCATTCTGACCAGTTTTACTTCGGCGGGTATGCCGCTGTGGGGCAAGTTAGCTTTAAGTCCGTCGATGCGGATCAAGACACCGCATTCAACAGTGCTGGTGTTCAGCTTGGTTGGTACGAGGATGCTTGGGGCGTGGCGATGACCGTGGGGAGTTTGCAATCGAGTGCTGTCAACCCTGAGAGCATCGACAACGCGACTCTGTTTGGGCTGTCCGGGGCTTATTACTTTAATGATAGCACCCGATTGGGCCTGTCAGTCTCTAAGTTTTCCGGTGAGCAGGATACGGATTCTAGTGGTGGCGCTGATCCAGTTGATATCTATATGGCTGGGCTAGAGCTAGAACACGAGATTGTGGATCGTTCCAGCTATAAGTTAGCTGTCTATGGCGGCGTCGATTGGATGGACGTCCAGGAGCAAAGCAGCTCGTCTGATATTGATCGCGCACGGGATACGATTGTTTCCTTTGGGGTGCGCATTCGATTTGGCGCTCAGTCTGGCGCAGCACTTGATCGCCAGCGCACGCCCGCGCTTCCAGAAATGTTGCGCGCAATTGGGGGCGTTCCGATTGTAGATTGATTTGGCACTGCCTTATTCACAAAGGCTTGCATTGGTGGCGACCTCGGTGTAGGTCGCGGCCTTGAACCGGGCAACCGGTGATTCCGTGGGAGGCAAGGGCATCGCGATGTCTGACCCAGACCACACAACAAACAACCCTGCGGACGCGTCCAAAGGGTGTTGGAAAAAGGAGAGGCCTCATGGCCAAGAAGCTTGCTGGCACAATGAAGCTGCAGATCCCTGCAGGTGCTGCTAACCCATCCCCACCAGTTGGCCCAGCGTTGGGTCAGCGCGGCATCAACATCATGGAATTCTGTAAAGCGTTTAACGCGAAGACACAGGATCTGGAAAATGGTGCGCCGTGCCCAACTGTGATCACATACTATCAGGACAAGTCCTTCACTATGGACATCAAGACGCCACCTGCGTCTTATTACCTGAAAAAAGCCGCTGGCCTGAAGCCAGTTGGTAAGCGTAACCGTCCTCGTGGTGCTGAGACTCCGGGCCGTGAAGTTGTTGCAACAGTAACAGCTGCTCAGGTTCGTGAAATCGCTGAAGCGAAGATGAAAGACCTGACCGCAAACGACGTCGAAGCAGCAATGCAGATTATCCTTGGTTCCGCGCGTTCCATGGGCATCGAGGTGAAAGGGTAAATCATGGCTAAGCTTGGTAAACGTACCCGCTCCGCACGCGAAGCATTCGCAGGCAAAGACAACGTTTCTGTTGAAGAAGCAGTTGCTCTGGTCAAAGGCAATGCGACAGCGAAATTCGACGAAACTGTAGAAATCGCAGTTTGCTTGGGTGTTGACCCACGTCACGCCGACCAAATGGTTCGTGGTGTTGTTGGTCTGCCAAACGGCACAGGCAAATCTGTACGCGTTGCAGTTTTCGCACGTGGCCCTAAAGCTGAAGAAGCTCAGGCCGCAGGCGCAGACGTTGTTGGCGCAGAAGATCTGATGGAAGCCATCCAAGGTGGTAACCTAGACTTTGATCGCTGCATCGCGACTCCTGACATGATGCCAATCGTTGGTCGTCTGGGTAAAATCCTGGGCCCACGTAACCTGATGCCAAACCCAAAAGTTGGCACTGTGACTATGGACGTGAAAGCGGCTGTAGAAGCAGCTAAAGGCGGCGAAGTTCAGTTTAAAGCTGAAAAAGCTGGTGTTGTTCACGCAGGCGTTGGCAAAGCGTCCTTCGGTGAAGATAAGCTCGTTGAAAACGTTCGTGCATTCATGGACGCAATTCAAAAAGCACGCCCAGCTGGCGCAAAAGGTGCTTACGTTAAGAAAATCGCTCTGTCCTCCACAATGGGCCCAGGCGTTTCTATCGACGTAGACAACGCAGCAGCGCAATAAGCTGTTCTAAAAAGTTTCTGAGAGAGGCGCGGTTTTCCGCGCCTTTTTTTGTGGGCGGATGTGATTGTGATTGTCTCGCTTTCCCCTTTTTAGCGGTCCGGGTGATGCGCTGGTGAACGATTTTGTTACGTTTTCCTCGATAAGCCACTCAGGTGGAAATGCATCTATCTTTGAGCGGAGTAGCTGGTTGTCCAGCGATCGGTTTTCTATCGACTGGCAGGGCTCTTTTACGTTTGACGCAGTCGCGGTTTATAATGCCACGCTGACATATACAGATGGCACCACTTTGCCGATCACCGCAGTGATCTTTCGAGGCCCTCAGGGAAACACCTGTTTGGCGCCTGAATTCTCTGCCAACGTGGAAATGGCAGCGCTCGAGCAGGCTCCGATTCAGTCACTTACTTTAGATAATCGCGCGGGCTCTAATTTCTCCGGGTTAACAGCGGATCGAGAGGCCTGAGGATTGGTTTGAAACTCGCGATAATGGCGCGTCAGGCCATGTCGCGTGAAGTGGTCGCTGAGTTGAAGGAACTCTTTCCTGGTTTGATGGAAGGGGGGGGGGCTCTGAGCTGGCCTGTCCTGTGCCGGGAGCAGATCATCACGCGTCTCAAAGGTAAGGCGCAGGCGTTGCAGGGCAAGTCTTTGGAGGGGACTGGAAAGCTTGACTGGATGGGGAGGTTTGTAGGCGTTGCACAATTGTGTTATGATCAAAACTGTCTCGGGAGAGCCCTTGTGTGGATGTTGCTAAAGCAGCATCTTCACCCTTGCTCTGTCGTATAATCCCATCTAAATAACCCTGTACGAACTAGCGTGCGATTCGTCGTGCGCTATTTTGTATTTCGTCCAAGACGGTGAGTGAGGTTTTCCCTCTTAATTTCTTGCCTGAGACGGGAAAGACCAGATTTACCGAGGCGTTCCTCGGGCGATTTTGGTTCAGCCCCGTATTGCGGACCTGAACGCCGGGCTGATGTCCGGCAAATATGAGCCGGAGGGCATAAGCCTTCCAAATTTGGAGTAAAACTGTGGATAGAGCACAAAAAGAGAAGGTAGTCGAGGAACTCGGCCAAATCTTTGAAAGCTCTGGCGTTGTAGTGGTTGCACACTACGCGGGTCTTACAGTTGCTGACATGCAGAACCTGCGCGCTCAAGCGCGTGAAGCAGGTGCTGCAGTTCGCGTTGCGAAAAACAGGCTCGCCAAAATCTCCCTAGAAGGAAAGCCTTGCGAGAGCATTGCAGACTTCCTTTCAGGTATGACTGTTCTAACCTACTCTGAAGACCCTGTTGCAGCTGCTAAAGTTGCAGAAGACTTCGCTAAAGAGAATGACACCTTCCAAATTCTTGGTGGTGCTATGGGTGAGAACGCTCTGGATCGTGCTGGCGTTACAGCAGTGTCCAAGATGCCTTCCCGCGAGGAGCTTATTGCTTCCATCGTTGGCTGCATCGGCGCACCTGCTTCCAATATCGCTGGCGCAATTGGCGCACCTGCTTCGAACATCGCTGGCATTCTGTCTACCATCGAGGACAAGGCAGAGGCTGCGTAAGCAACTTGTTGAGAGCCGCGTTTGGCAATTGTCTGAACGTTGGAACACACATCTAATAACGGAAAGAGTCTAAAATGGCTGATCTGAAAGCACTCGCAGAAAGCATCGTGGGTTTGACCCTGCTGGAAGCACAAGAACTGAAAACTATCCTTAAAGACGAGTACGGCATCGAGCCAGCTGCTGGCGGCGCCGTAATGGTTGCAGGCGCAGCAGGCGGCGACGCTGGTGCAGCTGCTGAGGAAAAAACTGAATTTGACGTAATTCTGAAAGCCGCAGGCGACAAGAAAATCAACGTCATCAAAGAAGTCCGCGGCATCACTGGCCTGGGCCTCAAAGAAGCAAAAGAGCTTGTTGAAGCTGGCGGCAAAGCTGTCAAAGAAGGCGTCGACAAAGCAGAAGCAGAAGACATCAAAGCGAAGCTGGAAGCAGCTGGCGCAGAAGTCGAGCTTAAGTAATCTTGTCCGGGATTTCCCGGATTTGATGTCAGGCAGGGTACGGATTTCCGTGCCCTGCCGAACCTGTCTTAGAAAGCCCCTTTGAGTTAAGGGGTTTTCTAAGGCGAGTTACGGATCGGGTGGCCTTTGGTGGGACAGGGGCCGAGAATTGATCCATCGTCTGTCTCGAAAGGGAATGGTGCCGGGGCCCGACGGCATGCAGACCCGATGAGAAATTTGAAAGGTGTCATCGAACATGGCTCAGACCTTCCTTGGCCAGAAGCGCTTGCGCAGATATTTCGGTAAAATCCGTGAAGTCTTGGAAATGCCGAACCTTATTGAGGTTCAGAAATCCTCGTACGACCTATTCCTTCGCTCTGGTGATTCAGATCAGCCGCTTGACGGCGAAGGCATCATGGGTGTGTTCCAATCGGTCTTCCCGATTAAGGATTTTAACGAGCATTCCATTTTGGAATTCGTCAACTATGAGCTGGAAAAGCCTAAGTATGACGTAGAAGAATGTATGCAACGCGACATGACTTACAGCGCTCCGCTGAAAGTCACTTTGCGTTTGATCGTATTTGATATCGATGAAGATACAGGTGCGAAGTCTGTTAAGGACATCAAAGAGCAAGACGTCTTTATGGGCGACATGCCATTGATGACTCCGAACGGCACATTCGTGGTTAACGGCACCGAGCGTGTGATCGTATCTCAGATGCACCGTTCTCCTGGCGTGTTCTTTGATCACGACAAAGGCAAAACACACTCTTCCGGTAAGTTGCTGTTCGCATGCCGTATCATTCCTTATCGTGGCTCTTGGCTCGATTTCGAATTCGATGCGAAAGACATCGTTTACGCACGTATCGACCGCCGCCGTAAACTGCCGGTGACCACCCTGCTTTATGCTCTGGGCTTGGATCAAGAAGGCATCTGCGACGCATACTATGACACCGTGAACTACCGCCTGGACAAGAACAAAGGTTGGGTCACCAAGTTCTTCCCAGACCGCGTGCGCGGTACACGTCCAGCGTTTGATCTTGTCGATGCGGCGACCGGTGAAGTGATTGCTGAAGCCAGCAAGAAAGTGACACCTCGCGCAGTTAAGAAGCTGATCGAAGAGGGTTCTGTGACAGAACTGCTCGTTCCACACGATCAGATCTATGGCAAGTTCGTTGCGAAAGACATTATCAACGAAGAAACCGGCGCAATCTATGTTGAAGCAGGTGATGAGCTGACAGTCGAATACGACAAAGACGGTGACATCATCGGCGGAACCGTTGCAGAGTTGATCCAGGCAGGCGTTACAGACATCCCTGTTCTGGACATCGACAACATCAATGTTGGTCCTTATATCCGCAACACAATGGCGGCAGATAAGAACATGGGTCGCGACACCGCGCTCATGGATATCTATCGCGTTATGCGTCCGGGTGAGCCACCGACCGTCGAAGCGGCGTCCGCACTGTTTGACACATTGTTCTTTGATTCCGAGCGTTACGATCTGTCCGCAGTTGGTCGCGTAAAGATGAACATGCGTCTGGCTTTGGATGCAGAAGACACACAGCGCACGCTGCGCAAAGAAGACATCATTTCTTGCATTAAAGCGCTTGTAGAACTGCGTGATGGCAAAGGCGACGTGGACGATATTGACCACCTCGGCAACCGTCGTGTGCGTTCTGTTGGCGAATTGATGGAAAACCAGTACCGCGTTGGTCTGCTGCGCATGGAGCGCGCGATCAAAGAGCGTATGTCTTCAGTTGAAATCGACACTGTGATGCCACAGGACTTGATCAACGCGAAACCAGCGGCGGCTGCTGTTCGTGAATTCTTCGGCTCTTCGCAGCTGTCGCAGTTCATGGACCAAACCAACCCGCTGTCAGAGGTGACGCACAAGCGTCGTCTTTCCGCGCTTGGGCCAGGTGGTTTGACACGCGAACGTGCGGGCTTTGAAGTTCGCGACGTTCACCCAACGCACTACGGTCGTATGTGTCCAATTGAGACGCCGGAAGGCCCGAACATTGGTCTGATCAACTCGCTGGCGACATTCGCACGCGTGAACAAATACGGCTTTATCGAAACACCTTATCGTAAGGTTGTTGAAGGACAGGTCACTGATGAAGTGCACTACATGTCTGCAACCGAAGAGATGCGCCACACGGTCGCTCAGGCGAACGCGCAACTTGATGAAGACGGTAAGTTCGTAAACGAGATGGTCAACACTCGTCAGTCTGGTGACTACACCATGGCGTCTGTTGGTGCTGTTGACTTGATCGACGTTAGCCCAAAGCAGTTGGTATCTGTTGCAGCGTCTTTGATCCCCTTCCTTGAAAACGATGACGCGAACCGCGCCCTGATGGGTTCGAACATGATGCGTCAGGCGGTGCCACTTCTGCGTGCAGAAGCACCGCTTGTAGGGACTGGTATCGAAGGCAAAGTTGCGATCGACTCTGGCGCTGCAATCCAAGCGAAACGCGCAGGCATCATCGACCAAGTTGATGCACAGCGTATCGTTATTCGTGCGACCCACGATCTGGAACTGGGCGATGCTGGCGTTGACATCTATCGTCTGCGTAAGTTCCAGCGTTCGAACCAAAACACCTGTATTAACCAACGTCCGTTGGTGAAAGTTGGTGATCGTGTGACCAAAGGCGAAATCATCGCTGACGGCCCGTCCACTGATATTGGTGAATTGTCTCTGGGTAAAAACGTGATCGTCGCGTTTATGCCTTGGAACGGTTACAACTACGAAGACTCCATTCTGATCTCTGAGCGTATCGCGCGTGATGACGTATTTACTTCGGTTCACATCGAAGAATTCGAAGTCGCCGCTCGTGACACAAAGCTTGGCCCAGAAGAAATCACTCGCGACATTCCAAACGTCGGTGAAGAAGCGCTGCGCAACCTCGACGAGGCGGGCATCGTTTACATCGGTGCGGATGTAGAGCCGGGCGACATTCTCGTTGGTAAGATCACACCAAAGGGCGAAAGCCCAATGACACCAGAAGAAAAACTTCTGCGTGCCATCTTTGGTGAGAAAGCATCTGACGTGCGTGACACCTCTCTGCGTGTGAAGCCAGGTGACTTTGGTACTGTTGTTGAAGTGCGTGTATTCAACCGCCACGGCGTTGAAAAAGACGAGCGTGCGCTGCAGATCGAACGCGAAGAAGTAGAAGCTCTGGCACGTGACCGTGATGACGAGCTGGCGATCCTGGATCGTAACATCTACGCCCGTCTGCGTGACATGATCATCGGCAAAGTCGCTGTCAAAGGTCCGAAGGGCGTTAAGCCGAATTCAGACATCACCGAAGATCTGTTGTCTATGCTGACACGTGGTCAATGGTGGCAGCTGGCTCTGGAAGATGAGCAAGACGCACAGATCGTTGAAGCACTGCACGAACAGTATGAAATCCAGAAACGCGCATTGGACGCTCGCTTTGAAGACAAAGTCGAGAAGGTCCGCCGCGGTGACGATCTGCCACCAGGCGTGATGAAGATGGTTAAAGTCTTTATCGCTGTGAAGCGTAAGCTTCAGCCGGGTGATAAAATGGCGGGTCGCCACGGGAACAAAGGTGTTATTTCCAAGGTTGTACCTATGGAAGACATGCCGTTCCTCGAAGATGGTACACCAGTCGACTTCTGTCTGAACCCTCTGGGTGTTCCGTCACGTATGAACGTTGGTCAGATCCTTGAAACCCATATGGGTTGGGCCGCACGCGGTCTTGGTATCAAGATTGACGATGCGCTACAGGACTACCGTCGTACGGGTGACCTGACTCCGGTTCGTGAAGCAATGGAACATGCATATGGTTCTGATGTTTACGCCGAAGGCATCGCCGGTATGGAAGAAGGTCAGCTGATCGAAGCCGCAGGCAACGTGACCCGCGGTGTTCCAATCGCGACACCTGTTTTCGACGGTGCAAAAGAAGGCGACGTAAACGACGCACTTCTGCGTGCCGGCTTTAGCGAAAGCGGTCAGTCCATCCTGTTTGACGGTCGTACCGGTGAACAGTTTGCACGTCCGGTGACCGTTGGCGTGAAATACCTGCTGAAACTACACCACCTTGTGGATGACAAAATCCACGCGCGTTCCACTGGTCCATACTCGCTGGTCACCCAGCAGCCATTGGGCGGTAAAGCGCAGTTCGGTGGTCAGCGTTTCGGGGAAATGGAGGTCTGGGCTCTGGAAGCTTACGGCGCTGCATACACCCTGCAGGAAATGCTTACTGTTAAGTCGGATGACGTCGCGGGCCGGACAAAGGTCTATGAAAGCATCGTCAAGGGCGAAGACAACTTCGAAGCGGGTATCCCAGAGAGCTTTAACGTTCTCGTTAAAGAAGTCCGCGGTCTCGGCCTGAATATGGAACTCCTGGATGCGGAGGCTGAGGAATAAGGGCTTCGGCCCTTCTTCCCCTCCACCCTTCCGCACGAATTTGAGGTATCAAAATGAACCAGGAACTGACGAACAACCCGTTTAACCCGCTGACTCCAGCAAAGGTCTTTGATGAGATCAAAGTCTCCTTGGCGTCACCGGAACGGATCTTGTCTTGGTCTTACGGCGAAATCAAAAAGCCAGAGACCATCAACTACCGTACGTTCAAGCCAGAGCGTGACGGTCTATTCTGCGCACGTATCTTTGGCCCAATCAAAGACTACGAATGTCTTTGCGGCAAATATAAGCGCATGAAATATCGCGGCGTTGTTTGCGAAAAATGTGGTGTTGAAGTCACGCTTCAAAAAGTACGTCGCGAGCGTATGGGCCACATTGAGCTGGCAGCTCCAGTAGCACACATCTGGTTCTTGAAATCGCTGCCATCCCGCATCGGCCTGATGCTGGACATGACACTGCGTGATCTGGAACGTGTTCTGTACTTTGAAAACTATGTTGTCATCGAACCAGGTCTGACTGATCTGCAATTCGGTCAGATGCTGACCGAAGAAGAGTTCATGGACGCACAAGACGCCTATGGTATGGACGCGTTCACCGCGAATATCGGTGCTGAAGCGATCCGTGACATGCTTTCGATGATCGACCTGGAAGCCGAAGCTGAAACTCTGCGTGCAGAGCTGGCCGAAGCAACCGGTGAGCTGAAGCCAAAGAAAATCATCAAGCGTCTGAAAGTTGTGGAATCCTTCTTGGAATCCGGCAACCGCCCAGAGTGGATGGTTCTGACTGTGATCCCTGTGATCCCACCAGAACTGCGCCCATTGGTGCCGCTGGATGGTGGTCGTTTTGCGACATCAGATCTGAACGATCTGTATCGTCGTGTGATCAACCGGAACAACCGTCTGAAGCGTCTGATCGAACTGCGGGCACCTGACATCATCGTACGTAACGAAAAGCGTATGTTGCAGGAATCCGTGGATGCATTGTTTGACAACGGCCGTCGCGGCCGTGTGATCACTGGCGCCAACAAGCGTCCGTTGAAATCACTGTCTGACATGCTGAAAGGTAAGCAGGGTCGTTTCCGTCAAAACCTTTTGGGTAAACGCGTCGACTTCTCTGGCCGTTCGGTTATTGTGACCGGTCCTGAATTGAAACTGCACCAGTGTGGTCTTCCTAAGAAGATGGCGCTCGAGCTGTTCAAGCCGTTCATCTATTCCCGCCTCGAAGCCAAAGGTCTGTCTTCCACAGTGAAGCAAGCCAAGAAGCTGGTGGAAAAAGAGCGTCCAGAAGTTTGGGATATCTTGGATGAAGTCATCCGGGAACACCCAGTGATGCTGAACCGTGCGCCTACATTGCACCGTTTGGGGATCCAGGCATTCGAGCCCACCTTGATCGAAGGTAAGGCCATCCAGCTGCACCCGCTTGTATGTTCTGCGTTTAACGCGGACTTTGATGGTGACCAGATGGCGGTTCACGTACCTCTGAGCCTTGAGGCCCAGTTGGAAGCACGTGTTCTGATGATGTCTACCAACAACGTTCTGTCACCCGCCAATGGTGCTCCGATTATCGTTCCTTCTCAGGATATGATTTTGGGTCTTTACTATGTGACCATCGAGCGCGAAGGCATGAAGGGTGAAGGCAAGATCTTTGGCTCTATTGATGAAGTTGAGCACGCATTGAATGCAGGCGAAATTCACCTGCACACAAAGATCACAGCACGTATCCCTCAGATCGACGAAAACGGTTTGGAAGTGATGAAACGTTTCGAAACGACCCCTGGTCGTGTGAAACTGGGTGCATTGCTGCCACATAACACCAAAGCGCCGTTCGAGCTTGTGAACCGTCTTCTTCGTAAGAAAGACGTTCAGAACGTCATCGACACCGTCTACCGTTACTGTGGTCAGAAAGAATCTGTCATCTTCTGTGACCAGATCATGACCATGGGCTTCCGAGAAGCGTTCAAAGCAGGCATCTCGTTTGGTAAAGACGATATGGTTATTCCTGATGATAAATGGGGCATCGTTGATGACACCCGTGATCAGGTTAAAGATTTTGAACAACAGTACATGGACGGTCTGATCACTCAGGGCGAAAAGTACAACAAAGTTGTTGATGCATGGTCAAAGTGTAACGACAAAGTCACCGAAGCGATGATGAACACCATCTCGGCGTCCAAGCGTGACGAGGCGGGCACAGAACTGGAACCAAACTCGGTTTACATGATGGCCCACTCCGGTGCGCGTGGCTCGGTTACTCAGATGAAACAGTTGGGCGGTATGCGTGGTCTGATGGCCAAGCCGAACGGCGACATCATCGAGACACCGATCATCTCGAACTTTAAAGAAGGTCTGACCGTTCTTGAGTACTTCAACTCTACCCACGGTGCCCGTAAGGGTCTGTCGGATACGGCGTTGAAAACTGCGAACTCTGGTTACCTGACACGTCGTCTGGTTGACGTGGCACAAGATTGTATCGTCCGCGATCATGATTGTGGCACCGAACGTGCGATCACTGCGGAAGCTGCGGTCAATGACGGTGAGGTTGTTGCAACCTTGGCAGAGCGTGTTCTGGGCCGTGTTGCGGCAGAGAACATCATGCGTCCTGGTACAGAAGAAATTCTGGTTGCTGAAGACCAGCTGATCGACGAGCTGATGGCAGATGCCATCCACGAAGCTGGCGTTGCATCTGCACGTATCCGTAGCCCATTGACATGTGAGGCCGAAGAAGGCGTCTGTGCCATGTGTTATGGTCGTGACCTTGCACGCGGCACGATGGTGAACACCGGCGAAGCCGTTGGTATCATCGCGGCGCAGTCGATTGGTGAACCAGGTACACAGCTTACCATGCGTACGTTCCACATTGGTGGTGTTGCGCAGGGTGGTCAGCAGTCCTTCCAGGAAGCCGGCCAAGAAGGTACCATCCGTTTCGAAGGTACAAATGTACTAGAGAACGCGCAGGGCGAAGTCCTTGTGATGGGCCGTAACATGAAGCTTGAAATTGTGGATGCAAACGGCGACGTGCGCGTGTCACACAAGCTGGGCTATGGTTCCAAGCTGTTCGTAAAAGATGGCCAAGACATCGGCCGTGGCGAAAAGCTGTTTGAATGGGATCCGTTCACACTGCCAATCATCGCGGAAAAAGCGGGTAAAGCGAAATACGTTGACCTTGTGTCAGGTCTCGCTGTGCGCGACGTGACCGATGATGCAACTGGCATGACCCAGAAAATCGTGGTCGACTGGCGTTCTGCGCCGAAAGGCAACGAGCTGAAACCAGAAATCATTCTGGTTGACGCAGATGGCGAACCAGTACGCAACGATGCAGGTAACCCTGTTCACTACCCAATGTCTGTGGATGCAATTCTGTCTGTTGAAGATGGTCAGGACATGCAAGCCGGTGACGTTATCGCCCGTATCCCACGGGAAGGTGCGAAAACCAAAGACATTACAGGTGGTCTGCCACGGGTTGCGGAACTGTTCGAAGCACGTCGTCCAAAAGACCACGCGATCATCGCCGAAATCGATGGTTACGTACGCTTTGGCCGCGACTACAAGAACAAGCGTCGTATCTCGATTGAGCCAGCAGATGAGTCTATGGAGCCAGTCGAATACATGGTTCCAAAGGGCAAGCACATCCCAGTTGCCGAAGGTGATTTCATCCAGAAGGGTGAATACATCATGGACGGTAACCCAGCGCCACACGACATCCTTTCTATTATGGGTGTAGAGGCTCTGGCAGACTACATGATCGACGAAGTGCAAGACGTTTACCGCCTGCAAGGTGTTAAAATTAACGATAAGCACATCGAAGTCATCGTACGTCAGATGTTGCAGAAGTGGGAAATCCTGGACTCAGGTGAAACCACGCTGCTCAAAGGCGAACATGTCGACAAGCAAGAGTTTGATGCAGCCAACGAGAAAGCACTGTCTCGTGGTAAGCGTCCAGCTCAGGGTGAGCCGATCTTGCTGGGTATCACCAAAGCGTCCCTGCAGACACGTTCGTTCATCTCTGCGGCGTCCTTCCAGGAAACCACACGTGTTCTTACCGAGGCATCTGTCCAAGGTAAGAAAGACAAACTGGTTGGCCTGAAAGAAAACGTCATCGTTGGCCGTCTGATCCCAGCCGGTACCGGTGGTGCAACCCAAGCTGTACGTCAAGTTGCGCAATCGCGTGACAACGTCGTGATCGAAGCGCGCCGTGAAGAAGCAGAAGCAGCTGCGGCACTTGCCGCACCAACTTCTGATGACTTTGCAGCAGCAGAAGACATCTTTGACAGCGGCCTGGTTGAAACACCTGAAAGCCGCGAAGAGTAATCTCTTCGATATAAAAGAATTGAAACCCCCGGCCTTGGCTGGGGGTTTTCTTTTGGTGACCCCTTGATCACAAAGTTTGATTTGCTTGTCAGAGTGCCAAACGTAAAGTCGTCCGATGACTTTCGAGGCGAGCGATCAATGAGTTCAACCTTTTCGCAAAATCTTCGTGGCTCTGCTCTGATGGTGGCGGCCATGGCGTGCTACACTTTTAATGACACGCTGATCAAAGTGATGGGCGGCGATATGCCCTTGTCACAACTTCTGCTGATCCGTGGACTGATGACTGCAGTGTTCATTGGAGCGATTGCCTGGCACAGCGGCGCGATAAAGTGGAGGCTGCCGAAACAGGACTGGTTCCTGATTTTGCTTCGCTCAATCTCAGAACTCTTTGCTGCGTATTTCTTCGTCTATGCTCTGCGTCGGATGGAAATTGCTAACGTAACGGCGGTTTTGCAGATCTTGCCCCTGACCGTTGCATCGGGTGCCGCACTGTTTTTCAAAGAACCGTTGGGCTGGCGCCGGATGTTGGCCATCTTGGTTGGCTTTTTAGGGATGTTGCTGATCGTCCGCCCTGGGACTGATACCTTTGGAACAGAAACTATAAGTGCCCTTGGGTCTGTTCTGTTCATCACCATCCGCGATCTTTGCGCGAAAAAGATGTCTGATCAGGTTCCATCGCAGTTCGTGGCTTGGATCACAGCAATTGTCGTGTCGATTGGGGCTGCATTGGCCATGACCGTGATCGAATGGCAACCTGTCACGGCGACTGAATTTGGGCTTATGGCTGGGATGGCCGTGTTTATCGGCGGAGGTTATCTATTTGCCACTATGACCATGCGTGTCGGAGACATCTCATTTGTAGCACCCTTCCGGTATACTGGTCTGCTTTGGGCGATGCTCATGGGGTTCTTGATGTTCGGAGATTGGCCTGACGCGCTTACACTCATTGGCGGCGCAATCGTCGTTGGGGCAGGCATGTTCACATTGTTGCGCGAAGCAAAATTAGCCCGCGCTTGAAAACGCTTTGCGAATTTCATCGCTATCAATGGCAAAGCGCTCCTTGAAATAGGTTTCCTGTTCCGCAACCAAAAGATCCAGCTCAACCGGCTTGATGTTGGCCTTTTGGCGTGAGTCGTTGAAATCATTATGTCCACGCACAAACATGGGTGTATCCGTGTAAGTGACAGTGGGCATATTTTGGCTTAGTTTTTTGTGGGCGTAATTCATGATGGTCTGCGAAACACCCGCTTTGACTGCCATGCCCAAGGCCACACCGTAAGACGGCAATACCACTTCTTCGGCCTGCAAGCCCAAAGACGTTGGTAAAGCTGAATAGCCGCGGTTGAAATCAATGCCGACAGTGCGACTACGCTTGATTAAGCCGATGCTGTCTTGCGCTGCTGCGCGCAGTCGTTCGACGAAGTCGATAGAAACGGCATCATCATCGTCATGGCGAAATTGCAGTGAAGGAAGCTTGCTGTCCTGATCTATTCCAGCATTGATGATTTCTTGCATGACAGGTCGATGCGCCTTGGGTGGCTTTGCAACAATAAGGGCCTGCGGCATGCCTTCGATTAGCGCAAATAGCCGCTCTATATAGTTCTCTGGCATGCACTCGCCGATCACGATGACGAAGGTGAAGTTTTGATCTGTCTGGGCCTTTAGGCCGGGCAGGGTGATGGTTTCAAACGTGCGAAACCGCTCTTCCATACGCTTATCAGAATAAAGATACGCACGGCGTTCCTCGAGCGTTTCATGCTCGACTTGAAACCCACCAATAGCTGGGTAAGAAAAACGACACAGTCCAATGACTTGCATATCCTGAGACTTCATCAGATACCTTTGTAGTAGATCACTAATAATACGGCGAACATGCCAGCGCTCTGAACCAGACGCAACCGGCTGTCAGTGTTGACATACCCGCCGACTCCCCCTATACGCCCGCACTATCCGGCAATGGGAGAAGTGCGCCCTACGCCGAAATCAAAATTTCAGTGGCTAAGGTCCAAACAGTTTTGTTGTTTGCACCCTCTGGAAACTAACCGCGACGTTCGCCTCGGAATGGGAACGTTTGCGGCTTTTCGCTATGTGGCAACGCGTGGTGGAAGAAAAGAGTAGCGTATGGGGCAACCCATGCAGAATGAGTTAGGAAACGGGATTACCCTATGCCAACGATCCAACAGCTGATCCGCAAACCGCGTCAGCCTAAAATCAAGCGCTCCAAGTCCATGCACCTGGAGCAATGCCCTCAGAAGCGCGGCGTTTGCACACGCGTTTACACAACAACTCCTAAGAAACCGAACTCCGCGATGCGTAAAGTTGCGAAGGTTCGTCTGACCAACGGTTTCGAAGTTATCTCTTACATCCCTGGTGAATCCCACAACCTTCAGGAGCACTCTGTGGTTCTGATCCGTGGCGGCCGTGTAAAAGACCTTCCGGGTGTCCGTTACCACATCCTCCGCGGTGTTCTGGATACCCAAGGCGTTAAAGACCGTAAACAACGTCGTTCCAAGTACGGCGCGAAGCGTCCTAAGTAAGAAGGATATTTATAGATGTCTCGTCGTCACGCCGCTGAAAAACGCGAAGTACTGCCAGACGCCAAATTTGGCGACCGCGTACTGTCCAAGTTCATGAACAACCTCATGATCGACGGTAAAAAATCCGTTGCAGAAAAAATTGTTTACAACGCGCTTGATCGGGTTGAAGCGAAAATCAAACGTGCACCTGTTGAAGTGTTCCACGAAGCACTCGACAACATCAAACCTTCCGTCGAGGTTCGCTCTCGTCGTGTTGGTGGTGCAACGTACCAGGTTCCGGTCGAAGTTCGTCCTGAGCGCCGCGAAGCACTTGCGATCCGTTGGTTGATCACTGCGTCCCGTGGACGCAACGAAAACACCATGGAAGAACGCCTTGCTGGTGAACTTCTGGACGCCGTGAATTCTCGCGGCAATGCCGTTAAGAAGCGCGAAGATACTCACAAGATGGCCGATGCGAACAAAGCATTCAGCCATTATCGCTGGTAATCCCCAAAAGGTATTTGACCAATGGCACGCGAATATACACTCAACCATTACCGTAACTTCGGTATTATGGCGCACATTGATGCAGGTAAAACAACCTGTTCCGAGCGCATCCTGTACTACACTGGTAAATCCCACAACATCGGTGAGGTGCACGATGGTGCGGCCACCATGGACTGGATGGAGCAGGAACAGGAACGTGGTATTACCATTACTTCCGCTGCGACAACCACATTCTGGGAACGCACAGAAGACGGTAAAACGGCTGATACACCAAAGCACCGTCTGAACATCATCGACACTCCAGGCCACGTTGACTTCACTATTGAAGTTGAGCGTTCTTTGGCGGTTCTCGATGGCGCGGTTTGTGTTCTTGACGCAAACGCAGGTGTTGAGCCTCAGACTGAAACAGTTTGGCGTCAGGCTGACCGCTACAAAGTTCCACGTATCGTGTTCGTTAACAAAATGGACAAGATCGGCGCGGACTTCTTTAACTGCGTTCACATGATTGAAGACCGTACAGGCGCAACTGCTGTTCCTGTTGGTATTCCAATCGGCGCAGAAACCGAGCTGGAAGGCTTGGTTGACCTCGTGACCATGCAAGAGTGGGTCTACGAAGGCGAAGATCTGGGCGCATCCTGGGACAAACGCGAAATTCGTGCCGAGTTGAAAGACATGGCTGACGAATGGCGTGGTAAGATGATCGAAGCGGCCGTCGAAATGGACGACGACGCGATGGAAGCTTACCTCGAAGGTGAAGAGCCAGACGTTGAAACTCTGCGCAAACTGCTGCGCAAGGGTACGCTGGAAATGGCGTTCGTACCTGTACTGGGTGGTTCCGCGTTTAAAAACAAAGGTGTTCAACCTTTGCTGAACGCCGTGATCGACTATCTGCCGTCCCCACTGGACGTTGTTGATTACATGGGCTTCAAACCAGGCGACGAAACAGAAACACGTGACATCGCCCGCCGCGCGGACGACGACATGGCGTTCTCTGGCTTGGCGTTCAAAATCATGAACGACCCGTTCGTTGGCTCTCTGACGTTCACACGTATCTACTCCGGTACGCTGAACAAAGGCGACACCCTGCTGAACTCCACCAAAGGCAAGAAAGAGCGCATCGGTCGTATGATGATGATGCACTCTAACAACCGTGAAGAAATCACCGAAGCATTTGCGGGTGACATCATCGCGCTTGCAGGTCTGAAAGACACAACAACTGGTGACACCATCTGTGCTGTCAACGACCCAGTTGTTCTGGAAACAATGACCTTCCCTGATCCGGTGATCGAGATCGCTGTTGAGCCTAAGACAAAAGCGGACCAAGAGAAAATGTCTCAGGGTCTGGCGCGTCTGGCAGCAGAAGATCCATCCTTCCGTGTTGAGACTGACCTGGAATCAGGCCAGACCATCATGAAGGGCATGGGCGAACTGCACCTCGACATTCTTGTTGATCGTCTGAAGCGTGAATTCAAGGTTGAGGCGAACATCGGTGCGCCACAGGTTGCTTATCGTGAGACCATCTCTCACGAAGTTGAGCACTCTTACACCCACAAGAAACAGTCTGGTGGTTCTGGTCAGTTTGGTGAGGTTAAACTCATCATCACACCGACAGAGCCAGGCGAAGGTTATTCCTTCGAATCCCGCATCGTTGGTGGTTCGGTTCCAAAGGAATACATCCCGGGTGTTGAAAAGGGGATTAACTCTGTCATGGACTCCGGTCCTCTGGCAGGCTTCCCTGTGATCGACTTTAAAGTTGCTCTGATCGACGGTAAGTTCCACGACGTTGACTCCAGCGTTCTGGCCTTCGAAATCGCATCCCGTATGTGTATGCGTGAAGGTATGAAACTGGCGGGCGCGAAACTGCTTGAGCCAATGATGAAGGTCGAAGTTATTACTCCTGAAGAGTATACCGGCGGCATCATCGGCGACCTGACATCACGTCGCGGTCAAGTATCTGGTCAGGAACCACGCGGCAACGCTGTTGCGATTGACGCGTTTGTTCCGCTGGCGAACATGTTCGGCTACATCAACACTCTACGTTCGATGTCTTCTGGCCGTGCGCAGTTCACCATGCAGTTCGATCACTACAACGCTGTTCCACAGAACATCTCTGACGAAATTCAGGCGAAATTCGCCTAAGCGCAATTGGGACGCGGAATTACTCCGCGTCCCTCCTCAATTGATAGGAGGCCACTATGGCTAAGGAAAAGTTTGAACGTTCCAAACCGCACTGCAACATCGGCACCATCGGCCACGTTGACCACGGTAAAAC
>CANMKB010000014.1 GCA_947498415.1 uncultured Paracoccaceae bacterium
CTTCTCTTCATCGTCTGTCTCCTCAGTTGGAGAACAGGCTAACTCAAAACACCGGACTTTTCAGGGGAGCAGGTCAGGCAACTACGAAGGTCCACATTGCTGTGACATTCCAATGGACAAGGTGTTTACGACGCTTATGTCTACGAAGGCGCAGTATCTTCTGTTTGAAACCTCCAACCCGCGCCATGCTCATGAATGGGCCGTCTTCAAAGATCGCAAATCTGAAATCCCTGACGATAAGGTGCTAGTGCCAGGTGTCGTGGACACAACGACCAATTTCATCGAACATGAAGAGCTAGTCGCGCAGCGGATCGAGCGCTTTGTCGATATCGTCGGTGCAGAGCGTGTGATCGCGGGCTCTGATTGCGGGTTTGGTACCTTCGCAGGCTATGGTGCAGTCGATCCTGACATTGCCTACGCTAAACTGAAAGCCCTGTCGGGTGGCGCGGCTTTGGCATCGGTGCGCCTGTGACCCCAATCGTTTTTCTGCCCGGAATGATGTGTGATGCGCGGCTTTTCGGGCCGCAGATCAATGCATTCTCCGGGCAATATCCTGTAATGTGCCACCCATTGTTGGGGTATGACACGATTGAAGGACTGGCTGCTCAAATCTTGGTTTCGTCACCTGAAAGGTTTGCGCTGGCAGGGCTTTCTATGGGCGGCATCGTCGCCATGGAAATGCTGCGTCTTGCTCCCGAGAGGGTAGAGCGGGTGGCTTTGCTCGATACCAACCCTTTGGCTGAAAAAGACGAAGTTAAACTGGGTCGGATCCCGCAGATCGAGGCTGCAAAAGCTGGCGAATTGCGTCGCGTGATGCGGGATGAGATGAAGCCAAACTATCTAACGGACGGCCCAAACTTGGGCGCGATTCTTGACCTCTGCATGGCGATGGCTACAGATTTAGGCCCTAACGTGTTTGTTGACCAGTCCAACGCGCTTGCATCTCGCTCTGACCAGACCGAGATCCTAAAATCTTTCAGCGGTCCAGCGCTTGTCCTTATGGGCGAAGATGATGCGCTATGCCCTTTGGATCGCCATACTCTGATGAATGACCTGCTGCCAAACAGCCAGTTAGAGATCATTAACAATGCAGGCCATCTGCCAACCCTTGAACAACCTGAACAGACCAACGCGGCCCTGCGCCGCTGGCTGGAGAGCTAATATGACACCATCTCTTCTGAAACTGCTTCAATCCGTTGACACGCCAACCGTCTGCAATGCGATCGAAGTGGCGCAAGGCAAACGCGGCTTCAACAATTTCACCCGCGGTACCATGCTGTGCTCTGCGCCGGAAGAGGGCTCCATTGTCGGCTACGTGCGAACGGCTAAGATCGCTGCTGTGAACCCTCCGACCGAGGCGCCAGAGGTGATCAAGGAACGCCGTATGGCCTATTATAAACATATGGCCACAGGCCCACGTCCGGCGATCACTGTGATCGAAGATCTCGACTTCCCTCGCTGCATCGGCGCTTTCTGGGGAGAGATCAATACCACAGTTCACAATGGATTTGGCATTGCCGGGACGCTGACCAACGGCGTTATGCGTGACCTTGGAGATGTGCCTGCAGGCTATCCGGTCGTTGCCGGATCAATTGGCCCAAGCCACGGGTTTGTACATGTCAAAGAAATCGGTACAACGGTTGATGTCTTTGGCATGAAGGTGGACGACGGCGATCTGGTGCATGCTGATCAACATGGGGCATTGGTAGTTCCAAAGGACGTTGTGCCAAATTTGGAAACCGCGATTACCAAACTGCTTTCGACAGAAAATATTATTCTTGATGCAGCACGTGCCATGGATTTCGACTTTGAGAAGTTCTCGGAAGCGTGGTCAGAATTTGAAAGCGCCCGCACGTAACGTTGAATTCAGGGCGACAGTGCCCTGTGTTGATAGAGTTGGGTCAGAATTGCTTGACGTTTGGGTCAGAATTGAATGACGCGTTTCGTGAATTTCTTGAAGTTTTGGCGGGCGAAAGAGTCAAAGGTTCGTGACGTTCCACAAATTCATGTGAAGCGACAAATTGTTCTGCCATTCGAGTGCAGAAAGCATTTCCTTTTCTGAGTTATGACCAGTTGAACAGAGTTGGTTTCACTTGATGTTTGGGCGGAATGCAGACTTTCGCTGCGACCTGTGCGGACGTCAGCTTCGCGGACAAAGCTGCCGTTCGTTGGTTTTGAGGCTATGGCAGCACCCCCCAAAAAGAACAATCCGACACGCTCTACACGTCGGTTGGAAGGGGGGAATTTACGGCAAGTGCTTGAATTAGCTCAAGTTTCGAAATTTGGTGAAAGTTTCCGCGCGTTAATTTATAGTGAAGGCGAATAATGGACGAGAGCTAATTCGTTCGAAAGTTGATAGCTGTAAAATGGGCGCTTTCATGAAGAGCAAAAAAATAAGAAACATGGAAGATTTTGCTGCCGTCAGCGGTATCTCCCGGCCGACACTTTCAAAATTCTTCAATGATCCTGGTAGCGTTCGCGTTTCCACCAAAAAACGGATTGAGGAAGCATTAGAGAAATACGACTATCAGCCTAATCTTTATGCGATAAACCAAAATCGGCGATTGACCAAAAACATCGGAGTTGTGGTTCCCTATCTCTCTGATCCCTTTTTTGCAAAAATTGCGCGGGTCATCGAAGATCACATTTTGGAAACGGGGTACAAGCCTGTTCTATTGGGTTCACATGGCCGACCCGAATTGGAAATCGAAAACCTCGAAAACCTCCGCAGCATTAAACCAGCCGGCGTTCTATTAGCGCCTCTCGGACGCGCCTCTGATCGGGCACATATTGATACGTTCTGCAATGATGTGCCGAGTGTGCTGTTTGATGCCAATATTGACGGAATTGGAGCGCCTTTCGTAGGCTCTAATAACGAACAAAGTGTTGGGATCATGGTGGATTATTTGTGCCGTACAGGCGAACCGCCAACGTTCTTTGAGATGAAATCACCGACAAACCCAAACGCTTTTAAGCGTCGTCATGCCTACATAGCGTCGATGGAAGCGTTAGGTCACGAACCGAATTTGATCCAAGCGGCCGGGGAGGGGTGGGAATTTGAAGAGATCGGTTTTCAAGAAGGCCGGCGCGTCGTGCGAGGCGGCAAGCTTCCAACCAACACAATCCTGTGCAGTAACGATCGGCTTGCTATTGGGTTTCTGTCGGCCGCTTTCGAAGAAGGTGTGCGCGTAGGTTTAGAGCCAGGCTGTACGTTGCGCGTAGCTGGGCATGATGACCATCCGTTTTCGCGATATACCTGTCCAACCTTAACGACAGTGTCTCAGGATTATGAGGCCATTGCTAAACGGAGTGTAGAGACGTTGTTTGAAAGGATAGAGGGGAAAACTACAGCCGATTCGCGAGAGGAAACCTTATTTGATGGGCGACTGGTAATGAGGGCCTCGGCGTAAGTATCAGGGGTTAAAGGAAATTCATAAAACTTTACTCGCGTAAAGAATTAATTTGACGCGAGAAGTCATTCATCGCTACTTTAGATGTAACATCGATTACGGGAGGAATAGGATGTTTAAAAAGAACGCACTTCGTGCGGCGACTGCCTTATCACTGGTTACAGCCGGCAGCGTATCAGCCGAGACACTCACAATTGCGATCGTGAACAACGGTCACATGATTAATATGCAGACAGTTGCAGAGGCCTATACAAAAGAGACAGGCGTTGAACTGAACTGGGTTTCGCTAGAAGAAGGTGTTCTTCGCGAGCAGGTTACCTCTGACACCGCAACAGGTGGCGGGCAGTATGACATCATCAACATCGGCATGCAGGAAGCCCCAATTTGGGGTGCAGCAGGCTGGATTGAACCGCTGAACTTCTCAGCTGACTATGATGTCGACGATATTCTACCAGCGATGCGCAACGGTTTGTCCCACGAGGGTCAGCTTTATGCAGCACCATTCTATGGTGAATCTTCGATGGTGATGTATCGCAAAGACCTGATGGATGCAGCAGGCGTATCCATCACAGACAATGACAGCTGGGATAACGTGAAAGCAGCAGCTGCAGCTATTCATGATCCGGCTAATGGCGTCTACGGGGCGTGCCTTCGCGGTAAGCCGGGTTGGGGCGACAACATGGCGTTTATCACCACTGTTGTGAACTCCTTTGGTGGTGCATGGTTTGACGCGGATATGCGCCCAGTACTCGACAGCGCAGAATGGAACGCAGCGATCAACTTCTATGTAGACCTATTGGGTAACTATGGCCCTCCTGGTTCTGAAGGAAACTCGTTCAACGAAATCCTTGCGCTTTACAATGAAGGTAAGTGCGGCATGTGGATTGATGCCACAATCGCGGCTTCCTTCTTAGAGGTTGACGGTGTAGCGTACGCGCAATCACCGAACGCAGGTAACCCAGTTGGTGCAAACTGGCTGTGGGCTTGGGCAATGGCAATCCCAGCGGGATCACCGAACGCTGACGCCGCTGCCGATTTTATCGAGTGGGCAACGTCAAAAGAGTACGTAAAAGCCGTTGGCAACCATGCTGAGTATGGCTGGGGGTCCGTTCCAACAGGGCAGCGCGCGTCAACTTACGCGATCCCAGAGTTCCAGGCCGCCGCTGGGTTTGCAGCAGCAGAACTTGCAGCGATTGAAAGTGCCGCTCCGGGTGCAACTGATCTGAAGCCTTATGTTGGTGTTCAGTTCGCCGCGATCCCCGAGTTCCCAGAGGTTGGTTCCGCCGTCGCTCAGGAAATGGCGGCAGCTCTATCAGGTGCTAAGTCTGTAGAAGATGCTCTTGCAGCATCTCAGAAAGCTGCGGACTCTATCATGAAAGAAGCTGGCTACTACGACTAAGCAACTGCTTTGGGGGGCGCGGCGTAGGCCGGGCTCTCCCTCTAATCCCCTCGTCCGATTTGCTAAATTGCCTCGGCGACGCCTAACATCCAAATATTCGCAACCCCAACATCACGAGCAGAACGCAAATGACGTTTTGCCTGGAGGATAGGATCATGTCTGATAGAAAGCTTCCCCGGCTTCTTCAAACACCCGCGGTGCTTTTGCTCTTAGTATGGATGCTGATCCCTCTGGGGATGACGCTGTACTTCTCCTTTATCCGCTACGTTTTAAATAGCTTACGTCGACCAGAGTGGACCACCCCAAGTTTCAGCAACTGGCGCGGTTTCGGTAACTATGAATTTGTTTTGAACTCCAAAGATTTCCTATTTGCCATTCAGAATAGCCTATTCATCGTTTGCAGCATTCTATTTTTGACAGTCATTCTCGGCGTGCTGATCGCCGTACTCATTAACAAAACATTTCCCGGGCAGGGCATTGTTCGCGTGCTTTTGATCTCGCCGTTCTTTGTTATGCCCGCTGTGAATGCCGTTCTGTGGATCAACATGATCCTGGACCCAGTTCTTGGCCTTCAAGGCATCGCAGTCGGCGGCATCAATGAGTTGATAGACGGGCTGAAAGATGCGCCGCTCGTGGGGTGGTTCTTTGGCATGTGGCCAGAATTGCAGCCGATTTCGTTCCGTGCGACACAAACCTCTGCCTATGCGGTTATCATCATGGTGACCTGGCAATGGACACCCTTTGCAGTTTTGATCTTCATGACGTCGTTGCAGTCTGAGGACCAGCAGCAGAAAGAAGCTGCTGTGTTAGACGGAGCAAACACCTGGTCGCAATTCCGTTTCTTAACGTTGCCGCATCTAGCGCGACCCATTGCAATCGTTGTGATGATCCAAGCGATCTTTCATCTGTCGCTCTATGCCGAAATCGAGATCGTAAGCCGCGGTAATGGCAACAAAAACCTGCCTTACCTGATCGGTGAATTTGCCAACAACAACATCGGTGCAGCCAGCGCCACAGGCATCTTCGCAGTCATTCTCGCCAACATCGTCGCAATCTTTTTGCTGCGCATGATTGGCAAGACACTCATGGAATAAGAGGACCAGACCATGGCAATCGTTGCAAAAACTTCGAGGTTCGGAAAATACGGACGGCCTACTTTGGCCTGGGTCGTTGGGCTGCTCTTCTTCTTCCCCATCTTCTGGATGGTACTGACGAGCTTTAAAACCGACGCTGACGCGGTGAAACCGGAACACCTAATCTTTTTCAAGCCAACCTTCGACAACTACATCAACATGACCGAAAACTACGACTATTGGCGCTTTGCTAAGAATTCGGTCATCACCGCGGTTATGGCCACAGTCTTTACGCTGTTCGTCGGTATTCCATGCGCATATGCCATGGCGTTTAACCCAAGCCGAGCGACCAAAGACGTGTTGATGTGGATGCTGTCGACCAAAATGCTGCCAGCCGCGGCGGTGCTATATCCGATGACGTTTATCACAAAGACAGCGGGTCTATTTGATACGCATTTCTTGATCATTCTGGTGCTCAGCCTGATCAACATGCCGATCGTGATTTGGATGTTATTCACCTACTTCAAAGAGATCCCAAAAGACATCATCGAAGCCGGCCAAATGGATGGCGCGAACACTTGGGGTGAGATCAAAGAAATCCTCATACCACTCGCTTGGGGAGGTATCGCCTCAACCGCACTCCTCTGCTTCATCTTCTGCTGGAACGAAGCATATTGGACCGTCCGTTTAACAACGACTGACGCTGCAACGCTCTCGAAACTGATCGAAGGCAATCGCGCCCCAGAGGGCCTCTTCTTTGGCCGTCTCTCGGCCGTGTCAGCCGCCGCCGTCGGACCCATCGTCGTGTTGGGATGGTTTTGCCAAAAACAACTTGTCCAAGGTCTGACCTTTGGCGCTGTGAAGTAAGGAAAGACAATGGGACGCATTGTATTAAAAAACGTGACTAAGACGTTTGGTGAAACGCAGGTCATACCGCCATTAGATCTTACAATCGAGGATGGGGAATTCGCTGTTTTCGTTGGTCCGTCGGGCTGTGGTAAATCAACCTTGCTACGCATGATTGCCGGTCTCGAGGATCTGACGTCTGGGGCCATCGAAATCGAAGGCGAAGATGCGACTGAGGTGCCGCCAGCCAAGCGCGGTTTGGCCATGGTTTTCCAGTCTTACGCGCTTTATCCGCATATGTCGGTGCGCAAAAACATCGGCTTCCCGTTGCGGATGGCCAAAATGGAACAGTCCGAAATAGACGAACGTGTCGAGACAGCGGCGAAGTCACTAAATCTGATGGATTACCTCGATCGCAAACCCGCCGATTTGTCGGGCGGCCAGCGTCAGCGCGTTGCCATAGGGCGCGCCATCGTTCGAGAACCCGAAGCGTTTTTGTTCGACGAACCGCTGTCAAACCTCGACGCAGCATTGCGCGTAGGCATGCGGCTGGAAATTGGTGAGCTGCACGAACGCCTCAAGACCACAATGGTTTACGTAACCCACGATCAGGTCGAAGCGATGACTATGGCCAACAAGATTGTGGTCTTGCGGGCTGGTGTGATTGAACAAGTCGGCTCACCGCTTGAGCTTTATCACAAGCCACGCAATGTCTTTGTCGCGGGCTTTATCGGCTCTCCTAAGATGAACATTTTTTCTGGTCCCGAAGCCGAAAAACTTGACGCAGCAACGATTGGCATTCGTCCAGAGCATATTGGTGTAAGCATGACGGACGGTTTGTGGAAAGGGCGTGTTGGCGTCGCCGAACACCTCGGGTCAGACACATTTATTCATGTTCATGACACAGGTCTAGCAGATATGATCACAGTTCGTATCACTGGGGACATTGCAGTGAAGCATGGCGATACGATCTACCTCACTCCGCAGCCTGATCAAATCCATAAGTTCGACGATGAAGGTCTTCGGAATTAATGATGTGTGCGACTAAAAATACGCAGAGTGTGGCTCTCTCTGATGCAAACTTGGCGATCCTGCCAAAAGATATTCCGCGCCCGAAATATGATCGAAAAAAGCTTCGGCCTGGAATAGTGCACATTGGAGTTGGCAACTTCCACCGTGCGCACCAAGCTTGGTATCTGCATCACTTGATGCAGAACGGTCGGGCACATGACTGGGCGATCATAGGTGCCGGTGTGCGATCCTATGATACAGCGATGCGGACCCGGCTTTTGGCGCAAGACTGTTTGACGACGCTAATTCAAATCTCGGCGCGTGGTGCTTCTGCCGAGGTTGTTGGGTCGATGGTCGACTATCTGCCTATACAAGACGATTGCAGTGCGCTGATCCAGAAGATGGCTGATCCGGCCATTCGAATTGTATCTCTTACGGTGACCGAAGGGGGATATTTCATCGCTCCAACAGACGGCGGATTTGAGGTGGGCCATCCAGACATCCAGCATGATGTGGCTCATCCCGAGACACCTCGTACGGCTTTTGGGGCAATCGTGGCGGCATTGAAATTGAGGCGGCAAAGTGGGGTAGATCCTTTCACAGTGCTTAGTTGCGACAACCTGCGTGGAAATGGCGCAATCGCACGCCAGACGGTGGTGTCTCTGGCGGGTCAAAGCGATCCTGATCTTGCAGACTGGATCTCGGCTCACTGCAGTTTCCCCAATTCAATGGTTGACTGCATTGTGCCGACCACGGGGCCAAGTGAACTCGCCATGGTACAAGAGTTGGGCATCGAAGACGCAGCGCCTGTCACGCATGAAAGCTATCGTCAGTGGGTGATCGAGGATGATTTTTGTGCAGGTCGGCCCGAACTGGAAGAAGCTGGTGCGATCCTGACCGACGATGTTCACAATTACGAAGCGATGAAAATTCGTATTTTGAATGCTGGGCACCAAGTTCTAGCCAATGTCGGAGAGCTATTGTCTGTCGACACCATAGCGCAATGCATGGCCCATCCGTTGATATCCGAATTTTTCCATAAAGTTGAACACGAAGAAATCGTGCCGTACGTCGCGCCGGTTCCAGACATGAGCCCAGCCGATTATGCAGAATTAATTGCCTCGCGGTTTTCCAATCCGGAAATTCGCGACACCACGCGGCGGGTGGCGTTTGATGGGTCATCGCGACACCCTGAATTCATCCTTCCCATTCTAAAGGATGCATTGGCAGCAAACGGCTCAGTCAAGGGTCTAGCCTTGGTAGAGGCCCTATGGGCACGGATGTGCGCCGGTACACGTGACGACGGTTCACACATCCAAGACAATGATCCGATTTGGCCGCATTTGTCCGTGGTAGCCAAAGCAAGCGAGTTCAATCCAATGAAGTGGTTAGAGCAACGCCAGATTTACGGAAACTTGGCAGTCGACCCAGTCTTTGCGTCAGCTTTTTGCCACTGGTTAGAGCTTATTTGGAACGAAGGTAGCGCATCAGCTGTGGAAGTATACCTTGGGCATGCCAAGACCACTCAAGGTGAGGACAAAGTATGATCCTATGTTGCGTTGAATCCTTGATTGATATGATCCCGTCGAAAATAAGTTCGGGTGAACGATGTCTTGTGCCGCGCGCCGGTGGGGCTGTTTTGAATACCGCAGTTTCATAGGGTAGGCTTGGTGTTTCAGCTGGTATGCTAACGGGCCTGTCTAACGATTTTTTTGGGCACCAATTGGCCGACCATATTGTTGAATCAAAAGCAGATATTTTTCATGTGATCCAATCTGATCGCCCAACAACGCTTGCATTTGTCAATCTGCAAGCGGGCCAAGCGACCTATAGTTTCATGGATGAAAATTCTGCAGGCCGCATGCTGCGTGAATTCGACTTGCCAGTCATTTCTAGTAACGTTTCAGCACTCTTTCTGGGTGGTATCAGCCTAGCCTGCGAACCATCGGCCGAGACATATGCCCTTCTGTTGCAGCGTGAAGCCAAAGACCGAGTGGTTATGCTTGATCCCAACATTCGGCCCCAATTCATAAATGACATTGACCGCTTTCGAGCTCGATTAACCGCAATGATCAAACGGTCAGATTTTGTGAAAGTCTCTGATGACGATCTGAATTGGTTATTGCCCGAAGCTAAACCTCTTCAGGAAAATGCAATTGTGATGTTAGAGCTCGGTCCCTCAATTTTGATTATGACACAAGGGGCAGAGGGCGTGTCAGCATATTCGCGCGATGGTACAAGACTAGATGTTCCGGCCCTAGGCGCCAATGTCGTCGATACAGTCGGAGAAGGCGACACCTTTAACGGGGGGTTCTTGGCGGAATTGTCAAAGCTGAATTGCTTGTCCAAAACTCATATCGGTTCATGACCAAACGAAGTGTCAAAAGAAGCCTTGGAATTTGGTGCTTCTGTTGCTGCAGTCACAGTGCCTCGGGAAGGTGCAAACCCACCTTGGGCAATTGAATTGGGCAATTGAGGTTTAGTTTCCTTTTCAGGTATAAATGGCCGAAAGATTTTATGATCTGAGGCGATAAAATCGTCTATTCAATAAGAAAATTCTCTATTTTCGATAGGGTTTGGCAACGGTAACCACAATTTCCACGGTTGCGAACCCTGTATTGGAAATTAGGATCGTAAAATGCATGTAGGTCTTTAAAGGATTACTTGCAGCGGCGCCCCTAGATACCTGGTGATGCAAATGCTCGCTTTAAGCGCTCTGAAACCTCACGAACGGCATACCCCCGGAAGTGCAAACTGATGCACAGCATCGCGCTTGAAATCTTCACTGAAATTTGGCTTCCCCATAACGGCCTCCTTGCCTCAATATTAGGGAAAAAAGCGTCTAAATACTAAGGGCTATTCAGTATACTTGAAAATGAATATACTCCCTCAGTCTTTGCACGACCTTCAACCCAATGAGATTGTCCGATCTGACCATTTCGCCGAGATATTCTTGTCATGTGTCACAAGGACGATGGCGATTTGATTGGCCCTTGCGATGCCATCTAACATTGCTAAAGTCTCCCGTTGCGTGATGGGGTCGAGACGTGATGTGGGCTCGTCTGCCAAAATGACTTTTGGCTTTACGGTTAACGCGCGTGCGATCGATATACGTTGTAGTTCACCTCCAGAAACCTCGTCAGGTTTTCGTTCCAACAGGGAAGCATGAATACCAAGTTGTTCTAAAATTTGGAGCACATCAGACCAGTTCGTTTTGTTCAGCCGCGCGACATCTTGGAGGGTGTGCTTAAGGCGAACCCGGTTGGGGAACGCGGCAGGAGGGTCCTGATACAGCTTTTGGATGCTATGTTTTGAAAGCGTTTTTTCACGCGACACGCTGCCCGACACGGGCTTCAGAAGCCCCGCCATTGCATCCAGCAAAGTGGTTTTCCCGATGCCGCTTGGACCCGTCAGGGCAACTTTTTCACCAGCGCGAAGATCAAGATTGAATCCTTCGAATAGGCGTTTTTTACCTCGGGCGACGGCAAGGTCGTGCACGCGCAGAACTGTTTTCCCGATGTCACTGGGTTTACTCTTTGGCCAGTTTTGCGGATCGGCTTCTAAGAGGGACTGAGTGTAGCGATCCGCTGGTGCAGCGAGGATAGTTGTGGTCGATCCTTGTTCGACAAGTTCACCATCTCGTAGAACCAATATGTCACCGCCCAATCGGCGGGCGACGGCGGCTTCGTGTGTGATCGCCAACAATGTACCGCCCGTTTGCGGGACTTCAGCCAATCGTTCGACCACTTTAGCGTGACGCTCTGCATCCAGACCTTTCGTTGGCTCGTCTGCCAAGAGAATAGGTGCATTGGCCGCTGTAGCCGCTGCAAAGGCCACGCGCTGTGCCATGCCTCCAGATAACGCACCTGGGAGGCGATTTTCAGCACCGGATAAGCTGAGTGTTTCAAAAGCCTGTTTTGTTTCGGCAGCTGCTTCTGGCTTGGTGCGATTGGCGACAAAAAGATGGGTCTCTTTGACTTGCCTGAACGCGTGCATCAATGGGTTCAACGCCCGCCAAGGCTCTTGTGGCAAGGTTGCAATCTCACGCCCCCAAAGCTTGGCTCGTTCCGTTATGGAGAGATGGTCCACACGACGACCGTTAACAGTGATCTCACCTTCGGCCCTTAGCGAACTTGGCAAAGTGCCCAAAATTGCCTGAGCGATTAAACTTTTACCTGCCCCCGTTTCTCCCATCACTACAAGGGTACCGCCTTGCGGAACTTGAAAACTGACTGGGCCCATTAGGCGGGTTGGTCCTGCAAACACGGACAGGCCTTTTACTTCGATCGAAATACTCATGGGCGTCGCAAGCCTCCGACGGATAGATGTAGCGCAAGAACGGTGATTACCAGACATGCAACAGGCTGAAGAATGAGGAACGGAGCTTCACGCCAATACGGCAAAAGTTCTGTCATCATGACACCCCACTCAGCGGTCGGAGGGCGGATGCCGACGCTCACGAAACCAAGTGCCGCGACAGATGTCACTGCCGTTGCCGCACCAAACGCTGCAATTGTCAAAAGGCCCGGCCCGATTTCTGGGATCAAGTGTCGGCACACCAAGAGCCATGGGCCAAGGCCCAGCATGCGTGATGCTTCAACAGATGGTTCCGCCAAAACGATCCGCGCCCGTTGTCGTGTGTAGCGAAAGTATTCCACCCAAAGTGTCAGTGAAATGCCAGCATACAGTGCCCACCACGAACCGGGTGAAATCGCAGCCAGCATAAGGACGAGCAACAACCCAGGCAGCGCGAGAATAGCATCCGCAAATGCGCCAAGGATACGATCTGTCCACCCCCCGAACCATGCGGCCAGCACGCCCAATATTGTGCCCGGCAGCCCTGCAGTGATTACGGAAAGAAGGGCAAGAGACAGCGAGAGCTGCGCACCAGACAAGAGCCTGGCGGCCATATCACGGCCCAAGTGGTCGGTGCCAAGAGGATGTGCAAAACTAGGGCGTTCTAGAGTCGACAGCAAAGATTGTTTCGCCGGATTCACGCCAATCAATTCAGGCCCGCCAATCGCCGCAATGATCAAACAGGCCATCATAGCAAAGCCCAGCAGTTGAGCAGGGTTTCGTTTTTTCGATGTGGGGGTCACAGGAAGAGTATGTACGTGTTCCATAACTATGCCCTTTCTCGAGGGTCGATGCCGCGGCACGCCAGATCAACACAGAGGTTAAGTGCTACATAAAGAAGACCAAGCGTCAGGGCGGTGCCTTGAACCATCGCGATGTCGCGCCCAAAGATGGCGTGCACAAGCGCGTGGCCAATGCCGGGCCATGCAAATACGGTTTCAACAATCACAACACCCTCAATCAGGTATGCCAATTGCACGCCGACATAGGTCACAACGGGCAACGAGGCGTTGCGCAAGACGTGTCGCATGAGCGTAAGTCGCATCGACAAACCTTTAGTACGGGCAAACATTTGCCAGTCAGAGTTCATGGCATCCACAACCGCATCGCGCACAACCCGGTTAGAGACGGCAGCCAATCCGATACCTAGAGTAAACGAAGGTAAAACTAGATTTTCAAAACCTCGAAAGCCCGCAACTGGAAACCATTTGA
The DNA here is from genome assembly GCA_947498415.1 of uncultured Paracoccaceae bacterium. Lineage (GTDB taxonomy): Bacteria > Pseudomonadota > Alphaproteobacteria > Rhodobacterales > Rhodobacteraceae > Cognatishimia. The sequence goes on from CANMKB010000014.1 coordinate 13,308, forward strand.
GCTTCACCGCAAAGATAAAGACCAAGACTATCCCAAGTGCAAATGCTGGAACTGCACGCAAAAATACAGACAGTCCCATTGTCACCCGGTCCAAAAGGCCGTTGGGGTTTAGCGCGGTTGCAATCCCAACAGGTAAAGCGATCATCAAAGACGTTACAACAGCGCCCGCCGCTAAGAGAAGTGAATAGCCTAATTGCGTGGCGATTTCGTCTACAACAGGTGTGCCATAGACCAACGAATTGCCAAGATCGAACTGTGCCAACTGGCCTAACCAATTCCACAATTGCACAAACCAAGGGCTATCCAATCCAAGTTCCAGGCGGACAGCCTCTGCAGCAGCGGCATCCATCATATCATAGCCATAGCGGCCTGCTGCGATGCGATAAGCCGCATCACCCGGTAAAGCGTGCATCATCGCAAAGCTGACGATGCCTACAATAATAGCAACGATAACGGCTTGCAGCCCTCGCGTGGCGAGGACTGCAATGGCCGACTTAAAGAAAATTGTCATAAGATTATTTGGTCCAATACATGTCGCTCAGGCCATAGCTGCGCTGCAGAGGGTCAATCACGACGCCTTGTAGGTTTTTATCGACGGACACGGTATGCTGGTACCAAACAACAGGAATGACTGGCAATTCTTGCTGTAAAACGTCTGCGACTGTTGCAATGCCTGCCTCGCGTTGGTCCAGATCTGATGTTGAAGCAATAATGCGTAGCGCATCGGCAACCTTTTGGTTTTCCCAACCCATGGCACCCCAATCACCGCCACCTTGGCCAAAGTCCTGCAGGACAGAGCCAATCGGATCCGGCGTAAGGCCATAGTTGCGCGCGTAGAGGGCAACATGTAGCGACCCGTCCTGATGTCCGGCTGGGATCTCAGAGTAGTTTGCAACGCTTACTTCTAAGTCGATGCCAATTTCCCGCCATTGGTCTTGAAGTGCTGTTGCAATAAGCGGCAATTCTGGGCGATCTGGGAAAGTCCTAAGAGTGATGGCGAAACGCTCACCATCGCGTGTCAGAATCCCGTCGTCACCTGCAACCCAACCTAGATCTGCAAGCAAAGCTTTTGCGGCCTCGATGTTTGTTGTAAGCGGCTCAATTTCCGCAGAATACCAACCGCTCAACGCAGGTGGAAACAACTGATTTGCAGCCGCCTCAGGAAAGCGGGTGATGGCACGTGCGATGCCATCACGGGGAATTGCCAGACTAAGAGCTTGGCGGGCCTTTGGGTCGTTAAAGAACGGGTGGCCCGCATTTACTTTCAACGCAACAACACGTGGGATGGGCACTGCAGAGGTTTCAATAGTATCAACATGCTGCAGATGTGAGTACCCGGCTGCATCAAGCGTAAAGACAATATCTGCATCTCCGCTTTCAGCAAGCAGCGCACGTGTCTCAGCGCGTCCTGCGGCCAAATAGGTGGCCGACTCTAGTTTAGCGGTTTCGCCCCAATAGGCCTCGTTGCGGACCAGAGAAATGCTTTGTGGCGGTGTGAATGCGCTTACCGCAAAGGGTCCAGTTCCAATCAAGGCAGAAGGTTTGCCCTCTGCATCAAAGGCGGCAGTAGCCGGTATAATTGTTGTGGCATGAGCAAGAAACGCGGGCAAGGCAGCGAATGGCGTTTCAAGAGTGATAATCACCTTACCATTCAAAGCAGCGATTTCTGAGATAGGGGCTTTTTTTAGCACACCTGGCTGCTCCCAGGCGCGGGTGAGGGCAAAAACGGCGGCGGTGGCGTCAAAGACGGATCCGTCGTGAAAGCGAACGCCTTCGCGCAGAGCAAATTCCCAAACCAAGCCATTATCAGAGACGGACCATTGTGTCGCGAGGCCGGGACGAAGCGACCCGGTCACATCCGCATCCACCAGATTTTCCATGATTTGCAGCTTTTGGATGGCATAGCCCGCCACGGCAGGGTCATAGCTCGCAACTTCCCATGGTGAGGCAATCGTTACGCTGGATTTGGTCTCTGCTGCGGCGAGCCCTGCAGAGACTGCAAGAGCTATCGATACTGCGGCGCTTAAGGGTTTTAACATTCGTTATCTCCGAAAAGTCAAACAATGGATTCGGTGACGGAGTATCATGAGGTGTTAGGTTATAACATACGATAATTCTACCTATTGGTATAAATGCTCCAGAGAAACGTATTGTTGCCTATCAATCCCAAAGCAAAAGGCTGATGGCTGATCGATGCAACCCAAGCGGTTTGCTCTCAATTCAGCATTCATGCAGGAGTGACGTATTTGAATGAAAGCGTAAGTTCCGATAGATTGATCGTGTGGGATGTTGAGGGGAGCCGCTCGTGATTGATCGAATCTTGCTAAGATTAAATCCCTTGTTCATATCAATCATGCTTCTCACGATTGGTGCCTCTACTGGGAACGCGGAAGACCTCGCTGAGACCATTTCAAAGCAGAGTGGCGATCTTGAGATTAGCCTGACCGAAGACAGCTCAGCCGCAAATGTATTCATTTTGGACAGAACAGTCTCGATCACGAGTAGCGGAGATACGGGGCACATCATTAGATCGACGTCGTCAGATCCTGCTTTCATCGTGGGCGCGGGCGGGCGGCTGGTGCTGGACCAAGTTACCGTGCAATCGACTGATCCCGAAGGCAGCCCAGCAGAGGTCGCGATTGTTGTTCAAGGGGGAACGCTTGAGCTATCTTCTTGCATTGTCACAACCAAACGGCGTTATGCCATCTATATTAACGGCGGGAATTTAAAGGTACGCGACTGTACCTTTTATGATGCTGAATTGGGGGTAACAGTCACCAACGGGGGGCAGGCCGACATCCGGACCTCGGAATTCACCAATGTTTCATCCGATGCTGTTTGGGTCACTGGGACCGGATCAAAACTGGAGTTAGCCGACACTTTGGTGTCATGGACAACGCGGGGCCTGTCGGCCACTGAGGGGGCCGAGCTGGTCGCCGAAGGCGTTGAGGTCTTCAATGCAACTGAAGCAGCGGTTTACGTTGACGGTGCAACGTTGCAATTGTCCAACTTCCATTTCGAAGGGGTAGAGGCCTTTGGTCTTTACTCAACGAACCGTGCAAACGTGCGTTTGGAAAATGGGTCAATCACCGGGCCAATTTCAACAGGTATGGCGCTGTACGACGTCAACGGCGCTACTCTTAATGCAATCGAAATGACAGATGCCCGAACGGGGGTGAACCTGACGAACGAGAGTGACACTGTAGAATTAAACAACCTCAACTTTGCTACCGACAATTCCGACGCTGCCCATATTGTTGCGGCTGGCAAAAAACTGAACGTATCAAACAGCACATTCAAAGGCGGGGCGGTCGGGATACGCTATATTTCGGGTGGGCTTAATGTTGAAGGTTCCACCTTTTTCAATCACCATACTGCAGCTCTTTGGGCGGATGATCGGGAGGAAGATGGATCGGTTGCGACAGTGACCAATTCTCGCTTTGCCATTCCACAGGAGGCCTATGGCATTTATGCAGGCCGTGGTCTTGTCTTGCGGGGCAACACCATAGCCTATCAAGGCGCTGCGTTTGGGGGCCCCGGATTTTCGCGCTCAGCCATTTACGCAAATCGCCTTGTCGGATTTGAAGCACAGTTGCGCGACACGTCTGGCGATCCGGGTGTGTTAAATTTGGCCAATTTGACCATTGCAGATGATGCGGCTCAACTTTTGGCCGCCGATGTTCTGGCTGCTGACGCTCCGAGCACAGCTGATGCAGAATTCAAGCGGATTGAGCAGCTTTTGCCGCTACCAGACGATGTTGGTGCAATGGCGCGTATTGCTTCGCTGGCGGTTGAGATGGAAGAGGCATTTTTGCCTGCCCCTTGGTTACCCTTGGCTGAAGTGTCGCGAAAAGCCGCAGATGGAACTCTACGCAACTTAGGCATAGTGACTTCCGCGGATTTACCGCTGAATGTTCTTCCGGGAGTGTATGTACTCGACGGTCAAAACGGCCCCGAGAAAGTGGACCTCACAGAGGCGGGCGCTGAATATTGGCTGGAATACACCCGCGCCAACGGCCCCTATGGCATCTATCAAGACGAAGCGTTTCAATTTGCCGGCGAGACGTTTGAGTTACGTCCGCAAAATGAATTACGCGATATTTTGGCGCGTGTCTGGCCTGCGCACGAAAGCGCTGGACGCATACCAGTTTCACGTCCTGGCGTTGATATTAAAACGAAAAACGATGCATTGGTCTCTGCCCGCTTGGATTTATCCGTTGCCACACAATACCTCGCAGGGCTCCCGGTTGGTGTGGCTTTTGGCCAATTAGAAGCTGATCTGCAAAACAGGGTTCGCCACTATCAAGGCAATCCAACATGGCTTCCTCTAGGCGTTTTGCGCACCGTTGGTACAAGCGATGACGCCAAGATGCTAATTGAAACCGGCTTAAGTCATCTGGGGAACGGTGGAGATAATATTGCCCGCCAAATGATTGAAACTGGGGTGGAAATTGATTTAAGGCTCGGGGTTCTTGGATCAGGACATGCCGCGCAGATTTTCGCCCAGCTAGAAGCAACACGAGACAGTAGCAAGTTTCCACCATTGGCGATTGCGTTGGCCAAGATGGGGTATCGGCCAGCGCTGAATGCCCTTGTGGATGCAATCGCGGTGCGCCGTGAGCTGTCTGGTTGGGCGGATTCCGACCTAGAACAGGGCTTTGCCCTGATTTCCAGCTTTCGTGCCCCCGCGGTCTTAGAACTTAGCTTAGAGTTGGTGGATGCAATCGGGCTGTGGGTTCGTAACGATTTTGCTGGTCGTGAGAAAGCCGATCGGTACAACAATATTCCGATTGGGTCGGTGTTTGCAAAGGCCTACATCCACGCGGCAGCCTATGCGCAAGACGCCGATCGTGCGCGTCTGAATATAGCTTTCCCTCCTTGGGCAGAATTGCTGGAACTGTCCGTTGTTGTGTCAAATCCTGAACAGATTCTAGATCATGTTCTGGGTGTGAAAAGTGGAAAGCTCTACGGTGTTAGCAATTACAAATTGATCTCTTCGATGTGCCAAGTGTTCTCTGGACGAACAATAGGCCAACAGAATGAACTGCGTGATGCCGTTTACCAGACACTTGCCACCTATGCTGAACGGGCAATGCCTGATGTGCGTCGACCACAAGCGTTGGCAGCAGATTTGATCAGCATTGGTTTATCTTGGTGCCGGTCAGACCCTGGGGTTCTTGAGTATTTGAAGAGGCCCGAAAACAATGATTTTTACCTCTTTCCGACTCCGATGCAGTACGTCTTTCAAACGGCGGAAAAGACGATGTCTTATCTGGTCGACCTTCCCAATGAATCTCCACAAGCCACGATCATGGATAACACGCCACCTGATTGGCGTGCGACGGCATTGCAACCCAAGAACGGAGCAGCAATTTCTCCGGGGATTGCCCGCTATAAATCGTATGCAAACGTGGCAACTGTCGCCCACGCTGTGACATCTGATCCCTATGTTGGACAGACAGATTCAAAACTGTTTCTTGAGCCCGTCAAAAACATAGAATCCGGCAGTGATCTGTTTTGGATTTCCTCAAAGGTGAACCTGTCTCCGGTTCTTGCGAATGGTCGTGTCCTATTTGGTCTCGGGCTGGAAACGTCTGGTGTGTCCCACCAAGACTTCGCCGCAGCGATCGGCCGACACTATGATACCATCAACAGAAACACAGCCAACTTCGGTCGCGATATGGTGCACAAGATGGTGCTTAGGCATGGCAGTTCATCGACAGAACTTTCGTTTTTGCAAACCACCAACGCTGGCGTGCATGTTTTTGAGATGACCGAACCCGTAAGCTCGAACGCTAACCTAGTGATTGATGTTTACTTTGCCACGAAACGATATGACGACCTTCCTCTTCGCGATTGGATTGTCAGCTTTCCTTTGTATCGTTCGCCATTTGGGTTTTCCGAAACCTTTAAACATGGCCAGTTAGAACTGAAATGAGGTCTAAATAGATGCCACGAAATAAAAGAAACTTCCGTCTGAGTGTTTTGTTGGCATGTGTGGTTTGCCCTAGCTTTGCAATGGCCCAAGATATTTGTTTGCGATCCGGCAAGCACATTGTGGGTGATCCGATTGTTATGAACTTAAAGTGGCCAATTGATCCGGATGCTCCCCCGGCGCTTTTGGCACGACCAGAAACGCCTGCAGAACCGGCGAGTGTTGATCCTATAGGTGATTTGTTTTCTGGAACGGCGGCAACAAGTGGCGCGGCATTGCCGTGCGATAGTGGGAGCATCTCTCAAGCCATCGGCTGTCTCACTGAAGATATCAAAAACGCCAATCAACCGCTCACACCACTAGAGGCAGAAGCTGCGCTCCAAGCGGAAACAACCCAATTAGCGAATTCAGAGAACACAAACGAAGAAATTTCCGAGGAAGAGGCCGAACCAGCGGCACCTGAGAATGCGCAAGATCTGACCCGCTATGTGTATGGGGCCATCACGCTGCGGCCAATTTACATTCAAGACAATCCGATGCGCGTCCGCATGGCGGCTTCGGATACTTCGGTTCAAGCTGACCTGTCGCGTGTGACACCAGAGGCCGCCCGCCGGGTCAAGGGTGACTTGGATCGCATTGCTGGCCAGATGAAGAATTGGTCAACCACACTCGGTTCTGAAGACGTCGTGGATTTGGCAGAGGGGCGCCCATTCTGGTCGCTCGAAATGATGGCGATCCCTGAATATGATCGAAGCGAAAAATCCGAACTTAAGGTGTCTGACAAACTGACGTTGCCGCCAGCCTGCGCCTCTCTTTTATTGATGCAGAACGAGGCTGCGCAACGCGCGGAAGACCTCAGCGAAGCCCGTCGACGTCTCGCCCGCTTGCGAGAGCGCCGTAAAACAGAGAAAGACAGCGATCGGCAATCCAAATTGGATACTCAAATTAAGATTGCAGAAAACCGGGTGCGTAAATTTGCAGAACCGCTTTTAACGCTCGAAAAACGTATCCGAGACGAAGAGACCCGATTGAACGAGGCACAACATCAAAATGAAATTGCCACAATCAAAAAAGATCCAAAGCTTATCAAAGCCGCAAATGACGCGCGGTTGAACGAGGCGACAAAAGCGTATCGCGATTATCGTCAATACGAAAAAACACGTGCTGCTGGTCTTGAAGAATATCGCAAAGGTCTTCGGGACTACGACGCGAAAATTGCGGCCGCGCCCGATGACGCAACACGCGATGGTTATATTGAAGCTAAGGAGCGGTATCAGCGGCTTCATGAACAATATCAGGAGCAGTCTCGCCGCACTGCAGGCACACGGTTTCGCGATTTGGATCGTGCGCTTAAGCAAAACAAAACTGACGGTTTAGGGCCAACTTCGATCCCTGACATTTTGGCCAAGCTAGAGGCCGCAGGAGCCGATCCGCTTGAGGTCATTGAAAAGACCGAAGAGGGCAGATTGGAGCGTGCCCGTAGAATTGCCAGATCTGATCAAACCACTCTTGGCGGAGCTGCATCGCGTGAATCTGGGCTGATACAGGGCTACAAAGACACTGCTGTTGCACTGGTTGAAGAGCGCCAAAAGGTCATCCTGACGCCGACAGATATGGTTCAAAAGCTTCAAGACATTGCTGACGGCAAGACTACGTTGAAAGAAGTCGTCGAAGATCAAGCCAATTTTGCGGCACGTCTGGGTCGTTATGGTAAAGGCGCGATTGTGGGCACTGGCAAGGGTATCATTGGTTTGGGTGAGTTAGGGTACAACGGCCTTACCCTAGCGCTTGAGCAGGACGAAGCGATGCTTGAGGCAACACTGTCTGGTTTCGCGGGCCGTAAAGTCGAGATCGACTATTTTGGCGATCGTAAAACCAAAGCCGTTGCGAAAACATTGGTCGCTGGCAGTGAGGCCATCGAAAAATTGTTCGACGACCGCGGGACCCGTCATGGCGTTCGAGGTGGTGATAATGTCGACTTCGATGATGTCTGGGAAGACCCGTCTAAGGTAGGTGATTTTCTGGTGCAAACGGGTGATGAATTTTCGCGAAGAGTCAGTACTGCCACTGATCGTGTTACCAATCCTCTGGGAAAAGCGCTTAACAACAAACTGGCCAAGATCACGCGGGGAGGCGAGAAAGAGCTTCGCGCCACGCTTGAGAGCGGTGGCAAAATTGTAGGCGAAGTTTCAGATGTCGGGCTTGCTGCGGTCTGGGCGGCAAAGGGTTTGAAAAAAGGTTCTGAGGCTTTGGATGCACTTGCTGATACAGGTGCTGCTGTCCGGGCTACTGACAGATTGGACAGTGCCGCAGACGCAAGTAAAGCGGCGCGGGTTGCAAATGCCGCAGATGAGATCAAGGCCATCAATCGTCTGGAAGAAACAACGGGCCTACCTACTGTGGTGCCGGGCTCCAGCGGAAGTAAGTTGGACGAGATCAACAAAATCGCAGAGGCCCCGTCGCAGCCAACAGCACAACCAAATGTTTCAGCTGTTGATGCGCCACCAGCAAAGGCACAACCGTCCACTCAATCCTCAGACCCACGTTTTGCGGAAACGACTGATCTGCCAGCTGCTCAGGTTGATCCACGTTTGGCTGAAACTGTGGACCCCTCATCAAACCTATCTAAGTCTGATGTCGGAAGTGGATCATCTCAAAGTGCAGACCCACGTTTTGCGGAAACGACTGATCTGCTGGCTGCTCAGGCTGATCCACGTTTGGCTGAAACTGTGGACCCCTCAGCAAACCTATCTAAGTCTGATGCCGGAGGTGGATCATCTCAAAG
>CANMKB010000015.1 GCA_947498415.1 uncultured Paracoccaceae bacterium
TGCGGGCGTAGCTCAGGGGTAGAGCATAACCTTGCCAAGGTTAGGGTCGGGCGTTCGAATCGCCTCGCCCGCTCCAAAATGTCATCAGCGTCAGATCACACTACATCACGACGTCGTAAAGCATCTATCGACCCCAATATCTCGGCGATAGTGATGCGGTATCCGTGATTTCAAAAGTTTACGAAGGCCGTTCATGACACTGCTAGTTTCCATTTCACTCCTCTCGCTGATCGCCGGTTTTTTCCTCCCTTTGCGCTGGGGAATATGGGGGTTTATCGGGGCGGCATTTTCGATGTTCACGCTATTTGCCGGGACCAACACAGCCATGGGGTTTGAAGGCACCAGCCTTGAAGAAAGCCTGTTGTTGTTCAACGGCTCCTGGGTCTCTTATGTGGGGTTCAACTTACAGATCACCTATCGTGCGTTTGTTTTGCCGCTTTTGTGCATAACCCTGCCCTTCCTGTTTCGCCTAAGTCGCGCAAATCGGACACGGGGTTAGCAATTCACACAGCACCACCTTGGCCAATGCGCCCCGCCCGCCTATAAGACCTCTGAAAGTTCAAGAGGATACCCCTATGCGCACAGGCAGCGTGACCCGCAAAACGGCTGAGACCGAGATCACTGTCGAGATTAATCTTGATGGCACCGGCACCTATGACAACCAGACCGGCGTGGGCTTTTTTGACCACATGCTGGATCAGTTGTCGCGCCACTCGCTGATTGACTTCACCATCCGCGCCAAGGGCGACTATCACATCGACGATCACCACACCGTCGAAGACACCGGCATTGCGCTGGGTCAGGCGCTGGTGCAGGCCCTGGGCGACAAACGGGGCATCAACCGTTATGGCGAATGCCATTTGCCAATGGATGATGCACAAGTGCGTGCGGCACTAGATCTGTCTGGCCGCCCGTTCCTTGTTTGGAATGTGGATATGCCGACCCAAAAGATTGGCAACTTTGACACAGAGCTTGTGCGGGAATTCTTTACCGGGTTCAGCACCCATGGCGGCATCACGCTGCACATTGATCAGCTGCACGGGTTTAACAGCCACCACATTGCCGAGGCCGCATTCAAGGCAGTCGCGCGTGCGTTGCGCACTGCCGTTGAAACTGATCCGCGCAAGGCCGAGGATATCCCCTCGACCAAAGGTGCGCTGTAAGAACCACTTACAATCCTATGGAAAAGCCCGCGTCACGCGGGCTTTTTTTGTGACAATCGTTTGCGCTTTTCTGATCGCAAAAGAGCTTCGGCGAAGATGATATTAGGCACCCAGCACAGCCAACAAATCCAAGGATAGGCGATTTCAAACCCAACAGTCATGATGCCGATCGGCAAATAGAGTCGTAAGGTGACCCCGGCGAGGGTCAAAGCAGCGGAACGGATCATCCAACGCCGATGGGCAGCAATCTGGCGGGTGATGGCCAGCCAAACGGCATAGCCTGTGATGCCCAGCCAGAAGATGGCCAATATGATAAGCCCCGTCGCAGCAACGGGACCTTCGGTGGTTTGAGCGCCGATCACAATGCCAGTCAGTCCGCCGACCAGTATCGCAACACCATAAATGCGCCCCAACCAACGATGCACCACAGGCCATTTGGCGCGGATTTTGGTGCTGAACTGGAATGGCAACAAAGCAAGTGCCGTTGGTCCACAGATCAAATGCGCATAAAGCGCCAGCGGGCGATCCAAGGCATGATGCAACATTCCCGGCATGACAACAGCAATATCCGCGATCAGAAATCGCAACGATCCAAGCGCAATTGTGATGGACAACAGCCAAACCAGAGGCAGGCTGCGAGGCAAAAGAGGGCGGGTGGGGAAAGTGTTCATTTTATTCTCCGCGCAAAGTTGACAGCGTAAAGTTTAACTTGACGGCGTAAAAATCACATCAACTTGACAGTGTCAATACGTGCATTAAGTTGGCCGCATGACGAAACCCGCCCCAAAGACCAAACATCACCACGGAAACCTGCGCCAGGCCCTTATCGAGGCGGGCCTTTCCTTATTGGAAGAAGGTGGGATCGAAGCGCTTTCTTTGCGCAAATGCGCAGCCCGCGCGGGCGTGTCACATGCGGCCCCGGCCCATCATTTTGATGGTTTACCGGGCCTGACCAAAGCAATCGGAGAGGAAGGGTTTCGTGTTTTCACAGCCTACCTACAGGGCTACATCGCAGAACACACAGACCCACGGGAAAAGCTCCGCGCCCTTTGCCGGGGATATTTGCAATTTGGTCTGGACCATGCGGGCCTGCTCAAAGTAATCTTTGGCGCGGGCCTTGCGGCCTATGTTGACGACAAGCGCGGCGACGCCGATGCCTACCAAGTGCTGCGGGCCTGCTGCGCCCCGTTCATCCCTGCAGGGGAAAATTCGCAGATTGTGGAAATCCAAGTTTGGTCGCTGATCCACGGATTCACGTTGCTTTACATTTCAGGCGAATTTGGGGCCCCGCCCCCGGCCATTCCTGATGGGCCGTTTGACCAAGTCATGGGGCTATTAGATCGTGTCGGCACGGCCCCTGCACCGTGACCAGCCTCTTGACCCCAGCGCAATTTCGTTTCACTTGAAGGGCAGATCGCGAAAAGGACATGACCTGCCATGCTGACAGCCATTATCGACTATGAAAGCGGCAATCTGCACAGCGCTGAAAAGGCGTTTCAACGGATGGCGCAAGAGCTGGACGCTGGTGAAGTGGTTGTCACCTCTGACGCGGATGTTGTGGCCAAAGCCGATCGTCTTGTTTTACCCGGTGACGGCGCGTTCCCAGCCTGCGCCGAAGAGCTGCGCGGGCACAAAGGCATCTATGACGCGATGGTCGAAGCGGTTGAGCAAAGGGGCCGCCCGTTCCTTGGCATATGCGTTGGTATGCAATTGATGGCCACCACAGGCCATGAATACACCAAGACCAATGGTCTGGGTTGGGTAGCTGGCGACGTTGTGAAAATCGAGCCTTCTGATGAAAAACTCAAAGTACCGCATATGGGTTGGAACGATCTGGTGATTGATCAGCCACACGCGTTGCTTGAAGGGATCGAAAGCGGTCAGCACGTGTACTTTGTGCACAGCTATCACTTCCAAGTGGCCAACCCCGCGGAACGCTTAGCGCATGTTGATTATGCGGGTGACATCACTGCAATCATTGGGCGTGACACAATGGTGGGGATGCAGTTTCACCCAGAGAAAAGCCAAGGCATTGGGCTAAGAATGATCGGCAACTTCCTGAATTGGAAGCCATAATTCACCTGTCGCCATTTCGCATCGCTCTTAAAATTGTGACGATCTCGGCATAGACAGCTTTACATCGCTTGGGCATATCGGTTGAACCGAAACAATAACCGAGTCGCCCAAGTGCACATTCGCCTTGAAAAATTCAATCACAACCGTCGCCAAAAACGGTACTACGCCCTGCATCTCACCGAGACGCTGTTTGGCGAGTATTGCCTTGTACGCGAATGGGGCGTGATTGATGGTGTCGGTCAAGAAACACGCACGTATCTCACTGCCAGCGAAATGGCTGTCAAAGAAATCGAGCGCGTGAAAACACGCAAGCTGAAGGACGGATACGCTGTGATCCCCGTTCAGCTTGGCATGTTCAGCTAACTCAGTTCACCCGCGACCAGGTTTGCCCGCGGCAAATCAATCCACCACCAACACAGCCTTTTACGGTGAGCGCATTGCCTTTGACCGTCATCTTAGATGTATAAGTTTTGTCTTTGTCGGGTGCCCAGATCGTACCTCCACCATAGGCCCCTGCCCCTTGATCCTGCATATCCCACAGCATCTTTTTCCCAAGGTGTTCATATGCCCCAGATGCCGCACCAGTGTTGTCAAACGCCTTTGCAATTGTTCCGCATAATGCGGCCCCACAGGGCGCTATCGCAACATGCAAATAGCCACCGCCCTCACCCTCTTGTGTTTTCCATGTGCCAATGGCGCTGTCCGCCAACCCCATCGTTGCGCTTAGGCTAAAAGCCACCCCCAATACCAGCTGTTTCATCTGCGTCTCCCTGTAAGTTAGGCCGAGCCTGTGGCACAGCGCCGTTCCAGATCAAGAATGACTTGGGGTCAGGTTGTCTTTTGCGCAAACACATGCATAAGGACGGCAACGATATGCCGACCAAAGGAAGTCACCATGATCCTCTATCCTGCAATTGACCTAAAAGACGGCCAAGCCGTGCGCCTTTTGCATGGGGATATGGATAAGACGACGGTCTTTAATGACAACCCTGCCGCTCAAGCACTGGAGTTTGTGAAAGCGGGCTGTGATTGGTTGCATCTGGTTGATTTAAACGGCGCCTTTGCGGGAGAACCGGTCAATGCCGCCCCCGTCGAAGAAATCCTAAAGCAAACCAAAGTGCCCGCTCAGCTGGGCGGTGGTATTCGCGATATGGCGACCATCGAACGCTGGATCGACAAAGGCCTTGCCCGCGTAATCTTGGGCACCGTGGCCGTTGAAAACCCTGATTTGGTGCGCGAAGCCGCGCGTGAGTTCCCCGGAAAAGTGGCCGTTGGCATTGATGCCCGAAACGGCAAAGTCGCCACCAAAGGCTGGGCAGAAGAAACCGATGTCATGGTCACCGACCTTGCCAAATCCTTTGAGGATGCGGGCGTGGCCGCAATCATCTACACCGACATCCTGCGCGATGGCGCCATGAAGGGCCCAAATGTGCAAGCAACAGCAGATTTGGCCAATGCCGTTTCCATCCCTGTCATCGCATCAGGCGGTGTGTCTTCGATCGAAGATCTACAGGCCCTGAAATCCTGTGGAGCGACGTTGAACGGTGCGATTTCCGGCCGGGCGCTCTATGACGGCGCCATTGATCTGCCAGAGGCCCTGAAGGTTCTGCGCGCCTAAACGACGCGCAGCCTTGGTCTTATTGAGCAGCCGCTGCGGTGAGCTTGCCCAATGCACCCTGCATTTTTGCAATGAATGGCGCATCTGTCGCGATATCTAGACCGGCCAACATGTCTGCTGGATCTTCATAAGTCAGAAAAACTTGGCCGTTACCATCTTCATAGGCCAAGACTTTAAGCGGCAAAAACAACCCGGCCCGCGGATCAGCCTGCATCGCTGGGGTGCCAAGCTTTGGATTGCCAAACACCAGCAATTGCGAATCCGCAATCTCTAGCCCAACCTTCTCTGCACCGGCCGCATGATCCACGCGTGCAAAAACAGTTGCGCCCGCATTGGCCAGCGCCGCTTCCAACGCATCCAGCGTTTCTGCAACTGGCTTATTACTCTCAACCGAGATCAGTTCGGCGGCGGCAGGTAAGGCGGTGGTCATGGCGATGGCTCCGGCAATTAGCAGTGACTTCATAATGTTACTCCTCAAATAAGATTGCATGGGTAGATTTCACCCACGCCACGACGTGACGCCAATCACATCTTTGGCATGAGGTTTCATTTGCGACATTCAGCGCGACATCTGCGCACATCCCGCTGAAATTTGCCGAAAAAGACCCAATATCAATGGCGTACATGAACCCTAGGAAACATCATGGCCTCTAAGGTAAGAAAAATAGCATTGCCACAAAACAGCGCCCTTCATGCGTTTATCAAAGAGGGCGATTTCATCGATTGCTTTGCGACAAAGAGTGACGCGCCACTGCGAAAGGCGGCGGAAACGGTCGCAGCATTTCCAGTATGGGTTCAGTTCATGCTTAAAATACGCAAGCTTGTCACTGCTCCGTTCGGTTTAATGCAAGAAGGTCCAGAGGATGTTGAAAAACTAGGCCCCTTCCCGATTGTTAGCGAGACCGAGAACGAAATCATTGCGGGTTTTGACGACAAGCATTTGAATTTCCGGGTGAGTGTGATGTCAGAGAACGGCCAACTCAGCCTTGCAACATGGGTGCACACCCACAACCTTGGAGGCCGCGTCTATTTGTCAGCGATCCTGCCGTTTCACATCTTGGTTGCGCGTGATGCGGTCACCCGTGCCGCCGCACAGGCCAATCCACCATTGGCGCGGGTGTCTTAAGGCGTTATGAGGGCACCTAAGAGGTACCAAGATGCTAAAAACCCGTTTAATCCCATGCCTAGACGTTGCTGATGGCCGCGTGGTGAAAGGCGTGAATTTTGTAGGCCTGCGTGACGCAGGCGACCCGGTCGAGGCCGCGCGCGCCTATGATGCCGCCGGGGCAGATGAAATCTGCTTTCTCGACATCCACGCCACCCATGAAAACCGCGGCACCATGTTTGACATGGTGCGCCGCACGGCGGAACAATGCTTTGTGCCACTCACCGTTGGGGGTGGTGTGCGTACCAAGGACGATGTGCGTGCCCTTCTCTTGTCAGGTGCTGACAAAGTGTCTTTCAACTCCGCCGCGGTGGCCAATCCAGACGTGATTGCCGAAAGCGCTGATCAATTTGGCAGCCAATGCATCGTTTGTGCGATCGACGCAAAAACAGTGTCACCGGGCAAATGGGAAATCTTCACCCACGGCGGCCGCAAAGGCACGGGTATCGACGCTGTTGAATTTGCTAGGCTTGTTGCCGGCAAAGGCGCTGGGGAAATCCTGCTGACCAGTATGGACCGCGACGGCACCAAATCGGGCTTTAACCTGCCGCTGACCAAAGCGATTTCAGATGCGGTCGATATTCCGGTTATCGCCTCTGGCGGCGTCGGCAATCTGGATCACCTGGTCGAAGGTGTCACCAAGGGTGGCGCGTCTGCTGTACTGGCGGCCTCGATTTTCCACTTCGGGGAATACACCGTTCAAGAAGCCAAAGCACATATGATTGCCAATGGCATCCCAATGCGCATTCAGTAGGAGGCCCCTCATGAACACACTCAACGATCTCGCCCTTACAATCGCAGCACGCGCCAAAGCCGATCCAGACAGCAGCTGGACAGCCAAGCTCCTGGCCAAAGGCCCAGAAAAATGCGCCGAAAAGTTTGGGGAAGAAGCGATCGAGGCCATCATCGAAGCGGTGAAAGACAACCGCGACGGTCTGATCTCTGAATCTGCAGATGTCCTCTTTCACCTTTTGGTCATGCTGCAATCTCGCGGCGTGCAGCTGAATGAGGTTCTAGCTGAACTCGATCGCCGCCAAGGCACCAGCGGCATTGCGGAAAAAGCGGCCCGCCACAAGGGCTAATCGGCTTCACCTTTTCATAAATACTCTGGGGAAGGTCGAATTTGAAAAATTCGGCGCTGGGGGCAAAGCCCCCCTCCCAACTTCAGCCAAACAACCTTGGGTATTCGATCTTTGGACATCGGTTCATCACAACCGTTTTCCCTGCCGCACGCGCGACCGCAGCGGCCTTTTCGTGCATGACACCCAACTGCATCCAAATCACCTGAAGGTCGGGCAAGTTTTCCAACGCATCATCGACCACCTCTGGCACCGCGTCCGAACGGCGGAACACATCCAACATATGCACCGGCTCATCAATCTCTGCCAAAGAGGCGCGGATTATGGTGCCAAAAACCTCTTTGCCCACGTGCCCCGGATTAACAGGGATCACCCGAAATCCCAGATCATGCAAATACGCCGCCACATAGTGGCTTGCCCGCGCTGGATTCATTGAAAACCCAACCACAGCGATGGTTTTGGTCTGCGTGAAAATATCGCGCAAAAATTCGTCTGAATAGCTTTCCATACACGATGCTTATCAGGGCTCATCAGGTTTTTGAAAAGAAAAAAGCGCCCAGGGAAATCCTGGGCGCAGTCGCGGAACGAGGGACAGTGAAGTGAGGTGCAAGAGTTCCGATCTTGCCCTCATACAAATGAGATATGCCGCATCTGCCTTCTTTAAAGAGGATGTAATAAAGATGTGAACAAGTCGTTAAATTCACTGGGAAATTCAGCTCTAACCATTCAGGACCGAAGGCCAGTTCGCATCCCCCTGACGCACATAACGATCCTTGCTGATCGCCCACCTTGCTCTGATCGTACGGTTAAAGTTCAAGTACAACTTCCCCTTGTGCACGGACCAAGCGTTGGCCTCAGTTTTGGCGGTGTAGCCATTGGCCACCGCATAGGCACAATAGCCCCCATACTGAGGCTCAAAAGCCGCCGGATTGGCGCGAAAATCAGCCAAGTTCGTCGCATTGGCAAACCGCCACTCAGCCCCTTTCCAAGTCATCGAAAACTCAGATTTGCCTTTCACTGGTTTGCTTTGACGAAAATAGGCGACGGGGTCGTATCCGCGTATGGCCAGTCCTTTCACAGCAAACACTTCAGGGGTGGCGGCAAACGCAGGTAACGCCGTGCTCAGCGCCGCAGGCACTGCTGCGGCAGACATTAAAAACATACGACGGTTCAACATCAGTAGGCTCCTTTGGTTTGTTGCACTTAATCTAGCGCCAAATCCAAAGCTCCCTAGCCCCGATAACGCCGATGTGACGTACCGCGAGTCTTTATTTCAATCGAAAATATCGATGATCTCTTCTAAGCCATCGAACAATTTCTCGCCCCATGACTTCGATTTTTTCTTATATTTTTTCTTTGTTTTCTTACGCTTATCAGGGCGACGTGAGACTTCGTAGTGTTGCTTACGTTCCACAGGTTGTGGACGTGCAGGCATCTGCTTTAGCTCATGCAAAGGTGCGCCACAGGTTGAACAGGCCAATTCATGTTGCACAGCTCCCTGAAGTGTCAGCGCCGCACGGGTACCGCAATAGCAGCAAGTTGCAATTTTCTGAGCCATTCAGCCTGCCCTTATTCTGTCGTTCCCATCGATATTGATGCGAACCACCTCTGTTTCAAGTGGTAAAATAGCGCGTTACCCCTTGGGACGTGCCGCATACAACGCTACAGCGGCAGCATTAGAGACGTTCAAAGATCCAAAGCCGCGTGCAAAGTCAATTTTCACAAGCTGATCAACAGTTTCTTTGGTCTTTTGACGTAAACCCGGGCCCTCAGCGCCCATCACCAAAGCGACTGCACGATCATGCTTGCCTTCAAGCGCTTGCTCAATCGTGTCATCCGCCTCGCCGTCAAGACCAAGCACAATATACCCCATCCCTTGCAAAGCGACGATTGTATCGGAAAGGTTGCGCAAACGTAGATAGGGTTGACGTTCAAGCGCCCCAGATGCGGTTTTCGCCAATGCGCCCGTTTCCGGCGCAGAATGATGGCGTGTGCCGATCACGGCCTGCGCCCCAAAAACCTCGGCAGATCGCAAAATCGCACCCACATTGTGCGGATCGGTCACGCGATCCAGCAAAACCAGACGCGGCGGCGTATCGCCTGACCCAATGGCGCAATCCTCAAGTGAGCCCCAATTTAGAGGCTTCACTTCAAGCGCAGCCCCTTGGTGTACTGACTGCGGATCAAGGACGTTGGGGAACTTACGTGGGTCTACCATTTCTGGCTCAATGCCAGAGGCTGCAATAGCTTCGGCCAATTTGTCTGACGCATTGCGTGTCACGATCAGGCGCAGCTTTTCACGGGCCGGGTTTTGCAGCGCATCGCGCACCGCGTGCAGACCAAACAGCCAGACAGTTTCTGCTGCTGCAGCTTTTTTTGCCTGCTCTTTTTCGACCACCCACTTGGGTTTTTTCATGTGACACAGCCTTCCTTGAACGTGAGGGCTACCAATGCGCAAAGCTGGCGCAATCTTCAAGCGATTTTCTTGTTGACGCCCCCCAGCAAGGGCTGTAATCAGCCCCTCACGTTCAGCAGCGATGCCGAACAAGTGGGCGACAGGCCGCAAGGTGTGGCAGGGGACTGTAACTCCCTCGAGGCGACTCACGCCTGGTTCGATTCCAGGGTCGCCCACCATTCTATCTAAATCGTTGAAATATTGGCACTTTTGCCATTATTTCGACCGATTTGGTCTCTATTTTCGGTACCCAGAAGCTAATTTTCGGTACCGAGAATGACGAAACTCACCCCCAAATTCATGTTTGTAGAACGCGGTAGGTACTACTATCAGCGCAAAGTTCCTTTAGAATTTCAGTCCACAGTTGGCTGCAAGAAATGGCGTGCTCCACTGCGCCATGCCCGCAATCTCATCGCGGCGTGGCGCAACGACTTTAACCATCACCGCCCCCACACAAGCCTCGCTGGCCTGACTGCAGCGGAATATGCTAATCGGTCAAAGGAAGACCAAAACCTGAACAGAGCTAACCTAAATTAGCGGACTCAATGGGGAGCAGGTCAGATGGCTTCGATTTGAGCTCCAATTCACCTGTGTGAAATAGTTCTCCAGCAAAAAAACGGCTGTTCAAGTTCTCTTGCCAGCAACCTCCGACAGGCGTTTGTAAAGCAATTTTCCGTACACTCGATCTAACTTTTAGGATTGTCCGGAACCATTTTAATTCCCCGCCACGCCCACTTATTTGAGACCCACAAGCGCGAAGAACTTATCAAATCCAGTTTTTTTCAAATCTGAAACCAAGCCTTCTTTTAGGAACGGCGTAGAATTAATGCTATCATCCCACCACATTGCCAACTGATTTCCAGATAAATCCAGAAGGCGAACATTTCTGATATCTTTGGCGAGACTAGGCAGTGCAAACTGAGGCGTATCTGAATACCTGTTTTTGCTCAACTTAGGGGAGTTCAGATCGACGGTCTTAAGTCTGGTACCCGGAAGCAGAATAAAACACTCGGTTTCTATTGGTGTCACATTATCACAGTCTAACAACGTAACTGGCGTCAACTTGGCTTCGCCGAGATCATGGCGCTTCAATACCGAAACCACGTTGTGGCGCAAGATTAGATACTTATCATTTGCCAGTGTGACTGGCTTCAGTTCGCCTTTCAAACTGGTCTTCCCGACTCGATAAAATGTGGTTGGCACCTGCTCTCTTGCATCAACATCGCCTGCTTCAATCGCCCGGAATATCTTGTGATGGGCTTGATTAACCTCTGACGTGTTTG
The DNA here is from genome assembly GCA_947498415.1 of uncultured Paracoccaceae bacterium. Taxonomy (GTDB): domain Bacteria; phylum Pseudomonadota; class Alphaproteobacteria; order Rhodobacterales; family Rhodobacteraceae; genus Cognatishimia. The sequence continues at coordinate 10,840 of CANMKB010000015.1, forward strand.
GATCGAACTCACCGTTTTTGTATGGCACCGAGTTGAAAGAGTTGTTGTGCCGCGTTGATACAAATGACGCATAGACTTGCTTAGTCACTCTAGTCCTCTGAATACTTTGTTAAGGTATCTGTTTTACTGAACGGTTTTGGATTTCTCACAACTCATCAAAGGTAGTGAGCGCCCAATTTACCTTCTATCGAAACGTCATAGATCGCGCCATTTTGGCAATCCAATCTGTTTGGCTTTGAAACGATGTATGAATGCGAAGATCATCGACAAAGCAATGTTCCCGGCGAAAAACACAACTGGGCCTGCCTCAATCATTCTGAAAACAGGACGCGGCATTACCCCTAGCAATAGGCTGGCAATAATTGTTAGTGCGGCGAGTACGCAGAACAATATCGCAGTGAAGAGCGTCAAACCGAGGAATGACCAATAGTGTAAAGGCTTGATAATAAGCCCGGCACGAGCCAATCCACGAAACGCTGGCGCATATGCATAGTTACCTGTGACGCCACCCTGTGCGAGAAGGTTAAGAGCGATAGCAAGACGATCTTTTCGGCTCGCGGCCTTTTCAAAGTTATGTAGAACCCGCGCTTCTGAACTCGCAGTATTTGCGTGGGTTTTGTTTAAATTGCTCTGGAATCTGAAGGCACTCAAAATACTAAACCTTATTCAACAATGGATGCAGAAAGTGCTAAGCTTGAATTGTGTTCGAAGTTTATCCGCGACTGGCCCAATCGGTGGCAGAAACAGCCCTCCTAGCTGCCTATTTTGTTCAAATCGCCATCTTTCGGAAATCTATCAATACTAAATTCGGTCATTTCTCCCGCAAATGATGATCCAAAATCATCATTCCCAAAGGCATCTGCCACGTTCGAAAACACTTGAGCACCGTCATCGAAATCAGCTTTTTTGGCTCGACAAAGCACTTTCGGTACACTCATTAACAAAGTCCTGAAACATTACTGCGACCTGCCAAATTAGCAGGCCATTGGCCATTCAACTTAGTTGAAATCAAGCCTTGTACTCAAACACTTATACCCGTTACCAAGACTCTAAGAGTTGTTTTGCTTCCAACGTATTTTCAGAGCATTCGACTTGGTTTTAGGGTGTTTGTAGTAGGTAAGTATTTTGATGCGATTCATTAAGAGCCTTTTTGGGAAGAACAACAAAAAGCAATCGACCACTGCGGATGAAGCAGAAGCAATTGTGAAGGAAATCGTAAATCTGCACGTAGAAACGGAGCAGATGCGAAAAGACGCTAAAACCGTCACGGGGCCTTCAATTGTTCTCACTCCTTCGATCCCGCTGCCTGCGGTGGATTCCGCAGGATGGTTTGGAGGTTCCCCACGTTTGCCAAGTGATTTGGAATGGCCGGAAATCGACGGCACGCCATTACACTTCGTTGCGCAGATTGATTTGTCGAAACTGCCAAAGACCATTTGGTCTGGTGCAGGACCCCGTATAGGGCAGCTTGCGTTTTTCCTGCATCCGCAGCGAAACCAACCCAAAGTTCTGCACTTGGTTGGCGATCTTGAGAAGCGTTCACGACCTTCTTCGGAAAGATGCCATTGGACGGGTTACGATGATAAAATCAATGATGAGCATGAAGATGTTCTGCCCGAATGGCCCGTAGAATTGACCACATGCGTAGGTCCACTGCCTGATCCTGTTGGAAAGTGGCTAACAGGTTTCCTTGGCGGCAGTAACCCACGTACATTCGAAAGAGAGACACCCAATCTTTTGGACCCAAGACATCAACCCTTTGATCGCTTTACGCTGGATGCGTTGATCGAAAGCGCGGAAAGCTACACCAAACGGCAACTGAGTGCTGTCACTACCTTTCTTGATAAGAAGAAGCTGAAGGCATCGGTCTCAGCAGACTTGATCACGTTGGAAGAGAGGCTTGAGACCTGCCAACAAAAACTGTTGGAAGCAAAAGGCTATTTGGCGTCACTTGGCGAGAAATTTGATTTGGAAGCCATCACACCCGTCTTGCGAATGTTCCATGAGACCCCCGCCGGGAGAACGGAATACACACGCAATGATGCCGAAGGCTACGCTGAAATCGAAGTATCTTGGGGAACTCTGGACACCCATTGCAAAGGGTATCTTAAGTGGTTGGAACGGCAAGCACGCTATGCCTATACCGAAGGCGGATCTACTCTCTCTCCAGAGGCAGTGGAACGATTTGAGAGAGATTGGTCCGTCCTTGCCTCGCACGAAGCAGGTGGCATGTCTCACCCTCCCAAAGGGCACATCTACACACCGTACGGCTCTCAAAGTCCGAACGAAGTCCTGCTGGAATTGCATTCTAGTGATCTCGTGGGTTGGGATTGGGCGGACGGACACTCGATTGTATTCCTCATCAACCGAAGCAATCTCGCTTCGGGCAACTTTGACACCATTCTCACCGACGTCACCAACTAAGATTTTGACCGCGTAAAAGTGCCTAAGGAGAGCTTCTGCTTGGGCTTCTTCCGCTCGTGCGGACGGCGTCACCTATTATTCGGAACACCATGGAAACCATAGCATTTATTGATTTGTATTGCGAGCGAACTGCACCGGGATTTTGGAATGAACCCATCAACGCGCTCAGCAATATCGCCTTTGTCTTAGCAGCACTTTACGCATGGCGGAGCTCCATCAAAAGAGCTGGCGTGCGCACTGATGTTTTGGAAATCTTGCTCATCGTTTTGGCTGCGTGCATTGGTGTCGGCTCGTTTTTGTTTCACACCTTCGCCAACACGCATGCTGAACTTGCCGATGTTATCCCGATCTGGAGTTTCGTCACGTTGTATGTCGGCGTCGTTATCTACAGATCGACAGGCGAAGACGTGTTTAAGACCCTTCGCATCTCAGGCATTGCTTTAGGCATAACCCTTACCGTTTTTTGGTTCACATCTGGCGATGTTGTGACCGACGCTCACAATCATGACCACAGCCACGATCATGGCGATGGCGTATTCAATGGCTCATTGCAGTACCTACCTGCACTGGTGGCACTGATCGCATTTAGCATCATCACTGTCCTGCGCCGTCACCCAGCAAGACATCTTGTTGGTGCTGCAACGCTTACGTTCGCAGTCTCATTGGCGATGAGAACGGCTGACCTATGGGCGTGCGACATGACAGGGATTGGAACCCATTTTCTTTGGCATATTTTGAACGCCGTGATGGTGGGACTGTTACTGATTGCGTTGATTTCGCATTATCCAACAAAGCGCGGTCAATTGCATCACTGATATCTTCTTAATATTAGGGCTGTTGATCTCTGCCGCCTACGGCGGCTCACACCACCCTACTCACCTGAGAAGTTATGAACGTGTTTGATTGGTGATTGAGGTGATTGGATGGCTGATCGCTCGGTTTAGCTTTCAACCTTGATAAAGGCCCGCGTCTAGCGGGGTCTGCTCTGATCCTGTGACAGTCTTGACGACACTCGCCAAGCCGCCCGAACCCAGTCTAGTCCAGCACCACCACACGCTCTGCCTGCCCCCTGTCGCCTATCATGTCGTGATCGTTCATGTTTGATGCTGATTGATCAAATGAACATCTTGTAACGGCTAGGTTCTAAAAGAAAAAGCGAGGGTCCCCTGACAGCCCTACCACTAGGCCTACCAATTTCGCCCAGTAAGGGGGGCGGTCTAACCGGATGAAAGAATTAGCTATTAGCCCTATATAAAAAACAGGGATTCCATCGGCTAGCATCGTCCTGACGGACGACAGTCCGTTAGCATCGGCGAAGCAGGGTACCTTTCGCCAAGATCGTTTTTCGATCCAAACAGTAAGCGGCGTCTAATTTGACTCAATTTTTTTTGGAGGAGTTAACATCCGCCAAAAAATCGTCAGCTTCAAAGTCCAACAAGACTGCATGCACTAAAATCGAGGCCATTAGCATTGACCTGCTCCCCATTGAGTCCGCTAATTTAGGTTAGCTCTGTTCAGGTTTTGGTCTTCCTTTGACCGATTAGCATA
>CANMKB010000016.1 GCA_947498415.1 uncultured Paracoccaceae bacterium
TTGCGGGTTATTTGGTTTAACCTTAGAACCCCCTTCACCGGCGGCGCTGAGGCGCACAACGGCGGGTCAGACGGCAGACGGAGCGGTGCTCTGGAGGCTGAATGGCTGGAAAATTTGAGGTAGGATGACGCGGGTTGCGCCGATAAGTTAGGGCGCCACTTGTTGATTTTTGTCTCTGGGGTTTGGGGTTTTTGCCTTAGGTTCCACGCTTTTTGACATTGTGATGACACTGAAGAGATATGTGGGCGGTTTGGCCGTTTATACGACGGACGAATGTTTGCATATCTGGTCTTTAGAGCTTCGGCTCGATGATAAGATTAACAGCTTCACTGTTTGTACGGCTTTCGGTTTCTTAGGAAACTTTAAGCACAACAAACAGTTTATCCAGATCTTCCTCGCCGGGAAGATTTGGTTGATGTTTTACAACATCAGTGATGTGCAGAGGTTCGACGTCAAGGATAAGCTGGTAACAGCTTTTCAACTTGAGAGTTTGATCCTGGCTCAGAACGAACGCTGGCGGCAGGCCTAACACATGCAAGTCGAGCGCCACCTTCGGGTGGAGCGGCGGACGGGTTAGTAACGCGTGGGAACGTACCCAGATCTAAGGAATAGCCTCGGGAAACTGAGAGTAATACCTTATACGCCCTTCGGGGGAAAGATTTATCGGATTTGGATCGGCCCGCGTTAGATTAGATAGTTGGTGGGGTAACGGCCTACCAAGTCTACGATCTATAGCTGGTTTTAGAGGATGATCAGCAACACTGGGACTGAGACACGGCCCAGACTCCTACGGGAGGCAGCAGTGGGGAATCTTGGACAATGGGCGCAAGCCTGATCCAGCCATGCCGCGTGAGTGATGAAGGCCTTAGGGTCGTAAAGCTCTTTCGCCTGTGAAGATAATGACGGTAGCAGGTAAAGAAACCCCGGCTAACTCCGTGCCAGCAGCCGCGGTAATACGGAGGGGGTTAGCGTTGTTCGGAATTACTGGGCGTAAAGCGCACGTAGGCGGATTAGTCAGTCAGAGGTGAAATCCCAGGGCTCAACCCTGGAACTGCCTTTGATACTGCTAGTCTTGAGTTCGAGAGAGGTGAGTGGAATTCCGAGTGTAGAGGTGAAATTCGTAGATATTCGGAGGAACACCAGTGGCGAAGGCGGCTCACTGGCTCGATACTGACGCTGAGGTGCGAAAGTGTGGGGAGCGAACAGGATTAGATACCCTGGTAGTCCACACCGTAAACGATGAATGCCAGTCGTCGGGTAGTATACTATTCGGTGACACACCTAACGGATTAAGCATTCCGCCTGGGGAGTACGGTCGCAAGATTAAAACTCAAAGGAATTGACGGGGGCCCGCACAAGCGGTGGAGCATGTGGTTTAATTCGAAGCAACGCGCAGAACCTTACCAACCCTTGACATCCTAGGACAACCCGAGAGATCGGGCTTTCACTTCGGTGACCTAGTGACAGGTGCTGCATGGCTGTCGTCAGCTCGTGTCGTGAGATGTTCGGTTAAGTCCGGCAACGAGCGCAACCCACATCCTTAGTTGCCAGCAGTTCGGCTGGGCACTCTAGGGAAACTGCCCGTGATAAGCGGGAGGAAGGTGTGGATGACGTCAAGTCCTCATGGCCCTTACGGGTTGGGCTACACACGTGCTACAATGGCAGTGACAATGGGTTAATCCCAAAAAGCTGTCTCAGTTCGGATTGGGGTCTGCAACTCGACCCCATGAAGTCGGAATCGCTAGTAATCGCGTAACAGCATGACGCGGTGAATACGTTCCCGGGCCTTGTACACACCGCCCGTCACACCATGGGAGTTGGTTCTACCCGACGGCCGTGCGCTAACTCTTCGGAGAGGCAGCGGACCACGGTAGGATCAGCGACTGGGGTGAAGTCGTAACAAGGTAGCCGTAGGGGAACCTGCGGCTGGATCACCTCCTTTCTAAGGATGTTTCTAGTAAGAAGAGTTCGCTCTTCCTCGTGAAACACTTAGCATTAAGATCAACAAACAAAGTTGATCAAACTCACGGCTGGGCCGTCCTCATATCTCTTCAGTTTAAGTAATCACAGACCTGCCGGTCTGTTTGGGTCGGTAGCTCAGGTGGTTAGAGCGCACGCCTGATAAGCGTGAGGTCGGAGGTTCAAGTCCTCCTCGACCCACCAAATCACTTTCAGCGGAGCTGACAAGTGATGGCGATAGTGCCTTTTCCCTGAAAAGGTCACGAAAGCCAAACCACTAACCCTTTCGGGACATTCCTTTGGAATGCCCTATCGGGCGACGCGTTTTGCCTTTGGCAAAATCGCTAGGGGGGCCTTAGCTCAGCTGGGAGAGCGCCTGATTTGCATTCAGGAGGTCAGGAGTTCGATCCTCCTAGGCTCCACCAACATCCAATCTTCTTACTTGTGTCATCAAATATCAAAAGCGTCGATTAGATCGCTAAGTACTTTCGAGTATTTAGCCGTCCAATCGGACGATTTTGACATCGTTTAGAGAGATATAGTTATTTTAAGAGCAATCTTAGAATAACAATCAACACTGTTTGATCCCCTTAAGTAAAAGGAAGATCTCAGTATGGTGCGGCGGGCTTCGGTCCAAAGCGAGCATTTGAACAAGACTGTTTCCTCGGTCTTCCAAGTGTCTGCCAGCTGAAACGAACAGCGTTGTCCAAGTCAAGTACACTAACCAGGTACTTTTGCTGACAAGCAACTGTACCATTTGTTCTTTGTCTTCCAGACGGGGCCGACCGACATCGGCAGTCTGGGTTAAGAGATAAAGAGCGGGAAAATTATGTATGACTTTTGGTTCGGAATAAGGATGTCCTGCTTGCCAGCTTGGACATCGCGATATGCATAAATATGTTTATCTTTTTCTGGATCAAATCAAGCGCGAGAAGGGCGTTTGGTGGATGCCTTGGCAGTAAGAGGCGATGAAAGACGTGATACTCTGCGATAAGTCATGGGGAGCTGAGAATAAGCTTTGATCCATGAATTTCTGAATGGGGGAACCCACCTGACAGTTTGTTATAATAGTCGGCGCACTTTCGAGTGTAATGGCTGCTTATAACTTGCTGAACCAGGTACTTAATAACTGAATACATAGGTTTTTAAGAGCAAACCCGGGGAACTGAAACATCTAAGTACCCGGAGGAAAGGAAATCAATTGATACTCCCCTAGTAGCGGCGAGCGAACGGGGACCAGCCAAGCCTTGAGAGTGATTAGAACATGTTGGGAAGCATGGCCATAGCGGGTGATAGCCCCGTATAAGAAGCTCGATGGGATGTATTAAGTAGGGCGGAACACGTGAAATTCTGTCTGAAGATCGGAGGACCACCTTCGAAGGCTAAGTACTCCTTACTGACCGATAGCGAACCAGTACCGTGAGGGAAAGGTGAAAAGCACCCCGACAAGGGGAGTGAAACAGTACCTGAAACCGAACGCCTACAATCAGTTGGAGGGCCCTTGCGGCCTGACAGCGTACCTTTTGTATAATGGGTCATCGACTTAGTGTATCTAGCAAGCTTAAGCCGTTAGGTGTAGGCGCAGCGAAAGCGAGTCTTAATAGGGCGACTGAGTTAGATGCATTAGACCCGAAACCGAGTGATCTAGGCATGACCAGGTTGAAGGCAAGGTAACACTTGCTGGAGGACCGAACCCACATCTGTTGAAAAAGATCGGGATGAGTTGTGCCTAGGGGTGAAAGGCCAATCAAACTCGGAGATAGCTGGTTCTCTGCGAAATCTATTTAGGTAGAGCGTCATCCGAATACCCCGGGGGGTAGAGCACTGAATGGGTAATGGGGGCCTACAGCCTTACTGATCCTAATCAAACTCCGAATACCCGGGAGTACTAGATGGCAGACACACCGCGGATGCTAACGTCCGTGGTGGAGAGGGAAACAACCCTGACCTACGACTAAGGCCCCTAATTCATGGCTAAGTGGGAAAGCAGGTGGGACGACCAAAACAACCAGGAGGTTGGCTTAGAAGCAGCCATCCTTTAAAGATAGCGTAACAGCTCACTGGTCTAAATAAGTTGTCCTGCGGCGAAGATGTAACGGGGCTCAAGCCATGAGCCGAAGTCTAGGGTGTGCACTTTGTGCATGCGGTAGCAGAGCGTAGTGTGACATAGTACCTTTCCTCTTTAGCATTCCTCGGAATGCCTTGGAGGATATGGTGCTTTCGATGAAGCTGGGGCGTAAGCCATCCGGTGGAGAGATCACTAGTGAGAATGATGACATGAGTAGCGACAAAGAGTGTGAGAGACACTCTCGCCGAAAGTCCAAGGGTTCCTGCTTAAAGCTAATCTGAGCAGGGTAAGCCGACCCCTAAGGCGAGGCCGAAAGGCGTAGTCGATGGGAACCAGGTTAATATTCCTGGGCCAGATGGAAGTGACGGATCTCGAGGGTAGTTCATCCTTATCGGATTGAATGGGCTGCTTAGAGGTTCCTGGAAATAGCTCCATCGCTAGATCGTACCCTAAACCGACACAGGTGGACTGGTAGAGAATACCAAGGCGCTTGAGAGAACTATGTTGAAGGAACTCGGCAAAATACCTCCGTAAGTTCGCGAGAAGGAGGCCCAGTTTCTACGCAAGTATTGACTGGGGGCACAAACCAGGGGGTGGCGACTGTTTACTAAAAACACAGGGCTCTGCGAAGTCGCAAGACGACGTATAGGGTCTGACGCCTGCCCGGTGCCTGAAGGTTAAAAGGAGGGGTGAGAGCCTCGAATTGAAGCCCAGGTAAACGGCGGCCGTAACTATAACGGTCCTAAGGTAGCGAAATTCCTTGTCGGGTAAGTTCCGACCTGCACGAATGGCGTAACGACTTCCCCGCTGTCTCCAACATAGACTCAGCGAAATTGAATTGCCTGTCAAGATGCAGGCTTCCCGCGGTTAGACGGAAAGACCCCGTGCACCTTTACTACAGCTTCACACTGGCATCAGGCCATGCATGTGCAGGATAGGTGGTGGGCATTGAAACCAAAACGCCAGTTTTGGTGGAGCCTCCCTTGAGATACCACCCTTGCATTGCTTGATGTCTAACCGCGGCCCATTATCTGGGTCCGGGACCCTGTGTGGCGGGTAGTTTGACTGGGGCGGTCGCCTCCTAAAGCGTAACGGAGGCGCGCGAAGGTTGGCTCAGAGCGGTCGGAAATCGCTCGTTGAGTGCAATGGCAGAAGCCAGCCTGACTGCGAGACTGACAAGTCGAGCAGAGTCGAAAGACGGCCATAGTGATCCGGTGGTCCCGAGTGGAAGGGCCATCGCTCAACGGATAAAAGGTACGCCGGGGATAACAGGCTGATACTGCCCAAGAGTCCATATCGACGGCAGTGTTTGGCACCTCGATGTCGGCTCATCTCATCCTGGGGCTGGAGCAGGTCCCAAGGGTACGGCTGTTCGCCGTTTAAAGAGGTACGTGAGCTGGGTTTAGAACGTCGTGAGACAGTTCGGTCCCTATCTGCCGTGGGTGTAGGATACTTGAGAGGAGTTGCCCCTAGTACGAGAGGACCGGGGTGAACGATCCACTGGTGTACCAGTTGTTCCGCCAGGAGCAGTGCTGGGTAGCTATGATCGGACAGGATAACCGCTGAAGGCATCTAAGCGGGAAGCCCCCCTCAAAACAAGGTATCCCTGAGAGCCGAGGTAGACCACCTCGTCGATAGGCCAGAGATGTAAGTGCGGTAACGCATTCAGTTGACTGGTACTAATGGCTCGATAGGCTTGATTTGATCCAGTAATAGATAAATATCTATCACTTAGAACAAATAAGTCATACACATCACAATCAGCGTGCTGACTTGGACAACAAAAACGATCTGCTTACTCGGTTTGGTGATCATAGCACGAGTGAAACACCCGGTCCCATTCCGAACCCGGCAGTTAAGCACCGTTGCGCCGATGGTACTGCATCTTAAGGTGTGGGAGAGTAGGGCATCGCCAAACCTAGTAAGCAGATCACATCTCTCTAATACGATCAAAACGCTATGAAATATAGCAGCGCATCTAAGCCTATAAATCAAAACTATTTGGCTCAGATCATGGCGCGGGATGGAGCAGCCCGGTAGCTCGTCAGGCTCATAACCTGAAGGTCGTAGGTTCAAATCCTACTCCCGCAACCAAA
>CANMKB010000017.1 GCA_947498415.1 uncultured Paracoccaceae bacterium
CATGGGCTTGCCGGGCGCGATGTAGTGCCAGTCGACATTGCGGTCTTCTTGCCATTTCAAGATCGCATTCGAAGTGAGCTCCGTTCCATTATCGCTGACCACCAAGCAAGGGTAGCCGCGCATCTCAGCAATGCGATCCAGTTCCCGTGCAACCCGATCTCCCGATAGTGACGTATCGACCACCGCAGCTAAGCACTCGCGGCTGAAGTCATCGATCACGTTGAGAATGCGGAACCTGCGACCACATGACAGGCTGTCAGACACAAAGTCCAAGGACCACCGCTGGTTCGACCCCTGCGGGATCGCCATCGGTGCTCTGGTGCCGACTGCGCGCTTGCGTTCGCCCCGTTTACGGACTGTTAACCCTTCTTCGCGGTAGATCCGATACAGCTTCTTCCAGTTCACATGCCAGCCTTCGCGTTTGAGCAGGATGTGCAGCCGTCGATAGCCAAACCGCCTCCGTTCAGATGACAGCTCTTTCAACCGATCCCTCAGCTCGGTAT
>CANMKB010000018.1 GCA_947498415.1 uncultured Paracoccaceae bacterium
GTGTCTTTGATGCCAACGATTTCGATTTCGTCGCCAACGTTGATCACGCCACGCTCAACACGACCGGTTACAACTGTACCGCGGCCAGAGATTGAGAATACGTCTTCGATTGGCATCAGGAATGGCTCGTCAACCGCACGTGGTGGCTGTGGGATGTACTCATCAACAGCCGCCATCAGCTCAGCGATTTTCTCTTTACCGATGTTGTCGTCGCGATCTTCCAGCGCCGCCAGAGCGGAACCAGCAATCACAGGAATGTCGTCGCCTGGGAATTCGTACTCAGACAGAAGCTCACGGATTTCCATTTCAACAAGCTCGAGCAGCTCTTCGTCGTCAACCTGGTCAACTTTGTTCATGAAAACAACCATGGCTGGGATACCAACCTGACGGCCGAGCAGGATGTGCTCACGTGT
>CANMKB010000019.1 GCA_947498415.1 uncultured Paracoccaceae bacterium
CGCTTCTGATTATATCGCTTCTCTTTCATGGCCCAGCTTGCAGCTCTGCGTCGCGCACCAGGCCTCAAAAGTTTTTTCCCAGCATTTCCTTGAGCGTCGACACATCCATCATCTGTTCTGCCAGCAGCTTCTTGAGTTTGGCATTCTCAACCTCAAGTGCCTTCAACTTCTTGGCGTCCGACACTTCCATGCCGCCATACTTGGATCGCCATTTGTAAAACGTCGCATCGCTGACACCATGCTTGCGGCATAGCTCCTTCGCACCAAGCCCAGCCTGATGTTCCTTCAATATCCCAATGATCTGTTCTTCGCTGAAACGGCTTCTCTTCATCGTCTGTCTCCTCAGTTGGAGAACAGGCTAACTCAAAACACCGGACTTTTCAGGGGAGCAGGTCAG
>CANMKB010000020.1 GCA_947498415.1 uncultured Paracoccaceae bacterium
CTTTAGTTTGTATGTCTGTTGCTATTATGTCTACTATTCTTTCCCCTGCACTGTACCCCCCAATCCCCCCTTTTCTTTTAAAATTGTGGATGAATACTGCCATTTGTCTCAAGATCTAGTTACGCCAAGCTTAAAAAAGCACCGACTCGGTGCCACTTTTTCAAGTTGATAACGGACTAGCCTTATTTTAACTTGCTATTTCTAGCTCTAAAACCTCACACATGACGGAGCTCCGGTGTTTCGTCCTTTCCACAAGATATATAAAGCCAAGAAATCGAAATACTTTCAAGTTACGGTAAGCATATGATAGTCCATT
>CANMKB010000021.1 GCA_947498415.1 uncultured Paracoccaceae bacterium
ACAGTTGTAACCGGTCGTGTTGAGCGTGGCGTGATCAACGTTGGCGACGAAATCGAAATCGTTGGCATCAAAGACACTCAGAAAACCACATGTACTGGTGTTGAAATGTTCCGCAAGCTGCTGGATTCCGGCGAAGCAGGCGACAACATCGGTGCGCTGCTGCGTGGTGTTGACCGTGAAGCGGTTGAGCGTGGTCAGGTTCTGTGTAAGCCAGGTTCCGTGAACCCACACAC
>CANMKB010000022.1 GCA_947498415.1 uncultured Paracoccaceae bacterium
CAGGATGTGCAGCCGTCGATAGCCAAACCGCCTCCGTTCAGATGACAGCTCTTTCAACCGATCCCTCAGCTCGGTATCCGCTGGCCGCTTTGACACACGCCGGTAGACGCGCGGATCGATCCCGGCCAAAGCACAGGCCCGCTTCTGATTATATCGCTTCTCTTTCATGGCCCAGCTTGCAGCTCTGCGTCGCGCACCAGGCCTCAAAAGTTTTTT
>CANMKB010000023.1 GCA_947498415.1 uncultured Paracoccaceae bacterium
CAGGATGTGCAGCCGTCGATAGCCAAACCGCCTCCGTTCAGATGACAGCTCTTTCAACCGATCCCTCAGCTCGGTATTCGCTGGCCGCTTTGACACACGCCGGTAGACGCGCGGATCGATCCCGGCCAAAGCACAGGCTCGCTTCTGATTATATCGCTTCTCTTTCATGGCCCAGCTTGCAGCTCTGCGTCGCGCACCAGGCCTCAAAAGTTTTTT